>NZ_JBNDMI010000004.1:0-2587500 GCF_050436505.1 Paraburkholderia sp. CI3
CGGTGCCGGGTAGTGGTGGTTCAGGTGGTTCAGGCGCGGCGGGTTTGGCGGACCGATCTTTAAAAACTAACAGCCGATAAGTGTGGGCGCTTGATGCGGAATGCGGCGGCGGATTCTCCGGAGTCTGCTGTCAGGCAGAAGTATCAGAAGCCTCACACAGTATTAGAGGAAGGTTTGTCTGTCGAAAGACGGATCAATCATCGTCAGTACGTTGAGTGAGCGACCGGGTTCGAGAGAGCCCGAACACAGTAACAGGTTTGAACTGAAGAGTTTGATCCTGGCTCAGATTGAACGCTGGCGGCATGCCTTACACATGCAAGTCGAACGGCAGCACGGACTTCGGTCTGGTGGCGAGTGGCGAACGGGTGAGTAATACATCGGAACGTGTCCTGGAGTGGGGGATAGCCCGGCGAAAGCCGGATTAATACCGCATACGCTCGGGAGAGGAAAGCGGGGGATCTTTCGGGACCTCGCGCTCAAGGGGCGGCCGATGGCAGATTAGGTAGTTGGTGGGGTAAAGGCCTACCAAGCCGACGATCTGTAGCTGGTCTGAGAGGACGACCAGCCACACTGGGACTGAGACACGGCCCAGACTCCTACGGGAGGCAGCAGTGGGGAATTTTGGACAATGGGCGCAAGCCTGATCCAGCAATGCCGCGTGTGTGAAGAAGGCCTTCGGGTTGTAAAGCACTTTTGTCCGGAAAGAAAACCTCGTGGCTAATATCCGTGAGGGATGACGGTACCGGAAGAATAAGCACCGGCTAACTACGTGCCAGCAGCCGCGGTAATACGTAGGGTGCGAGCGTTAATCGGAATTACTGGGCGTAAAGCGTGCGCAGGCGGTGCTGTAAGACCGATGTGAAATCCCCGGGCTTAACCTGGGAACTGCATTGGTGACTGCAGCGCTGGAGTATGGCAGAGGGGGGTGGAATTCCACGTGTAGCAGTGAAATGCGTAGAGATGTGGAGGAACACCGATGGCGAAGGCAGCCCCCTGGGCCAATACTGACGCTCATGCACGAAAGCGTGGGGAGCAAACAGGATTAGATACCCTGGTAGTCCACGCCCTAAACGATGTCAACTGGTTGTCGGGCCTTCATTGGCTTGGTAACGTAGCTAACGCGTGAAGTTGACCGCCTGGGGAGTACGGTCGCAAGATTAAAACTCAAAGGAATTGACGGGGACCCGCACAAGCGGTGGATGATGTGGATTAATTCGATGCAACGCGAAAAACCTTACCTACCCTTGACATGTATGGAATCCTGCCGAGAGGCGGGAGTGCCCGAAAGGGAGCCATAACACAGGTGCTGCATGGCTGTCGTCAGCTCGTGTCGTGAGATGTTGGGTTAAGTCCCGCAACGAGCGCAACCCTTGTCCCTAGTTGCTACGCAAGAGCACTCCAGGGAGACTGCCGGTGACAAACCGGAGGAAGGTGGGGATGACGTCAAGTCCTCATGGCCCTTATGGGTAGGGCTTCACACGTCATACAATGGTCGGAACAGAGGGTTGCCAAGCCGCGAGGTGGAGCCAATCCCAGAAAACCGATCGTAGTCCGGATCGCACTCTGCAACTCGGGTGCGTGAAGCTGGAATCGCTAGTAATCGCGGATCAGCATGCCGCGGTGAATACGTTCCCGGGTCTTGTACACACCGCCCGTCACACCATGGGAGTGGGTTTTACCAGAAGTGGCTAGTCTAACCGCAAGGAGGACGGTCACCACGGTAGGATTCATGACTGGGGTGAAGTCGTAACAAGGTAGCCGTATCGGAAGGTGCGGCTGGATCACCTCCTTTCCAGAGCTGTGCATTCATTGCACTCAAGTGCTCACGCTTATCGGCTGTGGTTAGAAGCAACGCAGACAGACTTCAGGGGTCTGTAGCTCAGCCGGTTAGAGCACCGTCTTGATAAGGCGGGGGTCGATGGTTCGAATCCATCCAGACCCACCACGGTCTTGTCTGGTGAGCTGAAGGGCTGGGGCCGCTGGAATATCTGTGGGACTGGGGGATTAGCTCAGCTGGGAGAGCACCTGCTTTGCAAGCAGGGGGTCGTCGGTTCGATCCCGTCATCCTCCACCAATCCTCAATGCGCAGGGTTCTGCATGAAGGCAGAGCGTTGCGCATTGGCGATTGAGCCAGTCAGAGCGGTATGAGGCACAGGCTTCATACCGGCTGCCGTTCTTTAACAATCAGGAAGAAGTAGTAAAGAGATTCACGAAAGGCGCCTGGAGATGGGTGCCGAGTAGGTGAATCAGGGTTGTGATTGTATCGATGTATTTTAAAGGTGATCGAAAGATTGCCTTGGAATACGGCGCAACACGAATACTCAACCTGTAGCGAGTGCGTCTATCCCCTCCGGGGATGGGACCCACGTAAGCGCTAAAGCGCTAACGTGGGTCGACACAGAGACACACCCGTTATAGGGTCAAGCGAACAAGTGCATGTGGTGGATGCCTTGGCGATCACAGGCGATGAAGGACGCGGTAGCCTGCGAAAAGCTCCGGGGAGCTGGCAAACGAGCATTGATCCGGAGATGTCCGAATGGGGAAACCCACTCCTAATGGAGTATCCGTAGCTGAATCCATAGGCTACGTGAAGCGAACGCGGTGAACTGAAACATCTAAGTAACCGCAGGAAAAGAAATCAACCGAGATTCCCAGAGTAGTGGCGAGCGAAATGGGATCAGCCGGTACACGTTATCCGTATTGTTAGTCGAACGCTCTGGAAAGTGCGGCCATAGCAGGTGATAGCCCTGTAGACGAAAACAGCATGGAAGAACTGGGTGTACGAGAAGTAGGGCGGGACACGTGAAATCCTGTCTGAAGATGGGGGGACCATCCTCCAAGGCTAAATACTCGTGATCGACCGATAGTGAACCAGTACCGTGAGGGAAAGGCGAAAAGAACCCCGGGAGGGGAGTGAAACAGATCCTGAAACCGCATGCATACAAACAGTCGGAGCCCCGCTTTAAGCGCTTTCGGCGCATTCATGAAATGAATGCGTCAAAAGACATCAAGTCTGAAACATGACCACTGCGCGCTTGAAGTGGATTTAAGCGCGAGAGCGCTTAAAGCGGGGTGACGGCGTACCTTTTGTATAATGGGTCAGCGACTTACATTCAGTGGCGAGCTTAACCGATTAGGGCAGGCGTAGCGAAAGCGAGTCCGAACAGGGCGTCCAGTCGCTGGGTGTAGACCCGAAACCAGGTGATCTATCCATGGCCAGGTTGAAGGCACGGTAACACGTGCTGGAGGACCGAACCCACTAACGTTGAAAAGTTAGGGGATGAGCTGTGGATAGGGGTGAAAGGCTAAACAAACCTGGAAATAGCTGGTTCTCTCCGAAAACTATTTAGGTAGTGCCTCGTGTGTCACCTTCGGGGGTAGAGCACTGTCATGGTTGTGGGGTCCATTGCGGATTACTACGCCATAGCAAACTCCGAATACCGAAGAGTGCAATCACGGGAGACAGACATCGGGTGCTAACGTCCGGTGTCAAGAGGGAAACAACCCAGACCGCCAGCTAAGGTCCCCAAATATGGCTAAGTGGGAAACGAAGTGGGAAGGCTAAAACAGTCAGGAGGTTGGCTTAGAAGCAGCCACCCTTTAAAGAAAGCGTAATAGCTCACTGATCGAGTCGTCCTGCGCGGAAGATGTAACGGGGCTAAGCCATATACCGAAGCTGCGGATGCACAGTAATGTGCATGGTAGGAGAGCGTTCCGTAAGCCTGCGAAGGTGCACTGGAAAGTGTGCTGGAGGTATCGGAAGTGCGAATGCTGACATGAGTAGCGATAAAGGGGGTGAAAGGCCCCCTCGCCGTAAGCCCAAGGTTTCCTACGCAACGTTCATCGGCGTAGGGTGAGTCGGCCCCTAAGGCGAGGCAGAAATGCGTAGCTGATGGGAAGCAGATTAATATTTCTGCACCATTGTGAAATGCGATGGGGGGACGGATCGCGGAAGGTTGTCCGGGTGTTGGAAGTCCCGGTCCTTGCATTGGAGAAGGCGCTTTGGCAAATCCGGGCGCGCAATTCAAGGGTGCGAGGCGAGTCGCCTAGGCGACGAAGCAACTGGAAGGGGTTCCAGGAAAAGCCTCTAAGCTTCAGTTTCACAGTGACCGTACCGCAAACCGACACAGGTGGGCGAGATGAGTATTCTAAGGCGCTTGAGAGAACTCGGGAGAAGGAACTCGGCAAATTGGTACCGTAACTTCGGGATAAGGTACGCCCTCATAGCCTGACTGGCCTGCGCCAGAAGGGTGAAAGGGTTGCAATAAACTGGTGGCTGCGACTGTTTAATAAAAACACAGCACTCTGCAAACACGAAAGTGGACGTATAGGGTGTGACGCCTGCCCGGTGCCGGAAGATTAAATGATGGGGTGCAAGCTCCTGATTGAAGTCCCGGTAAACGGCGGCCGTAACTATAACGGTCCTAAGGTAGCGAAATTCCTTGTCGGGTAAGTTCCGACCTGCACGAATGGCGTAACGATGGCCACACTGTCTCCTCCCGAGACTCAGCGAAGTTGAAGTGTTTGTGATGATGCAATCTCCCCGCGGCTAGACGGAAAGACCCCATGAACCTTTACTGTAGCTTTGCATTGGACTTTGAACCGGTCTGTGTAGGATAGGTGGGAGGCTATGAAGTTGGGACGCCAGTCTCAATGGAGCCGTCCTTGAAATACCACCCTGATCTGTTTGAGGTTCTAACCTTGGCCCGTGATCCGGGTCGGGGACAGTGCATGGTAGGCAGTTTGACTGGGGCGGTCTCCTCCCAAAGTGTAACGGAGGAGTACGAAGGTACGCTAAGTACGGTCGGAAATCGTGCTGATAGTGCAATGGCATAAGCGTGCTTGACTGTGAGACTGACAAGTCGAACAGGTGCGAAAGCAGGTCATAGTGATCCGGTGGTTCTGTATGGAAGGGCCATCGCTCAACGGATAAAAGGTACTCTGGGGATAACAGGCTGATACCGCCCAAGAGTTCATATCGACGGCGGTGTTTGGCACCTCGATGTCGGCTCATCTCATCCTGGGGCTGTAGCCGGTCCCAAGGGTATGGCTGTTCGCCATTTAAAGAGGTACGTGAGCTGGGTTTAAAACGTCGTGAGACAGTTTGGTCCCTATCTGCCGTGGGCGCTGGATATTTGAAGGGGGCTGCTCCTAGTACGAGAGGACCGGAGTGGACGAACCTCTGGTGTACCGGTTGTCACGCCAGTGGCATCGCCGGGTAGCTATGTTCGGAAGAGATAACCGCTGAAAGCATCTAAGCGGGAAACTCGCCTTAAGATGAGATATCCCCGGGGCTTCGAGCCCCTTGAAGGGTCGTTCAAGACCAGGACGTTGATAGGTCAGGTGTGCACGTACAGTAATGTACTGAGCTAACTGATACTAATTGCCCGTAAGGCTTGATCCTATAACAGGTGTGTCTCGACCCGCGTTAGTGCTTGAGCACTTACGCCGGTCCGATCCCCGAAGGGGATTGGTGTGAACTCCCGCGGGAGCCAACAGAAACGCACGGTTGGGATTCAGTGTTGTGCCAGAAACAACACAACCCCCACACTCGAATCCTTTACGCTTCTTCCCGATTGGCTGTGGCGCAAGCGGTTGACTCCAGCCCTGCGACGCAGCAACCCGTCATGCCTGATGACCATAGCGAGTCGGTCCCACCCCTTCCCATCCCGAACAGGACCGTGAAACGACTCCACGCCGATGATAGTGCGGATTGCCCGTGTGAAAGTAGGTAATCGTCAGGCTCCCCTCCAGTCAGAAACCCCACCCGCCGCGGTGGGGTTTTTGCGTTTACGCGGCCCAAATCAACAGCAACATGCTCGACCGAGCACGAACAATAAGCGTGGTCGGACGCCGTTGCCAGCCACTGCCAAAAGTAGCCTGTTGATCGACGCTTTTTTGCGCATATGACCTGCGCACAAACAAGCGTCTAGCTCGTCCCGAGCGCTGCTCGGCGGCGTTCCCGCGCTCAACGCTAGCCTCCCGCACGCACGCATCTAAGGACACAAGGACTCTCTTACTATATCGGATAGTCTTATGCGTATCAGTAAGCCAAATCATTACGTGGAAAGGGCGATTTCAAGGTCGAAGCGCAACGGCGGGTTTAATTGTAGTGGTCAAGTTATTTCGGACAGGCTGATAGGTTCTTTTACTGTCGGTTTTGCCTCGTAGGCAACGGGCGACAGATAGCCCAAAGTCGAATGCGGACGACTCTCACGCTACATAGGATCTGATTGTTCGCTGGGTCGCTGCGCGCTGGCCAACGTGCGGCCGCAATCATGAGCCTCATCCGCTCAGCGCAACTCAACGGTCACGAACCCCACGCATATCTGAAAGACATCGGGACACGGCCGCCCACCCACAGGGCAAGCGACATCGCCGCATTGCTGCCACATAACTGGCAACCTCTTACCGCTGTCGCCTGATTCACCGTCCGTCAACGTGGGTTCGCCAGCCGCTTACCGCACGCACGTAAGGTGCCGGATCATACGGAAGTTGGCCTGTCCCTGCCACGGAAACGCGGCCAGCACCAGCCGGATCGCCATATCGAAAGGCGTGCGTCGGCCGATTCCGAGTACCTCTAAACGGCTCGATGCCAGATGACAGTTGTGCGGGCGCGGCGTCGCGTCGGTGGGTGTGCGCTGGGGCGTCAGACGCGCGTCGAGTTGAAACGCTTCTGCCAGGCGCACGGCGATCTCGTACTTGTTCATCGGTTCGTCGCCCGACCATTGCACGATGCCAGAGACCGTTTCGCCGCGCGCGTGCCGCTCGAGCATCTGTCGGATCACGAAAGCGACATCGGGCGTGAACGTAGGATAGCGGATCGCCCAAGCGTCCATCCTGGCAGCCTGGGCCCCCGGCACCGCCGCCGCTGCAATCGACGGCACGAGGCTAGTCACGGCCGATTCCGACCAACTGACGATCGGACCATATAGCAGCGGCAGACGCAGCACGCATCCGCCCTCGGCCGTGTCGGTCAGCGCTCGCTCGCCTTCGAGCTTGCTCTGTCCGTACGCGTTCAGTGGCGCAGGTGTGCTGTCGTGACGATAGGGCGGGTGCGTGCCGTCGAACACGTAGTCAGTCGAGATCGACAGTGTCCACGCGCCGTGTCGGTTCGCCGCCCCGGCGATCATTCGCACGGCATCGACGTTCAGCGCGCGAGCAAGCGCCGGGTCGCGCTCGCATACATCGGGACGGCGCTCCGCCGCGGCAATCACGACGGCATCCGGCGCTACGCGGTCGACGAAACGCTCGACCGCAACGCTATCGCGAACATCCAACGCGACCATTCGCGGGGACGTTCGGCTATATGCGGTGGAGACGGTCTGCCAGCCGGTCTGGCGCGCGAGTTCGTCGTTGAGCGCGCGGCCGAGCAATCCGGAACCACCTATTACGGCAACCTTGAACATGCGCGGCACCCTCAGCGCACAGACGTGACCGTGTATCCGGCCTCGTCAATCGCGGCCTTCAGCGCATCGACGGGTTGCGCCGACTCCACGAGCACGCGGCCGGTCGCGAGATCCACCTGAACCTGCGCGGCGGCGTCGTGCTCGCGAATCGCGCTCGTGACAGCGGCAACGCAGTGCTGGCAGCTCATGCCTTCTACATGGAGTTCGATTGTCATTGCAAAGACCTCGGCGGAATCAGATTGCGGATAGTCGAATTATGCCTGCCGTACCTTGTTTGGGTAGCTGACCTTCCCACCATGGGAAGGAGTACGATCGACTGGAGTTCAGCCGCAACCTTGAGGAAAGAGTCATGAACATAGGCGAAGCGGCCCGCGTGTCGGGCGTTACGGCAAAAATGATCCGCTACTACGAAAGTGTCGGCCTATTGACTGCGAAGGCGCGCACGAGCGCCGGTTATCGCGTGTATGGCCCGCAGGAAGTGCATTCCTTGCGCTTTATTCGCCAGGCTCGCCGGCTCGGATTTCTGGTCGAGGATATCCGGCGGCTGCTTGCTCTATGGCACGACCGCTCGCGTGCAAGTGCCGAAGTAAAGCGGATCGCGCTCGAACATGTCGCCGAACTCGATCGCCGCATCGCCGAACTGACGGACATGCGCGACACTCTCGCGCATCTGGCCGATCATTGCCATGGTGATGACCGGCCAGATTGTCCGATTATCGAGCGACTGGCGGACACCGATCTTGTATCGGGACAAGGTTGCCGTCCGCTTTAGCGGCTAATCGAAGTGCAACCCGGCCTGCCGATTCTTAAGGTCGAGCGATTCATGCACCGAAAGTGCGCATAAAAATTGCGGAAATGACGTCCACTTAAAGGACGCCTGGATGAATCCCAATAAAATCAGGAACTGCATTGCACCTTGCCGGTGCGCTATTCCAAAACGGAATGCACACCATGCGGGCATTTCACTGTTCAGGTTGCACCTTAAGGCTATAATGCGGGTTAACCCTTTTACGGGAAATCCCTGATGTCAAATCACCGGGGATTCGATCTGATCCTTGGAGAACATCATGTTTGCATTCATTCTTGAGAAGCTCAGCACCTGGTTCGAAACCGCGGAACGTAGCCGTCGTGAGGCATATCTCGCCTCGTCGTCGGATATCGTTCAGCTCGAACAGCGCATCCGTTCGCTCGAAACCAACGGCTATTCGCTGTAAGTTTCCGCTTTGAGTTTGACCTGGCGGGGCTGCTTTTGCGCGGCCATTGCAGTACCAATGTCGAGCCCCGTCAAAGCGGGGCTTTGTCGTATCTGGACATCGAAATCCGCGTGTGCCTTCGACGTTCTTTCGAGTGAACGGCGCAAGAAAGCTGCTGATGGCGAATATCGACTAGCTTCGTAACGCGGCCCGCGGTAATGTATGGCGTTTTTCGCGCAAGACGGCATTCATAACCAATCGGGCTGTCCATGTCCTCCGTCCGTTCGCTGCAAACTTTCCGAGCCGTGATGGCCGCGGCCGCCATGGCGACGCTCGCCGCCCTCTGCGCCGCGTCGGACGCATTCGCGGTGTCCGATAACGGGCGCCCCCCCGTGATCCTCGATACGCTTGGCGGCGTCAATAATGGCCAGAGCGGTACCGTACTGCTGAGCTCGCCGCCTGCGCCGGAGCCGATCGTCGCCGCGCCGCCGATCGCGGCACCGGTCGAGCTGCCTCCGGAATCGTCGCCGCCGTTCGTGGTCGCGCCGTATATCCAATTGCCGGCGGGTGGTGGCGTGCCGCCGCGGTCGATGCCTCGAGCGGTGCCCCTTCCGCAATAGGTACCGACGGCGCGAAAGATCGTCGGCGGTGCTTCTGCGGTCCCGTTTCTCCCCCATACGCCAGCTTGCCTCGCACCCGACAATCTCATTCGGGTTTGGGCGCATGGCGTCCGTGAAACCGTCCGACGACAATCGTTGCACGCCTCGCCGCCGTGAGCTTCGATCTCGGCATGTGCGCCTGCGTCACTGCTTCGAACGGAAAACACAACAAGGAGACGTCACCATGCTCAATCAATGGATGCAGCGTGCGACGCGCACCTGCGTGATGCTGCTCGCACTGGCTGCGTTGCCCGGCGCTGGGTTCGCGAAGGACACGCCGGAAATGCCGACACTGACGATGGCCGTCGGCGGCTTACCTGGCCTCTACTATCTGCCGGTCCTCGCCGCACAGCAACTCGGCTACTTCAAGGACGAAGGCCTGAACGTCACGCTCGAAGACTTCGCGGGCGGCTCGAAAGCGCTCGAAGCGGTGGTGGGCGGCAGCGCCGAAGTCGGCGCGGGCGCGTTCGAGCACACGTTGTTCATGCAGGCGAAGGGTCAGCACTATCGCGCGTTCGTGTTGATGGGCCGCGCACCGCAGATCGTGATCGGCGTGGTGAAGTCGAAGGCCGATCAGATCAAGTCGCTCGCGGACTTCAAAGGCGCGAAGGTCGGCGTGAGCGCACCGGGTTCGTCGACGGATCTCGTGCTCACTGTTGCGTTGCGCAAGGCCGGCGTGCAGCGCAGCGACATTTCGGCGATCGGCGTCGGCAGCGGCGCGACGGTGCTGGCCGCGGTGGGCAGTGGGCAGATCGACGCGCTGTCCAATGTCGATCCAATGATGACCAAGCTCACGCGGAGCGGCGCCATCAAGGTGCTTGTCGATACGCGCACGGTGAAAGGCACGCAGGAGGTGTTCGGCGGCATGATGCCCGCGGCGACGCTTTACGCGGCCGAAAGCTTCATCCAGAAAAATCCGAAGACAACGCAGGCGCTGACCAACGCGATCGTGCGTGCGAATCATTGGCTGCAGACTGCGAGCGACGCGGATCTGCTGAAGATGGTGCCGCAAGCCTATCTATTGGGCGACCCGACGCTCTATCTCGACGCCTTTCACAACGTGCGCGACGCGTATTCGCCGGACGGACTGATGCCCGCTGATGGCCCGGCGACGTCGCTGCGCGCGTTGTCGTCGTTCGATAGCCGGCTCGATCCGAAGAAGATCGATCTGAGTGCTACCTATACGAACCAGTTCGCGAGCAAGGCGGCGGCGCAGTTCAAGTGAGCGTATGCGGAGATCGGGTTGCGCAAGACAGGTGACGGGGAACCGCGCGCGGCACGCTCACGCGCCGCTCATCACGTTCAATTGCCGCGATATTCGACCTTGAACGTCGCAGCCTTGTCCTCGCCTAGCGTTTTGACGAGCCATGGCATCTGATCCTTCAGCGTCTTGGCGAGCGTATACGGCGGATTCAGGATGAACATGCCGCTACCGAACAGCCCATAGCCGTCTTCCGGGGGATTGCTGACGGTCAGGCTGACGTGCAGCCAGTTGTCCTTCTGCAACTGCTTCAGTTGATCGGGAAAGCGCTGCGACTCAGGGCGCTTGACCTGCGGATACCAGACCGCATACGTGCCGGTCGGAAACCGCTTCAGACTTTCCTCGACACAGCGCAGCGTGCGCCCGTAATCGCGCTTGTCTTCATACGACGGGTCGAGCAGGATCAGCGCGCGGCGCGGCGCGGGCGGCAACAGCGTGAGAATCCCGTCGAAGCCGTCGCCCGCATACAGCATTGCGCGTCGGCCCGCGTCGCGAAAATTGTGGCGCAGCACGTCGATCTCGGTGCTGTGCAATTCGAAGAGCCGCATACGATCCTGCGCGCGCAGTTGTCGCCACGCAAGATACGGCGAGCCCGGATAAAAATGCAACTGGCCATCGGCATTGAGCGCGCTGACTTCATCGACGTATTCAGCGAACAGCGGCGGGAGATCGTTGCGGCCCCACAGTTTCGCAATACCCGTCTCGAACTCGCCGGTCTTCGTCGCGTAGCCTTCCTTCAGCGAGTAAACGCCGGCGCCCGCGTGCGTGTCGATATACCAGTAGGCCTTGTCCTTCTGGCCAAGGTAGCGCAGGAGCTGCAACACGACGGCGTGTTTCAGAACGTCGGCGTGATTGCCGGCATGAAAGGCGTGGCGGTAGCTGAGCATGATGAGAGGACGCTGAGAGAGCGCAGGCTGGCCCGAAGGAGCCGGCGACGCGCGGTCGCGTATTGTACGCGACCGCGCGTGCCCGGATAGCCACCCGGTGCGTGGCGCTGCGTGCGCGATTACTCGTGCGCGTCGCCGATGATCTCCTCGATCCGCTGCTTTATCTCCGGTGTGATGCGCTTGGCCACCTCGGCGGACTGCATGTTTTCGCCGATCTGTTCGACACGCGAGGCGCCGGTGATCACCGTGCTGACATTCGGATTCTTCAGAATCCACGCGATCGCGAGCTGACCGACCGTGCAGCCGAGTTCGTCGGCGACCGCGCCGAGCTGGCCGACCACGTTGTTCCGGGTCGGGTCCGTGAGCTGCTGGCGCAGCCAGTCATAGCCCTGCAACTGCGCGCGACTGTCGGCTGGCACGCCGTCACGATATTTGCCGGTGAACAGACCCGATGCGAGTGGGCTCCACGTGGTCAGGCCGAGGCCGATGTCCTCGTAGAGCCGTTTGTATTCCTGCTCGACGCGTTTGCGGTGAAACAGGTTGTATTGCGGCTGCTCCATGACCGGCTTGTGCAGATGATGCCGCTCGGCGATTTCATAGGCGGCGCGAATCTCGTCGGCGCTCCATTCCGAGGTGCCCCAGTACAGCGCCTTGCCGCGCGCGATCATGTCGCTCATTGCCCACACCGTTTCCTCGACCGGCGTGTTCGGGTCCGGACGATGACAGAACACGAGATCCACATAGTCGAGCTGCAGGCGCTTCAGCGACGCGTCGATCGCGTTCATCAGGTACTTGCGGTTCAGCGTGTGGTACTGGTTCGGCGCTTCGTTGAGTCCCCAGAAGAATTTCGTCGACACGACGTAGCTCACGCGCGGCCACGCGAGCTCCTTCAACGCATGGCCCATGATCTCCTCGGATTTGCCGCCCGCGTAGACTTCGGCGTTGTCGAAGAAATTGACGCCCGCGTCGCGCGCCGCGGCAAGCGATTCGCGCGCGGCGCGGTGATCCACCTGGTTGCCGTACGTGACCCATGAGCCGATGGACAACTCGCTCACTTGCAGGCCCGAGCGGCCCAGACGTCGATAATTCATGCATGTCTCCTGATTGGTGATGCCACGGGAATGGAGCCCGGATTCAGCCCGAAAGCGTCCAGTTTAAAGAGATACGGTTCGATGTGCGTTTTACCTATGTCGTTCGCAGGGTTCATGCACAATAGCAAAGTCGGCCGCCGCGCTGCATCCGCCGAACGGTCTATACCGTTTGGCCGACTTCTCGCCGCGCGCGGTCTCGTGGTCTCATTGCTCATCAACTGCATGGAGGTTCTGGATGTCGTCTCTGAACTCGAATCTGAACGGCAAGGTTGCCGTCGTCACTGGCGCCGCGAGCGGCATCGGCAAACAGATCGCGTTGACTCTGTCGGCCGCGGGTGCTGCGGTCGCGATCGCCGACCTGAACCAGGACGGCGCGAACGCCATGGCTGAAGAAATCAGAAAGGGCGGCGGTAAGGCAATCGGCGTGGCAATGGACGTGACGAACGAAGATGCCGTCAACCAGGGGATCGACAAGGTCGCCGAGGAATTCGGTTCGATCGACATTCTCGTTTCCAACGCCGGCATCCAGATCGTCAATCCGATCGAAAACTATTCGTTCTCGGACTGGAAGAAGATGCAGGCCATTCACGTGGACGGCGCGTTCCTGACCACCAAGGCCGCGCTCAAGCACATGTACAAGGACAATCGCGGCGGCGTCGTGATTTACATGGGCTCGGTCCACTCGCATCTCGCCTCGCCGCTGAAGTCGGCGTACGTGACCGCGAAGCACGCTCTGCTGGGCCTGTCGCGCGTGCTTGCCAAGGAGGGCGCTGCGCATAACGTGCGTTCGCACGTCGTGTGTCCGGGCTTCGTGCGCACGCCGCTCGTCGACAAGCAGATTCCCGAGCAGGCGAAAGAATTCGGCATCAGCGAAGAGGAAGTGATCAAGCGTGTGATGCTGGGCGGTACCGTCGACGGTATCTTCACGACGGTCGAAGACGTCGCGCAGACCGTGCTGTTCCTGTCGACATTCCCGAGCGCGGCGCTGACCGGCCAGTCGTTCGTCGTGAGCCACGGCTGGTACATGCACTAAGGGGCGGCCCATGGCGCAACGCAATCTGAAGCGGGCGCGGGCGGGCGTGTCGGGCGACGGGGAGGGCGCGGGTCCGTCGGTCGCCGCCCGCCCGCGCCGGCATCTCCGGTTGCCCAACTACGAAACCGTCGCGCTGATGCTGCAAGGCGGCGGCGCGCTCGGCGCCTATCAGGCCGGCGTCTTTCAGGGACTTTACGAAGCCGGCATCGAACCGAACTGGATTGCGGGCATCTCGATCGGTGCACTGAATACGGCGATCATTGCGGGCAATCCACCGGAACGACGCGTCGAGCGTCTGCTGCAATTCTGGGAGACGATCTGCCAGCCGGCGTTCGGGCCGCCCTTGCCGGCCCCGATCGAGCACCTGCTGTTCAATTCGAGCGAAGCGGTGCGCAAGGCATTTACGGCAGCGCAGGCAATGAGCGCGATCGTCGAAGGGCAAAAGGGCTTTTTCGTGCCGCGTTTCCCACCGCCGTTGCCCACGGTGTCCGGTCCGCCGCAATTGGCGAGCTACTACGACACCACGCCGCTGAAGGCCACGCTCGAGTCGCTGTGTGATTTTGACCGGATTAATTCCGGCGAAATACGCGTGTCGGTGGGCGCGGTGAATTGCGGCACGGGCAATTTCGCGTACTTCGACAATACCCACACCACGCTCAGGCCGGAGCATTTCATAGCGTCTGGCGCGTTGCCGCCGGGCTTCGCGGCTGTCGAGATCGACGGTCAGTTCTACTGGGACGGCGGCCTGATGTCGAATACGCCGCTCTACGAGATGCTCCAGTCCACGCCGCGTCGCGACACGCTCGCGTTTCAGGTCGACCTATGGAGTGCGATCGGGCCGGTGCCGGACAACCTCACCGACGTGCAGGGGCGCATGAAAGACATCCAGTATTCGAGCCGTACGCGTCTCGTGACCGACATGCTGCAGCGCTCGCAGCGTTTCCGCCACGTACTGCGCGAGGTGCTGGACCGTGTGCCAGAAGACCAACGCGACGATCCGTGGTGCAAGCTGGCCGAAGATCTGTCGTGCTCAAAGCGCTACAACGTGATTCACCTGATCTACCGGCACAAGGAATACGAAGGACACTACAAGGACTTTCAATTCGGTCTGTCGACGATGCGCGAGCATTGGCGAAGCGGTCTCGAAGATATTCTCCGTTCTCTCGAGCAGCCCGACTGGCTCGATATGCCGGAAAACGATGCCGGGTTCGTCACGCACGATATTCATCGGGATTCGCGCTGATTCCTCGCGGAGAGCCCCGACGCTGCGCCAACCAAGGCCGAACCGTCAGAAAATAAAAAAACGGCGCCCTTTCAGAAAAGGGCGCCGTTTTTACAGGCGGTGGCAGCGGCGAACCTGCTGCACTTGCACGGCAAGCCTCCGCGCTGTGAATCGCCTTACTTCAGCACGTGAGCAATCGCGGTGGCGACGACGTCGAGGTTGCGCGTATTGAGCGCAGCCACGCAGATGCGGCCCGTGCTGACCGCATAGATACCGAACTCTTCGCGCAGACGGTCCACTTGCGGTGCCGTCAGACCCGAGTACGAGAACATGCCGCGCTGTGCGTTCACGAAGCTGAAGTCACGATCAACGCCGCTTGCCTTCAGACGCTCGACGAGACCATTGCGCATCGCGCGGATGCGCTCGCGCATTTCGCCCAGTTCGCTTTCCCACGTCGCGCGCAGTTCCGGCGATGCGAGCACGGCCGCGACTACCGAGCCGCCGTGCGTCGGCGGGTTCGAGTAGTTGGTGCGGATCACGCGTTTCAGTTGCGACAGCACGCGCGCCGCTTCTTCCTTGCTCGCGGTGATGATCGACAGTGCGCCGACGCGCTCGCCGTACAGCGAGAACGACTTCGAGAACGACGAAGACACGAACACGTTCAGTTCCTGCGCCGCGAACAGACGCACGGCTGCCGCGTCCGCTTCGATGTTGTCGCCGAAGCCCTGGTAGGCGATATCGAGGAACGGCACGAGGTTGCGCGCCTTGACGACCTCGACGACCTGCTTCCACTGCTCGACGCTCAGGTCGACGCCGGTCGGGTTATGGCAGCACGCATGCAGCACGACGATCGTGCCCGCCTCATAGCTGTTCAGCGCGCTCAACATGCCATCGAAGTTCACGCCGTGCGTCTGCGCGTCATAGTACGGATACGATTCGACGACGAAGCCCGCGCCTTCGAACAGCGCGCGGTGATTTTCCCAGCTCGGATCGCTGATCGCGACCTTGCTATTCGGATTCACGCGCTTCAGGAAGTCCGCGCCGATCTTCAGCGCGCCCGTGCCGCCCAGCGCCTGCGCCGTGACGACGCGGCCGGCCGCGATCAGCGGCGAGTCGTTGCCGAGCAGCAGCTTTTGCACGGCGGCATCGTAAGCGGCGATACCTTCGATCGGCAGATAGCCACGCGGCAGCGCGGCTTCGACGCGAGCCCTTTCCGCCTCGCGCACGGCGCGCAGCAGCGGAATCTTGCCTTCTTCATTGAAGTACACGCCAACGCCGAGGTTGACCTTGGTGGCGCGCGTATCGGCGTTGAAAGCTTCGTTCAGGCCCAGAATCGGGTCGCGGGGAGCAAGTTCGACGGCGGAGAACAGAGACATGATGGGTGGGCAGCAGTAGTGAAAAGAGGGCAGCTTCGCGCGCGAGCGGCCTCATCTGGGGCGTCTGCGGCGTTTCGCGGGTGGGCGTGAGTTCGACGAAACGCGAAAATCGGGGACGGCCTATGGACAGCGGCGAGCGAGCGCAACTTCGCATTGTAACGAATCCGGGCGCTTTTTTCGGACGACCAGACGGGCAAAAGGCGATTATTTGCTTGAAAAACAGGCACTGGAGAGCCATGTGGCAGTAAGGAATTCGAGCGGGCGTGGCGATGTCGACGGCGCGAACAGGCCGAGGTGCGCTGTCCATTGGCGCTGACTGCGCCACGATGACGCGTGGCGTGGAGGACAGAGCCCGGGATGGGAGTTCGCGGTAAACCCCGTCAGGGCGCGCAAGTCCGCAAAGGGCCATAACACACCGGCGCCCAGGTCCGCCCTACGTAAGCCCGCTCGATCTTCGCTTTCCGCAACCCGTTAGAATGATTCTTTGCCCAAGGCCCGGTGCCGCCCCTCATGTCCGAACACCATCTGACTGAAGCCGACGATACGCTCGACGAATCAAAATTCATCACGTTCGAAGGTTCGCCGTTCAAGCTCTACCAGCCGTATCTGCCCGCCGGCGACCAGCCTACGGCCATCGACACGCTCGTCGAAGGCGTCGGCGACGGTCTCGCGTTCCAGACGCTGCTCGGCGTGACCGGCTCCGGCAAGACTTTCACGATGGCCAACACGATCGCGCGGCTCGGCCGCCCGGCGATCGTGTTCGCGCCGAACAAGACGCTCGCCGCGCAGCTGTATTCGGAGTTCCGCGAGTTCTTTCCGCGCAACGCGGTCGAGTACTTCGTTTCGTACTACGACTACTACCAGCCGGAAGCGTATGTGCCGCAGCGCGATCTGTTCATCGAGAAAGACTCGTCGATCAACGAGCATATCGAGCAGATGCGGCTGTCGGCGACCAAGAGCCTGATGGAGCGGCGCGACGTGGTGATCGTCGCGACGGTGTCGGCGATTTACGGTATCGGCAATCCGTCCGAATACCACCAGATGATCCTGACGCTGCGCACCGGCGACCGGCTCGGTCAGCGCGACGTCATCGCGCGGCTGATCGCGATGCAGTACAGCCGCAACGAAGCCGACTTCCAGCGCGGCTCGTTCCGCGTGCGCGGCGACACCATCGATATCTTCCCGGCCGAGCACGCCGAGATGGCGGTGCGCGTCGAGTTGTTCGACGACGAGGTCGAGACGCTGCAGCTATTCGATCCGTTGACCGGCCGCGTGCGGCAGAAAATTACGCGCTTTACCGTCTATCCGTCGTCGCACTACGTGACGCCGCGCGATACCGTGCTGCGCGCCGTCGAAACGATCAAGGCCGAGCTGCGCGAGCGCCTCGAATTCTTCTATAGCCAAGGCAAGCTCGTCGAGGCGCAGCGCCTCGAGCAGCGCACCCGCTTTGACCTCGAAATGCTGCAGGAGCTCGGTTTCTGCAAGGGCATCGAGAACTATTCGCGGCACTTCTCGGGCGCGGCGCCGGGCGAGCCGCCGCCGACGCTCGTCGATTACCTGCCGCCCGACGCGATCATGATGCTCGACGAATCGCACGTGCTGATTGGCCAGCTGAACGGCATGTACAACGGCGACCGCGCGCGCAAGGAAAACCTCGTCGACTACGGCTTCCGGCTGCCGTCGGCGCTCGACAACCGGCCGCTCAAGTTCAACGAGTTCGAGCGCAAGATGCGCCAGGTCGTGTTCGTGTCGGCGACGCCTGCCGATTACGAGAAGAGGACCGCGGGGCAGGTCGCCGAACAGCTTGTGCGTCCGACCGGCCTCGTCGACCCTGAAATCGAGGTGCGGCCGGCGCGCAGCCAGGTCGACGACGTGCTTGGCGAGATCAACGAGCGCGTCAAGGCCGGCGACCGCGTGCTGGTCACGACGCTGACCAAACGGATGGCCGAGCAGCTCACCGAGTTCCTGGCCGACCACGGCATCAAGGTGCGCTATCTGCACAGCGACATCGACACGGTCGAGCGCGTCGAGATCATCCGCGATCTGCGTCTCGGCGCGTTCGACGTGCTGGTCGGGATCAACCTGCTGCGCGAGGGGCTCGATATTCCCGAGGTGTCGCTCGTCGCGATTCTCGACGCGGACAAGGAAGGCTTCCTGCGCGCCGAGCGTTCGCTGATCCAGACCATCGGCCGGGCGGCGCGTAACGTGAACGGCAAGGCGATTCTGTACGGAGACAACATCACGGACTCGATGCGTCGCGCGATCGACGAAACCGAGCGGCGCCGTACGAAGCAGATCGCGTTCAACGCCGCGCACGGCATTACGCCGCGCGGCGTCGTGAAACGGATTCGCGACATGATCGATGGCGTGTACAACGTCGACGAAGCGCGTGCCGAGTTGAAGGAGCAGCAGACTCGCGCGAAGTTCGAGGACATGTCCGAGAAGCAACTCGCCAAGGAGATCAAGCGCCTTGAAAAGCAGATGATGGAGCACGCGAAGAATCTCGAATTCGAGAAGGCCGCGCAGACCCGCGACCAGCTTGCGCTGCTGCGTCAGCGCGTGTTCGGCGCGAACGTCGGCGACCACGTGTCGGGCGTCGAATAGCTAGCGTCCCTCCACCGCTTTTGTCCACCACGAAAGGGCGCGGCCATTCGCCGCGCCTGTTCACATCGGCCGGCGCTTTAGGTCCCCCCGCAGCCGTCGGCGCGGCCAACCTGGCCGTGACGAATTCCGCCCCTGTTTCCCCGCCGCACGAGCGTTTCTTAAGCGAGCCTTAAGACCCTGCTGACATCAGGCAGAGCGTGCTGACAGGTTTGTTCTCATCAGCGATCGATGATAAACTCGTCCAATATTGAGAATCGTTCGCATTTAAATTTACATCTGACTTGCGAGCGCAGTGTTTCAACGAAGTCGATTCCCAGTCTGATCAAAACAAGGAGCTTCAATGCGGATTTCTTCCTTTGTGCGCGGTGGCGCGGCAGCGGTAGCTGCTGTCGCGGCGCTGTCGGTCTCGGCCGCCGAATATCCGATTGGCAAGCAGCAGATCCAGGGCGGCATGGAAATCGGCGCGGTCTACCTGCAGCCGGTCACGATGGAACCTGAAGGCATGATGCGCAAGGCGTCGGATTCGGACATTCACCTCGAGTCCGACATCCACGCGGTCAAGAACAATCCGACCGGTTTCGCCGAAGGCGACTGGATGCCGTATCTGCAGGTGCACTACGAACTGACGAAGGCCGGCTCGAACCAGCCGTTGAAGGGCGACCTGATGCCGATGGTCGCGAACGATGGTCCGCACTACGGCGACAACGTCAAGCTGCGAGGCCCGGGCAAGTATCACCTGAAGCTGATCGTCGAACCGCCGATGCAAATGGGCCACATGGCGTTCGGCCGTCACGTCGACAAGGAAACCGGCGTGGGTCCGTGGTTCAAGCCAATCACGCTCGAATACGACTTCACCTTCGCTGGCATCGGCAAGAAGGGCGGTTACTGATCGGCGCGCGGCGCCAACGCGGTCGCTCAACATATCAGTGAATGCAGCAGACGGCGCGCGGACAGTCGGAGTCAAATCTGGCGTTGGTGCGTCGCGTTTTCCGGAAAGGGCAATGAGAATCAACCGAAAGATCGCGATGCTTGGCGCCACGTTTTTCCTGGCGGCCACGGCTCATGCAGCCGACCTGCCGACCTTCAAGCTCGAAATGAACGACGGCAAACTGAACCCGGCCCGCATCGAAGTGCCGGCAGGCCAGCGTATCAAGATCGAAGTACGCAACACCGGCAAGGGCGCGGCCGAATTCGAAAGCGTGCAGTTGCGTAAAGAGAAGGTTCTGGCGCCGGGCGCCGATTCGTTCGTCGTGATCGCTCCGCTGGAGCCGGGCGAATACAAGTTTTTCGACGACTTTCACCAGCAGGCGCAGGGCGTGATCGTCGCGAAGTAAGCAGTGGTCTCGATCGAATGCGAACGCGAACTCGCCACGGCAAGCGGGCGCTGTCGGTCGCGCGAGGCAACGGAAGCGGGCAGTAGAAGGATCGAAGGGAGAGCTTGAATGGGTCAGATTCTGTTCATCGTGTGGCGGGAGAGCGTCGAGGCGCTGCTGGTCGTCGGCATCCTGTACGCGTGGTTGAAAAACGGCGACGACGACGCCCGCCGCGGCTTGCCGTACCTGTGGGGCGGCGTGGCGGCCGGCGTGATCGCGGCGGTGGCGCTCGGCGCGGCGCTGGTCGGCTTCACCGAGGTGCTCTCCGGTGACGCGCAGGATTACTTCCAGACCGCGATGGTGCTCATCGCCTGCGTGCTGATCGTGCAGATGGTGCTGTGGATGAAGCAGCACGGCCGCACGCTGAAGCGCGACATGGAACAGTCGCTGCAAAAGAGCCAGCGCGATTCGAACTGGTGGGGCGTGGCGCTGCTGGTCACACTGGCGATCGCGCGCGAAGGCAGCGAAACCGTGATCTTCCTGTACGGCCTCGGCTTTGGCCAGTCGGGTCATGTCGACGGCAGTCAGATGCTCGCTGTCGTGATCGGTCTCGCGCTTGCGTTCCTGACCTTCTACGTGTTGCAGCTCGGCGGCAAGATCATCTCGTGGCGGCTCTTTTTTCGCGTCACCGAAATCATGCTGCTGTTCCTCGGCGCGGGGCTGTTCCAGACCGGCGTCGACAAGCTGATCGACAAGGAAATCCTGCCGACGCTCGTCGACCAGCTGTGGAATTCGTCGGCGATTCTCGATGACTCGAGCACCTTCGGTTCGCTCGTCGCGACGCTGACCGGCTACCGCGCGCATCCGGCGCTGATGAATCTGCTCGCCTATGCCGTGTATTGGGCGGTCGTTTATCTGCTCGTGCGCCGCGCCAGTCGCAAGCCCGCGCAGCAGACGGTAGGGCGCGCGGCATGAGCGCCGTGATGGCTTCCCGGCCGGGCCGCCTCGCGGCGGCCGGCCAGTGGATGCAGCGCCACGGCGCGGTGATTCGCGGCATCCAGTGGGTCGTGGTCGCGGTGTATGCGTTCCTGATCGTCGTGCCCGCGCTGATGCCGCTGCCGGACGACACCGCGCATCTGTGGAACAACCTGACGCTCGCCGCGCAGTTCGTGTTCTGGGGCATCTGGTGGCCGTTCGTGTTGCTGTCGATGGTGATGCTCGGCCGCGTCTGGTGCGGCGTGCTGTGTCCCGAGGGCGCGCTCGCCGAATTCGCGAGCAAATTCGGCCGCGGCCGCGCTATTCCGCATTGGATGCGCTGGGGCGGCTGGCCGTTCGTCGCGTTCGGCATCACGACGATCTACGGGCAGATGGTGAGCGTCTACCAGTATCCGAAAGCGGTGTTGCTGGTGCTCGGCGGCTCGACCTTCGCGGCAATCGTGATCGGTCTGCTATACGGACGCGAGAAGCGCGTCTGGTGCAAATACCTGTGCCCCGTCAACGGGGTTTTTTCGCTTCTGTCACGGCTCGCGCCGTTTCACTACAAGGTCGACGAAGACGCGTGGCGCCGCTCGTACACGAACGGCGAGCATGGGCATCGCGTGATTCCGATCAACTGCGCGCCGCTCGTGCCGTTGCGCAACATGAAGGGTGCGGCGGACTGCCATATGTGCGGCCGCTGCAGCGGACACCGCGATGCGATCGCGCTGACGTGGCGCAAGCCGTCGACCGAAATCGTGCAGTTGGGCGACAAGAAGGCGAACCCGTGGGACACCGCGCTGATCCTGTACGGCCTGCTCGGCATCGCGATCGGCGCGTTCCACTGGACCGCATCGCGCTGGTTCATCGACCTGAAGATGTTCGCCGCGACGTGGCTCGTCGATCGCGACATCACGTGGCCGCTCGACACCAACGCGCCGTGGTTCCTGTTCACGCATTACCCCGATCAGAACGACGTGTTCTCGTGGCTCGACGGTTCGCTGCTGATCGGCTACATCCTCGCGACGGCGCTCGTCTACGGCACCGCACTGCTGCTGTTGCTGACGGGCGCGACGCGCATGCTCGGGCGCTTCGACGCAACGCGTCTGCATCACTTGACGCAGGGGCTGATTCCGATCGCGGGCGCGGGCGTATTCCTTGGTCTGTCGGCGACGACGCTGTCGCTGCTGCGCGCCGAGCACGTGTCGCTGTGGTGGGCGTCGGGTCTGCGCATCGCAATTCTCGTGATTGCGAGCGCGTGGAGCGCATGGCTCGCGTGGCTTGTCACGCGCCGCTACAGCGAGCGCTTCGTGCAACGCGCGCTGGCGATGTTGTGGTTCGTCGCGGCGCTGGCGGTCGTCAATAGCGCGTGGTGGCTGATGTTCTGGGGCTGGGCGTCGAAGTAAGTCCTTCGCCTGTATCCGGTGCGAACGCAGGCACACGCAAAAAAAAGCCGTGGGATGGTGACATCCCACGGCTTTTTCATTTTCAGCTTCAGCGATGTACGCCGTTGCGCGCATCGGCTTTCGAGCGAGAACCAAAAAAGCGGCCTGGCTTGCTGCGACGGCTGGCTTGGTGTCTGCACGAAGGGGTCTAGTTCTCGCGTGCAAACCGTCGTGGCTGGCTAATGCCTAACACCTCTCTGGGAGGTGGTCCCCACAATACCCGGTACTTACCTCGTGTTGCCTTGCTACTTCGTCAGGATCAGCTTGCCGAGGCGCGTCGCACGCAGTTGATACGTGTCGCCGTTGTGCACGATGCTGATGTGACTATGGCCTTGCAGCAGCGCGTCGCTGCGCACGACCCGTTCCGACGTCTCGCTCTGGCCGGCGGTGCGTTGCGCGCCGGGTTTCGCCGCGGGCGCGGCCGTCGTCGACGATTTCGGGCGGCTGGTTAGCGCGGCCGCCGAGCGGCGCAGGCTGAGCGTGGAGGAGCGAGTCATATCGGTCATTCGTTTTAGCTTGTTCGTCGATTCGATGCGATCATCCTAAATGATAACCATTCCTATTTGCAAGATCGAGAAATTGATCGGATCCGACTTTTGATAGCTGAATGAAAGTGCGTCTAGATGGCGATTCTGGAAGCCATTCTGACATGGCCCCGCGAAAGCGCGGGCAGGGCGCCCGCGCGGTATGTCAGTGCAACGGTCCCGGTTCCTGCCCGGCCGCGACGTACTGGCGGATCAGCCGCACCGTATCGATATCGTTCTCGCGATACGCGGACTTGACGATCTCCTGCGTCTGCACGGCGTCCTGGTCGGTCGAGACGGGCAGCGTGGTCGCGTACTCGAAGCGTAGGAACAACTGCAACTCATCGGGCTGCTCGATCGTCATCGTCAGGGAGCCGCCGACGTGCTCGGCGGTCGGCAGGATGTCGTAGCGCACGCTTTCGGTTTCCTGCAGCGTGACGCGATCGCGCACAGTGGCGTGGCCGTAGTGCAACTCACGCTCGAGCACATTGCCGTCGCGCGACAGGATCGTGCAACTGTCGAGACCCATCACGAACAGTTGCGGCTGCTCGGCGCGCAGCACGAGCCCTTCCCACAGCTGCTCGCGGGTCATCGATTCGACGAAGGGATTCAACGGATCGTTGATCTGAATAAGGTGTTCGAAATTCAAGACGACTGCGTCCTATGAAAATATTGCAATACCCGTGACCCGAACGGACGGCGTCCGACCGTCCTATGCGCGTTTGCTGCGGCTGTTAAGCGACCGCGAGCGCGGAACGGATCGAGATCGTGTGCGTGAGGATCTTGTGCACCGGGCACGCATTGGCAATTTGCAAAAGCCGTTCCCGCTGCTCGCCGGAGAGTTCGCCATCGAGCATGATCTGACGGTCGATCGTCGAGCCTGCGTCGCCGGTTTCCATCGACAGTTTGACGCGTACGCCCGCGAGCGGCCAGCCTTTGCGCTGCGCGTACATCTTTAGCGTGATCGACGTACAAGCGCCGAGGCTCGACAGCAGCAGCGAGACCGGCGTCGGGCCGCGGTCGCCGCCGCCTAGCGATTCGGGTTCGTCGGCAAGCCAGGTGTGCTTGCCGTCGTCGAACACGACCTGGAAATTCGTCGAACCGATGTGGGCGGTGACGGTGGGCTCTGCCATACGCGCTCCTCTGATAGGGATCGAATAGCGTCGCGCGCCGCGGACTGTCGAAATCAATGCGGGCCGCGCGACATGAGCCGTTATTGTGAACGAATTTATCGGCGTTCGCGGCCCGTGGCGGATGATTTGGCGGCGCGCGCGTGGCTGGTGGCAAGCTTCGCCTCGCGCCGACAGGCGTGACAAACGCGCGGCACGCGCTCGCCTGTCAGTGCGTGATCGCGCCCATCCGCCCGGCCTGATAGTCGATCACTGCCTGACGGATCTCGTCTTCGGTATTCATCACGAACGGGCCATAGCGCACCACCGGCTCCTTCAGCGGCACGCCGCCGAGCAGCAGCACTTCGAGTGGTTCGTCGCCGGCCGTGATGGTCACCGCGTCGCCGTCGTTGGCGAACACCACCATCGTGCGCGCGTCGATGTCCGCGCGCGCGTCGCCTTCGCCATACACGCCCTTGCCGGACAGCCCATACGCGAACACGCGATAGTCGGCCGGTACCGGCTGGCGAATCGTCGCGCCCGGCTGCAACGAGAAATGCTGATACAGGATCGGCGTGTGCGTTTCGATCGCGGCCTTGACGCCGAGCGCTTCGCCCGCGATGACCTTCACGCGCACCTGACCGTCTTCGGACGTCGCGGCCGGAATGCGTGTCGACGGAATTTCCTGGTAGCGCGGCGCGATCATCTTGTCGCGACGCGGCAGGTTCACCCATAGCTGCAGGCCGTGCACGCGACCGCCGGTGCGCGTGAATTCCGGGTCCGGCATTTCGCTATGCACGACGCCCGCGCCCGCGGTCATCCATTGCACGTCACCGGCGTGCAGCGTGCCGGAATGGCCCGCCGAATCCTTGTGGCCGAACTGGCCCTCGAGCACATAGGTGACCGTCTCGAAGCCGCGATGCGGATGATCGGGCGCGCCGATGGCCTCGCCGGGCGCATAGTCGACCGGCCCCATTTCGTCGAGCAGCAGGAACGGATCGAAGTCCATCAGCAGACGCGTCGGAAACGGTCGATGAACGATGAATCCGCCGCCCTCTACTGTGCGAACCGACGGGAACGTGCGTTCGATCGTGCGTGACGTAGTCATCAATATCACCTCGAAAAATGGGGAATAGCGCGATTTCTGAAACATGGGGCTATTATAGGGACCGTTTTTGGCGGTGCCAGCCGTCCCTCAGCAATGGATTGTTCTATTCATGGAACGATGAGATGAAGATCGATTCACACAATCTGAACGACCTCATGTACTTTTCGCAGGTCGTCGAACATGGCGGATTTTCGGCCGCCGAGCGGATGCTGGGCATCTCGAAGTCGCGCCTGTCGCGTCGGCTCACGGAGCTGGAGGCGTCGCTCGGCGTGCGCCTGTTGCAGCGTTCCACTCGCAAGCTCGCACTGACCGAAGCGGGCCAGCTGTTCTACCAGCACTGTCAGGCGATGCTCAGCGAAGCGCAGGCGGCGGTCAATGTCGTGCAGCAGCTGCGCTCGTCGCCGCGCGGCACGGTGCGCGTCAGCGTGCCGGTTACGATCTCGCAGACGATTCTGTCGACGATCCTGCCGGAATTCATGCACCGCTTTCCGGAGGTGCGCGTCGTGATGCGCGTGACGAATCGCGTGGTCGATCTGTTCGAGGATTCGATCGACGTCGCACTGCGCGTGCGTTCGGACCCGCCGGAAAACGCGAACATCGTCGTGCGGCCGCTGTGGCGCACCGAGCAGATGCTGGTCGGCGCGCCGAGCCTGCTGCAGCAGAATGCGCCGCCGCTGACGCCGGGCGACCTGAACCGCTTCGAAACACTCGACGTGCCGACGAGCGACGGCCGCCACGTGTACAACCTGATCTCGCCCGACGGCACGCGCCATGCTCACGAACACGAGCCGCGCCTCGTGACCGCCGATCTGATGACGATTCGCGAGGCGGTACTCGCCGGCGTCGGCATCGCCGCATTGCCGGAGATGATGTATGGAGCCGCGTTGAGAGCGGGGCAACTGTCGCCGGTGATGCCGGGCTGGAGTTTTCCGACGCCGCAGTTGTACGCGGTGTTCGTGTCGCGTCAGGGGATGGTGCCGGCCGTGCGCGCGTTCGTCGATTATCTGGTCGAGATGCTCGATCCGGATGAGGGCAAGCACATCATCGGCGAGTGTCCTGAGCGCGCCGAAAAAGCGGCGGCGCAGGCATCGGTGGCGAGGGCGTCCTCCGCTGCGTCGGCGGCGGTTTCATGAGGCTCGGTGGCAACTTAAGGGGGCACGGTGCGCCGCGGGCCGCTAGCGCGCTTCGGAAATCGTTTTTAGCATTTAAGCGCGGCCTGTCATGATTACTTTCAATGGTCGTTTGCTTGAATGCGCGCGCGCACAGGCATATAGTGAAATCCCTTTCGCTAAGGAGTGTCCTATGCGAAAACTCATGGCCGCTATCATAGCGGGCCTGATAGGGCTGACCGCGTTGTCCGTGTCGACCACGGCCCTCGCATGCGGTGATAAAAGCTATCAGTCTTCGGCCGATGGCAAATGATCCCGCCGCCCGAAGGCGCCCAGTGCGCACAAAAAAAGGCCTTCATCCGACGATGAAGGCCTTTTACTTTTTGGCCCTGTTTAAAGGGGAGTTCCCGTGGACGAGCGCGCTGCTCCGCTTGCCACGTTACCGCTTACTTCGCTTTGGGCTGCGTGACGAAACCGATCTTCGTCAGTCCGCCAGCCTGCGCGGCGGACATCACCTGAGCGACCTTCTCGTACGGCACCTTGCGGTCCGCATCGAGATGCAACTCCGGCTGCGGGCTCGCCTGCGCGGCCGCGGCGATCTTCGCGGCGAGCGCCGCATCGTCGACCTTGGTGCTGTCCCACAGCACGTTGCCGTCCGCGTCGATCGACACCGTCACCTGCGCGGGCTTCGTGTCTTCCCTCTGACTGCTCGCGTGCGGCAGATCGATCTTGACCGCGTGACGGATCACCGGAATCGTCACCATGAAGACGATCAGCAGAACCAGCATCACGTCGACGAGCGGCGTCATGTTGATCTCGTTCATCAGGGCGTCGTCATCGTCTCCGGCGAAAGGGCTCATTGCCATTGGGATGCCTCGTCGATCAGTTGGCGCGGGTTGCGAGACGCAGGCCGTCGCCGCGCCTGGTCGACGACAAGCGGGCACCGGTCACGAAGAACGCATGCAGGCCGTGCGCGAAGCGGCTCAGCTTCGCGACGATCGCCTTGTTGGCGCGCGTCAGCGCGTTATAGCCGAGCACGGCCGGAATCGCGACGAACAGACCAAACGCGGTCATGATCAGCGCTTCGCCGACCGGGCCGGCGACCTGGTCGATCGACGACTGGCCGCTCGCGCCGATCGCGAGCAGCGCGTGATAGATGCCCCACACGGTGCCGAACAGGCCGACGAACGGCGCGGTGCTGCCGATCGACGCGAGAATCGCGAGACCGCTCTGCATGCGCGCGACGCTTTCGTCCATCGTGTCTTTCAGGCAGCGCGTGATCCAGTCCGATACGTCCATGCGGTCATGCAGATGCGGCTGCGTCTGGTGATGATGGTCGGCCGCTTCCTGGCCCGACAGCGCGAGCGCGAGGAACGGGTTGTCATGCGGCGTCGAGGCGCCGCCGCCGAGCTTTTTCACGCCGTCGGCGAGGTCGTCCGAATGCCAGAACGCCTGCTCGGCGTTCTTCGTCAGGCGCTTCAGGCGCATCACGTTCCAGCCTTTGACGACGATCACGCTCCACGACATCACCGACATGATCAATAGCGCCAGCGCGATACCGCGCGTCACGAAATCCCCTTGCGCCCACACGTGTGCCAATCCGTAGTTTTGCATTGCAATTCCTTGTTTTTGAAAGCTTGCTTCAGTCGGTCAGATTGAAGTTGAAAGGCTGGGTGTACGCGGCCCTGACGGGCTCGCCGTTCTCGAGATACGGTTTGCAGGCGCTCGCGCGTACGGCGGCCACGGCCGCGTCGTCGAGACGGCTAAAGCCGCTGCTTTTCTTCAACTCGATGTTCTCGAGCTTGCCGGTCAGACCGACGACGAAGTGCACGTACGCGGTGCCGGATTCGCCGCGGCGCCGCGATAGAGCCGGGTATTCGGGCTGGCTGATATTGCAATCGAGGTGCGACACGTTTTTCGGCGCGCTGATTTCCATCGTCGGCTTGCCGATCGCGGGCGCTGCCGCGGTGGGCGGTGTCGCCGGCGCGGCGGGCGCGGCCGGCGTCGGATCGGGCGCCGCGACCGGCGTCGGCGATGGCGCAGCGGCCTGTGGCAACGGAGTTGGCGTCGGCTTGGGCGTCGGAGTCGGCTTCGGCTGGGCTTTCGGCCTCGTATGGACGGGCGGCGTTGGCCGGGGCGGCGGCGGAGCGATCGATTGCAGCGCGACCGGCGCGGCGAGCGGCGCGGGCGGCAGCAGTTCGGCGGTCATCACGTGCGATTCGAGCGCGACCGGTACAGGCTCGTGACGCAGCGTCATGATCACGGCGAGCAGAGCGACGTGAACCGCGGCGACTATGGCAGTGGCCGTCAGCGCGCGGGAATTCGGTCGGGTGGACGACGCCAGCGTGGCGCTCGCGGAAACGGGATGCGGAGCCTGCATGGTCAGTGTGGCAGCGCACCGTGCGGGCGGCGCGTCAAACAGGGCATCGTCATGTTCGGAAAATCAGCAGCGAAATGAACAAGGTAGTCACGAAACCAATCAGCAATTCCATCTCGAACTCCTTTCGAAGGGGGAGCGGGGTAGCTGGCTGGTACGAGTACTGGCTTGCTGACGGCAGTGGGATAACGGAGTACGGCGGACAGTACTGCGGTTGTGTTGCAGACGTGCGGCACATTCAACGTCGCATCGGAGCGCTACATAAAGCGTGCGTGAAGCAGAGGGGCTTTTAGATGCACCGACACGGCTTGCACCGGGCCCTGCTAGCTGAACTCAGGCTGCCTTGCGCTCGTAGAACGCGACTTGCACGACCTCGGCGACGCTCTGCACCTGCCGATGCTCGACCACGCCGCAACGGCTCGCGCACACGCCGCTTTGCAGCATCACGTCACGCACGGATTCCTCGCATTTGCCGCAGCACGAGGCGACGCCGAGTTCAAACTGCAACTCGTCGAACGAGTCGATGCCGTCCGCAATCGAGGAGCGGATTGTGCGGTCGGATACGGATTTGCAGACACAAACGATCATGGCAGGCGTCATAGCTAACGTTAATGCGAATTATTATCATTTTGTTTGGTTCGTTTGGCAAGCGTCCCGTGCGATTTTTTGTAACAAAACAGACTCTTAGAATGGATTTCGTCGGAAGGAAGGGCGGGGCGCGGGCCGGTTGCCGGCGCTAGGCGGCGCGAGAATCCGATGCGGCCGTGCGGCCCGACGGTATCGATACCTGCTCGACCGCGGCCTCGATCCGCAGCAGCGTGGCGGCGAGTTGCTGCTGATGGATGCCGTCGTCGGTGGAATAGAAGCGCGGCAGCGGCGTGCCCCCGGCCGACGCGGCGGCGCGCAGGCCGTGCTGCTCGAGCACGCGTTCTAGCTGACGCGCGATCGCCACGCTCGTATCGATCAGCGCGAGCCGCTCGCCGACGATGTCGCGGATCGCCGCGTCGAGAAAGGGGTAATGGGTGCAGCCGAGCACCAGCGTGTCGGCGCCCGCGTCGAGCATCGGTTCCAGGTAGCTGCGCAGGAGTGCCTGCAGCTCGGCCGAGCCGACGTCGCAACGCTCGACCGCCTGCACGAGCCCGTGGCCGGGCTGGCACAGAAAGCGGCAGTCGGCGGCGTAGCGTTCGAGCAGCCCCTGGAAGCGGGCGCTGCGCAGTGTCGCCTGGGTCGCGAGCACGCCGGCGACGCGGCTTTTCGATTGCAGCGCGGCGGGCTTGACACCCGGCTCGACGCCGACGAGCGGAATCGGCAGCTTTTCGCGCACCAGCGCGATCGACTGCGCGGTCGCAGTATTGCATGCGACCACGAGCGCCTTCGCGCCTTGTGCGGCGAGCCATTGGCCGATGGCCAGCGTGCGGTCGGTGATGAAGTCGTCGTCGCGCTCGCCGTAGGGCGCGTACAGCGAATCGGCGACATACAGCAACGCCTCGTCAGGCAGTTGCGCGCGCACCGCGCGCAGCACGGACAGGCCGCCGAGCCCCGAATCGAAAATGCCGATCGGCGCCTGCGACGCGGCGCCAGCGGCAACACTGCGGACAGTCGGGGACGGCGAAGGGGCGGGCATAGGCGAAAAAACGAGCGTGAAGTGGCGGTCGGCGAAAAGGGTGAAACCACGGTGAGGCGCGAACGAGCGCGCAAGTATATCGCCCGTGCGGTACGGTCCGGCGCGAATGCCTGCTGGGCAGGCATCGTGCCGCTACCGCGCGGGATGCTTCAGCGTGCTTCGATCAGGACTCGACCGAGCCCATCGCACTTTGCTGGTAGTTCTGGATACCGACCTTGTCGATCAGATCGAGCTGGGTTTCGAGCCAGTCGATGTGCTCTTCGGTGTCGTCGAGAATCTTCGTGAAGATTTCGCGCGAGATGAAATCGCGCACCGATTCGCAGTAGGCAATCGCCTCCTTGCAGGTGCCTTGCGAAATCTGTTCGAGCTTCAGATCGCATTCGAGGATCTCTTTGGTTTCCTCACCGATCAGCAGCTTGTGCAGGTCCTGCAGATTCGGCAGACCGTCGAGCATGAAGATCCGTTCGATCAGCATGTCGGCATGCTTCATTTCGCCGATCGACTCGTCGTACTCGTGCTTGCCGAGCTTGTCGAGGCCCCAGTGGCCGTACATTCGGGCATGCAGGAAGTATTGATTGATCGCGGTCAGTTCGTTCTTCAACTGCGCGTTCAGATATTCGATGACCTTCTTGTCGCCTTGCATGTTATTTCCTTTTTCGGGGACCTTGAATTTCCAACAACAATAAACGCCATGTCCAAAAAAGCCAAGAGATCCGATACAACTGTTGGCGGCGTTGGCGGCCTCGTGCGTGCGGCGCCTTGCGCGTACATGACGCACGGAAAGAAAAAGCCGGGATCGCGGCCCCGGCTTTTCGACTGACCTGAGTAGCGTTAATCGCGACTCATCAAGCCGTGGCGACCGGAATCTTGCCGATCCTGGCTTGCCATTCCTTCGGGCCGGTCTGGTGCACGGAGGTGCCGTTCGAATCGACGGCGACCGTGACCGGCATGTCCTGCACGTCGAACTCGTAGATCGCTTCCATGCCGAGGTCTTCGAACGCGAGCACCTTCGCGCTGCGGATCGCCTTCGACACGAGGTACGCCGCACCGCCGACGGCCATCAGATACGCGGCCTTGTGCTTCTTGATCGCCTCGATCGCGACCGGGCCGCGCTCGGCCTTGCCGATCATCGAAATGAGGCCTGTTTGCGCGAGCATCGTCTCGGTGAACTTGTCCATCCGCGTCGCAGTGGTCGGGCCCGCCGGGCCGACCGCTTCGTCGCGCACCGGATCGACCGGGCCGACGTAGTAGATCACGCGGTTCGTGAAATCGACCGGCAGCTTCTCGCCCTTCGCGAGCATGTCGGCGATGCGCTTGTGCGCGGCGTCGCGGCCCGTCAACATCTTGCCCGACAGCAGCAGCGTCTGGCCCGGCTTCCAGCCCGCCACTTCTTCCGGCGTCAGCGTGTTGAGGTCGACGCGCTTGCTGGTTTCCGTGTTCGGTTCCCAGTGCACCTTCGGCCATGCGTCGAGCGACGGCGCTTCGAGCCTGGCGACGCCCGAACCGTCGAGCGTGAAGTGCGCGTGGCGGGTCGCCGCGCAGTTCGGGATGATCGCGATCGGCTTGGATGCGGCGTGCGTCGGCGCGGCCATGATCTTCACGTCGAGAACAGTGGACAGACCGCCGAGGCCCTGCGCGCCGATACCGAGTGCGTTGACCTTCTCGTGCAACTCGACGCGCAGCTCTTCGATCCAGTCCTTCGGGCCGCGCGCGATCACGTCCTGAATGTCGATCGGGTCCATCAGCGATTCCTTCGCCATCACCATCGCTTTCTCAGCGGTGCCGCCGATGCCGATGCCGAGCATGCCCGGCGGGCACCAGCCCGCGCCCATCGTCGGCACGGTCTTCAGGATCCAGTCGACGATCGAGTCCGACGGGTTCAGCATCGCGAACTTCGACTTGTTCTCCGAGCCGCCACCCTTGGCCGCGACCTGCACGTCGACGGTGTTACCCGGCACGATCTCGTAGTGGATCACGGCCGGCGTGTTGTCCTTGGTGTTCTTGCGCGCGCCTTCGGGCGGGCTCACGATCGATGCGCGCAGCACGTTGTCCGGATTCAGATAACCGCGGCGCACGCCTTCGTTGATCATGTCGGTGACGCTCATCGTGGCGCCGTCCCAACGCACGTCCATACCGACCTTCACGAACACCGTGACGATGCCGGTGTCCTGGCAGATCGGGCGCTTGCCTTCGGCGCACATGCGGCTGTTGGTCAGGATCTGCGCGATCGCGTCCTTCGCTGCGGGGCTCTGTTCGAGCTCGTACGCGCGGCCGAGCGCTTCGATGTAGTCGAGCGGATGGTAGTAGCTGATGTACTGCAGCGAATCAGCGATGCTCTGAATCAGGTCTTCCTGTTTGATGACGGTCATGGCTAGCTCAGTGGGGAGTGGCGCTTGTTGTCGGATCGCAGCACGGTGCGGTCAGTCTTGCGCCTTCATGGGAGTGGAAACCTTGATGCCGCCCACGGCGTGCAATGCCGCGGGTCCTTCGAAATGTTTGGGGTGCGTGTGCGTGGTGGTTCTGGTCGGGGCTGATGAAGGTCTTCAGCAGATGGATCGACGAGATGCTGATCAGCGCCATCGACAGCTTCACTTTCAGCACGCCGGCGTTCACGTGATCGAGCCATTCCGGTTCGTCCGGATGACCGTCGAGGCCGAGGCGCGATACGAACGTTTCATACCCGCCGATGATCACCATGATCAGCAGGTTCGAGATCATCACCACGTCGATCAGGCCCAGCACGACGAGCATGATGCTGGTTTCGTCGAGCTGCATCGAGTCGGTGACCAGATGCCAGACTTCCTTCAGGAATAGCACGACGTAGACCGCCTGCGCGACGATCAGCCCGAGGTACAGCGGCACCTGCAGCCAGCGGCTCATGAAAACGAGGTGGGGCAGCGCGCGCATGGGGCGGCGCGGACGGGCGGAGGCGGGTCGCGAAGCGGACATAGGCAACGGTCAGATGAAGCGCGGGTGACGGAACAGGGGGCCAGGCGCCGACGGCGGTGCGGGGCGCGGCCATCGAAGGGGCGCGAGACTCGCGTCAGGCGCGCTATTGTACAGCGTCGGTCGAATCTGCTGCTTTGCGGCGGGCAGCGCGCGCCACACCGGAATTACGATGCGATCGGCGGCACGCTGCGCGCTTTCAGGCTCGCGAGGCCGATACCGGCGACCACGCAGGCAGGCGCGATGCCGTGCGCGAGCGCGCGGCCATCGGGCCGCTCCTTCAGGATCAGCCACGACAGCAGCGCGACGACAGCCGGAATCGTGCTCGTGATCACGCCGGCCGCGACCGCGCTGGTACGCGCGACGCCGTTGAGCATCAGCAGCGTGAAACCGAAGGTGCCGAATAGCGCCTGCAAAAACAGGTTGATCCATTCATCGCGTTTGACGCGGCGCAGTTTGGTCGCGCGCAACAGCGGCCAAAGCACGGCCATCGCGATCACGAAACGCAGCAGCGCGAACAGCGGGACGGGGACGAAGGCGACGATCGATTTACCGATTCCGACGTTGCTGCCGACCAGCAGCATCGAGGTAATGAGAAGCAGGGCGTAGCGATTCAAGCTGGAATCCGGACGGCTAGTTCAGTTAGCATTGTAAAAGGCCGTGCGAGACAGCGTAAGGTTGCGAAAGCGGGCGCGCTGGCGGTGCGTCGAGTTCGCATCAGCGGTATGCAATGTGCTGCGAGTGAGCGTAGAAGGCTCTGTAGAACGGCGATCTTTTTCGCGCGCGTCTCGTCTGATCAACGCGTAACTGCGTCGATGGCTGGCGCGATCTCAGGGTTTTCGCTTGCAGATCAACACGATGCGCGTAAGTGGCCGGTAAGTTGCAGCGCATATGGTTAAGCCTTGACGCGGGATAGGATCGCGCAGGGTGCCCGCATGCACGGATGTTGCGATGCCGCACGCACGCGCGTTTGACGGTATCGCGAGGTGGGAGACAGCGCCGCTCGTGGCGGCTCGCACGGGATAAGGCCCGCGCGCCCGACGCGCGCCGGTACAGGTTTTACGTTTCATCTTCACCAAGGGGTTGTCGATGTCTGCGATTGAATCGGTTCTTCAGGAACGCCGCGTTTTTCCGCCCTCCGCTGACACTGCGAAGGATGCCACGATCTCCGGCATGGACGCGTACCGGGCGCTCGCCGCCGAAGCGGAGCGCGACTACGAAGGCTTCTGGGGGCGTCTCGCGAAGGAGACGCTGAGTTGGCAAAAGCCGTTTACGAAGGTGCTCGACGAATCGAAGGCGCCGTTCTACACGTGGTTCGAAGACGGCCAGCTGAACGCGTCGTATAACAGCATCGACCGTCACGTCGAGGCCGGCAACGGCGAGCGCGTCGCGATCGTGTTCGAAGCCGACGACGGTACCGTCACCAACGTCACCTATCAGGATCTGCTGCAACGCGTATCGCGCTTCGCGAATGCGCTGAAAAAACGCGGCGTGAAGAAAGGCGACCCGGTCGTCATCTATATGCCGATGTCGATCGAGGGCATCGTCGCGATGCAGGCGTGCGCGCGGATCGGCGCGACGCACTCGGTCGTGTTCGGCGGCTTCTCGTCGAAGTCGCTCAACGAGCGGCTCGTCGACGTCGGCGCGGTCGCGCTGATCACGTCCGACGAACAGATGCGCGGCGGCAAGGCTTTGCCGCTGAAGAACATCGCCGACGAAGCGCTCGCGCTCGGCGGCTGCGAGAAGGTCAGGAGCGTGATCGTGTACCAGCGCACCGGCGGCAAGGTCGCGTGGGACGCAGGGCGCGACCTGTGGATGCACGAACTCGCACAGGCCGAGTCGGATCAGTGCGCGCCCGAATGGGTCGACGCCGAGCATCCGCTCTTCATCCTCTATACGTCGGGCTCGACCGGCAAGCCGAAGGGCGTGCAGCACAGCACCGGCGGCTATCTGCTGTGGGCCGCGCAAACGCTGAAATGGACCTTCGACTGGCGCCCCTCCGACGTGTTCTGGTGTACCGCCGACATCGGCTGGATCACCGGCCATAGCTACATTACGTACGGGCCGCTCACGCTTGGCGGCACCCAGGTCGTGTTCGAGGGCGTGCCGACCTATCCGGACGCCGGGCGCTTCTGGCAGATGATCGCGAAGCACAGGGTCACGCTGTTCTATACGGCTCCTACTGCGATCCGCTCGCTGATCAAGGCCTCCGAGGCCGACGCTAAAGTGCATCCGAAGAGCTACGACCTGTCGACGTTGCGCATCATCGGCACGGTCGGCGAACCGATCAATCCGGAAGCGTGGGTGTGGTACTACGAGAACGTCGGCGGCGGCCGCTGTCCGATCGTCGATACGTGGTGGCAGACCGAGACCGGCGGCCACATGATCGCGCCGATGCCGGGCGCGACGCCGCTCGTGCCGGGTTCGTGCACGTTGCCGCTGCCGGGCATCATGGCTGCGGTCGTCGACGAAACCGGGCAGGACGTGCCGAACGGGCAGGGCGGCATTCTGGTGGTCAAGCGTCCGTGGCCGGCGATGCTGCGCAACGTGTGGGGCGATCCGGACCGCTACAAGAAGAGCTACTTCCCCGACGAGCTCGGCGGCAGGCTCTACCTCGCCGGCGACGGCGCGGTGCGCGACAAGGAGACCGGCTACTTCACGATCATGGGCCGCATCGACGACGTGCTGAACGTGTCGGGCCATCGTCTCGGCACCATGGAGATCGAGTCGGCACTGGTGGCCAATCCGCTCGTCGCGGAAGCCGCCGTGGTGGGCCGCCCCGATGCGACGACCGGCGAGGCGGTGTGCGCGTTCGTGGTGCTCAAGCGTGCGCGTCCGCAAGGCGAAGAGGCCGTGAAGCTCGCGAACGACCTGCGCAACTGGGTCGGCAAGGAGATCGGTCCGATCGCGAAGCCGAAGGACATCCGCTTCGGCGAGAACCTGCCGAAGACGCGTTCGGGCAAGATCATGCGTCGTCTGTTGCGTTCGCTCGCGAAGGGCGAGGAAATCACCCAGGACGTGTCGACGCTGGAAAACCCGGCGATTCTCGATCAGCTCGGCGAGTCGATTTAAAGCGTTGTAAGCGGATCTGCGCGGACGGCGGCGGCGTGTCGATCGACACGCTTGCGGGCACGCCGTGCAGACCCGTTATTCGAGTGGACGGCTTGCGTCACGGCGTTGCGCGGACAATCCCAATTGCCTCGCCGATGCCTTTTTGATACATAGGCGCATGGCCGCGCCGCACCTATCCTCCCACGCCAGGTTGAACCCCCCGCCCGAACCGCCACCGGTCTCGGCGGCGATGGCGCTCGCGCATCGCAGGTACTGGCGTTTCAACCTCGCGCTGATCGCGGTGCTGATGACGCTTGGCTTCTTCGTCTCCTTCGTCATGCCATTGCTGGCGCCCGCGCTCGCGCAGGTGCACGCAGGCGGCTTCAGGCTGCCGTTCTACTTTGGCGCACAAGGCGCGATCCTGATCTATCTCGCGCTGATCGTCGTCTATATCGTGCTGATGCAGCGCGCCGATCGTCAGTTGCAGCACGCGTTCGAAGCGGATTCGCAGCGCGATGCGGCAAGCGGTCCCGCCGCGGATTCCACCACCGGCGCGAACGATGACGTCACGATCGGCACGGCCGCGCCGGCCGCGCGCGGGCGCTGAGCCGATGAAGCTCACGCATCGGCTGATCCGCTCGTACGCGCTCTACACGCTCGGCTTTCTGCTGTTCGTTTACGTGATGTGGCGCATCGAGCGCAGCAACGGTCCCGGGGTGTGGATCGGCTATGTGTTCCTGTTCGTGCCGATCGCGGTGTATGCGGTGATCGGCGTGCTGTCGCGCACGTCCGACCTGGTCGAATACTATGTAGCGGGGCGGCGCGTGCCGTCGGCGTTCAACGGCATGGCGACCGCGGCCGACTGGTTGTCGGCCGCGTCGTTCATCGGTCTGGCCGGCTCGATCTACGCGACCGGCTACGACGGCCTCGCGTACCTGATGGGCTGGACCGGCGGCTATTGCCTCGTCGCGTTCCTGCTCGCGCCGTATGTGCGCAAGCTCGCGCGCTACACGATTCCCGATTTTCTCGGCACGCGCTATTCGAGCAACGCGGTGCGCGGCCTCGCGGCGCTCGCCGCGATCCTGTGCTCGTTCGTCTATCTGGTCGCGCAGATCCAGGGCGTCGGGCTGATCGCGACGCGCTTTATCGGCGTCGATTTCGCGGTCGGCATTTTCTGCGGGCTCGCGGGCATTCTGGTGTGCTCGTTTCTGGGCGGCATGCGTGCCGTCACGTGGACCCAGGTCGCGCAGTACATCATCCTGATCCTCGCGATGCTGATACCGGTATCGATGATTGCGCACAAGGACGGCCTCGGCTGGGTGCCGCAATTCAGCTATGGGCGCCTGATGGAGCGCATGGAAGGGCTCGAGAAACAGGTGCGCGACGCGCCGCTCGAGGAGCGCGTGCGCGACGACTATCGACGCCGCGCCGCGTTGATGCAACTGCGGCTCGATACGCTGCCGCATTCGTTCATCGACGAAAAGCAGCGGCTCACGCAGGAGGTCGGCGATCTGCGCCGCCATAACGGTCCGTTGCGCGAGATCAAGGAGCGCGAGCGCGCGCTCGAACAGTTTCCGCGCGATGCCGCCGCCGCGCAGATCGTCTGGAGTCAGAAGCGCGACGACATGCTGATGCGGGCGAGCGCGCCGGTGCCGATGCAGGAACCGTTTCCTGCTGTCGGTGATGAAGACCGGAGCACGCACGCGCGTAACTTTCTATCGCTGCTGCTGTGTCTGTCGCTTGGCACGGCGAGCCTGCCGCATATCCTGACGCGCTATAACACGACGACTTCGGTGGCGTCGGCGCGGCGCTCGGTCGGCTGGACGCTCTTTTTCGTCGCGCTGTTCTATCTGACCGTGCCGGTGCTGGCGGTGCTGATCAAGTACGAGATCCTGTCGAATCTGGTCGGCCATCATTTCGCCGATCTGCCGCAGTGGCTGATGCAATGGCGCAAGGTCGAACCGAGCCTGATCAGCCTCGCCGATACGAACGGCGACGGTATCGTGCGCTGGAGCGAGATCCAGATGCAGCCTGATATGGTCGTGCTCGCGGCGCCCGAGATCGCGGGGCTGCCGTATGTGATGTCGGGCTTGATCGCGGCGGGGGCGCTCGGGGCGGCGCTATCGACCGCGGATGGTCTGCTGCTGACGATCGCGAACGCGCTATCGCACGACGTGTACTACCACATGATCGATCCGAACGCGTCGAGCCAGCGGCGCGTGACGATCTCGAAGATTCTGCTGCTGGGTGTCGCATTGTTCGCGTCGTACGTGGCGTCGCTGAATACGGGGAATATTCTGTTTCTGGTGGGGGCGGCGTTTTCGCTGGCGGCGTCGAGTCTGTTTCCGGCGCTCGTGCTCGGCGTGTTCTGGAAACGCACGACGCGGCTCGGCGCGGTGGCGGGGATGGTCGCAGGGCTCGTCGTGTGCATCTACTACATCGTGTCGACGTATCCGTTCTTCACGCAGATGACGGGATTCACAGGTGCGCGCTGGTTTGGCATCGAGCCGATCAGTTCGGGCGTGTTTGGTGTGCCGGCGGGTTTTCTCGTGGCGATCGGGGTGAGTTTGCTCGATCGAAAGGCGGACGCTTATACGATCGCGCTGGTCGACTATATCCGGCATCCGTAGACGGTTTGCGCGGGGCTTTGGCCAGGGTGTGGCGCAGGGCGCGAAGTTTGCTATAATTCGGCTCCCCGCCGGAGAGATGGATGAGCGGTTTAAGTCGCACGCCTGGAAAGCGTGTATAGGTTAATAGCCTATCGGGGGTTCGAATCCCCCTCTCTCCGCCAGGACATCAATGAATACGGGCCTTTCGGCCCGTTTTTCTTTTCTACCAACACCGCTACCCACACGACATCGAGCGGTGCAATTCCCTGCCTGTTGGCGGCCGGTTGGGTGCGTTGTCTACGAACAACATAGGTCGGGTTTTCCCCGGAGCGCGGCTCGACAAAGAGACTAACCGGGGAACAAATGAAAAGCCCCGCTCGGGGCGGGGCTCATTAAGGCCTGGGCCTAAGTCTTTCTGGCAGTTCGGTCGGCATGGCAAGAGAAGAAAATACCCGACAAGCTCTGTGGCATGCGTCGCCCCCGCCAAAGCTGCGCCTCTCCGTCGCGCGCGCGAGAATCCACATTGGGTCGTCTGCTCCAACGTCGGTCAACTCAACAATGTTGCGGGAATTTGGTCTCATATATCTAATCGCTGCCTCGGGGATACTCGACGATAAATGAGACAGGGTGTCGGTACTTCGAGGCGAACACCTCGGGGTGAAATGCAAACATTGTCGAGTGGATGCCCCGGGTGATATCGAACCAACCTCGCGCGGCGACGAGTGGATTAATCGCTCAGAAGACGCTTCAATTCCTCGAGAAACGAAGCGGTCGTATAGCCCCACAACTCCGGGTCGAAATCTTGCCCGTAATCCGTTTCAAACGCTGAATCCAGATCATCCGGGTGCTCGCTTATGAACGAATCTATTTCGTGGATCATTTCGAGATGGCTTTCCCGTGGGCAGTCCCTCCTGTAGCACGAAACAATTTCCGGAATCGTTTCTCCCCATAAATCAGAATCCTGATTAAGGTATGCGCCAAACAACTGATAAAGTTTCGGGTAACGCTCTGACAGCATAATTCTTGCCTTCATCCAACATATGCGGTAAGAATGTAGTACGGCATTCCATTGTAGGTTTGATATTTCAGTACAACGACAACCTCATTCATCCGCGTCATTTTTCCTGTCTGTCGTGCAATCCATAGCCGACATCACTCGCCACACGCTGCGTCAGTGTAAGGGGGCCGCCACTACCTGAGCACTCCGTCCATTTCCTGATTTGTGTCGTATGGGCGCGCATTACTTCTGATATTGCCCATTCCGCCCGCTCCAGGTTCGTGAATGACGACACTCTTTTTCGATGCGGTTCAAGTCTCAGTCTGTCGCGCAATTGCGCTTCGGTCCGCCCCACGTGCTTTTCGAGTGTGTGCCCTCCCAGCCTCGGATTGAGCGCTTTTGCTTCATGCATTTGCAGATCGATCCGGCCCATCGTAACGCTGGCCACGCGTGCAGCCTTGATCGAGCCAGCGAACCCGAACGGCACGATCATATCAACTGACAGGCCGATGTTGTTCGCCATGTCAGGACTGGCTTTCATCGCCTCGGCCAGCTTCGCCGTACCTTGCCGGGTCAGCGTGACCGTATCCCGGCCCGTCCAGATTTGACGCAAACCTGCCGACGCCGTATCTGAGCCATGTACGCCGAACACAACACATCCGGCCTTGCTCGCCATCGTCGGTTCCGGCAGCACACATAGCGCTGCTGCCCCGACCATTTCCAGCACCCCGCCTCGTCGCGCGTCGTTGTTCCAGCAGGTCCGTTCGGTGAGTGGCCGTCTCAACGTTGTTTGCCACGGAATGCGCGAGCGTGCGCTGCGAGGTCGCGCGCATAGCTCCGCCGGGACAGAACACAAAACCCCTTAATTTGATCTCGAAATCAAGGGGTTTTCATTTCTAGGGTCATTATTCTCTCAAGTCCGGTCAACGAGAATTTTGTGCACGCGGGATCGTCCCGAGAGGCGCGAAGCTTCGACAAGCCTCACCCCTCATCCCCCTCCCGCAACTCCCCCGTATTCCCCCGTTCCGCACAAGCGCCCGTAACAGGCGGCCGCCCCCGCGTCGCCTCTGACAGCGTCACTCCCTGCTGAATCCCAGCCTTCGCCAGCATATGTGCGCTAATCGGCGCGGTGAGAAACAGAAACGCCGGAATCAGCAGCTCATGCAGGCTCGCGAAGTTGTTATGCGCGCTGAAATACACCACCGACGCGAGCACGATGCCGCCCACACCGAGCGTGGTCGACTTGGTCGGACCGTGCAGCCGCATGAAGAAGTCGGGCAGCCGAGCGAGCCCGACCGCCCCGACCAGCGTGAACAGGCTGCCGGCCAGCAGCAGCAAACAAACGATCGCTTCGACAAAAGTTTCCATCGGCATACCCCACGCTAGTTGAGTTCGATGATGTCGCCGCGCTGCAGGTACTTGGTGAGCGCGACGGTACCCACGAAACCCATCACGGCAATCAGAAGCGCAACCTCGAAGAGCACCGTCGAGCGCAAGCTGATGCCGTACACGACGATCAACGCGATCGCATTGATGTTGAGCGTGTCGAGCGCGACGATGCGATCGGGTAGCGACGGCCCGCGCACGAGGCGCCACAGCGTGAGCAGGAACGCAATGCCGAGGATCGCGAGCGAGATCGGAATCACGATGGCTAGCATGCGAAGATCTCCATCAAAGGGGCTTCATAACGGGACTTGATGAGCGCGATGAGTGCCGCTTCGTCGCCGAGATCGAGCACGTGCACGGAGAGGCGCGTGCGGTCGTCGCTGAGTTCGGCGCACAGCGTGCCCGGGCTCAGCGAGACCACGCTGATGAGCACCGTGAGCGCGATCTCGTGGGTGCTGTCGAGCGGCACTTCGATGAACGCCGGGCGCATCCGCTGCGTCGGGCCGAGCACGAGCAGCGCGACCTCGACGTTGGCCACGATGATATCGACCAACACATGCCAGGCGAGGAGCACGAGCAGCCACGGTCGGCCGAAGCGCACCGGTCGCAGCCACAAGCCTTCGGCGACGCGAAAAGAGATCGCGTAGCCGAGCACGGCGCCGAGCAGCAGATTGCCCGGCGAGACGTCGTTCATCAGCAGCACCCAGCAGATGATCAGGAAGACCGCGAGCCACGGGTGGGGGAAGAGCCTTTTCAACATCGTCAGTTCCCCTGTGCGTCGGCCGTGGTCGCGGCGGCCGCTGGTGGCGAGGAGCGCGCCGCGGGCAGGATCGCGTGCACGTAGGCGGCGCGATCGAATAGCTGTGTCGCCGTATCGGTGAGATAGTGCCGCACCGCGCCCGCGCCGAGCGTGATGGCCACGACACAGCCGAGCAGGATCGCGCAGGCGGCGAGCTTCGCATTACTGCCACGCGGTGCGCGCTCCTCTTTGCCGGCGGCGGCGCGCGCGGCCGGCGCGGCCCACATCAGGCGCGTGCCCGTGCGGCTCAGCGCAACGATCGAGAGCAGGCTCGACAGCAGTACGGCCGGCCACAGCACGACTGCCGCGCCGAGCGGCGTGGCGGCCAGCACCATCGCCTTGCCGAGGAACCCGGACAGCGGCGGCAGGCCCGCGGCGCCCACCGCGGCGATCAGATAGAGCAGCGCGGCGAGGTTCGACGGCCACGGTGCATGCGTGCGCGGGACCGCTTCGACCGTAGCTTCGGCTTCGGGGTGAGCCGGTTCCCCGACCAGCACGGCGAGCGCGCCGGCCGTCTCGACCTGCAGCGGCTGCGCCCGCGCCAGCGTCGCCACCGCTTCGCCGTCCGGGTCGGGCGAGATGGCCGCCGCGGCCGCGTCGTCGAGCGCTTCGAGCGAGCCGGGCTCGATCGAATTGGCATCGGCGGAAACGGCGGCATGGGCGGCGTGCGGTGTCGGGGCTTGCTCGGGTTCGAGCGTGTCGGCGAGCAGGAACAGCGCGCCAGTGCAGAGCGTCGTGCTGATCAGGTAGTAGAGCAGCGCGCTCCATGCAAGCGGCGTCTGTAGTGCGATCGCCGCGATCAGCAGACCCACCGAAACCAGCACGAGATAGCCCGTCGTGGTCTTGAGACTCGACACCGCCAACGCGCCCAGCGCGCCGAACGCGATCGTCGCGATCGCGAGCCACCACGCCCACTGATGCATGAACGCATCGAGCACGCCGCCCGCCGCGCCGAACACGAGCGCGTCGCAGCGCAGCATCGCATAGATGCCGACCTTGGTCATGATCGCGAACAGCGCGGCCACCGGGCCGATGGCGCTGCGGTAGGCCTGCGGCAACCAGAACGACATCGGAAACACGGCGGCCTTGAGGCCGAACACGAGCATCAGCGTCGCGCCCGCGAACTGCGCGAGCGGCAGCGACTCCGGCCCGAGACGCGCCAGACGTTCGCCCATGTCGGCCATGTTGAGCGTGCCCGTGACGCCGTAGAGCACGCCGACCGCGATCAGAAAGAACGACGAACCGACGAGGTTCATCAACAGATAGTGCAGCCCGTTGCGCACCCGTCGCGCGCCGCCACCATGCAGCAGCAGCGCGTACGACGCGATCAGCAGTAGCTCGAAGAACACGAACAGGTTGAAGAGATCGCCCGCGAGGAAGGCGCCGTTCAGGCCCATCAGCTCGAACTGGAACAGCGCACGGAAATAGCGGCCGCGCCTCGCGTCCTCGCTCGAGGTGCCGAGCAGGCAGCAGACCGCCAGCACGGCGGTGAGCACCAGCATCAGCGCGCCGAGCCGGTCGAGTTCCAGCACGATGCCGAACGGCGCGGGCCATGCGCCGAGCGCGTAGCTGGCGATCTCGCCTTGCGCGGCGCGCGCCATCAGCAGGCACGCGACGGGCAGTAGCGCGATGATGGCGAGCGCGTTCAGCGCGCGTTGCAGGCGTTTCGCGCGCGGCGGCAGCACGACGATGACGCCCGCGGAAAAGAGCGGAATCAGGATCGGGAGCAGGAGAACGTGGTTCATTCGACGGGCGTCTCCTCGTCATTGACGTGATCGTTGCCCGTGATCGAAAACGAGCGCAGCGCGAGCACCACGGTGAAGGCCGTCATTGCGAAGCCGATCACGATGGCCGTCAGCACGAGCGCTTGCGGCACCGGATCGACGTATTGCGCCCCCGCCGCGATGACCGCTGGCTTGCCGATCGCAAGCCGGCCCATGCCGAGCAGGAACAGGTTGATCGCATACGAGAACAGCGTGATGCCGAGAATCACCGGCAACACGCGTGCGCACAGCAGCAGGTAGATGCCGCACGCGCAAAGCACGCCGATCGCGATGGCAAAGGCGGCTTCCATCAGCTTTTCTCCACGGACTGCATGTCCTTGTCGCGTACGCCGAGGTGCGAGACGATCGTGAGCGTCGTGCCGACCACCGCGCCTGTTACGCCGAGATCGAACAGCATCGCCGTGGACAGTTCGATCTCGCCGATCAGCGGCACGTGCAGGTGCCCGAACGCACTGGTCAAAAACGGCTGGCCGAACGCGAGACTGCCGAGCCCCGTGGCCGCGGCGATCAGAATGCCGAAGCCCGCAAGCGCGCGGTAGTTGAGGTGGATGCGCGACTCGGTCCACAGCACCCCGCTCGCGACGTACTGCAGCAACAACGCGATCGAGAGGATCAGCGACGCGATGAAGCCGCCGCCGGGCAGGTTGTGGCCGCGCAGGAACACGAACACGGCGACGAGCACGGTGAGCGGCAGCATCAGCCGCGCGAGGATCGCGAGCATCAGCGGATGCGATTGCGACGACCATGGCCGGCCATCCGGCCCCGCATCGGGCGACTTCAGGCGCAGCCCGCGCAGCAGCGCCTTGACGGCGAGCCCCGCGACCACGAGCACGCTGATTTCGACCATCGTATCGAAGCCGCGGAAATCCACGAGGATCACGTTGACGACGTTGTGGCCGCCGCTGCCGGGCAGCGCATTGGCGAGGAAGTACGGAGCGATGCCTGGCAGCGGCGCGCTCGTCATGATCCTGTACGACACGGCGCCGAGCAGCGCGCCGCCCGCGAGCGCGAGCACGCCGTTGCGCAGCCGGACGGGGAGCGGCTCGACGGCGCGTTGCAGCGCGGGCAGGAAATAGACGGCCAGCACGAGCAGCAGGATCGTGACCAGTTCGACGGAGATCTGCGTGAGCGCGAGATCGGGCGCGGAGAAGCGCACGAAGGCGAGCGACACGAGCAGGCCGCAGGTGCTCAGCATCACGAGCGCGTAAAGGGTGCGCGCACGCACGCACACCACGCCGACGGCGAGCAACGCCATCAGCACGAGGCCGCCCAGCGTGAACGGATCGGGCAGCAGGCGCGTGTGGCTGCCGCTCCAGGTGTCGAGCGCGACGAGCGGCACGCCCGGCACGATCAGCATCGCCGCGATCATCCATGCGAGGTAGGCCGGCAGCGAGCGCGTCTCGAACAAGCGCACGATCACGCCGGCGCTCTGTTCGAGACGCTGCACGAAGCGCTCGAAGATTTCGCTCGCGTTCAACTCGGTGAGCGCCGTGCGACGGTGGCGGAACGCATTGCGGCGCAGGAAAAAGAGCGACGCACCCGCCGCGAACGACACCGCGCTCATCACGAGCGGCGTATTGACGCCGTGCCACAGGCTCAGGCTGTAGTCGGGTAGCTTGCCGCCGAGCGTGACCCACGCGGCCGACTCGAGCAGCCTGCCGATGCTTTGCTGCGGGAACAGGCCGATCAGCAGGCACAGCGCCACGAGAATCTCGACCGGCAGCCGCATGAAGCGCGGCGCCTCGTGCGGCGGATAGTGCGGCAGATCGCGCGGCATCTCGCCGTCGAAAAACACGCCCCAGACGAAACGTAGCGAGTACGCCACGGAGAGCGCCGCCGCCACGATCGCGACGACCGGCACGACGAGGTTCAGCGGCCCGAACATGCTTTGCGCGAGTGTTTCGCCGAAGAACATTTCCTTCGAGAGAAAACCGTTGAGCAGCGGCACGCCGGCCATCGACAGCGACGCGACGCTCGCGAGCACGGCCGTATGCGGCATGTACCTGCGCAGGCCGCGCAGACGGCCCAGATCGCGCGTGCCGGTTTCGTGATCGACGATGCCCGCCGCCATGAAGAGCGACGCCTTGAACACCGCGTGGTTGATCGTGTGAAAGAGCGCGGCGACAGTCGAGAGCTGCGTGTCGAGGCCGAACAGCAGCACGATCAGGCCGAGATGGCTGATGGTCGAATAGGCGAGCAGGCCCTTCAGATCGCGCTGCAACAACGCCATCCCCGCGCCGCCCACCAGCGTGACGAGCCCGGCCACTGTCGCCGTGTAAGCCCATAGGTGGGTACCTTCGAGGACCGGATAGAGACGCGCGAGCAGGAACACGCCGGCCTTCACCATCGTCGCCGAATGCAGATAGGCCGACACGGGTGTGGGCGCCGACATCGCGTGCGGTAGCCAGAAGTGAAAAGGAAACTGCGCCGACTTCGTGAACGCCGCGAACAGCGTGAGCAGCAGAATGGCCGGGTAGAGCGGATCGTGCTGCACCTTGTCATGCTGGGCGAGCACGTCGTTCAGCTCGTAGCTGCCGCATACGTGGCCGAGCAACAGCACGGCCGCAAGCAGCGCGAGACCGCCCGCGCCGGTGATGGTGAGCGCCATGCGTGCGCCGCGCCTCGCGTCGGGCCGCGATGGCCAGAAGCCGATCAGCAGGAACGAGACGAGGCTCGTCAGTTCCCAGAAGATGACGAGCAGCAGCAGGTTGTTCGACAGCACGATGCCGAGCATCGCGCCCATGAAGAGCAGTAGCAGCAGGTACAGACGCGGCAACGAATCGCTGCCGGCGAGGTAGTAGCGTGCGTAGATGAAGACGAGCAGGCCGATCGCGAGTACGAGCAACGCGAACATGAACGAGAGGCCATCGAGGCGCAGCGACAGCGCGAGGCCGATGTCGGGCATCCACTCATGGCGCCATTGCAGCACGTCGTGGTCGCCCATACCCACGCGCTCGCTCAGCAGCAGCGCGCAGCCGAACAGCGCCGTCGCGAACGCGATCCAGGTGCAGAGCGCGGCGGCGCGCGGCCTCGTGAGCGCAATGAGCGCTGCGGCCATGAACGGAAGTAGGACGAGCCACCCCAGTACCATTCGATGCCCTCCGGGAGTTCGAGTGTTAGACGGTGTGGCTGGCCGGTGGGACTGGGCCGGCGTGCCACCAGCCGGGCGGCTGCCCACGGGGCACAATCATAGCCGCAAACAGCCCGGCAGTTCACATCGATACGTCAAGCATAAATATACGCACCGCGAAGCGCGCGGCGAGCCCGACTGATGCCCAATCATGCCCATTGATGCGGACGCGCGTTCGATTTAACACCCGTCGCGTGACATGCGGCGCGCTGATGCACCATAATCGGCAAACTTGACGATCAATCGAGGCGCCAAATTGAAAGGAACTGAACTGGATCTGTATGCAACTGAAGAGCCAGGCCACACTTTGGCTTTCAATCTTTTCGATGGCACATGGGTGTCCGATGTGCCGGGCTACGGTTTAGGTATGGCGCCCCATTTCGACGATGGGCGTCTCCACTGGTTCGAGATCATGTGCGGCGGCTTTTCCGGAAAAAGCGTGCTCGAACTCGGACCCATGGAAGGCGGCCATACGTTCATGATGGCCAAAGCCGGCGCTTCACGTGTCCTTGCTATCGAGGCGAATTCGAAGTCCTTTCTCAAATGCCTGCTCGTGCAGAATGCATTGAAGTTCAATGCCGAATTCATGTATGGCGATTTCAGAGAATTGCTGAAAAAACGCGATCAGCGATTCGATCTGATTCTTGCAAGCGGCGTGCTCTATCACATGATGGATCCGGTATCGCTACTGGAAGATATGGCATATGCGTCAGATTCGATCTGCATCTGGACGCACTATTACGATGCCGAAGTCGCGCGGACGAATGCGAATCTGCAAAGGCACTTCGATCCGACGCCAACCGTCTCGGAGTTTCGCGGACGCGAAGTGCATCTCCACCGACATAGTTATCTCGACAGCATCCATAACGTAAAATTCATCGGCGGGACTGCTCCGCAAGCCAACTGGATGACCCGTGAAAGCCTGATGGCAGTCCTCGACGCACTGGGTATGACGGTGATCGTCGGCGTGGACGATCGCGAACAACATCCGGCCGGCCCGTCGATTCTTCTTTACGCTGCTCGCATTCCGCATTTCAACGAGGCGCACTATCTTCAGCGCAACCCCGACGTAGCAGAAGCCGTTGCGCACAAGCACATCGGCTCTGGCGCGGAACACTACATCCGCTATGGCCGTGCGGAAGGGCGCTCGTTCGAGTGATCGACACCGCGCAGCCAGCGTCGTGTTCAAGCCAGTTACCCTAAAACGCGAACCCGGAAAGTTTCCCGAAAATGAATACTCTCGAGAATCAGCGCTTTTTCGATAAGCCCGTCGTCGCGGACGTTCCGATCGACAATCAGACCCAGGTCTTCAAATTCGAAAAATTTCCCGCGGCGGGCCCCGTTCCCTGGCTCGATCGACCGGATGCGCTGGAGCGGGTTGCCGAGCTGTTGTCCCAAGGCGTAATTAGCGAGCAGCAGGCCGAATGGTGCCGCAAATGGGTGAACGACGGCTACCTGATCATTGAGGGTTTCTTCAAGACGGAACAGCTCGATGCGACGTGGCAAGCCTACGAAAACGCGATTGCCGACGGCACGCTGCGGCCGCCGCCCGAGCCGCTTTTCGAAGGCGATACGCTGCCTGGGCGCACGCTGAATCCGCATTTCAACGTGCCGGCTGTTCGCGAGATGCTGTTCGACGCGCGCATGAACGAGATCGTGAGTCTGCTGCTGGGCGCGAAATCGGCGCCGTTCCAGACGATCGGCGGTCACAAGAGCAGCGAGCAACTCGAGCATTCCGATTCGATTCACATGTCGACCTATCCGAACGGGTATCTGGTCGCGAACTGGATCGCCTTCGAGGATATTCATCCCGACTCCGGGCCGCTCGTTTATCACCCCGGCACGCACAAGCTGCCGTATCTGATGTCGACTGAATTGGGCATGCCGTTCGGTTGCGGGTATTCCGCTTATCACGACATCTACGAACCCGCGATTCAGAAGCTCATCGCTGAACGTTCATCGGGCCCAAAGCACTTCTACCCGAAAAAGGGCGATGTGCTGTTGTGGCATGCGAACCTGCTGCACGGCGGCAGCAAGATGCGCGATCCGGAGCACGTGAGTCGCAAGGCACTGGTTTGCCATTTTTTCGCGGATGGCTGTTTGTGCTATCACGACCTGACCGGCATGCCGTCGAGCCTGACGCCAATCGTCGACTTCGACGGCGAGGCGTACCTCGAGGCCAATCCGGATGTTGCCGCGAGCGGCGGCAATGCATTGCAGCACTACATCTACTACGGTCGATTCGAAGGTCGCCCGTTGAGCAGCGCCGAATCGTTTCAACGCAAGGCGCGGCTTGCCCAACTGCCTGACGGTTTCGATCCGAAGCTTTACCTCGAAGCGAATCCCGACGTCGGCGCGGCGGGCGTCGACCCGGTCGATCACTTCGTCGACTTCGGCCGCGCGGAGGGCCGGCCGTTGCGGCCCTGAGTCATGCGTGGCACCGAAGCAGGCGAAGGCGGCCTGCTTCGGCAAGTTCGCGGACAGTGCATGTCGAAACCTTTGTCCGCGTCTCGCGCGCACAGTCACCCGGGTTGACGACCCGCCTGCGCCCAAAGCATGCGTTCGAGCGCGCCCGCCCCGGCACGGGCCGTCCGCCATCACGCCGCCCGTGCCAGCCTCCTTTGTGCATGCCCTCCGGTCTTGCTCTAAACTAGCGCGCGCCCGACCCACGCCCCGATGCGCCCCGTCACGAGCAACAACCGATGCCCCCAGCCTCCATCGATCCCGCCGATTCCCCGCATTTCAGCCTGCCGAAACACCCCCCGTTCCAGCGTTTCTGGTGCACCCGCATCCTGTCGTCGCTGTCGTTCCAGATGCTCGCGGTCGCGATGGGCTGGCATGTCTACGCGCTCACGCATAGCGCGTTCGCACTTGGCCTCGTCGGCCTCGCGCAGTTTCTGCCGATGTTCCTGCTGACGCTCGTCGTCGGCCATGTCGCCGATCGTTACGATCGCCGCCGCATCGCCGCCGTCTGCCAGAGCCTCGAAAGTGTCGCTGCATTGCTGTTCGCGATCGGCACCTTCGGCGGCTGGATCAGCGCGCCGGTCATCTACGTGCTGGCTGCCTGCGTCGGCGCGTCGCGCGCGTTCGAATCGCCGGCCGTGGCGTCGCTGCTGCCGGCCGTGGTGCCGCGCGGCTATCTGCCGAAGGCGACCGCGTGGGCGACGTCCGCCAATCAGACCGCGCAGATCGCCGGGCCCGCGCTCGGTGGTCTGCTGTACGGCATCGGTCCCGGTGCCGCGTATCTCGCGTGCACGCTGACGTTCGCGGCGGCGGCCGCGTCGGTGTGGAGCATTCCGTTGCAGATGAAGCCGGCGAGCCGCGCGCCCGTCACGCTCGAATCGATCTTTTCGGGCATCGCGTTCATTCGTCGCGAGCCGGTGATTCTCGGCGCGCTGTCGCTCGATCTGTTCGCGGTACTGTTCGGCGGCGCGACCGCGTTGCTGCCGATCTTCGCGCGCGACGTGCTGCACGCGGGCCCGCTCGGTCTCGGCCTGTTGCGCTCGGGCACGGCGATCGGCGCGCTCGCGGGCACGATCTGGCTCGCGCATTTTCCATTGCGCAACCGGCCCGGCGCGGCGATGTTCGGCGGCGTGATCGCGTTCGGCATCGCGACGATCGTGTTCGGGCTGTCGCATCAGTTCCTCGTGTCGTTGTTCGCGCTGATGGTGCTCGGCGCGTCGGACACGATCAGCGTGGTGGTGCGGCTGTCGCTCGTGCAATTGCGCACGCCCGATGAAATGCTCGGCCGCGTCAGCGCGGTCAATTCGTTGTTCATCGGGACGTCGAATCAATTGGGCGAGTTCGAATCGGGCCTGACCGCGGGATGGTGGGGCGCGCAGCCGGCGGTGCTGGTCGGCGGAGCCGCGACGATCGCGATCGCGCTGTTGTGGATGCGGTTCTTTCCCGAACTGCGGCACACGCGCACGCTCGAGCGCGAAGAGGCGCTCGCGGCGAGCGCCTGATTGCCGGGGCCTGGGCGCCATCGCCCGATCCATGACACGACGAGGAGACGAACCGCATGAGCCAGTCCGAACTGCACCCCGCCGCGCCGGTCGCGGCGACGATCTATCGTGGTGAATCCGTCGAGAACACGCATCTCGCGCACGTCGCGGTCGTCGATGCGGACGGTCGTCTGCTGTATTCGTTCGGCGACGCCGCGCGCATGACGCTCGCGCGTTCCGCCGCGAAGCCGGCCCAGGCGCTCGCGGTGCTCGAAACCGGCGCGCTCGAGCGTTGCGGTTTCGACGAAGCCGATCTCGCGCTGATGTGCGCATCGCACAGCAGCGAGCCGCGTCATATCGAACGCACGCGCGGCATGCTCGCGAAAGCGCAGGCGAGCGAGGCCGATCTGCGTTGCGGCGGCCATCCGCCGTTGTCGGATGCGGTGTACGTCGACTGGATCCGGCGCGGCTTTACGCCCACCGGCGTGTGCAGCAACTGTTCGGGCAAGCACGCGGGCATGCTGGCCGGCGCGCGTTCGATCGGCGCGGCGCTCGCCGGCTATGAACTGCCGGGGCATCCGTTGCAGGTGCGTGTGAAGCAGACGGTCGCGAGCGTCTGCGATCTGCCCGACGAGGGCGTGCAATGGGCGATCGACGGCTGCAATGTGCCGACGCCGGCGTTTGCGCTCGACCGGCTCGCACGTCTGTTCGCGAAGCTCGCGGCGGCGCAGGATCAACAGGAAACCGAAGCCGCCGCGACGACGCCGCGCGCGGCCGCGCTCGCGCGCATCTATCGCGCGATGACGTCGTACCCGGAACTGGTCGGCGGGGAGGGGCGCTTCTGTACGCTGCTGATGCAGGCTTTCGATGGCGCGCTGGTCGGCAAGGTCGGCGCGGACGGCAGCTATGCGATCGGCGTTCGCGCATCGCGGCAGACCGCGCGGCTCGGCGCGAAGGGCGCGCTAGGCATCGCGCTGAAGATCGAGGACGGCAATCCCGCCGTGCTCTACGCGGTCACCGCCGAGTTGCTCGCCGTGCTCGATATCGGTACGCCTGAACAACGCGCGGCGCTCGACGGCTTTCATGCGCCGCAGCGGCTCAACACGATGGGCGTCGAGATCGGCCGGATGGACTTCTCGATCGAGCTTGCCGCGCATCGTTGAGCGCGGCGACCCGATTCACTGCTCGACACCCCAGACCTCAAGCCGCCGCCGCCTTCGCCGGCGCGGCACCCAGCGCATCACGGATCGCATCGGCGAGCTCGCTCGCCGCGAACTTCGCGACATAGCCGTTGGCGCCCGCGTTCTTCACATGCGCCTCATTGGCCGCGCCCGTCAGCGACGAGTGAATGATCACCGGAATATCGCGCGTGCGTTCATCGGCCTTGATCTGGCGCGTCAGCATGAAGCCGTCCATCTCCGGCATCTCCAGATCGGTCAATACGAGCACGATGGTGTCTTTCGCGCGCGCGCCGTTTTTCTGCGCTTCGCGCGCGACCTGCTGCAGCGTCTGCCACGCTTCCTCGCCGGTCTTCGTCATGATGTAGTCGGCGCCGATCGCGGCGAGCGCCTGTTCGATCAGCTTGCGCGCGAAGCCGGAGTCGTCGGCGGCGAGGATCTTCGCGCCGCGGCGGATGCCGAGCGCGTGGCCGACCGAGGCCGGATCGACGCTCGGATGCTGCGACGGGAACACGTCGCGCAACACCTGCTCGACGTCGATCACCTGGGCGAGCCGCGAGTCGCCGGTATTGCCGTCGATGCGCGCGATGCTCGTGACGAGCTTGCCGCCCGCCGAGCCATCGGCCGACAGCACCTGGTTCCATTCGAGTCGCACGATGTCGTCGACTTCCTCGACCGCGAAGGCCTGCGTCGAACGCGCGAATTCGGTGACCAGCAGGATGCTCAGGCCGCGCGTCGGCTCGCAGCCCATCAACCGCGGCAGATCGATCACGGGGATGATCTGCCCGCGAATGTCGACCGCGCCCATCACGTAAGGCGACGATCCGGCGATCGGCGTGACGGTCGGCATCGTCGAGATTTCGCGCACCTTGAACACGTTGATCCCATACAACTCGTGCGCGTCGCTGCCCGGCACGTGGCCGAGGCGGTATAGCAGCAGCTCGAACTTGTTGGAGCTCGTCAGGTTGCTGCGTTCGGTGTGGCGCTCGTGATTGGCACGGTGGTCGTCTGCCATCGGAATCGTTCTCCAGAATTGCGGTGCTGAGCGGTGCTAAGCGGTGCCTGTATCTGGTTATCGGCGCCGATGGCGAAAAATCCAGCACTGCGTGGCAGCGTCGAGCGGCGCGCGCTTCACACGAATACGGCAAACGTGTGCGCATTCATATGAGGGTTACCTAAGGTTACAGAAGCGACAGCAGCGTTTCACCTGCCCGACGGCGTGGCTTCTAGAATCGGCAGCGATAAAAGCGTGGCGCCGCGCTGGGCTCGCAAGCAGTCCGCAGCGTTTTGCATCGCACGCTTCGTTCGCGGCGCACACGTGTCCGTCGTTTTGCTTTCAGATGCTTTCACCTCAAGGAGAACGTATGATCCGCCTGCCTTCCGTCCCTTCCGTCGCTTTGGCCCGCATCGCCGCCGTTGCCTGCTTCGGTGGTCTTCTGACGGCCGCCTCGGTGGCCAGCGCGCAGAGCGCCGCGTCCACGGACACGGGCCGCCTGCATGCCGCCGACCAGACCTTCATCGCGGACGGCACGCAAGCCGTCGCGACGCAGCGCGATGCCGCGCGTATCGCCACCGCGCGTTCGGCCGACCGCGACGTGAAGGCCTTTGCCGAGCGCGTGTCGAGCGACGACGCCAGGATCACCGACGCGTTGCGCGCGGCGAGTCCGCGCGGTGTCGACGTGCCGAAGAACGATCCCGATGCGGCCGTGCTCGCAAGCATCAACCATCTGCGCGGCGCGGACTTCGACAAGGTGTACATCGAGCAGGTCGCGCTCGCGGGTGAACAGAAGGCACTGTCCGCTTTCCAGGCGGAAATCGCAGCGGGCCGCGACGAGCAGTTGAAGGCCGCCGCGAAACAGGCGCTGCCGACGATCCAGCAGCACTATGCGATGGCGCAGGATCTCGCGAAGCGCAAGCATCTGTCCGTGGCCGCGCAATAAGCGGCGTCACGTCGCTATGCGGCAGGCGGCGGTACTTCGAACCCGGGCTTTTCGGCGATAATCGTGCGCTTCTTCCGACGATTCTTCGCGCCTCCGATTCCAGGTACCGCATGAGCAAGCACGCCAGTCTGCCGCAACAGTTGGACCATCTGCTTCGACAAGCCGTCGCGCTCCAGCAGAACGGCGCGCTCGTCGAAGCCGAGGAGATGTATCGCGAGATACTCGAACTGAAGCCGAAGCATGGCGATGCGTTGCGCTGGCTCGGCGAACTCGCGCTGCAAACGGGCCGCTTGCAGGAAGGCGTCGATCTGCTGAAGAAGGCGCTCGTGGTCAACGCGAGACAGCCGGCCGTGCATTCAAATCTCGCCTATGCGCTGAACGCGTTGCAGCGTCATGACGAAGCGCTCGCGTGTGCCGAGCGGGCGCTCGCGATGCAGCCGAAATTCGCCGATGCGTTGAACAATCGCGGCAACGCATTGGCGGCGCTGAACCGTCCGCTCGATGCGCTCGCGAGCTACGAACGCGCGCTTTCGCTCGTGCCGGAGTTTGCGCCGGCGTGGAACAATCGCGCATGCGTGCTGCGCGATCTCGGCCGCTATGCCGATGCGCTCGATAGCTGCGACCAGGCGCTCGCGTTGCAGCCGAACTATCCGGATGCGTGGAGCAATCGCGGCAACGTGCTCGGCGATCTGAACCGGCCGCACGAAGCACAACACTGCTACCAACGCGCGCTGGAACTTGCGCCTGCTTTCGTCGATGCATGGAACAACCTCGGTCTCGCGCAGATCGATCTGAATCAGCGCGAACAGGCGTTGTCGAGCTATCAGCGCGCGCTTGCGTTGAATCCGGCGTCGGTCGAAACGCACTGGAACCAGGCGCTGTGCCTGCTGCAAATGGGCCGCTTCGATACCGGCTGGCGCGAATACGAATGGCGTTGGGAGCGCAGCCGCATCAAGGCCGGCAGGCGCGCGTTCGCGCAGCCGTTGTGGCTCGGCGATGTTCCGCTCGACGGCAAAACGATTCTGCTGCATGCGGAGCAGGGCCTGGGCGACACGTTGCAGTTCTGCCGCTATGCGCCGCTCGTTGCGAAGCTCGGCGCGAAGGTCGTGCTCGAAGTGCCGGGCGCGTTGTTGCGATTGCTGTCGACGCTCGATGGTGTCGATCAGTTGATCGAAGCGGGGCAACCGTTGCCGCCGTTCGATTGTCATTGCCCGCTGCTGAGCTTGCCGCTTGCGTTCGGCACGAACGAAGCGAGCATTCCGGCGGCGACGCCTTATCTTTTTGCGCAGCCGGCGGCCGTCAGCGAATGGCGTGAGCGGATCGAACACGACGGCAACATCAACGCGAATGCCAACGCAATCAGGCCGCTGAAAGTCGGCCTCGTCTGGGCCGGCGAGAACCGCGCGCAGATCGCCGAGCTGCGCAAGATCGACGCGCGTCGGTCGCTCACGTTCGAGCAACTCGCGCCGCTCCTCGAGGTGCCGAACGTTCGCTTCTTCAGCGTGCAGAAGGGCGCGGCCGCGCCGCAATTAGCCGAAAGCGCCTACGGTGAACGCGTCGCCGATCACACCGGGCTGCTGCACGATTTCGCCGATACCGCCGCGCTCGTCGCCAGTCTCGATCTGGTGATTTCGGTCGACACGTCCACCGCGCATCTGGCCGGCGCGCTCGACAAACCCGTCTGGATCCTGAACCGCTTCGACACCTGCTGGCGCTGGTTGCTCGAACGCAGCGACACGCCGTGGTATCCGTCCGCACGTCTGTTCCGTCAACCGGCGCTCGGCGATTGGGGCGGCGTGATCGATGCCGTGCGCGATGCATTGGGGGATCTGAGCGCCACGCCTTCGTGACGCCTTTGGGCGGACACGCGTAGACTGAACCTCCGTTCATCGATGGCAATGCCACGGAGAGTTCTTCAATGGAATACAGACATCTGGGTGCATCGGGTTTCAAGGTGCCGGTGCTGAGTCTCGGCACCGGTACGTTCGGCGGCAAGGGTGAATTTTTTGAGGCGTGGGGCGCGACCGACGTCGCCGAAGCGCGGCGTCTGATCGACATCTGCTTCGACGCGGGCGTCACGATGTTCGACACCGCCGACATCTATTCGAAGGGCGCGTCCGAGTCGGTGCTCGGCGAGGCGCTGATGGGCAAGCGCGACAAGGCGATCCTGTCGACCAAGGCGACGTTTCGTTTCGACGACGATCCGAACGGTGTCGGCTCGTCGCGCTTCCATCTGATCCAGGCGGTCGATTCAGCGCTCAAGCGTCTGCAAACCGATTACATCGACCTGTTCCAGCTGCACGGCTTCGACGCGAAAACGCCGATCCCCGAAGTGCTGTCCACGCTCGACGACCTCGTGCGGGCGGGCAAGATCCGCTATATCGGCGTGTCGAATTTCTCCGGCTGGCATCTGATGAAGTCGCTCGATATCGCCGACCGTTACGGCTATCCGCGCTATGTCGCGAATCAGACCTACTACTCGCTGGTCGGGCGCGACTACGAGTGGGAGCTGATGCCGCTCGGCGTCGACCAGGGCGTCGGTGCCGTGGTGTGGAGCCCGCTCGGCTGGGGCCGCTTGACCGGCAAGCTCAAGCGCGGCCAGCCGCTGCCGGAGACGAGCCGTCTGCACAAGACCGCCGACATGGGGCCGCCGGTGCCGGAAGACTATCTGTTCCGCGTGCTCGACGCGCTCGACGAAATTGCCGCCGAAACCGGCAAGACCGTGCCGCAGATCGCGCTGAACTGGCTGCTGCAACGGCCGACCGTCGCAACGCTGTTGATCGGCGCGCGCAACGAGGAGCAACTGCGGCAAAACCTCGGCGCGGTCGGCTGGAATCTGACGCCGGAGCAGGTCGCGAAGCTCGATGCGGCCAGCACGGTGCGGCCCGCGTATCCGTACTGGCATCAGGAAGGCTTCGCGGAACGCAATCCAAAGGCGGTTTGAGCGGCGGCTCGACCACGTTCCAGGCGCCGCAGCCGGCGCAATGCGCTGGTCCAGCGCGGCCGCACGCTGGACCAGCGCATCCCATCAAGCCAAACCGCCATTGGCCCGCAATACCTGCCCATTGATCCAACCCGCATCCGGGCCGACCAGAAACGCGACCACGCCCGCCACGTCTTCCGGCTCGCCGAGGCGTTGCAGCGGCGGCATCTTCGCGAACGTCTCGATCTGCTCGTCGGTCTTGCCTTCGAGGAACAACGCGGTCGCGATCGGTCCCGGCGCGACCGCATTCACTGTGATGTTGCGCCCGCGCAGTTCCTTCGCGAACACACGCGTGAACGCTTCGACGGCTGCCTTGGTCGCCGTGTAGATGCCATAGCCGGACAGGTTCAGCGCGAGCACGCTGGTCGAGAAATTGACGATGCGCCCGCCGTCGTTCAGGCGCGCGGCCGCTTCGCGCAGCGTGTTGAAGGTGCCGCGCACGTTGATGTCGAAGGTTTGGTCGTAGAGTGCGTCGGGCGTGTCGGCGAGCGGCGTGGGCTTCATCACGCCCGCGTTGTTGACGAGCACATCTACCTTGCCGAGTTCGCGTTCGGTGATCTCGAACATGCGACGTACGTCGCCGGGCTTCGACACGTCGGCTTGCACCGCGACCGCCTTGCCGCCAGCTTCGCGGATCGCGCCGACGAGCGCGTCGGCTTCGCCCGCGCTCGCTGCGTAGTTGACGGCGAGCGCGTAGCCGTCGTTCGCGAGCCGCTGTGCGATCGCCGTGCCGATGCCGCGCGATGCGCCCGTGACGATGGCGACTTTCGGTTGTGGGTTCGTGCTCATGATTGGTTTCCTCATAGAAGGTGGTGGATCGGTGAGGTGAATCATGAATGCTTTGCGCGCAGAGATAATCCGGTTAGACTCGCCATCATCATTCCATTTGCTTTAATAATTCGCCGATATGGACCGTTTCGAGGAAATGCGCGTATTCGTGCGGATCGCCGAGCGCCAGAGCTTCACGCGCGCCGCCGACGACCTGCAAATTCCGCGCGCGACCGTCACCAACCTGATGAAGCGCCTCGAGCAGCGGCTCGGCGCGCGGTTGCTCGAACGCACGACCCGCACGGTGCGGCTCACGCCCGACGGTGAAGCGCACTACCAGCGCTGCGTGCGCCTGATCGCCGACATGGAGGAGGCCGAGGGGGCGTTTTCCAATCTCGCGCCAAAGGGGCTGTTGCGCGTGAACGTGCAGGGCACGCTCGCGCGGCACTTCGTGGTGCCGGCGCTGCCCGCGTTTCTCGCGCGCTTTCCCGACATCGAGCTGATGATCGGCGAGGACGACCGGCTCGTTGACCTCGTGCGCGAGGGCATCGATTGCGTGCTGCGCGCGGGCGTCCTGCAGGATTCGTCGATGGTCGGGCGGCGCGTCGCGCAACTGCAGCAGGTGACGGTCGCGAGTCCCGCGTATCTGGCCGCGTATGGCGAGCCGGCCGATCCTGACGCGCTGTCGACGCATCGCGCGGTCAACTACGTGTCGAGCGCGACCGGCAAGCCGGTGCCGCTCGAATTCCGCGTCGACGGGCGGGATACCGCGCTCGTGCTGCCGTCGGCGGTGTCGGTCAGCGGCGCCGAACTGTACACGGGCGCGGCCCTCGCCGGGCTCGGCATCGTGCAGGTGCCGCGTTACCGCGTGGATGGCGAGTTGGCGGCGGGGCGGCTGCGGGTCATTCTGGCGGACTATCCGCCGCCACCGATGCCGGTGTCGGTGCTATATCCGCAGAACCGGCAGTTGTCGTCGCGCGTGCGGGTGTTCGCGCAGTGGCTGCGGGAGATTTTCGAGCCGGTGAGCTGAGGGAGCGAAAAACGCAAAGGAATGCGTTTTCGTGGTTAACGCCTGGACATGTGCGCCTCGCATAATGTCATTCTCAAGAGCGCAGAAAGCCGCCCGTGATCGAGGGTGGACGCACAGAACGACCGGGGGATCTGATCATGAATCGTTTTCGTTCGCTGGGTGTGGCGACGGGCGCGGCGCAGTTCGCCAGTGCCGACATCCTCAGCCGGATGAGCACGGCGTCGCGCCGGCCAGGCGCCGCGCGCCCCTTCGATCTGATTTTCGAACCGCGCGCGTGGCAGGGGCCCGCCGCGCCCGAGGCGACGGACCCGCAGTTCAAGATCCACGTGTTCGACACGATGCGCGCGTTCGAAAAACGCGGCGTCGACGCGATCGTGCTGCCATGCTTTCTGAGCCACACCTTCATCGACGAACTCGCGGCCAACGTCAGCGTGCCGGTCGCCAACATCATGACCGCGCTGTCCGCGCACGTGTGGCGCACCTATCCGTCGGCGCGCCGAATCGGCGTGCTGACGTCGGCGGCGATTCGCGCGAACGGCCTGTTCGAGCGCTACTTCGAAGCCGGGCAGTTCGACGTGTGCTATCCGCGCAACGACACCGGTTTCGACGGCGTGACGAGCGCCGTCCTTGGTGTCGGGGGCATCCGCGATGGGCGCCTGCACGGGCGGCCCGTCGAGCTGCTGCGCGCGGCGTGCGCGGATCTGGTTGCGCAGGGCGTCGACTTGATCGTGCCGGGGCTCGCGGAGATCGGCCTCGTGCTGCGCGCGCTCGGGCGCATCGAGGTGCCGCTCGTCGATACGAACCAGGTGTATGCGCGCTATGTCGCGGCGGCGCAGTACACGCAGCCGGAGCGGGCGTTCCGCCTCGGCGTGGTCGGCGGCATCGGGCCGGCCGCGACCGTCGATTTCATGGCCAAGGTCGTGCGCAACACGCCGGCCGCGCGCGACCAGGACCATATCCGGATCATGGTCGAGCAGAATCCGCAGATCCCCGACCGCACCGCGGCGCTGCTCGAGCGCGGCGACGATCCCACCCTCGCGCTGTACGCGGCCTGCAAGACGCTCGAGGACGGCGGCGCGGATCTGATCGCGATTCCGTGCAATACCGCGCATGCGTTCGTCGAGCGGCTCCAGCCGGCGCTGCGCGTGCCGATCGTCAATATGCTGACCTGTACCGCCGATTATCTGCGCGAGAGCGTTCCGGGTCTGCGCGAAGTGGGCGTGCTGGCCACCTCGGGCACGCTCGCGAGCCGCGTCTACGAACAGGCGCTCGACGCGCGCGGCCTGGTGCAGATCGCGCCGTCCGCCACTGCGCAAGCGCGTCTGATGAACGCGATCTACGGCCCGCGCGGCGTGAAGGCGGGGCATACGTCGGGCGACTGTTGCGACGACCTCGCGGCGGCCGTCGACGATCTGGTCGCGCAGGGCGTGCAGGTGATCGTGCTCGCGTGCACGGAGTTGCCGTTGCTGTTGCGCGAACCGGTGCTCGCGTGTCCGGGCGGGCGCGTGGTGCGGCTGGTCGATCCGACCGACGTGCTGGCGAGGCGCTGCGTTGCGTATGCGCTTGGCGACGGTGTCGCACGTGGCACACCGGCGGGTTGCGCGACGCCGGATGCGGCCGGGTGCTCGCGGGTTGAAAGCGCGCTCGGCTAGTCGGGTGGCGTGCCCGCGGCGCAGCCGTTTGCGCCTCGCCGCCGATCCAGAGGTCAAGGCGCGTCTGCGCCCGCCATGGAAAACTGTATAAACATACAGTATAGTATCCCCCTACAGCCAGGCTTCCGGGCGCTCCTCGCGCCGACCCGGCTGCACCGAACTTGCGCGGTCGCGAGAGCCGGCCGTGAGAGGTGACCCACTCCTTCAGACGGTCGGAAAAATTGTCCTCCAACGACGCAACCCTTGACACCCTCGCTGACACTCCCCAAGGCGGCAACCCGAGCGGCAACAAGATCCAGGGCACGATCCGCATTCGCGGCGCCCGCCAGCACAACCTGAAAAATGTCGACCTCGACGTCCGCACCGGCGAAATGACGGTCGTCACGGGGCCGTCGGGCTCGGGCAAGTCGAGCCTCGTGTTCGACACGCTGTATGCGGAAGGCCAGCGCCGCTACGTCGAAACCTTCAGCGCGTACGCGCGCCAGTTCCTCGACCGGATGGATCGGCCGCAGGTCGACCGCGTCGACGGCGTGCCGCCCGCCATCGCGATCGACCAGACCAACCCGGTGCGCAGCTCGCGCTCCACGGTCGGCACGATGACCGAGCTCAACGATCACCTGAAGCTGCTGTACGCGCGCGCGGCCGAGCTGTTCGACCGCCAGAGCGCGTATCTGGTGCGGCACGACACGCCGGAGACGATCTACGCGGAACTGCTCGAGCGCACCGCGCAGGAGGAGCCGCGGCTCGTCGTCACGTTCCCGGTCGAGCTGCCGGAGTCGGCGTCCGCGCAGGAGGTCGAGCAGTGGTTGTCGGCGAGCGGCTATACGCGCGTGCAGGCGCAGCGCGAAGTCGATTCGCCGACCGGCAAGCGCAAGTTGCTCGACGTCGTCGCCGACCGCTTCCGGCTGCGCTCGGTGGATAAAGCACGCGCGATCGAGGCGATCGAGGCATCGCTGAAGCGCGGCGGCGGGCGCGTCAATATTTACGTGCTGCCGGCTACCTCGGACGAGCCGCAGGCCGAAGCCGCCGAGCCGCGCATCTGGCGTTTCTCCACCGGCTTGCACAGCCCCGAAAGCGATCTGCGCTATGCCGACCCGCAGCCCGCGCTGTTCTCGTTCAACTCGGCCTATGGCGCCTGTGATGTCTGCCGCGGTTTTGGCCGCGTGATCGGCGTCGACCTCGGTCTCGTGATCCCCGACGCGCGCAAGACGCTGCGCGAAGGTGCGGTCAAGCCGATGCAGACGCCCGCGTGGAAGGAGTGCCAGGACGACCTGATGCGCTACGCGGCGAAAGCCGACATCCGCCGCGACACGCCGTGGGGCGAGCTCAGCGAGCGCGAACGCAACTGGGTCATCAACGGCTCGCCGGACTGGAACGGCAAGTGGCAGACGCATTGGTACGGCGTCAAACGCTTCTTCGACTATCTCGAATCGAAGGCGTACAAGATGCATATCCGCGTGCTGCTGTCGAAATACCGCAGCTACACGCCGTGCGAAACCTGCGGCGGCGCGCGTCTGAAAACCGAATCGCTGCTGTGGCGCCTCGGCAGCAAGGCCAATGCGAACGACGTGCTCGCGCCCGCGCAGCGCTTCATGCCGCGCGGCGTGAAGTGGTCGCGCGCGCAGCTCGAAGCGTTGCCGGGCCTGACCGTGCACGATCTCATGCTGATGCCGATCGAGCGCATCCGCCGCTTCTTCGACGACATCACGCTGCCGAGCGCGTTGCTCGACGACGCGCTGAAGCTGCTGCTCGCCGAAGTGCGCACGCGCCTCAAGTATCTATGCGACGTCGGTCTCGGCTATCTGACGCTCGACAGGCAAAGCCGCACGCTGTCGGGCGGCGAGGTGCAGCGTATCAACCTGACCACCGCGCTCGGCACGTCGCTGACCAAGACGCTGTTCGTGCTCGACGAGCCGAGCATCGGCCTGCACCCGCGCGACCTGAACCGCATCGTCGAAGCGATGCACCGGCTGCGCGACGCGGGCAATACGCTGGTCGTGGTCGAGCATGATCCGTCGGTGATGCTCGCGGCGGATCGGCTCATCGACATGGGTCCGGGGCCGGGCGAGCGCGGCGGCTCGATCATTTTCGACGGCGCGCCCGAGGCGATTCGCTCGACCGGCACGCTGACCGGCGAGTACCTCGGCGGCCGGCGCCATGTCGCGGATGCCGCGCACTGGTCGCGTCGCGCGGTCGACGCGAGCACGCCGCGCATCGTGCTCGAAGGTGCGAGCGAGCACAATCTGCGCGACGTCACGGTCGAAATTCCATTGCAGCGGCTCGTCTGCGTGACCGGCGTGTCGGGTTCCGGCAAATCGACGCTGCTGCAGGACGTGCTGTATCCGGCGATGGCGCGCCACTTCGGGCTCGCCACCGAAGCGCCGGGCGCGTTCAAGGCGCTGAACGGCGCGGACCAGGTCACCGACGTCGTGTTCGTCGACCAGTCGCCGATCGGCAAGACCGCACGCTCGAATCCGGCCAGCTACGTCGGCGCGTTCGACGAAATCCGCAAGCTGTTCGCGAAGGCACCGCTCGCGCAACAGCGCGGCTACGGCCCCGGCATGTTCAGCTTCAATTCGGGCGACGGCCGCTGCCCGACCTGTGGCGGCTCGGGCTTCGAGCACATCGAAATGCAGTTCCTCTCCGACGTGTACCTGCGCTGCCCCGATTGCGACGGGCGCCGTTATCGCGCGGAAATTCTGGAGGTGAAGATCGAGCGCGACCAGCCGGCGCGCGGGTTGAGCATTGCCGACGTGCTCGAACTGACCGTCAGCGAGGCTGCCGCGTACTTCGCGCAGGACGCCGAAGTATTGCGCGTGCTGCAGCCGATCGTCGACGTCGGTCTCGAATACGTGAAGCTCGGCCAGCCCGTGCCGACGCTGTCGGGCGGCGAGGCGCAGCGGCTCAAGCTCGCCGGCTTTCTCGCGGAGTCGGCACAGGCGCGCGGCGCACGCGGCGCGAAGCAGGTGATCGCGAAGCGTCTGTTCATGTTCGACGAACCGACCACGGGTCTGCATTTCGACGACATCGCGAAGCTGATGCAGGCGTTCGGCAAGCTGCTCGCGAGCGGTCATTCGCTGATCGTGATCGAGCACAATCTCGACGTGATCCGCGCGGCCGACTGGATCATCGACCTCGGTCCCGAAGGCGGCGACGGCGGTGGCCGCGTGTTGTGCGCGGGCACGCCGGACGAAGTGAAAGCGTGCGCCGAATCGCATACCGGCGAGGCGTTGCTGCAATATGACCGCGCGATGGACACCGCAACCGCGGCGGAGCCCCAGGGCATCCCGCTGCAGAAGGCCCTGAGCGCGGCCCGCGCACGTCGCGCGATCGAAGGCGAGGACGTGGTGCGCATCGTCAACGCGCGCGAGCACAACCTGAAGGCGCTCGACGTCGACATTCCGCACGGCAAGTTCAACGTAATCACCGGCGTGTCGGGCTCGGGCAAATCGACGCTCGCGTTCGACATCCTGTTCCACGAAGGCCAGCGGCGCTACCTCGAATCGCTGAACGCGTATGCCCGCTCGATCGTGCAGCCAGCCGGACGGCCCGAAGTCGACGCGGTGTATGGCATTCCACCGACCGTCGCGATCGAGCAGCGGCTCTCGCGCGGCGGTCGCAAGAGTACCGTCGCCACGACCTCGGAGGTGTGGCACTTCCTGCGTCTGCTGTACGTGAAGCTCGGCTTGCAGCACTGCATTCACGACGGCACGCCGGTCACGGCGCAAAGCGCCGAATCAATCGCGGCGCAGTTGCTGCGCGATCACAAGGGCCAGCATGTCGGCTTCCTCGCGCCGCTCGTCGTGAACCGCAAGGGCGTCTATACGGACCTCGCAAAATGGGCAAAAGCGCGCGGCAATACGCATCTGCGTGTGGACGGCGAGTTCGTGCCGGTCGATCCGTGGCCGAAGCTCGATCGTTTCCGCGAGCACACGATCGAGCTGCCGGTCGCTGACCTCGTCATCTCGGCCGATCATGAAGCGGAGCTACGTGAAGCGCTCGATCAGACGCTCGACATCGGTAAAGGCATCATGCATCTGCTCGCGCCGCTCGACGGTCTGCACGACGCGCTCAACGGCGGCGAGTCCACCGCGAAGCTCGGCGACGTGAAGGTGCTGTCGACGAAGCGCGCGTGTCCGGTGTGCGGCACGAGCTACCCCGAGCTCGATCCGCGCATGTTCTCGTACAACAGCAAGCATGGCTGGTGCACGAGCTGCGTCGGCACGGGGCTGTCGCTGACGCGCGAGCAGCGGGCCGCGTACGACGACACGATCGTCGTCGACGACAATCGCGGTCGCGAGCAGAGCCTGCCCTCAGAGGAGCAGGAACCGGAAGGACTCGTCGACGAGCCGTGTCCGGATTGCGCGGGCACGCGTCTGAATCCGGTCGCGCGCGCGGTCACGTTCGACTCGCAGGCGATCGTCGACGTCGCGCAATGGACCGTGTCCGACACGCGCGCGTGGATCGATACGCTGCGGATGACGGGCCGCGACGCCGAAATCGCGCGCGACGTGGTCAGCGAAATCGGCAGCCGGCTGCAGTTCCTCGAAGAAGTCGGGCTTGGCTATCTGAGCCTCGATCGCGCGGCGCCGAGTTTGTCGGGCGGCGAAGCGCAGCGCATCCGGCTCGCCGCGCAGCTCGGCAGCAATCTGCAGGGCGTGTGTTACGTGCTCGACGAGCCGACCATCGGTCTGCATCCGCGCGACAACCAGATTTTGCTGAACGCGCTGCGCAAACTTGGCGACAAGGGCAATACGCTCGTCGTCGTCGAGCATGACGAAGATACGATCCGGCGCGCGGATCACATCATCGATATCGGGCCGGGCGCGGGCAAGCGCGGCGGCACGCTGATCGCGCAGGGCAGCGTCGCGGACCTGTCCGCACAGCCCGATTCGCTGACCGGGCGTTTCCTCGCGCAGCCGATCGTGCATCCGCTGCAGCCGCGCCGCGAGGTCGTCGCGCCGGGCAAGCGTGCGGCCGCGGTGCCGGAGAACTGGCTGACCGTGCATGGCGGCAAGCTGCATAACCTGCGCGACGTGACGGTCGGCATTCCGCTCGCGCGGCTCGTCGCGGTGACGGGCGTCAGCGGCTCCGGCAAGTCGACGCTCGCGCGCGACGTGCTGATGACCAATCTGCTCGATGCGGTCGGGCGCTCGGTGCTGTCGTCGCCGGCCACGCGCCGCGCGCGTGTGGCCGCCGAGGAGAAGCCGGCCGCGAACCGGCGTTCGAGCGTGCTCGCGCGCTCGGCGCCGCGTGCGCCGCTGAACGTCACGCACATATGGCAGGGCTGCGATTCGGTCACCGGCTGGGAAAGCATCGACCGCGTGCTGGAAGTCGATCAGACGCCGATCGGCAAGACGCCGCGTTCGTGTCCCGCCACCTACATCGGCGTGTGGGATGCGATCCGCAAGCTGTTCGCGGGCACGCTGGAGGCGCGCGCGCGCGGCTATACCGCGTCGCGTTTCTCGTTCAACACGGGCGAGGGCCGCTGCCCCGCATGCGAGGGCCAGGGCGTGCGCACGATCGGCATGAGCTTCCTGCCCGACGTGAAGGTGCCGTGCGACGTCTGCCACGGCCAGCGCTTCAATCCGGAGACACTCGCGGTCACGTGGCGCGGCAAGAACATCGGCGACGTGCTGACCATGGAAATCGACGAAGCGGTCGAGTTCTTCGCGTCGATTACGAACATCGGGCATCCGCTGCAACTGATGAAAGACGTCGGGCTCGGCTATCTGACGCTCGGCCAGCCGTCGCCGACGCTGTCGGGCGGCGAGGCGCAGCGCATCAAGCTCGTCACCGAGCTGAGCAAGGTGCGCGACGACATCACGCGGCGTGGCCAGAAGCCGCCGCACACGCTGTACGTGCTCGACGAGCCAACGGTCGGCCTGCACATGGCGGACGTCGCGAAGCTGATTCGCGTGCTGCACCGGCTCGTGGATGGCGGCCATAGCGTCGTCGTCATCGAGCACGATCTCGACGTGATCGCCGAGGCGGACTGGATCATCGACCTCGGTCCGGAGGGCGGCGTGGGCGGCGGTACGATCGTTGCAGCAACGGATCCGGAAAGCCTGTCGCGCGTGGCCGCGAGTCACACGGGCGCGGCTCTGCGGCCGGTGCTCGCGCGCACGGCCGCTACGTCGACGCTGGCCGGCGAAGGGACGAATGGCTGAGGCACGCTGACGAGCGGTGGCGCGGCCGTTGCGCGCCGCGATGCCGTTCCCCAGCCGACTGTTTCCTGGCATTCCCAGACGCGAGCATCAGGTATGCCGTTGCAACTTCGCAGGTTGCAACGGCCGGCGCCTCGTCGCGTGTCCGCCACACATGATTGCTGCGCTGCATCCAATCATCCGAGGTTCGATCAATGCGGCGCATGCGCGCGTTTAAATCATACGAAAGAGACCAGCGATGTTTCAAAATAGAAACATTTTTAGAACCCCCGATAAATCAGCATTTGGATATTAATTTGTGGTGCGGAGCGAATGCCACGGAAATGCCTAATGCCGCGGGCAATAAATTTACGCTTTGCGAATAAACTACCGAATTGCCCGGACATAATGGGGCGATAAGCAGTTCACAATTGAAACATTTTTGAACCGCGCAAGAAACGTACTCGGTAACGCGCAATGGCCGGGCTTCGCATTATCGGCAACTTTGTCCGAATGCGCGAGAGTGCCGTCCATCAAGGCTTTGCGGTAAGATCTCCTCAAGCTCTTCGCGCGGCTTGCATAGTTGCCCGGCCTGTCGCGCGCTCATATCAATTGCTCAATAACCGCTTTTCCTCAGACATGGGCTGTCGTGATGAGATTTGTTTTTCAAATTTACTATAGCGATCCATTCCGCTAACATCACGCTTAATCCTTTATGCGGCGTGAGTCTGCTTTTTCGCCGTAATAACGCATTCTCTCGTTCCGTCTGATGGCGGGGCAAATCGGGGTCCGCAACGTATGACCGTTTGGGGAAGATCATGCCGCACATGCACCTTGATACAACGAGAATTACGTGGCTACACACGCCCGCTTTGAACGTCCGTACTGCAGCGCGGCGAATCGGCATTTTGCTGTTCGACGGCTTCTGGCTGCTCGGCCCCGGTACCGTCGTGGAAATGTTCCAGACCGCCAATGAGTTCGCGGGCACGCGAGCGGGCGAAGATCCGCCCTACGAAGTGCAGTTCCTGTCGATGGACGGCGGCAATGTCGCCAGTTCGTCGTCGGCGCGCATCTGGACTGACCGCATCGACACGCGCTTTGGCGGCGGTTTCGACGCGCTGTTCATCGCTGGCGGCTACGGCGCCCACGTGGCCGCGCGCGACGAACGCCTGCTGAACTGGCTGCGCGCCGTGCAATCGCGCACGCGCGCGATCGAAACGATCGGCGAGGGGCGCCTCGTGCTCGAAGCGGCCGGCCCGACCGAGCATGACGGCCTGATGAGCCGCTATCCGGGCGCGAGCGCCAGCGAAGGCGCGTTCAGCGCGGCCAACGACCGTCACGACTGCGCCCGCAGCGCGCTGATGTTCATCAAGCGCGACCTGGGCGCCGAGCTTGCGCGCAGCGTCGCCGATCGCGTGATGCCCGGCATGGCTGCGACGTGGGTGCCGCTGCCGGCCGAGGGCGGCACGCTGAGCGTCGCCGAAAAGATTCGCGCGGCCGCGCGCTGGATGGAGGCCAACTGCGACCGTCCGGTATCGGTCGCCGATGCCGCGCAGGTCGCCGCAATGAGCGAGCGCAATTTCCTGCGCCGTTTCAAGCACGAGATGCAGATCACACCGTCGGACTACCTGCTGCAGGTGCGGCTGCGTATCGCGTGCAACTTCCTGACCGAGACCGAATTGCCGGTCGACAAGATCGCGCGTCGCAGCGGCACCGGCAACGGCGATCGTCTCGCGAAAATTTTCCGCAAGCGTATGGCTTTGTCGCCAACCGAGTATCGCGCTCGCAGCCGGGCGGCCACTGAGGCGTAGCATGTATCTTTAGCATGCGATAGGGCGCCCGCGTTGCGGGCGCGCCTCGTCTGTCGGACGCGGTCGCGAGAGCGGCCGTATGTTCGCTGGTCAGCCTTTTTACGAGCACAGTGGCGATGGGCAACAGGGTCATGGCGACGGCATTGCCGGAGGTGAAACTCATCGAGCCGGAAGTGTTCATCGACGAGTTCGGCTTCTGCTTCGAGAGTTTCAGCGCGGACGAGTTTTCGGACGACGTCGCGCAAGGTTTCAACTTCGTGCAGGACCGCCATCTGCGCGCCGTGCATGGCGTGCTGCGCGGCTTGCACTACCAGGTGCAGCGTCCCCAGGGGCGGCTGCTGCGCGTCGTGCGCGGCGAGATCTTCGACGTCTCGGTCGACGTGCGCCTGAACTCACCGCACTTCGGCAAATGGAGCGGCGAGTATCTGAGCGAAGCCAACCATCGGCAGATCTGGGTGCCGCCCGGTTTCGCGCACGGCTTCGTCGTGCTGTCCGATGTCGCCGAATGCATGTGGAAGACCACCGAGTACTGGTTCCCCGAACTCGAGCGCTGCCTGCTGTGGTCCGATCCCGACATTGGCATCGAGTGGCCGATCGACTTTCAGCCCATCCTCGGCAGCAAGGATGCGGCGGGCCGTCGTCTGTACGAGGCCGAAAACATCTCGTGAACGACGGGGCCAACCCTACACGTCGGGCATCCAGTCAGTACGAGGTGCTCAACGTGAAGCGTCGCGCAAGCCATCCGCAATCCGTTCCGGTCCGCTATGTGGGTCGCGCGTTTGCGCCGCTCGGCGCGCAGGGGCTCAATTGCACGTGCGTGGATCAAACCATCGAGACGACCCGCGGCCGTGTGCTGTGTGGCGATTGCCATGTCGCGGTGTATGAAGGACACATCGTCGGCACGATGACGCTTTATGCTTCGGATGGCGAAGCATCGTGCGAGCTATACCGGCACGGCGATGTCGCGAGCCTGCGTCAGTTCGCGGTCGATCCCGCATGGCAGGGGCGCGGCATCGGCACGTTACTGATCGCGTTCGCCGAACATTGGGCCGCGAGGCGTGGCTATGTGCAACTCGCACTCGATACGCCGCACCCGGCCACGCAGCAGATCGCGTTCCATGACGCCGCAGACGGATGCGGCCTGAAGCGATGCCGCATACGCCTTCGGCATACGGAGAGAAGAAGCGGAAGGAAAGCAGGTTGAAGCGCCCGATGCTTCGGCAACTATTGCAATATGTTGCGGCAAGTATTGCAACGGCGACAGCGGCCGCGCAGTCCTCAACGCCGTACCCACGCAGCGTGGCCGGTTCGCATCGGGCGAGGCGTGAATTCACCGAACGCTGTATGCAGCCGTCAGCGTCGGATCACGCCCATCAGCAGGGTGACGAGGAAGATCACCAGGAAGATGAAGAACAACACCTTGGCGATTTCGGTTGCGCCCGCGGCAATGCCTCCAAAGCCGAACACTGCGGCGATGATGGCGATGATGAAGAAAATCACAGCGTATCGAAGCATGGTGCCTCCACCGGTGGATTGTTGAAATGACGTTTGAACGGCGCCCCGTTGCGTACGTCACGCGGCTTCACGGGTGAGATGCCGGCGAGCGGAATTCAGCAATAGATGTGCCATCGCTTGATTGCCGCCGACGTTCCAGCGATTCACGATCAGATAGCCGACGAGCGCCGCCCGCCAAGCGCAGCGGTCCGCCGCGCGCGGCGGCTGGCCCGTCGACGACATCGGCGGCCTCGCGCTGCGTCTGCCGGAGGTCGAGACGGGGCGCTATTTCGATGCCCAGGCGAAGGAGGCTTACCAGCAGTCGCTGCTGAAGTGGCCGGTGCTCGCGCGGCTGATGAACCTCGTGCCGCGCGACGAAGCCGATGCGCTCGCCGCGCGAGGCGAGCCGCAAGAATCGGCGCTGAAATAAGGCCCGCGTCGAACGCTCAACGCAATTGCGTGAACGCGAGCAGCAACACCATGCTGCCGATCGCGCCATCCAGCACGCGCCACGCGGTTGCGCGGCGAAACAGCGGCGCGAGCATGCGAGCGCCATAGCCGAGCGCAACGAACCACACCGCGCTGACCGTCATCGCGCCGAGCGCGAAGGCGACCCGCGCGCCTTCCGGCTCACGCGCGCCGGCCGTACCGATCAACAGGAACGTGTCCAGATAGACGTGCGGATTGAGCCACGTGAACGCAAGCGTCATCAGGATGATCGGCAGCGCGCGTTGCGCAGGCGGCGCCTGATCGCGGGACGCGCCGGCCGAGCCATCGAGCACCGCGTGTCCGGGCCGCACCGCGCGGCGCAGCGCGCTGATGCCGAACCAGGCGAGATACACGAGCCCAACATAGAGCATCGCGTGCACGAAGCGCGGGAAACGCTCCATCAGCACCGCGGCGCCGCCGACGCCCGCGCCGATCAGAATGAAATCGGACAACGTACACAACAGCACGATCTTGCCGACATGCGAGCGCATGATGCCCTGCCGCAGCACGAACGCGTTCTGCGCGCCGATCGTGACGATCAGCGACGCGCACAGCGCCGCGCCATGGGAAAAAGACAACCAGTTCATAAATGGTCCGGAAAAAGGAAAGCAGCGGGGATAGACGGGAAAATCCAACAGCGCTAGTCTGCGGGTTGGCATCTCATAAGAGAAGCTAATTTGCTTAATGCCGATTAAGGAACGCTAATGCTCGACTACGCCTTGCTCGACGCGCTGGCCGCCGTGGTCCGCCACGGCTCGTTCGACCGTGCCGCGAGCGAGCTCAATATCACGCCGTCCGCGGTGTCGCAGCGGGTCAAGCTGCTCGAGGAGCGCGTCGGCAGCGTGCTCGTGAAGCGCGGGCAGCCGTGCGTCGCGACCACCTCGGGCGCGCTGCTATGCCGCCATACCGAACGCGTGCAACTGCTCGAAGCGGAGCTGAACGGCCGCCTGCCGGCATTGCCCGGCGCGCTCGTCGAGCAGTGGCCGGCACTGCGCGTCGCGGTCAACGACGACAGCGTCGGCACCTGGTTCATCGACGCGGTCGCGCCGTTCTGCGTCGAACGCGAGATGCTGCTCGACCTCGTGATCGACGACCAGGACTACACCGCGCAGCGCATTCGCGATGGCAGCGTGCAGGGCGCGATCACGACGCAGGCCGAACCGGTGCAGGGCTGTCGCTCGACGCGCCTCGGCCGCATGCGATACCTGGCGGTGTGCTCGCCGGCGTTTTTCGCGCGCTATTTCGCCGACGGCGTCACGCGCGACAGCCTGCGGCGCACGCCGTGCGTCGACTTCAATCCAAAGGATCAGTTGCAAAAGCGCTTCATGCGGCGCATTACGCGCGCGGAGCTCGATCCGCCGCTGCACTGGATTCCGCACGTCGCCGGTTTTTTGCGCGCGTGCGTGATGAGCCTCGGCTGGGGCATGTGTCCCGAGCGGATGATCGCCGGGCATCTGCAGCGCGGCGAACTGGTCGAGATCGCGCCGGGCAAGCATATCGACGTCGATCTGTACTGGCAGAGCTGGCGTCTGTCGATCGGCTGGCTCGACGATTTCAGCGCGATGCTCAGAAAGCGGGCCGACGAGTTTCTCGATTGACTACGCGGCGGTGCCGCATGCAGAAATGCGGCAGCTGCTATAGCAACAGCTCGATCGAATGAAACAGGCGGCGCTGTTCCGGGTCCTGCGAGCGCGCGCCTTCGTCGATCGTCTCGCGCAGGCAGTCGAGAAAGCAGGCGGCCGCCGGGCTCGTGGGCGCGCCACGCCGCGACGTGATGCTGATGATGGTTTCGTCCAGCGTTTCACGCAGCGGCAGCGCCCACAGGTTTTCCTTCGCGCGTATCACCTCGACGAGCGGCCACGGAAAGATGCTGACCATGTCCGTGTGCGCGAGCAGGCCCAGCACGATCGCGAGCGAATGCGCGAGCACGATCGTGTGCGGCACCGGCATGCCGCGCTTGACGAACAGATTGTTCGACATCGACTCGCGGCTCGCCGGGTCCCAGTTCAGTATCCATTCCGCGTCTTGAAGGTCGAGCAGCGTGCGGCAACCGGCCTTCGGATGGTCGCGCCGCGCGACCACCGCCGCATGCGTCGAAAAGAGCGGCGCGTTCTGAAACTCCGACTGCGGCGACGCGGGCGGCGGCCGACCGATCGAAAAATCGAGGCTGCCGTCGCGCAGACGTGGCTGCACGACCGCGAGCAGGCCTTCGAAAAATTCCAGTTGCACCTCCGGCATCCGCTCGCGAAAACGCCGCACGGCAGGCGGCAGAAAAGTCAGCGCGACCCACGGCGTGACGCCGATCGACAGCTTGCCGGCGGCGGCTCCGCGCAACGCCTCGATCTCGGCTTGCGCGCGCTGCAACTGGCCGAGCACGAGCCGCGCATGCACGACGAGCGCACGGCCGAACTCGGTGAACGCGACACCGCTCGCGCTGCGCACGACGAGCGGCGCGTGCAGATCGGCTTCGAGCTCGCGCATCGCCTTGGTCACGGCGGCCGGGGAAAGCCCCAGCGAGCGGGCGGCCGCCCGGATACTTCCGGTATCGGCGATCGTCGCCAAGGTATTGAGCTGATGCAGTTTCATTCGAATGAGAGGCGTGAAAGGGGCAACCATGGGTTGGCACCCGCAACGATTTTACGCCTGCCGCCCGAATATCGGCGCCGCTATGCTGGGTTCACGCTGACAGGGGCGCAACCAGTTGCATGGGATCGGACCAAGCGCTGAAGCGCCAGGTCCGATCGACAGGAGATGGCATGAACACGATGGTCATTCCGGCGGGCATCGCCGAAGTCGAACAGGAAATGATCGCGCTGCGACGCAGCATCCACGCGCATCCGGAGCTGGCCTACGAGGAGTTCGCAACCGGCGATCTGGTCGCCGACCGCCTGCGGGAGTGGGGCTACAGCGTCCATCGCGGCTTGGGGCAGACCGGCGTGGTCGGGCAACTGAAGCTCGGCCACGGCACCCGCCGGCTCGGCCTGCGCGCTGACATGGACGCGCTGCCGATCCACGAAACCACTGGCCTGCCGTACGCGAGCAAGCTGCCCGGCAAGATGCACGCATGCGGTCACGACGGCCATACGGCGATGCTGCTCGCCGCCGCCAGGCATCTGGCGCGCGAAAAGAGCTTCGACGGCACGCTGAATCTGATCTTCCAGCCGGCCGAGGAAGGGCTCGCCGGCGCCAGGAAAATGCTCGACGACGGCCTGTTCGAACAGTTTCCCTGCGACGCCGTGTTCGCGATGCACAACATGCCGGGCTTTCCTACGGCCAAGCTGGGCTTCATGCCGGGGTCGTTCATGGCGTCGTCGGATACGGTGATCATCAAGGTGATCGGCCGCGGCGGTCATGGCGCGGTGCCGCACAAGGCGGTCGATCCGGTCGTCGTGTGCGCGCAGATCGTGCTCGCGCTGCAGTCGATCGTGTCGCGCAACATCGCGCCGCTCGATATGGCGATCATCACGGTCGGCGCGATTCACGCGGGCGAAGCGCCGAACGTGATCCCCGAAACCGCCGAGATGCGCCTGTCGGTGCGCGCGCTTCGGCCCGAGGTGCGTGACCATCTGCAGCAGCGCATCACCGAGGTCGCGACCGGGCAGGCGGCCGTGTTCGGCGCGCGTGCCGAGGTCGACTATCAGCGCCGCTACCCGGTGCTCGTCAACGATGCGGCCATGACCGCGCTCGCGCGCCAGGTCGCGCTCGACTGGCTGGGCGTCGACGGGCTGATTCACGACATGCAACCGCTGACCGGCAGCGAGGACTTCGCGTTCCTGCTCGAACGCTGCGCGGGCAGCTATCTGATCATCGGCAATGGCGACGGCGAGGGCGGCTGCATGGTCCACAACCCGGGCTACGACTTCAACGACGCTTGCCTCGCGACCGGCGCGGCCTACTGGGTCAAGCTCGCGCAGACGTTCCTCGTTTGACGCGGCGGCGGCGCGCGAGCGCCTTGCCGTAGCAGCCACAAGATAATGACGGAGACACAGATGGACTATTCAGCCACACCGCGGTCCGCGAGCGCCAATGCGCTCGATGCGCTCGATGCACAGCGCCTCGCCGATGAACCTCAAAAGCGCGTCGGCCACGCGAAGGCGATCGCCGCGATCACGCTCGGCAACGGCCTCGAGTTTTTCGACTTCACGATTTACAGCTTCTTCGCGACGATCATCGGCAAGCTGTTTTTCCCGGTCGAAGGTCAGCTCGTGCAGCTGATGCTCGCGGTCGGCACGTTCGGCGTCGGCTTCATCATGCGGCCGGTGGGCGGCATCGTGCTGGGCGGCTACGCGGACCGCGCCGGACGCAAGGCCGCGATGAGCCTGACGCTGTGGCTGATGACGCTCGGTTCCGCGATCATCGCGTTCGCGCCGACCTATGCGGCGATCGGCGTCGCGGCGCCGCTGCTCGTGATTCTCGCGCGGCTGATCCAGGGTTTCGCGCTGGGCGGCGAGGTGGGCGCATCGACGGCGCTGCTGCTCGAATACGGCAGCGATCGCACGCGCGGCTTCTACGGCAGCTGGCAGTTCGTGAGCCAGGGAATGAACACGGTGGTGGGGTCGCTGCTCGGCGTTGCCCTGGCCGCGACGCTGTCGCCGGCCGCGCTCGAAAGCTGGGGCTGGCGCGTGCCGTTCGTGATCGGCATGGCGATGGGGCCGGTCGGCATCTATATCCGGCGGCATCTCGACGAGACGCTGCCGGGTGTTGAAGATGGCACGGCAGCGTCTGGCGGCGCTGTTGCGCAGGCTGGTTCGGATACCGTTGCGAAGCCCGCTGCGCAAGTTCCGTCGCTACCTGTGCGCGACCTGTTCCGCGACCACGCGCGCTCGATCACGACCGGCGTGCTGACGACGATCGGCGGCACCGCGGCGAACTACATCGTACTGTTCTACCTGTCGACGTACGCGATCCGCATCCTGCATCTGCCGATGGCGACCGCGCTGTGGGCCGCGTGGGCCGGCGCGGTGGTCACGGTGATCTGCTCGCCGTTCGCGGGCGCGCTGTCGGATCGGGTCGGCCGCAAGCGCGTGCTGTGGGTATCGCGCGTGCTGCTGATTCTCGCCGTCTACCCGGCCTTCATGACGATCAACGCGTCACCGACGGTGCCGGTGCTGCTTGCGGTGGTCGCGGGCCTCGCGCTGCTCGTCACGTTCACCGCGGTGCCCAATATCGTGATGCTGCCCGAGCTGTTTCCGCGCGCGATCCGCGCGACCGGCATGTCGATCGTGTACTGCCTCGGCGTGTCGGTCTTCGGCGGCTTCGCGCAGTTTTTCGCGACCTGGCTGATCCAGATTTCGGGCAGCAATCTCGCGCCGGCGTGGTATCTGATCGGTTGCAGCGTCGTGTCGTTGCTGCCGTTGCCGTTCATGCGAGAGACCGCGGGTAGGGCGATCGATTGACGTGATGGCGATCGGGGACCGCTGCAAAAAGAGGCGCGATCTTTTCGATCGCGCCTCTTTTGCCATTTGCCCTGCTTCACGCTGACTATCGGATCTTGATGACAACCTTACCCTTGGTACGTCCGGTTTCGACATAAGCCAAAGCCTCCTGGGTCGACTCAAACGGAAAGACCCGATCGATGACGGGTCGTATCGCTCGCGCGTCGATCAGTGCGGCAATCCGGCTGAGCTGTTCTCCGGTGGCCCGCATAAAGAGAAATGTATAGCTGACGTCACGACGTTTCGCGGCCTTTCTGATGCGATAACTCAGAAAGCGCATCACCGTTTTCAGGAACCACGACGTACCGATCTCTTTCGCAAATTCGGCATCAGGCGGACCGGCGATCCCGATGAGTTTGCCACCCGGCTTGAGCACACGCAGCGACTTCTCGAGCGCATTGCCGCCTTGCGTATCCAGTACCAGGTCGTAGTCCTTCAGGATGGTCGCAAAGTCGTCTTTCCTGTAATCGATGACGATATCCGCGCCGAGTTGCTGCACCAGTTCGATATTCCGCGCGCTCGCTGTTGTCGCGACGGTCGCGCCCACATGCTTCGCCAGTTGAATGGCGAAGCTGCCGACACCGCCCGAGCCGGCATGTATCAGCACTTTCTGCCCTTTCTTCAATTGCCCTTTTTCGATCAGCGCCTGCCAGGCGGTCAATCCCACCAGCGGGATTGAAGCCGCTTCCTCCATCGTGAGCGCTGTCGGCTTGAGGGCCACGCCATCCTCTTTGACCGCGATGAATTCCGCGAAAGTGCCGATGCGATCCTTGTGCGGGCGCGCGTAGACCTCGTCGCCGGGCTTGAATCGCCGCACGCGCGAGCCGACGCGCACGACAACTCCTGCCAGATCGTTGCCCAAAATCAGCGGCAAACGATAGGGCAAAATGAGCTTGAACTCTCCGTCTCTGATTTTGGCATCGAGCGGGTTCACGCCCGCGGCGTGGATCTGGATCAATACGTCGTCCTCCCGCGGCTCTGGAACCGGCATATCGTCGGATCGTAAGCCATTCTTGCGTCCATATCGATCGACGACGAATGCTTGCATCATGGTTCCTTGTCAGTTGCTCGTTAAGTCTGGTTGTTTCGCTGGCAATAGCACGGATGCAGAGCCTTTGAACAGGGAGGGGACAGTCACGTCGTCTACGTTGCCAGCCGCAGATCTTTGCGGATACCGGCGTCCACCAGTCCAGCGGGCGCAAATCTGCGCAGCAATCGCAGACGGGCGGCGAGTCCGCCAGCGGTATAGCGGAGTTTCGGACGAGCCGCGATGGCGGCCTGCAGTACGGTTTCGGCTACGACCTCGGGACCGTCGGCGCCCTCGACCACTTCCTTCACTCGCTTGTCCACGGCCGAGCGCACCTCGTGGTATTCGTCGAGAGGGGCGTCGGGCGCGATGAAGTTCGCGTCGAAAGGCGTCTTGATGTAGGCAGGTTCAATGACCGATACGCGGATGCCCAGCGTACGCAACTCATGGTCGAGCGACTCCGAATAACCTGCCACCGCGTGCTTGGTGGCGGAATACAGCGCCATATAGGGCATTGGTAGAAAACCGAGCACGGAACCGATGTTGATGATGCGGCCGCTGCGTTGACGCCGCATATGAGGCACGACAGCACGCGTCATGCGGATGATCCCGAAGAAGTTCGTATCGAAGATCGTGCGTGCCTGGTCGATCGAACTCTCTTCCGCGGCGGCAGGGGCGACGCCGAAACCGGCATTGTTCACCAGCAGGTCGATGCGGCCCTGCAGGCGCAGCACTTCGCTGACGGCGGCTGCAACGGATGCATCGCTGGTCACATCGAGCGGCAGCATGTCGAACGACTGTTGGCCGGCTCGTTGGCCGCGCCGACTGGTGCCGTAGACCTTGTATCCGGCCTTCGCAAGCCGCTTTGCCGTGGCTTCGCCGATTCCTGACGAGGCGCCCGTCACGAGCGCTATTTTGGTTTGCATGATGTTCTTCCCAAGATGTCTTTGCGTGGTTGGTTGGGCATTCGTTTCACTCAAATATTATGGCAGTCATATTTTCGGTCCAACGAAAACCGGCACGGGCCCGGCGTTTTTACGCATCAGTCGGTGCGAGTTTTTTCAATGCCGCTTCAAGAAAACTCTCCGATAGTTTGGGGTCGTCGACGGCACGCGCCATCACCATCGTGCCAACCATTGTGGCGACCATCAAAAGCGCCTGTTCGTGCGCGCCTGGCTGACCCCAATCGGGCAATTGGCGCGCAACGACATCGATCATCTCCTTGATGCGGCGGGTGGCCGCGCGCCGTACGGCCGGCGCCTGGCGCGGCATCTCCGAGCCGAGGGCAGAGATCGGGCAACCTGTCTCGATGCTCTCGCAATGCTCCTTCGACAGATAGGCGCGCATCATCGCCGGCAACGCCTGTTCCGGCGGCACGGACGCGGCGATACGCTCCGACAGCGCCACGGATTCAGCTCCGGCGCGGTCAGCGGCTTCGGCAAGCAGCACCTCGCGCGACGGGAAATGGGCATAGAAGCCGCCATGCGTCAGACCTGCCTCCTTCATGATGTCAGCCACGCCCGTGCCGTCGTAGCCGCTGCGCCGAATCGCGCGTGCGGCGACCTCGACGATGCGCTCATGCGTGATTTCCTTGCGGCTGGCTGGCTTCCGGGTGATGGGTGGATTTTTCATGATGACCATCATATATCATTCCGGCGGGATTTGCAGGGGCCACCCAGAGACCGACGGTTCAGGCGGTAACCGCTAGAATTGCGGCTTTAGCCCGGAATACACCAATGTCTTTTGCCTCGCTTGGCCTGATCGATCCCTTGCTGCGCAATGTGCAGGACCTCAATTACCAGACACCTACGCCGGTGCAGGCCAAGGCGATTCCTGCTGTGCTCAGTGGCAAGGACGTCATGGCTGCGGCACAGACCGGCACGGGCAAAACGGCGGGTTTTGCGCTGCCGCTGTTGCAACGGCTGGTGCAACACGGCCCGGCGGTGTCCAGCAACCGCGCGCGTGTTCTGGTGCTGGTGCCCACGCGTGAACTGGCCGAACAGGTGCTGCAAAGCTTTATCGCTTACGGCAAAGGCCTCGACTTACGATTTCTGGCCGCCTACGGCGGTGTGAGTATCAACCCGCAGATGATGAAGTTGCGCAAAGGCGTGGACGTGCTCGTCGCCACGCCGGGCCGTTTGCTAGATCTCCATCGCCAGAACGCAGTGCAGTTTGATCAGGTACAAACGCTGGTGCTGGATGAAGCCGACCGCATGCTGGATCTGGGCTTTGCGCGCGAGCTCAACGCCGTCTTTGCTGCCTTGCCCGCTCAGCGCCAGACCCTGCTGTTCTCTGCCACGTTTACCGATGAGATCCGCGCCATGGCGGCGGGCATTCTGCGCGGCCCGGTCAATATCAGCGTCAGCCCGCCCAATGCCACGGCCAGCAAGATCAAGCAGTGGGTGGTGCCGGTGGATAAAAAGAACAAGCCCGACCTTTTCATGCACCTTGTGGCTGAGAACGACTGGAAGCACGCGCTGGTGTTCGTCAAAACCCGCAATGGCGTGGATTACCTGGCGGCCATGCTGGATGAAGCGGGCTATGCGGTCGACACGATCCACGGCGACAAACCGCAACCCGCGCGCCTGCGTGCGCTGGAGCGCTTCAAGACGGGCGAAGTACATATGCTGGTAGCTACCGATGTGGCTGCGCGCGGGCTGGATATCGACGATCTGCCGCTGGTGATCAACGTTGATCTGCCGATCGTGGCGCAAGACTATGTGCACCGTATTGGCCGTACCGGCCGAGCGGGCGCCAGCGGCGTGGCGGTGTCCCTTGTGTGCGCCGATGAAGCCCCGCAACTGGCCGCGATTGAAGCGCTGATCCGGCAAACGCTGCCGCGTGAAGAAGAGCCGGGTTTTGAAGCCGAACACCGCGTGCCGCAAACTAGCGCGACGGGCCAGATCATCAAGAAACCCAAAAAGCCCAAGAAGCCCAAAGTGCCGCAAGCTGCGCCGGGCGCCATGCAGGTGCTCAGCAAAAAACCGCGCCCGCAAAGTGGCGAAAACAAACGCAAGCCTGCAGCGCAACGCGCTGTGGCCGCGGGTAAAGGCACAAGCTTGTCCAGCGGTAGCCCATTCAGCGTGCAAAAGCCACGCAGCAAACCGGCCAGCAAGCCAGCTGCGGGTTCACGTAAGCCGGCTGGCAAACCCGCTGGTGGTCGCGGCAAACGCCAACCCTGATCCGTGTGTGACGGCAACACACACGCCATTCCATCTCACATCATCCGACCTTAGCGGATTCCGCGTTTGATCAACGGAATGAGCGAGTCGATCGTCGCAGGTGTTTGGACGCCTGCGCCGGTGTTGATGGTCAGTCCCGCGAAATGATAAGCAGCCGAGAGCACGCATTGCGTGACCGGCAGGAAGCCTTGCAGATAAAGTTGCTGGTCGAGCGTCGCGGTAATGTATTTGCTCTGCAGCCCCGAAATCGTGGCCGGTGCCAGATCGATGCCACCAATGATGATTTGCCCCGGCTTCTTGCCAGCCTGCTGGAGCGCCTGCGGAATGAACCCGGTTACACCGCCGTGCTGAGTCCCAATCGCCTTCAGATTAGGGTGCGCCTGGATAAAGGCGACCAGGATCGGCACGGCGAGCGATGAATCGGAATCCACCTGAGGTGAGATATTGAGCCTGGTCACCTTTACGCCGGCCTTCTCCAGCGTTTCGGCAAGGCCACGGTCAGACTGACTGCGCACACTCTCGTTGAACACACCGTATTCCAGCGCCTCGTCGCCCTTCTTGATCCCAGCGTTGAGCATCGCCTGCGCGGTGATCTGCCCGCCTACGTAGAGTTCGACGCCGGCGTAGCCGAAGCCCTTCGCGTCGTAAAGTTTCTGGTTCTCGGGTAGCGGTGTGTTGCCGACGGTAACGATGATGCCCTGGTCTACCGCCTGCTTGATCAGTGGCGCGAACGCTGGATCGCCCGGATGGCCCATGATGCCGATGCACGTCGGATGCGCCGCCATCGCCTGGCGAAACTGCGCAAGCATTGTCTCTGGGCTCCAGGCCGAGAACTGCTCGATCACCTTGATGCCTAAGGCATGCCCCGCGTCCGCAGCCCCGGTCTGACGTGGCAGCGTCGCGCCGTCGCCAGGGTTTCCGCCCATCTGCATGTACATTGTCATACCGGCGCCGAGCGGCCCCGTCGTGGTCGGCTCAGTGGCACCGGCCGTCTGCGCGAGGCCAAACGCGAGAATACCCGCCCCCAGGAGGGATCCCGTCATGATCTTGATCATTTCTGCTCCTTTCTCCTGATTTAACGGCTTTATCGCCCTCCAAGCCTGAATCTTTCGCGCAACACGCGCAGCTTGGCGGGATTCTCTACCAACAGATGCAGCGTCACAGCGACGATGAACACCACCCCTTCGATCGCCTGTACCCAGAAGCCGGCGATACCTGTCGCAACGATTCCGGCCTCCAGCATGCCTATCACGAAAGTGCCGAAGAAGGTACCCACGATCGTCGCCGTGCCACCAAACACCGAGGTTCCGCCGATGAACACGCCGGCCAGCGCCGGCAGCAGATAGCCCTGCCCCTGGGTTGAAAAATAGTTCAGATTCTCGAGCGTGAGCAGCACCGTGGCGAAACCGGCCAGCACACCCATCAGCGTGAACAATTTCACCGTCTCACGCACGACATTGATGCCCACGACCTTCGCCACGTTTCGGTTGTCTCCGATGAACAGCAGGTGCTCGCCAAAACGGTGACGATTGAGGATGAACCACATGAACACTGCAAGCCCGAGCGCCCAGAGCGCTTGCATCGGGATCACACCGAACAACGTGCCCGCGAATACTGCATAGGCTGAACCGTTGGCGAGCTCCTGTAGCGCATTCGAGAGCCCGCCGGACAGGATCGAAGCAACCCCAGCCCAGAGGAACTGCGTGCCGATTGTCACGATGATCGAAGGCACACCGACCACCGCGACCAGCACCCCGTTCACCACGCCGACCAGCGCGCCGCCCGCCAATGCCGCGATCACGGCTAGCCAGGCTGATCCGGTGGTGTTCACGCACCAGGCGAACAGAAAGCCCGAGAATGCCATCACGGAGGGGAAGGACAGATCAATTTCCCCCGCCGCAACCACCAGAGTGAGCCCGATCGCCAACACCGCCAGCGGTGGCACGGTGGTCAGGAAGGAGAAGTAGATTGGCCAGCCTAAAAAGACGCGCGGTGCGGTTGCCATGAACAGGCCGACCACCAACGCGAACACGACCAGGCTCGGCACTCCCTCGATGCGTGCAAAATCCGGCAGGCGAAAACGCACCAGCCGCGCCGGCTGTTCGTCTTTTATCGGATCACTCACGTCCTTGCCCCGCAGCCAGCGCCGGCCCGTGCCCGCTCTGCTGTAGCGAAATCAGGAACCGGGTGAGTTCCTCGAGGCTCATCTCGCCCGACTTCATATCCGCGACGATCCGGCCACGATCGAGCACGACGAGCCGATCGGCGAGCTCGTGCACATGGGCGAGGTTATGTTCGATGTAGATGCAGGCGCGGCCGGACTCCTTGATCGACCGGACGAAGTCGAGAACCTTACGTACCTCGCTAATGGCAAGCGCAACCGTGGGTTCATCGAGAATGATCAGATCGCTGTCGAAATACATCGCCCGTCCGATCGCGATGCCCTGGCGCTCGCCACCGGAGAGTTTCGCAATCAGCGAATCCGCGTCGATCCCCACGCCGCGGAAACCGAGCTGGCGCTTCAAAATATCGTTGGCAATGCGCCGCTGTTCGGCAACTTTGATGAAGCCGAACCGGTTGGTGATCTGCCGGCCGACAAAAAAATTACGCCACAGCGGCTGCTTCTCGCCCAGCGATTTTTCCTGATAGACCGTCTCGAAGCGCAGTCGGTGCGCCTCGCGCACCGAAAAGCGGTTCCAGTCGACCTCCTCGTCCCGGATGAACAGCTTGCCCGTGCTCGGCCGCACGACACCAGTCAGTACCTTGATGAGCGTCGACTTACCCGCGCCGTTATCACCGATCAGGCCGACGATCTCGTTCCGCCCAATGGCCAGATCGATGCCGGACAGCGCCCGTATCTTGCCGTAGGACAGGCTGATACCTTGGGCGCGCACGATATGCTGATAGGCGCACGTACCGGGCGCTGCCTGGTTCGGCATCACGCCACGCTCCAGCTCGAATGACCCACAGCGATGTTGTGAACGACGACAGCCATAGATCTTTCCCCTTTGCTTATCGATCGCCGCATCAACTTACATTGGAAATGTCCCTGAAATTTAGCAAGCCTTAGAGTCCAGTTCAAGAATCGCTTACGAGACCGCTTATATTTCATCGGGAAAATATTAGTCCTGGGCACTTGAACAACGCACAATCTATGGAATAGAAGAAGCGCGTCAGAAGGGTTCCCATGGGACGAGCGGCCACAAACGCCCGATCAAAAAGGCGCAAAAAGCAGAGGTATCGGCATGCATCCGCCACTCCAGCGGCTATTCTTCAGACGCTACGACTAACGCGGTTCAAGCCGGCTCTGCGGGTCGTCGTCAGCCATTCCGCGCCCCACGCGGAAAAGGGGGGTACAGCGTCTCCAGCGGCAACCGGTTGGTGATCGGCGGCATCTGCGCAGGCTGCTCCGGTGGTCTTGGCAGCGACGTTTACTGGGACGTCCAGAGTACTGGGCAAGCGTCGAGCGGCGGCAATCTACCTGCATCCAACGGGCTCACCACGGCCCAGATGAGCAACCCGGCCAGCTTCGTCGGCTGGGACTTCGGGCCGAACGGCGTGTGGGTCATGCCGACGGGCGCCACGCATCCAGTGCTGCGGTGGCAAGTGGAACATTAGCCTGGCGCGACGTTGGTGGAATTGTCCATCGCGCAGACGACTTGAGACCGCAGTGGGTCGATCCGAGCTATCGGTCTTGATGATCGCACGCGGGATGAGCGCATCGCTACGTCTGGTGACATTCGGCAGTCCAATCGATCGTATCGCGTCAGCCACAGATCAACGTAACCTCTGCACCCAACGCCACTTTCGAACCATCAAGGCCCAACTCTCTCGGCGCTCGTACGTTAGATGGCTACCCGTTCCGGCTCTTCGAATTCCGGGACGACATCCCCGATCGCGCCGATCCTTACCCTTAATCGATGCCAGCACGGATGCAAGGACGATCAACCCACCACCGATTGCCGCAAGCACAGATACCCTTTCCCCGGGCCAAACGCTAGCGAAAGGCGCCCATCTCGCGACGCCCAGAGCGAGCGCGGCGCAACCGAACGACACAAAGCCGGATTGCACGGCCGTCATCGCTAGCGGAGAAACGGCGTTGACCTGCATGACGCGCTTCGTTGCGCATACCGGTTGAAGTTCAACTCAGTCGTCGACGCCGGACATCCGGCGCAGAGCCAGATCTCGGTTGCCCAGCCAAAACAGATGGCGCCGGGTTCGCCGATTCGAGCCTGGGCTGACGTATGGTGTGCGAAGCTAAACGCTTCGTTCCTGTTTCGCCCCCGAACCCGTTTGTGAAGGCCTTGTCCGTTCTCCGCCGATCGAGCAGTTCCGAATGCTCAGTGGTTTGTCCGCCTGGCCATTACGTTGCGAATGCGTTATCCGGTCACTCCTGCCTCGCCACTCGCCGGCCAGGGCACAATGGCAGGTGGTATGGAACGCCCCGGGTACTGCTCGAGGGATGATTCGTGTGCAGTCCTGGAAGGATATGTCGGACCGCTAATACTCAACGGGGGGGGCGAATGCACGGCGACGAGGACGATATCGAATCACGGTGGCCGCCGCTGCTGATCGCGCATGTATCGGAGTACGCGATCTTCAGGCTGACCGGGCACGGCGAGGTCGCCAGCTGGAACCCCGGCGCGAGACGCATCAAAGGCTACGCGGCCGATGAAATCATTGGCCGGCACTTCTCCGTCTTTTACACGGACGACGACCGGCACACCGGTGTTCCTGACGCCGCGCTGCGCGCGGCGCGCGAGCACGGCCAATATGATTCCGAAGGCTGGCGCGTACGCAAGGACGGCACGAAGTTCTGGGCCAGCGTTCTCATTACGCCTCTTTATGCGGCTGACGGCACCTTCATCGGCTTTGGCAAGATTGTGCGCGACATAACCGACAAACGCATGGCCTATGAAGCCGTAATCGAAAGCGAGCGGCGGTTCCGGCTGCTGGTGCAAGGGGTAACCGATTACGCGATCTTCATGCTGTCCCCCGAGGGCCACGTGACTAACTGGAATCTGGGCGCGGCGCGGATCAAGGGCTATGAGGCCAGCGAAGTGCTCGGAACGCACTTCAGGCGGTTCTACACAGCCGAAGAGGCGGCTCAGGGTCTGCCGGAACACGGTCTGCATACGGCCGCAACGGAAGGGCGGTTCGAGACCGAGGGCTGGAGGGTCAGGAAAGACGGCAGCCGGTTCTGGGCCAATGTCGTGATCGATGCAATCCGCGACGAGGAAGGGACGCTGGTCGGCTTCGCCAAGATTACCCGCGACGTGACGGAGCGCAAGACCGCTCAGGAGCAACTGGAAAAGGCACGCGCGGCGCTGCTTCAGTCCCAGAAGATGGAGGCGCTTGGAAAACTGACGGGGGGCGTCGCACACGATTTCAACAATGTGCTGCAGGTGTTACGCGGCAATCTGGAATTGCTCGAAGGCCGCCATGGCCGTGATGCCTGGACAAGAGAGCGCCTCTACAAGGCAATTGATGCGGTCGAGCACGGGGCCAACCTGGCCTCTCAACTGCTCGCGTTCGGACGCCGTCAGGCGTTGCAGCCCATTGTCGTGAACCTGGCTGTCATGCTGCGGAGCATGGACGACCTGCTCAGACGGGCGCTGGGCGAAGTGATTGAGATCGAAACCGTCATTGCCGGCGGGCTGTGGAACACGCTGGTCGACCCGAACCACCTCGAGAACGTGGTGTTGAACCTGGCCATCAACGCGCGCGATGCCATGCCGGAAGGCGGCAAGCTGACGCTGGAGCTGTCGAACGCCATGCTCGACGAGCACTACAGCGCGCTGGCCGCTGACGTTCGCGAGGGGCAATACGTGCTGCTCGCCATCACCGACACTGGAACAGGGATGACCCGCGATGTCCTCGAACGCGCTTTTGAGCCGTTCTTCACGACCAAGCCGGAAGGGCAAGGCACGGGCCTGGGCCTGAGCATGGCGTACGGGTTTATCAAGCAAAGCGGAGGTCACGTCAGGATCTACAGCGAGCCCGGGCACGGGACAACCGTGAAGATCTATCTGCCCCGCTCGATGGAGAAAGCCGTTGAGCTCGAACCCAGACAGCCGGTGACGCTCACCGGCGGGTCTGAAACCATTCTGGTCGTTGAGGATGACAGACGCGTTCAGGCAACCGTGGTCGAAACGCTCAGACAGTTTGGTTATACCGTACTGAAGGCAGACGACGCCCAGAGCGCGCTCGTGATCGTGCAAAGCGGGATACATATCGATCTGATGTTCACGGACGTGGTGATGCCCGGCACGATGCGCAGCACCGAACTCGCGAAACTCGCGACCAGGATGCTGCCGCATCTGAAGATCCTGTTTACATCGGGATATACCCAGAATGCCATCGTCCATGGCGGCCGGCTGGACACGGGTGTGCATCTGCTGAGCAAGCCGTACAGCCGGGAGCAGCTTGCATCGAAAATCCGCCGGATGCTGGGACCGGCCGGCACGGCCGATGTGCGCCCGTCGGTCGCATCGCCGTCGGCAGATTCGCCGTCGTCCGAGCCGTCTCACGCGCCAGAAAGCTTCGCAATCCTTGTCGTGGACGATGACAGAAGCGCGCGGGAGGCGATCAGTGAACTGCTGACCACCCTGGGCTATGACGTGCGTCAGGCTGCCGATGCAGAAGCAGCAATGCGCGCATTGATGACAGGGAAGACCGATGTGCTTCTCACGGACATCGTCCTTCCGGGGCGGTCGGGTATCGAGCTGGCGAGAGCTGCCGTCGAGCGCAATCCGGGCATCAGGATCGTGTTTGCTTCCGGTCGCGACGCTCCGACGCCAGAGGAGGTCGGATTCGATTGCACGTCGCTGCGCAAGCCATTCGCGATCGAACAGTTGCATGCGCTGATCGCGGCGATGCACGGACAGGTTGAACAAGGAAGAAACGAGTAAGGGCATAAGCAGTCGCCGGCAGCCGTACGGCATCGCGCCCGCTCCCGATCAGATATCGGGACAGCGAACAGATGAGTCGTTGAATAATGGCCTTCCGGGCATTCCAAAGCCGCTCGATCGATTTTGATGACCGATCCGAAGCGAAGCAGCGCCGACGTGGGGCAACGACCGGCAAGGGCCGGCCAATTTCAGCCACTCGAAAAGGCTCGTTGGTCGTCCCCTTCCGGCTGGACACGAAACATTCGTCGATGTTGATTTGATCCGTGGTTCACCGCTCCGCTTCACCCGTCGTCTTGCTACGAGAATCAGCGGCCCAACGCGCTGGCTAGCCAGGCGATGCATCGCGGGCCCCAGCACTTCGTTGTGCATTTTTGCGGCGCCACGTCGAAACGCTGCAGCCGAAGCGGCCGTTGAACCAGCGGGAAAACGCGCTCAGCGATGAGAAGCCTACCAGCGTAGCCACTTCAGACAGCGGCCGGTCGCCGCTACTGACATACCGCATCACCTGTTCAACCCGCACCGCATCGACAATCGACAGAAAGCTGTCACCCTGACGGGTGAGGTGGCGATTCACGGTCGTGCGATCCACGCCCAGATGCTGCGCGATCCGGTCGGCCGAGCAGGTGCCAGACGGCAAAAGCGCAATGACCAGTTTCCTGACCTTGTCGGACATGGTTACGTTGGACTGAAGCAGCATCGAATCCAGATACTGGCGCACCTGCTGCGCCATGACCGGATCGTAAGCTGGAATCGCGGCGTCGAGATCCGCTGCGAGGCACACGATGCCGTCGAAATCCTGGTTGAACTCAACGGGCGCGCCAAATACACGCGTATGCATGGCGAGGCTGGCTGGAGCGCTGTACGTGAGACAGATGGTGCGCGGCTTCCACGCTGCGCCCAGCACCAGGCCAAGCGTCCGATACATGACGCCCAGCATCAACACCGTTGCCTGGCGCATCGAGCCAGGCATGCCGCCCATGAGGTCTTCCCGGATGATGGCGAGTCCTGCCGTTTCCTCGACGCGCATCACCACCGCTTCGTTCTGCAGGCGCAGATAGTGCGCCATCGATTCGAGCGCGCGGCGCAACGTCGGCTGTTCCCGCATCGCAAAACCGAGAGGGCCAAGGTTGGAGAGGTGGCGGGTCTCGGCCATGCGCAGCGCGAAATCCTCGACGGCAGCGGCCCGGGCGGAGGTTTCCAGCAATCGCGCCACTGCCTCGGCCGGAATCATGATGTCGGGGTTCAGCAACGCAGAACGGTCAATGCCGGCATCACTTAACTGCTGGTAGGGATCAAGGCCCACCGATCGGGCCACTTCGACGTAACTGGTCAGGGCGGCACTGCGAAGCAGATAGGACATATGGTTTTCCCTCGTGCATCAAAATGTAAATTTTTTGCCTCAATCTGTCAAACCGCTATTTGCCAGTATCCGATACTTGCCTCCAGAGACGCGTGATGACCAACGCGTACGGAAATTCGAGAAGTTCGAGAGGAGGCGAAACAATGAGCAATGAGACGAGCCGCAGCGCGACCCCGGTCTGCGATCAGTTGCGTGCAACCGGCAACTGGAATCCCGCCTGGGATGCCATTGCAGAACTCGATCCTGTCTGGGCCGAGAAATTCATGGCGATGGGCATGCACCCGATCATCTCGGGCGTGCTGGAACCGAAGGTCCTGGAATTCCTTGCCATCGCGGTCGACGCATCGTGCACGCACATGTATGCGCCGGGCACACGCCGCCATATCCGCAAGGCGCTTGAACTAGGCGCCACCAAAGAGGAAATCGCTGCGGTGCTGCAGGCGGTGAGCGTTCTCGGTATCCATTCCAGCAGCCTCGGCGCGCCGATCCTGCTGGAAGAACTGGCCGCCTTCGAAAAGGCAAACGGCGAGGGTGCGCAGGCCGCTGCCTGACATCCAGCTCACCACTCCACGCATTCCTTAACAGGAGCACAAACATGCATTTTCTAGACGACTCCCTGCTGCCTGAGAACCAGGAAAAACTCGTGATCCAGGTGGCGCCCTATGGGCCGCAATGGATCCCCGGCGATTCGGACGATATCCCGGTCACGATGGACGAGCAGGTGCAGAAGGCCGTCGACTGCTACAACGCAGGCGCGACCGTGCTGCACGTGCACGTGCGCGAAGAGGACGGCAAGGGCAGCAAGCGCCTGTCGAAGTTCAACGAGATGCTGGCGCGCCTGCGCGACGCGGTGCCGAACATGGTGCTGCAGGTTGGCGGCTCGATCTCGTTCGCGCCTGAGAATGAAGGCGAAGCCGCCAAATGGCAGAACGACGATACGCGTCATATGCTCGCGCAGCTGGACCCGCGTCCCGATCAGGTCACCGTTGCGATCAACACCAGCCAGATGAACGTAATGGAGTTGATGACCGAGGCCGACATCGCGGGCACCTCGCTCATGAACCCGGCGCTGCAGGCTGCCTATCGCGACATGATCGTGCCGTCCAATCCCTCATGGCACGTCGAACACATCAGGCGTCTCGTCGCCAACGGCATCCAGCCGCAGTTCATGCTGGGGAATCTGACGCAACTCGAAACGGTCGAGCGTCTTATTCGCAACGGTGCGTATAGCGGTCCGCTGAATATCAATTACGTGGCAATTGGCGGCGGCGCGGCCGGGTTGCATCCCGCCGACATGATCGAGTTTGCCCGCCGCACCCCGGAGGGCGCGGTGCTTACGTTCGAAACGCTGAACCGGAACGTGGTGCCGATGAATACGCTGGCGATTGCGCTGGGCCTGCATGTACGGGTCGGTATCGAAGACACGCTGTTCGGCCCGAACGGCGAGCGGGCGACTTCAGTGCAGCAGATCGAGCAGATGGTGCGCATTGCGCGCGAGCTCAATCGCGACATCGCGAGCGGCGAGGATGCCCACCGCATCTATCAGATCGGCACCCAGTGGGGTTCGGTCGACGAGACGCTGGACAAACTGCGCATGGTCCCTAATCGCACGTCCGGCCGGCGCGACGTGCCGGCACGCAAGGTTGCCTGAGCGGGGATAACGGGGCGCAACGCGGCAGCGTATCGCGTTGCGCCTCGCTCTGAACCCTCTCAGGCATGGAGACAGATGATGTTCTGGAAGAAAAACCCCTCTGCGGTTCTGGCATCGCTACTGGTGATCCACCTGCTGGCACACATCGACCGCAATATGCTGCTCGGTTTCTCGCCGCAGATCATTAAAGATCTGGCGCTCAGCAACACGCAATACGGCTTTCTGGTCGGCGCGGTATGGGTGCTGAGCTTCGGCGTGATGGCGATGTTCATGGGCACCCTTGCGGACCGCTTCAGCCGCACACGGGTCATCGCCGCCGGCGTGCTGATCTGGAGCGCCTGCACGCTGGCCTCGGGCCATGCCCAGAGCTTTGAGCAGATGGTCTTGGCGCGGTTTTTCGTTGCCAGCGGCGAGGCGGCGCTGGTACCTGCCGCGGTGGCCCTGCTGGCTGAGCTCTTCTCGGAGAAGCGACGAGGCACGGCAATGGGGCTGTTCTTCATGGGGATCCCCATGGGCGTCGGCTGCAGTTTCCTGCTCGCCGGCAGCTTTGGCGCCACGCATGGCTGGCGGACCACGTTCTATGTCCTTGGCATCGTCGGCGTCGCCGTTGCCTTGCCGCTCGCGCTGCTCGAGGAAGACCGTAGCCAACTCGCACCGCAGGAACGCGGCGCGCCGTTCCTGCCGCAAGCGCTGGCGGTGTTGCGCACCGTCGGTGGCAACCGTGCGCTGGGCTTCGTGATCGTTGGTTTCGTACTGGTGCACCTCGTTTTTGCCAGCTTTTCCTTCCAGCAGTTGTGGCTCGTCAACGAACGCGGCATGAACGCGGCTGGCATTGCCACCAGGATCGGCGCGCTACAACTGGTGTTCGGCACGCTGGGCGCGGTGATGGGTGGCGTCATGGGCGATCGTGTGGCAAGCAAACTGCGCGGCGGACACGCCAGCTTCATGGCGCTCCTTGTCGTGATCTGCGCGCCGTTGATGCTGGCCTGTCGTTTCGTCCCGGTCAGTTCGCCGCTGTTCTACATCGGCATGTGCGCGGGATTCTTCCTGCCGCTGGCGGTGTACGGCCCGGGGGCGGCGGCGATCATGAGCATGGCACCCCAGAAGATGCGCTCGACGATCTTCGGTTTCACGATGCTCTCGATCAACGTATTCGCCCTTGCCATCGGCACCGTGGTGATCGGGATGGCCGCCGACCATTTCATCAAGGCTGGCGCCACCGCTCCGCTGACGGGTGTCCTGATCGCCACCGACGTGCTGACGATCAGTTCGGCGCTGTTTTTCGCCCTCGCGGCGCGCGCCTCGCGCAGGCAGCGTGCGCTCGCGCTGCAAAACATACAACCTGCGAGGTAATGGAAATGCAAGACCAACGTCGGAATCTGGAAGGGCGTGTCGCCCTCGTCACCGGTGCCGGTCGTGGGATGGGCGGTGCCATCGCCGTTGATCTGGCCCGCGCCGGTGCACGGATCGCGATCTGCGATATCGACATGCCGGCCCTCGAAGAAACGCGCGCTGCGGTAGAAGCGGCCGGCGCACCGTGTCTGGCGCTGCGCTGCGACGTCTCGTCCAGCAGCGAAGTCGCCAACCTGTTCGCCGCGATCGTCGAGCGTTTTGGGACGTTGCACATTCTCGTCAACAACGCCGCGCTCGTGCCGAACACGCCGATCGATACGGAACGCCGCAACAGGCATTACGCCTATATCACCACGCCCGTGCCGCGGCAATCGCTGGCTTTCACCAGCAGCATCAGCGACGAGGAGTGGCATCGTTACTGGGACGTCAACGTGCACGGCCTCTTTTACTGCACCCGCGAAGCGCTCAGGCTGATGCAGCCGCAGCGCGACGGCCGGATCATCAACATCGCGTCGATTGCGGGCATCTCGGCCATGAGCGCGCATAGCCCGCACTACAGCGCCACCAAGGGCGCGGTGGTTGCCTTCACGAAGTCGGTCGCAGCTGAAGTGGCGGGCGCCAATATCTTCGTCAACGCGATGGCGCCTGGGGGTGTGGCCACTGCGGAATTTACGGAATACTTCGAAGCCGCCGGTGAGGAAAAGCGCAACCAGTTCTGGCAAGTGGTGCCAGCCGGACGCCTGGGCACGATGGAGGAATACGCCTCGATGGTGACCTATCTGGCCGGCGACCACTACCTGGTCGGCCAGGTGATCAGCCCGAATGGCGGCGTAGTGATATGACCGGATGCGCCGCGTGACCTGAAGCGATCACGCCTGAAAATCCTTGCATCGACCTCTTCAGCATCTGCCATAACAATCAGTTGTGCGAATAGGACTGTGAGCGCTTCTGGAGATCGGTCTTTGACAAAAGACGACTGACCGGCGGTAAAAGACCGCAGGCGCCCAATGGCTCGAATGCTGCCGCAGGCGATGTCGGTTCGTGACCCTGCTTTAAAGAATGGACGAACGAAATGAACGGTTTGATGCTGCAAAAGCAGTTGCTGATTTCCTCGCTGATCGTGCATGCCGATCGCCATCATGGGGATACGGAGATCGTGTCGCGGCGGGTAGAGGGTGACATCCATCGCTACACCTTCCGCGACTGTCACCGGCGCGCGCGACAGATGGCCAATGCGCTCACGAGTCTGGGCATCAGGCCGTCCGACCGTGTCGGCACCCTCGCCTGGAACGGTTATCGCCACATGGAGCTGTACTACGGCATATCCGGCATGGGCGCAGTGATGCATACGATCAATCCGCGCCTGCACGCAGACCAGATCGCCTACATCGTCGACCATGCGGAAGATCAGGTCCTGTTCTTCGATCTGACGTTCCTGCCGCTGGTCAAGGCCATTGCCGGCCGCTGCAAGACTGTCAAGGCGTTTGTCGCGATGACCGATCGCGCGCATATGCCGCTGGATACCGGCATTGCCAACCTGCTGTGCTACGAAGATCTGCTCGAGCGCAGTTCGTCGACCTACGTGTGGCCGAATTTTGACGAGGATACCGCCTGTGCGCTGTGCTACACGTCCGGTACCACCGGCAACCCGAAGGGCGTCCTCTACTCGCATCGCTCGTCGCTGCTTCACACGTTCGCTGCCGCACTGCCGGATGCGCTGAACTGCTCGGCGCGCGACGTGATCCTGCCGGTCGTGCCGATGTTCCATGTCAATGCGTGGGGCATTCCGTATGTCGCGTGCATGGTCGGGGCCAAGCTGGTTTTCCCCGGCCCCGGGTTGGACGGCCAAGCGCTCTACGAACTCGTCGAAGCCGAGCAGGTCACCTTCGCGGCTGGTGTGCCGACAGTATGGCAAGGCCTGCTGACCTGGCTCGAGCAAGGCGGCCTGAACTTCTCGACCCTGAAGCGCACCGTCATTGGCGGCGCAGCCTGCCCGCCCGCAATGCTTCACACGTTCCAGGATGGGTACGGCGTGGAAGTCCTGCACGCATGGGGCATGACCGAACTGAGTCCGTTCGGGACCATCGGCGCGTTGAAAGCAAGGCACCTCGCACTGGGTCCGGAAGACCGTTGCGCCCTGCAATCCAAACAGGGGCGCGCGGTATTTGGCGTCGATATGAAGATCCTCGGTGAGAACGGCCAGGAACTGCCATGGGACGGCGTGAGCTCGGGCGATCTGCTGGTGCGTGGCCCTTGGGTGGTGCGCAACTACTTCCGCAATGAAGGTGGCAACCCGCTGCGGATCGATGCCGACGCGCATGGCTGGTTCCCGACCGGCGATATCGCGACCATCGACGCCGACGGCTTCATGCAGATCACCGATCGCAGCAAGGACGTGATCAAGTCCGGCGGCGAGTGGATCAGCTCGATCGAGATCGAGAACCTCGCAGCCGCGCATCCCGCGATAGCGAGCGCGGCCTGCATTGCGGCGAAGCATATGAAGTGGGACGAGCGGCCACTGCTTGTCGCCGTGAAACAGCCCGGTGCACAGGTGACAGCCGAAGAATTGCTGGCGTTCTTCGAAGGAAAGATCGCGAAATGGTGGACGCCGGATGCAGTCGTATTTGTCGATGCGGTGCCGCTTGGCGCTACCGGCAAGGTGCTGAAGAACCAGCTGCGCGAAGCGTTTCAGGACTATCTGTTGCCGTCTCAAGGAAGCAGGTGGTCTGGCGTGTTGAGTATTGAACGTACGTCTTGAACGTACGTCGTTACGGGTGGATTCAAGCTACAAAAGCTACAAAACTGGAGACGCAATGAAACTGAAATGGGTAGCTGCGGCCGCGGTGGCCGTCCTTGGAAGTCCGGCCTATGCGCAGTCGTCGGTGACGCTGTACGGCGTCGTGGATTCCGGTCTGCTATATCAAAGTACCTCGGCGGCCTCGTTCAGCCCGACGGCGAAGAATCTGGGGAAGGTCTATCGCTACAAGGACGGCGGGATCTACGCGAGCATCTGGGGCATGAAGGGGACCGAGGATATCGGCGGCGGCTATCACGTGAACTTCAAGCTGCAGGGGTCGTTCGACAGCGGCACCGGCAAGTTCGGCCTGGCGGATACGCCGGGCGCGGTGGCGCAGTTCAACCAGTTCGCGACGCTCGGCGTGTCGGGACCGTTCGGTACGGTGAACTTCGGTCGCCAGATCGTGCCGATGGCCTACGCGATGGCCGATACCGACGTGCGGGCGGGCCAGTATTTCGGCAGCATCCTGACGGCATGGCTGGGCATGAACCAGGCCGCAGGCTGGTCCGGCACCAGCACCAACGGACCGATCGGCGCGCTGTACGACAGCAATGCGATCGTCTACGAGTCGCCGACATTCGCCGGCGTGTCCGCAGCGCTCGAATATGCGCCCGGCGGTGTGGCAGGCAGCTTCCAGGGCGGCACGCGCGAGTCCGCCGTGCTCAAATACTCGAACTATGGCCTCAATCTGAGAGCCGTCTACTACAACGGTCACGACACCAATCCCGGACCGACGACGGTGCCCACCGGACTCGCCAACAACCGCCTCTACTACCTCGGGGCGCTGTACACCTATCACGCCTTCTCCATTTCCGCGTCATATACCAACGGCAGGAATCCGGCGCACGCGAATCTGGTCAACCTCGACCTGTATTCGGCCGGCCTCGGCTATCAGTTCTCACCGGCATTCAAGCTCACCAGTGGCGTGTACTACCTGAAGGACAGGAACAGCTCGGCGAACAAATCGCTCGAGGTCGCCGGAGGCGCCGAATACAGTCTGTCCAAGGCCACTTTGCTCTATGGCCAGGTGGGCTGGGTGAACAACCACGGAGATATGACGCAGACGATTACGTACGGCCAGCCCGTCGCGCCTGGCCTCGGGACGACGGCGGTCATGCTCGGGATGCGCCACTACTTCTAGGGATCCTCCGTATTGGGCTCGAAATGAAGGCCTCTGGCCGGTGAAGCGTGCCGGCTCGCCACGCGGTAGCAGAACAGCGATTCCAACGGGGATCCCACAAGACTCAGGAAGATTGGAGAAAGCAATGAAGGTAATCAGGGCACTCAAACTGGCGGTCGGCGCACTGATCGTGACGACATGGATCAATGCATGGTCCCAGCCTGGCGAATCGGGCAGTGCGCCAGCGTCAACCGTCATGGCGTCGCCGGGCAGCGGCGCTTCGGCGAGTTCCAGACAGGCTGATCGCGCGCTCGGCAGGAAGGTACGCGCTGCGCTCATGAAGGACAAGGAGATCAGTGCTTCAAACATCAGTGTCCGTGCGAGAGGTGGCGCGGTGACACTGTTTGGCACGGTGCCCGATGCAGCGCAGATCGACAGGGCGGCCGGGGTTGCCGAAACCGTGCCGGGCGTGACAACCGTGAAAAACAATCTGACACTCAAACGCGTATTCGGCCAGTAAGTGGTCCTCGTCAGTAAGTCCGGACCGCTGCCAGGCTTGCACCGGCGACACCGCTCTGCCTACGACGTCAGTCTGCCGGCGCATCTGGTTGGCGGACGGCGCAAATGGATCGATTGCGCAGATGAGCCCGGTTTCGTCGAAGGGGTGACGGCATTCGTCGGGAGGCAAAACACCCAACGTCGACCGAGCGTGCCGCACCGTTCTTCAGCTTTAGCGAATAGACGAACCGACAGAAAAGTGCTGCTGTCGGTAACGCCCTACCTTGAACGGATCTCGGCAGCACAGAGGTCGCGCTGATGTGTGGCAATCTGCCATGTGTTTCCCCACGGATCTCTTACCATCGCTCGCCTGTCGCCGTATGGCATGTCGGTCGGAACTTCGAGTGAGATCGCATTCGCCGCAATCGCTCGCTGGTAGGTCGAATCGGCGTCCTCGACGTAGACATACAGAAATGCCGGCATCGGATCGCGAAGGCCGTCTCCGCCGCTAACCATCACGACGGAATCGCCGATCATGATTTCGGCAGGCCGCCCGTGACGGAATTCGCCCTGTGCCTGAAACACCATCTTGATGAATGTGATCAGGTTTTCCGGATCCCGTACGACGATTCGGGGCGTGACGGTATGCCATCCATCGGGCTGAAATTTAGCCATGTTGGGCAGCCTCGGAAGAGATTCGCAAGGGCATTGTCCTCCGAGCGCCGGATGTCCGCAAAGGGGGCGAACTCGGCCGAAATTTTTCGCTCGTCGCCACGGCGCAGCATCATTTCACATCGCCGAGCGCATCGAGCATCATTGACCAGATACAAACGTCCGCCGGTTGCCCGAATCGTTGCAGCCCGCGCTCTCAAGTCTCGCGATCGATTTCGCGCGGCCTGCAAGCGTCATTACTGGCCGGTTGCGCTCTTCACCGCGCATTGCCCGACGATACTCTCGCCGTCACTGAATTTGAACGTGACGGGAACCGTCGAACCGACCGTCAGCGGCTTCTTTTCCTTCTCGAACATCACGTGATAGCCGCCCGGCGCGAATGCGAGTGTCCCGTTGGCCGGGACGGTCACCTTGTCGACCATGACCATCTTCGACGTGCTCCCGGTAGTCTGCGTCTGATGCAGCATGGACATCCCGAACGCATCGGTGCTAACACCTTCGAGATCGACGGGCTTGTCTCCCATGTTCATCAGCTTGAAGTAGCCGCCGGACGGCACGTCGCCCGGCATCGAGCGGATCCAGCAGTCGGACACCATCATGGCGCCCGACGAAGCGGCGAAAGCGGTTAGCGAAGCAGCCGCGAGCGGCAGCGCGATAGCCAGGCGGAAGAAGGGGTGGTGCATGGCATAACCTCCTGTTCTACGTTAAGGAAAATGTGATGGGTTGGCGGGACGTACGTCGCGGCACCCGGGCGCCGCTCGATCGTCATATCGGTCGCATGTCTACATGGTCGCTCCGCTATCCGCCCGTCGGCGACGTATGGCCCAGCACCGCAGCCAGCGCAAGTACGGCGAGCATGACGATCGCTTCAACAGAGAGAACGCCGTCGAAGCGGCGTTGCGCGGCAGGGTAATCCGGATCGTTCCGCTCGGCAAGCACGAGCAGATCGGGCAGAATCGCCATCCGGTTCCAGCCGCCGAGCAATGTCACCAGGACCACGCATGCAAGCTTTGCGGCGAGCAACCGGCCCCAGTGTGTGCGCAGCAGCGGCGCGCTGGCCTGCGCCGTGTCCTGAACGGCGTTGTAGAAACCGGTGACGAGAACAAACACGAGCGCAGCCGTGGCCAGATGAGACAGCGCCGAGCAGAACGCAGCCCTCCGGCCGGGCGGACGGCCTGGTTCGCGTTCGAGCCGGCGCAGCAGGATCGCGGCGACGATGACACTGCCGGCCCAAAGCGCAGTCGCGGAAAGGTGGACGACGTGAATCGCCTCACGCCACGAGAAGTCGCCGGAGTCGGCCGCATGGCTCGCGGTTGCCTTGCCCGCGACCCACAGGACGAACCCCGCAGCAAAGAGCGCTGAGCCGCGCTCTTTCTTGAGGCCACTCAACGCCGCGAGCAGCGCGCCGGCAACGCCGATCGACCACGCCTTACCGAAGTGGGACTGCGTCAGTACTGGGGCGATAGCCGAACCAGCTTCACCGAGCGGCGAACCGCTCATGATTGCGGCCTGAAGCCAGAGGTACGCCAGGGCGGTGAGAGCGAGTGCGACTGACGCGACGGTCCGCCAGACTCGCGTCGTGTCTTGCCCAGGCAATCCGCTACGCGCGCCCAGGACGCCGCATGCAAGAGCGCCGGTAGCGACGGCAAACAGAATGTCCTGCATCGCGGCCAGTGCAATCTGGGCGACGACGAGCGGATCCACCGTTACTTCACCGTGAACGTGTAATGCCCCTGGGTGCGATGGCCGTCGTTGGCAACGGCGACCCACGAGACGGTATAGGCGCCCGGCACGAGGGGATTTAGCCCTACCGACATGTGCTTCCTGTTCGACGGGTCAACCGCAGCTTTGCCGCTCGTCACGGACTTGCCTCGCGAGTCGGTGACGGCGATCGAGCTGAATGCGGGCTCCAGACCATCGTCGAAGTCGATCGCCACGTCCTTCTGCGAGGTCGTGACGGTCGCACCGGCCCCCGGCGCCTCCTGGGTCGGGTAGGCGTGCGCCTGCGCGAGATTGCAGCCGGCGATCATCAGCGCGGCGATGGCCGCGCGTGCAATCGTGTGCAGTTTCATGAGAGGACTCCTTACACGTTAGAACAGCGGCTTGCCGAGTGTTTTCGGCGCAATATCGTCGAAGAAAAGATGGGCCTGTACCAGGATGCCCACATGCGAACCGCTCGCGCTGTTGATTGGTATCTGGGCTTCGACACCGAACTGGCCATAGCGGTTGATCCAGATGAACCCTGGATTGATTGTGCCAGTGGTTTGGCCCTGACTTCTCGATAGCGGAAACTCGACGATGGGAACAATGTTCGAGAGCGGCTGCGGCAAGCCGAAATCATGCACCTGCTGCTGCAGATAGGGCAGGCTGTACTGGACCGTGAAACCGTAGTCGAAAGAATTGGGCTGACCGGCCCCGGTGGTCAACGAAGGCCCAGCTTCGGCGGTAATGGCAACGGGTCGGAGATAGGCCAGTGAGTCAGGCAGATCGCCCATACCCTTGCCCACGTAGATCGTCGGCGAGATGGTCGAAAAGCTGTTCGCAATCGCGTGGCTGCCGGTTCCACCCAATTCCGCATGCACCCCGACTGAAGTCATGAATTCGTGCGGGGCGTTCACATACAGCAGATACTTCAGGCCGACTCCAAAGTTATCGAACCCGTGCGCAGTCGGATTGTTCTGCATCACGTAAGCGCCGTCGACGGACAGGGCAAGCCTTGACGTGATCAGCTTGTCGTATTCGAAGCTGAACGTATTGATGCTTTGATCGCCGTTGTCTCCAGGAACACGCAGATGCCCGTATTCGAAGTTAGCTTCATCGCCGACGCCTGGATCATCGACAGCCAACGTTGACGGAAAGACGCGGTCGCCCGCGATGGCATGGGCAGCGGCTGGCGATGAGGCGAGCAGGAGCGCAGTTGCGGCGAACGAGATCGATGCCGTGGCGAAGAAGGGTTTCCCATGGCGCGAGGTATTGGCATTCATGTTTCATCCATTGATTGAGGTCGTCATCGCGCCGCCGCGTGTCTGTGAAGGGACACGACGACGCCTGGCGATGCGTTCGTGCACGGCATCGCCACCAGGGCTCAATTCAGGATGAAACGGGGGGCGCGCGCGGCTGGGCGGATGCCAGCGGTTCGACGCGACGGATGCTCTCGAACCGCGTCGCAACGCGATGCTGGATGGCCCAGACCGTGACCGCAAATTCAGGCCGGACGCTCGGCAGTACGGGCATGTGCGCAATCAGGTTGCAGTAGCCGCAAGCATGCCAGTGAGCAGCCAGCGAGTGGGAGGTGTCCTCGTTGCCCGGCGGATTGCCTGGAGTCGAATGTGCGGAGCAGAGCGAGGCTGAAGGAAGCCCAGCCTCGTTGCGGTCAGCCAGTGCCTGCGAAACCGTCGGCGCGAGCGTTGCCATCAGGATTGCCAGCAATCCCAGATAGGAGCCCAATTTCCGGCAGAAACAGCTCAGCATAAGGCCGACGATTCGATATTGGTCTGGTGAAGGTGAATGCGGCGCATTATGCCATGTGTTACTTGCAGGCATCGACCTATGACAGCTTGCCGCGTTGCCAGAAGTCTCAAGTCGGCCATATACGGACCTTCGGCCCCAAAGTGCAAATTGGTGACAATCGATTCGGCGCGATAGTATTCGCACAAGAAGTAAGCCTCGCGAATCCTTTGACCGGAAGCCGTTCCCCATGAACATCGCCTTTTCCGATACAACCGAGTCCGACGCCGACACACTGGTCGCCATTCGTATCGCCGCGATGCGTGAGAGTCTGGAGCGCATCGGTCGTTTCGACCCGCAGCGTGCCCGCGAGCGCTTCCTCGCGTCATTCGACCCTGCGCGGTGTCGATTCATAGAGGTCGATGGCGTTCGGTCGGGCTTTATCCTCATCCGCCCACAGGCAGACTACTGGCTACTGGACCACCTTTACATTCTGCCGGCGCACCAAGGGAAAGGAATCGGCGCAGCCGTCTTGCGGGACGTCTTCGCGAACGCCGACGCGCAACGCATGCCAATCCGCCTCGGTGCTCTACGCGGCCGTGATTCAAACCGCTTCTACCAGCGGTACGGATTTGTACAGACTGACGAAGGAGAATGGGATATCTACTATGTGCGTCAGCCAATCGAAACACAGGAAGAAAGCTAGGCTGCATTGATATTCATAGGGCGCGGCCCATCGCTGGAGTCGGCGACAGAAGTTCGAGCGTCCAGACGCCTAACCATGTACTGCCGAGTTCGGGCAGTAGCGGTCAGTCGGCACGATCGCCCAAATTGCCGACACCTGGACCAGGACTACATGTGACTTCGAGTAGACATCGAAGAGCGGGCGTTTGTGTGATTTCGAACAGAGCAGTCATGCCATAGCACGTAGTGTCGCGTTTTTAGAAAGCCGTACGGTGGAGTTTCGAAAGCATCACTTTGGAGATATGCATTGCTGATAAGGCGGACTCGCCTCGGTGATCGGGTCGATCGTGCTTGCAGCCAAGGTCCGGGAGAAGAACTATGAAAGCAGGCCGGCTTTTGGTGTCCTCGATTACAGGCGTTGCCTGCGCAAAGCTGGTGAGCGCGGCCACCGCCGTTGCCAGCAACCATCTCTTTGCAAGGGCCTATGGCCCCCAGCAATTCGGCCAGTTGCAGCTCGCGCTGGCACTCGCATTTGCGTTCAGCAGCCTTGGCCTCGCGTTCAGCGACGAATCCGTAGCGCCGATGCTCGGCAAGTAAAGTATAGCCGCCTGCGCCACTTCGTCTGTTACATGACCTTCCGCTTGCGCTTCGTTTCGACGCTCGGTGTCATGCTTGCATTCGCCGTCGGAGTCTGGGTCGGTATTGATCGGGCCGATGCGTATTTCACGCTGGCAGTCAGCGCTGTCCTCATCGTCGAGCCTGCGACACCGTCGTGTAGAGATCGTGGAACTTGTGGCCGATGGCGGCGTGCAGCCGGTTCCACGCCTGCCAGAACGTGACGGAGGTGTCCGGCTTGCGGTGCAGCAGACAAGTCGCCCGCACGAGGTGGTCCGAAACGCCGCTCGCGCGGTCCATGGCGCCGAGCTTCTGGTCCAGCACGCCAGCGAAGGCAAGCAGATTGTTACGCTGGTTCTGCAGGGCAACGCGCGTCGCACCGATGCGCGATGGATCCTCCGGTTCGCGCCGATGAAGTTCCTCGACGATGAAGTCGACATTTCTTATCGCTTCTGTGGGGCAGCGCACGAAATACATCGCGGCCCTATACATTTCCCTAAACTTTTTCCGTCACAATCGTACGTAAAAGCAAACGAGAGAAAGGGCAACGGCACCTTCGCTTTTTCTGGTTATTTATCGAGATGAAATATGCAATGATCGCCGCGGAATCAGCGGAGCAGGTCTGAACCCCGCGCGAGCAGACGTTCCGGCAACCCTGCGGCGGGCTCAAGGACCTGTTCAGCGCAGAGCTGGTCGGTTACGCGATGAGCGAGCGTATGACCAGGCATCTGGTGATGCAGGCGGTGTTTCGGGCGGTCGCGTCGCACCGACCGCCGGCCGGTCTGATTCACCACACAGACCGCGGCAGCCAATATTGCGCGCATGCTTACCAGAATCTTGTCGGCCAGTTCGGCATGCAAGCCTCAATGAGCAGACGAGGAAACTGCTTTGACAACGCATCGATCGAATAATGTTGGGGCACGCTGAAGAGCGAGTTGGCCTATCGTCGGCGGTTCGCCAGTCGGCAGCAGGCGCAGCAAGAGATCACGGAATACATCGAGATTCTTTATGACCGGCAGCGGACACAAGCGCAGCTTGACTATCTGTCTCCCGCGGTTTTCACGCAGCGTTTCTACTTGAACAAGATCGCTGCTAAACCCGTTGGCGTCCACGGATTCCGACCGGCCTCATTAACTCTCATGCCATGAATCCACGCCATAACGCTACTACTGCGCCGCAACTCACCCGTCCTGCGCACGCGGCATACATCGACGGTTTGCGTGCGGTCGCAGTGTTGTCGGTCATCGTTTATCACCTGTACGCGCAGTGGTTACCCGGCGGGCTTGCAGGGGTCGACATCTTTTTCGTGGTTTCCGGGTTTGTTGTCAGCGCATCCGTTGGAAACCTCGAATCGATGCAGTTTTCGCGCTTCGTGTTCTATTTCTATTCGCGTCGAGTGCAGCGGATCGTGCCAGCGCTCGTGGTGTGCCTGCTGGTGACCGGCTTGTTTTCAGCACTGTTCATTCCAAACGCGTGGCTGAGCGATACCAACAAATACACCGGCTTCTTTGCTTTCTTTGGATTGAGCAATGTGGTGCTCGCGTTCATCGGTGATGACTATTTTTCGCCACGCGCCGAATTCAACCCGTACCTGCATACCTGGTCGCTTGGGGTAGAAGAGCAGTTTTATCTGATCTTTCCGTTGCTTTTCTTCATGTGGGTGAGCAAACGTCCGAGAAAGACGCTTTGCGTTGTTCTGTTCGCCGGCGGGCTCGCTCTGTCCGTGTTGAGCGCATGGTGGCTTTCGAGGCGAAATGAGGGGCTAAACTTTTACCTGATTCCAGGGCGTTTCTGGGAATTGGCATCCGGTATCCTGCTATACCAGTTCCTCGCGCTCGCGAAGCGCCCGCTCGGCGTGATCGACCGCAATGGGACGCTGGGTTCGATGGCGTTGCTCGTTGGTTCGCTGGTGCTGCTTGCGGCCGGTTTCAAGGTCTTGCGCCCGGAGCAGCTTCCTTTTCCGGGAGCGCTGCTGCCGGTTGCCGGCACGCTTGGCGTACTGTACGCGCTGCACGGAAGAGCGCCGCGGGATTGGCTGCACAGGCTGCTCATTTCACCAGCGGTGACTTTCGTCGGCAAGATCTCATATTCGCTTTATCTCTGGCACTGGCCTGTGATCGTGCTGCTGCGGTGGACGACGGGGATCGATGCGCCTGTCTGGCGCGTGCTTGCGGCCGTACTGAGCTTCGCGCTGGCAACAGCGTCCTGGTACTACGTCGAGAATCCCGTGCGGCGCTCGGCGGTCCTGAAAGGCATGCGGCGTCCCGCTGTCGTAGGTGCGGGCGTAGCTACGTTGACGTGCGGAGCGCTGTTGTGGGTCGGCATTCAGGCAGCCCAACTGAAACTGAATCTGTCGCTGAGCGTGGTGTCACAACGTGCCGACGACTGGTATCCGAGCCGCCCCCTTGAGCCCAGCAATGACGGATGTCTGGACACGTGGAATAGGACGAAGCTCAACGGGGGGCCCGTATGGACATATTCACGTGCGGGATGTTCGCTTCCGGCGACCTATCGCGGGCGCCTGTACGTGATCGGCGATTCGCACGCGATGGCCTACAACAGGATGTTGCGCGAATTCGCCCGGGATACTGGCGTGAAGGTCTTCGCGTACAACAATGGAGGCTGTCCGTTCATTGCTTTGCTGCCGCGCAAACAAGATGAGGTGGCGAGCTGTGCGCCGGGGACGGATGCGGCAATCGCTCAAATCGAGGCGCAGGTCAGGCCCGGTGACGTGGTCTTCCTGCCTTCGCTGCGGCTGCCACGTTTCTCCGACGAGTGGGCCCGCTTCGACGACTCGAGCGCCTGGGGCTACATGTTTGGTCCAGAGGCCGTGCAAAGCCGGGTAGACGGCGTGCGAGAGGCCATTCCAATCTTGCAGAAACTGGCAGCCAAAGGGGCGAAGGTCATCCTGGAGGGGCCGACACCCGAGTTTCGGAGCCAGCCGTTCCGATGTTCGGACTGGTTCAATCGCGACAATCCCATCTGTTCCGGCGGCGACCGCATCGCCCGTGCGGATCTGGAAGCCTTGCGGGCGCCGGTGCTCGAATCCTATGCGCACATCGTGCAGGCGGTCCCCGAAGTTAGCGTATGGGACCCGTTGCCACCACTGTGCCCAGATTCGGTCTGCTCAACGCACACCGCCGACGGCCGGCCGCTCGTCTTCGATGGCGATCACCTCAGCGGCTATGCGAACAGGCTTCTGTTGCCAAGCTTTAAGCAGCTCGTCAGCAAGCTTATGGAAGCGGGGTCCGCGAGCTGATGCGGGGAAGAGTTCCGGCGATGGCTGGCGAGGTAGTTAGTCCGAAGATCGAGTACCGGCTGTGCGAGCTTGGGTACTGTCAGGTTGACGGAGGGGGCGACGAATACAATGGGGCATGCAGAAAGGTTCCCTCTCCGTTCTGCCGTCGGCCGATGCACCGGTTTCGTTCAAGGGCTATGGAGTGCCGTTACAACCTATTGGGACTCTCCCTTTTTAGCAAGATCGGTTCGTGGTTCATGTGTCTGTTGCCAGGTTCCCCGCCATGGCGGGCATTGGGCCTCAGATTCGCAGCCCGCGTTGTGCAGTGATTTATACCGGCAACGCCCTTGGCAAGGGGAACCGAGGCTGCGGTGAACCGGTTCAACCTCACCGGTTGCGAGGTATTTCTGGAAAGTGAAAATCCGGCCAGCGTGAGCGTCCGTTTCGGATCAAGATAACAGGCCGTTGCGGGTCGCGTGCTGCCGATCGCAGCTCGTGTGAAGTTCAGGCAGCGTATGCTCATTGCATGAGACTGCAACCGGCCACTTTGAGCCATTCGACATAACGATGTAGATCGTCGACAAAGCTTGTCTTCGCCACCAAAGGTCAGGTGATTGCCGAGCACGACCGGCGCATTAAGCGCAGTCACGACCCTGGCGAAACCATTTACGACTGGCGTCACTGCCTGGCAGTTCTGCAGCGCAAACCTAGAGCGCTTCGCAATGGCGCACCCTTCGCCGCGTTTCCAGCCAGTTCCGCAAGTTGCAGGTGTTTTTGAAGTGTCCCGGCGGGGACCGCGAGATGGTCGAGATTCTGGCGCCGGTCCTGCTGAACGACAAACAGATGGTGCTCGCAGCCGTCGAGCCGGCGTTCGAAGCCGGCGCCCCAAACAAGCAAACGGTGCTGAACATCCTGAGTAGGCTGATCGACAGCCCGCCTGTGCCGCCGCTGCAGACGCCGCAGGCCTTCCAAACTGAAGGTTGAGCCTCGGCCAACGCGTGCCGCTACGGCCGTTTGAGGGGCCGGAAGGACACCTCACGCCGATTGATGAATGCAAGGTCGCTTCGAAGGCTCCGCATTTTCCGACGTCGCCCATTTTCGGTTACTTGAAAAGGCTTTTCAGGTTTCCGCAAAGCAAGTCAAGCTGCTGTGAATGCCGCGACTTCGCTTGTCAAGGCGTCGATCGCGCTGCGTATGCGTTGGGGCAGATGGGGCGTTGCCGGCCAGATCAAAGAGATGTTCGACACGATGGCGCCTGCGGCTGGGAGCACTTCCACGAGTTCACCGGCCCGAAGCCGGTCACGTACTAGCCAGTGCGCCAGCCAGGCCAAGCCAAAACCCGCTGCAGCAGCATCAGAGATTGCTTCGATATCGTTGAGGTTAAGCTTTGCCGGCGGTGTGACGTAACAGGGCGAACCGCCCGTCCGTAGAAACGACCACGACTGAACCCGCCCACGCCGACCATAAGCGATCGCTTGATGAGCGGCAAGATCGGCGAGCGTTTCCGGTGTGCCATTTTCCTCGAGGTAGCGAGGTGACGCGCACACCAGCATGCGTTCTGTAGCAATCTCGCGGGTGATCAGGCCGGCGCTTTGTCCTGGAGGTCCATTGCGCACGCAGAGATCGAATCCGTCGTCGACAAGATCGACCAGCCGGTCGCTGAAATGCATATCCAGTTCGAGTTTCGGATGCGTCGCGGAGAGTCGCAAGAGGATCGGCGCGACACATCGGCGGCCGAACAGCACGGGCATCGATACACGCAATCTGCCGCGAATCTCGGTACGACCGGAGTCCATGAGATCCTGCCCGGCACGTAACTCGACGAGCGCGCGCTGGCAATACTCGTAAAACGATTGACCGTCTTCAGTGAGACTTTGCGCACGGGTGGTCCGATGAAAGAGCCGCCCGCCGACGCGCTCTTCAAGGCGCGAGACCGCCTTCCCCACAGCGGAGCGTGACAGATTCAGCCGACGCGCGGCATCGGAAAAACTGCCGGCTTCCACCACGGCGACAAAAGCGGGAATGTCATTGAATTCCTCGGTCACGATCATCCTCTTTGTATCGTTTTGAGCGCCAATATCGAGAAAATATATCCGCACTGTAGACTAAAAATCGACGATACGATAAGTGATCGACTCAGATCAGCGAGTTCAAACGTCACTTTGGAGAATCGACATGATCGATCGCCGGCATTTTCTGGGAGTCACGCTCGGCTCCTTTCTCGTTGCCAGGATGGCCGAGTCCAAGCCGGTCCCTGCATCAACACGGTTAAGCGAACTCGGCTCGGAGAATCAGACGCTCGTCGAGCGCACGGGTCTTTGGGACGTGACCGAGACGGTGTGGAGTTCGCCGTCGGCACCGCCTGAGACAACGACCGGACTGGTCGCCGAGCGTCGCTTGATTGGCTCGATGCTGCAGGAGTTCCTATATCCCGCCAACGATCGCGCGGCGATCCTGCGGATTGATTATCTCAGTTTCAATCGGGTTGAAGGCCGGTGGGATTATGTATCGATGGATACTCGCGCCGCAGTCGGCATCATGCCGGCATGGAGCTTCGCGCGAGGCGATGCGGACAATATCACCCTCACGTTCGAGCCATTCGCCTTGCCTGGCAACAGCGAAGCAGTCTCTGGCCAGATGTTGCGAATGGACGAGGTCATCAGCCATCAGGGACTTGACCGGGACAGGAAAGACCAGCATTTCATCATGGCGGACGGAACCGGGATGGCATGGCTCGCGCATCAGTATTCGTACACGCGTCGGGAGCGGCAATAGGTTGCTCGCCGGGTGGTCGGGTTCCGCCGATCGCCGACAGGCAGGGGGCGGCCACTTTCGGCCGTTCACCGGGGCGCCGCCAGGACACTCGATTGGCTGTTTCACCCGGAAGCCGGGCCTCCGGGATGGCGACGGGGCACGACGAACATCGGATCCCCACCAGTCACGGTGTTCCCAACCGCGATAGCGCGACTTTCACCTTCCAGGATTGAAACGAACTCTTTAGCCTACGTAGCGATGCCCAAACATCGGGCATCGCCTTCCGTGTCCGGTCCTTTATGCCTTCGCAGAAGGGCGGTCCGACATCTTGTCGTACCAGGTCTGCAGGGCATCGAATTCGGCGGGAATGCTCATCTTCATGGCGCCCGCCGCAAAATCGACGGTAGCCAGCGTTGTGATGTCAGCGGCGGAAAACTCGTCGCCTGCCACGAAAGGAACCGTCTTTAGACGCTCGTTGAAGTCGGCGAAGAAGTTGGCTACGCGCAGCTTGCTGCGCTCGACGATCTCAGGAATCTGTTCATAAGCATGCGGGCCCGACAATGCACGCCCCTTCAATCCGGCGACCGCGTTTCGCACGCCTTCCATCACGGCCGCAAATCCGTCGAGTTCGGCGCGCCGCTCCCACATCGCGATCAGCGCCTTCTCTCGCGGCGCCGTGCCTAGCAATGCGGCCTTCGTGGGATACGCGTCCTCGATGTAGCGCCAGATTGCAGGGACTTCGCCAATCGCCGTGCCGTCTTCGAGTACAAGCGTCGGAACCTGTCGGCGAGGATTGATTGCGACGTACGCATCGGAGAATTGCTCTTTCGTACCAAGGTCCACAGCTTTCGTCGGAATCTCAATGCCTTTCTCGGCAAGAAAAATGCGGACTCGACGAGCGTTGGGAGAAGCCTTGGATTCGTAAAGCGTGAGATCGGTATTCATGTAGTGGTCCAGTTTGATGAGAAGAGTTGACTCGCCCGCAAAGCAGTCGCTACGCAGGCGAGCATGTCAGGTCGCTTTAGCCTGCCGTCTTGCCGCCGTCGACCGTCAGGATCTGACCGGTGACGAACGCGGCGCCGTCGGCAGCGAGATAGAGCACCGCTGCGGCGATGTCGTCGGGCTTGCCGATGCGCGCGAGCGGCACCGTGGCGGCGAGCGCTGCCTTGTTTTCGGCCGTGCTGGTAAAGCGGTCGAGCATTCCCGTGTCGGTTGGCCCCGGCGCGACTGCGTTGACGCGAACACCCGTCGATGCAACTTCAAGCGCGGCCGATTTCGTGATGCCTTCGACGGCATGCTTGCTGCCTGCATAGACCGATGCGAACGCAGCGCCTTCGTGACCGTAAGTCGACGAGATGTTGACGATGCTGCCGGCCTTTTGCGCGGTCATCACGCGCAGTTCGTGCTTGAGACTCAGCAGCGTTCCGAGGACGTTGGTGTCGAACGTGTCGGCATAACTGTCGGCGGTCTGCTCGACGACGGGCCCAGGCCGACCTTCGGTGCCGGCGTTGTTGACGGCCACGTCCAGCCGGCCGTAGCGGGCGACGGTTTGATCCACGAGGTTGCGGACTTCGTCGTCGCGGCGCACGTCCGCCTGTACGAAGTGTGCTTCGGCGCCAACTACGCGAAGCTCTGCTTCAAGCGCTGCGCCTTCCGCAGCGCGTCGACCGGATACGACGAGCCGCGCACCTGAACGGGCGAACGCAAAAGCGGTTGCGCGGCCGATGCCCGCAAGGGCGCCAGTGATGAGAACGACGGGTTGGTTCATTTGAGGCTCCTGTCAGTGGGTTTCACGACACGTCGGTCGTATCGCGCTGCTCGGTAAGCATGACGGAGCTAACTTTAGGCGTCTCTTGCGGCCGTGAAAAAGACTTTCCAGGCTGGAGGGCATGCCTGGTAGGCATGTTGTACGGATCAGGGCGCCGAACGTCTTTCAGCACATCGGGCATATTGCGGGGAACACCTTGCGCACGCACTCGTGCGTACTTTCGAAGCGGGCAACCGTTCGCTCAGACAGCTTGCCCATCACGGATTACTACAAGAGGTCCCGAACCTTCCCGAGCTTGCTGCCGTCAGCACGCACGCTACGGCTATCGCGATGCGCAATTCGTGACGGCATCGCTCAGGCCTGCGTGGGACGCCGTAATCGCGAACGCGAGGCTGCCCATGAAGAGAAGCGCGTACCCGATGCCAGCCACGAGGACGGAGATGACCAGCAGCGGCAGCGAATGAATGCGCGCGGCGAGTGCGAGCAACAGCATCGATACGGCTGCCGCGCCACCGCCGGCACGAATTGGTCCGTGACAACGCGGGCGTTTGAAAAGAAGGTTGGTCATGCCCCAGACAATCGCGAAGATCGTCGTGTTGCTCGCGTGCCAGGCGCGCACGCCAGGCGTCGCTCATCGCGGGCGCGGCGCTCGTCCACAACGTCTGAACGATCGCACGCGCCGCGATTCAGAACGGCGCGCGGCTGCGAGCACCTCAGAGCTTCGATCCGCCGTCGACGCGCAAGGTGTCGCCCGTTACCCAGCGCGCGTCGTCGGAGGCGAGGAACACGGCGGCGCCCGCGATATCGTCAGGCTGCGCGACGCGTTTGAGCGCCTGCATGCCCAGCGTGAAATCGCGGCCCGCGTCCGTTTTCGCGAAGTTCGACATGTCTGTTTCGACGACGCCCGGCGCGATCGCGTTGACACGAATGCCACGTTCGCCGAGTGCGGACGCAAAGTGGCGCACGAGCGTGTCGACAGCGCCTTTGGTCGCTGCATATGCCGACAGATTGTTCATGGAGGCGCGCGCCGCGAGCGACGACAGCAACACGACGCTGCTGCCGTCGCCCAGCACGGGCAGCAACTGCTGCACGAGGAAGAACGGCGCGCGCACATTGACGGCGAACAGGTTGTCGAAATCCTCGACGGTCGTTTCTTCGATCGGGGCGGCCTCCGAGATGCCCGCGTTCGCGACGAGAATGTCGAGCCGTTCGCCCGTCAGCGAGCGCACGCGCTTCGCGAGTTCATGTGGCCCGTGCGCGTCGCGCAGATCGGCGGCGACCTTGTCGGCCTGTCCGCCTGCCGCGCGAATCGCCGCGACGACCGAGTCGGCGGCCTGCTCGGCGCTGCTGTAGTGGACCAGCACGCGCGCGCCTGCTTTGGCGAGCGCGATCGCCGTGGCGCGGCCGATGCCGCGGGATGCGCCCGTCACGAGGCCGGTTTTGCCTGTCAGGTTGGTCATGATGAAATTCCGTTCGATGTCGTGTGAGAGGGCGTTACGCCTGCGGCGCGTCCGCTTCCGAGAGGAACTGATCGACGTGCGCGGCGAAGCGCTCCGGGTACTGGTACAGCGAGCCGTGATTGGCGTCCGGATAGAGGATCAGCTGCGCGTTGGGGATGTGCTGCTGCAAGTGCCACGAGTTGATCGAGTAGATGATCACGTCGTTGTCGCCGTTGACGACGAGCGTCGGCTGCTTTAGCGCGTCCAGATAGTCGTACGGGTTCTCGCGCGGCGCGCCCCACTTCGCGAGCGCGGCGAGTTGCGCGGGCGCGACCTTGTCGCTGGCTTCGGGATCGCGGTTGTCGGCGCGCAGACGGAACCGTCCGACAAAGCCACGACCTGCCGCCTGGCTCGCTTCCGAATGCGAAAAGTGCACGCGCAGCCACAGGTCGTCGGGATTCGCATACGAGGCGCCGAATATCTCCTGTGCTTCCGGTGTGAGCGTCGCCATGCCTTCGCCGCTGCGTGGGCCCGTGCCGACGAGAATGACGCGGCGCACGAGCAGAGGCTTCGCGATCGCGAGTTCCTGCGCGATCAGTCCGCCCATCGAAAAGCCGAGCACGTCGACCTGCTTCAGTCCGAGCGCTTCGATGAACGCGCCGGCATTGGCGGCCATCTCTTCGATCGACTCCGGCACCGTGCCCGAGCTGCTCGAAATGCCGGCGTTGTTGAACAGGATCACTTCGCGGTTTTGCGCGAGACCGTCGGTGACGGCGGGATCCCAATGATCCATCGTGCCCGTGAAGTGGATGTTCATCACGAGCGGCACGGCACCGGGATTGCCGAAGCGGCGATACGCGAAACGGATGCCGTTGGCCTCGACGAACTGGGTCGGCGCGGTCTGGTGAGTATGGCGGGTCATGGCAGTTGTCCTTTCAGAACCGGTTGAAGTCGATGCGGCACGGTATAGCTGAAACGTATGGGTTGCGTCGGGCTTGCTGCGGGGGGCTGGCCCGTCTGCGCTTCTTATCGCGCCGTATTGACAGGTAATGTAGGCGCGTCGAACCACGAAGAAAAAGACTTTATAGGCTGTGTGGCATGCCTGAAAGGCATGACACGGGGGCTGGCTCACGACGCCGTGCGGCCGCCGTTCACGCGCAGCACTTCGCCCGTCATGAAGCCGGCCGACGCCAGGTACACGATTGCTTCGGCGATTTCGTCAGGCGTGCCGGCGCGTTTGAGCGGCACGGTGTCGAGAAACGCTGTCTTGCGCTCGGACGTCTGCGTGAGCCTGTCGAGCATCGGCGTTTGCACGGGCCCCGGCGCGACCGCGTTGACGCGCACGCCGGATGCAGCGGCTTCGAGCGCGGCCGACTTCGTCAGCCCTTCGACGGCGTGCTTGCTCGCGACGTACAGCGACGCGCCCGCCGCGCCGCGCGCGCCCATCGTCGAGGACACGTTGACGATGCTGCCGCCGCGTTGCGCCGACATCGCGCGCAGCTCGTGCTTCATCGCGAGCAAGGTGCCGAGCACGTTCGCGTCGAACACGGCTGCATAGCGCGCGGTCGTCTGTTCGACGACGGGCGCGGATTCGCCTTCCGTGCCGGCCGCGTTCACCGCGATATCGAGCCTGCCGAAGCGCGCGACCGTGCGCTCGACGAGCGCCTGCACGTCGTCTTCGACGCGCACGTCGGCTTCAATGAACTCCGCCTGAGCACCGAGCGAGCGGAGCGTATCGGCGAGCGCCTGACCTTCGTCTGCTCGCCGGCCTGAGATCACGACGCGTGCTTTCGAGCGCGCGAAGGCGAGCGCGGTCGCGCGGCCAATGCCGCTCAATGCGCCCGTGACGAGCACCACTGTCTGTTCGTTCATGTCGGTTCCTTATGCGTGTTCTTCGATCGAATCGACACGGTCGGTGTAGAACGCGAGGCGATCACGGATCGGCTCGACGGCGGGATAGGGCGACTCGTAAGTCCAGATCGCATTGACGGCGCGCTCGCCGCCCGACGGGATCGAGAAGTACGCGGCATCGCCCTTGTACGGGCAGTACGTCGAATGGCCGGTGCGTTCGAGCAGCGTCATGTCGACATCTTTTCTCGGGATATAGAGCACGCGCGGATAGTGCGCTTCACGCAGCGTCAGCGCGTCGCGCGTGTCGGCGACCGTGTGGCCGGCGACCTTGACCACGACGTGCGAAGGATTGCGCTCGATCGTGATCGGATGATCGGGGCCGGGAATCTTGACGGTTTTCGCTGTGTTGGAGGCGTTACTGGTCGACATGCCGTGACTCCTTGAATCAGGTGGTTTCGTCTGTCGACGCTTCGGCGGCAGCGTCGCTGCGGGCTGCGTCGTACGCGGAAAAGTCGGTGTAGGCGCGTTCGTCGCCGCCCCAGAACGCGTCGCGCTGATACGGCGTGAGCGGCAAATTGCGGCGCAGGCGCTCGGGCAAATCAGGGTTCGACGAGAACCAGCGGCCGAACGCGACGAGATCCGCATCGCCGCGTTGCAGGATCTGTTCGGCGCCTGCGCGATCGAAACCACCGACGGCGATAATCGGCCCGTCGAACACATTCCGCAGGAACGACGACGCGACGGCGGGCGCCTGGCCTTCGTCGAGCGTCTCCGTGCCCATCACGCGTGGCTCGATCACGTGCAGATACGCGAGGCCATATCCGTTCAGACGCGCGGCGAAATGGCCGAAGGTCGCTTCGGGATCGCTGTCGGAAATCGCGCCCCAGCGGCCGCTCGGCGAGACACGCACACCCACGCGATCCGCGCCCCACACGGACGCGAACGCGTCCACCAGTTCCAGCGAAAAACGCGCGCGCTTTTCGATCGTGCCGCCATAGGCGTCGGTGCGTTTGTTCGTGCCGTCCTGCAGGAACGTGTCGGCGAGATAGCCGTTCGCGTTGTGCAACTCGACGCCGTCGAAACCCGCGGCTTTCGCGCGTTCCGCCGCGCGACGAAACGACTCGACGATGGCCGGAATTTCGTCGATCTCCAGCGCACGGTGCGGCGAGTTTGGCACCCAGCCGTTCCGCGTGAACACGGTGGTTTCGTACGGGACGACAGAGGGCGCAACGGGCGCATTGCCCCGGCTCAGATCGACGTGCGACTGACGGCCGTCGTGTGCGATCTGCATGAAGATATGCGCGCCTTTCGCGTGAACGGCGTCGGTGATGTTTTTCCACGCTTCGACGTGCTGGTCCATGTAAATGCCCGGCGCGCCGACATAGCCACGGCTGTCGTATGAAGGATGCGCGCTCTCGGTAATCAGCAGACCGCCTTGCGACGCGCGCTGCCGGTAGTACTCGACCATCATCGCGCTCGGGCTGTCGTCGGAGTCGGAACGCAGGCGCGTCATCGGTGCGTGTACGACGCGATGTGACAGTTGCAGTCGTCCTACTGTGGTGGACGAGAACAGTTTGAAGTTTGTATCAGTCATTCCGGATGCCTTATCGATTGAAATGGATCGGGTCCACTGCGGTTCCACCGTGATGGCTCAGAGCTTCGATCCGCCGTCGACGCGCAGGGCGTCGCCCGTGATCCAGTTCGCCCTGTCTGACGCAAGAAAGGTCACCGCGCCGGCGATGTCGTCGGGCTGCGCGACGCGCTTCAAGGCCTGCAGGCTCAGGGCATAATCGCGGCCTTGGTCGGTTGTCACGAAGCTGGACATATCGGTCGCGACGACGCCGGGCGCGACGGCGTTCACGCGCACGCCGCGCTCGCCGAGCGCGGAAGCGAAGTGGCGCACGAGCGTATCGACTGCGCCTTTGGTCGCGGCGTACGCAGCCAGTTCGCCAACCGATGCACGCGATGCCAGCGACGAAAGCAGCACGACGCTGCTGCCTTTGCACAACATCGGCAGAAGCTGCTGGACGAGGAAATAGGGCGCACGCACGTTGACGGCGAAGAGGTCGTCGAAGTTTTCGACCGTCGTGTCTTCGATGCTCGCGGCGCTGGCGATGCCCGCGTTGGCGACGAGCACGTCCAGCCGTCCGCCGACGACGGCGCGCACGCGTCGGGCGAGCGTATGCGGGCCGTCGGCGGTGCGCAGATCGGCGGCGATTTTCTGCGCGTGGCCGCCGCTTGCGACGATGTCGGCGACGGCCGAATCGGCCGCCGCTTCGTTGCTGCTGTAGTGCACGAGCACCTGCGCGCCGGCGCGGCCGAGTGAGAGTGCGATGGCGCGGCCGATGCCGCGAGATGCGCCCGTGACAAGCGCGGTTTTTCCTGCGAGGTCATTCATGGCGAAGCTCCGTCTGGTTGATCGGCGGGCCGTCAGCGATAACAGGCAGGTATGCCTGCGAAACTGGGCCGCCGGCTTCCGCGCTGCTCGATGCGACTGCTGGCAGATAATCTAGCCATTGCTTGCGTAACGGAAAAAGACTTTGTAGGCTTGCCGGCATGCCTTGGAAGCATGGTCCGGAAGCATGGCCCGAAGTGGGGCGATAGAACGGAGCAAAACAGGAGAACGCATGGAGCTACGTCATCTGCGCTATTTCGTTGCCGTTGCGGAAACGGGCAGCCTCACCGTCGCCGCAGAACAGCGGTTGTACACGTCGCAGCCTTCGCTGAGCCGACAGATCCGCGATCTCGAGGACGAGGTTCGTGCGGAACTGTTCAGCCGCAGCGCGCGCGGCGTCGAGTTGACCGCGTCCGGCAAGGCTTTTCTCGACCATGCACGGCTTGCGCTAGCGCAGGTCGACGCCGCGATCGAAGCGGCGCGCCGTGCGGCGCGTCCCGCGAAGCAGGTTTTCGCGCTCGGCTTTCTGACAGGCCAGGAAATGACCTGGCTGCCGCGCGCGATGCAGGTGCTGCGCGACGAGTTGCCGAACATCGACGTGACCGTGTCGAGCGGCTATTCGCCCGATCTCGCCGATGCCGTGGCGCGCGGCAAGCTCGATCTTGCATTCGTGCGCATGGAGCCGGGGCTGGATCTCGACTATCGCGTTGTCTATCGCGAGAAACTTGTCGTGCTGATGCCGAGCGATCATCGGCTGACGGCGAAGCAAGCCATTCATCCGTCGGACCTGCAAGGCGAGACGTTTGTGATGGCGTCGAACAAGGCGCGCGTGCTGCACGATGTGGTCGCGGGCTATCTGCACGAGAACGGGCTCGACCCCAAGCCGGAGCACGGCGTCGACAACCTGGCGATGGCCATGTCGCTCGTCGCTTCGACGCGCGGGCTGTCGCTGATGCCCGAGTATGCGATTAACCTGTTGCCGTGGTCGGTGGTGAGCCGGCCGCTGGAAGGCGAAGCGCCGACCGTCGATCTCGCGATCGGCTACAGTCGTTCGAATGCATCGCCTGTGCTTAAGATGTTTCTGTCGAGAGCGGATGAACTGATTGCCGCCAACTGAGTGAGGGAGAATCGCATGGACCGCCTCGCGGCGATCGAGATCGTTGCTGTGCAATGTATCCATTCGCAACCAGCGCGGGAACTGGCGGAAAGGAATGCGGCTCATTCCAGATCGGGATAGGTCCGAGGGACGTTTTGACTGCTTCCCGCCGTTTGCCATCGCGGCGTCGAGGAGCCCGTTGGCTGCTCCACCTCGGGAACCGGTCGTTCGACTTGAGCGGCGGTGAACGTCTATAAAGGGTCGACAACAACCGAGCGCATCGGGTGGTAGCCGGCCCATCTCCAGCCATTCGCTCGCGTGCGCCCGCACGTGCTCTATCGGCGGTTCCGCAGTAGCCAGCGGATGTTCACGCTCGGCGCGTCATCAGCCTTAATCAACAAATACCACAGGGCAACCACTGCGGCGCAAAGGTTGAGCGCTGCCGGGAATTCCGATCTGAACCAGTTCTTCAAGCATTTGCTGATGGGTCTTCGGCTGGCTCGACTGAGCAAAACCGCCACAGCGACGGCGCCAACCACGGCGACCACGAAAGCTTCAACGAACGATTTCATGAGCCGTGGGAGCAAGGTGGCCGAAATGCATCGGCGTCGGCAGCTTCACCAAAACTGAGCCAGCTACAAACCACCTCAGTGGGCAAAGCAGATCTTGACTTCTCCCGATCGACCGCTCAAACCGACTCCCGCAGCACCAGCTGATGCTGCAGGATGCGCGACGCTGGGCGTTGGCCGTCGAGCAGCGCCAGCAGCATTTCGGCCGCCGCGGCGCCCAGCTCGACCATGGGCTGGGCCACGGTCGTCAGCCCCGGCTCGAAAATGCCAGCGATGGGTACGTCGTCGAAGCCCATTACCGCCACGTCGTGCGGCACCCGCCGGCCGGCTTTGCTAAAGCCCTTGATCGCGCCGATGGCCAACGTGTCCGACACGGCGAACACGGCGCTCGGCGGATCCACCACCGCCAGCAGCTTTGCCGCCGCCTGGCTTCCGGCGGCGTAACTATTGTCGCCAGTAACGCAGACAAGCTCGGGCGCAGGCGCGAGACCGGCGCGCAGTAGTGCTGCGTCATAGCCCTCGCGGCGCTGACGCGCATACAGGAAGCGCTCATCGCTGGTGATGAAGCCGATGCGCCGGTGGCCCTTGTTGATGAGGTACTGCACGGCATCCGTACCGGCCTGGCGGTGGTCGATGCTGACATAAGGCACGTCACTACCGGGCAAGAATTCCGAGCAATTGACCCATGGCTTGCCGTTCGCCGCCTCGCGCCGGGCTGCCGGGTCGGACATGGGCACGAGATTGATGACGCCGTCGCTCAGACTGCCAGCCAGCGTCGGCAGCGAGGCGTCCGCCGTGCCAGTCCAGGCTTCCAGGTCCGCCGGAAGCAGCGTGTAACCGGCCTGGCGACTGACCGCGCCGGCCCCGCGCACGATCTCGGCGTAGTAGGGGTTGGCGAAATCCGGCATGAGCATCAGCAGAATGCGACTCTGACCGGTACTCAGGCTGCGGCCGAACGGATTGGCCCGGTAGTTCAGTGCCCGTACGGCTGCCTCGACCCGCTCACGCGTGGCCGCCGTCACGGCCTTCGTCCCGTTGAGCACACGCGACACCGTGGCAATGGAAACGCCAGCCTCGCGGGCAACGGCTTCGATGGAGGGTTTGCTTCGCATTGGTTCGTTCAGGCAGCGGCGCGTCTGTCACCAGCAGGAAGGTAACAATTTTAGCATCACGGGAAAAGGTTTTCCCCTCATGCGTCATCGAACCTCGAAACTGAGCGGGGATTCAGACTCGGCTTGCGGGAATCCATGGTGTTGCTGCAAACCGCGGCGTTATGCAATCCGCTTATCCGAAGCTTCTCGCGTACTCCTGTTTGTGCCGGTCCCTGCTGCATAGGGTAAAGCCCCTGTTCCAGGTAAACGGGAAAGCGCTTACCTTTTGACTTGCGCCCAGCTCCGTAGGCCATCCGTGCCGCATCCACCTTGACTCGTTGGATTGACGACCATGAATCAAGCCTTGCCCATTTCCATCCAGATTTACAGCCTGCGCAATGCGGGCGAACTCGACCGGCAGTTCGACATTGCCGCCCAAGCCGGATTTCGCCAGGTGGAGCTGATCGGGTCCTTGCTCGAAAATGCGGCCGACACCCGGAACAAGCTTCAGGCGCGCGGCCTTAGCGCCTCCTCCAGCCACCTCAGCATGGCCATGCTGCGTGAGCGTTTGCACGAAGTGGCCGCGGCGTGCGAGACCCTCGGTATCACCCAGTTGGTCATGCCCGCGGTGCCGCCCGCCGAGCGCGACAGTGACGCCGCATACTGGCGGGCGCTCGGCAACGAGTTGGGCAGCCTCGCCCATCGGCTAGCCGCTCAGGGCATCGCCCTCGCATACCACAACCATGATTGGGAACTCAGCGCCAAGGAGAATGGCGCAACGGCGCTGGAACTGCTGTTCGAGTCCGCCGGGGCAAGCCCGCTCGGCTGGCAAGTGGATGTAGCCTGGCTCGTGCGCGGCGGCGCCGATCCTCTGCCATGGCTTCGTCGTTATACGGGCCGCGTGGTCTCCGCCCATGCGAAAGACCTCGCGCCCGCGGGTGAAAAACTGGACGAGGACGGCTGGGCCGACGTCGGTCACGGCGTCATGGATTGGTCCACGCTGGCCGCCGCCTGCCGCGAAGCGGGGGCGCGTTTCCTCGCCGCCGAGCACGACAATCCCAGCGACGGCGAACGCTTCGCCCGCAATGCCTTTGCCTATCTGCACCAGCTCGGAGCCTGATCCATGAAACCTGTCTTCGTCGGCATCATCGGTTGCGGCAACATCAGCGATGCCTATTTCACCGGCGCGGCGAATTCGGAATTCGTCCGCATCAAGGCCTGCGCCGACTTGCGTCCGGAGGCCGCCCGGGCCAAGGCCACGCAGCACGGCGTTGCCGCGATGACGGTGGATGCGCTGCTGGCCGACCCCGACATCGAAATCGTCATCAACCTTACGGTGCCGCACGCGCATGTGCCGGTAAGCCTGCAGATTCTGCAGGCGGGCAAGCACGTCTACCTCGAAAAGCCCCTGGGTACCGAGTTTGCGTCCGCACGCGCGATGCTGGCGCGAGCCGAGGCTTCGGGATTACGCGTGGGCTGCGCACCGGACACGTTCTTCGGCGCGGCCCATCAGGCGTGCCGCGCGGCGCTCGATGCGGGCCGCATTGGGCGTGCCATTGGCGGGGCCGTGGCCGTGTTGTCCCGCGGCATGGAGTCCTGGCATCCCAATCCTGAGTTTTTTTTCAAGCCTGGCGGCGGCCCGATTCACGACATGGGCCCGTATTACGTGACGCAGTTGGTCAACCTGCTTGGGCCGGTGGCACGCGTGTCCGCTTGCGCCACCATCGGTTTTCCCCAGCGCATCATCTCCAGTGAGCCGCTGAGGGGCCAGGTCATCGAGGTCGAGGTGCCCACCACGGTCAACGGTATCCTGCATTTTGCGGGTGGGGCCAACGTGGTGATGAGCGCCTCCTGGGACGTGTGGGCCCATCAGCGTGCGCCTATCGAGATCTATGGCACGGAAGGTAGCCTGTTGGGCGTCGATCCCAATTTCTTTGGCGGGAGTCCGCGCGTGGCTGAACGTGATAGCGGCTTTGAGCCGCTCGACACACAGGTCCATGCTTTTGGCGTCGACAACTTCACGTTGAGGAGCGGTGCGCGGGTGGCCAATTACCGCGCTGTGGGCGTGCTGGATATGGCCATGGCGTTGCGCCGAGGTCGGCCGCATCGCGCGAGCGGCGAACTGGCGTTACACGTGCTGGAGGTGCTGGATGCCTTCGAACGCTCGTCGCGCGAGGGGCGGCACATCGATATGGAGACCGTCGTGCAGCGACCCGTCGTCGTGCCATTGGGTCGAGGCGAAGAGGTGTTTCTCGCCGACTGACTCACCTGACTTCCGGAGTGGTCAAGCCGGTTGCGACGTAATCCGACTGCGACCATCAGATCACGCCCCTGCTCATACAGCTCGCGCGCCTCACCTCGCCGCCGACTATCCACGACCGGGCACAGCCGCGCCGTCGCCGTTGCTGGCCGTCGCCGCGTCGCGCGTCTCGGGCATCGCCGCCCACACCAGCAGCACCGCGAGCGCACCGGCCGCCGCGAGGCCGAAGAAGCTCACCGTGTTGCCGAAACGATCGGCGACGAAGCCCGCCGCCGTCGTGCTCAACGTCGCGCCGATGCCGGCCGCGAGCCCGAACAGGCCGATACACAGGTTGTAGCGGCCCTTGTCGCCGGCGACGTCGGCGGCGATCAGCGGCAGCATCACGCCGAACACCGCGGCGCTCAAGCCGTCGAGCATCTGCACCGGCACGAGCAGATAGGGGCTGCTGATGCCCGCGAACAGCAGCGCGCGGATCGGCAACGCGGAGAAGCCGAGCAGCAGAATCGGCCGGCGGCCCCAGCGTTCGGCCGAGCGCCCGACCCACGGCGACATCATCGCGACGATCGCCTGCGGCACGATGATGCATGCCGCGATCACGAGCTGCACGTTGTCTCCCATGCCGGCCGTCACTTCGCCGGCGGCCAGGTTCAGCATCGCCGCGTTCGACAGATGGAACAGCACGATGCACGCGGCGAACAGCAGCATGCGCTTGTCGCGCAGCAGCTCGCGCAGGCTTTCGCGCCGCTCGAGCTGCTCGGGGGTGGGCGCCGCTTGCGGCAGCTCGATCGTGTCGGTGCGCTGGATCATCGCGAGCGCGATCAGCGCGGGAACCGCGAGGCCCGCGGTCAGGACGAACACCGCGCGCGGCGAGTAGTACTCGCCGAACAGTCCCATCAGACCCGCCGCGACCGCGCTGCCGATCGATGCCCAGCGCGCATTGCGGCCGAGCCGGTCGCCGAGATTCGCGCGACCCACCAGCGCGAACGAGATCGCCGCGAGCGCCGGCGTCAGCATGCAGCTCGCGAAGCCGTGGAACACCTCGGCGGCGATCACCGGCAGCACGGTCGGGCTGATCGCGAGCAGCATCGCGCTGAGGATGATCGCGCCGATCGCCCACGCGGCCGCCGCTTTCTTGTTGCGCAACGCGTCGACCGCGGCGCCGCCGGGCACCTGGCTGACCATCGCGCTGATCGTGCCGACCGACAGCACCATGCCGATCTCGCCCTGGGTCCACTTGTGCGATGCGAGGTAGGACGCGATGAACGGCCCGAAGCCCGTCTGCACGTTGGCGACGAAGAAGTTGAGCCAATCGAGCGCGCGCAGACTTCGCGCCGTGACCATAGTACGGACCGTCATCGGACCGCCCGTGCGTTGGAAACCGCGACGGCCGACGACGCGGCCGGCGGCGCCGAGACCGCCGGCGCGGCGCTGGCGGCAGGCTGCGCGGGCGGCGCTGGCGACACCGCGCGAATCGGCTTGTCGCTCGCGTAGGGCGGCGTCGCGTTGATCTGCGCGTCGCTCAGATCGATCTGCGGATGCAGTTCCTTGTCGCGCGTGACGAAGCGCAGCGCCGACCAGTTCGCGGCGATCGTGCGCCGGTCGGGGCTGACCATGCCGCCGACGTCGAGGACGATCGCCTGCGGCTGCGCGTTGCCGTCGATCAGCACGTCGACCACACGGCCCACCTTGGCGCCGTTCGCGCGCTCGACGGTCGCATCGAGCAGCGGCAGTTCCAGCGGGTTCGATTTGTTCGCGGTGCTCGGCACGGCCGTCGGGTTCAGCGTGATCGGCGCCCCCTTCGCGGTCGGCGTGAAGTGGAACGCGCCCCACGGGAAGTTCACCTTGCGGTCGCCGACGCCGAGGAAGCCCTGCAGATTGACGACCATCTCGCGCGGTTTGCCGGCTGCGTCGGCGATCATGTCGACCGCGCGGCCGACCACCTTGCCGTCGGGCTTCTGCACCTGGCTGTCGAGCAGCGCGCGCGCGTCGCTGCGCTCGATCGTGCGCAGCACGATCAGCGGCGGCGGCGGCGGGGGCGGCGGCGGAGCCGGCACGACCACGGGCGGCGGCGGTTCGACCTTGTGCGGCTTCACGACCGGCTTCTTCGGTTTCTTCGGCTCCTCGGGCCCCTCGTTCGCCTCGCTCTCGACCGGCTCGGACGCGGACGCGGCGACCGGCGCGCTTGCCGGCTCGACCGGCATCACCGTCGCATCGACGATCGGCGCCTGCTGCGTACCCCACAGCAGGCTGCTGCAGCCGGACAGCGCGGCGAACGCGAACAGCGCGGCCACGGTGCACAGCCAGCGGAACAGTCGAAGCACATCGAGCGAATCAGGCGAATCGAGCGGGCGAAGCGATCCAAGCGGTCCAAACGGGACAATCGGCAGGCGCCCGGCGGGGCGCGGAAAACCGCCAGTCATCAGGAAAAACTCCACGGGCAGGTGCGGACGGGCGCGATGAGCCGCCGCGGTTGGATGGGGTACGGCCCAGAGTTTAACCTGCGCTGCCGCGCGGGCAGCCTTTCGCCGGTTGCGTTGCAGGCGGTTCCGCCGATGCGCTGGCGGTATGGCGCTGCACGCCGCGTGCCTGGAACGCGATCGCCGGGGTGGGTTCGGCGCGTTTCGCGGCTGCCCGTATGCCGTAGGTGTATACGCGCGCAGCGCTCGCGCGAGCGACCGTCGCGCAAAAGATATAAGTCGCGCGACATGTCCGGCATGCCATTCATGCGATTGGACACATAGTTCGCTTCACCTACATTTCGACTCAGAAAAGCGTTACCCACACCAACCAATCCACGAGACGAACCTGATGACGGCCGCTTTGGCGGCCGTTTCAGCGCGCTGATAAAGGAGGCACTCATCATGATGGAACCCCAGGCCCTCGCGAATTCCGACGTCGCGAGCGAATCCTTCGACACCGAATCATTCCGCGGTAAGGGCTTTCTCGACCGCTACTTCGACATTTCCGCGCGCGGCAGCACGCAGCGCCAGGAGATCGTCGCGGGCATCACGACCTTCCTCGCGATGGTCTATTCCGTGTTCGTCGTGCCCGGCATGTTCGGCAAGGCGGGCTTCGATACCAGCGCGGTGTTCGTCGCCGTGTGTCTGACCACGGCGTTCGGCTCGCTGCTGATGGGCGTGTGGGCGCGTCTGCCGATCGCGATCGGCTGCGCGATCTCGCTCACCGCGTTCACCGCGTTCGGCCTCGTGCTCGGCAAGGGCCTGCATCCAACCGTTGCGCTCGGCGCGGTGTTCCTGATGGGCGTCGTGTTCACGACGATTTCGGTGACCGGCGTGCGCTCGTGGATTTTGCGCAACCTGCCTGTCGGCATCGCGCACGGCACCGGGATCGGCATCGGCCTGTTCCTGCTGCTGATCGCCGCGAACGACGTCGGGCTCGTGGTCAAGAATCCGGGCGCGGGGCTGCCGGTGTCGCTCGGCAAAATTGCGGCGTTGCCGGCGCTGATGTCGGTCGCCGGACTCGCCGCGATCGTCGGGCTCGTGCGGCGGCGCGTGCCGGGCTCGATCCTGATCGTGATCGTCGCGATCTCGGCGATCGGGCTCGCGATCGATCCGGCCGTGGCGTTTCACGGCATCTTCGCGGTGCCGTCGTTGAGCGCGCCGGGGCATGCGTCGCTGATCGGCGCGATGGACGTGAAGGGCGCGCTGTCGATGGCGGTGCTGCCGAGCGTGCTCGCGCTCGTGATGACCGCCGTGTTCGACGCGACCGGCACGATCCGCGCGGTCGCGGGCCAGGCGGGGCAGCTCGACGAAAACGGCCGCATCATCAACGGCGGCCGCGCGCTGAGCGCCGATTCGCTGAGCTCGATCTTCTCGGGCCTGCTCGGCGGCGCGCCGGCGGCCGCGTATATCGAGTCGACGGTCGGCGTCGCGGCGGGCGCGAAGACGGGGATGGCGGCGGCGGTCGTCGGTCTGCTGTTTCTCGTCGTGATGTTCTTCTCGCCGCTCGCCGCGCTGGTGCCTTCGTATGCGACCGCGCCCGCGCTGATGTACGTGGGGCTGCTGATGCTGTCGAACGTCAGCAAGCTGCATATGGACGACATGGTCGACGCGATGGCGGGGCTCGTGTGCGCGGTGTTCATCGTGCTGACCGCGAACATCGTGACCGGCATCATGCTCGGCTTCGCGACGCTCGTGATCGGACGCGTCGTCAGCGGCGAGTATCGCAAGCTCAATGTCGGGACCGTGGCGATCGCAGTCGTGCTGGTCGGGTTTTATGTCGGCGGCTGGGCGATCTGAGTTTCGTTGCGGCTCCTTGACTTTCGCGTCAGCGTCTCTAAACCTTAACCTTGAGGTCAAGCCCTGCATCCGCAGGAAAGGAGACGCAGATGGAACCGCAACATCGCATCGGCAGCCGGGAAGAGTGGCTCGCCGCGAGCCGCGCGCTGCTCGCCGACGAAAAAGCGCATATGCGCGCCGGCGACGAACTCGCGCGCAAGCGCCGCGAATTGCCGTGGGTCAAGGTCGACAAGGTTTATACGTTCGATACGCCGGAAGGCCGCAAGACGCTCGCGGAGCTGTTCGACGGCCGCAGCCAGCTGATCGTTTATCACTTCATGCTGGGCCCGGACTGGGAAGAGGGGTGCGTCGGCTGCTCGTTTCTGTCGGACCATATGAGCGGCATTCTCACGCATCTGGTCCATCACGACGTCAGCTATGTGACGGTATCGCACGCGCCGCTCGAGAAGATCGACGCGTTCAAACGGCGCATGGGGTGGACCTTTCCGTGGGTGTCGTCGAGCGGCAGCGATTTCAATTTCGACTACCACGTGTCGTTCACGCCGGAGCAGCTCGCGAGTAAAAAGGCGTTCTACAACTTCGCCGAGCAGGACGTCGGCATCGACGAACAGCACGGTCACAGCGTGTTCTACAAGGACGCAAACGGCGACGTGTATCACACGTACTCATGCTACGCACGCGGCGACGAGCGCTTCGTGAACACCTACGCGCTTCTGGACATCGCGCCGAAAGGCCGCAACGAGAACAGTAATCTGACCGACTGGGTCAGGCATCACGACCGCTACGACGACCATGCGCGCGCGGCTTGCCCGGCGTGCGGATCGTACACGGTGTGAAGCGGTGAAGTGGTGAAGCGGTGAAGCGGGTCGACGAAGGGGGCGAGGGGCGCGCGCCGCGCTAGCTGGCGCGGCGCCTCTGTGCTGCACGAGCGCTGCATCAGCTCGCTACAGCGCCATCTCGAAGGCGGGTCTGAGGAACATTTCCATCGCCATCACGATGAGGCTCATCGCCGCGGCCGCGAGCGTCAGCACGCCGTATTCGTCGTAGCGCGTGTCGTACAGACACGCGACGACGAACAGAATCGCCATCAGGTTAGTCAGCCAGTCGAAGTTCAGCGCGAAGCTCATCGGTCGAATCGGGGCGTGTGTGCGACGGTGGAATCGCACCGTCAGGTGCCCGCGATTTTATCGAAAGGAGCTTACGGATTCGCAACGACCGCGCTTACACAGCTTACGTCGCGCGGCGCGCAAAGCCGCGTCAAACGGTGCTTTGCGGCCCCATCATGTCGCGTTCGATCCATTCGATCACCGACCTGCGCCGCGGTTGCCAGCCGAGCAGTTTGCGCGCGCGTTCGCCGCGCACGCGGCTGTTCGAGCCAAGACCGTACGAGGCCATTTCGTAGCCCCATTCCTGTATCGCGTCTTCGAGCGGCCAGTCCTGCGGCGCGCCGAGCTTCATCGCGCGTGCGATCGCGGCGCTCATGTCGCGGAACGACGCTTCGCTGCTTTCGACGAAATAGAACGTGCCGGCAGGGGTTTTATCGAGTGCGAGGCGATACAGCTCGGCGACGTCGTCGATATGCACGTTCGACCAGACGTTGCCGCCGCTGCCCACATGACGCACGACGCCGCTTTTCTGCGCCTGGCGCACGAGTCGCGGCAACTGCACGCTCGCGCTGCCGGCCACCGCGCCGTGACCGTAAATCAGCGTGTTGCACAGCACGGCCGAGCGCACGTTGCGTTGCGCGGCGTCGAGCACCAGTTGATCGATCGCGACGCGCGCGGCCTTGTCGGCGGTCGGGGTGGGCAGCGCGTCTTCGTGATAGATGCGTGCTTCACCCGCTTCGCCGCCCGACGCATCGCCGACGATGCTCGACCCGCTCGTGTGCAGGAACACCTTGCCCGAACCGGCGAGTCCGTCGATCAGCGCGCGTACCGCGCCTTCGTGATCGCTGCTCGCGGCGTTGATCACCGCGTCGGCCGCTTGCGCTTCGGCGATCAGCAACGCTCGGTCGTCGAGCGTGCCGGGCACGGGCTCGATGCCGAGCCGCTGCAACTCGCCGCTGTGTTCGGGTTTGCGAATCAGCCCGCGCACCTGATGGCCGGCGCGCGCCAGATGCGCCGCGATCGAGCCGCCGATAAAACCGCTTGCGCCAGTAACGAAAATCTTCAAGACGTTCTCCTGAGGGAAATGCCAAGACCGCAATCTCTTGCATGGGATCGGAGTAAGCGCTAAAGCGCCAACTCCGATCGACAGGCACGCAGTATCGCTCGCGCGGATTCTCGCAAAAAGCGTGTTAGTCTCAAATCAATCTTGATCTGAAATCAACAATGAAAACCTCCACCGACGAATTGCTGGTGTTCGTCACCGTGATCGACAGCGGCTCGATTACCGCAGCGGCCGAGAAGCTGGGGCAGACCGTCTCCGGCGTGAGCCGCGCGCTCACGCGCCTCGAGCAGAAGCTCGACACCGCGCTCGTGCGGCGCACGACGCGGCGTCTGCATCTGACCGAGGAAGGCGACGCGTTCCTGCGCCGCGCCCGCGCGATCCTCGACGCGCTCGAAGAGGCCGAGGAGTCGGTCGCGCGCGGCCGGCAACGGCCGTCGGGGCGCTTGCGCGTCGATGCGGCGTCGCCGTTCATGCTGCATTGCGTGGCGCCGCATATGACCGCGTTTTCGGTGCTGTATCCGGAGATCCGGCTCGAATTGACCAGCAACGAGCGGATCGTCGATCTGCTCGAACAGAAGGTCGACATCGCGATTCGCATCGGCGCGCTGCAGGATTCGACGCTGCATGCGCGCGCGCTCGGCGAGAGCAGACTGCGCGTGCTCGCGAGCCCGGCGTATCTGGCCGAGCACGGTGAGCCGACCACGCTCGACGCGCTGCACGCGCATCGGCTGATCGGCTTTACGGCGCCGGAGCATTTGAATCGCTGGCCGTTGCGCGAAGGGGGCAGGGGAACGAAGCGCGCCAAGGGGCAGCGGGACGAAGCCGCGCTGCTGAAGATCGAACCGTCGATCACCGCGTCGAGCGGCGAAACCTTGCGGCAACTGGCGCTGTCCGGCTGGGGCGTCGCCTGTCTGGCCGACTTCATGACCGCCGGCGACGTGCGCGAAAACCGCCTCGTGCCGATTCTCGGCAACCTGCTCGTCGATGAACGGCAGCCGGTGCATGCGGTGTACTACCAGAGCGCATCGCTCGCGGGGCGCGTGCAGTGCTTTCTGGATTTCATCGCGGCGCGGGTCAAGCTCTGATCCGCGTCGCAGAGCCTTCTGTCCTATAACCCAGATATCGGCGGAGCCGGCGTGTCCGGCTTCCCGCCAGCGAGAGCGCGCCAATTTTGGCCAGATGGCGACCCGCGTCGCGAAGGTGTATATACAACTGTGGGCTAAATCACGGCGGCCACGCCGACCCATGCGTCCAGGACCCGCCGCCTACGACCTGCCGCCAAACCCGCCGCGCTGCCGCCGAGCCATGTGCCAAATAATGGAAATCCCCAGGCACGAAATCTCGAAAAACAAGTTGTATATACAAGGCCCGCCGGCTAGACTTATTTGAACTTGTATAGACAGGACGACAACCATGATTCTGAAGCCCGGCTACCTGACCCTCCCGCAACTGCGCCAGATCGCGCGAGAGCACTTCACCCTGCAACTCGATCCCGCGAGCCATGCCGCCATCGACGCGTGCGCGCAGGCCGTCGCCGACATCACCGCCAGGGGCGAGCCGGCTTATGGCATCAATACCGGCTTCGGCCGCCTCGCCAGCACGCACATTCCGCGCGATCAGCTCGAACTGCTGCAACGCAATCTGGTGCTGTCGCACGCGGTCGGCGTCGGCGAGCCGATGTCGCGACCGGTCGTGCGTCTGTTGATCGCGCTGAAGCTGTCGAGCCTCGGCCGCGGCCACTCGGGCATCCGCCGCGAAGTGATGGAGGCGCTGATCGCGCTGTTCAACGCCGACGTACTGCCGGTGATCCCGGTCAAGGGCTCGGTCGGCGCGTCGGGCGACCTCGCGCCGCTCGCGCATATGTCGGCGACCCTGCTCGGCGTCGGCGAAGTGTTCGCGAAGGGCGAGCGCATGCCGGCCACCGAAGGCCTCGCGCTCGTCGGTCTGAAGCCGCTGACGCTGCAGGCGAAGGAGGGTCTTGCGCTGCTGAACGGCACCCAGGCTTCGACCGCGCTCGCGCTGTACAACATGTTCGCGATCGAAGACCTGTACCGCACGGCGCTCGTCGCCGGCGCGCTATCGGTGGATGCGGCGATGGGTTCGGTCAAGCCGTTCGACGCGCGCATCCACGAACTGCGCGGCCATCGAGGCCAGATCGACGCGGCCGCGGCTTATCGCTCGCTGCTGCAAGGCTCGGCGATCAACGTGTCGCACGCCGATTGCGACAAGGTGCAGGACCCGTACAGCCTGCGCTGCCAGCCGCAGGTGATGGGCGCGTGTCTGGACCAGATGCGTCAGGCCGCCGAAACGCTGCTGAAGGAAGCGAACGCGGTCTCCGACAATCCGCTGATTTTCCCGGACACCGGCGAAGTGCTGTCGGGCGGCAACTTCCACGCCGAGCCGGTCGCGTTCGCGGCCGACAACCTGGCGCTCGCCGTGGCGGAAATCGGCGCGCTCGCCGAACGCCGCATCGCGCTGCTGATCGACGCGACGCTGTCGGGCCTGCCGCCGTTCCTCGTCAAGGATGGCGGCGTGAACTCCGGCTTCATGATTGCGCACGTGACGGCCGCCGCGCTCGCGTCGGAAAACAAGACGCTCGCGCATCCGGCTTCGGTCGATTCGCTGCCTACGTCCGCGAACCAGGAAGACCACGTGTCGATGGCGACGTTCGCCGCGCGCAAGCTCGGCGATATCGCCGACAACACCGCGAACATCCTGTCGATCGAACTGCTCGCCGCCGCCCAGGGTGTCGATCTGCGCGCGCCGCACAAAACCAGCCCGAGCCTGCAGAAGGTGATGGACCTCGTGCGCAAGGACGTCGCGCATTACGAGCTCGATCACTACTTCGCGCCGGACATCGCGGCGGTCACGAAGCTCGTGCAGGCCGGCGCGGTCGCGAAGCTGAGCCCGTTCTCGTTCGCGTCGGAACAATGAGTCGTCGAGAGCGCGGATCACACCGATGAACGCACCCGCTTATCAGGGCATCAAGGACTTCATCCTCGCGCGCATTCATGCGGGCGAGTGGGCCGAAGGCGACCAGGTGCCCTCCGAAAACGAGCTTGCGCGCGAATTCAGCGTCGCACGCATGACGGTCAACCGCGCGTTGCGCGAGTTGACCTCGGAGCAGGTGCTGACACGTGTACAAGGCTCGGGCACTTTCGTCGCCCGTCCCAAGTACGAGTCGACCCTGGTGGCGATCCGCAGCATCTCCGATGAAATCGTTGCGCGCGGTCATCGCTATCAGGCGAGGGTGCTGAACATCGGCGCCAGCATCGCCGATGCGGCGCTCGCCGAAGAGATGCAGGTGAGCGCGGGCAGCCCCGTGTTTCATTCGCGCCTGCTGCATTTCGAAAACGAGGAGCCGGTGCAGCTCGAGGAACGCTGGGTCAATCCGGCCGTCGCACCCGAATACGCGCTGCAGGACTTCACGAACACCACGCCCAACCAGTACCTCGTGCGCGTCGCGCCGCTGCAGCGCGTCGAGTACCGCATCGAGGCGCTCGCCGCCGACGAGATCACGCGCGAGCTGTTGAACATGAGTGAACGCGAGCCGTGTCTCGTGCTGCACCGGCGCACGTGGTCGCAAGGCGAGGTCGCCTCGATCGCGAATCTGTGGCATCCGGGCACCCGTTACCGCTTCACTGGGCATTTCTGAATTCGCTTTTTCGTCTTCGCCGAATCTTTATCGAACCTCTTCACGCATTATTGGGGACACCATGAACAATCCGCAACACGCCGATCCGCGTCTCGATCCGACTCGCACGATCCGCGCACCGCACGGCGCGGAAAAGACCTGCAAGACCTGGATCGCGGAAGCCGCGTACCGGATGATCCAGAATAATCTGGACCCCGAAGTCGCCGAGCACCCGCATGCGCTCGTCGTGTACGGCGGCATTGGCCGCGCCGCGCGCAACTGGGATTGCTTCGATCAGATCCTCGCGTCGCTGAAGGACCTGAACGAAGACGAAACGCTGCTGATTCAGTCGGGCAAGCCGGTCGGCGTGTTCCGCACCCATGCGGACGCGCCGCGCGTGCTGCTCGCGAACTCGAACCTCGTGCCGCACTGGGCGACGTGGGAACACTTTCACGAACTCGACCGCAAGGGCCTGATGATGTACGGCCAGATGACCGCGGGCAGCTGGATCTACATCGGCAGCCAGGGCATCGTCCAGGGCACCTACGAGACCTTCTTCGCGGTCGCGAACCAGCACTTCAACGGTGACCCGACGGGCCGCTGGATTCTGACCGGCGGTCTCGGCGGCATGGGCGGCGCGCAGCCGCTCGCGGCGACGATGGCGGGCTTCTCGATGATCGCGGTCGAATGCGACGAGACGCGCATCGACTTCCGTCTGAAGACGCGCTACGTCGACAAGAAGGCGAAGACGCTCGACGAGGCGCTCGCGATGCTCGACGAAGCGAAGCGCGCCGGCAAGCCGATCTCGGTTGGCCTGCTCGGCAATGCCGCCGACGTGTTCGCCGAGTGCGTCGCGCGCGGCATCACGCCGGACTGCGTGACCGACCAGACGAGCGCGCACGATCCGATTCACGGCTACCTGCCACAGGGCTGGACGGTCGGAGACTGGCGCGAGCGCATGAAGACCGCGCCGGAAAGCATCGTCACGCCGGCCAGGCAGTCGATGGCCACGCAGGTGCAGGCGATGCTGACGCTGCAGGAACGCGGCGCGGCAACGCTCGACTACGGCAACAACATTCGCCAGATGGCGCTCGAAATGGGCGTGGAAAACGCGTTCGATTTCCCGGGCTTCGTGCCGGCGTATATCCGGCCGCTGTTCTGCGAAGGCAAGGGCCCGTTCCGCTGGGTCGCGCTGTCGGGCGATCCCGAGGACATCTACAAGACCGATGCGAAGGTGAAGGAACTGATCCCCGACGATCCGCATCTGCACAACTGGCTCGACATGGCGCGCGAGCGCATCGCGTTCCAGGGTCTGCCGGCGCGGATCTGCTGGGTCGGCGTGAAGGATCGCTATCGTCTCGGCCAGGCGTTCAACGAAATGGTCAGGAACGGCGAGCTGAAGGCGCCGATCGTGATCGGCCGCGATCACCTCGATACCGGTTCGGTCGCGAGCCCGAACCGCGAAACCGAATCGATGAAGGACGGCTCGGACGCGGTCAGCGACTGGCCGTTGCTGAACGCGCTGCTGAACACGGCGGGCGGTGCGTCGTGGGTGTCGTTGCATCACGGCGGCGGCGTCGGAATGGGCTTCTCGCAGCATGCGGGCGTCGTGATCGTCGCGGACGGCACGCAAGCCGCGCACCAGCGCCTCGGCCGCGTGCTGTTGAACGATCCGGCCACCGGCGTGATGCGTCACGCGGACGCGGGCTATGAACTCGCGCAGCAGACGGCGCGCGAGGCCGGTCTCAATCTGCCGATGCTGGGCCGCTGATCGTGACCATGGCCAACCACGCGGGCGGCATGGCAGGCGTCACGCTGATTCGCGGCGCCGACCTCGTGGCGGCGCCGTGGAAAAACGGCGGCGGGCTCACGCGTGAGGTCGCGGCGTTTCCGTCGCCAGGCGGCGGGCAGCGCGCGGCGAGCGCCGACTTCGTGTGGCGCGTGAGCGTCGCCGAGGTTGCGCAGGCGGGACCGTTCTCGCGCTTCGACGGCGTCGACCGGACGCTGGTGTTGCTGTCTGGCGCGGGCATGCTGCTCGATGAGCTGGGCGAGGCGGGCGTTGCCTCGACGCATGTGTTGCGGCAGCCGCTCGACATCGCGCGCTTCGATGGCGCGACGCGCATCGACGCGCGGCTCGTCGACGGCGCGACGCGCGACTTCAACCTGATGGTGCGGCGCGACGTGGCGCAGGGCGAGTTGGACGTGTGGCGCACTGGCACGCAGCAGGATGCGCCGCGCGTGCTCGACGGCGACGTGGCGCTGCTGTTTTGCGCGGGCGGCGCGGTCACGCTCGGACTGGCGGCGGACCACGCGCAAGCCGTGCGGCTCGACACCGGCGACACGCTACGCGTCGATGGGCCGAACGCGCTCACTTGCACGCTGACGGGCGACGGCGCGGTGCTCGCGATCACGATCCGCTACACGCGATGACGAATCAACCGTGATAGGGCCTCACATGCGCTCCATCACGGACAACCCATCCACAGACACGCAACGAGCGGCAAAGAGCACGCGATGAAGCAAACCGTCTGGCATCACCTGAATTTGTGCCCGCAGGGCGATCCTCGCCACACGCTCGCCGATGCCGCGATTGCGGTCGACGGCGGCCGTATCGCGTGGCTCGGCGCTTTCGCCGATTTACCCACGCCCTATGCCGCATGGCCGCGCGAAGATCTGCGCGGCGCATGGGTGACGCCGGGCCTGATCGATTGCCATACGCACCTCGTGTACGGCGGCCAGCGCGCCGACGAATTCGCGCAGCGGCTCGCGGGCGTCAGCTACGAAGCAATCGCGCGACAGGGCGGCGGCATCGTGTCGACGGTGCGCGCGACGCGCGCCGCGGACGAAGCGTCGCTGTTCACGCAAGCGGCCGCGCGGCTCGAACCGCTGCTCGCCGAAGGCGTGACGGCGATCGAAATCAAATCGGGCTACGGCCTCGATCTCGCGAGCGAGCGCAAGATGCTGCGCGTCGCGCGGCAACTCGGCGAGCGCTATCCGGTCACGGTCCATACGACGTTTCTCGGCGCGCACGCGTTGCCGCCCGAATTCGCGGGCCGAGCGGACGCGTATATCGACGAAGTCTGCAACACGATGCTGCCCGCGCTCGCGGACGAAGGCCTCGTCGATGCGGTCGACGTGTTCTGCGAGCGCATCGGTTTTTCGCTGGAACAGAGCGAGCGCGTGTTCAACGCGGCCGCGCGCTACGAGCTGCCGGTCAAGATGCACGCCGAGCAGTTGTCGAACGGCGGCGGCACCGCGCTCGCGGCACGGCATCGCGCGCTATCGGCGGATCACCTGGAGTTTCTCGACGAAGCCGGCGTCGCCGCGATGAAGGAAGCGGGCACCGTCGCGGTGCTGCTGCCGGGCGCGTACTACTTCATCCGCGAGACCCAGTTGCCGCCGCTCGAACTGCTGCGGCGCTACGAGGTGCCGATCGCGATCTCGACCGACAGCAACCCGGGCACCTCACCGGCGACTTCGTTACTGCTGATGATGAACATGGCGAGCACGCTGTTTCGCATGACCGTGCCCGAGGTGCTGCAAGGCGTCACCACGCACGCTGCGCGCGCGCTCGGCAAGAGCGATCGGCACGGTGCGCTGCAGGTCGGTCGCGCGGCCGACTTCGCGGTGTGGTCGGTCGATTCGCTGGCGGAGCTCGCTTACTGGATTGGCCGGCCGCTCTGCGCGCGCGTCGTGCGCGCGGGCGAAACCGTTTATACGCGGCACGAGTCGCGTGTGACCTGAACTAGAACCTGAGAGATGACGCAATCCAATCAATCGCTGTTCGCCGCTGACGCGTATCTGCCTGAGGGCTGGCGCCGCAACGTGCTGCTCGAATGGGACGCTCACGGCACGCTGAGCGCGGTCACGACGAATCAACCCGAGGCGCCGGCGGGTGTGCCGAAGGCGGCGGGCCCGCTGATGCCAGGCATGCCGAATCTTCACTCGCACGCGTTTCAGCGCGCGATGGCGGGGCTCACCGAATATCGCGCCAATGCGACGGATAACTTCTGGTCGTGGCGCGACCTGATGTATCGCTTTGCCGCGCGCATCACGCCGGAAGGCCTCGCGAGCGTCGCGCAGTGGCTCTACATCGAGATGCTGAAGGCGGGCTATACGTCGGTGTGCGAGTTCCACTACGTGCACCACGCGCAGGACGGCCAGCGCTACGCGAATCAGGCCGAGCTTGCGCAACGCGTGGTGGACGCGGCATCGGCGAGCGGTATCGGCATCACGATGCTGCCGGTGCTGTATCAGTACAGCGGCTTCGGCGCGCGCGCGCCGCGCGACGATCAGCGGCGCTTCATCAATACGCCTGAGAGCCTGCTCGATCTGCTCTGCACGCTACGTGCCGCGCGCCCCGAACATGCGGCGCTGCGTTACGGCGTGGCGCCGCATTCGCTGCGCGCGGTATCGGAGGCGTCGCTGCGCACGTTGCTCGGCGGCATCGACGCAACCGTGCCTGTCCACATCCATATCGCCGAACAGACCGCCGAGGTCGACGCGTGCCTCGAAACCGAAGGCACGCGGCCGGTGCAATGGCTGCTCGATCGTTTCGATGTGGACAGCCGCTGGTGTCTCGTGCACGCGACCCACGTCGATGCGAACGAAACGCTCGCGCTCGCGAAGAGCGGCGCGGTCGCGGGTTTGTGTCTGACCACCGAGGCCAATCTCGGCGACGGCATTTTTCCCGCGCAAGACTATCTCGACGCGCACGGCCGCATCGGCGTCGGCTCGGATAGCCATGTCGGCGTCGATTGGCGCGCCGAGTTGCGTCTGCTCGAATACGGCCAGCGTCTGACGCGCCGGCAGCGCAACGTGCTGGCGTCGGCGCAAGCTCCGCATGTCGCGGATCGTCTGTACGCGGCCGCGCTCGGCGGCGGCGCGCGTGCGACCGGCCGCGCGGTCGGCGCGTTGCAGCCGGGCCATCGCGCGGACTGGCTCGTGCTCGACGCCGACCATACGAGCATCGCCGGGCATGAGCGCGAGGCGTGGCTGTCAGGCGTCGTATTCTGCGAGCACGGCGATACGCCGATCCGCGACGTCTACGCGGGCGGCGTCAAGGTCGTCGACGATCGCCGGCATCGCGACGAAGAGGGTGCCTATGCGCGCTATCGCGCGGCGCTCGCGGAACTGCTCAAATAACGGCCATGACCCGCCGAACTGATTCTCCGATCCCACTGATTCCGGACTGACATGACTGCTTCGAACCTCACGCCGGTTTTCTCGCTGCATCAGGGAAGCCTGCCGCTGCTGATCTCGATCCCGCATCTGGGCACGCAAATCCCCGCCGACATCGCCGTGACGATGACACCGGTCGCGCAACGCACCGACGATTGCGACTGGCATCTCGATCGCCTGTACGCATTCGCGAAGCGCCTCGGCGCGTCGATCCTGACGCCGACCTACGCGCGCTACGTGGTCGACCTGAACCGTCCGCCCGACGGCGCGAACCTGTACCCGGGGCAGGACACTACGGGTCTGCTGCCGGTCGATACGTTCGACAGGGAGCCGCTCTATCGCGACGGCCATCTGCCCGACGACGCCGAAATCGCGCGCCGTCGCGACGCTTACTGGAAGCCGTATCACGACGCGCTGACCGGCGAGCTCGCGGCGCTGAAGGCGAAGCACGGCAAGGTGCTGCTGTGGGAAGCGCATTCGATCCGCTCGCGCGTGGCGCGTTTTTTCGACGGACGTCTGCCGGATTTCAACTTCGGCACGTCGAACGGTGCGAGCGCCGCGCCGGGCCTGGCTGACGAACTGGCCGCGCTGGTCGGGCGTCACGGCGGCTATACGGCAATCGCGAATGGCCGTTTCAAGGGCGGCTATATCACGCGGCAATACGGGCAGCCCGAGCAGGGCGTGCATGCGGTGCAACTCGAGCTGTCGCAGATCACGTACATGGAAGAGCGCCTGCCTTATGCATACGATGAAGACCTCGCCGCGAAGGTCGCGCCGCTGCTCGAAGCGCTGGTAACGACGGCGCTCGCTCGCGTGAAATCCGCCTGAAGCTTGTATTCCTTTCTCACCACGCGGATCACGATTGCTGCAGGAACGCGCGGCATCGCGGTCCGCGTCGGCCTGCATCGGTCAGCGTATCGCGAAGGTGTAACAGCATGTGTCCGTGATTGCGTGCCGGCGCGTTCATATGGAATGGTTTGAGCGTCGAGCGCGCACGGCGTATCGTGCGCCGGCTGTTTCAAGACGCGGCGCGCCATGAAAAAAAGCCCCGCGAAAACGGGGCTTTTTGATGTGCACCGCGTCCATCGGACACGGTTTCACCGCCATTAGTGGCAGCGCTTTTCCCAATGATGATGCACGCGCACCTTATGGCACTCGTGGTGATGCTCATCGGCCTGAGCGGGGGCGATCGCGCTCAGGGTGGCAACGGCTGCGGCGATGGCGAGAACGATTTTCTTCATTACAAAACCCTTAAGTCAGTGTTGTGGAGCAAGCCATGCGGCACGACGCGTGCCGCATCGGCGTGTAAGCATGCCACATCAAGCGGCCGCGGATAGGACCGGCGCGCGAATACGTGTGTCAATGCAACACGCGATGTGTCGTAAGCCCTGTTTTAACGCGCTTTGCGCTGAATTGGCCGGTGCGTACCGTGTCAAATGTGTACCTTCGACATCTGGGCCCCACCGCACGCAAAGCGGCATAGCGGCATTGAACGCGACACCGCGAGACGACGACCCTTTCAAAACGATGACATGCGCGACGCGGTCATCGATTCATCAGGCGAAAAGATGGAAGACCCAGCGATGGAAGATTCCGACGAATTGCTGCTGCCAGTCTGGCGCGCGAACCTGGTGTTGCTGACCAGCGAGGTCGGCGCCGCGAGCCGGCTCGCGCGCATGATGACGTTTTCCGCGAGCTACCTGAAGCTGATGCTGTCCGGGCAACGCGAATTCAGCGAGGAATTCGTGCGCGGCGTCGAGGCCGTCACCGGTTTGCCGGGCGGCTGGATGAACGTGCCGCACACCGGTCACGAGATTCCGGCGAATGCGCGCGAGGCGATCGACAACGAGCAGCCGCTCGCGCGCTTTCGGGGCACCGCGCATCCGGTGCGCAAGAAGACGGTGTTGCGGCCCGAGCCGATTTTTGGGCAGCCGCCGCCCGCGCGACGCCTCGAGGAAGAAACGCTCGATGTCGAAGCGCACCGCCGTCATGCGCATTTTCGCAAGGTGCGCGATCTCGCGACGCAGGAAGTGCGGCGCTTCGAGCGGCATCTGCTGCACGCGCCGGTGGAGCTCGCATCGATGCGCACGAAGGTCGAGGACGTGATGGCCGCGGCCGAACTCGACGACCGCATTCAAGCCGACCTGGAGGGCCGGCTTGAACAGATCGACAAGCACCGGCACATGCTGCTGCGGCACGTGGAAAAACTGCAGGCGCTGCTGAGCCAGCTCGACGACGGCGAGTGAAGACGATCGACGCCGGCCGCTGCGTCGCGGGTGCGCCGGTGACTTCAATGCCGCTCGAGCGCGATTCGGCAACGCCGACCCCGGCCCGAAACGCACGGGTCGGTGATGTGCTACAACGACGACACGAACCTGTCCGAGGTGGATCTTGGGGAACGTCGTCGTCACGTTGGCGCACACGTCGATCGCGATGATCGGGCTCGCGTGCCGCGTGCGCGGCGTGCGCGCCGCGGCGTTGCTTGCCGCGCTATCCGCCGCGAGCGGCATCGCCTTGCCCCTTTGCGCGGCAGCCGGCGAAATCGCCACCTCCACCAACGAACGTGCCCCTGCGACGATCGAGCGCGACGTCCATTTGTTCGTGATCCAGAAGGACGGTTCCATCGAGGAACACGACGACACGCTGATGCGCGCGGACACGGCCAGCGGCGTCGACGAGATCGCGCAACGCTACGTGTGGTTCAACAAGGACATCGAGCAGGTGCAACTGCTGGCCGCCGAAACGATCGACCCCGACGGCACCGCGCATGCGGTCGGTCCCGAGGCGATCCGCGACGTGCAGGAGCCGCGCTCGTCCGGCGCGCCGAGCTTCGAGGACGGTGTGTTGCGCACCGTGATCTTCCCCGGCGTCACGATCGGCTCGCGCGTGCACCTGGAATTTCGCAAGACCCGCGCGAAGCCGCTGCAAGCGGGCACCTTCGCCTATCTGGTCGAGCCGTCGCTCGAGCCCGTCGACGAGCAGCGTCTGATCTTCGATCTTCCCGTCGACGTGCCGCTCTATGCGGATGCGCGCGGCTACGTCGCGATGCCGCCCGTCACCGCGAACGGCCGCACGCGCTACGAGTTCGACTACCGGCACGGCCCCTATGCGCGGCTCGAAGCGGGCGCGGTCGGCTACGCGAACTGGGGCGACCGGCTGATGGTGTCGACGGTGCCGGACTTCGCGAGCTTCGCCGCGCGCTATCGCGGTCCCGCCGAGAACGACGCGACCCGCGACGATCCCGCGATCATCGGTCTCGCACAGCAACTGACGGCCGGCCTTACCGATCCTCGCGACAAAGCCCGCGCGCTGTACGACTGGATGCGTCTGAACATCCGCTACGTCGCGCTTTTTCTCGGCGAGACGGCGGCGATTCCGCACAAGGCGGCCGACATCCTGCGCAACCGCTATGGCGACTGCAAGGACCACGTCGCGCTATACGGCGCGCTGCTCGCGGCCGTCGGCATTCGCAGCGAGCCGGTGCTGCTCAATCTCGGTCCGTACTACACGTTGCCCGAGGTCCCCGGCTACGGCGCGAGCGCGATCAATCACGCGATCATCTGGATTCCCGGGCTGGCGCAATTCGCGGACACGACGGCGGGCGGCACCGCGTTCGGCTATCTGCCTGGCGGCGTCATGGACCGGCCGGTGCTGCTCGTCGACGACGGCGTGCTCGCGCGCACGCCGGCCACTCAACGGCGCGAACGCAAGGCGCGCGTGCAGATCGACATCGACGAAAACGGCACCGCACATTATGCGTACCGCGTCGAGGATCGGGGCTATACCGCGGAGCTCGAACGCAACACGTTCCGCCGCGCGACGCGCCAGGGCGCGCAGCAGCTTGCCGCCAGGCGTCTGCTGCAAACGGGCTTGCACGGCTCCGCGCAATTGCAGACCGACGACGTCGCCGTGACCGGCGGTCCGTTCGCGACGACGATGCAGGGCAGCGTGCCGCATCTGATCTGGCCGGACGGCACGACCGCCGTGCGGGCGCTCACGAGCCTCGCCGGCGGCATGGGCTCGCAGGTCGAGGCGTGGCTCGCGGAGCCCGTCAGAACGCAGCCGTGGGCGTGCATCGGCGGGGAGTTCGATGAAACGCTGGAAATGAGCTTGCCGCGCTTCGTGCGCGTGACCGACCTGCCGACCGACAGCACGGTCGAGGACCCGTTGCTCACGTTTGCGTCGCACTACGTCTTCGATCCGGCGACGCGCACGTTGCAGGTCAACCGGCATCTGCGCGCCGCGTTCGGCCATCAGATGTGTACGCCAAACGAATTCGCGGCGATTCGCGACGACCTCGTGCGCATCGAGCGCGATCTCGATGCCGAGGTGGTCGTCCGGGCGGCGAGCGCGTGGCAGTAGCGCGCCCCGCGCCGGCCACGCGCCGGGCAGGGCCGCGACGATCTACTGGACGTGGAGCTTAGGTGCCGCTCTTCGTCACGACCGGCACCCACGCGCCGTTCTTCACCTGATACAGCGTCGACGCGCCGCTCTTCAACGCGCCGGTGCTGTCGAACGAGATCTTGCCGGTCACGCCGTCATAGTCGATCGACTTGAGCGCCGGACGGTACACGTTCGGCGAGTCGGATTTGGCCTGCTGCATCGCCTTGATCGCGACCCACGCGCCGTCGTAGCCGAACGGCGCATAGGACAGCACGTCCGCGCCGAAGCGCTTCTTGAACTTCGCGTTGAAGTCCTTGCCACCCGGCAGTTGCGCGAGCGGGCGGCCGTATTCCCAGGCCATCGCGCCGTCGGACGCATCGCCCGCGAGCTTGATGAAGTCCTCGTCCATCACGCCGCCGCCGCCGACCAGCTGTGCGTTCAGGCCGAGCTGCTTCATGCGCCGCGCGAAGCCCGCCGCCTGGCTGTCGAGGCCGGCGAAGAACACGAGGTCCGCATTGGCGCCCTTGAACTTGGTGATCTGCGTGCTGAAGTCGACCGCGTGGTTGTCGGTGTAGTCGCGCGCGACGATGTTGCCGCCGTGCGCCTTCACGGCCTTCTCGAACTCGTCGGCTTCGCCCTGGCCGAACGCGGTGCGATCGTCGATGATCGCGATGCGCCTGGCCTTCGTCACGTCGACGGCATAGGCGCCCGCATTGCCGGCGTTCTGCGCGTCGGTCGAAATCACCATGAAGGTGTTCGCGAAGCCGCGGCCCGTGATGATCGGATTCGTCGCGGCGGGATCGAGCACCGGAATGCCAGCCTGCTCGTAGACCTGCGAGGCCGGGATCGTCGTGCCCGAGTTGAAGTGGCCGACGACCACCGAGACGCCCGAGTCGACCAGCTTCTGCGCGGCCTGCACGCCGACGCGCGGGTCGGCCTGGTCGTCCTGCGAGACGATCTCGAAATGCGCGACCTTGTCGCCGATCTTGATCTTCTGCGCGTTGGCTTCGTCGATCGCGAGCCGCACACCGTTTTCCAGATCCTTGCCGTAGCCGGCATTGGCGCCCGTCAGCGGCGCGGCAAAACCGATCTTGACCGGCAGGTCGTCGGCGAAACTGGCAACAGGCGCGACGGCAAACATCGCACCCACGAGCATGGCCAGCGGTTTCAGCGTGTTGCGAAGACTCATGGTCTCTCCTTGCATCGACGGTTGTTATGAAAGCGGTACGACAGCAAAGCGGTACGACACGTGAGGCCGAGGCAAGCCCTCGCGCATCGCAAGACTACGAAGGATCGCTCGCCGCTCACAATGCTGGAATACGCGCACTGGCGTTGAGCCTCGCAGCGTGTTCGCGACGTCAATCTGGGGCGAATATAGAAAGCCAAATTGCCGTCGTCTTGGCAATTCGTGGCGTTTTGGATGAGCATTTCGGCATAGGCCGCAACAGGTGCATGTGGTGCACATGGAGCGTGCGTGAGGCATGCAAGCTGGCTTGCCGTGCGAAGGTCCGCCTGAGCTGCGGATTACGGCATATGCTTAAAAAGCCGGCGCGAGCGCGCCGGCCGGTGTTGCGGTGTTGCGTTGTCGGAGGAGATTCGGGCCTTTCGCCTAGCGCTCGCCTTGCTGGCGCAGCAGCTCTTCACGCAGACGCAAAAGCGGCGCTTTCGTGTCTTCGTCGGCCCACGTGTCGAGGTCGTCGATCGCGCGCTGGCAGCCGTCGAGCACCACGTCGAGATCGACCGGCACGCCGTTGTTCAGCGCGAATTCGATCGTCTCGGCGAACTGCTGGCACTCGTCCTCGCCGTACGAGATGTCGAGATTGTCGGCGATGATTTCGGCGATGTTGCTGCGTGCCTTGTCGTCGGCCGTCACCATCTCGACGATGCCGCGCGCGACGGCGGCCGAGTAGTAGAGCGCGATATCGAGCCATTGCGCGGGATCGAAGTCGGGCTGGTCGAACTGGTTCTCGAAGAACTCGATCGCTTCCTGTTCGTGCGCTTCGTCCGCGTCGACGCTGATGCACAACTGCTCAAAAAATTCTTCCCGCTCGCTGCGGATATAACCGTCCATCGAATGCCTCGTCTGCTGAATGCCGGATGCTGAAAATGCCGTGGCGCGAGGGCGCAAGCCCTGGTCCACGCGGCACGCATTATAGGACGGCCGCCAGCAGGGTGTTGGCGAGGGCGCTCGGCAACGAGCGACGTGCCTAAGTTATCTAAGCCGTTTCCGCGACCCACGCATCGAACCACTCGCGCGGCTGGGCGATTTCGTTTTGCATCGCCACCAGTTCGAGTTCATAGCGTCCGGCCTGCCAGGTCGCCTTGACGACCGCGTTGACCGCGGCGAGCGTGTGCTCGAAGGCCGAGCGGATCGAATCGCCGAGCAGCGTGCGCGCGACGAAGACCGCGCTCGTCAGATCGCCGACGCCGACCGGCTGGCGCGCGAACGGATAGAGCGGACGCTGTCCCATCCAAGCTTCGCGTTCGGTGACGACGAGCATGTTGAAGCGGTCGGCGGGGCTGTTGCGATCGAGCAGATGCTTGACGAGCACGAGCTTCGGCCCTCGCGCGAGCAACTCGCGGCACGCGGTGACGGCTTCCTCGAACGTCTCGATCTCGCGACCGACGAGGCGCTGCAATTCGATGTGATTCGGCGCGATCCCGTCGGCGACTTGCGGCATTTCTTTCACGAGGAATTCCTGGATGCCGGGCTCGACCTTGTAGCCGCCCGTGGCGCCCATCACCGGATCGCAAAAGTACCAGGCGCGGGGATTGGCCGCCTTCACGGCCTTGACGATGTCAATCACCGCCTGCGCCTGTTCCTTCGTGCCGAGATAGCCGGAGAGCACTGCGTCGCAGCGCGGCAGCATGCCGATCGCGCCGATGCTGTCGACGAGATCTTCCATCTGCGATGCGTCGATCGCGCTGCCGCTCCAATGCCCGTATTGCGTGTGATTCGAGAGCTGCACGGTGTTGAGCGGCCACACGTTGACGCCGAGCCGGCACATCGGAAACACGGCCGCGCTGTTGCCGGCGTGACCGAACACGACATGGGACTGGATGCTCAGAACGTTTTTCGTCATGGTAAGGCTCGCGCAACCGGTCATGCGCGGTCAGCAAAACACTCGAAGGGGAGGCTCGCGCGGGCGGGCCGATGGCCCGGGCGCCGTGCGGCAGACATGCCTGATACAGATGGTGCAGGAAAAGTGCACGAACTGCATGGCCGGCAAGCCAGCAAACGATACAGGAGTATGACAGCCGCGAGTTGATCCGTCCCCGTGCTGTTGCGCCGAACCATCAAACGCGCGTGAAGATTAACGAAACCTGACAGTTCAGCGTGCGGCGGATGCTTCAGACGAGCTCGCGATACAAGGCCAGATAGCGCTCGGCCGACGCGCCCCAGCCGAAGTCCTGGCGCATCGCGCGCCGCTGCGTGGCCTTCCATTCGGTGCGGCGTCCGTACAGCGCGAACGCGCGCCGGATCGCCGAGGCGAGTCCCTTCGGATCGAAGCGTTCGAACACGAAGCCGGTGGCGAAATCGTCGGCGAGGTTTTCGAGCGATGCGTCGGCGACCGTATCCGCGAGACCGCCGATGCAGTGCACGAGCGGCAGCGACCCGTAGGCGAGCGCATAGAGCTGGGTGAGCCCGCACGGCTCGAAGCGCGACGGCACCGCGACCACGTCGCTGCCGGCGATGATCGTGTGCGCGAGGGTTTCGTCGAAGCCGAGCTCGACCGCGACCGATTCCGGATGCGCCTGCGCGACCATCCTGAGGCCATTCTCGAGCGCCGGATCGCCGGTGCCGAACACGACCAGTTGCCCGCCGCGCTTGACGATCTCGGGCACCGCGCCGAGCAGCAGATCGAGGCCTTTCTGCTCGGTCAGCCGGCTCACCACGCCGAACAGCAGCGCGTCGCTTCTCTGCGCGAGGCCGAAGCGCTTTTGCAGCGCTTCCTTGCAGGCGAGCTTGCCCGCCAGTCTCGACGCGCTGTAGTGCGTCGCGAGCAGCGTATCGGTGGCGGGATTCCACACCGTGTAGTCGACGCCGTTCAGGATGCCGCTCAGATCGTGTGCACGATGGCGCAACAGTGCATCGAGCCCGCCGCCGTGCGCGAGCGTCTGGATTTCGCGCGCATAGGTCGGGCTGACGGTCGTGATGCGCTCGGCGTAGTAGAGCCCCGCCTTCAGGAACGACAGCTGACCATAAAACTCGACGCCGTGCATGTTGAAGAAATCGTGCGGCAGGCCGAGCAGGCCGAACTGATGCGCGGGAAAAATCCCCTGGTAGGCGAGGTTGTGGATCGTGAACACGCTGCGCGCGGGCGCGCGGCCGTGCTCGCGTTCGGCGGCCTTCAGGTAGGCGGGCGCGAGCCCCGCGTGCCAGTCGTGCGCGTGGACGATCTGCGGCGACCACGTCGGGTCCGTTTGCTGCGCGAGTTGCGCGGCGACCCAGCCGAGCAGCGCGAAGCGCTGCGCGTTGTCGCCGTACGGCACGTGTTCGTCGTTCAGATACGGGTTGCCGGGGCGATCGTACAGCGACGCGGCGCGGATCACGTAGACGGCGAGCCCGTTGGTGGGCAGCGTGCCGCGTTCGAGCGTCACGTTCGGCGCGCCGAAGCGGCTGCCCAGTTGCGCGACCGGCTGCAGATCGCGCAGGCCGGCGAGCACGGCCGGAAAGCCCGGCAGCAGCACGCGCACGTCGGCGCCGCGCTCGATCAACGCGGACGGCAACGCGCCCGCGACGTCGGCGAGACCGCCCGTTTTGAGGAGGGGATACAGCTCGCTTGCGACGTGCAGGGCGCGAATCGTCATAGGCCGGGTCTCTGTCGGGGTGGCAGGGTTGCTCGGGGTCGGCAAATAGTCAGCGGTGGTTCGGGCGAAGCCGGGTGACGCCTGGCCGGCGGCGCGTGGCCGCCGGCGCGGGCAGGCGGCGGGCGCGCTACTACGGATGCTCGCGCAACGCCTCCTGCGTGACCAGCACGACGCCTTCGTCGGTGCGATAGAAGCGCTCGGCGTCGCGCGCCGGGTCTTCGCCGATCACCGTGCCTTCCGGAATCGTGCAGCCACGGTCGATCACGACCTTCTGCAGGCGGCAACTCGCGCCGACCGTGACCTGCGGCAATAACACTGCCTCATTGATATTACAGAACGAACTCACTTTCACGTTCGATGACAGCACCGAGCGCGAAATCTGCGAGCCCGAGATCACGCAGCCGCCGCAGACGATCAGATTGGTTCCCGAGCCCTGCAGCCCCTTCATGTCGCGTACGAACTTCGCGGGCGGCAGCTGCTCCTGGTATGTCCAGATCGGCCATGACTCGTCGTACAGGTCGAGCGTCGGTATCGTCGACGCGAGGTCGAGGTTCGCGGCCCAGTATGCGTCGATCGTGCCGACGTCGCGCCAGTACGGCTCGACGCTCGGGTCCGACGACACGCACGACATGCTGAACGGATGCGCGATCGCCACGCCCTGCGTGACGACGCGCGGCAGGATGTCCTTGCCGAAGTCGTGATCGGTATCGATCGCGGCGATGTTCTCTTCGAGCTGGGTGTACAGGTAGTCGGCGCTGAACACGTAGATGCCCATGCTCGCGAGCGCCGTGTCGGGGCGACCGGGTATCGCAGGCGGGTCGGCCGGTTTTTCGACGAAGCCGGTCACGCGACGATTTTCGTCGACGGCCATCACGCCGAACGCGACCGCTTCCATGCGCGGCACCTCGATGCAGCCGACCGTGCAGTCGGCGCCGCTGTCCGCGTGATCGGCGATCATGCGCGTGTAGTCCATCTTGTAGATGTGGTCGCCCGCGAGCACGACTACGTACTTCGGGCGGATCGAGCGGATGATGTCGAGGTTCTGGAACACCGCGTCGGCGGTGCCGCGATACCAGTGCGCGCCTTCGACGCGCTGCTGCGCGGGCCACAGGTCGATGAACTCGCCCATCTCGCCGCGCAGGAAGCTCCAGCCGCGCTGCAGATGCCGCAGCAGCGAATGCGCCTTGTACTGCGTGACCACCGCGATGCGGCGGATGCCGGAATTCAGGCAATTGGACAGCGCGAAGTCGATGATCCGGTATTTGCCGCCGAAGTGCACCGCCGGCTTCACGCGCTTGTTCGTGAGCGGTCCGAGCCGGGTACCGCGTCCGCCGGCGAGGACGATCGCGAGGGTAGTGCGCTGTAAGTCGTTCAGCCGTGCCGGAGTATTCATATTTGTCTCCTGTCGATCGGCGTGAGCCCTTCAGCACTCGCTCCGACCGCATGCAAGATGGTTGCTTGATTGATATACCCCCGGGGATGATCTGGTCGCTTCCTCTGCGCTGATGATTCGGGCTGCCTGGCAGTCGTGCCGCATTGCCGTTCTTCGCTGCCTGTTTTCGCGGGTCCGTCAGTCAGTTCTAGCACCGATTGGACGCGAGCGAATAATCTTTATTGCGGGGGCCGCGTGGCGGACCATCCTCAAACGATCGCCTGTTACGGCGCGCTTTTCGGTGCGGCGCAACACATTGGCCACGAGGTGGTGTCCGGACGATGCTTGAGCCCAGAAGGCGCAATATGCATGCCATCTCGCCGCGGCCGTGTGCCGTGCCTGCAGTGCGCGACTGGCGGCGGAGTTCGGCGGCGCATCGTAGAATCGTGCGCTTCCTGCCTCGTGCATCCCTATTGCGTTTTTTGCAGAGCATCCCGATGAATCTTCACCGCCCATTCCTGCTTGCCCTGTCGAGTGTCTGCGCCTGCGCCATGTTGTGCGCGGCGTCCGTCGCGGAGGCCGCCACGCCGGCGGGCGTGCCGGTCAGCGAGGCGAGCCCGGCCGTCGCGAGCGCCGCGGCCGCGTCTTCGCTCGACGATTCCGGCCCGGCCTACGGTCCGGAGCTGCAGGGCTTCAGCTACCCGGCGCCGGTCGAACGCTTCGAATTCACCTCGCAGGGCGTGCCTTTGCAGATGGCCTACATGGACGTGAAGCCCGCGCATGCGAACGGCCGCACCGTGGTGTTGCTGCACGGCAAGAATTTCTGCTCGGCGACGTGGGACGCGACGATTCGCCGGCTGAGCGATGCCGGCTATCGCGTGATCGCACCGGACCAGATCGGCTTTTGCAAATCGAGCAAGCCCGAGCATTACCAGTACAGCTTCCAGCAACTCGCGCGCAATACGCATGCGCTGCTCGATTCGCTCGGCGTCAGCGAGGTGACGGTGGTTGGCCATTCGACGGGCGGCATGCTCGCCGTCCGCTATGCGCTGATGTATCCGCGCGAAACACAGCAACTGGTGCTCGTGAACCCCATCGGACTCGAGGACTGGAAGGCGAAGGGCGTGCCGTCGCTGTCGGTCGACCAGTGGTATCAGCGGGAGCTGAAGACCACCGCCGACGGCATCCGCCGCTACGAGCAGGCGACCTATTACGCGGGGCAATGGCGCGCGGACTACGAACCGTGGGTGCAGATGCTCGCGGGCATGTATCGTGGGCCGGGCAAGCAGATCGTCGCGTGGAATTCCGCGCTGCTCTACGACATGATTTACACCCAGCCGGTTTTTTATGAGCTCGGCCAGCTCAGCATGCCGACGCTGCTGCTGATCGGTCAGAAGGACACGACCGCGATCGGCAAGGATGCAGCGCCGCCCGAGGTGCGCGCGAAGCTCGGCCATTACCCCGAATTGGGCCGCGCGGCCGCGAAGGCGATTCCCCATGCGACGCTGGTCGAGTTCGCGGGGCTCGGTCACGCGCCGCAGATGCAGGACCCGCAGGCGTTTCATAAGGCGCTGTTGGAGGGGCTGACAGCGGCGCCGGAAAACCGTTGATCGATCACGTGGGTTTCTGTCCCGCAGTCATAGTCCTGCGTCGCTCGCCGTTAAGCGAAGCTGCCTGGGGCTATTTTGCGGTCCGTCGCGGTGTTGCGGAGAGGGCCGGCTGCGGATAGGCGGTAGTCGGCCATGACGCGTCATTCAATACATGACTTGCTTTGAAGTTCCGGTGTCCTGTCGAGACCACAAAACGGTCCTTCAAAGGGCGAATTGCGTTTCGGACCGCGCTTCGTCAGGTCGTAAGCGCTTCGCTCCCTTTTCCCGTCACAACAACTCAAGCGTTGCGACGCCGATTTCGCGAAGTTTCTGCCGAGCAAGCCGGAAGTCCCAATCGTCCCGACTCAAATCAGAAAACAGGTAGTCGGATACCATGAGTTGGATCGCAACGCGGCTGGCGACCCGCCCGTCGATCGCATTGGGTCCGTTGGGATGCAACGTGGCTGTCAACGCGACTTGCTCACGACTCTGACTATCGAGGATCTCAACGTCGACCTCAAAACCGCAGCCTCGCAGCGCATCGGAGCGATAACCCATGTCGAGGAAGTCAACTCGAACCGGCGCGAGAAGATTTCGGCCGCTGTCGATGTACGCGTCTGGATACACGTACGAATCCGGGTTCGCAAGATATACAGAGGCCACTGCGTTATTTGCCGCGATCAGAGTCTGGATGCCTTCACGACAGGTTTCTGTGATTGCGCGAAAGAGCGTGTCGCCGGAGTCTGGCGGTACACTATCAAACCACCGGGCGAATTCCTCGTTCGCCGCCCCATTCTCGCGTATGGCTTCCTCAATCGACACGTAACCGAGAGCCGCATCCCACCCGGCATAGAGATCCTTGAGCCCGCAGCCGAAGTCGCAGGCTTGCTCGCGCGTAAGGTGCTCAAGCAGCCGAAAGAAGCGCTGCGTCGGAGGGTCATCATCAGGTTGCTTGCCAAAGGTCCCAAGCAGCGACCAACTAACCACAGCAGCAAACTCATGGGCATCGGCATCGCGGCCGAGCTCGCGCCAGAGCGTGAAGAGCGAGCGCAATACCCGTACATACCGCGACGGGGCGCTACCATTAACGATCTCTTTAAGGAACATTAACGCGCTCTTCTTCCCGGCGATACGGTCGATCGCGAAGACTTGCGCAAGCACGGCCGACGCCTCGTACAAGTCAACCGGTTGGATCTCAGACTCCGCGACCATGCACCTGCGGATCTGCGCATAGTTTTTTGCGGCTTGCGCAAGCGCGGCCGCATCTAGGCGATCGAGCGGCAATACTTGTTGCGCCCATAGTTGCTCTTGTGAGCGCCGCTCCTCCTCCGTCAACCGAGACCAGCGCAGAAGCGGTGTTGGTACAGGCAGCACGCTAAACCCTGCCCCGATACTTTGCATGCCGTTGAAGAAAGCCGCGAGGCGTAGGCGGAAGATCTTGTTCCCGTGCGTCGACAGCACAAAGTCGTGCAGATGCCGAAACTCGTGATCAAGCACGCTCGCGACTGCAAGATCGTGGAGACTTTCGTGATCGAAATTCGCGTGGGCCGAGGGTTCGCCCGTGACAAGCGCTAAAAGCTTTTCAAATGAGTCGGGCGCGTCCGAATGGAACCGCAGACAGACACCGAGAAACTTTGTGTCAAATGCGCCGTAGTCTGCCTGAAGGAATGGCAGCGTCATGCTAGTCTGGCTTGGCAACCGATTCGATCAGTTTCTTGACCTGATCCTCGGTCAGATCGGCGCGCCAACGAATCTCGACTTCACCTTCTGAGGTCACCACTCTAATTTTCTTCTTCTGATCCGGCGCATTGCGCAAGAAGTTCAGCAACGTGAGGGAGAAGTTTCCAACTGCGAATCCCGACGATACGATGGCGGAGATAGCCGCGGCCTCGATCAATCCAAATTCGAAGCCGCGCGGACCGTCAACCTTCTGCGCGGAATTGACGGTCACGTCATCTGGATGCTTGCGCAACTCCTCCGCGAGCGGGTTAATGAGTTCGGGAGCGCCTACGATTCTGATCTGGATCTTCCGAGTTGCAGCCATCATCTCCTCCGTAGGCGAACCACGGTACCGTTCCCGGTGATGCAGTCGTAGACGTGATACTCGCCTCTGCGGCGCGTTCCCGTCAAGAGGAGCTTCCTCCGGCGTCATAAGCAGCCCTTGGTTCGCGGTGCCGCAGGGACAGTCAAACGTTGGCTGCGCCTTGGGTAGGGCACCTTCGCACTCTCAATGAGCCTGCCACGCGGTCGGCCGCGAACTGGTAGCCGAACTTGCCGTGGTGGGCACTCATCAAGCGAACGCAACTGACGTTACAGAGGAACAAAAGTGTGTGGCTGCGCGATAACCGCCAAATGTGCAAGTTTTGGCTAGCCAGGAAGGGCGGCGGCTGTCTTCGAAACGGTCGTAGCGGTTTCGCGGGCTTGAGTGACCGTTCCGGGTCGAACTGGGACCTTCAAAGTTGCTTTGCCCCTTCACGTGGGCGATAGTTCAGAGGGTGGAATGACAAACCCAAGGCCCGCCAGATATAGCCGCTCACTCCAGCAGTAGCAATTCTGTAGCAAACCAAAATTCACCCCGCGGTACCGCGCCCATAGTCCCGCGCGGCAACAATCGACCGATATCCGAACGTTGCGATATGACAGCGCCTCTTCATCCAAAAAAAATCGTCTTATTTTCGCTCGAAATCTGTCACCATTTCATGCGACACCGACTGTGAGCATAGCGTCGGTCCTGCATTGCGGAAGTGTGTCCTAACGGGAGAGTCCTGATGAGCAAGAAGTCCGAAACGAGCGGTAAGAGCGGCGCGAATGAGTCGACCGCTGCGACGCTGGCCGCGCTGGCGATTTACATCAGTGAGTTCGTCGTCAATGGGACGCTCGACACCAGATGCGCCGCGAAACTAGTTAACCGCCTGAGAAAGGAAGCCGAAACCATTTTGGAAAATGGAAGCGCGACAAAGCTGGCACAAAAGGATCTGAAGAAAGCGTTCGACACGGTTGACGCTGCAGTCCAAGACCACGATGCGAAACTGCTGGTCACAGCTAACGCAGCATTACGTACAGCAGACGAGGGGAAAAAGGCGGAAAAGTCGCACTGAAGACTCGCACGCCTTGACGCTGTAGTAGCTGCGTCCCTCAGATAATGTTTTCAACGGCGAGATACGCCGCAGAATCACCTGTAGAACGGTCAGTACCGCCCAGGAAGCGCCGGTCGCCTGTATCGCCAGGCAGACTTTCGGGTGAGCATTTTGCACCAGCAAGCGGCCGTTCGCGCGCCGACCTCGTCCACGCAACCGCGTGGCATCCGCAGTCCGCGCGGCCGCCTCGTCCTCTCACGTGCACTGACATGGACCCGACCGGCCCGCTCAGTGATGGTCGAAGAGCGCGAGTTGACCGCTCTTGTACATCTGCCGGACCTTCGTACGAAACGACGCCTTCGGCGACTTCTGGCACTCGGCAACAAGCGCGCCGATTGGTGTCGCAGTATCCTCCACCATCGTGTCAGTTTCCGTTACGCCGAGCTTGTCCACTCCCGCCACGTAGTAGACGACAGCGGGTCGGTAAGCTTCATCTACCGCCACGAAGTCCTCGCATTTCATTTTCAGCGGATTCATTTTTGTCGGGGCTTGCGCCCATGCCGGCATCACGATAACGGCTCCCAGAAGACAGGTGGCAGTCACAAAGCGCTTCATGTAACACTCCCAGACTCATGCGGGGGACGGCAAAAAAGGCCACCCGCTATTGATGACCCTCGGAAAGAACAAGGGAACTGACCGATTCGGCGATTCCGCAAGGTCTGCGTGCAGCGTGCGGAATTTCCTTCAAGCAGTATCGACGCCGTCGGGAGTGAAGGCAATTGGACTTTGGTATATATCGCGCCAACTTGACTCAGAACCTAGGCGGCGTCGGTTCGGCGTGGCCTCCCCCGAAATTGCCCGCCTCTTGTAACGAACGCGAAGAGCGATACCGCCGCCCACGTCCCAGCAGTCGGCGTCAGACGCGCGCCAAATGTTTCTTTTCCCTGGCCTTGGCAGTTTGGTCTACTTCTTTGTCATTTACTTGCCCACTCTGCGGCAGTCGCGTGGTGCGAGGGCGGCAACGAGGGCCATCTCGCAGCTTGTCGATCCCAACCGAGCGGTGCGCGAGGCGCGCACGGAATTCGATCGCGCGCCGACCGTCGCGCATCGCATGCGGCTGGGTGCCGCGCTGCTCGATGCCGGAAATGCCGCCGAAGCCCTGGAGCATTACCGATCGGCGGCCAATGGGCCGTTCTCATCGAATCCGGCTGTACTCCAAGGGCTGGCGCGCGCGCAGTTTGCCAACGGCAATGCTTCGGCCACGCAGACACGCTGGAAAAACCGTTCGCCGTTCATCCCCTCGGCCGCCAGCAACCCGAGCCTGCCTTGCTGTATGCACGGCTTTGGCCACGATTTGCGCACCAGGCACGCGCGCCGCGGTCGAGACGGCGCTCACCAGCGCAAGCGACGCTGCACCCCGTCGCCTGTACGCCGATTGGCTAACGGCGCAGCCCGACGATGCCGACCGCCAGCGTGCGCGCGAACTTTTCGTGCACGATGCCAAGCATTGGCCATGCCACGCCCGTGATCATAACAGCGAGTGGCTGCAACGGGCCCAGGCCGCCCTAAGCCGATAATCCACGGGCGCTCGCGGCAGAGCGGCAGACTTTGAAAGGCGCCAGGCGTCAACGAATGGCGGCTGGACTTTTAGAACGGGACGTTGGGGGCACGAAGACCCGAAGGTCTGCAAGGGGTCGGCATGAGCCAAAACGCATCGGGCAGCACGCGGCCATCAAGCGTCATTCGCCCCTCCCGTTAGACAGACGTTCAGACGTCGGCTCCGCATTGCAAACGGTCCCTGGCCTTTGGGACACGAGCGCCGGTATCGTCCGTCGCCATAGGCTGTCCACAGCAGGTGTCACAGGCGACTGGCAGAACCCAGTCGCGTCGTGGCGCAGTTTCGCGTTGATTTCGTAAAAGCATCCGCAGATGCCGGTACACGCCAGGCGGCCACAAGCGCACAGAATAAAAGGCGAAGAAGGCGCAAAACGCAGAGATATCGGCATGCGTCGGCGACGCCAGCGGCTATTCTTCAGACGCTACGACTATTGCGTTTCCGGTCGGCTCTGCGGGTCGTCGGCAGCCATTCCGCACCCCACGCGGAAAGGGGGGTGTATGTCACGTCCAGAACTACCTCGGCCCGCGCGACGCGCACTGCGTCGTCGGCAGTCAGCCGGACGCCGGTGGCTCGTCATCGGCGGCGCGCTCACCGGACTGTCCTTTGCCCATGCGGCGCTCGCAGCAGGCAAACTTCCACAAGGCGGCACCTACGTGGCCGGCGCCGGCGCGATAGCAAGCCAGGCCAACGGCCTCGTGATCACGCAACCGGGTTCGACGCGCGGCGTGATCGAGTGGAACAGTTTTTCGATCGGCAGGAACAACAGCGTGACGTTCGACAACGGCTCGGGCGCGACGCTGAACCGCGTGACGGGCGGCTCGCCGTCCGCCATCTTCGGCCGGCTCAGTGCGACGGGCAGCCTGTATGTGATCAATCCGCAAGGCATCGTTGTGGGGCCATCGGGCGTGATCAGCACGGGAGGCCGTTTCGTCGCGTCAACGCTCGATGTCTGCAACGACGCGTTCATGCAGGGTGGTGGTTCCCTCACGTTGTCGGGCGACCCGAACGCAAGCGTGATCAACCTCGGCAAGATCAGTTCGAGCAGCGGCGATGTGTTCCTGATCGCGCGGCGTGCCGTCATCAACGCCGGGACCGTGGCGGCACCCAATGGCACGGCGGAACTGGCCACGGGCGAGCAGGTGCTGCTGCAGGACTCGGGCAGCAGCAGACAGGTATTCGTGCAGTTGGGCAGTCAGGGCACCGTGGTCAACAAAGGGCGCATTAACGCTGCGCAGGTCAGCCTGCAGGCCGCCGATGGGAACGTCTATGCGTTTGCTGGCGGCGGCACGCGCATCCGCGCGACGGGCACGGCGGATCGTGACGGCCACGTGTGGCTCGTCGCCGATGGCGGTCGTGTGAGTCAACTCGGCAAGATCTCCGCGAGCAACGCGGATGGCAGCGGCGGAACGGTCGACACACAAGCGGCGCAACTCGCATTCGGCAGGCATGCAGCCGTTCACACGGGCCAATGGAACCTTCTGACGCCGGCTTTCACGATCGATGACGCCGCCGCGCGCGCCTTGCAGCGCAGCCTGAACGCGGGCACGTCGATCGATGTCACGACCACAGGCGCGAACGGCGCAACGGGCGACCTGGGCATTGCTTCGAGCCTGAGCTGGAGCGGTCCGGCTTCGCTCACGCTTGCCGCGTACCACGACGTGTCGGTGGCGACGGGCACGACCATCGCCAACTCCGGTGCGGGCAACCTGACGTTGCGCGCCGACGCAGCCGGCATCGACAATGGCGACAGCGTCATCAACAACGGCACGATCGACTGGTCGCGCAGCACGGGCATCGTGAGGGCATTGCATGACATAACCGGTGGATACTTACCCGGAAACATTCTCTCAAACAACACCTGGTCTGCCCCTCCAGACAGTGGTCTGGTGACGCAAGTTACCGCCTATGCGCTGGTGAATACCGTCTCCGATCTGGGCGCAGTTGGACTCAGCCCCTCAGGCAACTACGCGCTCGGCAGGGACATCGACGCCACGCCCCCGCCCGGTGAATTCAGTCCGGCCGTGGCTTCGTTCTCGGGCCAGTTCGATGGCATGGGACACACGATTTCGCATCTTTGGTTATCTGGATCGCTTCTCGGGGACATCGGCTACTCGGGCGTCGTTCGGAACCTCAACATTGAGGGCAGTGCCGCCAACTTCCCCGAGTCTGCCACCTGGGCGGGCCTTCTCGCAGACACGAACTACGGTACGATCGCATCCGTGCACTCAAGCGGCAGTGTTACTTCAAGCGGTCCTCTTTCAACTGGCATCGGTCCTGTTTCAACTGGCGGACTTGTGGGCTTGAACGGCGGCACGATCACGCGTTCGTCCAGCACCGCCGACGTTTCATCCTATTACGCCGCGGGAGGCCTGGTCGGGACTAACGGTTTCGGAGTAATCCGAGAATCGTTCGCATCGGGCGATGTCACCTCGACCCATTACCAGGGAGCGGGCGGTCTGGTCGGCTACAATTTTGGCGTTATCACAGAGTCTTATGCGACTGGAACAGTTCATGTGCAGCCGCAATGTGACACCGTCAATGCGTGCGGGGGTGGGTTAGTTGGCGGGACTTCAGGCACGATCAGTCAGTCGTTCGCAACCGGCAAGATTGACCAGCCATCCGGACCTGCGGGGGGGCCGGGCGGCATCGCGGATTACAACGCAAATTACATCGCGTCTTCCCCGGGGACCATCACCAACGATGTCTACTGGGATACGCAAACGACAGGCGCGACAGTTGGCGTCCGCACCACGCTCCCAGGCGCGACACTAGGGGACGCTAAAGGCTTGACTACTATGCAGATGAGCACGCCGTCCAGTTTCGGTCCGACATACGACTTCGGCCCAGGCGGCGTTTGGGCGATGCCCGTTGGAGCGACGCATCCGATATTGCAGTGGCAACTGGCGCAATGAGACCGACTGATATCCACAACCATCAGCGAACAGTCATCCTGTTTCATTGTGGCGGTAGCGGGTCAACCAGCCGCCGCCCCACGACTGCCGACCGGCGGGAGATTCGCGAACAACCATTTCGGCGCTCCTGATGATCGGCCAGAAGGACACGACGGCGATCGGCAAGGGACGCCTCGCCGCCCGAGGTGCGCGCGAAGCTCGGACATTACCCCGAATTGGGCCGCGGCCGCGAAGGCGATTCCCCATGCGACGCTGGTCGAGTTCGCGGGGCTCGGGCACGCGCCGCAGATGCGGGACCCGGACGCGTTTCATCAGGCACTGCTCGATGGACCCGCGGCGGTGCCGACCAATCGTTGAGCGTTCAAACGGCTTTCTGTCCCGCTACCGTACTCCTGCGTCGTTCACCGCCAGGCGAAACGTCCTGGTAGCTACTTTATGGCTCTTCGCGGATTTTCACGGAGGACGCTTGCGGACAGGCTCTAGTCGGCCAGGAGCTGCTTGCGACCTGAAGACAGGCTAACCGTCGACCGAGGTGGCGGGATGCATTTCAAGCGCCGCGTTGGCGTCCCTTTTAAACGGAACCGCCGCCAGCACCGATGCAAGTACCATCAGACCTCCGCCAAACCATGCCCAGCCAGAAAGATGCTCACCGAGCCATACGTATGCGAATAGCGCACCGAACGCGGGCTCGCTTCCCATCAGCAAAGCGACGCGCGTTGGGTTGCTGCGCTTGACGGCAAAGTTCTGTGCGAAGAAAGCGAACAACGTACAGGCGAGCACGAGGTAAGCGATGCTCGCCCAGAAGTCACCGTGCCCGCTGAGCGACGGCAGCGCATCCCAATGTCGTGACGGCAACACGAACGCCGCCAGGACACTGCCCAATGCAACGACGCCTGCCTGGACCGCCGTCACCGACAGCGCAGCAAGTTCCGATTCGCGCATCACACGCGTGGTCACGCACACCATCAGCGCACGCAGTAACGCCGCAAGAAGAATCAGCGCGTCGCCCGCGGTCGGAATGATCACGCCTCCGTTCACGAACGCGGCGCCCGTCAGCGACAGGCCCACGGCGATCCATTCGCCACTCGACGGCTTTCGTCGTAGCAACACCCATTCGACCAGCGGCGTAAGCGCGACACACAGACTGATAAGGAACGCCGCATTCGACGCGCGTGTGTGCGCTATCCCGAAAGTCTCGGCCAAAAAGATGCTGAGCAGGATTGCACTGGAGCCGAGCGCACCCAGCAAGGCGGACGCTTTGACGTGTCGGAGCGAGCGCAACGCCGGCGACAACACGAGGAACGTCAGTCCGAAGCGCAACGCCAGCAGACCGAGCACGGGATAGATCGTGAGCGCGCCTTTCACGACCCCATAACTCGTGCCCCACACCATCGCGACCGCAAGCAGCATCAGGTCGGATATCCATAACGCGCTCTTTTGCTTCGACACGACGGACCTTCTGTTTTCATTCGAACGGCCCAAATTGTCGGGTATTGCATTGACAAATATAATCCGGGGAAGCGGAACATCTTTTATGTTTGGCATGCACAAATGACTGGTGCGGGTACGAGGGTCGCGATGAATCCCAATGAACTCTTTGCGTTGCTACCCGACATGGCGACGTTCGCGAGGGTTGTCGACGCCGGCAACTTCTCCATTGCAGCGCGGCAACTGGGCAGTACACCGTCGACTGTCAGTCGGCAGATCAAGCGCCTTGAGGATTCGCTTGGCACGCGGTTGCTCGAGCGCTCGACCCGTAGCATCCGTTTGACGGATTCAGGCGCGCAGATCTACCGGTATTGCCGGGATATGGTCGGCGCAGCGTCGGGCGCCGTCGACGTCGCTGGACAAGTGACGGGTGATCCGCGAGGCAAGGTCAGCATCAGTGCGCCGATTTCATTTGCGAGATCTGTCATCCATCCGCTTGTTCCCGAATTTCTGCGCATGTGGCCCGACGTGGATGTCCATCTGGTCTTCGCCGACCACGAAGTCGATCCGCTACGTGACGATGTCGATATGGTGATCCGACTCACGCGTTCGCCTCCGCCGGGCCTTGCTGCCCGGCGACTTGGAGCGGTCAAATGGGTTCTATGCGCGTCACCTGCCTATCTCGCGGAACGGGGGACACCGGCCGAGCCGCACGACCTCGCTCGGCATGCATGCATGTATCTAGGGGGAGACGGTCGACGACAATCGATGGCATTTCCGCCGCGACTCTGAGACACAGTCGCTCGAAGTGAAGGGGCGATACATCGCCAATGATGCGGGCGCGCGATTGGATGCTGCGCTGCATGGCCTGGGCATTGCGAGCTTGCCCGATTTTGCTGCCGCGCAGGCGATTTCGAGGGGCGACATTGTCCGGGTGCTGACCGACTGGGAATTCGAGGCCCGTACATATATGGGACCGGTCTGGCTGCTTTATCCGTCGAGCCGTTTTTTACCGTCTCGAGCACGTGCGCTCATCGATTACCTGGTGAGCCAGCTCCGCGACACGTAGGCTGGGTGACCAATCGCAGCGACGAATGACCGGTTTTCACCCAGCAATGCAGTCGTACGACCGCAGCATGCCTCCAGGCGAATCCCAACGCGACATAGCCCGATCCTGATATGGTCGCAAGGTCGTACGGGGTCCCGAGTGTTGGCCTGGGATTGCAGTTAGGGATGTCATGTGCCAAAGCGTGGCTCGATTCGAACTTCCAGGGTGCCGTCACGCACGCACTGGCCACACCGACGGCATCAGGCGCGCAGGGCTGCGCGCCTCCTTTGCTGTCAGCCGTGATAGAAGCCGTCGGTGACCGAATTTTGCAGCACGCCGTCGACATAGACGCCGACAGGGTCGCCATCAGCGGACGTGAGGATCGAGCCGATGTGCTGGCCGGGTAGTTTCATCCGGCCACCTTGGATTTTGGTCATCTCCTGGTGATCAAGTTCTGCAGCGTTCTGGATGTCGTCGATGGTCAGCGTATTCATGATGTGTCTCCTTGAACAAGAGGGTTGTAGAAACATTTAAGCGGCCGGCTGCTTGCAGCACACAACGCACATGTCATGCCATCCGGGCGTGATCTGCGCGGAGCGCGCATCCCCCGGTGAATCGCGATGATGCCAGTTTGGGCGCCACCATCACTTAGCCAAACGAAGTTGGAAAATCGCTGACATGGCCTTGTTTTCCTTCTCCTACACGTACTTCAGGTCTGCCCGCTTCGCTGTGCGCCCGCCACTCATGTGCGTTCCCCCACATACACGCCGAGGAAGCCGCCGCGCCAAGGTGTTCGTTGCGCCCCGGATTACCGTGCACAGGGCATCTGTGCTCGTGCCACTTTTCGCCGCAGAGACGGGAGACAGAGACGATGCAGACGCGTGAACACTGGCACCAACTGGCGTTTCCCGGCACTGCGGCGATTACACGTACGTGAACCTCACGGCGGCATCCGACGTTCAAGACCCGATGTCGCCATTTTTAATTCATCCATTGAAAGGAAATCACCCATGGACCTGAACCTGACAGGCAAGCTCGCACTGGTGAGCGGCAGCACAGCCGGCATCGGTTTCGCTATCGCCAGCACGTTGGCGCAGGAGGGCGCTCGTGTGATCGTGAACGGCCGCGCCCAGTCATCTGTGGACGACGTGGTCGCGCAGCTGAAAGCGCAGACGGGCAGCGACGTGCAGGGATTTGCGGGCGATCTCAGTACCGCCGCTTCAGCAGAAGAGCTCGCGCGACGCTATCCGGACGTGGAAATTCTGGTCAACAACCTGGGCATCTTCGAGCCCAAGCCGTTTGAAGAGATTCCCGATGCGGACTGGCAGCGGTTCTTCGACGTCAATGTCTTGAGTGGGGTACGCCTCGCTCGCCTGTTTTTGCCTGCGATGAGGCAGGCCAACTGGGGGCGCATCATTTTCATTTCGAGCGAAAGCGCGGTGCAGATTCCAGCAGAAATGATCCACTACGGGATGACGAAAACCGCGCAGCTGGCGGTCTCGCGGGGGCTCGCCGAAGCCGTTGCCGGCACGGGCATTACAGTCAATAGCGTGCTGCCGGGGCCGACGAAATCGCGGGGAGTGGGTGAATTCGTGGAGACCCTTGCCAAGGCCGACGGCAAATCGTTTGAAGCGTTCGAAACAGAGTTCTTCGAGAAGGTCCGTCCCACCTCGCTCATCAAGCGATTTGGTTCGCCGCAGGAAATCGCGTCGCTCGTGGCCTATATCGCCAGTCCGCTTTCGTCCGCCACGACGGGAGCCGCGTTGCGGGCCGACGGGGGCGTTATAAAAAGCGCCTTCTAGACCCCGAAGGCATTGGGCCGGCTTCTCACACGACCGGCCCCAACTCAGTGCAAAGACAAGCGCGGCTTGCCATGAGCCGCCCTTTTTTCGTGCGTCGCCGCGTCCGCCGATCGGTTCGCGAACCGCTTATCTGGCCGCCATCATTTCATCGCGAACCTCGGCGCCGATCTCGAACGAGCGCAGCCGCGCGGCGTGATCGTAAATCTGCGCGGTCAGCATCAACTCGTTCGCGCCGGTCTGCTCGATGATCGATTGCAGACCTTCGCGGATTGCGTCGCGATCGCCGAGCACCGTGCAGGCGAGCGCACGCGCGACGTTGTTCAACTCCATCTCCGACGCGTCGAGCCGCTCGACCGGCGGCTGCAATTGTCCCGGCGTGCCGCGCCGCAGATTGATGAACTGCTGCTGCAGCGACGTGAACAGCCGTGCGGCTTCGTCGTTCGTGTCGGCGGCGAACAGATTGACGCCGACCATCGCATAGGGCTTCGCCAGCGTCGCGGACGGCCGGAACTGCGTGCGATACACCTGCAACGCGGTCATCATGTAATCGGGCGCGAAGTGCGACGCGAACGCGAACGGCAGCCCGAGCGCCGCGGCCAGTTGCGCGCTGTACAGCGACGAACCGAGCAGCCACAGCGGCACGTTCAGGCCCGCGCCCGGCACCGCGCGAATGCGCTGGCCCGCGACCGGCTCGGCGAAATACCGTTGCAATTCGACGACGTCGTCGGGGAAGGTTTCGGCGCTCGCCTGGAGATCGCGGCGCAGCGCGCGAGCGGTGGTCTGATCGGTGCCGGGCGCGCGGCCGAGGCCGAGATCGATCCGCCCCGGATACAGCGACGCGAGCGTGCCGAACTGCTCGGCGATCACGAGCGGCGCATGGTTCGGCAGCATGATGCCGCCGGAGCCGACGCGAATCGTCTTCGTGCCGCCGGCCACGTAGCCGATCACGACCGAGGTCGCCGCGCTCGCGATACCGGTCATGTTGTGATGCTCGGCGAGCCAGTAACGCTTGTAGTTCAGCTTTTCCGCGTGCTGCGCGAGTGACAGTGTGTTCCTGAACGCGTCAGCCGGCGTGGCACCCGCGGTGACCGGCGAAAGATCGAGAACCGAGAAGGGGATCATTGTCTGTTGATTGCGATGGGCGGCGCTTTCGCGCGATGGGGCATTGTGGCAAAGCGGCGCCTTTTCTGCTGGCGGCGCGGCGATGCCCCTGTCGACGGAAGGGTCGGCAGGACCGATGAGGTGCGCTGAGGCGCGACCCATGGCGCGGAAATTGCGCATGCGTAGCGTGTTCGTGCGGCGGTGCTTCGCATTCGCAGTGCGCCCGAATCAGCAATCCAGCGAGTGACCGTGCGCCGATCGGAATTCGAGTGTACGGTTAAGTATCGGTGCGGTGACGCGACCCGTTGCCGGACATCCGGAATGTAGCGAAGGAGTTCCCGATCCCATGAATGTCGTCAAAGAGTTTCGTACCCGGTCATTCCAAGACGTGTCCCATGCATTGCTCGACCGCGAGGAGATCGCGCTTGTCGACGTGCGTGAGGAAGATCCGCACGCGCGCAGTCATCCGTTGTTCGCCGCCAATCTGCCGCTGTCGCGGCTCGAACTCGACGCGCCCCTGCGGCTGCCTCGCCCGGCCGTGCCGATCGTCGTGTTCGATGCCGGCGAAGGCCTCGCGAGGCGTGCGGCCGAGCGCTTCGCCGAACTCGGCTATACCAACGTCGCCTTGCTGGAAGGCGGCCTGCAAGGCTGGCGCGAAGCGGGCGGCGAGTTGTTCAAGGATGTCAACGTGCCGAGCAAGGCGTTCGGCGAACTGGTCGAAAGCGTGCGTCATACGCCGTCGCTGTCCGCGCAGCAGGTGCAGGCGCTGCTCGATCGCGAGGCCGATGTCGTGGTGCTCGACGCGCGCCGCTTCGACGAGTTTCAGATCATGAACATTCCCGGCAGCATCAGCGTGCCGGGTGCGGAGCTGGTGCTGCGCGCGCGGCAGCTCGCGCCGGATCCGGCCACGCGCATCATCGTCAATTGCGCGGGGCGCACGCGCAGCATCATCGGCGCGCAGTCGCTGATCAACGCGGGCGTGCCGAATCCGGTGGCCGCGCTGCGCAACGGCACGATGGGCTGGACGCTCGCCGGTCAACCGCTCGCGCATGGCAGCGCTCGGCGTGTCGAAGGCGCGGTCGACGACGCTTCCCGTCTCGCCGCGGCAGACGGCGCGCGCGCGCTTGCCGACCGGGCGCGCGTGCGCCGCACGTCGCGCGACGAAGCGCGCCGCTGGGCCGACGAAGCGATGCGTACCGTCTATCGCTTCGACGTGCGCAACCCCGAGGAATACGAGGCGGGCCACGTGCCCGGTTTTCGCAGCGCGCCGGGCGGCCAGCTCGTGCAGGAAACCGACCTGTTCGTGACGGTGCGCGGCGCACGCGTGATCCTCGCGGACAGCGACGGTGTGCGCGCGAACATGACCGCATCGTGGCTCGCGCAGATGAACATAGAGGCGTACGTGGTCGATGGCCTGACGGCGGCCGATTTCGCCGAGAAGGGCATGGCGCCGTTGGCGCGCAACGCGGTCACGCCGCCCGACGTCGACGACATCGCGCCGGCCGAGCTCGCCGCGCTGCTGCAGTCGACGGGAACGGTCGTGCTCGACTTCACGAGCAGCACGCACTATCTGAGGCGGCATATTCCGGGCGCGTGGTTCGTGATCCGCAGTCAGCTCGCCGACGCGCTGCGCACACTGCCCGACGCGAAGCGCTACGTGCTCACGTGCGGCAGCGACGTGCTCGCGCGCTTCGTCGCGCCGGAGCTCGCCGCGGCGACCGGGCGGCCGGTGCAGGTGCTGCGCGGCGGCACGATCGCGTGGATCGACGCGGGCTTGCCCGTGGAGTCGGGCGGCACGCGGATGGCGTCGCCGCGGATCGATCGTTATCAGCGGCCGTATGAGGGCACCGAGAACGCGCTCGAAGCGATGAGCGCGTATCTGGAGTGGGAGCATGGGCTCGTCGCGCAACTCGCGCGCGACGGCACGCACGGCTTTCGTGTGATTTGATGGGCCGGCCATCCGGGGGCCGGCGAGCCGGCGGCCGGCCATCCGGCACCCCTCTTGCGCCGCGCGAATCTTCTGCCGATTCGGTGTAAACGCGCTCTCGTCGAAACCCTCCGATGCGTTTAGATTAGCAGCATCTGGAAGGCTTTTCGAGGGACCAGGGCGGCCATAAAAGGCAGCGGTTTGTCATTCGGCGATGGCGCAAGGTGAGTAGCCAAGGTTGCTCATCGCTTCGTCTGGAGCAGACCGCTGCGCGTCGTCCGCGGTGCCTCGCGCAAGGCGGCTAATGAGCCGCCGTCACTTCCGGTTGATCCTATCGACCGACATGGCGACGCTGTACACAGCGTCGCCTTTTTGCTTCTGGCGTGCCCATCTCGACGGACCTCAGCCGATCCATTAGTGCTGCGCGCAACACGTTGCGTGCGTAGCCGCACCCGTCGCGCCCGCGTTGCTCGCGGTTTTCTCCGTGCGCGGTTATCCTTGTAGTACACACTACAGACCGGCCAGGCGCCGCGACGACAGATCCCACACATCCGGACAGGAACCGAAGTGAGCCTCAAACCGCTGGGCGTCACGCTACTGATAGCGTGCTTTGCGCTGACCGGCTGCGACCAACAGCAGAGCGATCAAGCCGTGCAAAAACTCAAGGACTTTTTCAATGCCGTCAAACCGGACGCGTTGCTGCTCAAGAACATGACGCCGGGCGTCACGACCGAAGCGCAAATCCTCGCGCAGATGGGCAAGCCCGAGACCACGCGCACCTTCACCGACGGCTCGAAGCGCTTCGAATATCCGCGCGGCCCGCAAGGCCTGAACACCTACATGGTCGACATCGATCGCGACGGCAAGCTGCAGGCGATCACGCAGGTGCTGACCGCGGACAACTTCGCGCAGGTTCGCTCGGGCATGACCGAGGACGAGGTGCGGCGCTTGCTTGGCAAGCCTGGACAGGTGGCGGTGTTTCCGCTGAAGCCGGAAACCGTGTGGAGCTGGAAATGGCGCGAGGGCGGCGTGACCGAAGAAGGCATCTTCAACGTTCACTTCGACCGGAACCAGAGGGTGTACACCACGTCACGCTCGGACGTGATCCGCGGGCGATAGGCGGGGGCAATGTCGATCAGAAGACGGCCGGATAAGCGGGCCGAAAAAGCGGGGCAGGCATGATACGTCGACGTCGATACAGCCGGATCGGGCTGGTGTTGGGGGGCGGCGCCGCGCGCGGCTGGGCGCATATCGGCGCGATTCGCGCGCTGCAAGACGCGGGCATCAGGCCCGACGTCGTGTGCGGCACGTCGATCGGCGCGCTGGTCGGCGCGGTTTATGCGAACGGCGATCTCGACTGGCTCGAGGAGTGGGTGTCGCGTCTCACGTGGCAGACCGTGGTGCGGCTGCTCGATCTGCGCATCTCGGGCGGCCTGCTTGGCGGGCGCAAGGTGATCCAGCTATTCGCCGACAAATTCGCCGGCCGCTCGATTGCGCAACTGCACATGCCGTTCGCGGCGGTCGCGACCGAACTCGACACGGGCCGCGAAATCTGGCTGCAGGACGGCAGCACGATCGACTCGGTGCGCGCGTCGATTGCGATTCCGGGCATCTTCACGCCGGTATGGCACAACGGCGTGTGGCTCGTCGACGGCGGGCTCAGCAATCCGGTGCCGGTGTCGGTCGCGCGTGGCATGCGCGCGGACTGCGTGATCGCGATCGATCTGAACAACGACATCCTGAACGGCCGCGACTTCGGCGGCGCGGTCATCGAAACGCCCGCGCTCGATCCCACCGCGCCGCCGCCCGTCGCGCTGCGCCGCAACGGCAAGCCGTGGCCGCGCTGGCTCGCGCCAGCCGAGGCGAGCGCCACCGACGACGTGCGCGTGCCGCCGAAGCCAAGCGCGCAGGTGCCGTCGATGCTGAGCTCGATCGCGCAAAGCATCGACATCATGCAAGTGCGCATCACGCGCAGCCGGCTCGCTGGCGAACCGGCCGATATCCTGATCCAGCCGCGTCTCGGCGGCATGGGCATCTTCGATTTTCATCGCGCGGCGCCAGCCATCGAGGAAGGGCGCGAGGCGGTCGAGCAGATGCTGCCGGCGATTCGCGCGCGGCTCGGGCTCGACTGAGCGCGAGCTGTCAGGCGTCGGAGCCGGCGTGGACGCGCTGATGCAACAGCGCGACGCGTTTGGGCGGTGCCACCGCCGTCGGCGCGGCCTATCGAAAAAGCGACCCAAAACTTGCGAAATCGCCGCACGGCCAGGCGCGCGCCGCGCGTGCGACAAGACGATAACCCCTGTGAAACCAAGCGCTACGAGCGTTCCCTCGTGCGTCGAAGTGCCATGTTGCGTCGCAGCAAACCCCCCGCCCGGTATTTGAGAAATTGATTTCAGCTTGCGAGACTCCGCGCCATGCCGGAGCAGCGAGCAGCCCATGAAGCCGCCGCCATCCGCGCCAATTCTACGAACCTGGATGGAGACACGCGTGTTCCTATACGGCTTTGGTCCCGTGCTGCTCGCCGGCACGCTCCAGACGATCGAGTTGTCCGTTCTGTCGCTGGCGGCCGCTGTGTTGCTCGGCCTCGCGGGCGCGGCGGCGAAACTCTCGTTCAACCGGCCCTTGCGGGTCATCGCGACCGGCTACACGACGCTGATCCGCTCGGTGCCCGACCTAGTGCTGATGCTGCTGCTGTTCTACAGCATCCAGATCTGGCTCAATGATCTGACCGACATGTTCAGCATCGAGCAGATCGACATCGATCCGTTCGTGGCCGGCGTGCTGACGCTCGGTTTCATCTACGGCGCGTATTTCACCGAGACTTTTCGCGGCGCCTTTCTCGCGGTGCCGCGCGGCCAGCTCGAAGCGGGCAGCGCGTACGGCATGAGCGGCGTGCGCGTGTTCACGCGCATCCTGTTCCCGCAGATGATGCGCTTCGCGCTACCCGGCATCGGCAACAACTGGCAGGTGCTCGTGAAGGCCACCGCGCTCGTGTCGATCATCGGTCTCGCCGACGTCGTCAAGGCCGCGCAGGACGCGGGCAAGAGTACCTTCAACATGTTCTTCTTCATCCTCGTCGCCGCGCTGATCTATCTGGCGATCACCACCGTATCGAACCTCGTGCTGATCTGGCTGAACCGCCGCTATTCGATCGGCGTGCGACACGCGGAGCTCTGAGCGTCATGATCGACATCCTCAATCAATTCTGGAAGGCGTATCTGTTCTGGGACGGGCAACGCCTGTCGGGTCTCGCGGTCACGCTGTGGTTGCTGGTCGCGTCGATCGCGATCGGCTTCGTGTGCGCCGTGCCGCTCGCGGTTGCGCGCGTGTCGAAGAAGCGCTGGCTGTCGACGCCGGTACGTCTGTACACCTACGTATTTCGTGGCACGCCGCTCTACGTCCAGCTGCTGTTGATCTACACCGGCGTGTACAGTCTCGCGTTCGTGCGTTCGCACAGTCTGCTCGACGCGTTCTTTCGCAGCGGCTTTCACTGTGCGATCCTCGCGTTCGCCTTGAACACCTGCGCGTACACGACCGAGATTTTCGCGGGCGCCATCCGCTCGACCTCGCACGGAGAAGTCGAGGCGGCGCGTGCCTACGGCATGAGCGCGTTCACGATGTACCGGCGCATTGTGATACCGTCCGCGCTGCGCCGCGCGTTGCCGTTGTACAGTAACGAAGTGATCCTGATGCTGCACGCGACGACGGTCGCGTTCACGGCCACGGTGCCCGACATCCTGAAGGTCGCGCGCGACGCGAACTCGGCGACCTACCAGTCGTTCAACGCGTTCGGGCTCGCGGCGCTGATTTATCTCGTGGTGTCGTTCGCGCTGGTTGCGCTGTTCCGGCGCGCCGAGCGTCGCTGGCTCGCGCATCTCGCGGTGCGCACGCACTGAGCGCGCGTTGACGACATAGCATCGGGCGCCTCGAGCTTCGGCAGGGCGGCGTCCGCACCAGACCGATCCGTATTCTCACTGGGAGAGCATCTTGCTCCATACCACTCAAACCGAAGCTTGCAAGCTCGCCGTACAGGACATCCACAAGCGCTACGGCGACAACGAAGTGCTCAAGGGCGTGTCGCTCAACGCGAACAAGGGCGACGTGATCAGCATCATCGGCGCGAGCGGCTCGGGCAAGAGCACTTTCCTGCGTTGCATCAATTTTCTCGAGCGGCCGAACGCCGGGCAGATCATCGTCGACGGCGAAGCGGTCAAGACGAAGACCGATCGCGCCGGCAATCTCGAAGTTGCCGATCACAAGCAGCTGCAGCGCATCCGCACGAAGCTCGCGATGGTGTTCCAGCACTTCAACCTGTGGGCGCACATGAACGTGCTCGAGAACGTGATCGAAGCGCCGATTCATGTGCTCGGTCTGAAGCGCAAGGAGGCCGAGGACCGGGCGCGCGAGTATCTGGAGAAGGTCGGGCTCGCGCCGCGTCTCGAGAAGCAGTATCCGTCGCATCTGTCGGGCGGCCAGCAGCAGCGTGTCGCGATCGCGCGCGCGCTCGCGATGGACCCGGATGTGATGCTGTTCGACGAGCCGACCTCCGCGCTCGACCCCGAACTCGTCGGCGAAGTGCTGAAGGTGATGCAGAAGCTCGCCGAGGAAGGCCGCACGATGATCGTCGTCACGCACGAAATGGGCTTCGCGCGCAATGTGTCGAACCATGTGATGTTCCTGCACCAGGGCCGCACCGAGGAGGAGGGCAATCCCGCCGAGGTGCTGAGCGCGCCGCGCAGCGAGCGCCTGAAGCAGTTCCTGTCCGGCAGCCTGAAGTAACGCGCGGCTCGCTTTTCACGGACACCCGATGGCCCGCACGTCCACCCCGGCTCGCACGACCCAGGTCGCGATCGTGGCCCTGCCGCCCGTGTCGATGTCGGGCGTCGGGCCGATCGTCGACGCGCTCAGTCTCGCCAATGAAATCGACGGCCGCGCGCTGTATCGCGTGCAGGTATGTTCGTGGGACGGCCGCGCGGTGCCGCTCGCGGGCGGCGCGCAATGGCCGGCCGATGCCGCGTTCGGCGACGCGATCGCGTGTGACTGGCTGATCATCGTCAGCGAGCGGTTCCAGCAGTTCGCCGACTACCGGCTGTTTCTCGCGAGCCTCGCGCGCGTCGGTCAGCGCACGCCGCTCGTCACCGGTATCCACCACGGCGTGTGGTGGCTCGCGATGGCGGGGCAACTGTCCGGCTATCGCGTCAGCGTGAACTGGGAAACCTATCAGCAGTTCTCTGAACAGTTCGAACGCTCGATCGTCACGCAGCAGATCTTCGAAATCGATCGCGATCGCGCGACCTGCGCGGGCGGCCAGGCGACCGTCGACTTCATGCTCGCGATGATCGGCCGCGAGCACGGGCCCGAACTCGCGGAGCGCATCGCCGATACGCTGGGCGTAGGCGTGCTGCGCGCGGGCGAGGAGCGTCAGCGCATTCCGTTCGTGACCGCGCCGGGCGAGCGCCACCCGCGCCTGAACGACGCGCTGCTGCTGATGGAAGCCAATATCGAGGACCCGCTGACCACCGATGAAATCGCCGGCCTCGTCGGCGTCTCGCGGCGGCAGCTCGAGCGCCTGTTTCGCCAGTATCTCGGCTCGATGCCGTCCAAATACTATCTGGGGCTGCGGCTGTCGAAGGCGCGCACGCAATTGCAGCGCACCAGCAAATCCGTCGTGCAGATCAGCCTCGCATGCGGGTTTTCGTCGGCGGCGCACTTTTCGAATGCGTATCGGGAGCGCTTCGGCGTCACGCCGCGCGAGGATCGCCGCAACTGGATCGACCGCCAGACCGGCGCGCACGGCGGCGCGAGCGAGCCGCGGCCGGCCGCGCTGATCGAGCGGCCCGAGCTCGATTGACGCAAGCCATCTGAAAGCGAAACCGCGGCAAGTTCAGCGCAAAGCTCGACAGCCGCGACGCGCGGAACCTCATAGAATGCGTCGCGTATGCGCAAGACGTGCCGCGCGCGGTTTCCTACACTAGCTGTATTACCTGTCACCCGTAAAAGGAATTGCCATGAACGACCTGACTGTGACACGCCAGACCTTCGACGAAGTCATGGTGCCGGTGTTTGCCCCCGCCGCCTTCGTACCGGATCGCGGTCTCGGCTCGCGCGTGTGGGACACGCAAGGCCGCGACTATATCGACTTCGCCGGCGGCATCGCCGTCACCGCGCTCGGTCATGCGCATCCGGAGCTGCTGAAGGTACTGCATGAGCAGGGCAGCAAGCTGTGGCACATCGGCAATGGCTACACGAACGAGCCGGTGCTGCGCCTCGCGAAGCGCCTCGAAAGCCTCACGTTCGCCGACCGCGCGTTCTTTGCGAATTCGGGCGCCGAGGCGAACGAGGCCGCGCTGAAGCTCGCGCGCCGCGTCGCGTTCGACCGTCACGGCGCGCAGAAAGATGAAATCATTTCGTTTGCGCAGTCGTTCCACGGCCGCACGCTGTTCACCGTCAGCGTCGGTGGCCAGCCGAAGTACTCGGAAGGCTTCGGCCCGGTGCCGGCCGGCATCACGCATCTGCCGTACAACGACACCGAAGCGGCGAAGAAGGCGATCGGCGCCCAGACCTGCGCGGTGATCGTCGAGCCGATCCAGGGCGAGGGCGGCGTGATCCCGGCCGATCCGGCGTTCCTGAAGGCGCTGCGCGAAGCGTGCGACCGGCACAACGCGCTGCTGATTTTCGATGAAGTGCAAACCGGCGTGGGCCGCAGCGGCTTCTTCTACGCGTACCAGGACACCGGCGTGACGCCGGACATCCTGACCACCGCGAAGGCGCTCGGCAACGGCTTCCCGATCGGCGCGATGCTGACCACCCAAGAGCTCGCCGCGCACTTCAAGGTCGGCGTGCACGGCACGACTTACGGCGGCAATCCGCTCGGCTCGGCGATCGCGGAAAAAGTGGTCGAACTCGTCAGCGACCCGAAGCTGCTCGAAGGCGTACGCTCGCGCAGCGAAGTGCTGAAGGGTCATCTCGCGAAACTGAACGAGCGCTTCGGGCTTTTTACCGAAGTGCGCGGCAAGGGTCTCCTGATCGGCGCCGAACTGAACGACACGTTCCGGGGCCGCGCGAAGGACTTCGTCACCGCGGCCGGCCAGCACGGCGTGATCATGCTGATGGCGGGTCCGGACGTGCTGCGCTTCGTGCCGTCGCTGATCATGCCGCTCGACGACATGGCCGCAGGCTTCGCGCGTCTCGAGACGGCGTTCGGCGAACTCGTCGGCGCGAACGCGCAGGCGGCGTCGCATTGATGTTCAGGCAGTCCCGCACGCCCACGCTGATGCAGCGGATCATGCGTCACATTCAACAGGAACGATGATGCTCTTCGTACGTCCAGGCCGCCTTGCCGATCTCGATGCGCTCGAGCATATGGCGCGCACCGCGCAGCCGGTGCTGCATTCCCTGCCGCACGACCGGCGCGCGCTCGAAGCGCAGGTCGCGTTGTCGGAAGACTCGTTTCGCGCGGAGGTCGATTTTCCGGGCGAGGAGTTTTATCTGTTCGTGCTCGAAGACTCGGAGACCGGCAAGCTGATGGGCACCGCGAGCATCGTCGCGGCGGCCGGTTACGCGGACCCGTTCTACGTGTTTCGCAACGACGCGCTGATTCATGCGTCGCGCGAACTGCATGTGAATCGCAAGATTCACGCGCTGACGATGTCGCACGAGCTGACCGGCAAGAGCCGGCTCGCGGGCTACTACATCGACCCGTCGCTGCGCGGCGACGCGGCTGCGCAACTGATGTCGCGCGCGCGGATGATGTACATCGCCGCGAATCGCAAGCGCTTCACGCCCGAGGTGTTCTCGCTGCTGCTCGGCGTGACGGACGAAAACGGTGTATCGCCGTTCTGGGAAGCGGTGGGGCGCAAGTTTTTCGGCCGCGATTTCGCCGACATCGAAGTCGAATCGGGCGGCCGCAGCCGCACCTTCATCGCCGAAGTGATGCCGACCTATCCCGTGTATGTGCCGCTGTTGCCCGAAGCGGCGCAGCGCGTGCTCGGCGAGCCGGACGCGAACGCGCTGCTCGCCTACGAGATTCATCTCGAGGAAGGCTTCGAGACCGACCGCTACGTCGATATCTTCGACGCGGGTCCGGTACTGACCGCGCAGGTGGATCGCAGTGTCAGCGTGAAGCACAACGAAACGCGCGTCGTGCGCGAGGCATCTGCGACGCACGGCGAAACGTACCTGATCGCGCACAACGGCGCCGCCGGCGAGTTCCGTTGCGTGCTCGGCGATCTCGCGCCCGGCAAGGCGTCGGGCGCCGGGTTGTCACAGGCGGCGCGCGGCGCGCTCGGCGTACGGGAAGGCGATGCGGTGCGCTGCGTGCCGCTGCATCAGCCGCAGGATGAACAATCGGGAGAAGCGCAATGATCGTCGTTCGCGTAGTACAACGAGGCGATGTGGATGCGCTGATGCGGCTCGCGCAGGAAACCGGGCCCGGCCTGACCACCTTCAAACCGGATCGCGATGCGCTCGCGGCGCGTGTCGAGCGCGCGCGCCGCACGATGGAAGATCAGGCCGCGCCGCACGAGGCCGGTTATTTCTTCGTGATGGAAGACACCGCGACCGGCGACGTGGCCGGCGTCTGCGGTATCGAAACGGCGGTGGGTCTGCAGCAGCCGTTCTACAACTATCGCGTGAGCACGGTCGTGCACGCGAGCCAGGATCTCGGCATCTGGACGCGCATGCACGCGCTGAACATCTCGCACGACCTCACCGGTTATGCGGAAGTGTGCTCGCTGTTCCTGAGCCCGCGTTATCGCACGAGCGGCGTCGGCGGCTTGCTGTCGCGCTCGCGCTTCATGTTTCTCGCGCAGTTTCGCGAGCGTTTTCCGCAGCGTCTGTGCGCGGAGTTGCGCGGCCATTTCGACGAGCAGGGCACGTCGCCGTTCTGGCACGCGGTCGGCTCGCATTTTTACCAGATCGATTTCAACGCGGCCGACTATCTGAGCTCGCACGGCCGCAAGGCGTTTCTCGCCGAGCTGATGCCGCGCTATCCGGTGTACGTCGAACTGTTGCCGGAAGAGGCGCAGCGCTGCGTCGGCCTCACGCATAACGACACGATTCCCGCGCGCCGCATGCTCGAAGCCGAAGGGCTGCGCTATGAGAATCACGTCGATATTTTCGACGCGGGTCCGGTGCTCGAATGCCATATCGCCGATTTGCGCACGGTGCGCGAAAGCGTGCTGGTGGCGGCTGAAATTGGCGAGGCAGCGGAGCAAGCCGCGCAGGACGGGCCGAAGTCGATGGTATCGAATACGTCGCTCGGCGATTTTCGCGTTGGCGTCGTGGCGGGCGTGCCGCGCAACGGTGTGTGCCGCCTGAGCGCGGCCGAGGCCGACGCGCTTCGCGTGCAGGCGGGCGATCCGCTGCGGGTGCTGCCGTTGAAACACAAACAGGGATGATCATGAGCGAGCTTTTCATCGACGGCGAATGGGCCGCCGGCACAGGACCCGTATTCGCATCGCGCAATCCCGGCACGGGCGCGGTGGTGTGGCAAGGCAACAGCGCGTCGGCGGACGACGTCGATCGCGCGGTACGTAGCGCGCGCCGCGCGTTCGCCGCATGGTCGGCGCTGACGCTCGACGAGCGCTGCGCGGTGGTGCGCCGCTTCGCCGCGCTCGTGACAGAGCGCAAGGAAGCGCTCGCCGAAGCGATCGGCCGCGAGACCGGCAAGCCGCTGTGGGAAGCGCGCACCGAAGCGGCCTCGATGGCCGCGAAGGTCGAGATCTCGATTCAGTCCTACAACGAACGCACCGGCGAAAAGCGCTCGGCGATGGCCGACGGCACCGCGGTGCTGCGGCATCGTCCGCATGGCGTGGTGGCGGTGTTCGGGCCGTACAACTTCCCGGGCCATCTGCCGAACGGGCATATCGTGCCCGCGCTGATCGCCGGTAACGCGGTCGTGTTCAAGCCGTCCGAACTTGCGCCCGGCGTCGCGGCGCTGACCGTGCAGATCTGGCGCGACGCGGGGCTGCCTGCCGGCGTGCTGAATCTCGTACAGGGTGAGAAGGATACCGGCATCGCGCTCGCGAATCACCGGCAGATCGACGGACTGTTCTTCACCGGTAGTTCGGATACGGGAACATTGCTGCACAAACAGTTCGGCGGACGGCCGGAGATCGTGCTCGCGCTCGAAATGGGCGGCAACAATCCGCTCGTGATCGGCCCGGTCGCGGACCTCGACGCCGCCGTGCACCACACGATTCAATCGGCGTTTCTGTCGGCGGGGCAGCGCTGCACATGCGCGCGCCGCATCTTCGTGCCCGACGATGCGTTCGGCGAGCGTTTCCTCGCGCGCCTGACGGAAGTGAGCGCGCGCATCGGCGTCGGTGAATACAACGCCAAGCCGCAGCCGTTCATGGGCGCCGTGGTGTCGGCGCGCGCGGCCTCGCGTTTGATCGGCGCGCAGGAGCGTCTGCTCGCGAGCGGCGCGAAGGCTCTGCTGAAAATGGAGCAGCGCGATCCGCAACTCGGCTTCGTCACGCCCGCGATTCTCGACGTGACCGACGTAAAGGACCTGCCCGACGAGGAGCACTTCGGTCCGCTCGCGCAGATCATCCGCTACCGCAATTTCGACGACGCGCTCGAACGGGCAAACGATACGGAGTTCGGTCTCTCGGCGGGCCTGCTCGCCGACGACGAAGCGCTGTGGACGCATTTCCAGCGCACGATTCGCGCGGGCATCGTCAACTGGAACCGGCCGACCAATGGCGCTTCTTCAGGAGCGCCGTTCGGCGGGCCGGGCCGCTCCGGCAATCATCGGCCGAGCGCGTACTATGCGGCCGACTACTGCGCATACCCAATGGCCTCGGTCGAGAGCGCGCAACTGAACATGCCCGCGAGCGTCTCGCCAGGCCTTCAATTCTAAGGATCGACGATGCTGCAAGCCACTGAAGCCAATTTCGACGGCCTGGTCGGCCCGACTCACAACTACGCGGGCTTGTCGTTCGGCAACGTCGCGTCGCAGAACAACGAGAAGTCGGTCGCGAATCCGAAGGCCGCCGCGCGCCAGGGTCTGCGCAAGATGAAGCAGCTGGCGGACCTCGGCTTTCATCAGGGCGTGCTGCCGCCGCAGGAGCGTCCGTCGATGCGTCTGTTGCGCGAGCTCGGTTTTTCCGGCGACGATGCTTCGGTGATCGCGCGCGTCGCGAACAACGCGCCCGAACTGCTGGCGGCGGCGAGTTCGGCCTCGGCGATGTGGACCGCGAACGCGGCGACGGTGAGCCCGTCCGCGGATACGCACGACGGCCGCGTGCATTTCACGCCGGCCAATCTGTGCAGCAAGCTGCATCGCGCGATCGAACATGAGTCGACACGCCGCACGCTGCGCGCGATGTTCAGCGACACCGACCGCTTCGTCGTGCACGAGGCGCTGCCCGGCACGCCCGCGCTCGGCGACGAGGGCGCGGCGAATCACACGCGCTTTTGCGAGCAATACAAGGCGCGCGGTGTCGAATTCTTCGTGTATGGCCGCAGCGAGTATCGTCGCGGGCCGGAACCGAAGCGCTATCCGGCGCGCCAGACGTTCGAGGCGAGCCGCGCGGTCGCGCATCGTCATGGCTTGCAGGAAGCGGCGACCGTGTACGCGCAGCAGAACCCTGAAGTGATCGACGCGGGCGTGTTCCATAACGACGTGATCGCGGTCGGCAATCGCAACACGCTGTTCTGCCATCAGCTCGCGTTCGTCGAGCAGCAGGCGGTGTACGACGAGCTGCGCGCGAAGCTCGCGAGCCTGCACGCAGGGTTTAACGTAATCGAAGTGCCCGATGCCCAGGTCAGCGTCGCCGATGCGGTGACGTCGTATCTGTTCAACAGCCAGCTGCTGACTCGGCCCGATGGCAAGCAGGTGCTGGTCGTGCCGCAGGAGTGCCGCGAAAATCCGCGCGTGGCCGCGTATCTGGATGAGCTGACTGCGCACAGCGGTCCGATCGACGAAGTGCTCGTGTTCGATCTGCGCGAGAGCATGAAGAACGGCGGCGGCCCCGCATGTCTGCGGCTGCGCGTCGTACTCGACGACACCGAACGCGCGGCGGTCGCGCCGGGTGTGTGGCTCGACGACACGCTGTTCGGCCGTCTCGATGCGTGGATCGAAAAGCACTACCGCGATCGTCTCGCACCCGCCGATCTCACCGATCCGAAGCTGCTGGTCGAGTCGCGCACCGCGCTCGACGAGCTGACGCAAATCCTCGCTCTGGGCTCGCTGTATGACTTCCAGCGCTGAGCACGCGATGGCGGCCCCGAGCGCGATGCTCGACGATTTTCTCGCGTGGACGCTCGCGGGGTCCCGGCCTGCCGCACATCAAGCGCAAGGCACGGGTGCGAACGGCGTGCGCTGGACGTGGCAGGGCGACGGTGTACTCGTCATCGAGCCCGCGGAGCAGCACGCGGACATCCGTAGCGTGCTCGTGTCGGCCGGCGTGCATGGCGACGAAACCGCGCCGATCGAACTGCTGTCGCGCATCGTCGCCGATATCGCGCAGGGGCGCGCCGTGCTTGCATGCCGGTTGCTCGTGATTCTCGGCAACATCGAGGCGATGCGCGACGGCGGCCGCTATCGCGACGACGATCTGAACCGGCTGTTCAGCGGCCGTCATCTACAACTGCCGCACAGTCATGAGGCGCCGCGCGCGGCCGCGCTCGAACAGGCCGCGACGCGCTTTTTCGCCGACGCGTCAGCCGCGCCCGGCGCGCGCTGGCATATCGACATGCATACGGCGATCCGCGCGTCGGTGTTCGAGCGCTTCGCCCTGTTGCCGCATACCGGCAAGCCGTTTTCGCGCGCGATGTTCGAATGGCTCGGCGACGCGCGTATCAGCGCGGTGCTGCTGCACACGACGAAGGGCAACACCTATTCGCACTTCACCGCGCAAGCGTGTGGCGCTGCTGCGTGCACGCTCGAACTCGGCAAGGTGCGGCCGTTCGGCGAGAACGACCTGACACGCTTCGAGGGCGCGGATCTCGCGGTGCGCGCGCTGCTGGCCGGCACGCGAGCCGACGCGCAAGCCGCTCTGCCGCGTGTGTTCACCGTCGTCGATCAGCTGACCAAGCAAAGCGACGCATTCGAGCTGCTGCTCGCGCCGGACGTGCCGAACTTCACGCCGCTCGTAAAGGGCAGCTTGCTGGCGCGCGACGGCGACTATCAATACACGGTGCAGCGCGACGAAGAGCGCATCGTGTTTCCGAACCCGACGGTCAAGCCCGGCCTGCGCGCCGGTCTGCTCGTCGTCGACACCACCGCCGACACACTGTCCAGGCTTGTCTAGACAGGTTCCATGTACAATCGCGGGCTTCGCGGCTGTCGCACCTAGGGGTCACGCCGGCCGCGCGAGTCCGAAGCGCGGCCGGCGTAATCCGCCTGTGCGCGCACAATCGGCTCCGTTTCAGTCCACACCGTAAAGGAACATCCGTAATGAAGAAGAATTGGCCCAACCTGGCCGCGCTCGCGCTGTTCGCGACGGCGCTGTTGACGGCAGGCAGCGCGTCGGCGGCTGAGATCAAGGAAGTGCGCTTCGGCGTCGAGGCGTCGTATGCGCCGTTCGAATCGAAGTCGCCCGCTGGCGAGCTGCAGGGCTTCGACATCGACGTCGGCAATGCCGTGTGCGCGAAGCTGAAGGCCAAATGCGTGTGGGTCGAGAACTCGTTCGACGGCCTGATCCCGGCGCTCGAAGCGCGCAAGTTCAGCGCGATCAACTCGGACATGACGATCACCGACCAGCGTCGCCAGGCGATCGACTTCACCGATCCGATCTATACGATCCCGAACCAGATGATCGCGAAGAAGGGCAGCGCTCTGCAGCCGACGCCCGCATCGCTGAAGGGCAAGCACGTCGGCGTGCTGCAGGGCACGATCCAGGAAACCTATGCGAAGGCGCGCTGGGCGCCGGCCGGGGTCGACGTGGTGCCCTATCAGACGCAGGACCAGATCTACGCGGACCTCGCGTCGGGCCGTCTCGATGCGTCGTTCCAGGACGCCGAAGCGGCATCGAAGGGCTTTCTGAAGAAGCCGCAGGGCGCGGGCTTCGAGTTCGCCGGTCCGGCCGTCAGCGACGACAAGCTGCTCGGCGCGGGTGTCGGCTACGGCGTGCGCAAGAACGACAAGGCACTGAAGGATGCGCTGAACGGCGCGTTGAAGGAACTGAAGGCGGATGGCACGATCGACCGCCTCGCCGCCAAATACTTCGACGTCAAAGTCGTGCTGAAGTAGCGATGCATCGAAGTGTGCAAAACGGCCGCTCGTTGCGGCCGTTTTGTTTTCTGCACGCATGTCGCAAACGTTCAACAAATATTTCGAGATATTGCCTCGTATGCCTGTTCGTGCCCAATGACGCTGCGATAAAATTGCGACGCACACTGCCGCGCGCGACGGAGCTTGCAACGTCACTGAAACGCGCCAACGTGCAGCGAAAAACAGAACATAGCGGCCAGGCGCCAGCGGCGCCGAGCGGGGGACTGGAATGACCACCATCGCAATCGAGACTCTGAGCCACAGCGGCACGACCGACGACGCGTCGCTCACCGCCAGCTACGCAAGGCAGCCCATTCTGAATCGGGACGGCATGCTGTGCGGCTATGAGATCAAGGTGCGTGCGCCCGAGCTGCCCCTCGCCGACGCGGACCTCACCGCCCCGCAAGCCAATACCAATCTCCCTCCCGAAACCGACGCGTTGCCGGGCCGCGCGCCCACGCCGGTGCAACGCGTCGCGCGCGCGATCGTGCGCGGGCTCGTGCAGGGCGACGTGCGCGGCGCGCTGACCGGCCATCCGGCCTACGTCGACGTGAGCCGCGAGCTGCTGCTCGACGACGCGATCCTGAGACTGCCCGCCGAGCGCTTCATGCTCGAGCTGCCTTCATCGCTCGAAGTCGACGACGCGTTGATCGCGCGTGTCGTGTATCTGCATGGCCGCCGCTACCGCTTCGCGCTCGACGACGTCACGCAGCCCAACGAGACTTTCGCGAAGCTGCTGCCGTACGCCGAAGTCGTCAAGATCGACGTCACGCGCACACCGCGCGCGCTGCTGCCGAAGCTCGCGAGCGTGCTGAAGTCGGCTGGCAAGCTGCTGCTCGCATCAGGTGTCGATGCGCAGGCCGACTTCGAAACGATGCACGAGCTCGGCTTCGACCGCTTCCAGGGTTATTACTTCGCGCGCGCGCAAAGCTCGGCGACGCGCCGCGTCAGCGCGCCGCGCCACGCGCTGCTCAATCTGCTGCAACTGCTCGCGGGCGACCCGACGGTCGCGCAGCTCGAAGCCGAGCTGAAGCTGAACCCGGTGCTCGTCATGCATCTGATGAAGCTCGCGAATTCGAGCGGCCTCGCGGTCGGTCACAAGGTGACGACGCTGCGCGACGCGATCAACGCGACTGGCACCGACCGCATCGCGCGCTGGACGCAGCTGCTGCTCTACGCAGACGGCCGCAAGGTCGCGCTGGAGGACGATCCGCTGCTGCAACTCGCGGCCACGCGCGCGCGCTTCATGGAACTCGCGATCGAGCGCATGCCCGAGGCGGGCCGCGACGAAGCCGATGCGGCCTTCCTGACCGGTGTGTTTTCGTTCGTCGATGCGGTGTTCGGCGGCTCGCTCGAAAATACGCTGAACATCCTTACGCTGTCGCGACCGATCCAGGCCGCGATCCTCCATCGCGAGGGCAGGCTGGGTCTGCTGTTGAGCGCGGTCGAAGCGCTCGAAGGCGGCGCATGGGAGCGCGTCGCCACGCTATGCGAGCGTCTTGCTCCGTTGACCGTGGAAGAGGTGGCGCAGATGGGTCTCGCGGCCGGCGCATGGGCCGGCGTCGCGGATCGCAGCGCGGAAGGGCTCGAGCGGATTGAGGATTGAGTGGGGTAAAAGCCCCGCACGGTGCCCGGATAAAATCGTTTGCGGGCAAACACGGAACGGATCGAAGTGAAGCGGCGTGATCAACGATCACGCCAGGTCTTCACATCGTCTCCATTTCCCGCATCTGCCCCTGGCCGAAAAAACGTCCTAACTCCCGTGCCAGTTCGTTGAGCACGCTCATTTCCTTCTGCGAGATGCGGCGCGCCTCCTGCGTATGCGACCAGTCGCCGTAGAGCAGCGCGACCGTCTGATCGGTTTCGTCGACGATCGGCAGCAGCACGAACGCGCGCGCGTCGTCGAACGAGCGCCGGAACCACTCGGGCAGCCGCGCGACCATCTTCGGATCGCGCGCATTCTCGATGAAGATGCCCACCGAGTTCGCGATCGCGAGATGAAATACGTCGGGTTCGAACGCGGTGCTGAACGAGAGCCGCGGCAGCGCCGCATCGATCTTCGGCCCGAAGCCGAGACGCGCCTTGAACGCGCCGCTGCTGTGCTTGACGTACACCACGGTGCGCGAGAAGCCGAGCGCCGCGAGCACGGTCTCGGCGGCCATCGCGAGCGTCGGTGCGAGCGGGCTGTCCTCGGGCAGGCCGCGCAGATCCTTCACCCCGATCTCGATGCGCGCTTCGGGTGTGAGCGCCTCGCGCGCGATCGCATCGGCATTCGCGCGTAACTCGACGATCTCGCGCATCACGCTGTCGCCGCCATCCTCACGCGATAGCGCGACGCTCATCTGCAGCAGCACCTCGGGGTCGGTGTTCAGCGCGCTGCTGTACTCGTGCGCAAGCTCGCCGATGCGTGCCTCGCGCTCTCCCTCGGGCATGTTCTGCTGGGTGAGCACGTCGGCGACCGCGGTCGAGTAATTGGTGATCGCGCGCAGCCACTGCACCTGGCGCGGTTGTGTCACATCCTCCGGATCGAACTCACCCATGCCCGAGCGGATCGTGTCAGGCAGGCGCCAGCGCACCGCGGCTTCGGCGCCGATTTCATCGAACGTCACGCCGAGCACGAGCACGCACGCATCGGTTTCGAGTGCGCCGCCGTCGATATGGCGGCGAATCTGGTCCCATTCGGCGTCGAGATAGAACACGACCAGCAGCTTGCCGATCTGCCGCATCAGCGTGCAGACCACTGCTTCCTCACCGGCGCGCAGGTCGCCGCGCTCGGTCAGCTTGCGCGCGACGCAGCCCGACAGCAGGGTGCGGTTCAGTTCGAGTTTCGCGTCGATGCGGCGCGGCGCGCTTTGATGAAAGTGATCGACGATTTTCAGACCGACGACCAGATGGCCGACCGCATCCATGCCGAGCACCATCAGCGCGCGCGACACGGTCGTGATGTTGCCGCCGAACGCCATGTACATCGCCGAGTTCGCGAGCCGCAGCACCTTCTGCGTGAGCGCGAAGTCCGACAGCACCACTTGCACGAGGCCGGTGAAGTCGAGGTCGTCGTTGGTCACTGCCGCCATGGTGGTGCGCAGCGATTGCGACAGCATAGGGAAATCGCCGCGCTCGCTCATTCGCGTCCAGAGCCGGTCGAGCACTGCCGCCTTTACCATGTGAGTCCCGCAAAAGCCATACGTGTTCCAGTGAATGCCATGCCGGTCGTGAGCCGGCTTGTTGCGCTGCCTGGGCGTCGTGTCTGCATCGCCCGTTACGCGCCGTGCAACTGAAGCTCGCGCGATTCGAAGCGCTGCGCGAGTTCCTCGGACGGCAGCGCCTTGCAAACGAGCCAGCCCTGAATGTGATCGCAGCCCATCTCGGTGAGCAACGCGCGTTGCGCTTCCGTTTCGACGCCCTCGGCTACCAGTTCGAGGTCGAGCGTCTGCGCAAGGCCGACGACAGCGCTAACGATTGCCTGATCGTTTCGCGAGGTTAGCAGATTCTCGACGAAACTCCGGTCGATCTTCAGCTTCGCGAGCGGAAAACGCTGCAGGTACGCGAGGCTCGAATAGCCGGTGCCGAAGTCGTCGACGGCGAAGCGGATGCCCATCGCGGTCAGCTCTTCGAGCAAGCCTTTCGCGTGCGCCGGATCGTGCATCAGCAGACTTTCGGTGATCTCGAAGACGAGGCGGCGCGGATCGATGCCGGTCAGCTCGATCGCCTCGCGCACCGAGTCCTTGAAGCGCGGATCGCGAAACTGCTGCGGCGACACGTTGACGGCCACGTACTGCAGCACAATGCCCTTCGCGTCCCACTGGATCAGTTGCATGCACGCGACCTTCAGCACCCAGTTGCCGAGAAAGTTGATGAGCCCGATCGACTCCGCGAGCGGAATGAACATCGACGGCGGCACGAGGCCATGCACCGGATGCGTCCAGCGAATCAACGCCTCGACACCGACCACGCCCCGCGTGCGGCTGCTCGTGATCGGCTGGAAGTGTAGCGAAAACTCGCCGTTGCGTACGCCGTCGTAGAGGTCGGCCTCGAGCTTGAGGCGCTCGGCGTCGGCCGGGTTGTCGTCGGGTACGTAGAACGCGAGCGTGTTGCCGCCCGCGGCCTTCGCCTGCAACAGCGCGTGGTCGGCCCAGCGCAGCAGGTGCGTGTCGTGGCCGCCGGTGTCGTTGGCGTGGCGCACGTCCGGGTACAGCGCGATGCCGATGCTGGCCGACAGGTGCACCTGCTGACCCTTGAACACGTACGGCTGCTGGATCGCGGTCAACAGACGCCGCGCCAGCGCTTCGGCGGCCGCCGCCGCGTCGGTACGGCTCGCGGCAGGCTTCACGAGGATCGCGAACTCGTCGCTGGCGACGCGCGCGATCGTTTCGTTCGGGCTCGTCATGTTCAACAGGCGCCGCGACGTGTCGCGCAGCATCTCGTCGCCGGCGTCGTAGCCGAGTGCGCGATTCACGCGCTGATAGTCGTCGAGATCGAGCAGCAAGAGCGCGACCGGCGTGCCGTGCGCGTCGGCCTTCTGTTGCGCGTCGAGCAACGCGTGCAGCAAGCCCGACTGGTTCGGCAGGCTGGTCAGCCGGTCCAGATGCAGCGCCTGGGTCAGGCGCTCTTCGGTGGCACGCCACGACGACACGTCGAAGCCGGCGATCGCGTAGCCGTCGACGCCGTCGTGGCTGCTGCGCACGACCCGCAGCTCGACCGTGATCGGATAGGTCAGCGACTTGACGAGCCCGAGCGTCGCTTTCTCGACGTTGCCCGAGGCCGCCGCGAGCTTGAGCAGCGCGTCGAGGCGCGGTACGTCGGCGGGCGCGACCAGATCGTGCAGCGTCGCGGTTTTCAGGTATTCGCGGTGATAGCCGATGAAGCGCAGGCTCGCGTCGGACACGTAGATGAAGCGCAGCGCATCGTCGACGTGCGCGAGCAGATCGACCGCGCCGACTACCTGTTCCAGTGGGGGCGGGCGGTTCGCGCTGCTCGGCTGGTCGTCGTCCTCGCGCCGGCCGAACGCCCGCAGCCGGTCGATGACCGTGCGCAAGGAGCCCCGGCGGGGCGCGGTGATCGTGTTCGCTTCCATGTTTGTCGCTGGCAACCTCGGTTCGTCCGCGGGCGGGGCTGCTTGTCCGCCGCTCCGGGCGGCCAGGAGATAGCAGGCCGCCCCATCAGAACGAGATAACGACGCATGCGGGGAAATCTTTAGCGGCCCGTGGAGAAAAACATCTGGTAAGGAGAAGCCCGGCGCCGTCGCCGGGACGATTCGGTTAAAGTGACGTCGCCTCGCGGCCGTTAATACGGCGAATCCCCTTTATTTGGCGACGCTGATGACGTCGCGCTGCATAGACTTTCCGAACCTTGCACTGATGATCCATGTCCGAACGCCCCGTCGTCAGGTCCGCCAGAGCCCCACGGCCCGTCCCGCGGGACGTCGAGGTGCGTGATGTCCTCGCCGGCGCGTCGGCCGGCTCTCGTGAGCACGGGGAGCTGGACGCTGCCCCGCAGTACGTCTATGTCGGCCGCCAGCCGATTCTCGATCGCGATGGCGCGCTTCACGCCTACGAGCTATTGTTCCGTGCCGGAACGTACAACTACGCCGAAATCAGCGACGACACGCAGGCCACCGCGCAGGTGGTCGCGCGCACGATCGGCGGAATCGGCGTACCCGCCATGCTCGGCCAGCATCGCGGCTTCGTCAATATCGATCGCGCGCTGCTCTTTAGCGACATCGTCCATCTGATGCCGCCCGAGCGTTTCGTGCTCGAAATCCTCGAAACTGTGCGCTACGACGCCTCGCTCGCGCGTCGTCTCGGCGAGTTGCGCGGCGCCGGCTTCCAGGTCGCGCTCGACGACGTGCACGATCTGTCCGACGAGCTGAGCGCGATGCTGCCGTACGCCGACATCGTCAAGATCGATTTCCTGCAGACGCCGCGCCGCACCGTCGCGAAGCTCGCGTCGACGCTGCGCGGCCACGGCAAGACGCTGCTCGCCGAGAAGGTCGAGACGCGCGAGGACTTCGCGCTCGCCCACGAGCTCGGTTTCGATCTGTTCCAGGGCTACTTTTTCGCGCGGCCGCAGGTGCTGGCCGCGCCGCGCAACCGCTCGCTGCGTCCGGGCCTGCTGCGGCTGCTCGCGCTGCTGTCGCGCGACGCCGGCATCGTCGAGCTCGAGGCGGAGCTGAAGGTCAACCCGGGCGTGGTCGTGCAGCTGCTGCGGCTCGTCAATTCGAGTGCATTCGGCCTCGGGCGCAACATCGCGTCGCTGCGCGAGGCGATCATCGCGACCGGCACGCGGCAGATCGCGCGCTGGGCGCAACTGCTGCTGTACGCGGACACCGGCGAGTTGCCGTGGCGCGCCGATCCGCTCGTGCAACTGGCGGCGATGCGCTCGCGCTTCATGGAACTCGCCGCGAACTGGTTGCGTCCGGCCGACGGCGAATTCGCCGACGCCGCGTTCATGACCGGGATTTTTTCGCTCGTGCACATCGTGCTCGACAGCACGCCGGACACGGTGCTCGAGAAACTCGGCCTCGCGCCGCAGATTCGCGACGCGATCGTCGCGCGCAAGGGCGAACTGGGCGCGCTGCTGCTGATCGCCGAGGTCGCGGGCGAGGGCGGCGACGCGGCGCCGGTCGCGACGGCGGCGGGCTTCCACGCGCTGACGCCCGACGTGCTGTCGGAGCTGAACCTGTCGGCGGCGGCGTGGTTCGGCGCGCACGTGGCGGAATTGGGCGTTTGATGCGTCGAGCTCGCGCGCCGCACCCTTTCGATTCGCTTGTGATCCGGGCGACGAGCCACGCCGCGTGAGCATCCGTGGTCCAATAGGAAGTTCAGCGAAGGCCTGTGACGTCGGCCGAAGCTGTTTCCAATGGGCCCGATCAATTGCGTGCGCTCACGCGTGGAGGAGCAGATGAAGACAAAACACATACCGGCGGTACTGGCCGCCGTCATGGCGTTCGGATTCGCAATGCATTCGCCGCTCGCCTCGGCAACCCTGAAGCCCGGCGATACGGCGCCGACGTTTACCGCCGAGGCCTCGCTCGGCGGCAAGACCTACACGTATTCGCTCGCCGACGAACTGAAGAAGGGCCCGGTCGTGCTGTACTTCTATCCGGCCGCGTTCACGAAGGGCTGCACGATCGAGGCGCACGAGTTCGCCGATGCGGTCGACCAATACAAGAAGTACGGCGCGACGGTGATCGGCGTGTCGCACGACAACATCGATACGCTGACGAAGTTTTCGGTCAGCGAATGCCGCAGCAAATTCCCGGTCGCGGCCGACGCCGACGCGAAGGTGATCAATGCGTACGACGCGGCCATGCCGTTGAAGGCCGGCATGGCGAATCGCGTGTCGTACGTGATCTCGCCCGACGGCAAGATCATCTACGAGTACACGAGCCTGTCGCCCGACAAGCATGTCGAGAACACGCTGAATGCGCTCAAGGCGTGGTCGGCCGCACATAAGGGACAGTGAGGGACAGTGAGGGACAGTGAGGAGCCGAACGCGCCGTCGCGTTTGCCCGCGCTAGCCGACTAAAACCATTTGCCGGATGAGCTTGCGATGCCGATTGTCGTTGCGTTGATTGCGCTGATCGCGCTGGGGTACGGCGCGGCGCGTGCCTTTTATGCGCTGCAGGCCGCTTTCGGGCTGGCGGTGGCGGAGGCTGTGGCTGTGCTGGTTGCGTTGCTGATCGCCGGTGCGCTCGCGTACTGGCGGCAGCGGCGCCGCGAAGTCGCGCCGAACGTGCGCGACGGCGACTGGACGCACGAATTGAAGGGCAGTTGGGGCTCGGTGCGGCTCGCGGCGGCCAAGCGGCTCTGCGAGATTCGCGTCGGCGACCAGCAGGGCGCGTATATCTTCGCCGATCTGCTCGGCGCCGAAGCACAGGGCCGCGACGCACAGGCGCGGCTCGCGCTGAAGGTCAAGGACTCACGGCACGGCGAGTGGCTCGTGCCGATGTCGAACGAGCGGGCGGCGCGCCGATGGCAGCGGATTTTCTCGCTGGCCATCGAGCAGAAGCTGTGAGCGCCACCTTCACTACATCATGACGACGTCGGCGCCGCGCCACCCGCGCGGCGTGCCTTTCTCGCCTCCCAGCGCACGCGGATGCGATCCATGTACAGATAGACGACCGGCGTCGTATAGAGCGTCAGCATCTGGCTGACGATCAGCCCGCCGACGATCGAAATACCGAGCGGCGCGCGCATCTCCGCGCCTTCGCCGCTGCCGAACGCGAGCGGCAACGCGCCGAGCAGCGCGGCGAAGGTGGTCATCATGATCGGCCGGAAGCGCAGCAGACAGGCCTGGTAGATCGCGTCGCGCGACGACATTCCCTTGCGCGACGCGTCGATCGCGAAGTCCACCATCATGATCGCGTTCTTCTTCACGATGCCGATCAGCAGGATCACACCGATCAGCGCGATGATGCTGAACTCGGTCTTGAACAGCAGCAGCGCGAGCAGCGCGCCGACGCCCGCGGACGGCAGCGTCGACAGGATCGTCAGCGGGTGGATATAGCTCTCGTACAGGATGCCGAGCACGATATACACCGCCGCGAGCGCGGCGAGGATCAGGATCGGCTGGTCGGACATCGACTGCTGGAACGCCTGCGCGGTGCCCTGGAAGCTGCCGTGAATCGTGGCGGGCATGCCGATCTCGGCCATCGTGTCGTAGATCGCCTGCGTGGCGGTGGACAGCGACACGCCCGGCGGCAGGTTGAACGAGATCGTCGAGGCGACGAACTGGCTCTGGTGATTGACCGATAGCGGCGTGGTGCCGGGCCCGAAGCTCGCGATCGCCGACAGCGGCACCATCGTCTCCTTCGCGGTCGACACCGCCGAGCCCGACGACGCGCTCGACTTGCCGCTCGCCGCGATGGAGTTGATGGCCTGATTGCGCGCGGAGTCGGCTGCGATGCTGGCCGCGCTCGTCGCGGTGGTGGCGGCCGTGCCGCCGGTTGCCGCGCTCGTCGTGGTCGACGTGCTGGTCGCTCTGGACGTCACGGTGCCGGCCGGCGCGTTGGTAGTCTGCGCGCCGCTCGCGCTGCCGCCCGACGTGCTGATGAAAATCTGCTTCAGCATCTCCGGGCTCTGCCAGTATTGCGGCGCGACTTCCATCACGACGTGATACTGGTTCAGCGGGTTGTAGATCGTCGACACCTGGCGCTGGCCGAACGCGTCATACAGCGTGTTGTCGATCTGCGCGGGCTTGATGCCGAGGCGCGATGCCGTGGCGCGGTCGATCGTCACCATCGCTTCGAGACCGCCCTGCTGCTGGTCGGAGTTCACGTCCGCGAGCTCCTTGCGTGCCTGCAGCGCCTCGGTGAGCTTCGGCCCCCACTTGTACAGATCGGGCGTCGAGTCGGCGAGCAGCGTGAACTGAAACTGCGCGTTCGATTGCCGGCCGCCGACGCGGATGTCCTGCACCGCCTGCAGGAACGTGCGCGCGCCGGCCACGTCGCCGAGCGGCGCACGCAGTTGCTGGATCACCTGGTCGGCGGACAGCTTGCGTTCGCTCTTCGGCTTCAGCGACACGAACATGAAGCCCGAGTTGGTCTGCCGGCCGCCGGTGAAGCCGACCACGCTGTCGACCGCCGGGTTCTTGCCGACGATTTCCATCATCTGCGAGAACTTGCCCTTCATTGCCTGGAACGACGTGCTCTGGTCGGCCTGGATGCCGCCGATCAGGCGCCCCGTGTCCTGCTGCGGGAAGAAGCCCTTTGGCACGATGATGTAGAGCGCGATGTTCAGCGCGATGGTCAGCAGCAGGACGAGGACGATCAGCAGCGGATGCCGCAGCGCCCAGCCGAGCGTGCGCTCGTAGCCGCGCTGCATCGACGTGAAGCCGCGTTCGAGCCAGCGGCCGAAGCGATTTTCCTCATGCTTTTCGTACGGCTCGCGCAGCAGGCGCGAGCACATCATTGGCGTGAGCGTCAGCGATACGACCAGCGACACCGCGATCGCCAGCGACAGCGTCAGCGCGAACTCGCGGAACAGCCGCCCGACGATGCCGCCCATCAGCAGGATCGGCAGGAACACGGCGACCAGCGAGATGCTGATCGACATCACCGTGAAGCCGACCTCGCGCGCGCCGATGAACGCGGCCTTCATGCGCGGCACGCCGTCTTCGATGTGGCGCGAGATGTTTTCGAGCACGACGATCGCGTCGTCGACGACGAAGCCGGTCGCGATGGTCAACGCCATCAGCGACAGATTGTCGATCGAGAAGCCCATCAGGTACATCGCGCCGAAGGTGCCGATGATCGAGATCGGCACGGCCACGCTCGGAATCAGCGTCGCGCGCCAGTTGCGCAGGAACAGGAACACGACCATCACGACGAGCGTGACCGCGATCACGAGGGTGCGCTCGGTGTCGCGCAGCGACGCGCGGATAGTAATGGAACGGTCCGAGGTCGGTGAAATGTCGACGTCGGCGGGCAGCGACGCGTGCAGTTGCGGCAGCATCGCCTTCACGCGGTCGACGGTCTCGATGATGTTCGCGCCCGGCTGCCGGTACAGGATCACGAGCACCGAGCGCTTGCCATTGAAGAGACCGAGATTGCGCAGATCTTCGACCGAATCGACGACTTCGCCCATGTCGGAGAGTTTGACCGGCGCGCCGTTGCGATAGGCAATGACGAGGTCCTTGTATTGCGACGCCTTGCTCGCCTGGTCGTTCGTGTACAACTGCACACGGTTCTCGCCGAACTCGATCGAGCCCTTCGGGCTGTTCGCGTTGGCCGCGGCGAGCGCCGCGCGCACGTCCTCGAGGCCGATGCCGTAATGCGACAGCGCATGCGGCAGCAGCTCGACGCGCACGGCCGGATTCGCCGAGCCGCTCACGTCGACTTCGCCGACCCCCTGCACCTGCGACAGCGACTGCTGCAGCACCGTGGCGGCCGAATCGTAGAGCTGGCCGGCCGTGAGCGTGCTCGACGTCAGCGCGAGAATCAGGATCGGCGCGTCGGCCGGGTTGACCTTGTGGTACGTCGGGTTGCTGCGCAGGCTCGTGGGCAGGTCGGCGCGCGCCGCGTTGATTGCCGCCTGCACGTCGCGCGCGGCGCCGTTGATGTCGCGGTTCAGGCCGAACTGCAGCGTGATGCGCGTCGAGCCGACCGAGCTTTGCGACGTCATCTCGGTCACGTCGGCGATCGAGCCCAGATGCCGTTCCAGCGGACTCGCGACGCTCGTCGCGACGGTCTCCGGGCTCGCGCCCGGCAGCGTCGCCTGCACCGAGATGGTCGGGAAGTCGACCTGCGGCAGCGGCGCGACCGGCAGCTTCGTGAACGCGAATACCCCCGACAACGCGATGCCGATCGCCAGCAGCGTGGTGGCGACCGGACGGGAGATAAACGGACGCGACAGGTTCATCGCTCAATTCCCTGCATCGGTGGCGGGCGGCGTGGCGCTACCGGACGAATCGCCGCGGTTAAAGCGCTCGCGCAGCCGGCGGCCGAGCGAATCGAACGCGAGGTAGATCACCGGCGTCGTGAACAGGGTCAGCAGCTGGCTCACGATCAGGCCGCCGGCGATCGCGATACCGAGCGGCCGGCGCAGCTCCGAGCCCGCGCCGGTGCCGAGCATCAGCGGCAGCGCGCCGAGCAGCGCGGCGAGCGTGGTCATCAGGATCGGCCGGAAGCGCAGCAGACACGCCTGGTAGATCGCCTCGCGCGGCGGCTTGCCTTCCTCGCGCTCGGCGTAGAGCGCGAAGTCGATCATCATGATCGCGTTCTTCTTCACGATACCGATCAGCAGCACGATGCCGATGATGCCGATGATGTCGAGATCGTGGCCGGTGATCAGCAGCGCGAGCAGCGCGCCGACGCCGGCCGACGGCAGCGTCGACAGAATCGTGATCGGATGGATGAAGCTCTCGTACAGCACGCCGAGCACGATGTACATCGTGACGATCGCCGCGAGGATCAGGAACAGCTCGTTGGCGAGCGACGCCTGGAACGCGAGCGCCGCGCCCTGGAAGCGCGTCTGGAACGACGCGGGCAGACCGACGTCCTTCTCGGCCTGCTGGATCGCCTTGACCGCCGCGCCGAGCGACGAGCCCGGCGCGAGGTTGAACGACACCGTGGTGGCCGGGAACTGGCTCAGGTGCGTGACGAGCAGCGGCGCGGGTTGCTCGATGAACTTCGCGATCGACGACAGCGGCACCTGGCCGCCCGTCGACGTGGAAGAGGGCAGGTAGATCGAGTTCAGCGACGTGGTGTAGTGCTGCATCGTCGGCTGCGCTTCGAGAATCACGCGGTACTGGTTCGACTGCGTGAAGATCGTCGAAATGATGCGCTGGCCGAACGCGTCGTACAACGCGTTGTCGATCGTGGCCGGTGTGATGCCGAAGCGCGCGGCGGTCGTGCGGTCGATCTCGATGAACACCGAGCGGCCGTTGTCCTGCAGATTGGTCGCGACGTCCGCGAGCTCGGGCGACTGCTTCAACCGGTCGACCAGCTTCGGCACCCACGTCGTGAATTCGCTGATGTTCGGATCGGTCAGCATGAACTGATACTGCGTCGGGCTGACCGTCGAGTCGATCGTCAGGTCCTGCACCGGCTGCATGTACAGCGACGCGCCCGGAATATGCGCGACGTCTTTCTGCAACTGGCGGATCACCTCGCTCGCGGTATTGCTGCGGTCGTCGCGCGGCTTCAGGTTGATCAGCATGCGGCCGCTGTTCAGCGTGATGTTGCTGCCGTCCACGCCGATGAACGAGGTCAGGCTTTCGACGTCCGGGTTCTTCAGGATCTGGTCGGCGAGCGCCTGCTGACGCTCGGCCATCGATGCGAACGACACCGACTGCGGCATCTGCGTGATCGCCTGGATCACGCCGGTGTCCTGCACCGGGAAGAAGCCCTTCGGCACGAACACGTACAGCAGGCCGGTCAGCACCAGCGTGAGCACCGCGACGACCAGCGTGGAGCGCTGACGGTTCAGCACCCACGTGAGCGCGACCGCGTAGCGCGCGATCACCCAGTCGATGAAGCGGTGCGCCTTCGCCTCGAAACGGTGACTGTCGTGCGGCGGCGTGTGGCGCAACAGCTTCGCGCACATCATCGGCACGAGCGTCAGCGACACGACCGCCGAGATGACGATCGTCACCGCGAGCGTGATCGCGAATTCGTGGAACAGGCGCCCGACCACGTCGCCCATGAAGAGCAGCGGAATCAGCACCGCGATCAGCGAGACCGTCAGCGAAATGATCGTGAAGCCGATCTGCTTCGAGCCCTTCAGCGCGGCTTCGAGCGCCGTGTCGCCTTCCTCGACGTAGCGCGCGATGTTCTCGATCATCACGATCGCGTCGTCGACGACGAAGCCGGTGGCGATGGTCAGCGCCATCAGCGACAGGTTGTCGAGCGAGAAGCCGCACAGGTACATCACCGCGAGCGTGCCGATCAGCGACAGCGGCACCGACAGGCTCGGAATGATCGTCGCGTAGATGTTGGCGAGGAACAGGTACATCACCAGCACGACCAGCACGACCGACATCGCGAGTTCGAACTGCACGTCGCGCACCGACGCGCGGATCGTCGTGGTGCGGTCGGTGACGACCTCGACGTCGAGCGCGGCGGGCAGCGACTGCTGCAACTGCGGCAGCAGCGCCTTGATGCTGTCGACCACCTGGATCACGTTCGCGCCTGGCTGGCGCTGCACGTTGAGAATGATCGCGGGCGTGTTGTCGACCCACGCGCCGAGCTTCGTATTCTCCGGTCCCGCCACGATGCTCGCGACGTCGGTCAGCATCACCGGACGGCCGCTCTTGTACGCGACCACGGCGCTCTTGTATTCGTCGGCGTCGGTCAACTGGTCGTTCGAGTTGATCGTGTAGTTGCGCGTCGGACCGTCGAAATTGCCCTTCGGCGTGTTGACGTTCAGGTTCGAGACCGTGGTGCGCAGGTCGTCGAGATTCAGGCCGTACGCGGCGAGCGCGCGCGGGTTCGCCTGAATGCGGATCGCCGGGCGCTGGCCGCCCGACAGGCTGACGAGACCCACCCCGGCGACCTGCGAAATCTTCTGCGCGAGACGCGTGTCGGCGAGATCCTGCACCTGCGTGAGCGGCAGTGTCTTCGACGTGATCGCGAGCGTGATGATCGGCGCGTCGGCCGGGTTGACCTTCGCGTAGATCGGCGGCGCGGGCAGGTCGGACGGCAGTAGGTTGCCCGCCGCGTTGATCGCCGCCTGGACCTCCTGCTCGGCGATGTCGAGCGGCAGGTCGAGGCTGAACTGCAGCGTGATGATCGACGAGCCGGCCGAGCTTTGCGACGACATCTGGTTCAGCGACGGCATCTGCCCGAACTGCCTCTCGAGCGGGCGCCGTCACGGACGACGTCATCACGTCGGGGCTCGCGCCCGGATAGAAGGTCTGCACCTGGATCGTCGGATAGTCGACCTCGGGCAGCGCGGACAGCGGCAGAAAGCGCAGCGCGACGAGGCCGACCAGCATGATCGCAGCCATCAGCAGCGCGGTGCCGACAGGACGCAGAATAAAAGCGCGGGATGGATTCATGCGGTAAGTGCCGTGCCTTTACTTTATTGCGATGCTTGCGCCGCGTGCCGGCCGCGATGCGCGTGCGCGCCCGAGGCGCTCGCCGGAGCGCTCGCGCCGTGCGCGCCGGATGCGCCACTTGGCCGCTCGGCCGGAATCGTGATCTTCGCGCCTTCGCGCAGCCGGTCCGAACCGTCGATCACGACGCGCTCGCCGACCGCGAGGCCCGACTGGATGCTGGTGCGCTCGCCGTCGACCGGGCCGACCTTGACCTGGCGCACGGTGACCGTGTTGTCGGGCTTCACGACGTACACGAAGGTACCCATCGAGCCGTTGAGCACCGCCGAGGTCGGCACGATCACCGCGTTCCTGATCGTATCGACGAGCAGGCGAGTGTTGACGAACTGGTTCGGGAACAGGCCGTTGTCCTTGTTCTTGAAGATCGCGCGCAGTTTGATCGTGCCGGTGGTCGTGTCGATCTGATTGTCCATCGTCTTTAGCGAGCCGACTTCGAGCGGATGCGTGTTGCTGCGGTCGTACGCGGTGGCCGACAGCGACTCGCCGTTCTGCGTGTGCTGGATGATCTGCTGCAGATTGTCTTCGGAAGTCGTGAACACCACGCTGATCGGATCGAGCTGCGTAATCACGACGATGCCGTTGGTGAGGCCCGAGGTCACGTAGTTGCCCGGGTCGACCTGACGCAGACCGACGCGTCCCGACACCGGCGCGGTGATGCGCGCGTACACGAGGTCGAGCTTGAAGCTGTCGACGTTCGCCTGATCGGACTTCACCGTGCCTTCGTATTGCCGCACCAGCGACGCCTGCGTGTCGACCTGCTGACTCGCGATCGAGTCCTGCGCGAGCAGCGTCTGATAGCGCTTCAGATCGAGACGCGCGGTGGCGAGCAGCGCCTCGTCGCGCACCAGCGTGCCCTCGGCGTTGCGCAGTGAAATTTCGTACGGGCGCGGGTCGATCTGGGCGAGTACGTCGCCCTTCTTGACCATCTGGCCTTCCTTGAAATAGACGTCCTGCAGCACGCCGCTCAGCTGCGGCAGCACGGTGACGGTGGCGAGCGGCGTGACCGTGCCGAGCGCGGTCAGCACGACCGGCATCTCGCCCTGCGTCGCGGCGGCGACGTGCACCGGCTGCGCCATGTTGGCCATCGCGTTCGGACCGCCGCGGCCGAAGCGGCCGCTGCGCGCGCCGCTCGCCGCGCCCGGCGCGCTCGCGCCGCTGCCGGGCCCGCCCCACGGATGCCAGCGCCACAGCACGACGCCGAGCACGACCAGCGCCGCGACGATCAGCGCGACGGTGCGGCCACGATGGCGTTTCACCGCGCCGGGCGCGCTCGATTGCGCGCCGTTCGCGGACGGCTGGGGAGCGGCAGGGCGTTGGGTTTCCGGGTGCTTTTGTTGTTCGTCCATCGGTTCGGTCGGGTGGCTGGCTTGATGATGTGAGCCGCCAATGCGGTCGCCGCCATTCGAAGGGCGGTGGGCCGGCACATGGGCGGCATGTCAGGCGGTCGTGGCGGCGGGCGCCGCGCAATGTTCAGCGCGATGCTACCCGAGGCGCGGGACAGGGATGTTAACGCAATGCGGAATCATCACGGCTGGACGCGGCCGTTTCGACGACGCTCACGGCTCGCGGCGCGCGGTCCCGCGACGGGATGCGTGATCGTACGTTGCGGCGTCTGTAACAGTCCAGCCGCGTATTTTTCGGTTGATTACGAAGGTTAAAGCATGTCGTCGAATCGTCGGGCGAGGGCGGGCCGCCGTCGCCACTCTCGCAGATCACGGGCGGCCGGCGCCGCGTTCGATCCGCGCGGGGCGCCGTTTGGCGCCCGTTGCCCCCGCCGGCTTATTCGTCGAGCCGGCGCCCCGGCGTGCCGCCGATCTCCAGGACGATCTTGTCGATGCATTCGAGCAGCGCGGGCGCGGCGCGCGCGATCAGCCAGTCGCGTGGACATTGGTCGGCCGAGCCGCCGCAATTGACTGCGTAGCGCTCGCCCGACGGCCCGACGAAGCCGAGCGCGATCGCGTTCAGCCCGTTGTACCACTCGCCGGTGGCGATTGCGAAGCCGCGCTCGAGGGTGTCCTGGATCGCGCTTGCGAGACGGCTGCCGATATAGCCCCAATCGTCACCTTCGGCCGTCTGCAGGCCGACCAGTAGACGGTCGCGGTCCGGTTGCGCGAGCGCCGCGAGGTACGCCCGGCCGACGGCGGTGCGCGTCAAGCTCATGCGCGAGCCGATTTCGAGTCGCGACACGAGCACCGCCGAACGCGGCCGGATCGCGTCGATGACGACCATGTCATAGCGGTCGCGCACCGCCAGATGCACCGACAACGCGGTGCGTTCCGCGAGTTCGATCAGAAACGGCCGCGCGCGCGAGCGGATGTCGAAGTTGCGCAGAAAGCCGTTGCTCAGTTCGAGCACCGACGAGGTCAGCACGAAGCGCTCGCTGTCGGGTAGTCGCAGCAGAAAACCTGTGCCGACGAGCGTCGCGGTGATGCGCGACACGGTGGGCTTCGGGATGCCGGTCAACTCCGCGAGTTCGCGATTGCTGAGTGGTGCGTGCGCGGCGGCGACGGCGCGCAGTACTGTCAGGCCGCGCGCGAGCGCGGTGACTTCATCGCCTGGGCCGTCTCGGTCTTTGCTGGCGGGGACCTTGGCGGCGACGGGTTGGTTGGGAGTGGATCGGTTCATGCGTTTTTATGGAACAGCATTTCAAATTGTTCGTGCGACAACCTGTTGATGGCCGCTCACAGTGGCAGGGACATCTCCAAACCGGGGCACCCATTCATACATTTTTAAGAAAAGTCATTGTATTGGAAGGAATTGCCGATTGATGGTCGACTACATCTTTTTGCTTGACTTAGTCAGCATAACCATAAAAAATGGAACCTCATTTCGAAAGTCGCTTGTCTCCGCTGCATTGTGGTGCGCGGGAGCGGAAAAATCCCAAAATCCAGGATCGATTGCCCGTCCAATGCGCTTGCGCCTTTCGAATTACCTTCTCTCAGGTTCTAGCACGGCCCTCGGAATGGCTAGAACTTTTTAAGGCGTCACGGCAACGTGACGCTTTTTTTTTGTTGTTATGGGTGCACAACAAAGTCTGCAGGAACGTAAGCTTCGTCTTTCGGGTACTGCAAAGTCTTGGACTTGCCCCTGCATTTCCGGATCACGCGTGCCGGAGCCATTCTTTGTCGAACTGGGCGCGGCAATCAGAGTGGCGTCGACTGCCGATCCAGCCTTGAGCATCAGGCCTTTCTCCGTCAGGATTTCATTGACCAGCGCCAGCATTTGCACCGCCAGTCCGTGCGTTTCCAGCAGATGGCGGGACCGGAGAATCGTGCTTTCATCCGGCAAGCGAACCATCCCGCCGTCGAGACCCGCGAACTCGCGATACAGCGGAACGTCATAGAGTGCCTCTTCCATGGCAGGGTCTGACAGACCGAACCATTGCTGCATGAAATGAATCTGCAACATCGTTGCAATCGGGAACGGCGGCCGACCGGTTTTGCCCGTGGGATAGTGCGGCTCAATCAGCGCAATCAGCTTCAACCAGGGAACAACACGTCGCATCTCATCGAGAAATTCCCGTTTGCGCGTGCGCTTCGTTGACAGATCCAGACCAAGACCAAGTTGCGTCATCACACTGCTCCTCACCTAATTCGCTTTGTTTCCAGGATAGCTCAGCAGCAACGCAATGCCAGGACTTTTGCAGACCTTCCTTAACACGGTGATGGGGTTCGGCTGAACGGCGACGGTGGATCGAACGATCGCCCGCATATCTGTTTCAAGTTGGGCCGGTTGCTTCATTGATCGTGGCGAGTTGATCCGACTCACGAATCTGATAGAACTGAATGCGGCTGTTACCGTAACAGAAAACGGCTCCGTCACGTTTACGGGGCCGTCGGCTAAGTTGGTGTAACGAAAAAAGCGAAAACGCTCCGTTAGGATCATCGGTTTCGGATTGCCTTCTTAAGGCTAGGCGCGCGGAGCACCTGAAGCAAACGTTCTGTCGGCCGGCCAATGGGTGCCGCCTGTTATATGTTTGGCCTGGAGTCGAGCCACTGATGCCTGAATTCCAGCACGTGTGTTGAGCGGCCGCCGGGGCGAATCAGTCTCTCGGCGGGGTATTTGACTATCCACCTCCCGGGCAATCGCCGGATCTGATTCTCCGATACGGCGTCGCAGTCCTGGTCGAGATCGCGTCTCACGCGCTGTCGTTAGCGGTCGACGCCTGGCAATCCTTTTGTCGTAACTGGCCACCGCATACGGACCGTTTTCATTCTTCCTTTACGCCTGCTGCCCGACGGATAATCCAGCCAACCGTGAGCCCCTGACCCAGGATCGACGAAACGACCACACAGTACGTCAACGCGAGGACGATGTCGCGCCCCGGTCCAGGCTGAATCGATAGTGCCAGTGCAACGGAAATGCCACCGCGCAGGCCGCCCCATGTAAGCACACTCCACGCTCCTTTCGGTAGCCGGGACGCCCGCCCAAGAAGCATGACAGGCAGTCCCACCGACACCAGTCGCGCGAGCAGTGCGACCAGTGCCGCACCGGCGCCAGCGAGTAGTATCCTGCCGGGGAACTCGACGAGCAGAACCTCCATGCCGATCAATACAAAAAGAACGGCATTCAGAATCTCATCGATCAACTCCCAGAACATGTCCACGTATCGCCGGGTCGTCTCGGACATCGCGTCGGCGCGGCCGCGGTTGCCGATCATCACGCCCGCAACCACCATGGCGAGTGGCCCGGAGACATGCAGATGATTAGCGAGCGCGTAGCCGCCGATCACCGATGCGAGCGTCATCAGGACTTCGACCTGGTAATGGTCGACGCTTTTGAGCAGCCGATATGTCAGATAGCCTACGACGCCGCCGAATAGCAGGCCGCCGCCGGCTTCCAGGATAAATGCAGCCAACCCCGTCTGGACGGATGGAGTGACGCCCGTGCTGGCCATCGTGAGCAGCAGAGAGAAAAGCACGACCCCGACGCCGTCGTTGAAGAGCGACTCTCCAGTAATGACCACCTTCAGGCCTTCGGGCGCGCCTGCGGACTTCAGGATGCCGATCACCGCGACAGGGTCCGTCGGCGAAATCAGGGCGCCGAACAGCAGGCAGAAGGGCAGCGCGAGTTCGACTCCGCAAAGGGGGAGCAGTTTCCACATCGCGAATCCGATCAGCAGCGTGGAGGTCGCCGTACTCAGCACAGCCAGACTGATGATCTGGGTCCGGAAAGCCTTCAGCTTGCGTAAATCCACATGCATCGCGCCGGCGAACAGCAAAAGCGACAGCATGCCTTGCAGAAGCACCTCACTGAAATTGATCGAGTTGACGAGATGCTCTTCTGCAACGCGCAGACCGTGCGCGACGCCAAGCTTGTCCAGTCCAACGATCGCAAGGGAGAGTCCGAGCGCCGTTACCATGACGCCGATCGTCGTCGGAAGCCTCAGAAAGCGGTGATTCACATACGCCAGTAGCGCGGTGACGACCAGACAGATGGCAATGATGTCGAGCATGCGGCGTGGTGGGGGATGAAGGTTCTGGGCTGGATTGAGCGGACCAGCGGCGCTGGATCATGTGATCGGATTCGCACGGGAAATCTATGTTGAATTTTCTGCATCCGGACGCCAGCCGTGCCTTGGGAAACGGGAGTATACGCGGTTGCCAAACGGGTCATCCGGCAGACGCGTGGGGCAGCCAGGCGCCTGAAATCCCGTCCCAGGCATTAACCCGGACACGCTCAGAAACGGCCCGGGCGGTATTCGGAAGCGTTTATTGTGCCTCTCGAGTAGCCAATTCCGCGTGCGGTGCGAACGATGTCCTCTTTGCACCGTCCTCCGCCTGTTGCTTGCTCACGACGTGGAGCGTGCGCGTCGGGAAAGCGAATTCAATACCCCGTCTACCAAATTGCGTTATCAACTCGAGATTGATTCCCTGCTGTATGTCCATGTACAGGTTGTAGGCGGGATCGGTGACGTAATACACGACTTCGAAATCGAGCGAGCTGTCGCCGAACCCCTTGAAATGCGCACGATCAAAGCGGGTCTTTCCGGCGGATTCGACTGCCTTCTGTACGATGGCAGGAACGGCGCGCAATTGCTCGGGACTCGCATCGTATGTCACCCCGAAATTAAACAGAATGCGCCGCTCGGCCATTCGCTTGTAGTTGTGAATCGTGTTTTTCAGCAGTTCGGTATTGCTGCAAACGATCTGTTCTCCACTCAGACTCCGGATGCGCGTGGTCTTGAGTCCGATGTGCTCGATGCTCCCGGCAATCTCACCGAAGACGATGAAGTCGCCAATCTCGAATGGCTTGTCGAGTCCGATGGCCAGCGATGCGAAAAGATCACTCAGAATGCTTTGTACCGCGAGTGCGACGGCAACACCACCCACACCCAGGCTCGCGACAAACGCGGTGATGTTCACGCCCATGTTGGCGAGCACCGCCAGCATAAGAACGGACCACAGCAGCGCGCGCAACGTCCACGACAGCATGGTCGTGATGACCGGATTGTGGGCGAGCCTCTCTGTCGCTTCCAGCCGCCTCTCGGTCCATAGCGTCACGCCACGGTTTATCCACAGGGCCAGCTGAAAACCGATGATGAGAAACCAGAGATGGCCAAGACGGGCGTCCCACCTGTCCGGCAATGTCAGAAACTTCGTGCCGACCAGCGCTGCTGCCGCGAGTAGCGTAAGCCGGTGCGTGCCTTCAATGACCTGAACCAGCATATCGTCGAGACGGGTTGACGTTCGTTGGGACAGCATCGAAAGGCGCGTGATGGCGAACTTCAGCAGATAGATCAACGCCAGGTAGCTGACGATGGTCGCGATCGCCGCATAGACCCACTCGCTGGCAGGGATACCCAGAAACACGTTCAGGTCGAGCCACTTTTTCATCGATTTTCCTCCCCAATTGATTCCGAGTGACGGAACTCATAGACGTGAGCGGTGTAAGCGCTCGTACCGGTCTGTCAGGCCTCCAGGAAGATAGTTCCCCCAATCAGCTCGAGTCGGTGGCGTGGATGCGCATTCCCCGTTGACTCGATCTGGCGCGGCCCGGGCGCTCGTCCGGCTCACCTCTTCAGAAATCCAGTGTCGTGCATTTCCTGAGAAACTCGATGCATTCAGGCTGGTTTGGCCAGCACGACGAAGCCGTTGTACTCGTCAAGCTGCTCTCGCCGCTCAGCCATGTCGGTCTCCATCGTCAAGTATGCGGAACCGCCGTGCGCGGCTCAGTCCCAGTTTTCGTCGCACCATTTGATAGCCCACGCTTTCGCGCAAGATATGGCATCGGCCTCGTCGGCGAACGAATCGATATCACCTGAATCATGCGTTTCGACGCGGTCTTCCGCGTCGCCCGGTCCGCGACTGATTCTGGCTCTCGCAACGTAACGACCATCGTTAGCGCGGTGCGCCCGGCAATCGATGTGAAATGTTCCGTAGTCGTACTGCATCGCGGCACCTCAACATTCGTTTGTTACATCAGTTGTCACGCAATCAGTCTGCATGTGCTCTTCAGCGGGGCTGCAACGCGCTGTCGCGTGGGTACTCGAGCCGATTGCGTCGTCGGCGTAGGGCGGCACGATGCGCCAATCGCCGTCGGTTAGCTCGCGCGATCGGCTGAATGTCCCAGCACCGGTTCACGGTCGTCACTGCGCTCAGCAGCCGAGAGATCCCTCAGAAAACTCGAACTCCACCAGTGCACATCGAACTGGCGGATCCGCCTCATCAATGCTGCGTGACGACTGATCCGTTCTTCGATTGACATCGTCAGCGCACGCTGAATGACGTGCGCTGTCCCGTGCGTATAAAAATCGTACGGATTCACAAGAAGAGCTTCTTTCAATTGTTCCGCTGCGCCGGCAAATCGGGAGAGAACCAGCACGCCGGGATCGCCTGGGTCCTGCGCGGCGATAAACTCCTTGGCGACCAGGTTCATCCCATCGCGCAGTGGCGTGACAAGCGCGACGCGGCTTGCGCGATATAGTCCCGGTAGCCGCTTACGGGCGACGTTGCGATGAATATAACGAACCGGCATCCAGTCAAGTTCGCCGAAGTCACCGTTTATCGCGCCGCAGAGGCTGTCCATCTCGCGGCGCAGATCGTCATAGGCACCCACGTCTTCCCGGCTCGGGGACGCGATCTGGATGAGTGTTGCACTGTTGCGGTTCTCGGGGTAGTTCGCGAGAAGCTCACGAAACGCGTGCACGCGCTGCGGTAGACCCTTTGAGTAATCCAGCCTGTCGACGCCGAGAAGCAGGCGGCGTCGGGAGTACTCCTGTCGCATACGATCGAACATTTCGACACCCTCCCGGTCCTGCGCGAGAGCGGCGAACTCATCGACGTCGATTCCTATCGGATACGCCCCGACCCGCAACGTGCGATTGAAGGCCCGAAGCTGTGCGCCGGGTAGCGCGTCAGCGCCGGCTTCGGACTCCACGTAGTGCGTAAAATGCGTTACATCCGCTTCGCTCTGGAAGCCGGCCAGATCGTAGGCGAATAGTGAACGCATGAGCCATTCGTGCTCTGGAATGGCCGCCATGATGAGAGGCGGTGGCATCGGGACATGCAGAAAGAATCCGATCCGGTTGCCGCACCCCATCGCTCTGAGTTCGGCAGCAAGGGGGATCAGGTGATAGTCATGGACCCAGATGATGTCGTCGGGCCCGAGCAACGGTAGCAGCTTTCGCGCGAACAGCTGGTTGACCCGCCGGTACCCTGCTGCGAATCGTACATCAAAATTCGCAAGGTCCAGCCGGTAGTGGAATACCGGCCATAAGACATCGTTCGCGTATCCCAGATAGTAGCTATCGTAATCCTGCTGGTTCAGGTCAAGCGTCACCAGTTGTATGTTCCCGACTGTTTGCAGTCTGACGCTGGTCTCGCTGTCAGATTCGGGTGCCGCGTCGCGAATCTTGCCGCTCCAGCCAAACCACATCCCACCTGTCTGTTGCAGACTCTCTTTTACCGCTACAGCGAGACCTCCCGCTGCGGCCTTCCGGGGGTCAGCAGTGCGATTCGAAACAACAACAAGACGGCTCACTCAATCCCCCGGTTGGATACCGCAGCGCAAGGCAAGGGCGTGAGCGTGTTATCAGCAGGTCCGATTTGCCCAGCGCTACCGCTTGTCGCGAGGACAAAACCGCCTTTACCAAGCGTCCGTTCTTTACTACACAGTGTGTAAGCAATCGTAACACAGTAGTGTTAGCGCTATTCAAAGCCCGCGAAGTTCACTACGAATGGGCTGGAAAAAGGCTCAAGGCCAGGGCCGGTGAGTGGGTGGGACAGGAATTGAGCAAGAAAAACACCTTCCATTCCTATCGAGGCGCCACGGCGAAGTACATCCTGCAGGCGTTGCTGCAGCCTGTAGCTGGCTGCGGGATGTCGGTGGCAATCGTCATGATTGCGCTATCCGCTTTCGTGCTGTATCAGAGCCGTCGCGATGCCGCAGAATATACTCGAATCAACCTTCGCAATATCGCCCTGATTGCAGAGCGGGACATCGAGAGAAATTTTGCACTGTATCAATTGTCGTTGCAAACAATCATCGAGCGGCTGCGGCAACCTCGCATCATGACTTTGCCGCTGGCGGTACGGCGGCAGGTTCTTTTCGATCGCATGGCAACCGCGGGATCGCTTGGAACCGTCCTGGTCGTCGATCGCTCGGGTCGCGTTTTGCTCGACTCGGATGATGCGACGCCTGAACAGGTAAGCGTGGCGAGTCAAAAATATTTCATCGTTCAACGAGACGATCCGCACGCGGGCTTTTATATCAGTGATCCCTATTCTTCCCCATAGCGTTTCGGCACGCCCAGCATAGCCCTGAGCAAGCGGATCTCCGAGTCAGACGGATCGTTCGGTGGAATCGTCGTCCTGGTCATCAGTCTCGACTACTTTCGCGCCTTGCTGTTTCGCTAATCGGGAAGGATGGCGTCACGATCATGCGTCAACCTCTCGGTAATGGAATCCTTGGGAAGGACATCAGCCAGTCCCATACATTGCGGCGATTCATCTCGGCTGAGCATCGTTCGCCAAGTCACGTAGCCCGCGCGAGTGATCGCTGGATATTTCGGTCTCCATGGGGAGTTACTCCCTTCGCGTTCAGTTTTGCGCCCGCCGACGAAGCCAGCATGACAGCCACTCCGGCGATCTCATCGACGTCGCCGAAGGGCTTTGACGGGTTGAGCTGTTCGTACCAGGCGACCATCGCGGGATCTTCCCATTGTGAACGCGCCATCTCTGTCTTGAAGGTGCCGGGTGCGATGCCGTTCGCACGAACCCCCTTGATTAGCGGGCAACAGGCGGTCGGGTATGGACTAGCGGAATCGCGTAGTTGCCTCCGGACAGTTGATGGACGAGGCCCTGAAACTCGCTGACAAGCTGCTCGCCCAGCCACACAACGCCCTTCGGGAGACCAGGAAGATCATGAATACGGTTCTGCGTCAGAGTGCATCGCACGTGCTCGACACGACGCTAGCAGCGCAGCTTTCCGCCACGCTAAGCGATGAGCATCATCAGCTTGCAGGAGCATTTCTCGCTGGCCAGAGGCGCGCCTGGCGCGCCCCGGACTGCGGAGTACTCCATGCGCCCTCAGCTTTTCAGCATCCGTATTACCCAGCTTCTCGACATACGGCACCTGTCCGATTCAAGTTTGTTACTGACGCCTACAATGGCGGCGTCCGCCCGAGCCGCCGGCAGATTAAATTTCTGTTGACGGATGTTTTGAGGCTAGCCGATAGTCACTGCCGAAAAGACCCGTCAATTCCAGGCTCATGCGTGAAAGACACAACCCAATCTCCCTCATCGCGCGCTGACCATGTTTATTTCAGCGTGCGCGACGATATCTTCGACATGCGCCTGCTGCCCGGCGATCGTATGACCGAAGGCAGCATCGCGGATCGCTTCGGCGTTTCCCGCACACCGGCGCGCGAGGCGCTGCAGCGCCTCCAAAGCGACGGGTTGATGCGCGGCTATGTGCGCGGCGGCTGGGAAGTCGTGCCGATCGATTTCAAGCGCTTCGAAGATCTATACGAAATGCGCAAGCTGATCGAGACGTTTTCGGTCAGCCGGTTCTTTGGGGTCGACGGCGCCTTATCCGCGACCGCCTTGCAGATGCTCGAGCGGCTCGAGCGCATCTGGAACGTTCCTCACGCACAGCGCGTTCGCGATGGCCGCGAGATGGTGGCACTCGACGAAGCCTTTCACGAGGCGTTGGTCGCCGCCGCCGGCAACGCCGAGTTGAGCGCGGCCATGCAGCGCGTGACCGACCGCATCCGCGTGGTGCGGCGGCTCGATCTCGTCTATGGTGACTGCATCGATGACACTTACGACGAACACATTGCAATTCTCGCGGCCATCCGCAATCTTGCGACGGACAGTGCCGTCGAGTTGCTGGGACGGCACATAGAAGGGAGCCGGGCGGCCGTGCGCACGCTGACGACCGAGCGCCTGCAACGCGCCCGCACCGCATTGGAGCCTCACAGCGCTCCCTATGCACCACCAAGGTTGCGCGGCACCATCTAGCAACATACGTTGGAGCGGCTCGAGCTTTTAAGCTCCTTCTGCAGTCAGCCTCTGCGGGAATTCTGGCTGATGGCACGGTTTTCGCATAGACACGGGTATGTATACAAGCAAACCCCTGTTGCTCCTATGGCATCCAAATTCCTGAATCCGGGCCGCGGAACCCGCGGCATGGCGGTTGCGCCCCACGCGCTCGCCGCGCAGAGCGCTCTCGCCATCCTGCGTGAAGGCGGCAACGCCGTCGAAGCGATGATTTCCGCCGCCGCGACCATCGCGGTCGTCTATCCGCACATGAACAGCATAGGCGGGGACGGCTTCTGGCTGATCTCCCGTCCCGGCGCCGAGCCGGTCGGCATCGAAGCATGTGGCGCGGCGGCGCTGGCCGCAACAATCGACGAATACCGCGCGCGCGGACTGTCGGCGATTCCCGTGCGCGGCCCGCTCGCAGCCAATACCGTGGCCGGCACGGTGTCGGGCTGGCAGCGCGCGCAGCGCTGGTCGGCTGAAACGCTCGGGGGCAGGCTGCCGGTCAAACGCCTGCTGGAAGACGCGATCCATTACGCGAAGCACGGCGTGCCGGTCACGTGCAGCCACGCGCAGTGTGTGGAGAGCCGCCTTGCCGAATTGCGCCCGATCGCGGGTTTCACCGAAACCTTTCTACCCGGCGGTTCCGCGCCCGTTACCGGCGAGCGCTTCGTCGCACCGCGTCTTGCCGCTACGCTCGAACGTCTGGCCGACGCGGGCTTCGACGACTTCTATCGGGGCGACCTCGCACGCAGCATTGCCGGCGATCTGCAGTCGGCGGGCTCCCTGCTGAGCCTTGCGGATCTCGAACGGCACGAGGCGTGCCTGCGAACGCCGCTCGCGCTCAAGCACTCGCTGGGCACGATCTATAACATGCCCCCGCCGACCCAGGGGCTGGTGTCGCTGCTGATTCTGGGCATCCTCGATCGGGTGCTGACGAAGGACATGGACCCGCTTGGTCCCGAGTTCGTGCATGCGTGCGTCGAAGCGACCAAGCTGGCGTTCGCCGTGCGCGACGCCGAGATTACCGACCCGGATTACATGCGCGTCGATCCGCGTGAGTTGCTGCAGCCGGCCGCGCTTGACGCAATGGCCGCGCAAGTCTCGATCACCCAGGCCGCGCCGTGGGGCGCCGGTCGCGGGCCGGGCGATACGGTGTGGCTTGGCGTGACAGACAGCAACGGCGTCGCGGTGAGCTTCATCCAGAGCATCTATCACGAGTTCGGCAGCGGCATCGTGCTGGCGGGGTCGGGCATCAACTGGCAGAACCGCGGCTGCAGTTTTTCGCTCGACGAGCGCGCACGCAATCCGCTGATGCCGCTGCGCCGGCCTTTTCATACGCTGAACCCGGCGCTCGCACGTTTTGCCGACGGCCGTACGATGGTCTACGGCAACATGGGCGGCGACGGCCAGCCGCAATCGCAGAGCGCGGTTTTCTCACGCATCGCGAAATTCGGCTGGAATCCGCAAGCCGCGATCGATGCGCCGCGTTGGCTGCTGGGCCGGACCTGGGGCCAGTCGACCGACACGCTCAAGCTCGAAGCGCGCTTCGCTCCCGGCACAGTGGCCCGGCTCGAAGCGCTCGGCCACCAGGTCGAGACGATGCAGGCCTACGACGAGGCAATGGGACACGCCGGCGCAATCGTTCGGTATCCAGATGGATTGATTGAAGCGGGCTACGATCCGCGCAGTGACGGGGCAGCCGCGGGCTGGTAGACGCACACGCGCGCTTTTTTTCAATCAGATTGCAGGTCCGGCCTTTGAGGCCCGGAGGACGCTGCACGTCTGCCGGGCGCCGGCAGGCATTTGCTCAGTAAATGGAGTTTCGATGACCACACCCACACGCTCGCAATCCATAGCGTCGGCGGACCTCCGCAGCGCTTCGACCACCGTGACAGACAACCGTTGGCTTCAGCTGGGGCTGGGTCTCGTCTGCATGATGGCGATCTCGAGTCCGCAATATGTATGGACGCTGATGACCAAACCGCTCGCCGCGAAACTCGGCGTAGCGCTACCTGAACTGCAAGTCACGTTCTCGCTGCTGATCATATTGCAGACGTTTTTCTCGGCGTTTCAGGGCAAGCTGATCGACCGCTTCGGACCGCGCATGCCGATCTCGATCGGCACCGCGATGGCGGGCCTGAGCTGGATTCTGGCCTCGCAGGTGCATAGCGCGCCGATGCTCTATCTGACCTACGGTGTGATCGGCGGGCTGGGCACGGGCATTGTGTATGTCGGCGTGGTGGGGCTGATGGTGCGCTGGTTCCCGACCAGGCGCGGCTTCGCGGCGGGCGCGGTGGCTGCCGGCTATGGCATGGGCGCGATCGTCACGACGTTCCCGATCGCCACGTCGCTGCAGACACGCGGCATCGAAGCCACGCTGTGGATGTTCGGCATAGCGTTCGCAGTGGTCGGTCTGCTGGCTTCGCAGGGTTTGCGCGTGCCGCCTTCGCACGACGATGCCGCCGGTTCCGCGGGTTCCGCGGGTTCCATTTCCGCGCCGACGGTCGCGAGTTTTCGCCCGTCTCAGACACTGAAGACGCCGCTCTTCTGGCTGATGTTCGCGATGATGACCATGATGTCCACGTCGGGTCTGATGGTCACCTCGCAGATGGCCACTTTCGCCGCCGACTTCGGCGTGACCAAGGTGCTCGTGTTCGGCTTGGCTGCGCTACCGCTGGCGTTGACAATCGACCGCTTCACGAACGGACTCACGCGGCCGCTGTTCGGCTGGGTGTCGGACAAGGTGGGGCGCGAGAACACGATGTTCTTCGCGTTCGCGCTCGAAGGCGTAGCAATGGCGCTGTGGCTGCTCACGCGCGATAACGCCGTGCTATTCGTACTGCTGTCGGGCGTGGTGTTCTTCGGCTGGGGCGAAATCTTCTCATTGTTCCCGGCGACGCTGACGGACACCTTCGGCACGCGTCACGCCACCGAGAACTACGGCTGGCTCTACATCTCGCAAGGGATCGGCTCGATCTTCGGCGGCCCGCTCGCGGCATTGCTGCATCAGCACGCGGGCAGTTGGGAGCCGGTGTTCTCCACCGCGATCACGCTCGACATCGCCACCGCACTGCTGGCCATTGCCGTGCTTAAGCCGATGCGCCGCCGCTTTCTCGCCGCACAGCGGGGCGTTTGACTCCGCCCGCCGTCTGCCGCAATGCACACCGAACCGTCGTCGAGGAACAAACATGCCCGTTCAGCTTGCCTTACGCAATATCCGCAAATCGTTTTCGAACAAACTCGGCTCGGTCGACGTCCTCGGCGGTCTGACCTTCGATATTCACGAACGCGATTTCGTCAGCATCATCGGGCCTTCGGGCTGCGGGAAAACGACCGTGTTCAATGTGATCGCCGGCCTGCTCGAGGCGGATAGCGGCGATATCGTCTATCGCGGGCAAAGCGTCGACGGCTTACGCGGCAAGGTCGGCTACATGATGCAGCGCGACCTGCTGCTGCCGTGGCGTACCGTGCTGCAAAACGTGCTGATCGGACCGGAACTGTCGAATATGCCGGCCGCTCAGGCGCACGACATGGCGATGGAATACCTCAACACGTATGGCCTCGCGGGCTTCGAACATGCCTATCCCCGCATGCTGTCGGGCGGCATGCGTCAGCGCGTCGCGCTCATCCGCACGCTGATCAACGATCCCGACATCATCTTGCTGGACGAGCCGTTCTCGGCGCTCGACTACCAGACGCGCCTGTACCTGGAAGGCGTGTTGATGGAAGCTGTCGAAACGTTCCATAAGACAGTGGTGCTCGTCACACACGACATCGACGAAGCGGTCGCGTTGTCCAGGCGCGTGGTCGTGCTCGGTGGCCGGCCTTCGCAGGTGAAGAAGATCTATGACATCGACATCGCCGCGCGCTCGCCGATCGGTGCGCGCAGCGACCCCAACTTCGCGGGTTACTTTCATGCATTGTGCGGCGAGCTCGATATTCAGACGGAGGTAAAGGCAGCATGACACAGTCCATTTCCATCGATAAATCGGCACCGGCACGGCGTGCACCGAAGGCTCGCGTGCGGTACGCACTTGACAGCGGCTGGGGCCGCTCGCTGCTGCAACTGGCGGCCGTGATTGCGTTCTTCGCCATCTGGGAAGGGGCGGCGCGCCTGGGCTGGGTATCGAATTTCCTCGTCGGCTCGCCGTCGAAAATCCTCGCGGCGCTCGTGCGCGACATGCAATCGCATCAGCTTTTTATCGACACCGGCTATACGCTTTTCGAAGCCATTCTCGGTTTCGTGTTCGGCACGGCGGTCGGATCGGTGTGCGGGCTCGCGCTGTGGTATTCGCCGTTCGTCGCGCGGCTGATCGAGCCATTCATCGTCGCGATCAACAGTGTGCCGAAGATCGCTTTCGCACCGATCGTGATCTTGTGGTTCGGCACCGGGTTGATCTCGAAGGTCGCGCTGGCCATTTCGCTGACCGCGATCGTCGCGCTGATCGCCGCGTATGAAGCGGCCAAAGACGCCGATCCCGATTTGCAGGCGCTGCTTGTCACGCTCGGCGCGAACAAAAACGATGTCTTCATGAAAGTGGTGGTGCCGTTCACTCTACCCTATGTGATCTCCACCTTTCGCATCAACGTCGGCTTCGGTCTGGTTGGCGCGGTGGTGGGCGAATTCATCTCGTCAGAGGAGGGCCTCGGGCACATGATCTTCACAGCGTCGAGCCTGTATGACCTCAACACCGTGTGGGCGGGCCTGTTCGTACTGATGGCGATCGGCTTCGTTCTGTACTTTTTGATCGACCTGCTCGAGCGCAAGCTGCTGCCGTGGCGGCAGGCGTCGAATACCACCACGCTCAAGGTTTAACCCATTTCCGGCAGTCCAACCACTTCATCTCAGGACAGACGATGGCACTAACCGCAAGAAAGGCGCTGACCGCGCTGAGCATCGCTTTAACAGTGAGCGTTGCAGCTGTTTCGACGCCGGCGCTTGCCGCAGGCAAGAAAGTGACTATTTCGCAGGCGTTCCAGTCGATGCTGTATTTGCCGCTCTATGTAGCGATCGACGGTGGCTTCTTCGAGAAGCAGGGACTCGACGTTAGCAAGCAGACGGCGGGTAGCCCGAGCGCGGCGCTCTCCGCCGTGCTGTCGGGCAGCGCCGATTTCTCGCTGCACGGGCCGGAGTGGACGGCCGTGGCCGCCGAGAAGGGCGCGGATGTCGACGTGATCGCCAACGTCGTGAACGGTGCGGCGGTGTGGATCGCGGTTGCGCCGGACGTGAAGTTCAGCGGCATCAAGGATGTGAAGGATCAGGTTGTCGTGTCGGGACAGATGCCGACTACGAGCACGTCGCTGTTCTTCAAGCTGTTGAAGGAGAACGGCATGTCCCAGAGTGACATCAAGCTGGTTCAGGTGCCGCTCGGCTCGGAGATCGGACCGCTGGTCGCCGGTCAGTCGAAGATCGCGGTGATGTATGAGCCGGGCCTCGATCAGGCCGTCGCGAAGGGCATGAAAGTCGTGCTCGGCTTTCCGAAGCTCTATGGCGAATACGCGTTCTCGTCGATCTCCGCCAAACGCAGCGTCGATCCTGATGCGGCCGCGAGGTTCGTGAAGGGGCTGCAAAACGCGCTGGTTTTCATGCAGGGCCATCCTGCGGAAACCGCGGCGATCGCTCGCAAGGAATTCCCGACGCTCGATCCCGTGGTGGTCGATGCCGCCGTCAAGCGCATGCTGGACGAAGGCGTGTATCCGAAGAACGTCGGCATCACGCCGAAAGCGCTGACCGTCGCGATGGACACGCAGATCGCGCTCGGCAACCTGAAGCAGCAACCCAGCTACGATAGGTTCATCGTTCAGAGTTACATTCAGCCGGCGCTTGCCGCGAAATGACACCGTTTGCCGACGCTTCCATGACCATGTTCCCTGCTTCTTCCACCGTCGCCCCGATTCCCACTATCGCCCGGATTCGCGCCGAGGTCGCCTCGGGCAATGCAGACGTCGCGCAGTACGTCGTGCGCGCCTACGATGCCGCGTGCGAATCGCAGGCGTCATTGCATGCGTCATTGCATGCGTTCTGCTATTTGCCGGAAATCGCGCCGGTCAATGCCGTCGATGCGACGGCGCCGTTGGCGGGCGTGCCTGTCGCGGTGAAGGACGTTCTGGATACCGCCGACATGCCGACCGAATTCAACTCACCGGCCTACAAGGGCCGACGCCCTGAGCACGATGCGTGGGTGGTGGCGCGTCTGCGTGCGGCGGGCGCGTCGATTATCGGCAAGACCGTGACCACCGAATTCGCCTGGCGTCAGCCGGGCGCGACCGTCAACCCGTGGAATGGCGGGTTCACACCGGGTGGTTCGTCGAGTGGCTCCGCGGCGGCGGTGGCGGCGGGCATCGTGCCGCTCGCACTCGGCACGCAGACCCAGGGCTCGGTGATCCGGCCTGCGGCGTACTGCGGCATCGTCGGGTTCAAGCCGACTTATGGCGCGATCGCGCGCACGGGCGTGTTGCCGCTGGCGTGGTCGCTCGATCACGTCGGCATGTTCGCGACGCGCGTCGCCGATGTAGCTTACACACTGGCGCTCGTCACTGGGGCCGATGCAGCCGATCCGCACGTCTCGCACGTTCCGCACACTGCCGCGACGACGCGCGGCACTGGGACGCGGCGCATCGGCGTGCTGTCGAAACAGGTCGGCGGCGAGGTCGAGCCGGCGCAGCAGGCCGCGCTGGACAGGCTCGCGGCCCAGCTCGCGCGAGACGGTGCCGAGATAGTCTCAGTCGATCTGCCTGTCGAGATCTTCGAAACGCCCGCGCATGCATTGAAACTGATGTCCGTGGAAGCGGCCATCACGCACGGCGAACTTGTCGATCGCACGCCCGAGCTCGTGAGCCAGGCAATGCGCGGTCTCGTCGACGAGGGACGCAAGCTGCCCGTCACCGCCTACGCCAGGATCAAGGCGGCGCAGATGCCGATGGCGCATCGCTTTCACGACTGGCTGACGCGCACGATGGCGCTCGATGCGCTGCTGGTCGCGCCGGCCACGGGCGAGCCGCCGCGCGGACTCGACTATACGGGCGACGCATCGTTCTGCGCACCGTGGACGTTCCTCGGTGTACCGGCCGTGACCGTTCCGGTGGGATTCGGGCCGGCGGGCTTGCCGCTTGGCGCACAACTGGTGGGCGCCGCTCGCGGCGACCTGGATTTGCTGATGTTGGCGGAGTGGGTGGAAGCGCGCACTGGCTGGCAAGCGACGGTGGCTCAGCAGCACGGCTGAGCGCAGAGGCAAGGCCGGGGGCAATCGAAAACCGCATAACGCCGAGGGGCCGGTGAGCTGGCCTTTCCCATCGGCCGGTGTTGATGTTCGTAAATTCCGCTAGCCGTGTTCGCAGCAGCTATCCGGCGGCGAAGGCCAATATCCCTGAACTGGCGAACGTCAGGCATGTGTTCGTCAAGGCGAGCGCTCGTGTCAACAACCGCGCAAAGCAGTCATCAGCCGACGCGCGAGCGCGAGCGCCGAATGCGTGGCTTCCGGGCCCCAGAGAAATTGACTAGGGCCTGTTCACGCTAATAACGGGCTTGCGAACGTGCCTTTGCGCGCGTAGTGCAAGGAGAGAGGAGCGCCGTTTGGCCGAGCCAAACAAGCGACGACCGACGCCGCAATACGGGCGCAAAGGCACGTTCCCCTGTTTTAAAAAAACCTTCTGGCGGTCAGCGCAAGCCCGTTATTAGCGTGAACAGGCCCTAGGCATCCGGATCGAAGCAACGCGTCCAGATCGCGTCGACGTCGACCGAGCTTTCGTCGTGCGCGAGCAACTGGCTGTCTGGCAGGCGCAAGGGCACGAGGTTGTCAGCGAGTTCAGGCTGATCTGCGTGTTGACCGCCAACTCCAGTTCGCCATCATGCCTCACACGCGCGCGAATGGACGAACGGGACGAACGGCCCAGCTGAGCCGCTTACGAGTCAATTGCCCGATCTTCGCGTACAACACCTTCACATCGACCGGGGGCTCGGCCGATGTCTGGCCCGTCTCGAACACTTCGGCAACACGCTCTTGCAGTTGCTTCTTCCAGTCCGTGATCCGGTTCGGATGCACATCAAACTGCTGGGCCAGCTCGGCCAGCGTCTTGTCGCCCTTGAGCGCCGCGAGTGCCACCTTTGCCTTGAACGCCGGTGAGTGTGTCCGTCGGTTGCGTTTCGTCATCTTCTGGTTCCTTGTTGCCGGCCATTATGACCGACTCACGTCCCAGCTTTTCCACTTACCCGCCAGTGCCAAAGTGACATTTTTTGACACACCTTTCCAACAGATTTGAGGTCGCGATCTCTGTACATTCTCTTCTCGGCGCGCAATCCACTTCGTGCGCCCTCTATGTAAAGGAGGATGCTCATGAAAACTCGAACGTTTGCCATGCTGGTGGGTGGGGCTTTGCTCACATGCATGACTGCTTCCGCATTCGCCGGCGTGGTCGTCGGTGTCGCCGTGCCGGCCCCCGTCGCTGTCGTTCCGGCGACACCTGTCTATGCGCCGCCGACCGTGGTCGAGCAAAACGGTTACGCAGCCGCCGCCGTGCCGGCGGCAGTCGCACCGGTTGTGACGGTTGCGCCAGCGCCCCCACCTCCCATGGCGGTCGTCGTCATGCCGCGTCGTCCTGAGATGTATGTAGTTACGGTGCCGCGTCGCGTCTGGATGCCTGGTCACTGGGTAGGTGGGGTTTGGGTGGCCGGTCACTGGTCGTGAAATCTCTGCGCCGAACCCGTCTCGTGCGATACATCACCCCGGTCCATCAAAGCAGCAATGCCATGTTGCACATCGCTTCGGCGCCAACGCTGCTCGCCGCGGTCTGCTGGTTGCCGACTTTGTGCTGCTGGGCATCCTCGGTGCACTTACGGTTGCAGGGTGCATGAGGCTGAATGGACGTGCACCCAAACGATGGTCCCCCGCAGCGATAATTCACCATCGTTTAACAGCTTGGCATCGCAGTGCACAGTGCCGTATGCGGCGCTAATGAACCTGGCGGAGCTCGCGCGACGCTATGGCAATTCGTCCGCCATCCTTTTGGACGCGCTGTATGGCATGACCGCGCAAGTGGATGAGTGCCTTTCCCGGGCAAGGATGCACAGGACCCACTGCGATCCCGGGACTGGTCAATCGAATGCAAAAGGCATCTGACTGTTTTATGTATACCTGCGTAGCAGGTCATCGAGAGAGCGAGATGAAAGGAAGCGGTATGTCGGTATGGCGGGGTTCTCTTTTCGCGCGCAACGTATTGCTGTTGATTGTACTGATGCTGACAAGTCAGATCCTGGTCTTTGCCGTCTATCTGAACTTTATCCAGAAGCCCAGAGTTGACGATGGCGCAGCGCTCGTGGCATCGCAGATCCGGATCCTGGACCGGCTGTTGTCAGTGCTGCCGGACGACGAGCGAAACCGGCAACTGCTCGAAATGAACGGAGCGCCCCAAGGTGAACTGCCGCCGCCACAGGCTCACGACGGGTTGCCTCCCGACTACATGGCGCACCGCTTCTTCGCTCGGCTGGCATCGGAACTTGCGCTGGACGAACAGCTTCGCTGGGAGCGCGACGGGCACCGGATCTGGGTGCGTCTACATGTGCAGGACATGCACTACTGGGTGGGGCTGCGTGGAACCTCGGCCATGAGCAGTACGCTGCCTTGGGCGCTGATCGGCCTGTTGTTAAGTGCGGCTACCCTTCCTGCTCTTGGGGCCTATCTGATCCACCGGCCGGTCGAACAGGCGCTGCGCCGGCTGGCGCGCGCTGCCGGCACCATCGAGCGTGGCGTTTGGCCCGAAGCGGTTCCCGTGAGCGGCCCGCGCGAGCTGGCAACAGTAGCGGAGGCGTTCAACCGGATGGCGTCGACGCTCGAAGATCTCGAAGCGACGCGCGCCGAAATGCTTGCGGGCATATCGCATGACATCCGCACGCCGCTGACCAAGCTGCGCATGGCCATCTTCGCGCCGGAGTCATTCGAGGCCCCGGCCGCCAGTGCGGAACGCTTTGTCGAGGAGATCGACACGATCGTCCAGCAGTTTATCGATTTCGCCCGTGGGTGGGATAGCGAACCGGCGACGCACGGCGATCTGAACGCGCTGATCGAACAGCTCGCCGCCGACTATGCAGGTCTCGGTCGCACGTTCGAACTGTCGCTCGCGGAATTGCCACCTGTTGCGTTCCGACCGGTCGGCATGCAGCGCCTGTTGATGAACCTGATGCAGAACGCGGTCGTGTACGGTCAGGTCGGGCTCGCAGTCCGGACTACCATGGACGCGCGAAGTGTCACGATTGCGGTTGAGGATCGGGGGCCGGGCCTGCCTCAAGAGCTTCTGTCGTTGATAAAGCAACCATTCCGGCGCGGCTCAGAGGCGGATCGAAAGGGCGGGAGCGGCCTCGGCCTCGCGATAGCGGAGCACGTCGCACAGCAGCATGGCGGCACGCTCGATCTCTTCCAGAATGCGCCGTCCGGACTCAAGGCCGTGGTGCAAATTCCCATTCCTTAACGGGCACTTGTCGGCGCGATGACTGCGCCGTCGACGTGGTGTGGCAGGGACTACGACTTAATGTGACGCTCGAGCCCCGCCCAAAGGGTCGGGCAGGGCAGCGTAAGCATTTGATGAGATGGCCATTTTTCAGGTTGTGTGATGAAAAACCTTACAAGATACTTTGCGCTACTTAGTATATTCATGGCCGGCGTCGTGGCCGTTGGGTGGTTCCACCAGGCTCACGCTCACCGTCAGACGGCTGTCGCACCAGATCCGATCCCCGTGAGCGCGGTTGCGGCTTCGGTTACCGATGTTCCTGTCTATATCGACTCGCTCGGCACCGTGACACCGACACGTACCGTCACGGTCATCACGCAGGTCAACGGGATACTGCGTTCCGTCGATTTCAGCGAGGGGCAGACGATCAGGAAAGGACAGGTGATTGCACGCATCGATTCGCGGGCGCTCGAAGCGCAGTTGCTGCAGGCACAGGGTACGCTGCGTCATGACCAGGCTGTACTCGCAAACGCGAAACTGGACCTGCAACGTTATCAGCAGCTGATCAAAGCGGGCTCGATTACGCAGCAGACGCTCGATACGCAAGTAGCTACCGTCCAGGAGGACGAAGGCACCGTGCTGGCGGACACGGGCAACGTGAACAATCTGCAGGTTCAGGTCGGCTATTGCACCATCACGTCTCCCGTGGATGGCGTGGTGGGCCTGCGCCTGGTCGACCCCGGCAACTACGTGAGCAGCACCAGCACGACCGGTATCGCGGTCATCACGCAGCTGCAGCCGGCGACCGTGATCTACTCGGTGCCGGAAGACTACCTGGGACGGATCCGGCGGGCGATGTCGCAGGGGGAGGTTCAGGTGCTGGCCTATGACCGTGACGGCAAATCGTTGCTGGCGAAGGGCTCGCTGCTTGCGGTCGACAACCTCGTCAATACGAGCGCCGGCACGATCAACGTCAAGGCCGTCTTCCCCGATTCCGGCAGCGCGCTGTTCCCGAACGAATTTGTGAATGTCCGGATGCAGGTCGACACGCTGCAGCGGATTCCGGTCGTGCCGACTACGGCGATCCAGCATGGCGCGAACGGCGATTTCGTTTTCGTGATCGGCGGCGCAGGCGCAGTGGCATTGCGCAACGTGAAGACCGGACCGGTAAAAGGCGACGACACGGCGATTCTCGATGGCGGGGTGAAGGAAGGAGAGCGGGTCGCGACCGACGGTGCAGACAGGCTCGATACCGGCTCGCTCGTGAAAGTCGTGGCGCACTGAGCGGAGTCGACGATGAACGCTTCACGAATCTTTATCGAGCGACCCATTGCGACCGCGCTGTTGATGATCGCGTTGTTTCTGGCCGGGGTGCTGGGATACATCCTGCTGCCTGTTTCGGCGCTACCGGAAATCGACTATCCGACGATCCAGGTCTACACGCAGTATCCCGGCGCAAGCCCGGATGTGGTCAGTTCGTCCATCACCTCGCCGCTCGAAAGACAGCTCGGCCAGATGTCGGGGCTGAAGGCGATGAACTCGACGAGTTCGAACGGCACATCGGTGATCACGTTGCAGTTCGATCTGTCGTTCTCGCTCGACGTCGCCGAGCAGGAAGTGCAGGCCGCGATCAATGCGTCCTCGAGCTTTCTGCCGGCTAATCTGCCGTATCCGCCTGTCTACAGCAAGGTCAACCCTGCCGACCCCCCGGTGCTCACGCTGTCGCTGACATCCGACGTGCTGCCGCTGACGAAGATCGAGGACCTGGCCGATACCCGGCTTGCGCAGAAGATCTCGCAGATTTCAGGCGTGGGCCTCGTCACAATCAGCGGCGGTCAGCGGCCGGCCGTGCGGGTGCAGACCGATACCGGCGCGCTCAACGCACTCGGCATGTCGATCGACGACGTGCGCACCGCGCTCGGCAGTGCCAACGTTGACCAGGCGAAGGGCAGTCTCGACGGAAAATACCAGTCGTATTCGATCGGTGCGAACGACCAGCTGCAATCGGCGGCGGACTATCGCGACCTGATCATCGCGTACCGGCAAGGCGCACCGGTTCGGCTGGCGCAGATCGCCAGGTCGATCGACAGCGCCGAGAATTTGCAACAGGCGGCATGGACCAACAGCACGCCGTCTATCGTGCTGAACATCCAGCGGCAGCCGGGCGCCAACGTGATCGATGTGGTCGATAGCGTGCAGAAGCTGTTGCCGCAACTGCGGGCGAGCTTGCCCGCATCGGTGAAGGTCGCCGTGCTGACGGATCGCACGAAGACGATCCGCGCGTCGGTTGCCGACGTCGAAACGGAGCTGGCAATCGCCGTGGCGCTCGTCGTGATGGTGATCTTCGTATTCCTGCGCAATGTGCCCGCTACCGTGATTCCCGCAGTCACCGTGCCGCTTTCGCTCGTTGGCACGCTCGCGGTCGCGTACGGGCTCGGCTTTTCGCTGAATAACCTCACGTTGATGTCGCTGACTGTCGCGACAGGCTTTGTCGTCGACGACGCGATCGTAATGATCGAGAACATTACGCGCTACATCGAGGCTGGGCAAACGCCCCTGAGGGCCGCGATCAAGGGTGCGAAGGAGATCGGCTTTACGATCGTCTCGTTGTCCGTGTCGCTGATTGCGGTCATGATCCCGTTGCTGTTCATGGGCGACGTGGTCGGGCGCCTGTTCCGCGAGTTCGCGCTGACGCTGTCGGTCGCGATCGTCCTGTCGGCGTTCGTATCGCTGACGCTTACGCCGATGATGTGCTCGCGCATGTTGAAAGCGCAGCCACACTCGCATCGGGTCGATTTCTTCGACCGGCTCAACAGCAGGTACATACGCGGTCTCGACTGGGTGTTGTCGCATCGGCGCCTGACGATCGCATCGGTGGTGTTGACGGCCACGCTGACGTTCGTCGTGCTGATGCTGATGCCGAAGGGCTTCTTTCCCGAGCAGGACACAGGTCTGATCGAAGGTGTCGTGCAGGCCGCGCCGACCATTTCGTTCCAGCGCATGATCGGCCAACAGCAGCAGGTCGTCGACCGGATCGCACGCGATCCGGCAGTCGCAAGTCTCTCGTCGTTTGTCGGCATCGATCAGACGAGACCGACGATCAATCAGGGCACGCTGTTGATCAACCTGAAGGACAAGGGCGAGCGAGCGCGCATCGACGAGGTGATCCGCCGACTGACCGATGACACCGCAGGCCTCGCGGGCGTGCGCCTGTTTCTGCATCCGGTGCAGGATCTGACGCTCGACGACACCGTCTCGACGACGAGCTACCGTCTCGGCGTACAGTCGACCGATCCGGCGCTGCTCACTCGCTGGACTGGCGAGCTGGTTGGCGCGTTGCGCGGCGATCCGGCGTTTGCCGACGTGCAGAGCGAGGCGATGCAGTCAGGCAATCAGGTGCAACTCACGTTCGACCGCGATACCGCGTCGCGCCTTGGCATCACGCCGCAGGCGATCGACGACGTGCTGTATGACGCGTTTGGGCAGCGCCAGGTGTCGACGATCTACACGCAGCTGAACCAGTATCACGTGGTGCTGGTCGCGAGAAACAACGCCGACGACCTTGCGCATCTGCTTTCAGGACTCTATGTCGATACGTCGTCGGGCAGCCTCGCGCCGCTCGCGTCGATGGCGACGATGAAGGTAATGCCCGCGCCGCTGAGGATTGATCGTAAGGGCCAGTTCCCGTATGCGGACGTGTCGTTCAATCTCGCTCCCGGATACAGCCTCGGCACGGCGATCGCCCGTCTTGAGCGGGTCAAGGAGCAGATAGGGTTGCCGCAGTCCGTCCAGGTGTCGCTGGAAGGATCGGCCGCGACCTTTCAGTCGTCGCTGGCGAGCGAAGGGTATCTGGTCGCCGCTGCCGTGATCGTGGTCTATCTGATGCTCGGCATCCTGTACGAGAGCTTCATTCATCCCGTCACGATCCTGTCCACGCTCCCCTCGGCGGCGCTTGGCGCGCTGCTGGCGCTGCTGATGACCGGAACCCAGTTCGACATCATGGGCCTGATCGGAATCGTGCTGCTGATCGGCATCGTGATGAAGAACGCGATCATGATGATCGACTTCGCGCTGGACGGGCAGCGCAACCACGGCCTGTCCGCACACGCTGCGATCCGGCGTGCGGCTGAACAGCGCTTCCGTCCGATCCTGATGACGACGATGGCGTCGCTGTTCGGCGCACTGCCGCTCGCGTTCGGCTCCGGCATGGGCTCCGAGTTGAGGCATCCACTTGGCATCGCGATTATCGGCGGCCTGTGCGTCAGCCAGTTGCTGACCTTGTTCTCGACGCCGGTGATCTATCTGGCGATGCATCGTCTGGAAAGACGCTTTGCCGCGGACGAGCCGATCGTAACGGAGTATGTGCAATGAACCTGTCTGGCCCATTCGTCAGGCGGCCCATCGCGACGACGTTGCTGGCGGTCGCCCTTGCGCTGTTCGGTATCCTGGCATTCAGGCTGCTGCCGGTTGCGCCGCTGCCCGAAATCGACTTTCCTACGATCCTGGTAGAGGGGCAACTGCCCGGCGCCGATCCGACGACGGTGGCCACCTCGGTCACAACGCCGCTCGAGCGACAGTTCGGCCATATTGCGGGCCTGGCCCAGATGACGTCGGTCAGCTCGCGCGGGCAAACGCAGATCACGTTGCAGTTCGACCTGAGCAGGAATATCGACGGCGCGGCACGCGACGTGCAGGCCGCGATCAACGCGGCGAAAACCAACCTGTCGCCCAACATGGACGGCAGCCCGACGTATCGCAAGGTCAATCCCGCGGATTCGCCCATCCTCGTGATCAGTCTGACGTCCGACACGGCCACGCCAGCCCAGCTTTACGACGCGGCGTCGACGGTGCTGCAACAGAAGCTGATGCAGACAACCGGCGTGGGCAACGTGGTGGTGGGCGGCGCCGCGCTGCCGGCGGTGCGGGTCGAACTGAATCCAGATCGGGTGAGCCACTACGGCATCAGTCTGGAGCAGATCCGCAGCACGATCGGGAATGCGAATGTCGATTTGCCCAAGGGATCGATGTCGGCGAGCGGGCAGAACTATTCGATCGGCGCGAACGACATGCTGTATTCGCCCGCCGACTACGGACGGCTGATCGTCAGGCAGAACAACGGCGACATCGTGCGTGTGTCGGACCTCGGCTATGTACGTCAGGATGTCGAGCAGCTTGAGAACTACGGCCTGTCGAACGGCAAGCCGGCCGTGTTGCTGGTCCTCTATAAGGAACCGGGCGCGAACGTGATCGACGCCGTCGACAACGTGAAGGCCGAACTGCCGGCGCTCGAGGCGGCGATCCCGTCGTCCATCAAGCTGGCGATTTCGGTTGACCGTACGAAGACGATCCGTGGCTCGCTGCTCGACGTCGAAATGACGCTGCTTGTATCCATCGTGCTCGTGACGGCCGTCACGTTCGCGTTCTTCCGCAACTGGCGCGCGACGCTCATTCCGGCGATCGTCGTACCGCTGTCGCTGCTGGGTACGTTCGGGGTCATGTACGTCCTTGGCTACAGCTTGAACAACCTCTCGCTGATGGCCTTGACCATTTCGACCGGTTTCGTGGTCGACGATGCAATCGTCGTCGTCGAAAACATCATGCGGCATCTGGCGCGCGGCAAGAAGCCCATCGAGGCGGCACTCGCAGGGGCGCAGGAAGTGGGCTTCACGGTGTTTTCGATCAGCGTTTCGCTGATCGCGGTATTCGTCCCGCTGCTGTTCATGGGTGGCCTGATGGGCCGGCTGCTGCGTGAGTTCTCGGTGTCGCTTTCCGTTGCGATCGTGATGTCGATGCTGATTTCGCTCACGGTCACGCCGATGCTGACGAGCATTTTCCTGCGCGGAGGACAGCAAGCCGGGAACGGCGACGAGCATCACGAGAGCGGATTTTCTCGCCTGTACGGCACGTCGTTGCGCTGGGTCATCCGGCATCCGCTATTGATGGGTGGCGTGACGGTGCTGGTGTTCGTGCTGAACCTCTGGCTGTTCACCGTGGTTCCGAAAGGCTTCTTCCCGGAGGAAGACACGGGGCTGCTGCTTGGCACGCTGCAGGCGTCGCAAAGCATCTCCTGGCACGAGATGCAGCATCAGTTCCAGATCGTCAACAAGGCGGTGCAGGAGAATCCGAACGTCGCGTTCGTGGGTGGCTTCGTGGGGGGAGCGAACGCGCTCAACAACGCACTGCTGTTCGTCACGCTCAAGCCCCTGGGTGAGCGTCGCGCGACGGCCGATCAGGTGATCGCTCAGGTGCGCCGACGGCTTGCCGATATGCCGGGGACACAGCTCTATCTGCAGTCGTTGCAGGACCTCGCGGCCGGTGGCCGACAGAGCGCCGCGCAGTACCAGTACACCCTTACCGCGGACGACCAGGCGACACTCGATCGATGGGTGCCGAAGTTGGTCGCGCAGATGCACAAGATGCCGGCGCTGGCCGACATCAACACCGACCAGCAGGACAAGAGCATGCAGGTCGGCATCGACGTCGACCGCGACTCCGCCGCGCGAATGGGCGTGAGCTTCAAAGATATCGACGAGGCGCTTTATGACGCGTTCGGCGAACGGCAGGTTTCGGCCATCTACGGGAGCGCGAATCAGTATCACGTCGTGATGGAGGTGGCGCCCGAGTACTGGACAAGTCCTTCGGTACTGAAGGACATCCATGTTCCGGCGAGCCCGGCGCTCGCCACGAGCGGCGCGTCGACGACCGCCGCCGGGGGGGCAACCGGCGCAAGCGCCGCTACGCCGTCGGCCGCGGCCCAGGCGAACGGTTCAGCGTTGGTGTCGCTCGCCGCGATGGCCCGGTTCTCGACCGACCCCAGCGCCATTTCGATCAATCACCAGGCTACGTTCCCCGCCATTACCGTATCGTTCAATCTGCGCCCCGGTGCATCGATCGGACCCGTGACGCAGCAGATCAGTCAGGCCGTCGCTGCGCTCAGAATGCCGGCGAGTATCTCCGGCGCGTTCGCGGGCACGGCAGCAGCGTTTCGTGAGTCGATGGCGAGCGAGCCGCTGCTGATCCTCGCCGCGCTGTTGTCGGTGTACGTCGTGCTCGGCATGCTGTACGAGAATCTGGTTCATCCTTTGACGATTCTCTCGACGCTGCCTTCTGCGGGCGTCGGCGCTTTGATCGCGCTGCTGCTCACTCACACGGAGCTGTCGATCATCGCGTTGATCGGCGTGCTGATGCTGATCGGCATCGTGAAGAAGAACGCGATCATGATGATCGACTTCGCGATTGCCGAAGGGCGTCAGCATGCACTGCCGCCGGAGGAGGCGATCGTGCGCGCGGGCATGATCCGCTTCCGTCCGATCATGATGACGACGGTCGCCGCAATTTTCGGCGCGCTGCCGCTCGTGCTGGGGTCAGGCTACGGATCCGAATTCCGCAAGCCGCTCGGTATCTCGATCATCGGCGGTCTGGTGTTCAGCCAGGTCATCACGCTCTATACCACCCCTGTCATCTATCTCTGGCTCGATCGGGCGTCGCAGCGGTTGCGGCGCCGAAGGAAACACGCATGAAATCGCCCCTCGGATTCCTGTCGGCCGTGTCGGTCGGCATGCGCTGCTGCGCCTGTGCGCTCGGCGCCACGCTTTGGCTTTCGGGCTGCGCGGTCGGCCCGGACTATCGCCAGCCGGCCGTAGCGATTCCAACGCAGTTCAAGGAAGTGGGCACACAGTGGCGACTTGCGGCGCCCAACCCGCAGGCGTCGCTCTCAACCCGGTGGTGGGACGCGTACGACGATCCCGAGCTATCCCGGCTCGTCGACGCAGCACTGCAGTCGAATCAGTCGATCGCAGGCGCGGCGGCCGCCTATCGGCTCGCGCAGGCCACCGTCGCTGCAGACCGGGCGAGCCTGTTTCCGACGCTCGGTGTCGACGCGTCGGCCTCGCACAGCTCGGGCACGACGACGCAATACGCGAAGGCCGACGCGAGTTGGGAAGTCGATCTGTGGGGCGCCGTGCGCCGGCAGATCGAGTCGGGCAAGGCGAACGCGCAGAGCGCGGATGCGACGCTTGCCGGCGAGCGCTTGTCGATTGCCGCGACGCTGGCGACCGACTATTTCGACATCCGCCAGCTCGATATCGACATCGACCTGTTGCGGCAGCAGGAGGCGGTCAACGGGCGGATTCTCGCGATCACGCGCACAGCGCTGGCACAGGGGACCGCATCGCAAGTCGATCTGCTGTACGCGCAGGACACGCAGGAGGCGGTTGTCGCGAACCTGCAAATTTCACAGACCTCGCGCGAGCAGGACGAGCACGCAATCGCGGCGCTCACGGGTGTGCCGCCGGCTTCGTTGTCGATTGCACCGCGGCTCGACTATGTGTTTCGCCAGCCCGAGGTGCCATCCGTGCTGCCGTCTGCGTTGCTGGAAAGACGGCCTGACGTGGTCAGCGCGGAACGCACCGCTGCTGCTGCGAACGCGCTTATTGGGGTAGAGAAGGCCGCATTCTTTCCCGACCTCGATCTACGGGCACAGGGTCTCGTGCAACACAACACCTTCGCGACGCTGTTCTCATTGCCGACCCGGATGTGGACCCTCGGTCCCTCACTTGCCGCCACGCTGTTTGACGGTGGTGCCCGCGTGGCCGCCGTGCACAAGGCGCAGGCGACCTATGACGAAGACGTCGCATCTTACCGCGAAGCCGTGCTCACGGCGTTCCAGAACGTGGAAGACAGCCTGTCGTCGCTGAACCATCTGCGCCAGCAGGAGCACGCGTTTGCCGACATTTACCAGCGCAACCGGCAGTTGCTGGAGAGCGTCGCCGCGCAACTGACGGCCGGAACCGCGAGCGAGCAGTCCGATTTGACTCAGCAAGTGACGCTACTGACGGCCAGACAGAACCTGAACGACACGCAGGGGGCACTGGCGAAAAGCGGCGTTGGGCTCGTGAAGAACCTCGGCGGCGGCTGGATGTCGTCGAAGAGTTAGGCTCGATCCCATGATGGCGGGCGCGCCGTTGTGACGTCGTCTGCCGATCTGCGCGGTCCAGAGTCCGGTAGCGCCCACGGCCGTTTTTCAAAGTCCGCGTCTCGAACTGCGTGCAAGGCCCTGTTACGTCCACTCGTGCGGTATCGCTTCCCCGCGACGTGGCTTGACATGACATGCAACACATTTCCAACAACATGTAGCGCACAGGTTCCCTACATTGGCGGCTGTGTCATGCGGGGTTCGCCAGTGGGGCGAATCCATCACATGGAGAGTGTGCAGTGAAATTTCAAATCGTTCTCGTGTCTGCTGCCAGTGCGGCAATTTCTATGGCTGTCGGCAAGGCGCCTGCGGGGTCCCTGGCGATTGATATCAGCGTGGGCGTTGCGGTTCGCCCGACAACCATCGATGGATGGGCTTGAACATGCATGACAATCGCTTTGTCACCGCAGTTTTCAAGCGAGGCCGCGCACGACGGTGGCTGGGCGCGCTCGCTGTCATTGCCAGCGCGTGCCTGCATAAGTCACCGGCGTTGGCGCAGTCGTCGCCGGACAACACCGTGGGCATCGACGTGACCGCATTGCCCCACTATGAAGGCGGCAAGTCCTATCGTGTGCTGCCGTTGCCCATGCTGTCGCTGTCGAAGGGGGCAATCTTCGTGCAGGGGCTCACGGGCGGCGTCGCCTACCCGTTGGGGCCGAGTGTTGCGGTGGGCCCGCTGATCGGCGTTCAACTGGGCCGCAACCAGGACGATGCGGCGGTGCTCAACGGCATCGGAGATATCGCAACGTCCTTCGACTTCGGTGCGTTCGCGCGCTGGCATTATGGTCCAGCGAGCGCCGGTCTGCGCTTCCTTCAGTCCGCGCATGCCGGCTATGGCAATCGTGTCACGCTGAGCGCGTCCTATGCGCTGGTCCAGAAGCCCGTTGACCGGGTGAAGGTGTCCGCCGACACCGTGTGGTCCAACGGACCTTCGCAGCAGACGCGGTTCGGAATCGACAGCGAGCAGGCTGCGTCCAGCACGACCGGCCTCTCGCCGTATCACCCCTCAGCTGGCTTTTCGCGAGCCGACCTCAAGGTCGACTGGGATCATCGGCTGAACCAGCAGTGGTCACTGCAAAGCACCTTCGGCGTCGGTTCCTTGCTCGGCGATGCTGCGAACAGTCCGATCGTTGAACGACGCGCGGCTGTATTTGGATCGGTGGGCGCTGCTTACCACTTCTGAGCGCTTACTTCGCGCTGCATCATCGTGAGAGCACTATCAATGAACCAGAATCTGACATCGACTCGTATCGCGCCACTGCTTGTCAGCCTCGCTGTTGGGCTGGGCATGGCGGGGTGTGCGGTTACGCCGCCGAGTGCGCCTACCGTCATGGCGGTCCCAGCGAACGGCAAGACCCTCAACCAGTTCCAGCAGGACGACTATAGCTGCCGCACGTACGCGACGCAGGTCGTGAATCCGGCGGCGGCCTCGCATCAGCCGGCAACCTCCGGACTTGCTGCTACCGCCGTCGGCACGGCTGGAGGCGCCGCGGCGGGGGCTCTGATCGGCGCCGGGGCGGGCAACGCCGGTGCCGGCGCCGCAATCGGTGCGGGTGCCGGACTGCTGCTCGGCAGCATGATGGGCTCGGCGCAGCACAATCAGACCGAAGCGTCGTTGCAGCAGCAATACGACAACGCGTACGCGCAATGCATCGCGGCGAAGGGAGATACGATCGAAACACCGCGTCCGGCAGCGATCGTCGTGCCTGTACGCCCCGTGCCACCCCGCGCCGTAATCTATGGCGCCCCCCCACCTTACTACTACGCACCGTACTGATTTCGCTCATATGGTCGTGGCATGGCTTGACCTCGAATTCTGCCGGCTGGAAATCTTGGGTCGAGCTTTGTCCTCCGGCTATTCCGTGCACACCATTCATTTCTTAACGGAGTCTTTGATGAAACGTTTATTCATTATTCTGGCTGCAACGTTCGCTGTGTCGTCTGCGTTCGCGCAGAGCAGCATGCAGCAGATGTTGGAAGCGCGCTTTACTGCCGCGAATGCAACTCATGACGGCAAGCTCACGAAAGAACAGGCGCAGGCAGGTATGCCGCGCGTCGCAGCCCATTTCGATGAGATCGATACTACGCATCAAGGGTACGTGACGCTTGAGCAGATCGAGCAGTTCGCCGCGCAGCATCAGCAGTAAGCGCTTGCAAGGCAAGCTTCAATACCCTCGGCTGGTTTAACCGTGTATTGAATTTGTTCCATCGGGTCGCCTCATCACGTCGAATGATGGGGCTGCTGCGCGCTCCGGTAACCCGACGCTAGCAACCCGCCATGGGCAAGTCGATAGCAGGAAGTCCTGCGGGCCTGGCGCACCGAAATCAATCCCCGCGTGGCGCCCCCAAATGCGGATTACGGTCTGGGACACGAGCGGCGCGGCGTCCCCAGCGGTAATGCCTGAACGCATCCCTAATGCCAGTCGCTGAGCCTCAATTGAAAGGAGTTGAAATAATGCTTGATGCGCGTGTTCTTTGTCGCTTTGCGCTTGCTGCCGGTTTTTGCATGAGTGCCGCGGTGCTTAGCGGCTGTGTAGTCGTTCCGGTGGGTCGTCCAATAGTGGCCCGGCCACTGGTTGTAGTCCCTCGACCGCCACTGATCGTCGCTCCCGCGTACTATTGACCTGAGTCTATTCGTGTCCGCCCCGTGGGCGGGCGGGATGCATAGCGGCCGCTTTGCATCCTGTCCGAAGCTCGCCGCAGGGACGATGCGCAACTGCGTCCAGTTCACGGATAGCGGCCAGGATATAACGGCCGCTCAAAAATCGTGTATATCTGAATGAGTCAGTAAGCCGGCGCTCGACTTATCTTCGATTACCCTTGCCATGGCGTTCGCGGTGGTCACCACCTGGCCGCTGCTACCGTATAGTAGTTTGGCGACTGGTCGCGCTCGAAGCAATAAGCGCATATTCCGCGAAAGGCGCAACAGCAACATGAGGGCAACAAGAGACCTCAGTTATGCGAATGGTGAGTCGATGTGCCGGCAGCATGCTCTTCGAGGTCCGGCACGAAGACGTATCCGCACCCGCGAACGGTCTGGATGAATCGTGGTGTCGACGGGTCAGTTTCCACGATGCGGCGCAGACGATAGACCTGAACGTCGATGCCGCGATCGGCGGACTCGGATTCCGCGCCATGAAGTGACTTGAGCAGACGCCGGCGGGTGAGTGTGCACATGGGAGAATTAACGAAAATCTGCAGCAGCGCAAACTCACTGGCAGATAAGGTAAGAGACGTCTCTCCGCTATTCAGAGTGCGCGACTGAAAGTCCAGCGTGAACGCGCCGAATGTGTAAGGTTGCCGTCGTTGGGGAATGCCCGCATCGGGTACGGCGCGCTGGCGCCGCAGCACTGACTGAATCCGTGCTACCAGCTCACGCGGGTTAAACGGTTTGCGGAGATAGTCATCGGCACCCAATTCGAGGCCAGCGATGCGGTCCTCTTCGTTGGCGCGGGCGGTGAGCATCAAGACTGGAATGTCGTCGCCTGATGCGCGCAACCTACGTAGTGCCGTCAAGCCGTCGACGCCCGGCATCATAAGATCGAGCACTATCAGGTCCGGGCGTTCGTGTTTGAGCCGGTGTTCGAGCGAACGCGCATCATGTAGCACTGACACGTCGAAACCCCACCTTACCAGGTAGCGGCGAGTCGCATCACACAATTCGGCGTCGTCGTCGATTAGAAGAATCTGAGCTGACATAGGAAGAGAATAACGATCACAAACGAGTGATGACCGGGGCCGCGACTAACCGCAATGCGAGCGCACCGCAGAAGCTGCAGCACACGATCGATCGAAGAAATGTAGGCGAATTTCATAACGCCAGGTGTTAGCAATTCATGTCAAGAAATGTCATCGACGAGGCCTGTTTTTCTGTCCGCAAATGCACGGGTGCACTCGCTTTCTCGCTGACCACGAGCGACAGATGTAATATGAGCAGTCAGGATGACATGCCCGGTACATACGGGTGGCGCCGGGCGGTCGTGGGCTTTCGCCAGTCAGTGTTGTGGCCAGCACAATCGATGACATCTTTTGACATACCTTTCCAACACATCCAGTGCGGAGATCCTTGTATATTCCGTTCGTCGAACCATACGGAACTTCCTTTGGCCGGCAGGCCGCCCGGTGCAGCCCGCTTCGACGAGATTGTCGCCGCCCACCGAGGCACGTGACGGCTGTAGCGAAGCTAAGCGGTTCGCCGCGTAGCATCGGAAACAGGAACTAAAAGACAGGCGTTATTAGAGGTGTCTGCTTAATCATATGTCAGATGATCTGCCAACCGGTCGCATCATCGTGCTTGACGATGATGTTGAAATCCGCAATATGCTGCAACGCTTTCTGACGGCACAAGGTTTCTCGGTGCGCGCGGTGAAGACAGGCATTGAGTTGGACGTATTGATCGAGCGCTACCCGTTCGACCTGTTGATTCTCGATATCATGATGCCAGGCGAAGACGGCCTGTCCATCTGCCGTCGGTTGCGTGCTCGGAGAGAGACAATCCCCATCCTCATGCTAACAGCGCGTGGCGATCCCGCGGACAAGGTCGTAGGTTTGGAGATTGGCGCCGACGACTATCTCGCGAAACCGTTTCTGCCGAGCGAACTGATAGCGCGGGTTCGGGCGATGTTACGTCGGCAGCAGTTTCAGGTGCGCCTGCAAAACGTGCGGGGCGAGATGCTGCTCGCAGGCGAGTCGCAATGCTTGCGGTTCGGCGCCTTCAGGCTGGACGTTCGGCGTAGAGAATTGATGTCGGACGAAGCGGGCATCGTCGAACTCGGCGCAGCTGAAATGCGTCTCCTGTGTGCGCTTGCGGAGACGCCAAACCGTCCCGTAAGCCGCGCAAATCTGATAGAGCGCGCGCGCGGGTCGCAATATGAGGCGAGCGCCCGCAGCGTTGACGTGCAAGTTCTTCGCTTACGACAGGTGATTGAGACAGAGGCAACCTCGCCGCGACATATCCGCACAGTGTGGGGCCTCGGCTACATGCTCGTTGCAACCTCAAACTGAAGCGTCACCTGTTGGACGCTCGAAAGTGACATTCAAGCCGCTTCCTCTGCTTTCCGTGTACACCGCGCGCAACGCCGTGGCTACAGCGTTCATCGGGTCTCTTGCGCTGCAACTCCCGCAACTCGTGTGGCTCCCGACAAAGCGTCGAGCGTGCCGCGGCTGCTCGGGTAAAACAACAAGGCAGGGTAGTTTCCGTCATCGCTTCCGCGAACGTTCAGCTATTTCAGGCCCTGTCCAGCGCCTTGATCGCAAGTGCAGCGCCAGCCGCGCGCGTCTCGACGTGCAGCTTACGGAACAGATGTTCGAGGTGCTTGTTCACCGTGCGCGGCGCCATGCCGAGAATGTCGCCGATATCGCGATTCGTCTTGCCGCGAGAGACCCAGAGCAGCACTTCGGCCTCGCGCGCCGTCAAATTGAAGCGCGCCGCGAGTGCGCTGCTGTGCACAGTGTCATCGGTCTCCTTGAGGGTGAGGATCCACTCTCCAGGATCGGGAGCGGAGGTTGCGCTCACAGAACGCCGCACGTGTCCTGCGGTGAATTCGAGGACGGCGCCGGTCGGACTCCCGCGCCCGAGCCAGTCCGCAAACCAGTCGCGCAACAGCGGCGGCAACATGGGGTGCGCAACCGCTTGCACGAGGTCATCGGCGTGGCTGGCCCGGTAGGCAGAAATTTGCCGTGCCGCTTGCGGACTCTGCCAGCGGATCGCACCATCGGCGCCGACGATCAGCGCCGCCCGCGCATCGAGCGACAGTGCCGCGTGCGCATAGAGTTGCGCACGTGAGCGCTGCACGTGTGCGCCAATGCGCGCGCAAACCTCCTCGGGACGCACGGGTTTCGTCACATAGTCGATGCCGCCGACGCGAAACGCGCGCACCACATGCTCGCTTTCCGTTAATGCCGTCATGAAGATCACGGGCAGATGTTCGTGGCGAACGTCCTGCTTCAGGTGGCTGCAGGTCTCGAAGCCATCCATGCCAGGCATCATCGCGTCGAGCAACACGACGTCGGGCGTCACGCGTGCGAGGCGCTTGAGCGCATCTTCGCCCGAGAGCGCGACCAGCACCGCGTAACCATGTGCCTGAAGCGTATCGGAGAGAAATGCCAGGTTGTCCGGCGTGTCGTCGACAATCAACACGACGGGACGCTCGCGCAGCCACTCGGGCGACGCATCGGTGGAGTTCATCGCGCGCGCGTCAGACGTCCGCGGCGCGAGACAGTCGGTCGAGTTCATGCTCAAGCTCCCTTAGCTGAAAGCGTTCCGCCAAAGCGCGCAACACGTCGATCTGCTCCTGTAGCGCGGGCCAGGCCGCGCGCGCCGAGTCGAGTTGTTCGATCACGCCTTGCAGGTAGCCGACTTCGAGGTGTGCGCGCAGCCGCTCAAGCACCGCTTTCGGCCACGCGAGGTCCAGTGACGCGTGCCTGACGGGCGGCGTGGCTTGCGCGGACGTGGACGGCTCGGATGCGATCCAGTCGAGCACGAGTAACTGCGCGAGCTTGTCGAGCAACAAATTGATCTGGAGCGGCTTCACGAGATATCCGGCGCATCCGGTCGCGCTCGCGCGTTCCCGATCGTCGGCAAATGCATTAGCCGAAAGCAGCACGATCGGGGCGTTCGACAACTGGTTTTCGCGGATCAGCCGGCTGGCTTCGTAGCCGTCCATCAGCGGCATTGAGATGTCCATGATGATCACCTCGACGCTGTGTGTCGCCAGCCAGCGCAACGCGTCGGGGCCGCTCTCCGCCTCGGCGACGTCGAAGCCGAGCGGCGTCAGCAGTTGCACGACGATGCCGCGCTGATCCGCGAGATCGTCGACGACGAGAATCGCGCGCTTCGGCCCGGTATAGCCGCGGATCGCCGCGAGTTCAGTGCGCGCGTCGGCTGCGCTGTTCACTGCTGGCGCGAACAGTCGCACGATGAAGCGGGTGCCGCGCCCGACCTCGCTGTCCACTTCCAGACTGCCACCGAGTGCCTGCGTGAGAAGCCGGCAGATCGTGAGCCCCAGTCCCGCGCCGTGATCGTGCGCATGCGCCGCTTCGCCTCGCTCGAACGGCAGGAACAGGCGCTCCATCTCGGCCGGAGGAATTCCGGGGCCGGTGTCGACTACTTCGAACTTCAACGTGTCGAGCACGTGGCTCACGCGCAGCGTCACTGTACCCGTGGACGTGAAGCGAATCGCGTTGCCGATCAGGTTGGTCAAAATCTGACCCATGCATTTCTGGTCGGTACGCACGGTGGCGGGCAGGCGGCCTACGGTCTGCACGTCGAAAGCGAGCGTTTTCTCGAGGGCCTGCGGGCGCAGCATTGAGGTGACGTGCGCGACGAAATCCACCAGTGACACGCGTGCGATGTTCAGTTCCAGCTTGCCCGCCTCGATACGCGCGACGTCGAGCAGCCCATCGACGAGCGCAAGCAGATGTTCGCCACTGCGGTGAATCGTTCGCACGGCGCTGTAGCGCGTCGGCGAAAACTCCTCTTTCGCCTGCAAAAGCAACTGTGCATAGCCGAGAATGCTGTTCAGCGGTGTGCGCAACTCGTGGCTCAAACCGGACACGTAGCGGCTTTTCGCCTGATTCGCCGATTCGGCGGCGGCCGTCGCGCGCTTGAGCGCGGCGTCGGTTTTCTGGTGCGCGTCGATTTCCTGCATCAGCAATTCGTTTTGCCGTTGCGATTCTTCCTGCGTGACGCGACGGCTTTCGCGCTCCAGCACGAACCACCACGCCGCTATGCAGCCGACGAGAGAAAGCGCGAAGAATATCTTCAGAAAACTGTGGCCGATCGCGCTGTCGATCGACGATCCGTCGACGGCGAGCGAGGTCACACTCTGTGACCAGATCAGATAGAGCACGCTCGCGAGCACCGCGAGTATCGCGCACATGAGGCTGGCATAGTGCATGAGACGCAGCGCGGCTGGGCCGAGCCGCACGCGGGGAAACACGCGATGTAGCGCGTGATCGGCTTGCGACGCGAAGCGTGCGTGCGGCTTGCAGCGATCGTGGCAGCGCGAATCGAGCGAACAGCACAGCGAGCAGATCGTGCCGCCGTAGGCAGGGCAGAAGGCTGTGTCTTCCGGTTCGAACGCGTTCTCGCAGATCGCGCAGCGAAGCGAAGTGGCGTTGCCCGTGGGTTGGGCGGCGCGCGCGATGTAGTAGCGTCCGCGCGTGACGATCGCGAGCACCGGAGCACAGGCGAGCGCCACGCCGAACGCGATGAACGACGACATGGCTTGTGCCAGCAAGCCGAACATGCCGCTCCGCGCGAGCATCGCGGCGGCGGCGGCGATCAGCATCGCGCCTACGCCGACGGGATTCACGTCGTACAGGTGTGCGCGTTTGAATTCGATATGACGCGGGCTAAGCCCAAGCGGCTTGTTGATGACGAGATCGGCGAACAGTGCGCCGATCCACGCGATCGCGATGTTTGCGTAGAGCGACAGCACCCTGGCGATCGCCTCGAATACACCCATTTCCACGAGCAGCAGCGCGATCATCACATTGAACACGAGCCACACCACCCGCCCCGGATGGCTATGCGTCAGACGGGCAAAAAAATTCGACCACGCGAGCGAGCCCGCGTACGCATTCGTCACGTTGATCTTCAACTGCGAAACGATCACGAACAGCGTCATCGCGGGCAGCGCCCAGCTCGCGAGCCCAAACGGATCGAGCAGCAAGTGATAGGCGACGAGGTACATCTGGGTGGGCTGCGTGGCCTCCGCCGGACTGACTTCATACTGGATCGCGACGAAGGCGAGGAATGCGCCGCCGAGCATCTTGAGCGCGCCGGGCACGATCCAGCCTGGTCCCGCCGACAGCAGCGCGAGCCACCAGCGCGTGTGGTTCTTTGCAGTCAGCGGCGGCAGGAAGCGCAAGTAATCCACCTGCTCGCCGACCTGCACGATCAATGCAAACACCACGGTCGAGGCCTGCCCGAACGCGATCACGCTGAACGCGCGGCCTTGCGGAGCGAAGCCGGCAAAGGTCGTCCATTCGTGCACCAGACCCGGATGGTGCCACAGCACAGCCGCATAGGGCAGCGCGAACAGTACCAGCCACAGCGGCTGAGTCCAGCTTTGCAGCCGATTGATCAGCGTGATGCCGAACATCACGATCGGAATCACGACGAGCGAGCTCAGTACATAGGCGATCGCCAGCGAGATATGAAAATAGAGTTGCAACGCGAGCGACATGATGGCCGCTTCGAGCGCGAAAAAAATAAACGTGAAGACGGCATAGAGCAGCGACGTGAGCGTCGAGCCGATATAGCCGAAGCCCGCGCCGCGCGTCAGCAGATCCATGTCGACGCCATGGCGTGCGGCGTAAAAGCTGATCGGCAGACTGGTGAGCCAGATGAGCACCGATACGACCGCGATCGCCCAGACCGCGTTCGTAAAGCCATAGTTGACGACGAGACTGCCGCCGATCGCTTCGAGCACCAGAAAAGACACGGCGCCGATTGCCGTGTTGGCGACGCGCAGTTCCGACCAGCGTCGAAACGAACGCGGCGTGAAGCGCAACGCGTAATCCTCAAGCGTTTCGTCGCCGACCCACGCATTGTAGTCGCGCCGCACCTTGACGATGCGTTGGGTACTGGGCGTGCCCACTGACGGGTGACTCTGGGGCATGGAGATGATCTGGATTGGTGCGGAAACGATCGGATCGGTGTCTGATGCAAATTACATTCCAGTGCGACTGCGGGGAATACGTCAATCGACGTATTCCGGTTGCCAATTTGGCTTTCTACATTGCGTCCAACCTCGAACCAGCTCTCGCAAGAAGCGCAGGGCGACCGATAAGGAGAATGTGATGTCCGCAGACGATCGAATCGATGATGATGCCCGCACACCGTCGCCGTTGCGCCGGAAACTGATCGGCGGCCTCGCCGCCGCGCCGTTGATGGCGCTGGGGCTGCCACGTACTTCATTTGCTCAAACGCCGCCCACCGCCAAGGTGAACACCACCGGACTCGCGGTGACCGATACCACGGTGACAGTCGGCCAGTTGCATTCGGCGACCGGCACGATGGCGATCTCCGAAACCGGTTCGATCCAGGCCGAACGCCTCGCGATCGAGCAGATCAACGCAATGGGCGGCGTGCTCGGGCGCAAGATCCAGATCATTCAGGAAGACGGCGCCTCCGACTGGCCGACTTTCGCGGAGAAGTCGAAGAAGCTGCTCGAGAACGACCACGTCACCGCCGTGTTCGGCTGCTGGACCTCGGCCTCGCGCAAGGCAGTGCTGCCGGTGTTCGAGAAGGACAACGGGCTGCTCTATTACCCGACCTTCTACGAAGGCCTCGAACAGTCGAAGAACGTGTTCTACACGGGCCAGGAAGCGACCCAGCAGATTCTCTGGGCGCTCGACTGGGCGTCGAACACGAAGAAGGCCAAGACGTTTTTCCTGATTGGTTCCGACTATATCTGGCCGCGTACGTCGAACAAGATCGCGCGCCGCCATATCGAGCAGCATCTGCACGCGAAGGTCGTCGGCGAGGAGTATTACCCGCTCGGCACGACCGAGTTTGCGTCGCTGATGAACAAGATCAAGCTCGCGCGGCCGGACTGCATTTTCGCGAGCGTGGTGGGCGGCTCGAACGTTGCGTTCTACAAGCAGCTCAAGGCGGCCGGTATCACTCCGCAGAAGCAGTTCCTGCTGACGCTGTCGGTAACCGAGGACGAAGTGCTCGGCATCGGCGGCGACAACTTCGCGGGCTTCTATTCGTCGATGAAATACTTCGAGGCACTCGATAACGAGAACAACAAGAAGTTCGTCGCTGCGTTCAAGGCGCGCTACGGCCAGAAGTCCGTGATCGGCGACGTGACCCAGGCCGCGTATCTCGGCCCATGGATCTGGAAGGCCGCCTGCGAGCGCGCGGGCAGCTTCGACGTGGACAAGGTGGTGGCGTCGTCGGCGGGCATCGACGTGGCCAATGCGCCGCAGGGCTATGCGAAGGTCGATGCGAATCACCACCTGTGGAGCCGCTCGCTGATCGGGCAGGGCCAGGCAGACGGCCAATTCAAGGTCGTCGCGCAGTCCGACCAGCCGATCCAGCCGAATCCGTTCCCGAAGGGCTACATGTAATCCGTCAACCGCAGCTGCGCGGCGACGCAACGCGCCGCCGCGCGAGGAGCGCTCGATGTCCGCCACCGACATTTTCAACATCACGCTGATGCAGGGCTTCGCCGGTCTGAGCCTGTTCAGCGTTCTGCTCCTGATGGGGCTTGGGCTCGCCGTGATCTTCGGCCAGATGGGCGTGATCAACATGGCGCACGGTGAATTCATGACGATCGGCGCTTATACCGTCTACATGTTTTCGTGGTTCTCGCAGAACGTCTGGCACGCGTTCACGCCGGTGTACTTTTTCTTCGCGATCGTCGCGGCGTTCGGCCTCGCGTTCGCGGCGGGCTGGCTCGCCGAATGGGCATTGATCCGCCATCTATACCGCCGTCCGCTCGACACGCTGCTCGCTACCTGGGGTCTGAGTCTCGGCATGCAGCAAGTGTTTCGCTCGACGTTCGGGCCGAAGGAAGTGAGTCCTGCGCTGCCCGACTGGCTGATGGGCTCCTGGGAGCCAGCGCCTGGCCTGGATATTCCAGTCAGCGGCATGTTCGTGATGGGACTCGCGCTGATCATGACAGGTGGACTGCTGCTCGCGCTCTACCGCTCGCGCTGGGGCCTGCGCGTGCGTGCCACGGTTGCCAACCGGCCCATGGCCAACGCTGCCGGCATCAACACGCGGCGCACTGACCGGATGACCTTCGCGATTGGCTGCGGTATTGCGGGGGTGGCGGGCGCGGCGTTCACAGCGATCGGCTCGACCGGACCCACCAGCGGTTCTCTCTATATCGTCGATTCGTTTCTTGTCGTCACCTTTGGCGGCGCGGCGAGCCTGCTCGGCACCGTGGCCTCGGCGTTCGGCATCGCGCAGATGCAGTCGATCAGCGAGTTTTTCCTGTCGGGTTCGATTGCACGTGTTCTTACGCTGCTGACGGTCGTCGTGATCCTGATGCTGCGTCCGCAGGGACTTTTTGCGTCGAAGGTGCGGCGCGTGTGAGTGCGGGGCGCCGTGCACGGCTCATTCACTGATTAATTCGTATGGAGATGCACATGGAACCCATCCAAGCCGTGGCGGGGAGCGTTTCCCCGCGATCCGGTCCCAGCGCGCCGGGAGGCTGGCGCGCGCTCGCGATGCGGCTCGACGCGTCGGGTTACGTGGGCATCGCGATACTCGCGGTGCTGATCGTCGTCGTGTTTCCGCTTGTGCTGGATACGTTTCGCCTGAACCTGATGGGCAAGTACCTCACCTACGCTTTCGTGGCGATTGGCCTCGTGATCGCGTGGGGCTACGGCGGCGTGCTCAGCCTCGGACAAGGCGTGTTCTTCGGCCTCGGCGGTTACGCGATGGCGATGTTCCTCAAGCTTGAGGCGTCCGACCCGGCCGCCACCCACACGCAGACCACGCCCGGCATTCCCGACTTCATGGACTGGAATCAGCTCACCGCGCTGCCTACGTGGTGGAGGCCGTTTCATTCTCTACCGTTCTCGATCCTCGCCGTGCTCGTGGTGCCTACGGCTCTCGCGTTCGTCGTCGGTTATGCGATGTTCAAGCGGCGGGTGGGCGGCGTGTACTTCGCGATCATCACGCAGGCGGTCGCCTTGATTCTTTCGGTGCTGATCATCGGCCAGCAAGGATATACGGGTGGCGTGAACGGGATCACCGATCTGCGCACGCTGCTCGGCTGGGACATCCGCACCGACCACGCGAAGCTGGTTCTTTATTTCGTCAATGCGGTGCTGCTGATCGGCGCGCTGCTCGCGTGTCGCTGGGTCCAGCGCAGCAAGCTCGGCACGCTGCTGCTCGCGATGCGCGACAAGGAGGACCGCGTGCGCTTCTCCGGTTACGACGTCGCGATGTTCAAGGTGTTCGCGTTCTGCCTCGCGGCGCTGCTCGCGGCTGTCGGCGGCGCAATGTTCACGTTGCAGGTGGGTTTCATGTCACCGTCGTTCGTCGGCATCGTGCCGTCGATCGAGATGGTGATCTATGCCGCAGTCGGCGGACGCATGTCACTGGTGGGTGCGGTGTATGGCGCGATTCTCGTCAACCTCGGCAAAAGCTGGTTCTCGGAGAGCCTGCCTGATCTCTGGCTCTATCTGATGGCGGCGATGTTCATCGGCGTGGTGATGGCCTTTCCGAACGGGCTCGCGGGTCTCTACGAAGAGCATGCCCGGCCGCGTATCCGCCGGTGGCTCGGCGCAGCGAACAAGGAGATCTGACGCATGAGCAACACTGACTTTCTGCTTGCGATCGAAGATCTGAGCGTGTCGTTCGACGGTTTCAAGGCGATCGATTCGTTGAACCTCTATCTCGAGCGCGGCGAATTGCGCGTCGTGATCGGCCCGAACGGTGCGGGCAAAACGACGCTGCTCGATCTGATTTGCGGCAAGACCAGGGAAACCGCCGGCAGCATCAAGTTCCGCAACGAGGAAATCACGAATCTCGCCGAGTTCCGGCGGGTGCGCAAGGGCATCGGTCGCAAGTTCCAGACGCCGTCGATCTACGAAAACCTGAGCGTCGCGCAAAACCTCGAAGTGTCGTTTCCGCGCGGACGCAGCGTGTTCGGCGCGCTCGCCTATCGCGAGGATGCCGAAGTGGCCGACCGGGTGCGTGCGGTAGCCGATGAGATCGGTCTTGCCGCTTCGCTCGATCTCGAAGCCGGGCTGCTGTCGCACGGCCAGAAGCAGTGGCTGGAAATCGGCATGTTACTGATGCAGGACCCCGAACTCCTGATGCTGGACGAACCGATTGCAGGCATGAGCGCGCGCGAACGGGAAGTCACAGCGGAACTGCTCGATCACATTTGCCGCAATCGCTCGATGATCGTGATCGAGCACGACATGGCCTTCGTCGAGCGGATCGCGCACAAGGTCACGGTCATGCACCAAGGCAAGATCCTCGCGGAAGGGCCGATGGCGCAGGTGCAATCCGATCCTCGCGTGATCGATGTCTATCTCGGCCACTGAATTTACACGGAGAACACATCATGCTGGAAGTCGACGGTCTCGTGGTCAGCTACGGCCAGAGCGAGGTGCTGCACGGCATCGGATTTTCCGTGGCGAACGGCGAAAGCGTCGCGGTGATGGGCCGCAACGGCATGGGCAAGACGACGCTTTTCAAGGCGCTCATAGGCATGCTGCCCGCCAATCGCGGCACGGTGCGGGTGGGCGGCGCCGACGTGTCCAAAGACGAGAGCTACCGGCGCGTAGCGAAAGGGATCGGCTACGTGCCGCAAGGTCGGCAGATCTTCGCGTCGCTGAGCGTCGAGGAGAACATCCAGACGGGCCTCGAAAAGGCGCGCAGCCAGCTCGTGCCCGACGATCTCTACGCGCTCTTTCCCGTGCTGTTCGACATGCGACGGCGCAAGGGCGGCAACCTCTCGGGCGGCCAGCAACAGCAGCTCGCGATTGCGCGCGCGCTCGCGACCGATCCGAAGGTGTTGCTGCTCGACGAGCCTACCGAGGGCATTCAGCCGTCCGTCATCAAGGACATCGCGAAGGCACTCAATCAGATTCGCACGAGCCGCAACATTGCCATCGTGGTGTCCGAGCAGGTGTTGAGCTTCGCGCTCGACGTCGCCGACCGGCTCTTCGTGATCGAAGGCGGCCGCTTCGTACATCAAAGCACCCGCGATGCAGGCGACACCGACCGCATCCGCGAATACCTCTCGGTATGAGTGCGGCGCACCGAACCGCATTTACTGACCCTCGAACCACGGAGCGAACGCAATGCCCGATACTCTCATCAAGGTGGATCTGAACCAGCCGGCCTACGAAAACACGCAGGTGCACAACCGCTGGCACCCGGATATTCCGATGGCTTGCTGGGTCAAGCCCGGCGACGACTTCATCCTCGAAACCTACGACTGGACCGGCGGCTTCATCAAGAACGATGACAGCGCCGACGACGTGCGCGACATCGATCTGTCGATCGTCCATTTTCTGTCCGGCCCGGTCGGCGTGCATGGCGCGGAACCCGGCGATCTGCTGGTCGTGGACCTGCTCGACATCGGTGCGAAGTCCGAGAGCCAGTGGGGCTTCAACGGATTTTTCTCGAAGTCCAATGGCGGCGGTTTTCTCACCGATCATTTTCCCGCCGCGCAGAAGTCGATCTGGGATTTTCACGGCGTCTACACGAACTCGCGCCACATTCCAGGCGTGAATTTCGCGGGTCTGATTCACCCCGGCCTGATCGGATGCCTGCCTGATCCGAAACTGCTGGAAACCTGGAACGCACGCGAAACCGGCCTGATCGCGACCGCGCCGGAGCGCGTGCCGCCGCTGGCGAATCCGCCGTTCGCCGCGACCGCGCATATGGGGCAACTCACGGGCGACGCGCGTGACAAGGCGGCGGCGCAAGGGGCGCGCACCGTGCCGCCGCGTGAGCACGGCGGTAATTGCGACATCAAGGATCTGTCGCGCGGCTCGAAGGTGTTCTTCCCCGTCTATGTGGATGGCGCAGGACTTTCCGTCGGCGATCTGCACTTCAGCCAGGGCGACGGCGAGATCACGTTTTGCGGCGCGATCGAAATGGCGGGCTGGGTACACATGCGCGTGAATCTGATCAAGGGTGGCATGGCGAAATACGGAATTCGCAATCCGGTATTCCAGCCGAGTCCTATCACGCCGAATTACAACGACTACCTCATTTTCGAAGGCATTTCGGTCGACGAGCAGGGCGCTCAGCATTATCTCGACGTGACGGTCGCGTATCGGCAGGCTTGTCTGAACGCGATCGAGTATCTGAAGAAGTTCGGCTATTCGGGCGCGCAGGCGTATTCGTTGCTCGGTTGTGCGCCGGTGCAGGGGCACATCAGCGGCGTGGTCGATATTCCCAATGCGTGCGCGACCTTGTGGCTGCCGACGCAGATCTTCGACTTCGACATTCGCCCGAATGCCGATGGGCCCATCCAGCACATCAAGGGCGGTGTGGATTTGCCATGCTCGCCGGATCTGGCGAACGTCTGAGCCAACGCTACCAGGAGAGCCTGTCATGCCGATCTACGACTTCGAATGCGTGAGTTGCGGTCCCTTTTCCGTCATGCGGCGCATGGCGGACCGCGAAAAGCCTTGCCGCTGTCCCGAGTGCGGAGGGGAGAGTGGCCGGGTGATCAGCGCGCCGTCGCTAGCCTTGATGGCGAATACACGGCGCTCCGCGTACGCAACGAACGAGCGCGCGCAGCACGCGCCGCGCCAGTCCGGTGACGGGGCGCCGTTGCGTCATCGGGCAGGATGCAGTTGCTGCTCGGGTGGCAGCGCGAAGCTCGCGGGATCGGCTTCGGACGGACTCAAACGGCCGGCAGGACGACCATGGATGATCAGCCACTAGTGAGTGTGTGCTGAAGCGGAGCGGGCGGCCCGAAGTCCGCCTGCGATCTGAGGGACTTAAGGAGGATATGTCATGCGACATGGCGATATTTCGAGCAGCAACGATTGCGTGGGCGTCGCGGTGGTCAACTACAAGATGCCGCGTCTGCATACGAAGGCGGAGGTGCTCGACAATGCGCGCCGCATCGCCGGCATGGTGATCGGCATGAAACAGGGATTGCCAGGCATGGATCTCGTCGTGTTTCCCGAGTATTCGACGCACGGCATCATGTACGACCGGCAGGAGATGTTCGATACGGCGTCGACGGTGCCGGGCGAGGAGACGGAAATATTTGCGGCGGCGTGCCGCCAGGCCAACGTCTGGGGGGTGTTCTCGATCACGGGAGAGCGTCACGAAGAACATCCGCGTAAGGTGCCGTACAACACGCTTGTGCTGATCGACAATCGCGGCGAGATCGTGCAGAAGTATCGCAAGATCATGCCTTGGACGCCGATCGAAGGCTGGTATCCGGGTGATCGTACCTACGTGACGGATGGGCCGAAGGGTTTAAAGATCAGCCTGATCATCTGCGATGACGGCAACTATCCCGAGATCTGGCGCGACTGCGCGATGAACGGCGCGGAATTGATCGTGCGCTGCCAGGGCTACATGTATCCGGCCAAGGAGCAGCAGGTGATGGTGGCTAAGGCAATGGCGTGGATGAATAACACTTACGTCGCCGTGGCGAATGCCACGGGCTGGGACGGCGTGTATTCGTACTTTGGTCACTCGGCGATCGTGGGTTTCGACGGGCGCACGCTCGGCGAGTGCGGCGAGGAGGAGATGGGCGTGCAGTACGCGGAGCTCTCGCTGAGCATGATCCGCGACGCGCGGCGCACGATGCAGTCGCAGAACCATCTATACAAACTTCTGCACCGCGGGTACACGGGCACGATCAATTCGGGCGACGGCGCGAACGGCGTGGCGGCCTGTCCGTTTGGGTTCTATCGCGACTGGATCGAAGACCCCGACGGCACGCGCCGCCGCGTCGAAGCACTCACGCGCCCGACGCCAGGGACGCCGGAGTGTCCGATTGAAGGGATTCCGAACGGGGCGTGAGGATTGGTTCGCCGGGCGTTGTCACGTTCGCGCGCTGGTCAGCTACGATGACGTGATGAAGAAGACGAAATCGCTCTACCATGGCCATCGATTCCCGGCGTCAGTCATCAGCCACGCGGTTCGGAGTTACCCGGCCGCGAAAACAGAGATCCCTGAGCTGGCGAATGTGAAGCACGTGTTCGTCAAGGCCTGCGCGCGCGTGAACAACCGCGCTGAAAACAGATCCTATGACGCATCCAAGTTGTCGACTGGCTAACGCCTAAAATCGGCGTACCGAGGTTTGCTCACGGGAGAGCATCATGCGTACAGATCAGGGATACACGCGTACTGAGGAACCGGCGCTGGCGGTGTCGCTCGAACTCGCCGCGGCGAAGTGGAAGGTAGCGTTGCACGACGGGCAGCGGGAGCAGCCGGCGGTGTACACCGTAGCGCAACCGCAAGCCCCCGCGCGCCTACAGGCCGTGCTGGAAGTGATCGAACAACAGAAGCTGAAGTGGTCGCTGCCCGCGGGCGTGCACCTTGTCGTGAGTTATGAAGCCGGCCAGGACGCGTTCTGGATCTATCGGGCGCTACGGGCACGCGGTATCGAGTGTCATGTGGTCGATCCAGCGAGCATTCCGGTCGAGCGCCACAAGCGGCGTGCCAAGACTGACCGGCTTGATGCAATCAGGCTGGTGATCAGCCTGCGCGCGTGGCTGCGCGGCGAGCGCGACCGCATGCACGTGGTGCACGTGCCGTCACCGCAGGACGAAGCGTCCCGCCATCTGATGCGCGACCGAGGGGAACTGCAGAAGGAGGTGCTACAGCATCGTGACCGGATGCGCAAACTGCTTGTCACGCTCGGCTGCTGGGATGAGGTTGACCACAAGGCCTTCGCCGCCCGCCTCGCCCGTGACCAGGTGCGGTGTCACGACGGTGCGCCACTGCCGCGCGAGCTGCGGGAGCGGCTGCTGCGCGAGTGCGAACGGCTGGCGCTGGCCGTGCAGCAACTCGCGGCACTCGAGAAAACGCAACACGCTGGCCTGCCCGCACCCGCACGCGAAAGGATCGATCTTCTGACGCAGCTAAATGGCATTGGCCCGGTGGGTGGCTCGCGTCTGGCGCTCGAGCTGTTCTGGCGGGACTTCCATAACCGGCGCGAAGTTGGGGCCTGCGTAGGGCTGGTTCCACAACCCTACGACAGTGGCGAGAGCCAGGTGGACCAGGGGATCAGCAGGCAGGGCAACCGTCGCGTGCGCGCACTGCTGATTGAGATGGCGTGGTGCTGGATCCGTTACCAGCCCGGTAGTGCACTGACGCAGTGGTTCAACCAGCGCACGCAAGGCACGGGACCGAATCGCCGCGTGCGGCGCATTGCGATCGTCGCAGTAGCACGACGCCTCGCGATCGCGCTGTGGCGCTACTTGCAGGACGGCGTGATACCCGAAGGCGCACAACTGAAGTCAGTCTGAGTCCGAAAGGTATCGCGACAACGCAATCAAGGGAGGAACGATACCTGTCGATAGAGAGTTTGCAGTGAACATGCCCGTGTTGATGGCGGGTTGCTAACGCGACCGATTAAACAGATGGGGCATGCTCCCGGAACAGGTTCCGGCGTAACGCGCATAAAGGATGAGGCTGGCCATACGCCAGCGGATAGAAGTTGGTGAGACGTTGCTGTCTTACGCGCGCGATAAGCGGCTTCAGGCTAACGACGTTGACCGGACTGTAGCCAATGGTTGACGTTGAGGGCGGTGGGAATCCGCCCGACTATGCCGCGAAAATGCGGCTTGTATGGCGGCGAGCGCCATCACCCGCGCTTGCCGCCATACGCCAGCATGTCACCACTTTGCAGCAAGGAGAAAGAGACTTGACCTATCCTTTGTAAGCCAGTTCGCAAATGGCCTTGACAACTTTCTGCTCATAGAAGCCATCAACCCACGCGTGAACGCGAGCGCGGGATGCGAGGGTTTCGCTTGCCCGAACGCACGCAGTCATCTGCTGAGCGCCTCGCTCTATCGCAATCAGCTCGCCGCGCGATTTGAAGCGTGGCGTCTCTTCGCCGGCATTGCCCAAGCTCCGTCCACCGTGTTCTGAGACACGACTGTCCTTGCCGATATCTCGTCATGGAGTCAGCAACGTGACAGCGCCTTAAGCAGCGCTCAGGTGAAAACTTAAGAAACTGCCGCCTCGCGCAAAAGACGTCACGCGAGAACTGCTGGTCGCCTATTGGTTGCGTTTCTTTACATCGCAGCTCTGCGCATTTATTTTGTCACTGTTTTCTCATTAACGGGATGGCGGGCGGAGAGACGCGCGCGCTGGTTTCGGCCGATCTTCGCACACAGTGGTTTTTTGCAGCTGCTATTGGTGCGGAAGCGCACATACCGGTTGCCGCGCCTCCATGAATCATGCTCCGCATATCGAGCCGCGTAAATGCTTTCAATTTATAAATTAAAGAATATAAAAATGAAAGGAAGCGCAATGAAGCGATATTTCCACGTAAGAAAAAGGAAGGCAAAATGAAGGCGATGCTCCCGGGGCTGGACATCCTGCGGTTCCTGCTGGCCTGCTATCTGGTCGTCTTCCACACGCTCGTCATTTACCCCGAGGCGGGGGCGATGCCAATGGCCGACTTCTTCAAATTCGGCGGCTGCGCGACGAGTATCTTCTTCATTCTGTCAGGATTCATTTTATCGCACGTTTCGGTGGAAAGGAAAACTGGCGAAGCGATGAAGGTTTCGGCATCGAAGTTTTTTATCAACCGTTTTAGCAATATCTATCCAATTCACATTGTTACGTTAGCGCTGAGCGTTGCATTAATGGCTGTGAATTCCCATCCCTTCGACACCGAACTGAGCAACCTCGATTCAGCACCGCCGATTGTGCACACCATGAGCGGTGTGGAAGTGGCGGTCAATGCGGTTTTACAGATCCTGTTATTGCAGGCCTGGAATCCCTTTTATCTGTCATTCAACATTCCGTCGTGGTCGTTGTCGACGCTGTTTTTTTTCTATTTATTGTTTCCGGCGCTCGCGCCACGCCTGCTGTCGATGCGCTTGAAGTCCACGATGCTGATGGCGATGTGGGGCGCCAGCCTGTTGCCGGCCGTGATCGTCGTTGCAGGCGGCTGGTATCAGGGGTGGCCGATCGGTGTGTTGCATACCAATCCGCTGGTGCGGCTTCCAGAGTTTCTGGCGGGCATTCTCGCTTACGGGATATTCGAGGCGAACGCCGAAAGCATTACCGGCATGATCGCGAGTTGCCGGTGGATCATATTCGCTGCTACAGGGGCACTTTTCATCGGCGCTACTTTTCTGTTTACGGCGGGAATGCGTTCGTGGGAAGTACTTCTTCACAACGGCGCACTCTTGCCCGCGCAAGTCGCGGTGATTTTTGTTTGCGCGAGCGCACTGCAAAACGCGTCGCCGCGCGTGGCCGCCTGGACGAGACGGCTCGGCAACGCTTCGTTGTCGATCTTCGCGCTGCAATACCCGCTATTTATCGGCTTTCTCAAAGTGCAGAAGCTGCTTGGCATTCCGTATTCGCTGTTGTCATGCGTGCATCGACCGCATGTTTGCCGGGAGGCGGCAAGCCAGGTGCCCGTGCATTTTTCCGCCTATCCGGTCTATCTGATCCTGGTGCTGGTGGCGTCGGTGCTGTTTCAGGAGCGGGTCGTAGTGCCGCTCAGGACCAGGCTGCGCCGCGTGCTGAAGAGTCGTTGGGACGCGGCGCGGCCCGCGCCGCTGCCTGCGGCGTCGGTGCCGAAGACACAGTGAGACGCGCTGCCGGCCAGCTGCAGGCGTTTGCGCATCCCGGTCCCGCACTCGTCGATGTGACCACATCGAAGCATGAGCTTGCCATGCCTCCGAAGGTGGAACTTGCCCATGCGAAGGGATTCAGCCTTTATATGCTGCGTGCGATATTGAACGGACGCGGCGACGAGATCGTCGAGCTGGTTCGCACCGAGCTCAGATGCAAACGGGCGCTAGCCCGATTGCCGACGGCTCGGGCCCGCGTCCGTGATCCTCGACAACGTGTTCGCCTCAGCGCGCCAGCAACGAAACCGTCGCGATGCCGAGAATCGTCATGATCAGCGAAGTGCTCAGGTGAATCGCCACTTCGCCCGCCGCCCAGCCGAACCGGCCGTCCTGCAGACGCTGCACGACCTCCGCGGAGAACGTCGAGAACGTCGACAGCCCGCCCATCAGACCGGTGATGACGAACAGCCGCCATTCCGGCGTGAGCTGGGGCACACGCGCGAAGCCCGCGACCGCCACGCCGATGATGTAGCCGGCGATCACGTTGGCGGCGAGCGTGCCGAGCGGCAGGTCGCTAAAGACCGGGTTAAGTCGAATGCCGAGGAACCAGCGAAACAGCGAGCCGAGTGCGCCGCCAATCGCGACAGCGAGAAAAGACCAATACATGGAAGAGGATCGAAACCGGAATGTCGACAGACCGGTCGATGCGGGCGAGTTGATGCCGCGTCCGCATAACCGGGCGTAGCAGGCATCATCAGCCCCAAGGGCGGTTAATGGAGAATGCCATCTCCAGCCGCGAAGTCTAACATCGGCGCGCGCATTTGGGGACAGGCGCGTGATTCGCGCCTCTCCCGTTTCCCGCGAGCGCCGCCTTCGTTCACTCCGGCGTTGCCGAAATCTTGTGAATCGACAGATCGGCGCCGTTGTATTCCTCTTCCTGGTCGAGGCGCAGACCGACCGTCATGCGGATCACGCCATACACGACCGTGCCGCCGAGCCCCGACACGACGATTCCGCCGAGCGTGCCGATGACCTGCGAGGCGAACGACACGCCGCCCAGCCCGCCGAGCGAATGGATGCCGAAGATCCCGGCCGCGATGCCGCCCCATGCGCCGCACAGCCCGTGCAGCGGCCACACGCCGAGCACGTCGTCGATGCGCCAGCGGTTCTGCACGCAGGTGAACATGTAGACGAACAGCACGCCAGCGATACCGCCCGTGACCAGCGCGCCGAGCGGATGCATGATGTCCGAGCCCGCGCACACCGCGACGAGCCCGGCGAGCGGGCCGTTGTACGTGAAGCCCGGGTCGTTGCGGCCCGCGAACCACGCGCTCAGCGTGCCGCCGACCATCGCCATCAGCGAATTGACCGCGACGAGGCCGCTGATCTTGTCGAGCGTCTGCGAGCTCATCACGTTGAAGCCGAACCAGCCGACCGTCAGCACCCATGCGCCGAGCGCGAGAAACGGAATGTTCGACGGCGGATGCGCGGCGATACCGCCGTCGCGGTGATAGCGACCGTGGCGCGCGCCGAGCAGCAGCACGGCCGGCAGCGCGACCCAGCCGCCGAACGCGTGCACCACCACCGAGCCCGCGAAGTCATGGAACGGCGCGCCGAAAGCCTGCGTGAGCCAGTCCTGGATGCCGAAGCGGTCATTCCACGCGATGCCTTCGAAGAACGGATAGATGAAACCGACCAGCACGAACGTCGCGAACAGCTGCGGATTGAACTTGGAGCGCTCGGCGATGCCACCTGACACGATCGCAGGGATCGCGGCGGCGAACGTCAGCAGGAAGAAAAAGCGCACGAGCGCATAGCCGTTGTGCTGGGCGAGCGTCGCCGCGCTGTCGAAAAACTGCACGCCGTATGCGATCGTGTAGCCGATGAAGAAGTACGCGATCGTCGAGACCGCGAAGTCCACCAGAATTTTGACCAGCGCATTCACCTGATTCTTCTTGCGCACGGTGCCAAGCTCCAGGAAGGCGAATCCCGCGTGCATCGCCAGCACCATGGCGGCGCCGATCAAAAGAAACTCGGTATCGGCGCCGTATTTCAGACTTTCCATCGATATGTCCCGCTTATGCCAAAAAAGTGCGCTATGTCAGCAAGAAGCGGGCCAAAGCTGTGCTGGTCGCGTCGACACGGTGCAATCGGGCACCGGGATGGGCATCCGGTGGGTTTTGAGCCATGCGCCGCCCGAGCGCGTCATGCACCTGAACAGAGAGAAATGGCACAAGACAAGTGCATAAATCGACGCCCTTGCGCAGATTGACCCAGACGAGGGCGAAATATTCGATGTAAATTACATTTTCATTCAGAATCCTGACGCAGCGAGACGCTGGCCGGCGCGTCGATGCCCATTTCTGGCGCACGGTGCGGGAACGGCAGAAGCTGCCGTCGACGCGTTCGTGCCCCTCTTTCTTTTCCCGCGCAAACCTCGACATAATGTGCCGACTCCGTGCACGATCCGCCGGCCAACCCCTCCCATGGGCACGCATGAGACTGACCACTAAAGGCCTGCTTCTGATTGCGATCCCGGCCGTGTTCGAACTCGCGCTGCTTGCCGGTGTCGTGAAGGCCCAAGCCGATGCGACGATGGCCGAGCGATGGGCGATGCATAGCGAGGAGGTGTTGCGCCAGACCACGGAGATTCTCGATCCGGTGCTGGCCGAATCGGTCGCGCTGCGGGGCGCGGTGCTCGCCAACGACGCGCATTTCACCACCCCGATCGCGGTATGGATGGACGTCGACCGGCGCATCGACGAGCTCGCCGAACTCGTCGCGGACGATCCGGCGCAGGTCAAGCGCGTGGCCGAGGTGCGCCAGGCGGTGCAGACGTACCGCCAGTGGTCCGACCGGATCCAGGACATGCTGCACGCCGGGCGGACCGGCGAGATTCTCGCGCGCTTCCACGATCTCGCCCAAGCCGACGTGCTCGATCATTTCCGTGTGGAGGTGACCGCGTTCCAGGCCGAGGAGCGCCGTCTCGATAGCTCGCGCTCGAATGCCGTCGCCGCCGTGCGCGAACGGGAACAGACGCTGATCGTCGCGGCCGCGTTGGGCTCGCTGCTGTTCGTCGCGCTCGCCGTCTGGATGTTCACGCGCGGTGTGCGCGGCCGGCTCGCGCTGCTGTCCGACAACGCGGGCCGGCTCGCCGGCAACGAGCCGCTCGCGCCGCTCGGCGCGGGTAGCGATGAAATCGCGCGGCTCGATCTGACCTTGCACGAGACGAGCCGCCGACTGCTCGAAGCCGAGCGCATCGAAGCTCGCTTTCACGCGGACCTCGAGCGGCGCGCCGCCGAGCTCGCGCGCAGCAACGAGACGCTGCGCCAGCAGACCCAGGAAAACGAAATGTTCATCTACAGCGTGTCGCACGACCTGCGCGCGCCGCTCGTGAACCTGCAGGGATTTTCCAGGGAGCTGATTCGCGCAAGCGACGAGTTGCGCGACGCGGTGCGCGGTTCGTCGCTCGCGATCAGCACGCGCGAGCGGATCGAGCGCCTCGTCGACGAGGACATCGGCGAGGCGCTGCACTATCTGCAGACCGCGGTGCTGCGCGCGTCGCACATCATCGACGCGCTGCTGCGGCTGTCGCGGGTCGGGCGGGTCGAGTACCGGCGCCAGAATGTCGATGTGCGCGACATCGTGCAACGTGTCGTCGATGCGATGCAGGGCTCGATCCGTGCGCGGCGCGCGCGCGTGACGGTCAGCGAACTGCCCGCGGTATGGGGCGATCCGACCGCGCTCGAACAGATCTTCGCAAACCTGATTGGCAACGCGGTCAACTATCTGGACCCGGCGCGCGAGGGCCGCGTCGAAATTGGCACGACACCTGCGCCGCCGGGCGTGCATTCGCTGCGGATCTTCTACGTGCGCGACAACGGCCTCGGTATCCCGGCGATCGCGCTGCCGCGCCTGTTCACCGCGTTCCAGCGGCTGCACGGCAATGCCGCGGCCGGCGAGGGCATCGGCCTCGCGCTCGTGCGGCGGATGGTCGAGCGACATGGCGGCCGCGTGTGGGCGGAATCGAAGGAGGGGGTGGGCACGACGTTCTATCTGTCGCTGCCAGAGGCGGGTGCTGCGGGCGCGAAACCGGCCGCGGCTGGCGCGGCTGCGCTCGCCGCGGCGGGTCCGGCTCCGGCGGCGCGCGGTGCGCGTCAGAGTGTGCCGGGCGCCGCGGGACCAGGCTTGGGCGCCGGCAGCGGGTCGTCCGCGCGTACGATCGACGCGGTGCGAGGAATCAGCACGCGGTAGGGGGCGCTCGATCGTGCGGCGCGGATGGCGCTCGCCCGCGCATCAACCGGCGAAAATCCGCCGCGGCTTCAGCAGTCTTCTGCCGCGCACCGACCAGTAGCAACCGCATGCCAGCAGCACGGCGATGCCGGCGAACGTTTCGGCCGGTGTTGGCCGAATGCCGGCAAGACCTTCGACGGCAAACAGGCCGTGCGCGACACCCAGCAGCGCCGCCCACAGTGCACACGCGGCCTGCATCAGCACTCGGGGCTCGGTGCGCGATCCGCGTGCCGCCCAGCTGCGAGTACATCGATGTGCTCGCCAGATTGCATCAATCCTCGCAGGGTTCGGGTGCAATGCCAGAACAGCGGCTCAACCCATGCCGAACCGCCGCTTTCCTCACTCAGGCAGCGAAGTCGGTCGAAGACGACAGCTGTTTCCACGTTTCCGTTTCCTGCGTCACATAAGCGTTTTTCGCAGCGATGGCGGCCAGCGTATCCGTCCCAAGCGGCAGGCGCAACGGCGGGGACGCCGCGTCGACCAGCGCGATCATCGCGGCCGCAAGCCTGGTCGGGTCGCCAGGCTGGTTGTGATTCAATTGCATGGCCTTGCGGCGAACCGCACCCGAGGTTTCGTCGTAATCGTCGATCACCTCGGGCGCCACGACCAGCGAGGACGCATCGAGAAAGTCGGTACGAAAATACCCCGGCTCGACGACTGTCGCGTGAATGCCCAGCGGTCTCAACTCGGCATGCAACGCTTCCGTGATGCCTTCGACGGCGAACTTCGTCGACGAATACACGCCAAAGCCCGCCGCGGCACGATAGCCGCCAATCGATGAAACATTGATCACGTGGCCCGAGCGGTTCGCGCGCATGATCGGCAATACAGCGCGCGTGACGTTGAGCAAGCCGAAGACATTCGTGTCGTACATGCGACGCACCTCGTTGTCGGCGGATTCTTCCACCGCGCCAAGGAGACCGAACCCGGCGTTGTTGACCAACACGTCGATGCGGCCGAATTTTTCAATCGCGGCCTGCACCGCCGCCTTTGCCTGGGCCTCGTTGGTCACGTCCAGCTCCACCGGCAGCAACGCAGCCGACTCGCCAAGACGCTCGCTGATCGCCCCGACCTTGCGTCCGGCGGCCACCACCGCGTTGCCGTCCGCGAGCGCAGCTTCAGCTATCAATGCGCCCATGCCTCGCGATGCGCCGGTGATGAACCATACCCGCTTGAAACCACCCTGTTGAACGTTAGCCATGATGTCTCTCCTGCGTGTGTGATGAAGTGATGCCATCGTAAGCTCGGCGATTGACACAAACTAGCCGTACATGATTGGCGACATAATCAACTTTTATTTGCTAATTGGGGCTTCGCAATACTGCCGCGGCAAGAGGCGCGCGACGAAGACGATCGTTGAGGAAAGGGTCGCCTTTTGAATCGCGCGGACGTCAGCTCCATCAGGTTCGACAAAACCGCGACCAACTCGCCGGGGCGATCCGAAGCGGTTGCGCGGCGCAACGGCGGTATCATAGGCACGTCTTCGCATGTGCGAGCCGCCCGACGCGGCTCCTTCCAGATCATGATTTCATCTCTTTCCTCATCGTTATTGCGCCGCGCGGCGGTCGTGGTCCTCGTGTTCGGCACGCTGGCCGCGTGCCAGAAGAACGACGCGTCGGCCGGCCAGGTCGCGGGCAAGCTGAACGACGCCGCGCAGCTTGCCGGTCAGAAGCTCGATCAGGCCGCGAGCTACGTCGGCCAACAGGTCGACGCGACCAAGGACGCCGCGCAACAGAACCTCGACTCGGCCTCCGCGCCGTCGCTCAAGATCGACCCGGCCGCGCTCGCGTCGAGCGCGCAGGCCAACCTGCAGAACGCGGCGAGCGCGGCCAACGCGCAGCTCGGCAAGGCCGCGTCGATCACGGGCCAGGGCCTCGAAACGGCGGGGCGCAAGCTGCAGGCGTGGTCGGCGCAGAATGCGGGCGCGTCGGCTTCGTCGACTGCATCGACCGATTCCGCCGACGCGCAGAAGCAGATGGACAAATGACTCGCGCCGTTCGATCCGGTTTCGCCGTTTGACATTAGCGTTATATGTAATTACCATGGTTACACATTGTTGTTTCGGGACGGATCTGCCGTGAACACGAGTAGCCGGTTTGCCTTTGCCGTGCATGTGCTCGCGCTGTTGTCGCTACAGGGCGGCGTGCCGTTGTCGTCGGAGATGATCGCGGGCAGCGTGAACACCAATCCCGCGCTCATTCGCCGGCTTCTGAGCATGCTCTCCGACGCCGGCCTCACCACCTCGCAGATGGGCGCCGGTGGCGGCGCGTTGCTTGCGCGGCGGCCGGAACGGATCACGTTGCTCGAGGTCTATCGCGCGGTGGAAGACGCACAGTTGTTCGCGTTGCATCGCGAGGAGCCAAATCCAGCGTGCATGGTGGGGCGCAATATCCAGAGCGTGCTGAGCGGGATCATCGACGAAGCGCAGCAGGCAATGGAAGCGACGCTGGCCGCGCGCACGCTCGCCGACGCGACCGCCGACGTGGTCCGCTCGGAGAAGCAGCGCGAGCGCAAGCGCCGTGCTTGAGCGTGTCTTCGCGCGCAAGACGCGGCGGCGGTGAACGATAGAAGCGCAGTGTCGTAGGGCGCGGGTCGAACCTATTCCGGCACGCGTGCCAAACAAGGGAACGGGGTGAGCGCCCCGCTTTTTTTCTCGTTATATGTAACTATAAAAGTTACATATAAGACAACCTGAGGAGTACGCTGATATGAGCAAGCAACTGAAGATCGCCCTGTTTGGCGCGACTGGCATGATCGGTTCGCGGATTGCCGCGGAAGCCGCGCGTCGCGGGCATCAGGTGACGGCGCTGGTGCGCGATCCGGCGCGCGTGCCGACCGGCGTCGCGAATCTGCATGCGGCGCAGGCCGATCTGCTCGACGCCGCGAGCGTCGGCGCGGCGGTGCGCGGTCACGACGTGGTCGCAAGCGCGTATGCGCCGCCGCAGGGCGATCTCGCCACCCTGACGCAAGCGACACGCGCGCTGGTCGAGGGGGTGCGCGCGGCGGGGCTGAAGCGCGTCGTCGTGGTAGGCGGCGCAGGCTCGCTCGAAGTCGCACCGGGCAAACAACTGGTCGATACCGACGGCTTTCCGGACGCGTACAAGGGTATTGCACTCGCGCACCGCGACGCCTTCGAGTACTACCGCGGCGTGACCGGTCTCGACTGGACGTTCTTCGCGCCAGCCGCGCTGATCGCGCCGGGCGAGCGCACCGGCAAGTTCCGCACGGGCGCGAACACGCTGATTGCGGACGCGGACGGCAACAGCCGCATTTCGGCCGAAGACTACGCGATCGCGTTCGTCGACGAACTGGAGCAGGGCCGCTTCATCCGCCAGATCGCGACGGTCGCGTACTGACGAGCGGCGGTTCGAATTCGCCGGCCGCGCAAGCGTACTAACATTCGGTTACGCATGTTCGGCCGCGCCGGGCGAAACTGCGGCTACACTGGCGTCTGCCGTTTTCTCACGGATTGCCATGCAGTCATGCCCGTCGCGGCGTGAGTCCGAGGCTGCGCCGTCTGGCGGCGGGCAGCAGCCGGCGATTCTCAGCGCCCCCCATTTCTCCTCCGCTCACACCGCTCGCGACACGGCCAGCGGCGACGCCCGCCCGCGCGCGAGCACAGATGCCGTCGGTTGGTTTGCCGCGCTGCTGTGCGCCGCGCTGATTCTGTGCCTCGGCGCGCTGCCGCGCATGGCGCAAGCCGCGGGCCCCGCGGTCGGCGGCGGCACGCCGGTGATCCCGGCATTGCAGAGCCTGATCAACAGCGCGACGGTGAACGCGACGCCTGCGTCCGCGGCATCGGGGGCGTCGGCGCCCGAGGCGGCGTCGGCGCCGTCGCCCGCGAGCCAGGCGGAGCTGGCGCGCTCGCTCGACAGCGTGATCGCCACGCTCGACAACGACCGCCAGCGCAGCGCGCTCGTTGCCCAGCTGAAAAAGCTGCGCGACGTGTCGCAAAGCGCCGCGCAAACCGTCGGGCCACCCGCGCCCGCGTCCGCGCAACCTAGCCCGGGCCTGCTCGGCGCGATCGCCTCGGGCATCGCGTCGTTCGAATCCGACGTGCATCAGGGCCGCACGCCGGTGCGCTACTGGAGCGGGCGCATGACCGCGGCCGGCAACGAGCTGTACACGATCGTCTCGGGCCAGGGACACGAGGGTGTCGGCACGATCCTGTTGGCGATGCTGGGGATGCTGGCCGGCTGGGGCGCCTGTGCCGGCGCGCTGATCTATCTGCAGCAACGGCTACACCGGCGCTTCGGTATCGAGCTGGTGCTGCGGCCCAATCCCACCACGCGCGAGCTGCTGATCTTCGCGTTGCGCCGCGTCGGTCCGTGGATCATCGCGTTCATCGCGGCGCTGCTGTTCATGCGCGCGATGCCCGATTCGCTCGGCCGCACGCTCGGCATGGTGGTCGCGTATGCGATCGTCGCGGGCGCGGTGTTTTCCGCGATCTGTCTGATCATGTTTTCGCTGTTCGGCTCGGGCCACCGCCGCGTCGCGGTGCGCCTGCTGATCGATCACGCGCGCCGCGTGCTGTTCGTGATCGGCGTGTGCGGTGCGCTCGGCGACGCAGCCGTCAATTACGACGTCGAGCATCAGCTCGGCACCAACCTCGCCGCGCTGATTTCGACCGCGGCCAACATGACGGCCGCCGTGCTGACCGGCTATTTCGCGCTCGCGTTTCGCCGGCCGGTCGCGCATCTGATCCGCAACCGGCCGTACGAACAGCGCAACGACCACAAGGCCGCGACCGATGCGTTCGAGGTGCTCGCCGCGCTGTGGCACGTGCCGGTGCTGGTGCTCTCGGCCGCGTCGGTGGTCGCGACGCTCGGCGGCTCCGGCTCCAGCGAAAACGTGCTGCAGATCTCGATCGTCACCGCGCTGCTGCTGGTGCTGGCGTTCTTCCTGTCGGCGATCGTGCTGCGCATGACGCGGCCGCGCAGCGCCCGCGCGCGGCGCCGCTCGCCGTATCTGACGCGGCTGCTGCGCTTTTGCGGCACGTTGCTGACATTGTTCATCTGGCTGTTTTTCTTCGAATCCGCGGCGCGTCTGTGGGGCGTGTCGCTGGCCGCGATGATCGAGAGGAACGTGGCGGCACGCGGCATCGCGCATGCGATGACGGCGATCGTCGCCACCGTGTTCATCGCGTGGCTGCTGTGGATTCTGGTCGACACCGCGATCACCGAGACGCTCAATCCGGGCAGCCCGCGCAACAAGGCGCGCAGCCCGAGCATGCGCGCCCGCACGATGTTGCCGCTGGTGCGCAACGTGTTGCTCGTCACGATCATGACGATCGGTGCGATCGTCACCGCCGCGAACCTCGGCATCAACGTGACGCCGCTGCTCGCGGGCGCGGGCGTGATCGGTCTGGCGATCGGTTTCGGCGCGCAGTCGCTGGTGACCGACCTGATCACCGGGCTCTTCATCATCATCGAGGACACGATCTCGGTCGGCGACTGGATCGACGTCGATGGCGGGCATGCGGGCACGGTCGAGCATCTGTCGATCCGCACCGTGCGGCTGCGCGACGGGCAGGGCGCGATCCACGCGATTCCGTTCTCGCAGATCAAGATCGTGAAGAACCTGTCGCGCGATTTCGCGTACGCGGTGTTCGAGGTGCGCATGTCGTTCTCGACCGATGTCGACGAGATCACGCAGCTGATTCGCGAAGTCGGCGCGGAGCTGATGGCCGACTTCCGCTACCGGCGCGAGATGCTCGGGCCGATCGAGGTGTGGGGCCTCGACCGGTTCGATCCGAACTGGATGGTCGTCAAAGGGCAGATCAAGACGCGGCCGCTGCAGCAATGGAGCGTCGCGCGCGCGTTCAATTTGCGGCTCAAGCGCAAGATGGACGAGGCCGGCATCGAGATTCCGGTCGCGCATATGCGGGTGTACACATCGTCGAAGGATCGCGAGGGCGAGCCGCTGCGCGACGATGAGATAACCGGGTTCGTCGCGCCTGTGAATGCCGGTGCCGATGACAGCCGGCATGCGCATGGCGAGGCGCAGCAGCCGGCGCGGGACGGCGAGCGCGGCAAAACCCATCAAAGGGCGCATGAACCCACTCGCGAAAGAGACCGCGAAGCGGCGCACGAGTATCCGCGCGAAGCTGAGTATGAGGTGGGCGTCGTTGGCCCGTCGGCGCGCGCGTCGACACAGGTGCCGCTTGCGCCCGCGCGTGACGTGTCGCACGAACCGCGTCCGGCGCCGCCGACGACCGGACAGACCGCGCCGATTCCGCCGCAGATTCCGACGGCGGGTGATGTGGGTGGGAAGAATTGAGGCGGGGGTGTGTTTGGGGGCCGCGCAACCGTCAAACCATCTCCGCCGCGTCGGCCATGCGCACGATGTCGTTCACGTGCGTGCCGATCCGCGCGCCTTCGACGCCATAGATATGCAGCGACACCGCCGGCGCATCACTGCTGTTGCCAAGCCGATGAATCGCAGCACGGCCGCCGCGCACGAACGACACTGCGCCGCGTTTGCGCGTCTGAGCGCGCAGCGCGCTCGCGCATTGATGCGCGTCGTCCCATTCGAAGACCGTTTCGCTCAGCTTGCCCTCGACCACCGCGTAACCGCACCAGGTGTGATGCGCGTGCACGGGGCTCGCCTGGCCGGGCTGCCAGACCAGCGCGGCAATCGCATAGCGGCCTTGCGGATCGGCGATGAGCAGATGGCGCCGATAGGTGTCGGCGGAACCTTCGCGTTGCATCGGTGCGAGCAGCGCCGGGTCGGCGGCCGCCTCGGCGAGCGCGAGCCGCATGGTGCGCGCGAAGAACGTCGAATGCGACGGCTCCGGAAATTTCGCGCAGGCTTCGAACATCGCGTCGAGCGTGTCGCACAGGCGCTCGAGCGGTGTGCGCCCGATCTCGTCCAGCGTTTGTGTCGGTAACGCGGCCGCTTCAAGTCGGGCCGGGTCCGGCAGCGACTTCAGGTAGTCGGGAAGGTGCTCGAAAGCGGGGGCGCGAAGGTCGTCGCTCATGGTCTTATTGCAGCGCGGGCGCTGCTGTTCGGCAATTTTCGGTATCGATATTTATACCGGTTTTCCCGGAGAAAGAGTTTCCATATAATTCCCTCGACCGTCAGAAAAGTAGAATAATTTCCTATGAGGGGTGGTGGTATGAGTATGGATATCATCGATCGGAAGCTGCTCGAATTGCTGCAGGCAGACGCGACGATGCCGATCGCCGAACTCGCGCAGCGCGTGAACCTGTCACAGACGCCTTGCTGGAAGCGGCTGCAGCGCCTGAAGGAGGCGGGGGTGATTCGCGCGCAGGTGGCGCTGTGCGACGCGCGCAAGCTCGGGGTCGGAACCACGGTGTTCGTGGCGGTGCGGACGAATCAGCACACGGAGACATGGGCCGCCGCATTTACGCAGGCGGTGCGCGATATTCCGGAAGTGGTCGAGGTCTACCGGATGAGCGGCGAGACCGACTATCTGTTGCGCGTGGTGGTCTCCGATATCGACGACTACGACCGGATCTACAAACAGTTGATCACGGCCGTGCCGCTGTACGACGTGAGTTCGAGCTTTGCGATGGAGCAGATCAAGTATTCGACGGCGTTGCCGGTGCGGCCGGCTGTGACTGTCACAAATAACGGCTGACGCGCGACAAGCGATGGGGCGGTGACGAACGAACGGAACACGGGTTCGCTACGATGGCGACGTGGTCGATGCATTTAAGGCGACGGGAGAGCACAGACCAAAATCACCAGCAGCGACACGAGGCAGACCGGGTGCCGTCAGGAGCGCCGCTTGCTGCCTCGACAGTAAACGCGCCACAGCGCATCCGTACTGCTCCCCCGGCTGCAAGCCGCGTGCAAGCCCACGGGGCGTAGAATGCCGCCTTCTCCGACCCATCCGCGACTGCGTCGCGAATCGAGCCCGCTTCATGACCAGACCGCCGCGCAAGAAGAATCCGACCTTTGGCATCTCCGTCTTTATCGTGGTGGCGATCCTGCTGGTGATTGCCACGCTGTTCTATAACGCGATCCGCGAAAAGCACGAGTTCGACAGCCAGTCCACGCAGGTGCCGCCAGTGGCTTCGCAGGCAGCCGCGGCGGCCACCGCGATGAAACCGGCGAGCGGCGCCGCGCAATAACGCCCGCGCGCTTCCTGCCTCACTCCTCCGGTAGCCGGATCATGCTCGCGTCTTTGCGAATCTGCGCGGACGCTGCGAGCATCTGCTTGCATTGATGCACGAGCAGCTTCGTGTCATGCACGGCATCGGCCGTATAGTCCGGCGATTTCTCCGTTTCGACGACCATCGCATCGAGCTCGCGACTCATCAGTTTGATCTGCTCGCCCTGCTCGGCGGGCAACGCGGTGCCGGCTTCGGCGGCGCTCAGGTTGTCGCGCACGAGGCTCAAAGCGCGCTGCAGCGGCTGTAGCGAGATATCCTCGACCTGGTGCTGCTGTTGCGCGGAAGTGCGCAACAGTGGCGCGGCGGCCGTGATCTGCGACGCGAGCACATGGCTGCGCACCAGCAGACCGTTCAACTCCGGCACGAACTTCTGCGCGGACTTCGGTTCGAGCATCATCCGCTGGAACGCCTGACCGAGATTCGCGAACGCAACGTGAACGTTCTTGCGCGCGAGCCGATAACGGTAATCGCGGTCGAGCGCGGTCGCCGCGGCGGCAGCGGCGGCCGATGCACCGCTTGCCGGCCGCGCGGTCGCGTTGCGGATCGTGGTGGCGTCATGGCTGGCCTCGCCCGCGTTCGCCTCGGCATTGGCGTCGGCGACCGGATGTGCCACGCCGGCGCGCCCAGCGCCGCGTGCACCGACGCCACTCGCCACTTCGGCTCCGGCACCGGCACCGGCACCGGCGCCGGCGAGCGCCGGGCCGCCAAAGCCGATCGCCGGATCCGCCATCGCCGCCGCCGGCGCGCGCGCGCCCGCTTCGGTCACGGCCGCGACCACCGCCGCGGCCGGTTTACCGCTCCACCACCAGCTCGCTTCGAGATACTGCCGCGTCGCGCTGATCATGTTGTTGACGAGCTTGCCCATCAAGCGGTACTCCCAGTACGGGAACAGGTGGCTCGCCGCGATCGCGATCGCGCAGCCGACTACGGTGTCGATCGCGCGCTCGCCGATGATGCGCATGCTGCCCGGCGCGAGCAGATGGAACAGCAGCAGCACATACGATGACGTGAACACGACGCTCGCCGTGTAGTTGAACAGCAGCAGGCTGTAGCTCATCACCATCGACGCGAACATCACGACCATCAGGATGTGCGGCTCCTTCACGAAGATGATCAGCGTGATGCTCGCCGCGCAGCCGATCAGCGTGCCGATGATCCGCTGCCCGTTGCGCTGCTTGGTCAGCGAGTAGCCGGGCTTCAGAATGATCACGGTGGTCATCACGATCCAGTACGCGTTCGTGAGCGGCAGCAGGCGGCCGAGCCAGAAGCCCACGGCGACCGCGATCGTCACGCGCAACGCGTGTCGAAAGCTCGGCGAGGCCATCGTCAGATTCGACAGGATCTGCCCGAACGGCACGCGCCGGCTCGACACGAAGCGGCTCAGCGCCTGGTCGATGCGCAGTTCGGTTTCGGTCGGGCTCGGCTCGGTGGCAAGGCTTCGGCGCATCTTGTCGATCAGCCGCGTGGCGCTCCAGATGCGGCGGAAATTCGACGACACGGCCGAATACGCCTCCGGGTTCTGCGTCGGCAGCTCCTGCTTGCGCATCAGTTCGATTTCATACTCGATCGCGCGCAATTCCGCCTTCACGTTCACGCGCATGCGCGGCGCCTGGTTCTGCAGCACCGCGAGGCCGATCTCCTCGAGATCTTCGGCCGCCTTGCGGATCAGATCGCGATAGAACACCAGCAGATCGGAGCCGCCGAACGTGCTGCGCACGAGCGGGTAATCGGTTTGCGCGCCGACGAACAGCTCGTGCAGATCGACGCTATTGATGAACAGGTTGTAGAGCATCGCGCGGCGTGGTTCGAGCTTGCCGCGCTTCAACTTGGGCAGATTGCGCAGCACCATGTCGCGCGCGGCGTCCTGGCGATCGACCGCGGAGATCTGCTTGTCGACGAGGTTGCGATAGCACTCATCGAGATCGTTGTCGAGATCGTAGAAGGCGGCGCGCGCGAGCAGATAGTCTGCGCACGCGAACACGCTTTCGGCGAGCGCCTGCTGCTCGATCCGATGCATCATCCAGCGGCTCACGAAGGTCGACCAGTACGTGTACCAGAGGCCGCCGAGCAGGATCCACGACGCGTTGACGAGCGCCTGCAGCGGCGTGAAGTGTTCCTCCAGCGTCATGATCATCATGAACAGCGTCGCGAAGCTGATCTGCGGCCAGCGATTGCCGTACACGACGATCAGCGACAGCACGAACGTGAGCGGCACGACCGTGCACCACAGCGCGATCGGATTGACGGTGGCGAGGCCGGTGGCGAGCGCGGACAGAAAGCCGATCACCGAGCAGGCCAGCATCTCGTTGTGCTTGTACTTGAGCGGGCCCGGCATGTCGACGACGCAGGCGCCGAGCGCGCCGGTCGCGATCGTGAAGCCGAGGTCACGATTGTGAAACACGATCAGGCACAGGATGGCCGGTAACGACACGCCGACCGCGATGCGCAGGCCGCCATAAAAGTACTGGCTATAAAGGAATTTTCTTATTTCGACCGAATAGCGCATCGACTACCTGAATCCATTCACCGAGAAAACCGCAGTTGGAAAGACAGCGCGAAACTGCCGTCGAGTCTAACTGATTTTGCGCGCGTTCTGACCTCGTCCATTCGGCGAGGTTATGCCCTGGGGATGGGTTTGTTATGCTGTCGCTTCAATGTCCGCCGTGGCTCGCGCGCATCGCTCGCGGGCCATCAGCGTGCCAAATGTGATCTGGAATCCATGCTTCAGCTCTTCTACTCGAACCGCTACGAAACGCTGGTGGGCGCGCTGCTCGGCGACCTCGCGCAATCGCCGTCCGACCCGTGGACCGCGCGGCCCGTGATCGTGCCGAGCGCGGCCGTGCGCCGGCGGCTCGAGCTCGATATCGCCGCGCGCCAGGGCATCTGCGCGAACGTTAACTTTGGTTATCTCGCGCAATGGCTGTGGGCGCAGATCGGCGGCGTGATCGAGGTGCCGAAGCATTCGCCGTTCGCGCCGGACCGGCTCGTGTGGCGCTGCTACCGGCTGCTCGACGACTCAGACGAAGCGCTGCCGTGGAACGCGTCGCCGCGTCTGCGCACCTACCTCGATGCGGCCGACGCGTCGATGCGCTACGAGCTGGCACGGCGCGTCGCGACCGTGCTCGATCACTATCTGACCTATCGTCCCGAATGGCTGCTGCAATGGCACAAGGGCGGCTCGATCTTCGCGAGCGGCGCGGCTGACGACACCGGTCCGCGTCTGACCGGCGCGAGCGACGCGGCGCGCGAGGACGAGCGCTGGCAGGCGGCGCTGTGGCGCGCGGTGCTCGCCGAGCTCGCGCAAGCCGGCGGTCATGCGCAAACATCCGCGGCCGCGCTGCCGCCCGCGTATCGGTTCCTCGATGAAATCGCGGCGCTCGATCTCGAGGCGATCTCGAACGCGCGATGGCCCGAGGCGGTCAGCGTGTTCGCGCTGCCGACCATGCCGCCGCTGCATATCGCGTTGCTGCGCGCGCTGTCGCGCTGGATCGACGTGCGTCTGTACGTGATGAACCCGTGCCGCGAGTTCTGGTTCGACGTGGTCAGCGAAGGGCGCGTGCAGGCACTCGACGCGGCGGGGCAGCTCGACTATCAGGAAGTCGGTCATCCGCTGCTCGCCGAATGGGGCCGCCAGACTCAGGCGCAGCTGCATATGCTGCACGAGCTGACCGAAAGCGCCGCATCGGCCGAGACCGGCGACTTCACCGAAAACCCGGAGCCGAGCTGGCTCGCCGCCGTGCAGAACGGCATCCTCGCTTTGCGTAATGAGGCCGATGCCGACGAGTTGCCTATCGAGCGCGGTATCGAGGTGCACGTCTGTCATAGCCTGTCCCGGCAGCTCGAAGTGCTGCACGATCGCCTGCTCGGCTGGTTCGACGAATTCGACGATCTGCAGCCGTCCGACGTGCTGGTCGCCGTGTCCGATCTCGCGGCGGCCGGTCCGCTGATCGATGCGGTGTTCGGCACCACGCCTGCCGGCGACACGCGCCGCATTCCGTACCGCATTACCGGCCTGCCGCCGTCGCAGGCCAATCCGGTCGCGCGTCTGTTGCTCGACTGGCTCGCGCTGCCCGAGCGCAGCGTCGGCGCGCCGGATCTGATCGAATGGCTGCGCGTCGATGCGGTCGCGGTGCGCTACGGCATCGATGCGAATTCGCTCGAAGCCGCGCAGGAATGGCTCGCGGCCGCCGGCGCGCGGCGCGGGCTCGCGCCGCTCGAACCGTTGGGTGAACACGTGCCGGTCGCGCGTCATACGTTCGCCGATGCGCTGACGCGCCTGTACCTCGGCTACGCGATGCCGGCGGGCGGCGAACCGGTCGATGCGTGGCTGCCGGTCGAAGGCGCGGGCGGTTCGGATGCTGAACTGCTCGGCCGTCTGTCGCGTTTCGTCGACGACATCGACAGCTTCGCGGCGAGCTGCGCGATCGAGCGCACGCCGTCCGACTGGTCGCAACTGCTGCTCGAAACGCTCGGGCAGTGCTTCGACGGCGGCGTCGAGTTCGCCGATTCGCTCGCGGCCGTGCGCGACGCGCTCGATGCGATGAGCGCCGCGATGCAGGCCGGCGCGCATGATGTGTTGCTGCCGGCGTCGGTGGTGCGCACCGCGCTCACCGAAGCGCTCGACGACCCCGCACGCGGCGGCGTGCCGTGGGGCAGCGTGACGTTTTCTTCGCTGACGAGCTTGCGCGGTTTGCCGTTCCGCGTGGTCTGCCTGCTCGGCATGGACGACGGCGTGCTGCCGTCGCTCGCGCGTGCCGACGAGTTCGATCTGATGGCCGCGTTTGGCAAGGCCGGCGACCGTCAGCGCCGCGACGACGAGCGCAATCTGTTCCTCGATCTGCTGCTCGCCGCGCGCGAGCGGCTCTTCATCGCCTACACGGGCCGCAGCATTCGCGATAACGCGCCGCTGCCGCCGGCCGCGCTCGTCGATGAACTGCTCGATCACCTCGCGCAGGTGTCGGCGGGCGAGGACGCGAGTCCGGCCGAGGTCGACAGCGCGCGGCGCGAGTTCATCGTCGAGCATCCGTTGCAGGCGTTCGCGTCGGATTACTTCGCGGCGAAGCCCGACCTGTTCACCTACGACGCCAATCGCGCCGAGCTGGCCACGCTGCTTGCCGAACCGCAGCATGCCGCCGCCACGCCGTTCTTCGATCAACCGCTGCCGCCGGAAGATATGCACGAGGTGGAGTTCGACGATTTGGTGCGCTTCTGGCGTCATCCGGCGCGCGCACTGCTGCGCGACCGGCTCGGAATCGCGTTGTCGGATGCGCAGGGCGAGTTGCTCGACACCGAGCCGTTCGATCTCGACTATGCGGGCCGCGACGCACTCGCCGAGCGCCTGCTGCCGGTCCTGCTAGACGCCGGCACCGACGACGAGGTGATCTATAGCCGCGTGCAGCGCGTCGCCGAGGCGAGCCCCGAGTTGCCCGGCGGCGCGACCGGCGCGGTCTGGCGCGCGCGCGAGCTGTCCGCGCTGCGGCAGTTGGCGCAAAGCGTGCGGCGCGAAGTGGCCGCGGGCGTCGAGCGTTTGCCGTTCGTGCTCGACGTCTCGCCGCGCTGGCCGCAAGGCGGCGATGGCACCGACAGCGCCGTCTCCCTGTTTGGCGACTACGACGCGCTGTTGCTCGAGTCCGCCGAAACGCCGCTGCAATTGCGCGGCACGTTGAACCTGCTGACCGGAACGGGACAAGTGATCTTTCGTTATGCCAAAGCCAGCGCGCGCGACTATCTGTCCGCGTGGCTCGCGCATCTGGTCTATTGCGCGGCGCAGCCGGACGGCCCGCGCCGTACCGTATGGCACGGCAGCGGCGAGAGCTTCGAGCTGGCGCCCGTCGCGGCTCCGCTCGACGAACTCGCGCCGTTGGCTGCGCTCTTCAATGCCGGCCGCCGGCTGCCGCTGCGCTTCTTCCCGAAAAGCGCATGGGCGCGGCTCAGCGAAAGCGAATCGGCGGCGCAAGGCGTATGGGTCAACGACCGCGTGCGCGGCGAATCCGACGACCCCGCGTTGCGCATCGCGCTGCGCGGCACACCGCTCACGCTCGACGAGCCGTTCGGCAGCCTCGCCGCGATCGTTTTCAAGCCACTGATCCAGCATTTGCGGAGCGCCTCATGAGCGACGCGCTGCGCCATCAAAGCCTCGCCGCCGACGAACTCGACGTGTTCGCATGTCCGCTCGACGGCGTGAACCAGATCGAAGCGTCGGCGGGCACCGGCAAGACGTGGAACATCTGCGCGCTGTACGTGCGGCTGCTGCTGGAAAAGAACCTGAACGCGGATCAGATTCTCGTCGTCACGTTCACGAAGGCCGCGACCGCGGAGCTGCACGAGCGCATACGCGGCCGTCTCGCGGAACTGCATCGCGCGATCGAGATGGACGACGACGGCGACGATCCGTTCATCCGCCGGCTGTTCGAAACGACGCTCGCGCCGGAGCGCGGTATCGAGCGCGAGGCCGCGTTGAAGGTCGTGCGCCGCGCGCTGCGCACGTTCGATCAGGCCGCGATCCACACGATCCACGCGTTCTGTCAGCGCGCCTTGCAGGAAGCGCCGTTCGCGGCCGCGATGCCATTCGCGTTCGAGATGGAAGCCGACGACGCGGCGCTGCGTTTCGAACTCGCCGCCGATTTCTGGCGCGAGCAGGTCGAGCCGGTCGCACATGCGCATCCGGCGTTCGCCGCGTGGCTGGTGGCCAAGCGCGCCGGTCCCGCGTCGCTCGACGAGCAGCTGGCCCGGCGCCTGAAAAAGCCGCTCGCGCAATTGCGCTGGGGCAGCGTCGACGCGGACGGCGCAAGCGCCGATCCGCAGGCCGGCTTCGATGTCGCGTGCGCGATCTGGCGGGCCGAACGCGACGCGATCGTCGCGCTACTGGCCGAGGCACAGGAGCGCCTGAGCAAGACCACGCACAAGCCCGATCACGTGAGCGCCGCGATCGCCGCGTGGACCGACTACTTCGCGCAGGGCGACTGCCATGCGCCGCCGCCGCGCGCCGCGCTGAAGCTGACGGCATCGGCGTTGAAGAAGGCAACCAAGGTCAAGTTCGAGCCGCCCGCACATTCGTTCTTCGAGCATGCCGACGCGCTGGCCGCGGCCGTGGTCGCCGCCGAGGCCGCGCAGCGCGCGCGCTGGCTCGCGCTGGTGCAGACATGGCTCGACTACGCGCCGGCCGAGTTGGTGGCGCGCAAGCGCACGCGTCGCGTTGTATCGTTCGACGATCTGCTCGCGAATCTGTATCGCGCACTGGCCGCGCATGCCTGGCTCGCCGATGCATTGCGTAGCCGCTATCCGGCCGCGCTGATCGACGAGTTCCAGGACACCGATCCGCTGCAATTCGCGATCTTCAGCCGCATCTTCGCGCCGGCGGGACCGCTGTTCCTCGTCGGCGATCCGAAGCAGGCGATCTACAGTTTTCGCGCGGCGGATCTGCATACGTATCTCGCGGCGCGCGAGTCGGCGTCCGCGTGCTACACGCTCGCGGTCAACCAGCGTTCGACCGCACCGATCGTCGAGGCGTGCAACCGGATCTTCGAAGCGAACCGCCAGGCGTTCGTGCTCGACGGGCTCGACTATCAGCCAGTGCGTGCGGGCGAGCGGCGCCGCGCGCCGTTTACCGATCCCGACGCGAGCGGCGGCGATTTCCGCATCTGGACGTTGCCGCGCGGCGCAACGCCGCTGGACAAACGCAGCGCGCAGCGCGCCGCGAGCGAAGCGTGCGCGGCCGAGATCGTGCGGCTGTTGCGAGGGGCGCGCGAAGGTGTCGTGACGATCGGCGACAAGCCGCTCGCACCGGGCGATATCGCCGTGCTCGTGCAGACACACAAGCAGGGCAGCCTCGTCAAACGCGTGCTCGCGGCGTGGGGCGTCGGCAGCGTGGAGCTTGCGCAGGCGTCGGTGTTCGCGACGCTCGACGCCGAGCAGATCGAGCGCGTGCTGGCCGCCATCGACACGCCCGGCGATCTGCGTCGCCTGCGCGCCGCGCTCGCCACCGACTGGCTCGGGCTCGATGCCGCCGCGCTGTGGCGTCTCACGCAGGTCGCCGATGCGCCCGCGGCCGCGGCCGTTGACGAACCCGCGCCGGCGCTCGACGCCGCCGACGCGATGGGCTGGGTCGAGCGTTTTTCGCGCTACCGGATGCTGTGGCACGAACGCGGCTTCGCGGTGATGTGGCGCACGCTGGTGCGCGAGCTGCGCGTCGCGCAGCGGCTCGTCGCGGGTGTCGACGGTGAGCGTCGGCTGACCAACGTGAACCATCTCGCCGAGCTCGTACAGGCGCGAGCGGCCACCCAGCCCGGCATCGCGCCGACCTTGCGCTGGCTCGCCGCGCAGTGCGAGCAGGGCGGCGGTGAAGAGGCACAACTGCGGCTCGAGTCGGATCGCAATCTCGTGCAGATCGTCACGGTCCATAAATCGAAGGGACTCGAATACGCGGTCGTGTTCTGTCCGTTCCTGAACGATGGCGGCTTGCGCGAGCCGCCCTCGTCGGGCTTGCCCGACGCGCGCGAGTATCACGACGACAGCGGCGACGCGGTGCTGCACTACGGTTGCGACGAAGAGGAAGCCGAGCGCGCCTCGCGTTACGCGGTGCGCGAGCAGGCGGCGGAACGCGCGCGGCTCGTCTATGTGGCGCTCACGCGCGCGGTGTATCGCTGCTATCTCGTCGCGGGCACGTATCTGTCGTCGCGCTCGACGAAGGAGTCACGGCGCAGCGTGCTGAACTGGCTCGTCGGCGGCAGCGGCCACACGTTCGACGCCTGGCTCGCCGAGCCGCCCGACGAAGCCGCGCTCGCGGCGAGCTGGCAGGCGCTCGCGGGCGGACCGGTCACGTTGCGGGCGCTGCCCGAAGTGACGCGCCGCGTGCCGCTCGAAAGTCTGCGGGATCAGGGCGCGCATCTGCACGCGCGCGCGAATCGGCGGCCGTTGCGCGATCAGTGGCGCATGGCAAGTTTCAGCGGCCTGATCGCGGCCGGCGGCAGGAGCGCGGATGCGCACGCGCACGCGCCGCAGGAAGACGTGCGGCCCGACCACGATGAAATCGCCGACGCGCTACCCTCCGCGCCGCTGCTCACGCCGCTCGCCGCGTCGAGCGCCCCGGCGCATGCCGACGACGACATCCTCGCGTTCCCACGCGGCGCGGCGGCCGGCGATTGCCTGCATCGGATGTTCGAACTCGCCGATTTTACCGAGGCGCGCACCTGGCCCGACGCGATCCGCGGCGCGCTGCGCGAACGTCCGGCGCCGGCCGCGCCCGAGCTCGCCGTGCGCTTGCCCGCGATGATGCATCGGCTGATCGCCGACGTCGTCTCGACCGAACTCGTGCCGGGCATGACGCTCGCGCGGCTCGATCCGCGTCGGCGCCTGAACGAACTCGAGTTTCTGTTCGCGGCCCCGTCGCTGGATTTTCCGGCGCTGCGCAAGCTGCTGATCGAATACGGCTATCCCGACGTCGCGCTGGAGCCCGGCGTGCTGCGCGGGTTCGTCAAAGGATTTATCGACATGATCGTCGAGCACGACGGCCGCTTCTGGATCGTCGACTGGAAGTCGAACCATCTCGGCGACACCGCCGCCGACTACGCGGCCGCGCCGCTCGAAGCGGCGATGACGAGTCACGCGTACCACCTGCAGGCGCTGCTTTATACGGTCGCGCTGCATCGCTATCTGAAGACGCGCGTGCGCGACTATGCATACGACACGCATATCGGCGGCTACCTGTATCTGTTCGTGCGCGGCGTGCGGCCCGACTGGCGCGATGTCGACGGTGCCGCCGGTGTGCACAGGCGGCGTGCGCCGTTCGAACTGGTGGCGCTGCTCGACGCGGCGATGATCGGAGGTGGCGCATGAGCACGCCCGGCACGCTTGATGAGCGCGCGGCCGCGCCGCTCGGGCTCGAAGACATCGGCGTCAACCTGCCCGCACCGGCCGATTTCAGCATCGCGCTCGCCGAAGGGTTCGCGCGCCGTATCGGCATGCTCGCGCGGCGCGGTGGCGCATCGACCGAGGTGGTGAAGTGGGCCGCGCGCGGCGCGTTCGCCGCGAGCCGCGCGACCGCCGAAGGGCACGTGTGCGTGCCGCTCGCGACGCTCGCGCGCCGCTTCGACGCGTCGAGCGCCCAAGTGCGCGCGGCGCTGCTCGCGAGCGGCATGGCAAGCGATGGCGCGGCGGGCGCGGCGGCGTTGCGCCCGCTCGTGATCGACGCGCAGGGGCGTCTCTATCTCGCGCGCTACTACGACTACGAGCGGCGCCTGGCCCACGCCCTGGTCGCGCATGCGACGGGCGAGGCGAGCACCGCGAAGGCCGACGCCGACACCGCCCCCGCCGCTTTGCGCGAACGCCTGCTGCGCTACTTCGGTCCGCCGCGAGACGACGACGTCGACTGGCAACGCGTCGCGGCCGTGATGGCGCTGTCGGGGCGGCTGACGATCGTCAGCGGCGGCCCGGGAACCGGCAAGACCACGACCGTGGTCGGCGTGCTTGCGTGTCTGCTCGATGCGCGGGCCGATTTGCGCATCGCGCTGGCGGCGCCGACCGGCAAGGCGGCGCAACGGATGCAGGAAGCGTTGCTCGCGCGCGCGGGCGACCTGCCGCCCGAACTCGCCGCGCGTTTGCCGCAGACGTCGTACACGCTGCATCGATTGCTGGGGTCGGGGCCGGGCGGGCGCTTCCGGCATCATCGCGATAATCCGTTGCCGTATGACGTGGTCGTGATCGACGAGGCGTCGATGATCGACGTGGCGATGGCCGCGCATCTGCTCGACGCGATCGGGCCGCGAACGCGGCTCGTGATGCTCGGTGACAAGGACCAGCTCGCCGCGGTCGAAGCCGGCGCGGTGTTCGCCGAACTCAGCGCGCAGCCGGCGTTGAGCGCGCGCGGATTGCAATGGGTCGCGCAGGCGCTCGACATCGACGAGGCGCGGCTCGCGCGGGCTTTGCCGCGCGCGTTGCGTGAAGTCGATGAAGCACCGTTGGACGATTTATGTGCGCCGCCCGAGACGCCGCAAACCTTCGAGTCACCCGCGTCGGGCGATCTGTTCGGTGAAGGCGTGACATCGGCGACTGGCGAGCAGGGGGATCGCGATAAGCGATCGGCGATCGAACGCAACCCGCTCGCGGACTGCGTCGTCTGGCTCGAGCGCAACTACCGGTTCGGTCTCGAGTCGCCGATCGGCCGTTTGTCCGTCGCGATTCGCAACGGCTCACCGAGCGCGGCGCTCGACGTATTGCAGATCGACCCGACCGAGGTCTGCGCCGCGGCGCTGCACGAGGACGCTCACACGACGCTGGCCGAGCGCACCACCGCAAGACTTGCCGGTGGCTTCGCGCCGTACGCCGACGCGCTTGCCAAGGCGCTCGCCGTCGATACGCCCGATCCAGTGCCGCTCTTCGACGCGCTCAACCGCTTCCGCATCCTCTGTGCGACGCGGCTCGGACCTCGCGGCGTCGATCAGGTCAACGCGGCGATGGCGGCTGAGGTGCGCCGCGCCGCGGGCGTCACGCTCGCGGTCGGCGCGCAGTGGTTTGCCGGACGTCCGGTGATGGTGACGCGCAACGATTACGCGCTGGGTCTGTTCAATGGCGACATCGGCATTGCGCTGCCGGGCGCGGGTGGCGCGCTGCGCGTGTACTTCCGCACCGGCGACGGCGGTGTGCGCGCGGTGTCGCCGGCCGCGCTGCCGCCGCACGACACCGCGTTCGCGCTGACGGTCCACAAGTCGCAAGGTTCGGAGTTCGAGCAAGCGGTGCTGGTGCTGCCGTCGGCGTTCAGCCGGGTGTTGTCGCGTGAGCTCGTGTATACGGCGATTACTCGCGCGCGCGAACGCGTCGTGGTGATCGGCGCGCGGGCCGTGCTCGCGCAGGCGATCGCGACGCCGACGCAGCGTGATTCGGGGCTGGCCGCGCGGATTGCCGAAGCATCGCGTTGATCGCGCGGCAGCAGGCAGAAAAAGCGAAGTGGCGGACTTGTGGTGCGAGCGGCGCTCAACCGGCAACCCCGCTCGCCCGCTCGATGGCCTCGACGCGGCTGCGCATCGTCCTGCGATACCACAGTGTCCACAGCGCGAGTCCCGCGTAGATGCCGTAGCCGATAAAGGGCGACACGACGAGGAAGCGTTCGATCGGCCACGTCAGCGCCATCCACGCGCGTAGCGCGGTTTCGGCGGTCAGCCCGATGCCCCACACGAGCGTCATGGTTCGCATCGCGGTGGCGAGACCGGGGCGCTCGCGCCATAGCGCCTCGAAATGCGCGGCGCCGCCTTCCATTTCGCGCGCGACCGTCGCGCGCGCGAGGTAGAAGATCAAAGGACGACGCATCGGCAGTGACAGCAGGAACACGACGCCGACCGCGCCGGACACCAGCGACTCGCGCAACAGCAGCATGCGCGGACTGCCCCCGAGCGCCATGGCCGCGACCGACAGCACGATGCCCGCCACCACCATCACGCTGAGCGCATCGACGCGCCTGAAGCGCGCGAGCTCGATCGCGCTCCACACGAGCGGCGGCACGGCGGACGCGATCAGCGCGCCGGTCTCGCCGACCCGCGGCAACGCGAGCCGGTAAGCAAGCCACGGCAGCAGAAAGTTGACGGCCAGTTCGAGCACGAAACCGGGACGGATTTTCATATGAATTTACGCCGTAAGCGAAAGAACCAGTATCGATGAACCGGTCGGGCCGACGCAAATGGTTTTTTTCGTAGCGTTCGCGAGCCGGTGCCGCCGGGCGCCGCACCGGGCGCTCCGCCGCCTTCCCGCGAGTTCGGGCATCTCGCGTCGAGCGCTTGTACACTGACGCATCTTCCTTGCCGACCACCCATGACATCCCGCTATCCGGTCCCGCCCAACGAAATCGAATTGACCGCCGTGCGCGCGCAGGGGGCGGGTGGTCAGAACGTCAACAAGGTGTCGAGCGCGATCCATCTGCGTTTCGACGTGCGTGCCTCGTCGCTGCCGGAAGTGCTGAAGATGCGTCTGCTCGCGCTGTCCGACCACCGGCTCACGCGCGACGGCGTCGTGATCATCAAGGCGCAGGAGCATCGGACCCAGGAGATGAACCGCGCGGCGGCGCTCGCGCGGCTCGATGAACTGATCGAAAGCGTCAGCGTGACCCGCAAGCATCGGGTCGCGACGCGGCCGACCCGCGCGTCGAACCTGCGGCGGCTCGACAGCAAGACCAGGCGCAGCGAGGTCAAGTCGGGGCGCGGCCGCGTGCACGAGTAGCGGCGTGGGTCGCTAACGCCCGGCGCCGCGTCTGCCGGTGCGCACATCCGGCGGCGACGCCTCCGGCACGAAGTCGACGCACAGCACGTGCGTGCCGTCGCGCTCGAACGCGATCGCCGCGGTGTAGCAGTCCTGACCATCGGCGAGCGAATAATGCGGCCCCATCATCGCGACGCGGCCCGGCGCCGCGAGCGCGTGCCGGAAATACGCGCGACGCGACCAGTTGCTGCGCGTCTCCGTATAGAGCGGCGCGAGCCGCTTCGGAGGCGGCGGGACCGACCCCGCCGTCACCGAAGGCTGGGTCTGCTCGCCCAGGCCGTCGGTGAGGAACACGCGGCGCGCTTCGGGCAGATGCCAGATCTTTTGCGCGGCCTGTTCGAGGTCACCGGTCGCCTTGTAGGTGTCGGCGGCGGCCAGCACCGCTTCCGCGAAGCCCTCGAACCCGAGCCGCTGGTGGCCGGCGTGGGCACGCTCGTATTCGGCGAACTTGCTCCAGATCGACGCGACGAGCGCAGGCACCTTCGTGCAGGCGGCCAGCACGCTGCTCTTTGGCTGACCGAACCAGAACCCCTGCACGAAATCGACGTCGGCCTGCATCAGGATCATCAGCTCCTCATCGGTTTCGACGCCTTCGGCGAGCACGAGCGTGCCCGACTGATGGAGCATCGCGATCAGATGGCTGATCATCGATTCGTCGCCCTCGCGCTTGCCCGCGCGCGCGACGAGCGAGCGGTCGAGTTTGACGATGTCGGGGCGGAAGCGCCACACGCGATCGAAGTTCGAGAAGCCGGTGCCGAAGTCGTCGATCGCGATCAGAAAATCGCGCGGCTGCGAGGCGGCGAGCATGCTGGCGACGGCGGATTCATCGTCGGCGGGCTGCTCGAGCACTTCGATCACGATGCGCTCCTGCGGCAGCCCGAAATGCGCGGACAACTCGTCGATGAAAGCGCGCTGCGGCCAGCCGGTTTCGAACACCTGCGGGCGCGTGTTCAGAAACAGCCACCCGGTGCTGATGCCTTGCTCCATGAAGTTCGCCACATGCAGGCAGCGCGCGATGCGATCGAGTTCGCGCGCTTCGGCGGCCGAGCGCGTGCCCGAGAACAATACTTCGGGCGAGACGGGCAGACCGACGGGATCGAACGCGCGCAACAGCCCCTCGTAGCCGACCACGCACTGATGCGTGACCGACAGCACCGGCTGGAACACGCTGTGCAATGTCAACGCGCGCCAGGTCGCGGTCCAGCCCGACTCGTCGCGGACCAGGTGCGGGAGCAGGCCGCTCACGGTCAATTCGCTGACGGATGGCATAGAAGCGGGCATGAAAGCTGACATGGGATCGTTGCGGCAAGGGAATGAAGGGGCACGCAAACCCATTCGGCGCGTAGCGCTCGCACACCCGAAGCGCCGCCGGAACGAAACGAATGCGTCCCGCGAACACGGAGGGCGGTACCAGCCACGCTGGACTCCGGCGAATTGGTCAAAATGAGTCTAGCAGTTTGCAGCGCGCGACAATGTGCGGGTTATCACAAACGCATGGGCGCGAAAATTGTCTGCAAAACGGCTGCCTACGGCCGCGCGGCAATCCGTTGCGGTCATGCGCCGGAGCGTCCCGCGCGCTTGCCACGCGCGAAACCGATTCTCAATCGCAATGAGTTACCGTACCACGCCGAGGGTAGCAGGGCGCCCAGTGGTCGCCCGCCAAACTCCAGGCCGACGGTGCTCACATGCTAGTGCCGCTGTAGGCGCTGATGCGGCCATTCGGGCGGCGAGCTTGGCACTGCTCTGCCGGGCGGATTCTGGCGCGACGTGCAGGAGCCGCGCCGGTTCGTGTTCATCGAGCGCTGGGAAAGCCAGGATGCGCTCGCGGCGCATGCGAAATCCGCGCATATCCAGGCTTATAAGAAGGCGGCCGCGGATTGGAAGGAGCACGTGGAGATTCGCGTGGTGTCGAAGATCGCCTGAATTCGGGCGCGGGCGTCAGCGGCGCGCGGACACGCTGGACAGGTGGGGCGGCCCTGAGGCCGCCGGCGCGCCGTCAGCGATCAGTGGGTTGCTTGCGGGACATCGAGAATCAGGATGATGGTCCAGTCGGCGTCGCCGTCATGGTGATACTGGCGCTCCGCGACAATGAACGGCTCCTGCTTGCCAGCCGGGCCGAGAAACAGCACGTCGCCTTCCATCGGCAGGCATTCGACGGGCGGCAGCGCGAGGTACGCTTCCTGACCGCCACGCGGCATCAGTTTTTCGATCTTGCGAGATGCTGCTTCGGTCCATTCGATATCAAGCTGGATGTTGCTCATGCTGTCCTCCGCACCAGGGTGCGCACGGGTTAGGGGATGCCGGCGGCTCGCCGGTCGGTGCGCGACTTTAGCATACAGAGAGCAGAGCGCCGGCGGCTTGCCAAGCCGGTGCGCGCTCGGAGTGCCTTGCCAGCAGCGAGCGGGTCGCACAAATAAAAAAAAGCCGAAACCGGCGCTGCCAGCTTCGGCTTTTTCACCTTCACGACGAGGCCGCGAGGCGAGATCCGCGAAGTCGTTCAGGTGCCCGACGCGTCGGCACCCTTCTTCGGATGATGCGGAGCCATCTTGTGATGCTTGGCCGGCGCGGCCGGTGCGCTTCCCATCGACTGCTCGCGGTTTTGCAAATCTTGCGCACGCTGCTCGACGTCGGCGGCCTTCGCCGGATCGGTGCTCGTCGAGATGCCGTTGTCCTGCGCGTGAGCCGCGCCGGCTGCGGCACACAAGGAAACCAGGATCGCCATGGACACTTTCTTCATCGTTACCTCCGTAGAATGATGGTGGTGGACCCGAGTATTGCCTGTCCAGTGGGAAAGACAATGCATTCTATCGAGCAAACTCTTCTCCAGCCGATGGCTTTGTAACCGCGCTCAACACTTGTTACGTTTTGTAATAGCTGGACGCTGGTTGAATAAACCGCGACGTCCTCGAGTGCGAGAGCGCAGCGGCCTACATCGTCCGTCAGAACCAGCCGATCGCGCGATACAGGTGAAATTGCGCGAGGCCGATTAGCTCATGCAACGCTATCTCCGCGGCCACGAGATTGGCGAAGCGCGGCAGCACACCGATCCGCGCGCGCCGCGCGCTCGAAATCTGCGGCTGCGGCGCGACGCCGAAGCACTGAAAATCGAGCAGCGCACGCGGCATGTGATACGCGGAGGTGACGAGTATCAACGTGTCGTAATGTGATTGACCGACAATAACCGAGACGTTGCGCGCGTTCTCATAGGTCGTGCGGCTGCTTCGCTCGAGCACGATGTCCGAGCGCGCCACCTGCTGACGCAGCAGATAGGGCAGGTAGGTGTCGGCTTCGGTCGCGCTATGCCGCTGCGGATTACCGCCGCTGACGATCACCCGGCACGTGCTCGCCGTGCGCTTGCAGGCCGCGTAGTTCTGCGCGCTGACCTCGATGCGCGAGAGTACGTCGCGCGGTGGCACCAGCACGTGGTCGTGGTCGTAGACCGTGCCGCCGCCGAGCAGGATGATCGCGGTGCGTGGCGCGAAGGTGGCGGCCGTGGCGCTCTGTCGTTGCGGCTGCGCCAGATGGAGCAGTGGCGCGGTTAGCCAGCCGGCCGCGAGCAGCCAGAACAGCGCGATCATGCAGACGATGAGCGGCCGGCGCGCACGTTTCCATAGCACGATTGCTGCAAAAAAAAGCGCTAATAAAGTGAATAGAATCAATTTAAATGGGGTAACGTATGTCTTTCGGGACAAATCCACGGGCCTGCCATCGCGCCGCGGCGGTTGCATCGTCGGTTCATGGAGAGAACGCTAACATGCCGTTCTGACGGGGGTTCCGAAAACGAGACCAGGCAGCACCTGGCGGAAATCCGCTGTCAGACAGGCGGCGAGCTTCCGACCAGGAGCGGGTGCTACGCGCGTCGCCGGTGGCGCAGTGACGCGTGGGCATGAATGTGTCATAGCTGCACTTTAAGAAAGAAGTGAGATGACCACGTATTCCAACGAAGCGGTACTTGAAGGGCTGCGGCGAGCGCAATATCGTCAGGTTCCCTGGGCCAGAAGGCCGGGTGTCTTCCAATATCTTCGCGCGCTGGGGCTGATGGACACCGTTCGTCAGCGAACCGTCGCACCGGCGCCAGGCTTTCATGCTCCCGTCGACATCGCGGTGCTCACCGAACGCGGCAAAGCGGAGTTTGCGCGGCTCGAGCACGACGAGCGTCTGCTCACATGGACAGCGCAACGCATGAACGATTATGTTCTCGGCGCGGCCGAACCGCAGTCCGCCGCGACAGCCGAAGTCAGATCTTAGCTCAAGGTTCACCGCTTATCTGAACTGAGTCACTGTCCGCCCGGGCCTGTCACCCCCTCGGCGGGCCGTCGCCGACGTCGACCGGTCGCCGTGCGCGTCCGGGGGCGAATCTCCGTTTCCCATCGACATGGCGGCGACGCGATCCGCGCAGGTCGTTGCCGTTGCGCGCCTTTCATGCCATCAACGCCTCGAGGGCAAAAAAAGCCCGTATCACGAAGATACGGGCATACCGGAATTACTACTGCCACGCTGTGCTAATGGCGTTGAGTCAGACTGGTGCCGCGTCCGGTGGTTCCCCGATCGTAAGTGCGCAATGCAAGATACTGGGCGACCGCGTCGCGCCACGCGCCGTCCGAGCGGCGACTTAGCAAATCATCGCCGCCGCTGATCCTCACGCGGCGCATCGGGCCGTGCCCGCACATTGCTGGCGATATCGCCGCGCAGATCGCCACGCGGCGTCGGCGGCGTGAAGTCGCGATTATGGGCCTCGCTCTGCTGCCACGCTTCCAGCGTGGCTTGGCGGTCCGGGCGCCAGTTCCACCCTTGCGGGCGTTGTTGCGCAATTGCGGGCGCGGCCATCGATGAAATCACAATGCCGCACAACACCAGTGACATTGGTTTCATTCCGAAATCCCCCTCAACCTCGAGCCCCTCGACTCAAGGCCTGTTTGCATAAGTATTAACGTATGCCGGGGGACGAAAGCACGTTGTAATTAATAGTAAATGGATGTTTCACCCGGAGCTATCGGGTAGTTTGGCAGTCTGAGGCAGCGCGCAAGGAGCGCTGTGGTGGGCGTGCGGGAGGCGCGACGAAAGGGGCGCGCGAAGCGGAGAAGACAGCGTCTCGCGGCGACCGTCAAATGCTGGCGGGTCGTGGGCGCGCACGCAATCGTGGAAAAGTCGGCAGGATAAAAAACCGGGCGCCTATAGGCGCCCGGTGACCGCGTAGTTTCGCGTCAGGCCATCTTGACCGGCGCGCGCCACGATTCCGGATTGGTCCAGAACGCGCCGCGTAGGCGGTCGCGGCTCGGCGGTGCCGGCGATTTCGCGGCCGTTGCGCCGATCCGGCCGCGCAGCGAGACTTCGCGGCCGCTCGTGCCAAGCCGTTTCACAATTTCAGCGAGCGTGCCATCGGCTTGCCACTCGTCGAAGCGCCGGCGGCAAGTCGGGGGGGACGGGTAGCGGCCCGGCAACTTGGACCAGCCTTCGCCTGTCGACAACACCCAAAGCACGGCGTTGACCACCGCCCGAGCTTCCACGCGCGGTCGACCGCGCCGTTCGCTGCGCGCTGGCTCGGCGCAGAACAAAGCCTCGACCAGCGCCCACTCGTTATCTCTCAAATCGTCGAACAGCATCATGTTTCACCTCAGCGAAGCTAACTCCGGTGCGCTGCCCCGCGCCGCGCACTCTTCACGCACTCGATAGGCGAGTGCCAAAGGGGACGGGCTTGCCACGGATTGCCATCGGAAATCATGGCGCCCTCCCTGTGCGTTTCACAACGCACGAAGTGTGCCAATTTGCTGCCGATTGCCTGAAAGCCCCGTGGCGGCGGGCCAACGCGGGCGCCAACCAGGGGCGTATAAGAATCCAAAAAACCCATCTCGCAAATCGGGACAATCACCAATCTGGGGCACAAAAGCCCGGCCGGCGTGCGTTCGCGCTTTTTTGCTGCATCGCAGCGGCCGCGTGGACGGTGCTATGCCGCATGTATTTGGTTGTACAATGCGCATCAAGCTGCGCTATTGATGAGGTGAACAAATGAATGTGACGCTGCGACAGCTCAGGGTTTTCATCGAGGTGGCGCGCTTGCAAAGCTTCAGTCGGGCCGGCGACGAAATCGGCCTCACGCAGTCGGCGGTCAGTCGCTGCGTACGCGAGCTCGAAAGCGAGATCGGCCTGAAGCTCATCGATCGCACGACGCGCGAAGTGCAACTAACCGACGTAGGCGGCAACCTCGTGGCGAGTGTGTCGCGACTGCTGGGGGATCTCGACGACGCGTTGCGCGAGATCCGCGAAATCGGCGAGCAGCGCCGCGGACGCGTGGTGGTCGCGGCGAGCCCGACCGTCGCGTGCCGGCTGATGCCGCGCGTAGTCGCGTCGTGCGGACAGCAGTTTCCTTATGTGACGCTTGGGCTGCGCGACGACGTGCAAAGCGACGTCGTGCGCAAGGTGAAGTCGGGTGAAGTGGACTTCGGCGTGATCATCGGCCCGTTCTCCGACGACGATCTGCTCAGCGAGACGCTGATGACGGACTCGTTCTGCATCGTGTCGCGTGACGATCACCGGCTCGCCGCGCGCAAACAGGTTACGTGGAAGGACCTCGACGGCGAGCAACTCGTGATGCTCGATTATGCGTCCGGCAGCCGCCCCCTCATCGATGCCGTGATGCAGGCGCAGGGCGTGAACGCCACCGTGGTGCAGGAACTCGGCCATTCGGCGACGGTGTTCGGGCTCGTCGAGGCGGGCGTCGGGATCAGCGTGCTGCCGTGGCTCGCGCTGCCGCTGCCGGCGGGGGCGTCGCTGGTCGCGCGTCCGCTGGTGCCGCGCGCGGAACGCCTCGTCGAACTGGTGCGGCGGCGCGACCGGTCGCTGTCGCCCGCGGCCGAGGCGGTGTGGAATCTGATCCGCCAGTTGCCGGGCCGGGCCGAGGAGTTGAATTAACGGGCGGGATCGCGTGCGATCCGTTCGACTGGTGGATTGGCGCCGGGCGCGGCCCGCCGCCCACACGCCGCCTACCGCTACTCGCTGCGCCGCTGTCCGGTTACCCGGCGCGCTAAACTACCATCTTCATCGCGCACGCCTTCGCGGTTGCGCTTCGAGCCTCTTATCCTTCACCCACCCGGAAGCCTCGATGAGCGAATTGGACCTGCCCGTGCCCTCCATCCCGAATGCGCGCGACGCCGTACGCGCGCTGCGTCCATCGCAAATCCGTGAAGTCGCGAACGCCGGTTTCGGCGTCGACGACGTGCTGCCGTTCTGGTTCGGCGAGTCCGATCGCGTCACACCCGCATTCATTCGCGACGCCGCGAGCGCCGCGCTCGCCGCCGGCGCGACGTTTTACACGCACAATCTCGGCATCGCGCCATTGCGCGCGGCACTTGCGGGCTACGTCAGCGAGTTGCACGGGGCGACGTCGCCCGAGCACGTCGCGGTCACGAGCGCGGGCGTCAACGCGCTGATGCTCGCCGCGCAGCTGGTGGTCGGTGGCGGCGACCGCGTCGTCGCGGTGACGCCGCTATGGCCGAATCTGGTCGAAATCCCGAAGATTCTCGGCGCGCATGTCGAAACCGTCGCGCTCGGCTACGGCGAACGCGGGTGGGAGCTCGACGTCGGGCGATTGCTGACCGCGCTGACGCCTGACACGAAGATGCTGATGATCAACTCGCCGAACAACCCGACCGGCTGGGTGATGAATCGCGACGACCAGCGCAGCGTGCTCGAACACTGCCGGCGGCACGGCATCTGGATCGTCGCGGACGAGGTCTATGAGCGGCTCTACTATCCCGGCGATGACGCCGCCCAGGCGGCCGGTGTGCGCACCGCGCCATCGTTTCTCGACCTCGCGACACGCGACGAACGCGTGATCTGCGTGAATTCGTTCTCGAAAGCCTGGCTGATGACGGGGTGGCGGCTCGGCTGGATCGTCGCGCCGACCGCGTTGATGGACGACCTGGCGAAGCTGGTCGAGTACAACACGTCGTGCGCGCCGTCGTTCGTGCAGCAGGCGGGCATCGCGGCGCTCAAGCAGGGTGAGCGTTTTACGCAGCAGCTGGTGCGCGACCTGAGGGCGTCGCGCGATCATCTGGTGCGCGCGCTGTCGGCGGTTCCCGGCGTCGATGTGAAGGCCCCGCTGGGCGCGATGTATCTGTTCTTCTCGATGCCGGGCTCGACGCGCAGTCTCGATTTGTGCAAGGCGATGGTGCGGGAGGTCGGACTCGGCGTGGCACCGGGCAGCGCGTTCGGGCCGCAGGGCGAGGGATTCGTGCGCTGGTGCTATGCGTGCGATACGGTGCGGCTCGATGCCGGCGTCGAGCGCTTGACGCGGTTTCTGGCGCGCCACGCCGGGGCCTGACCATGCGGCCTCGTACGCCCCCCGCGCTTCGTGTTGACGCACCGCGAGCGGCGAAAAGCCGCGAATCGTGAGAATCTTCTTGCTGTCGACTCGACCCGGGCGGGCGCGGCTACACCGGTCGGCGCCGCAGCAGAAGATGCACGGCAGATCGCGGCTTTACGCCCCGGTCGTTTTTGCGTAATATGGCGCTCAGTCACGCGATTCCTTTCAGGAATATCGCCGCTCCGTCCGGCTGGGTCTGGCTCGATAAGTCTGTTCGCCACCCCCCGGTGCGTGCTCCCATCAATATGACCGATCAGAATCGGGCGAGCGCGTCTTCAGTTCCACATCGTCTGTTTGATCCGGTTCTTTGACCACAGGGTCTGACCTAGCTGCATGAATACCCAAGAGGCGAAGATCGTCCTCGAGACTGCCTTGATCTGCGCGCAGGAGCCGTTAAAGCTCGGCGAATTGCGCAAGCTCTTTGCCGACGGCGTGTCGGCGGACACTGTTCGGACCTTGCTCGAAGACCTGAAGCGGGACTGGTCTGGGCGCGGTGTGGAGCTGGTCGGGCTGGCGTCGGGCTGGCGGTTTCAAAGCAAGCCCGCGATGCGTTCGTACCTGGATCGGCTGCATCCGGAAAAACCGCCGAAATATTCGCGCGCGGTGCTCGAAACGCTCGCGATCATTGCCTACCGGCAACCGGTGACACGGGGCGATATCGAAGAAATTCGCGGTGTGACGGTGAATACGCAGGTCGTCAAGCAGCTCGAGGATCGCGGCTGGATCGAGGTGATCGGTCATCGCGACGTGCCGGGGCGTCCGGCGCTGTATGCGACCACGCGCCAGTTCCTCGATGACCTTGGTCTAACGGCGCTTGACGAGTTGCCTCCGCTTGCCGATCCGTCCGCACAACTGAACGCGGATCTGCTGGGTCAGCACGCGATCGAGTTTGCCGAGGGCGACGCGCAAAGCATGCAGCAGCCGGTGCAGGATGCCGGGCACGACATCGCGGGTGAGGCTGGCGAGCCGGCTCCGCCGGAAGCGGCGCAGCACGCCGCGTCGGGATTTGAGGCAGCGCCTCCCGAGACGGTAGCCGAGTCGACGCTCGAACCGGAGCCCCGTGCGGAAGCGACCGGGCAGGCCGGCACGACGAGTGCGTCAGACGCGTCGAGCGCGCTGCACGACACGCAACAACAGCCCGAACCGGCACCCACGGCAGCGCAGACCAGCGTCGCCGGCTCGGCACAGCATTACGATCCGGTCGCCCAGACCGATCCGGCAATACCCGCGCACGGCTCGGACGTGGCTCACAATACGGAGCACGCTGCTGAGCCGAATCCGATCGAGGCGGCGCACGGCGATCCCGAGGATCGCCGCGATGCCGCGCAGGACGCAGGTTTTCTGACCGACGACGAAACCGAGTCGCGCAGCGCCTGACGTAACCGAACTTTTTTGCCGCGCCCGCAACGGGCGCGCGCGACCTGACATTTTGAGGTTGTTTTGACACATACCCACGACACCGATTCGTCCGAATCCGAGCGCCCCGTGCCGTCGGCGCGGACCGACGAACGCACTACGCAAGCGGCGGCAGGCGAGGGCGAGCGCCCGGCTCATGGCGCGGAAGCAGAGGGCGAAGAGCGCCCCCGCCGCGGTCTGCGTCGCGGGCCGCGCAGCCTGATCGCGCGACGCCGCGCCGGCGCGAAGACGAAGGCAGCCGAGGGCGCGCCCGCGCAAGGCGGGCCGGTCGTCGCCGAAACGCCGCCGGACGGCGAGGTCGTCGCCCAGGTGCGCACGCCGCGCAAGGACGCGGGCGCGAAACAGGGCGGGCGTCGTAACGCTGGCGGTGCGAAGCGCGAGGGCGTATCACGCGAAGACCAGCGCGAACGTCAGCCGCGCGAAGGTCAACGTGAGGGCCAGCGCCAGAATCGCCGCGGCGCCGATGCGGCCGCGGAGTCAGCTCAGGACGATCTGTTCTCATACGTGACGTCGCCCGCATTCGACGCCGACAACACCACGACTGGCGGCGTACGCGCGCCGATGCTGCGCCGTGGCAAGGCAGCGGGCCCGAAGCGCGTGCTGTCGCCCGATGACGACGCGCCGAAGCTGCACAAGGTGCTCGCCGAGGCGGGCATGGGCTCGCGCCGCGACATGGAAGAGCTGATCATCGCCGGCCGCGTGTCGGTGAACGGCGAACCGGCGCACATCGGCCAGCGCATCATGCCGACCGACCAGGTCCGGATCAACGGCAAGCCGGTCAAGCGCAGGCTCGCCAGCAAGCCGCCGCGCGTGCTGCTGTACCACAAACCGACCGGCGAAATCGTCAGCCACGCGGACCCGGAAGGCCGTCCATCGGTGTTCGACAAGCTGCCACCGATGAAAACGGCCAAGTGGGTCGCGGTCGGGCGTCTCGACTTCAACACCGAAGGTCTTCTGATGCTGACCACCTCGGGCGATCTCGCGAACCGGTTCATGCATCCGCGTTATAGCGTCGAGCGCGAATACGCGGTGCGTGTCGTCGGCGAACTCGCCGAGGGTATGCGTCAGAAGCTGCTAAACGGCGTCGAACTCGAGGACGGCCCGGCGAATTTCTTGCGCATCCGCGATGGCGGCGGCGAAGGCACGAATCACTGGTACCACGTCGCGCTCGCCGAAGGGCGGAATCGCGAAGTACGCCGCATGTTCGAAGCGGCCGGCCTGATGGTCAGCCGGCTGATCCGTACGCGCCACGGCCCGATCTCCCTGCCGCGTGGTCTGAAGCGCGGCCGCTGGGAAGAACTCGAGGACAATCAGGTGCGCGCATTGATGGCATCGGTCGGCCTGAAGGCGCCGACTGAGGAGCGCGGTAGCCGCAATGCGGCGCCGGAGCGTCGTCAGCCGGATCCGATGCAGACGTCGATGGGCTTTATCAACCGCGAGCCGGTGTTGATGTCGCACAGCCGCTTCGAGCAGCAGCCGCGCGGACAGGGTCGCCGTGGCGCGGCGGGCGGTGGCTTCGGCGCGGGCATGGGGGGCGGCACTGGTTCCGGTGTCGGTGTGGGCAATCGCGGCGCCGGGGGGCAGCGCGGCCGCGACGTCGACGGCAACCGCGCGTCGTCGCCCAACGGCAACCGTGCGCGCACTGGCGGCAAGCGTGCCGGCGCGTCCGGCGACAGCGGCGGCAATCGCGGGCCGGGCGGCAATCGTGGCGGCAACGCCAACCGTGCCGGCGGCAACGCGGGTTCGGGCGGCGCGATTCGTGGCGGCGGCACGGCGCGCGGTCGCTCGCGCGGCCGTTGAGCGGGGCGCTGTACCGCGTTTGAGGGGTGGCCGTTGAACGGCCATACCCTTTGGTGCAGTTCGCATGACCTGCCAGGCTGATATGACTCCCGGTGTCAATCGGGATCGGGTTTTTAGTTTCTCGAATTTATGTTGCCGGAATTTCCTCAGGGCGGCGTAGCAGTACATTTCGGCGGTGGATCAAGCTGATATCCGCGGGTTGGGTACCGCACTACAGATGTCCGCCCAATGAGCCTGCCGCTATCTGGAACCGCAAGTCGGATGCAGTAGTCCGTTGCGTAGCCTGGTCGCGGGTTACTCGTCCCAAGCGAGAGTAGAAAGGCCTTCACGCGTTGCCGTGCGCGCTTCAGGTCGTCTTTGGCGCCACCCACGTCCGTGCCAGATCGCGGAACGCTTCGTCGTCGTCGCTCGGCACGTACACCGCGGAGAGGTCACCGGCGCGCAAAGACCGCACAAGCTTGATCGCATCACGCCGCTCAGTCTTGACCCGTTCACCCGGTTTTTTCGGAATCAGCGATCGGGCGCACACGATGCACCCGAATCCCTTCTGCACGAACTGCCGGTAAAGTCCGTAGCCGCATGGACCGGCCTCGCAGGCAACGCAGATATGCCGCACTTTCGACTGCAGGCGCCTGCACAGGTGATGGATATCAGCCTGCGTCATACCGATCTTGCCCAGCAGTTCGACTTCGCCCGAGCCCGGCCCATACGCGACTTTGATCGAGTCCTTGTGTACATCGAGACCGACGCACAGCGTGCTATCGTCTTCCATGCTGGCCTCCGTGCCGGAAATCGCCGGGAGCGGCCGTGTCCGCACTGTGCTGCTCTGGCTGCAATGCTAACCCGCGCTTGATTCCTTACGGCGGGCCAGCCATTGCCTCACGGGAGTCATACTGCATACTGACTAGCAATGTCGAGTGCTTCCCGGCCGAGCCGTTTATCGTTCTTGGCGATTTTATGCCGCCTCTTGTTTGCCGCGTTCGCACGGCGTTCCGATGCGTCAAACGCCGTGCGAAACTGCGCTGAAGACCGACAGGACGCATCGCCGCAAAGTGTTGGCGTGGCCAGTCCGGCTCCCCTTCCCGACGGCTCGGGCGGCCTTGCAAAAGCCCGGATTTGCCCCCACATTGCCGAAAGATTCCTATCAAATCAAGCGGAAATGCGCATCGCCCGGCGTTCCGCGGATTGCGTTTGGGCCGGAAAATGGCTACAATCGCGAAGTCGCTGGGCGTACGGTTTCATGTGCGGCTCAGGTGCGACCACCGGCAATAAGATGATGGGCGTTCAGCCCATTTTTTTTTGCCGCTCAGTTCATCGTGGTTCGGCATCTCGGGTTCGCACGAACGTGCGCCGGCTTGGCGCGCGGCCCGCATTGGTTGTTTGCAGAAGAGGCGAGGCTCGCTGCGCGAACATCTAAGAGGGCACTGTGCAACTGACGGAACTGATTGAAACCACGGTCGTGGGACTCGGCTACGAGCTCGTCGATCTCGAGCGCACCGGGCGCGGCATGTTGTGTATCTATATCGACCAGCCAGCCGGCATCGCAATCGAAGACTGCGAGAAAGTCACGCGTCAGCTCCAGCACGTTCTGACGGTCGAAAATATCGATTACGAGCGGCTCGAAGTATCGTCACCCGGTCTCGATCGCCCGCTGAAGAAACTGGCGGATTTTGAACGTTTCGCGGGCAGCGAAGCGGTTATCACACTGAAAAAGCCATTGGACGGTCGGAAATCGTACCGGGGCATTTTGCATGCTCCGCAAGGCGAGACGATCGGTCTGGAATTTGAAGGAAAAGAAGGGGCCGCGATGCTCGATTTCACGCTCGCGGACATGGACAAGGCGCGCCTTGTTCCGAAAGTTGACTTTAGGAGCCGCAAACAATGAGTCGCGAAGTGTTGATGCTGGTGGATGCGCTGGCACGCGAGAAGAATGTCGATAAGGACGTGGTATTTGCCGCGCTCGAAGCGGCTCTCGCTTCGGCCTCCAAGAAACTCTTCGAAGAAGATGCGGACATCCGCGTCCACATCGACCGTGAAAGCGGCGAGCACGAAACGTTTCGCCGCTGGAAGGTGGTGCCGGACGAAGCAGGTCTGCAGGAACCGGATCAGGAAATTCTGCTGTTCGAGGCGCGCGAGCAGCAGCCCGATATTCAGCTCGACGAGTTCATCGAGGAGCCGGTGCCGTCGATCGAATTCGGCCGTATCGGCGCGCAGGCCGCCAAGCAGGTGATCCTGCAGAAGGTGCGCGACGCCGAGCGCGAGCAGATCCTGAACGACTTCCTCGAGCGCGGCGAACACATCATGACCGGCTCGGTGAAGCGCCTCGACAAGGGCAACTTCATCGTCGAATCGGGCCGCGTCGAAGCGTTGCTGCGCCGCGACCAGCTGATCCCGAAGGAAAACCTTCGGGTGGGCGACCGCGTGCGCGCGTATATCGCGAAGGTCGACCGCACCGCGCGTGGTCCGCAGATCGAGCTGTCGCGTACGGCGCCGGAATTCCTGATGAAGCTGTTCGAGATGGAAGTGCCGGAAATCGAGCAGGGCCTGCTCGAGATCAAGGCGGCGGCTCGCGATCCGGGCGTGCGCGCGAAGATCGGTGTGGTGGCTTATGACAAGCGCATCGATCCGATCGGCACCTGCGTCGGTATTCGCGGCTCGCGCGTGCAGGCCGTACGCAACGAGCTCGGTGGCGAAAACGTCGACATCGTGCTATGGTCGGAAGACCCCGCCCAGTTCGTGATCGGCGCGCTCGCGCCGGCAGCCGTGCAGTCGATCGTCGTCGATGAAGAAAAGCATTCGATGGACGTCGTCGTCGACGAGAACGAACTCGCGGTTGCGATCGGCCGCAGCGGCCAGAACGTGCGGCTTGCCAGCGAGCTCACCGGCTGGCAGATCAACATCATGACGCCGGACGAATCTGCGCAGAAGCAGAATCAGGAGCGCGGCGTCCTGCGCGACCTGTTCATGGCGCGTCTCGATGTCGACGAGGAAGTCGCCGACATCCTGATCGACGAAGGCTTCACGAGCCTCGAAGAGATCGCCTACGTGCCGCTCAACGAAATGCTCGAAATCGAGGCATTCGACGAAGACACCGTTCACGAACTGCGCAACCGCTCGCGCGACGCGCTGTTGACGATGGCGATCGCGAACGAAGAAAAGGTCGAGAATGTAGCGCTCGACCTGAAGAGCCTGGACGGCATGGACGCCGACCTGCTCGCGAAACTGGCCGAACATCAGATCCAGACGCGCGACGAACTCGCCGAGCTGGCCGTGGATGAATTGGTCGAGATGACTGGGATGGGAGAGGATGCCGCTAAGGCGTTGATCATGAAAGCACGTGAACACTGGTTCCAGTGAGAAATGACCATGGCGCACTGAATTGAACGCGGCCGTCAGGCCGCATGACCCGATGCTAACCGCAAGGAATCGGTCCTTGCATTAAGAGGAATGAATGGCGAGTAACAACGTAGCCCAATTTGCCGCGGAACTGAAAATGCCTGCAGGCGTGCTGCTTGAGCAGCTGCAGGCAGCTGGCGTCACAAAAGCGAGCGAAGCCGACTCCTTGTCCGAAACGGACAAGGCGCGTCTGCTCGACCACTTGCGCAAGTCTCACGGCTCGACTGATGCAGACAAGCGCAAGATCACGCTGACGAAACGGCATACGTCGGAGATCAAGCAGTCCGATGCGACGGGCAAAGCTCGCACCATTCAGGTCGAGGTGCGCAAGAAGCGCACGTTCGTCCGCCGCGACGAGACTGTCGCGGAAGGCGGGGATGCATCGAATCATGTGGCCGAGAATGCGGACGCAGAAGATCTCGAACTGCAGCGTCGTGAGGAAGAAGCACGTCACGAAGCTGAGCTGCTCGAAAAGCAGGCGCAGGAGCTGAAGGCGCGCCAGGAACAGCTCGAGCGCGAAGAAGTCGACCGTCAGGCGCGCGAGCAGGCCGCGGAAGCCGAGCGTCAGCGCGCGGAAGAAGATGCAAAGAAGCGCGCAGCGGCTGCGGCCGAGGCGGCGGCTCGCGAGAAGGCCCAGCAGGCGGCGGCGAAAGCCGCTGCACCGGTTGCCGAGAAGGCAAACGAGCAGGACGACGAACGCGCGGCAGCGGAACGCGCCGCGCAACGCGAAGCCGCGAAGAAAGCGGAAGACGCCGCGCGCGTGGCCGCCGAAAAGGCGCGCGCCGAACAGGAAGAAATCGCCAAGCGCCGCGCGGCGGCCGAAGCCGAAGCGCGCGCGATTCGCGAAATGATGAACACGCCGCGCAAGGCGCAGGTGAAGGCGCCGGAACCGGCACCGAAGCCCGTCGAGCCGGCCAAGGCGGCCGAAGCCAAGGGCACGCTGCATAAGCCGGCGCGTCCGGCTGGTGAAGCACCGGCGCGCCCGGCAGCGAGAAAGCCGGCAACCGCCGCGACTCCGGCGCCCGCGAGCGCACCGTCGGCGGGCGACAAGAAGAAGCCGGGCGGCGGTAAGAGCGGCTGGCAGGACGACGCAGCGAAGCGCCGCGGCATCAAGACGCGCGGCGATTCGAGCGGCGGCGTCGATCGTGGCTGGCGCGGCGGTCCGAAGGGGCGTGGCAAGCATCAGGAGCAGAACACCACGTTCCAGGCGCCGACCGAACCGATCGTGCGTGAAGTGCATGTGCCGGAAACCATCACGGTCGCGGATCTCGCGCACAAGATGGCGGTGAAGGCTTCGGAAGTCATCAAGGTGATGATGAAGCTCGGCCAGATGGTCACGATCAACCAGATGCTGGACCAGGAAACGGCGATGATCATCGTCGAGGAACTGGGCCACCATGCGCTCGCGGCGAAGCTGGACGATCCGGAAGCCATGCTGGTCGAAGGCGAAGCGGGCGACGCCGAAGCGCTGCCACGTCCGCCGGTCGTCACGGTGATGGGCCACGTCGACCACGGCAAGACCTCGCTGCTCGACTACATCCGCCGCGCGAAGGTTGCGGCAGGCGAAGCGGGCGGTATTACGCAGCACATCGGCGCCTACCACGTCGAAACGCCGCGCGGCGTGATCACGTTCCTCGACACGCCGGGTCACGAAGCCTTTACGGCAATGCGTGCCCGCGGTGCGAAGGCGACCGATATCGTGATCCTGGTGGTGGCCGCCGACGACGGCGTGATGCCGCAGACGAAGGAAGCGATCTCCCACGCGAAGGCTGGCGGCGTGCCGCTCGTCGTCGCGATCAACAAGATCGACAAGCCGGAAGCGAATCCGGAGCGCGTGAAGCAGGAGCTCGTCACGGAAGGCGTCGTGCCGGAAGAGTACGGCGGCGACTCGCCGTTCGTGCCGGTGTCGGCGAAGACCGGCGCGGGCATCGACGATCTGCTCGAAAACGTGCTGCTGCAGGCCGAGGTGCTGGAGCTGAAGGCACCGGTCGAATCGCCGGCCAAGGGTCTCGTCATCGAAGCGAAGCTTGACAAGGGTAAGGGTCCGGTCGCAACGATCCTCGTCCAGTCAGGTACGCTGAACCGCGGCGACGTCGTGCTGGCAGGCAGCGCCTACGGTCGCGTCCGTGCCATGCTCGACGAAACCGGCAAGCCGACCAAGTCCGCGGGTCCGTCGATCCCGGTCGAAATCCAGGGTCTGTCGGAAGTGCCGCAGGCTGGCGAAGAAGTGATCGTGATGCCGGACGAGCGCAAGGCGCGTGAAGTTGCACTGTTCCGTCAGGGCAAGTTCCGCGACGTCAAGCTCGCAAAGCAGCAGGCCGCGAAGCTCGAGAACATGCTCGAGCAGATGGGCGAGGGCGAAGTGCAGTACCTGCCGCTCATCGTCAAGGCCGACGTGCAGGGTTCGCAGGAAGCGCTGGTGCAGTCGCTGCAGAAGCTCTCCACCGACGAAGTACGCGTGCAAATCGTGCACGGAGCGGTCGGCGGCATCAGCGAGTCGGACGTCAATCTCGCGACGGCGTCGAAGGCGGTCATCATCGGCTTCAACACCCGTGCGGATGCGCAGGCTCGCAAGCTCGCGGAAGCTAATGGCGTCGACATCCGCTACTACAACATCATCTACGACGCCGTGGATGACGTGAAGGCGGCAATGTCGGGCATGCTGGCGCCGGAGAAGCGCGAAGTCGTGACGGGCACGGTCGAAGTACGCCAGGTATTCAAGGTGCCGAAGGTCGGCACGGTGGCCGGCTGTATGGTCACGGATGGTTTCGTCAAGCGCTCGTCGTCGGTGCGCGTGCTGCGCAACAACGTCGTGATCTTCACGGGCGAACTCGATTCGCTCAAGCGGTTCAAGGACGATGTGAAAGAAGTCCGTCAGGGCTTCGAGTGCGGTATGTCGATCAAGAACTTCAACGATATCGTCGAAGGCGATCAGTTCGAAGTCTTCGAGGTCACCGAAGTCGCGCGTACGCTGTAATTCGCGCGGCACGGCACAGCGGGCGGAACGGGCTTGACGCCCGCTCCGCCCGTTGTTTTTGAGCCCGCAGTGTCGAATTTGTTGCTGGCTTGGTTGCCGCGTTCGTCGCAAATGGACTCTCACCCCGCCGCGGCGACCGCGACGCCGTGGTATCGAACGAATATCGAACACGGCTCGCGCGAACCAATTTTTTGCATCCGTCTTAGCGGAGCACACAACACCATGCCTAAGAAACGTACTACTCCCAATCGCAACGTGCAGATCGCCGATCAGATCCAGCGCGACCTGGCTGAGCTTCTGCGCGAGGTCAAGGATCCGCGCATCGGCATCGTCACATTTCAGAGCGTCGAGCTAACGCCCGACTACGCGCACGCAAAGGTCTACTTCACGACGCTGACGGGCGACCCGCAGCAAACGCTCGAAGCGCTGACGCACGCTGCCGGCCATCTGCGCAATCTGCTGTTCAAGCGCCTGCATATCCACACGGTGCCGACGCTGCATTTCCACTACGACAAGACGATCGAGCGCGCCGTGGAGATGTCGCGTCTGATCGACGAGGCAAATTCCACGCGCGCGAAAGACGACTGAGCGTCTGCCGTGCCGTGGCGTTCCATGTAGCGCGCGGCGCCTTTTTTCGCATTTCCCGAACGTTCTGCCTCCCTCGACATGACCGCACCTCAACGCCCCCGCGTGCCGCGTCGCGCGCTCGATGGCGTGCTCCTGCTCGACAAGCCGCTCGGCCTGTCGAGCAACGACGCGCTGGTTCGCGCGAAACGTCTTTATCTGGCGAAAAAGGCGGGCCACACCGGCACGCTCGATCCGCTGGCAACCGGCCTGCTGCCGCTGTGTTTCGGCGAGGCCACCAAGTTTTCGCAAGACTTGCTCGAAGCCGACAAGACCTACGAGGCGACGATGCGCCTCGGTATCCGCACGACCACCGGCGACGCCGAAGGCGAGGCGTTCGACATCCGCGCCGTCGACTGCGACGAAGCGGCGGTGCGGGCGGCCTTGCCGAAATTCATCGGCGAGATCGTTCAGATTCCGCCGATGTACTCGGCGCTCAAGCGCGATGGCAAGCCGCTGTACGAGTACGCGCGCGCCGGCCAGACGGTCGAACGGGAAGGGCGGCAGGTGACGATTCGCTCGCTCGAGCTGATTGCGTGCGCGTTGCCGGATGTGACGTTTCGCGTGACGTGCAGCAAGGGCACCTATGTGCGCACGCTTGCCGAGGATATCGGCGAAGCGCTCGGCTGCGGCGCGCATCTGGTCGCGCTGCGGCGCACGGGCGTCGGCGCGCTGACGCTCGAGCATTCGGTCACGCTCGACGCGTTGTCCGACGCGACTGAACTCGAACGCGACGCATGGCTGCAACCGGTCGACGCGCTGCTGTCCACGTTCCCGCAGGTCTGTCTGAACGACGATGACACGCGCCGCTTCCTTCACGGCCAGCGCCTGAAGCTGTCGTCGCTGACGATCGCCGCCGACGCGGTGAATGCCCCCGCGCGTGAGGGTGTACTCGGCGCAGGGGCGGCTTCTCGGGGTCGCGAAGCCGGGCGAAGGCGTGCTCGCACCCGACCGTCTGATCGTGACGACGGAGAGCTAGAGGTCGCCGTTTTGCCAGCCCGGCGCGGACAATAAAAAAACGGGATCGCCATCGAGCGATCCCGTTTTGATCATGCCCTCCGGTGGAGCGGTGTCGAACTAAAGCAACACCACAAACGCCCCCCTCAATGTGCCGCGGCCGCCGCCGCTCCCGCATCGCCGCCTGCCCGTTCCGGCCGCGTGATCCAGATCAGCGCGATCAGCGCGACAAAAATACCGGCCGAAATGAAGAACAGATCGTTTACGCCGAGCTGCGCGGCCTGCTGCGTGACCATGGTGTTGAAGAGACCATAGGTCTGCTGCTGATCCAGGCCCGCCGCGCCCATCTGATGAATCGATTGACCGAACGCTGGGTTGTAAGCATTCGCCTGTTCGGTCAGTTGCGCGTGATGCATGATCGTGCGGTGATCCCAGGCGGTCTGGAAGATCGACGTGCCGATACCGCCGCACATGATCCGCACGAAGTTCGACAGCCCCGAGGCCGCCGGAATCCGATGGCCCGGCAAGCCCGACAGCGTGATCGACACGAGCGGAATAAAGAAGCCGGCCATACCGATACCTTGAATCAGCGTGGGCAGCATCAGCGAGTACGTATCGACGCCCGTCGTATAACGCGAGCGCATCCAGAAACACAGTGCGAAAATCAGGAACGACAGCGTCGCGATATAGCGCGGATCGGTACGCGGCAGCACCTTGCCGGTCAGCGGCGACAACAGGATCGCGAACACACCGACGGGTGCCATCACGAGTCCGGCTTCTGTCGCCGTGTAGCCGATATCGGTCTGGAGCCACAGCGGCAACAGCACGAGATTGCCGAAGTAAAGCCCATAGCCGATCGACAGCGCGATCGTGCCGCCGGTGAAATTGCGTCGGCTGAACAGCGACAGATCAACCACCGGATGCTCGGCCGTCAACTCCCACACGATAAAAAACGCGAGCGCGATCACCGCGACGAGCGCGAGCACGACGACCGTCGTCGACGAGAACCAGTCGAGGTCCTTGCCCTTGTCGAGCATCACCTGAAGCGAGCCGACCCAGACGATCAGAAGACCGAGGCCGACGCCGTCGATTGGCGCCTTCCTGATGACCGAATCGCGGTTACGGAAGATCATCCACGTCGCGGCGGCCGCGACCGCGCCGACGGGAATGTTGACGTAGAAGATCCACGGCCACGAGATGTTGTCGGAAATCCAGCCGCCGAGGATCGGACCGGCAACCGGTGCGATCAGCGTGGTCATCGCCCACATCGATAGCGCCATTGGCGCCTTCGCGCGCGGATAGCTCGCGAGCAGCAGCGTCTGCGACAGCGGGATCATCGGGCCGGCCACCGCGCCTTGCAGCACGCGCGACGCAAGCAGGAACGGCAGGTTCGGCGACAGCCCGCACATCCATGACGACAGCACGAACAGCACGATCGACGCCATGAACAGCCGCACCTGGCCGATGCGGTCGGTGAGCCAGCCGGTCAGCGGCACCGAGATCGCGTTGGCCACCGCGAACGACGTAATCACCCACGTGCCCTGGTCGGACGATACGCCGAGGTCGCCGGAAATCGACGGGATCGACACGTTCGCGATCGACGTGTCGAGCACGTTCATGAACACGGCGAGCGACACCGCGATGGTGCCGATCACCAGTTGCGCGCCCTCGAGCGGCGGGTGAGGGACTTGCGCCTGAGCCTGAGCCATTAAAAGAGCCTTCCATGAATCATCGGGCGGACCCTCAGCTCTTATGGGCCGCCGGTTTCGCGGCGGCCGCGGCGCTCGCCGCGGTCGACTTCTGCGCGCCGCCGTTCGCGTTCGTGCCGGCGTTTTCCGAGATGATGCGCGCGATTTCCGCATCGGCTTCCGCGCCGTACTTGTCGAAGACGTTGGTCTGGTAAACCGTGGACGGCGCCTGACCGAGCTGGCCGCCGGTGTCGTCCTTGATGTTCACGTCAGCTTGCATCGACAGACCGATACGCAGCGGATGCTTCTCCAGTTCCTGCGGATCGAGCGAAATACGCACCGGCAGACGCTGCACGACCTTGATCCAGTTGCCGGTCGCGTTCTGCGCGGGCAGCAGCGAGAACGCCGAACCCGTGCCGGCCGAGAAGCCGACCACCTTGCCGTGATACGGCACCGACGAGCCGTAGACGTCGGCCGTCAGTTCGACCGGCTGGCCGATGCGCATGTGCTTCAGTTGCACTTCCTTGAAGTTCGCCTCGACCCACACGTCATGCAGCGGCACGATCGCCATCAGCGGCGAGCCGGGCGATACGCGCTGGCCGACCTGCACCGAGCGTTTTGCGACATAGCCTGTGACCGGCGCCGGCAGAGTATTGCGAGCGTGGTTCAGGTATGCGTCGCGCAGCTTCGCGGCGGCGGCCTGCACGTTCGGGTGATCGGCGATCGTGGTGTTCGCGGTCAGCGCGCGGTTTGCCGCGAGTTGCTGTTTGGCGGCGTCGAGCGCGGCTTGCGCGCTCTTCACGGAGTCGCGTGCGTGCGAAATTTCTTCCTGCGATACCGCGCCGGTCTGCGCGATCGTCATACGGCGCTTCAGGTCGTCCTGGGCGCGCGACAGATCGGCCTGGCTCGCCGCGACCCGCGCTTCGTACTGGCTGTCGTCAGCGAACAGGCCGCGCACCTGGCGCACCACCTGCGCGAGATTGGCCTCGGCCTGTTCGAGTGCGACGCGCGCGTCGGCCGGGTCGAGCACGACGAGCGGGTCGCCGGCCTTGACGACCTGGGTGTCGTCCGCGTTGACCGCGATCACGGTGCCCGTGACCTGCGGGGTGATCTGCACGACGTTGCCGCTCACGTAGGCATCGTCGGTGTCTTCATGGAAGCGCGCGACGAGGAAGTAGTACAGGCCGTACGCGACCGCGGCAATCAGGATCACGATGACGAGCAGCGTCATCATGCGCTTGCGCTTGCCGTTGTTCGCCGCTTGCGGTGGAGTGGCGGGCTGCTGGGGGGTGCTCATTGATGTGCTCCGGGTTCTTTTGAACGTCGTCGTTTATTCGGGTGTTCGTGTGTATGCGTGTGCGTCGGCGCGGGCGGGCTCGCTCAGTTCGCGGCGGTGCTCGTGGCGTGGTTCGCGGCGTGGTTCGCGGCGTTGGCCGATGCGGGAGCATCGGTCGGCACGACGAGACCGGTCTGGGTTGCGTCGAAGCCGCCGCCCAGTGCCTTGATCAGACCGATCTGCAGACTACGGCGGCGCATCTGCAGACCCGTGACCGTCTGCTCGGCGGCAAGGCGGTTTTCGTCGGCGGTGAGCACCTGCAGCTGCGGCGACAGGCCGGCCTTGTAGCGGATTACGGCGAGCTGGTACGCCTTGCTCGACGCGTCGAGCGCGCGCTGGGCGTCACCCTCCTGGCGGTCGATCGAGCGGATCGACGAGACCTGCGTCGAGACGTCCTGCAGCGCGTTGATCAGCGTCTGGTTGTAGTTCGCGACGTCGCCCTCGAAGTCGGCGTAGCGGCCCTTCAACTGCGCGCGCAACGCGCCGGCGTCGAAGATCGGCAGATGGATCGCCGGGCCGAACTGGATCTGACGGCTCGACGCGGTCAGGAAACGGCCCCAGCCGAACGCGTCGAAGCCGAAGCCGGCCGCGAGATTCACGTCCGGGTAGAACTCGGCTTTCGCTTCCTTCACGTCATGCATCGCGGCTTCGACCTGCCAGCGCGCGGCGACGATGTCCGCGCGACGCGCCACGAGGTCGGCCGGGATGTTGTCCGGCAGAGCGACCACGTCGCCGCCGGTGAGCACCGGCTTGTCGATCTGCAGGCCACGGTCCGGGCCTTTGCCGAGCAGCGCGCCCAACTGGTAGCGCACGACGGTGATCTGTCCGTCGAGGTCGGTCAGGTTCGACTGGCTCGTCGCGACGTTGCCGGCGGCGGTCTGCTTCTCGACGTTGGTGTCGAGGCCGGCCGTCACGCGGTCATTCGTGATACGGCCGACGTCCTGGCGGTTCGCGATTTCACGCGCGGCGATGTCGCGAAACGCATACAGCTGCGAGAGCTGGTTGTAGGTGCTCGCGACCGACGCGGCGAGCGTCACGCGCGCCTGCTGCATATCGGCCTCGGCGGCTTTCTGCTGCGACACGGCCTGGCCGAGCCGCTGACGGTTCTTGCCCCACAGGTCGAGATCCCACGACGCGCTCGCGAGCACGTTGTTCTCGCTAAACCAGGTGCCGCCGAACGGAGGCGGGTAAAGGGAGTTTGCCGAGTACAGCTCGCGGGTCCACGAATAGCTCGCGCTGACCTTCGGGAACAGCGCCGCGCGCGAGCTTTCGATATACGACGAAGCCTTTGCGAGCCGCGCTTGCGCCTGGGCGATCGACGGGCTGCCCTCGAGCGCTTCCGCGATCAGCTTCGGCAGTTGCGGGTCGCCGAACTGGTTGGCCCAGTCGAGCGATGGCCACTGGCCGCCCTCGTTGGGCAGACTCTGCGTCGACTCGTACTGCGTCGGCGACGCGATCTGCTTGTCGCTTTTGACGCCGAAGTAGTTCGCGCACCCCGTGAGGGCGAGCGCCGTCGCCGCGGCGGCGACAGCGGCCCGGCTCGACAGCGCGGGCGCGGACAGGGAAAGGGATTTCATCGCTCGACTCTTCTTTGAGTGGAATGTATTGATGGACGCAGCAAGCAAGCTATTACGATTTGCTATCGGGATGGCTTGCGGGGTCGCGGGAAAGTCCCGTGTGTTCGCCGGAATTAACGAGCACGCGACGCAGCATGCTCTTCAGGAAGCCCACTTCTTCCGGGGTGAACCCGTTCAGCAGGTTATCGAGCACGCCGTTGAAAATGGCCGGCATGCGAGCCGCGATCGCATGGCCTTCCGGCGTCAACGCGAGGCGCACGACGCGCCGGTCTTCGTTACTGCGCACCCGCGTGAGCAGGCCGCGCTTTTCGAGCCGATCGATCAGGCGCGTGACGGCGCTTGCGTCGATACCGTATTCACGCGCCAACTCAGCCGCGAGCAGGCATTTGCCGCTTGCCACCATGAACAGGATGCTGCCTTGCTGGCTGGTGATGCCGAGTTCGGCCATGCTGCGCTGCGAGATCAGGTTTGATAGCGTCGATTTCACCCGTGAGATGAGATAGCCGACGCTTTCGCCGAGCTGGTACTCGCTGAGATCCGGGGTGGATTCGTTGGACGGCTGCGTCATGATTCTCGTGCAAATGCAATGGTTGACTAGGCATTAGTATAGCTGGCTGTTGATTGACGCGACAAGCGTTAATACAGCTTAGGCAAGGATTATTTCGCGCTCAAGCAACAAACCGTACGGAATGACGTAGGGCGGGGCAAGGCGCGATTCGCGCAACTCGCGCAGGCGCGGAGAGCGGACGGTCTATCGGGGAATACCAGAAAAGGATCATCCGTGCGTGCTATAATTTTGGGTTCCCAAAAGTGCGCTTTGGGCTTGTTGTCGTGGTTTGGCTCCTCAACCAGCAGCATAAGCAAGCGGCGCACTCAACCGTCTTCAGGTTTCCTATGACCCGCGCCCTACGCAACATCGCCATCATTGCTCACGTCGACCACGGCAAGACCACGCTCGTCGACCAGCTCCTCCGTCAGACCGCCACGTTCCGCGAGAACCAGCAGATCGCCGAGCGCGTGATGGACTCGAACGACATCGAAAAAGAGCGCGGCATCACGATCCTGTCGAAGAACTGCGCGGTGGAGTATGAGGGCACGCACATCAATATCGTCGACACGCCGGGGCACGCCGACTTCGGCGGCGAAGTGGAGCGCGTGCTGTCGATGGTCGACTCGGTGCTGCTGCTCGTTGACGCGGTGGAAGGCCCGATGCCGCAAACCCGCTTCGTCACGAAGAAGGCGCTCGCACTGGGTTTGAAGCCGATCGTCGTGGTCAACAAGGTCGACCGTCCGGGCGCGCGGATCGACTGGGTGATCAACCAGACCTTCGACCTGTTCGACAAGCTCGGCGCCAGCGAAGAGCAGCTCGACTTTCCGATCGTCTACGCATCGGGCCTGAACGGCTACGCAGGTCTCACGCCTGATGTACGCGACGGCGACATGCGTCCTTTGTTCGAGGCAATCCTGCAGCACGTGCCGGTGCGCCCGGCCGACCCGGAAGGTCCGCTGCAACTGCAAATCACGTCGCTCGACTACTCGTCGTACGTTGGTCGTATCGGCATTGGCCGTATCACGCGCGGCCGCATCAAGCCGGGCATGGCCGTCACGGTGCGATCGGGCCCGGAAGGCGAAATCCTCAATCGCAAGATCAACCAGGTGCTGTCGTTCAAGGGTCTCGATCGCGTGCAGGTCGACTCGGCCGAGGCGGGCGACATCGTGCTGATCAACGGTATCGAGGAAGTGGGCATCGGCGTGACGATCTGCTCGCCGGAACAGCCGGAAGCGCTGCCGATGATCACCGTCGACGAACCCACGCTGACAATGAACTTCCTCGTCAACTCGTCGCCGCTCGCGGGCCGTGAAGGCAAGTTCGTCACGAGCCGCCAGATTCGCGACCGCCTGATGAAGGAACTGAATCACAACGTCGCGCTGCGCGTGCGCGATACCGGCGACGAAACGACGTTCGAAGTGGCCGGCCGCGGTGAGCTGCACCTGACCATTCTGGTCGAAAACATGCGCCGCGAAGGCTACGAGCTGGCCGTGTCGCGTCCGCGCGTCGTGATGCAGGAAATCGACGGCGAGAAGCACGAGCCGTATGAAAATCTGACCGTCGACATGGAAGACACCCACCAGGGCGGCGTAATGGAAGAACTTGGCCGCCGCAAGGGCGAAATGCTCGACATGGCATCGGACGGCCGTGGCCGCACGCGTCTCGAGTACCGTATTTCGGCGCGTGGTCTGATCGGCTTCCAGTCGGAATTCCTCACGCTCACGCGCGGTACGGGTCTGATGAGCCACACGTTCGATTCTTACCAGCCGGTCAAGGAAGGCGCAGTCGGCGAACGTCGCAACGGCGTGCTGATCTCGCAGGACGACGGCGCGGCAGTCGCGTACGCACTGTGGAAGCTGCAGGACCGCGGCCGCATGTTCGTGGCGCCGGGAGAAGCGCTGTATGAAGGCATGATCATCGGCATCCACAGCCGCGACAACGATCTCGTCGTGAACCCGATCAAGGGCAAGCAGCTTACCAACGTGCGCGCGTCTGGCACCGACGAAGCCGTGCGTCTCGTGCCGCCGGTTCAGCTGTCGCTCGAATACGCGGTCGAGTTCATCGACGACGACGAGCTGGTCGAAGTCACGCCAAAGTCGATCCGTCTGCGCAAGCGCTACCTGAAGGAACACGAGCGCCGCAGCGCGAGCCGCAACAAGGTTGCCGGCGAATAAGCCGGACTCGAATATCCGTCTGGATAGCAGGAAGCGGAAGCCACCTTCGGGTGGCTTCCTTGTTTTTGGCGCATCAAAACGTTTGGCGCTGCACCATGCCTGCCACTTTCCGGGGCGGCACACATGTAGACACCCATTGCGCCGTTCGCCTTCATTTCTCACAGAACACTGTTGCGCGCTGTGAAAAGGCACCCCGTCGCCCGCGAAACGCCCGCCATCACAGGCTTTGCGCCTGTGCCGTTCGCTATCTGGGCTATTCGTTCTGTGCTATGCTCCCGGGTGCAAAGTTTTAGGTCCTTCCAAGCAAGACTTGATTCGCGCAATCCGCTAAACGGTCAGGCCGTGTCGCGGAAGGTTCGGTAACCCGCTATTTCTCGAGAAACTCGAAGAAAGGTGAGCGTAAAAATGATGAAGCAATTCCAGTCGAACTCTTATCTGTTCGGCGGCAATGCTCCGTACGTTGAAGAAATGTACGAAGCGTATCTCGATAATCCGGCGTCAGTGCCCGAGACCTGGCGCAGCTATTTCGATGCGTTGCAGAACGTGCCCGCATCGGACGGCAGCAACGCCAACGACGTGGCCCATGGCCCGATCGTCGAATCGTTTGCCCAGCGCGCCAAGGCCAATGCCTTCCTGCCGCGCGCAACGGCCGGCGGCGAAGATCTCGCAACCGCCCGCAAACAGGTTTACGTCCAGTCCCTCATCGGCGCATATCGCTTCCTCGGCTCGCAATGGGCCAATCTCGATCCTCTGAAGCGCCGCGAGCGTCCCGCGATCCCCGAACTTGAACCCGCGTTCTACGACTTCACCGAAGCCGACATGGACCAGGAGTTCAGCGCAACGAATCTGTACTTCGGGTTCGAGCGCGCAACGCTGCGCGAGATCGTCAAAGCCCTGCGCGACACGTACTGCGGCACGATCGGCGCCGAGTACATGTACATCAGCGATCCGGAGCAGAAGCGCTGGTGGAAGGAACGCCTCGAATCGATCCGTTCGACGCCGAGCTTCAACAACGACAAGAAGAAGCACATCCTGAATCGCCTGACGGCCGCCGAAGGCCTCGAGCGTTTCCTGCACACCAAGTACGTCGGCCAGAAGCGCTTCTCGCTCGAAGGCGGCGAGAGCTTCATCGCGGCGATGGACGAAGTCGTGCGTCACGGCGGTCTGCGCGGCGTTCAGGAAATCGTCATCGCGATGGCTCACCGTGGCCGTTTGAACGTGCTGGTCAATACGCTCGGCAAGATGCCGGCAGACCTGTTCGCCGAATTCGAAGGCAAGCACGTCGATGATCTGCCTGCTGGCGACGTGAAGTACCACAAGGGCTTCTCGTCGGACGTCGCGACGGAAGGCGGCCCGGTTCACCTGTCGCTCGCGTTCAACCCGTCGCACCTCGAAATCGTCAACCCGGTGGTCGAGGGCTCGGCGAAGGCGCGTATGGACCGTCGCGGCGACGAAAACGGCGTTCAGGTGCTGCCGGTGCAGATCCACGGCGACGCGGCTTTCGCCGGCCAGGGCGTCGTGATGGAAACGCTGAACCTCGCGCAAACGCGCGGTTATGGCACGCACGGCACGCTGCACATCGTCATCAACAACCAGATCGGCTTCACGACGTCGGACCCGCGCGACTCGCGCTCCACGTTGTACTGCTCGGACGTCGTCAAGATGATCGAAGCGCCGGTGCTGCACGTGAACGGTGACGATCCCGAAGCGGTCGTGCTGGCCACCCAGATGGCGATCGACTTCCGCATGCAGTTCCACAAGGACGTCGTCGTCGACATCGTCTGCTTCCGCAAGCTGGGCCACAACGAGCAGGACACCCCGGCGGTCACGCAGCCGCTGATGTACAAGACGATTTCGAAGCACCCCGGCACGCGCGCGCTGTACGCTGAAAAGCTCGTTCAGCAGGGCGTCATCAAGGCCGAGGATGGCGAGGAATTCGTCAAGGCTTATCGCAGGGCGATGGACGAGGGCCACCACACGGTCGACCCGGTGCTCTCGAACTACAAGAGCAAGTACGCGGTGGACTGGGTGCCGTTCCTGAACCGCAAGTGGACCGACGCGGCCGACACGGCCGTGCCGCTCGCGGAACTGAAGCGCCTCGCCGAACGCATCACCACGATTCCGGAAAACTTCAAGGTTCACCCGCTCGTCGAGCGCGTGATCAACGACCGTCGCGCCATGGGCCGCGGCGAAGCGAAGCTCGACTGGGGCATGGGCGAGCACCTCGCGTTCGCGTCGCTGGTCGCTTCGGGCTACGCAGTTCGCCTGACCGGTCAGGATTCGGGCCGCGGCACGTTCACGCACCGTCACGCAGTGCTGCACGACCAGAACCGCGAGCGCTGGAACGACGGCACCTACGTGCCGCTGCAGAACATCGCCGATGGTCAGGCGAAGTTCACGGTGATCGACTCGGTGCTGTCGGAAGAAGCGGTGCTCGGCTTCGAATACGGTTACTCGACCGCTGAACCGAACACGTTCGTCGCGTGGGAAGCGCAGTTCGGCGACTTCGTGAATGGCGCGCAAGTCGTGATCGACCAGTTCATCTCGTCGGGCGAAGTGAAGTGGGGCCGCGTGTCGGGCCTGACCATGCTGCTGCCGCACGGCTACGAAGGCCAGGGTCCGGAACACTCGTCGGCGCGTATCGAGCGTTTCCTGCAACTGTGCGCAGACCACAACATGCAGGTCGTTCAGCCGACCACGCCGGCGCAGGTCTTCCACCTGCTGCGTCGCCAGATGATCCGCCTGTTCCGCAAGCCGCTGATCGTCGCGACGCCGAAGTCGTTGCTGCGTCACAAGGAAGCCGTGTCGGATCTGTCGGAACTCGCGAAGGGTTCGTTCCAGCCGGTCATCGGCGAAGTGGACGAAACCATCGACGCGAAGAAGGTCAAGCGCGTGCTGGCCTGCTCGGGCCGCGTGTACTACGACCTGGTCGCGCATCGCCGCGAAGCGAAGGTGAACGACGTCGCGATCATCCGTATCGAACAGCTGTATCCGTTCGCGCACAAGCAGTTCGAAGCGGAAATGAAGAAGTACGACAACGCAACCGAAGTGGTGTGGGTGCAGGACGAGCCGCAGAATCAGGGCCCGTGGTTCTACATCGAGCACCATCTGAAGGAAGGCATGAAGGAAGGGCAGAAGCTGGCGTACAGCGGCCGTCCGGCTTCGGCTTCGCCTGCAGTCGGCTACTACGCGAAGCACTACGAGCAGCAGAAGGCGCTGATCGAAGGCGCTTTCGGCCGTCTCAAGAGCGCGTCGATCGCTAAATAAAGAAACAGACGAGCCGGGAAAGCGCAGTGCGCTTTCCCGCGCCGCGCCGAACGTTTCCCATGAGGTTCAGGCGCGGCGTTCACGGTTCGCAGGCGGTCGTGAAGAAGCGCCGTCACCCGATACGTATTCAGGATACTCATAATGGCTATTGTTGAAGTCAAGGTTCCCCAGCTCTCCGAGTCGGTCTCGGAGGCAACCATGCTGCAGTGGAAGAAGAAGCCCGGCGAGGCTGTCGCTCAGGACGAAATCCTCATCGAAATCGAGACCGACAAGGTCGTGCTCGAAGTGCCGGCACCGGCAGCAGGCGTGCTCGCGCAAGTCATTTCGAACGACGGCGACACGGTCACGGCTGAGCAGGTGATCGCGAAGATCGACACGGAAGGCACCGCAGGCGCCGCCGCTGTCGAAGCCGAAGTGAAGCCGGCTCCGGTCGCTGCCGCGGCTCCCGCACCGGCGGCTCAGGCCGCTGTCGCAACGGGGTCGAACACCGCTGCTTCGCCGGCTGCCGGCAAGCTGATGGCAGAGAAGGGTCTGGCTGCGGGCGACGTCGCCGGCACCGGCCGCGACGGCCGTATCACGAAGGGCGACGTGCTCGTCGCCGGCCAGGCTGCTCCGGCTGCCAAGGCTGCACCGGCTCCGGCTGCCGCACCGAAGGCTGCGAAGCCGTCGCTGCCGGACGTCAAGGCCCCGGCATCGGCCGATCAATGGCTGAAGGACCGTCCGGAACAGCGCGTGCCGATGTCGCGTCTGCGTGCTCGTATCGCCGAGCGTCTGCTCGAGTCGCAGCAAACCAACGCCATCCTCACGACGTTCAACGAAGTGAACATGGCGCCGGTCATGGAACTGCGCAACAAGTACAAGGACAAGTTCGAGAAGGAACACGGCGTGAAGCTCGGCTTCATGTCGTTCTTCGTGAAGGCAGCTGTTCACGCGCTGAAGAAGTTCCCGCTCGTGAACGCGTCGATCGACGGTAACGACATCGTCTACCACGGCTACTTCGACATCGGTATCGCTGTCGGTTCGCCGCGCGGTCTGGTGGTGCCGATCCTGCGCAATGCAGATCAGCTGAGCCTCGCCGACATCGAGAAGAAGATCGCCGAATTTGGCCAGAAGGCGAAGGACGGCAAGCTGTCCATCGAAGAAATGACTGGCGGTACATTCTCGATCTCGAACGGCGGCGTGTTCGGCTCGATGCTGTCCACCCCGATCATCAACCCGCCGCAGTCCGCGATTCTCGGCGTGCACGCCACCAAGGAACGCGCAGTGGTCGAAAACGGCCAGATCGTGATCCGCCCGATGAACTACCTCGCGCTGTCGTACGACCACCGTATCATCGACGGCCGCGAAGCAGTGCTGTCGCTGGTCGCGATGAAGGATGCGCTGGAAGATCCGGCTCGCCTGCTGCTCGACCTGTAAGCGCACGTTCCACCGACGCCGGCCGGCGGTTTGCGCGGGCCGGCGTCATCCGTAGCACGTCTTTAGCATTCCGCAGTACAGGAACGGCGCGCGCCACCTCGAGTGGCCCGGCGCCGTTCCGCCATCAAAGGGATTGTCATGTCCAAAGAATTTGACGTCGTCGTGATCGGCGCAGGCCCTGGCGGTTATATCGCCGCCATCCGCGCAGCGCAGCTCGGCAAGACCGTCGCATGTATCGAAAAGTGGAAGAACCCGGCCGGCACGCTGAAGCTCGGCGGCACCTGCCTGAACGTCGGCTGCATTCCGTCGAAGGCGCTGCTCGCTTCGTCGGAAGAGTTCGAGAACGCGTCGCATCACCTTGCCGACCACGGCATCTCGGTGGAAAACGTCTCGGTCGATATCTCGAAGATGATGGGCCGCAAGGACGGCATCGTCGAGAAGATGACCAAGGGCATCGAATTCCTGTTCCGCAAGAACAAGATAACGTGGCTCAAGGGCCATGGCAAGTTCACCGGCAAGACGGACGCCGGTGTGCAGATCGAAGTGAGCGGCGAAGGCGAAGATGGTGCAAGCAGCGAAGTCGTCACGGCGAAGAACGTGATCATCGCAACGGGTTCGAAGGCGCGTCATCTGCCGGGCATTCCGGTCGACAACAAGCTGATCGCCGACAACGAAGGCGCACTCTCGTTCGACACGGCACCGAAGAAGCTCGCCGTGATCGGCGCAGGCGTGATCGGTCTGGAACTCGGCTCGGTGTGGCGCCGCCTCGGCGCGGACGTGACCGTGCTCGAAGCGCTGCCGGAATTCCTCGGCGTGGCTGACCAGGCGCTGTCCAAGGAAGCGGCCAAGCAGTTCAAGAAGCAAGGTCTCGACATCCACGTCGGCGTGAAGGTCGGCGAAGTGAAGACGAGCGCGAACGGCGTGACGATCGCCTACACGGACAAGGACGGCAACGCGCAGACGCTCGAAGCCGACCGCCTGGTCGTGTCGGTCGGCCGCGTGCCGAACACCGACAACCTCGGCCTCGAAGCGATCGGCCTGAAGGCCAACGAGCGCGGCTTCATCGACGTGGACGACCACTGCGCGACGGCCGTGCCGAACGTGTACGCGATCGGTGACGTGGTGCGTGGCCCGATGCTCGCGCACAAAGCTGAGGACGAAGGCGTACTGGTTGCCGAAGTGATCGACGGTCAGAAGCCGCACATCGACTACAACTGCATTCCGTGGGTGATCTACACCGAACCGGAAATCGCGTGGGTCGGCAAGACGGAGCAGCAACTGAAGGCGGAAGGCCGCGAGATCAAGACCGGCCAGTTCCCGTTCATGGCGAACGGCCGCGCGCTCGGCATCAACAAGGCGGACGGTTTCGTCAAGATGATCGCCGACGCGAAGACCGACGAACTGCTCGGCGTGCACATCATCTCGGCGGACGCATCGGACCTGATCGCGGAAGCCGTGGTGGCGATGGAGTTCAAGGCGGCGTCGGAAGACATCGGCCGTATTTGCCATCCGCACCCGTCGCTGTCGGAAGTCATGCGCGAAGCGGCACTCGCCGTCGACAAGCGCGCGCTGAACATGTAAGCACGCACGCCTGACCGAAACGCAACCTTGGCATCACCAAAGGCGGGCGGGGTTCAATCCCTCCCGCCTTTCTTTTTGCAGCAACACGATGAACGTCACCGAATACTACGAAAAAGAACTGCTGACGCGCGGTTATCAATCCGATCCGGCGCAGCGCGCGGCGGTCGACCGCCTGCAGCGGTGCTATGAAGAGTGGGTCGCATACAAGTCGCGCCGCTCGAACGCGTTCACGAAGCTGATCATTCACCCCGATCTGCCGCGCGGCGTGTACATGTGGGGCGGCGTGGGCCGCGGCAAGAGCTTCCTGATGGACAGCTTCTACATGATCGTGCCGTTGCATCGCAAAACCCGTCTGCACTTCCACGAGTTCATGCGCGAAGTGCATCGCGAACTCGAAGAACTCAAAGGCCGGGCCGATCCGCTCGACGAACTCGCGCGGCGCATTGCGAAGCGCTATCGGCTGATCTGTTTCGACGAATTCCACGTGTCGGATATCGCCGACGCGATGATCCTGTATCGCCTGCTCGACAAGCTGTTCGAGAACGGCGTGCAGTTCGTGATGACGTCAAACTACGCGCCCGACACGCTGTACCCGGACGGCCTGCATCGCGACCGCATGCTGCCCGCGATCGAGCTGATCAAGCAGAAGCTCGACGTGATCAACGTCGACGCGGGGATCGATTATCGCCAGCGCACGCTCGCGCAGGTGGAGGTCTATCACACGCCACTGGACGCCGCCGCCGGCAAGGCGCTGCGCGACGCCTTCGCGCGCCTCGCCGCGGTGCCCGACGAAAGCCCGCTGCTGCATATCGAGAAGCGCGAGCTGAAGGCGCTGCGCCGCGCGGACGGCGTGGTCTGGTTCGACTTCGCGACGCTGTGCGGGGGCCCGCGCTCGCAGAACGACTACCTCGAACTCGCGACCCGCTTTCACGCGGTGATCCTGTCGGACGTGCCGCAGATGTCGGTGCGCATGGCGTCGGAAGCGCGCCGCTTCACGTGGCTCATCGACGTGTTCTACGACCACAAGGTCAAGCTGTTGATGTCGGCTGCGGTGCCGCCGGAGCAGTTGTACGTCGACGGTCCGATGGCTAATGAATTCACGCGTACGGTGTCGCGCATCGTCGAGATGCAGTCGAAGGAGTATCTCGACACGCCGCGCCGGATTGTCGACACGTCCCTAACCTGAGCTACCGCGCACGACACATTTTCAGGAATCGGAGTGGTCTGATATTCCGCGCACGGATGACTGGCTATCTTTTGTCGTTGTTCTGACAAAGGAGGAAGCATGAACCCGTATCGCGAAATCACCGATGAAGAATGGCAGCGCGTTGCGCCACTGCTGCCCGAACTCCGGCCGCGTACCGAAATGCGTGGCCGTCCACTTGCCAATACCCGCTCGGTGCTCAACGGCGTGCTTTGGGTCATGTATAGCGGCGCCACCTGGTCCGCAATGCCGCGCCGCTACCCGTCATATCAGACCTGTCATCGCCGCTTCAAGTCGTGGTACGAATCGGGCGTGCTCAAGCACGTCACGGAGCAACTGCTCGGCACCGCGAGCGAAGATTTCTGCAGATTGATGGAAGCGCGTATGCGCACGCACGCGAGCGTGCAGCACAAGCGCGCCGCGTCCAAGCGCGTGCCCGCGGCGTTTCGTGTTCCGGCCGCCGTATACAATCCGGTACCGGCCACGTCGGTGCCGGCGTCGCCAATCGCTTACGCTGCACCGCTCAAGCAGGCAGCATGACCATCGCAAACAGCTTGCCCCAATGAAAACGGCCGCGCGATTCTTGATCGCCGGCCGTTTTTTATGTTGCACCTCCTGGCGCAGAGCGCGCATCGTTGCAGCATCATGCGCACATTCAGGCGACGTGCCAGGCGCCACGCATGCGCCGCACGTCGACCCTCATTGCTGCCGTATCCACGTTTGCGAGCGGCCAAGCAGCGCGACCCCAATGTAGCCACGCACCACGAGCTTGTTGCCGCCGTCCTCGAGATGCATCTTGCATTTGTAGACCTTGCCGTTTTCAGGATCGAGAATCTGGCCGTGATCCCACGCGTCGCCATCCTTCTTCATGCTGTTGATGATGGTCATGCCGAGGACCGGTTGATCCTTGCGCGCGTCGGTGCATTCGGTGCAACGGCGATCCGGCTGATCGTTCGCGCCGAGACCCTTGATAACCTTGCCGTTCAGTTCGCCATTGCCGTCTTGAGTGATCTGCACGAGCGCCTTCGGCTGGCCCGTGTGATCGTCGATGGTTTGCCACGTGCCGATCGGTGTATCGGTCTGCGCCATTGCGGTCACGGCGCTGGCGAGCAGGGCGCCGGCGAGCGCGGCGTGACGGGCGGTGCGCAGCGCAAGCGCGCAGGCACGTCGAGTGAATTGCGTCATTGCGTTCCTCCTTGATATGAGACAGCGTGATCATGGTCGCGCGGCGTTATGGGCATCGTGGTCGGATGTGCGGTACCGGCCCTCGCGATGCGGAACGGTGCCAGCGGTGTGCCGTTTGCATCGTCAGCGCAGAATACGCGAAAGTGCATGCGTCGTTTGATAGTGGAGCTTCTAATCCGCTCGCGGCACTTCTGAAGCGTGTCAATTCAGCTGGTAGCAGAACCTCGCGTTGACGCGCGGACTGTGCGATGCGCTCTCCACCGGCGCATCACCGACCGCTTTTCCGACGGACACATCGAGGCTGTCGCAGTACGCATAGGTGAAGCCGAGCGTGATCGGCCGGTTGGCCGCGACCGTCGCGCCCCAGCCGGAATCGCCCGACGCATCGCCCGGCTCATGGCATGTCCTCGTCGACGAGCGGTGTGTAGCGTTGCGCGACTTCGTCGAACGAAATCGACTTCCCGCCGTCGACCTGCACGGTCAGGTTCGGACCGCGGTGGGGCGCCTCGATCGGCGGCAGGGAATCGAACGGATCGTCGTCTACCGCCGCGCCGGTGAGGCGGGACTACGCTTGTGCCTGTTATAGAAGCAAACGCGCAAGTACCATATTTTCGACGAAGAGCCCGAAACCCGCGAAAGTGAGTAATAATTCCCCGTTTTCTACTAAAACAAAATCTGTTCAACAGGTATCACATGGACCGAAAGTCGAAGCTACGAGAGATTGCTCTGGCCGCATGCATCGTATTGGGGGCCCTTCAGGGCGCGAATGCACAGGCTCTGGAGAACAGTGGTGCGAGCGGTACGGTCGTGTCCCAGCCGGGTACGACGAGTGCGTTGCCCGACACCTCGCAGGCCGGCCAGGCGGAAACCACTGCACTGACGCCGGATGAAAACCGGCAATCCGCCACCGGGAACGTGGCTGAATTGCAGCAGATGATCCACGGCCCGGATCTGAGCGAATTGCGCACCACGTATAACGGCAGCTATGGCGCGAGCCTGCTGTTCTACGGCAAGGAGATGACCTACTACGTCGCGCTGTTCCAGCAGAAAAACTTCTGGCGCGTGATCAAGTCGCAGGACGCCGCGCGCGCCGAGCTGATCTACAAGGATTTCGCGCGGCAGACAATGCAACTGTCGGACATCGAGATCCGCCGTACGCAACTCGAAGCGCAGAAGGCGTTCACGCAGCGCATGGTCGCGCTGTCGCAGCAACGCGCGAGCCGGCTGCAGGCCGACCTCGACGTCGCGCGTCAGCAGCAAAGCATCGTCGCGAGCCAGCAGGAGCAGAAGCGCGCCGAGGCGACCGAACTGGCGCAGCAGAAGGCCGCCGCGCAGGATCAGTTGCGCGTCGCGCAGCGCCAGGTGCGCGACCTGCAGCGTCAGCTCAATAGCGGCTTGCCGGTGCATTGAGCACGACGGTGTGAGCCTGGGTGGAGTGGCGGGACGGCGCGGAAATCGGTGCGCCGTCCGGCTCGTCCTCGGGCGTTACCATTGTTATGTTTGATCGGTGCTTTCCACACCCCGCCAGCCCGCGCATCGCACTTTTACCGCCGGGCTTTTCGGCATTTGCACTCGGTATTTTTCGCGAGCCCTGACGGCTCGTTGCCGCGTCGTTGTGCGCCGCCGTCGTACGACGCAAGACGGCGCGACTTCAATGCCGCTTGCGCGTATCCGCTTGCGTTTTGCGCATCCGTTCGCGAGGCGGCTGCGTCACGTCGACGGCGATCGGATCGCTGGCGGGAAAGCTTTCCATCAGCGCTTCGTCGAGCCGCGTATCGGCGGACGTCGGCGGCGTCCGGCGCGTGCGCGCCGGTCGGGAGGCATGCTGGTTTTTGCTGGTCATGGCGCGCTCCATCGGTAGAGGGTCGATCATTCAGCATAGCGCATCGCGGCTATCGGCGAACGACCGCCAGATGGCGCAGGCCCGTCGTTTAAAGCCGGGCCGGCATCGATTCGTTCTCCGAGTGGTGTCCCGGCCGCGCTCGAGCCGCGCTTGAGCCGCGCTTGAGCCGCGAACGACACCTCCATCGATCCATCACACAGCGAACCTGATGAACGGGAAAAAGCCGGCGGGCTCGCGACGAGTGCTCGCAGCCCACGTCGTGGAAACCGAACTGGAACACCTGGATTGGGCGACGCGGCAACCGGCGCTGCACCTGTTCGACGCCGGCTTCTGGCGGCGCCGCGTGCTGGCGGTCAAGGGGAGATTCGAGCTGACCGAGCGTCAGCTGACCCAACTGGAGAAAATTCTGCGGCGCCTCGGTTCGTCCGCGGAGTAGCGAGGCGCGGCCGCTACAGCTTCTTCGTATTTATTCCTGATTGCCGCCGGGGCTGCCGCCGCCGTGGTTGCCGCCGTGGTTGCCGCCATGATTGCCGCTTTCGCCGCCGGTGCCGAACAGACGCCGCCGCCGCGTGACGACCACCGGACCTTCGGAGTTGCCGCTGCGCTCGCTCGGCGTGCGTTCGGCCGACGGCGTGCCGTACGATTCACGCCCTTCGCGCGGCTCGCGATGTTCGCGCGAACCATGGGGACCGCGCGCGCCATGTTCGCCATGCGACGTTCGGCCCGTGCGCGGCGCCGGCCGCGTGCCGGTGTCGAGCTGGATCGTGGAGATCGCGCGCTTGTAGATGCCTTGCAGGCCAACCGGCGTGCGCAGCATCACCAGGTACTGATCGAACGACTCGATGCATCCGGTCAGGCGGATGCCGTTGACCAGATAGATCTCGACGCGCTTTCGTTCCTTGCGCGCAGCGTTCATGAAGTCGTTTTGCGGATGCGATTCTGCGGAAGCCATGGACAATTCAGGTTAGATAGACGGTGGTTCGCCGCGATTTTACCCTTTCTACCCTATGCGGGGGCAGAACGCGTCGACGGGGCGAACTTTGTCCACTATAACGACTTGCGAGCACATAAGCATCCGATAACGCGGGACTGTAACGTTGAGTTACGAATCTGCTGGTCAATGTCGTCTTCTTCCGGTCTCTCCAGGCATTGCCGGCATGGTTGGCGGAAAAGGAAGAACATAGGGGCATGTTGCGCGACCACGGCGGCGGCGTCGAAGCGCCGCGAAAAAGCCCGGAGAAACAGCGCAGCGAAACAGCGCCACGACGGCGATGGAATAAACCACGCGATCGCGGCGTTAAGTCCAGTATGGCAGTACCGCATTCCGCGGCCTGCCGCCCGCCGTGCCGGTCGGTCGATCGCGTGCCGGGCATCTGCCAGGAGGCTCACCATGAAAGCATCCCGTATTCTGTCAGCGCTCTTCGTCCTGCTCGCGCTCGCGTGCGGCTCCCTCGCGCACGCGGCCGATACCGACAACGCCGCGTCGGGTTCGAGCAACAACAGCAACAGCAGCGGCGGCGGCTACTAACGCCGCGACCGGGCCTGGCACGCCGGGTGACATTCGAAGCGGAAGTGATCGCGTGGCTGCCCCAGCTGCGCCGCTATGCGCGCGCACTGACGGGCGACCGCGCCTGGGCCGACGATCTCGTGCAGGATACGGCGGAGCGCGCGCTTGCGCGCTGGTCGGCATTCCGGCCGAACAGCAACCTGCGCGCGTGGCTGCTGACGATCCTGAGGCATCTGTACATCGACCAGCTGCGCGGGCGCCGCGAGATCGCCGTCGACGACGAAAGCGCGCCGTGGCGCAATCTCGAGGCGCCGCACGGTGAGGTCGACGGTCTGGTGCTGCGCGACGTGCAGCGCGCGCTGTACTGCCTGCCGCTCGAGCAGCGTGAGGTGCTGCTGCTGGTGTGCGTCGAGGAGCTGTCGTATCAGGAGGCATCGAGCGCGCTGGGGGTGCCGATCGGTACGGTGATGTCGCGGCTGTCGCGGGCGCGCGAGCATATGCGCGCGTTGCTGTGCGAGGAGCCGCCAGGGCCGATGCACGGACCGCAGCCCCGTGCGCCGCGGGCGGCGCATAAAGTCGCGCCGCTGAAAGTGGTGAGAAACCGATAATGAACAACGATGACTCCGATTCCGGCTTGCATGACGAGCTCGATCTGCGCGCGCTGTCGGCCTATGTCGATGGCGAATTGCCGGAAGAGCAGCGCGCCGCGATCGAAACGCAGCTTCGCCAGCATCCGGAGGCCACCGCGCGCGTGGCCGCGTGGCGCGCGCAGAAGGCGGCGCTGCGGGCGCTGTGCGGCGCGCCGCACAGCGATGCGCGGCAAGCGCAAACAGGGCAGCGGGCCGACGATCGGCAGCAAGCCGCCGAATCCGGCGAGCGAAGCTATGCAGGCAGCCAGCCCACGGAGGCGGAGGAGCCGGCTTTTATCGTCGTGCGTCGGACGCGGCCGTGGTGGAAGCGCGCGGGTCTCGCCGCCTGCTGGCTCGCGGCTGGCGCCGGGCTCGCGCTGACCCTCGGTCCGCTCGCGCCGCGGCTGACCCGCGGCGCGTGGAGCGGCTTCGGCGGACAGCCGGCCGGTTTTGCGCAGCGCGCGGATGTCGCGTACGCAGTGTACTCGCCGGAGCGGCGTCATCCGGTCGAAGTCGCCGCGAGCGAAGAGGAGCATCTGATCACCTGGCTGTCGAAGCGGCTGAATCGTCCGCTGTCGGTGCCGTCGCTGCAGGAGTATGGTTATTCGCTGGTGGGCGGCCGGCTGTTGCCCGGCGAGGCCGGCCCGGCTGCGCAGTTCATGTACGAGAACCAGGCCGGCGCGCGCCTGACGCTGTACGTGACCGGCGTCACCCGCGACGAAACCGCGTTCCGCCTGTTTCGCGACGGCAACCGCCGCACCTTCTACTGGATCAGCGACGGCATGGGCTACGCGCTGTCTGGCGCGATCGCGGAAGGCAAGCTGCGCGAGATCGCGATCGACGTGTGCAGCGCGCTCGGTGGTAAGCCTGAGACGTGGCAGCAGTAGCGGGCGGTAGCGTGTCGTCAAGGCCGTCAGCGGCGACGCACGCATAGCTGCCCGCGCGACTGCACCCGCGGGTTACCCGACCGACGAGGAGACGCCTTGCCCCAGACGCTGCCGCCCAACCTGTCCGCCGCGCAGTTCGAGCGGGCGCTCGCCGGCTGGCGCGCGATCGTCGGTGAAGCGCACGTGCTGCGTTCCGACGCCGGCCTCGCCGCCTATGTCGATCCGTTCGCTCCTGGCGAGCCGGGGGCGTTTGTCGCGAGCGCCGCGCTGCTGCCCGCGTCGGTCGATGAAATCCGCGCGGTGCTGCGCATCGCCAATCAGTACCGGATTCCGCTGTGGACCGTCTCGACCGGGCGCAACTTCGCGTACGGCGGCGCGGCGCCGCGTCTCAGCGGCTCGGTCGTGCTCGACTTGCAGCGCATGAACCGCATCCTCGAAGTCAACGAAACGCTCGCCTACGCGCTGGTCGAACCGGGCGTCAGCTATTTCGATCTGTACGCGCATCTGCGCGACAAGGGTTACAAGCTTTGGGTCGATCCACCGGCTGCCGGCTGGGGCAGCGTGGTCGGCAACACGCTGGAGCGCGGCTTCGGCTATACCGACTACGGCGATCACGCGGCGGCCCAATGCGGGATGGAGGTCGTGCTCGCCAACGGCGACGTGCTGCGCACCGGCATGGGCGGCGTCGAGATCGGCACTGCGTGGCAGCTGTATCAGCCTGGCTACGGGCCGTCGTTCGATGCGATGTTCATGCAGTCGAACTACGGCATCGTGACGAAGCTCGGCGTGTGGCTGATGCCCGCGCCGCCCGCGTATCTGCTCGGCGAAATCCAGTTTCGTCGCGAGGCCGATCTGGAGGAGATCGTCGAGATTCTGCGGCCGTTGCGGCTCGACGGCACGATCCGCAATCACGCGGTGATCGAGGGCGGATTGCGGCGCGCGGCGAGCCTGTCGCCACGCCGGCAGTGGTACGACGGCGCGGGCGCGATGCCCGAAAGCGCGGTGCAGGCGATGCTCGACAAACTCGGCGTCGGGCGCTGGAACCTGCATTTCGCGCTGTACGGCACGCCCGAGTTGATCGATGCGCGCTACGCGCTGATCGAGCGCGCGTTCGCGCGGGTGCCAGAGGCGCGGCTCACGGCGGCGCGCTATGCGGGCGATGCTCAGCCGACTGGCGGCGGCGATCGCAACATGGCCGGCATTCCCGCGATGACCGCGTTTCGCATGCTCGACTGGCGCGGCGTCGCGGGCGCGCACGTCGACTTCGCGCCGATCTGTCCGGCGACCGGGCGCGACGCGATGCGCCAGTACACGATGGTGAAAGCGCGCGCCGCCGAATACGGCTTTGACTACTACGGTGGCTTCACCGCGGGCGCGCGGCATCTGCATCATATTTTCGCGGCGATTTTCGATCGCGACGACGCGAACCAGGTGGAGCAGGCCGGCGCGCTGCTGCGCTCGCTGATGAGCGACGCGCGCGCGGCCGGCTACGGCGAATATCGCGCGCATCTCGCGTACATGGATTTCGCGGCCGCGCAATACAGCTTCAACGACGGTGCGTCGCTGCGCTTCGCCGAAACGCTGAAGGATGCGCTCGACCCGAACGGCATTCTCGCGCCGGGCAAGCAGGGCATCTGGCCGGCGGCATGGCGCGACCGGCGGGGGTACACGTGAACGACGCGTGCGGACACGCAGGGCAGACCGAAGCGCAAACAGAACGGAACGTACACGCCAATGGATCGACGCACTTTCATGCTCACCGGTGCATGCCTCGCGACGGCCGCGGGCGGCGCATGGCCGTGGCTCGCGCAAGCCGCCGCGTGCGCTGACGATGCGCGCGCGTTCGCGATCGTCGACTCGACGCTCGAATGCGGCGCGTCGTTCGCACGCTATGCCGCGCATCTTCGCTTGCCGACCTTCGAGACTGGCGACGATGCGGGTGCGCTCTGGTTCACCACCCTTGCGCCACTGCTCGACGATGGGCGGACCCCGCACGTGATGCCCGCGCTGATCGGCTTCACGCGCGCGTCCGATTACTTCGTCCTGCAACACCTCGCGCTTCGCACGGGACGCTTCGTCGAGCATCGTCACGAAGCGCGCGAGGGGCTGGATGCGCAACCCGCCCACGTGGCCTTCGCGCTGACGCCGCGCAGCGCGCGCTAGAACTTGTAGTCCTTGTTCTTCGGATCGAAGGTCGAATCGTCGAATGTCTTCGGCGTGATGCTCTCGAACACGATCTGCTCGAAAATCTTGCCGTCGTTGTCGTAAGACTGGACGCTGCGAAAGAACGGATGACGCAGATCGAGCCCGAGCGTTTCCTTTTTCGAGTAGAACTGTGGCTGGCCGACCGGTGTTTCGAACGTGAACGCGACGACGCGCACACCGTCGATGGTCTTCACTTCGATCTGCACCGAACGAGGCAAGCCGGCCTCGGTGTATTTTTTTCCTTCAATCAGGTATTGATCGGCAACGTACTCGGTGCCGAGATCGCGCACGCTGTGATTCGATTGCGAGCGTGCGAGCGCGCCGGTCAGCGACGTCCACAACGGCATCACGTTCATGATGCCGCCGAGGTGGCCGTAGGTTTCGTCGCTACGTTTCGATTCGTCGTAGATGATTTCCTGGCCCGCGTGCGCGCCGTCGGGCAGCCACTTCGCGTAGATGCGCAGCGGGTCGTGCGCGACGCGCACCAGCATGTGATCGGGCTTGTCGGGCCAGATGCCGCGAATGCGCTCGGAGCGCGACATCGTGAACTCGTACGACGGGTAGTCGTTCGGCCCTTCCTTGATATAGCGCGGCAGCGCGAGCGGATCGAGCGACTGGAACAGCGCGACCAGTTGCGCGTCGTCGAGCTTTTCGAGCGTGCCGCTTTGCTGCGCGGCGCGCAGCCATTTGACCTGCTGGTCGAGCGTCAGCTTGCCGACCTGCGCGGCCGGCGTGGTGGGCGGTTTGACGGCGCTCGCGGTGTTGAGCGGGGGCGGGCGATCGTCGTTCTGCGCGAAGGCCGTCGGCACCGACAGCAGGCCGAGCGCGACGAGCAGCGCACCCGGCAAGCGCTGTCGCCGGCGATGCGAACGGGCGGACATGCGGTGCTTCATGAATTTCTCCAGAAAGTGACGCGGCCGCTCATGCAACATGCAAGGCAATAACGCGAAGCAACAAAGCAACAACGCTTTGAAGCAACGCTTATTCCCGTCAGGCAGACCTCTGTTTCGCGAGTTCCTCGTCGCGCAACGCACGACGCAGAATTTTGCCGACGTTGGTTTGCGGCAGCTCGTCGCGGAATTCGACGAGCTTCGGCACCTTGTAGCCAGTCAGATTCTTGCGGCAGTACGCAATCACCTGCTCGGCGGTCAGTGTCGGCGTGCGCCGCACGATGAACACCTTCACGCGCTCGCCCTGCGCGGGGTCGGACACGCCGATCGCGGCGACTTCGCGCACGTCCGGATGCGCGGCGATCACGTCCTCGATTTCGTTCGGATACACGTTGAAGCCCGACACGAGAATCATGTCCTTCTTGCGATCGATCAGACGGATAAAGCCGCGCGAGTCCATCACGCCGATGTCGCCGGTCGCGAGCCAGCCGTCGTCGTCGATCACCTTCGCGGTTTCGTCGGGGCGGTTCCAGTAGCCCTTCATGACCTGCGGGCCCTTCACGCACAGCTCGCCCGCCTCGCCGATATTGGCCCAGCTGCCGTCGTCTTTCCTGAAGCGCACCTGCGTGGACGGCGCGGGCAAGCCGATCGAACCCTCGAAGTCGCGCAGATTGGTCAGATCGACCGGATTCATCGAGACGATCGGCGAGCACTCGGTGAGTCCGTAGCCCTCGATGATCGGCTTGCCCGTCACCGCCTTGAAGCGCTCGGCGACGGCTTTCTGCGTCGCCATGCCGCCCGCCATCGCGAGCTTCAGGTCCGAGAAGTCGCGCCGACAGAATTCCTCGTTGTCGAGGAACGCGTTATAGAGCGTGTTGACCGCGGTCATGCCGGTGAATTTTTCGTGACGGATGATCATCATCACGCGCTTCATGTCGCGCGGATTCGCGATCAGGATGTTGCGCCCGCCGAGCCCCATGAAGATCAGCGCATTCACGGTCAGCGAGTAGATGTGATAAAGCGGCAGCGGCGTGAGCACCGTTTCGCCCTCGCCGGACAACTGCCCCGCGGCCCACGCCTTCGCCTGCAACAGATTGGCGAGGATGTTCCGGTGCGTGAGCATCGCGCCTTTCGCGACGCCGGTCGTGCCGCCCGTGTATTGCAGGAACGCGATGTCTTCGTGGGTCGCGCGCACCGGTGTGTGCGGCCGCGCATAACCGGCCGAAAGCGCTTTCAGGAGCGGCACCGCCTGCGGCAGCTTGAAAGGGGGCACCATCTTTTTCACGTGACGCAGCATGAAATTGAGCAGGTGTCCCTTCAGGTTCGCGCCGTCGGCGAGCAGATCGCCGAGCCCGGTCACGATCACGTTGCGCACCTTGGTGCCGGGCAATGCATCTTCGAGCGTCTTCGCGAAGTTCTCGAACACGACGATCGTCTGCGCGCCGCTGTCTTTCAGCTGGTGCGCGAGTTCGCGCACCGTGTAGAGCGGATTCACGTTGACGACCACCGCGCCCGCCTTGATCGTGCCGAACAGCGCGACCGGATACTGGAAGGTGTTCGGCAGCATGATCGCGACGCGCTCGCCCGGCTCCACGCCGATGCTTTGCAGGTACGCCGCGAACGCGCTCGCCTTGCGGCCCAGTTCACCGTACGTCAGGTTGGCGCCGACGCTCACGTACGCGACGCGCTCGCGGAACTGTGCGATGCATTCGTCGAAGAACTGATCGATCGACTCGTATTGCGTGACGTCGATGTCGCGCGGCACGTCGTCCGGATAGGACGCGTACCAGATGCCGTCGGTGTTCGGAGCGGGGTGGGGCACCGGGTTTTGACGAGGCGTGCCGCCTGCGTCCGGCACGTGCAGCGGGGCTTGGGTGGGCTCGGTCATCGGTTGCCTCCTGAAAATGTTGGTATGCGCTGCCGCGCTAGGGCCTGTTCACGCTAATAACGGGCTTGCGAACGTGCCTTTCCGCGCGTAGTGCAAGGAGAGAGGAGCGCCGTTTGGCCGAGCCAAACAAGCGACGACCGACGCCGCAATACGGGCGGAAAGGCACGTTCCCCTGTTTTAAAAAAACCTTCAAGGGGCTGGCCGCCAGAAGGGCCGATCGCCGCGTCATGCTCCTTGCGAATACGTCGAGTATTCGCTGCGTCGCAATCCTTGCGCTCGGCCCTTCTGGCGGCCAGCGCAAGCCCGTTATTAGCGTGAACAGGCCCTAGCGTTCCAGAATCGCGACGACCCCCTGGCCGCCCGCCGCGCAGATCGAGATCAGCCCGCGTGCGCTGCCGGCCGGTTTGTCGAGTTGCGCCAGCATCTTCGCGAGCGCGGCGACGATACGTCCGCCCGTCGCTGCAAACGGATGGCCGGTCGCGAGCGAACCGCCGTTCACGTTGAACCTGGCGCGGTCGATCGCACCAGGCGCGCCGGCGAGGCCAAGCTGCGTGCGGCAATATTCGTCATCCTGCCATGCCGCGAGCGTGCACAACACCTGGGCCGCGAACGCTTCGTGGATTTCGTAGAAATCGAAGTCCTGCAACGTGAGGCCGGCGCGCGCGAGCATGCGCGGCACCGCGTAGGCGGGCGCCATCAGAAGGCCTTCCTGCTTGTCGAAAAAGTCGACCGCCGCGGTTTCCGACCAGCTCAGATACGCGAGCACGGGCAAGCCACGCTCGGCCGCCCACGCTTCGCTCGCGAGCAGTACCGCGGATGCGCCATCGGTCAGCGGCGTCGAGTTGCCGGCGGTCAGCGTGCCCGCGTCGCGGTCGAACACGGGCTTCAGGTTCGCAAGCCTTTCGAGCGACAGGTCGGCGCGCAGGTTGTTGTCGCGCGCGAGGCCTTTGTACGGCGTCATCAGATCGTTGACGAAGCCGCGCGCGTACGCATCGGCGAGCTTGCGATGGCTCTCGTACGCGAGCACGTCCTGCGCCTCGCGCGAGATGTTCCAGCGCTTGGCCATCAGCTCGCAATGCTCGCCCATCGACAGCCCCGTGCGGGGCTCGCCGTTGCGCGGCAACAGCGGCTTGAACAACATGCCGGGCCGCAGCCTGCTGAGCGCGGCGATACGCTGACCGGTACTCTTGCCGCGATTCGCTTCGAGCAGGATCTTGCGCATGCGCTCGTTGACGCCAATCGGCGCGTCGGACGTGGTATCGACGCCGCCCGCGATGCCCGCGTCGATCTGCCCGAGCGCGATCTTGTTGGCGACGAGGATCGCGGCTTCGAGGCCGGTGCCGCAGGCCTGCTGAACGTCGTAGGCGGGCGTTTCCTTCGCGAGCGTGGTGGACAGCACGGACTCGCGCGTCAGGTTGAAGTCGCGCGAATGCTTGATGACGGCGCCCGCCGCGACTTCGCCGAGACGCACGCCGTGCAGGTCATAGCGATCGATCAGCCCTTGCAGCGTGAAGGTCAGCATGTCCTGATTCGATGCGCTCGCGTACGCGGTGTTCGAGCGGGCAAACGGAATCCGGTTGCCCCCGATGACGGCGACGCGGCGCGCGGCAGGTTGCGGGTGGGACATGCTCGGCTCCTTTGGGTCGTTCCCAGATTATTGGTCGATGCGAACGGCGCGCTCGCGGTTCACAGCAGCCGCCACTGCATGCGCCCGCGCAAATGCGGCTTTTCCCCGGCGATATCGCGCACCTCGAGATCGCGCTCGATCAGCGAAGGCGATGCGCTCCACAGCGACGCTTCGCCCGGCAGCAGCATCGGCACCTTGAACTCGGCGCTGAGCGTTGCTTCGGCGAGCGGCTTCGGCGGCTGCAGCGACGACGCCGCGCGCGCGAGCGTCCACATGCCATGCGCGATCGCGCGCGGAAAGCCGAACGCCTTCGCCGACAGCGCGCTGATGTGGATCGGGTTGTAGTCGCCGGACGCGCTCGCGTAGTCGCGGCCCAGTTGCGGCGCGAGCTGCCAGCGCGCGATCCGTTGCAGCGCATCGGGGCCGAGCGTCAACGCTTCGAGCGGATGGCCGAGCGCCGGCACCGCGCGCTTCAGGTAGATGCTGTCGCCGTCCCACACCGCCTCCCCGCGCCGATAGATGCGCGTATGCACGACGAACGCCTGGCCCTTGTCGTGACGCAGCAGCGCGCCGAATTCGACCTCGATGCGCAGCAGGTCCTTGTAGGCGAGCGGGCGGCGCAGCCGCACGTGATTGGCCAGATGCACGAGACCGAGCGCGGGCCACGGAAACGCGGGGTCGGTCAGCATCAGCAGATGCAGCGGAAACGCGAGCAGGTGCGGGTAGGTCAGCGGCACGCCGTGCTCGGGAATGAAGCCGCACACGCGCGCATAGCGCCACACGGGGCCGGGCTCGAGCACGACGGCGGGGCGCACGAGCCGCAACGGCGGCAGCCGCGTGTCGCGGCCGCGCTTGACGATGCCCGTCAGCGCGCGCCCGTACAGCTTTGCCGGCGCGGGCAGCGTTTCGATGACGACGGTTTTCGGCCGCGCGCCGTCGCCCGGCGCGGGAGCGAGCTGACGGCTGCCGAACGGATCACGCGGTTCGTCCATACCCATGCTCCCGTTCAGGCGCCAATCAGGCTTTGACCGCACACGCGCACAACCTGGCCCGTCACGCCGGCCGAGCCCGGATGCGCGAGCCACGCGATGGTCTGCGCGACGTCGACGGGCTGGCCGCCCTGGCTCATCGAGTTCATGCGGCGGCCGGCCTCGCGGATCGCGAGCGGAATCTTCGCGGTCATCTGCGTTTCGATGAAGCCGGGCGCGACCGCGTTGATCGTGATGCCGCGCGCGCGCAGTGGCGGCGCCATGCTCTGCACCCGGCCGATCACGCCAGCCTTGGACGTCGCGTAGTTGGTCTGGCCGGGATTGCCCGCAATGCCGCTGATCGACGACACCGCGACGATGCGCCCGCCGTCGCGCAGGATGCCGCCCGCGAGCAGCGCGTCGTCGATGCGTTCCTGCGCGCTCAGGTTGATGTCGATCACGCTTTGCCAGACGGCGCCGGTCATCTTCGCGATGGTCTTGTCCTTCGTGATGCCGGCGTTGTGCACGACGATGTCGACGCCGAGCTCGTCGAGCGCGGCGGCGATCTGCGCGGGCGCTTCGGGCGCGGCGACGTCGAACGCGAGCGGGCTGCCGTTCAGCTGCCGCATCGTCGCATCGAGCGCGTCGCGCGCGGACGGAATGTCGAGGCCGATCACATGCGCGCCCTCGGCCGCGAGCACGCTCGCGATCGCCGCGCCGATGCCGCGTGCCGCGCCCGTGACCAGAGCACGCCGGCCGGCGAGCGGCTGGCGCCAGTCGAACGCGGGCGCGTCGTGCGGCAGCGCGCCATGTGCCGCGATCCGCACCACCTGACCGGACACATAGGCCGAGCGCGGCGACAGGAAAAAGCGCAGCGTCGCCTCGATGGCGTTTTCAGCGCCTTCCTCCACGTACACGAGATTCGCGGCGATGCCGCGCCGCGCTTCCTTACCGAGCGAGCGCACGAGCCCTTCGAGCGCTCGCTGGGCAGTCCACTGACGCGGGCTCGCGCAGGCCTCGGGCGGCCGGCCCAGCACGACGATGCGCCCACACTTGCCGAGCGAGCGCAGCGTGTCGTGGAAAAAGCCGTGCAGCGGTTCGAGCAGGCTGCTGTCGTCGATACCGCTCGCGTCGAACATCAACGCGGCAAGCTTGCCCGGCGCACCGGCTTCGGCCGGCTCGAAGCGGCCGGTCATCAGGCCGTGGCGATGGGCGAGCGGCACCCACAGCCCGGCGCTTTCGTGCGCGACGCTCGTCATGCCGATGGTGGCGATCAGACTCGCGAGCGCGTCGAACAGGCGCGGCTCGCGGCCCGCGCCGATCGCGATCAGTCCGTCGAACTCGGGCCGGTCCGCGCGATAGCGCCGCAGCACCTCGGGCTTCGGCAGCCCGAGCGAGCGCGCGAGACGGCCGCCGAACGGCGAGTTGACGAACTTCAGGTAGGAGTCGTTCATGTTATCGGTTGCTCTGCTGGACGCGCCGCGGGCAGCCCCGTGATTTTCAGGGGCGCCGGACGTGTGTCAGTGTGCCTTGAGTTGCGTGACTCGGGTACGGTTTGCCGCGCCGGGTCGGTCGTTTTTTCTGCGTGAGCGCGGGCATCAGGCCACCAGCTCCAGCGCCTTTTCGAGCGCGTGCTTGCGCTGTTGCAAGCTCGCGAGCAGGTCGAAGTCGGCCGGGAAATCGTCGACCTTGACGACCTGCGCGCCGTAGCGCGCGTAGTCGTCGAGCACGCGCCGCTCGTCCGCGTCGACGAGGCCCTGGCGTTGCGCCGCATCGGTCCATGCGGCGAACTGCGGCAGGCTTTGCGGCAGCGGTTCGAGCAGACCCTGCTTCACCGCCTCGCGCAGCTTCTGCTCGATTTGCGTGAACTGCGGATTGAGCGCGAACGCGAGCTCGCCATAGCCGAGCGCATCGACGTCGGGGTGCGGCACGTACGAGTCGGCGACGAGCCGCTCGCGCGCGGCGCCGGGCGTTTGCATCAGTTCGGCGATCTCGCTGCCGAGCCGGTCCGACGGCTCGCGATGCGGCAGGCCGAATGGGAATGCGAGCACACGCACGAGCGTCGCGGCGACCCGGTTCGGGTAGTTCGCGAGCACGCCGTCGAGCGCGTGCTGCGCCTTGTACAGCGCATCCTCGACGCCCCACCGCACGAGCGGCAGGTCGTCGTGCTGTCGGCCTTCGTCCTCGAAGCGCTTCAGCGTCGCCGAGATCAGGAACAGCTGCGACAGCACGTCCCCGAGGCGTCCCGAGATGCGTTCGCGACGCTTCAGATCGCCGCCGAGCACGAACATCGACACGTCGGCGAGCAACGCGAACACGGCCGACAGACGTGTCGCCGCGCGATAGTACGCATGGAGCGGCGCATACGCGCGGCGCGGCTTCGCGATCAGCGCGCCGCCGCTCAGCCCATACACGGCGCTGCGCACCACGTTCGACACCGTGAAATTCACGTGACCGAAGAACGCCGCGTCGAACTCGCGCAAGGCTTTCGCGCGATCGGGCTCGCGCGTCGCCGTCATTTCCTTCAACACGTACGGATGGCAGCGAATCGCGCCCTGGCCGAAGATGATCAGACAGCGCGTCAGAATGTTCGCGCCTTCGACGGTGATCGAGATCGGCATTTGCTGATACGCACGCGCCAGAAAGTTCGACGGCCCCATGCAAATACCCTTGCCGGCGACGACGTCCATGCCGTCGTTGATGACCTGGCGCGCGCGCTCGGTGATGTGATATTTGGCGATCGCCGAAATGACGGACGGCTTTTCGCCGAGGTCGACCGCCTGCGCGGACAGGCGGCGCGCGGCGTCCATCACGTACAGGTTGCCGCCCATGCGGCCGAGCGCTTCCTGCACGCCCTCGAACTTGCCGACGGCGGTGCGGAACTGGCGCCGAATCGCGGCATATGCGCCGGTGCCGCGCACGGCAATCTTCGCCATCCCGACGTTCGACGACGGCAGCGAGATCGCGCGGCCTGCCGCCAGACACTCCATCAGCATGCGCCAGCCGTTGCCGACCTGGGCGCGTCCGCCGATCACCCAGTCGAGCGGAATGAACACGTCCTTGCCCGAGTTCGGGCCGTTCTGGAACACCGCGTTCAACGGCCAGTGACGCCGGCCGATATCGACGCCAGGGTGGTCGGTCGGAATCAGCGCGCAGGTGATGCCGGGTTCGTCGTTCGCGCCGAGCAGATGGTCGGGGTCGAGCGCGCGGAACGCGAGGCCGAGTACGGTCGCGATCGGCCCGAGCGTGATGTAGCGCTTGTCCCACGTGACGCGAAAGCCGAGCGTCTCGCGGCCCTCGTGCAGGTCCTTGCAGACGACGCCGACATCGGGAATCGCGGCGGCGTCGGACCCGGCATACGGGCTCGTCAGCGCGAAGCAGGGGATTTCCTCGCCGCGCGCGAGACGCGGCAGATAGTAGTTCTTCTGCGCGTCGGTGCCGTAGTGCATCAGCAACTCGGCCGGGCCGAGCGAGTTCGGCACCATCACCGACACGGCCGCGGCCGAGCAGCGCGTCGCGAGCTTCATGATCACCTGCGAATGCGCGTACGCGGAGAACTGTTTGCCGCCGTACTGCTTCGGAATGATCATGCCGAGAAAGCCGTGCTGCTTGATGAACTGCCATGTTGGCGGCGACAGGTCCTGCCAGACCATCGTGGTTTCCCAGTCGTTCGCGAGGTCGCACAGCTGCTCGCATTCGACGTCGAGGAACGTCTGCTCTTCGGCGCTGAGCATGGCCGGGCCATAGCCGAGCAGCGTGTCCCAGTGCGGGCGGCCCGAGAACAGCTCGGCGTCCCACCAGACCGTGCCCGCCTCGATCGCGTCGCGCTCGGTCGGCGACATCTGCGGCAGGATCTTGCGGAACGTGTCGAGCACCGGTTTCGCGAGCCATGCGCGGCGCAGCGGTTTGATCGTCAGCACGAGGGCGGGGAGTACGAACACGATCGCGAGCAGTGTCGTCAGCAGCGGGCCGGCCGCGCCGCTCACGAGCGCGGCCGCGACCCAGACGATCAGCGCCGCGAGCCACCATGAGGCGCGGGCCTGAACGTAGACGAGAGCGAATGCGGCGATGACGAGCGCCAGGATGAACCACGGCATGACGTTTCCTCCTCTGTGGTGACGCAATCGCCGGGCCAGCTGCGAGTCGCTCTCTTGCGTCGGGCGTTACCGCGTCTTACCGACTCGACTGACGGGCACGGCGCAGCTGCGCAACGTAGATGTACTGCTCGGGTAAGCGAGCTCGATCGGGTTCCATGTACGACGTGTGGTGGTTACGTCGAGTGATGACGCGATGACGCCGTGAGACTTCGTCAGGCGGTGCCGTGCAGCCCATGCTGATAGCTTGCCGGCGCCGCTTCGATAGTGCCGCCGCGGCTGTTGCTGTCGAACGTGTCGCGTGCCACTGCGCACGCGGTCTCCTCGCCGCTGGTGTGTTCTTGCGCACTGGCGAACGTGCTATCCACGCCGCCGTCGGTCGCATCGCCGAGCACGGCGCCGAACGCGGCCAGTTGCGTGCCGTCCGGCAGCGGCGCCTTCAGCGCGGAGACCATCAGCGACGCCAGGCGCGCGATGAGCTGCAGATCGTTCATCGACTTGCCTTGCGAGAACTCGGCAATCAGGCTGTCGGTATCGGTGCCGGCGAGCACCCCCGACAGCGCGCCGATCGCGAAATGCAACCGCCAGCCGAGCTCCTCGCGCGGCAGATGCGGCAGCGCGCGCTGGAACGCGTCGAAGAAGCGCATCGCCACCGCTTCGTAATGCGCGTTCAGAAAGTCGCGGATGAACGACGAGGGATCGGTGTAGGCGCGCCCGAGCAGGCGCAGAAACGCTTTGCCGCCGACACGCGGATCGCGCGACAGACGCAGCGCCGGAATGAACATCGCGCCGAGCACGTGCTCGCAGGTCAGGCGCGCGCCGAGCATGACGTCGAAGCGGTCGAGCAGCTTCAGGCGCTCCCGGTTCAGCTGATCGAGCCGGCGCGACAGCATCGAGTGAATCAGCGATTCCTTGCTGCCGAAGTGATAGTTGACCGCCGCGAGATTGACTTCGGCGCGCGAAGTGATCTGGCGCAGCGACATCGCCTCATAGCCGCATTCGATGAACAGCGTCTCCGCGGCGTCGAGAATGCGTGACTTCGTATCGCCGGCATGCCGGCCGGGTGTGCGAACTGCCATGTTGCCGTCTCCCACTTGCCGGGGCTGCCGGCTCGCAAACACGCGATTCAAATCGATATTTGAAACGACCGTTTTTTTTAGGATAAGAAAGGATGGTCGGTGCGATCAAGGGACGGGCTCGACGAACTCCTCTAGAAGAGCTGTCGGGGAGCCATGCTGGCGAAGCGCGGCGCGTCATGCCGCGCGGAAAATAAAAAGGCCGTCCCGAACGAATCGGAACGGCCTCGTGTCGTGTTGCGATGTAATCTGGCCTTGCGCTCGACGGCCGGGTTGACCCGGCTCCCACGCGTTGACGCGTATTGGCTAGCCGTCTGGTTCGAAAGCCTCGAGCTCTTAAACTTGTCCTCCGACCGCGCCGCCCGTCGATTCCGCGCCGACGACTTCACGCGCGGACTGCGTCATGTCGATGCCGCGGCGCTCGCGGCTGAACGGAATCAGCGCGCAGATCAAGATCGCGACGATGCCGATCACGACCGCCATCACGAGCGCGTAGTTGTTGCCGTGCAGTTCGGCGATTTTCGCTTGCAGCGGCCCGTTGACCGACGCAATCAGATTGCCGAGCTGATACACGAGACCGGGGAAGGTCGCGCGGATTTCATCGGGCGAGATTTCGTTCAGGTGCACCGGAATCACGCCCCAGGCGCCTTGCACCGAGATCTGCATCAGGAACGCGCCGAGCGCGAGCAGCATCGGCGTGGTCGAGAAGACCCACAGCGGCAGCACCGGCAGCGCGATCAGCGCGGCGATGAAAATCGCGCGCTTGCGGCCGATCTTCTCCGACGCCCAGCCGAAGAACAGACCCCCGCAGATCGCGCCGATGTTCAGCGTGATCGTGATCCACGACACCGTGTGCGCATCGAACTGGTGCTGTACGCGCAGGAAGGTCGGATACAGATCCTGCGAGCCGTGCGAGAAGAAGTTGAAGGCGGTCATCAGGATGATCGCGTAGATCGACAGACCGACGTTCTGCTTGAGCGTTGCGACGAGGCCGGGACGGACCTTCTTCTCGAGCGTCTTGAACGCGGGCGACTCCGGCACGTGCGCGCGAATGTACAGCACGAGCAGCGCGGGCAGCACGCCGACGAAGAACATGCCGCGCCAGCCGATGTATTGATAGAACAGGCCGAACACGATCGAGGCGAGCAGGTAGCCGCTCGGATAACCGGCTTGCAGAAGACCCGAGACGATACCGCGCGACTTCGGCGGCACGGTTTCCATGGTCAGCGCGCCGCCGACACCCCATTCGCCGCCCATCGCGATACCGAACAGCGCGCGCAGCACGAGCAGCGTCATCAGGTTCGGCGACAGACCGGACAGCAGTTCGAGCAACGAGAAGCACGCGATATTGAGCATCAGCGTCGGACGGCGGCCGTATTTGTCGGCGAGCCAGCCGAAAATTAATGCACCGAGCGGGCGCATCATCAAGGTCAGCATGATCGCGACCGCGACCGACGGAATGTCCGTATTGAATTCCTGCGCGATATCTTTCAATACGAACACCATCAGAAAGAAATCGAATGCGTCGAGCGTCCAGCCTAGATAGGCGGCGATCGTGACGTTTCTCTGTTCCCGAGTCCAGCTCATTGATCGTTCTCCTGAGTCTCCACAAAACCGCGTTTGATCGCGGACGGCACCGTAGCCTTTGCGCCTTATGACAAGCGCTTCCCGGCGAGTGTACGCCGAGCATTAAGCGTCTGCGTGATTGAAGCCGGTTTTCTCCGTGTTAATCCGGAGCGCAATTTTCGTGCTGAATTCGTCATGCATGTTTAATGTCGGAAAAATGTAATTGCCGGTTCGAATCATGTTGGTATTTCGTAATGTTTATCGGGATTTCCCTACGCCCATTTTTTATGAAGTTTATGGCAATGGCGTTTTGACGGGGCGGCCCGTACCGGTCCGCGCGCCGCATCGAACCTTCATGTACAGTTATTTCGCCAACTGATCGACATATCGCTATGTCCTTGACGCCACCGCCTTCGTTGCTCGACGAGATGCTCGACGCTGTCGCGCGTCGCTATCGCCTGCCGGCGCTCGCGGCCGTCTGCGCGCCGACGCAGCAAGCGAGACCCGCCACCGTGCTCGCGCTCGCGATCGAGCAGGCTCGCGAGGCGAGCGCGCGTGGCGAAGCGCCGGATGCGGCGAACCAGCGCTTCTTCGTCGAGGCGCTCGCGCGCATGATTCGGGAGGCGATGCGCGAGGAAGCCGGCGACCCGGTGTTTCAGGCGATGCTGCTACGGCATCGCAGCACGGTGGTGCGCGAGTACGCGTCGCTGGCCGCGCACGCGAGCGTCGATCGCCGGCTGATCTACGCGGCCGTCAATGCGATCGCACATCCGGCCAAACAGCAGCGGCTGCTACCCGGCCTGCAACGCGACGCGCTGGCGCGTCTGCACGCGCTGGCGTTCGCCGAAGCGTGGCCCGAGCTGGCCGAAGCCGTGCAAGCTTGCATCGATACGCCGCAAATCGCGCACGACGCGGCGCTGCAACGCGGCCTCGCGCAATTGCTGGAGAGTGCCGCTTTGCAGCGCTTGCGCCGTCTTTACGCGCTCGCGTCCGACGAGCGCGTGCGTCAGTACCAGACGCTGTGGGATCGCCAGGGACCGCGCCCGGGAAGCTCGACTGCCGTGGCACGAGGCTTGAGTTCGAAGCAGCGCGGCGCCGCGGTCGAGGCATCGGCCGCCGACGCGCTCGACGCGCTCGCGCGGCGCCTCAATGATGCGCAGGGTGCGCTCGCCTCTTACCGTGTGGTGAACTCGATGCGCGTGCCGGCCGCGATACCCGCGAGCCACGAGCGCGCGAAAACCGAATGGGACGTGGTGCTGCTGCGCCAGGCACAACCCCCGGCCGACGCGGCGGCGTGGGACGTCTGCCTGCTCGTCGAAGCGAAGGCATCGGTCGATGCGGCCACCACCGATCTGCCGCGGCTCGTGCGTGGACTGACGCTGCTTGCGCATGCGGACCCGCACACCGTCTACCCGTTTCGGACGCAGCAGGGGACGGTGGGTTTGAGCGGCGCGTCGCTCGCCGCGCTGACGAGCGACAGGGCCGGTCTTCGCAGGACCGTGCTCTATTGCTGCGACGCACCCGTCGAAGCGGCGCCGCGCGTGCTGGGCCCTGCGAGCCGGATGCAGCTGCTGTCGGCGCACGCCAGCCTCGATTTCGCGGCCGCACTGGCGGATGGCCGCGATGCCGATTGCGCGGTGCTGGAACCGGTGTGGCATCAGTTGCTCGAATCGCCGAGATGGCGGACGGTGGTCGACCAGTACGCGACGCTGCGCGAGGTCCGCGAATTGATGGTTCATCCGGACGACTTGCGGGCCGCCGTCGGCATCGCCGACGCAAGACGGTTGAGCGCGGCGCGCTAGGCCTGCCAGGTCTGCCTGGGGCCAACGCAAGCGCTGTGCCGCAGTCGCGGCGCGATTGCATTGGAGGTGGCGCGCGCGTTGCTCGTAGCGATAGATCGTCCAGCAAAAAGGAGTGGTGATGGAAACGCCGTCGAAGCGACTGTCGGACACACAGGTGCAGGTTGCCAGCAAGATCTACGGATTTCGTTCGCCAGAGGAGGCGGACCGTTTCGTGCAATGTCTGCGCGACGGCGACGCGAGCCGCTGCGTCGCGGACGTTCCGCCCGAGACAGCAACCGATGCCTATCCCCCCGGAACCCGCACAGGGTCGGGCGCGGGCATGACGATCGGGCCGCTGCCGGGCGGGCTCGATAGCGACGAGTAACGCGTTTGCACCGGGTCGCCGGGGCGGGCACGGTTCTAACGCCTCGGCGATCAGAAAGACAATCTCGACCCGGGCAATCCGTCGAACCTGCAATCACGACATTTGCGACATGCGCGTATTGCGACATGCGCGTATCGCGACGTGCGCGTATTGCGACGCCCGCGTCAGCGCACCGGCCCCAGCGACGCCGACAGAGGTGCGGAGCCGCCGCCCAACGTCCGGTCGATCAGATAGCGGCCCTGTTCGACGCCGGCGCGCAACGCTTCCGCCTCGGTGAGCCATTCCGGCGTCACGGGCTCCACGTTGGCCAGATTGGCGGGTATCTCCAGCGGCCGGCCCTCGCGGGAAATCGACACGTCGGCGATCCAGGCGCCTCGCGAGTTCCGATGCGCGGTCACCGTGATCAGCGCGCCGCGGTGCGCGTCATACATCGCGTGGTGGGAGCCGCGCTCGGCGCGTGCGGCCGGCATCGCGCGTCCGTCCGCGCTAGCCATATCGGAGCCGGTCTCGCCGATGCTTGCGTCGGCGCTGCGGTCAGTGTGATCGGTTGGGGGGAGCGGGGTCATGCTGTCCTCGGCGAGCGAATGATCTGCCTGATTCGAGCAAGCGCTGTGCCGACAGGGCGAACGCGTGCCGGCATCCGTCCATGAACGGGCACGCGGCGTGCGATCGCTCAGCGCGGGCCCGGCTCTTGCGCTGCGTTCAGCACTGGCGTCGCTTCGCTCTGTCGGCCGAGAGGCGAAGTCTTTGCTGATGGCGGCCGCCGCAAATGAATCGTAAGGAGGACGGAATGTCGATCCATGCGAAGGTCACGAGGTGGCGCAACGTCGGGCGATTCTGCGTCGAACGCGTCACCGACTATAGCGAACTGTTCGCGCTGGAAGTCGAGGAGACGCGAAAGCGTCTGGTGCGCGAGTTGAGCGCACTCATGGCGTTGGCAGTCGCGGGCCTGTTCACGCTGTCCTTCATTTGCATCGCGATCATCGCCACCGCGTGGCAGACGCCTTACTTCCTTGCGGTGGTCTGGGGCGTGGCCGCCGCGTGGCTGCTCGTGTGCATCGTGTCCTTGCTCTTCTTGCGGGCGCAGAAACCGGCGCAATCGCTTCACGTGCTCAAGGCCGAGATTCACTCCGATCTCGACGCTCTCAGGGAGTCGCTCAAATGAGTCAGCCACATCACGCAAATGAGCTTGCCCGGGTCACCATTCTGGAACGCATGGAGGCATCGCGAGCCGCATTGGTCGCGGCGAACCAGACTGCCGCGTTGCCGGCGGTGCGGGCAGCCTCGCGGTCTTCCGCCGGCAATGTGCTCGCGTCGCTCGCCGAGGCGCCGCATGTTGCGCTGCTTCTCGCGCTGGTGATCGGCGGCATCGTGCTGGGGCCGCGCCGCACGCTGTCGATCGCGGGCCGTTCCGGTCTTGCGGCGTGGATCGCCCGCAATGTGCGGCGGTCGATCGCGCATTGACGCCCTGAGCGAAAGCAGCGATCGGACCAGGCAAAGCAGAATCGCCTGGTTCTTGAACGCACGACGGTCGCTATCGTCACGTGTTGCCGCGATGCCCGGCAACGCGACTTTTCCTCGCTTCCTTTTCCAGCCCATCGCCTCAGCGAACCGTGTGCAACCCTACCAGCCTGCTAGACTGGAAGTTCCCCTGCAAGCCATGGAGGGAGATATGACGACCGTCTACGTCGTAAAGACCGGCGAAAAGTTCCTCTGCACCGCAGAGGACGGCGATATCGGCATGGCACCGGAGATCAAGGAAGCCACGTCCTTTCGCTCGTATGAGGAAGCGAATAAAGTCGCGAACGAGCACGCCGACCCCGGATACGAAATCCTGACCATCGACGTTAAGAAACGCTGACGAGGTGTTAGCTGTTCGCGCCCAGGCGCTCAGCGAATGAACGCTGGCAATTCAACAGGCGCCATGCAATATGGCGCTCGATCGGGTGCGTCCGAAATCGTCGTCATGACGGCTTCGGGCATTCAGGCGGCGGCCGAAACCACTCTGCAAGCGCGCATAGCACGACACTCCACGCCGTCCCCGGCGGGGAGGGCATGCTCTGCAGCGGCGAACTGGTCAGACGGGCAGGCTTACGATCCGCCAAAGAACACCGGCTTCATCCCACTCGTGCTGGCCGGATTACCCATCTGCTGCGTACCGCTGGTCGCGGGGCCGTAGCCGCTGCTCTGGCCTGCGGCAGTGGCGTTGGTGGTCGGCATGTTGGCAGGAAAGTCGACGGTATTCGCATTGGCCGGATTGAAGCCGGCTTGCTCGAGCTGAGCGATTTCTGCCTGCACTTGCGCGTGCGTCAGCGCCCCGTCCGACTGCGCCAGCGATGCAACTGACACAGCCATGACCGCGACCGCGCAAGCTGTGTGGACTAACGTCTTCATGATGGCCCGCCTCCTTGTTGGTTACTCCGGCTGACTCGCGCTTCGCTTTTCGCGGTTCAGCTCATCAAAGGTTAGGTGAGGAACCGTACAGTGGTCGTTTATTTTTCATGGTAGGGGGTTCGTCCATCAGCCGACGCCGGTCGACGCTCGCGCCCGAACGCTCCGATGTCGGCCGCGCATCCGAGATGCGTACCTCCGGACACGAGCCGACATCATCGAAGCGTGGGTCAAGCAGCCCTTCGCGGGTCGTCGTCGAACATCCGCGTTCCCGCGGGTGCCGTCGTCAAGGAAGCTCAGGTGCGCGTAATCGAAGCCCCACCGTCCACCAACGAAGCGGTACCCGTCACGAAGGACGAATCGTCGGAAGCAAGGTAGAGCGCCGAGCGGGCAATCTCTTCCGGCTTTGCGACCCGCTTGAGCGCGTGCAGCCCGGTCACGAACGTCTGCGATTCGGCCGTATCGTTCATACCGCGATACATCTGCGTGTCCACCGCGCCCGGGAGGATCGCGTTGACGCGCACGCCTTGCGGGCCGTATTCAGCCGCGAGCGCTTGCGTCAGTCCGATCAGCCCGGCTTTGCTCGCGGCATAGGCGGCGGTCCCGGGGAAGGCGAACGAGTAGCCGACGAACGTCGACGTGAAGATGATCGACCCACCGCCTTGCTTGATCATTTCAGGAATCTGATGCTTGGCGCCGACAAACGCGCTCGTCAGGTTGGTGGCCAGCGTCGCTGACCAGCCCGCTTCCGATACGCCTGTGGACGGTCCCATTTCACCGAGCGTCCCCGCGTTGTTGTAGGCGATGTCGAGGCGGCCGAAGCGGCTGACGGCGAGTTCGACCAGCGCTTTCGCGAATTCTTCGGATTGCACGTCCCCTGCCAGCGAGACAGCCGTGCCGCCGTCGCGAGCGATCTCGCTCACCAGCGCCTCGAGCTCAGCTTCGCGGCGTGCGGCCACGACAACTTTCGCGCCTTCCGCGGCGAACAGCCTGGCGGCGGCGCGACCAATGCCCGCGCTGGCGCCAGTGACGATAGCGACTTTTCCTGTCAAGCGTTGCATGTTGAATCTCCGGTTTGATCATCGGCCGATGCCCAATGCGTCGGCTCGTTGAGACGTACTATAAGATTCCGTTCTTGAGACAAAAAGATCAAAAATATGGCGATATCATTCAGCTTTTATGAATGACAGGAGTGCCATATGGACCGGCTGCGCGCGTTTGAGATCTTCGTCACCGTAGTCGACCGGGGCAGCTTTGCGCGCGCGGCCGATGCGCTCGAAACCTCGCCCGCGAACGTGACCCGCTACGTGAATGAACTGGAGGCGCATCTCGGTGCGCGGCTTCTGAATCGCACCTCACGCAGATTGTCTGTTACCGAGGCCGGTGAAACGCTTTATTCGCGATGCAAGGCAATCCTCGAAGACGTTGCGGAAACGGAAGGGCTCGTGTCGACAACGTCGATCGAACCGCGTGGACGGCTGCGTATCAATGCACCGGTCAGCTTCGGCATCCTGCATCTCGCGCCGCTGTGGCCACGGTTCATGCAGCAATATCCCGACGTCGAACTCGACATCACGCTGATAGATCGCGTCGTCGATATCGTCGAGGAGGGCTTCGATCTCGCCATCCGCATCTCGCGCGCCGGCACGGTCGATCACGCGGCGCGCAAACTGGCGACGTCGACAAACATCCTGTGTGCATCTCCCGACTATCTGAAGCGTTGGGGACATCCTGAAACGCCGACGGACCTGCTCGGACATCGATGTATCGGCTATACGTATGCCGCCACGGCGGACGAGTGGCAACTGATGGACAAAGACGGCAAAACGCATGCTGTCGAGGTCGACTGCCACATGCACACCAATAACGGCGACACCGCGCGCGCGGCGGCGCTCGCGGGGCACGGCGTGATCTGGCAGCCGACGTTTCTGATCGGCGAGGACCTACGCGCAGGCCGGCTCGTCCAGGTATTGCCTGAATACCGTTTGCCGGATATCGATGTGCTCGCGCTGTATCCGAGCCGTCGCCACGTGAGCGCAAAAGTTCGTGCGGCAATCGATTTCCTGGTCAACGCGTTCTCGGGCGTGCCGCCGTGGGACGAGACGTGAAGGGGATGTCTGATGTGTGTCGCCTACCCGGAAACCGGATGCCTGCAATTGGGGAAGAGGCCGCCGGGCACGGCGCGTTCGATAGCACGATTCAACTGGAATTCGGTCTGTCACCGTTCTTTAATGTGTCGTATGGCGCGTCATGCAGGAGACCTGACACACCCGATGAAAACTGCACATTGAATCACCGGCACGGTCGCCCTCCAACGAGTTCACGCAGTGGCAGGTCTGGATCAGCGATGTCCCGGAACAAGAACCGACGGGAGACATTCGTGAGAACATTCGACGCCATCATGGCTGGTCTGATCTGCTGTTCATGCGCAGCCGCGGCCTACGCCGCCGACATCAAGGGAGCCGGCAGCACGTTCGCCGCTCCCCTCTACACCCGATGGGCCGCCGACTACCAGAAGTCGGGTGGCAGCAGGGTGATCTATCAGGGCACGGGTTCGTCCGATGGGCTCAAGCAGGTCATCGCCCGGGAAGTCGACTTTGCGGGCTCGGACGCGCCACTGACCGACGATCAACTGACCCGCAACGGCTTGCGGCAATTTCCAATCGTAATCGGCGGCGTGGTACCCGTCGTGAACCTTCCGGGGCTCAAAGCCGGCGAGGTGATGTTGACGGGGCCGGTCGTCGCCGACATCTTTCTCGGCAAGATTCAGTTCTGGGACGACCCGGCAATCGTGCGGTTGAACCCAAAGATCAAGATGCCTAACTACCCGATTGCCGTGGTGCGTCGCCAGGATGGCTCGGGCACGACGCTGATCTGGACTCACTACCTCGCGCAGGTCAGTCCCGAATGGAAGCGCAGGGTAGGCGAAGGCACTAGCGTGCGATGGCCGCTCGGCATCGGCGGCAAAGGCAACGAGGGCATTGCCACGTACGTCGGTTATCTGCCCGGCGCAATCGGCTATGTCGCATGGGATTTCACGAAACAGAACCGCTTGAAGTACGTTGCCATGACCAATGCGGCGGGTAATGTCGTTCAGCCCAGCGCCGCGACCTTCAGGGCAGCCGCGGCGAGCGCCGACTGGTCGGGTTCTCTCTCGCAAGCGCTGACCAACCAGCCGGGCAAGGATGCCTGGCCGATCATGGGCGCGACTTATGTGTTGCTTCCCGCGACGCCGATCAAGCCGGGCCACGACGAAGCCACCTTGAAGTTTTTCGAATGGGCGTTGAGTCATGGTGGGCCGACGGTCAACGCGCTGGATTACATACCGCTTCCGGACCTGGTCGTGACGAAGATCCGCGCACAATGGCCCGCCGATGCAGGCGAAAAGTCGGTGCACAACGCGGTCGCGGTGCCGTGACCACCTCGTGGCGGATCGGGGAGTTCTGTCAATGCTCACGGCAGCCAGACGCCGTTACGCTCATCGAGAAACGTTCTGAAAAATCGCGCAATCGTGTCTTGCGCGTGTCGATTTCTCCTATGATCATTCGTCGTAGTCACTGGAGGCGCCGTTGCCTCCAGACACTTTCGTCTTCAAAGGGAAAACCCAAATGCGCGTTATGGTCATGATCAAGGCAACCCCCGAATCGGAAGCCGGGCAAATGCCGAGTACGGAACTCCTCACGGCGATGGGGCAGTACAACGAGCAACTGGTCAAGGCCGGCATCATGCAGGGCGGCGACGGGTTGAAGCCGAGTTCGGCCGGCGCTCGCGTGAGGTTCTCAGGGAAGGACCGCACCGTCATTGACGGCCCGTTTGCGGAAACCAAGGAACTGATCGCCGGGTACTGGCTCTGGCAGGTTCAATCGATGGACGAAGCGATCGAATGGGTAAAGCGCTGCCCGAATCCGATGGTCAGTGATTCAGAGATCGAGATTCGCCCGTTCTTTGAGCCTGCGGACTTTGGCGAAGCTTTTACGCCCGAGCTTCAAGACGAGGAAAATCGTCTGCGCAAGCAAATTGACGGGCAGATGCGTTGACGATTTTCACCGCATCGGTCTGCGCGGTATGCGCAGGCAATCCCACTCCGACTGTCTGAGACCTGACGCGGGCTTCCGATACATTGTCCGGAAGCCCGATGCCACGGGTCGATGATTGCCGTCGTCAGTGGCTGTCGCCCGGCCAGGCGTTCGAAGCCGGTCGGTGCGAAGGTATCTGCTCGATCTTTTCGGCGCTCAGGTCACTCGGGAAGCAATCACCCACATCCGGTTCGGCTTGAAGATCCCGCCGTTGGCATTGGGCGGGTTCACGACCGTAGGCAACTGCTTTTCGGCATATAGTTGGCGCGTGCGAAACGCTTTCCCCGGAGATCGACGCAATGCCTTATCTACAGCTTGATGTAAACGACCACTACTCTGTCGAGAGTAAAAGACTGCTCGCGGCGAAAATGAGTGAAACCTATGCTCGGATGATGTCGGTGGACGTCAGGCGAATCAGCGTAGCCATACGCGAACTCGGTCCCGGTAGCGTCTGGCGCATTGCGCAGGAGAGCGGAGAACCGGTGCCCGTCGCGTTGATGATGCTCGATATCAGAAGGGGGCGGCCGCCCGAGTCGCGCATGGAGGTGGCCAAAGCGCTTTGCGCGCTGTGCATCGACATTCTTGGCTTGCGCGAGGACCGACTCAACGTTGAGTTCACTCAGCACTCCGGCGATGAGATGTATCACCCGGCGCTTGGAGGTTACAGCCCGGAATGGGAGCCGGGCGAGCGATGAGGGTCCGGCTTCCGCGGCCTGTATTTGCGCATGGCCGTGTGACGTCGCCGATATGCGGGAACCACGAGGGCGCCAGGATCGGATCCGCCTGCGTTGCGCCACGACCTGAGCCAAAGTAGGAGGAGGGCCATGAGCGGGCTTGCCACATACCTGGCGGGTAATCGGCGGACGCGACCGTGGTGGATTGTCCTGATCACGACGGTGTTCTGTTTCTTATGCCAGAGCGTCGTCGCGCAAGCGGACGACGGCGCGGCTCGCCTGCACGCGAAATATCAAAGTCTGACGCAGCAACTCGCGCACAACCAGTTTCAGCGACCGCTGTACCTCGAATCGCAGGAGTTGCCGTCGGCGCTCAAGGGCGATATTTACGGGCTGCTCAACTATCCTTTCGCGGTGGTCAGCGGCGCGCTCAACGACCCGACTCAGGGCCCGGCCAACTGGTGCGACGTGCTGATCCTGCATCTGAACACCAAATACTGCCACGCGTCGACCAGCGACAGCGGTACGATCCTCACCGTGAACATCGGCAAGAAAACCAGGGAATCGCTTTCGTCGTCGTACCGCGTGAAATTCGACTTTCGTGCGGTAGCGAGCACCCCTGATTATTTTCGCGTCGAGCTCACTGCCGCCACGGGTCCGCTGAGCACGAAAGACTACCGTATCGTGCTGGAAGCGATACCGGTGGGCGATAACCGCACCTTTATTCACCTGACCTACGCGTACGGATATGGCACGGCGGGACGGATTGCCATGAAAACCTACCTGGCGACGATCGGCAGCGACAAGGTCGGCTTTTCCGCTACGCCCGATTCGTCGACGAGCGAGCCGCAATACATCGGCGGCGTGCGCGGCCTGGTCGAACGCAATACGATGCGCTACTACCTCGCCATCGATGCCTATCTTGGCGCGCTTTCCAGCCCGCCCAACGCCCGCCTCGACAAACGCCTCGCTGACTGGTTCGATGCGACCGAGCAGTATCCGCGGCAATTGCACGAGGTCAGCCGCGCCGACTATATGCAAATGAAGCACGACGAGTATCAACGTCAGCAGATCGCCCAGTGATCCGCGCAGCGGGCGGGGATCTGGTCAATGCGACGCAATATCGTGTTGAAGGTTTTTTCGGGGGGATGTCGATCCGATGGTGCGTCGATCGTCGTTACCTGGTAAGACAATTGGTCAGGAACCTTGGATCTGCCGTTTTGCGCCAAGTCTGGCCGCCATCGTCATCCGACCTGGGAGCACACTGTGAACCGACTCGACAATCCGATCCTGCAAGTCCTGGAAGGCTACAAAGCCGCGGTATTGGCAAAAGACGTGGACGCGTTCGTTGCGCTATACGACCGCGATGCGGTGGTCTTCGACATGTGGGGGACATGGTCGTACAACGGCATCGCATCGTGGCGCGCCATGGTGGAGGGCTGGTTCGGTTCGCTGGGTACGGAACGTGTGATAGTCGATTTCAGCGAGGCGCGAACGATCGTCGCCGCGGACCTCGCCGTCGTTCACGCCTTCGCGACATATAAAGCCGTCGACGCCGACGGATCGGAACTGCGCTCGATGGACAATCGCCTGACCATGACGCTGAGGCAGCAGGCCGACGGATGGAAAATTGTCCACCAGCACACCTCCTCTCCGATCGAGGTCGGCACGGCGCAGGTAATTTTCAGGCGCTAGCGCTCTGGCGGTTCGACATCGCGCGTCGGCTCGCGAATAATCACGGCTGCGTGACTTTCCAATTTGCGACGTACCTTCTGTTTAAAAGCAGCCATGAAACCATTGCTTGCCGGCCGATGCCTTTGCGGTGCCGTCCATTACTCGGTGAAGGACGAATTCGTCTATGCGTTGAACTGCCACTGTTCAAGCTGCCGGCGCGCGACCGGCTCGGCGTTCAAACCCTTCGCGGGAATCGAGCGCGACAAGCTGCGCATCACTCGGGGCGAAGACAGCCTGTTGATTTTCGGCGATGAACGAGCGTCGCATGATGTGCGCTGCAAAATATGTGGAAGCCTGATGTTCTCAGTGGTTCGTCAGGGGCAGTACGTTCACGTCACGCTGGGAACACTCACGGACTCGCCCGCCATGTCTCCCACTGCCCACATTTTCGTGGGTTCAAAGGCACCGTGGTATTCGATCACTGACCCATTGCCGCAACACGACGAATTCGGGTGAGTCTCTTTCCTATCGCAACATCGACTCGAAAGATCGCACCACAGCGGCGTTGAATCGCTGATGGAACGCCGCCCGATCGAAGCCCGGCGCGCTGTCGCAGATCTCCGGGCGCAGCCGCGCAAGACGCGCATCGCAAGGTGGCAGAAAGTCGTAATGGCCGGCGTTGGCCACCACGCGATAGTCGGGAGCGCGGGGCAGGTCGTCCCGCACCGGCTCGTCGTACCAGGGATGCGGCTGATGACGATCGTCGGCGGCGCTCCACAGCTGGACCGGGACGCGCACGCCGCTCAAGCCCGCGCGGCCGAACGCGAAGCCGAACGAAGGCGCCGCGATGACGACGGCCTTGATGCGCGCATCGTGGACCCATACGCCGGTGGGAACATTCGCGCCGAAACGAACGTCGACGCCCGCATGCCGCAACGCTTCGCAGAGGTCATGATCCGGGTGAACTTCGCAAAACGGGGCGATTTTCGAAAGATCCGGGACGCCGCCCGCGGCCACGAGCACGGTGAAGCCACCGTTGGAAAAGCCGAATGCGCCGACGCGGTTCGCATCGAGCCGCTCGCGCCCACGCCAGTCGTCGAGCATGTAGTCCACCAGCCGATGAAGCTGTGCGGGCCGGCGCCAGAGTTGCAGCACGCGGCTCTGGTCATCGAAAGTGTCGCCGGCGTGACTGACCGCCGCCGCGACGAAGCCCGCGCGAGCCAGCGCGAGAGCCGTGTCGTAATGGGCGCCGTACCAGCCGCCGCCGCCGTGCGACAGCACGATCAGCGGCAGGTGATGGCCTGCGATCGGCGCGTCGGCCGCGACGGTCTGGGTGACGTCGCCCAGGGCGTGCGGCGTGGCCGGCGCATCGGTGGGATACCAGATTCCGGCAGTGAGCGGCGGCTCGGCGCCATTCGGTATGTCGACCTTCTGAAAGCCGACCCCGGCGGCGAGGGCAGGCGCGCCAGGCGTCATGGCCAGAAGAAGGGCGACGATGGCCATCAATCTCACGGTTTTCTCCATGATCGTCGGCGGCGGGCTGAGCTCCGGACGGCTCGAGGTCTATGAGACCAAAGTCCAATTGAATATTTCAGGCGCGGGTTCAATAGTAGTGAAACGCCGCGTTCTGTCGACGACAAAGCCGGCGCGATTCTCTTCCTAAGATGCCGGAATTGCAGGCAGGCCTTGGTATTGGCGTCAGGAACGTTCCAGTGGGTTTGAGTTTTCGCGATTGCAGGCCTATCACGGTGTCGCCGCCGAACCGCGACGCGACCTGGCGGGAGAACAACTTATGCTGCTCACACCGATTCCCCAACGGACTCCGTCCCGAGAGATGCTCGACGTCCTGATCCGCGCCGGACTCGTCGCGGTCCTGGCCGTATTCTGTTTTCGGATCTTCGCGCCGTTTCTTAACCTGATGGCCTGGTCGGTGATTCTTGCGATCACGCTCTATCCACTGCAGGTCCTGCTTCGCTCCATGCTCGGCGGCAAGGATGGCCTGATCGCCACGCTGATCGTCCTTGTCGCGCTTGTCGTGATTCTGGTGCCAACGTATGCGCTGGGTCTCGCGGTAGCCGATTCGGTCGAGAAATCGATCGCCATTGCCAGGAGCGGTACCTTCCGGATTCCGCCTCCCGCGGAGTCGGTGGCGAGTTGGCCGCTGGTCGGCCAGCGTGTGTACGACTTCTGGCAACAGGCATCGACGGACCTGACCGGTCTTGCGCATAAATTCGCCCCGCAGCTGAAGGAGGCCGGGCTCGCTGTGCTTGCAACGGTGACGGGTCTCGGTGCCGGCCTGGTGATATTTTTCGTCGCGCTGATCGTCGCAGGAATCCTGATGGCCCACGGTGAGAAGGGCTATCACAGCGCGGTGCAGATCGCCTCGCGCATCTCGGGCCCCGAGAACGGCGCTCAGATCGCCGACTTGTGCACGGCGACGATTCGCGCGGTGGCCCAGGGGGTAGTGGGCATCGCGTTTATCCAGATGCTGCTGATCGGCATCGGCTTCGTCGTGAAGGGGATACCCGGCGCGGGGTTGCTCGCGCTGGCCGTGCTGCTGCTCGGCATCATGCAATTGCCGGCCACGCTGATCACCATTCCAGTGATCGCCTTCGTGATCGTCACGGACGGCGTGAACACCGCAAACATCATCTTCTCGGTTTACGTGTTCGTCGCGGGCCTCGCCGACAACGTGCTCAAGCCACTGATGCTGGGCCGTGGCGTCGCGGTGCCGATGCCCGTCGTGCTGATCGGAGCGCTCGGCGGCATGGTGACGGGAGGCGTCATCGGGCTATTCGTTGGGCCCGTGATGCTGGCCGTCGGTTATCAGCTGTTCTGGCGCTGGGTCCGAGACCAGCCTCAACCCAAACAACCCACGCAACCCACGCAGACCCACGAACAGAAGCAGACCTGAAGCTCGAGGATGGCTCCGTGTCACCGTTGATGCGTCCGTACGGGATCGCAGTGCTTTTCGGGGCGGCGGTTGGCCTGAGCGGATGCATGCGGGTGGGCCCGGACTTCAAGCCGCAGCATGAAGCGTGGAGCGAGCACTGGAGTAGCGAATCGATCACGCGGGTCACGCAACAGGGTGCACAGCCCGATGTGCGCCAGTGGTGGCTGATCTTCGACGATAGGAATCTCGAACGTCTGATCGCCGAAGCCGACGCGAACAACGGCGACCTGAAGATCGCCGGACTGCGCGTGCTCGAGGCGCGCGCACAGCTCGGCATCGCGCTCGCGGGACGCTATCCGCAGGTGCAGCAGGCAAGTGCCGATGTACTGGCTTCGGCGCGCAAGCGCTCGGATGGTTCCAATCCGCGCTCGGGCGCCTTCGTGCAGTACGGCGCGGGCTTCAGCATCGGCTGGGAACTCGATTTCTGGGGACGTTTCAGCCGCGCGATCGAATCGGCCGACGCCGGGTTCTTCGCCGCGCAAGCCAACCGCGACGATGCGCTGGTTCTGTTGCACGCGCAGGTCGCGGATACGTATTTCACGCTGCGGGTCGCGCAGGCGCGGCTACGCATCGCTCGCGAGAACGCCCAGTTGCAAAAACGCAGCTACGACATCGCTCAAAAGCTCTTCAAGGCTGGCGAATCCGACGAACTCGACTTCCAGCAGGCGAAGACGCAGTACCTTGGGACGCTGAGCAGCATCCCCGATCTCGAAAGCCAGATCGTGCTTGCGCGTCATGCGCTGGCGGTGCTGATCGGGCGAGCGCCGGGTCCGCTGCCGGAACTCGACGTGCAGTCGGGCAAGGAAGGCGTGGTGCCGCTGGTGGATCATGCGGTGCTGCAGGACGTGCCGGCCGATCTGCTGTTGCGCCGCCCTGACGTTCGCGCGGCCGAGTATCAGATGGCTTCGCAGTCGGCGCTCATCGGCGTGGCACAAGCGGATCTGTACCCGTCGGTATCGTTGCTCGGCACGCTGACGTGGACCGCCAGTTCGCTCGCGGGCGCACCGAGCACACTGCTCTTTGCCGCGGGCCCGAGCGTGACGTGGAACGTGTTCGATTACGGCAGGATCACGAACAACGTGCGCGTCCAGGACGCACGGCTGCAAGAGTTGACGGTCGCTTATCAGAACACGGTGCGCGAGGCGGCGCGCGAGGCCGACGACGCCGCGACGGCGCTGCTCGCCGCCTTGCAGCGCGACACCATTCTGAATGATGCGCAGGGCGCGGCGCGGCGCTCGCTGACGCTCGCCAATACGATCTATCGGGAAGGGTATTCGGACTTCCAGCGGGTCCTCGATGCGCAGCGCGCGCTGTTCGCGCAGCAGGACGCGTACGTGGTCAATCGCAGCAATGCGCTCGGCAGTGTGATCGCGCTTTACAAGGCGCTCGGAGGCGGCTGGGAAACCGAACAGCCGCTCGTCGACGCGGCGACGCGCGCGCAGATGCGGCAACGCACCGATTGGGGCGACCTGCTCGACCAAACGGCGCCGTCTTCCGGTACGCCGGGGCAAGCCGAAGGGGCGTCACGATGAGCGATACCCAGGATACCCGCGAGCCTCGAACCGCCGCCCCGCCGAAGTCGTCGACGCCTGCCGCCGACCCTTCGGGCAGGGCGGTCAAATGGGTCGTCTGTCTGATCGTGCTGAGCCTGATCTGGTATCTGCTCGCCGACCGTTTCACGCCGTATACGCAGCAGGCGCGGATTCAGGCCTATGTCGTGCCCGTTGCCGCCGAGGTGTCGGGACGCGTGACGCGGGTGTTCGTCCATAACAACCAGGATGTCAACGCGGGGGACGTGCTGTTCGAAGTCGATAGCGAGCCCTACCGCATTGCCGCTGACCGCGCGCGCGCCGATCTGGAGTCCACGCGCCGGCAGGTCGGTGCCAGCACGGCCGGCATCGAGTCGGCACTCGCGGCGTTGCGGGCCGCCATCGCGAACGAGGTCAAGGCGCGCCAGGACAGCGACCGTCTCGAGCGGCTCTATCGTGAAGACGAGGGCACCGTCTCCCTGCGACGCCTCGAGGTCGCGCGGGCGACGCATCAACAGGCGCTGAGCCAGGTCGACGGGGCCCGTGCCGAAGTCGAGCGGGCGCGGGAGCAGCAGGGCGGAAGCGAGGCGGAGAATGCGCAATTGCGCAGCGCCGCTGGCGCGCTGGAGAAGGCCGAACTCGATCTCGCCAACGCGCGGATCAGAGCCCGCTCGAGCGGCGTCGTGACGGATCTGCGCACGGAAGTCGGTCAGTTCGCCGCGGCGGGCAATCCGGTCATGACGCTGATTGCGATCCGCGACGTGTGGGTCAGCGCCGACATGACGGAGAACAATCTGGGCCATCTCAAACCCGGCACGCGCGTCGAGATCGCATTGGACGTGCTGCCCGGCGAAGTGTTCGGCGGGCGGGTTCGCAGTGTCGGCTATGGCGTGAGCGTGGGGCAGAGCACGCCGGCGGGCAGCCTGCCCACCGTGCAGAATAGCCGCGACTGGCTGCGTCCCGCGCAGCGTTTCCCGGTAATCGTCGAATTCGACGACAGCGAGCGCGCGCGTCTGCGCGATCTGCGGGTGGGCGGGCAGGCCGAAGTGATGGCGTTTCCGACCCAGGGCAATCCGCTCAATCCGCTGGGACACGCGTTCATCCGGCTGATGAGCTGGCTCTCCTACGTCTATTGAGAAGCCCATGCAGCCCATGCAGCCCGTGACCCAGCGCCTCGGTTATCGCGCGATACGTGTGGCCATCGGAACGGCGATCGCGCTTGCCGTCAGCTTTGGACTCGATTTCCCGATACCCGTCGTCGCGCCGGTATTCACGGTTTTTCTGCTGGCCACGCAGAATCGCCCGCTATCGTTGAAGGCCGGCGTGATTCTTTCGCTGGTCGTGGCGTCGACCACCGGCAGCGGCCTGCTCCTCGTTCCATTGCTTCGTCACTATGCGTTGGCCGGCATCATGATCGTCGGCCTCATGCTGTTCTTCGCGTTTCGTTACGGGCTGCGTGGCGGCAACAATCTCGTCGCGACTTTTCTGGTCGCGGGACTGACGATGATTTCCGCCGCGGGCACGGCCGACTTCGAACTGGCCCTGACGGTCGTCGGCGCGCTGGCGAAGGGACTTCTGCTTGCCGTGCTGGCGTCGACGCTGGCGCACAGATTGTTTCCTGAAAGCATGGGCGCGCGAGAACAGCCCGCCGCGGCAGCGATGGCGGAAGACGAGGCGGCCTATATCGCGCTGCGTGCCGCGCTCGTCGTCATGCCGGCCTATCTGCTCGCGATGACCGACCCGGCGAACTACATGCCGATCATCATGAAGTCCGTCAGCCTCGGCAGACAAACCTGCACGACCTCGGCCCGCGGCGCCGCACGCGATCTGATCGGCTCGACGCTGCTCGGCGGTCTGCTCGCCATCGCGTTCTGGTTTGCGCTGAGGCTGTTCGTGCATTTGTGGATGTTCTTTCTGTGGATGCTGTTGTTCGGCCTGCTGGTGGGACGCAAGCTGTACGGCCTGCAACCCACGCGTTGTTCGCCGGGCTTCTGGCTGAACAGTCTCGTGACGATGATCATTCTGCTCGGGCAATCGGTGCAGGACAGCGTGGCGGGCAAGGATGTCTACACCGCGTTTGCCGTGCGAATGGGGCTCTTTCTGGCCGTAACGGCCTATGCGTATTTGATGCTTCTGCTTTTCGAGCAGCACCGCCGTGCGGAGTGAGCCGGGGCGGCATGCTGCAAAGCCGACCCGATGATCGCAACAGGAGCGTGCAATGGGAAATGCGACAGGCGATGGCGCGGTCCGTCCTCGGGCCGGCGAGATCCTGAAGGAAATGGCGATAACCCTGTGGTTTCTGAGAGCGATTCTGATCGGCCTGCTTCTACTGTTCGTCCTGCTGACGTTTGGCATGTACTACTGGGGCGCGCCCGTCGAGACAGCGAACCGGACACCGTCGCCGCTGGGTGAAACCGTGTACTTCTGCGCGATCACGGCGCTCACCATCGGGTACGGCGATGTCGTGCCCACTTCGGCGTTCGGCCGGATCGACGCCGCATGCCTCGGGCTGATCGGCGTGGTATTCACCGGCTTGATCGTGGCCGCGGCTGTACGAGGTGTGCAGGAGGCCGCGCATCGGGCGGAAAGGACGGGATAGCGAGGGGCGCAACAGAATGAGGCGGACTGGACGGTATTGAAAGCGGCAGTCAAGGCTGGACGTATTCAGGTCATTCGTGAATGAGGTTCAAGTCCCAGCCTGACTTTTTCTAAACCACATCGGCTAATTGCCTTCCGGCATTTTCGACGAATGATGGCTGGTAATCAGCCACTTGTGCCCATTCCACGCGTAGGTGAACGTATAGCGCGCCTTGACGACCGAGCCGTCCGCGAACTTGAAGGTGTAGAGCCCCGAGTCGATCGCCGTGTTGCATTCGATCATGATGTCACGGAAGTCGATCGTGCCGACCGGTTTGTTTTCGAGGAAGTGTTTGAAATAGTCGAGCTTTTCGTCGGCGGTCAAACGCGGCTTGTTCGAGACGGTCGGCAGCAGGATCGAGTTCGGCGCGTAGTTCGCCACGACCTTCTGCGGGTCGCCGGTTTTCAGCGAGTCGTTCCAGCGATCGAACAGTGCGGAAATCTGCTTTTCCGAGGTGGGATGGCAGGCTTCGGACCTCGCGAATGCGTTGCCATGGGCCACGACCGCAACCATCGCAAAGACGAGGGACGGCCCGTCTACGCTGATTCTCATGATGCCCTCCGCGATCGTTGCCGCTGGATTGTTCCGCCAGTAAATCGAAACTGTGCACGGCATATCCGCCACAGCATCGACATTCGAGGACAAGAACCCGGGTTATTTGCGTCGGTTCAACTCGCTTCTTCCAGAACCACGACGCTGCGTGCCTCGACGCGAAATTGATCGTTTTCGACAGCGGCCTGTTGCGCCGCTTGCACGATGTCATGCGGACTGTCGCGCGCGGTATCGACGATACGCCGCCAGTGCCGCCCGTCGGGCGCGGGCAACTGGACCGTGCGGGCGCAGTCGTCCATGTTGAACACCGCGTGCAGTGCCGGCTCGCCAGGCGCTTCGCCGCCCAGCGTGACGGCGAGAAGCCGCGCGCCAGGATCGTGCCAGCCCGGCTCGTTCAGGCGCTCGCCGTGCCATGCCGCATCCGGCCGAGTCTGCCCCGGCGAGGGCCGGCCGGTCAGGAAATACCGCCGCCGCAAACTTGCGTGGCGCTTGCGCAGCGCGATCAGCTCGCGCACGAAGCGCGACATGGCCGAGCCGGCTTCAGTGGGTGTCCAGTCGAACCAGCTGAGGGTGTTGTCCTGACAATAGGCGTTGTTGTTGCCGCGCTGGCTGCGCAGCACCTCGTCGCCGGCGAGCATCATCGGCACACCCAGACTCAGGAACAGGATGGCCATCGCGTTGCGCGCCTGGCGGTGTCGCAGACCGAGAATCCCGGCGTCGCCGGTCTCGCCCTCGGCGCCACAGTTCCACGACAGGTTGTCGGAGCTGCCGTCGCGATTCGCGTCGCCGTTGGCTTCGTTGTGCTTCGATTCGTAGCTGACGAGATCGATCAGCGTGAAGCCGTCGTGGCACGTCACGAAGTTGACGCTGTTGTTGGGCAGCCTGCCGTCGTCCGCATAGAGGTCCGAGCTGCCCGCGATGCAGGTCGCGACGGCCCCGATGAGCCCCGGGTCGCCGCGCACGAAACGGCGAATCAAGTCCCGATAGCGGCCGTTCCACTCGGCCCATGCCATGCCGGGAAAGGCGCCGACCTGATACATGCCGGCGGCGTCCCACGCCTCCGCGATCAATGGCACGCGCGACAGCACACGCGAAGACTCGATCGCCCAGGGCAGCGGTGGATCGACCATCAGCTCGCCGCGCTGGTCGCGCGCGAAGATACTCGCCAGATCGAACCGGAAGCCATCGACGCCGAGTTCTTCCACCCAGTATTCGAGGCAGCGCACGATGAACGTCGTCACCAGTGGATGGTTGCAATTGATCGTGTTGCCGCAGCCGGTGTAGTCCCGGTAGCGGCGCCGGTCGGCCGCGTCGAGGTGGTAGAAGATATCGTTGACGAGGCCCTTGAAGTTGATGACGGGGCCCGTCTCGCCCGCTTCGGCCGTATGGTTGAACACGACGTCGAGCAGCACGGCGATGCCCGCGGCGTGCATGGCGTCGGTCAGCGCGCGAAACTCCTGGGGCGCGCGCGCGGGATCGCGGCAGTAGCGAGGATGCGGGCTGTAATAGCTATGCGTGCTGTAACCCCAGTAGTTGCTCAGGCCGAGGGCCGCCGTGGCGGGCGGAACGTCCTGTTCGTCGAAGGCCATCACCGGCAGCAGCTCGACGTGGGTCACGCCAAGCTGCGTCAGGTACGGAATCTTTTCGATCAGGCCGGCGAAGGTACCGGGATGCTGCACGCCGCTCGACGGATCACGTGTAAAGCCGCCGACATGCAGCTCGTAGATGATCGCGTCGTCGAGTCCGCGCGAGATACGCCCAGGGGACGAGGGCAGGGGTTCCGTCACGATCGCGCGGTGGGTTTTGTGCCCGTCGGGATTCGGCTGGCCGAGCGCAGGCCGCGTCCACAGCACGTCGCTAATCGCGCGGGCATACGGGTCGAGGAGTTCGCGGTCGGGGTCGAACGCGTAGCCGCTAGCGCGCGTATCGCGCGGACCGTCCACCCGCCACGTGTAGCAGGTGCCGAACGGCAGCGCTTCGACCATCACATGCCAGTAGTAGAAGGTGCGGTTGCAACCGGCGGCGAGCGTGATGATCTGGAACGGCTCGGGGCTGTCAGCCGCGTCGTACAGCAACAGCTCGACGCGCGTCGCGTGACGGCAGAAGATGCAGAAATTGATGCCGCCGGGCACCGCCGACGCGCCCACGGGAAACCGCGACCCGGAGCGAACCGCATGAGCACGCACCGATCCCGTTTCAGGGTCATTGATCAAGGGTGATCCTCATCGGGCGGATCTTCCAGATCTTGTCGCAGTATTCGCCGATGGCGCGGTCGGAAGAGAACTTGCCCGAGCGCGCGGTGTTCAGGATCGACATCCGGGTCCAGCGCCGCGTGTCCTGCCAGGCGGCGCTCACGTCGTCCTGACGCGCCACGTAGGCGGCATAGTCGGCGAGCACGAGAAACGGGTCCGCGTGCGTCAGATTGTCGATCAGCGGGCGGAACATCTCGCGGTCTCCTCGCGAGAAATGACCGTCGGCGATCAGTTGCAGCACTTCGCTCAGTTCCGCGTCGTCCTTCACATAGTCCGCGGGGCGATAACCCGCGCGCTTCATACGTTCCACTTCGTCGGCGCTCAGGCCGAACAGGAAGAAGTTTTCGTCGCCGACCTCTTCGCGGATTTCGACGTTGGCGCCGTCGAGCGTGCCGATCGTCAACGCGCCGTTCATCATGAACTTCATGTTGCCGGTGCCCGATGCTTCCTTGCCGGCCGTCGAAATCTGCTCGGACAGGTCGGCGGCAGGGTAGATGAAGTGCGCGTTCTTCACATTGAAGTCCGGATAGAACACGACTTTCAGCCGCCCGTTCACCACCGGGTCGTTATTCACGACTTCGGCGATGCCGTTGATCAAACGGATGATCAGCTTGGCCGTCGCGTAGCCGGGCGCCGCCTTGCCGCCGAATACGAAACAGCGCGGTGTCAGCGCGAGCTGCGGATCACGCAGCAGGCGCCGGTACAGCGTGACGATCAGCAACGCGTTCAGATGTTGCCGCTTGTATTCGTGGATGCGCTTGACCTGCACGTCGAACAGCGCGGCAGTGTCGACGCCGATGCCCGTGACGCTCCGGATATGCTCGGCGAGCACGGCCTTGTTCGCCAGCTTCACGCTACGCCAATGCTGCTGAAACGCGGCGTCGTCGGCATAGGCTTCGAGCTTGCGCAGTCGCGCGAGATCAGTGACCCAGCCAGCGCCGATGGTCTCGTCGATTAGCCGCGCGAGCGCCGGATTGCAAAGCAGCATGAAACGGCGCGGCGTGACGCCGTTCGTGACGTTGTGAAAACGCTCGGGCCACAATTCGGCGAAGTCCCGCAGCACGGTCTGCTTGAGCAGCCCGGAATGCAGTTCGGCGACGCCGTTGATCGCGTGGCTGCCGACCGTTGCCAGATGCGCCATGCGCACGAGCTTGTCACCGCGCTCGTCGATCAGCGACATGCGTGCGATGCGCGCGTCGTCGCCCGGATAGCGCTGCCGGACCTCGTCGAGGAAGCGGCGGTTGATCTCGTAGATGATTTCGAGCAGGCGCGGCAGCAGGTTGCGCATCAGCGGCAGCCCCCAGGTTTCAAGCGCTTCGGGCAGCAGGGTGTGATTGGTGTACGCGAGCGCGCGCCGCGTGATGTCCCAGGCCTCGTCCCACGGCACCTGCCTGTCGTCCACGAGGAGACGCATCAGCTCGGCGACGGCGATCGACGGGTGCGTGTCGTTCAACTGCACGTTGAACAACTGCGCGAAGTGTCCGACCGGTTCGCCCTTGATTTCGAGCAGGCGCAGCATGTCCTGCAGCGAGCACGACACGAAGAAGTATTGCTGCGCGAGACGCAGGCGCTTGCCGATCTCGGGCTCGTCGTTCGGATACAGCACCTTCGACAGCGTCTCGGAGATGACCTTTTCGTTGACGGCCTCGTAATAGTCGCCGGCATTGAAGTCCTGCAGGTCGAACGACTCGACCGCCTCGCTCTTCCACAGCCGCAAGGTGTTGCACGTGTTGACGTGATAGCCGGGCATCGGCGTGTCGCAAGCCACGCCCTTGACCTGCCGCGTGGGTGTCCAGCGCACGCACAGGTGCCCGCGTGCATCGGTTTCGTCGTGGGTGCTGCCGCCGAACCCCACGTAGTACGCAACCTCCGGGCGCACGATCTCCCATGGATTGCCCTTTTGCAGCCACTTGTCGGTGGTTTCGACCTGCCAGCCGTCGCGAATCTGCTGGTCGAAGATGCCGAACTCGTAGCGGATGCCATAGCCGATGGCCGGTATTTCCAAACTTGCGAGCGAATCCAGATAGCAGGCCGCGAGGCGGCCAAGTCCGCCATTGCCGAGCCCCGGCTCTTCCTCGAGTTCGAGCAGCATATCGAGGTCGACGCCGAGCGCGCGCAGCGCTTCGCGTGTGTTGGCCTCGATGCCGAGATTGACGAGGTTGTTGCCGAGTTGCGGGCCGATCAGGAACTCGGCGGACAGGTAGCAGGCGACCCGCACATCGCTTCCGGCGTAGGTCTGTACGGAGGTTGCCCAGCGGGCCAGCAGCCGGTCGCGCACGCTATACGCGAGCGCCATGTACCAGTCATGCGGGGAAGCGATCGCCGGATAGCGGCCCCGCAGGCACAGCAGATTGTCGAGCACGCCGCGTTGGAGCGCGGCGGCGCTCAGGCCGGTGCGCGCTGCATCCGCGCTTTGCTGCGAGGTCGTGGTGGGAGCGTCGGCCATGATGCTTTCCTCGGTGCATGCTGCGCGTGACGTTCAGAAGGGCCAGACCCAGTCGACGATCTCGGCGCGGTCCGTGCCATGCGTATGCGCATAGTTCAGGTTGCTGACGATCGCGTTCCTCATGTCTTCCCTGAGATGCGCGGATCTGCCCTGCAAGCGCGGCACGCGGTCGAGCACGTCGATCACCAGATTGAAGCGGTCCACCTGATTGAGAATCGCCAGTTCGAGCGGCGTGTTGATGTTGCCTTTCTCCTTGTAGCCCCGCACGTGCAGATTCTCGTGATTGCGAAAGCGATAAGCGAGCTTGTGGATCAGCCACGGGTAACCGTGGAAATTGAAGATCACCGGCTTATTGGTCGTAAACAGGCTGTCGAATTCGCGTTCGGTCGAGCCGTGCGGGTGCTCGCTCGCCGGCTGCATCCTGAACAGGTCGACCACGTTGACGAAACGCAGCTTCAGTTCGGGCAGACGTTCGCGCAGGATCGCCGTCGCCGCCAGCGCTTCCTGGGTGGCGACGTCGCCGCACGAGGCCATCACCACGTCCGGTTCGGCGTCCTCGTCGTTGCTCGCGCGCCGCCACACGCCGATGCCTTTGGCGCAGTGCACGACGGCTTCGTCGATGGTGGTGAATTGCAGGTGTTTCTGCTTGTCGGCGACGATCACGTTGATGCAGTCGGTGGTGCGCAGACAGTGGTCGGCGACCACCAGCAGCGTGTTCGCGTCGGGCGGAAGATAGACGCGCGTGACCGAGGGGCTCTTGTTGGTGACGAGATCGATGAACCCGGGGTCCTGATGCGAAAAGCCGTTGTGATCCTGCCGCCACACGGTCGACGACAGCAGAATGTTTTCCGCCGACACCCAGGCGCGCCATGGCACGTGATTGCGGCTGATGTCGAGCCACTTCGCATGCTGGTTGAACATCGAATCCACCACGTGCGCAAACGCTTCATAGGTATGGAAGAAGCCGTGGCGGCCCGTCAGCAGATAGCCTTCGAGCCATCCCATCAGCGTATGTTCGGACAGCATCTCCATCACGCGGCCGTCGCGCGCCAGTTCGCCGCCGTCCTCGTCCTCGGGGAGCATCTCGGCCATCCACACCTTCTTGCTGACCTCGTAGATCGACTGCAGACGGTTCGAGGCCGTTTCGTCCGGGCCGAACACGCGGAAGGTGTTCATGTTCGCGCGCATCGTGTCGCGCAGAAATTCGCCGAGTGGCCGCGTGTTCTCCTGCAGCACCTTGCCCGCGTGCTGCACATCCACCGCGTACGCGCGGATGTCGGGCAGCTTCAGTTCGCGGCGCAGCACGCCGCCGTTCGCGTGCGGATTGGCGCTCATGCGCCGCGGGCCCTGGGGCGACAGCGCCTTGAGTTCGGGGATCAGCCGGCCCTCGGCATCGAAAAGTTCGGCGGGCCGGTAGCTGCGCATCCATTCTTCGAGCACTTCGAGATTCGCGGAATTGTTGCGCACATCGGAAAAAGGCACCTGATGCGAGCGCCACGAGCCTTCGACCTTGTGCCCGTTGATCTGCTTCGGTCCGGTCCAGCCCTTGGGCGTGCGCAGCACGATCATCGGCCAGAGCGGCCGCTCGAGATTGCCGTTCGCGCGTGCCTGCTGATGAATTGCGCGAATTTCGCCGAGCACGGTATCGAGCGTGTGCGCCATCTTCCGATGCATTTCCGCGTGATCCGATCCTTCGACGAAATGCGGGGTGTAGCCGTAGCCGACAAAGAGCGCTTCCAGTTCTCTGCTGCTGATGCGCGACAGGATGGTCGGATTGGCGATCTTGTAGCCGTTCAGATTCAGGATCGGCAGCACGGTGCCGTCGCGGGCCGGGTTGATGAATTTATTCGAATGCCACGCGGTGGCGAGCGGCCCGGTCTCCGCTTCTCCATCGCCGACCACGCAGGCCACGATCAGGTCCGGGTTGTCGAGCACGGCGCCATACGCATGCGACAGGCTGTAGCCAAGCTCGCCGCCTTCATGGATGGACCCGGGCGTCTCCGGCGTCACATGCGAACCGATATGGCCGGGAAACGAGAACTGCTTGAAGAACTTCTGCATGCCCTCGGCATCCGCGCTCTTGTCCGGATAGATCTCCGAGTAGGTGCCTTCCAGATAGGTGGGGCCGAGCACGCCCGGTGCGCCGTGTCCGGGACCGGCCATGAAGACGACGTCGAGATCGTCGCGTTTGATCACGCGGTTCAGATGCGCCCAGACGAACGATAACGCCGGGCTCGCGCCCCAGTGTCCGAGCAGGCGATACTTGACGTGTTCGACTTTCAGCGGCTCCCGCAGCAGCGGGTTGTCCAGCAGATAGATCATGCCGACCGAAAGGTAATTGCATGCGCGCCACCACGCATCGATCAGCTGAAGTTCGTCGCTGCCGAGCGCGGTCTGCTGCGAAGCGTCCGCCGCGGGATGTTTGCCCATACCGACGTCTCCTGTGCTTGCAGCCGCAACCCGAGGGTGTGGATCGTGTCGGGCCCGCTGCGCAGGCGCTTCGATGATTGATGGGGTCCGAATCGCGCCTGTTGGCGGACCTCTACAACCGGGTATTCTTCGCCAGCCGATGAACATCCATAACGCAGAATATGTTACTGCGTGAAGATTGCAAGGATGATCCGACACCGTCTCGCGCGCCGTGCGAAACCACGTCTTGTATTCAGGCCGCGATCCGATGTTCGTAGAACGGCCGGTCCCGATCATCGAGAATCGCGTACAACGCCGCCAGATCGCGCGGATCGGGATTCAACCACGCGTCGATATGCTCAGGCTTGATCGGAATGATGCAGCGATCATGGCCGGCAGCGGCCACCTCGGGTGGCGGATCATCGGTGATGGCCGCGAAGGACAATAGATCGGGCTCGCCTTTGCCGCTCCAGCGGGACCATAAGCATGCAACCAGCATGTCGTGAGGCGGATTGGGCCGGAACTCGAGCCGGACATTTTCATCTTTCTCGCCGGGCGCCAGTTCGCGGCCTTCCATTCGCGCGCGCGAGACGTTCTCATAGAAAGAACTGGCCAGCATGAGTCCATGCGAATAGCCGAATAGCGCTTTCCAGAAACTTTCGAGACTGTCCCGACGAGCGTTGTACGTGCCGGGATAGCGGGTGTCGTACGATGCGGGCTTGCCGGCCAGGCGGCACTGATAGCGCATCGGTTTGACGACGCGCTGGCCGTTCTCCATCACCATCACCGGCGCGTAGTAGCCGGGAAAGATGCGCGAGTCGCCTGCTTGGGGAGCGGTTCGGCCGAGGTCGTCGAGTCGCTCGAGCGTGCGGTCGATCTTGTCTTTGGCGATCCGTTTGCTCTCGGTCGCCGCCTTGGTGGCTTTGGTCTGCAAAGAGCGCTCGGCATCGGCGAAGCGGGTGCGCTGTTTGAACAGTTCCTGTTCGAGCTTCACGGTCTGCTGCGATCTGAAGCGCTCGATCAGCGCCCAGACTTCCCTTTCCGCGTCGGACTGCGGTTCCGAGAAGGCGTCTTCCATCGCTTTGGGAATCCTGGCCTGACCGTCCTCTGCGCGTTCGAAGAAAAGACGCGCGAATTCCTCGATGCTCATGTGCGCGCCGAACATGCGGACGTAGCGCCGGTAGTCCGCCAGAATCTGAGCCGAATAGCACATGGATGCCTCCGTTTGCTGTTCCGATGATACGCATTTGCGCGCTCGCGTCAGCAGAAGTCTCTGCTCGTCGTCTGCAACTCGCCCAGCAGATGAGACATGTCGACGAGCCGCTGCGCGACGAGGTGCCGTACTTCTCCCTGACACTGCCATGTGCCGTACACAGCGAGCAGCGCGGCGCCCAACGCTTCTTTGCGCTGTTTTTCGAGCAGACTCGGCCAGATGATCACATTGACGTTGCCCGTCTCGTCTTCGAGCGTGACGAACACGACGCCCTTGGCCGTGCCGGGACGCTGACGCACCGTCACCAGTCCGCAGCCGCGCGCGAGGCGGCCGTCGCGATAGGTCCGCAGCGTCGAGGCCGGCATCAGCCGGTTCGCGAGCAACTGCGGCCGGAGCAGTTCCAGCGGATGGCGGTTGAGCGTCAGGCCGAGCGAACGGTAGTCGGCGACGATGTCGTTCGCTTCGCTCGGTGCGCCCAGTTCGGGCGTTTCGTCCTGAGTCGCCGCGGCCGCGAGCATATCCTTGTCCGGCACCGCGACGACCGACTGCCACAGCGCTTCGCGGCGGTTTCCCGCGAGCGCTGCCAACGCATTCGCATCCGCGAGCGCATGCAGGTCTTTGCGGTCGAGCTGCGCGCGGCGCGCGAGATCGTTGACGCTCGCGAACGGGCGAACCGCGCGCGCGTTCTCGATCCGTTCGGCGGCGCCGTCCTTCATGCCGCGCAGCAGCGAAAGACCGAGACGCACGGCGGGGCGCGTCGCCCCCGCACGGTGTTCGAGCGAGGAGTCCCAACCGCTGATCGTCACATCGACCGGCAACACCGTGACGCCGTGCCGCTGCGCATCCTGAACCAGTTGCGACGGCGAATAGAAGCCCATCGGCTGGCTGTTCAGCATCGCGGCGAGAAAGGCTTCGGGTTCGTGACGCTTGAGCCAGCTGCTCGCATAGACCAGCAGCGCGAAACTGGCCGCGTGACTTTCGGGGAAGCCATATTCGCCGAAGCCCTTGATCTGCTCGAAGATCGCCTCGGCGAAGGCCTGGTCGTAGCCGCGCTCCTGCATGCCGAGCACGATGCGGTCATAGTATTTTTCGAGTCCGCCCTTGCGTTTCCACGCGGCCATCGCGCGGCGCAGCTGGTCGGCTTCGCCGGCGGTGAAGCCGGCCGCGAGAATCGCCACCTGCATCACCTGCTCCTGGAAGATCGGCACGCCGAGTGTGCGGCCCAGCGCGGTCTTCAACGCGTCGCTCGGATAGGTCACGGGCTCGAAGCCCTGACGGCGCTGCAGATAGGGATGCACGGCGCCGCCCTGAATCGGACCGGGCCGCACGATCGCGACTTCGATGACGAGGTCGTAGAACTTCTCTGGCCGCATGCGCGGCAGCATGCTCATCTGCGCGCGCGATTCGATCTGGAACACGCCGACCGTATCGGCGGCCGAAATCATCGCGTAGGTCGCCTCATCCTCGGCGGGGATGTCCTGCATTTCGAAGCGTTCTCCGCGCTGTTCCGAAACGAGGTCGAGGGTGCGCCGGATCGCCGACAGCATGCCGAGCGCGAGCACGTCGACCTTCAGCAAGCCCAATGATTCGAGGTCGTCCTTGTCCCACTCGATCACCGAGCGGTCGGCCATCGCCGCGTTTTCCACCGGCACGAGCCGGGTGAGCTTGCCGCGGCTGATCACGAAGCCGCCCGAATGCTGCGACAGGTGGCGCGGAAAATTCAGCAGTTGCGAGGCGAGCTTCGCCCAGGCCTGAATCAGGGGCTGGTTCGGATCGAGGCCGGATTCCGCGAAACGCGCGAGCAGATCCCGACTGGTATCGAACCAGTGATGCGACTTCGCGACCGCGTCGACGATCTGCGGATCGACGCCGAGTGCCTTGCCCGTTTCCCGCAGCGCACCACGCGGACGATAGGTCGACACCGCCGCCGCGATCGCCGCCCGGTCGCGGCCGTATTTGCGATAGATGTACTGGATCACTTCTTCGCGCCGCTGGTGCTCGAAGTCGACGTCGATATCGGGCGGCTCGCCGCGCTCCTTGCTGATGAAGCGCTCGAACAGCATGTTGCCGCGCGCGGGGTCCACCTCGGTCACGCCGAGGCAATAGCAGACCGCCGAGTTCGCGGCCGACCCGCGCCCCTGACACAGAATGTGCTGGCTGCGCGCGAAGCGGACGATGTCGTAGACGGTCAGGAAATATGGCTCGTACTGCAGGTCCGCGATCAGTTCGAGTTCATGCTCGATCTGCTGCTGCACGTGATGCGCAATCCCCGCGGGAAAACGCCGCTGCGCGCCGATATAGGTTTCCTGACGAAGATACGAGGCCGGCGTATGGCCGGCCGGCACCAGCTCGTCGGGATACTCGTAGCGCAGCTCGTCGAGCGAAAACGTGCAGCGGCTCATGATGTCGACCGTCGCGGCCAGCGCGTCTTGCGGGTACAGGTTGGCGAGCCGCAACCTCGAGCGCAGATGCTGCTCGGCGTTCGGCGCCAGATCATAGCCGCACTGATGGACCGGTTTGCCGACCCGGATCGCGGTCATCGTGTCCTGCAGCGGCTTGCGCGAGCGCACGTGCATCACGACTTCGCCGAGCGCGACGGCGGGCACGTCGCGGCTGCGCGCGACGAACTCGACCGCGCCGCGATGCAGGTCGTCCATCGCGCGTTGATGGAGCACGAGGCCGACCCATGCGCGGCCGGTGAACGTTTCGTCGAGCCATTCGACCTGCGCATCGAGCGCGTCTTCGCTGGCCGGGAAATCCGGCACGAGAATCGCGAGGCAGTCGGGCATGCCGAGCAGGTGGCGATACTCCTTCTCCGGCCGCGACAGATCCTGCGGCGTGAGCCGGTATTCGCCCTTGGGCGCGCGCATGCGCGCCAGCGTGATCAGCTCGGACAGATTGCCGTAGCCGTTGCGGTTGCGGGCGAGCAAGATCAGGCCGAACGCCGGCGAACCATCGGCATTGACGAGCCGGAAATACGAACCGACGATGAACGGCAGCTTCGCTTCTTTCGCCGCGACATGCGCGCGCACGACTCCCGCGAGCGAGCATTCGTCGGTGATCGCGAGCGCGGAGTAGCCGAGTTGCGCGGCACGCTCGGCCAGTTCCTCAGCGTGCGATGCGCCCCGCAGAAACGTGAAGTTGGAAAAGCAGAACAGCTCGGCATACGCCGGCAGCATCGTGAAGGTGGTGTCCATGGCCGCTCATCCGCGCATATCAGCCGAACAGGCCATGCAGGAACCAGCGTTGCTCTTCTTCCGCGTCGCGGCTGCTCACGCGCTCGCGGTAGATCCAGTAGCAGCTCTGGTCGTCCGCCTGCGCGACGAAGTAGTCGCGCGTGACGAGCTCGCCGTCGAACCAGCCGCTCTCGATGCGCTCGCCCGGCGACACCATGCGCAACGGCGAGCCATAGAACGGGCGGTGCTGGCGCATCAGCAGACGCACGGGCGTATCGAGCATCCACGTCGGGCGGGGCAGATTCTGCGGCAGCGGGCCGGGCTTGACCGGCTGCGACACCGGCAGCCAGCGGTTCGCGATCTCCGGACGATGATCGGCGCTCGGCGCGGGTTTCAGCACGTTCTCTTCGCCGAGCCGCGCGACCAGCAGTTCGAGCAGCCGCGCGTGATCCTCCTGCGAGCCGCCCGGTTCTGGAAACAGCGTGTCGGACGCGGGCGCGGCCGACTCGACGTTCGACGCGTCGAGCCGCAACGCGATCACGGGCGCGGCGAGCTCGATACGATGCAGCCGCTCCTTCAGCAGGCGCATCAGATGTTCTTCGCGCCAGGTCGGCTCGCCAAGTGCGACGTCGATCGTGGTCGGCTCGATCGCAGCGCGTCCGCGCTCGTGTTCGAGCGACAGGCGAATGCCGGTGAGCGCGAGCTGTTTTGCGCACAGCCATCCGCACAGTTGCACGATCAGGCGCTGCGCGCCGAACACCGCGCCATCCGCGTGTTCGAGCCGGTCCGGCATCTCGATGCGCGCCGAGAACGTGGGTGGCAGTTCGAGCCAGTCGAACAGTTCGGGCGCGGTCCCGAACGCGCGGTCGAGCGAGTCGAGCAGATGTTCGCCGCAGCGGCGCTGCAAGCCGGCGCGGGGCAGGCGGCGCAGATCGGCGATGCGCTCGCAACCGAGGCCCGTGAACCAGTCGGCGAACGGGCGGACTTCGGGCACGGCGAGCATCGGCAGGGCGGACAGGCGCTGGTCGAGCGACGCGAGCTTCAGCACGCGCCGGTTGCCGAACTTCGCGAGCAGCCACGCGCCCTGGCCGGTCGGCGCGGCACTGATGCGCGCGGTGAAGCCGAGCGCGTCGAGGATGGCTTTCGTATCGCGGCACAGCGCGAGCAGGCCGCCGAAGAGCCGCAAACTCGCGCCGATCTCGACGACGACCGTCGCCTCATCGAGCAGCGCGACTTCGGGCGAGAAGCGCATCAGCGCGATACCCACCTCGCGATGGGCTGCCGTTTCACGACCGCTATCGCGCTCATACATCTCGGTCTGCGGCGACAGCGTCAGCACGCCGCCGCGCTTCATGCCCGGACGCACGCCTGCCGAGCGCGCGGCGGGGTCGGCCATGACCACCTTGTCTTTCTCCAGCACCGCGCAGCCATGCGCGGGCTCAGGCGACCACTTCGGTCTGAAGACCTCGAGCGGCAACTTTGGCAGATGAACGGCGAGAAAGACGCGCATGTCGGGAAAGCAGAACGGGAGTGGGTTGAAGGGGAATCGACAGGGGCTCTGCGCGAGCGGGCCCTCGTCGTTTCACGATGTCGATGGTGAGACCTTCGGCCGATGGCCTGAGCGCGAGCCGCAGCAGCGCGGGGGATGCCTCCTGCGCGGTGGCGAGCGGCCGCACCATGATGAAAAGCGTCTCCGACGACTGCGCGGCCAGATGCAAACGGCGCAGCGAGGACGCCTGCGCGTACTGCGCCCAGAAGATCAGCGCGCCGCAACTGCCGGCGCGCAGGATCTGCTCGGCGGACCACAGCGCGTCGGCGGTTTTCGGCGCATTGATCCGCAGCACCTGCTGCAGCGACAGGCCGATGTAGTTGAGCCCGAGGCCGTCCGGCGTATGCGGCGGTTGCACGAAGACGAGCGGACGCTCGCCGACGGCGCTGAGCGCCGGCTGCAACAGCCGCAGTTCGCCGACGCCGGCCTGCTGCACGAGCAGATCGACCAGCGCGCCGAGCGGCCAGCCACCGCCGGGCAACTCCGCCGACAGGGCCGGATAGCCGGTATCGACGCTGCGGCCGCGGCCAGCGCCAAGCTGGGACGCCCGCCACAAGGACGGGTGAATGGCTTCCGGTGCTGGCAGGGCGGCTGTCATTTGCGAAAATACCTGTATGGATATACAGTATCCTACATGGTTTTATGAGATAGCGAACAGGCACTTTTTTGGGGGCGGGTTCATGGACATGCGAGTGCACAAGCCAGCCGGGCATCCGATGCCGGAGATCGCGGCGTTCGTGGCCGAACTGAAAGCGGTGTTCGGCGAGCCGGGCATCGATGAAGCGATTCGCCGCGGCAAGGCAGGCGAGCCGACGTTTCATGCGCGGGAAAACGGACGCTCGGCGGGGACGGCGGCGCCGGTTGCGGCGAACGTCTGGCGCGTGGATCGCGCAGTGCGCGACCGCCATTACTGCGAGGGTTGCGACGGCTCGTGCATTGGCAGCGCGAAGTCGTGCCGTCCATAATGGCAGCGGCCCTCAACCCCGGAGAACCCCATGTTGCGCACGTACCTCGGAAGTTGCCATTGCCAATTCGTGAAGTTCGAGGCTCGCATCGATTTCGACGAGGGCACGTCGAAGTGCAATTGCAGCTACTGCAGCAGGCTGCGATTCTGGCACGTGCCGGTTCGCCGGGAAGATTTTCGTCTTCTTTCGGATGAAGCCGCGCTCAGCGAATATCAGGGGCACAATGCGGTCGCGCATCACCCGTTCTGCAAACGCTGCGGGGTCCACGTATTCGATCGCATCGATATGCCGAACGGCACAGGGTATCCGTATGTCAACGTGAACATCATGTGCATTGACGAACTCGATCTCGACGCAGCGCTGAATGCGCCGGTGACCTATCGGAATGGCCTGCACAACGACTGGGGCAATCCGCCTTCGGAAACGCGGCAGCTTTGATTGCGCCGGTCAGGGCGCTCTGCGCGGATGGTGAGGCATGTCTGGCTGGTGGGCGTCCAGTTGATGGCGTTCGGACGTGAATTGAACGAATTCGGGCTTGAAAGATCGCCGCGAGGCGATAGCGGGCCTTGACGCGTTGTACGACTGAGCGCGCGCTAGATTCATTTCAAAACCTCGAAAAATGTAATAACATTGTGTTTACCTCGCATTGGGCTGGGTATAACATTGTATATACGGTATAGCCATGAAAACGACGATTCGCAAAATGGGCAACTCGCAAGGGGTGTTGATCCCCAAGCCGATACTTGCCCAGCTTGGTTTAGAGAATGAGGTAGACATGGAAGTCGAGAACGACGCGCTAGTAATTCGTCGTCCGCAGAAAGCTGTGCGCGAAGGCTGGGCCGTTGCAAGCAAACGGGTTGCGGAAACCGGCGACGACGCACTGGTGATGGGTGAGTTCGGCAACGCAGGTGATGCGGAGATAACGTGGTAGTGCGCGGCGAGGTTTGGCTAGTCGCTCTCGATCCGACGTTAGGTAGCGAAATCCAAAAGACACGTCCTTGCGTCGTAGTCTCTCCGCCTGAACTGCACGATCACCTTCGCACGGTCATTGTCGCCCCGATGACCTCGAAGGGCCGCCCCGCGCCCTTCCGCGTGCCGGTGACTTTCAAGCGAAAGCAAGGATTGATTTTGCTAGACCAAATTCGCACCGTTGATAAGGTGCGGCTGGTCAAGAAAGAGGGTTTTGTTGCCGGGAATACTTTGATGGACACCCTGAGAACGTTGCAGGAAGTGTTCGCTGAATGAAGGGGAAAGTACTTGGCGCGCAAGCGCTCCGCACGCCGGCCGGTAGCCGATCTGGACAGATTGAAGATGGCAAACCTACTTTACGTCGACAACTCGAACGTCTGGATCGAAGGAATGCATGTGGCGGCTGGCAGAGCATCGTCCTGGTCTTCGATGCATGGCATACCGTCTCGAGGTACTCGCGGCCCATCGACACGCTCATACGGCCGGCCGCGATCAGCGATTCGAGCACGTCGGCAAAGGGCGTCTTGTCGATTTGCCCTTGCGCGGTCAACGGCGTGATAGCAGGGGTGTAGATGCCTTCGAATTTCATGATGTTGTTCCGGATAGAGGGAAACGGGAGTCGAGACGATGGGCGTGCCGTTGCCTGATCGGCAACGGCACGCCGGTGAGCGGGTTAGTGATTCAGCGATGCCGCCTCTTGCCGGCTCAGCGAGCACGTCTCTGGCGCGAGGGCAAGCGAAGCGGCGAGACCGATGAACGACACCGCCGCGGCTGCGACGCAGCATCATCCGACCGGAGACGGCGTCAGAACGTGTGATGGATCCCGACGTTCGCGCTTACTGTACCGCGCGTTCGAGGCGCTCGAGCAGCGGTCTCGTTCCCATTTCGCGCAGGTACGGTTTCACCCGATCGCTCGTGTGGCCCACGAGCGGATCGACGGGCGCGCCCGGCACGGCGTCGGCGTTCGCGAAATGCCGTTCGGGCGCCCATGCCGCTTGCGTAGCGGCGGCTTCGCGCACGGCGATGCCCAACTCGCGGAGCGTCATCGTTGCCGCGGCGATTGGAGTGTCGTCGGCTGCATGCTGCGGGAGGGCGTCGACGATGTCGCCGCGGGTGAGGAAGTCACGCCTGAGGCCGAGTTCGATCAGCGCCTGAAGGGGGGCCGACGCGTCCCCGTCCGACGGACCGATCACGGCATCGGCCGCGGCCATCGCGCGTGCGCCGCTTGGCGGCGCACCCACGGACCAGCGCTCAAACGCGTGGCGCATAGACGTTGCACCAGCCGTCGGCCGAAACGGATTTGCCCGGGAACATCGGGCACGGTCCGGCGGAGTCGCCCGCTGCGCCGGTATAGAAACGACAGTTCGCGCAGTTCTGGCCCGCGTGGTACTTGGGGAACTTCGCGGCGTCGACGCTGCTCGCTTTCGCACGATAGCCGAGCGAACTGGCCGCGGTGTCGTTTTCATCGACGGGGGGAGGCGCTGCGAGCGTGACGTCGGCGCTGGCGAGCGCGGCACACAGGCCCGCGGCCTGGAGAATGAAGTGTCTGCGGTTGTGAGAGACCATGATGATGCCCTGAGAAAAGAAATGGGTCGTCCATGCCGCATTCGCTTGAAGCGGCGTGGCGTCGTAATGCGGTGCGAAGCAACGTGTTAGTGGCGCGGTCCAGCGTTCAGCGGTGTGGTCGAGGATTGCGCGGCTTGCGCGGTCAGCTTCGCGCTGCCGGTGTCGTAGCCATTCGTATAGAGCAGGAAGGCCATCAGATCGGCGTACTCCTCGTCGCTCATCTTGCCGGGATGATCCGCGGGCATGTTGGTCGACATGTACTGGTAAATGCCGCCGATCGTCAGATGCGAGTTCGCCGCTGGCGCGAAGGCCGGTCCGATCAACGACGGCGCGGTGTTGCCTTCGAGCTTCTCGCCGTGGCATTTCGCACACGAATCCGCATACAGATGTTCACCGTGGGTGACCTGATCGTGATCGAACGACGGTGTCTCGGTCGTCGCCGCAACCTTGATGAAGCCGCCGGCGGCGGGCATGCCGCCCACGCGCCATAGGTCCGCACGCGGCGGCGCCTGGGTCGGGCCGTCGAGATAGCGCGCGAGATTCGCGTGAGTGCTGGCCGTGGTCGCCGAACCGCTCGCGAGGGTGGTTGGCAGCGCCCAGTTGCGCGTGAGCGCTGCGAGCTGGCCATCGCTGCGCAGACGCGTGAGCGCGTCATCGATGCGCTTTTGCAGCGGCTGCGTGTCGGGCCCCGACGCGAACACCAGATTCCAGTCGGCATAGGGCGACTCGGCGACGGCAACCTCGAAGTGCTGCTGCGGGTGCGCATGCCGATACGCCACCACGGCCGGGTACCAGACGATCGCGCGCTGGGCGCGCCCTTTCGCGAGGGCGTCGACGGTCAGCTCGGAGGTGGTTTCCAGATCGAAGCGCGCGTTCTTCTGCTGGACCGCGATCAGTTGCGACGGGCTCGACCAGGTGGCGGCAATGGTGATCTTGCCGTCCGGCGCCGTGACCGGGGTGTTGGCCGCATGGGCGCCGCGCAGCGTAACGCTGACGTAACCGGAGTGCAGATAGCTGTCGGAAAAGAGCAGGTGCGATTCGGAGCCGTCGGCCACGCTCGAACGCGGAAAGCCCGCGATCACGTCGCAGTTGCGCTGCAGCGATGTCGAGAGCTCGCGAGCGGAGATGCCGTCGTCGCCGCCGTCGTCGTCGATGCCGCGCGGCGCGAATGTCGCGGTAATGCCCGCCGCGCTCAACACCGCGCGTGCAACGGACTTGTCCAGCTCGGCCGAAGGGCTGCCGGGCATCGTGCACACGCGGACGCTGGACGACGTCCGCGCGGCCGCCTGGGCGGCAACATGTGCGGCGCCGGCGACGAGCGCGCTGGCGAGAGCAAGGTGAGTGAATCGAATGTTCATGATGGTGCGTTCCTGTGATGGCGGGAACACCGCGCCCGCATGGGCTGCGTGGGGGCGCGGAAAGATGCGGCTGCGAAGGCCGGATGGGCAGAACGGTGCGGGTGCGGTGGCTGCGCCTAGCTGCGATCGAGCGCGAACACGTACAGCGTGCCGCCGCGCGGAACGTCCTTCGCGACGTCGGCCATCGGGCCGCCCCAGATCGGATTCGCACCGCCGTAGCCCGCGAGCACGGCCACGTATTCCTTGCCGTCGACTTCGAACACGGAAGGTTGCGCGACGATGCCGCTCGCGAGTTGCGGGCTCTCCCACAGCACCTTGCCCGTCGTCACGTCGAACGCGTACAGATGGCCGTCGAGCGAGCCGCTGAAGGCGAGGCCGCTGGCCGTGGTGGCGACGCCACCATTCCAGGGCATCCTGGTCCAGTGACCCCACAGCTTCTTGCCCGTATTGACATCGATGGCCTGAAGCTCGCCATAACCCTGGCTGCCCGGTTCAGGCTGGATCTCGAAGCCTTCGCCGAGGTAGGGCAGACCCTCCATGTAGCTGACCGACTTGCCGGACAGGCTCATGCACGCATGCAGCGAGGGCACCACCGCGATGTGACGCTCGGGATCGTAGGAAGTCGACCACCAGTTCTTGCCGCCGAGAAAGCTCGGGCAGGTGTTGATCGTCGTGCCGGCCTTGGGAAACCGGCTGGCGTCCTGAACTGGTTTGCCGTCGGCGGTATAGCCCGTCACCGACAGCGCCTTGACGAACGGCTCCGCGTAGATCAGCTTGCCGGTCTTGCGGTCGATCGCGTGGAAGAAGCCGTTGCGGTCGGCATGGATGATGGCGTCATACTGCTTGCCCTTGTAGCTGATGTTGGCAAGAACCGGCGTGTTGACGCCGTCGTAGTCCCACGTGTCGTTACTCGTGTACTGATAGTGCCACTTCAGGTCGCCGTTCTTCGGATCGAGCGCGAGCAGGGAATCGGAGTACAGATTGTCGCCGGGACGCAGCGCGGCGAGCCACGGTCCCGGATTGCCGACGCCCCAGTACAGCGTCCGCGTGGCGGCGTCGTAGGTGCCGGTCAGCCACGCCGCGCCGCCGCCATGTTCCTGCATGCCGTCGGGCCACGTATCGCCGCCCTTGTCGCCGGCATTCGGGATCGTATAGCGCTTCCAGATGATCGAGCCGTCGTCGGGATTGAGTGCGGCGATATAGCCGCGAATCCCATACTCGCCGCCTGATGTACCGACCACGATCGCGCCGTCGAGCGCGAGCGGCGCGAGCGAGAACGCGTAGCCGAGACCCGGTTCGAACATCTGCTTCTTCCACACGACATTGCCGCTCTGCGCGTCGATCGCGGCTACCTCGCCGCTCAGCATGGCCACGTAGACGTTCTTGCCATACAGCGCGACGCCGCGATTCACTACGTCGCAGCATGCGGTCTTGAACGATTCCGCGCCGAGCTTCGGCTCGTATTTCCAGAGCTTGGTGCCGCTCTTGACATCGAATGCATAGACGTTGTCTTTCGGCGTGCTGACGAAAAGGTAGCCGCCATTGACGATCGGGGTTGCTTCGAAGCCTTGCTTGAGTTCCGCGGGGAACTGATAGCTCCAGGCCTCCTTGAGCCCGGCGACATTCGATGCATCGATCTGCTTCAGTGGCGAATGTGACTGGCCGCTATAGCTGCGGTAGTAGGTGAGCCAGCCTGGGTCGCTCTGTGCTTGAGCGAGGCGCTCGTAGGTCACGGCGGGGTAGTCCGGGGCGGCGTGCACCGCAGCCACGTTCAGTGCCATCGCGATCGCGATGCTCGCTCCAAGGACAGCCAGCCGGCCTGCGGCGGGCGAACGGTTCTTCATGGTCGTCTCCTGAGTGTTTGTCGACGCAGTGCCGGCAGAGGCGTCGCCCCTTTGTTCCGTGTCGATCCGGTTGCGGTGCCGTTACTGCAAGTCACATGCCATTTTTGTGGGCGAGTCCGAAAGGGCGGCACGCCTGAAACGTGCGGCGGCACATATCGCGCATAGAGCGCTCCATGTGTTGCATCCCGGTACAACGCCGGGCGATGGAGTGTTGAGAAACAGGACAGTTGCAGCGCTGGCGCGCATCGCTCGGGTCGAGGGCGACGCCAGGATCGCGGGCGAAGCTGTCGCTGAAATGGATGGCCCGGAGCTTGCTTAAGAGGACGGAGAAAAGTCTGGCAAGGTACCAGGCTTTCCAGGAGGGAGACAATGCGCGATGACGTTCACCGGGCCGTGGCTCAGACTGCCATACGGTCCAATGACTTTCCCGTGCCGGCAATTCAGAAAGCGCACGAACGCTCCGAAACGTTTGGTCTGTGCGCGTCGGCGCGGCCGGAATACGAGGTTCTTTCGAACGCGGGTCTCGTGCTCAAACGCGAGCAGAACCGGGTGTTGTGCGCGCATGCGATGCCGGTGATGGAGTCGCTGCACGAGCAGATCGCCGACACGCAAAGCATGATCGTGCTGACCAATGCCGAAGGGCTGATCCTGCATTCGATCGGCGACGACGACTTCCTCGCGCGCGCGGAGAAAGTCGCGCTGCGGCCCGGCGCGAACTGGGCCGAGGACCGCCAGGGCACCAATGCGATCGGTACGGCGCTGGCCGAGCGCTGCGCGATGGTCGTGCACGGCGACCAGCACTACCTGGCGGCAAACCGCTTCCTGACCTGCTCGAGCGTGCCGATTCTCGATCCGTATGGCGACGCGATCGGGGTGCTCGACGTGACGGGCGACTATCGCAGCTACCATCAGCACACGATGGCGCTCGCCAAAATGTCGGTGCAGATGATCGAGAATCATCTCTTTACGACCACCTTTCACGAAACGCTGCAAGTGTCCTTCCATAGTCGTCCGGAGTTTCTGGGCACGCTGATGGAAGGGATCGTGGCGTTCACGAGCGACGGACGCTTTCTGTCGGCCAATCGCAGTGCCCAGTTCCAGCTCGGCATGTCGCTCGCCGGGCTGCGCGCGCATACGCTGTCGTCGCTGTTCCAGGCCACGAGCGCGCAACTGATCGATCGCGCGCGCGTGAGCCTCGACCCGCACCTGATGCTCAATCTGAGCAGCGGCGCGGTCGTCTGCGCGCGCGTGCAGTTCAGGCGGGCGTCGCTGGCCGAGGGCAGCCGCCCGGTCGCCGTGCACGACGGCGCCCGCGCGGTGGCGCGCGAGGAGCCGCCGCAGGCGGCCGCCGGACTCTCGCGTCTGAGCTATCTCGACACGGGTGACCCGCAGGTCGCCGCGGTCATTGCGAAGGTCAGGAGGGTGATCGGCAAGGACATTCCGATCCTGATCAATGGGGAGACCGGCACGGGAAAGGAACTGCTCGCGCAGGCGATCCACAACGATTCGCCGCGCTGCGCCGGGCCGTTCGTGGCGGTCAACTGTGCTTCGATTCCCGAGACGCTGATCGAATCCGAGCTGTTCGGCTACGAGGAGGGCGCATTCACCGGGGCGCGGCGCAAAGGCGCGATCGGCAAGCTGCTGCAGACAAACGGCGGCACGCTGTTTCTCGACGAGATCGGCGACATGCCGTACTCGCTGCAAGTGCGGCTGTTGCGCGTGCTGCAGGAACGCGTCGTCAACCCGCTCGGCTCGACGAGGAGCATCGCGGTGGACGTCGCGATCATCTGCGCGACGCACCGGGACTTGCGCGAGATGATCGCGCAAAACCGCTTCCGCGAGGATCTCTACTACCGGCTCAATGGCCTCGTGGTGCGTCTGCCGCGGCTGCGCGACCGTACCGACCTCGCGGTCGTGATCCAGAAGATGTTGCTGCGCGAATCGATCGCCAGCGCGAGCGGACGGCCGCTTCACGTCGCACCCGATGTCATGGCGATGTTCGAGCGCTGTCCATGGCCGGGCAACTTCAGGCAGCTTGGCAACCTGCTGCGCACCGCGGCGGCCATGGTCGACGCGGACGGCGAGATCCGGCGCGAGCATTTGCCCGATGACTTCTTCGATGATCTGCGCTGCGGCGTTTCGTCGAGCGGCGCGGCGGATACGCCGGGCTCGGGCAATGCGTTCGCGCCGGAGTGCGCGCGCCTGCAGGACGTGACCGTGTCGGTGATTGCCGCCGCGCTCGCGCGGCATGGCGGCAACGTTTCGGCGGCCGCGCGCGAGCTCGGCGTGTCGCGCAACACGATCTATCGCAAGATGCCCGCGGTCGAGCCGGATCGTGAGGTGGACGACTTCTGAACCCCACCGCGCCGCTTTCATCAGCACTTCTGTTTCGCCCACGTGCTGTCACACCGTTGTTGCATCCCGCAACAGTGGTGCTCCAAAAATCAACACTGCCCATCTCCCGAAACGCGTCGTATGGCGACGCGTTTGTCCCGCTTACGTCAGCGAATTGACGATGTCGGTGCCCATACCCAGGCGAAGGCTTGTGCGCGAGCCAAACGAGCCTCGCGTGGCGACATCGGCATGTCCTTTGCTTTGAAGGGAACGGCCGCGCATCGAGTGCGGTTCTTCCGTCCCATCGCAAACAAGGAGACATGCCATGCAATGGATCACTCCGTCGTACGCCGAGGTCCGTTTCGGCTTTGAAGTCACGATGTATATCGCCAATCGCTGAGCGGGCTGCGGCGTGCCGCCCGCAGTGCCGTAGTGGCGCCGCGGGCGGCGCTCGCCACGCCGGGCACGCCCGAGGCGCAGCAGCGCGCGCTCGATATCCTGCGGTTCAAACTCGATATTCTCTGGTCGATCCTCGATGCGGTCGAAAAGGCCTGGCCCCTATGAACACGCGTGACGCGGATAGCGGCGTGCCGCTGCGCCCCCGCCTGCGGAGCGTCTTCCGCCTGCAGTGGGAAGCGGCGCAGGACGCCTACGTGCTGCTCTATCCCGAAGGGATGGTGAAGCTCAACACTAGCGCCGGCGCGATCCTCGCGCGTTGCGACGGAGAACACGAGCTCGACGACATCATCGGCGAACTCGAACGGCTTTTCAGCACGTCTGAACTTGCACCCGACGTCTACCGCTTTCTCGATCACGCGCGGCTGCGCGGCTGGCTAGACTGACCTGGCCCACGACCATCCCGGTCCTTCCGTGCCTGTGCGGCGGCTCGCCGAATTGACGTACCGATGCCTCCGAACGCGTGCATGAAGGGCTGGGACTCGGTGTTTCCTGGTGTCGCGCCGGGTGGAGTTGCCCACCGTGCCACTCGGCGCGCCAATCAATGACCAGCGGCTCCCGCTGCTCCTGCATCGGCACCTTTGTGCGGTTTGGTCAGCCAGATCAGCGGAATGATCGCGATAAAGATCACCGCCGATAACCAGAAAATGTCGTTTAAGCCCAGCATCGAGGCTGTTAATCGTTATAAAACGCCGCACGGACCACGCGAGCGTCTGATCAAATGTTCGATAATCTCGAACGATTGCATCGCCCAGATCGTACGGCATTTCAATTGAAGCGGCGCATCACTGAATTGCAGTAACTCACCTGACTCATTGGAGAAAAACATGGCTCGATTTCATGGCAAATCTGTATTGATCACTGGCGGTAGCAGCGGGATCGGTCTCGCCGCAGCAAAGGCGTTCGCCGCGGAAGGTGCGCGAGTCGTCATCACGGGCCGTGACAGCGCGGCTCTCGAAGAGGCTAGGCGGGTGCTTGGCGCGGACGCGGTGGCTGTTCGTAACGACACAGGCTCGGTTGCGGCGGCGCGCGAACTCGCCATTGCGATCGGCGAGGCGGGCATCAAGCTGGATGCGGTCTTCATCAACGCGGGCGCTGCAAAGTTCGCGCCTTTCAGTGACGTGGACGAAGCGCTCTGGGACGCGAGCTTCAATACCAACGTCAAGGGCGCCTATTTTCAGATCCAGTCGCTGCTGACGTATTTGAATAAGGGTGCTTCGGTGGTGATCAATGGCTCGATAAACGCGCACATCGGCATGCCGGGTTCATCCGTTTATGCGGCCAGCAAGGCTGCCGTGATCTCGCTCGCCAAGACCTTGTCCGCGGAGCTATTGCCGCGCGGCGTGCGCGTGAATGTCGTCAGCCCCGGGCCGGTGCAAACGCCGCTGTACGGCAAGCTCGGCATGGATGCAGCGACCCTCGAAGCCACTGCCGCTCAAATTCTCAATCAGATTCCCCTGGGACGCTTCGGCACGCCCGAGGAAATCGCCGCCACCGTCTTGCATCTGTCGTCACCCGAATCGGCATTTATCGTCGGCACGGAGATCATCGCTGATGGTGGCATGAGTCAGCTTTAAACGACTCGATCGCAACAGCCTGCAATCCGTGCGCCGTACCGGCACCGTCGTGAGAGAGCTTCGCGAGATTGTCACCAGCGGGCCTCCGGCATTTCGTCGGTGGCCCCGCCCTGATGCGGTCTCAAGTGTGGCGCAACATCGGGCCGAAGATATGAATCAGATTTCCCTCCGGATCGCGCAACAAGGTTGAGCGCCGCTCGGCGCTCAACGGCTGGTCGGCCCACACCATGTCTACCTGATGCTCCGTCAGCAAGGCCGTGATCGCCTCCAGGTCGTCGGTTTCGAACACCATCGCTTTGAGGCCAAGCCCCGCCAGATGATCTGGCGGGGACGTCCGGTCGACCGGACGTTGCACCGCGCTTGCGCGTGACACCAGTTCAATGCGCAAACCAGCGGCATCGAGCATTGCGTAGTCCGCGCCTACCGCGTCGAAACGGCCGCGCCGGTCGCAACGAAACCGAGTCGGGATTCGTACCACGCGACCATCGCGTTCAGGTCGCTCACGGCGAGCGCGATGTTATTGAGTCGCAGGCCACGAACGGGAGGGAGCATGGGATGAGCCTTGTACATGACTGAGGTTCCTACTTTGCAGGTGCGAATCGCGCGCGATCGTGAGGGATGAAGAAATCGAGAACCGGTCCAGCCGGCACGATGCCAGTAGGGTTGACCCCAGGATGGCTTTCGTAATGGTGCCGTTTGATGTGATCGAAATTGACCGATTCCGCGACGCCCGGCAACTGATAGATATCGCGCGTATAGGCGGAAAGATTGGGGTAGTCGGCGATCCGGTGCAGGTTGCACTTGAAGTGACCGACATAAACAGCGTCGAAGCGTATCAACGTCGTGAAGAGACGGATGTCCGCTTCCGTGAAGGTATCGCCAATCAGAAAGCGTTGCGTCGAGAGCCGCTCCTCGAGCCACGCCAGCGTCTCGAATAGCGGCTTGACGGCTTCCTTGTACGCGCTTTGCGTCGTTGCAAAGCCGCATTTGTAAACGCCGTTATTCAGCGTGTCGTACACGCGGTCGTTTACTTCGTCGATCTTGCGGCGCAATGGCGTTTGTCGCTTGGTGTTGCCGGGTCGGCAAATCAGAACAGCCGAGCGGTCCGATCTATTCCATCCGGCTCGATCGCAGAAAATTCGCGCGATTGAAGGTGAGCGGCACTCGCTGGTATGGCAATTTCCACAACACATTGGCGCCGGTGAGGACACCGGCGACCATGGATCATGAAGTAAGCGGAGGAAGGCGCGTCGAATGCCGACGCGACCGTCAAAGACGGCGCGCGTGCTTCGCCGATCTGACGCTCATTGCCCGCGGATGATGTTTGCGAGCCGATTGCCGCGCGTCAGCAAACATTTTGCGAACGTTGCACAATACGGCTTGGGGACACCAGCCGGAATTGGCCAGTCGTTAGCCGCCACGCCCGGCCGCCATCAAGCCGCCATTAGCCAGTCAATCATGCCAACAGCAGAGGTTGAGAGTCTGCCCAGTCAACTGCCGGGAATGCTGCCGCGATTATGGGCGTTCTCGCTGCGCCTGTGCGGCAACCAGCACGACGCCGAGGATCTCGTCCAGCGGGCCTGTGTCCGCGGACTCGAACGCGCCCATCAATTGCAGCCAGGCACTTCTCCTCTGAGCTGGATGTTTTCGATCGTTCATTCCACCTGGATCAACGAGCTGAGAGCGCGCAACGTGCGCAACCGCTCGAGCATGGAATGGGACGACGATTTTCTGCAGACCGTTGCTGATCCCGATGCGCGCACGCCGGAAGAGAACCTGCTGAATGGCGAGATCATCGCGGCCGTCAACCGTCTGCCCGAGGCACAACGGATCGTCATGCTGCTCGTGGCCGTCGAGGGCCTGAGCTACGCCGAGGCCGCCAAGGCGCTCGACGTGCCGATCGGCACGATCATGAGCCGCCTGTCCCGCGCGCGGCAGACCCTTGGGGCGCAATTCGGCAATCGTGAAGCCACGGCGGCGCGCTCATCCAGCAGCGAGCGAGCGGCGCGATGACGATCGACGACACCACCCTGTTAGCGTACGTCGACGGAGAATTGCCACCGGACGAATGCACGCATGTCGAGAGTGCGATCCGCGAGTCGGACGACGTGGCATCGCGCCTGTCGATACTGCGGGCCTCGCAATTGCCGTACGCGGAAGCGTTCAGCCAGCAGGCTTTGCCGCCGGTACCGGAGACGTTGCGCCGCAAAGTCGACGAACTGATTCGACAGCATCTGGCGGGTGCGTCGGCACAAGGCGCGGTCAATGCCGCCGACGCAATCGATACCGCGACCAGCGGTGAGTCATCGATCCCGTCCGGTGGCAATGTGCATCGGCTGAAGCCGCGCGCATCATTGCCGTGGCTGGCGGTGGCGTTCGTCGCGGGCGTGTTCTCCTGCGGCATCGCGTTCCGTCTGTTGCCGCAACTGACCGGTGGCGGCGCCATCACGACGGCATCGAATGATCCGGGCGTGTCGCCGTGGATCGCTGCGGCGGCCGGCTATCAGCAGCTTTACACACGCGACACCGTCGCCTCGTTGCAACCCGACATGCGCGCGACCGCCGCCACCGCCGCCAATATTCGTCAATACGACAATCTGGCCTTGCAGATTCCCGACCTGCGCAGTCAAGGGCTCTCGTTCAAGCGCGTGCAGCGCCTGAGATTTCGTGGCAAACCACTCGTGCAGATCGTCTACCTGCCGGAGCATGGCGGCCCCGTCGCGTTATGCGTGCTGAAAGAAGCGAAGGCCGACGCGGCGCCCGCGCGCGATCGCGTCGGCGGCATGGACGTGGTGGCGTGGCGGCGCGGCCAACTCGGTTATGCGCTGATCGGCGAGCACGGCGGCGTCGATCTCGAAGCACTCGGCAAACGCCTTTACGACGGCCAGGTGTCGACCACCATCGGCCGCACGGACGCGCATGACGATGCCCGGTCGGGCTGATCACCAGCGAGGCCATGGCTTGCTGCTGCGCTGGCTCGCGGTTTTCGGGGCGCCTATGTTACTGCTGGCGCTGTTCGTCTGGTGCGCCGGATGGTTCCCGCCGCGCCTGACTTCGCAGCGGATCGTCGATGCATTCGAAGCGACGACGACGCCGCACCCGGGCTTCCGGCGCAACCACGCGAAGGGCATCTGCATCACCGGACACTTCGACAGCAACGGCAACGGCGCGTCGGTATCGCGCGCAAGCGTGTTCGAACGCGGCAGCTACGCCGTCGTCGGGCGACTGTCGAGGCCCGGCGGCAATCCGCAACAAGACGACGGCGAAGCCCTGGTGCGCAGCTTCGCGTTGCTGATCGCGCTGCCGCGCGGCGAGCAATGGCGTCTCGCGATGAATTCGACGCCGATTTTCGCGGTGCGCACGCCGCAGGCGCTATTCGAACAGCTTCAGGCGGAAGCGCTGGATCCGCACACCGGTCAGGCGAACCCCGAAAAAATGCAGGCGTTTCTCGACGGCCATCCTGAGGCCCGCGCGTTTCTCGAATGGGTCCGCTTGCACCCGCCATCGTCCCGCTTCGACAACGAAGCCTATTTCGGTATCAGTTCGTTCCAGACTACGGATGCGCAGGGCGTGAAGCGTTTCGTGCGTTGGGAGGTGGTGCCGGACAGTCCCTGGCGTCCTGTCGAAGCCCGCGCGCAAAGCGATCCAGACTTTCTGTCGCACGCTCTGATGACGCAACTCGCGAAGGGGCCATTGCGCTGGCATCTGGTGCTGAACGTCGCGATGCCCGGCGATCCGATCGACGACTCGACGCGGCAATGGGTCGACTCACCGCAACGCGAGCGGGTCGACGTGGGGACGATCGTCATCGATCGCGCGCAGGCGCAGATCGATGGTCCCTGTCGCGACATCACGTTCAATCCGACCATCCTGCCCGATGGCATCGCGCCATCCGCCGATCCGTTGCTGGCCGCGCGGTCGTCGACGTATAGCGTATCGTTCAATCGCCGAACTCGGGAGGAGGCCGTTGCCGGATCGAATGGTCATTGAATCTCGTCTCTACCGCGAGGTTTCGGGAGCGACGCCTGAGAAAACGGCTGGCAATAGCAAGTCCTGGCCAGTGCTCCACGCTCCATCCGCGTGCTGCGTACGACCTGCGAACAACGCGCAACTACGGTTATCATAGGAATTTGATGACCAACGGGCGGTGCCCGCCCTGCGCCTTGCAGGCGAATGCTGATCGCGCTCAACCTCCTTTAAGCCTATCGTCCTATGAGACCCGACGACAGTAAATTGATCGCGTATGTCGATGGCGAACTTGACCCGTCCGAGGCGGCATCGATCGAAAAGGAAATCGCCGTTTCGCCTGAGTTGCAGGAGAGCGTCGATTTGCTGCGCGCGTCGCAGCTCCCTTATCGCGAGGCGTTTGCAACGCAGAAGCTACCGCCTTTACCGGGCGAATTGCAGCGCCGTATCGAAGCAATGGCGAGCGCCGCACGGCGCGACGAATCGAATCACGCATCCCATCAGCCGATACCCGCAAGAAAGCCGCAGGCGCGGCTGTGGCTTGCCGCGGCATTTGTCGCCGGCGCGTTTTGCGCGGGCCTCGCGATGCGGCTCGGACCTGCATGGCTGGGCGTGCCCGGCAGTGGCGGCGCGATTGTCGCGTCGAACGACGCGACGTCGTGGATCCATGCAGCGGTGGGCTATCAACGGCTCTATACACGCGATACCGTTGCCGACATCACGCCCGACCTCGGCGCGTCGGCGAAGACCGTCACGGCGATCCGGTACGTCGACGGCATTGCATTGCGTGTGCCGGATTTGCGGGAGGCGGGGCTGTCGTTCAAGGCAGTCGCGCGCCTGCGCTTCAACGACAAGCCGCTGGTCCAGATCGTCTATCTGCCCGACCACGGCGCGCCGGTTGCGCTGTGTGTGATGAAGGACGCGCGACCGGACCAGGCGATCGCGCAACAGCAGTTGAACGGCATGACCGTCGTATCGTGGCGGCAGAACGATCTTGTCTATGCGCTGATCGGCAAACCGGACTCAACCGATCTCCAGTCGATCGCACAGCGGATCTCGAACAGGAGCGTGGACGCGTTGTTCGCGCTTAACGATGCGCCTGATGCGAAGCCGAGGGATGCGCGTACATAAGCGCGGCGCGATCTGATCGCAGTGCGGGCCATTCCGCGTGACGGCGTCCGGAGTCAAGTTCTGCCGGTTTTTTGCGTGACGGGGTATGACAGGAGAGTCGTAGTGAAACGAAACGATGACCTCGCTGGTCGTTGTTTCGCTCTATTCAGTAAACGGCGAGCCGTGAGCCGTGATTCGTAATCGAGGTCATAGCCACAAACGATTGGTCGCAACCGTGGTTTTTGGATAAAGATGCCCTGCGCACGCGTTAGGACAAAATCGAAATGGAGCGGCGCTGCCTTTGGCAATTCTGCAAGTATCCGCGTTTAAGCCGTTGACGAACTCCATGCAACGGTCCCAGATAAAGAGGTGGCGTCAGATCCGCCAAACCTCTGCTCGGCGAAGAGACCAATCAACCGGTCCAGAGAAATTCTGTCTGGCCTTGTTCCTGATGTGACCGGTGTTACGACGTGACCCTCAAGCGGCACGTCGAGCCGTCGTTCAAGGGCTCTACTCGAAATTGGCCACTCAACCATGTCCACCACTGTCGTTGAGAGTTTGTCGGATCTTTTACCCGCAATGCTGCCCAGATTGTGGGCTTTCTCGTTGCGCCTGTCCGGCAATCAGCACGACGCCGAAGACCTGCTGCAACGTTCGTGCGTACGCGGACTCGAACGGGCGCATCAACTGCAGCCCGGCACGGCACCGCTCAGCTGGATGTTCTCGATCATCCATTCCACGTGGCTCAACGAATTGCGGGCACGCAGCGTACGAGGCCGGGCGAGTGTCGAGTGGGATGACGCATTGCTAGCCGTCTCCGATCCTGCCGCGCGTTCTCCCGAAGATGTGCTGCTCAGCCGTGAGATCATCGCCGCCGTCGGGCGCTTGCCCGAGGCTCAGCGCGTGGTGATGCTGCTCGTCGCGTTCGAAGGATTGAGTTACGCCGAAGCCGCGCAGGTGCTCGATGTTCCGATCGGCACGATCATGAGCCGCCTGTCGCGCGCGCGGCAAAGCATCGGCGCGCGCTTCGACAGCGGCGCGGGACCGGCCGCACGTTCGGCTCCACCTCGGGTCGAAGTCGGGCGATGACGATCGACGACGCCGACCTGCTTGCTTATGTCGATCGTACGTTGGCTCACGCGCGCGTGGCCGACATAGAGCGAGCGATGCACGAGTCCGTCGATATTGCGAATCGCGTGATATGGCTGATGGCATCGAAGTTTCCATACACTGAGATCGTTGGCCGGCAAAGCTTGCCCGCATTGCCGGTAGCGCTGCGGTTACGGATCGATCGCCTGATCGCGGCCGCCTGACGATCGATCGGCGGCGCGAGCCGGGAGATTCAGGGTGGCGGGTCGTCGAAGGTACGCAAAAAAGCCTCGCGATCCACCGACGCCGGCAGCGCGTCGGCCAGTCGCGCACGGAAGGTCGCTGCGTCCGCGCCACGCGCGGCCCGCTCGGCGATCACGTGTGCGAACGGTCCGACGTGCGATGCGAGCCGCCGCGCAGCGGCCTCGACGTGCCCGGCATCGAGCGGCATGCACGCCGCGGATGTCGATTCGATGGGCGGCGTACCGCGCTTCGATGCATCGTCCGAAGCGATCACGTGCTGCTTGAGCAGCGTATCGAACTCACGACGAGCGGCGTCGTTGGACAAATGGCGCGCAAGCCGAGCCGCCAGTGTTTGCGAGTCGGTCGCGTGCGACGCGGCGCGCCGCACGAGCAGCGAGGCAATGGGGCCGACGTGGCTGGCGAGCCGTTGCTCCAGCTGGGCCAGAAACTCGGGTGGCCAGTCTGGTCTGGCAGCCCCCGCCGCTGGCGCAAGCGCCTGGCGCAACGGCTGCGCGCGCACGACGGTATGGTCGGGATCGAGCCGCGCCATGAACGAGTCGTGCAGCGTCAACAAGGCGTTGCGCCAGCTTTGCGCGGACGCATAGCGGTCGTCTGGCCGTTTGGCGAGCGCCTTCAGCACCATGGCATCGAGTTCGGCGGGCAGGCTTGTGACATGCGTCGATGGGGGCGGCGGCATCTCGTTCATCACCTGATGCATCACGGCGGCTGGCGCGCCGCTAAACGGGCATTGCCCGCTCAGCATCTCGTACAGAACGACGCCGGCGGAAAACAGGTCGCTGCGTGCGTCGATCTCCGCGCCTGCATACTGCTCCGGCGACATGTAGCTTGGCGTGCCGATCATCATGCCGGCCTGCGTCAGGCGTCCTGTATCGAGCTGTGCGATGCCGAAGTCGGTCACCTTGCATTCGCCGCGCGGCGCGATCAGCAGGTTGGCGGGCTTGATGTCGCGATGGATCACGCCGAGTTCGTGCGCATAAGCGAGTGCATCGAGCAGTTGCGCGAACCACGTGAGCGCATCGAGCAACGGCATCATGCTGCCATCGCGGGCGTGCTGCGCGAGCCGTTGCGCGAGGTTCTCGCCGCGTACGTATTCGAGCGCGATGAACGCGACGCCTTGCGCCTCGCCATAGTCGAACACGCCGACGATGTGCGGATGCACGAGACGGCCGGCAGCGCGCGCTTCGTTGAGAAAGCGTGCGGTCAGCTCCGCACCGGATGGCTCCGCCGTGCCTTGTCCGTCGTTCAGTGACGGGGTGCGAATCGTTTTTAGTGCTACCTCGCGCTGGATATGCGGATCGGTCGCGAGATAGACCGTGCCCATCGCGCCGTGACCGAGCACCCGTTCGACCCGATAGCGGCCGATCTGTCGCGGAGTCGCGCTGGTTCGGGAAGTCATGGAGTCGTCCACGATGTGTGCGGCACGCTTACGCCTGGCGCTCTTCGATCATCTCGAACGCTGCGACGAGGCTCGTGCGCATCCGTCCGAACGACACCGCGAGCGACGCTATTTCATCGCTGCCGCCGGCCGGCAGTTCGACGTCGCCGAGTTTGCCGAGACTCACTTCGTCCGCGGCGCGCGACAACATCTGCAAACGCCGCGTGACGAGGAAGTGCACCATCGCGTTCAGCACGACGAGCACCACCGCGAATACAGCGGTCAGTGAGACCATCAGGCTGCGCCATACCGCACGGCCGCGCGCGATCGACTCCGACATCGGCACCGACACGAACTCTGCGCCGATCACGTCGTTCATGGTCCAGCCGAAACCATTGGCCGGCCCGTACTTGTCGATCATCGTGTGCGGCGCCGCGGACGGCGTGCTGTGACATTGCATGCACGCGGCGTCGGTAATGCGGCTCGGATGGGCGAGAAACAGCAACTGCTCGCCGCCCGGCGTATGACGCTGTCCGGTGGCCTGTTTCAATTCCGGATGGTCGTGCAGATGGGCGATCACTTCGCTTTCCCAGTCGCTTGGCCGGTCGCGCGGATTGGTCGGATTGAGCATCGCCGACTTGTACGAGAAGTTCGGAAACGCGCTCTGCAACGAGTTCAGCATTTCGATCGCCGAGTACGCCGGCACCGACTCGGGCACGAACGAATATTTGATCTGTGTCGCGAGCAGCGGCGTGATGTGTTGCGCCGTGTAGTTCTGCATCGCGCTGGCGGCGTTCAGAAGGACGTCCGCATCGTGACGGGTTTCGTCGAGCGCCTGCTGTTGCAACACACGATCCGCGACGAATCCGATGGCGGTCAGTCCGATCGCGAAGATCGCGATGAACACGAGATTGAACTTGATGGCGAGTGACAGCTTCATGGGCGAACCGGAGCGGATGGGTAAGCGGAACGGTAAGCGGAACCGGTCTGGATTGCGGTGCTCCGTATCACCACACGCGGTGGCGGCGGAAAGACCAGCGCACGCCAGTCCGGCAAATCGCGAATGCGCTGCACGACTGCGCGGCGAAACGCGGGATCGGTCAGGCGCGCCCGAAAGCGTGAAGAGAAACGCGTCGATGGATCCCTGCGCACCGCGAGTTCGCTGTCGAGCCAGTCCGATACGTCGTCGTAAGCGACCGGTCGGATGCTGCCCGGCGGCTCGTTGCGTGGATGGGCCGGCATCGGCAGCACACGCAACGCGTCGCGGAATGTAACCGGCATCGCGGCGACGAATGCGGGATCAGGGCCTGCTGTCACGGCAATCGTGTCGCTCGCCGCGGGATGCATGGCGAAGCGATGCGCATCGAGCTTGAGCGGCGCAACATTGCCGTGCGAAGCGCCGATGCCGAGAATGCTGGCCGCGCCGCTCTCACAGAACACTGCGTCGCGGTCTTGCGCGTGGGCGATCTGCTCATTGGCACTCCGATAATTCGTTGCTGTTGCCGCGATGACCAGCACGGTGTCGTTCGAGGGCGTGAATCGCGTGCGCGCGGTTTCGATCACAGGCGCGGCGCAATTCGCCGTGTTTGCGTCGCACGCGTGCAGCACCTTCAGCCAGCCGCCGAGCACCGCGATATGCCCGTCGCGCATCAGCATCACGCGAGTGCCATGACCCAGCGCGACGCTATTGCCCGCGTCGTCCTGGATCTGCACGCCTGCGCTCGTCGGCGTTTCGACCATATCGTCAAGCGCAAAGCGCTGCCCGACATCTGCCTGATAACGCCCCGTCTCATGAATGACGGTGGCGGGCGCATCGGCCTGCACGAGCGTCCACGCCGCATTGGCATAGGGTGCGAGCAGCAGCAAGGCGAACGGTACAGACCGCTTGAAAAGTCCGAAGATCATCCAGATGAGCCTGGTTGAGCGTTTCAATTGGCGAAGCGCGGTGAATACGGCGCGTTATATCGCGCGAGTATCAACAGAACAGCCGGCTCGCGGGTTTATTCCAGGGTTTCGATGATCACAAACTCGCCTTCGCGTGTCCCATATGGTGAGCCTGTCTCTGCGTGACGCACGCACGAAAAGATCCAGTCCACGACACAACGGAATATCTGCCCGGCTGGGCTGTTCTGATTTGCGCAGACGGCGGCGAGTGTGATCTGGAACATGAACGCAACAGTTTCGACAGACGTGGAATAGATCGCGATGCTGCGCTGTTCTGGGTGCATGGACGACGCGTCTGCAACGCGGCAAGTCGAGTGCAGGCTCGTAAGATGCATCGCCGGATTCACGAAACCCTACGGATACCAGAGGAAATCAGCGCATGGCAACGAGACAGAGCAGTCAGAAATTCATCGCGCGCAATCGGGCGCCACGCGTACAGATCGAGTACGACGTGGAACTGTACGGCGCGCAGAAAAAAGTGCAGATCCCGTTCGTGATGGGTGTGATGTCGGATCTGTCAGGCGCCAATGCCGGCGATCTTCCGCCGCTCGAAGCGCGCAAGGCGGTGGAAGTGGACGTCGATAACTTCGACAGCCGCATGCAGTCGATGAAGCCGCGGGTGAACTTCAGCGTGCCCAACACGCTGACGGGCGAAGGCAATCTGGCGGTCGATATCACCTTCGAAGGCATGGACGATTTTTCGCCCGCCGAAGTGGCGCGCAAGGTCGACTCGCTCGCGAAGCTGCTCGAGGCGCGCACGCAGCTCGCCAACCTCGGCACTTATCTCGATGGCAAGTCGGGCGCGGAGAAGCTGATCGCGCAGGCGATCAAGGATCCCGCCTTGCTGCAATCGCTGGGCGCGGCGCCGAAAGCCGCCGACACCGAACCCGCACAGGAGTGAGCGCGATCATGGAAAGCCAGAATCAGATCGAGCAAGACGTCGAGGGTGCATTGAGCGACACCGACGATTTCGCCGCGCTGCTCAACAGGGAGTTCAAGCCGAAGAACGAGCGCGCGAAGCAGGAAGTCGAATCGGCCGTGCGCACGCTCGCTGCACAGGTGCTGCAGGATTCGCACATCGTTTCGGATGACTTGACGCAAACCATCAACGCGTATGTTGCCGAGATCGACCGCAAGCTCAGCGAGCAGTTGAACCAGATCATGCACCACGCGGACTTTCAGAAGCTGGAAGGCGCATGGCGAGGGCTGCACCATCTCGTTACCAACACCGAAACGGATCCGATGCTGAAGATCCGGGTGGTGAACATATCGAAGAAGGAACTCGCAAAAAATCTCAAGCGCTTCAAGGGCGTTGCATGGGACCAGAGCCCTGTATTCAAGCGCATCTATGAAGAAGAATATGGTCAGCTGGGCGGCGAACCGTATGGCTGCCTCATCGGCGACTACTACTTCGATCACGGTCCGCAGGACGTCGAACTGCTACGCGGCATTTCGCAGGTCGCCGCCGCCGCGCATGCGCCGTTCATCTCGGCGGCGGATTCGACGTTGCTCGGCATGGAAGGCTGGAACGAGCTGGCCAATCCGCGCGATCTGTCGATGATCTTCACGACGCCGGACTACGCGGGCTGGCGTTCGCTTCGCGAAATGGACGACGCCCGCTATCTCGCGCTGACGATGCCGCGCACGCTTGCACGCCTGCCGTACGGCGCGAAGACCGACCCAGTCGACGGGTTCGACTTCGAAGAAGACACCGAAGGCGCGGATTCATCGAAGTACACATGGCAGAACGCTGCGTATGCGATGGCGGTAAACATCAACCGTTCGTTCAAGTACTACGGATGGTGCACGCGGATTCGCGGCGTCGAGTCGGGAGGAGCAGTCGACAGTCTGCCGGTGCATACCTTCCCGAGCGACGACGGTGGCGTCGACATGAAGTGCCCGACCGAGATCGCGATCACCGATCGGCGCTCGGCCGAACTCGACAAGATGGGGTTGATGCCGCTCGTGCATCGCAAGAATTCGGACATCGCGGCATTCATCGGCGCGCAATCGGTCGCGAAGCCGGAAGAGTACGACGATCCGGCCGCCACGGCGAATTCGAATCTGTCGGCACGTTTGCCATACATGTTCGCGTGCTGCCGTTTCGCGCACTACCTCAAATGCATCGTGCGCGACAAGATCGGCTCATTCAGCACGCGCGAGCAGATGGAGAGCTGGCTGTCGAACTGGGTCATGAATTATGTCGATGGCGATCCGGTGAATTCCAGCGAGGAAACCAAGGCCCGCAAGCCGCTCGCTGCCGCGCAAGTCGTCGTCGAGGACGTCGAAGGCAATCCCGGCTACTACACCTCGAAGTTCTTCCTGAAGCCGCACTACCAGCTCGAAGGACTCACCGTATCGCTGCGGCTCGTATCGCGACTGCCTTCCGCGCAGGCGGCCTGAGGCTTTCTGCTGCATCTCACCTTGCAGGTAATCGTCCGGAGCGGCAGCGTTCCGGTCCTGATCGTTCGTCGCTACGGCGAGCGCACTCTTTGACTCACAAATAGAGGTCACTATGGCATTCGACATGCACCTGAAATTCGGCTCCGGAGCGGTCACGATCCAGGGCGCTTCCAATCACTCGAAGCACAAGAACCAGGTTCCGATCATCGCGTGGTCGTGGGGCGCCAGCAATACCGGCAATCTGCACACGGGTGCGGGCTATGCATCGGGCGGCAAGGCCAACATTCAGGACATCACCGTCACGAAGTACATCGACAGTTGCTCGAACGCGTTGCTAAACGCTTGCTGCACGGGCGCGCGAGTCGACAACGCCTATCTGTACGTCACCAACGCAACGGGTCAGCAGACCGACTTCCTGACCATCGAGCTGAGCGAAGGGGTGCTGGTCACGTCGGTATCCACGGGCGGCAGCGGTGGCGACGAACGACTCACCGAGAACATCACGTTGCATTTCGGGAAGTTCAAGTACTCGTTCCAGCCGCAGGACGATGAAGGCAAGGCAAACGGCGGCACCAAGGATTTCACATTCGATATCCAGCAGGTCACCAAGCAGTAAGCAGGCGGCGATACCGGTCTTTTCGCCCGCTTTCTTTCATTGAATGGAGCACATCCAGTGACACTTTCTTCAGTCGATGTCAAACCTGAAAAGCTGCTCGCGGACGGTCATTTGAACGACGCGTTGCAAGCGTTGGCCGCGAAAGTGAAAAACTCGCCGGCGGACGCGACGCTGCGCGTGTTTCTGTTTCAGTTGCTTGCGTTGCGGGGTGACTGGGAGCGTGCCGGAACCCAGTTGACCGTGGCGGGCGAACTGGAACGACAAAACGCGTTGATGGTCGCCGCCTACCGCGCGGCACTGGTCGGCGAACGCGAACGCGAAGCCGTGCTGGCCGCCCTGCGTAACCCGGCAACGGTCGGCGAGCGGTCGGAATGGGAGCGCTTGCTGTTGCAGTCGCTGCAACAACTGTGCGGCGGACGGATCGCCGAAGCGCTCGCATTGCGCGCGCGAGCCTTCGACGAAGCGGAAACGGTGCGCGGCAGCATCGACGGCGTGCCGTTCGAATGGATCGCCGACGCAGACCCGCGTTTCGGGCCGTGCCTCGAAGTGATCCTGAAGGACAGCTATGCGTGGGTGCCGTTCTCGCGCGTCGCTGCGCTGTCTTTCGATGCGCCCACTGATCTGCGCGACAAGATCTGGGCGCCGGTGCGAATCACCTGGAAGAGCGGTGATGAGGCGATCGGCTTCGTGCCTTGCCGCTATTGCGGCAGCGAGCGAGGTGAAGACGTCGCGCTCGCGCTGGCAAAGCGTACGGCGTGGACCGATCTCGGCGACGGCTGTTTCGTCGGCGTTGGTCAGCGCATGCTGATCACCGACGTCGACGAATATCCCTTGCTCGACGTGCGGTCGATCACGTTCGAAACAGCTTGAGGGGGCGCACGTCATGGCAGAACTGATGCCCCAGGAGCGTCTGCAGCCGTCGCTGCTCGATCGTCTCACCGATTTCGATCCTGCGCAGCGCGAGGAGAGCCGGGAGCAGCGCGTCATTACGGCCGCGCGCTTGCGCGAATACGTGACACGCGATATCGCGTGGCTGCTCAACTGCACGCGGCACTGGAGCAGCGACGAGCTGACCGGATTCGCGCAGGTGGGTAATTCCGTACTGAATTTCGGTATCCCCGATCTTGCGGGTGCGGCGTTATCGGGTATCGATGCCGAGCTGTTGCAGAACCGGATCCGTTCGGCGCTGCTCGACTTCGAACCCCGTCTGATCGCCAGCACTGTTCAGGTGAGCGTCGAGGTCGACGAAGCGCGCATGGGTAGCCGTTCGCTGCGTTTCCTGATCGAAGCCGACATGTGGGCGAACCCGATGCCGCTTTCTCTCTATCTTCGCACCGACGTCGATCTCGAGACCGGCGTGTTTCACGTGTCGCAACACTTCGGCTGATCGTCATGGACCCACGACACTTGCGCTATTACAACCGCGAACTGCAACACGTCCGCGAGATGGGCGCGGAGTTTGCGAGCGAGTATCCGAAGATTGCCGGCCGTCTCGGGATGGAAGGTCTCGATTGCGCTGACCCGTACGTCGAACGGTTGCTCGAAGGCTTCGCGTTTCTGGCGGCGCGCGTGCAAATGAAGCTTGATGCGCAGTATCCGGTGTTCACGCAGCATCTGCTGGAGATGATCTACCCGCATTACCTGACGCCGATTCCATCGATGGCGGTCGTGCAGTTGTATCCGGATCAAGCCGAAGACCTTCCTGCCACCGGACACCCGGTCGCGCGGCACACGGTGTTGCGCAGTCTCACCGGCTTCGGTGAGCGCACGGCGTGCGAATACCGCACCGCGCACGACGTGACGCTGTGGCCGCTCGCGATCACCGAGGCGAGATACCTGGACACACCTGCGGCGCTTGCCGCCGCTGAGCTCGTGCCGCCGCCGTCGAAAGCCGGGCAGGTCCGCGCGGGTTTGCGCCTGAAGTTCGCAACGCTTTGCGGCGTGCCGGCGAACACGCTCGCGCTCGACAGCCTGCCGGTCTATCTCGCCGGCGCCGACGATCTGCCGCGATGGCTCTACGAGCAGCTGATGGCCAACCGCATCGGCTATACGGTGCGCGCAACCGCGCCGGATGGGCAAACCATCGAGACACAGCATGACGCGTCGGCGCTGCGCGCCAAAGGCTTCGACGAAGATGACGCGATACTGCCCTACGGTGGCCGTTCGTTCAGCGGTTACCGGCTGCTGCAGGAGTATTTCGCGTGTCCGGAGCGTTTCCTGTTTGCCGAGTTCACGGAGCTGCACCCGCTGCTCGCACGTTCGCGGGGCAACGAGTTCGAGATCGTGGTGTGGCTCGAGCGCAGCGTGACGCGCCTGCACAACGCGATCGATGCAGCCAACTTCCGCCTGTTCTGCGCGCCGGCAATCAATCTGTTCGAGCGCCGCGCGGACCGTATTCATGTGCAGCAGGGCGACACCGAGTATCACGTGCTCGGCGACCACACCCGGCCGATGGATTTCGAAGTGCATAGCGTGCTGGAAGTGCAGGGCTACGGCGATCGCCAGGAGCCGGAGCAAAGCTTCCTGCCGTTCTATGACAGCACCGCTCGCACATGGCACGGCGGGCAGGCGGCCTTCTACACGCTGCGCCGCGAGCCGCGGCTGGTCTCGAGCCGCCAGAAGCAACGCGGCGCACGCTCGAGCTACGTCGGCAGCGAAACGTTTATCGCACTCGTGGATGCCAACGACGCGCCCTATGCGACCACGCTGCGCCAGTTAGGACTGCAGCTGCTGTGCACGAATCGCGATTTGCCGCTGCATATGCCGGTGGGCAAGTCGTACACCGATTTCACGCTCGATACCGACGCGCCCGTGTCGTCGATCCGCTGCGTGGCTGGACCGACCCGGCCACGCGCGCCGACCGCGACCGGCGAATCCGCGTGGCGGCTCATCAGCCACCTGCAGTTGAACTATCTGTCACTGCTCGACGAGGAAGGCGAAACGGGCGCGGCGGCGCTGCGCGAAATGCTCGGCCTGTATCACGACGAGTTCGACGCCGCGACGCGACGGCAGATCGAAGGCATCAAGCATGTCGCGGCGAAGCCCATCACGCGTCGCGTGCCGGTGCCCGGGCCGATCACGTATGGCCGCGGGCTCGAGATTACGCTGAGCTGCGACGATGCCGCTTTTGAAGGCAGCGGCGCATTTCTGCTCGCGTCGGTATTGCAGCATTTCTTTGCGCGCTATGTCTCGCTGAATTCGTTTGCCGAGACGGTGTTGCGCACGCTCGAACGAAACGAGGTGGCCCGATGGCCCGCGAATCCCGGCAAGCGCCCGATCCTGTAGTGCTCGAAGCCGCGTTGCGCGCGAGCCCGGAAGATTTCGAGTTCTTCGAGGCAATGCGCCGTCTCGAATGCGCGTATCCGGAACGGCCGCGGTTCGGTCATTCGACCAGGCCGGCCGAAGATCCTGTGCGTCTCGCCCATGCCGCGGCACTGGAATTTCCGTCGCGCAGCATCGCGCGTTTCGAGGCGGGAAAGGCCGGCCGGCCGGCGCGGCTGGTTGGGCTGTTTCTCGGTTTGTTCGGACCGAACGGGCCGCTGCCGTTGCACCTCACCGAATACGCCGTCGATCGGGAGCGGAACGCGAAAGACGCGACGTTCGTCGCGTTTGCCGACGTGTTTCATCACCGGATGCTGAGCCTCTTCTATCGCGCGTGGGCCGATGCGCAGCCCACCGTGCAGCTGGACCGTCCGGAACAGGATCGGTTTCGCACCTATGTCGGCGCGCTGATCGGCATCGCCACGCCGCACCTCGACGCACGCGACGCGCTGCCCGATCAGTACAAGCGCTTTTTCGCCGGGCGTCTGGTGCCGCAAGCGCGCAATGCCGAAGGACTCAGGCGTTTTCTCGAGCACTTCTTCGGTGTGCCGGTGCGCGTGCTCGAGTTCGTCGCCGGGTGGATGCAATTGCCTCGGGACGCGCGTTTGCATATCGGCAAGAGCATGGCCTCGATGGGCCGCGACGCATTGCTCGGCACGCATGTGCGCGGCGCGCAGCAGCGCTTCCGGCTGCGCGTCGGGCCGCTGACCCGCAACGAGTTCAACCGTTTTTTGCCGGGCGGCGACACGCTCCTGCAACTGGTAGCGGCGGTCAAGTTGTATGTGGGCGAAGAGAAGGGGTGGGACGTGCAGCTCGTGCTGAAGAAAGAAGAAGTGCCGCTGACGCATCTGGGTCAGGCGGCCCGCATGGGCTTCAACACGTGGATGGGCCGCTATCCGCAGCACAACGATGCCGACCAGGTCGTGTTGAACCCGGCCGAGTGAAGTCCGGCGTACGCATGTCCGGGCATCTTGCAACTGAACTGGCGACCGCTTCGCGGCCGCCTCTGGTCATACAGGATTGGAATCATGGCTGAAATAAGTCGTGGCGCCTTGTTCGGCAAGCTCAACGCGCTGGCCTATCGGGGTATCGAAAGCGCTACCGTGTTTTGCAGGCTACGCGGCAACCCGTACGTCGAACTGGCGCACTGGATTCATCAGATCCTGCAGCTGCAGGATTCGGATCTGCATCGCATCGTCAGGCATTTCGGCCTGGATCCGTCGCACCTTGCACGCGACGTCACGGTCGCACTCGAACGTTTGCCGCGCGGCAGTACGAGCATCTCCGATCTGTCGGCCGAGGTGGAAGAAGCGGTCGAGCGCGGCTGGGTATTCGCTACGCTGCTGTTCGGCGAATCCCAGGTGCGCACCGGCTATCTGATCGTCGGCCTGTTGCGTACGCGACACTTGCGCCACGCATTGCTCGATGTTTCGGGGGAATTCGACAAGCTACGCGCCGAGACGTTGGCCGACGACTTCGCCGGCATCGTCGAAGGCTCGCCGGAAGACGGCCAGCTTGCCACCGACGGGTTTCGTGCCGGCGCGGTTGCGTCCGGCGAGGTTGCGCCGGGCGAGAGCAGCGGTGCGATGGCGCCCGCGCAGATGGGCAGGCAACAGGCGTTGCAGCAGTTCACGGTCGAGCTGACCGCGCAGGCGCGCGACGGCAAGATCGACCCGGTGGTCGGCCGCGACGCCGAGATTCGCCAATTGGTCGACGTACTGATGCGCCGGCGCCAGAACAACCCCATGCTGGTCGGCGAAGCGGGTGTCGGCAAGACGGCTGTGGTGGAGGGGTTCGCACTGCGCATTGCGCGTGCCGACGTGCCGCCGCCATTGCGCAACGTGCAGGTACGTGCGCTCGATATCGGCCTGTTGCAGGCCGGCGCGAGCATGAAGGGCGAGTTCGAAAACCGCCTGCGTCAGGTGATCGACGAAGTGCAGTCTTCGCGCAAGCCGATCGTCCTGTTCATCGACGAAGCGCATACGCTGGTGGGCGCGGGCGGTACGGCGGGCACCGGCGACGCGGCGAACCTGCTCAAGCCCGCGCTCGCGCGCGGCAATCTGCGCACGATCGGCGCGACCACCTGGGCCGAATACCGCAAGCACATCGAGAAGGATCCGGCGCTGACGCGACGTTTCCAGCCCGTGCAGGTGGACGAACCGAGCGAAGAGAAGACCATCCTGATGATGCGCGGTACCGCGAGCGTGATGGAGCAGCATCATCGTGTGCAGATTCTCGACGAAGCGCTCGAAGCAGCCGTCAAGTTGTCGCATCGCTATATTCCCGCGCGTCAGTTGCCGGACAAGGCCGTGAGCCTGCTCGATACCGCGTGCGCGCGTGTCGCGATCAGCCAGCACGCGGTGCCGGCGAAGATCGACGACACACTCAAGCGGATCGAGGCGCTGGAGACCGAGCAGACGATCATCGCACGCGAGAAAAGCGTCGGCATGGAGGTGGAGGCTCGCGAGTCGCTGGCTGCAGCGACGCTCGAAGCGGAACGGCTGCGTTTGCAGCAGTTCGAAGCCGCGTGGGACAACGAGAAATCGCTGGTCCAGCAGATTCTGGCGTTGCGCGCGCGGCTAGGAGGCGAGGCCGCGCCGGGCGAACGCGCCGGCAGTGCGCGGGAACCGACCGCGCACGGCGACGCGAAGTCCGACGCATCGACGAACTCGTTCGCGCCGCCGGCGCTCGACGATGACACGAGGGCAGAGGTGCTTGCCGAGTTGAAACAACTGCAGGCGCAGCTCGCCGTGCGGCAGGGCGAAAACCCGCTGATCCTGGCGAATGTCGACTACCAGGCGGTCGCGTCGGTCGTCGCTGACTGGACCGGCATTCCGGTCGGGCGCATGGTCCGTGGCGAACTGCGGACCGTGATGAATCTCGCCGACCTGATGTGCGAGCGCGTCGTCGGTCAGGACCACGCGATGGAGATGATCGCCAGGCGCATCCAGACATCGCGCGCCGGTCTCGACAACCCCAACCGTCCGATCGGCGTGTTCATGCTCGCCGGCACGTCGGGCGTCGGCAAGACCGAGACCGCGCTGGCGCTCGCCGAGGCGCTGTACGGCGGCGAGCACAATCTGATCACGATCAACATGAGCGAGTTTCAGGAAGCGCACACGGTTTCGACGCTGAAGGGCGCGCCGCCAGGCTATGTCGGTTATGGCGAAGGCGGAGTGCTGACCGAGGCCGTGCGGCGTAAGCCGTATTCGGTGGTGCTGCTCGACGAAGTGGAGAAAGCGCATCCCGATGTCCACGAAATCTTCTTTCAGGTGTTCGACAAGGGCGTGATGGATGACGGTGAAGGCCGCTCGATCAATTTCAGGAACACCTTGATCCTGCTGACCACGAACGTCGGCACGGATCTGATCGCCGGCCTGTGCCAGGACCCGGAGTTGATGCCGGATGCGCAGGGCCTCGCCAAAGCGCTGCGCGAACCGTTGCTCGAGGTGTTTCCCCCCGCGCTGCTAGGCCGGCTCGTGCCTATCCCTTATTTCCCGCTCAGTGGCGCGATGCTCGCGAAGATCGTGAGACTGCAACTGGACCGCATCAAGCGGCGTATCGAGGATCGCTATCGCGTGCCGCTCGACTATGACGACGCCGTGGCGCAACTGGTCGTGAGTCGCTGCACGGAGAGCGAATCGGGTGGCCGCATGATCGATGCGATTCTGACCAACACGATGTTGCCTGCGATCAGCCGCGAGTTTCTCGCACGCATGATCGACGGCGTCGCGATCGAGCGGGTTGGCGTGAGCGTCGAGGACGGCGATTTTGCGTATCGCTTCGACGAGCGTGCGCCGCTCATCGCCGCGATTCCCGGCATTCCTGATTAGTGTGACCGGGGCGCCGAACGCTGGGGCGGTCGAAAGAAATTGACCTTTACGAGGAGTTCAAAACGTGAAAGCTATTCCAAAGATAATTCATATTATCTGGATTGGCGGCGATATCCCGCAACGAAACCGCGATTGCATCATAACGTTTCCGAGGTTGAACCCCGATTGGGAGGTGAATCTCTGGATCGACGCCAATCAGTTACTGACAGGCGAACGTCGCCGCCAGATCAGCGTACAACACAATGCCAGCATTACGCCGAACCAATGGGATGAGGTGGCTCAACGATTGGGTGAGGACGGGGGCGATTCGGCAACGATGAGATATCTGAATCAGTATCTGAACATGCGCGGCGAGGATTTGCGTGGAATGCGGGGCCGCCAGGTCAACTCGATCATAAACTTCTGCGAGCAGAACAGGCTCAAGCTGCGCGAGGTGCAGCATGATTTGAAGATGGGTAAGAACTCGACGATTTACCGACGCGAATTGGTCAATCGCGGAGCCAACTTCGGTTCGGCCAGCGATATTCTGCGAATCGAGATTCTTCTTCAGCATGGCGGTCTCTATGTCGATACCGACGTCAGCTGCGTCAGTCCCTTGGGGGAAATCATCTGCCACCAGTCTTACCCGCGATTCTCCGCCGTGCATTCCGCCTGGTATCACGGAATAAGCGAGAGCGACTGGGTGAATTCAAACTGGTGGGAACAGCACGTCAGAGACGACCAGACGCCATCGATCAGCAACTCAATCATCGCGAGTCACGCTGGCAGCGGTGGCTTGAAGTCCTACAAATCGCTCATACACAGCAACTTCAGATCGATCAGGAACAGCGATGCTCTGCGAACAGAATATATGAATGACGTCCGGACGAGCACGATCAGAATGACGGGACCAAAGGCAGCGGCGGAGAGTTCAGGCTTCAAAAAGGTCCGGGACAAAATGTTCGAGGAGCAAGTCCGTTCTCAGACCTCGGATCAGAAACTGCAGAACAATCTATTCATGCGAGATAACTGGTACTTCCCCATGCACAAGGTCAAGGACAGTTACTTTCACGATTGGCTTGGCGTATGAGTTCTTCGAGCGAATCCGGGGTCACGTCAATATCGGGTTGATCCATGACACGCAGGACGACCGTCCTGTGGTCGCGAACGACCCGGTGGACAATTCGCGGCAACTGGTCAATAAGGGTTCGGATCCGCTCACTCAGGAGACCTATAAGGAGACCTATATCAAATTCATTTGCGCCATGGCGAAGGAATAGATCGCGTGGGCCGGGTGTTCTGTTTGCCAAAGGGCGTACTAATCGCGCCGGGAGATGGAGCGATGCCAGCAGGCAAAAACCGTCAACCTGGAGGCGTCCGGTTCGCAACAGCGGCGCCGATACCGGTTCCATCACCGCGCTGCGGCTTTCCGTCCAGTACGACTTACCCGCAACGTAAAGAAGGTTCGCAGATCACGTCATGGCCCACGCAATCACACTCACTTCCAGTCTCGGCAGCAGTCTCCTGTTCGCAAACATGACCGCGACCGAGTCGCTCGGTCGGCTGTTTTCATATCGGCTCGAAGCGATCAGCAAGAACGCGGAAGTCGACCTGCGTTCGCTGCTGGGTACGCCGATGACGGTGAAGCTTGTCACGCCGCAAGGCTATACGCGTTACTTCAACGCGATTGTCCGCGAAGGCGAGCAAGGCGGCTTCGTCAACATCGACAACGTGCGCTATGCGGTCTACACGTTCACGCTCGTGCCGAAACCGTGGTTAGCGACGCGTAGACGCGACTGCCGCATCTATCGAAGCATGAGTGTGCCGCAGATCGTCCAGTCGGTACTTGGCGACATCGGCTATAGCGATCTGAAGGTGAGCCTCAGCGGTAGCTATCCGCCGCGCGACTATTGCGTGCAGTACCGCGAAAGCGACTTCGACTTCGTCAGCCGGCTGATGGAGCAGGAAGGCATCTACTACTTCTTCACGCATACGCAGAGCACGCACACGATGGTGCTCGCCGATGCGCTCGGCGCGCACTCGAGCGTGGCTGGCTTCGAGCAGATTCCCTATGCGCCGCCGATCGAGCGGGGCAAGCGCATGAAGGCGTCGATCAGCGACTGGGAGACCTCTCGCGCGGTCAACGCGACGAAGGTGCAACTCGACGACTACGACTATCTGAAGCCGAAAGCATCGCTGCTTGCCACCGAAGAGCTGACCGACATGGAGGACGCGCACAACGTGAGCGGCCTCGACATCTACGACTATGGGTACGACTACGTTGGCTACGATGAGCGTCTGCCCGACGGCCAGCGCTACGCGCAGGTGCGCGCGGATGCGTTGAATGTGCCGCTCGCGATGAGCGCCGGCCACACCGACGCCTGTGGTCTCGCCACGGGTGCGCTGTTCAGGCTCAAGGACTTTCCGCTTGCCGACGCGAATCACGAATACCTCGTGATCGACGCGGTGACGCGGCTCGTCGAGCCGGACTACTCGGCGGGCGGCGGTGGAGACGATGGCGAGGCGCCGTTCAGGTGCGGCTTCAAGGCGATCCGCAGCCGCCAGCTGTTTCGCACGATGCCGACGACGCCGCGTCCGGTGATCGCTGGCCTGCAGACGGCGGTGGTGTACGGCGATACGCCCGAAGACATCGCCGTCGACAAATACGGCCGCGTGCAGGTCACGTTCTTCTGGAATCGTCAGGGCAAACCGAACGCGCGGAACTCGTGCCCGGTGCGGGTCGCGCAGATGTGGGCCGGCAAGCGCTGGGGCGCGCAGTTCATCCCGCGCGTCGGACAGGAAGTGGTGGTCAGCTTTCTCGACGGCAATCCGGACCGGCCGCTGATCATCGGCAGTGTCTACAACGCCGACAACATGCCGCCGTACAACCTGCCGGACAACAAAACCCAAAGCGGTGTGAAAAGCCGCAGCCACGAAGGTGGCGGTAGTGACGACTACAACGAGATCCGCTTCGAAGACCGGATGGGCAGCGAGCAGGTCCTGATTCACGCGCAAAAGGATCTGCGCGAAGAGTCGGAGCACGACCACGATGTACAGGTCGCGCGCAACTACACGCTGACGGCGGGCAACCAGATCAGGCTGGTCACCGGACTTGCCAGCATCACGATGAACAGCACCGGCGAGATCGCGATTCAAGGCACCAGCATCTCGCTTAACGGAGACATGAACGTGACGATGGCTTCGGGTCTTGCGATGGAAATCAACTCGAAAGCGAATCTGAACATGAGTTCGATCGCGGCGATGGAAATCCTGTCCGAGGCCGATTGCCTCGTGCAGTCCACCAACCTGCAGTTGATCGGGACCGCGACGGCGGTACTGGGCGGCGCGGCTCCGATGATCTTATGAGCACGCCGTCGATTTTCGAAGCAGCGCGCCAGATGCGGCTTTCCACGCGCGCGCAAGCGTGCCTGCGGCCGTCGATGGCGGCGCGTTCGGCGGTGCAGACATTGCTCGACGCCGGACATTCAGCCGATGCGTTGAGCCTGCTTGGTCGTCTTCTGCCGCGCCGTTATGCGGTGGCGTGGGCGTGCCAGTGCGGCCGCCGTCAGACGCTCGACGAACACGACCGCGCAGGTCTCGAACTCGCGGAAGCGTGGGTGCGCGATCCCATGGAAGCGCAACGCGCCGCGGCGCTCGCGTTCGCGAAGACGCATCGCTACCAGACGATCGGCGCATGGACGGCTGCTGCCGCAGGTTGGTCGGGCGGCAACCTGAATCCGCAGCACGAGCGGCCGACGCCGCCGCCGGAGCATCTGACGGCGATCGCGGCAACGGCCGCGGTGAGCTACATGGCCGCGCTGGTTCCCGCGCGGTTCGATGCACGCCGTGCCGCGTTCGTGCGCGATGCGCTGGGCCTGCTGAGTGTTCCTGAAGGTATCGATGGAGGTATGCAATGAGCGCCGCGCAGAGGCTGATTCTCTCGATAGAAGGCGAGGGGACTGGCGGCTTCGACGCAAGCCGCGAGCAGGTGTTCGACTGCCGCGATGGCAGCATCGGCCGTTCCGACGAGTGCGACTGGGTGCTGGGCACGGAAGGCGTGTCGCGTCTGCACGCGCTGGTGCGCTACCTGAACGGCATGTATTTCATCGAGGACCGCAGCACGAACGGCATGTCGCTGAACGGCGCGCCACTGCGAAAAGGCGATCCGGCCGCCCTGAAGCAAGGCGACCGCTTGCAGATCGACACGTTCGATGTCAGCGTGCGCTTGAGCGGCAACGGATCGACCGAACCGGACCCGCGGGCCGGCGCGGTCGATCCGGGGCGCACCGCGTCTTTCGGTGCTGCCGCGCCGGCCCCTGCCTGCGCACCGGCGCCTGCGCCTGCGCAAAACAGGGGTCCGCTGGACCTGAGCCTGCTGCTCGCGCCACGGCGCGCCACCCCGGCGCAGGAGCATGCGGGCGAGGCCGAAGGCCTGATTCCGGGCGTCGCCGATGGATCGGCGCCGGGTGCGAGTCTCGATCCACTCGCGTTGTTCGATGTGCCATCGTCCTACGCCGACGAACCGCTGCCTCGTGTGCCGTCCGCGCCCGGTTGGAACCACACGCCTGCGGCGGCCGACCGCTTCCGGCCGCCGCAGGCCGAGGCAGCACGGCTTGGCGGGCCCGTCCTCCCGGAAGACTGGGACGCGAGCGCGAGCCAGGTCGTCGCGCGTTCCGGGCAGGGGCGGATCGAACCTTCTGAAGATGTGTCCATGACGACTGGCGGGATCCCGGCGCTTGTGCCCGCACCGTCGCCGCGACAGCAACGCGTGTCGGGAGATCTGACCGGACCATTCGCGGTTGCGCCAACGCACGCATCGAGGCCGACGCAGGTGCCGCCGCAAAATCAACCGCAGTCGGAAACGCCGATGCATTCGCACGCGTCGCCGGACACAACACCGGTCGTCATCGCTGCGGCAGTTGCAGCGCCGGCAGTGCCTGCGGTTCCGACCGCTCCGCTCGCCTCTGCCGCCCCGTCGTCCGCCGGCGAATACGCTCCCGAATTGATGGAAATGTTCCACATTGCCGTCGACGCGATGATGGACGTGCTACGCGCGCGCGCCGAACTGAAGAACAGCTTCCGGCTGCCCGCGACGTTGATCCAGCGTTCTGAAAACAACCCGTTGAAGTTCGCGCCGACCGCGCAGGAAGCCGTCATGAGGCTGCTCGCGCCGCCCGATGGCGGCTTCCTCCGCGGCAACGCCGCGCTGAACGATGCCGCCGACGACATCCGCAATCACCAGATGGCGATGCTTGCTGGCGTGCGTTCCGCGTTCCAGTCGCTGCTCGCGCATTTCGATCCGGCGAAGATCGAACGGGAAGCCGAAGGCAGCGTGCGCCGTTTGCCGCTCGGTGGCCGGCCGCGTCACTGGGAGCGCTACAAGGAACAGTTTGAAGAAGTCACGAGAAATCCCGATGAATGCTTCAGGCGGCTTTTCGGCGATGAATTCGCGCGCGCCTACGAAGAACAGCTCGGACGCCTGAAAAGGCGGCGCAACGAGCCAACGTAACCAGCCAACGCGACCCGCCGGCGTAACGCGGTGCGGCGAGGCCCGAGGCCGTCGCGACCCGCACTCGTCGCGCGACGTGTGACAACCCCTATCCGGTTCACCGACATGACCCAGAGCAACAAGGTGGTATGGAGCGAGGGCCTGTTCCTCAGGCCGCAGCACATGCAGCAGCAGGAACGCTATTTCGAGCGTTACGTCGAGCTGCGCGCGGGCAATCTGCGTCCGCACGCATGGGGCTTTCACGAACTCGAACTGGAAAGCGATCTGCTCGCAATCGGCAAGCTCGGCATCAAGCGCGCACGCGGCGTGTTTCCCGACGGCACGCCGTTCGCAATGCCCGGCGATGATCCACTGCCGCCGCCGCTCGATATCGATGCGAACTGGCGCGACCAGATCGTTCATCTGACCTTGCCGCTGCGTTCGCCCACGCAGCCGGACAGCGCATGGCCCGGCGCCGGCAGCGATCAACTGTTCCGCTATCGCGTGCGCGAAGCCGAAGTGCGCGATGCGTCGGGCAGCATGGAAGGCGTCACCGCGCTGGAAGTCGCGGGCATGAGCACACGTCTTTTACCCGAATCGCAGCCGATGGAAGGCCTGATGCAGATTCCGTTGGCACGAGTCGTCGAATGCCGCGCCGATCGGCGGGTGATCCTCGACGATGGCTTCGTGCCGACCTCGCAGAGCACTGAAGCGGCCGGGCGGCTTGTCACCTTCCTGTCCGAGCTGCTAGGCCTGCTGCATCAGCGCGGCGAGGCGCTCGCGGGACGTGTGAGCGAGACCGATCGCGGCGGGGCCGCGGAAATCGCGGACTTTCTGCTGCTGCAGGTGATCAACCGCTATCAGCCGCTCGTCGCGCATCTTGCCGAGGCGCCGCTGCTGCACCCCGAAGCGCTTTACCGGCTGCTGCTCGAACTGGCCGGCGAGCTGGCTACATTCACGACGCCGGGCAAGCGCGCGCAGGCTTTTCCGCCGTATCGGCACGAACTGCTGCGCGAAAGCTTCGAGCCGGTGATCGCGGCGCTGCGCATTGCGTTGAGCGCGGTGCTCGAACAGAGTGCTGTCGCGATTCCGCTGCAGCAGCGCAAGTATGGCGTGTGGGTCGGCATGGTGCCCGATCTCACGCTGCTCGATACGGCGACCTTCGTGCTCGCCGCGAAGGCCGACCTGAAGTCCGAAGACATGCGCCGGCAACTGCCGACTCAATCGAAGATCGGTCCTGTCGAAAAGATCCGCGATCTGGTGAACCTGCAACTGCCGGGCATCGGCGTATCGCCGATGGCGGTCGCGCCGCGCCAGTTGCCCTACATGTCGGGCTTCCTCTATTTCGAGTGCGACAGAAACTCGCCGATGTGGCGCATGTTGAAGACGTCCGGCGGCATCGCGATGCACTTCGGCAGCGGCTTCGCCGGTCTCGACCTGCAACTGTGGGCGGTACGCGCATGAATACCACCAACGACCGTTCCGCCGACGCAACCCGGCGCGGCGATGCGACGATGATGCGCCCGCAGCGCGCCGTCAACGGCGATCCCAACGGCGATCCCAACGCCGATCCCAACACCGATCCCAACGCCGACGCCGGCGACGTCACGCGCATCGTGCGGCCGGCATCGCCCACTTCGCGCGTGATGCCGGCAAACCGGCCGTCGCAGCCGCCTGGCCCGCCGCCGCTGCGCGCCGAGCTGGGCGACTTCCTGAGCGGTGTCGCCAATCCGCTCGTCCGTGCGGCCAATCCGCTGCTGCTGCTGACGGTGCAATTGCGGCACAGCGTTGCGCCGCCCACCGACGTCGGCCGTCTGCGCGAACAGGCGGTCGCCCAGGTGCGCAGCTTCGAGCGCTACGCACAGGGCGCGGGCATCGACACGCAAACCATCGTGGCAGCGCGCTACGTGCTATGCACGATGCTCGACGAGTCGGTGAACAATGCGCCGTGGGGCGACCTGAGCGGCTGGGCGCAAAAGACGCTGCTCGTGACATTCCACGGCGAGGCCTACGGTGGCGCGAAGTTCTTTCAGATCCTCGATCGCCTGAGCGTCGACTTCTCGCGCCATCTCGATCTGATCGAGCTGATGTACATCTGTCTCGCGCTGGGCTTCGGCGGACGCTATCTCGTGGAACCAGGCGGCCTCGCGCGCCTGGCCGACATTCAGGATGATCTCTATCGACGCATTCGCGGGCTGCGCGAAGCGCCCGCCGCGGAACTGGCGCCGCATTGGCGCGGCGTCGAAGACCGCCGCAATCCGGTGATGCGGCATGTGCCGATGTGGGTCGCCGCGTCGGCGGCGGCCGTCGTGCTGCTGGGTGCATTCCTGGTGTTTTTCACGAAGCTCAACGCGCTCGCTGCGCCAGTCGGCGCACAGCTTGCCGCAATCGGTCTCGAGAACACGCCGCCGCCGCAAACCGTCGCGACGCCCGCGCCCACGGCCGCGCGCGTAACGCTCAAGCAACTGCTCGCGCCACAGGAACAGGCCGGCCAGTTGAGCGTCGACGAACAAACCGATGGCCGCGCCACGGTGCGTCTCGCCGCCGCCGAACTGTTCCCGTCGGGCGGCGCCGACATCGCGCCCGACGTGGTGTCGCTCCTGCACCGGATCACGTCGGCGCTGAATCAGGTGAAGGGCAGGGTGATCGTCGTCGGCCACACCGACGACCAGCCCGTGCGTTCGCTGACCTTCAAGGACAACTTCGCGCTGTCGACGGCGCGCGCGCAGAACACGCAGCAGATTCTCGCGCAGGGGCTCGACGATCCGCGTCGTCTCGAAGCGAGCGGCGCTGGCTCGTCGCAGCCGATCGCGACGCCGGCCGATCTGCCGGCGAACCGCACGCGCAACCGTCGCGTGGAAATCCTGTATATCCCGGAGCACTGAACCCATGAACACGCTGAAAACCTGGGTGACGTCCCGGTGGTTCACCGTCGCGATCGGATTGCTATTGATCGCTGCGCTGATCTGGCTGGGCGGCCCCTATCTCGGGATCGGAGAACGGCAACCGCTCGCGAGCGCCGCGGCCCGGCTGGCGCTGATCTTCGCGATCGTGCTCGGCTGGCTGCTGGTCGAACAGGTCATGCAATGGCGCGCGCGGCGCAAGACGTCGCAACTGTCCGGCGAGCTGGCTGGACAGGACGCGCAGCTTCCGCTCGACGAACCCGGCAGCGCCGAACGCGAGCAGTTGCAGCGTCGCTTTCGCGAAGCAATCGATATGTTGCGCAAGACCCGCAGGAATGGCAGCAATCTCTACGCGCTGCCGTGGTATGTGGTGATCGGTCCGCCGGGCTCGGGCAAGAGCACCCTGGTGCAGAATTCCGGGCTCGAGTTTCCGCTCTCGGAGCGCTTCGGCAAGGAGGCGCTGCGCGGCATCGGCGGCACGCGCAACTGCGACTGGTGGTTCACCGACGAGGCGGTGTTTCTCGACACCGCGGGCCGCTACACGACGCAGGACTCCGATGCGGCCGCCGACGCGTCCGCGTGGCAGGCGTTTCTGTCGCTGCTGCGCCGCTATCGGCGGCGCCGTCCGTTGAACGGCGTGATCGTGACCATGAGTGTGTCCGATCTGTTGACGCTCGACGAAGACGCGCGTCAGCAGCACATCCGCACCGTGCGCCGGCGCCTCGACGAACTCGCGCAGCACCTGAAGGTGGCGGTGCCCGTGTATCTCGTGTTCACCAAGTGCGATCTCGTGGCGGGCTTCACCGAGTTCTTCGACGATCTCGGGCCCGATCTGCGCAGTCAGGTCTGGGGCATGACGTTTCCCGTCGACGCGAGTATTGAAGGTAGCGCCTGCGCGCGCTTCGCGGGCGAGTTCGACCTGTTGCTGGAGCGTCTGAATACGCGCGTGATCGAGCGTCTGCATGGGGAGCGCGATCGCAGCCGACGCGCCGCCGTGCTCAGCTTTCCGCAGCAGCTCGGCGCGTTTCGCGAAATTGCGCGGCAGTTCGTCGAAGGCGCGTTCGGGCGTCATCAGTACGGCGCAGCGCCGCTGTTGCGCGGCGTCTATCTGACCTCCGGCACCCAGCAGGGCGCGCCGATCGACCGCATGCTGAGCGCCGTCGCGCGCACCTTCGGCGTCGACGTGGCGCGCGTGCAGGGCGGCGGCACGCAACGCCGGACCTTTTTCGTCGAACGGCTGCTGAAGGAAGTGCTGTTCCGGGAGTCGGGCTTCGCCGGCACCAATCCGCGGCTGGAACGGCAGAAGCTCCTGATGCAAGCCGGGATGTATATCGGCATCGCGCTCGTCACGGCGCTGCTGATCACCGGCTTCGCCACCAGTTACACGCGCAACCGTCTCTACGTCGCGCAGGTGCAGGACACCCTGGAAGACCTGCCGCCAGCCAGCAGCCTCGCCGGCGCACCGGATCTCAAGACGTATTTCGCGCGTGCGCTCGCGCGCCTCGAAGTCATCTCCGGCGCGCAGGGCGTCGCGGGCCAGTATCAGGGCCACGTGCCCTGGCTGATGCGCTTCGGCCTGTTCCAGGGCCACGCGTTGTTCGGGCAGGTGCATGCCGCGTATCTGCGCGAACTCGACGGCACCTTGCTGCCCGGCGTCGGCGTGCGCTTTCGGGAAGGACTCAACGCCAGTGCCAACGCTCCGCAGGCACTCTACGACTACCTGAAGGGCTATCTGATGCTCGGCCAGCCGCAGCATCTCGATCCCGGCGAGCTGGCCGCGCTCGCGCGCATCGAATGGCAACGCATGTTCCCGCAGGATCCGGCGATCCAGAACGCGCTCGACAAACACTTTTCCGCGCTGGTCGACGATCCGGCGAAGCCGCGCGCGCTGACGCTCGACAACGCGCTGATCGATCAGGCGCGCGCGACGCTGAAGACCGCTGATCTCGCGACGCTGATCTACGGCAGCGTCCAGCTCGACGCCGGGCGTTCGGGGGCGCCGCCGGTGCGACTCGACCAGTCGCTCGGACTGCTTGGCAGCGTGTTTCGCCGCAAGAGTGGCGCGCCGCTGTCGCAACCGTTTCCCGCGCTGTTCACGAGGCCGGTTTTCGCCGCCGAGGTGAACGGCGGGATCGATCGATCGGTGGACGGCTTCGTGAAGGACTACTGGGTCTTCAACGCCAGCCGCATCGATCCGCTCGCGCGCTCGCGCTACGAACAGCAGGTGCTGGCACTGTACGAGCAGGACTACATCAAGGCGTGGGACGCGCTGCTCGCCGACCTGCAACTTCAGCAGGTGTCTGACATCCAGGGCGCAAGTGCGCTGGCCGCGAAACTGTCGGGTCCGAGTTCGCCGCTGAAAGCGCTGCTGCATCTCGTGCATGACAACACCAGTGACATGTTGCGCGGCGCCACGGCTGACGGTGCAACTTCGGCTTCATCGGCCTTGTCGGCTTCGGCGGTGGGCGCGCAGGCGGCGTCCGTCGGCGGGAACCTGGTCGCGAGACGCGCTGCGAACACGCGCCTTGCCGGCGAATTGCGCGATGCGGGCGCAACGTTGCCGGACGGCACCACGACCAACGGCACCGCAAGCACCAAACCGGGTTCGGGCGAAGCGCCGGCCAGCCGGGCGGGCGCCGCCATCGAGGCGCATTTCGCGCAGTTGAACCAGGTGAGCGTCGGCACGCCGGGCTCGACGCCGCTCGATCAGATGTCCACCGTGCTCGACCAGCTCGGCAAGAACCTGTTGACGATGACTGACCTGAGCGCACCCGGCGCGCAGAACAATCCGGCCGTGCTCGCGGCGCGCCAGGAGAGCGACCAGTTGCCGCCGCAGGTGGCTTCGCTGATTTCCGGCCTCACCGGCAAGAGTGCGGATCTGGTCGCGAGCGGAAGCAGCGCCGCGCTCGCCAGCCAGTTTCGCGAGGCAGCGGGCAACGACTGCGCGAGCTTTGTCGATGGCCGCTATCCGTTTGCGTCGAACCGTGCATCGGACATCCCCGTGCAGAACTTCGCCGAGCTGTTCGGCAATGGCGGACGGTTCGACAGTTTCTTCAAGTCGACGCTCGCGAAATCAGTCGACACGAGTGGCCGCAACTGGCGCTGGAAGCCCGGCGCGCCAACCGGCCCCGACGCCGTGCTGAGCGAAGCGCAGAGTGCCGACGCGATCCGCCAGATCTATTTCCGCAACGGCGCGCAACTGCAGGTCGGCTTTACGCTGCTCGCGCCGCAGCTCGATCCGGCAATCGCGAAGCTGACCGTCGAAATCGACGGGCAGAAGTACGACTACGCGGCGAACGGCCCCGCGAGCATGACGATGACGTGGCCTGGACCGCAGCCTGGACATGTGGTCGTCAGTGCGTTCGATACGTCCGGCCAGCCGGTCGGCACGCCGCTGAAATTCAATGGCGACTGGGCGTTCTTCCACGCGCTCGATGCGGCCCGTCTGCAAAAGCAAAGCGACCTGCGCTATCTCGCGACCTTCGACTTCGGCGGCCATGCAGTGAAGCTGCCGATCGCGCCCGCGAGTCTGAAGAACCCGTTCCTCAACGACGAAGTCCGTCGTTTCAGGTGTCCGCGATGAACGGTGGAGTCGGCTTCTTCGGGAAATTGCCCAGCGCGGGCGATTTTGTTCAGCGACGGCTGCCGTCCGCGTTCGTCGAAGGCTGGGACCGTGACTTCCAGCGCGCGGTCGAAACCGGGCGCCGCGAACTCGGAGCGCACTGGGATGCCGCATGGCGACAGGGCGCGGCGTGGCGCTTCGTGCTGCCCGCACCGGTGTGCGGCAACGTCGCGTGGTGCGGTCTGATCGGACCGGCCGTCGATCGGCTCGGCCGTGCCTTTCCGATGGTGCTGGCCGCGCCCTGTGGCGGCGATGTCGCGACCGTGCTCGGCAATCACGCGTGGTTCGACGCACTCGAGCGCGTCTATCGCAATGCGCAGCACGAGGTCGTGAGCGTCGAAACCTTCGATGTGCGCGTGGCGGCGTTGCCCGGTCCGCTGACGCACGTGCGACCTGCGACCGCCATGGCTGCGTTCTGGCGCGCGCTGCCGTGGGACAGCGGTCAATGGCGACTGGCGATGCCCGAAGGCGCGGCCGTTGGGATGGTGCTGGCCGAGGCATGGTCGCAACTCGGCAAGCGGCCGGGGCCGTGGTGCCTCTGGTGGACCGAACGTGCTGCGTGCCTGCTGGCGACGCGTGGTTTGCCGTCGAGCTACGCAGCGCTACTGGAGCCGGTGGTGTCGAGGGTGGGCGACATGGGTGACATGGGTGACATGGGCGATGCGCTGCGCGAGTTCGGCTCGGCATCCGCTCGTCAGTGGGAGTCTGTTGCGTTGCAGGGCGCTGAAGAGATCGCTGCCGGGCAATCCGGTCTGCATGCGGAGGATGGTCACGATGATCGAGTGTTGCCCGTCGGTTCATCGGCAGCCGGTCACGCTGCAGATGCCAGCGATGCGCTGCTGCTACTCGACGACGGCCGCACGCTGGTGCTGAGTGCCGATGACGGCCCGTCTCACTCGCACCAACGTGCAGCGCGCGCCATCCGCGAGACGGCGCAGCGCAGTGCGGCGGATCTGCCCAGTCTGCGGACCGGCCTGCTGGCGCTGCACGCGCAACTGCGCGGCGCCCGGCACGATGCGCACGATGCGCACGATGCGCGTTACGCAGCGGCAGCAAACGGCGCTGCCCTCGTCGCGCGCTTTGACGCAGCGCAGGTGCGACTGCTGCGGATCGGCGCCGCAGCAGCCTGGCACTGGCGGCGCGGCCAGTTGCAACCACTGTTCGTCGAGCGGGCGGCAGGCGCGGGCGGCGAATTTGACGATCTGCTGTTCGGCGATGCATGGCTCGCGATGCCCGGCATCGGCGCCTCCGAAGAGCCGGATTGCGACGAAGCGTGCATCACGCTCGAGGATGACGATCGCCTGCTGTTGCTCGTCAGCCGCGCGCTCATCCAGCTTCCGCAAGCGTGTCTGCTCGAGGCGCTGGCATTGACCACGAACGAGGACGCCCGCCTGCATCTCGCGATGTGCGCGGGCCTCGGCACGCAGCCCGCGCAATGGCCGCTGGCCGTGATTGAAGCCGGCTCATGACGACGCATTGTTGCTCCGCCGGCCGCACCGAGACAGGCAAGGTGCGCCGCCGCAATGAAGATGCGATTCTGGTTCGCGAGGACCTCGGACTGTGGGCTGTGGCCGACGGTCTGGGCGGCCATTCGGCCGGCGACTACGCGAGCACGCTGATCATCGAACGCCTTGGTGCGCTGACGCGCGAAGGCAGCGTCTTCGACTTCATTGCTGCGATCGAAGACAGCCTGCAGCAGGTGAACACCGAACTGCGCGAGGCCGCCGTCGCTCGACAAACCGACGTGATCGGTTCGACCGTCGCGCTGCTGGTGCATGACCAGCAGTTCGTGCTGTGCGGCTGGGTCGGCGATAGCCGCGTGTACGTTCAGGAAAACGGCGCACTGACGCAACTCACTCGCGACCACGTGCATGGTCAACCGGTCGACATCACGCATTTCGGACCACGCGCGCCGGCAGGCGTGGGCACTGGCGTGCTGACCCGGGCGGTCGGCGTCGACGAGACGCTCTACGTCGACTGGGCCATGGCCGGCAGCCGTCCCGGCATGCAGTTCCTGCTGTGCTCGGATGGCGTCAACAAGGAGCTCAGTGATGGCGAATTGACCGCCGCCTGTCGCGAGCAGCACAGTCCACGCCGGCAGATCGAGCGCCTGTTCGAACTCGCCCTTGCGCGTCGCGCGCGCGACAACATTTCCGCCGTCATCGTGCGGCTCGAAGCATCGTGAAATTTCCGCCATGATCCATCCGGACCCCATCCCTTCCGCTTATCACGGGCGCACGCCGAAGCTGGCCGCGCTATCCGACGCTTTCAGGACACGTTGTGAGCGTCAGATCGACGTTCTTCGCAGCGGGTCGGCACCCGCGAGAACTGGCGCGCGTTCCACCATTTCATCGTCCGCACGGATGGCCGGTGCGTTATCGGCATCCGTGCGCCGCAACCACGGCATGACTATCGTGCCGCCCGCGCTGTCGGTCCGCAGCGATGTCGTGCAGTGCGAGTGGCTGCGACCGAGGAGGCAGCAGGCATGAATGTGGACGAGCAGCAGGTCAACGACGCGTTGCGCGCGCTCGACGAAGCCCATCGACTACAGCGGATTCAGCGCAACGAATACCGGTACCGCCGACGCATGTTGTTCGAATCGCTGGGGCGGGACACTGCGGGTACAGGCGACACCGTGCGGCGGGTCGTGCTGTCGGGCGTCATGCAACAGCCGGACGTGTTGGCGGAAGGTCACGATGCCGGAAGTGCGGCAAGTGCTGAAGGGGGGGCAGTGCGCACGGACCTCGGCGCGCGACCGCTCGCCGCGCGGGCTGCCGTGCTGCTCGGCGTGGCCGCGGTGGGCGTCATGCTGTTTTGCTGGTTTGTCTTCGCATATTGAGCCCGCGTTTTCGAAGCAGCCAGTCCGAGCGCAACAGCCGCTCGATGTTGCGCCGATCTGCAGGGATCATTCTTCGTCCGGCCCGGATAGCGTCTGCAGTTCTGCGAGGCCGCCGGGCGCGATGTTTTGAAGGACTTCCGCGAAGCGCTTGCCGACCAGACGTCTGGCTCGCTTGAGCAGGATCGGCAGCGGACTGGACGGTTCGTGACGTTCGTAGTAGTCGCAGATTTCGTCGATGCACAGGACGACGTCATCGGGTCCCTGGATTCGTCCGTTATCGCGCCGAGGGGCAGGGTTCGTGGGCGCGTCTTCGCCGGTCGACACCAATCCGGCGGCGAGCGCTTCGCCGCGCTCTGGAAAGCGCCGCGCCAACTGTGCATCGACGAACTTCTTCAACTCTTCGATATCGTCGGTCAGGTGGCCCAGATCGGGTCCAGCGGTACCCAGCTTTTCGCTCGCAATTGCATCAATGGCGCGCGCGTGCTCTAGCGCCATCGCGAGTGCTGCGGCCGCATCGGGCAACTGGTGTTCGGGGCAATCCATGCAGCACGCTTCGAGATCGATCAGCGTGGGCGCAGGCATGCCCTCCGCAGAGGGTGGCGGGGTGATTGCGCCCGTCGCGATACGCAAATCACGCAACGAAAAGCGGCCGAGTCGCGGTGAGCTCACGAAGGGCGCGTTGCGGAAATAGGCGAGTACGCTCCGGGGATCGCCGAGCGGCATGATCGCGTTGGTGCGCGCGGTAGCATCGTTGTCGTCGGCGGCGTCCAATTGCGGGTGCGCCGCTTCCCAGTATCGTTCCAGCAGACCGCGAACCAGCCCCAGACCGGCACTCCAGCCTGCAATGCCATGAATGCGGGTCGAGGCGGCGGTCAGATGGATGGCCACACGCAGGTCGTTGGTACGGTTGAACAAAGCCTCGGCGGCGGTTGCCACCTTATCCCAGTCCGGTTCTACGGCGGCCTTCAGGCTGTCGCCCATCGCCCGCTCGGATGTCGGTGTGGCGAGCCGCTCCAGCGCGATGAATTCTGGATCGTATTCGAGGTTCTCGCCTGTCGGCGTGCTGTCATCGATGGGGCGGAGCAGGTGATCTGGATCGAATGGCGTCATGATTGGCTGGCGAAAAAAGAAGGGCGCTGAGACTACAACGACAGGGCGCGTCCAACGAGCGCGCGGCATCAAACGGACAACAGCTAATGCCCCGTAGTTATTCCGTCTCAACTGATCGTCAGCCTGGTACGCAGATCGAACGCTTTGCTAGCGAGCGCCAGGCGCTTGCTACCTTGCAAGACTTAGAACCTGGGTTCGAAAATCGCTGGCGTGCGTTTATTTGAGACTTCCATAATTCATGACGTCACCGCAGCGTAGCCTGCATCCAGCAAGCGGCAATGAGCGAAGGCCGCTTTTGAGCGTTCTTGAGCTTGTTGCGGGCGCTCGTGTGCAGTTCGCCGAGATCATTGGGGCAGTAGTTGGCCAGCGCGTGGCGCTTCAGCCAGGCCCACAGGTATTCGACCGGGTTCATGTCCGGCCCGTACGGCGGCAGGCACGCGATCTGGATGCGTCCGTCCAGTTGAAGTTGAATGATGGACGTCTGTCCCTTGGGCGCCCAGGTGCGGACTCTGGTCGGGCGCTCGCTGATGCGGGACTCGCGCACGAAGACAATCAGCCGCCCTTCTCGTCGGGCTTTTTTTTAAGGGCCGGCCAGGTGCGGCGCTTCCAGTTGCGCACGGCATCCTCGTTGCGCTCGATGGCCCGCTTCTCGGGTTTTTGCGGGCTAAAGCCCAGTGAGCCCAGGATGCGCCAAACCTGCGTCTGGCCACAGCGAACGCCGTGCATGCGTTCGATGACCGCGCCCACACGCTTGAGAGTCCACAGTTCAGTGCCAAATCCATGCTCGACGGGGCTTTGCAGCAGGGCGGCGCGAACAGCCGCCAACTGTTGCTCATCGAGTTGGGCCGGGCGCCCTCGCTCGCGCACCTCTCGCAGCGCATCGATGCCGCCTTCATCGAGCAGCCGCTTCCATGTGTACACCGTCTGCCGAGCCACACCCACCGCCAACGCCACCTCGGCGCAGCCCTTGCCCGCCAGCAGCAGCCGACCCGCCTTCAATCGCTTCTTTGCTGCTGCGCTCATTCGCCTTTGCGCCATGCCAACCTGTCTCCAGGACCGTCCTGAAAATATAACGCTTGAGACGCTCAAACTTGTCATGATTTACGGAAAAATCAATAGTCGATCAATGTAGTCGGCCCATTCCTGCATGACCCTGCGACGATCGTCGTCAAACGTTGTTCTGTCGTAGGGCCTTTTGCACGTCGCCACGTTTGGCGTGCGCCAGTTGCGCCGCGAGTACATCTACATCAATGCCGAGCCGTTCTCGTCCGACCGTACGAAGCGTGCCGCGAAATCCGTGCGTTGCATGTTTTCCCTGAAATCCCATTTCCCGCAATGCTTTGCTCAACGCGTCCCGATGTAAATGAGGCTTTTTTTGACGGGCTGGTGACGGAAACACGTAATGACCCTTTCCGGTAAGTGCCTGCAACTCGTTCAAAGCGGCGATTGCCTGCGTTGGCAATGGCACGATGTGATCGTGGCGCATTTTCATCCGCTCGGCCGCGACACGCCATTCCCCTGTCTTGAGATTCACCTCATCCCACGGCACTGCGGCCACCACGCCGGGGCGAAGGCCGGTCAACATGGTTAGCTTGAGGGCGGCGCGGGTGATGCGCGAGTTGTAGGCATTGATGGCCACGACGAGGGGAGCAATGTCCGCAGGCTTGGTAATCGCTGGTATGTGGCCTTTCTTGTGGCGTGGCTCAACGCCGCGGAGTGTCAAGGCGGCACCATGTTCGCGCAGTCCGTTCTGGACGGCGTATGTCACGATGCCTCCGACATACTGCCTTGCTTTGGTTGCGAGGTTGGGCGCGTGGGAGGCGATCGCTTCGAGTATGGGTTTGACCTCTGGCGTGGCGAGCGTCGAGATGGGCTTGTTGCGGAGCGCGGGATTTAGATATTCGCGGACAGCAAACTCTGCCTTCCGGTAGGTTTCATCTGCCCATTCCTTGCGTTTGAAGTCAAGCCAGCGGTGGGCGACGAGATGGAAGGCGCATTCGGCTGCGCGCTTGCGGGCCGTGGACTCCGCCCGGCGATGTTCGATCGGATCGGTGCCTTCGCGTACAAGATTGCGCGCGGTAGTGGCCGACCGTCGCGCATCAACGAGCGTGATATCGGGGGTAGGGGCCGAGGCTGAGGGAGTTCTCCTTGCTCGTGCTCGGTCGTCGATAGCGGAACAGCAAGGTTTTGGTGCCGTTCGGCTGGACCCTCAGGGCGAGCCCGTTTCCATCCGCGAGAAGGTAGGAACGGTCGCGAGCTCTGGCGGCACGGAACACCAACTCTGACTTCGGTTCGACGCGTCTGGGCTTGGGTTTGCCCCCGAATCTGGTATACGCAAAAATCGTCGATGTCAGTGGAACGCAAGGGATCCGTAGAGAACAAAAAACCCCGTAAGACGTTGATCTTACGGGGTTTCTCGAACTACATCGGCTTACGCCGGAAGAACTTGTGGTGCAGGAGAGGACTCGAATGTGAAGTTCAAGTATTTGATTTTAAATCAAAAAAATAGTTTATTTATGGCATATATACGCACTTGTATACGCAAAAATGTTGGATTCCACAGGACGCTCTGCAGTCTGCTGTGACGCTGAGCAACTCATTCATGCCGGATTTGACCGGTCGAATCAGTTTGTACTGAAGTACAAGGCTGGGGCTATAGAGAGTGCGGATGTCAACCGGGTGGTAATGGACGTACCTGAAGGGGCATCGCCAGCTTTCGATAATCGACGCGACAAATGCCGTCAATGACCTGCAGCAGGGTTGCCGATGCCAATTTGTAGATTCGGGATCACGTGGTCGAGGTTTCGATCTCGAGCGTTTACCGGCCTTCAAATCGTGCTAGTGCTTCCTATCTGTTCGAGCCAGTGCCTGAAACAGATGCGCGCCACTTCCTTCATCTTCGCGTAAGGCGGATTGCCGCCGAAATCCGACGAGATGATCGCGGCATCGCCCAGCATTTCGGTGACGAGCGAGTTGGCGCCGCCGCCGAAGGTCGGCGCGAGGATCGTCCCCTTCTCGTTGATGACATACACGTCGCTCTGGCCCTGATGGGTGCGAAGCTGGTTGATCTCCTGCTCAAAATCCGAGTAATCGGCGGCGAACAGATGAGGCGGCAGGCCAAGACGCGCCCACCGCGGATCGTCGCGATCGAAGCCGCACTTGAAGTCGCACGCAACCGGCGTAAGGCGACCGCTCCTATCCTCGCGCATGCGGATCGGGTTCAACTCGAGCGTCGTCATGCCGAAGTCGTGAAAGAGTTCCCAGAGTTTCGGCAACTGCTGCACGAGCGGCGAAATGATCTCCTTCGGCGCGCCGATCTCGCTCAGTGCATTCGCTACGACGAACGCCTTCAGCCCGGTCAGCGCATCGAACGGCACCATCGCCACCTGCTTCGGGTCGACTTCCTCGATGTCCATGCCGCCCACGTGCGAAAGCGTCATGGTCGGCGCACGAAAGCGGGTGGAATCCGTGATCGAGAAGTAGACTTCGTGCGTGGCCGGCACACCGGCTTCGAAGGTGACGCCATTCGCCTTCGCCTTGATGTGGCCGACGGTATGCCCGGCGAAGTAGAGCCGCTCCTTTTCCGCGAGCGCGGTCTTCAGGTCGGTCGCGCGGCCAAGCAAACCTGCCTTGCCTTTCTTGCCGACTCCGCCCTTGAAGACGGGCTTGATGAAGATCTGGCGATGACGGTCGATCAGCGCCTTGACTTCCTCTTCGCTGGCGCTCGGACCCAAAATTTCGCTGGCCGGAAATCCGACGAATTGCAGCAGGCGCGCGCCGTGCAACATACCCGTGATTTGCATGGAAATGTCTCCTGAAGTTTAAGCAATGCATTTCGCTTGCCTACAAAACAGCACATTGCGGGCGGACAGCGGTGAACCCAGTCGTGAGATGCCGGTTCGCCGGGACGCGGCGATCCGCGAGCAAAGATTGTTGGAACCGAATCATTCGGAGCGGGGCGCATAGGCATTTCATCCCGCCGCTCTGCGGGCCAGGCGACAAGATGCGCGCCTTGCGCGACTCGTCAGGCGACGGTCGCCGATCGCTCCGCTGCACCGCCTCGTCGATAGAGCACAAGCGTCGCGACGAGGCCGCATACGGCTGCGAAACTCAGCCAGTAACCGGGCGCCGCCTTGTCGCCGGTCACCTGAATGAGATAGGTCGACACGGCGGGAGTAAATCCGCCAAAGACGGCGGTTGCAAGGCTGAAAGCGAGCGAGAAACCAGCGACGCGCACATTGACCGGCATGACTTCAGTCAGCGCCGCGACCATCGCGCCGTTATACATCCCGAAAAAGAACGACAACCACAGCAGCACCGCGAGCATTCGGCCAAAGCTTGGCGCGGCCGCCAACCAGGAAAGAGCCGGGTAGGACGTGCAGATGGCAAGCAGTGTGATCGCGATCAGGATCGGCCGGCGCCCAATACGATCCGACAACGCACCGCCGATCGGTAGCCAGATAAAGTTGGATATGCCGACACAGATAGTGACCAGCAGGCTGTCCGCAGTCGTGAGCTTCAGCACCGTCTTGCCGAAAGTCGGGGTGTACACGGTGATCAGGTAGAACGTGGTGGTCGTCATCGCGACGAGCAGCATGCCTGCAAAGACGGTGCGCCAGTTCGCCAGCATCGTCCGAAACACCTCGCCGACGCGCGGGTGATGGCGCTGCTTCTTGAACGCTTCCGTCTCCTGCAATGAGCGCCGCAGGAAGAAAATGAACGGCACGATCGCACAGCCGATGAAGAACGGAATACGCCAGCCCCACGCGCCAATCTCATTCGCCGTCATCCAGCTATTAAGGAAATAGCCGAGCGCCGCTGCGACCACGATGGCGACCTGCTGGCTCGCCGATTGCCAGCTCGTATAAAAGCCTTTGCGGCCTGGGGACGCCATTTCCGCAAGGTACACCGAGACGCCGCCGAGTTCGGCGCCGGCCGAAAAGCCCTGCAGAAGTCGTCCCGCCAGCACCAGTGCAGGCGCGAGCATGCCGATCGTCGTATACCCCGGCACGCATGCAATCAGGATCGTGCCGCTCGCCATGATCGACAACGTCACGATGAGCCCCTTACGGCGGCCGACTTCGTCGATGTACGCCCCAAGCACGATGGCGCCGAGTGGTCGCATCAGGAACCCCGCCCCAAAGACGGAAAACGTCAACATCAGCGATGCGAACTCGCTACTGGACGGGAAGAACACCCTGGCAATCTGGGCGGCATAAAAGCCGAATAGAAAAAAGTCGAACTGTTCCAGGAAGTTGCCGCTGGTGACGCGCAGGACTGCGCTGAACTTTGATGTGCGAGCGCTAAGCGGGTCTTGCACCGTCAACGATGAGGGATTCATGATTTGTCTCCATGGATGTATTTTTATGGCATAACGGCCGGTCGACAGCGTTCGACCGGTTTGCGGTCAGTCGGACCCGGTTTGCAGGGTATTGGCTTGTCGCTTTTCTATCGACGACTTCAGGAGTGCGGCCGATCGATAGACTCCGTGGGCAAATTTGCCGTACGGCAGCGTGGCGAAGAGCGCCATGACCACGCCGAGGTGTGCCGCGAGCAACCATGCCATTTGAGCGGTGTCGCGCCAGGCCAGAAGCGCGAGCCCGGTTGCACTGGTGAGCAGGAGCAGCGCAATGAACCCCCTGTCCATCGGTCGCTGCTTCGGATCGCCGTGATTCGGGTGGCGGCGCAGGTTGAGCCATAGCAGCCCCGCCGGTCCAACAAGCAGGCCAATCCCGCCCGCAGTGCCGAGGAGCACAGGCAGGGTGAACAATGCGTAGGGCGCGTGCAGTCCGAGCGCGTAGTGATAGAACGTCGCGACGACGGTGGCCGCGAAGCACAGCATGAAGCCGTAGAACGTGAAATGGTGAAAGCGGCGACGTGCGAGTGTGAACGCGTCGCTCGATTCATTGCAGCCGTCTCCGTGCCCGCCGTCGAGGTAAGTGAGTCCAAGCACATGCTTCGTCGCCTCGGCGACGGCGGGAACCGAGGGCGCCGTCCCGGCGGACACATCACGCCAGAATCGCGTCACGCCGGCTCCGAGTGCAAGGATCGCAAAGCCGAATACCGCGCCAAAAAGCGCAGCCAGCAGGTTGTGCGGGAACACAGCATAGAAGTTTCCGCCCATGCGCTCGCCGGTGAGTGACCCTTTCAGCCAGACGCCGAGAATGAGGAAAAACGCGAGACCGGCTGCAAGTGCGAGCGAGACGGTCAGGCCGTTGCGCTTGTAAAGCGCGCCCATAAAGGACGGCCATGCGTATTCGGCGTAGGTCTCTATCCGAACCTGAGCCATCGCCTTCGGTACATTGACCGCGAACTCATGCGGCGGAGCGTACTGGCACGCGTGATAACACGCGCCGCAGTTGTGGCAAAGGTTGGCGAGATAGTTGACGTCGGCCTTGCCAAACTCGAGTCGGCGCGTCATGGCCGGAAAGACTGCGCAGAACCCTTCGCAATAGCGGCAGGCATTGCATATCTGCATCTGTCTTGCGACTTCAGCTTCGTTGCCAGTCAACGGAAGGACGCGAATCACCGGGGACGGCAGCTCGCTCATGGAGCGATGGGTACCGGAGGGAGGCGACGCGAGTTCCTGAGCCTCGCGAGCCAGTGCTTCAAGCTTGTGCACGGTGAACTCCATTGTGTTGGGTAGCGGCCTCTGCCGCTTCAGCGCCCGCAATGCGTCCAAAGGCGGTGCCGATTGACATGCCGACGCCCGCCGTATAACCCTTGCCGAGCACATTGCCGGCCATCATTTCGCCTGCTACGAAAAGGTTGTCGCTTGGTCGCCCGCCGAAATGCACCTGCGCTTTGTCGTTGACCTTTAGGCCAAGGTACGTGAACGTGATGCCGGGTCGCAATGCATAGCCATAGAAGGGTGGCGTATCGATCGGACGCGCCCAGTGAGTCTTCGGTGGCAGCAGATTTTCGGTGTGACAGTCATCGAGCGCAGTATGGTCAAACGTTCCAATCCTGCACGCAGCGTTGTACGCGTCGATCGTCTTGACGAAGGTTGACTCGGGCAACTTCAGTTTTCGGGCGAGGTCCGGAAGTGTGTCGGATCTTTCACCCGGGAAGACCGGCGGCATGAATCGGCCGACGGCCTTGGCATCGATAATCGAGTAGCCGATCTGGTCGGGCTGCTGCGCCACAAGGCGGCCCCAGATCGCGTACCGCTTTGGCCAGAAGTCTTCGCCCTCGTCATAGAAGCGCTTCGCGTCGCGGTTAAGGACTACGCCAAGCGATACACAATCGATCCGGGTGCAGATTCCACCGTCATACAAAGGCGCGCGTGCGTCGATTGCCACACAATGCGATTGCGAGGGGTCGCCGATTGCATCCGCGCCCGCATCGATCATGAATTTCAGCAATACGCCCTTGTTGAAGCGGGTCCCGCGAATCAGGAAGTTGTCGGCGGGCCACTCGCCGCGTTCATTCTGGCCCCACGCCTTTCGCAACCATTCGCGATTGGATTCGAAGCCGCCGGCTGCCAGCACGCACGCGCGTGCTTCAAAACGTTGTTTGCCGCTTCTCGCTGCGACGAACCGGTCGCCATCGAGCTCGACGGCGTCTATCGGGGTGTCGTAGCGAATCTGGACGCCATACGCTTCAGCGCTGCGGTAATACGCATTGACCAGCGCCTTCCCGCCGCCCATGAAAAACGCGTTGGTCCGGGCCACATGCAGCGCGCCTGACAGGGGTGGCTGGAACCGCACGCCGTGCTTCTGCATCCACGGCCGGCAACTGGACGACGCACGGATCACGAGACGCGCCAGATGCTCGTTTGTCAGGCCGCCAGTGACCTTGAGCAGGTCCTCCCAGTATTCTTCTTCGGGATAGGCGTCGACCAGCACATCCTGGGGCGCATCGTGCATGCAGCGCAGATTTCGTGTGTGCTGGGAGTTGCCGCCGCGCCATTCCCTGGGTGCCGATTCGAGCAGTTGCACGGAGGCGCCGGCTTCGCGGGCCATGAGGGCGGCGCATAGCGCCGCATTCCCGCCGCCTATGATGAGAACGTCGATCATCTCAGTTGTCTCCTTTGAGACGAACTGTAGGAGGCGACGACATCCGCCGCCATCAGCAAAGCGGCAAGGGGGCTTCAGGTTTCGTGAAGGGTTCTCTAGCGCAAAGTCGCGCCCGGCCAGCGGCCTTCGGCTACGACCGCCCGGGCGACATCGGCAAGCACGACCCGCGCAGCGAGCCCGGCGGGCGACAATTCGTCATCGGAGACGCTGACGATCAGGTTCGGTCTTCTCGCGTCGGCATCCGCGATCTGGACGCTCGCGAGAGCCGCGTTTTCCGGGCGCGCCAGCGCCGCGCCTGGCTGGATCGTTGCCCCAAGCCAGCCGCGCACCGCGTCCATCAGCATGGCAAGGCCATCGACTTCGGCGACGATACGCGGCTCGTACCTTGCGCGTTTGAATGAGGCGGCCAGCAGCGCGCGCAGGCCGTGTGATCCGCTCGGCAGAATGAGCGGCAGCTCGCCGAGCTTCGCGATGTGTACTTGTGAGCCGGCAGGCATGCCGCGAAGCGTGCTGGTGCCGATGACGAACAGCCGTTCGTCAAGCAACGGTATGACGCTCCAACGTTGGGCCGGCTCCTCGTGGAACAGGATCGCGAGATCGATCTGTCGCGCGCCAAGCATGGAAGCAAGATACCCCGACAAACTCTCGACCATGCGCAGCCGGACATCGGGGTAGCGTTCGCGCATCGCCTGCATGAAGGTCAGGCCCAGTACGCCCGTCGTACTCGGTGCGAGGCCTACGCTCACATGGCCCGAAAGACGGGCCTGGCGCGCGGCGAGTGCTGCATCGTCGACATGACGCAGTGCAAGCTGCGCTTGCCGCCAGAACGCGAGACCTGCGTCGGTTGGCACCACGCCGCTAGATGTGCGCTGCAGCAGACGGGTCGAGAGCTCGCTCTCCAGCCGGCTGATCTGCTGGCTCAGCGCGGACGTGACCACGCCGAGTTCGAGCGCCGCGCGGCCCATGCTTCCGTGCTCCACGACGCTGACGAAATATCGTAACTGTCGCAATTCCATGCGTTTCTCCGGAGCCTTTGCATGGGCTGCATTCTCGCAGAGCAACGGAAAAGGGCAAACTAAACGCGCCCGCAACGTAACTCTTTGATTGGTCGGGAAGCCGATAAGCTCGGGATCTCAATCGGTCCTGGCGTCGCGCTTCTGCCTGTCCTCTTCAATCGGTAGAGCGGTTCGGACCGAGATCGCTCGATCCGCAGGCGGGCTGTCAGGCAGCTATGGAACGCGCCATCAAGACGACCCCCAGAGGGGAGTCTGGTCGATGTGCACTCGTTCCGCAGCGCGACGGAAGTTGAGTTCTTCTGCAACGGCGACGAAGTCGCGAAGGTGTCGTAACTCGATCATCGTAAATTCCTCGGCTGACAGCCAGAAGCGGAAAGGCAGCACTCCAAGGAAGCAAATCGGGCGAAGCGACGAGGCGGGACGGAGACGGCAAGGATCATGGTCCATTCCTCCCGTTTTCCGCCCCTGATCACTGATTGCTTCTATGCCTTGTTCCCCTCGTGCGGCGTGCCGCGCTCTCATAAAGGATGAGGCAGACTGGTTGCGCGCTTGCGCATCGAGATTTCGACGGACCTTGTCGCACTGAGGAGCATCTCCGCGACCTGGTTGGTGCGACGCTGATTCAGTCGCTGGGTCAGGGCCGCAACGCTCAATGCGCCGACTGCCTGATCCATCGAGTCGCGAAAGGCGACACCGACAGCCCGCACGCCGAGAGTGACGCGGTTCTGAATCACGGCCGCGCCGATCTCGCGTGATTGCTCGCAGGCTTCGGCCAGATCTTCTGCGGACAGCTTGCCGAAAGCGGACAGACTGGGCGCCACCCTGGTGATGATCTCGGCGCGCTCCTCGTCGCCGATGGCCGAGAGGATGGCGAGTCCGCCCGCGCCCACGCCGAGCGGGCGTCGGCTGCCGACCTCCAGCACCAGGGTGCGGATCGGGAATTCGCCCTCGCGCCGGTGCATGCACACCGCATTGAAGCCGCTGCGCACGACTAGGTAGATCGTGTCGCCGGTCTCCTGGGCCAGCACGTTCATTGCCGGTTCGCACAGGTCACGGATGTCATGCATCGTCGAGCCGGCCACGCCCAGCTCGAAGGCCAGCGGCCCCAGCTTGTAGCCCCGCGTCTCGCTGTTGTGGGTCACCAGCGGCTCGGCCGCGAGCTGGCGCAGCAGGCGATAGTTCCGACAGTGCGAGTCCGCGGTTGCCGGCCGTCGCCAGCAGTTTCAGCAGAACGACTCCCCGCTTGAGTGAGCCTGCATCGGAGCTTGTTTTCATGTTCGATTAGTGGACAAAGCGCTGGTTTGTGTCCGGCCATTAGACAACAATTCGTCGAGTGGTTGCCCTGGAATGTTATGTTAATTGGACATCCATCACAGGGCGCTATAGGCACCGAGTGAACCGGGCCCAACCAGAAGGAGACAGGATGAATTCTCGAAACATGCGTCGCTGGACCACCGTGGCGCTGAGCGCTGCCTGCCTGTGGGGTGCCTTCGGCGCCGCGCAGGCGCAGAACGGCAAGGTGCGCATTGCTGTGGTCACGCCGCTGACTGGTCCGCTGACGTTCGTGTGCGTGAGCAGTGAGTGCGTGAAAGTCCACGTGCATTGAATGGAACTGAGGTAAATCCAAAAAATATTTCTTGTTCCGCCACATTCCTCTGTATTCCGATCTATTCCATCCACACCGACAACTCCACGCAATGGGTGTTGACGCCACGTGAACACCTGCGCAAGATGCAATGAAGGTCGTGTGTCGGAGGGCGGATTCAACCGGTCGATGCAATAGTTCGATGGAATCGTTCAGCCGGTGTTCCGTAATTCAGTGTCTTTCGTGGTCGCTCGTTCAGCCTTCGTGCCACGGCGTTGAGTTTAGTCTGGGAGTAGACCGACAGTTCGATGCCTTTCGGAAAGTACTGTCTTAACAGGCCATTGGTGTTTTCATTCGAGCCACGTTGCCAGGGGTGTTTCGGATCGCAGAAATACACGGCAATGTCGGTGGCGATGGTGAACCGTTTATGGTCCGCCATCTCTGATCCCCGATCCCAGGTAAGCGATTTATACAGTTCCTTCGGCAGCTTTCCAGCATGTCTGATGAGCGCATTGACTACTGTTTCGCTGTCCTTGCTCGCGATCTTCACCAGCATGACGTAGCGTGTCTGACGCTCTACCAACGTTGCAATCTGGCTGCCGCCGCTGCCACACAGGAGATCTCCCTCCCAGTGCCCCGGCACCGCACGGTCTTCCACGGTGGCGGGGCGCTCACGGATTGATACCGCGTCACGGATCCTGCCGTGATCGTCCGTTTTCTGCGTGTGATGGCGCGAGCGACGCATGGCCCGGGTGCGCCGTAGATGCTCCAGCAGCTCTTTCTTCAATGCACCCCGTGCCTGAATGAAAAGACTGCGGTAGATGGTCTCGTGTGACACGTGGTAGTCCTCGCTGCCTGGCCAGGCGCGTTTGAGCCATCCAGCAATCTGCTGGGGCGACCACTGCAACTGGAGCTTGTCGGCCGCGATATGGGCCAGCATCCGGTGCTCGACCAGTTTGCAGACTTTGCGGCGCAGCGACTGATCCCATGCCAGCTGGTCGGCGTGGCTGGCCCGATAGCTGCCCTGTCCACTGTTGCGCTTGATCTCGCGACGGATCGTGGACGGTGATCGCGACAGTCGCCGGGCGATTGCCTGAATTGAATCGCCCGCGACGAGGCCTCGCGAAATCTCCTCGCGTTCGGCATGCGTCAGCGCCAGCCCGGATCGCTGGCGGGGTGCCGGCTGGATTCCTCCAGTTTGCGCCAGAATTCCCTGTACCGACGAATGATTGCGGTCAAATAGCTGGGCGATGTCCTGCAACGACTCGCCTTTACGCCAGCGTTCCCACATCAATGCTTTCTGGCTTTCGCGGTAATAAGATCCGGCGCCTCTGTTTCATCTGCAACACCCCCGCCGCTCATGCGACGTTCATTGTGTTGCATCGACCGGTTGAATCCGCCGGGTAAAGCCGACGTTCGAATGCCCGAACGAAAGCATGGTCGAAGGGGCAGTAGATGGCCCGGTGCCTGCCTTTGGCGACAGCGATCCTTCGTGGTTGACGTCGCCGAAGGCACATTGGTCGAAAAACCGTCGCGAACCGTTGCCGATAGTCGTCGCGGCTGCCGTGCAGAAAACGTCATCTCGCACTTACTGGAGCGTGATTTCGCCATCAAACTCCACTTTCAGCTTGAGCCCTGCAACTTCCAGCGTTACTTTTGCGGGAAACGATTCCGTACCTGCGATGGTGCCGTCAGCAAGGGCCTTGGTTACCGCGTGCTCGATCTCGCGCTGCGAATTGACGCCAACCATTTTTAAGAACTTGCGTATGCTGAGGTTGAAGACTTCTTCATTCATTGACAGCTCCCATTTTCCGATGAAGGAGAGATTCCCGACAGTGAAGTTAAACCCAGCCGGCGGGCATCGACATGCTATCGAGAGCAACTGCCCCCGATGACGATGGCGACGATCTTGTCGCCGCCGAGGGTGGTGAGTTCGACTTCCGCATTCACTGCTCCATCGGCGAGGGACGTGATCTTGCCGCCACGTTACGCGACTGCTACGCGGCCTGAGCTAGTTCAAAAGGTGAGCGCGGCAGGGATTCGCCATCCACGAATGCAGTGGCACTGCGCGCGGCAAACGCGAAAGCGCATTCTTGACTCGCGAACTCTCCGAGATTCCCGAGTGAAGTAGCTTCACCGCCTTCCGCTAAGATTGATGCACGCGCTACAAAGGCTTTGCCATGCTTCGTGACGCAGGGCTGAATTACTGCGCCGTGGTGATATAGAACCATGGCAACTCCTCTCATTGATGTTCGCGGAATCGGCGATGGCAGTTTAATGCCCATCCTGGTCAAGGGAAAAATGTTACCTTTCCTCGCAGGACGCATAAATAATACATAAAGGCCAATTGGTTTGGCGGGGAGAAATTTTAGCCCGTTTGCCAAAGGGGTTCTGATGGCCAGCCGATTACCACGTGCCCCGCTAACCCTTCCCTACGTGTGGATGGTTCCGCGTCGCGGCATGCCGGAGCCTTTGGCCCGAAGTGAACGTCATACGCCACATCAGCTCTCATTTGGCAACGTCAAGAAGTCACGGGTTACGCATGCAACGCCTTGGCACGCAACACGTCATCATGATCCAGGGTCGACGCGCCCGGAACGTACCCTCGGGACTCGTTCGATCGAATCGTTCAACGCGATGATAGACAGTTACACCTGCAAGGAACTCAGCCGGTCGACACCACAGATGGGAGGTAACGAAGGGGGTGCAATGAGTGAATCGTTGATGGGAACTTTGATCGGCTCGTTGGTGCTAGTAATTGCGGCGATTTCCATGGTAAGCCACTATCGTCGCGAACATCGTCGCGCTCAGTCCCTGCGCATTCAACCGGTCGCGTATCCATCCCAAAGTCGAAATTCATAAGCGTTCTTTGAAAACTGCGCGTCCAAAATAAAATGCCAGTCGCACCAACAACGGACTGGCTTTCTTCGCGCTCAAGTATCGGGCGTACTTCGCCCGCTCGATCCATATAACCGCGACGCCACTCCCGCGTCAGTCCCTCGCGCAGAGTAAGCGCAAAGTGGCCGTCTCTCCGGCACCCTTCACACCGCGACGCACCCGCGGGCGCGGACATGCATACCTCGGTGAAAACGACGCGGAGTTGTCCCGCGACTACCGCCATCTCCAGTGCCCGCTTAACGCGCCTCCTCGTCAGGCCGTTCGTTGGTATCGCTTGGATACTTGGACTCTCCATAACGAATCAACAGCACACCTAGAGCTATCAGCAAGATGGCGCCGGCCGAGGCGGCAAGATGCAGCTCCGTATTCGCGCCAGCGCGCAGGATCACGTCGCGCGCGATCGAGACCATCGCTATGTAGAGCGGAAAACGCACCGGCAATTGCCCCGCCTTCAGGTATTGCCCGACCATGGCGAACACTTCGAGGTATAGAAACATGAGCAGCAGATCGGTCAGTGTAACGTCGCCGGAGTCCGCCATGTTCCAGATTAGGTGCCCCATCGCCAGGGCGGTCCCGATGCCGATGACCAGCAAGCCGACCAGTTCGGCCATCTCTATCACTTGCTCGAGCCGCCTCTTGATGCTGTGGTGCAGGGCACCTTCATACTTCATGCACATTGCTCCTCGTGGGGTTGGAATGGTATTGCAACGTAGCGGCTCGTCGGCACCAGTGCACCGAGTGCTTGCCGCGCCTGCAGCGGACGCAGTGTGACCGCGCAGGGCGTGCCGTTGAGAAAGAGGGATAGTGACCAGTGCCGATGGACGCAGCACAGATTGCGGGCTTCACGCGGATCAAACGGGCAGCGCCCATTTGCAGCTGTCTCCCGCTGTTTGGGAAACGACACCCGAGGCGCCGCTATGTAACGTAGCATATTGGCGTGGCGCACAGCTGCGTCACAGAGTCGCCACAGGTTTGGCATAGTATCGGGATTCGACCGTCACGCGATCAGCGCGGCTGGTGCGAAAGGCCTCATGCAGGTTCTGCCGACCGCCCATCCGCAGGTGGTCGCGCTGAACAAGGACTTGTCCGACCCCGCCGAGAACGTGCGCATCGGCTCTTCGATCCTTCGTGGTTATCTCGACGCGACGTAAGGCGATCTGAATCTGGCATTAATGCGCTACAGCGGCGGCAGCAAGGGCTACGCGCGTCGCGTCGCGCTCAGTATGCGGCAGTTTGCGATCGGTCTGCGCAGGGGTGAGTCCCTTTCCCGCGCTGCTCGACCTGCATTTACACGATTTCCAGGCGCGGCGCCGGATTGTCTCCCAAGGCGTCGAATGATCTGACGCATGCGTAACGCGGCTTCGTTGTTCGCAGGCCGTGGGCCGTAGCCGGTGGGTTGTCGTGCCAACCGCTGCGCAGTGGCACTTCGCTACCGCACCGCGATCGGGGTTATGTGCAATTACTGCAATCGCGTCTTCAACTCGTTCGCGAGCTGGCGAATCGCGGCTTTTGTCTCCGCATCTTCGGCGAGCGCGTTCAGCAAACCGAAGTCGTGGATGGTGCCGTCATAACGGAACGTCGCGGCTTCGTTACCCGCTGCGTCGAGCTTGCGGCCGTAGGCTTCACCCTCGTCGCTCAGCACGTCGAACTGCGCAACCTGAATCAGCGCAGGCGGCAGGCCCTTCAACTGATCCACCGAGGCACGCAACGGCGACGCGTAGATCTCGTTACGCTGGGCCTGATCCGTCGTGTAGGCATCCCAGAACCATTTCATCATGGGGCGCGTCAGGAAGTGGCCCTCCGCGTAGGCGTTGTAGGATCCATCAGCGAAATTGTTATCCGTCACCGGCCACATCAAGCCCTGGAAGCGGATCGCCGGGCCTTGCCTGTTCTTCGCCATCAGGCTGACGACCGCGGCCATGTTGCCGCCCACGCTGTTGCCGACCACCGCGAGGCGGCTACCATCCACGCCGATTTCTCCGCCATGGGCAGCAACCCACTTCGTGGCGGCATAGGCCTGATTGATTGCGACCGGGTAATGCGCCTCCGGCGACGGCGTGTAGTTCACGAATACCGCCACTGCGCCGGATTGCACGACGAGGTCGCGCACCAGACGCTCGTGCGTCTGGAAGTCGCCGAGAATCCAGCCGCCGCCGTGGAAGAACATGAACACCGGCAGGGTGCCCGTCGCCCCTTTAGGACGGACGATGGTCAACGGCACGGTGATGCCGTCCTGTTCGATGGTCTTGCTGGATACGTCGATTCCGGACAGATCGACCTTCACGCCGTTCTGCGCGTCGACCAGCACCTGACGCGCCTTCGCTGGCGGCAGTGTGTTGAGGGCGGGTCCCGTGCCGCTGTTCAGCGCCTGGAGGAACTGGCTTGTCACGTGGTCGGGCGTAGCGGGCGCAGCGGAGTTCGCCGCGACTGCACACGTAGTGCTGGCAGCAAGGGTGACGGCAACCAGCAGGGGCTTCAATGATTTCATGGCGGATGCTTTCTTCAGATCGGGTTAGAGGATGGTCGTAACGAATTGGATCAAACGAGGGTGAGCGTGACGTCGATGTTGCCGCGCGTAGCGTTGGAGTACGGGCAGACGATATGAGCCTCGTCGACCAGGGCCCGCGCCGCTTCGCGCTCCATGCCGGGTAGCGCTATCTTCAGTTCGACCTCGATGCCGAAGCCGTTCGGGAGGGCGCCGATGCCGACGCTGCCGTCAATCGAGACATCTGCCGGGATGGCGATCTTGTCGCGGGCAGCGACGAACTTCATCGCGCCGAGAAAGCACGCGCTGTAGCCGGCGGCGAACAGCTGTTCGGGATTGGCGCCTTCACCGCCTGCCCCGCCCAGTTCCCTCGGGGTGGTGAGCCTGAAGTCGAGCTTGCCTTCGGGGACGACGGCACGGCCGTCGCGACCGCCTGTGGCGTAGGCGTGAGCGCGATAGAGAACTTTTTCGAGTGACATGGTGAAGTTCCAATACAAAGGTGTGGTTGAGGAAATAGTTGGCTGTGGGCGTTACGCGCGGCCGCCATCGGTCAATGCGCGGGCGGCGATCGCGCCGGATAGTACAAAAACGCCAATGAGTTTCATGTTCATGGTCATTGATTCTCCGCTATGCATCTACTGCTAGATAGATGAATCAGCGAGGGAAGATATGATGTCCTCACTTTCCGTCTAACCCTCGACTATCTATGCAAAGATAGATAGACGGCCAATTAAAGAGGTGAATCACCACCTCACCATACAGCTTTACTGCACTACCGCTTTACCGCACTTACTTTCAAGGTAGCCTCGATATCTTCGAGCCGGGCCCTCATCTTAAACAACCGGCTTGCCAGTACACTGCCCTGATAAGCCGCGAAGAGGGCGCGCGCGGCATTTTCCGGTTTGCCGTTGACCGTCAGCGTATGCTCCTGCGCACCTTGCGCGAGCACTTTCGCCAGCCAGCTTTCGTTGGCCTTGAAAAAAGCCTGTATCGCATGCCGGATGTTGTCCGGCAGCGATTCGATGTCGGCCGCGAGCATGCCGCACAGACAAATCTGATTGCCGTCCCCCAGGGTCCTGCCAAACAACTTCGTGTACTTGCTGAGCTTCGCATCGGCCGGCAACGCAGCGTCGATTGCCTTGACGGTATTGAGTACTTCGCTGCTGTACTCATTGACCGCTTCCAGTACCAAATCGTCCTTCGACGGGAAGTAGTAGTGGATACTCGACGTCTTCACGCCGACCAGTTCCGACAGGTCACGGTAGCTAAAGCCGTTGTAACCGCGGAGCATGATCAGTGTGATCGCGTGGTCGAGAATCTGCTCGCGTACTGTTGATGTCGTGTCCATAGGCTTGACTTTATCTACTGATAGGTAGTCGGTCAAGGGAATTTTTCTAACTATGTTGTTTCAGAGCTCGATGGTCGGATCGGAAAGGCCGCGTGCCCGCGCCGTGCGTTCTCTTGCACGCTGACACCGCGCGGCCGCGTGTATCGATCCGGGCCAATGCGCTAGCGCGGCAGCGTCTGCTCGTACATGTATCGGCGCGACCACGGCAGCGTCGCCGCGCTGCGCCCGGCCTTGCGGCAGACGATCTGGTAGATCGAGACGTCGTCGTGCTCAAACGCGTAGGCGCAACCCGCCAGATAGACGCGCCAGATGCGGAACTTCACTTCATCGACGAGCTTTCTGGCCTGCTCGGCTTGCGCCTCGAAGTTCCCGCTCCAGGTGTTGAGCGTGCGGGCATAGTGTCGCCTCAGGTTCTCGATGTCGATCGCCTCCAGTCCGCCGCTCTGCAGCGCCTCGAGCGCGACACTAATGTTCGGTAGTTCGCCGTCCGGGAACACGTATCGGTCGATGAACTCGTTGCCGCCGAGGCTGGTCTCGCGACTGTCCGCGCCGGTGGACGTTATCCCATGGTTCATCGCGATGCCGTCGTCGGTGAGCAACGCGCGGATCCGAGAGAAATAGTCAGGCAGATTCCTGCAGCCGACGTGCTCGAACATGCCGACACTCGTGATGCGGTCGAACTGGCCTTCGACGTCGCGATAGTCCTGCAGGCGGATCTCAATGCGGTCCTCGAGTCCCGCTGCTTTCACGCGCGCAGCGGCGAGATCGAACTGGCTCTGCGAAAGCGTGATACCTACACAGCGCGCGCCGAACTTCTGGGCCGCGCGCAGCACGAGCGCGCCCCAGCCGCAGCCGATGTCGAGCAGGCGCTGTCCGGGCTGCAACTGGATCTTGGTGAGGATGTGGTCGATCTTCTTGAGTTGGGCGGCGGCGAGGTCTTCGTCGCCGTTCTCGAAGTACGCGCACGAGTAGACCATGTTTTCGTCGAGCCACAGTTGGTAGAACTCGTTAGAGACATCGTAGTGATATTGGATTGCCCGCTTGTCGGACCGCCTCGTGTGACTCATGGCGCGCATGACGCGCACAGCAGAGAGGGTGTTCGTCACAGTGCTACGGGCGAGCGCATAGCCGATGTCGATGATGTCCGTGAGCCTGCCTTCGATATCGATCTTGCCGTTCACGTAGGCCTCGCCGAGATTGTCGAGACTCGGATCGAGGAGCAACGGCAACGCGGATGCGCTCCTGACGTTCAGCGTGACATGAGGCTCGGCGAACGTCCCAAAATCGAAGTGCTCACCATTCCACAACACAAGGCGCGCTGGAAGGTTTGACGTCGACCGTATTTCCTCCGACCAGTGGGCCAGTTTTTTTCCCCAAAGCATCAAGATTCTCCTTTTTCCGTTGTAGCGATTTCTGCCTGGCTGCCGATCGGGCACCGGGCGTGAAGAGGCGAGCCCGCGGGTGCCGCATGCGAGACGGGCGCCGCCTGCCCATGCGACGCGAGCAGTCTGGACACTCGGCGCCCAGATCCGCTGCCCGTCCGATCGGCGGAGAGCGAGGGAGCAGAAGCCGGCCCGTGTAGTCTAGGACGCGTGGTTTGGGGGCCGCTATACCGGTTGCGCAAAGCAGATTTTCGAAGATGGTGAGTTGCCGAGAGGCGGCGTCTGTGCGTCAGGGCGGTGCCCAGCGCGCAAAACAGTATTCTGGAAAAGGGACTTCCGGGGCGCACGGGCTGCCCTTTACCGTACTTGTCCCGCAATCGGCCGGATGAAGATGGATGCGCACCGCGCGGTTGCGTGCGCGCGTCGCTACTGCCTTAGCACATTCCAGCAACACTGAACGTCACAAGGAGCGTATGAGTCTGTGCAAGTCCCTCCGTAAGAGATGTGTCCTCCTCGCGTTGCTTTGCTCGATCGCGCTGCTTTCGAATAGCGCACCGGCCCAGACCGCACCGCCCGCGGTCAAGGCGCGCGCCTGGGGCTTAATGGACTCGTCGAGCAATCAGATCCTCGCCTCGCAGGACGCCGAGGCGCGCATGGAGCCTGCGTCGCTCACGAAAATCATGACCGCGTATCTGGTCTTTCAGGCGCTGCAAGACAATAAAATCCGCATGGACGAAACAGTGTTGCCCAGCGATGCCGTTCGCTCCGTCGGCAAGGACGAATCGAGGATGTTCATCGAGGCGAACAAGCCGGTGTCCGTTCACGATCTGCTCTACGGGTTGATTGTAGAGTCCGGCTACGATGCCGCGATTGCACTGGCGGAAATCGTGGGCGGCACGCAATCGCATTTCGTCGACATGATGAATGCCCAGGCCCAGGCGCTAGGGATGAGCCACACGCACTTTGCGGACGTCAACGGCATGCCTGAACCGAATCACTACACGACGACAGGCGATCTGGCGATTCTCGCGATGCGCCTGATTCACGATTTCCCGCAGGACTATCCAATCTTTTCGGTCAGGACGTTCACCTACGACAACATCCGGCAGTTAAACCGTAATCGCCTGCTCTGGCTCGATCCGACTGTTGACGGTCTCAAGACCGGACATACCGATGCCGCCGGATATTGCCTGATCGCCAGCGCCCTGCGGCCCGTACCCGGCGCCCCCGGCATGACGCGGCGTGTTATCAGTGTCGTGATGGGCGACCCGACAGGATCCGACCGTGTGCGCGACAGCCTGAAAATGCTCGACTTCGCCTACGATGCGTTCGAGGAAGTCGCGTTCTACAAGACCGGTCAGGCGGTCAAGACGTCCCGCCTCTACGAGGGCAAGGCATTGAGCGTCAGGGTGGGCGTGGCGAAGGACCTGATGCTGACTGTGCCCGCCGGTCAGGATCGCGGCGTCAAGCCGAAGGTCTCAATCGTGTCACCGCTCGTCGCGCCGCTCGCCATGGACCAGAAGGTGGGCAACGTCGAACTCGTCTCAACGGACGGCCGGGTTCTCGCACAGGCGCCGCTTGTCGCGCTCGACGCAGTTCCGCAGGCCGGACTCCTTGCGCGAGCGTGGGACTTCATGCTGCTGCACCTCAATCGGCCCGGCTGACGGGATCGGGGCACGGCTCGCGGCGTCCTGCGCCAGCATGCCGGGCGACGGCGTCCGTGCGCGGACGCGCGCCGGCGCGCGGCCTGCGTTGTCCGTCCTCGTCAGCCGCCGGTGACAGGCGGGAAAAACGCGACTTCGCTGTCCTGACGCACGACGAACGTGCCAGCGACCAACTCGTGGTTGACCGCGGTGCGCACCGGGCGGCCCTCGCTCAGGGCGTCGGCCATCCGTGCGTTGCGCGAGGCGAGTCTCGCCCGGAGGGCGTCCACCGTCAGATGCGGCGCATCGATATCGACGGTTTCGTGCTGGATGGCAACTTGTTCGCGAATGCTCGCGAAATACTGGATGGTGAGTTTCATCGTTGCATTCCTGTTGCTTGGGCGGTGGGGCAACGCTAAGTCAGCCCCTCCGCGTCATGGCCTGCTCGTCGCGCGTTCTGGCTTCGACCCACTCGGCAGAGCCGTCGCGGCGAACCTCTTTCTTCCAGAACGGCGTATGTGCCTTCGGAAGGTCCATCACGAACTCGGCCCGGATTTCGCGTGCGGTGAGCACCGTCTCGCTCGACCAGGCGCTCGCGCCACCGACGTCCATGTATTCGATAAAGCGCACAGCGACATCTGTATTCCTGAAGGCGCACGCGCGGCAGGATCTCGCTGTCGTTGACGCCGCGCTCGATTACGGCATTCACCTTGACTGGGGCGAGTCCGACCGCGCAGGCCTGCTCGATGCCGTCGAGAATGCGCGACACGGATAGCGCGACGTCGCTCATGCGGCGGAACACGGCGTCATCGACGGCGTCGAGGTTCACCGTGACGCGGCCGAGACCTGCATCGCGTAGGGCGCGCGCCCGGGCCGCGACCAACGAGCCGTTCGTCGTCGTCGCGATGCCCATCGGCTTGCCGCTGACTGTCGTAAGACGTGCGAGTTGTTCAACGAGCGATTCGAGTCCGCGCCGCAGGAGCGGTTCGCCGCCGGTGATGCGAATGTTTTCGACGCCGAGCGACGCGAATGCTCCCGCGACCTTCTCCATCTGATCGAACGACAGCCGCTCGGACGCGCGCAGGGACGGGTAATCGGCATCGAAGACGTCGAGCGGCATGCAGTAGGCGCAGCGGAAGTTGCACTGGTCGATGACGGAAAGACGCAGACTGCGCAACGGGCGCGCAAGCGTGTCGAGAACGGCGTCGTGACCGGTCTGCTCTGGGGTACGGCGGCGTCGGTGATGGGGGGCTCGGCGATGGCGTTCACGATCTCTTCGAGAGTCCGTAGCTGGCGACAAGGGTAGGGCATCGGGCTTCACTGCACTGGCCTCCAAAGCCGGACGATGCCCGCGAACAAGGTGCGCTTAGGATAGTGCGCCAGCCTTCCGCCCAGAATGCACAGTCGGCGTCTGATTAAAGCAGTACGTTGCGCGAGCGCGGCCGGCTTGCGGGCTTCATGCGCATGCCGCACAGAACGAAGGAAGCTCCGAGCGACGTCAACGCGCTGCGGGTCATGTCGCGCTCGCCGACTGACGCGCCGCCCGACATCACGATCAGGTCGGACTGCGCACGCAATGCGCGCAGGGTCGCGTGGATCGCACGAGCGCGAGTCTCCTCGCGGCCGTGGTCCGAGGTGCGCTGGTGGCTTCGTCGAGCGCTTCTGCGGGCACTGGCGCGCCGAAGGGTCGCTTGCCGGTGACGCTTCGCACGCGGCGACACTAAGAAAAATGCCGTGCGCACAGTGTCCCGCGCGCAAGGCGTTGTTGACGTAGCGCGGTGGCCGCCTAGTGCTTGACCGGCACCAACTTGCCGCGGAACAGATGGTATTGGTAAAGATTGTAGCCGACCATGATCGGGAAGACGGTGCCGATGCCGAAGAGCATGAAAGTGAGCGTCGCGCTATCCGAGGCGGCGTCGGCAACGGTCAGCTGGCCCGGCACGATGTACGGGAACAGGCTGATGGCGAGCCCCGCGAACGAGATCACGAAGAGCAGCGTCGCCCCGATGAACGGGCCGTGTTCGCCACGCATGTGGATCGCGTAAAGCACATACAGGAACGCCAGCGCAGCGAGCACCGCAAGCGCGATCAGTAGATGGAAGACGCCCTGTTCCTGCCAGCGCGTCACGCCGACCGGGCTCAGCTTCAGCGTCGCGAACGAAACCACGAGGGCGGCGGCCACGGTCGTGAAGACGGAAACGATGGCGTAGCGGCGCGCCGAGCTCTCGAGTCCGCCCGTGGTCTTCTTCACGAGCCAGGTCGCGCCGAGCAGGCAATAACCGGATACGACGCCGATCGCCGTGACTGCGACGAAGCCGAGGCTCGATGCGCCCGGCACGAAGCCGGTAAGAATCTTGCCGAGCACGATGCCTTGCGAGACCGCGGCGAGCAGGCTGCCGATGCCGAAAACGCGGTCCCACACGATCTTGCTCGAGTGGGCCGAGTGACGGAACTCGATGGCCGCGCCACGCATGATGAAGCTCGCGATCAGCACCATCACGGGGACGTAGAGATCAGAGAGGATCATCGCATAGGCTGCTGGAAAGGCGCCAAAGAGGGCGCCGCCGAGCACGACGAGCCAGGTTTCGTTGGCGTCCCAGACGTGGCCGATGGACTGGACCATGAGGTCGCGGTCGCTCTCGCGGCGCTGCAGCAGCGTGAGCACGCCCACGCCGAGGTCAAAGCCGTCCGTGACGACGTAGAGCACGAGCATCAGGCCGATGAGCCCGAACCATGCGTGATTCAACAGGTCCTGGGTTGATGCGGGGGTCATGATGATTTCCTGTAAGGTCAAAGCGAACTGGGGAGACGGCGCAGATCAATACTCCACGGCGTGCGCGACGGCCTGGCGTGCGGGCTCGGCCGGCGGCATCAGGTCGAGATCGGGACCTTGACGCAGCCAGCGCCGGGCGAACACGAAGAACGACACGATCAGGATGACGAACAACGCGCAGAACATGATCATGCTGCCCAAAACGGTGCCGGCCGGAATGGCGGAGGCGGCGTGCTCGGTGCGCAGCAGACCGTAGACGAGCCACGGCTGGCGGCCCACCTCGCGCACGATCCACCCGCTTTCGACGGCAATGTACGGCAGTGGGATCGCCAGCACCCAGGCGAGCAGCAGCTTGCGCTGTGCAAGCAGCTTGTCGAGGTGGCGGCCCGACTTGCGCAATGCGTAGAGGGTCCAGAATGCGAGCACCATCAACAGGAAACCGATCCCGGCCATGACGCGAAACGCGTAGTAAAGCAGCGGGATCATCGGCGGCTGATTCTGGACGGGAATGTCTTTCAGGCCCGTGACCTGACCGTGCAGGCTGTGCGTGCCGAGAACGCTCAGCAGGCCGGGCACTTCAAGCGACCAGTCGTTGCGTTGTTTGGCGGCATCCGGCCATGCAAGGAGCGACCAGTTCGCACCGGTGCCGGGTGCGTTCGTTTCCCAGTGGCCCTCGATCGCGGCGCCCTTGGCTGGCTGCGTTTTGAAGACGTCGACGCCGCTCGAATCGCCGAGCCAGATCTGCACGGGCGCGACGAATACCAGCAGCAGGAGCGCGAGCTTGAACGAGCGGACAAAGAACGCCGGATCGCGACGCTTGAACAGGTAGTACGCCGAGATGCCGGCGATCACGACAAGGCCCGTTTCGAGTGCGGCGAACCACATGTGCGACGTGCCCCAAGGCATGTCCGGGCTGAAGATCGCCTTGAGGTAGTCGGTGACGACGAGCTTGCCGTCCACCACCGTCACGCCGCTCGGCGTTTGCAGCCACGAGTTCGCGACCATGATCCAGAAAGCGGAGAGGGACGAGCCGAACGCGACCATCGCGGTGGCGAACAGGTGCACGCCTTTGGGCACGCGACCCCATCCGAGCATCATGATGCCGACGAAGCCCGCCTCCAGCATGAACGCCATGGCCCCCTCGAAGCCGAGGATATTGCCGAAGAACTGGCCGGTGTATTGGGAAAACGGTCCCCAGTTCGTGCCGAACTCCAATTCCAGGGGAATGCCGCTCACGACGCCGACGGCGAAGTTCAGCAGCAGCAGCTTGCTCCAGAACCGCGCGTGGCGGTACCAGACGACGTCGCTCGTCTTGACCCAAAGGATTTCGACGACGAGCAGAAAGGCGGACAGGCTGATCGTGAGGATCGGCCAGAGTATGTGGAAGATCGCGGTCAAGGCGAACTGACCGCGGGCCAGATTCAGGGCTTCGATAGACATGGTGATCACCAGGTGATTAGAGAACAGGAAAGCGCGCGACTCGACCCGACAGTGGGGAATCAGAACGCAGGCAGCACGGGCGGCTCGGACGAACGGTGCAGCAACACCGGAATCGACTTCGAGGTCGGGGTGTTGCAGACGTCGCCCACGCTCGACAGCGGGACGAGCGGATTCGTCTCCGGGTAGTACGCCCCGATGCAGCCGCGCGGAATGTCGTATTCGACGAGGCGGAAGTGGTCCGCACGGCGTTCGATGCCGTCGTCCCAGACCGTGGTCATGTCGACCCAGTCGCCGTTCTCGAAACCGAGCGTGGCTATGTCGGTCGGGTTGATGAAAACAACGCGTCGCTGGCCGAAGACGCCGCGATAGCGATCGTCGAGCGCGTAGACCGTCGTGTTGTACTGGTCGTGAGAGCGCGTGGTCATCAGCGTCATCAGGCGTTCGCCGTGAATCGCCTTCGCACGGGCGATCGGCGTGTCCTGCTGCACGGCGTGCACGACGAAGTTCGCCTTGCCGGTCGAGGTCTTCCAGTCGCGCTCGCGCGAGGCGACGCGCAGATGGAAGCCGCCCGGGTGCTGGATGCGCTCGTTGTACCGGTCGAAGCCCTCGATGGCCTGCTCGATGGCGTCGCGGATCTTCGCGTAGTCGCGGGCATACGCGAGCCAGTCCACCTTCTCGTCGCCGAGCGTGGCGTGCGCGATGTTCGCGACGATTGCCGTCTCGGACATCAGGTTCGGCGAGGCGGGCTTGTTCATGCCATACGATATGTGCACCATGCTCATCGAGTCTTCGACCGTGACCCCCTGAGCGATGCCATTTTGCACGTCAATCTCGGTGCGGCCGAGCGTCGGCAGGATCAGCGCATCGGCACCGTGCACAAGATGGCTGCGGTTGAGCTTGGTCGTGATGTGGACCGTGAGGTCGCAGGAACGCAGGCCGTCGAAGGTGCGACGGGTGTCCGGGGTCGCCATGGCGAAGTTGCCGCCCAGCCCCATGAACACCTTCACTTTGCCTTCGATCATGTGCTCGACCGTCTCGACGACGTCGAGACCATGCTCGCGCGGTGGATCGAAGTCGAACACCTTGCCCAGCCGGTCAAGGAAGGCCTGCGTGGGCTTGTCCTCGATGCCCACGGTCCGGTTGCCCTGCACGTTCGAGTGGCCGCGCACGGGACACAGGCCGGCGCCCTCGCGGCCGATATTGCCGCGCATCATCAGCAGATTTGAGAGCATGTGCACGGTCTGCACCGAATGCTTGTGCTGCGTAATGCCCATGCCCCAGGTGGCGATCACGCGCTTGCCGTTGGCATAGATGCGCGCGAGACCTTCGACGTCTTCGCGGGCGACGCCGGACTGCGCTTCGAGAAGCGGCCAGCTCTCGCTGCGCAGGTCGTCGGCGAACGCGCTGAAGCCGAGGGTGTGCTGGTTGATGAAGTCGAGATCGAGCACGCGTTCCGTGCGGTTTTCAATCGCCTTGTCGTCGAGCTCGATGAGATGCTTGGCCACCCCCTTGATGAGCGCGAAGTCCCCGCCCAGTTTCGGCTGGATGAACGTCGAGGCGATCTTCGTGCTGCTGAAGGTCAGCATTTCGACCGGGTGCTGCGGGCTCGCGAAGCGTTCGAGACCGCGTTCGCGCAACGGATTCACCGATACGATTGTGGCGCCGCGGCGCGACGCTTCACGCAGTTCGCCCAGCATGCGCGGATGGTTCGTGGCCGGGTTTTGCCCGAAGACGATAATGGTGTCCGCCAGTTCGAAGTCGTCGAGCGTGACCGTGCCCTTGCCTACGCCCACCGTCGTCGGCAGGCCGCGGCTGGTTGCTTCGTGGCACATATTCGAGCAGTCGGGGAAGTTGTTCGTGCCGTACATGCGCACGAACAGCTGGTAGAGGAACGCGGCCTCGTTGCTCGCGCGTCCCGACGTGTAGAACGCGGCTTCGTCCGGCGAATCCAGCTGGTTGAGATGCCTTGCAATGAGCGCGAAGGCGTCGTCCCAGGCTATGGGCCGGTAGCGGTCCGTGCGGGCGTCGTACACCATCGGGTCGGTGAGCCGGCCATGCTGCTCGAGTTCGTAATCGGTCTGCTTCATGAGCGATTCGACCGTGTTCGCCTCGAAAGTCGCCGGTGTGACGCGCTTGGTCGTGGCTTCGGCCGCGACGGCCTTCACGCCGTTCTCGCAGAATTCGAATGTCGACGCGTGCTGGCGATCGGGCCATGCGCAGCCGGGGCAATCGAAGCCGTCCGGCTGGTTCTGCTTGAACAGGGTACGATAGTTGCTGCCGGCAACGCGCTCCTTGATCAGATTGATGGCGACGTACTTCAGTGCGCCCCAGCCGGCGGCGGGGTGGTGATACGCCTCGATTTTGCCTTTTTGCTTTGCCTTGTCCATGCCCTTGGCTCCGTTGACTTCGCGCGGGCCCCGGTCTTTTTTCGACAGAGCCGCATACTGCGATTGATTGGCGTAAGCGTAAAAGCAAAGGCCGCGTTCACGAGTGCACAGAATCCCCCGACTTGCTCGAGTACAGTTCGTCGAGTGGCAGCACAGTCGAAGCGCTGTGCTGCGTGCGGCGTTCAGGGGGAAGGACTGTGAACCTTTATGAAAGGCTCGCCGACGACATCGAAAATCTGATTCGTAAAGGCGTGTATCGGCCCGGCGACCGGGTGCCATCCGTTCGACAGGCGAGCCAGCAGCACCGCATCAGCATCACGACGGTGATTCGCGCGTATCTGCTGCTGGAAAGCCGGGGAATGCTGGAAAGCCGCCCCCAGTCAGGCTACTTTGTGAGCCTGCGCGCGCAAGAAGGCGACCGCTCCGCGCACGGGTTGTGTCCGACACGACCGATTGCCGTGTCTGCTTCCGTCGACGTGAGCCGGCTCGTGCTCTCGACGCTGCGCTCGATCAGTGTCGACCGCGCCGTGCCGCTCGGCTCGCCCTATCCCGATCCCGAGCTCTTTCCGTTCGAGAAGCTCAATCGCTATGCGTGGGCGGTCGGCCGCAACAAGGCGCTGTGGGGAGTGACGAACGGCTTGCCGCCCGGCAGCCCTGACCTCCTGCGGCAAATTGCCCGGCGCTACCTCGAGAACGGCATGACCGTCGATCCGAACGAGATCATCGTGACGGTAGGCGCAACGGAGGCCATCAATCTGTGCCTGCAGGCCGTCGCCAAGGCGGGCGACGTCATTGCGGTCGAATCGCCGACCTTCTACGCGATGCTCCACGCCATCGAGCGTTCGGGCATGAAGGCGATCGAGGTGGCGACGCACCCGGAGTACGGCATCGACATCGACGAGCTCGCGCGGATCATCGACTCGCAGCCGATTGCCGCCTGCATGGTGATGCCGAACTTCCAGAATCCCCTCGGTTTTCAGATGCCGGACGAGCGCAAGCGCGCGCTCGTGGAACTGCTTGCCGGCGCGGACATTCCGATCATCGAAAACGGCGTCTGCAACGAGCTGTACTTCGGCAAATCGCATCCGAGCACGCTGAAGTCGTTTGACAAAAAAGGAACGGTGCTGCACTGCGCGTCATTTTCGAAGAGTCTCACGGCGGCTTACCGCATCGGCTGGGCGCTGCCCGGCCGCTATCGCGACCAGGTAGAGAAGCTGAAATTTCTGAACACGCTGACTACCCCGGTCATTCCACAACTGGCGATTGCGGAATATCTCGAGCGCGACGGCTATGAGCATCACTTGCGGCGCGTGCGCAGGAACTACGCGCAGCAGGCCAGTCTGATGAGAGCGATGGTCACGCGCTTCTTTCCTGCCGGCACGCGAATATCGAGCCCGGCGGGAGGCTACGTGCTGTGGGTCGAGTTACCTTCGAAGGTCGACTCGATGATGCTCTACAAGCTTTTGCTCGAAAAGCGCATCACGATTGGCCCCGGCTACATGTTCTCGGTATCGGACAGCTACCGGAATTTCATCCGCCTCAACTACAGCAGCTCGTGGTCGACCGAAATCGAGCAGGCTGTCATCACGGTCGGCAAGCTGGCGACGGCGTGCGCGCGCTGAAGCAGGCGGCCAGGCACGCTAAGGCCTCTGAAAGCGGCCGGTCTCGTCGGCTTTATCATCGCACCGGAGAAAAGGGGAGCGGGTTCGCCACACCGACCGAGCGGACATGGCCCATCGTTCGAAGCACACCAAGGCGCGTGGCACGCTGGTTTCGCCATCAAAGGGCTAGACATGAGATGTTCTCCGGATCTGGACGTTAGCTAAGCTCGTAGCGCGGGCCGGGCTGGATCGCGGGCGGCACTTCCTCGTCGGTCAGTTCGAGCACGGCGCGTTCGATGTTGCGCGTCATGGCATCGAGTGCCAGGCTGTTCGGCGCGAGGCCGAAGGGGTCCGCGATTTCGCTCGCGATGGCTTCCAGCGCGAGCAAGGTGTAGGACACGAATACGCATATGAGCGGCGTGGCAAAGCCAATTGAGTCGATGAGACCGAAGGGGAGCAGGGCACAGTAGGCGTAGACGGTTCGATGGAGCAGAACGCCGTAGGCGAAGGGAATCGGCGTCGCGTGGATCCGCTCGCATCCGCCGACAGCCGCGCCGAGTTCGTCGAGCGGCCTGTCGAGCATCCAGAGGTGGATGTCGGCCAGCACGCCCGCGCGATTGAGCGCGGCGAGACGCATACGCGCTTCGTCGAGCAGCAGCATCGGCGTGAAGAGGCGGCCGCGAAGCTCCGCGGCCTGTGCGGTGCCGAGCAGCTTCGCAAGGTCGGCCGACGGGTCCGAGTGACGGAGTTGATGCTTGAGCGCATAGGCGAATGCGATCAAGAGGCGAACAAAAGCGGCGTTGTCGAACATGGCGCTGTCGCCGGGCACGTAGCGGCGGACCTGCGAGGTGAGCGTACGCGCGGCGATGAGCACGTTGCCCCAAAGGCGGCGTGCTTCCCAATAGCGCTCATAGCTGGCGCTGTTGCGAAACGCGAGGAAGATCGTCAACGCGACGCCGCACAGCGTGAAGGGCGTCGTATTCAACGGAACCTTTTCGCCGAAGATGCGGCCGTGCGTGCACATGGCCAGCACGCTCACGAGTGTCATCAGCGCCAGTTGCGGAAGGATTGCCTTAAGGACAGATCCGTGCCACACAAAGAGCATGCGAAACCAGTTGGGCGCCGGGCGGACGATCATGACGGAGATAACGTGTGGGCAGTCAAATGGGGCGTTTCACTCTCTGTGAGAGGGTGAATCACGGTGCAGGACGTGTTTGCCTGCTGCTCGCGGGTGCATAGCAGGAGATTAAATGCGATCGGCTGCAGGGTTGAGATACATTTTGGCGGCTTCGTCAGGGGTACAGTTCCGATAGTTGTATGTGCCTGCCGAGGCATCCTGGCAATCGTCAGCGGTTCTTCAGCCTGGCGCTATTGGTATCGTTTTTCCATGGCAACACCTTATACGAGTGAAGGTGTTGCACTTCAACTTTGAGAACGCGCAGCCTTCGCCGCTTGTCGCCATTCTTCAAGGAAAAACTGGAAGCCGCCCAGTTGCTGCGCGAGGTAGCCGCCCGTGGCCATCGATTCCGGTGCGCGACGATCTCCGGTAGGTGGGTACTCGTCAGAAAAATTGGCTGTACGAAACACGATGTCCCAGATCGGAAACACAGCGCCGTAATTGCAGGAGTTTCGCCCCGCCGCCCGCAGGCCGTGATGCAGCCTGTGAAAGCGCGGCGAGACGATCAACCGGTCGCCGAGCCAGCCGAACGAAAGCTTGATATTCGCATGGCTCAGGCTTTCGATGAAGCGCATGATCAGGAACAGCAGCGGAAATTGCAGCGGGGGAATGCCGATCGCGAGACCAACGGCGCCGAACCAGACGCCGGCGACCAGTTCATCGAGCACATGGTTGCGGTCATCCGACCAGAAACTCATCTGCCGCTGCGCATGGTGCAATGCATGAAGTGCGTATGCGCTGCGAGATGAATGCGACAGGCGGTGACGCCAATAGTCGGTACAGTCGAGTATCAACGCATACGCAATGAAGGTGACGACCGGATGCCCGAGAAGCGGCGGTATAAGCATCTCGAGCGTCGGAGGTATGTAGCCGTGCGCGATCACAAAACCGTACACCCATACCTGTACCTGGTAAAACAGCAGGAAACTAAAGACAGGCAATACGCCGACCCGGTTGAAAATCGTATAGAACGCGTCGATCACCACGGCTTTCCGGTTTTCCCAGCGCTCGATCGGAAAGAACACTTCGAGCGGCCAGCACACTGCGTACGTGACGATCACCGCGAATAGGCCGTAGACGCCGACAAGCGCCCAGTCGAACGACAACTCCTCCCAGTCCATCCAGCCGAAGTGATACAGCACCGGCAGAATGAGATGCGTGTCGATTTCACCGGCCAGCATACTGAACCACCTGTCGAGAAATACAAGCATGATGCGCCCTACAGGTTTTCAGCTGTAACGAAACCAGGCCGGCTCATTTGAGTGCTGAGGAAGATGCCGTGCGGCGAGCGCCCCACGTCGATGGTTTCGTAGTTGCCACTGGCCGGATCCAGCACGGCGACCTGTTCACGGAAACGCAGCGTCACCCATAGCTTGCCGTCGGGTGCAACGCTGATATCGTCTGGCCCCCCAGCGTGAAGCGGATACGTGCGAAGCAGTTCAAGCGTGGCGGAGTCGAGCGCTGCCAGCGAGCCTCCGACACGGTTCGTGACGTAAAGCGTCCTGCGGTCCGGCGTGAGGAAGACATTGTGTGGACCGACACCGGTTTTGACCCGCCGCAGCACGTTACCCGTTACTGGGTCGACTTCCGCCACATGGTCGCTGCCCATCACGCAGACCAGCACCTTGCCGTTGTGCCAAAGCACGCCGGCGGGCGTTGAGCCGAGTTCCGACTTCCAGCGGATCGTCATGTTCGTCAGGTCGAACGACACGAGCGTGCCAGACTCCTGCATCGAATTGAAGCTCCACCGCGAGTCCGGCGAGAAGCCCAGATGGCTTGGCATCTCGCCGGGCGAGAAGCGCTTGACCAGCGTCAGGTCATCGGACCGGTACACGTCGACGTAGTTGATCCGCAGTGCGTTGATGACGAGGTAACGTTGATCGGGTGTAAAGCCGAGCTGATAGGGATCGGCAATGACTTTGTGGCCAAGCGACGTGCCGTTGCGCGGGTCGACTATGAACAGCGCATTGCCGCTGGCGTCGGCGATATAGAGCTTGCTTTTATCCGGTGAAAGGGCCCAGTGGCTGGGCTCACGCATTGTCGGCAAGGTTCGGACAACTTTGCGCGACGTCATGTCGATGACCGAGACGCTGGCTTCGCCGGAGTTCATCACAATCGCGAGAGAGGGGGAGGCCGCATTGGCGAGGCTCGAACGAAGGGCGAGAAATGGCGACAGGCCGAGTCCCAGCGGAACGGCGAGCCCACCGCCAAGCAGCGCGCGACGTGAAAGCTTGATGGAATAGGGCATTTCGGAATTAGATTGCGCAATGATGCTCAAAGCTCAACGAGTGCAAGGCCTTCCTTGCCGACTCCACAGAGGGGGAAAAGGCCAATCTCCAGGAATACCTGCCAGCCGCGTGCCGGGCGCTATTCCGAGTTCGGGCGAACCCGCCGCTTCGTCGAGCCCGACACTTAGCGATGCCGGTCAAATGCCTGCGCTAAATTCGGCGAGCTTGCCGAGCGCTGACCAGTCGAGATCTTCCCAACCGCGAGCGACAGCAGCTACCAGACGGTCACGAACGACGCTTGCAACTGGCATCGGCACTGAAAGCTGTTCCGCTTCCGCCAAAGCGAGACGCAGATCTTTGACCGCCAGCGGCAAAGTCATACCGGGTGGCGAATATCGTTGTTCGACGATCTTTCTTCCGTATGCCTTATGCACTTTTCCATCAAAGAGGGACTCCGTGAAGACGGAGAACGCGACCTTGGGGTCAACGCCTGCCTTATGCAGAAAGGCCAGCACTTCACCCATACTCTGCAACGTGGCCGCCGTCAGCGCATTGCCGGCGAGCTTGAACGTGTTGGCTAACTCAGGGTTTTGCCCAACATTGAAAATGCGTTGCCCTAGCCGATCAAGTAAAGGAAGCGATCGCTCCACATACTCATCGGGGCCCGCAGCGAGAATGTACAGCTTCCGGGCGGCAGCGAGGTCTGGGTTCCCAAGGACGGGGGCTGCAACGTAGCCTTGCCCCAGACGGGAGTGGCGCTCCGACGCCCGGCGTGACGCGTCAGGGCTTATCGTGCTCATTGAAATGTGGATTGCATGCGTATCGAGCACATTGGCCAATGATATCGAGACCGAGTCGGTCGCTTCATCGTCAGGCACCATGCTAATGACGATTTCGCAGTGGGCGAGATCAATCCACTTCATTGCAGCCTTGGCCCCCGCTGCCTCTAGAGCGGCTACGTTATTCCCACACTTGCTGAAGATGACCGTTTCATAGCCGTCGTCCAGCAGATTTCGGGCGAATGCAGTTCCCATGCGCCCGAGACCTACAATGCCGACACGGGTTGGCTGTGGCGCTGTACCTTGCTTGCTGGTACTCCGGTCTAAAGCGCTTGCGTCTGAATTTCGTGTGGAGGTCGTCATCATTATTCAATGAAGGTGTATCACCGGACACCATTGCACGCGCGTAACTCGCCCGGTCTCGGGGAGCGTGCGAAACAGCGGTGCTGCGTAGTCACGTGCAGAATAGCTGTCGCATGCATGGTGCGGAAGGACCTAATGGGGAACTCTGCTTTGCGCACAGGGGTATGCCGCAATGGCGTCTGCGCATCTGGCGATGCGTGCGCCGGGCATCGGGTGTCGCGTTTGTCCGGGCCCCACTGTGCTTGCAGTGGATCGTTGGGGCGCCGCGGCGAAGAACTGCGTCCGTTTGCGGGGCAGTAACGGCTGTTTTGCCGGTGTTTTAGCGTTACCGTCCTTGGCATCGATGTCTCGCGCGCCGGTGCGGCCCGCCGTGTCGGCATCTACAGCAGACGCGACTGTGACCGCTCGAAGTGGTCTGCACAGCGCGCCATTCGCTTTTGAGGATAGGGCCGCCAGAATTCGCGGCGGTCATGCTGCTCGCGGAGATTGACCCGGGGCGGAGCTTGTCAACCCGCATGGGTCACCGCCGGGCCGTTCAGCTTTCCCAGTAGCCTTCCTGACCGAATATCGCTGCGTAGAAGTCGAGAAACGCCCGTACCTTTGATGACACAGTCTTTTTGGGGGGATAAACGCCCCATACCGCAGGCGCCGCGCGCGTAGGTTGCGCTTCCCACTCAGGAAGGATCTGCACCAGCTTGCCTTTCCGGAAAGCGGGGCCGATGGCCCAGGTGGGTAGCAGGGCTATGCCGCGGCCGGCAATGGCGAGATCCAGTACCGCTTCGGTATCGTTGACACGCAAGCGGCTCTGGAGTCGTACAGATACTTCTTGAGGAACCGTGCGATGCGTGCGGTTGACGAAATACCATGTGTCGTCTGTCGACAGGGGCATGCGTAGCGTCGTGTGGCTTGCAAGTTCCTCCGGAGACGCTGGGGTGCCGTGCTGTGCCAGATAGGCCGGGCTCGAACATACAATCCTTCGATGTACTGCCAGTTGCCGCGCCATCAATTGCGAATCCGGGAGAACACCAATTCTGATCGCGAGGTCGATGCCCGAATCAATGATGTTCAGGACGTCGTCGGTGACGACCGCATCGATATCGATTTTGGGGTAGCGATCCATGAAATCCGGCAGATGGCGTATCACATGTCTGCGCCCAAATGATGTCGGCATCGTAACGCGCAGGAGCCCGCGCGGGGACGTGTTGAGTGAGGCTGTGATTTCGCGTGCTTCGTCCAGGCTCTTGATGACGATGAGCGCGTGTTCCCTGAAGACCCGTCCCCCTTCGGTGGTCACCAGGCCTCGCGTCGATCGATTGAACAGCGCGATTCCCAGATCCTGTTCCAGTTCGTTGATATAGCGCGAAACGGTAGACGTCTTAATCCCGACTTTATCTGCCGCCTTGCTGAAACTTCCGAGCTCCGCCGCATGAAGAAAAGCGCGTATTGCAGAGAAGTAGTCCATGGTCCGCTTCCGGGATAGCTAGTCGAGGTTGTTGCCCAATGCCTGCCGCACTCTCGAGCCATGCATGCAGCTCGGGCAATCGCCTGGGGGGGCTGAATATTCTACTGTACCGGGCGTGAGCTGATGGTACGAATGGCAACGCGCTCTGAACACATGGACGCGGGTTGCCTGTTTTGGGCTCCACGCAAGGTTTAAGTCGCGAGCTGCAACGGGAAGGACAGGGCCTGGCACCCTTGTCGGAGAAGCAACCGAAGGACTGGTGTATCCGCTAGGTTGCCGGCTCGCCTTCGCGCTCTTTCACGACGATGGTGCGCCGCAGCGTCCACAGTTCCATTAACTGGCGCAGCAATTCATACTCGATGGGACGCAGCCGAATGTCACGTGGAATACCTGGTGGCGCGTCGGTGCTCGTGTGTGCCTGTGCGTGGATCTTGTCGATAGCGGTGCAGAGAACATCGCGCAACGGTGCACTTCCTTCCGTCGGAATTGGGGAGTTCCGGACAACGGCTGCCGTTCCCAGAATGCGCCGTAGCAGCGAGAGCGTCGCAACGGTCTTGCGTCGCTGAGGCGTGCGGCTTGGCCAACTGCGTCGATAGATCTCCTCGGCGTGCGTGCTTGCGAGGCCCGCGGTGCGCCGTAGCGACTCGATCTCACCGTCGCATCGATGCGAAATTCCTGCCGCAGCGGCCAGATACGCGAGGTTGGCTTCGACCGCGTATTCAACGGCGTCGCCGGGACTTTCGCCGCCTTTCGCTGACCAGACGATCCAGGTAGCGAGCACTGCGGCCAGACAGCCGAGCAGGTTGTTTCCGAGTCGGTCGAGTGCGTACATGAACTCGTTCGCCGGCTTGGCGAAATCGGCGACCAGCACGAACGACGGGGTAAGGAACACGACATACAAGCTATAGCTGACGCGCCGTAGTCCCATCGTAAGGCACACCAGCGGGAAGACGACCAACGAGATCGCAAGCGGGCTGTGAATAATAAGCCCGATTACCGCGGCGAGCGCGGCGCCAGCCGCACTTCCGGCCGCGCGTTCCAGGCTTCTGGACAGCGTCGTGCCGCTAGCGGGTTGCAGCACGAACAGTGTCGCCATGGTTGCCCAATAACCAAACGGAATGTGAAAGCTTCGCACGACGACGAACGCGGACGTCGTCGCCAGGCAAAGCCGCGCTGCGTGGCGCAGGCCGGGCGAACCGGGCCGCAGGTTCGCCCGCAGCGTTTTGAGCGCGTTGCGCGTGGTGCCGAGCGTGGCGCGCCACCAGTCCTGTTCCGTTGCTGCGGGCGGATAGCGCTGCGCGTTGACTGACAAAAGGCGGATGGAGAGCGAATGATCCATGGCCTGTTCGAGTCGCCGGGCGATTGTCGGCAGGCGCGCCCGCAGTTGATACGGGAATGGCGAAAGCGGCTTTTCAAGGACCAACGCGATGCGGGCAAGCACTTCTGCGAGCATGCCGAGGCAGCGTGCGAGCCGTACTGCGCGGTCTCGCCCAAGCCGGCACGGAGCGTTTCCGGGAATCAACGCATTGTCGGCCGCCGTTGAGACGACGATCAGGGTGACGAGGATCTGGTCGGCGTCGTCGAGGGCGAGTTGCAGATCGCCGAACAGCTCGCGTCCTTCTACGCGCGAATGGGGCAAACTGATCAGCGCTTTGCGTGCCGCTTCCAGCGACTGCCGGACCATTGCACGAAATTCGGTCGCGTGCCGCGTCCAATCGGCGCGCGTGGCGACGGGATCAGTGGCCAGCGAGGCAATATCGCGTGCCGAATCGGACAGACGCTGATACACGAGCCGGACGGCATAACGGCTTGGCCCGAACGGGTGAATGCGCCAGATGCTAAAGCTGAGGACAGTCGCCACGAGGCAACCGCTCAGGTAGATACCGAGTAGCGGTGCACCGCCGCTGATGCTGTGCATCGGACTGTCCACCATGACGATGCAGGTGGTCGCCGTCACGAGCGCTAGCTGGTAGGCGGCGGGCGACCAGATGGAGGCAAGCCCGGCGCAGAACGAGACGGCTAGCACCGCGGCGCAGGCCGCGAATGCGCCCGCGCCTGAGGCAAGCGCTGTCAGGCCGCCGCACACGGTGGAGAGCATGGCGAATCCCATCATCGACGCGAAGCGGCGGCGCGACGAACCAGCCGCGTCGGCGAGGCACGTCCAGAACGCGCCGATCGCGGCCCAGGAGAAAAGAGGGTTATGCAAAATCTGTCCGACGAGCAGCATCGCGGTCGACGCGCTAGCTGCCCGGAGGCCCTCGGACAGGCTTGCTTCCTCGATGGCGAAAGAAACCATCCACGCGGGGCGCTGACGCGCGAGGGTGCGAAAGAAGGTCTGCTTTCGATGCGCCAGGCGACGAAAGATAGAAAGGATCACGCGACGCTCCTCTTCACTGATGGCGACGCGCACACGTCGTGGCGAAGACAAGGCGAGCGTACCAGATGCCGCAGGTGTCAGGCCTAACGGACGACAACGGCTATGTGTTCTCGGCCAACCGATGCGCGTTTATCGCGAGGTTTCAATTGTGGGGGAATAGCAGGGCCGAAGTTATCCCCTTTTTGCAAAGGTGATTCTTGGTGCGCGCGATTCTAGCCACGAAAATTTGCTCCTATAGTGACATCAACTTGTTGCGCAACGCCCTATCTCACGCGCATAAGTGTGCCGTTCTTCACTAGCCCACTTTCTGGAGGTATTCCATGCTGGACAAAACCGTAGCTTCAACGCTTGAGTTCAATGATGAAGTGACTCAAGGCGCTCAATACTTCGAATACACTTCGTCGGCCAATCCGATCGGCGCGAAGCTGATTTCGCGAGTTCCGTATCGTTCTTTCCTGACTTCGCTTTACGACAGCGGTCCGACGCGTGTAGTGCCGCTTGACCTGTCTGCTGAACTGCGTTGCGAGGGCCCCGCTACCGGTCCTGGGCTGATCGCCAACTTCGTGCGTATTCTCGCAGGCGAGAAGGTTTCATTGAACCCGAACGCGACTTCGCAGGTTTTTTACGTTCTGGAAGGCTCGGGCGCCGTAGTACAGCCAAAGACTTCATTCCAGTTCGCCAAGGGGGATTTTTTTGCGCTTCCCGGTGGCGCAGAAGCAGTGCTGACGGCTGACTCGACCGCGCGGCTCTACTACGTCAACGATGCGCCGTTGCTCGCCTATCTGGGTGCGGACGTCGGGCAAGCGCGCTTTTCGCCGACGCTTTACCCCGCAGTCCGCGCGGAAGAGGAACTGCTGAAGGTCGCTGGAGCACCGGGCGCTGGTCAGCGCAGTCGCGTCAGCATTCTGCTTGGCAACGCGAAATTTCCGCAGACTCGCACGGTGACCCACACCATGTGGGCAATGTTTGGCGTTATTGCGCCGAACACGGTGCAAAAGCCACACCGCCACCAGTCGATCGCGCTCGACTTCATTTCGGAGTGCAAGCCCGGTTGCTATACGCTGGTCGGAACGGAACTGGATGAGCAGGGCAACATCGTCAACCCGGAGCGCGTCGACTGGGAACCAGGCATGGCTTTCGTCACGCCGCCGGGCTACTGGCACGCACACTTCAATGAGTCCGGAGAAAACGGCTACGTGATCCCAATCCAGGACGCGGGTCTTCAGACGTATCTGCGTTCGCTGGATATCCAGTTCGCACATTGATTGCGCACCGGGTGCTTTGCTCCGGGTTGCGTGTGCGCGTCTTGACGGAACAAGGCGGTCAGCGTTTCATCGCAACAGACGCAGCGCACGCGGTCTCTGGATTCGAGGTGTCGCGGCACGCGATGTGCCGTTGGCAGAAATTGCTCACCGCAAAGCATCCGGAACAACCGACGACACGAGGGGGCTAACCAGCCCAAAGTCTGGCGGAGACCAAAAGTCTCCGCCTTTTCGCTGCACCCGGGTTTCGTCGAGCAATCGCAAGGGCGTCCTTATGCCGTGAAGCCGGCTTTCGTAATTCAAATTTCCAACGGTGAACTGGTCCATATCGTATGACCGTGGGATCCTCCGGCAACCGGCAGCTAAGCACCATCTACGTACCGAGCTTTTTCTCACGCCACGCTAGTTCAACAACGGCTCTGGATGGGCCGCTTCGGTCACGGGCTCGTCCGGCTGGACGTTGAGCACGCGCATCGCTGCCTGCGCAATCTCGGCGAACGCAGGTCCTGAAACGTCACCGCCATAGTGCTTCGCGCCTTTGGGCTTGTCGATCGAAACAGCAATCACGAGCCTCGGGTTTCTGATCGGAATAACCCCTACGAACGATGCGCGGTAGGCGTTCCTCTCATATCCGTGGCGGGTGGCGGTATAGGCCGTTCCTGTCTTTCCCCCGACGCTGTATCCAGGGATTTCGGCCTGAGGAGCAGTACCGCCTTTCGCCACCACACTCTCCAGCATTACCCTGACTTCATCCGTTGTGTGCTCTGTGAAAATCTGCGTACCTTTGACGGACGCTTCGTCCGTCTTGTACAGCGAAAGCGGCACGAGCCTGCCGTTGTTCGCGAAGACCGTGTAGGCGTGCGCGAGCTGGATTAGCGATACGGACACGCCGTATCCGTAGGACATCGTCGCCTGCTCGATGCGATGCCACTTTCGCCACGGTCTCACGATGCCGACACCAGCGCCGGGGAAACCGAGGTCTGGGGCGTGCCCGAATCCGAGGGCAGTGTACATCTTCCATATTTCCTCGGGCTTCATCGTTAGGGCTATCTTCGTTGCGCCGATATTGCTTGACTTCTGGATAACCCCAGCAACAGTCAAAGCGCCGAAATTTGCGTCGTCCGTGATGGTGGCTCCGTCCAAGGAGAACGTTCGGTTCGTCTCCACGAGCGAATCAGGCGAAACCCGGCGCAGGTCGAGAGCGAGTGAGACCGTAAACGGTTTCATTATCGAACCCGGTTCGAATACGTCCGGAGCTAGCGTCAAGACTGGTGTATAGGCAATTTGATGAGCAGGGACTTCAGGCGGCGAGTTTCTGCTGAACCGGTTGATCGTCTTTCACCGGTTCGCCATCCCTGAAGGCAATGCCTTCCAGCAACAGCTTGATCTTTTCGGGCCCGTTGACGCGGCGCCAGGTTTTCTCGGCTTCCTCGATCAGCTTGAATGCCAGACCAAGGAAGGTTGGTCGCGACACACAGTTGCGCGTGCGCGTCGTACGGTGTCGCACCGTCGCGAACGTCGACTCAATCGCATTCGTGGTCCGCAAATGCTGCCAGTGCTCAGCCGGGAAGTCGTAAAACGCCAGCAGGCTTTCCCGGTCCTTCTTCAACGTTGCCGTTGCCTTCGGATATTTCGCCGCGTAGACCGTCACGAAACGATCAAACGCGGCATACGCGTCGGCGCGCGTGGCGGCCATCCAGATCGCCTGCAGATCTGCCTTAGCTCTGCCTTGCTGCGACTTCGGCAGCATGTTCAGGACGTTGCCCATCTTGTGGAACCAGCAGCGCTGGCCGCGCGTTGCAGGAAACACTTCCTCCAGTGCGGCCCAGAAGCCCATCGCGCCATCGCCGACGGCAAGCAGCGGCCCAGCCTGCAGGCCTCTCGATTTCAGGTCGAGCAGCAACTCCTGCCATGACGCCTTCGACTCGCGATACCCGTCACCGATCGCCACACGCTCCTTGCGTCCATCCGGCCTCACGCCGATGATCACCAGCAGACATTGACCGTCCGAGTTCTCGCTGCGCAGCCCGGTGTGAATGCCGTCGACCCACCAATATACGTAGCGCGATTTCGACAGATCGCGTCGGCTCCAGCTCGCATGCTCGTCGGCCCACTGCGCCTTCACACGGCTCACCACATTGGCCGACAGGCCTTTGGCGTCGTCACCGAGCAACACGCTCAGCGCTTCGCTCATGTCGCCCGTGGAGATGCCTTTCAGATAAAGCCATGGCAGCGCGGCACTCACGCGCGGCGACTTCCTCACATACGGCGGCACAATCGACGAATTGAACTTCACACCTGATCCTGAGCGATCGCGAACCTTCGGCACCTTCACGGCAATCGGGCCGGCCGCCGTCAACACCTCGCGCTCCGGCAAATAGCCGTTGCGCACCACGGCGCGCTGCCCATGCAGGGTCTTGACGTTCTCGAACCGCTCCAGCAGCGACGCGAGCTCCGCTTCGATCGCCTGCTGGATCACCTGCCGCGCTCCATGACGCACCAACTCGTCCAGTCCCAGACCGACTTCCGATAGACCTACAACCGCTTTTTCCGTAAACTTCTTCATGGTGGATGGTTTGTTGTTTGCTGGGTTCCGACTTCGACAATCAGATTCTCAGCTAAAACCTCCACCGCCTTCAATCTCCCGCGTCAACTCCCCGTACACCAGAATCGAGCTTAGCTCATACGTCCGTCACCACACGGTTACGCAACGCAGGCCCTCGTAGCAAGGAACGATCGTTCGGGTCGTAGCTCGGATAATTTGCGAGAGCCAGAATCTCGCCGGTATGGCCATCGACGACAACTGCGGAGCCGGCCTGCGCGTTGCTATTGATGACGGCTGAGCGCAGCGCGTTGAAGGCGCTGTACTGGATACTACCGTTGAGGGCAAGCTGGACGTCGACGCCAGGACGTGCAGCATTCACGTTCCCCAGATCTTCGACGACGTGTCCCACTCTATCGCGGATGACCAACTTGGTGCCGTCCACGGCCCCAAGCTTCGCGTCTTGGGCAAGCTCTACGCCCGTCTTCGCCCGCACCCGTGATGCCGGTAAAGCCGACCAGTTGTGCGGTGACTTCCTCTTCAGGGTATAGACGCTTGTACTCCGTGGTCTGGTAGATTCCCGGGATGCCTAGAGACTTGATTTTTGTCAGCCTCGCCAAGCGGCACTGATGCTTCAGGTAGACGAATGTTTTGTCCCTGTCGAATTGTGCGGTGATCTGCTGCGCAGGCATGTCGAGTAGCCGCGACAGCATCGCAAGTTTGCCGGGTTCAAGGTCTTCGGGAATTTCCTTAGGGTCGACCCAGATGGACTTCACGAGAACATTTGTAGCCAGCACCATCCCGTTCGTGTCTATTATCTTTCCGCGCTCAGCAGGAACGTCGATGATGTGTTCAACTCGCGAGGCGCCTTCCTTTTCATAGAACCTGCGGTCGATGACCTGAATCCAGAAGGCACGGGCCGCGCAGGACGCAAACGCAATCGACATGAATATCATCACTAGCGTCGACCGTCCGCGGGAAACGTTTGCCTTTACGAGTGGCGTTTGATTGAAAGTGACGTTTCGCGGCATCTAATAACTAGACGGTGTTAGGAACTTCGAAGTACTGGGATTGCATGGACAAGCATAAGCATGGCGAAGACGACAAAATGCAGACCTGCGAGTGTTTCGGGCAAGCGTTCGTAGTCACGTGCGAGGCGTCGAAAGCGGTTGAGCCATCCGAAGCTGCGCTCGACTACCCATCGACGTGGCAACAGCACGAAACCCTTTTTCGCTTCATCGAGCTTGACCACCTGGAGATCAATTCCCTGAGCGCGCGCGGCCTGCGCAGGAGCTTCGCCCGTGTAACCCTGATCGGCAAAGGCCACTTTCACGGTTTCTCCCGTTGCCTGCTGCACCTGGCGCGCCAGCTCTGCCACCTGTGCCCGCTCCTGCTCGTTGGCCGGTGTCACGTGTACGGCGAGCAACTGACCCAGCGTGTCGACCGCCATATGCACCTTGCTGCCACGCTTGCGCTTGTAGCCGTCATAGCCTGCGCGTGGACCGCTCTCACATGTCGATTGCATCGTACGGCCATCAAGGATCACCGCGCTGGGCTGCCCCTGCCGCCCCTGCGCGACACGGATGATCGAACGAAGATCGCTCACCATGCACTCGAAACAGCCGGCCGCCAGCCATCGTTGCGTCTGCTGGTACACGAGTTCCCACGGCGGAAAGTTGGTCGGCAGCATTCGCCACGCAGCCCCAGCGCGAGCCATCCAGCGCAACGCATTGAACATCTCGCGCAACTCGTATTTACGCTGTGGTGCACTCTCATCCATCAACGTCAGATACGCTGCTACGAAGCTCCATTCTTCGTCTGACACGTCTGTCGGGTAGGCCTTACGTTTCTCTCTTGTCATCCCTCCAGGGTACCAGGTTTTGACCGGAAGTTCCTAACACCGTCTAGTGAGTGTGATTTCCGAAACGATCGACGATCCGCTGGCACACTGGGAATTTCTTTGCTTGTGCTGTCGAAAGACGGATTCGGCAAAGAAGCGAGCGGGTGTGCGGAGTCAGAAAAATAAAAAAATCCGAAACCTACGGGGTTGGACGCGACAATACGTCGCTCGGATTGGGCATGTGGTTGGCGCCCCCACAGGCATTGCAAAAACTACGCTGATACCTGCGGGCTGCGCGAAACGACGAGCGGCGGGATCGAGAGAAAAACGATCCCGAGCGCGGATATAAGTAGGTTCATTTTCCCGGCCACGCTATACGAGGTCACACCGGCGACGCCACCCACGCAAAATGCTGCCATCGTCAGCGCTTTGGCTCTCAGTTCGTGGAAGTGCTCAACCTGATCAGACAGCTTATTCCTCTGAAGTGCATGAGCGAAGATAAGACCGAGTTTCACTCCGATATCGGTCGATGTGCCCGAAAAATGGGTAGTGCGCACCCGGAAATTGGAAACGACGGCGGCGGTTGCGTTCTGGCAACCCATGAGAAAACTCAGTCCGAAAATGAGCACCAGGCCGCTTGCAGTGTGAACCTTCACGTCTATAACTGCGAGAACCACAAGCGACACGGCTTCCGCCATGAAGATGATCGCGCACGCGTGCGCCCGGTTACCTGCACCGCGAAACTCCAGAAGAAGCGCAGAAAGCATCGCTCCGACAATGAAGAGCACGATGATCACGAGGAGTGAGAGCCCCGAACGCGGGTCGCCTGTGGCGATCCTGTCTGCCAATGACGTCACATTGCCAGTCATGTTGCCCGAGAAAATACCCGCGACACAAAAGCCCGTCGCATTGAGAAAGCCGGCGACTGCCGCGAGCGACCAGGCCAAACGCAGTTCGTGACGTGACGACAGGACGGTTTGGTCTGGAGGCATTTGCTGGGGATCCCTGTTTCTGGCGTGGTGACGTATCGATCCGCGATGCTCGGAAAGAGACCAGATGTTTTCCGCCTTGGCTTGTGTTCATGTGCATCAAGCATGACAGCGGACACGCAAAGGATACCGATGTGACTCACGTCACAAGAAGCTCTCTGCCGGGAAATCAGATTTGCGGGAAAGGGTCCACCTCGACGGCCCGCCTGTAGAAGTGCATGCAGGTCATTAGGCCATCAAACATGGCGGCGTGGGTTTTGTGACATGGCGCTTGGGGAGGCAGAACACGTTGCGGCTTCCATGCCCGTCGCCAGCGTCGTGTGTGATAGGGGAGCTGCTGCAGTCGCATGTGGTTGGGAGGATCTCGACTGGACAGCGTTGGTACACTCGCCGAATTTGGCGCCGGTACTTAAGCTTTAGCATCCTTGCGAATACTTCAGCGGGTGCTTTTCGGCGGTCCTCGGGCCAGTGAGTCCGAAAACGCTCTTCCTAACTATTCGGGGATGAGCTACACGTTAGGCTTGGGCGTGGCGTCAACGGGGGCATTTTTCCCCTTGGTATCAGCATCGCTCGGCTGGATAGCGGTGTTTCTCTCCGGAAGCGATACGTCGGGCAATGCGCCATTTGGCAACTTGCAGGTCGTGGCAGCCCGACAATTGGGGCTTGATCCAGTCTTGATGGCGGCAACCAATTCATCCGGCGGGGTGATGGGTAAGATGATTTCGCCGCAAAACATCGCGACTGGCGTTTCAACGACGGAATTGAAGGGGAAGGAAGGCATCGTTTTCGCACGGACCTTCTGGCATAGCGTATTTCTGACGTTCCTTCTTGGACTGCTCGTGATTCTGCAACAGCACGTGCTGTCATGGATGATCCCGACTTTGCATCATTAAGCTGGTACCGCCCCGGCAGACGGCTTTCCGCCCGCCGCAGGAGTGGCTGGTTTGCGATGCGGCTGACCTGCGATGGGTACTGAACGGCATTGGCATACTTCGGGTATGCCGTTCTCTTCCTTTGCATCCGCTATCAAGCCAAAGGTTGGCGATTACCAGGCCGGACGTCCGACTCTCGCCGCCAGTCATTCGATCTAGCCCGGCCGGCCCTGGCCACTGAGTCGTGAGCAATCGTAGACAGCCACTCCGAAACGTTTAAGCACCATCGTCCGCTGCGGCGGCGTCTTCCTCGAATGCGTGATTATGAGGGCCGCAATTCGCCCTGTATTGAGCGTAGTTGATCGATGTTGACGAGGACGTCGGCTACTTGAGAGCGGACTGAAACTTTCACTAACCGTCGATCTATTCAATACATTTAATATCGACTTATGTGATCTTTTCTGGCCTTATGCAAACTAAAACGCAGTAATAAAGTATCGATGAGGTGTAGTTCGTCCACGAAATAATTGAAGGATACGATCATGGCAAGGATGAGAGCGGTTGACGCCGCCGTTCTGGTGCTCGAAAAAGAAGGCATCGATACCGCGTTCGGCGTGCCGGGCGCCGCGATCAACCCGTTCTACTCGGCGATGCGCAAAGCCGGCGGCATCAGCCACGTGCTCGCGCGCCATGTGGAGGGCGCATCGCACATGGCCGAGGGCTACACCCGCGCGCAGCCGGGCAACATCGGCGTGTGCATCGGCACCTCGGGCCCCGCGGGCACCGACATGATCACCGGTTTGTACTCCGCGCAGGCCGACTCGATTCCTATTCTGGCTATCACAGGCCAGGCGCCGCGCGCGCGTCTGTACAAGGAAGACTTCCAGGCCGTCGATATCGAATCGATCGCCAAGCCCGTCACCAAGTGGGCCGTGACCGTGCGCGAGCCGGCGCTGGTGCCGCGTGTGTTCCAGCAGGCGTTCCATCTGATGCGCTCGGGCCGCCCGGGCCCGGTGCTGGTCGATCTGCCGATCGACGTGCAGCTCGCCGAAATCGAATTCGACATCGACACGTACGAGCCGCTGCCGGTCTACAAGCCGAAGGCGACCCGCAAGCAGATCGAGGCAGCGCTGACGCTGCTCAACGATGCCGACAAGCCGTTGATCGTGTCGGGCGGCGGCGTGCTGAACGCCGTGGCCGAGGACCTGCTCGTGAAGTTCGTCGAAACGCTCGGCGTGCCGGTGATCCCGACGCTGATGTCGTGGGGCGCGATTCCCGACGACCATCCGCTGATGGCCGGCATGGTCGGTCTGCAGACCTCGCATCGCTACGGCAACGCGACGATGCTCGCGTCCGACTTCGTGCTCGGCATCGGCAACCGCTGGGCCAACCGTCACACCGGCAGCGTCGATGTCTATACGAAGGGGCGCAAGTTCGTGCACGTCGATATTGAACCGACGCAGATCGGCCGCGTGTTCGGCCCGGATCTCGGCATCGTGTCGGACGCGAAGGCCGCGCTCGAACTGTTCGTCGAAGTCGCCAGCGAATGGAAGGCCGCGGGCAAGCTGAAGGATCGCGCCGCGTGGGTTGCCGATTGCCAGCAACGCAAGCGCACGATGCTGCGCAAGACGCACTTCGACAACGTGCCGATGAAGCCGCAGCGCGTCTACGAAGAGATGAACCAGGTGTTCGGCCGCGACACGTGCTACGTGAGCACGATCGGCCTGTCGCAGATCGCCGCCGCGCAATTCCTGCACGTGTACAAGGCGCGCAACTGGATCAACTGCGGCCAGGCCGGCCCGCTCGGCTGGACGATTCCGGCGGCGCTCGGCGTGCGCGCGGCCGACCCGCAACGGCCGATCGTCGCGCTGTCCGGCGACTACGACTTCCAGTTCATGATCGAGGAGCTCGCGGCCGGCGCGCAATTCAAGCTGCCGTATGTGCATGTCGTCGTGAACAACTCGTACCTCGGGCTGATTCGCCAGGCGCAGCGCGCGTTCGAAATGGACTACTGCGTGCAGCTCGGCTTCGAGAACATCAACTCGCCGGAGACGAACGGCTATGGCGTCGATCACGTGGCCGTCGCGGAAGGTCTCGGCTGCAAGGCGATTCGCGTGTTCAAGCCGGAAGAGTTGAAGCCGGCGCTGCAAAAAGCGCAGTCGATGCTCGCCGAGTTCAACGTGCCGGTGATCGTCGAAGTGATTCTCGAGCGCGTGACCAACATCTCGATGGGCACCGAGATCGACGCCATCAACGAGTTTGAAGAGCTCGCCGTGACACGTGCCGATGCGCCGAGCGCCGTCAGCCTGTTGGATTGAGTTCGACGGGGTATCAGCCGGGCGAACCTTCCGTTCGCCCGGGATCCGCTATACAACTGACCGACCAGAGAGAAAGGGACCATGCCGAAATTTGCAGCCAACTTGACCATGCTGTTCAACGAAGTCCCGTTCCTCGAGCGCTTCGCCGCGGCGGCAAATGTGGGCTTCAATGCGGTGGAGTTTCTCTTTCCGTACCCGTACAAGATTGCCGAACTGAGCGACCGTTTGCAGCAAAACCGCCTCAAGCTTGTGCTGCATAACCTGCCCGCCGGCGACTGGGATGCCGGAGAACGCGGCATCGCGTCACTGCCGGATCGCGTGAGCGAGTTCCAGGATGGCGTCGGCCGCGCGATCGAATACGCGAAAGCGCTGAAGGTGCCGCAACTGAACTGTCTGGTCGGCATTCGGAAGGGCGTGGACGCGGACAAGGCGCGTTCGACGATTGTTGACAACCTGCGCTTCGCCGCCACTGCGCTGAAGCTGGAGGGCATCAAGCTGCTCGTCGAGCCGTGCAACTCGTATGACATTCCAGGCTTCGCGTTGAACCGTTCGTCGGAAGCGTTGGACGTCATCCGCGCCACCGGCTCGGACAATCTCTTCCTGCAGTACGACATCTATCACATGCAGAGGACGGAAGGCGAGCTAGCGGCGACCATCAGGAAGAACCTGCCGTTGATCGCGCATATCCAGCTTACCGACAACCCGGGCCGCAACGAGCCCGGCACCGGCGAAATCAACTACCCGTTCCTGTTCGAATTCCTCGATTCGCTTGGCTATGGCGGCTACATTGGCTGCGAATACAAGCCGCACACGGCGACTGCAGAAGGCCTGGGCTGGCTGAAAAGCATCGACCGATCGTCCTATGCCAAATGAGCCTCATACCGCTATGAAGAACGAGCCACGCGAGTTGCTTAACAAAATGTTTTCGGCTGCTGTGGAAGCTGCTCAGCCGTCGCGATGTATAGCGCCGTTTCTGCCACCGCCGCCAAAGGGCAGGACGATTGTAATTGGCGCGGGAAAGGCATCGGCTTCGATGGCCAGTGCGCTCGAGAAGATTTGGCCTGGTGAACTGACGGGCATGGTGGTAACGCGATATGGGTACGCGGTCCAATGCGGCCGGATCGAGATAGTCGAAGCAGCGCATCCAGTTCCCGATATTAACGGCTTGCGCGGAACCCGGACCATCCTCGACCTGGTAAGCGGCCTGACCGAAGACGATCTCGTAATTTGCCTTATGTCTGGAGGTGCGTCATCGCTGCTGTCTTTGCCGCTTGATCCATTAACCTTGGAAGAAAAGAAGGATATCAACCGTGCGTTGCTTAATTCGGGCGCAGCGATTAGCGAAATCAACTGCGTTCGTCGCCACCTCTCGGCTGTAAAGGGAGGGCGTCTTGCTGCCGCATGTTATCCGGCGCAACTATTGACGCTGTTGATCTCGGATGTGCCCGGTGACTCGCCGGTCGATATCGGATCCGGCCCAACTGTTGCTGACCCATCGACCTGCGCGGACGCGTTGAACATTATCCGACGCTACGGCATTGCGATGCCACTGGCCGCCATGCAAATCCTGGAGAGCGGGGCGGGAGAATCGATAAAGCCGGGTAACCCCTCTTTGGCGAGTTCTGCTTATCAGATAATCACCGCCCCACAGATTGCGCTTGAGGCTGCGGCGGAGGTTGCGAAGGCAGCAGGAATTCCTTGCTACATATTGAGCGACCGGATAGAAGGTGAGGCACGAGATGTCGGGAAGGTCATGGCGGGAATTGCTCTCCAGGTCGCCCGACGTAATCAGCCCTTTAAGGCGCCCTCTATTTTGCTCTCCGGCGGCGAGACCACCGTCTCGGTGAAGGGCGACGGGCGTGGAGGACGAAATGTCGAATTCCTCTTGTCGCTAGCCATTGCCCTGGAGGGCGAAGATGGGGTGCATGCAATCGCCTGTGATACCGATGGTGTTGACGGTCGGGACGAGATAGCAGGGGCCTTTATCTCACCCAATACGTTAGACCGTGCCTGGAAGAGTGGGATGAACCCACAGGCGAGTCTTGATAACAACGACGGCCACACCTTTTTCGGAGGGCTTGGGAACTCGGTCATTTGTGGGCCGACGCTGACGAATGTGAATGACTTTCGCGCTGTTCTAGTACTTCCGAAAAGCGCTGACCATCAGCAGGAGAATTGAAATGAAGCGGTCTCGCAATGCAAAAATCGTCGCGACTCTTGGTCCGGCTAGCTCAGAAAGTGGAATGATCCAACGGCTATTCGATGCTGGCGTTGACGTCTTCAGGCTGAATTTCAGCCACGGGAGCCACGAAGACCACTTACAACGCCTTTCGGCCATCAGAAACCTCGAAAAGGAATCCGGTCGGCCGATCGGCGTCCTCCTGGATCTGCAGGGACCGAAGCTCCGGCTCGGAACGTTTCAGGCCGGAGCGGTCGAGCTTTCGGTCGGTCAAAAGTTTCGGCTCGACCTGGATCCGACAGCGGGCGATAGTGAACGCGCGCCTTTGCCGCACCCTGAAATTTTTGCAGCAATCGAAGCAGGCTCAGAGTTGTTGCTCGATGACGGCAAGGTGAAGCTGCGTGTAGAAGCGAAAGGTAGTGACTTTGCCGAAACCTCCGTCATCGTCGCAGGTCGGATAACGGACAGGAAGGGTGTCAACGTTCCAGGCGTGATGCTGCCTATATCGCCGCTTACCCGCAAGGATCGTGAGGACCTTTCGTTCGGGCTCGAGAACGGGGTCGACTGGGTTGCACTCTCATTCGTGCAGCGCCCGGAAGATATTGATGAAGCCCGTGCCATCATCGGCGATCGGGCGTGGATCATGGCGAAGCTTGAGAAGCCGCTTGCGATTGAGCATCTCGACGAAATCATTGAGCGTTGCGATGGGATTATGGTGGCACGGGGAGATCTTGGGGTCGAACTGCCTGCGGAACAGATCCCAGAATTGCAACGGCGAATCGTCCGGCGCTGTCGGGAAGCCGGAAAACCCGTCATCGTCGCAACGCAGATGCTCGAATCGATGACAAATTCGCCGATTCCAACGCGAGCGGAAACCTCGGACGTGGCGGGCGCTATTTACATAGGTGCGGACGCTGTCATGCTTTCCGCGGAATCGGCTAGTGGAAGATTTCCGTTGGACGCGGTATCTGTCATGAATCGGATCATTGAACGGGTCGAACGCGATCCCGAGTATCGAACCGGAATCGATGCGTCACATACCAAGGCGCAGTCAACAACGGCAGACGCAATTTGTTGCGCCTTGCGGCAAGTCGTTCGGATAATCGAGCCCGCAGTCACCGTGACGTACACATCGTCGGGATCCACGAGCCTTCGCGCGGCTAGAGAGCGGGTATCCACAGCGATTATAGCGATGACACCTTCGGTGGTTATCGCTCGCAGACTCGCCCTTGTCTGGGGTGTCCACGCGGTGCCGTTTAGAAACGCACACGACGTCGGCGAGATGATCGAACTCGCTTGCGAAGCGGCCGCGAGCGAAGGCTTTGCGCTTCAAGGTGATTCGGTGGTGATTGCCGCGGGATTGCCATTTGGGGAATCAGGGACTACCAATCTCCTGCAAATAGCCAAACTCGGTGCAATGGTGTGAGCATCAAGTTGGGTAACGGCACTCTTGGGTAACGGGACTATTTTGGTAGCGCACTGTTAAAAGTAATGTAATTAGCCCGTTACCCTCGGCAGTTTCAACTAAGCATCCGCAGCGGTCACTTTTTTGAAGGAACCATGGGCACCATCGTAGATATGATCGGTCGAGAGATTCTCGATTCGCGAGGCAACCCCACCGTCGAATGCGACGTGCTGCTCGAGTCGGGCACGATGGGCCGCGCCGCGGTGCCGTCGGGCGCGTCCACGGGTTCGCGCGAAGCGATCGAACTGCGCGACGGCGAGGCCGGCCGCTACGGCGGCAAGGGCGTGCTGAAGGCCGTCGAGCACATCAACACTGAAATGTCCGAAGCGATCATGGGCCTCGACGCTTCCGAGCAGGCTTTCCTCGACAAGACCCTGCTGGAACTCGACGGCACCGACAACAAGTCGCGCCTGGGCGCGAACGCGATGCTGGCCGTGTCGATGGCCGTTGCGAAGGCTGCCGCTGAAGAAGCCGGCCTGCCGCTGTACCGCTACTTCGGCGGCTCGGGCGCCATGCAACTGCCGGTGCCGATGATGAACATCGTCAACGGTGGCGCGCACGCGAACAACAGCCTGGACATCCAGAAATTCATGATCGTGCCGGTCAGCCAGCCGACCTTCCGCGAAGCACTGCGCTGCGGCGCCGAAGTGTTCCACGCGTTGAAGAAAATCCTGTCGGATCGCGGCATGAGCACGGCGGTGGGTGACGAAGGCGGCTTCGCGCCGAACTTCGGCAGCAACGACGAATGCCTGTCGACCATCCTGCAAGCAATCGAGAAAGCGGGCTACCGCGCCGGTGAAGACGTGCTGCTCGCGCTCGACTGCGCAGCCAGCGAGTTCTACCACGACGGCAAATACCAGCTGGCCGGCGAAGGCCTGCAACTGTCGTCGACGGAATTCGCGGACTATCTGGCGAACCTCGCCGACAAGTTCCCGATCGTGTCGATCGAAGACGGCATGCACGAAAGCGACTGGGCAGGCTGGAAGACGCTGACCGAGAAGCTCGGCAAGAAGGTGCAGCTGGTGGGCGACGACCTGTTCGTCACCAACACGCGCATCCTCAAGGAAGGCATCGAGAAGGGCATCGCGAACTCGATCCTGATCAAGATCAACCAGATCGGTACGCTGACGGAAACCTTCGCGGCCATTGAAATGGCGAAGCGCGCCGGCTACACGGCCGTGATCTCGCACCGTTCGGGCGAAACCGAAGATTCGACGATTGCGCATATCGCAGTCGGCCTGAACGCCGGTCAGATCAAGACCGGTTCGCTGTCGCGTTCGGACCGCATCTCGAAGTACAACCAGTTGCTGCGCATCGAGGAAGACCTCGGTGATATCGCCAGCTACCCAGGCAAGTCGGCGTTCTACAACTTGAGATAGTTGTGGGACACGTGACTTTAGGTCAGTTGCATGGCGCGCGACGCAACTCTCCGCATAGGAACCCAGAGCGGTTATTAAGAGTCCCCAACAGTGGTCGCTCAATGGGAGGGGCAGATAAACCACCGTCCATCATGGCAAGCGTGGCGAACTGCGCCGTAACCGTCCGACCATCGCCGTGTAGACGCCAGTCAGACGCAACGCCAGGCTTCCCCTCGGACACAAATGTCACTGTGTCCATCAGAGGAATCATGGGCACAGTGACCGAATCCGCTGAAGCGAAGGTCGCGCGGACGTATCGACGGCGTAACCGGATGAGAAACGCCGAATTGTCGAGGAGACGCTGTCCAGCGGTCGCTCAGTGGCGGAGATCGCGCGAGGCCATGAGGTGGATGCCAATCAGGTCTTCGACTGCGCAGACAATACCAAGGCCCTGAATCCGACCGCGCAGGACTGATGCCCCAATACGCAGGCGACACCGGCACCAAAACAGCCGGCGTTTTGCCGACGTCCGCTGACGATCACGCAAATAGTCGCGAAGCCGTTTGATAAGTTGATATCCGGCCGCCGGTAAGGTGACCCTGCGCACATCTGCCGGTCAGCACACTGCGGATGTCCATGTTCAACGGGACAGCGGGCAGCGGCGCCTGGTCTTCGCCCTTGATGGCCGGTGCCCGTGCGTACGCACATTACCGGGACGTAATCACCGGCCGGAGCGCTTGCCGGTATGATTTCATTGTCAACGCAAAGCGGAGCAACCGATGCGAATCCTGGTAATCGAGGACGAACTGAAAACAGCGGCGTATCTGAAGAAAGGTCTGGAGGAATCCGGCTACGCGGTCGATGTAGCCAACGACGGCCCGCAAGGGCTGATCCTCGCGCAGGAAGAAGAGTACGACGTGATCGTGCTCGACGTGATGCTGCCCGGCATGGACGGCTGGACCATCGTCAAGACCTTGCGCAGCACGCGAACCACACCGGTGCTGTTCCTCACCGCGCGCGACGACGTCGACGACCGGGTGCGCGGCCTCGAGCTCGGCGCAGACGATTACCTCGTCAAGCCCTTCGCCTTCGTCGAGCTGCTGGCCCGTGTGCGCACGCTGGCGCGCCGGGGGCCGCCGCGCGAAAGCGAACTGATCAAGGTGGGCGATCTGGAAATGGACGTGAACCGCCGTCGCGTGAAACGCGGTGGCACGCGTATCGATCTCACGCCGCGCGAGTTCTCGCTGCTGCAACTGCTCGCGCGCCGCCAGGGCGAAGTGTTGAGCCGCACGCAGATTGCGTCGTATGTGTGGGACATGAACTTCGACAGCGACACCAATGTCGTCGAAGTCGCGATCCGCCGCTTGCGCACCAAGATCGACGATAACTTTCCCGTCAAGCTGATTCATACGGTGCGCGGCGTTGGCTACGTGCTCGAACTGAAGGACGCCGCCTGATGCGCGGCCGATCGCTCGCCGCGACGCTCGCGCTTGCCTTCGGCGTCACTACGCTCGCGGTGTTCGTGCTCGTCGGGAGTTTTCTGTACCTCGCGCTGGAGAAGCAGATCAAGGCGCAGGACGATCTGGACATTGTGCTTGCCGCGCGCCATGCACGGCGGCTCGTTGAAGAACTCGATACGTCGGAAGGGATTCGCGAGCACGGCGACCGGTTAAGCAGCATCGTGCTGGGCAATGAAGCGATGTCGATGGAGGTATTCGGTCCCGATGGGCGCATGGCGATCGAGCACAACGCCGGAGAGACGTTTGCGGCGCAGGGCGGCGCGGCGAGCAGCGCTGCCTCGGCGGCCCCAAATGCGCCTGATGCTTCCGCTGCACCCAATGGAACGAGCGAAGCAGGCACGGCAAGCGACCTCCATGATCCAGGCGAGACCGCCGAAGCCGGCGGCGTCAAGACGATCGCCGCGCTGCCGCCGCTCACGCGCATTCCCGCTACGGCGCGCATCACCGACGTGGATATCGGCAACTGGACTGGCCGCAACGGCGCACCGATTCGCGGCATCCTCACGGACGCGCGGCTGCACAACGGCGATACGGCGACCGTGCTGATCGCGCGCAACATGAGCGACCGCTGGCGGCTGCTCGACCGCTATCGCGACAAGCTCAACCTGGCAGGCGCCGCCGGCGTGATTCTGGCGATGCTGCTGAGCTATCTGCTGATTCGTGCCGCGTTGCGGCCGCTACGCGATATCGCGGCGAGTGCGGGCCTCGTCACGGTCAATCGCCTGAATACGCGGATCACGGTGGCGCGCGTGCCGAGCGAACTTGAAGCACTGGTGAACGCGCTCAATGCCATGCTCGGACGGGTCGAACACGGCTTTCAACGTCTGTCGCGTTTCACCGCCGACCTTGCGCACGATATGCGTACACCGATTAGCAACATGCGCGGCGCTGCGGAAGTTGCGCTCGCTCGCCCTCGCTCTTCTGACGAATATGAATCCTTGCTCGCCTCGAATCTGGAAGAGTGCGACCGGCTCTCGCGAATGATCGAAAACGTGCTCTTCCTTGCACGCGCTGAGCATCCGCAGTTCGTCAAACACATGCGCAAATTCGATGCCGGTCAGGAACTGACGCGGATTGCCGAATACTTCGAGGGCATCGCCGACGATGCGAATGTCAGGGTGCAGGTCACCGGCGCGGCAACGTTGACGGCGGATCTTGAACTGTTTCGCCGCGCCGCCAGCAATCTGTTGGCCAATGCGATCCGCTATACGCCGACCGGCGGCGAGATCGCGCTCGACGTTCGCGCATCGGCCGATGCGGTGCGCGTAACCGTGTCGAACGAGGGGCGGCCGATCGCCGCCGAGCATCTCGAGCGGATTTTCGACCGTTTCTATCGCGTCGATCCGTCACGCAGTTCCTTGCCTTCGTCCGGTATGTCGCAAGGGTCCACAGGGTCGACGGGGCTCGGGCTTGCCATTGTCCGCACGATCATGGAGTTGCACGGCGGCACGGTGCATGCGGAGAGCGATGCGCAGAGCACGCGATTCGTTCTTACGTTCCGGCGGGTCTAGGGGTTGGCGCAGTCGGAGCTGTCGCGGCTGCTACATCCGGCATCGCTGCGGTGTCACTCTGCCCGTGCCACGTCCCACCCAGCGCCTTCAACAGCAGCACACTTGACTCCAACTGCCGTGCCGCAATCTGATCCGCGGTGCGCTCGTTCGTTAGTGCGATCGTCTGTGCCGTCACCACGTCGAGATAACTGACGGCTCCCGCATTGAAGCGGTTTGTCGTGAGCCGCAATGAAAGATCGGCGGCCGTAGTCGCGCGCTGCTGGCTGGTGGCTTCGTCGGCGAGCGAATGCAAGGCGGACAGATTGTCTTCGACCTGCTGGAAGGCCACCAACACCGACTGCCGGTAATCGGCGACCGCGCCGTCGTACTGCGCCGTCGCGCCATGCAGGCTGGCCGTGCGCTTGCCGCCGTCGAACAGCGTGCCGACCAGTTGCGGGCCGAGCGACCAGAACAAACTCGGCGCACTGAGCCACGGCGCAAAGAAGGTGCTCTCCAGCCCCGCGCTCGCCGACAGCACCAGGTCGGGGAAGAAAGCTGCGTGCGCCACGCCGATCTGTGCATTCGCCGACGCCACGCGCCGTTCGGCGGCGGCAATGTCGGGGCGCCGCTCGAGCAGTTGCGACGGCACGCCTACGGGAATCGCCGGCGGCGTCGCAGCCGAGCCGTTCGGCGGCAGCGTGAATGTCGAAGCCGGTTCGCCGATCAACGTGGCAATCGCATGCTGCATCTGCGCGCGCGTCACGTCGATATCGGTGTCCTGGGTGCGCGTCGCTTCGAGTTGGGTGGTGGCCTGAGCGACCGCGGAGGCATCGATCGCGCCGTCCTTCAGTTGCTGCTGCAGGAGCTTCAAGGCGGCGGCGTAGGCGGTCACGCTGTCGTCGAGCAGCTTCTTTTGCGTGTCGAGCGAGCGCAAGGCGAAATAGTCAACAGCAAGATCGGCGCTCATCGACAGGCGCACGGCTTCGAGGTCCGCTTCGCTAGCCTGGGCATCGGCCTTCGCGCCGGTCACGCTATCGCGCACCCGGCCGAACAGATCCGGCTCCCAGCTCGCCGAGACGCCGGCCGAATAGTCAGGCACGGTCTTGCCCGCGAGCGATTTGCCTTCGACGTTCTGCGAGGTCCGGAAGCGATCCTGTGCGGCACCGGCGGTGATGGTCGGGAAAAAACCCGCACGTTGATAGTCCACCATCGAACGCGCTTGCTGCACCTGCGCAACCGCCTTGCGCACGGTCTGATTCGAGACGTCGACGCGCGCTTCGAGTTGATTCAGCAACGGATCGTTGAAGATCGTCCACCACGGGCCACGGAGCGCTGTGTCAGCAGGCGCGGCCTGTGCCCAGCCGGGCGCCGCGCCCGCATATTGCGTTGGGATCTCGGCGGTCGGGCGCTGGTAAGGCGGCAGTGTCGAGCAGGCGCTCAGCAGCGCGCCGATCAGCGTGGCCACAATCGAACGGCGCAGCAACGGGCGTGAAAGAGAGATTGAATACATTCGACTCATCCTTTCGATCATTCGCGCTCAGCCGTGCGCGGCCGGCGCGACCTGCACGGCCTGCCCGGTACTCAGCGAATCGCCGGGGTTATCGATCACGCGGTCGGTCGCCGCGAGGCCCGTGGTGATTTCCACATGCGTGCCGAAATCGCGGCCGATGTGCACCGTCTTGAGCGCCGCACGACCATTGCCGTCGACCACGGCGACGGTCACGCCGTCGGGGCGGAAGAGCAGGGCACTGACTGGCAGGTCGAGCGCCGGTGTGGTCGATTGCAACTGCAGATGCACCTGCACGTAAGCGCCTGGCATCAACGCACCATCCTTGTTATCGACGTCGACCTCCACGCGCAACGTGCGGCTCGACGGATCGATTGAATCGGTTGTGCGCGCGACTTTTGCGGCAATGCGCCGCCCGGGATATTGCTGTGCGGTTAGATACACGCCGGTGTCGGGCGTCACGTAGGGCGCGTCGTTCTGCGGCACGTCGACGAATACGCGCAGCACGCCGGTCTGCTGGATATGAAACAGCTCGCCCGACATACCCGCCGTGCCGGGCGTGCCGCCCGCCGTCACCAGTGCGCCGACATCGACATGGCGCGCGGTGATCGTGCCGTCGAACGGTGCGGTGATCTTCTCGTACGACACCAGCTCGGCGAGATGCGCGACATTGGCCTGCGCCGACGCCAGCATCGCGCGACGCGCTTCCATGTCGCTGACTTTCGTATCCGCATCCTGTTGCGCGACCGATTGGGTTTTCAGCATCTCCTGCCAGCGTTGCGCTGTCGTTTTCGCGAAGTCGAAGTTGGCCTGGGCGGTGGCTTCGTCGGCGCGGGCCTGGCGCAGTTGGGCGTCCAGATCGGGCGCGTCGATCGTGGCGAGCGTCTGACCGCTTTTCACCTGGGCGCCGATGTCGGTGTTCCAGTGCGCCAGATACCCGCTCGTGCGCGCATAGATCGATGCTTCGGCGAACGGTGTCACCGCGCCTGGCAGCAGCAATTCGTTGACGGCCGGTGCGGGGCGCGGCGTGACCACGGACACGCTGAGCACGCTTTGCGCTTGCGTCTGTTGTGTCAGCGCGGCGCTTGCGTGTAGACGCGGCACGATGCCCACGATCAGTAACGCTGCGGCGAGGCCAGCCAATGCGAACGGCCACACGCGGCGACGCGGCTTCGGGCTTGTGGTCATGTCGGCTGAGCGTTCGGTTCCGGCGGCGGTGGGGTGCGAGTATTCGTTGCCGCTCGCGCGCTGAGCGGACGGAGCCGCTTGAACGGTCTCAGTGGCATGCGCGGTATCGGTGGCTCGAGCAGCTTCTGCGGCTCTATCAACCTCAACAGCCGGTTCAGACCTGTCGCCGAGGTCCGGCGGAAGTGATGGATTGTTCATGAGCTAGTTCTCGTCGGAGTCAAAGTGTGCGGGCGGGAACGCGGGATTCTTCCGCGGCGGTGCGAGCCGCGCGTCGTTTATCGAGCCACGCATGCACCATCCCGTAGACGACCGGAACAAACAGCAAGGTGGACACCGTGCCAAGCGCAAGGCCGCCGATCACCGCGCGGCCAAGCGGCGCGTTCTGTTCGCCACCGTCGCCGAGGCCGAGCGCCATCGGCAGCATGCCGATCAGCATGGCGAGCGCGGTCATCAGCACCGGACGGAAACGGCTGAAGCCTGCCTCGAGCGCGGCCCGCAGCGGCGGCTTGCCGCCGTGGTGAAATTCGCGCGCGGTGTTGATCACGAGAATGCTGTTGGCCGTGGCGATGCCGATGCACAGAATGGTGCCAGTGAGTGCCGGCACGCTCAGGCGAGTGCCGGTGCTGAACAGCATCCATGCGATGCCCGCGAGCGAGCCCGGCAAGCCGCTGATGATGATGAACGGGTCGAGCCACGACTGGAAATTGACGACCATCAGCAGATAGACGAGGCCGATGGCGAACACCAGGCCGCTCGCGAGTCCGCTGAACGAGTCGTGCATCGCCTGCACCTGGCCGCGCATGACGATCGACGCGCCCGGCGGCAATTGCGGTCGGATCCGATCGACGATCCGGGTCACGTCCGCTGCCACGCCGCCAAGGTCGCGTCCTTGCGCCGACGCGAAAATGTCGAGCACCGGCTGCACGTTGTAGTGCGAGACGACCGCTTGCTGGGTGACGCGTGTCAGTGTGCTCAACGCGCCGAGCAGGTTTTGCGGCGCCGGACCGCCCGTGTTCGCGGCCGTGGTCATCACGCCGGACCCGGTGTCTCCGGTTTGCGCGACCGGAATATTGGCGAGCGCCTGCAACGAGTTGATGTCGTACTGCGGCATCATCGCCATCAGCGGATAGCTCACGCCGTTGTGCGGATCGAGCCAGAAGTTCGGCGTGGTCTGCGAGCTGCCGGACAGCGCGATCAGCAGGTTCTGCGACACGTCGCGTTGCAACAGGCCGGCCTGAATTGCTCGCGTACGGTCGACATTCACGTTGATCGCGGGTTCGTCGCCCGGTTGCTGGATGCGTGCATCGACGAGGCCGCGTACACCGCGCAGTTGAGCAAGCAATCGGTTCGCCACGACGCGATTGGCGTCGAGCTTGTTGCCGACGATCTGGATATCGATTGGCGCAGGCAAGCCAAAGTTGAGAATCTGACTGACGATATCGGCGGGCAGGAAGGCGAACGTAACGCCGGGGAAATCCTTGAAGAGCGTGGTGCGCAGCGTCGCCACATAGGCAGCGGTGGGCTTGTGTCCGGCTGCGAGTGTGATCATCACGTCGGCGTCTTCGGGGCCGATCGGGTCGGAGGAATCGTAGGTCAGGTTGATACCGCTCACCGGCACGCCGATGTTGTCGAGCATGGCCGCGAGTTCCGGCTTCGGGATCACGCTGCGCATCCGGGCCTCGACTTCATCGGTGATGCGCGCGGTGTCTTCGATACGCGTGCCAGTTGGCGCACGCAGGTGCAGGCGGATTTCCCCTGTGTCGACAGCGGGGAAGAAATCGCGGCCGGAGAATGGCACCAGGACGAGCGAGCCGATACACAGCAGCAGAAAGATCGCAATGAAACGGCGCGGGCTAGCGATAGCCGACGCAAGCACGCCGCGATAGCGTTCGCGCAACATCTCGAAGCGATGTTCGAAGGCTGCCTGGAAGCGGATCAGGCGTGCAATCGGTCCGTTGCTCGTGACAGGCGCGTCACTGCGCGCACGCATCAAATACATCGCGAGGGTCGGCACCAGCGTACGCGAGAAGAAATACGATGCGATCATCGCGAACACCACCGCCTCGGCGAGCGGCACGAACAGGTAGCGCGCCACGCCGGAGAGTAGAAACATCGGCACGAACACGATGCAGATGGACAGTGTCGAGACGAACGTCGGCACCGCGATTTCGCCCGAGCCGTTCAGAATCGCGTCGTGCAGCGGCTCGCCGTTCTCCAGATGGTGCGTAATGTTCTCGATCGCGACGGTGGCGTCGTCGACGAGAATACCCACCGCTAGAGCGAGCCCGCCAAGCGTCATGATGTTGATGGTCTGGCCGAGCGCGGAAAGTGCGATCAGTGAGGTCAGCACCGCGAGCGGAATCGACACTGCGATGATCAACGTTGCGCGCCAGCTGCCGAGAAACAGCAGGATCATCACCGCGGTCAGGGCCGCGGCGATCACGGCCTCGCGCGCCACACCCACTACGGCAGACTTCACGAACACCGATTGATCGGACAGCGCGGTGATATGCAGCGCGCTCGGCAAACCCGCCGCGATATGCGGCAGCATCGCCTTGACCTGCTGGATGATGGTCAAGGTGGACGTGCTGCCGGATTTTTCGATGGTGAGGAGCGCCGCGCGTTTGCCGTCGCTGCGCACGATGTTGGTTTGCGGCGCATAGCCGTCGCGCACATGGGCAACGTCGCGCACATACACCACGCCGCCGGCTACCGTCTTGATCGGCAGGTCGTTCAGCGCGGCCACCGTGTCAGTGCTGCCATTCATCTGCACGTTGTATTCCTTCGTGCCGATTTTGGCGGTGCCGCCCGGAAGAATCAGGTTCTGCGCGTTGACGGCGTTGACCACGTCGAGTGGTGACAGGCCTTTTGCCTGCAGCGCGCGCGGATCGATATCGACCATGATCTGCCGCACCTTGCCGCCGAACGGCAGCGGCACCGACGCGCCTTGCACCGTCGCCAGTTGCGTGCGGATCTGGCTGTTGCCGAGATCATAGAGCTGCTGTTCGGACAGCGTGTCGCTGGAGAGCCCAAGTTGCAGGATTGGCACCGTCGACGCGTTGTACGTGATGATGTTCGGCGGCAACGTGCCGGGCGGCAGCACGCGCAGGATCGAAGCCGAATTGGAGGCCGCCTCGGCAATCGCGCGATTGATGTCAGCGCCCGGGTGAAAAAAGATCTTCACTACCGAGACGCCGTTCAGCGATTGCGACTCGATATGCTCGATATCGTCGACGTCGGAGGTCAGCGCGCGCTCGTAGTTCGACGTGATGCGGTTAGCCATGTCCTGTGCGGAAAAGCCGTTATACGTCCAGACGATGCTGACCACCGGGATGTCGATGTTCGGAAAGATATCGGTGGGTGTACGCAGTATCGCGAGCGGGCCGACGATAAAAATCAACACCGCAAGAACCACGAATGTATATGGGCGGCGCAGCGCGAGCTTGACGATCCACATGACGGTTTCCTGAAAAGAGGCAGAGGGAAGCGCACGGTTTGTTTCAACGCCTGGCGGCGCGGGACGCAGGCTTCTTCGTGAGTCAGGAGTGTGTGGGGGTGGCGCTTACCGGCGGTGGTCGGATAGATTACCGTTCTGTTATCTGGAGTTTGGGTTTTCTGTTCTGATTCAGGCGCGGTGCGTAGATAACAAAACGGTAATCCGAAGGTCAGTGCTCCGACAGCTGAAATGACAAGAATGGGAAGCGTGGTTCAGGCCACTCATTTCTTGCACATATTCGGAGAGACATCATGAAACGTTTTACCGCTTTGGCTGTTGCTGTTGCCGCGCTTGGTTTGTCGATTGGGTCGACTGCTTTTGCTCAGTCGAATTCGCCAGGGTTGACGCGGGCTGAAGTGCTGGCCCAGTTGCAGCAGGCCCAGGCAGAAGGGCTCGTGCCGGCGCCTAAGGATGACTATCCGCCTAGTGAGGCGACGATTGCCCGGAATCGGGAGATTTATGCTATTCAGCATCCGGGGGAAGCAGCGGCTGTGAAGACGGCCGGAGCGGGTGGTGTGGGTGCTGCGGCGGCTTCCAATTGAGGCTGGGTTTGTTCGCCTGCTGCTTTGGTCTTTCCTTGATTTCTTATTGGTTTATTAGCGTTGCCCCTGTGCGGGGCAACGCTCTCAACTTAAGCCTCACTGCATGAAGCGAGTTTGTACGCGAGATGGAAGTGGGGCTTGGCTTTTCTGGGTGGCCTTGGATAGGAGCGCGAGGCTGGATCCGGCATCGAGTCTGGTGGATCATTTCCAGCACACCGGCGAGGCCGTCCAGACAGCGCTGGATGCACCGAGGATGGGCTTGAGTGCGGCCAGTGCGTACATCCGGTTAGTACCCGAATCGGTGGTTGGTGTCGCGTGATCTGGGCGATGCCGATATCGCCGCAACGATGGAGTTCTATCGCACTATCGAAGGTCGAGTGAGCTCGTTGTTTGGATGATGAGCTGCACCAGTGGAATCAAACCCTAGCTAGGCTTGAAACCAGTCACAAGACTATCCTCGACTTTAAGAGGTGATAGGTGTCCGGAGATTCAGGGGGCCGCTCCACGCCCCATCGGTTAGTCTTCGAGACCGATATCCTTGTACGCAGCGACCTGCTCGACCTGCAGACATGAGTGAAGTTCGACATATTCTAAAACAAGAAAGATAGGACTATGACTGGTTGCTATTGTTGTGAAAAAGCTGGTACTACAACGGAGCACGTTCCTCCGCGAGGCTTCTTTCCGGAAAGAGGGCGGGGTATCTCAACACTGATGAGTGTTCCGTCGTGTCCAAATCACAATACGGGAAAGTCTAACGCGGACGAGTACCTGCGGTTCGTCCTTGCTGCTACTGGCAAGTTCGTGCATAGGGAAGTTAGAGACCGAGCCAGCCGCGGGATTGTTCGCCTGATGAAAAAAGGGAGCGGTAATCAGACTCTGGGGAAATTCGGAGTATGCAGAAGTGATGAGACGCCTGACGCTTACTCGCTCGAAGGCTCCGCCTTCATTGACTACCATGCTGCTGTAGATGCGTTAAGTGCCATTGCAAAGGCTGTCTATCACTACCATAACAAGATGACGAAGAAGCTGACGGCTGCTGTAACGGTGTTTCCGCTGTTCCTTGGGGTGGATCAGGACTCGGCACCTGATGAGCGGGCGAAACTCGCTCGCTTGGAAGCGGAAACGAGGCGAGATTTGATGCTTCATCCTGTCTTAGGAACGAACCGAGACGTCTTCGAGTATCAAGTGATTGAGGATGACAAGATGATCATCATAAATATGGTGTTTTATAAGGAAAAGCTCGCTTGCGTGGCGTCTCTCAAATGATCTGGTCGTCTTAGAGTTATGTCGGAGTTCCTGCCTCAGGGCCTCCTCGTCACCCGCTATCCGGTCTTTTTGCCCAGGAAGTTACAGCATGCAGACTCGGCTAAAGTCTACAGTCCGACGGTAGACGTTCCGGTTCAGCCAGGGAACAAACGTGTATTCGTCGTATGCGTTGCTGCCCATATAAATCCAATTGCTGAGAATGTTGGACATTACCGTCTCCTACCCTTTCCGTTGCTAGTTGGTCGCGCCTGGTTTGCGGCATACCCGCTCCAAGCCACGTTCTAGCGTCTTCTGATCCCATGGTGCCGGGCTGCTACCCGAGCGGCTGCAGCACGTCACCGCCATAGAGCAAGACCGTACGCCGCATCGACACCGCCATTTCGCCTAAAAAGTGATCCGAGAAGCCGGTCTTTACGATTGGTATCCGGATCGTGGATGTTTGCAGAGGAACACGGCTGACGCGACACCATTCGTCTGCCGCGGCCAGCGCGACCGCAGATACCGGATATTTTCATTACGTAGTACACGATGACTAAGATAGGTCAAAGTGCAAAATAAAGCAAGGAAGCCTGGACAGTACGCCCATCGCCTCGTGTCAACCGAAGGCAGGGACTCGGTCGCCCACGCCGCCTGGCGGAGCGGAAAGCCCTATCCCGCGACTAACGGAGTGGCTGGCTGATCCGTACGCTCACAAAGGCAGGGAATTCCCTGTCTTTCTTCTTTTTTGGAGTTTTGTATCATGACCTAACTTTGGTGGTATTTTCTACTTATGGCGCCACGGGAAGCGTTTGCGACCTGGTCGCCGATTGACGGTTCAGGAGTCGATCATGGATGAAGTCGCGCACAAGGCGTTTGCGGAAGACGGCGCCGTTCTGGTCAAAGGTCTTCTCAGCGAGCAACAGTTGGCACGGTGCCGGCAGGTCTTCGACTGGGGCATTGAAAACCCAGGGCCCATGGCCTGCAGCCTGTTCGAAGGCACGGAGCACAAGACGCACAACGACAACGCCAATCCGTTTGCGAAAGAGCGTCTGGACGAGCTGGCTGGAGAATTGCCATTCGGCCGACTGCTCACGGATCTGTGGGGCTCGGATAGCGTCTGGTATTTCGCGGAGGAGCTGTTTCTCAAAAGCGGAGGCAAGAGTGGTCGCTCGCCGTGGCATCAGGACACGTCCTACCTGCCATGGGAGGGGTTGCACTTCGCCAATGCGTGGATCAGCTTCGAGGCCGTACCCAAACAAAATGCGCTCGAGATCGTGCGCGGCTCGCATCGAGGCCCGCGTCACGATGGCACGACCTTTCAAAATGCTGAAGATCCGACTGATCCTCTGCATGGCGGCGATGCGTGGCCGCGCCTACCGAATATCGAAGCTGAGCGCCGGGTCGACCCCGCTGCCTACGACATCATTTCGTGGGCGACGGAGCCGGGCGACGTCCTGCTGCTGCATCCCGGCGTGCTGCACGGCGGCGGCGCGGTGGACGCCGCATTTCCAGATCGCCACACGCTCGTGCTGCGCTTCTTCGGCGACGACGCGGTTTTCAGTCCACTTCCACAGCCGAGCGTCTCGGGCTTCACACCGGCGGGCGTCCTGTTCCTCCGTGACCTTGCCGGGTTAAAAGAAGGTGATCCGTTTCGCGCGCCGTGTTTCCGTCAACTCGTGTGACCATAGGAACCCACATCATGACAACGTCCACCAGGCGGCAATCGATCGTTCCGCCGCCGTTCCAGGCGTTCTACGACGCTTACCATTTTTCGCCCGCGACACGCGTGGGCGACACGATCTGGGTCTCCGGCCAGGTTGGCATCGGCCCCGATATGAAAGCCGGCGAAGGTATGGAGGCGCAGGCCCACATTGCCTTCGAGTCCCTGAAAGCCGTGCTCGAGAGCGCGGGCGGCAGCCTTGCAGACATTGTGGAGCTGACCACGTTCCACACGGACCTGCGCGGCGAGATCGAGGCCTTTTCGGCGGTCAAGGACGCGTACTTCCCGGCGCGCTATCCGTCGTGGACCGCGGTTGGCGTAACACAACTGGCGCTTCCCGAGTTGTGCATCGAGATTCGGGCTGTGGCGGTGGCAGGGTGCGGCGAGGGCTGAGCGGTCCGGTCCCGGGACGCCTGGTTTGAATCAAACGATATGTACTGCAAATGAACGTGGTATAGGACGGAGAGTCATGATGAGAAAGCACACAATCGGAGCCGCATCTGCCATCACGGCGGCGTTATTGTTCATGGCCGGCGTGGCCGCTGCCGACGACCTCACGCCGGTCGGCGGCGAGCGAGCGGCCAGCAAGGACGGGCTCGTCCCGGCGTTTGCCGGCAGGGAGGCCACGCCTGCAGGCTGGGAATGGGGCAAGGTTCGCGGCGAGTTCTGGTCGCACAAGAACGAGAAACCCTTGTACACGATCGATGCGTCGAACGTCGACAAGTACGCCGACAAATTAGCGCCGGGGCAGATCCAGCTCATCAAGCAGTCGAAGGGTTACCGCATGGACGTCTATCCGTCCCACCGCGAATGCCAGTTGCCGGACTTCGCCGAGCAGAATTCGAAGGCTAATCTCACGACGGCGAAACTCGCTTCGGATGGTGAGACGGTGCAGGCCGCAGTGCTTCCCGGGGTGGCTTTCCCGCAGCCGAAGAGCGGCGCCGAAGCGATCCTCAACTACGAGACGCGCTATCGCGGCGAGGGTATCGAGTGGTCACCGGTTGTGACATCCATTTCTCCGCGCCCCGGCAGTAGTGACTGGATCGACGCAATCGGCCCGCAGGCGTTCTATTTCCCGGCGGGCAAGGAGGGCAAGACCACACCGCAGGACGTCGATCAGTTCAACCTCGGCGCCTATTTCTCGGTCGATTCGCCCGCGGCGCTGGCCGGACAGGCATTCGTGCAACGCCAGTACTTCGACAAGGACTCGGAGACCTACTACTACTTCCCTGGACAGCGGCGCGTGAGACGCATGCCGGCCTATACGCACGATGCGCCGCTGATCGGCTTCGAAAACCAGTACCTGATCGACGAATCCAACATGTTCAACGGCTCCATCGACCGCTTCAACTGGAAGCTCGTGGGCAAGAAGGAAATGATCGTCCCGTATGACGATTTCGGCATGTACACCTTCAAGGACAAGCTGCACGACGTCGCCACGCCCAACGGCATTTCGTCCGATCATCGTCGTTACGAGGTGCACCGCGTCTGGGTGGTCGAGGCAACGCTTAAGCCATCGGCCCGCCACGTCGCTTCGAAAAAGGTCTTCTATCTGGATGAGGACAGCTGGCTCGCGCTCGTGGGCGAGGACTATGACGCGCAGGGCAAGCTCTGGAAGATGCGCGAGAGCTACCCGATCCCGGTATGGGAGTTGGGCGGCGCCTGCGATAACGAGCCGATGGCGCAGTACGACCTCAACAATGCACGCTACGTCTTTGACGCCTCGTCGATCGGCCAGGGCAAGGACGTCCGCTGGTACCAGCAGGTCAACGATCCTCGTTTCAAGACGGACTTCTACTCGGCCGAATCCCTGCGATCGGTGAGCGAGCGCTGAAGTTCGGCAAACCACAAAGGGGGCCGGCGCGCATCGATGAGGCGCGCTGGCAATGAGATTGGCGGCAGGGGAGGGTGATGAAAACGAAGACGATAGGAAGGACTGCGACAGTTTCGCTGGCGATCGCCGGCGCGGCTGCCACCTCCAGCGCGTATGGCTACGAGTTTACGACCGGGATCAACGATCTTACCGGCTCGTGGGTGACCAACCTCACGGCGGGCGCAGGCATCCGCACCAAAAACCCGAGCTGCTCGCTCACGGGTGACCCGAACGCGTTCGACTGTGGAGCAGGCGCTAACGTGAACCAGTGGGGCGTTGGCGACAACGGCAACCTGAACTATCGCAAGGGTCAGCCCTTCAGCACCTACGTCAGCGCGACGAGCGAGCTGCTCTTCAAGATGCCGAGCGAGGGACTCAAGTTCATGATTCGCGGCACCGGCATGTACGACTTTCTTGCCGGTGATACGAACAGAACCCCGCTATCGAGCACCGCGTCGGCACAGGTCGTCTATGACGTGCAGTTGCTCGATCTATGGGGCGAGAAGGACTTTACGATCGGTGGTAACGCCGCGCATGTGCGGCTCGGCAATCAGGTGATCAACTGGGGAGAAAGTATCTTCGCGATGGGTGGCGTGAACGCCACTAATTCTCTTGATGTCCAGAAGCTGCTGATTCCCGGCTCGCAACTGAAGCAGGCGCTGCTTCCGGCGCCCATGATTAGCTTCGCCGCCGATCTTTCTCATGGTTTTAGTACTGAGGGTTACTATCAATTTTGGTGGAACGGCAACCGCTATCCACCGGTCGGTTCCTACTGGTCAGTGTCCAACAGCCTCGGCCGCGGGACGGAGCCATATACGGTCAGCACCAACAACCTCAACGTAGCCGGCCCGAGTGCAGGCACGATCGCCGGGCCTGCCAGCGGCAACCAGGACACGCTCAACGGCATCTACACGGGTCTCGTCAACGGCGCTTTCGCCGGGCCGCCGTACAACGTGATTGGCCTTCCGGTCGAGTGGCAGGCACCATCAAAGTACAAGCCCCAGTTCGGCGTGAAGTTCAACTATTCGCCGCGCTCGTTTGACGCAAACTTCGCGATTTACTACCTCAACTATACCGACAAGTCGCCGGTGCTTTCGTCGCTGGCCAACGGGACATTGCAGTGGTCGTATCTGCAGAACCGTCAGCTCTTTGGAGCGAGCGCAAACTTCGGGCTTGGTCCCTGGGCGATCGGCACGGAGCTTTCGTACCGGCCTCATGATGCCGTGGCGCTGTCGAGCTGCTATGGCGCGGGTGGCCCGCTGGACCTGAACACCAACGGCGTGGCAGGCATCGACTGCCAGCAATGGGCCGATAAAAAGAGATTCCAGTACGACATCAACGGCATTCTCGCGCTCACGCGCAGCGAATATCCGTTTCTCAAACTGATCGGCGCAGACGCTGCGGCGCTCACCTGGGAACTCACGTGGATCTACTACCCGGGCCTGGGCTCGAATGGCGTTACGCGCACGGTCAACGGGCAGAGCGTCACGCAGGTGCCGATGGCGGGATATTTCCCATGGCTGAACAACAACTCGAACCTGGGCTATCCCATCGCTATGGGACAGGGAACGTCGAGCTCGGTGGGCGCCACGGTGGACTTCAACTGGACCTATGACGGTTCTCTGATTCATGGCTGGCAGGTGACGCCGGGCATTACATTTGCCGATGGCCTGTACGGCTATACACCAACGCTGAGCGCGAACTACATGCAGGGGGCGAAGTCGTTGAACCTCTACGTGCTGTTCAACCAGAACCCGACGGTGTGGCAGGCGGGGATCAACTACACGCTGTTCTGGGGAGGGCACAACACGGTCGGACAGCCTTATGCGGACCGAAACTTCGTCGGGATGTTCGTCACCCGCAACTTCTGACGATTCATCAGCCAGAGGGCGATCCCACGTATGGGATCGTCGAAACACCTGAAGGGATAATGCCGTGTTAAATCGCCTGGTAAAAACGCTGGAAAGGGTCTTCTTCGGTTACCGTGCGGCGGTGCTCGTGAGCATCGTCCTGTTCACCGCCGTCATGGCCTTTTTCGCGGTGCAACTGCGGATGGACGCGGGCTTCGAGAAGCAGATGCCGATCGGCCACGAATACATCCAGACCTTCCAGAAATACCGCTCCGACCTGCTCGGTGCGAACCGGGTCACCGTGGTCGTGCGCGCCCGCAAGGGCCCGATCTGGACGAAGGAGGGCCTTACGCGTCTGTACAAGGTGACCCAGGCCGTCTCGTACCTGCCGAACGTGGACCGCATTGGCGTGCAGTCGCTGTGGACGCCAAACGCCTACGTGAACGAGATCACCGACGAGGGCTTCCGCGCAGAGCCGATCATCTCCGGCACGATCACGCCGGACCAGCTCACGCCGGACGTCGTCGCGAAGATCCGCCGCGCGACCACACTCGGCGGCTATGTCGGCACGCTCGTTTCGCACAACGAAGACAGCGCCATGATTACGGCCGAGCTCAACGAGCGCGACCGCAACGGCAAGGTGCTCGACTACGTAGCGTTCAACCACCTGCTGGAAGCGCAGATCCGCAAGCCGTTCGAAGACGCGGGCTATGAAATCCAGATCATCGGCTTTGCCAAGCAGATTGGCGATATCGCCGATGGCGCGACCGCCGTGCTCGGCTTCTGCGGCATCGCACTGCTGCTGACTGCGCTCGCGGTCTACTGGTACTGCCATTCGGTGCGCTTCACGGTGCTGCTGATTTCATGCTCGCTGACGTCGCTCGTCTGGCAATTCGGCACGCTCAAGCTGCTGGGCTTCGGACTGGATCCGCTCGCGGTGCTGGTGCCATTCCTCGTCTTTGCGATTGGCGTCTCGCACGGCGTGCAGCAGGTCAACTTCATCGTGCGCGAGATCGCGCACGGCAACAGCTCGTTCGACGCAGCGCGGCACAGCTTCAGCGGTCTGCTGATTCCGGGCGTGCTGGCACTTGTCACCGCATTCGTCTCGTTCATCACGCTGCTGCTGATTCCGATTCCGATGGTGCGGGAACTGGCCATCACGGCCTCGCTGGGGGTCGCATACAAGATCGTGACGAACCTCGTGCTGCTGCCGGTCGCGGCGTCGTGCTTCAACTTCACGAAGCGCTATGCGGACAGTGCGCTCAAGCGCAGCGAGCGGCGCTCGTCGTGGCTGCGGGGGCTCGCGCGCATCGCGCAGCCGCGCTATGCAGGCGCGACCGTGGCATTGACGCTGGTGGTGTTCGCACTGGCCGCCTGGCAAAGCCGCGACCGCGTGATCGGCACGCTTCAGCCGGGCGCGCCGGAACTGCGTGCGGATGCGCGTTTCAACCGCGATGCCGCGTCGATTGCGTCGAGCTACGACATCGGCCTCGACTGGCTCACGGTCGCGATCGAGTCGGCGCAGAAGGGCTGCGATAACCCGGCGGTCGGCCTGTACGAGGACGACCTCACGAGTGCGATGCGCACCGAGCCCGGCGTGGTATCGGCACAGTCGTACTCGGCGATGCTGCGCCGTTACAACCAGGGCTACAACGAGGACTATCCGAAGATGAATGTCGTGCCGATCGACCCGGAGAACTATGGGGCGGTGTCGGTGGACGTCGGTCGTGTCAAAGGCTTCATGAAGGCGGATTGCAGCATGACGGCCGTGCATCTGTTCCTCACCGATCACAAGGCCACGACGATCAGCCGGATTCTGGATGACGTGAAGACGTATCGCGCAACGCATCGGTTCCCGGGCATTGCCGTGCGTCTCGCAGCCGGCAATGCGGGCGTACTCGCCGCCACCAACGAGGAAGTGGCGGCAAGCGAGCTGCCGATGATGCTTTACGTGTACGCGGCGATCCTGATCCTCGTGTTCCTCGCCTACCGCGACTGGCGCGCGATGCTGGCGTGCTGCCTGCCGCTATCGGTGGCGACGTTCATCGGTTACTGGTTCATGAAGGAACTGCAGATCGGGCTTACGGTAGCCACGCTTCCGGTGATGGTGCTGGCCGTGGGCATTGGCGTTGATTACGCGTTCTATATCTACAACCGGCTGCAGGTGCATCTGGCGGGTGGGCAGAACATCGTCAAGGCGGTGCAGCACGCGATGCTCGAAGTGGGCGTGGCGACGATTTTCACCGCGATCACGCTGGCGATCGGGGTGGCGACCTGGAGCTTCTCGGCGCTGAAGTTCCAGGCCGACATGGGCAAGCTGCTGGCGTTCATGTTCCTCGTGAACCTGCTGATGGCGATGACGGCGCTGCCCGCACTGGCTTCGGTGCTGGAACGGTGGTTCCCGAGGCGCAAACCGGCGCGCGCGCCCGGACTCTTCAGTCATTGAACATGGGAGACGCAGTCATGATCAAGATGCTTGTTGCCTGTGCCGCGCTGTGCGCGAGTGCGGCAGTCTGGGCCCTGCCGCCGGGAACCGTTGCGCAGTGGGCGGCGATGCCGGCGCGCGCATGGGCGGGCCCATCCCACATGATGTTGCTGGACGCCGCGCGTGCGGGCAAACGCATCGTGGCGGTGGGCGAGCACGGCGTGATCGTTCTATCGGATGACGAAGGAAAGACGTGGCGCCAGGCCCGGCAGTCGCCGGTCTCGGCCACGCTTTCGGCGGTGACGTTCATCGATGCGCAGCGCGGCTGGGCGGTCGGCCAGTGGGGCGTGATTCTCGCGACCACCGATGGCGGAGAAACGTGGGAGAGGCAGCGCATGAATCTCTCGGTGGACCAGCCGCTGTTCTCGGTTCTGTTCACGAACGAGAGGGATGGCCTGGCGGTAGGCCTGTGGTCGCTGATGCTGGCCACACACGATGGCGGCAAGACGTGGGCCAAAGTGACCGTGCCGAAGCCGCCGGGCAGCACGAGGGCGGACCGCAACCTGTACCACATCTTCGCGGACCGCCAGGGCGCGATTTATATCGATTCGGAACAAGGCATGGTGCTGAAGTCCACGGACGGTGGCGCGAACTGGAGCTATCTGGCGACGGGCGGAAAGGGCACGCTGTGGAGCGGCGTGGCGCTGCCTGACGGGCGGATCGTGGTGGGCGGCCTGCTGGGCAGCCTGTACCAGAGCAGCGACGGCGGAGCGACGTGGGCCGCGCTCAACTCGGGTACGAAGAGTTCGATCACCGATCTCGTGGCGACTCAAAACGGACTGATGGGCGTCGGGCTCGATGGCCTCGTGTTCCGGCAACGCGAGGGCAGCATGTCGTTCGAGGTTCAGCAGCGCGACGATCGCGCGAGGCTCACCGCTGCAGTGATCGATGACGCCGGCAAACCGGTGTTGATTTGGCAACGCGAGGGCAGCATGTCGTTCGAGGTTCAGCAGCGCGACGATCGCGCGAGGCTCACCGCTGCAGTGATCGATGACGCCGGCAAACCGGTGTTGATTTCGCAGGACGGGGCGCTGACGGCACGTTGAGAAACGCCAGTCGCTACCTTGTCAGAACGTTCTCCTTAGGTGCAGAGAAGAAAGGGGAGAAATAATGAAACTGAATTGGGCATCAAGCATGGATCGGAAAAATAAGCCGGATGCACAGACCCGGCGTCAGCTGCTACGTGTTACGGCGTTGGGGGCGGCGTCACTCGCCGCCGGCGGCATGTCGCTGGCACAAGCCGCCGTAACCAAGCCCATCAACGGCGACATTCTGGACGTCGCGATCGTCGGCGCGGGTCTAGCAGGACTGACCGCGGGTCGCGACCTCAAACAGGCCGGATGTGATTCGTTCGTCGTGCTCGAGGCACGCAACCGCGTCGGTGGACGCACGTATAACCATGACCTCGGGCATGGCGTCGTTTCCGAAGCCGGAGGGCAGTGGATCGGTCCCGGCCAGACGGCGATCTTCGATCTGGCGCGTCAACTCGAGATCGATACGTTTCCGAGTTGGTACACCGGCAAGACCGTGGTGATGGCGGAAGACGCCACGGTGGCCCAGGACTTCCATGGTGGGACTGGCGGCGATGACACGATCGGGAACCGGCTTGCCGAACTGTCGCGCGGTGTGCCGTCCGGCGCGCCGTGGACGGCGCCTCATCTGGCGGAACTGGACAAACTCTCCTACGGCGAGTGGCTCTTGCAGCAGGGGGTGAAATACGAGGACGGCTACTTCCGCGCACTAGCCGCGAAGCTGACCACGGGCGGCGCGCCGGCGCAGCTGGGTCTGCTGCATTACTTATCGATGATCAACAGTGCAAGCTGCAACTACACGCAGCTCGAAGCGTTCAAGGGCGGCGCGCAGGAAACACGCATCGTCGGCGGCTCGCAGCGTCTGAGCATCAAGATGGCCGAGCAACTGGGCGACAAGGTCAGGCTGTCCTCGCCGGTGCGCAGGATCGCGGGCTGGGATCGTGATGTCGTTGAGCTTCACACCGATCAGGGCGTCCTCAAGGCGCGTCGTGTGATCGTTGCGATGAATCCGGCCCTGTGCAATCAGGTGGTTTTCGATCCGGCGTTGCCCGGCGGACGGGCGCAACTCCAGCAGAACTGGCCCACGAACGCCCCCATGCGCAAGACGGTCCACGTCTACGACAAGCCGTTCTGGCGTGACGCCGGATACTGCGGAACGATCTTCCAGGTCGGCGGCCCGGTCTTCATGGCCTACGACAACTCGCCTCCCGATGCATCGCTCGGCGTGATCGCCGCATTCGTTGCACCGGGGATGCTGCCGCACGACTCGGCGATGGCCGAAAAGACACTGTCGGCCACTTATGCCAAGGCATTCGGGGACCGCGCGCTGCATCCGACGCAGTTCCACGATTACGACTGGGGCCGGGTCGATCCCTGGACCCTGCATTGCATCAATCCTATGCCGCCGGGCTTCTGGACGAAGTGGGGCAAGTATCTGCATCCCGAAGTGGGGCGTCTGATCTGGTCAGGGACCGAAACCGCGGACATCTGGGCCGGCGCAATGGACGGCGCAGTGCGTTCGGGCCACCGCGCTGCCTTGCAGGCGCTGGCCGGCTTCACTCGACGCGGCGAGGTGGCGTGAATGAAACGCACATGGATCGTGAGCGCAGCCGTCTTGCTGGCAGGTGTCGTGAGCGTTGGAGCGCTCTACGGACGCGATTACATCGACGGCATGCAGTTTGAGAAAGCGATGAGCGAGGTCGACAAGACAGAGGTGGCCAACGGCGGCCCCTGGCCGCAACGTCAGGAGACCTGCTACTTCTGTCACGGTGCGCACGGGCAATCTGTCAACGCCTCGTATCCGGCGCTGTCCGGACAGCCCGAGGCTTATCTCGTCGCGCAGTTGCACGCGTTTGCCGATGGGCAGCGACTCGACCCCTACATGGGTGCGATTGCGAGGGAGCTTACGGATGAGCAGATCAAAACACTGGCTGTCTATTTCTCGCGGCAGATGCCGGTCCAAAGTGAAGCGGAGCGCGGCCAGCCGGCGCTCGAACAGCGCGGCATGGCACTCGTCGCGGCGAAAAGCTGCCAGGCCTGCCACGGGGCATCGTTCATGGGCCGGGAACAGATTCCACGGCTGGCCGGCCAGGGCGAAGCCTATCTCGCGAAGCAGCTTGCTGCGTTCAAGACGGGCGAACGTCGTGACCCGAGCGGCGCAATGAACGGGATGGCCGCTACATTGTCCGGCGAAGACATCCACGCGGTGGCCAGCTACCTTGCGGGGTTGAGCCCGGGAGGCGGCAGCGCAGGCATGCAATAGCCGCTATGGCGTAGAGCTACAGGAGTCGGGAAGAAGCAGGAAATAACCTGCTTTTTTTTAAATCTATGTATTTTGTAACATGACCTATATTTGGTATTATGTTCTATAACATCGGAGCGCATTATCGCGGCAAGCCCGGCATCTAGCCGACGCAAACATTCCACCAATCAGGTTTCAGGAGGCAGGTATGGCAAAGCACCCCGTCGTCGTTTATGGCGCAAGCGGTTACACCGGCATGTTGATCATGGACTGGCTCATCGACCAGGACATTCCCTTTACGGCGGTTGCGCGCAATGCGAAGCGTACGCAGGACATGATGGCGCAGCGAGTCGTGCGCCTCGAATCAGCGAACTACGAAATCATCGAGGCCGACCACAATGTTGATGCGCTCGTGAATGCATTTCGAGGTGCGAAGGTCATGTGCACCACCGTCGGGCCGTTCTTCGATTTCGGGCTGGTTGCGGTAGAGGCGGCACTCAAGGCAGGTTGTCACTACCTCGACACTACTGGCGAGCAACACTTCATCCGCCAGGCGCGCGATCAATTTGGCGAGTTGTACCGTCAGGCTGGGCTGCTGTTGTCGCCGTCGAACGCGTACATGTACACGTTCGCGGAAATTGCCGCCGAGCTGGCACTCGAGACGCCGGGTGTCGACGCGCTCGAGACGGCGACCTTGACGCGGGGCCCCCGCGGTGCCGGCGCCGGTGTGAGCGTCGGCTCCACGGCGACCATCTTCGGAGGCTATCGCCAGGAGTCGTGCTATCTGTGGGAAAAGGAGCTGGTGCCGCATGAGAAGCACGCTTCATTCAACGTTGCCTCCCCCGATTTCCTTCAGCCCGTGTTCGCGCTCCCTTGGGGTGGCACGTCGCTGCCGGTGTACTTCGAGCACGATCCGCGCGTGCGCAGCTGCATTTCTTGCGTGGGCTTCTACGACAACAACGCGATGCAGATGGTGCATGCGCTCGGACAAAAGTGGGATGCCGAGTACGCGAACCTGCCCCGCGAGCACCAGGATGCGGTGCTCAAGCAGCTCGTCGATTCCACCACGCCGGCCATGCCGCCGCGCGAGCGCACGTCGCTTCATCGCACGGTCGACTTCGCGATCGGTCGCGGCCAGCTTGCAGCGGTGCGTGCAACCCTGCACGGCATCACGCCGTACATCTCCACTGGCGCCATTCATGCGGCCGGTGCCATCAAGCTGCTTGACGGCGAGACCGCCAGGGTGGGCTTCGCTTCAGGTTCGAAGGCATTCGGACATCGCTATTTGCTCGGGTTCCTCGAGCAGCGTGGGCTCGCGCGCGCAACGATCGCGCAGCTGTAAGCACCGCGCGCGCAGATTCCGGACTGACTCAGGGAAACATGGGACATGGCAATCATTGACTTCTTCGACCGCGGTTGGCGCATCAACCCCAATGGCGTCGCCTACATTCAGGACGAGCGTAGCTATTCGTTCAGTGAGGTTCACACACTGTCGTGCCGCATCGCCAACGGCCTGCTCGCAGCCGGCTTCGAAAAAGAAGCGAAGGCGGCGGTCTGGGCCGACAACGACGTCACGGCATGGACTTGCACGCTGGGGCTGTGGCGTGCCGGGGTGGTGTGGATACCCGTGAACGGACGCACCGCACCGCAGGAGAATCAGTACCTGCTCGACGCGTTCGATTGCGAAGCGCTTTTCTTTCATCAGGCGTTCGCACCGGCGATCGAAGCGCTGCGTCCCAGCCTGCCCAAGGTCAGGCTCTGGGTCTGTATCGATGCCGATCTGCCGTGGGCGCCGTCGCTCGAGAAATGGAGCGCGGCGCAGCCCGCGACCGAACCGCGCGTCGATTACGACATGGACGACATCGTGACGCTTTCGGGTACGGGCGGGACGACCGGATTGCCCAAGGGCGTGATGAACACGCATCGTGCGTTTCAGACTTACTTCGCGCAGTTCATGATGGCGTATCCCTATGGCGTGGAGCGCCCGGTGAATCTCGCTGCAGCGCCCATGACACATACCGCGGGGATGCTGTCGCTGCCTTGCACCGCTCGCGGCGGTACGGTGGTCGTGCTGCCGAAGCCCGATCCGGCGCTTCTTCTCGCGGCGATCGCGAAGCATCGGGTCACGGAGTTCTTCCTGCCGCCGACGGTCATCTATCGACTGCTGGATATCCCGGGCATCGAGAGCCAGGATTTTTCGTCGCTCAAATGCTTCCTCTATGGTGCCGCGCCGATGTCGGTGGAGAAGCTCAAGCGCGCGATCGCGGTGTTCGGTCCGGTCATGGCGGGTGGCTATGGCCAGACGGAAGCCCCCGCGTCCATCTCCTATCTCACGCCTGCCGAGCACTTCGTCGACGGCAAGCTTGCGCCGGATAGCCGGCTCTCGTCGGTCGGCAGGCCCAACCCGCTGATCCGTGTCGAAATCATGAACGATCGCGGTGAAATCGTGCCGCAGGGCGAGACCGGCGAAATCTGCGTACGCGGCGACCTCGTCATGAAGGGCTACTACAAGGCGCCGGAGAAAACCGCGGAAACGATCGTGAACGGCTGGCTGCACACGGGCGACGTCGGCCATCTTGACCCGGAAGGGTACCTGCACATCACGGACCGCAAGAAGGACATGATCATCAGCGGCGGCTTCAACGTCTATCCGAGCGAAGTCGAGCAGGTGATCTGGGCGCATCCGGCGGTGCAGGATTGCGCGGTGATCGGCGTGCCCGACGAAAAGTGGGGCGAAGCCGTGAAGGCGGTAGTGGAGCTCAACGCGGGTCATAGCGTCAGTGCCGAAGAGCTCGTGGCGTTGTGCAAGGAGAAGCTCGGCTCGGTCAAGTCACCGAAGAGCGTGGACTTCATTGCAGCATTGCCGCGCAGCACGGCCGGCAAGGTGCTGAAAAAGGATCTGCGCGAGCAGTACTGGCAGGGAGAAACCCGCCGGATCTAAGTCAGCCACGTAGAGAAAAAACACCATGAGCGACATTTACATTGCCGGCATTGCGATGACCGTGTTCGGCCGGCACTTCGAACGCAGCATCGACGATCTCGCGGGCGAAGCATTACGCGGCGCGTTGAAGGATGCGGATTGTGGCGCCGAGGCGATCGGCGCGGCTTTCTACGCTGGCATCACTGCGGGGCCGTTGCAAGGCCAGCTGTCGATTCCGGGGCAGGTCGTCTTCAGCAAGATCGGCATTGAAGGCATCCCGGTCTACAACGTCGAAAACGCCTGTGCATCGGGCAGCACCGCCGTGCATCTCGCGGTACAGGCATTGAGGTCGGGTGCCTGCGATGTTGCGCTGGCGCTCGGTGCGGAGAAGATGAACGTCGCGGACAAGGCGAAGTCATTCGCCCTGTTCGAGGCGGGTTGGGACGTGACGCGCGTCGATGAGAACTTCGCCAGCCTGTTGAAGCTTGGCGAAGGCGTCGAGCCGCCGCCCGGTTCCGAGTCGGATCGCCCCTATAGCCGCTTCATGTCGGTCTATGCCGCGCTGTGCCGGTATCACATGAAGACCTACGGCACCACGCAGCGCCAGATCGGCGCCGTGTCGTCGAAGAACCATCTGCATTCGGTGCACAACCCGTATTCCCAGTTCCGCCAGGCTTTCACGATCGACGAGGTGCTCGCGGCGCCGCCGATCACATATCCGATCACGCTGCCCATGTGCGCGCCGGTTTCGGACGGCGCGGCGGCGGCGATCCTGTGCACGGGGGAGGGCTTGCGACGCATCGGTGCCGACCGCAGCCGCTGCATCCGGGTCGCGGCGAGCGTGGTTCGTAGCTTCACGCATCGTCGCCTCGACGAGCCGCAGAAGAACATCGGCCGCCTCGCGGCGCTGCAGGCCTACGAGCAGGCGAGTCTCGGTCCCGATGACATCGATGTCGCCGAGGTGCACGACGCGTCGGCGATGGGCGAAATCATCCAGGCCGAAAACCTCCAACTGGTTCCACCCGGTCAGGGCGGTCCGGCTGCCGAGCGCGGCGAGTTCACGCTGGGCGGGCGCATTCCCATCAACACGTCGGGCGGACTCGAATCGAAGGGACATCCATTGGGTGCGACGGGGATCGGTCAGCTTTACGAACTGGTTACCCAACTGCGGGGTGAAGCGGGGGCGCGTCAGGTACCTGAGGCGCGTCATGCGATTCAGGAAAATGGCGGTGGATTTCAAGGCGTCGAAGAGGCGGCGCTTGCCGTCCACATTCTGAGCAAGTCTTGACGGAGCAGGTATGGACGAAATGACGGAAACCCAGGCAGGGCGGCAAGACGACTCGCGCTCCGGAGTGAATCGCCGCACTTTCCTCAAGGGCGCGGCGGCTGCTGCCGTGGTGGTGCCAGCAGTGGCGGCCACGCAATGCTCACGTGTCGATTCTGCTGGACCCGTTGCGGAGGGCAGAATGTCTGCGGACATGGAGAAGTACCGCGCGCTAGGCGGCTGGGTTGAAAGGCCGGACGATATGCAACCCGAACTCGCTGGCGACGTGAGCGCGGATGTGGTTATCGTCGGCGCCGGTTTTGCTGGACTTTCGGCGGCGCTGGAGCTGGTCAGCCACGGAGCGAAAGTGGTCGTGCTCGAGCGTGAGTTCGCCGGATTTGGCGCGAGCGGACGCAACGCGGGCTATCTGGCCGGCGCGCTCGCGCTCGAATACGATCTGTTTCTCAAGGACATCGGCAATGAGAAAGGGAAGTCGATCGTCCGCTACTACGAGGACGCCGTCCCCTTCGTGGAAGGCAAGCTCAAAGAGTACGAGATCGACTGTGACTACAACCAGACGGGGATCATCCGCGCGGGAATCGATCCCGCCCAGGAGGAGAAGGTACGCGAGGACATGCGAACTGGCGCCGAGCTGGGCTTTCAGTCGGAGTTTCTTGATCAGGCTGAGATGCGCGCGCGCGGTATTCCGCCGGCATTTCTGTTTGGCAACTACGTGCCGCGCGGTGGCACGCTCCACCCCGGCAAGTACGTGATGGGTCTCAGGCGCGCGGCTCTGCGAGCCGGGGTTAAGCTCTACGAGAATACGCCGCTGCTGTCTTACACGGAGGGGCCGGTCATCAAGGTGCAAACCCCACGAGGCAGTGCGAGCGCCCCGGTGCTGATGCTGGCCACCAACGCCTATACGCCGCAGCTTGGCCTTCTTGCAGACAAGGTCATACCGTTGCGGGTCTCGGCCATCGAGACCGAGCCGCTTTCCGATGCTCAGCGCAAGACCTTGGGCTGGCCGCGGCGCGAAGGCATCGTGACGGCACACTGGACCATGGAAAGCCACCGTCTGACCGTCAACAACACGCTCGTTGTGACGACGAAGCGGATACATTATCCATACGGCTCCAAAACGCCGAACGTGCCGGACTACGAGTCGTATCGCGAGCTGCGCACGGCGCTGCACGACCGCTTCCCGACACTCCAAGGTATTGCGTTGCGGGCCTGCTGGAGCGGCTATATCAGTTTGGCCAATGACGCGCTGCCGGTTGTAGGGGCGACAGGGGCGCACCGGAACATCTTCTACAGTGCCGGGTGCTCCGGACATGGCGTGGCCGCCCAATCCATGGCGGGAAACATGATTGCCGGGCGGATTCGCGGCATCGACAATCCGCTCCTTTCTGCGCTGGATCACAAGACACCATCAACGCTTCCCGAGCCCTTGCGATGGTGTGTGGTCAACGGGGCGCTGGGCGTGGTGAACGCGCTCGACGACCGCGTAAACCACAAGGCGCGCGCAGCGCAAGCGCAGCGGGCGTAATGTGCATAGCGCCATGGAATGCTTGCGGAGACCATGCCGCTCGCGGCCCGATTCGAGCATTGGGAGAGTCGCTCGATGATTGGCTACTGTGAATAGGGGTCCTATTAGGCGGGGACGAACGCTGCGTCACGCGCCCTCCATGTGGATGGTTGTTCAGCCTGGCGTAAGGTATAGTCATGTTTACCTAGAGAACGGTTCGTGTGACCGCGTTGCTTCGCTTCGGCGAGGCGTCATACTTCACTCAGGACGGAAAGCGATGACAGTGCCAAAAGAACCAAGCACCCGTAAGCGGCGCACGTCGAGTGTGGCAGCCTCCGCGGGAACCGCCCCGGACGGCCTGCGTGCCCAGGGCTTACGTACGCGGAATGCCATTATTCGTGTGGCAAGGAAGCTCTTGCTCGAGAGTGGTCCCATGGACTTCTCGCTGCGTGCCGTCGCCCTCAAAGCGGGAATCAGTGTCAGCAACCTCCAGTATTACTTCCCGACGCGGCCTGCCGTCCTGCGGGCGGTCATGGCGCCCATCATCGACACGTATCTCGATACGCTGAAACAGGCGCTCCAGAGCAACGTTTCGCCGCGTGCGACGATCGACGCCATTTTCGATCAGTCTGTGAAAGACGCGAAGGACTCGAAGAACATCGCGCTGTGGTGGCATTTCTTTTCGTTTGCGTCTACCGACCCGGAGTGCGGACAGTTGCGCGACGAATGGTACGACACCTTGACGACCGAACTTGCCACGCTCATTCGCGCGGCGAATCCGGAGCGTGGGGCGGCCGAGAGTGCACACATTGCCGTGCTGCTCATTTCGATGGCGGACGGCATGACAATGCATCTGGGCACTCCACGCGCCAAGCGCGCGTACATGCGAGGTTTCGAAGCGAAGTTTCTTCAGATCGCGCATGAGCTGGTATGGGGAAAGACGGTGGACGCAGAGGCCGCGTAGGGCAGCTCACGCCAGGAGAGGCACTGGCAGCCGCAGCGCCATGCCAGTGAAGAAAGAGGACAGGGGAATACCCTGTCTTTTTTTTTCACTCCATGTTTTGTATTGTTACCTATGTTTGGTATGTTGATCTATAAATGTGGTGGCCGGGTTGCAGGGCGGTCCGGTCGACATGCGTCCAGGAGAGGAGGAGTACCGAAATGATTCGACTGCACAAGTCCGTAGGGTTGCCGCTGGCAGGATTGACCGGTTTCGAAACACCGATGAGCGAGGAGGAACGTGCGATCCAGGACACGGTCCACCGTTTCGCACGCGACGTACTGAAGCCCGTCGGCCGCGAACTCGACCGCATGACGCCGGAAGAAGTGATCGCGCCCGGTTCGCCGTACTGGGCGGCCATGATGGAAAGCGCGAAACTCGGCCTCGATCCGCAGCTTCTCGCGCAGCTTCCTGCGGACATGGCGGTGCGGATCGAATCGTTGATCGGCGAAGAACTCGGCTGGGGTGATGCCGGGTTTGCCATCTCGATCGGTGTGGCGCCCGCGCCGTTGATGATGGCGCAGTCAGTCGGCAATCAGGAGCTGATTGATATGTGCACGGGCAAGATTGGTTGCTGGATGAACACGCAGCCCGACCGTGGCACCGATGCCGCGATTCTCTACCGCGACGAGATCGGCGCGGGCGGCAAGCAACCGGTGGGTAACCTCACGGCGAAGGTGGGCGCGGACGAAATCGTCATCAACGGGCAGAGTTCGGCGTGGATCTCGAACGGCTCGGTCGCACAGGTGGCGCTCGCGTACATGGCGGCGGACTATGGCGATGGCTTCTATGGCACCGGCGAACATGGCTCATTCACCAATGGCGTGGGCATGATCATTCCGCTCGATCTGCCGGGTATCTCGCGCGGCAAACCGCTCGACAAGATTGGCCAGCGCTCGCTGCCGCAAGGCGAGATCTACTTCGACAACGTGAAGGTGCCCAAGCGTTTCGCCATTGCGTTGCAGGACGATTATCTCGGCAATCTGGCCTCGACCTGGTCGTTCGCAGGCACACACATGTGTCAGGTGTTCGTGGGGGTGGCGCGCGCCGCGTTCGACCTCGCGCTGGCGTATTGCCACGAGCGCAAGCAGGGTGGCGCGTTGTTGATCGACCACCAGATGACGCAACTGCGGGTTGGCGAGATGCTGCGCCGGCTGGAGATGGCGCGTGCGATCGCGCGGCGCAGCCTCGCTTTCTCGCGTCTGTCTCCGAAGAGCCATCCCTATGCGACGGCCCAGGCAAAGGTAAGCGTGACCGAAGAGGCGATGAAGATCACGCACGAGGCGTTCCAGCTGTTCGGCGGCAACGGCACTACCCGTGAATTTGCGATCGAGAAACTGTTCCGCGACGTGCGATCCGCACTGATCGAAGATGGCGAGAACTACCACCTCACGTTGCGTCTGGGCGTGCTGGCAGGAAAGCTCTATCAGAACGGGTGGACGAAGGAGTAACCACGCCTTCGGCGCCGAAGAATCGGTTCGGCGTTGGAGCTCGATGGCACTCGGATCGGGTTATCAGTTAGCAGCTAGTGTGAGGGCAGTGCCGTCAATCTAGGTTCGCTGAAGCGACAGATCTCGCGGTTCCCCGTTGAGGCGCACAAGTGATTCTCAAAGGAGTGCGAATGAGCTGCGCGGCAAGGTGTATCGACAAGATATGGAGACTTGCCTTTGACCGGGCAGTCGCGGTGACCCGCGCGGAGCGGGAGCGCCCTCATCACGTAGACAGAGTCAATATGGCAAAAAAATCTTCCGCGGACAACGCTGCAAACCCGCAGCGCAGGCAATGGCTCAAATATGCCGGTGCCTCGGCTGCCGCGGGCACGCTCGCGATGGGTGCGCAACAGACGTATGCCGCAATTACCAGGACCGCTCCAGGCGCGGACGGCGTTCTCGACGTCGCCATCATCGGCGCGGGGCTGGCCGGACTGACCGCCGCGCGCGACCTGCGTCAGGCAGGCTGCGAGTCCTTTCTCGTGCTGGAAGCCCGGGACCGCGTGGGGGGGCGAACGCTCAACTACAACATCCCCGGCGGATACGTTTCGGAAGTCGGCGGCCAATGGATCGGGCCCGGCCAGACCGCCGTCGCGGATCTCGCACGCGAACTGGGCGTCGGGACCTTCCCGACCTACTACGACGGGAATACGGTCATTCTGGGCGGAGACGGTCGCGTGGCAGTCGATCTGAAGGGCACGTTCGGCACCGACGAGTCGGTCGGGGCAAAGCTCAGCAGGCTCTCGCGCGACGTGCCTTGTGGCGAACCATGGACGTCCCCGAAGGCCAGCGAACTGGACAAGCTCTCGGTCGGTGATTGGCTGGAAAAGCAGAATATCAAGCCTGAAGACCAGGTTGCATGGAATGGCAGCATCACGCTTTCGGGCGGCGCAGCGCCGGCGAAGATGGGGCTGCTGCATTTCCTTTCGATGGTCAATTCGGCGGATTGCGATTACTCGCAGCTCGATTCCATCAAGCACAGCGCCCAGGAGACCCGCTTCATCGGCGGCTCGCAAATCCTCAGCATCAAGATGGCCCAGCAACTTGGCGACAAGGTGCGCATGTCCTCACCGGTCCGCCAGATTTCCGGTTGGGACGGCGACATCGTCACCGTGCATACCGACCACGGCGAAGTGCGGGCACGGACCGTCATCATGGCCATCCATCCGGCTTTGTGTCATCGGGTGCAGTTCGATCCGCCCCTGCCCGAGAAGCGCGCGGCCCTGCAGCGAGCCTGGCCCGCGCATTCCCCTGCACGGAAGACGGCCATGGTCTATCGCCGCCCGTTCTGGCGTGACAAGGGCATGAACGGCAGCATTTTCCAGTTCAATGGCCCGATCCTCTGGGCCTTTGACAACTCCCCGCCGGCCGCAGAGATCGGGGTCATCAACGCATTCGTCGAGAATGCGATGGTCCCGTCGGATCGGGACGCGGCAATGGCCATGCATAAGCAGTTCTACGCGCAGGCATGGGGCGACGAAGCGCTGTCTCCCATCGCCTATCACGATCAGGACTGGGGCCGGGCCGATCCGTGGACCATTACCTGCGTTTCCGCGATTCCGCCGGGATTCTGGAGCGCCCACGGCGAAGCGCTGCGCCCGTCGTGCGGCAAGCTGATCTGGTCGGGGACGGAGACTGCGAATATCTGGGCCGGCTACATGGATGGTGCCGTGCGTTCTGGCCATCATGGCGCGCTTCAGGCGCTGAATGCCCTGCGTCCGGCGTAGGAAGGCGACGATGAAAAAAATTCTATTGATTGGCATTCCTTTGGTTGTCGTCCTGTTGCTCGCAATTTTCGGTTCGGATCTGCTGGGTCTTTATCGCTTTCAGAGCTATATCACGACGTCGACCACGGCTTACCTGGCCGACGGCGGCGCCTGGCCGCATATGACCGATGTCTGCATGGGCTGCCATGGGGTCAAAGGCAATTCGCTCGATCAGGGGTATCCGAGCCTGGCGGGGCAGCCAGCGCCTTACCTGGAAGCCCAGCTCCACAGTTTCGCGACTGAGGCGCGGCGCAATCCGAACATGGGGCCTCTCGCGATGACGATGAGCGATCCGCAGATCAAATCGCTTGCTGAATATTTCTCCACTGTCACTCCTGCCGCGAATCGCTGCTTCAAGCCGGATGCGCAACTGCGCGAGCAGGGGCAGCGCCTGGTGGCCACGGGCAACTGTGTCGCATGTCACGGTGCCCAATTGACGGGCCACGACCAGTTTCCGCGTCTGGCTGGTCAGGGATATGACTATCTGCTCGCGCAGTTCGACGAGTTCGCTTCCGGAATCCGCAGCGAACCCACTGGCGTCATGAAGAACCTTGCAACGGGCTTTTCGGCCGAAGACCGCAAGGCCATTGCCACCTATCTGGCAAGCCTGGAGCCGAAGAAAAATTGACCAATCAGATGCAACCGGAGTTAGGAGTTTAGTCATGGACCTCAGAACCTTAGTTCTTATGCTATCCAGTGCTGTGCTGGCATTGAGTTCATTTTTTTTCGGCTGGAAGATCGTCAGGAAACGAAACTATCTTCTCGGGCTGGAGATGTGGATCGTCGGTACCTCGGCCACGAACGCCATCGGATTTTTTGCTACTGGCAATGCAGTTTCCTATGAGATAGCACACTTCTTTGACGCGTTTTCTCGTGGGTTCGGCATGCCCATTATTGCCGTCGCGGGCTTGATGGCGATTACGCACGGCTACAGGCCATCAATTCGCCAGGACGTCGTGGTATTCGTCGCTTGCTTTGCGCTCACATTCGTCCTCGTCGGGGCGGATTTCATCTCCGGAGTTTTGCCCTACTTCTATCTGGCGATGTGGATCTGGCTGTCGATCTATCTCGCTTATTTCGTCAAGCGATTACTGGACATCGGCGCGATGCTCGAGGCGTTGGGAGTGGCAGTGGCGCTGGTGACATCGCTCGCGATTGCCGGCATTTACGACTTCTACAAGATCCCTGGAGAGGAAACCAACGTCGTGCTCAATTTCTTCACGCTTGCGTTGTGCACGTGGGCCTACTTCATGCCAGCCATCTATTACGGCTATTGCGCCTTGGAGCGGGTCCAAAGCAGGAGTGTGGCGTCAAATAACCCCATTCCTTATGGCAATTGAGCAAAAGCCCCCGCGGTTGCCGCGGTCCGATGCGACCGGAAGTCAAACGCGGGCAACGCTGAACGTTTCTCCTGGAGATTTGTGATGAATCAGACCTCGCGCGGGTTAATGCGCTTCACGGCCTGGAGCGCCATCATCGGCGCTCTGCTGGCGTACGCGAATGTTGGATTGTCCGTGGCGGTGACGGGCTCGGATGCGGATATCGTCCTGCACGGTGCATCGATGCTGGCATTGCCACCGGAGACCCGCGACCTGTTTCGCTGGAGCATGGCTGCCGACGTGTTCGGCTTCTACCTGCCTTTCCTCGCCATCGGTGGCTACTTTGTGCACGCATTTCGCGAGGAACTGGGCGCACTCGGCAACATGGTGGCGATGGCCGTCGTGCTGTACGTCATGGTGGGCGTGAGCGGCGCGGTCCTCCAGTTCGCAATCCTTCACCCGCTGGCGCACCTATATGCGGGCGGCGACGATGCCACGAGAAACGCCGCGGCGGCGGTATGGACGGCAATAGCCAATGGGACGCAAAACGGCCTTTGGTGGATCGAGGGTCCCCTCGTGCTCTTCTGGACGCCGATTGCCGCCAACGTGCTCAAGAGGGCAGGGTGGAAGGGATCGATCCTGCTGAAGATCGTCGGCGGGGCTTTCGGGATCTTCTTCCTGTTCGGCTTTTTCCCGGATCTCGACGCGCTTTCGAATGCGAGCGAGATGGTCGTCGTGCTGGTTCTGCCGTTGTGGATGTTGTTGTTCGGCTGGCAGTTGCTGCGCCGCGCACGAACGTTGCCGGCAAGCTTGCAGGGCGCTGGCGTGCCCACTTGAATCTACTCTCACATACATTTCAACACGGAATTGAATATGACTACCCTGATCGTGAGCTACCCGAGCACAGAAGGCGGGACGTTTGACCGCGAGTATTACCTTTCGACCCATGCTCCGCTTGTCCACTCGGCGTGGAGTGAGTTCGGTCTGCAATCGGCCGAGGTCCTGTTTCCATCATCAGAGCCGCAACCGTTCGCATGCGTAGCGATACTGCTTTTCAGGGATCAGGCCGGGATCGATAACGCCCTTTCCTCCGCGAAGGCCGCCGAGGTCATCGGCGACGTAAAGAACTTCACCAATACCACACCGACGATTTTCTGCGCGGACGACTGACCGATCGCGCGGCCTGACTGACTTCGCCCTTGCCGCCATCCCTGCATCGCATCACTGCGCTTTCGATTGCCGGAAAGTGAAAGGGGGCTCGACTCGCTCGACCCTTCTTGCGATGGCCCATACCAATGTGAACAATCAACTTGCCCTATGACATTACTGATTGGCATTCCTCTGGAAGTGGCCACCGGGGAGCGGCGTGTAGCAACCGTGCCCGAGGTGGTCGAGAAACTGATCAAGCTGGGGTTCGCAGTTGCCGTGCAAAGCGGCGCCGGCGCAGGTGCGAACTTTGGCGATGATGATTACCGTGCCGCGGGTGCCGAAGTCGTGGCAACGGCCGCCGAACTCTGGGCCCGCAGCGACATCGTGTTCAAGGTTCGCCTCCCGAGTAGCGAAGAAGTGGCCCTGATGCGCGAGGGTGGCACGCTGATCGGATTCGTGTGGCCGGCCCAGAACCCCGAACTGATGCAACAGCTGGCAGCGAAACGGGCCACCGTGCTGGCGATCGACTCGCTGCCGCGCACGCTCTCACGCGCGCAGAAGATGGACGCGCTCACCTCGATGGCGGGCATCAGCGGCTACCGGGCCGTCATCGAGGCAGCCCATGCGTTCGGCCGCTTCCTGAACGGTCAGGTCACCGCCGCCGGCAAGGTTCCGCCTGCCAAGGTCTTCATCGCCGGCGCCGGCGTCGCAGGCCTGGCTGCCATCGGCACCGCGGCGAGTCTCGGCGCGATCGTGCGCGCCAACGACACGCGCGCCGAGGTGGCCGACCAGGTCAAGTCCCTCGGTGGCGAATTCGTCAAGGTGGACTACGACGAGGAAGGCTCGGGCGGCGGCGGCTACGCCAGGGTCATGAGCGAGGGCTTCCAGCAGGCGCAGCGCGCGATGTACGCGCAGCAGGCCAAAGACGCGGACATCATCATCACGACCGCGCTGATTCCCGGCAAGCCTGCTCCGAAGCTCATCACGGCCGAAATGGTGCAGTCGATGAAGCCGGGCAGCGTGATCGTGGACATGGCAGCGGAGCAGGGCGGCAACTGCGAGCTGACCGTGCCCGGCGAGGCGGTGGTGTGCCACGGCGTGACGATCGTCGGCTACACGGATCTCGCCTCGCGCCTCGCCCGGCAGTCGTCCACGCTGTATGCGTCCAACCTGCTGCGCGTGGTCGAAGAACTGTGCAAGACCAAGGACGGCAAGATCAATGTCGACTTCGACGACGACGCCATCCGCGGCCTCACGGTCATCAAGGAAGGCAACATCACCTGGCCGCCGCCGCCGATCAAGCAGGCGGCAGCCGCACCGAAGCCTCAGACGCCGCCGCCTGCGGTGGCCACGCCGAAAGGCCATGGCCACGGCGCTGGCGAGCCGATGTCTGCAAAGACGCTTGCCATCGTCTTTGCTCTCGGCGCACTGGCTTTCCTGCTGGTTGGCCAGTTTGCGCCCGCCGCGTTCCTGTCGCACTTCACGGTGTTCGTGCTGGCCTGCTTCGTCGGCTACATGGTGATCTGGAACGTCACGCCGTCGCTGCACACGCCGCTGATGAGCGTGACCAACGCGATCTCGTCGATCATCGCGATCGGTGCGCTGGTGCAGGTCGCGCCGCCGCTGGATGGGGCCACGGTAGGCAACCGGCCATCGGGGCTGATCCTTGGCCTCGCCGTGGGCACGCTGGCCCTCACGGCCGTCAACATGTTCGGCGGCTTCGCGGTGACGCGACGCATGCTGGCGATGTTCCGCAAATAAGGGAACGACAACAATGACTTCCAATCTGACTACCGTTTCCTACATCGGCGCGGCCATCCTCTTCATCCTCAGCCTCGGCGGGCTGGCCAATCCCGAGACCGCGCGCCGCGGCAACCTGCTCGGCATGATCGGCATGGTCATCGCCGTGCTGGCCACCGTACTCGGTCCACGCGTATCGGCAGCGGGCATTCCGTACGTCGTCGCTGCGCTGGTCGTCGGCGGCGCGATCGGCCTCATCGCCGCGAAGAAAGTACAGATGACGCAGATGCCCGAACTGGTCGCGCTGATGCACAGCCTGGTCGGCCTCGCGGCTTGCCTCGTCGGCTTTGCCAGCTACATCGACAGCTCCGTGCAGTTGACCGGCGCCGAGAAGGCCATCCACGAAGTGGAGATCTACGTCGGCATCCTGATCGGCGCGGTGACCTTCGCGGGCTCGGTCATCGCGTTCGGCAAACTGTCGGGCAAGATCGGCGGCAAACCGCTGCTGCTGCCGGCGCGCCACTGGCTCAATCTGGCCGCGCTGCTGGTGGTGATCGTGTTCGGCCGCGCGTTCCTGCAGGCGGAGACGATTCAGGACGGCATGATGCCGCTCGTCGTGATGACCGTGATCGCGCTGCTGTTCGGCGTGCACATGGTGATGGCGATCGGCGGTGCCGACATGCCCGTGGTGGTGTCGATGCTCAACAGCTACTCGGGCTGGGCGGCGGCGGCTACCGGCTTCATGCTCAGCAACGACCTGCTGATCGTGATCGGCGCGCTGGTGGGCTCGTCGGGCGCGATTCTGTCCTACATCATGTGTCGTGCGATGAACCGCAACTTCATCAGCGTGATCGCTGGCGGCTTCGGCAGCGGCGCGTCCGCGCCGGCGGTGGCGGGCGGCGGCGCGCAGCCGGCCGGCGAGGTGGTGGCGGTGAGCTCCGCCGAAACCGCCGAGCTGCTGCGCGACGCGAAGAGCGTGATCATCGTGCCCGGCTATGGCATGGCGGTGGCGCAGGCCCAGCACACGGTGTTCGAACTCACCAGCCTGCTGCGCGAAAAGGGCGTCGACGTGCGCTTCGCGATCCACCCGGTCGCTGGCCGGATGCCGGGCCACATGAACGTGCTACTGGCCGAAGCGAGGGTGCCCTACAACATCGTGATGGAGATGGACGAGATCAACGCCGACTTCCCCGAGGCGGACGTCTCGATGGTCATTGGCGCGAACGACATCGTGAACCCCGCGGCGCAGGAGGATCCGGCGAGCCCAATCGCCGGCATGCCGGTGCTGGAGGTGTGGAAGGCCAAAACCTCGATCGTGATGAAACGCAGCATGGCCTCGGGCTATGCCGGCGTGGACAACCCGCTCTTCTACAAAGACAACAATCGCATGCTGTTCGGCGATGCGAAGACGATGTTGAGTGAGATCTTCGGGGTGTTGAAGGCCTGAACGCGGCGATGTGCGCTTCCCATGCGCAAATCCACGCACCTTTGTCTATCCATAATTTACTGATATCCCTGTGTCTTATTGGCATGCCATTTCAAATAAAGGAGTATTTGCATGAGTAATTCGCGCCGTACTTTTATGACCATTACCGCAGGTATTGCTTCTGGACTAGCGCTGTCTCGCATTGCTTTTGCCGATGAGGCCAAGGTGTCGGAAGCCGACTCGACGTCGCTCGCGCTCGGTTACAGGATCGACGCGGCGAACGTCGACAAGACGAAGTATGCAAAGTACGCAGCGGGTCAGGTCTGTCGAAACTGCGCCTTCTATCAGGGTAAATCGAATGATGCGTTCGCTCCGTGCCCGATTTTCGGCGGCAAGCAGGTGGCGGGCAAGGGCTGGTGTAGTGCCTATAACAAAAAGGTCTGATCGCACACAGGCTGCTCGAACACGAAAGAAGTGTGCATGCCGCGCATCGTTTCGCGCCCCCAGCACACAACCGATCGGCGCGAGCGATTCGGGTTCACACTACATAGTGGACTCCGTCGGCGGATTCACCAGATAGCCAGGATATCTGTTGGCAAGGTGGTAACGCATTAAAGCATGCTCAATTAAAGGGCTTGTCTAAATGAGCGCATTCACAGGTACGATCCGGTTCAAAATCATGCTCGCGCTAGGCGTTTGCGTCGCGCTGATGGCGTCCATCGGTCTGATGGGGCTTCGCGGTCTCGCGAGGCTCAGCGCGGATATGGGCAGCATGTATTCGGTGAGCACGGTCCCGATCGAAGATCTTGCCTCGGTACAGGCAGCCGCACTGAAAATCCGCCTTCAGATGCGTTACATCCAGGCGCTGCATGACGAGGACAAGGCTACAGAGCTCGTAGCAAGCATCGGCGAAGAGCAGCAAAAGCTCGATCGAGCCTGGCATGACTATTACCCGGCGAAAATTGCCACGGCCGATGAGCGTCGAGTGGCCGATCGCGTGGCGAAGGAACTCGCGGTCTTCCGGACTCAGTCGGACGACATCGTTTCGGTGCTGCGCGCCGGAAATCTGGAGATGGCGGCATTCACGATCGACGAACTCACAGAGACTGGCGATGCGGTGTCCGACGCGATCGGCCGCGACGTTGCGTTGAGCGCGATGCAGGCGCAGCAGTTGGCTGAACGGGGCAATGCCACGTTCAACGCGTTGCGATGGAAGGTGCTTGGCGCAATCGGTCTGGGTATTGCAGCAGCATCCGCCGCGTCCGCGTGGCTGGTGTGGGCGATTACGAGTCCGTTGAAGGCCGCACTTGGAGTAGCCCGGCGAATTGCCGAGGGTCGGCTGGGGGACGCCGAGGGGATACGCTTGCGCGGTGAGTTTGGGCAGTTGCTTCGGGCGCTCCGGGCGATGGACAGACATCTCGCAAGAACCGTTCAGACGATCAAGGCTTCAAGCGACGCGATTCTGAATGCATCCAGCCAGATAGCCGACGGCAGTACCGACCTCTCAGCAGGCGCGAGGCGGCAAGCCGCGTCACTTGAGGAAACGGCGGCAAGCATGGATGAACTCATCCTCTCGGTTCGCCGCAATTCGGATCATGTGCGCCTGGCAGCGGAGTTTGCCAACGCGACGTCGCTCGCGGCCGATACCAGCATGGCCGCGGTCGAGCAGATGAGAGGCACGATGGACAACATCTCCGCCAGCTCGGCGAAGATCGTGGAAATTACCGCGCTCATCGAAGAAATCGCTCTGCAGACTAACATTCTTGCGCTGAATGCGGCTGTCGAGGCTGCACGCGCAGGCGAGCATGGGCGGGGGTTTGCGGTGGTCGCCGGAGAAGTTCGTAGCCTCGCGCAGCGCGCAGCCATCGCAGCGAAGGAGATCAAGGCTCTGGTCCGGACCTCCGCCGAGGCGATTTCCGGGGGGGCCGTGCACGCTGACCGCGTCGTGCAAGCCATGGTGGACGTTCGGGGAGCGATCCAGCGCGTGGTCGAGATCAACGACAATATTTTCGACGCTTCAGAAGAACAGCGCGGGGGAATCGGGCAAGTCAACGAGGCCGTGGGCCGTATGGACCAGGTCATTCGCAAGAACGCGGCGGTAGTTCAACAAGCGGCAGAAGCGGCGGCGTCGCTAAAAGAGCAGGTGCGCGCCCAGCGGCGCGCCATTGCCGTATTCGACATGCAATCGCTATCGGACGCGTCATCTGCCTGATTCGCCTCCGCCAGGACGTCTTCTGCAGGTCTGGCGAATCAGCTGGCTCGCGCCCTCGATTGACGGCATTGCGATGGCCCGGTTAGGCTCGCGACATGCGCCCATCCAAAGTCGATCTGAATCTCTTTGTCGTGTTCGAAGCCGTCTATCGAACGCGCAACCTCACACGCGCGGCGGAGTTGCTGTTCATCACGCAGCCCGCGGTGAGCAATGCGCTCGCACGCATGCGCAAGGCATTCGACGATCCGCTGTTCGTGAGCACACCGGCCGGCATGATGCCCACGCCGGTTTCCGAGAACATCATTGGCCGCGTGCGTGAGGCGCTGCAGCTACTCGATTCGAGCACGCATGCTGGCGAGCGTTTCGATCCGGCCACGTCGCAGCGGACCTTCCGGCTCAGCATGAACGATCTGACTGAGGCGATGCTGCTGCCTGCGCTGGAGGAGGTGCTGCAGCACCTCGCGCCGGGCATCCGCATCGAGAGCTACTTCACGACGCGACGCGACGTGTCCGAAGCGCTCGCGAGCGGCGCGGTCCATCTTGCGATCGATGCGCCTCTCATCGACGATCCGTACCTGGAACAGGAGCCGATGGGCCGTGACCGTTACGCCTGCATGCTGCGTCAGGATCATCCGTTCGCGAAGAAGAAGCTCACGATCGACGACTACTTGCGCTTTGGACATATCCACGTGTCCAGTCGCAGGCAGGGGCCAGGCCTCGTCGATACGGAACTCAACAAGCTGGGGCTCAGGCGCACCATCCAGACGCGGGTCCAGCACTATCTCGTTGCGCCCTTGATCGCGATGCGCACCGATCTCGTCCTGACTGCGCCACTCACGCTGCTTAAGCGCTATGACGCGCGCATCCTCGCGCTCCCCTTCGACCTCCCCGTTCTCGACACGCATGGCTACTGGCACCGCAGCGTCGCGGCGGACCCGGCGCATCGCTGGCTGCGCGAGCAGATCGGCCGTCTCATGCGCAAGCAGAGGCAGTAGACGGGGTGTCACGAAACGTTATGGCGAACCATCACCAGAATAAATTTCCTGAATGTCATGGGCCCCGATATCGTTTCAGTCATGTTCAGACGAGGTTGGCATGGCGGAACTCTATCTGGTGCGGCATGGGCAAGCGTCTTTCGGCGCTGAAAACTATGACGAGCTTTCATCTTCGGGCTTTGCCCAGTCGCGCTGGCTAGGCGAATACTTCGCGCAGTCGCACCTGAGCTTCGATCGCGTCGTGACCGGCACGATGCGGCGGCACGCTCAAACCGCCGACGCCTTGCTCACCGCAATGGGCGGCCAGCCGGTAGAGATCGTGCAGGACGCCGGTTTGAACGAGTACGATTTTCACGCGCTGTTTTCCGCGCTGGGAGAAAGCGGTCCGGCGTCGGGTCCCGTGGCCGAAAGCTCGATGAAGCACTTCTACAAGGGACTCAGGCAGGTCTTGCAGCTTTGGTCCGAAGATAAATTGCCGGGATGCATTCCCGAGACCTGGGGAGAGTTCCAGGCGCGTGTAGAGCACGCGCGTCTCGCCATTCAGCGTTCGGGCGGCAAGCGCGTTCTGGTGGTGAGTTCGGGGGGGCCGATCGCCGTCTTCACCCAGCAGATCCTGAACGCACCCGCGGCCGCGGCCATCGCGCTCAACATGCAAATCCGCAACAGCAGCGTGAGCCAGTACGTCTTCAACGACAGCGCGATGTCGCTGGTCACCTTCAACGCGTTGCCGCATCTCGAACAGATCGAGGGGCGCGAACTCGTTACCTACGGCTGATTCGAATCCGGATTCCCGCGCCATGATGAATGCAAGTCTTCAGTTCGATGTCGTTGCCCTCACACGCTACCTCGAGGCACACGTACCTGCCTTTCAGGGACCTATGTCCGTCGAGAAGTTCGCGGGCGGCCAGTCGAACCCCACGTTTCTCCTCGAAGCGCAAAGTGGCCGCTATGTGCTGCGGCGTCAGCCGCTGGGTGAACTGCTCAAGTCGGCCCACGCCGTGGACCGCGAATTTCGTGTGTTGAGGGCGCTTAGCGGTACGCCGGTTCCTGTTGCGCGGGTCTTGCACCTTTGCGAGGACCGAGAAATGATCGGCAGCATGTTCTACGTGATGAGCTTCGAAGAGGGTGAAATCTACTGGGATCCGTCCTTGCCCGCATTGGACGTTAGCGAGCGCGGCGCCATCTACGACGCGCTGATCGGCACGATGGCCGCTCTGCACGATGTGGATGTCGTGGCCGTTGGCCTTGCCGACTATGGCCGCGCGGGCAACTACTTCTCGCGCCAGATCGACGTGTGGACCAAGCAGTATCGCGCGGCGCAGACCGAAGACCTCGACACCATGGAAGCCCTGATCGACTGGCTGCCGGCGCACTGTCCGGCCGAAATGGGGAAGCCTTCGCTCGTGCACGGCGACTTTCGCATCGACAACCTGATTTTTCACCGCGGCACGCCGCAGGTTCGCGCGGTGCTCGACTGGGAACTCTCCACGCTTGGCAATCCGCTGGCGGACCTCGCGTACTTCTGCATGTGCCTGCGGCTTCCGCCCAAAGGTCATATCGTCGGTCTCGCCGGGCTGGACCGGGCTGCGCTTGGCGTGCCGGACGAGGCTGCGATCGTAGAGCGGTATTGCCGGCTGCGGGGCATAGGGGCGATCGAGAACTGGAATTTTTACCTCGCGTTCAGCTTCTTCCGGCTTGCCGCCATTGCGCAGGGCGTGAAGAGGCGTGCGCTTGGCGGCAACGCGTCGAACGAGAAGGCGCGTCAGGTCGGTGAAATGGCCGGTGCGCTCGCGCAGATGGGTTTCGACCTCATCTGACGCCTGGCGGTTGATACATACACGTGGATATGTCGAGGAGACAGTTGTGAGTACCCATTTATTCGATCTGCAGGGCAAGATTGCATTGGTCACGGGAGCGAGCCGTGGCATTGGCGAAGAGATCGCGAAGCTGCTCGCAGAACAGGGCGCCCATGTGATCGTATCGAGCCGGAAGCTCGAAGACTGCGAGACGGTGGCACGCGGGATCAAGGAGGCGGGCGGCAGCGCCGAGGCGTACCCGTGCCACGTGGGGCGTCTCGACGACATTCAGGGCGTTTTCCAGCACATCCGCTCGCGGCATGGCCGGCTTAACATCCTCGTGAACAACGCGGCGGCGAATCCGTATTTCGGCCACATTCTCGATACCGATCTTTCGTCGTTCGAAAAAACGGTGGAGGTCAACTTGCGTGGCTACTTCTTCATGTCGGTCGAAGCGGGCAAGCTGATGCGCGAGCACGGCGGCGCGATCGTCAACACGGCTTCTGTCAATGCGCTGCAGCCCGGCGACAAGCAGGGCATCTATTCGATCACGAAGGCCGCCGTGGTCAATATGACGCGCGCGTTCGCTAAGGAATGCGGCCCGTTCGGCATTCGCGTGAATGCGTTGCTGCCGGGCCTCACCAAGACCAAATTCGCCGGCGCCCTGTTCGAAGACCAGGCCATCTACGAAGCGTGGATGACGAAGATTCCTCTGCGCCGGCATGCAGAGCCGGGCGAGATGGCCGGCACGGTGCTGTATCTCGTCTCCGATGCGGCGAGCTACACCAACGGCGAGTGCATCGTCGTTGATGGCGGACTGACGATCTGATCAAGCGAGCGGCGCACGATTGATGCTCGCGCCGCACGACATTCACAAGGATTCAAGGGAGAGCAAAATGGACTTCGCCTATAGCCCGAAAGTCGAAGCGCTGTGCGCGCAGGTGCGTGCGTTCATGGACACGCATATCGTGCCGCGCATCCACCAATGGCACGAAGAAGTGAGCGCGGGACAATATCCCGTTTCCTTCATGGATGACTTGAAGGAGAAGGCGCGTGCGGAGGGCCTCTGGAACCTGTTCTTGCCGCATCTGCACGACGACGAGCCCGGCACGCGGCTGACCAACCTCGAGTACGCCCCCCTTGCTGAGATCATGGGGCGAGTTTCCTGGGCCTCGGAAGTATTCAACTGCAATGCGCCGGATACGGGCAACATGGAGCTGCTCCATATGTTCGCCACGCCTGCCCAACGCAAGAAGTGGCTCCAGCCGCTGCTCGACGGCAAGATCCGTTCGGCGTTTGCGATGACCGAACCCGCGGTGGCTTCTTCGGATGCAACCAATATCACCACGTCCATTCGTCTCGATGGCGACGACTACGTGATCGACGGCCGCAAGTGGTTCATCACGAATGCAGCGCATCCGAATTGCGAGCTGTTTATCGTCATGGGCAAAACGGACCCGGACGCACCCGCGCATCGTCAGCAAAGCATGATTCTCGTGCCGCGCGACACACCGGGTGTGAGGGTCATCCGCAATATCACGGTGGTCAATCACACGGCGCCCGAAGGCCACTGCGAGATCGAATTCAGGAGCGTGCGCGTGCCGCGCTCGAATCTTCTGGGCGAAGAGGGTAACGGCTTTGCGCTCGCCCAGGCGCGTCTTGGCCCGGGGCGCATTCACCACTGCATGCGCTCGATCGGCGCTGCCGAGCTCGCGCTCGAGTTGATGATCGAACGCGCGCAGGCGCGCACGGCGTTCGGCAAGAAGCTATATGAGCACGGCAGTGTTGCGGAGTGGATCGCGAAGTCGCGCATCGAAATCGATCAGGCTCGTCTCTTCGTGCTGAAGGCTGCGTGGATGATCGACAACGTGGGCGCCAAGGAGGCACGCAAGGAAATCTCGATGATCAAGGCGCTCGTGCCGAGCGTGCACACCGCCGTGTGCGAGCGGGCGATACAGACCTTCGGCGCGATGGGCCTGAGTCCCGACACGCCGCTGGCGGACAGCTGGACCTGGGGGCGCGCGCTGCGTTTCGCCGATGGCCCGGACGAGGTGCATCTCCAGAGCATTGCGCGCATGGAGATCAAGACGCGGCCCTATGAGCCGGGCCATGAGAATCCATACCTGACGCCTGCGGTGTAGGGCATGGTAGCGCGCGCATGGGCTGCCGCTCGTGCGTTAGCGAGACGTCTCGCGATTGCTTCGGGACTCGTCCAATAGCGATCGCGTTTCTGCCGAAGACTCTGCAACGACTTCTGTCCGGGGGGTCAGTGTTGGGCATTCAACCATATGCCGCCGGCGATCAAGATGACTGGGACGAGCATGATCACGACGTGGATGTGGCGCGGATAGATTTCTGTAATCAAGCGTTGGTCATTGGGCGCCCAAAACCGGCGCAAGCCTATCCTGCCATCACTTTTTGAATCTTGTTTTTCAGGCGTGCAGCTCGCCATTTTCTGCGAGACTGATCCGCTGAGTTTGTGAAGTCACCACTGTGATTCCGTTGACCCTTTGCAGAAATTCTGTCGGCGTGTCGGGGCGATTCTGATCATGGAATCTAGCGCGTCGGTGAGACCGACGGTGTCCGTGTGTCGACTCCTTGCCTAAATATCGCGAGGTTGTCGATGCGAGTACGAACACGGCAATGCTGCGGGTCGTATCAACGCTTAGCATGAGTCTGACGGGTCGCTGCTCAACGTCGGCCGGATCAAGTTTGCAAGTCTGCGATGTGCGCTCAAACGGCCCGCCGAACTACGCGACCATGTTTGCCGGTTTGGTCGCTCTACTTTTCAGGCGCTCCATTCGGAGTTGCTCACTACTTGGCCCCGAGTTCGCAAGCTTTTGGTCCTGAGCCAGCATGCCATTGCGCACCAGTTTGCTTACCCGTCAACCCGGGTTTGTGACGAGGCCTCTTGTACGCGGTTGATCTGCGCAGCACAACGAAAATATTCTTCCGTTCCGTCGGCTCCCTGTGTATTCCGACTTGTTCCGATCGTGCGGCCAAGCCATTGGAAGGGGTATTGACGAGCCTTTTCCCGGTTCTCATGATGGTGACGAAGATGATCCATGGGAGCGAATCGTGCCGGGCGCAAAAAGCTACACACGGGCGCAGTGGGATGGGTTTGTTGGTGCGCTTGAAGCGCTACCTGAGAAGCCCCGGAGCGAACAGCGCGTCACGGTGAGCGATGCGATGAAAGAGATTCGGGCGCATATCACTGCCACCCAGGCGAAAGGGTACACGCTTGATGAAATCGTCCAGGAAGCCGGGCGCAACGGGCTCGATGTCAGCATTGGCGCTGTCAGGTATGCGCTGTATCGTCCGGAACCTGCCGGTGCGGCCTCGAGATCGGCCAATCCGCAAGGGAAGAACGAGGCGGGGCCGTTGTCCCGTCAGAAGCGGACTGTAAAGCGAAAAGGCACGCGCGCGGGTGACCGGCATGACGATGCACGACAACCAAGGGGAAGGGAAGTCAGCGAGCCGGGATCAATGGAGATTCAGGACAGGTTCTCGTTCGAGATCCGGCCTGATATCGAAAACCTTTAGGAGGTCGGTCATGGATATAACTCATCCCATTTATCTGGTCGGTGGCAGTAAGGGCGCTGTTGGGAAAAGCATGGTAACGCTCGCGCTGGCTCATTACCTGCAGCGGCAGGACATTCACGCTGTTCTGGTCGAAACCGATACGTCGAATCCCGACGTCATGAAAGCGCTTAGAGACGAGATCACATGCGCGGCTTATGACCTTGATGTTGCGGACGGCTGGATTGGATTCGTCAACTTCTGCGATATGCATCGGGGTGCGGCAGTGATTGTCAATACCGCGGCACGTAATCAGACGGGCGTGACACGATATGGCAGCACACTCGCACGGACACTGGATGAACTGGGGCGACAGCTTGTCGTGCTATGGGTGATCAACCGGCAGCGCGACAGCCTGGAGTTGCTGCATATTTTCGGGCAGACGTTTCCGGATACCGTGACGCATGTCGTTCGCAACGGCTACTTCGGTGCACCCGACAAATTCGCTTTGTATCAGGAGTCTCAGGTTCGCAAAACGATCGAGACGAAGGGCCGCTCACTCGATTTTCCTGATCTGGCGGATCGCGTTGCGGACGAACTACGCAGTCAACGTGTCTCGATCCGCAGGGCGGCAGAAACCATGCACATTGGACAGCGGGCGGAGTTGTTTCGCTGGCGGGAGTTGTGCGACGCCATGTTCTCAAAAGTCATCAGCAGCGAGAGGACGCCCCATGACCAATAGGCGGTCGAAATCGGTCGATCCGATCATTCACCTGTTTCGTGAGGTGTCCGGCGACGTCCCGGACGGAGCCAGTCTCGCCCGCATGCACCGGGTCTCGAACGCATTGAACCTGCATGACAATGACGCGCTATGGTCGATCATTGCGGTGCTCGAATACTACGCGCGCCTGTATGAGGCCATGCCGGAGCGAATCCGGTGGGCGAGCGAGGGTAGCCTCGAAGCCGCGCGTCGCGAGGTCGGCGGCGCGACCGATGCGCTGATGCAGCAGCACCGGGACGCGCTTGAGCGATGCAAGGCGACGATCCAGTTGGCGGAAAACCTGATGCGGGAGCATGAGGAACGGTACCGGGCAGCACTGGCAGCCCTCAATGAGACTGCCATGATGGCGTTGACCGAGCGTATGGCAAATCAGGTCGCGCGTACGGCGGGTAACCGGCTGATCGGTGCGGCGGCGCTTTCGGCGCGGGAGCAGCGCCAGCGGTTGGAAAGTACAATCCACACGTTCGTTCGGGCGGTTGAAGCAGCGACGGAGCGGGTAGAGGCGATGGCTACAAGGGTGGAAAGGCGTTTCGCGCGCTCGATATATCGCCTGCTGCTGGTGGGCGGTGCCGTCCTCTGCCTTCTCGCCGCAGGCGGTCTGGTTGGCCGGCGGACGGGATGCCAACCGTCGGCCACGGACTGTCGCGCAGTTCAGTTCCGGTCGGCAGACGGCAGGCCCTGAATGGACTGTCTGCCTTGCCTGGTTACCGGACGAGGGCTGGAGCTTACGTCGCCCGCGAGTCAGGTTGCGCGGGGTCAATGCATGTAATCAGTCGGGAAAGGCCACGGCGGCTGATTACTGTCGGTGGCGGGAGGTACTGCGTCCCTCGGCGCGCTGCTGGTGTACTCGCCGCCGCTCTTCGCATCAGGACCATTGCTGGCGTCTTCGCCGTCCCGTGTATCACCGGTGTTGCCTACAGCGTCCGGGTCGCCTTCGTCCTCGTTTTCGTGGACAGCCCAGGAGGGCGTGGCCGGGACTTCGTGATCGGTGAGTATTTCCGGGAGCCATGCAGACTTCGCAAGTCGCAGTTCGGCTGCCGCTGCGGCGTCGACCTTCTACATCTTACTGAGGTCGGAGGCAACCTTGGGCGACAGGGCAGTGGTCACCACTCCGGCGATGCGCGCTTTGCTGACATGATCGAAATACGAAGCGCGCGTGGGCGTCCAGTATCGCGTCATATCGAGGTGCAGCGCAGTGCTGATGGCGTACCGGCACAGGATAGTCGGCGGTGATATGGCCGTTCGCGTACAGCAGGTCGAGCGCTGCATGACGGCGCTGACCCGCGCGTACGCCGTGTCTGCGCGCCTTGCCACGTGATCCCTTCATTTCGTGTACAAAGATTCTGTAACAGGCCCTTCGCGCGGATGTTGTCCCCGAGCGCTGGAATGACCGACAGGGGTTTGGTCCGGGCGTTATGGGGTAAGGGGCACAGACTCGAATAGGGCACGGTCGCGACCGGTTGCTCGTTACCGAAATTCGTTTCGAGCAGGGATACGGCAGTGGCTTCCGCTGTTGCTCCGTCGGAAGGCGTTGTACTGGTTTGTGCGATGACTTCGGATTTGCATGATCGACTCCAGAATGACTGACAGAGATCGTCCGGGTCACGGTGTTACGGATCACGTCAGGACTGGACCCGGGTAGGTATCCTGATCGCCAATCTGCTGGGAGGGCGGCGATGCACGGTCGCCCCTCCGGTCCTTACGCCTTGATCTGGCGCATTGCATCGGCAAGCATCCAGAGCGCGCGGTTCAGCTTCACGTTCTGATCGATGCCGACGACTGGGCGCGTGGACATGGCCCGACCAGTGCGCGAGCGGCCGTGCAGACCTCCCCTGGTCATGTTTTCCTGAACGCGGTTGAAGACGGTCCAGAGGTCATCGCGGTGATCTTCGAAGCGGCGCACGTTGAGCAACTGGCTCCCGGTGATCGGAGCCGCTGTGCTGGCGTCAGTCGGGTCGTAGCGCAGGGCGAGGGCGGAGCGGGCAAACGCGTGCTGTTCGTCACGGGTGAGTTTGGCGGCGCGCATGCCGTCCTTCTGCTCGCGGATCAGGTCGAAGCCGTCGAGCACGTGGAATGCACCATTGATGACGTTCTGCACGATGTCGCCCTTGTGCGGCACGCGCACCGCACCCACTGTGTCGCCCGCGACCATGCCGTTCTGGCAGACGAACCTGAACGCGCCAGCGAGCATCTGATAGCTGCTGGTGCCATCGTGCGAGTTGAGGAGGATGATCTCATTGGCTTCCTCGCCAGCAATTTCGTCGGCGTGGCGCATGCGGATCATGTGTTTCGTGAATTCGCGTTTGTACTGATCGCGCACACGTGTCTGGCACACCATGAAGGGCTGGAAGCCTTCGTTGCGCAGGCCCTTCAGTACATCGGTGGTCGGAATGTAGGTGTAGCGTTCCGAGCGGCTTTGATGCTTGCCTTCGGCGAAGATGGACGGCGCGATGCGACGGATCTGGTCATCGGAGAGGGGCGAGTCGGAACGAAGCATCGGGGAGCCGTAGCGGAAAGAGGAAGCGAGTTGCATGGCAATCTCCACATCAAGAGGTTGATCGGTGTTGCGCTGACCGGGCTCCAAGATTCTGCCCCGTCGTAGGGGTTGGTTTCATCCTGGTCGAAGCTGGAGGTTGGCTTTGCTGCCGCCAGTCTCCTGAGTTCGCGCCCGTGCGACTCAAGGAGCCGGCGCCGGGCGGCCGTCAAGGAAAGAAGTGAGGGGTGGGTGCGGGACGGAGCGAAGCGCAGGACACGGCCCCGAACGCCTTGACGGCCGTCTGGTGTCGGCTACGGTCGCGGGTTAGGGCGGGAACGGTGGAGACTGGTGGCGGCGAAACTGCGCAGTTGAGCGGGATGAAACGCCGCGCGGCGAGCGCGAATGTGGAGGCCGCGTGCGGCCTTCACCTGACTAGTCTTTGAGGGGTAGGGCTCTTTCGGGATTGACGCTCTGCGGAGTCGAGACACCCGATGAGGCTTAACGGATGCGCGAAAGCCGATCTAACGGCGCAGGGATATGCCTGGGAGGCTCCTTGCAATCCGAATCGTGATAGACAGCGCTCATCGTGGTCGTCAGTGCGGATCCTCCTCGCGGGAGAAAGGGATACGTCGGAAGCAAGGAAAGGGAACGCCGGAACCGGCGCCGAGCGGATCGATCGGCGCAGGAGCGCAGATGTTTCATTGGTTCCTGAGCTTTTGGCGGCGTTGTGCGACCGTCTCAAAATCGGCCTTATGCGAAGCTTTCCATAAGGCCGATTATGCCAAGTCGTTGATTATGGAAAGTAGCTGGCCGGCGCCCCCCAGAGAGCCGATGGGCAGCGGCCAGTTCGAATTCCAGCCTTTGCATAATTACAGTGCCTTCAGGAAGTTGATCAGCGAGTCCGGTGCCCGATAGCGCTGAATTCCGGTCTGCGGTTCGTGAAGCCTGGCCAGAGCACGTTCCTTCATGTTGAGATCGGCTTCGACATAGTGGTCGTGATGGGGCTCTCATGTCCGAGCCATAGTGCAATGACGCTGATGTCGACACCTGCCTGAAGTAAATGCATGGCGGTGGCGTGACGGACGGTATGAGGCGATACATGTCGCTTTGCAAGGCTGGGGCAGGTTCCGGCTGCGTTCCCGGTAGCCAGTGTTAGCCTCAATGCAACATTGGCTCTCGTCATTGCATGGCCATTCCGGTTCGGAAACAGCGGCGATGTGGGTTGGAATTCAGGATTTACCTTCAGCCATGCCCGTATCGTCTTCGCAGTTGACCGCCACAACGGGACGCTGCGCTGCTTTCGTCCTTTGCCACGCAAATGGACGCAGGCAGAACCCTCGTCCAGGACCACGTCGCCAACTTTTACCCCGATGATCTCCGAGACACGCGCTCCGGTGTTGTACATCAGCAGGAACAGCGCATGATCGCGTTGGCTTAGCCAGGAATCATCCGGCTTACCGATCACAGCCAGCATCTCTTCGCGCGACAGATAGCTAAGCGTTGGGCGCTCGAAGCGCTTGACTGGAACGCCCAAGGCGCATTCGATCACGTGCAATGACGCTACATCGCGATGCGCTGCGAACTTCAGGAACGAGCGAAGCGCCGCAAGTCGCGCATTGCGACTGCGCACGCAATTGTGCCGCTGGCGTTCCAGATGATCGAGGAAGCCCATGATCAGTTCCGGCGTCATATCCGCCAGTGTCATCGTGGCTGGCGACTTGACCAGGCGCGCCTCGGCGAACTCAAGGAAGAGGACGAAGCTGTCGCGATAGGCGGCTATGGTATGTGCACTAAGCGCTCGCTGCTGGGTGAGGTATTCGGCGAACCACGCTTGCACGAGCGCTGCAAACGAAGGCGGTGCCTTGGATCGCCTATTCATTGCCGTCTCCCGCGACATCGGCGAAACGCTCGAACCTGGCGCCGGCGACGGCCATCAGTTCCGGAACTGCCGTCAGATACCAGTACGTGTAGAAGATTTCCGCATGGCCCAGATAGGTTGATAGCGCCAGCATCATCTGCTCGATGTCGGTGCCCTCGGCATGCCAGAGCATCATGCGACGCACCGCAAAGGTATGTCGCAGATCATGAAGCCGGGGCGCTGCGTGGGCACCACGATTCACCCAGCCGAGGCTGTCACGCAGCGCGTTGAAGACACGTTGAGCCTGTCGTTCACCAAGAGGTTGTCCCAACCGCTGACCACGGCTGCTGACCAGGAACGACATGCTGGGGTTCGTGGCAACCCGCCGTTCGCGCTGCCGCCGGTACCGCGCTAACGCGGCAACCGTGCTCGTATGAATGGGCAACTGTCGTGACTTGGCGAACTTGGTCTGCCGCACAGTCAGCATCCCGCGCTTCAGATCGACATCGGCATCGCGTAGGTGGATGGCCTCCGAGATTCGCAACCCTGTTGAGGCCATCAGGCCAAACAGGGTCTCATACGTCGCTGGGCGCAGACTCCCCTTTGGCCCGAGCCGACGGGCCGCAGCCAGCAATGCAATGACTTCCTCTTCATGGAAGATGTGCGGGGCGACGCGTGCCCGCTCAGGGCCGAAGACCGGTTCCTCCGGAATCTCAGTGTCAGGCTCGAACTGCCTCAGGTAGCGGGCGAAGTGGCGAACAATCGCTAAACGTGCAGCCCAGGTAGCAGGGGTGTCATGGTGCCATTTATCCTGTCGCGCCCAATCCGCCATGAGCTCTGTCGTCAGCGCTCCACGATGATTCAGGCTCGCGACATAACGGGCGAAGCTGGCTAATAGCGTGCTCCGCGAGCGCAACTCGAAACCCAAACGGTGCCGTTCGGCAAGGTAGTTGTCGATCCTCTTCTGCAAGCTGACCCGTGCGCTCATGATTGGCTCCCGGGCCACGGCAGGGCAACAGCCGCCAGCTTCGGCGTGTCGAGCTTGGCGTAGATCAGGGTGGTATTGAGCGAACGGTGGCGCAGCAGGTCGGCTACTTCCTTGAGCGAACTGCCGTTCTCAACCAGGCGGCATGCCAGGGTATGTCGAAGCGCGTGAGCACTGTGGTGTGGCAAGCCGATGCGACAGCAGGCCCGTTTGATCACCTTCTGGATCGCCCTGGGCGTAATCGGCTGGTCTCGCTGCGCCACCTGCCGGACGAAGATCGCCGGATGGCCGCTCATCGGACGCTCATGTTGCAGATAGTCAGCGAGTGCCTGCCCGGTTTCCATCGGCAGCGGTAGTACGTCCTGCCGCAGCGACTTTGTGCCCCTCAACGTCGCTGTGCCTGCGCGCCAGTCGATGTCGCTGATCATGAGTTGCGCGATTTCGGCAGAACGCAGCCCCATGTCCAGCGCCAGACGGACAATCGCATAGCTACGCTTCGGCCAGCGGCGAGCGCCTGCAACCGCGCCCAGGAGGTACTCAACTTCCTCTGGCGCGAGCGCGCGTGGCAGCGATGCGAGCTTCCAATGGACGGGATTCAGGATGACGGCGCTGAGCTTGCAGACCTGGTCGCCGCACGTCGCCCGGTAACGCAAATAACTGCGTAAGGTACAAGCCAGTTGAGAAGCATAGGAGGCCGAGCCTCCGGCCCCTGACTGTGACGAAAGGAACCGACGAATATCGTCAGGGCGCAGCTTTCTCGGATCGACTGCGCGCCGCTCGAAATTCTGTCGCAAGAACAAACCGACTATGCAGAGTTGATTACTCCGTGTTGTGGCTGCCAGTCCCCGCGCATCGTGCAGATACGCATCGTAGCGGCGCAATTCGTCAGTAATGTGAGCCGGAAGTGGTCTACAAGACCGGGCCCTGGCTTCGTGCAAACTGGTTGGCTTCATAACGGTCCCCTGAAGTGGAACCGTTACTCCAGATCAACGCTGAAATTATGTCGAGTTCCCGGCTGAACCGCCTGCTGCCGGCCCCTTGTTTGCCGGGCCTCGTCGGCAATCGGCTCGGCTACTTTCCATAATCAACGACTTTGCATAATCGGCCTTATGCGAAGCTTTCCATAAGGCCGAAGCGCGCACGTCGTCCATCCGGCAGGACTCGGCCAGGAACTGTCATTCGCCGCTGCTGTTGACCAGACATTTAGACGTCGGTTCTGCAGCCGCCAGCGGCCATTGGCCACCGGAACACAACTGATCTTCTTGGTCCGCCTTCTTCGGGTTCGGTATGTCTACAGCCTTGGTTTGGACCTTCCCTTGTTTCCCTTGTGGTAACCACGTTCTGACCAAGCGAGGTGGCACAAAAGTCCGATAGGAAGGCGCGAAGCGCTGAGATATAGGCACGCATGCGCGACGCCAACTGGCTATTCTTCAGACGCCGCCACTCACGCGTCTCCGGTCGGCTATGTGGGTCGTTGGTGGCCGTTCCGCATGCATGCGGAAAGGGGGCTGTATGTCACGTCCAGAACAACCTCGGTCCGCGCGATGCGCACCCCATCGTCAACAGTCAAACCGACGCATCTGGCTCGCCATTGGCATTTCGCTGACTGGGCTGTCCCTGACACCCGTGGCGTTCGCGGCGGGCAGCCTTCCGCAGGGCGGCCGTTACGTCGCCGGCACGGGCACGATAGCGGGCGCGGGCAACAGCCTCGTGATCACACAACCAGGTTCGACGCGCGGCGTGATCGACTGGAACAGCTTTTCGATTGGCAAAACCAACAGCGTGACGTTCGACAACGGCTCGGGCGCGACGCTGAACCGGGTGACGGGCGGTTCGCCCTCTGCCATCGTCGGCAGGCTCGGTGCGACGGGCAGCGTCTATGTGATCAATCCGCAGGGCATCGTCGTCGGGCCATCGGGCGTTATTACCACCGGCGGACGTTTCGTCGCGTCGACGCTGGACATCTGCAACGACGCGTTCATACAGGGCGGCGGCTCGCTCACGCTGTCAGGCAACTCGAACGCAGCCGTGATCAATCTCGGCAAGATCAGTTCGGGCGGCGGCGATGTATTCCTGATTGCGCGACACGACGTCATCAACGCAGGCACCGTCGCAGCGCCCAACGGCACGGCGGAACTGGCCGTGGGCGAGCAGGTACTGCTGCAGGACTCGGCCGGCAGCAGGCAGGTGTTTGTGCAGACAGGCAGTCAGGGCACGGTCGTCAACAAGGGGCGGATAACCGCCGCGCAGATCAGTCTGCAGGCTGCTGACGGCAACGTGTATGCGCTCGCAGGCAGCGGCACGCGCATCCGCGCGACGGGCACGGCCAGCCGCGACGGCCATGTGTGGCTGGTCGCCGACAGCGGCCGTGTCGAACAGTACGGCACGATCACCGCAAACAACGCGGACGGCAGCGGCGGAACCGTCGATACGCAAGCGGCGCAACTCACTTTCGGCAGGCACGCAGCGGTCCACGCGGGGCAGTGGAATCTGTCGACGCCCGACTTCACGATCGACGACTCCGCCGCGCATACGTTGCAGCGCAGCCTGAACGCGGGCACCTCGGTGGACGTCGAGACGACGGGCGCCAACGGCGCGACGGGCGACCTGGGCGTCGCGTCGAGCCTGCGCTGGCACGGTCCCGCTTCGCTCACGCTCGCCGCGTATCACAGCGTCTCGGTGGCGTCGGGCATGACGATAGCCAACAGCGGTGCGGGCAATCTGACCTTGCGTGCCGACGCGTCGGGCATCGACAACGGCGGCAGCGTCATCAACGGCGGCACGGTCGACTGGTCGAAGAGCACGGGCATCGTCAGCGCGCTCTACGATATGAACGGCAGTTTCAGCCCCGGCACGCTCGTCAGCAATGCGACCTGGCAAGCGCCGCTCTACAGCGGACTCGTCACGCAGATAACCGGCTATCAACTCGTCAATTCGGTCACGGACCTTCAGAACATCGGAAACAATCTTGCCGGCAATTACGCGCTAGGCAAAGACCTCGACGCTGGCAATTCCGCGTTCCAGACGCTTGGTTTCGCTGCCGGCACGTCGTTCACGGGGCAGTTCGACGGTATGTGGCATACGATCTCCAACCTCTTGCCGAGCTTCGATGCGGTGTTTGGCGATATCGGTCCAAGCGGCGTCGTGCGCGACCTGAACGTCAACGCGAACGTCGGCCAGGTGTTTTTTTTCTTTGCTAACGGGACCGCGATACTGGCCATTCAGAATCACGGCGCCATTGCCAACGTGTTTACGTCCGGGGTCATTGCCTCAGAGAACCTTGGCAACGACTACGCCGGACTTGTCGCGACCAACTTCGGGTTGATCGCGCGCTCGGGCAGCAGCGCTACCGTCACGGCGGATAGTGTTGTCGGCGGGCTGGTTATCAGTAACGAAGGCACGATCACCGAGTCATATGCCACCGGCCCGGTCTCCGGATTTAGCTCGCACAGTTCAGCCGGAGGACTCGTTGGATCATTCGTTGGGAACACCGGCACGATCACACAGTCGTTTGCGTCCGGAAGGGTGTCCGCATTATCGGGGATAGCTGGCGGCATCTGCGCCACGTGCGGTGCTCTTGGGAGCGACGTTTACTGGAACGTCCAGACGACGGGACAACCGGCGAGCGGCGGCAATCTGCCGGCGGCGAACGGGCTCACTACCGCCCAGATGAGCGACCCGACAAGTTTTGCTGGGTGGAACTTCGGTCCCAACGGCGTGTGGGTGATGCTGCCCGGTGCCACCCACCCCGTTCTCGCCTGGCAGGTCGCCCCGCACTGAACCCAGGGTTCGTCTTGCGGAGCATCAATAGCACAGCCTCAGTCGCATAGTCGGATTGCGGGCACCACGGTCATTGGATGAGTCGGAAATGCGGGCAGTGGAAATTGCGTTCTCTCTGGAACTGGCCGGTTGACCCATCGTCTTCGACCGATTGATTGCTGCTCTAATTGAGGAGTTGTCAGGGGAAGTGGGCACGGACGAGATTGTGATAGCTTCACGGATCTCGCTCGACGGCGAAGTCATCCGAGATGACGCCTGTGTGCCTTGGCGTGATACGCACCGAGAACGCTTTTGTGTACGCGTATCGCATCGCCGATTACCGGTCGCCGGCAGCAACGCGCGGACGTCTCAAAGACTTCGAAAACGGTCGTTCATGGCGACCGTGCCCGAGGGACCGTTGAGGGTCGGGAGTGTGAGTTCGCTGATGCAGGAAGCGGCCGCTCGGCCGCTCGATGCTGCCACTGTCGGCAATCCGTCCCACTGCCGACATACAACCACGTCCTCTCCAACGTCGGCATTGGCCGAACTCCAGTCTCCCTGTGCGAGTAGACGAATGGCCGTTGTACCGTTGAAAGCCGAAGTGGAGCGCGCCGGGACGACGGCCCGCCATGGAGGCGAACTCCGACTCAGCCCGACGCGTGCTAGCGTGTCCTGATCGGCTCTGAGAATCGCGCGGGCTCCCCGATGCGGGGTTTCGCGATACGCACAATTGCCCTTGACATGAGTTTGATCGCGCCTGCTGAAGATTGAGACACTTGCCAGTCGTGGTTGCGCAGCATCTTCCGGTCGAGCGGCCGCTGGGCTCGCCGGGGTTGCAGCACGGTTTGCATCGTTTCCGGTCGGTAACATGGCCGCAGTTGGGATCATGGCTTCTTCAAGCTTTGCGAGGATCGCGCTGGAAAGTGTCTGACGGTATCGAAGACGGTATTCCTGAAGAAGTCGGCATTCGGATGCCCTGTGTTCGCGATGTTTGAACGAAAGTGCGCGTGGATTCTCTGTTGCGATCTGTCCAGAGTCTGAAGACTGCCGACTGGATTTTTCGGTATGGCTGACGGTATCGTCACTCCCGACCGGCCGGAGAAGCCGTATACACAAGGGTCCCCGTCACCGATTGACGATCGAGTGGGAATTGCGGGCTTCGGCTCGGTTTCGGTAAATGGCCGGGGCCAGCCGGGTGCGAACTTCGAGACGTTTGAGAAACGCGAGAAGATGGCCATGACGCCACCGAGTCAGCCATGGCGCCGCCGGTGTTCGGCAAGCTAGGGTTCGTCGATGTTTCGCTGATGACCTGACATCCCCGGAGCTTGTTTTTTTACAAGCAATTTCACTTTGCCGCGCCCCCTGGCGGTGTTGTTGTACATAGTCCGTCGATGTAGTCCGCCCACTCTTGCATCACGTGGCGACGGTCATCGTCAAAGGTTGTCCTGTCGTAGGCCTTCTGTACGTCACCTCGTTTCGCGTGTGCGAGTTGCGCTTCGAGAACATCGATGTCGATACCAAGCCGCTCCCTGCCAACGGTTCGCAGCATACCGCGGAACCCATGAGTTGCATGTTTTCCTTGGAACCCCATGTCGCGCAAAGCCTTGCTTAACGCGTCCCGGTGCAAATGCGGCGTCTTCTGGCGGGCGGGCGACGGAAACACATAGTGCCCGCGGCCTGTGAGCGACTGTAATTCGCCGAGCAACGCAACCGCCTGTTTAGGTAACGGCACGATGTGGTCGTGGCGCATCTTCATCCGGCTGGCCGGGATATGCCACTCGCCCGCGTCAAGATCGATTTCGTCCCACGGTGCAGTCGCCACTACTCCGGGACGTAGGCCAGTGAGCATGGTCAGCTTTAGAGCTGCCCTCGTGATTGGCGACTGGTATGTATTGATGGCCTGCACAAGCGGAACGATTTCGGTGGGCTTCGTAATCGCCGGTATGTGACCTTTCTCGTGTCGCGGGATGACGCCGCGCAGCGACAACGGAATACCGTCCTCTCTCAGGCTATGGTGGATCGCGTAGGTTACGATGCCGCCGACGTATTGGCGCGCCTTGGTTGCGAGGTTGGGGGCATGCGCCGCTATTGCTTCCAACACCGGCTTGACTTCCGATGTAGCGAGCGTCGAGATGGGCTTGTTGCGTAGTGGTGGGATCAGGTATTGCCGGACTACAAATTCCGCTTTGCGATAGGTCTCGGCGGCCCACTCCTTCCGTTTGAAGGCGAGCCAATTCTCGGCGACGAGGTGGAACGCCCCTTCGGCGACCCGTTTGCGTGCGGCAGATTCCGCCCTGCGGTGCTCGACGGGATCAGTACCCTCTCGTACGAGGCTCCGAGCAATCACGGCAGACTTGCGCGCGTCGACGAGCGCAACCTCAGGGTAGGGGCCGAGGCTGAGGAAGTTTTCCTTCCCAGTGCCCGGGCGGCGATAGCGGAGCAGCCAGGTCTTGCTCCCGTCCGGCCAGACGCGCAGAGCGAGCCCATTCCCGTCGGTGAGCAGATAGGGGCGCTCGCGCGGTTTGGCGACGCGAAAGACCACCTCGGACTTCGGTTCGACGCGTTTAGGCATGACCCGGCACCTCGATTCCGCATATACGCAAGTGTATACGCAAAAATCGTCGATGCCACCGGAACTCGACAGTCGTCCGCGGAAACAAAAAACCCCGTAAGACCATGATCTTACGGGGTTTCTCGGACTACATCGGCTTACGCCGGAACTACTGTTGGTGCCCAGGAGAGGACTCGAACCTCCACGGTGTTGCCACCGCTAGGACCTGAACCTAGTGCGTCTACCAATTCCGCCACCTGGGCACGTCTTCAAGCGAGACCGCTATTTTAGCAAGATGATTAAATTTGTCAATTCCTGCTTCAAACAAACTTGCTTTTCTCATCCGCCCGGTTGAACGCGCAGCGAAGTAATGCAATCGCTACTGAACCACCGTCCTGCTGATCCGGCAATCGAAACACGAACAACGATTTCGACTACCAGGCCTTATAAAAAAAGAGAGCCACCAAAAGGCGGCTCTACTTTTGAATCTGGTGCCCAAGAGAGGACTCGAACCTCCACAGTGTTGCCACCGCTAGGACCTGAACCTAGTGCGTCTACCAATTTCGCCACCTGGGCAGGTGATGAACAGCAAAGACCGCAATTATAGCGACAGATTCCGACCTGTCAAGCGATTTGCCGAACGCGATTCAACCTCGCGGCGAGCCCGGCGCACTATGCGTCCCAACCACCGCCGCAGGCCCGCGTGGCGCCCGACACGGGTGTTAGAATGCCTCGCAGTAGTTCGTTGGCTCGATGCACATCCGGCGTCCCGACGCGAGTGTCGACATGCGATCAGGCAGACGCGCGTCGGCTGGCGTCGAACGAGCCGGACCCAGGCAGTTTCCGGTGCAAATCGCAGTGGAGCAGAAGAGCAGAAAGCAGCAGGTGCAATGACCGAGCCAGCGCAGCCGCCGTGCAGATGCAGCCGAGCGTGACTGCGCGCATTACGCAAACGCCTTCCAGGCCGGATCACATCGCCGACCGACGTCCATGCAACGAGAAAAAATCATCGATAAGCCCTTGAGCAAATTTCCGTATCCGATTCCAAGCCGCGAAGAAATCCTCGGCGTGCTGCGCACGAGTGAAATGCCGCTTGCCGCGAACGACATCGCCGAAGCCCTGTCGATCAAGCGCCAGGAGCGCGAAGGATTTTTCAAGCGTCTCGGCGCAATGGAGCGCGACGGCCAGATCCGGCTCGATCAGCGCAATCTCTATCAACTGACCCATCCGTCGAACTTCGTCGCGGGCCGCGTCCAGGGCCATCGCGACGGCTACGGTTTCCTGATTCGCGACGACGGCCAGGACGACCTGTTCCTGCCCAACGGCGAGATGCAGAAGGTCATGCACAACGACCGCGTGCTCGCGCGCATCGTCGGCTATGACCGGCGTGGGCGGCCCGAAGGGCACATCGTCGAGGTCACCGACCGCGCGAACAAGCGCGTGATCGGCCGTCTGCTCAACGAGAACGGCGCGCTGATCGTCGCGCCCGAAGACAAGCGCATCGGCCACGACATCCTGATCACGCAGAACACCCGCAAGGCGAAGGTTGGCCAGGTCGTGGTGGTCGAGCTGACCGATTTTCCTAGCCGTCATTCGCAGCCGCTCGGCCGCGTGGTCGAAGTGCTGGGCGATATCGACGACCCCGGCATGGAAATCGAAATCGCGGTGCGCAAATACGGCGTGCCGCACGAGTTCGGCGAAGCCGCGCTGGCCGAAGCGGCGAAGCTGCCCGACGAAGTGCGCCCGGCCGACATTCGCCATCGCGTCGATCTGCGCGACGTGCCGCTCGTCACGATCGACGGCGAGGACGCGCGCGACTTCGACGACGCCGTCTATTGCGAGCCGGTGCAGGTGGGCCGCGGCGACGGCTTCCGCCTGATCGTCGCGATCGCGGACGTGTCGCATTACGTGCTTCCGCAAAGCGGGCTCGATACCGACGCGATCGAGCGCAGCACGTCGGTGTATTTCCCGCGCCGCGTGATCCCGATGCTGCCGGAGAAGCTGTCGAACGGACTGTGCTCGCTGAATCCGCAAGTCGACCGCTGCGTGCTCGTGTGCGACATGATCGTCACCGCGCGTGGCGACGTGAAGGCGTATCAGTTCTATCCGGGCGTCATGCATTCGGCCGCGCGGCTCACCTACACCGAAGTCGCCGCGGTGCTGAAAAACACCAAAGGCCCGGAAGCGACCCGCCGCGCCGCGTTGCTGCCGCAACTGCAGAATCTGTATGGCGTCTACAAGGCGCTGTTCGCGGCGCGTCAGAAGCGCGGCGCGATCGACTTCGATACGACGGAGACGTACATCGTCTGCAACGCGCAGGGCAAGATCGAGCAGATCGTGCCGCGCACGCGCAACGATGCGCACAAGCTGATCGAGGAATGCATGCTGGCCGCGAACGTGTGCGCGGCGGACTTCCTCAAGCGCAACAAGCATCCGGGCCTGTTCCGCGTGCATGCGGGCCCGAGCGCGGAAAAGCTCGAGAACCTGCGTACCTTCCTGCGCGGCATGGGCCTGACGCTCGGCGGCGGCGACACGCCGCACGCGAGCGACTACGCCGCACTGATGGCGCAGATCCGCGACCGGCCCGACGCCTCGATGCTGCAGACGATGCTGCTGCGCTCGATGCAGCAGGCGGTCTACAGCCCCGACAACATCGGCCACTTTGGCCTCGCCTACGAGGCCTACGCGCACTTCACGAGCCCGATCCGCCGTTACCCCGACCTGCTCACGCATCGCGCGATCTACGCGATCCTGCAGGGCCGCAAGTATCAGCCGCAGCCGCCGCACGGCGTCGAGCTCAATACCGCACTGTCGCCGCGCGCCCGCGCGATGCAGCAGGCCGACGAGGAAAAGCGCGGCGCCCGCGGGCGCGCGAACAACGTGGCGATCTGGGAAGAACTTGGGCTGCACTGCTCGGCGAACGAGCGCCGCGCGGACGAAGCATCGCGCGATGTCGAAGCGTGGCTCAAGTGCTATTTCATGCGCGACAAGCTCGGCGAAGAGTATGGCGGCATGGTCAACGGCGTCACGTCGTTTGGTATTTTCGTGCAGCTCGATTCGCTGTTCATCGAAGGCCTCGTGCATGTGACCGAACTCGGCTCCGACTACTTCCAGTACGACGAGATCAAGAACGAGTTGCGCGGCGAGCGCACCGGCATTCGCTACCGGCTGTCGGATCGCGTGCGCGTGCAGGTGAGCCGCGTCGATCTCGACGCGCGCAAGATCGACTTCCGCCTTGTGCGCGATACGCCGATCAAGCCGCCTTTGGCACGCGGTATCGCGGCGGACAAGGGAGAAGGCGCTGGCCCGCGCGTGCGCGTGATGCCGCCGGTGGAAAGTGGCGCGTCGGTGCCGGGTCCGCGGCGCAGGAAGGCCGCGCCCGCGCAGGGCGCGGCGGTCAAGGAAGCGCGCGTGGCGAGGAAGCACGGTGTCGCGACCAAGGCGGCGTCGAAGCAGGCACGCAAGAAGCGCTGAGGCTTTCACAGCGCCGGGACCGCGCGCAGCGGGCACGTGAGCACGTGCCGGTTGCGCGCGGTCTGCCTTTTGGTTTCATATTCATCACAGTGGCGCGCGTTGAATGCGCGCCCCATCAAAGGTTGTTCAGTCATGGCACGTCATAAGGTCTTATACGGTTTCCACGCAGTGACCGCGCGTATCCGGCACGATGCGTCGACGGTCGAGGATGTCTATTACGACGCGACGCGCAAGGACCGTCGTATGACCGAATTCCTGCATGCGGCGAAGGACGCGGGCGTGCGTCTGATCGCCGCCGACGAAACGCGTCTGTGGGGCCTCGCGCGCACCGAACGTCATCAGGGCGTGGTCGCGCGCGCGGGCGATCTGCCGCTTGCGCAGAATCTCGCCGAACTGCTCGACGGCATCAGCGGCTCGCCGCTGATCCTCGTGCTCGACGGCGTGACCGATCCGCACAATCTCGGCGCCTGCCTGCGCGTCGCCGACGCGGCCGGCGCCCACGCGGTGATCGCGCCGCGCGATCGCGCGGTGGGACTGAACGCGACCGCCGCGAAAGTCGCGAGCGGCGCGGCCGACACGGTCCCGTACATCACGGTCACGAATCTGGCGCGCGCGCTGCGCGAACTGAAGGACGCGGGTGTCTGGGTGGTCGGCACGGCCGACGACGCGCAGAAGAGTGTCTACGAAACGGAACTCGACGGGCCTGTGGCGCTCGTGATGGGGGCCGAAGGCGAGGGCATGCGACGCCTGACGCGTGAAACCTGCGATGTCGTCATGAACATTCCGATGGCGGGGACGGTGGAGAGTTTGAATGTATCCGTGGCTAGCGGAGTGTGTCTGTTCGAGGCGGTGCGGCAGCGGGCGGTGAAGAAGTAGTTTTTCTGTCGTCGTTCTTGTTGTTGGCCGATTGTGGGCGCCCGGAACGCGGTGGTGGTTCCGGGCGTTTTGCTTTGAGCGCCTTCTCCGCGCCACTCCGGTAAACTACGGGTTTTTCACGCTTTTTCCGCCTCTCCCATGACTCAAGACGAACTCAAGCAACTGGTCGGCCAGGCCGCCGCCGATTACGTGAATGCCAACGTGCCGCAAGGCTCGGTGATCGGCGTCGGCACGGGCTCCACCGCGAACTGCTTCATCGACGCGCTGGCCGCCACCAAATCCCGCTATCGCGGCGCGGTGTCGAGTTCGCTCGCCACCACCGCGCGTCTGCAATCGCACGGCTTCAAGGTGCTCGACCTGAATGAGATCGACTCGCTGCCGGTGTACGTCGACGGCGCCGACGAAATCGATCACAGCGGCGCGATGATCAAGGGCGGCGGCGGCGCGCTCACGCGCGAGAAGATCGTCGCGTCGGTGTCGGAAGTATTCGTCTGCATCGCGGATGCGAGCAAGGTCGTCGAGACGCTGGGCCATTTCCCGCTGCCGATCGAAGTCGTGCCGATGGCGCGCACCGCGATCGGCCGGCGCGTGACGGCGCTCGGCGGCGTGCCCGTCGTGCGTGTGACGAAAGAGGGTGTGCCGTTCATCACCGACAACGGCAACGAGATCATCGACGTGAAGGGCTTGAGCATCAGCGACCCGCGCACGCTCGAGGCGCATATCAACGCATGGCCCGGCGTCGTCACGGTCGGCCTGTTCGCGGGCCGCGGCGCGAACCTGTGCCTGCTCGGCACGGACACCGGCGTGCAAACGATCACGTACGGCCAGAATTAAGCGAATTGCGTTTCTGTTCGCTCTGACGCGTGTGAGCCGCTCCAACGGTTCACACGCGTTTTTTGTTGCGGTCGTGCCGCACGATCCCGCTTGTACCACCCGCCGCGGCGGCAATCGCGCGCACCTGGAGGAAAATGCCTGGCACCGTGCGCAGACAATTAGCCGCCGATGCCCGCCGCGCGATGCCCGACACGCGCGCGTCGCCGATCATCCGCGCGCCAAGCGCTTCGAAGCGCACGCGCAACGGACCGTCCGACAGCAGTACCACTGCGTCGCGCGCCGTGCAGCGCACGGCGAATTCCCCCAGGGCCGAACCCGGCCCTCCCAACTGACTGCTCCGATCGCCAAACGGCACGCGAGGCACGGCGGCCGTCGAGGTCGCTCGCCCGTCGCTCGCGCAGCGCTCCGATCGTAAAGGTGTGGGCTGGACTGGCGAGCAGGCGCGGGGCGATACGTCAGGCGTAGTGCACATACGAAAGCGCCGGAATGAAGCCGTGTTTTTGCAAACGCGAACGGACTCTCCGAATTACTCGCGTACTGTCGCACGTCGAATGTGGGCACGCGCACGCACAGTCAGGAACGTGGCACATACACTCTTCTCTGAGGCCAGGTGGCGATTCGTGACAGATAGGACGGGATATGAAAGTGGCGATCGTGCACGATTGGCTGGTCGCTCCCGGCGGCGCCGAGAAAGTGCTCGGGCAGATCATCGAGTGCTTTCCCGATGCCGACGTTTTCAGCGTCGTCGATTTTCTCGAAGATCGCACGCCGCTTGCCGGTAAGCCGGTCACCACGTCGTTCATTCAAGGCCTGCCGTTTGCGCGCAGCCGTTATCGCGCCTATTTGCCCTTGATGCCGCTCGCCGTCGAACGGTTCGATCTGTCGAGCTATGACCTGATCATCACGAGTTCTTGCGCAGTCGCGAAGGGCGTATTGGTCGGCCCTCATCAGACGCACATCAGTTACGTGCACTCGCTGATGCGATATGCGTGGGATCTGCAGCATCAGTATCTGCGCGAAGCGAATCTGCTGCGCGGGCCGAAGTCGTGGGCCGCGCGGGTGTTGCTGCATTACCTGCGCGGCTGGGACGCGCAGTCGACGAATGGTGTCGATCGTCTGATCGCGAATTCGCAATCGGTCGCGCGGCGCATGATGAAAACCTATCGGCGCGATGCCGCGGTGATTCCGCCGCCCGTCGACGTGAACGAATTCGAACTGCGCACCGAAAAAGACGATTTCTATCTAACCGTGTCGCGGATGGTGCCGCACCAACGCATCGATCTGATCGTCGAGACGTTCAACGCCACGCCGCAGCGCAAGCTGATCGCGATCGGCGACGGGCCGCAGATGGCGTCGATCCGCGCGAAGGCAGGACCGAACGTGACGGTCCTCGGCTATCAGCCATTCGGCGTACTGAAGGAGTATCTGGCGCGTGCGCGAGCCTTCGTGTGCGCCGCCGAGGAAGATTTCGGCATCGTGCCGCTCGAAGCGCAGGCCTGCGGCACGCCGGTCATTGCGTTCGCCAGTGGCGGGGCGCTCGAAACGGTAGTGCCGGTCGGCGACCCGCACCCGACCGGCGTTTTCTTCGCGCGTCAGACGGCGGTGTCAATGCTCGACGCGATCGACCGCTTCGAGCGGTTGAGCGCGTACATCACGCCGGCGGCCTGTCGCGCGAATGCCGAGCGGTTTTCGGCTCAGGTGTTCCGGCGGGCGTTCATGGCCGAGGTCACGCGCACGATTGCGGCGGTCGCTCAGGGTCTGCCGGCGATGGAGCTGGGGGAGCAGGTGAGGTGGGCGCAGCCCGATCTCGCGACCCGGGAACTCGGCATCGCCAGCGACACGGCGCCGAAAAGCAGGTGGAGGCAATGAGGTGAGGGTCTTTCGCTGTTCTCGCCTCGTGGAGTTTTCGATAGGAGAGAAAGAGGTTTTCGTCGTCATGCAGTGATTTCGCAACGGGCAGTAACGAGCCGTTCTGACCAACGCGTCCGGGCGGCTCTTGGTGTGGGCGCGTCCGCTTCGCGCTTTGTGTCGGCAGCGCGTATCGCGTATCGCGCGATAGGCGCCGCGCGTGCAAGGCCAGCCGCGGCGGGTCATTGTCAAGCAAGCAGTATTGGACTTCAAAAAACGACATCGGGGTGCGCGCCACGCGCTATGGGCGAGATATTCGCTGGCGCGGCATGCCTCGCGTGGCCATAACGACCTGAAGCAGACGTTCGCTATCGTGATCGCTGAATTTCCTCACTGCGAAGTTCGCCGTGCCGGCAATTCGGCGTGTCACGGCGATTCACTACAACAGGCAGTCGTCATTCGCGCGTCACCGATTAACGCGCCGACGGCTTTTGGACGAGGACGAATTTAAACTCATGAATGCCGATCGCCTTCCGGGACCCTTTCCCGACATCTCCGCAACGTGGGCTACGCTGAAGAGCCAGTTGCCGATCACGCCGATTCGCACCGAAGAGGATTATCACCAGATGGTGCGAGTCGCCAATTCGCTGTCCGATCATCTCAGCGGCAACGACAACGATCCGCTCGCCGATCTGCACGCGATCGTGACGGAACTGGTCGGTCACTGGCAAGCGCGCAACCTGACGATGCCAAAAGCGGAGCCGCGCGAGGTCCTGCGCCATCTGCTGATCACGCATGGTCTCAAGCAGAAGGATCTGGCCGGCATCGCGTCGCCGACCGTGGTCAGCGATATTCTCGCGGGGCGCCGCGCGATCAGCAAGAAAGTCGCCAAGGCGCTCGCGGTACGGTTTCAGACCGATGTCAGCGCGTTCCTGTAGAGGCGGTGTCGCGCGGCGGACCCGTCCATGACGTGGTCCGTGGCGGCTGCTCATCTTGCGTCAACCACGGCGGCTGTCGATCGGGCCGCCGGCGTTGGCGCTTCTATTCGCAGCGGCGTGTACGCGTTGTTGCCCGGTTGGGTGTTTTTCTCGAATGGAACGCAGGCGCATTCCGGCGATCCTTCAGCGCACCGCCTTCAGTACCCGCACTTCGCATGCGCCGCAGTGCCGGCACGATGACCGACACTCCCGGATGCGATTGCCTCGATGGCGTGGTCAGAACGCGTTGCGGCCGACAAAGCCCTTGAAAATCGTGATGAAGACGATCTTCATGTCGAACCAGAACGACCAGTTCTGGATATAGAAGAGATCGAACTTCACGCGCGCTTCCATCTTCTCGACCTTGGTGGTCGCGCCGCGATAGCCGTTGACCTGGGCCCAGCCGGTGATGCCGGGCTTGATGCGGTAACGGTGCATGTAGCCGTATACCTGGTCCTTGTACAGATCATCGTGTTCGACCGCATGCGGACGCGGACCCACCACCGACATCTGACCGAGCAGCACGTTCAGAAACTGCGGCAGCTCGTCGAGACTCGTGCGGCGCATGAAGCTGCCGAGCTTCGTCACGCGCAAGTCGTTGCGGGTCGCCTGCGTGATCTGGCCGCGCTCTTCCTGGTGCACGGTCATCGAGCGGAACTTGTAGATGCCGAACGGCTGGCCGTCGACGCCCTTGCGGACCTGCCGGAAAAACACCGGTCCCGGCGACGTGAGCTTGATGCCGATCGCGAGCACGGCGAACACCGGTGCGAGCACGATGAGCGCGAGCACGGCGAACAGGCGGTCGAACATCAGCTTGGGCCACATCTGCGGCGACGAGAATGGCGTCGCGCTCAGATTCAGCGTCGGCAAACCGACGACATCGACGATCGCATGATTGAACAGCGACAGACTGCGCACGTCGGGAATGAAGCGCAGATTGACGAAGTCGTGTCTGAAGGTGCGCGTGAAGCGGTAGATCGTGTGTTCCTCGGAAAGCGGCAACGCGAGCCACACTTCGTTCACGCGGTCATTGCGTACCTTCGTCGCGAACGCTTCCAGATCCGTCAGCACGGGTAGGCGGGTCAGACGCGCGCCATACGCGTCGTGGCCTTGCACGCTGGTGTCGAACACGCACACCGGTTTGAAGCCCGCTTGCGGCGCATGCTCGAGATGCGCGAGCAGCGTGCGCGCAAACCCCGGTTCGCCGACGAGCGCGACGGTGCGCGCGTTCATGCCGCGGCGACGTACGAAGCGCAGCACCACGTGCATGATGCAGCGTGTCGCGATGATCAACGCGCCGGAGATCAGCGTCGAGTAGCCGAGCCACAGGCGCGACACCGCATCCGTCCGATGCAGCGTGAACGCGAGCAGGAGCGCGGTCGCGACCACCATGAGCCACGCGGCGGCGATTCGCGCGAGCACCGGCGCGAGCGCCTTGCCGCGCCACGTCTCATAGACCCCGAAGCCCGGAAACAGCAACAGAACCAGCACACACTTGAACGCGATCAGAAGACGCTCGGTATCGGCCAACGCGATCGGCGCGGAAAAGCGCATCCAGTGGGCGAGCAGACCGCCTGCAATCACGAACAGTGCGTCGAGACATCGAGCAGTAATCCTGAACATAGGAAAATCGACCCCGGTCATCGAGCCGCGTGCCGCTTATTCGACGGTCTCGGCCTGGCGCAGTCGCGGCAGCAGACGATCGAATTCGCGTTTCACGAGGCCGTAGCATTCGCACGCGCGGGCTTCGAGGCCCTTGCGGTCGAGCACCTTGATATGACCGCGGCTATGATGAATCAGGCCTTCGTCGTGCAGCTTGCCGGCCGCTTCGGTGATGCCTTCGCGGCGCACGCCGAGCATGTCGGCAATCAGCTGCTGCGTGACGTTCAGATCGTTCGACGCCACGCGGTCCACCTCGATCAGCAGCCAGCGGCACAGTTGCTTGTTGAGCGCGTGATGGCGATTGCACGCGGCGGTCTGCGCGACCTGGGTCAGAAGAGCGTGCATATACAGCAGCATCAGGCGGCGCAGAAAGTCGGACCGCGCGAACTGCTGCTTGAGCGCCTGTGCGCTCATCCGGTAGGCGAAGCCCGCGCATTGCACCTGTACGCGGTTGGGCATGGTTTCGCCACCCGTGAGGACCGGCACGCCGGTCATGCCTTCGCGGCCGACCGCGGCGATCTCGACGGAGCTGCCGTCTTCCATCGTCGAGAGCATCGAGATGATCGCGGTGGTGGGGAAGTACACATGATGGATCCGTTGACCCGAGTCGCATAGCAGTTGCTCGGTGCGCAGATGAACCAGTTCGAGGTGGGGAGCTAGTGCCTGCCATTCGTGCGACGGCATTGCGCCCAGCAGATGGTTACCGTGCAAATCGGATTGAAGCGTCAACATGATCGGTCCTCGCATGAAAGTCGCGCCTCGCGCGACTCTCTCCGTTTATTTGATCCGATGCCCGCATCCCCGGGAGTGGGCTGCCCGGCGAGCAGCTTGGATGAACAGCATCGGCCCCGTTTTAGGCCTGTCTGCCACCGCCTCTGTTGTTGCGCTCGTGTGCGGTGGCACTCTGTTGCGTAGAGGTAGTAGCGAGGACCGTGCCAACGTTAGGGAAAACGCCTGCTGATGCGGCGCAGCGAAGAAACCCGGAGCGCGTCGGGAGAGTAAAAGCGGCTTTTTGTTTCAGTTCTGCACACCCCCGCCGGACGGGGAATGCATCGTATGAAAGCTTTGGGTTTGGGCGAATCCCTTGATATCAAAGGCTTCACAACCAAAAACGGGGGTGCTGCCGAAGTTGTATCAGATTTGAACCTGGCGCCGCATGCACGTTTTGAAGCGCTCCTCGTGAAGTGCCGGAAATGATTCAGAAGTGTTAAATGGAGTGCGTGCGCTGTCGCACGTAAGGCCTTTCAAAGCAGGCAACAGTCGCGTTCGAGCCAACAGTGAGCGAGCCGGGCAGACAGTTCGAGACCTGCGAAGCGAGCTTTGGGGCGCTTCGCGTCCGTGCGACTAGTTCGGAATGACCACTAGCCGTAGAAGATGGCGGATAGCGCATTGATCGCGCGGACTTCCCCCTGGGGTGCCCCGCATGTTTCATCCGCTTTAAAGGCCGCGTTTGATGCGGGAGCAACGAGTTCTTGCGGCGACGCCGCGAAGGCGCTCGGCAGCGGTTCGAGCGCATGCAGCGGCACGATACAGCGCCGGTTCGGCGCGAGATGGAACCAGTCGCGCGCCGCGCGATAACGGGGGTCAACGATATGAACGAAGCGCGCAAAGCGCTTCGTTTCGATCGCAAGCTGCCAGCCGCTGCCGTCGCCACGACGTTCGACCTCGACGGTCATATCGAGGTCATCACGCGCGTGCACGCTACGCTCGGGCAGATGAAACGCTTCGGACACGATCTCGCCACTCGCGGCATCGTAGAGCGTTGCAATCGTGACATCGTGCGCGCGTGGGCCGAAGCGGTACGCATGCGTGAAATCGAAGAACTGGCCCAGATGCGCGGCCGCACTGATGCGTTGCAGGCTGCGCGGGGCAAGCGTCAGCGCGCGTCGCGCGGACGTGACCTTCACGCTGCCGTCGCGCAGACAGACCAGCTCGAGTTCGCCGCAAAACGTTTGCGCGCGCTCGTTGATCAGATGAATATCGAGGCCGTTCAGGCCTTCGTCGGTGAGCGTGATCTGCAATGGCTGCAGTGTCTGCGCGAAGCCGTGGAACGCGCTTTTCGGCCGTCCCGTCGCGTCGATCACGCCCCAGCCCGCGCCCGCGCGCAGATCCTGCAACTGCCACACGAGGCCGCCGCCGCACGACGAGCCCGCGCGCCGCCACTCGGCGAACACGTCGCCGATCAGCTCGGCAACCACCGCGCGCGACAGATCCAGATAACGCGCCGCATCTTCATAGCGCAAGCGCGCCGGCTCGACGCCGTAAAGCGCCTGCAAATAATGATCGCGCACGTCGTCGAAATCCCAGCCTGCGCCAGGATCGCGCGGCACTGCGGCTTTCCAGCGCGGATCGTGCGTGTGGATCGTGCCAAGCGCGTCGTGCAGCGTCGCCTCGTCGGGGACGTTGGCGAATGCCAGGCATTCGGCCGCGAAGCGCACCTGCGCGCGGCGCACGTCGGCAAGCGGGCGCTGATACGCGCCGACGCCGTAGTAGTGCGTGACGCCCTCGTTAGTCGAAAACGGCCACGCGCCGCCCGATGGCGAATTGCTGACATAGGGCACGTCCTCGCGATCGCGCGCGACGAGCGCAGGCAGCAGCTCGGTAAACAACGCTTGCGCTCGCTGCGCCGCGGGCAGTCCGAACATCGCCGCCTGCTGGTCGACCTCGCTGCCGCCGCACAGCACCGCGAGCGAGGCAAAGCGACGCGTGCGGCTCAGGAACTGGCTCGCTTCGCGCTCGATCAATGCGCTGAACGCTGCATCGTTCGGGTAGTCGAAATTCGCCAGCGCGAAGTCCTGCCAGATCAACAGGCCGTACTCGTCGGCGAGCGCATAAAACAGATCGGACTCATAGAGCATCGTGCCGCCGACGCGCAGCATGTTCATGCCGGCGGCGCGCGCGAGCTCGAACGTATGGCGCAATTGCGTTTCGGTGCCTGCTAGCGTGACGAGATCGGCGCTGGTCCAGCACGCGCCGCGACAAAATACGGGCACTTCGTTCACGCGCAAGGCGAAACCCGCAGCATCGGCGCCGCGGTCCACTTCGATACGACGAAAGCCGATCGAGCCCAGGGACTGAGAGATTACGTTGTCGTCGATGAGCTGCAACGTCAGAGGATATAAAGTGGGCTCTCCATGCGTATGCGGCCACCAGCGTTTCGCGTGGGGCACGCGCACGTCGCCGGTGAGTGTATATGCATCGTGCCATTGCAAAGACGAAACATGGTCGCCGCAAGAAAGTGTCGCGCGGCAGGCCGCGACGTCGTGGGGGCGTACGAAACGTAAAGTCAACGAAACAACCCCATCCTCTTGCTCGAGCCGGCTGGTCAGATCAATCGTGTCGAATGCGTGCGGCGCGTCGCCGAGTATTTCGATCGGACGCCACGGGCCGACCGTCTGAATCGACGGACACCAGCCGGGCATGTGGCCGAGCAGCGTGGTGCGCACGCTGCGAAGCGTCGGCGGCGACACGAGCCGCGGCCGCCAGCGCGCACGCGAGCGTTTGGCCGCCAACGCTGGCGTCAGCGAGCGAAAGCACAGCACGAGCGTCGCGCGGCCGTCCAGGTCGATATCCAGATCATGGGCGATGAACATCGATGCGGACTCGAGCCGCTTCACATCGTCGAGCCACACTTGCGCGAGCGTCGCGAGTCCATGAAAACGCAAGCGGCGCCGCCCCGTACCGATCAGCGTGACGCGATACCAGTGATCGTCAAATGCGAGCGGTGGGGGGTGATCGACATCGAGCAGACCGGCGGCGAGCCGCGCGCTCGCGACGGTGCCGGGCACCTGCGCGGCGAGCCAGCCTTGCGCGGGCAGATCGGCCGGCGACTCATAGGCGTGCGGCGGGGTGCTCAGACAGGCCCAGCCGGTGTCGAGCCGTTGCGGCCATAGCGAGGGCGCGGCGCGGGCAGTGCCTGCATGATGCGCTTGCGCGATCGCGCCGGTCGTGCGCGCACGGCCAGCATCGCCCTCGTCAGCGGGCGGATCGAGTGTCGACACATCCACGGTCAATTCCCGGAAAAACCGCGCGGCACGAAGTGCGCGCAACAACGCATCACCGTATTAGCGCACCAGAGCGGCCAGCGGTGGCAGCGTTTTTTCATAAGCGCTTTCAAGCACGTCGAAGCAGTCTTCGCAGGTATCGCGACGGCCGCGCGCGATCGCGCGAATGAGCCGGAACTGCATCACCATCGACTCCGACGCGATGCGTTGCGCGGCGGCCGGTATCGTCGGCGGGATCTCGAAGCCTTGCGCGAACAGCCACTGCAGATACTTCGACAGGAACTCGAAGTTCGCGCCGAGCTGCCGCATCAGATTGAACGAGTACAGATGGAAGTACGCCTCGTCGCGCTCGAACAGCGTATCGAGATGCGCGGGAAACGCGGCACGCCATTGCGAAATCGGATTGGTCAACGGACGCCGTTCCAGATGCGCGCACAGCAGTTCCGCCGACGCCTCCGCGAGCGCGGTGCCTTCGAGCGCGGGCCGCGCCTGCTTGGCGAACTCGACGTAGGGAAACAGCAGATCGGGCTGCGCGGTGAAATGCGGAAGCTTGCGAAACACGCCGTCGTAGTCGTCGCCCTCGAGCCGGTGGTAGCCGGTGTTGTGGAAATAGCCGAGGCGGCGCGCGGCGGTATCGACGAAGTCGATGCCGATCGTGGTCTTCGGATGCTCGCGGCGATACGAGGTCGCGCGCGTATCGGGGAGGTAGTAGCCGTCGACCTCGACGAGCACGGTGTGGCCGCGCAGCGTCTGCGCGAGCACGCGTTCTTCGAGCGAGTCGTAGATCGCGAGCTCCTGCACCTGGGTGCCATACAGACGTTCGAGATCGTCGAGCGGAAACTTGAAGAACGTGAACTGATCGCCTTCGAAATCCTGCGTGACCGTGAACGCGAGCGCCGCGCGCGGATCGAGCCCGAAGCCGTGCAGCAGCTCGATCCACAGATCGACATAGCAGTTGGTCTCCTGCCACACGCGTTCGCCCTGATGCAGCGCGTGCGCTACGTGCTCGCGCAACTGCGTGCCGGCATCGGGCAACGCGTGGGTCTGCTGATGCGTCGGCGGATCGCCTGCGCGCCGCGGCAACGACGAGTTGGCGAGCGCGCCGGCAAGCGTCGAAGTTGGCGATGGATTCATGCGCGCTCCCCGGCGAGGGTCGCGGTTTGCGTAGATTGCGCCGCCTGCAGCGCATCCGCGACGCGGGTCTCGGTATCGCCCCACAGCAGCGCGCGCACGTCGTCGGGCCACGCGTCGACGTCGAGCCCATGATGACGGAATAGCGCGAGCGTGATGCGTTCCATGCCGAAGCCGACACAGCCCGTATGCGCGGTCGCGCCGTCTTCGCAGGTGATCTTCCAGATCGCGCCGAAGTGGTCCATGTGATAGTTGAACGACAGGCAGGCCGTCTTGCCGCGCGGATCGGCGACCGCGATCAGCAACTCGAACTTGAGCGCCTGCGCGCGCTGACTATCGGCGACGATCTTGCCGCCGCGGCCGAAGAACGGATCGTTCGCGAGATCGACTTCGACCGGCAAGCCTAGCAGCTTCACAAGCAGCGAGCCGCGCTCGATCCACATCTGCCGGAACGCCATCACCTGCTCGGGGCTGCCGAGACGCACGTATTCCCGTTGACGGAACATCTGCATGCGGCCCGGATCGAGCGACGGCTCATGACGGAAGCAGTACGACAGCACGTCGACGGTGCGGCCGTCGGCGGGCAGCGCGCCGCGCCGCGCCATCACCGGATAGATCGGATAGCAGGCGGCCGGCGTCAGCACGACGCGCGTCGGTTTCTGTTGCGCGAGCCACGCGTCGCCGCGGTCGTCGTCGCTGTCGGCCATCGCATCGTCGAGCGCGCGCAGCAGACGGTGGTGGCCCATGTCGTCGCCGCGAAATGAATGGATGGTGCCCGCGAGATTCGGAAAGCTTTTCAGGTATTCGCTATCCTCGAAGTCGGTGCGGCGCATCGCGGGCGGAAAGCGCAATACTTCGGCTTGCTGATCTTTACCCAACTGCGTAATCGCGAGGTTCAGTCGCTCGATCACGTCCTCGAAAACCTGGCTGCGGCCATACAGTCCGTTTTCACCGGTATCGATCAGCAGGCCGGCGGCCAGCATCTCGTCGCGCAGCGTGAGCGAAGGCCCCACGTCCGCGGCGGCGGCGGCCGCGGCGATAGCGGCGGTATCGGTCATCAGCTTCATTCAGGGTCTCCCCGGCGCGGCAGGACGTTGCGCGAGCAGCAGACTCGCGGTGTTCTGCGCGATACGGTCGTTATTGATCATCAAGGGCGCCGAGTGCAGGTCGCGCAGATGGCGGCCGACGCTATAGGGCGTGCCGTTCTTGTAGCCCGCCATGCCGCAGATCATCAGCACTTCCTGTACCACCTGCAGCGCGGTGGTCGAAATGCTGGTCTTCAGCGTGTTCATGTCCGATGCGAAACCGAGCAGCGCCGCGAGCGGGGCGTCCGCCTGGGTCGCGCCCTCGCGTGCCTGATGCGCGGCGCGCGCGGCCTCCAGCGCGACCGATAGACGCGCCTGCATCATCTGCAGCAGCCCGACCGCTTCGGCGAGCCGCAGGCCCGCCGGCGGCATCGTGCCGGGCTTCGCGCGCGCCTGCGCGCGGAAGAACGCTTTCGCGCGATTGACCGCGTCGACGGCGATGCCGGTCCATACCGACGCCCACAGCGTGTGCGACACGGGCAGCATGGTCTGATCGGCGATGTCGGCGAACGGCGTCGCGAGGATCTGTTCGGCCAGTCCCGTCGCGACGAGCCGGAAGCCCTCGCTGCAGGTGCCGCGCATGCCCATCGCGTCCCAGCCGCCACGCCGCTCGAGCTGCGTATCGGCGCGCAGCGCGACGATCAGCACCTGGTCGGACGCGGCCGCGTCGGCGGTGCGCCGCGCGGTCACGAGGATGCCGTCGGCGTACGCGCCGTACGAGATCGTCGGTGCGAGCTTTTCGATCCGAAAACGCGCGCCAACGAGCTCCACCGAGCACGCGCTTGTGCGCATGTTGCCGCCGATCGTCTCTTCCGACGTCGCCGACGCGAGCAGCCATTGCTGCTCGGCCAGTTGTGCAAGCAGGCTCGCTTGCCAGGCGGAGGCGCCGCGATGAGAGTCGATGCACGCGACCTGGATCTGATGCATCGCATAGATCATCGCGGTCGATGCGCAGCCCTGCGCCAGCGTTTCGCAGATCGCACCGATATCGGCAAGCGACAGGCCCGCGCCGCCGAAAGCGGTCGGCACCATCGCCGACAGCAAACGCTCGGCCTTGAGCGCGTCGAACGCCTCGACCGGAAAGCGCGCCTCGCGGTCCACGGCGTCCGCGTACTGCGCGGCGATCGCCGCGCAACGATGCGCTGCAGCACGCCATTCGGGACCGGTATCGAGCGCGCTCAGCGCCCCGGTGGCAGCGCCCTGGCCAGCGCCGGTCCGGGCGTCAGTAGTCGAGTTCGAGGCCGCCCCGCAGGCCGCTGCGGCGGCCTGACCCAGCAGCGGCGCACTCATGCCGCCGCCTTGGCCTGCTGCAACTCCGTCATCGCGGCGGCCATCGAGTCGATGCTCGAGAACAGGCGGCGCGTCAGCATACGGTCAGGAATTTCGACGTTGAATTCGTCTTCCATGGCAAGCATCAGATGCACGGTCGCGAGCGATGAGAGTCCGGCAGCATAGAGGTCGGCGTCGTCGGCGAGGCTTTCCACCGGGACATCCAGGCGTGCGGATTCGGAAAGGATGCGTCTCAATGCAGTTTTCATGCAGTGCTCCCCTTATGGTCAAAGGTCTGCCGATCGGTGCCGAGGTCGAATGACGTCGGCACCTGATTTTCGTGTGCAGGTTCGTGCGGTGCGAAGACCGCGGCGTGCGTTCGCGATGGTGCAGTGCGGTGTTGCAGGCGGGCCTGCGTGAAGCCATCCGCGATACCGGGCGCACGTGGCAAGACTGCGCTTCGTTGGCTCGTATTTAAGATTCGTCAACCCCGAGCGTCAGTGCGATGGCGCACGGAAGCACATCTTTCGCGCACGTTACCGTGTAGTCGATGATGAGGGACCGTCATGGATCGGCCCGCCGTCGCGCACGGCAGGCATCGCCGGACCCGCCGAAAATTTTGACAGCCGGGGGCGTGATGAACTGGAAAACGCTGGAGTTCGATCAGCTATCTGCACGTGAGTTGTATGTCGTGCTGCGTGCCCGCAGTGCGGTATTCGTCGTCGAGCAGTCGCATGTGTGCCTCGACGCGGACGGTCGCGACGAGCAGGCCTTGCATGTGTTCGCGGTCGAAGACATGGCGCGGCCGATGCCGGTGCTCGCCTATGCGCGGGTGCAGCCCGGCGATTCCGAAGATCCGGAAGTGACGATCGACAAGGTGCTGACGAGTCCGCTGCGGCGCGGCGACGGCACCGCCGAGATGCTGATCGAGCGTGTGCTCGAAGCGGTCGCCCAACGCTGGCCGGGCCGCGCCACGCGCGTGAGCGCACCGCTTGGCTTGCGCGGGTTCTACGAGCAGTTCGGCTTTCGCAAGACGGAGGGACCGTACCTCGAACACGGTATGCCGTTCATCGGTCTCACGCGTCAGGTGCGCGGCGCTCAGGCGCGCTTCGGTCTGAGGCGCCGCGAGCGCGACGGCGCATCGTTCGTCAATACGTTCGAACTGTTGTGATGCCGCGTCGGCTGGGTACGTGTTTTCAGCCTTGGCATTCAGGTCCACCGACCGTGAACCAGCGGTGGACCGGCGTCATTGATTGCGCGCGCCGGGACTCAGCCTTGTGCCCGTCCGGACGACGGCGCGCAACGCAGCCAGAGCCTGTAAAGCGCGTCGCGCAACTCGCTCGACCCGCGCAGCGACATGCCGAAGTTCGCCGCGCTCAACGCGAGCGCGACGACGATCGCCAGCAGCAACGCGCTGATCGAATCCGCGAGCGCGAGCGCGACGAGCAGAAACGCGAGATGCGCGAGCATGTTGCGCACGATCGTCCATGCATGCAGCCGTGAGAACGCGAGCAACACCGAGTAATCGAGCAGCGCCTTCAGCACGACGACGACCGCCGCGCCCATGATGCCGAACCAGTGGATGCCGCACCATAACGCGCCGGTAAAGAACGGCAACTGAAGCCAGCTGACGCTCGCCACTGCCACGGGATGGGTCTGCGCCTGCAACAGGCTGCCGAGGATGCTCGACTGGCCGCTCAGCCACACGCCGAGGATCAGCACGCTCGCGACCGGCGCCGCGGCGGCGAGCTGCGGTCCGAGCCACAGCAGCAAAAACGGCTTCAGGGCGAACAGCGCCATGATCACGCATGGCGTAAATGCTCCATTGAGAAACGCGAGCGCGTTGTGCGCGAGCGCATCCGCATCCTCGCGCGACGCCGCCGACAGTCGCGGAAACAGGGTGCGCACCATCGCGAGCGGCAGCAGGTTCAATCGATTGATCAGGTTTTGCGGCGTCGCGTAGTAAGTGACGAAGCGCGCGCCGAGCAGTCCGCCGATGAACACGCGGTCGAGCGTCGACGCGATCATGTTGGCGCCGGAAAACATCAGCAGCCAGCGGCCGTTGCGGAACAGCCCGATCATCAAGCGCCATTGCGGCATCCGCATACGGCGAATGCCGAGCGCTCGAATGGCGGCCACGCCCAGCATCAGGCCGCCGACGAAACGCGCGATCACGGCGGCTGGAATCGCGATCGCGAGTGACGGCGAAAAGCAGAGGACCGCCGCAATCGGCAGCAACTGGAACAGCGCGGTGCCGAGCGTCTGGTTGATGTTGTAGCTCGTGAAGCACTCGACGCCGGTAATCGCGCCCGCGAACACCCACGTCACGTTCGCGATCGGCACAGCGAGCGCGATCCACGGCAGGCTCGCCATCACTTCATGCTGGAACGTCGGCTCGATTTTCACGCCGTAGGTGATGTAGACGATGGCTCCGGCATAAATCAGCGCGCCGCCGATGATGCCGGTACCGAGATTCATGAACCACGCACTCCAGAAGATCGGTTCGATCGAATCGTCGCTGGCCGCGCGAGCTTTGGCGATCTGGTTTTCGGTCGCCAGACTGGTGCCCAGATCGAGGACGCTGAAGTAGCCGATCAGCGCCCACACCAGATTGATCACCCCGTAACGCTCGGCGCCCAGCAGATGAATGTAGGTGGGCACGGTCACGAGGGAAACGAAGGTCGGCGCGACGGCGCCGGCAAAGTTGATGAAGATGTTCCTGACGATGCTTCGTTCCATGTTCCATTGCCGGGCCGGTGAGAAGGGCCGCGCGGAAACACGCGGCGGCATCAACTTTTCGCAGGTCTTGCATCTTGCCCCCGGGCGCCGCGTGACTGTGTGGGTGGCCGTACAGATAGCCGCGATCGGGAGGGGGTTAAATGGCAAAGGTCATAGGGTAGCGCGGTGGTTGGCCACGAGCCGGCCGCGCGCACCGCATTGCGGAGCATTCCTAAGCGCGCCCGCGCCGTCTCCATCACGTAATGCTCGCGGCACGCTGCACGCAGTCGCGGGCATCGACCATAGCGCATGACCGACGCGATCCGCCGCGCGTCGGTCCACGTGCAGGGCATGCTGCACTGCACAGCACGCTCATCGACACACGCCAGCGCAGCGCGATTCGGAACCCAAACTAATGTGGCGCGACGCACATATGCGCGAGAGCACCTTTGTTGTAATCACTTGAAAGGAAGAAATCGTAAGGAGCGGACCGTGAGACCCATCGTCTTCGACGGCAAATTCGGCTGGTTGCATCCAGCCAACGGCCCGGATGGCGTTGTGATGTGTTCCCCGTTTGGCTACGACACGCTGTGCACGTATCGCGGCATGCGCCGGCTCGCCGAGCGCCTCGCCGCGCGCGGCATGCCGGTGCTGCGCTTCGACTACCCGGCGACCGGCGATTCAGCCGGCGACCCGACCGACGCCGGCCTGTGGCGCGCATGGATCGACAGCGTGAAGCAGGCGGTCGCGCAGCTGCGCGAGGCGACCGGCGTCGAGCGTGTCAGCGTGTGCGGTCTGCGTCTCGGCGGCATGCTGGCCGCGCTTGCCGCGCAGGAACTTGGGGATGTGCACGGTCTCGTGCTGATGTCGCCGGTGCTGTCGGGCAAGACTTACCAGCGCGAATTGCGCGCGCATTACCGGCAGTGGTTGAACGATCCGGCCGCGATGGATTGCGTGGTCGAGCCCGATACCGACGAGTTCGTCGAAGCGTATGGCTTTCGCATGTATCGCGACACGCTGCAAAGCCTGCTCGTGGCGGATCTGTATCGCGAGACGAGCCGGCCGGCCGCGCGCGTGCTGTTGCTCGATTCACTGAACCCGGCGCGCGCCGGTGCGCTCGCGGCGCATTACAGCGAACATGGCGTCGAGCTCGAGCGTCACCCGTTCGACGAATACAGCCGCTTCATGATGGAACCGCTCGAAAGCGAAATACCGCACGCCGCGTTCGAGACCATCGAGAACTGGCTGCTGGCGGGGAGCGCGCAAACGGCCCAAACGGTGGCGCGCGTGCCCGAGCGAGGCGAAGAGCCGGCGGGCGGCCACTATGTCGCGCCGAGGCTGCACGAGACGCCGGTGTGGCTGAACGAGGGCAAGGTGTTCGGCATCTACTGCCGGCCCGACGGCGCCGCGGCGGCGCGCGCCCCGGCGGTGCTGCTGCTCAATACCGGCGCGGTGTCGCGGATCGGCAATGGGCGTTTCGGCGTACATTTCGCGCGGCGTCTCGCACGCCAGGGGATCGCGTCGCTGCGCATCGACGTCGGTGGTGTCGGCGACAGCATGCCGTCGTGCGACACGTTGAGCCTCGACGCGCTGTACTCTCAGTCGAGTGCCGGCGACGCCGCGTACGCGGCGCGCTGGCTTGCCGCGCGCGGTCATGCGGGCGCGCTGCTGCTCGGCATCTGCTCGGGCGCCTACACCGGCCTGCATGCGGCGACGCGCGAAGCGGCGGTGGTGGGCGCGGTGATCGTCAACGTACAGAAGTTCAGATGGCATAACGTCTGCGACGAACACGGCAAGCCGATGATCCCGGTGTCCGCGTTCGGCTCGACGCGCAACTACATGCGCTCGATGAAGCAGCCGGGCAAATGGCTGCGCGTGCTCAAGGGCGAGACGGGCGGCTGGGGCCTCGTGCGCGAGCTGGTGGTACGCCAGCTCGCGCGGACCGGCGAAACGCTGGCCGACCGGATCGAGCAACTGTGTGGCCTCGAATTCGGCGCGCGTGACGAGCGGCATCTGTTCGCGAACCTCGAAGCACGGGGCGTCGACACGCACCTGGTGTTCGGTGTGCTGGACGAAGGCGTCGAGGAGCTCGAGCGCTACTTCGGCGTGCGCGGCGCGCGGCTCGCGCGCTTCACGCGCATTCACGTGGCCTTCTGCAAGCACACCGATCACGCGATCCTGTCGTCGGTGGCGCAGGAAAACATCATGTCGTACGTCGAGAACGTCTATCGCGGCGGCTTCACGAAGCTGCGTCAGCCCGACAGCGCGGCGCTCGACGGCGAGCTGCACAGGCACGATGAACATCGCGCCGCGGGGGCGTTGCGTCCGTTCGGAGAAGCATAGGGAGCCGCGGACAGACAGGGCCGCCCAGGCCGCAGTGTGTGTCGCGCGCATACGACTGAACGCGCGTGCGACCACGAGGCACTTGCTGGCGTCATGCCGGCCCGTGAACAGGATCTGGATTCGACAGGATCGCAAATGAATCGAATGGTAGAACCAGGTAATCCGCCCGCGCCGCAGGCCGGGACCGCCGCCGCGCTGCGCGAACTGACCGTGCAACCGGTGATTCTCGCGAGCGGCTCCGGTGCGAGGCTGTGGACGCTGTCGCGCGAACGCAATCCGAAGCAGCGGATCGGGCTGATGGGCGACCAGTCGCTGCTCGAAGCGACGCTGCGCCGGCTCGACGACGCGTTCGTCCCGGCCGCGCCCGACGCGGCCCGCACCACGCCGCCCGCCGCGCCGCTGGTGGTCTGCTGCGAGGAACTGCGGCTGCCGACGCTCGAGCGCGTCGAGCAGTACCGCAAGCCGGTGCGCATACTGCTCGAACCGATGGCGCGCAACACCGCTCCGGCGCTGACCGTCGCGGCGCTCGCCGCGCGCTCGTCGGCCGCGGCCGGCGACGATCCGATCCTGGTCGCGCTGCCCGCCGATCATCCGATCGTCGATCAAGCGGCGTTCGGCGCGGCGCTCAACGAAGCGCTCGCGCATGCTTCGCGGGGCACGATCGTCACGCTCGGCGTGCCGCCGCAGCGCGCGGCGACCGGCTACAGCTATATCCGCACCGCCGCGGCCTTGGGAAACCGGGGCGCGCGGACGATCGAGCGCTTCGTCGAGAAGCCCGATGCCGAGCTGGCCGAGCGCTACTTCGCGTCGGGCGAGTACTGGTGGAACAGTGGCATGTTCGTGGTGCGCGCGTCGGTGTGGCTCGACGCGATCGGCCTGTGCCGTCCGCTGATCGCGGCGGCCTGCAAGGACGCATTCGCAGGCGCGAGCATCGACGATGCCGGCGCGCTGCATCTCGCGCGCGACGCGTTCGCCGCGTGTCCGTCCGACTCAGTCGACTATGCGGTGATGGAGCGCATGGGCAGCGACGCGCGTCTCGTCGGCGTGACGGTGCCGCTCGACGCGGGCTGGTCGGACCTCGGCGCCTGGGACTCGGTGTGGGACGCGTCGAGCAAGGACGGCGACGAGCGCTTCCTGCTGTCGGAGAATCAGTCGACGTTGATTCCGCTGGGCGTCAGGCATCGGCTCGAAAATGCTGGCAAGCCGCCGCTGGAAATCATCGAGGTGCATTCGGGCGGCGATCCCGGCGAAGACGACATCGTGCGCTTGCACGGCTGATGGACACCGAGCTGTTCGGCGTCAGCACTCCGCGGACCCAGCTGCGCCGCTTGCGCTTCGCACGACACCTTTGTTCGCCGGAACACGCAGGCGTCCGACCACGTCTGCGCAAATCAGACAATTTCATCACGCCAACGTGCGAATGCGCACAAATCAATCCCCACAACGCAGGCACGCTTGACGAGCGAGCTTTGTGCCTGACGAAACAGATGGCGTTACACGAACGAAACAAATCTTCAGAGGGATAACCCTGTCAGGAAGTGTCCCACTGGCGCATCCGTTTCGAAGCTTGCAACGTATCGAAAAACGATTCTATTGGCATAACAGATACGTACGGGCCCTTCAATCAACAGGCCACGCGGGGTCAACACCGCTTCGGGGATATGTCATGGAACACGCAAACAAGGATCGCTCGTTGGTGAGCAAAGTCATGGACGGGCTCGTCAGCGGCATCGTCGAGGAAAAATACGGCGCGATTCTGCCGCCGCAGGATGTGCTGTCGAAGGAATTCGATGTGAGCCGCACCGTGATGCGCGAGGCGCTATCGATGCTGCTCGCGCGCGACATGCTCGACGTGCGGCCGAAGATCGGCACGCGCATCCGGCCGATGAGCGACTGGCGCATGATCGACGAGGACGTCGTCAATTGGCGTTTCCGCGCGAAGCCCGATCCGATGTTTCTGCGTGACGTGATCGAGTTTCGCATGCTGATCGAACCGCGCGCGTCGGCGCAGGCGGCCGCGCGCGGCAGTGCCGCGGAAGTCGCGGCGATTCGCGAGGCGTTCGAGGCGTTTCGCATGATCCGTCCGGGCGAGGCCGGCTATCAGGAAGCCGACGAGCTGTTCCATACGCGCATCGTGATCGCGAGCGGCAACCAGTTCTTCAAGCAGATGGCGGCGATCATTCGCGGCGCGCTGTCGACCCTCAATCCGATCGTGCACGACCGGGAAGGGCTGTGGGAGAGTGCGATCGCATCGCATCAGCGCGTCATCGAAGCGATCGAGCGGCGCGATCCGAAGGAGGCCGAGATCGCTGCGCTCGCGATGATCGATTACGCGGCCGAGGAGGTCGGCGGGCGGTTTTCCTCGGAGCCGCCAGCGCGGGTTTGAGCGTGATTGCGAGCGCGGGCTGAGCGTATCTGTGAACGTCCGGCCGCGGGAGCGGCGGGGTGGGGTGTCGAAGGTCGGTGCGCGGCAGTGATGCCGCATGGTTCGATTGGCCGGGTTCGCCGCGTTCGCAAGCGGCATCGGTGACAATAGCGGCTGTTCCGAACCGCATGGACCTTTGCACACACGATGACAGATACGACAGCGGCACCGCACGCAGCCACCACCCAACCGACCGATCGGGCAGCGCAGGACACCACTTCATCGCGCGAGATCCGCTGGGGGATCGTCGGCACCGGCCGGATTGCGCGCCGCTTCGCGCAAGGGCTCGCGGTCGTGCCGCGGACGCGGCTCGCGGCGCTGTGGTCGCGTCGCGTGGAACCGGTCCAGGCGTTCGCCGATGAATTCGGCGGCGCCGTCTGCGACAGTTTCGACACTCTGCTCGCGCGCGGCATCGACGCGCTCTATATCGCGACGCTGCAGGACAGTCACGCCGACTATGCGATCGCCGCGTTGCAAGCGGGGCTGCACGTGCTGTGCGAGAAGCCCGCGTGTATCAATCGTCCGCAGCTCGAGCGCGTGCTCGACACCGCGCGCGCTTCGCAACGGCTCTTCATGGAAGCGATGAAGCCGCCGTTCTATCCGCTCTACAGAAGGTTGCGCCAGCACCTCGCGACCGAGCCGATCGGCGAGGTCGGGCTCGTGCGCGCGGGCTGCTCGGTGCCGGGCGTGCCGGCCGATCATCCGTCGCTGTCGTTCGAGCATGCGGGCGGCGCGCTGCTCGATATCGGCATCTACGAGATGTTTCTCGCGGTCGACTGGCTCGGCGCGCCACGCGACGTGCAGACCTTCGGCCGGCTTGGCGCGACCGGCGTCGATACGTTCGCGAGTCTGAACAGCCAGCACGAGCGCGGTGGTATCGCGCAGCTATTCTGCGGGCTCGATCTGCATGGCAAGGGCGATGCGCTGCTGATGGCCCAAGGCGGTCACGTGACGCTGCACGAGCCGTGGTGGAACCCGTCGCGCGCGACGATCCGTTACGCGGATGGCCGCGTCGTCGAACTCGACGAACCGTTCGAAGGCGGCGGCTTGAACTACGAGACCGCGCACTTTTGCGAGCTGATCCGCGCGGGTGTGCTGGAGAGTCCGCTGATGCCGCACGACACGTCGCGACAGATGATCGCGATGGCCGACGCGGCGCGCGCGGCGTTGGGGCTCAAGTTCGCTGGGGAATGAGCCGCTGCGGGCAACGAAAAGGTGCGGGCGGCGCTCAGTGCCGCGTGGGCAGCGACAGCCGCCGCTCGTACCAGCGCTGCGCCCACTCGAGCACCTGACACAGCACCCAGTACACGGCCGCGGCCGCAAGATAAAGCGGCAGCGGCTGGTAGGTCGACGCGATGATTTCCTGCGCGCTGCGCAGCAACTCGGTCACCGTGATGACGGACACGAGCGAGGTGTCCTTGATCAGGCTGATCAGGCTGTTCGACAGACTCGGCACCGCGATGCGCAGCGCCTGCGGCGCGATCACGTAGCGCAGCGTCTGACGCCGCGACAGCCCGAGGCTGTACGAGGCGAGCCACTGGCCCTGGTGGATGCCCAGAATCGCGCCGCGCATGCTCTCGGACAGATACGCGGCGACGTTCGCCGACAGCGCGATCACGCCGGCCGGCGTCGGATCGAGCGAAATGCCGAAGCTCGGCAGACCGTAATAAATCACGAAGATCTGCACGAGCAGCGGCGTGCCGCGCATCACGCTCACATAGACGCGCGCGATCCAGTTCAGCGGACGGCTGTGGCTGATGCCCATCAGCGCGAGCACGGCGCCGCCGATCAGGCCGAAGATCATCGACAGGATCGCGAACTTGATCGTCAGCAGCGCGCCTTGTGCGAGCACCGGCAGCGATTGGAGCAGCAGGGATGTGATGGACATGGGCATTGTTCTTATTGACGCACAAAGCGCACATCATAAACTTTGGCGCGCGTTCAGGCGCGGGTCGCGCGATGCGGCTTGGGGTATACGCGACGCGGTTGGGCTCCCGCAGCTCGAGTGGGCCGCAAAAGCGCGAAGGGCGGCATCGTGATCGATGCCGCCCTTCGTTCGACTCCACGCGTGTTACTTGATCGGCTTGCTGACGTCGATGCCGAACCACTTGTCCGAGATCTTCGTGAAGGTGCCGTCCGCTTCGAGCTGGGTCATTGCGTCGTCGATCGCCTGCGCGAACTTCGGGTTGCCCTTTCTGAACGGAATGCCCGACGGGTTGCCCGGGCCGACGTTCGCGCCGGTGCGCAGCGGCAGGTTCGAGTTCTTCAGCAGGTACGCGAGCATCAGACGGTCGTTCAACGCCGCGTCGAGCCGGCCGGCGGCCAGATCACGCAGGTATTCGGGTGCGCCCGGGTAGGTCTTCACGTCGATGCCCGGCACTGCCTTCGCCATGTCCATGTAGTTCGTGCCGAGACCGACGCCGAGCTTCTTGCCCTTCAGGTCTTCGAGCGAGGTGAACTGGCGCGTGTCGTTCTTGCGCTGGATCAGTTGCGCCGCCGAGTACGTGTACGCCGGCGAGAAGTCGAGCGTCTGCTTGCGCGCGTCGGTGATGCCGACCTGGTTGACGATCACATCGAACTTGCCCGCCTGCAGACCGGCGATGATGCCGCTCCACTCGGTCGTGACGAACTCGGGCTTCACGCCGAGCCTGGCCGCGACGGCCTTGGCGATGTCGACGTCATAGCCGACCAGCTCGCCCGACGGCGCTTTCGAGTTGAACGGCGGGAAGGTGCCTTCGAGACCGATACGCAGCGTGCCGCGCTGCTTGACCTGGTCGAGCAGGTCTTCCGCGTGCGCGGTAACGGCGCTCAGCGACGCGCCGATCAGCGCGGTGGCGAGGAGCTTCTTCAGCAGGCCGAATTTCATCGTGTTCCTTGTACGTCTGATGTTTTGACGGTCGAGAGCATAGCAAACGAGCCTATCGCAACCTAAATACCGTTTGTTTATGTCTATATGCGGCGGCGCGGATGCCTAGCGCAACGCCTGCGCGCATTCGGCGACGAGCGCCGGACCGCGGTAGATGAAACCCGTATAAAGCTGCACCAGCGACGCGCCGGCCGCGAGCTTCGCGCGCGCATCGTCGCCCGAGAAAATGCCGCCGACGCCGATGATCGGCACGGCCTCGCCGACTTCGGCGCGCAGCTTGCGGATCACCTCGTTCGACGCGTCGAACACCGGCTTGCCCGACAGGCCGCCGGCTTCGCCAGCATGCTGCATGCCGGCGACGGCGGTGCGCGACAGCGTAGTGTTGGTCGCGATGACGCCTTCGAATTTGTGGCGCAGCAAGGTGTCGGCGATCGACTTGACCTGCTCGTCGTCGAGGTCGGGCGCGATCTTCAGTGCGAGCGGCACGAGCTTGCCGTGCATGTCGGCGAGTCTTTGCTGCTTGTCCTTCAGCGCGGCGAGCAGCGCGTCGAGTTCGTCGGCGCCCTGCAGCTGGCGCAGGTTCTTCGTATTCGGCGACGAGATGTTGACCGTCACGTAGCTCGCGAACGGGTACACGCGCTCGAGGCAGTACAGATAGTCTTCAGCGGCGCGCTCGATCGGCGTGTCGGCGTTCTTGCCGATGTTAAGACCGAGGATGCCGCTATAGCGCGCGGCCTGGACGTTCTTCACGAACTGGTCGACGCCGGCGTTGTTGAAGCCCATCCGGTTGATCACTGCGTTCGCCTGCGGCAGCCGGAACATGCGCGGACGCGGATTGCCCGGCTGCGCGCGCGGTGTCACGGTGCCCACTTCGATGAAGCCGAAGCCGAGCGCCGCCAGACCGTCGATGCACGCGCCGTCTTTGTCGAGGCCCGCCGCGAGTCCGACCGGGTTTCGGAACGTCAGGCCCATCAGGGTGCGCGGCGAATCCGGCACGCGCGCCGCGAGCGCGCCGGCGAGGCCGGTGCGACCTGCGGCGCCGAGCATGCGCAAAGTCAGATGGTGAGCGTCTTCCGCGTCCATGCGAAAGAGTTGGGCGCGAACGAGCGGATAAAGGGAGCTGAGCACGGGATGAAGCCGGACGGCCGGAAAATGGGAACCCGCTATTTTACCGGCTTTGGGCTTTGATGAGACCGGTGGGGCGTTGCCGGCGACGAGCAGGACCCGGCAACGACTCGACGGACGGCGCCTCGACTACGGCCTGAGCGGCCCGCGTCGTCCATGCATCGCGAAATCGACCGGCGGCAGCTCGATGCTGGCCGGATCGAGCACGCGCCACGCGCCGTCGATCAAGCCTTCGAGCGGCCGGAAATTCGCCTTGTACGCCATTTTCGGGCTTTCGCGAATCCAGTAGCCGAGATACACGTACGGCAGGTTCAGGCTGCGCGCCTGCTCGATCTGCCAGAAGATGTTGTAGGTGCCGAAGCTCGCGTGCGGCAGGCTCGGCTCGAAGAACGTGTACACCGACGACAACCCGTCGCCGAGGATATCGATCATGCTGATCATGCGCAGCGCGCCCCGCGCGTCAGGTCGCCCGTCAGGCTGCAGCGGCGCCGGCTCGCGAAACTCGACGAGCCGCGAGTTGATCCGGCTTTGCAGCAGGAACTGCTCGTACTGGTCGCGGCTGTCGCGATCCATGCCGCCGCCCGCGTGGCGCGCCGACTGGTAGCGCATATACAGCGCGTAATGCTCCTCGTCGTAGTGCAGCGGCGCGACGGTCGCAATCAGGTCGCCGTGCTTTCTCCATACACGCCGCTGCGTGCGGTTCGGCTGAAAACGCTCGACCGGCACGCGCACCGGCACGCACGCGCGGCAGCCGTCGCAATACGGGCGATACGTGAACACGCCCGAGCGCCGGAAGCCCGCCTTGACGAGGTCGGTGTAGACGTCCGAATTGATCAGGTGACTGGGTGTGGCGACCTGCGAGCGCGCGATGCGGCCGTCGAGGTAACTGCAGGGATAGGGCGCCGTTGCATAAAATTGCAGCGCGGAAAGCGGAGAAAGAGGCAGCTCGTTGGGATGAGTCACGTTGGCAGCTCTCGAAGCGTCTCTGGTAATGCAAACCCGGCACGCCCGGCGGTTGATGCCGCTATTCGATGGGCGGCGGACCGGATTCGGCCTGATTTTTCCTACGCCGCCCGCGCGAGGATGTCGAGCAGGGCGGTCTTGTCGAAGCGCCACGGGATGGCCGGCGCGCCGACAGACGCGCGAACATGCGCGACAAACGCCTTGCGCGCTATCTCGCGGCCGCCGAGCGACGCCAGATGCGACGTGTTCTGCTGGCAGTCTATCATTTCTATTTCGTGACGTCGCAAGTGGCCGACCAGCGCGGCCAGCGCCATTTTCGAGCCGTCGGTGACGTCGGTGTACATCGATTCGCCGAAGAACATCCGCCCGAGCGACACGCCATACAATCCCGCTACACGCTTGCCCTCGAGCCAGGTTTCGATGCTGTGCGCGTCGCCCAGGCGGTGCAGCGACGAATAGGCTTCGACGACGTCGGCGGTGATCCACGTGCCGCGCTGCCCGTGGCGCGGCGCCTGCGCGCAGGCGCGCATCACGGCGGCGAAATCGTGATCGACGCGGATTTCCCACGCGTCCTCGCGCAACACGCGCTTGAGCGTCTTGCGCAGCGATGGCGACACCTTGAACTCGGCGGGGCGCAGGATCATGCGCGGATCGGGGCTCCACCACAACACCGGCTGGCCGTCCGAATACCACGGGAAGATGCCGCGCCGATACGCGTCGATGAGGCGCGACGGCAGCAGATCGCCGCTTGCCGCCAGCAGACCGGGCGCGCCGCTCGCGGCGCCGAGCGCGCGCTCGACGGGCGGAAACGGGTCGTCAGCTCCGAGCCAGGGAACCATGCGCGCCGCTCAGCCTTCGCGCAGGGAGCGGAAGATGTCGCCGGTATGCAGGCCGAAACTGCCGGCCGCGCGGTCGGCGAAAAAAAAGCGCAGCGTCTGGCCGACGGTCGGAAACGCGATCTCGTCCCACGGAATCTCGTGCTCCTCGAACAGCTTCACTTCGAGACTCTCCTCGCCGGCGACGACGTCGAGATCGAGCAGCCGCGCCATGTAGAACAGATGCACCTGATGCACGTGCGGCACATTCAGCAGCGAAAACAGGTTCTGCACCTCGACGCGGGCGCCGGCCTCCTCGCGCGTTTCGCGCGAGGCGGCTTCGGCCGTCGTTTCTCCCATTTCCATGAAGCCGGCGGGCAGTGTCCAGTAACCGTAGCGCGGCTCGATCGCGCGACGGCACAGCAGCACCTTGTCGTCCCACACCGGAACGGTGCCGACCACGTTACGCGGATTCTGATAATGCACGGTGCCGCAACTGCTGCATACGAAGCGCTCGCGATTGTCGCCCGGCGGAATGCTCAGACTGACGCCGTGGCCGCAGACAGAACAGAATTTCATTGGAAAGGGGACGAGAAAGGGTGATAGGAGTTTATCACCGGGGCGGGGGATTACTGAGGCGCCGACAGGGGCTGCGCGAGACGACGTCCAAGGCGGCGAGCGCCGTCGCGTCTGACATTGATTGACAGTCGATTTTTGGATGCGCTGATAGCATCGGTCCTGATGGTTGCGATCGAGGCCACCGCGTCCACCGCAGTCATCTTTTCTCTCTTGTACATTGCCTCGTAGCTTGGCGCGTCATTCAGTTGACGCGCTTTTTTTTCGCCTGAGGGTGGGACGGTCAAGGGGATCGCCAGAGCAAGGCCACAAAAACAAAAAAGGGTTACACGCCAATGCGTTGTAACCCTTCAATGATTTCGGTTGGTTGCGGGGGTAGGATTTGAACCTACGACCTTCGGGTTATGAGCCCGACGAGCTGCCAGACTGCTCCACCCCGCGTCCGTCGAAGAAAAGATTATAGACCAGCCAGACGACCAGCGCAATAGCCATGTAAGAATTGGCTTCATTGCGCTTCGCTCTGCCCGCGCGACATCGCCTATCGGAAAGGCTCTGGAAATCCGTGCGCGGACGCTGCGCTAGAATTCAGATTCTCCACGCGGCTCGCCGGATCTTCACGACGGCGGCCCCTTTGACTCTGATGCTCCGACCCGTTCTGAACCCCATGGATATCGCTCACGACCTGCAGGTCATCGCCATTCAGGAAAAGACCCTCGTGTTTCCCCGCTTCGATGCCGACCGCGCGTGGCAAGTCGGCGCGTATCTGCACGAAGTCGCGAAAGCGCGCGGCATTGCCGCTGCGATCGACGTGCGCACGTTCGGCCAGCCGCTGTTCTTCAGCCTGCTCGACGGCGCGACGCCCGACAACGTCGACTGGGCGCGCCGCAAGGGCAACACCGTCGCGCAATTTCGCCGTAGCTCGTACGCGATCGGTCTGAAAATGCAGCTTGCAGGCGCGACGCTCGCCGACAAGCACGGACTGCCGGCCACCGAGTACGCATCGCACGGCGGCGCGTTTCCGCTGGTGGTGGAAGGGGCGGGCGTGATCGGTTCGATCACGGTGTCCGGTCTGCCGCAGCGCGGCGATCATGAACTCGTGGTCGAAGCGCTGTGCGCGCATCTCGGTCACGACTACGGCAAGCTCGCGCTCGCGAAAAACTGACGCGATGCGCGTACCCCCGTATGCGCTGCTCGCGATCGCGATCGTCGCCGAAGTGATCGCGACTTCCGCGATGCGGGCCTCGGACGGCTTTTCACGGCTGCTGCCGTCGATGGTCGTCGTGCTCGGCTACGGCATCGCGTTCTATTGCATGTCGTTGACGCTCCGAAGCATTCCAGTCGGCATCGTCTACGCGATCTGGTCCGGCGCGGGCATCGTGCTGATCACGCTGGCCGCGCTAGTGCTGTACCGGCAGGTACCCGACGTGCCGGCGATCATCGGGCTGGGATTGATCGTCGCTGGCGTCGCGGTGTTGAATCTCTTCTCGAAGATGCAGGCGCATTGAGCGCCCGCGCCAGCCGCCGCGATTGCCGCCAGGCACGTAAATCGGCTTACTTGCAGCGCACGACCATCGAGCGGCCCTTCACGTTCGCCGACGCCACGTTCGTGACGCTGCCGCCGGCGGTGCCGCCTTCGTCGTTATCCTTCGACACGATATCGTAGCCGGTCGCGCCGCAGGCCTTACCCGCTTGCACGTAGCACGAGGCCCAACTCGAGCCGGCGTCGGCGCCGCTGCAGTTGACCGCGAAGCCGGTCTGGCCGTTCGGCAGATTGATCAGCGTGGTCGTGTTCGACGACGCGCAGCCGCCCAGTCCCGCGGCGAGCAGCAGCGCGGCGGGCAAGGCGGCCGACAGCGACGCGCGACGCACGAGGGCAAGCGCGGCGCTGGATCGGAGGCGGTGGAATCGGCCGGCGCGTCGCGGTTGCGTCGTGAATTGCATCGTGTTGTGTCCTTTCATTCAGATAGAGGGGGTCTGCCCGGTCGGGTCGGCCGCTGTGGAGCGCGAGGGCGTGCGCCACGGCTCAGGTCATTTCGACCGTGATGCCCGCCGCGTTGAGCAGCCGCCGGGCTTCCGCGCCTTCTTCAGTGGCTGCGTCTTCCCAGATGCCGATCGCTTTCGGGATGTCGATGCCGTGACTTTCGGCGTACTCGAACCAGCGATTCGCCGCATCCGGCTCGGGCAGTTCATGATCCTGCAGAAAATATTTTCCCATATTGCGCTCGCTGGCCTCGAAATGGCGTCGTAACAGGTACCGTGCGACAGCATGGAGCATGCCGGTATGGACCGTTCGACCAGCGCGCGCGGCTGAAGTGCGGCGCGGCTCTTTTGGCGCGGCGCGGGGGCGCGTCTCGCGAGCAGAACTTATCGCGCTGCAACGCGCCTTATCGCTATGGGACGGCTGCCCGCACACACCCAGTGCAGCGGCGCGCCGCATGCTGAAGCATCAGGGCGGCGCCGTTGCGACTGGCGCCAGCTCTGCAACCGCAACAGGAGGACGAAGATGGCTGAACGGGTCAGTGGCCCTTATCGCGGCTATTACATCAGCGCCGCCGCGCGCCTCGTGCCAGGGGGCAGCACGTCGGGCCCGTCGGGCGACGCGCACACCAAAGCGGACGGTACTTACGTCGGCACGGTCAGCCTCGCCGAGTTCGGCCCGGACGATCCGCACCGGATGGAAACGCTGCTCGAGCTCGGCGACCGGCAACGCTTCGACAGTGAAGAAGAGGCGCTCGCGTTCGTCGAACGGGCGGCCCGCGAGTATGTCGACCGATTGCTGGATGGGCCGTGAGCATGTCGGCGATTTCCGTGCAAAGGGCCCGCCGATGGGCTCGCCAAGGCAGCGCGCGATGCCCTGAATCAGGCCCCCGCGCGCGCTGGACCGTGATCCGGCGGCGCGAGTACCATAGCGGGACTTGCGAGGATCGGCGGCGCGCAGGGCCTTCCGCGCAAGCTACGTTCCCGCGGCCAACTTCTGACGAGGCGACCATGAAAATCCGTTTTTCCGAAGACGCGCCTGCTTACCGCGACTCCAACCTGACCGTCGTGTTTTCCGCGCTGGTGGACGGTGAGCCGGTGCCGTGCGCGATCTCGGTGGAAGCGCTCGAGGATCATTTCGGCGCTTACAGCGAGGACCTCGACGGCTGGCTGCGTGCGTTCGATGCGGGCCGGCCGCGCATCGAGGCCGTTGCGCGTGAGCATCTGCAGATCAGTAACGGCACACCCGTGCTGCTCAAGAGTGGCCACTTTCCGCCGGGGCAGATGGCAGGCTAAGCGGACCTGCCGACGGACCGTCGGCGCCAGAGGCCGGGTGCAGGTCCATCTCTGCGGTTTTCATTTCACCTACGCATCGCCAACGCCTTGCCGCTAATTCATATCGCGTGCCGGCACTACCTCGCGCGCCGCTTCGAAGCACCGCCTGATCCCTTCCTGATACGACGTCTTCCTGAGCGGCCCGATCAACGTCGCGAGCGCCGAATCATCGAGCACGACCGGCTCGGTCATCAGATAGTTCATCTCGACCAACTCGCGCATCAGCGGATTGAATAGCCCGAGCACGCGCAGCATGCCCTTGCCGGCCACCATCAGCTTCGGCCCGGAGCCCGCAAGCGCGTAGGCCTCGCGAGCCACCTCGCGCTGCGTGATCGTGCCGGCGCCCGCGAGATGCCACCAGCGACCGTAGGCTTCGGGCGTGCGCGTGAGTCGTTCGACCACGGGACCGACATCCGGCAGATAGATGAATTCGTGCGGTACGTCGACGGGACCGAGCACCTGCGCGCGCTTGCCGGTAGCGGCGCCAACGAAGACACCGTGCAACAGGCTGCGCTCGACCCCCGGTCCGTAGAAATCGGGCAGTCGCAATACCAGCGTTTCGAGACCTTTCTGGCCATGCGCGGCCAGCACGAGCTTTTCCTGTTCAAGCCGCATGCGGCCCTTGAACGTGTGCGGCTCGCGCGGATGATCTTCTCGGACCGGGTTGCCGCGCGCGCGGCCATACGGATACACGGTGCCGATCAGAATGAAGCGCTCGACACCGGCGGCCGTCACGCCAGCCAGCGTTTTCTCCATCAACGGCGGGTGCTGCGCGAACTGGTCGTAGGGCACGCCGACGAGGTAGATCACGGTCTGCAGACCGGCGGCCGCGGCGCGGATCGAGGCGGGGTCGTCGGGGTTCCAGGTGACGATCTCCGCGTGCGGGTCGTCACCGAAAGTCCGTTGCAATACCTCGCGCGAGCGGCCGACCACCCGGTAATCGCGGCCCGCCGCGCCAAGCGCCGTCGCGATGCTTTGACCCACAGCGCCCGCTGCACCGAATAAACCGACCTTTCCCGTGGCTTGCATGACGACCCCTCAGATGGCGGCACGACATCGTCGCGCGCTCGTGGCTGCTCGATTTGACAGATGAAAATTTACTGAACATTGTTCAGTAAACGATGTTCAGTTTAAATTGACTTTTCAGTTTGTCAATCTGAAAATTGCGAGTCATGGGAATCGCCGAACGAAAAAACCGCCAGAAGCAGGCACTGCGCGAACGCATCCTCGATGCCGCGCGGTGCATCGTCGTGGGCGAGGGCTTTGCCGCGCTGTCGATGCGCAAGATCGCTGACGCGATCGAATATTCGCCCGCCACGTTGTATCTGCATTTCGCGAGTCGCGACGACATCGCGCGGGCCTTGTGCGCCGAAGGCTACGCGCGGTTGCTCGCGACCTTCGTGCCACTCGTGCAGATCGCGGATCCCGCCGAACGGCTGAAGGCGCTCGGGCGCGCGTACGTCGCGTTTGGCGTCGAGCATCCTGAAACGTACCGGCTGATTTTCATGGAGGACCCGAGCTATACCGGCGCGGCGCTCAGGGGCGGGGTTGGCACTGGCAAACACGACGGCAACACGGGCGAGACAAGCGCGAACGCCGGGACCGGTGGTTCGACCGCCTCCCTGGGCAACGCCGCCGGCGGCGTGGCCGACGACGACCCCGACGACGATCCCGACGAGGCCGCGCTGCACATCATGATCGACGCGCTCGACGAGTTGCGAGCAGCGGGGCGTCTGTCGGCGTCGGTCGCATCGATGGAGCCGGCCATCTGGGCCGAGGCGTTGTGGGCGAGTCTGCATGGCATCGTCGCGCTGAATCTCACGTGCCCGGTGTTTCCGAGCGTGCCGCTCGAGACGCTCGTCGGCGTGACGCTCGACGCATGGCTCGGTGTGCCGCAGGCCGTGGCGGCGGGCGCATCGAACAGCGCCGCAGTCCGCGGCAAGAAAACCGTCGCGCGGCGTCACGCCAAGTCGGCCGGCTCCACGCACCCGGCCCCCGAGCTCCCCACCAAACGCAAAGCGGCAGGCCCGTGATAACGTTCAGTTCCACCTCATGCCGCGCCGCCGCGCCCAGTTCTCCATGTCAACGTCCGCCTCGCCCGCCACTAGCGACGAAATCGCGACCCACGTAGCCAACCGCATCGGTCTCATCGAACTGGAGCGGCCGAAAGCGCTGAACGCGCTGTCGACCGGCATGATCCGCGCGATCCACGCGGCGCTCGACCAGTGGCGCGAGGACCCCGGGGTGCTGGCCGTCGTCGTGCGCAGCCGGCACGAGCGCGCGTTCTGCGCGGGCGGCGACATCCGCTTCATGTACGAAGCGGCGCAAACCGGCGACCAGGGGGCGCGCGATACGTTCTTCAGCGAGGAATACCGGCTCAATCACGCGATCTTCGTGTATCCGAAGCCGTATATCGCGTTGATGAACGGCATCGTGATGGGCGGCGGCATGGGCATTTCGCAGGGCGCACATCGCACCGGCGGCCTGCGCGTCGTCACGCAATCGACGAAGATGGCGATGCCCGAAACCCGTATCGGCCTCTTTCCGGATGTCGGCGCGAGTTGGTTTCTCGCGCGCACGCCCGGCGCGATCGGCCGCTATCTGGCGGTGACCGGCGAGACGATCGGCGCGGCCGACGCGCTGTACGCGGGCCTCGCCGATGCCTACATCGACGACGCGGCGTTGCCCGCGCTCGTCGATACGTTGAGCCGCGAACCGTTCGAGCGCGGGGCTGATGTGGTTGCGTGCGTCGAGCGCGAGACGCTCGCGTATCAGGTCGCGCTGCGGCCCGAGCAGAGCGCGCTCGCGAAGGCGCGGACGTTGATCGACCGGCATTTCGCGCTGCCCGACGTCGCGCGGATCCTCAAGTCGCTCGAACAGGAACGCGAGCGCGGTGGCGACGCGGCGGAGTGGGCCGAGCAGACGATCGCGGTGCTGCGCGAGCGCTCGCCGCTGTCGATGGCGGTCTCGCTCGAAGTGGTCACGCGCGCGGAAGGGTCGATGGCCGACGTGCTGCGCACTGATCTCGATCTGACGCGCTCGAGCTTTCTGCGCGGCGATACGGTGGAAGGCATTCGCGCACGCATCATCGATAAGGACAACGCGCCGCGCTGGCGTTTCGCGCGCATCGAGGACGTCAACCGGGCCGATGTGGAGCAGATGTTCGACAGCCCGTGGCCGGCGAACGAGCACCCGCTGGGCGCTCTGCGCGGCTGAACGCGCGGCCTCGCGAACCCGCCCGCGCGAATCTACGCGTTGCGCGAATTCATGTTCGCCGCGTTTATTCCTCTGCCTCGCTCGCCATGAACGCGCGCATGAACACGAGCGCACCCCAGCCCCACATCGCGTTCGCCGTGAAGCCCACCGCGAGGCGCGGCAGCATGTTGCCGCTCGGCCAGATGCCGCGCAGCGGATCGACGACGAACACGCTCGCCGCCGTCATCACGATGCCGCCGAACACGAACGCGGGTACCCACGGCGCGCGCCGATGCGGCGCGACGCGCAGCAGCCAGGCCATCAGCACGGCCCAGCACGCGCTCCAGATTCCGTTCGCGATGAACTCAGGCAGGCCGAGCGGCAAAAACGGCGCGGTCGAAAAACCGCTGGGGTCGATCATGCCGGCGGCGTGCATCAGCGCCAGCGTCGATTCGCGAAAGAACAAAGAAGCCAGAAAACCGGCGACGAACGGCAGAATAATTTTTTGCATGCATTGCACCGGCAACGTACAGGCGACTCGCAAGACCTGTACCGGGTGATTGGAAACGAGCGCCATTATATCGACCGGGGTTGGGCGGCCGGGGCCGCGTGTATAAAGCGCAACAACCGTATGCGTTAGAACCGGGCAAATCACGAAAGCGGAAATCCTAAGCTCAATAAAATCGTTCAAAAGCCGCGGACCGCTCCATAGACTGTTTCCTCATGCAGACGGCTCGGGTGTCGCCGTCGTCCGATAAATCGGGCGCATCACGCGCACGTTGGTCGAGGAAAGCCGTCGCAATGTCGAGCCCCACGCCGAATCTCCGTTGTCGCAGGGCCCACGCGCGGTCGTGTTCGCGGTGTCGTCCGCCAGGCGCATAGCCTTCATCGATTTGACGCAGTTGCCGATGGCCTGAGTCCATCGTCCGTTTCTCAATCCTTCAACGCGTCGCAGCGCCTTGCCGGTTGCCGGCTCGATGCGCGCGGCCGGCGCTCGCGCTCACCGTTTTCATTACGTCAGGAACAGGCAGGAGTAACAACATGAATGTGTTCTGGTTCATTCCGACTCACGGCGACAGCCGCTATCTCGGTACGTCCCAAGGCGCACGCGCAGCCGACTACGACTACTTCCGGCAGATCGCCGTCGCCGCCGACACGCTCGGCTACGAGGGCGTGCTGCTGCCGACCGGCCGCTCGTGCGAGGACGCCTGGGTTGTCGCGTCGAGCCTGATTCCCGCGACGCAGCGGCTGAAGTTCCTCGTCGCGATTCGCCCGGGGCTGTTGTCGCCGGGACTCGCCGCGCGTATGGCGGCGACGTTCGACCGGCTGTCGAACGGGCGTCTGTTGATCAACGTGGTGACGGGCGGCGACGCGGCCGAACTGGCCGGCGACGGCGTGTTCGTCGATCACGACACGCGCTACGAAATCACCGACGAATTCCTGCATATCTGGCGCAAGCTGCTCGCCGCGTCGCACAGCAACGAAGCGATCGATTTCGACGGCAAGCATTTGCGGTCGAAGGGCGGCAAGGCGCTATATCCGCCGGTGCAAAACCCGCATCCGCCGCTGTGGTTCGGCGGCTCGTCGACGGCCGCGCACGATATCGCGGCCGAGCACATCGACACCTATCTGACGTGGGGCGAGCTACCCGAAGCGGTCGCGAAGAAGATCGCCGACATTCGCGTACGCGCCGCGGCGCGCGGCCGGCAGATTCGCTTCGGGATCCGTCTGCACGTGATCGTGCGCGAGACCGAGGAGGAAGCGTGGGCCGCGGCCGACAAGCTGATCAGCAAGCTCGACGGCGACACGGTCGCGCGTGCGCAGGCGTCGTTCGCGAAGATGGATTCGGAAGGGCAGCGCCGTATGGCCGCGCTGCACGGCGGCAAGCGCGGCGGGCGCGAGCAGCTCGAGGTCTATCCGAACCTGTGGGCGGGCGTGGGGCTCGTGCGTGGCGGCGCGGGCACCGCGCTGGTCGGCAGTCCGGAGCAGGTGGCCGCGCGTATGAAGGAGTACGCGGCGCTCGGCATCGAGACGTTCATCCTGTCGGGCTATCCGCATCTCGAGGAATCCTACCGCTTCGCCGAACTCGTGTTTCCGCTGCTGCCGCAACGCTTCAGCAAGGTTGCCAATGGGCCGTTGTCGGGGCCGTTCGGCTAAATCGTCGGCACCAGCTATCTGCCGAAGGCGGCGAGCGCGAGTTCAGCGCGCCCATAGCGTGGGTCGCGCGGCTTGCGCGACACGCGCACGACGATCGACAGGCAAGGAGAAAAGCCAACATGAGTGATACCACTTTGAGCTCGGGAACGGCGGCAACCCCGCAGCCCGCGTCCACGGCGCGCGCTGCCGCGCTGCGCCGTTTCGGCGCGCACCTGCTGCCGTGGCTCGCGCCGATCGCGATCCTGCTCGCGTGGGAAATCGCCGCGCGCAGCGGTGCGCTGTCGACGCGCGTGCTGCCCGAGCCGCTCGCGGTCGTGAAGGCCGCATGGTCGCTGATCCGGTCCGGCGAAATGTGGGCCGACGTGAAGGTCAGCACCTGGCGCGCGGTGTCGGGCTTCGCGATCGGCGGCGGCATCGGTCTGGTGCTCGGACTGGCGACGGGTCTCTTCAAACCCGCGGAAATCGTGCTCGATTCGACCGTACAGATGATCCGCAACATTCCCGCGCTCGCGATGATTCCGCTCGTGATCCTGTGGTTCGGCATCGAGGAACAAGCGAAGGTGTTCCTCGTCGCGCTCGGCGTGTTCTTCCCGGTCTATGTGAGCACGTTTCACGGCATCCGTTCGGTCGACGCGAACCTGACCGAGATGGCGCGCAGCTATGGCGTCAAAGGTTTCGCGCTGTACCGCCACGTGATTCTGCCGGGTGCGCTGCCGTCGATTCTGGTCGGCGTGCGTTTCGCCTTCGGCTTGATGTGGGTCACGCTGATCGTCGCCGAGACCATTTCCGCGCAATCCGGCATCGGCTACATGACGATGAACGCGCGCGAATTCCTGCAAACCGATGTGGTGGTGGTCGGCATTCTGCTGTACGCGGCGCTCGGCAAGCTCGCGGACATGCTCGCGAAGAGCCTCGAGCGCGTGTCGCTGCGCTGGCATCCGGCCTATCAGCGAGGAGCAAAAGCATGAGCGCAACGACGCTATCGACGACGTTCGGCGGTATCGCGGGCAGCGATCTCGAGACCGAACTCGCGCAGCCGCGGCTCGCGGATCACGACGCGAACGAGGCTGCGGGGGTTGAGCGGGACGGGGCGGCCGGGACTCATCACGGCTCGCAAGCCGGCTTGCAACCCGCTCCCGCGCTGGCCCGCAGTGACGCGCGTCCCGCAAGCGACTACGCGGTGCAATTGCGCGGCGTCGGCAAGCGCTATGGCGAGCGCGAGGTGCTGTCGGGCTTCGATCTGTCGATCGAGCGGGGCAGCTTCGTCGCGATCGTCGGCCGCAGCGGTTGCGGCAAGTCGACCTTGCTGCGGCTCGTCGCGGGTCTCGAAGAAGCCAGCTCGGGTGTGCTCGAAAAGCGCGCCGGGAACGGCGGTCCGCTCGACACCCGCATCATGTTTCAGGATGCGCGTCTGCTGCCGTGGAAAAGCGTGCTGCAAAACGTGATGCTCGGCCTCGGCCGCGGCGCGCGCGACGATGCGCGCGCGGTGCTCGCCGAAGTCGGTCTGCTCGAACGCGCGAACGACTGGCCCGCGCAACTATCGGGCGGTCAGCGGCAGCGCGTCGCGCTCGCGCGGGCGCTCGTGCATCGTCCGCAATTGCTGCTGCTCGACGAGCCGCTCGGCGCGCTCGATGCGTTGACGCGCATCGAAATGCACACGCTGATCGAAAGGCTGTGGCGCGAGCATCGCTTCACTGCGCTGCTCGTCACGCACGACGTGCACGAAGCCGTCGCGCTCGGCGACCGGATTCTGCTGATCGAGGAAGGCCGCATCGCGCTCGATCAGCCGGTCGCGCTCGCACGTCCGCGTGCGCGGGCGTCGGCGGGCTTCGCCGCACTCGAAGACCACGTGCTGCAGCGCGTGCTGAGAAACGCGCCGAACGACAACACGCTGGCGAATCGCGCGTATCAGCCCTATGACCCGTTTGGCTTGCCCGAACCCGGTCGTCTCACGCGGCCGACCGAAGTGCGCTGGGCCGTCTGAGTTTTCCTGGCAAATCGATCCGATCCGTTATCAACTGCTTCTATGGAGTTATCTGAAATGAGCATTTCCGCCATCAACGTGCGCAATCAGTTCAAAGGCAAGGTCAAGGAAATCATCCGCGGCTCGGTGGTGTCCGAGGTCGACGTAGAGACGCCGTTCGGCATCGTCACGTCGGTGATCACGACGCGCTCGGTCGACGAACTCGAACTGAAAGTCGGCTCGGAGGTGGTCGCGCTCGTGAAGTCGACCGAGGTGTCGATCGCGCGGCTTTGATGACGCTCCGCCAATGCGAGCGGCGTGCGCAGCGGCTATTTCGCGTTTGCGCCGCTGGCGGGCGGCTCGTGCGACATGTGGTCGTTGGTCGGCTTCGCCGGCCGCTTGATCGGCATGTTGTCCGGGTTGCTCGAACTGCCGGCGCCCGATGCCGCCTCGGGCGGTTTGGCCATCGGCGCATGGCTGTCCGGCGGCGCGCTGGGCGCCGTCTGCGCGACGGCGCTCGCGCCGCTCGCGAAGAGCGCCGCCAGCGCGGCGGCGGTGGCCGTCAACGTGGCCCGATTGCCTCGCTTCATGTCGTTCTCCTTCGATGTCGCGTGCCGTCTGCAGACACGCGGCTGTGTGCACGATTAGCTAGTAGCAGGCCGCGTTCCGGGGCCGCTGCTGGCGCGTTGAGGCGTGCTCCTAACGGTCACGCCGGTTTCAGACGCCGATTGCCAGGCTCGACGCTCCGGGGAGCGGCTCGTCAGGCGCGCACACCTGCATCCGCCGATGAAACTTGCTACGATGAATTGAGCATTCCGACGGAGACGGCCATGTCGAAGTCCTTGAGTCCTGAAGCGGTCGAAGCGTTGCGGCGTCTGAACGACGTCGGCGTCGGACAGACGGCGCCCGAAGTCGCGCAGTCCGTTGCGGCGGAGTTGCTGGCATGCGACCTGGTTGCCGAAGCGGGCAGTGGTGGGGTCGAAATCAACTGCAACGGCCGGCAGTATCTTTCCGGCGATTGCAACTGATCCGCTGATCGGCGTCCGGCCTCACGGCCGGTGTGTAGAGCGAGGCGGCGCGTCGCGGGTGAGTCGCGAGCAGGTGATTGGCCAGCGCGACGCCAGCTGGACGCGTGTGTCCGCCTACCCGCGATCAGCGAAACCACGGAGACGAGCATGGAGCCGAAGGGCGTCGACATGGGCGACTATCAGGCGCGCTATGGCGACTACGACGTCGAGGTGGCGGTCGAACAGGTGCTGACCGGCGTCAAGGCGCATTTCCGGGTGCTGCGCGACGATTCGACGGTGGTCGACTGGCAGCTCGTGCATATCGATAGCTTGTGGTCCACCGAGCATGCGGCCGCCGAGGCGGCTTTTCGCGCGGCGCGCGAATTGATCGATGCGGGGCTGGCGAGTTAGACGCGGATAGCCGCGTCGCGATGGAAGGGGGGGGCCGTGTTCGGATGAGGCAAGGAAGCGGCAGGCGCACGAGACAACGGTCGCAAACCGAACGCTACCCGGGCAACGTACCGGGTACCACGGCTGCCGTAAATGCAACTGGGCGCCGGCATCGATACTGCATGCGCGGCGCCCAGTTTGATCGCTGCCTCAGAGGCAGCGGATCTGACGGTACTCCTGGCGGCTTAGTGGCCGAAGAACACCGATTGCGGACCCGACGTGGGTTCGCTGCGCGTGCCCGATTGCGTCGACACGCTATTCACGCCGCCGTATGCATTCGATTGCGCGTTGGCGCGTTCAGCAGCGACGGTCTGCGCGTTCTGGCCTTGTTGCGAAGCCGGCGCGCCAACCGACGGACGGTAGTACGGTGCCGGACCATAGCCGCTGGCGAAAGCGGGAGCGGCGATCGAGGCGGAAGCGGCAACCAGCAGGGCGGCGATAAACTTGGTCTTCATGGTAGGACTCCGATAACGTTTCGACTGCATTTCAGGAAGATGTTGCAGGAGCCAGTGACCCAGGTGTCTGCAACGTCGATGGAAGCCAGTGTATACCCCTACTATTGAAAATTTGTGCCGATAATCTGAAATTACTATTCCCGACGAAGAAACAATCGTTCAGACGTACGCGCCGCAAGGCGGACCGGTGATCCGGCCCTGTTGGCCAAGCGGTTTTTGAGAGGCGGGAGAAGGCGGGAAGGGGTGATTGCGGGGCGGAAAACCGCACAGACATCGTGGAAAACGCAGAAGGCCGTCAGCAAAACAAAAACGGATAACGAATTCGCTCCGGCGCCAAACGCAATGAAACTGTCGCCAGTTCTGGAAGACGATGGAAGGCCAACCTACGCGACGCAGTGTTGCAGACGACGAAGCGGCGACGATGCCGCTCGCCATGTGTGTCACTGCGCCGGGCGGTTCAAACCGCGCGGCCATTCGGCCGATAGCCGATCAGCTTCCTTTGTAGATTGAATGATCCCAGTCCGGCTGGGCGGGTGCGGCGGTGCCTGACGAGCCCGGCTTGGTGGGTGCACCGGAGGCTGCGGAGCCCGAGTACGCCCCACCGTAGCCACTGAGCGCCTGCTGGTGGTCCCCCACGCTCTCCAGCGCGGCCTGGAGGTGCGTGGGATAGTGCGCGTCACCGTGGTTGCGGTCGTAGCCGGCTTGGTGCAGCTGGACGAGTTCCGCGCGCACCTGCTCACGCGTCAGGGGACCGTTGCTGCTAGCGGACGCGATCGTGGGCAGCGCGAGGATGGGCACGAGTACGAGAGCGGAGATAAACGTTTTAGCCATGGTTAATTCTCCAATTTTAAAAGTCAGAAACAGAAATATCAGGTTGGCGAAACGACAATCACGGGGCGCCGGTATGGAAGCGGACAGCTTCAATGTCGCGCGACCTGAACAGGGCTTGCATGTGACACCTCCTCGATAACCATGAATAATCGTACGGAGAGGAGCTATCCACAGAAAGCAGAAGAAAAGATGCATGAGGTTCGAAAAAACCGAACTTCCTCCGTCGTGCGCATCGGCACCTGAACGCTCAGGCATGCAGCGAAGCCAGCACCTTTTGCGTCACCCGATGGTGTCGTCCGGGCCGGGATCCGCTGGCGTAGATTTCCTCTTTCACGGCCGGCAGCCGGCCGGGCCAGCGCAGGCTGCTATATCGGGTCGCTGGGGGGCGCCCTTCATCGCCGCTACATGGTCTACGGGAGTTCGGCTGCAACGACACCCCCTGATAGCCGATTTACCGTCCTCCGCGGCGCCGCAACTGCGCCTTCTTTCGCGCCAGGACCGACTCAGCGTCCGCTGAAAACAAAATAACAACATCAAAGTTGACGATAAAATCAACTTTGGGTGTAATGTCGCCACTCGTCGTCGCGGGCGAGCGATTGGGCGGCGTTAATTTCAGGATCCCGAAATCAACCGAACCGCTCTGTTGATGTTGGCGCTGCTTGCCAGTCAGGGATAACTGGTGATAGCTGAGAGGTTCGCGCGTAACCAGAGCCACCAATTGGGCATAGTTCCCCGATGCCGCGCTGGCGTCCCATTTAAATGGAGTGAAGGCAAAGATGAAGAAGATTCTGATCGCCGCTGCAGTTGTTTTCAGCACTGGCGTCTTTGCAGGCGAAGTCCACGTACCGCAGGTCTATCACGAAATCGCGTCGCTATTCGATCGGTGCAATGCGGCGCTAGTAAGGGGCGACGCGGACTCCGTTGCCAAGGTGGTGTACGCACCCGATCCTGAAGGCATCACTATGCGCCCGTATATCCAGGCAACGCTAAACGCGGTGCCGGTATATCCCACCGGACAGGCGTTCCAGACTTTCGTGTGATAGCCCAATTCCGGTGGCGGCTGTAGTGTAAGGCCATACCCGATGCAGTCGCGCTTTACGCCACAATGGTCCCCGGTCTGACCCGCGCAGGCGGCTTTGAGCCAAATCGGGGTTCGTCAAAACATCGCGTCGTTTGTGTTCGCGGCAGCGCCGTCGCGCCGGCGCCGACAAGAAAATCTCATGAAACTTGCCCGTGTAACTCTGCTCGTCATTCTCTTTTCGCTTCAAGCTTGTGGGGGCGGCGGGGGCGATGGCAGCAGTGGAAACAGTAGCAGTAACAGTAACAGTAACAGCTCCTCAGATACCGGCTTCTACGCGCCGAGCTACGGTGACGCGAGAAGCGACACCCGCTATGAGGCCGACCTCTCCAGCGTCACCCGTCAGGTGATTAGCTACCAGGACGTGGGAAAGGACCTTGTTTCCAACGTCGGGGTCTCCGACTCGATGGTCCAACTCTTCGGCAACTACAAGGTGCGGCTGACCCAGGCGAGCAAGAACAGTTGCCCGAGCGGCCTGGAAGGTTGTGACACGGCCGATTCGGACTCCTTGGGGGTGGGCCACAGCGCTCTTATCACGAATCTCGAATCCCTGAAGAGCGATATCAAAGATCAGAGCGAACGGGGCACGTGCGTAGCGTTCTCCCTGAACGCCGCAACGGAATTGCTGCTCTCGAGGCAGCAGAACAGTACTAAACTGTCGGAACAGAACACGTACTTCCAGGGAAAGCGACTGACCAACACCTGGAACAACGCCGGACTCGACCCGTACGACACCATCGCTGCATTCGTCGACAACAAGACCAAGTTCGTTCCGGAGAAATCCTGGCCATACAATGGCGATGACAAGTATTGCACCAACTACAACCGCAAGTATCCCAATGCCACCTGCTCGGCTACCGAGGCGCAGGGTGGCGGCAGCGATACCCGGCAGCAGGATCCTACCGCAGCGAGTTCCTCAGGATTTCGGACGACCACGGCGCACAAGCTCTATGCGTCCATTGGCCGGATCAAGCAAGCGCTGTATCGCGGCTACCCCGTGGTCATGGCCATCAACGCGAACCTCGACTTTCAGGTTGCGACGTACAAGGGCGGCGTCGTGTCGTGGGTCATCAAGGCGGACAGCTGCGGGACCAGCCTGTGCGGTCACGAAATTCTAGTCGTCGGCTACCAGGACAGCGATCAGGTCGCGGGCGGCGGATATTTCATCATTAAGAACTCCTGGTCATCGGGCTGGGGCGACGGCGGGCTGGCCTATGTCACTTACGAATGGCTGCAACACAGCTTGCTGGACGCACAAGCGCTGGTTCGGATCGACAGCGCGGATTAGTAGCGCGAAACGGTATCGTCAACTGACATTACTGGTCAGCTTGACGTTGCCCTCGTCTCGCGAGTCCTATAGCTGAGGGAACTATGCCGCTTCGCCCTGCCGAGCGGTGAATCAGTTCTGTCGAATGTCATGGGAGGGGGCGGCTGCGCCGCCCCCTCCCCAGAACCCTGAAGAAAGATAGGGCAAAACCAGCAGCAAGCCCGACATCTCTTACATGGTCGCCTCCCATTCGCAAGGCAATTCTTGATCACGAGAAAGGGTGGTTGTGGACTTATGTCCGGACTCTATCGCGGGCATGGCACAAGCGAGAAGCCGAGTGCCAGGCAATCGCGGCAGTGTCCCGCGTCGGCAGGCTCACCGCCACGGCGCTGGTCGAGAAAGCCTGCGCGGGCATCCTCCGCCGAGCCGCAAATCGGGGCAAGGAATTGCCCCAACCCTTAGCGCGCGCACTCAAGGCGGTGGTGGACTCGGGACGGACTTCGAGTGCGACGGTGGCTTGATACCCGAAATCGCGCGAGCGCTCACGACGAGCAATCAGCGCATCGACGCGGAATCTGAAACGTTGCTCGTCGCGCACTCATTGCGAGGAGAGGGCTTCGACGCGAGCGAGGACGGAACTGGGCGCGGCACGCCGCTCGTCCCCGTCGCTGGCACCCTGACAAGCTATTGGCACCACAGCGGCGGTGCATCGGCTGGAAACAATCCCGGCCTTATTAACCCGGTATTCCACCGCTCGGGGGTGCGCCGTCTCACCCCCCCCCTCGAATGCGAGCGCCTTCAAGGCTTCCCGGACGGATACACCGCTATCGCATTCTGCGGCAAACCGGCAGCCGATGGCTCGCGTTACAAGTCGCTTGGCAACAGCATGGCCGCCAACGCGATGCGTTGGATTGGCGAGCGCATCCAGCTCGTCGACGCGTTTTCCGTAGATTCGCGCGTTTCTTTGCCGCGGGAGTTGATCGGATGATCCCTTACCACGGACTTCCTATCACGCCGAACACTGCCGCCCTGCGCGCGATCGCTGGGGGACATGCGTTTGTGTCGTTCGAATATCCCGAACAATTAGGGCTTGTGCTCGACGTGGCACAGACGTTCGCCGTTGACAACGGCGCGTTTAGTGCATGGTGCGCGGGGCGGCCGGTTACGGATTGGTCGCGCTACTACGCGTGGGTCGCGGAATTGCATCGCTATCCGCCGTTCGATTTCGCCGTGATCCCCGATGTGATCGACGGCGACGAGGTGGCAAACGACGCGCTAGTCGCCGAATGGCCGTGGCGCTATCGTGCGCCGTGGACAGGCGCGCCGGTCTGGCACCTGCATGAATCGCTCGGGCGGCTGGGACGTCTCGCGCTCGCGTTTCCGCGCGTCTGTCTCGGCAGTTCGGGGCAGTACGCGGAGATCGGCACCGCCCAGTGGTGGACGCGAATGGAGGAGGCGATGAACGTCGTCTGCGATCGCGACGGTCGGCCAGTTTGCAAACTGCACGGATTGCGAATGCTCGACGTGGACGTGTTCACGCGGTTTCCGTTTGCGAGTGCCGACAGTACAAACATCGGGCGCAACGTCGGTATTGATTCCCGCTGGCGCGGGCCGTACACCCCTGTGTCGAAAGAGGCTCGCGCACAGGTCATGCGCGAGCGTATCGAGGTGCACCAGCCTCCGATTTTCTGGCAGCGCGAACACACGCCAATCCAGTCAGCGTTACCTCTGGAGGCGGTGTGAACGAGCGCCCAATCCTCCATGTCATTTCCATGTCAGGCGGTGAGGACAGCACGGCGATGCTACTGGTCGCACTCGAGTTGCACGGCCGTGACGGCGTGCGCGTCTGCCTGTGGACTGTGCGAATGAACGGGGCCCACGACAACCAGCGGAGCGATTCACTTGCGCATGTCGCGCGGATATCGCGCGGCGTCGAAGTATTGCTTGCCGTCCTTGTCCATCGTCCACGTGCTGGAGTGTTCATGGTGGCTTTGCGGCACGTATTCGGTGCCCGCGACCTTCAGTCGTTCGCCTTCGGCGCGCCGGTGCCGCCGATGCCACTTGCCCTTATCCCACGCTTCGCTGTCCGAGGACGTCATTCCGCGAATTGGGGTCTTTCGCTTGCTGCGGCTCACGTCGTTATCTCATCGGGCGAATGTGTTTTTAACCAGTCGCGCACGGCAGCATTCAAGCGCGACTGCCAGCGCGGCCCGGTTGACTTGAAGGCATCCAGGATGTCGTCGTCGAATCGGATCGTTGTTGCTGTCTTGTGGCTACCTGTCGGCCGGCCGCGACGCACAAGCTTGTCGCCTTGCCGAAGGTCGGCCTGTTCGACCCACTCGTCAGTAATTTCAGGCGCGTCGTCTGGATCAACCCAGGTGGGACGCAAGTTTGGCGATTTCGCGTTCATTTGCTTTCCTCATGCTGATGATGCGCCGGGCTTCCCCGCGCGCGGTCCAAACCACAATGACGATGCGGTCGTCCAGCCATCCCGCTGTTGCAAACCTCTCTTCGCCGTAGTCCTGCCGATCGTCGATCCGGGTCAGCGTACGCCCCAGGAAAACCTCATCGGCTCGTGCGAATCCAGACCGCGTTCGGTCATGGTTTTGTCGCGCTTGTTTTGGTCGAACTCGATCTGCATCGGAATTATTGTACTAACAATAAATCAGTAATGCAAGGTCTGCCTGCTGTCACGGGAGGCTAGATGACAGGTCTCCCCGAACCATTGACGCCGCCTGATTGCGATCGGTGCGTTAGCGTGACTGATCATCAGCTTTCCAGTCGGGCAGCCGGTGGCCACCGGCGCGCCTTCTTTGCCTGCCAGATGGCGCGCGCCCGACACCTCTTTCTGGCAGGCGAGGAACATAGGCATGGGCATCAAACTCAAGGCAACACTCGAAACCGAGGTCTATATCAGTCAGGGCGGTTATCTTGCCATCAACCAGGAGAACAACATTGGCGAGGAGTCGACTGTGATTCTTTCTCCGGACCAGGCGCGAGTGGTCGTAAAAGAAATCGAACGTCAGCTCGAGGATACGAGTTGGTGGGAAGAGAGTGTTCCGACCGGCGACAGCGCGTAAGCGCGTCCATCGTATGTGTCCTCTTGGGAAGGAGGGCACATGTCTATTCGGCTACTCGCACGGGGTGATGATCGTGTCCACGTTCTATGAGAACGTCAGCCGGGCAAAGATGGAGGGGCGCGAGCTGGAGGAGGGCGAGCAAGACGAGAGCGTCGTTCTTGAATTCCGCCCGGGCGCCGGCGGCGAAATGCTCATTGCGTGCCTCTGGTCGCGCTGGACGGGATCCGGCGAGCCGGACCTCCTGTCGTTTGCTGCGATCACAGACGAGCCGCCGCCCGAGGTGGCCGCCGCGGGACATGATCGCTGTATCGTGCCGATCAAACCAGAAAATATCGACGCGTGGTTGTCGCCGGATCCCGCGAATCTGGCGGCGCTGCACGCAATCCTGGATGATCGATATCGACCGTACTACGAGCATCGATTGGCGGCGTGACGGGACACCGGTGCGGGTGTAACCGTCGACCGTGCGCCTAGGGTGGAAGACGGTCCAGCGGCAGGAGGCGGCCAGGTCCGGTCAGTCCGACTTCATGCGCGAATGACGGGTGCTTAGACCGAACCGGCCGGTCGTGTGCACTGCTGCAGCGCGGCTTAAAGATCCTGGCCAGTAATCTCGATGCGCTCTCCACTCGATGGAGGTATTTTGCGTTCCGCAACTCCCACTAACTTTTGCTTTCCCAACTGAAACGCGAGCAGCAACTGCTTCTGGCTGTCGTCTGCCGCTCCGAGGTATTCGCAAACAACCTCCGGTCTGAGTTCGAAGGCGCAGTATCCCCACCCGAAGCCATACGCGGAGAACCACAGCGCTGACCGGCTGTCGACGATTGGGGTTGTCAGTTTGATGTATGACGAATCCATGGCGTTCGCCCTCCAGACTGGTGGTTGCCGAACTGGATTGTCCCACAACGCGTCCTCATGGCCGGGTGCTAGGCGACATCACGCCGCACTGATGACAGGCGGCTTCGGCTGGTAGTCGAAGGCTGCCCGGCGGGGTGGCATCTTCTGGCTGCATACCAGTCACCTAAATTGGGGCTTTGAATGGCGCATAGGGGTGGCGGACTGCCGATCGCAGCTCGTGCGAAGTTCAGGCAGCGTATGCTCATCGCATGAGACTGCAACCGGCCATCTTCAGCCCTTCGACCGCGCGCCGTGGCGAACATTCGGATATCGGCTCTGAGCCGGACATCGGACGCTCGCCGGCCGGCCATCATGTAACTCGTAGCCATTGACGGAGGGCGGAGGCCGGCGACGCGATACCCTGCGGTGCAGAGTACGAGGCCGGCTTACGCTGAAACGGCTGGATCGACGGGTACCGTGAACTGAAAGATGGCGCCGTTACCGCCAGATTTTGCACGGATCGAACGATTACCCCGAGATCAAGGCAGGCACGCCGGCATGTAATCGCGCGCGGTTGACACATGGCTTGAGCACGCTGCCGGAGTCGGTAGGCTAAATACCGGCTGGGTTTAAGGTCTGTCTTGGTCGAGAAGAAGTTATGACTCTCATTGCGCGCCTGTCCGGAACAATCAGGCAATGAATCAAGAGGATCTGACTAACATCCCCTTCCTGCATATGCCATCGTAAACGGAGCACTTTTCGATGGAGGAGCAGCATGCTTAAGACTCGGAAGCTTGGACGTGAAGGACTTGTGGTGTCGGAGATCGCGCTGGGTTGCATGGGGATGTCCTTTGCATACGGCACGCCGGACGACGAGGAATCGGTCGCAACGATCCATCGGGCGATCGAACGGGGTTGTACGTTTCTCGATACTGCGGAAATCTATGGCCCATTCACCAACGAAGAACTGCTCGGCCGTGCGTTGAAGGGGCGCCGGCACGAGGTCACGATCGCGACCAAGTTCGGTTTTGCCTTTGAAAATGGTGTGCGCGGCCTCAATAGCCGCCCCGCGCACATCAAGGGAGTGATTGATGCTTCGCTAAAGCGCTTGCAGACCGATCACCTCGATTTACTGTATCAGCATCGGGTCGATCCCGATGTGCCGATCGAAGATGTTGCGGGCACGGTGAAGGATGCGATCGCGGCCGGCAAGGTGCGCTTTTTTGGCTTGTCCGAAGCGAGCGTCGATACCATCCGGCGTGCGCACGCGGTGCAACCGGTTTCCGCCCTGCAGAGTGAATATTCGCTGTTCGAGCGCGGTGTCGAAGACAAGCTCTTGCCGGCGCTTCGTGAACTCGGCATTGGTTTTGTGCCATATAGTCCGCTTGGCCGCGGGTTTCTGACCGGCACGGCGAAGCGGGCGGAAGAGTTGCCCGCCGATGACTGGCGTGCTGCCAACGATCCGCGCATTCAGGGCAGCAATTTCGACGCGAACATCAAGCTCGCCGACTTCGTCAAGGCGCTGGCGAAGGACAAGTCCGTGACGCCGGGCCAGATTGCCCTCGCATGGCTGCTTCATCAAGGCAACGATCTGGTGCCGATCCCGGGCACCAAGCGGCGCAAGTACCTCGAGGAAAACCTGGGGGCGGCTTCAGTCACGCTCACGGCCGCCGAGCTGGAAAGCATTCGCGCTTTCCTCTCGCAGCACAAGACGGCGGGTGCGCGCTACCTGCCGGCGATGCTATCGAATCTCGATCGGTAGCGCAGCGCGGACGATCAGGCGAGCTCCGCGAGGCAAGCCTCGAAGGTGGCGATCAGGCGGTCGACGTCAGTCGTAGAGGTTTGGTTTGTTTTTATTGAGCGCCTTGTAGTACCTTCGTCAGTTCCACATTCTGATGCATTGGCGCTGGATGATCGTCAGGTCATCCAGCCGCTCCTGACGAGCGACAACGCAAATAGCAGCTTTGGCCAAGGGTGCTTGAATCGTACATCGTGAACGTCTGCTCTACCTCGGGAAGAGCCATAGATGGCTCGCCATGTCGAACGTCGGTTCAGGGTCGTGTGCGGTCGCCGACGAACCGCCGCCCGGAAGTCTCGGCAACTGGTGATGACCGTTGCATCGTGCCGATCAAACGCGAGAATGTCGACGAGTGGCTGAACCCCGATCCGGCGAATCTTTCCGCGCTCCATGCGATTTTGGACGATCGGGAGCGGCCGTATTACGAGTATCGGGTGGCGGCATGATCCAGTGGCGCAGCGGCGGTCGAATGACAGCTTTTTGCCAGCATTGTTCATCAGAGCCCGCATTTACAAGGAATTGTAGGGGTTCGAGTCCCCTCCCTCGCACCACTATTGGTAGTCAAGAAAAAACCGGCCCTTCGTCATTTTCGGGCGCCAGCCAGACTTCGGAGCGGGGACGTGTCCTCTTCGCCCCGACTGAGACGCAAAAAAGCCCGCTCGATGGCGGGCTTATTCCGAAATCCTCGTTTTCGTTCCGAATTTCACTTTGTGAAATCCACGAACTTCGATAAACGATTGATTCTAATGAATTCTTTGGGGTGGCTGATGGGACTCGAACCCACGACGACAGGAATCACAATCCTGGACTCTACCAACTGAGCTACAGCCACCACTAACATCCGCTTGACTTGCTCTAAAAAACCTGTCTCGCCGACGAAGAAACGAGATTATAGGGACTAGATGGTAGTTTGCCTAGTCCTTTATTCAAAAATTTCGATGGGCTCGCGCAGATGCTGTCTTGCTTCGTCGAAGATGGTCAGATCACGGGCCGCAAGTCGCTTGCTGTCGGACAAAACTCGACGCCAACCACGCGCACCCGCTTCGCCGCGATACAGCCCAAGCGCATGGCGCGTGATCGCGCCGAGATAGGTGCCGCGCGCCATTTCGGTCGCGCAATACTCGATCAGTTTCGCTTCGACCTGCTCGCGCGTCAGCGGCGCCTGCGCGGAGCCGTAGAAGCGCGCGTCGACATCGGCGAGCAGGTAGGGGTTGTGATACGCCTCGCGCCCGAGCATCACGCCGTCGACGTGGTGAAGATGCGCGTCGACTTCGTCGAGCGTCTTGATACCGCCATTGATGACGATTTCCAGCTGCGGAAAATCGCGCTTCAACTGATACGCGTAGTCGTACTTGAGCGGCGGAATCTCGCGGTTTTCCTTCGGGCTCAGGCCTTTCAGTATCGCGTTACGCGCATGAACGATAAAGACCTCACAGCCGGCTTGTGCGATCGTGCCGACAAAATCGCGGACGAAGCCGTATTCCTCGACCGTATCGACGCCGATGCGGTGCTTGATCGTGACTGGCACCGATACGACGTCGCGCATCGCCTTCACGCAATCGGCGACGAGTTGCGGCTCGTTCATCAGGCATGCGCCGAACGCGCCGCGTTGCACGCGCTCGGATGGGCAGCCGCAATTCAGGTTGATTTCGTCATAGCCCCATTGCTCGCCGAGCTTGGCCGAACGCGCGAGATCGTCGGGCTCGCTGCCGCCGAGTTGCAGCGCGACTGGCGCTTCGTCGGGCGTGAATGCGAGATGACGCGGCACGTCGCCGTGCAGCAGCGCGCCGGTCGTCACCATCTCCGTGTAAAGCCAGGTATGGCGCGAAATCATTCGATGCAGCGAGCGGCAATGGCGATCCGTCCAGTCCATCATCGGGGCAACGGACACGCGGCGGGGGCTGGGAGTGCGAGGTAAAGACATGGAGCGGCCAGGCGGCTTGAATCAAAACAATAATTTTACCGCAAGGCCAGAAACCGCCGGGCGCGCTGGAGCCCTATCACTGTCGCGACAGAGGCGGGCACCGGTTCGTCAGTGCGTCAATGCCTTAATGTCCATGTCCCCCCATCCCGCCACCACTGCTCCACGAGCTGCCGCCGCCGTGCATGCCGCCGTATCCGCCACCGTGCCATCCGCCGTCCCCGCCATGCGATCCGCCGTGCCCGCCGTGCGAGCCACCGCCATGCCATCCGCCGCGCCCGTGCCAATACCCATGTCCGTAATAGCAGCACGACCCTCCGAAACCGCCATAGATACCAACCGAGCCGTACGCCGGTCCGTAGTAAGGCGGTCCATACGCGTAGGGATAGTAGGGTTGCGCATAGCCGTAGTCCGCTGGCGGCGCGACGACGCATCCAGTGATGCTCGCTGCCGCGGCCGCTAGCAGCGTCATCGATGCAATGAGCCTGGTCACGATTTTCTCCTTCACGTAAACCTCAGAAAAACCGCGCGCAACGGAGTTCAGTCGCGTTTGTGTCCGAGCGTTACCGGCGCCGGCGCGGCGGTGCGCGCTCGGGGCTTCACCACGCGAGCCGTTGCCGCGACGCTCGACCGTTTCGCCAATCTTCTCGCGTATTACCGAGCGGCGTTGCGGTAACACTTCGCTAACGATCTGATACGTTACTGAAGGGCGTGGCTGTTAACTTCCATCGGACGATTCGTCGTTTAAGTCGGAAGCGATTCGCTTGCCCGCCCCGTTCGATCATCTGCTCAAAGGCAACGTGCTGTATCGCCACGGCATGCGCTACAACGAGGCGGAATCGCTTGGACCGCTCGTGCGCTTTGCCGACAAATACCCGTTCAACTTCATCAACGTCGGCCTCATTCATCTCGCGCTGCCGAACGCGCGCATCAATCATGGCCGCCGCTCGCGATTACAGACCTGTCTATCGATTTTCTCGCGCATTTTTCACGACGTGGCGTTCGGCTGCCACCTCGGCGAGCTGGGCCGCTGTCAGCGCGCGTACGATGCGTTGATAACGCACTGGCGGCGCGTTCTACACGCGGGCGTGACGATCGAGATCGAGCACGAGGAGCTGGTCGACGCTTGCGAAGCGAACGTGCGTCGCATGCTCGCGCATTGCGGGCTCGAGTGGGACGAACGTTGCCTTGCATTTCGCGAGACGATGCGGCGTGTCAGCACCGCGAGTTCGGCACAGATGCGCCGACCGTTGTATCGAACGTCGATGCGGCGCTGGCAGCCGCGAGGCGAATTGCGTGAATCGCTATGGGAAGGTCTCGGCCCGAACCTGACGGCGGCCGACGCTCAACGCGCGATCACCGATACGTGATGCAGCCACGGGTACACGCCGGCAATGAACGCCGCGTAGATCACGGCCATCGTTACGCCGGCGGCCGTGCCCCAGATGTCGCGCGAGGCCGCGCCCTGGCGAAAATGCACAGGCAGTCCGACCACGACGTAGCCGATCACGAAGAACAGGATGACCGCGCGCACCGGCGACAGATCGTGGCCGATGAATTCGAGCAACGCCGACAGGCTGAATTGCGACATGGACATGCAGGGAGTCACGATGGCGGGGGATCGCACGGCGCCGGAACACATCGAAATTGTTCAGCGAATGACGACTGATCCGCTTCACTCCCGACGTTTCACAGCGCGACGACCTATGCCGATTAAAGGCCACGCAAACGCGATCCGCAAGAAAAAACCTGTATGAATTTGTACTGTCCTACATTGCTTGCAGTTTGCCTGCGCCGCGACTTTCAGCCGGCCTGGCAACGCTTTCACGGCCACGGTCTCAACGCTCCAGGGGCTTCGGTTTGCGCAAGGGGGCGAGCAGCGGTTTCAAGCCGTTGTGATCGATCTCGTGCATCAACGCGAGCAGACGGCCAATCTCGCCGGGCGGAAAGCCCTGGCTCGCGAACCAGTTCAGATAGTGGCCGGGCAGGTCGGCGATCACGCGGCCTTTATATTTCCCGTAGGGCATCACGCGCGTGACCAGCAATTCGAGGTGTTCGTGATTCATGGCAACGAAGTCATGATGAAACGCGCATCGAGGGCGCAAAGCGCGCAACGCGCAAGCACCAGGCGGCGCGCTGCAACGCATGGCCCCGCATTCTAGCCGTGCTGCAGGTAATGCGTCGGCGTGGTAACGTCTGCGCTTTCCGTTCACCTCTTCAACAGGACAAGTTAGATGGAATACCGCAGACTCGGCGACTCCGACGTGCAGGTTAGCCTGATTGGTCTCGGCACGATGACGTGGGGCGAGCAGAACACCGAGCAGGAAGCGCACGCGCAGATCGACTACGCGCTCGATCACGGCGTGAACCTGATCGACACCGCGGAAATGTATCCGGTGCCGCCGCGCGCCGAAACGCAAGGCTCGACGGAGCGCTACATCGGCACGTGGCTCGCGCAGCACAAGAGCGCGCGCGAGAAGATCGTGCTCGCCACCAAGATCGCGGGCCCCGCGCGTCAGCCGCACAATCCGCGCCATATTCGCGGCGAGGGCAACCAGTTCGATCGCAAGAACCTGACCGAGGCGCTCAACGACAGCCTCGAACGTCTGCAAACGGACTACGTCGATCTGTATCAGCTGCACTGGCCCGATCGCAGCACGATGACGTTCGGCCGTCCGTCGTATCCGTGGGTCGACGACGCGTACACGGTGCCGATCGAGGAAACGCTGACGGTACTCGCCGAATTCGTGAAGGCTGGCAAGGTGCGCCATATCGGCGTGTCGAACGAAACGCCGTGGGGTGTCGCGCAGTTTCTGCGCGCGGCCGAAAGACTCGGCTTGCCGCGCATCGTCAGCATCCAGAATCCGTACAGCCTGTTGAACCGCACGTACGAAGTGGGTCTGTCCGAGTACGCGCATCGCGACAACATCGGTCTGCTCGCGTATTCACCGCTCGCGTTCGGCTGGCTGTCGGGCAAGTACGAAGGCGGCGTGCGTCCTGCCGGCGCGCGCATCACGCTGTTCGAGCGCTTCCAGCGCTATAGCAAGCCGCAAGCCGTGCAGGCGACCACGCGTTACGTCGAGCTCGCGAAGCGCCACGGCATGACCCCCGCGCAATTCGCGCTCGCGTTCGTCAATAGCCGGCCGTTCGTGACCAGCAATCTGATCGGCGCGACCTCGCTCGAACAATTGAAGGAAAACATCGCCAGCGCGGACGTGAAGCTGTCGCCGGAAGTGCTGGCGGAAATCGACAGGCTGCACGAGCTGCAGCCGAATCCGGCGCCTTGATGTCAAGGTAAGCGCGACGCGCTTGCCGCGGTGGCCCCGGTCGATTGCCGGGGCGGCCGCGGAAGGCGCAGCGAATCACTCGGCGTCGGCCGAACTCAACCCGCGGCCTTTGCCGTATCCACCGTCTCGCGCTTCGCCGCAAGCGGCGAATTCTCGCCGAGATCCCAGAACAGTCCCGCCATCATCTGCAGGCCCTCGCGCACCACCGGAGCCAGAAGGTGCTCGTTCGGCGCATGCTGCGAGCAGGCCGGATAAGAATGCGGCACCCAGATCGTCGGCAGACCGAGCGTGTCGGCGAATACCTCGTTCGGCAGCGTGCCGCCGAGATTCGGCAGCAGCGCGGTCTTCTTGCCGGTGGTCGCTTCGAGCGACGCGATCGCCCACGTGACCCACGGATCGTCGGGATCCAGCCGCGTGGCTGGCGCGCCGCGCTCGACGTCGATTTCGACCAGCTGAAAACCGTGCGCATCGAGATGCGCGCGCAGATGCTTGCCGAGGTTTTCCCAATCGGTGCCGACCACGAAACGCAACTGGCAGACCGCGAACGCCGACGGCGGAATCGCGTTGACCGGGTTCTCCGGATTACCCGCCTTGAAGGCCAGCACTTCGAAGCTGTTCCAGCCGAACGCGCGCTCGGGCGCGGAAAGACCCGGCTCGCCCCAGTTGTCATCGACGGTGGGGTCGCCCGGACCGTTGCCCACCGTGATGTCGGCAAGTGCGCGGCGCACGGCCTCGGGGATCGGCGGCGGACGCAGGCCGTCGACTGCGATCACGCCGCGCGCATCGACTAGACTCGCGAGCGCGTTGGCGAGCACCGTCGCCGGATTGCGCAGCAAGCCGCCCCAGTTGCCCGAGTGATGCGCGCCGTCGCGCAGGTTCAGCGACAGCCTGAAATTGACCGCGCCGCGCGAGCCGAGAAACACGGTCGGACGACGCGCTGCGAGACGCGGACCGTCGGAGGCGATCAGCACGTCGGCGGCAAGTTCGTCGCGATGCGCATGGCAGATCGCGTCGAGCCCCGGTGAGCCGGTTTCCTCGCCCATCTCGATCAACAGCTTCGTATTGAAGCCGAGTTTGCCGTCGCGCGCGGCGAGCGTGCTCGCGAGCGCGGCGAGGTTGATCGAGTGCTGGCCTTTGTTGTCGGCGGTGCCGCGACCGAACCAGCGCTCGCCTTCCACGGTCACCGCCCACGGCGTCAGCGGCGCGCGCCACTGGCTGTCGTAGCCGCGGACGACGTCGCCGTGGCCGTAGATCAGCACGGTCGGCAGATGATCGCCTTCGTGACGGTTGGCGATCAGGAATGGACCGAAGCCATCGACCGGGTTATCGACGATGCGCGTGCTGAAGCCGAGGCGCTCCGCTTCGGGCTGGATTTCGTCGGTCAGATAGGACAGCAGCAGTGCGCCGCGATCGCTTTCCTGGCTTTCGGTGCGAAAACCGACGCGACGGTTCAGATCGGCGAGAAAAGCGCCGGATTCGAAGTGCCGGGTGGCAAGCTCGATGGCCTGGTTGCGGCTCATGTCGATGTCTCCGATGCAGGGGATGGGTGAAGGGGCGGAGGGCCGCGAGGCTCGATGGCTCGATGGCTCGATGCTCGGCGCGGCGTTCAGGCGAATCGCCTGCAACGTGATTGCGACCGATTCTAGAAGCGCGCCATTTTTGTCACAATGATCATGTTTCGAAGCTTGCCTTGCCGGAAAAGCAAAGCGTCGCGCGTCGGCTCGAACCGCGGCACCCGCCCACCCATGGCACCGTTGCAAATGACTCGATCGAGGCGTCCAGGATGGCACGTTCACTGCATGGCATCGCGTTGCGTTATTTCGTCGAAGTCGCGCGCAGCGGCTCGCTGAGCGACGCGTCCGAGCGGCTGCACGTCGCGGTATCGGCGATCAGCCGGCAAATCGTGCGGCTCGAAAGCGAGCTCGGCGTGACGCTGTTCGAGCGGCGTCCGCGCGGCATGACGCTGTCCGAGGCCGGTGAGCGGCTGCTTGCGTACGCGCAACGCAGCCTGCTCGAAGCCGAGCACGTGATGAAAGAGATTAGCGGCCTCGCGAGCTTGCACGGCAGCCGGATCAAGATCGCGACCGCCGAGGGTTTTGCGGTCGACTTCCTGCCCGCCGCGATTGCGGGTTTCCGCGCCGAGCACCCCGGCATCGATTTCACGCTGACCGTGATGTCGCCGGCCGACGCCACTCGCCACGTGCGCGACGGCGACGTCGATATCGCGCTCTCGTTCAGCCTCGCGCCGGAGAAGGGCGTGAAGGTCGAGCACACCGAACGCGCGCCGGTGTTCGTGCTGCTGCGCGCCGATCATCCCCTTGCGGCGCGCGCGAAACTGTCGCTCGCCGAGGTGAGTCGCTATCCGCTCGTGTTGTCGGAGACGGGGACCACGATTCGCCAGTTGATCGACATCACGTGCGCGCTCGAAGGCATCCTCCTCGAGCCGGACCTGATCTGCAACAACAGCGGCGCGAGTTATCGCTACGCGCAGCGGTCCGGAGCGATCATGTTCACGGGGCTGCTGTCGGTGCGCGACCGCTATGCCAACGACGGCTTCGTCGTGATTCCGCTCACCGACCCGCAGATGCGCCAGCGCAGCATCCAGGTGCAGACGATGGCGAGGCGCGAGTTGCCCCCGTCGGTGCGCACGTTTCGCGACCATCTGATCGCGCGGATCGCGGATGCGAAGCCGGCTGGGGCGCAGGCTTCGAAGGTCACCGGTGGACGCGGTAAACGTACGCCGCGGCGCCCGCGAGCCGATGCATGAAATGCGACACATGCCCCGCACTAAGCGGCAAATGTTCTCCCGGAATCCGAATCACGACCTAAACTGTGGTGGACGGCAAGGACGGCCCTGAGAAAACGACCCTGATGGTGCGCGCCACGATCAGGGGAAACGCGGAACAATGACAGTCGAACCGCGGACCTGCCGCCCAGTCCGCGATGCTGCAATGCACACAAGCGGCAATAGATGGACCCAAATAGAAACGCGGCGCGTCGTCCCGATGGCGCGTTGCCCACGACAGAGCGATAGGACCAACACAGCCATGGCGCAACAGAAAACCAATCCAAAACTCGAGCAGGCTCTCACGCGCGGTGATCTCGCGATCCGTCAGGCGAACTCGGCGCGGGCGACCGCCTTGTTGCGTGCGCTCGCCAAGATGATCGTCGATGCCTCGGCGACCATCGGCGTGGAAGCCTTCACGCTGATTCACGACGGCGACAAGATCTACGATCCCGCCGATGGTCTATGGCCACAGGCGCTGCTGATTTCGCTCGACGGTCCGGTCGAGGACGCCGATCCCGACGAATTGCGCACGGTGCGGCTGATCGCGGATGATCCGGTCACCGTGTTCCGGGTGGAATGGCAGCGCGCCGATGGCAAGATCGGGCGTCACGAGGGCGGCCCGTTCGCGACGGTCGCGTTCATCTCCGACGTCGATATTCCGTGGACCGATGACGAGGACTGAGCGCGCGCAACGATAGCAAACACGCCGTGCGACGACCGACGCGGCGTCGTCTTGCGCGGGTGCAGGCGCAACGCGCCGCGCGCGCGTTCGGCTTACTTCATCATGCGACGCCGAAACAGGATCGCCGACACGATGAAGCCGCCGATCGCATAAGCGGCCAGCACGCTCACATGCAGCGCCGCGTGCTCCATCGGCCGACCGAGCATCGCCGGGCGCATCAGATCGACCGCATTGGCGAGGGGCAGCGCGGCAGTCACCGCTTGCGCGGCGCCGGGCAGTTGCGAGATCGGAAAGAACACGCCGGAGAGCAGCAGCATCGGCGTGAGCACGAGCGTCTGATAGAACATGAAAAAGTCGTATGACGGCGCGAGCGCCGTCACGATCATCGCGAGGCTCGCGAACGCGAGACCGGCCAGCACGATGACCGGCAGCGCGAGCAGCATCGACGGAAAACTCGCATAGCCGAGCGCGCCTGCCACCAGCATGATCGCCACACCCGACAACACCGATTTGCTGGCGGCCCACACCACCTCGCCGAGCACGATATCGCCGAGCGTGAGCGGCGTATGCATGATCGCTTCCCACGTACGCTGCACGTGCATGCGCGAAAAGCCCGAATACATCGACTCGAAGCTCGCCGACATCATCACGCTCGACGCCACCGTGCCCGCCGCGAGGAACGAGATATACGACACGCCGTCGACGTGCCCGACCATCAGCCCGAGCCCGAGGCCGAGACCGAACAGATAGATCATCGGATCGGCGAAGTTGCCGAACATCGACGCGATCGCGAGCTTTTTCCACACCAGGTAATTGCGGCGCCACACCGCGATCCAGTTCGTGGCATTGGCGGGGAAGGCACCGAACGGTTCTTGCGCCGATGGCGTGCCGTCGTGGGTTTCGTAAGTACGTGCGTCCATCAAGTGTCTCGCTATGGATTCAGTCCTGCATTTCGCGACCGGTGAGCCGCAGAAACACATCCTCGAGATTCGCCGGCCGATGCAGATAGCGCAAATCGGCGCGCTGCTTGAGGCGCATATGCACGGGCTGCGCGTCGTTCACATAACAGAACAGCGTCTCGCCGCTGATCTCGGTGCGCTCGGCGAGCGGCGCGAGTTCGTCGCGCAACGCAAACGGATCGGGGCCGTAGATCTCGATCACGTCGCAGCCGATCTCGGACTCGATCAACTCGCGCGGCGCGCCTTCGGCGATCTTGCGGCCTTCCTCGATCACGCACAGGCGATGACAGAGCCGTTCGGCTTCTTCCATGAAGTGCGTGGTCAGCAGGATGGTCTTGCCGTGCGCGAGCAGCGAGCGCAGCCGCTCCCAGATCAGATGGCGCGCTTGCGGATCGAGACCGGTGGTCGGCTCGTCCATGATCAGCACGTCGGGATCGTTGATCAGCGCACGCGCGAGCGTGAGGCGCCGCTTCATGCCGCCCGACAGTTCGCTCACGCGCGCGTCCGCCTTGTTCTCGAGGCGAGCGAATTCGAGCAGACCCGGCACCGCCGCGCGACACTGCGCGGCGCTCAGACCGAAGTAGCGACCGAATACGAGCAGATTTTCGCGCACCGTGAAATCGGGATCGAGGTTGTCGAACTGCGGCACCACGCCGACGCGCGAGCGCGCGAGGCGCGCGCGGCCCGGGATCGGCTCGTCGCACAGCCGGATCGCGCCGGCGTCGGGCGCCGCAATGCCGAGCAGCATGCGCAATGTCGTGGTCTTACCGGCGCCGTTGGGGCCGAGCAGCCCGAAGCATTCGCCGGTGTTCACATGAAACGACAATCCGTCGACGACCGTTTTTTCGCCGTAGCTTTTCCTGACCTGATGGAATTCGATGGGGGCGGTGGGCATGGCTCGAGCAAGGCTCCGGAAGAAGACACAACGTACGCGCAAGACACACAACATACCTGCGATGCACGCATTGCGCACGCGAAGCCGCTTACTCCAGGTATCGGATCGCCGATGCGAGCGGGTGTCCGGGAACGCGTCGTGCGTGGGGTGCGATGCGCTCGTCGGTGTCGATTGGCGCCGCTGATTGGCGGTGGCACGACTGGCACGTCAACCGGCCCGCAGTGTGTCGACGCAGCGTTCGCAAACGAAGTTTTGCATTGCGGCATCCGTGTGCAAACGCTGCGTCGGGTCGCCCAACGCTTGTGCAGACTGGATCGGCATGCACCGAGTATGCACTTAGCGTTTTCCATCCCTTGCAAGCCGAATTGCGGCGCACCATGATTGATTCAGACCGCGCTTTCCGCGCGAATGGAGAAAACAGATGGCGAGCTACCAGAAAATCCTGTTGTGCTACGACGGCTCGCGCGAAGGCCGCAAAGCCCTGCGTTGCGGTGCCGATCTGGCGTTGGAACTGAAGGCGGAAACGCATCTGCTGTCGGTCGTCGACATGCGTTCGAGCATCGCGCAGAGCGCGGGCCTGTTGACGGACGTCGCCTGCGGCAGCTTCGAAAAAACGGCCCGCGAGATTCTGCAGGAGGGCGTGAACTGGCTGACCGAGCGAGGCGTGAGCGCGCAAGGGCATTTCGCATTCGGTCATCCGATCGACGAGATCGCCAATCTTGCCAACGAGTTGCAGGTCGACCTCGTGGTGGTGGGTCATCGCTGCCGGACTGGTTTGTCGCGGTGGTGGATGGGGGCGGGCAACACGCCGCTGCTCGACCGCGTGTCGTGCAGCATTCTGGTGGCGTGCTCGTCCGCGCAGGAGCAGCAGCAGGCGGCTGCGGCGTAATGGGCTAGTGAGGGACGCGAAGCCGCGCGCCCCGTCATCTAGCCCAGATGTGAATAGACCCTGTCGCGTGGCCGGCCCCGATGGCCAGCCACGCATCCCATCCGGCCAGGTTTCAATCTCACTCGTTCAGATTGATCGCCGCGAGCTTCCACGTGACCAGACCTTCGCGACGAAAGATTGCCGAATAGTTCGCGTTACCTTCGCCACGCCGGTACGTGATGACAAACTCATTGAGACTGCGATAGCCGGCCGTGCTTTGACGCCCGGGCGGCGGTGCGCTTGCCTGCGTGGTGGTGTCGCCCGCGGCTGGTGCGGCCGGCGCTTCGCCGCCCGCGGCTGGCGGCGCGGACGGTTGCTCGCCCGGCGTGCCACGCGGCGGCATGCCGTTCAGCAGCGCCGCGACGCCGTCGGGTGTCGCATAGGCATCGACGAGCGGGCCGATCAGCGTCACGCCGATCACCGCGCCGATCGTGGCCATCTTGTTGCCGGCATCCGCTTCAAGCCGGCGTGTCAGCATGGCGCCCACCTGTTGCTTCAGGCTATCGCGTAGCGCGGGAAAGTCCACATACTGATTGACGGTTTGCACGTCACGCGCATCGGCGGCGCGTTTGAGATTGTTCACCGCGAGATACGGTGACGCATAAATAAAGCCCAGCGCGGCAATCACGATCACCACGATCAGCGTGATCAGCAGCGGCCGGGTGGCGCTGCCCTGTGTGCGTTTCCGAATTGTCATCGAATGGGACTCCACGTCAGTGATGATCTAACGTCGACCACGGCGAGGTCGAAACGATCCCATCCCACGCGAATCTCTGAACATCCGAAGTGTTTGTTGCATGCGTACTCAGGATTCGCTCAGGCTTCGAACACCGCGCCGTGCACGTTGGCTTCGTCGGCTATGCAACGATCGATCATACGGCATACAGCGTCGACCGTACCGACCATGATCAGTCGCGACGGTCCATGATAGACCCGCACCGGCGCGCGACGCGCGGGCTCGGCGATGTTCAGCGCCGAATTCAGCGACACGCGCGCGAACGCCGGCAACGACGACGGCAGACCGGAAGCTTCGGCAGCCGCGTCGAACAGCGACGGCGTGCGCGCAGCGGGCGCCTCGATTAGCGCGCAGGGCGTGAGCTTGCGCAGATGGCGCAGACGGCCGAACTGGCGAAAGGGCAACAGGCGGGCAAGGCGTTCCATGAGTCTCTCCAGGCGATTCGGCGTAGATGCGGGCGTAAATGCGGGCGTAAATGCGGCTTGGGTTGGACAAACCGGCGCAAGCGTTCCGGCGACAACGAAAGATCAGAACTCGCTGGGGCGGATCAGCCCGACCGCGATCCCTTCGAGCGCAAAATCGGCGCTGCCGGATTCCACGAAGATGTTGTCGTAATCGGGGTTTTCGGCGATCAGTTCGATGCCGTTCGGCCGGCGCTTCAGACGTTTGACCGTTACGTCGTCGCCAAGCCGCGCAATGATGATCTGGCCGTCCTTCGCTTCGGTGCGCTTTTGCACCGCGAGCAGGTCGCCGTCGAGAATGCCCGCGTCGCGCATCGACAGGCCGCGCACCTTCAGCAGGTAGTCGGGCTTGCTCGAGAACAGCGCCGGGTCACACGCGTAGTGCTGCGAGATATGTTCCTGCGCGAGGATCGGGCTACCCGCCGCGACCCGGCCGATCAGCGGCAACGACAACTGCATCAGGCCCGCATGCGGCAGGGTGAACTGATACGGCGCGTCCTCCTGCCCGGACAGCAGGCGGATGCCGCGCGACGCGCCGGCCGCGAGTTCGATCACGCCCTTGCGCGCCAGCGCGCGCAGATGCTCTTCCGCGGAATTGGCCGAGCTGAACCCGAGTTCGGCGGCAATTTCCGCGCGAGTGGGCGGAAAGCCGGTGCGTTCGATCGCGCGGCGGATCAGATCGAAAACCTGCTGCTGTCGTGCGGTGAGTTTTGTCATGGCCACTGTATGTATGAACAGGTGACTGTATTTTTATACAGTATTCGGCGCATTTCAAGCTTTACTTTAAGTTCGGCGCAAGGGTCGCGCTGGGGCGTCGTTTATCGGCGACATGACGGCGTTGTCGGCGTCCCAACCGCCGGCGCATCTGTCGTTACCACTTTTAAGCATTAAAAAATGAAGAAACATTATTTTTAATAATGAAAGCGCTTCGATAGACTGGCCTCCGGTTGGCGCTCATGGGCACGTGACCGCGACGCAGAACAACACCAGACGCTCATCAGCGGACATCACGCGGAGAAAAATCGAAATGAACCATCGGCATATGGGGCTTGCGGCTCGAACCAGAAAACTGATCGCGGCGCTCGTCGTCGGCGCGGCGGGGGCGCTCGGCATGTTGGGCGCAAGCGGCGTCGCGCACGCCGACACCACGCTGTTGAACGTGTCCTACGATCCGACGCGCGAGCTGTATCAGGACATCAATCAGGCATTCGGCAAGGAATGGAAGGCCAGGACCGGCGGAGCCGTCACCTTCAGGCAGTCGCACGGCGGCTCGGGCGCGCAGGCTCGCTCGGTGCTCGACGGACTGCAGGCCGACGTCGTGACGCTTGCGCTCGCCTATGACATCGACGCGCTCGCGAACAAGGGGCTCGTCGACAAGAACTGGCAAAAGCGTCTGCCGGACAACGCATCGCCGTACACGTCGACGATCGTGTTTCTGGTACGCAAGGGCAACCCGAAGCACATCAAGGATTGGGATGATCTGGTGAAGCCGGGCGTGTCGATCGTGACGCCGAATCCGAAGACCTCGGGCGGCGCGCGCTGGAACTACCTGGCCGCGTGGGCGTACGCCGAGCATCAACCGGGCGGCAACGACCAGAAGGCCAGGGAGTTCGTCGGCAAGCTGTACAGGAACGCCGGCGTGCTCGATTCGGGCGCGCGCGGCGCGACCACGAGCTTCGTGCAGCGCGGTATCGGCGACGTGCTGATCGCGTGGGAAAACGAGGCGTTCCTGTCGCTGAAGGAGTTTGGTCCGGACAGGTTCGAGATCGTGGTGCCGTCGGTGAGCATTCTGGCCGAGCCGCCGGTCGCGGTGGTCGACAAGGTCGTCGACAAACACGGCACGCGAAAGGTGGCCGAAGCGTATCTGAACTTCCTGTATAGCGAGCAAGGTCAGGAGATCGCCGCGCGCAATTTCTATCGTCCGCGTTCCACCAAGGTGGCCGCCGATCTGACCGCGAAGTTTCCGAAGCTGAAGCTGTACACGATCGACGATTCGTTCGGCGGTTGGACCAACGCGCAGAAGACCCATTTCGCGGACGGCGGCGTGTTCGATTCGATTTATCAGCCGCAGTAAGAACCACCGCCTGAATCACAGCCAGGGCAAAAGGGCGCGCCCAATGGGCGCGCTTTCGGCTAACCGGGGTCCGGTGGCCAGCGGTGCGGCAGGACCGCCGCAGTGCGGCAACACGGCAAAACGAACAACCGCGCGAGCATCAACCATGAACGAGTATCCAGCATGACCACGTTGACCTTCCGCAAGCCGAGCGCATTGCCCGGTTTTGGCCTGACACTCGGCATCACGGTGGCTTATCTGAGCCTCGTGGTGCTGATTCCATTGGCGGCGACCTTTCTGAAAACCGCGACGCTCGACTGGGATCAGTTCGTGCGCGCGGTCACGTCGCCGCGTGTGCTCGCGTCGTATCGGCTGACGTTTTTCTCGGCGCTAGGCGGCGCGCTGATCAACGCAGTGTTCGGCTTTCTCGTCGCGTGGGTGCTGGTGCGCTACACGTTTCCGTTCAAGCGTATCGTCGATGCGGTCGTCGATCTGCCGTTCGCGCTGCCCACCTCGGTGGCGGGCATTTCGCTCGCGGCCGTGTATGCGGGCAACGGCTGGATCGGCCAGTTCCTCGCGCCGCTCGGCATCAAGATCGCGTTCACGCCGGCGGGCGTGCTGGTCGCGCTGACGTTCATCGGCCTGCCGTTCGTCGTGCGCACGGTGCAACCGGTGCTCGAGGAGTTCGAGCGCGAGCAGGAGGAGGCGGCCCCGTGTCTCGGCGCGTCGCGCTGGCTCACGTTTCGCCGCGTCGTGCTGCCGGCCGTGTTCCCGGCGCTGCTGACCGGCTTCGCGCTCGCCTTTGCGCGCGCGCTCGGCGAATACGGCTCGGTGATCTTCATCGCCGGCAATGTGCCGATGAAGTCGGAGATCACGTCGCTCCTGATCATCACGAAGCTCGAGCAATACGACTATGCGGGCGCGACGGCGCTCGCGGTCGTGATGCTGGTCGTGTCGTTCCTGATGCTGCTGTCGATCAACACGCTGCAGTGGTATCTGCAGCGGCGCACGAGCCGCGGCAATACGGGGTCGGCGCCAGTGGCCACGAGCGTCGCCGCTATCGGTGGAGGTGTGCAATGAGCCGCGTTCCGACCCACCCGGCGAGCGCGGCGCGTCGCCCCGATCCGGTCAGCGAGCCGGCGGTCGTGCGCTGGCTGCTGATCGGCCTCGCACTGCTGTTTCTCGCGCTGTTTCTGGCCGTGCCGCTCGCCGCGGTGTTCTACCAGGCGCTGAACAAGGGGCTGCGTTTTTACTTCGAAGCGCTCGCCGATCCGGATGCGCTGTCGGCGATCAAACTGACGCTGCTCACCGCGGCGATCGCGGTGCCGCTGAACCTCGTGTTCGGCCTTGCGGCGTCGTGGTGTATCGCGAAGTTCGAATTCCGCGGCAAGGCGCTGCTGACCACGTTGATCGATCTGCCGTTTTCGGTGTCGCCGGTGATCTCCGGTCTGATCTACGTGCTGATGTTCGGCGCGCAGGGCTGGTTCGGCCCGTGGCTCGAAGATCACGACGTGCAGATTATCTTCGCGGTGCCGGGCATCGTGCTCGCGACGATCTTCGTCACGTTCCCGTTCGTCGCGCGCGAGCTGATTCCGCTGATGCAGGCGCAGGGCAACGACGAGGAAGAAGCCGCGCACGTGCTCGGCGCATCGGGCTGGCAGACGTTCCGTCGCGTCACGCTGCCGAACGTCAAGTGGGGTCTGCTGTACGGCGTGATTCTGTGCAATGCGCGCGCAATGGGCGAGTTCGGCGCGGTGTCGGTCGTGTCGGGCCATATTCGCGGGCAGACCGACACGATGCCGCTGCACGTCGAAATCCTCTACAACGAGTACAACTTCTCGGCCGCGTTCGCCGTGGCCTCGCTGCTCGCGCTGCTGGCGCTGGTTACGCTGGGGCTCAAGCTGTTGGCCGAGCGTCATATGTCGGCGGAACTGTCGGCGGCGCGCGAAGTGCCTGCGTATGCGGGGCCCGTGTCGCCTTCCGGCGCTTCGCAGGCCAATAGCGCGCAGTCCGCTTCTCATTCGTTTTTCGTCAACGCCACGCCTGCGTCGCAGCGACATCCGCTCAAGCAAGGAGAGCTGTAAATGGGTATCACCGTTCGTAACCTGCAAAAGCGCTTCGGCGATTTCGTCGCGCTCGACAACGTGTCGCTCGACTTTCCGCCGGGCGAACTCGTCGCGCTGCTCGGGCCGTCGGGTTGCGGCAAGACGACGTTGCTGCGTGTGATCGCCGGCCTCGAATATGCGGATGGCGGCCGGGTCGAGCTGCAAGGCCTGGATGTCGCGGCGGTCGGCGCGCGTGAGCGCGAGGTCGGTTTCGTGTTCCAGCACTACGCGCTGTTCCGTCATATGACGGTGTTCGAAAACGTCGCGTTCGGGCTGCGCGTGAAGCCGCGCAAGGAACGTCCGTCCGAGAAGGTGATTCGTGAGAAGGTGCATGAGTTGCTGAAGCTCGTGCAGCTCGACTGGCTCGCACAGCGCTATCCGTCGGAGCTGTCCGGCGGCCAGCGCCAGCGCATCGCGCTCGCACGTGCGTTGGCCGTGGAGCCGAAGGTGCTGTTGCTCGACGAGCCGTTCGGCGCGCTCGACGCGAAGGTGCGCAAGGAACTGCGCAGCTGGTTGCGTCGCCTGCACGACGATCTGCATATTTCGACGATCTTCGTCACGCACGATCAGGAAGAAGCGCTCGAAGTGGCGGACCGCATCGTCGTGCTCAATCGCGGGCATGTCGAGCAGGTCGGCAGCCCACAGGAGGTGTACGACCATCCGCAGACGCCGTTCGTCTACGAGTTTCTCGGCGCGGCGAACCGTCTGCACGGCAGCGTCGATGCGCAAGGCTTCGTCGTCGATGGTGCGGCGCTGCCGGTCGCGATCGCGGCGGGTTTTAGGGGCCCGGCGTTCGCCTATGTGCGGCCGCACGATCTGCAGTTGTATCCGCAGGCGGCGGGGCATCGCGAGGGCATTGTCGTCGACGTGCGGCGCGTGGTGACGCTCGGCGGTTCGGTGCGCGTCGAGCTCGCGGGCCGCGAGGGCAATCTGCTCGAAGCCGAACTCGATCGCGAAACGTGGCGTGATCTGCAACTCGCGGTCGGCGACGGCGTGACCGCGGTGCCGCGCGCGCTGCGGGTGTTTCCGGCGCAGTGAGATGGCGGCGCCGCTGTGCGGCGCTGTGGACAGGAGAGAACGTATCAGCCGTACCGCGTGGTTCGCCTGGCATTTGCGGCTCCAATAACTCAACTCTGGCAGAACCGGAGACACAACGATGAATTTCCAGCAATTGCGCTTCGTGCGCGAAGCCGTGCGGCAGAACATGAACCTGACCGAAGCGGCGAACGTGCTCTACACGTCGCAGTCGGGCGTATCGAAGCAGATCAAGGATCTCGAGGACGAACTCGGGGTCGATATCTTCATCCGCCGCGGCAAGCGTCTGACCGGGCTCACCGAACCGGGCAAGGCCGTGCATCAGTTGATCGAGCGGATGCTGCTCGATGCGGAGAATCTGCGCCGCGTCGCGCGTCAGTACGCGGATCAGGACAGCGGCCACCTCGTCGTCGCGACCACCCACACGCAGGCACGCTACGCATTGCCGAAGGTGGTTCGGCAGTTCACGTCGGTGTTCCCGAAAGTGCATCTGGCGCTGCGCCAGGGCAGCCCGCAGCAGATCGCGCAGATGATCATCAACGGCGAGGCGGATATCGGCATCTCGACCGAGGCGCTCGACCGTTTTCCCGACATCGTCACGTTCCCGTGCTATTCGTGGCATCACGTCGTGGTGGTGCCGAAGGATCATCCGCTCGTCGGCCGTGCGAATCTGACGCTCGACGAGATCGCCGAATTCCCGATCGTCACCTACGACCAGGACTTCACCGGCCGCTCGCATATCGATCAGGCGTTCGCGAAAGCGGGTGCGTTGCCCGACGTCGTGCTGACCGCGATCGACGCCGACGTGATCAAGACCTACGTCGAACTCGGCATGGGCATCGGCGTGGTCGCGGCGATGGCCTACGACCCGAAGCGCGACAGCGAACTCGTCGCGCTCGACACGCAGCATCTGTTCGAGGCGAGCACGACGCGTGTCGGCTTGCGCAAGGGCGCGTTCCTGCGCGCGTACGCCTATCGGTTGATCGAGATGTTCGCGCCGCAGTTGAGCGAGGCGGACATCGCGGCGCAGTTGCGCGAGGCGGCTTAGAGCCGCGAGCAGCTTAGGGTGGGACTTGCACCCGCAGGATGGGCGCAAAAAAAGAGTCTTGCCGTGCCCGGCAAGACTCTCTCTAAACACCCGCTATACAGCTATTGGACTAACGGACCTTCTGCTTTTTACGTGCCTTGGCTATTAGAACTCGTAGCCAACCTGCGCACGTACGCCAGCGTCACCAGTCGACGCGACCGACACCGCAGCGTTGACGAGCCACTTATTGTTCTGTGAGCGGTACGTAGCTCCTACTGCTGCGGCGCTGCCGCCCTTATAGGTCGCCCCACCCGCAGCGACGATTGTCTTGCCCGGGCCCGACGGCGTCATGTTCGGCATTGCCATCGCTGCTGCGATCCCTGCGTAGGCGTTCTTCGCGACGTCGTTGATCGCCTGGTTGGTCGCGTTGATACGCTGATCGGTGTAGTTGTTGGCCTGCTGAACGCCTTGTGCGACCGAGCTGTTCATCTGACCGACATTGACTGCATCCGTGTCCGCGGTACCCGCTGCGACGTTGGTGATCTGGCGTTCGTGACCCACTGAACCCACCGATACCGAGTTATCGCGATCCGTCACCGAGCCCTGACCCAACGCCACCGAGTTCGCATTGCCAGCCTGCGAGCCCGTGCCGATCGCCGTCGAGTTGACGCCGGTCGCCGCCGCATTGGTGCCCACTGCCACCGCGTTCTCCGCTGCGGCGCTGGCGTTTGCCCCGACCACCGTGCTGCCCGCACCGGTACCCGGCATCGCTGCATTGACCACTGCAGCATCGTCGCTGTTCGATGACGAAACATCCGGGGCATTGAGCGACGGGTTGCCCGGTTGGATGTTCGACATCTGGGAACCGAGATCCTTCACATGCCCGTTGAGATCCGTCACCTGGTCCTGCAACGCCGACAACTGGCCGAAGTTCACCGCGTCGTACTGGCTCGCGCCGTTCGCCACATTGGCCAGGATCACCGGACCTGCGCTCTGGCCACCACCCAGCGTCACGGAACCAAAGTTCACCGAGCCGTCGGCGTTACGGTCGTACTGCACCGCGCCCGACAGCTGCGTGCCGACATCGCCCACCTGGGTCTGCAGCTTCGTGATGTCCGTGGTGTTCTGCGTGACCCGGTCATCGAGGTTGGTGACGGCATCGCCCACGCTATCCACCGTCGTACCGCCCACGGTGTAAGTGGGCGCTTTGATGGAACCGTCGGCATTGACCGCAGCACCACCGCCTAGCGCGGCAGTCACGCCTTTAAGCTGCGACACAACGACTCCGTCCGAGTCTTGCGTGCCGGCCGCTACATTCGTGATCTGTCGCTTGGCCGTCGCACTGCCAACCGACACCGTATTTGCGCGGTCGGCGATCGAACCCGCACCCAGTGCCATCGAGTTTGTTGCGGATGCAGAGGCGCCTGCGCCGATTGCGGTGGAATTGGCCCCGCTGGCTGCTGCACCGCGACCAATTGCAGTCGCCTTGTCCGCCGTCGCCTTGGCGGTATCGCCCAATGCGACAGCGCCATCACCGGTTGCGGTCGCATTGGTGCCGAGAGCAGTAGCGCTATATGCAGTTGCCGACGCACCAGAATCCGCGGAAGCGTTAAGCCCAATAGCTATACTGCTGACATTTGTGCCACTAGTCTTAGCTCCTGTGCCAACTGCAATCGAAGTTGCTCCGTTGGCAACGCCACCGCCCGCGCTGTACTGTGCGTGTGCTACCGGCGCCCACGAGGCTGCGGCCACAACCCCAGTCGCCACAACAGCAGAAACCGTTGCCTTACTACGCTTGCCGCGCGCAACCGAATTCTCCGGTGCTGCCACCCACGAACCAAGGGCTTCATTCCAGACACTGATATATGACCTGTTCACGACATAAATCCTTTTAAGAGTTTAAAATTAAGTGATACGAACTATTTTCGAAGCACCGGTGCCATTTTTTTTTGTTCAATATCATCCGCAAAACAGAGGCGATAAGTTCCCGCAAGATCATGGCCGCAGTGAGAACCGGCGAGATTCTGCTGAGTCCATCGGGGGCCGGACTTTGGTAAGTCTCTGTAACCGAGTTCAGTTTATATTTTTGAGATTGAGCGGAAATAAGCCCGGTCCGAATCGTCGCCAGTGGGTATTTGGGCGCTCTGGTGCTTGAGACGGCAGCACAGCCTGTTATTGGTGAAAGCGTGGCAACGTCATAAATCCGGACAGGGCGACGAGTAGAAAGGGGCGCCGTATGTGTTTATCCAGTATCTGCAGTTCAGCGATGCCCGTCGTCAATACTTGTGGTGATGAGTGCAATTGGGCACCGCATGAGATTTAAGGCAACGCTTATGTGGACGCCTCCCGGATTGCAAGCGGTTTTATCACGTTGGCTGGTAGGTAAGGTCGCACGCTTATGTCCGGCCTGTTTGCGCAGGTCGTGATGCCTGCTGGCCTCTATGGAATGCGCTGGCGGGGTCCTCATCTGATCATCGAACACAAAGGTTCATATGCCTTATCGGGTTATCCCTGCCCCGGTCCAACCTGTTAGCCAATGTGGGTCTATCGCTTGCGCACCTCGATGAAGGAAGTAGGTTAATTCACTGGTTGTGGCATCAGTTCGTCAGTCCGGCCGCTTGAATGGGTTGATATCTGTCGGTGTGCGCCAGGACGGCCCAGATAGTTCTGGCTAGCTTGTTCGCTACCGCCGCGACGGCGACATTGAAGGGTCGGCGGCTGAGCAGTGCGTCGACCCAGTCGCTATGCTTACCCCGGAGGACAACGGAGCGTGCCCCGTGCATGAGTAGGGTGCGTAGGTAGGTATCTCCGCGTTTGCTCAGGCCGAGTTGACGCACTCGGCCACCGGTCCCGATCTGGCGCGGCACCAAGCCGAGCCACGCGGCAAACTCACGTCCTGATTTGAAGTTGCGTGCATCGCCAATGGCGGCCGCCATGGCTGTGGCGGTGAGGAGACCGACACCCGGAATGTCGCTGAGTTTGCGGCAGTCCTCGTTGTTCCTGAAGGCTTGGGCGAGGCGGCGCTCCAGAACGGCGATCTCGCCGTCGATTGCCTGTACACGGGTCCACTGTTCACGAAGGCTGTCGACGAGCAAACCCGGAAGACGGTCGGCAACTCTGGCGAGACAGGCGGAGATGTTGTCGGCAAACGCGCGATATCCCTCGGGCAGCACTTCGCCGAATTCGTAGAGAAGGCCGCGCAGGGCGTTGGTCTGCATGATGCGAAACTTCATCAGTTGCGCCCGGAGCCGGTGCAGCGCGAGAATGGCCTGCTGCGCTTCGGTCTTAACGGCGACAAACCGCGCATCGGGCTGCTGAGCAGCTGTCCAGATCGCCCGCGCGTCGGCGGCGTCAGTCTTGTTACGCAGAACGAAGGGACGCACTGAGCGTGGGGCAATGAGCTTCACGTCGTGGCCGAGGCTCATCAGCTGTCTGGCCCAGCAGTGAGCGCTGCCACACGCTTCCATGACGACAAGCGAAGGCTCGCGCCTCGTGAAGAATTCGATGACCTGGTTGCGTTTGAGTTTTATGCGCTCAATCTCCCCGGTTTGAGCCATAACGGCATGCAATTGGAATACGTGCTTGGCTATGTCCATGCCGATTACGGTGGGTTTCATTTGAACCTCCTCAAGTGGCGAGCTGCAGGCAAACGCCGGAAGCTCTCACTGATGATGGCAGAAAGAGGCGGCGGTCGCCCGTGTCACATCGGACGGTAGGTGATCGCCGCCGGAGGGAGGCGTCCATCCCATCTGATTAAGTCCACCGATCCGGCACCTCAAGCGTTATAGAGCTCGGATTGAACGAAGAAGGCGAAACAGGATGAAGCAGCAGACGCTGGCGATGGCAGCCGATCAAGGAGCGGGTTTCGAGACCCGCCGCAGACGCACGCGGCGCGACGAGTTTCTCGACACGATGAATGCGATCGTGCCATGGGCGCAGCTGTGCGCGGTGATCGAGCCACATTATCCGAAGCGCGGCAATGGCCGCCCGCCGATTGGTCTGGAGCGCATGTTGCGCATTCACTTCATTCAGCACTGGTTCAATCTGGCGGACTTTGCCTGCGAAGAGGCGCTTTACGATAGTGCCAGCCTGCGTCGTTTTGCAGGAATTGATCTGGGCTGCGAGGCGGTACCAGACGCCACCACGCTGCTCAAATTTCGTCGTCTTCTCGAAACCCACAAACTGTGGCGAGCAATTGTTTGCCGAAGTCGGCCGGGTGCTGCAGGCCAGCGGCATGAAGCTCAAAAGCGGCACCATCGTGGACGCGACGATCATCGGCGCGCCGAGCTCGACGAAGAATGAGCAGAAGGCGCGCGACCCCGAGATGCATCAGACCCGCAAGGGCAAGCAATGGTACTTCGGTGCCAAGCTGCACATCGGTGTGGACAGCCAGAGCGGCCTGGCGCACAGCGCGGTGCTCACGCCGGCCAATGTGCATGACAAGCATCCACTGCCGCAATTGCTGCACGGGCAGGAGCGGCGCGTCTACGGCGACAGCGCCTATGCGAGCCAGAAGGAACTGATCCACAGCAAGGCGCCCAGGGCGCGCGACTTTACCAATCAGCGCACGCGCCGTGCGGGCGGCGAAGTTGACGAGGTGCAGCGTGGCAAGAACCGCAACAAGTCGAAGATCCGGGCCCGGGTCGAGCATGTCTTCGCGGTCGTGAAACGGCTGTGGGGATTTACCAAGGTGCGCTATCGCGGGTTGGCAAAGAACGCCAACCGGGCATTCGTCGCGCTCGCGCTGGCCAACGTCTATCTGTCGCGCAGGCAACTGATGGCACCGGTACGCCCATAGTGGGCGAAAGGCGGGCAACGCGCTCGCCCACAGGGCCCGCGAGGGCCGAAAAGCAATAGCGCAAGCTCGGCTTCATGACTTGACGACGTTCAATTGCTGACGCGCTGCCAAATTCGCGGCTTGTTCAGCGTAGCCTTAAGCCCGCTCGCGCGTTGCACACGCTCGCGCAAGCCGAACCCGCGTCCGGTCTTCCACGCATGGCGACGCGAAGCGCATCGCTTACAATCGCCGCCATGAATACCTCGACTTCTCCCTCTCTCCCGATTCCCCCCGGCCATAGCACCGCGCCGACGCTGCCGCGCATCGCGGTGCTCGCGACCGGCGGCACGATCGCCGGCGCGGCCCCGGATGCCGCCAATACGTCTGGCTATCAGGCGGGCGTCGTCGGCGTCGATCAGCTGCTCGCGGCGGTGCCGGCGTTGTCTACGGTCGCGCGAATCGCGCCCGAGCAGATCGCCAGCGTCGACACCAAGGACATGTCGCTGCCGCTGTGGACCACACTCGCGCAACGCATCAACGCGCTGCTCGCGACGGACGACGTCGACGGCCTGGTGGTCACGCACGGTACCGATACGCTCGAAGAAACCGCCTATCTGCTGCATCTGACCGTCAAGTCGGACAAGCCGGTCGTGCTGACCGCGGCGATGCGCCCAGCGTCGGCGCTGTCCGCCGACGGTCCGCTGAACCTGCTAAACGCGGTGACGGTCGCCGCGCACGCGGCGGCACGCGGGCAGGGCGTGCTGGTCGCGTTTAACAACCGGATTCATAGCGCGCGCGACATTGTGAAAACGAGCACCTATGCAGTCGATGCTTTCCAGTCGCCTGAGATTGGCGCGCTCGGCTGGGTGCAGGATGGCCGCGTCGAGTTCCAGCGCGGCGTGGTGCGCGCGCATACGGTCGCGAGCGAATTCGCAATCGATGCGGCGTGGCCGCAGGTGGAGATCGTCACGAGCTATGCGGGCGTGTCGCGGATCGCCATCGATGCGCTGGTCGCCGCGGATGTGCGCGGCATCGTCGTGGCGGGAACGGGCAATGGCTCGATCCACCAGTCGTTGCAGCAGGCACTGGCGGATGCCGCGTTGCGCGGCGTGGCGGTGGTGCGCTCGTCGCGCGTGGGTTCGGGGCATGTGATGCGCAACGGCGCGGCGGCCGACGATGCGCTCGGTTTCGTCAGCGCCGGTTCGCTGAATCCGTACAAGGCGAGGGTGTTGCTGATGCTGGCGCTGGCCGCGGGCCACACTGCGCCGGCGGCGTTGCAGAAGGTGTTCGATACGTATTGATTGGCGAATCCGACAGCCGGACACCCGACGACGACGTCTGACCGACCAAGGCTTCCCCGTCACCGACGGGTGCCGCTGCGGACCCCACTTGCCGCTCTCAGCCCAGAGCGGCGCGATTTGCCCGTTACGCCGCGCCGGCAACCCAAGCTGCCGTGCAACGAACGGGCGCCCCACCTGTGTTCACCGCGACGTCGCCGATGCCGAAGCGGCAACCGGCGGAATCAACGGCGAGCTGAACTGAAGAGGAAGCACGAAGACCTCAAGCCGCCTTCGCTTCCTCGCTATCCGGCGCCTGCGCGACCTCATGATTCGCCATGATTTCGAGCGCGCGCACCATCGCCGAGTGATCCCACGCCTTGCCGCCGTTCGCGGCGCAGACGCTGAACAGTTGCTGCGCGCTCGCGGTATGCGGCAGCGCGATGCCGAGCTTACGCGCGCCATCGAGCGCGAGATTCAGGTCCTTCTGATGCAGCTCGATGCGAAAGCCCGGATTGAACGTGCGCTTCGTCATGCGCTCGCCATGCACTTCGAGAATCCGCGACGACGCGAAGCCGCCCATCAGCGCGCGCCGCACCCGCTCTGGGTCGGCGCCCGAGCGCGACGCGAACAGCAGCGCTTCCGCGACCGCTTCGATGTTCAGCGCGACGATGATCTGGTTCGCGACCTTGCAGGTCTGACCCGCGCCGTTGTCGCCGATCAGCGAGATGTTCTTGCCCATCAGCTCGAACAACGGCTTGGCCAGCGCAAAGGCTTTCTCGGGACCGCCGACCATGATCGTCAGCGACGCATCCCGCGCGCCGATTTCGCCGCCGGACACCGGCGCATCGAGATAGTCGACGCCGAGCGCGTTGATCTTCTTCGCGAACGCCTGGGTGTCGAGCGGCGAGATCGAGCTCATGTCGATGACGAGCTTGCCTTTGGCGAGGCCGGCGGCGACGCCGTCGTCGGCGAACAGCACGTTGGCGACGTCCGGCGTGTCCGGCACCATGATGATGACGATGTCGGCGGCCTGCGCGACCGCGGTCGAACTGGCGACCACGCTCGTGCTCTTCGCGATGTCGTCCGGTACCGGATACGCGCCGTTCACGAACAGCGCGTGACCGCCCTTGATGAGGTTGCGCGCCATGTGCGCGCCCATGATGCCGAGTCCGATGAAGCCGATCTTTGCCATGTGTGTGAATCTCCAGGGTTATAGGGGGCGTGCGTTGAGGCTTCAGGGTTCCGTCAGGAACCCCAAGGCGCCTCAAGCCGCCGCATGCGCCGCGCCGCGCGCCTGACCTGCCACGCTTTGCACCCAGCCGAGGCCGGCATCGGTCGTCGTGCGCGGCTTGTATTCGCAACCGACGTAGCCGTCGAAGCCGAGCGAGTCGAGCAGCGCGAACAGATACGGATAGTTGATCTCGCCGGTGCCCGGTTCGTGCCGCCCAGGGTTGTCCGCGAGCTGGATATGCGCGATCTGCGCGAGGTTCTTTTCGATCGTCGCCGCGAGTTCGCCTTCCATCCGCTGCATGTGATAGATGTCGTATTGCAGGAACAGATTGTCCGAGCCGACCTCGCGAATCACGTCGAGTCCATCGCGCGAACGGTTCAGCGCGAAGCCCGGAATGTCGTACGAGTTGCATGGCTCGACGAGCAGCCGGATGCCGGCCTTCTTGAGCTCGCTCGCGGCAAAGCGCAGGTTGTCGACGATCGTTGCGCGGGCGGTGTCGGCGTCGACGTTCGCGCCCGCAATGCCAGCGAGGCAGTTCAGTTGCGGCACCTTCAAGGCGCTTGCGTATTCGATCGCGCGGCCCACGCCTTCCTGAAACTCGGCGACCCGATCGGGCAGGCACGCGATGCCGCGTTCGCCGGCTTCCCAGTTGCCGGCCGGCAGGTTGTGCAGCACCAGCTTGAGGCGGTTCTGTTGCAGACGTGCGCTCAATTCGGCGATCGAATACGGATAGGGAAACAGGAATTCGACGGCATGAAAGCCGGCGTTGGCCGCCGCCGCGAAACGGTCGAGGAACGGCACTTCGTTGAACAGCATCGTCAGGTTCGCTGCGAATTTAGGCATGGTGCTTTTGTCTCTCAGGTCGGTCAGGGAGTGGCGCGCTGGTCGTGATGAGGGGAGGGCGCGGAGCATGAGCTCGGCCCTCGCGCATCGAGCGCGCTGAATGCTGCGAATACCGCGAAGACGCAACGCTCAATCGAGCAGGCTGATCGCCGTCGGCGCGTCCTCGCGCTTTTCCGCGAGTTCCTCGAACTCGTTGATCGCGTCGATCTCGGTGCCCATCGAGATGTTGGTCACGCGTTCGAGAATCACTTCGACGATCACCGGCACGTTGAACTCGGCCAGCATCGACTGCGCTTTTTGCAGCGCCGGCTTCAACTCTTCCGGCTTGAACACGCGAATCGCCTTGCAGCCGAGACCTTCGGCGACGGCGACGTGATCGACGCCATAGCCGTTCGTCTCCGGCGAGTTGATGTTCTCGAAGCCGAGCTGCACGCAGTAGTCCATCTCGAACGCGCGCTGTGCCTGGCGAATCAGCCCGAGGTACGAGTTGTTCACGACGACATGCACGTACGGCAGCTTGAATTGCGCGCCGGCCGCGAGCTCCTCGATCATGAACTGGAAGTCGTAGTCGCCGGACAGCGCGACGATCGGCCGTTGCGGGTCGGCCGCGCGCACGCCGAGCGCCGCCGGAATCGTCCAGCCGAGCGGGCCGGCCTGGCCGCAGTTGATCCAGTTGCGCGCCTTGTACACGTGCAGGAATTGCGCGGCGGCGATCTGCGACAGGCCGATCGTGCTCACGTAGCACGTGTCGCGGCCGAACACCTGGTTCATCTCTTCGTAGACGCGCTGCGGCTTCATCGGCACGTTGTCGAAGTGCGTCTTGCGCAGCATCGTGCGCTTGCGTTGCTGGCAATCGGCAACCCACGCGGCGCGATCCTTCAGCTTGCCCGCGGCCTTCCATTCGCTGGCGACTTCGACGAACAGTTCGAGCGCGGCCTTCGCGTCCGACACGATGCCGAGATCCGGGCCGAACACGCGGCCGATCTGCGTCGGTTCGATATCGACGTGCACGAACTTGCGCCCCTTCGTATAGACATCGACGCTGCCGGTGTGACGGTTGGCCCAGCGGTTGCCGATGCCGAGCACGAAGTCGGACGCGAGCATCGTCGCGTTGCCATAGCGATGCGAGGTCTGCAGACCAACCATGCCGGCCATCAGCGGATGGTCGTCGGCAATCGCGCCCCACGACATCAACGTTGGGATCACCGGCACGCCGAGCGTTTCGGCGAACTTCACGAGCAGGTCTTCGGCTACGGCGTTCAGCACGCCGCCGCCCGACACGATCAACGGCTTGTCGGCATCGTTGAGCAGCGTCAGCGCTGCCTCGATCTGCTTGCGGGTCGCCTTCGGCTTGTAGACCGGCAGCGGCTCGTACGTGTCGATGTCGAATTCGATTTCGGCGAGCTGCACGTCGATCGGCAGATCGACCAGCACCGGGCCCGGGCGGCCCGAGCGCATCAGATGGAACGCCTGCTGGAACACACGCGGCACCAGCGCCGGCTCGCGCACGGTCACGGCCCACTTGGTGACGGGCTTGGCGATCGATTCGATATCGACGGCCTGGAAGTCTTCCTTGTACAGACGCGCGCGCGGCGCCTGGCCTGTGATAGCCAGAATAGGAATCGAGTCGGCCTGCGCGGAGTACAGACCGGTGATCATGTCGGTGCCCGCGGGGCCCGAGGTGCCGATGCACATGCCGATGTTGCCCGGCTGCGCGCGGGTGTAGCCCTCGGCCATGTGCGATGCGCCCTCCACATGACGCGCGAGCACGTGGCTGATGCCGCCGGCTTTGCGCATCGCCGAGTAGAACGGGTTGATCGCGGCACCCGGCACGCCGAACGCGGTATCGATGCCTTCTTTTTCGAGCACCAGAACGGCGGCGTCGACGGCTCTCATTTTGGCCATGAATGTCTCCTCAAGGTCGGGAATTACGTCGGTTGAGGGACACTGTAGGCCTGCGCCAAAGGTTTGATAAGATCAGTCCGGGTCGCTTATTCCGAAACAAAAAGTATGGAATAACGTGAAGCCCGGCGCACGGCCAGCATCAGCCCGGCAAGAGACAGGTGGGAGACGAACATGGACCGCTTCAAACAGATCGAAACCTTCGTGCGGGTCGCCGATGCGGGCAGTCTCGCGGCGGCGGCGCTTGAGGAAGGCGTGTCGCCGGTGATTCTCGGGCGGCGCATCGATGCGCTCGAGAAGCGCCTCGGCGTGAAGCTGATGTATCGCACGACACGGCGGCTCGTCGTCAGCGAGGACGGCGCCGCGTTTCTCGAACGCTGCCGCGGGCTTCTCAGCGAATGGGATCAGGCGGAAAACGAACTGAGCGCCGGGCGCCGCGCGGTGAACGGCCATCTGATCGTGTCGGCGCCCGCCGCGTTCGGGCGTAAGCACGTCGCGCCGCTCGCGCCTGCATTTCTGCGCGACAAACCCGAGTTGCAGATGTCGTTCAATCTGACCGACCGGGTCGTCGATCTGGTGCGCGAGGGCTACGATCTGTCGATCCGCATCGGCGGCGCGGTCGATCCGAACTTCGTCGCGGTGAAGCTCGCGTCGAACCGGCGCGTGGTGTGCGGTACTCCCGACTATTTTCGCCGTCACGGCAAGCCGAAGACGCTCGAGGATCTGCCGGCCCACAACTGTCTGGCGTTCAATCTGCAAGGCGGGCAGAACCGCGGCTGGTATTTCCGCCGCAACGGCAAGCTCGCGACGGTGCGGGTGGGCGGCTCGCTCGACTGCAACGATGGCGAACTGCTGCATCGCTGGGTTTCGGAGGGGCTCGGACTCGGCTGGCGTTCGACGTGGGAAATCCAGCGGCAGCTCGCGCGCGGCGAGCTCGAAACCGTGCTCGACGAATATGCGCTGCCCGATTACGACATCCTTGCGGTCTATCCGCAGCAGCGCTTCGTGCCGGCGCGCGTGCGCTATTTCATCGACTATCTGAAAGACGTGTACGCGAGCGACGACTACTGGAACCGGCCATCGTACTAGCTGGCGAGCGGGGCGCGCAGGCGATCGCGGTCTTTCTTGCGAATGCTCGCCTGAGTCGGGAATAAACTCGGTCTATGGCCAGTTCTGCTGTGAAAGACACGTCGGGAACGACACCACGCGGGACGCGCAACAGCGACCCGCACGACGCAGCCGCCATGCCCTTGGAGGGGCCCACGTGGTCCAGACCGATTCAGACGCCGATGCCGATGCAGCGAAAAGCCGCCGCTTCCAGCAGCTGGCGTTGCCGCATCTCGACGCCGCGTACAACCTCGCGCGCTGGCTGTGCGGCAATCCGAACGATGCCGAGGACGTCGTGCAGGAAGCGTTCATGCGCGCGTTCCGCTTCTTCGATACGTTTCGCGGCGACTCCGCGCGGCCGTGGCTGCTCGCGATCGTGCGCCGCACCTGGTACACGGAATGGCGGCGGCGCGCGCCGTCGCACGACATGCTCGAATTCGACGAAACGATGGACGACGCGACCCTCGACGGCTGGAGCGCGGGCGGCGACGATCCCCAGACGCTGCTGATCCGTGACGAGGATGCACGCCAGGTACACGACGCGTTGGCGCGTTTGCCGGTTGAGTATCGCGAGGTGCTGATCTTGCGCGAGCTCGAGGAGATGGGATATCGGGAGATCGCGGTGGTGGCGGATGTGCCGATCGGTACGGTGATGTCGCGGCTCGCGCGTGGGCGGCGCAAGCTGGCGGAGGTGTTGATGGCGCAGCAGCGAGGCGGGGGGGAGTCGGTTGGCGGGGGGCACAAAGGCGGGCAGGGTGACCGGCGCGGGTCGACGCAAGCGCCGCTGGAGCAGGGGGCGCAGTCCGGGCGAGTCGTGCAGTCGGCGGCAGTCGCGCCCTCGGGGTCGTCCACGCCCTGCGCGCCGTCCGACCGGCCACCGCGAAGTTCCGGCGACGGCCGCGCGGCATCATCGGCGGTCGTGCCCGCCACCGCAACAGTGACGCAACTCCGGGCGTTTGCCGACGGCCGGCCCCTCAACATTCCCGGCGCTGCCGCCGACCCCGCTCAGGAGACGCCGGATGGACTGTAACGAAGCTCGGCCGCTCCTCGAGGCGAATGCCGATCACGAACTGCCGGCACCCGATGCGCGCCGGGTCCAGCAGCATATCGAGAGCTGCGACGACTGCCGGCGCGCGAGCGACAACCTGCGCGCGCTGAGCGGCGCGCTGCGCGCGGCGCCGTATCATCGGGCGCCGCAGTCGTTGCGGGCGCGGATCGTGGCGGGCTTGCCCGGCGCGGTCGAGGGAGGAACTGCGGGGTTGGCCACGACGGCGGCGCCTGAAGATGCAGAGGAGGAGTCTGCCGGCAGCGCTAGCGCCGGGATGACCGACATGGCGACGTACGAACCTCAGCGTCAGCGTCGTTCGGCACGGCGGCCCGCGTGGCTCGACCGGTGGCTCAGTGGCTTCAGCGGTCCGGGTCGCTCGGGCGATTCACGCGGCCGGCTAATCGGCTTCAACGGACCGCATGCCGCCGGCGGCGCCAACCGCGTGGTCGCGCGCGGCGGTCTCGCGGTGCTCGTGATCGCGCTGTGTGTGGCCACCGCTGTCCTGACGCTGACGCTGCGCCGTCCCGCCGAATTCACGCCATTCACCGACGAACTCATCGAAAGCCATGTGCGCGCGCAGGTTTCCGGCCGCGACATCGACGTAATTTCGACCGACCGTCACACGGTCAAGCCATGGTTCAACGGTCGGCTCGACTATTCGCCGCCGGTCGAGGACCTCGCGGCGGCCGGCTTCGCGCTGGAGGGGGGCCGGCTCGACTACCTCGCGCACCAGCGGGTCGCAGTGCTCGTGTACCGCTACGGCAAGCACGTGATCGACGTGTATGTGTTTCCGCAGTCCACGACGCGTGGCATTGACGGCGCGGCGCCGGCATCGCTCGCCCACGACGGCTATTCGATCGCGCACTGGGACGCGGCGGGCATGACCTGGTGGGCGATCTCGGACGCCGCACCCGATGCGCTCAAGGGACTCGAAGCGGCGCTCAGAGCGCGTTTGCAGAGCGGCAGCCAGCGCACGGAAGCGGGTTGAGGGGCAAGGACGGCCCGACTTCCGCGACCCACCACCCTAAGCTCTTGAAAACACATCCGATTCCGCCGCCGAATCGGCGGAATTCCTTGCAACCCGTCCCCATTCGGGTTACACTCTTCGGCTTCTCACTTGCCGCACCGGTTCCGACGCCCGGGCGGCTTCTATCCAAAAGTCAGCACAAGGAGTGTGTAATGCGTCATTACGAAATCGTCTTTATCGTGCATCCCGATCAAAGCGAGCAGGTGCCCGCCATGATCGAGCGTTACAAGAGCACGATCACGTCGCACGGTGGTCAGATCCACCGAGTCGAAGACTGGGGCCGTCGCCAACTGGCCTACATGATCGAGAAACTCGCGAAGGCTCACTACGTCTGCATGAACATCGAGTGCGACCAGACCACGCTCGACGAGCTGGAACACGCGTTCAAGTTCAACGACGCCGTTCTGCGTCACCTCATCGTCAAGATGAAGAAGGCCGAAACCGGCCCGTCGCCGATGATGAAGGAAGTGCAGCGCGAAGAAGCCAAGAAGTCGGCAGCAGCTCAGCCGACCGAAGCGCAGGCTTAAGACTCATTATTTAAGCTGCCAGACACGCAGCGTCGCTTCGCTCACGTACACGAAGACATAAACAGGTACATGAACCGGCTGCAACTTACGGCGAGCGTCGTCGAACGCGAACCGGTGCGGTACACCCCCGCCGGCGTTCCGATTGCCAACTGCACGTTGCACCACCGCACGGAAGTCGTCGAGGCGGGCATTGCCCGTCAGGTCGAACTGACCATGCAGGCGGTCGCCGCGGGCGAAGCGAGCGGTAAGCTCGAAAACTGTCAGATGGGCGTCGAAACGCTCTTCACAGGTTTTCTGGCTAAAAAGCACCGTAACGCGCGAACTCTGGTATTTCACATCACAGCATTGCAGGACATTGGAAAGGACTAATCATGCCCCGCCCGACTGGTAAGAAATTCGACAAGCGTCGTCAGCAACAGAACCCGCTCTTCAAGCGCAAGAAGTTCTGCCGTTTCACGGCTGCTGGCGTCGAGTACATCGACTACAAAGACATCGAAACGCTGAAGGACTTCATCGGCGAGAACGGCAAGATCACGCCGGCACGTCTCACGGGTACCAAGGCGCATTATCAACGCCAGCTGGATACGGCTATCAAGCGCGCACGTTTCCTCGCGCTGGTGCCGTACACCGACCAGCACAAGGCCTAACCCGACGACGCGATAAGGAGCATCCGAATGCAAATCATTCTTCTGGAAAAAGTCGTCAATCTGGGTAACCTCGGCGACATCGTGAAGGTCAAGGACGGTTACGCACGTAACTTCCTGATCCCGAACAAGAAAGCTCGCCGTGCAACGAAGGAAGCCCTCGCTGAATTCGAAGTGCGCCGCGCAGAACTCGAAAAGCACGCCGCTGAAAAGCTGGCAGCCGCTCAGGCTCAAGGCGAAAAGCTGGCAGGCCAGACCGTTCAGGTCAATCAGAAGGCTGGCGTCGACGGCCGTCTGTTCGGCTCGGTGACGAACGCCGACATCGCCGAAGCGCTCGGCAAGCAAGGCTTCGCAGTGGAAAAGGCGCAAGTGCGTCTGCCGGAAGGCCCGCTGAAGATGGTTGGCGAGCACCCGGTTCAGGTTTCGCTGCACACCGACGTTCTCGTCGATGTGACGGTGGCCGTGATCGGCGAGCACGTCTAAGCCGACCGCATCAAGCATCAGGCAGGATCAGCCAGCGTATTGCTGGTGAAGAGCAGGGGCCGGGAAACCGGCCCCTGCTTTTTTTGTGCCCGACTATCTCTCGTATATCCCCGTATTTGCGTTTTTTCCGCTCGCAGCCGTCGCCGGATTGCCCGATAATTCCTCCCCATGAACGCACCGTCCAAAGATCCCCAACTCGAGTCGCTGAAAGTCCCGCCGCATTCGATCGAAGCCGAGCAATCGGTGCTGGGCGGCCTGCTGCTCGATAACGCGGCCTGGGACCGCATCGCCGACTTTCTCGCGCAAAGCGACTTCTACCGCTACGACCACCGCATCATCTTCGAGCACATCGGCAAGCTGATTGCGGCCACGCGGCCGGCCGACGTGGTCACCGTCTACGAAGCGCTCGGCACTTCGGGCAAGGCGGAAGAGGTCGGCGGCCTCGCTTACCTGAACGCGCTCGCGCAGAACACGCCGAGCGCGGCCAACATCCGCCGCTATGCGGAAATCGTGCGCGACCGCGCGGTGCTGCGCCGGCTCGTGTCGGTCGCCGATGAAATCTCCGCCGACGCGTTCAACCCGCAAGGCAAGGAAGTCCGGCAATTGCTGGACGAAGCGGAATCGAAGGTGTTCTCGATCGCCGAAGACGGCGCGCGCGGTACCCAGGGCTTTCTCGAGATCGGGCCGCTGCTGACCCAGGTGGTCGAGCGGATCGACACGCTCTATCACACCGCCAATCCGAGCGACGTGACCGGCACGCCGACCGGCTTCGTCGATCTGGATCGTATGACCTCGGGCATGCACGGCGGCGAGCTGATCATCGTCGCGGGCCGTCCGTCGATGGGTAAGACGGCGTTTTCGATGAACATCGGCGAATACGTCGCGGTCGAGTACGGACTACCCGTCGCGGTGTTCTCGATGGAAATGCCGGGCACGCAGCTCACGATGCGTATGCTGGGCTCGGTCGGCCGGCTCGATCAGCATCGCATGCGAACCGGGCGCCTGACCGACGAGGATTGGCCGAAGCTCACGCACGCGGTGCAGAAAATGAGCGAGGCACAGATCTTCATCGACGAAACCGGCGGTCTGAACCCGATGGAACTGCGCTCGCGCGCGCGCCGGCTATCGCGCCAGTGCGGCAAGCTCGGGCTGATCATCATCGACTATCTGCAGCTGATGAGCGGCTCGTCGTCGGGCGAAAACCGCGCGACCGAAATCTCGGAAATCTCGCGTTCGCTGAAGAGCCTCGCGAAGGAGCTCGACGTGCCGGTGATCGCGTTGTCGCAGCTGAACCGCGGTCTCGAGCAGCGGCCCAACAAGCGGCCAATCATGTCGGACCTGCGCGAATCGGGCGCTATCGAACAGGACGCCGACGTGATCCTGTTCATCTACCGCGACGAAGTGTACAACCCGGACAGCCCCGACAAGGGCACCGCGGAGATCATCATCGGCAAGCAGCGGAACGGTCCGATCGGTCCCGTTCGGCTCACTTTCCACGGCCAATACACGAAGTTCGACAACTTTGCGGGCGCGCAGAACTTCTACGGCGGCGAGTGACGCAAAGCGCCGTGGGCTGTTGTAACGGCGCTGTCGCGAGTGCGGCAATGATGGGCGGAACGGTACAATATGGCGGTTTTATGTCAGCCATAACGTGACCCATTTCCAGGATCCCAATGTTCGGTCGATTCATGCCCACCGAGGGCAAGTTCTTTGAAATCTTCAATTCGCACGCAACGTGCATCATCTCGGCAAGCCGCGAACTCGAGCTCCTGATCGACAATCTGCAGGACGCCGAAACCCACAAGCAGAACGTACAAAAGGCCGAGAAAGCGGCCGACAAGCTCACGCACGAAGCCATCGACCTGCTGCACAAGACCTTCATCACGCCGCTCGACCGCGACGAGATCCACAAGCTGATCACGACGATGGACGACATCCTCGACCTGATGGAGGACGTCGCCACCGCGATCTCGCTGTACGACGTGCAAGCGGTCACGTCGGAGGCGAGCCAGCTCGCGCATATCTGCACGGCGACCTGCGAGCGCGTGCAGTTCGCGGTCAGCCTGCTGTCGGACATGAAGCAGGCGAGCCAGATCCTGAAGGCCTGCGAGGACATCGACCGGCTCGAATCGGAAGCCGACCGCGTGCTGCGCGCGGCGATGTCGAAGCTGTTCCGCGAGGAAGACGACGTCAAGGTCCTGATCAAGCTCAAGGCGATCTACGAGCTGCTCGAAACGATCACGGACAAGTGTGAGGATGTGGCCAACATCATCGAAGGCATCGTGCTGGAAAACGCATAATGCAATCGATACAACTCGCTATCTGGGTCGTCACCGGCCTGGTTGCCATTGCTTTGGTGTTCGACTTCATGAACGGTTTTCACGACGCGGCGAATTCGATCGCCACGGTCGTGTCGACCGGCGTGCTGAAGCCACAGCAGGCGGTGGCGTTCGCGGCGGCGTTCAACGTCATCGCGTATTTCGTGTTTCACCTGAAGGTGGCCACGACCGTCGGCAAGGGTACGATCGACCCGGACATCGTCGACCACTATGTGATCTTCGGCGCGTTGGTCGGCGCGATCGCGTGGAACGTGATCACCTGGGTCTACGGCATTCCGTCCAGTTCGTCGCACGCGCTGATCGGCGGCCTCGTGGGTGCGGCGCTCGCGAAGTCGGGCTGGGGATCGCTGAACTGGGATGGCCTGATGAAGACCGTCGCGTTCATCTTCATTTCACCACTGCTCGGCTTCGTGCTCGGCTCGTTTTTCATGCTGCTGGTGTCGTGGCTGTACTTCCGCACGCCGCCGAGCAAGGTCGACCGTCGCTTCAGGCGTCTGCAATTGTTCTCCGCTGGCCTGTACAGCCTGGGTCACGGTGGCAACGACGCGCAGAAAACCATCGGCATCATCTGGATGCTGCTGATCGCCACCGGCTTCGCGTCGATGAAGGCGGACGCGCCGCCGCTGTGGGTGATCGGCGGCTGCTATCTGTCGATGGGTCTCGGTACGCTGTTCGGTGGCTGGCGCATCGTGCGCACGATGGGCCAGAAAATCACGAAATTGAAGCCGGTCGGCGGCTTCTGCGCGGAGGCGGGCGGAGCGATCACGCTCTTTACCGCCTCGGCGCTCGGCATTCCCGTCTCTACCACGCATACGATCACCGGCGCGATCGTCGGAGTCGGCGCGACGCAGAAGCTGAGCGCGGTGCGCTGGGGTGTCGCCGGCAACATCGTCTGGGCCTGGATGCTGACGATCCCGGCTTCCGCGGTGCTGTCCGGCGGGGCCTGGTGGCTGGGCCACCACTTCCTGTGATCACCATGCGACGCAGGCCTGCGCTGCCGGGTTCGGCTGAGTTTGGCTGAACAGCACGCGCGGGCTTCGGCTACATGCCGCCCATGGCATCGCACCGGTGTCCCTACGCAGTTCGACTAAAAAGCGCGTGGCACGACGCGTTCAGATCAGCGGCGCATTCGCACCATCCATCGGAATGATCGCGCCCGTCACATAGCTCGCGCGGCGGCTCGCGAGGAACAGCGCCACGTCGGCGATTTCCTCCGGCTTTGCATAGCGCCCGAGCGGCATCCGGGCCTGGCCGCGCGCCAGCGCTTCGTCATTGCCGATGCCTTGCTGCGCCGCTTCCAGCCTGACCGCTTCCTCGACGCGCTCGGTCAGCGTCGAGCCCGGATTGATCGCGTTGATGCGGATGCCATAGCGCGCGTAGTAGTGCGCGAGGCCGACGGTCGCGAGCATCAGCGCCGCGTTGGCCGCGCCGCTTGCGATATGGATGTCGCTCGCGACCTTGCCGCCCATGCCGATGATATTGACGATCGTGCCCGGCTCGGCACCGCCGTTGGCTTTCGCGCGCTCGGCCATACGGCGCAGCACTTCCTGCTGCGGATAGATATACGGGAAATACTTCGCTTCCATCGTCGCGCGGAATGCGTCGGCATCGAGCGTCTCGGGGTCGTACCGGCGCGCGGCGCCGGCACTGTTGATCAGCACGTCGATCGGGCCCACGGCGGTGCTGACTTCCTCGACGATATCGGCGGCGCTGTGCGCTTCGTGCAGGTCGGCGCGCGTGCGGTGCACGTGGAAACCTTCCTGTTTCAGCTGTTCGTAGGCGCGCGCAAGGTTGGCGGGGTCGCGCGACACGATCGCGACCTTCGCGCCTTCCTGTGCGAAGGCGCGCGCGCACGCGAAACCGATGCCTTTGCTGCCGCCGGTGATGAGCACCACCTTATTTCTGAGCCCGAGTTCCATGGTCGTTACCCGCCGTCGAAAGAATATCGATGACGATAGCAGATCACGGCGTCAGAAGTTGCCGTTCGCGAAACCGGCGATCGGGTCGTCGCTGCTTTGCGTGGGTGCGGGCACGCCGTGGGAAGCCGTCGACGCGCGCATGAGCTGCACGGATCCAGTGCCGTCGGTCTGCTGCATCTGCCGCGCCTGGCGTTCAGCGATGGAGGCGGGTGGCGGCGGTTCGAATGCATCGGCGGCGGCGTCGATCGGGTCGGGTGAAGGTTGGGCAAGGGTGCGGGCGGTCGTCGCGGACTGCATCGGTTGAGCGGGCGAACGAGCGCCGCTTTCATACGTGCTCGCCTGAGCCGCGGGGACCATCGTCGCTGCCACGGCGCCCGCTGAGCGTGCCTGCAGCTGCGCGGTGCCGAGGCCCGACGGCGGCGGCTCGAATTGATCGGCTTGCACGACGGGCGTGCCGCCGCCTGCACGGGTCGCCGGCGTCGCGCTCGCGACCGGCCGGGCCGTTGCCATCGACGACGCGCTGGACAGCGCCGTCGGGCCCGCGTAGGTCGACGCTGCCGGAACTGCCACGGTTGTTGCCGTGCCCGTCGCCGCGACCGCAGCACCTCGCTCGGTTTGCGGCGCCGCAGCCTGATAGCTCGGCGTATCGAACGGCGCCGGCGTTGCCGCCGGTCCCGCCATCCGGCGGATGCCGTCGAAGCGCTTCGCCCAGTAGGGATTGGTCAGATAGTCGAGCCGCACGGTGCCGCCCGTCGATGGCGCGTTGACGAAGCGCAGCTTGCCCACATAGATGCCGACGTGCGAATGCGCGCGCCCCGTCGTGTTGAAAAAGATCAGATCGCCTGGCGCGATTTCGTCCGGTTCGATCGACTCGCCGCGCCCGCTCATCTCGGCCGTCGTGCGCGGCAGGTTCACCGACGCCGCACGCAGCACGACGTACCGCACGAGACCGCTGCAATCGAAGCCGCTGTCGGGCGTATTGCCGCCCCAACGGTAGGGCACGCCGACGAGACTCATCGCCTGAATGGAGATTTCCTCGCGGCCGATGCTGTGATCGACGAAGTGGGGAAAGCCGGGCGGCGGCGCGCGATAGGCGCCGTTCGCGACGACGCTGCCGCCTGACCCGCGCGACGTCTTCTGCGGCGCGCCGGCACAGGCGGCGAGCAGCAGGACGGGCAGCAGCGATAAGGCGAGTCGGCGCATGAAGACGGCACGGGCGGTAAGCGCCCATTTACTCACTGACGATGTCGGGATGGTAGCCGCCCAACAAGGCTGCGGCAAGAATTGTTGATAAATTACTTGAAGTTTGTGCGCTAAGTGTTGCCGGCGGGGAACGCCGGTGCAATAAAAAAGCCGCGTCCGGAACGAACCGGACGCGGCCTGCGATCAAACGCCGGAAAAAAACCGGCAAACCTCTAGAGAATCTCCGACGCGTAGTCAGCGAGGCGCGAGCGCTCGCCGCGCGCGAGCGTTACGTGTCCGCTGTGCGCCCAACCCTTGAAGCGATCGACCACATAGGTCAGGCCCGAACTGCCCTCGGTCAGGTAAGGCGTATCGATCTGCGCGATGTTGCCAAGGCAGATGATCTTCGTGCCCGGACCCGCGCGCGTGACGAGCGTCTTCATCTGCTTCGGCGTCAGGTTCTGCGCCTCGTCGATGATCAGATACTTGTCGACGAACGTGCGGCCGCGCATGAAGTTCATGCTCTTGATCTTCAGGCGCGAGCGGATCAGCTCCTGGGTGGCGGCGCGGCCCCATTCGCCGGCGGCGTCGTCGGTTTTCTGCAGCACTTCGAGGTTGTCGTCGAACGCACCCATCCACGGCTGCATCTTTTCCTCTTCCGTGCCCGGCAGAAAGCCGATGTCTTCGCCGACCGGCACGGTCGCGCGCGTCACGATGATCTCGTTGTAGCGCTTGTCGTCGAGCACCTGCGCGAGACCCGCCGCGAGTGCGACCAGCGTCTTGCCGGTGCCGGCCTGGCCGAGCAGCGTGACGAAGTCGATGTCCGGATTCATCAGCAGGTTCAGCGCGAAGTTCTGCTCGCGATTGCGCGCCGTGATGCCCCACACGTTGTTCTTGTGGTGGCCATAGTCACGCAGCGTTTGCAGCAGCGCGGTCTTGCCGTTCAGTTCGCGCACCAGCGCATGAAACGCGGGCTCGCCGTTCTGCGGCTCCAGATAAACGAACTCGTTGACCAGCATCGATGCGCACAGCGGACCCGTCACGCGGTAGTACGTTGTGCCGGTTTTCGTGTCCTGCCAGCTTTCCATGCCCTTCGCGTGCCTGGTCCAGAAGTCTTGCGGCAGCGCCCGGATGCCCGTGTACAGCAGGTCGCTGTCCTCGAGCACCTGGTCGTTGAAGTAGTCTTCGGCGGGCAGACCGAGCGCATGCGCCTTGATGCGCATGTTGATGTCTTTCGACACCAGCACGACCTGGCGATCCGCGCGATCGCGCTGCAGCGCGCGCACGACGCCGAGGATCTGGTTGTCGGCCTTGCCTTCGGGCAGACCTTCGACCGGCTCGATCGCGGTCAGCCGGGTCTGGAAGTACAGCCGCCCGGACGCCTCGCGGCTGCCCAGACGTGCGAGCGAAATGCCGTCGGCCATGTCGCCCGCGTTCGCGACGAGCGCGTCGAGCGTGCGGCTCACCTGACGCGCGTTACGCGCGACTTCCGACATTCCCTTCTTGTGGTTGTCGAGCTCTTCCAACGTCATCATCGGCAGATAGACGTCGTGCTCCTCGAAGCGGAACAGGCAGCTCGGATCGTGCATCAGCACGTTGGTGTCGAGCACGAAAAGCTTCTGCACCTCGGCTGGCGTGGCGCCCGTGCCACGTTTCTTGCGCGTGGCGGCAGGGCTCGCTGCGGCGGGCGCGGCGGCTGTTTCGTCCGTGCGCTGCTTCGCGGCAGGCGCGCGTGCGACGATCGGCTGCGCTTCGGCCGCGTCGGCTTCGAGCTGCGCTCGCGCGGACGGAACCGGCTGCAACAGCGCGGCGGTCTGCCTGGTCTTGCGGCCGCGCGCGGGCGCGGGTTGCGCGGCGGGCGGCGACTCGACGGCGGGCACGGGCCACAACGTGGTGGCGGCGTTGGCAGCGTGCGCCATCGGTGTGGCGACATTGACGCGGCCGTAATCGGCCGACTCTGCGGATTCCCCTTCACGCGCCTGTTTTTTCGCGGTGGAGCGCGCGGGCGTGACGGCTTTGGCCTTGTATTCGTCAGGCGACAAAAGATTGCCGAGCTTGTTGGGGGGAGTAGGCAAAGGCATGGTTTCCCTCGGAATGATCGGGTCACATATCGTGCGCCGCCCGTCGCATTCTGACGATGCCCTCATGGGACATCGAGTTTGCAAGGAGGCGCGCATTCGGTCTAGAGATGCCGGTTCGCCTGGTTTTCGATAGGCTCCTTGACGGAAGCGCGTGAACCAATGAACGAACGGTCGCGCGCAATTAAAAAAGCCGCGGCCCCGGCATTCGGGGCAAGCGGCTCGACGATGATGCTCACGTTGCGCCTCACGCTCCGAACGGCACCGGTGGATCCGGTCAGGCGGCCGTCAGGGCTGGCGCAGCGGAGAACAATGTGGGGTGGACAGGCACTCATTGCGGGCCAATATAACGCGCATCAAAGCGCTTGTACAGCCTCCAGAATGTCGTCGACGTGGCCCGGCACTTTAACGCCGCGCCACTCCCGGCGCAGCACGCCATCGGCGTCGACGAGGAACGTGGAGCGCTCGATTCCGCGTACCTCTTTGCCATACATTTTCTTCATTTTGATGACGGCGAAGAGGGCGCACAGCGTTTCTTCCGGGTCGGAAATCAGCGGGAAGGGTAGTTCGAGCTTAGCCTTGAAGTTGTCATGCGAACGCAGGCTGTCGCGCGACACGCCGATCACTTCCGCGCCGGCTTTCTTGAACTTCGGATACAGATCGCGGAACTGCAACCCTTCGGTCGTGCAGCCCGGCGTGTTGTCCTTCGGATAGAAATACAGCACCACCTTCTTGCCCCGCAGCTTTGACAGCGTGATTTCGCCGCCCGTCGCGGCAGCGGTGAAGTCGGGGATGGGTTGGTCGACTGCGATGGACACGAGGTTCTCCGGTTATTGGGGCTGGCGTCGCTAGGTGCCGCGGCGTCGGCCGGTCTGTCGTCGAGGTTGTTGTTGTTCGGGAATACGGTCGGCGCGCGGTTGTCCGATCGTCAGACCCGGCAAGGAAGCGGGCAAAGGCGGGCAACGGGCGGGTAACAAGCGGCGCGCCTTCTAACGACTCCCGCGTCGCGGGCCTTCAGGGCTGGACGATCAGTTCGCCGGAGCGTCCCGGAATCTCGCCCCACGCGACAGGGTACGATGGCAGCGTGTCGCGGTCTAGCGTGGCGTAGTAATCGCCCATCGTCGCGAACGTGTGGCCCTGGGCGCGCCAGCCTTCGAGCAACTGTTCGAAAACCGGCGCGAGTTTCTGTCCTTCAAGTTCCGCGTGCAGCGTGAACACCTGGTCGTGCGGATTTTTTTCAGTTTGTTTCAGCATCCACGCGGCGACGTTGTGCGTATCGACACCATCGACACCGAGCACTTCGTCGAGCGTCGGGAGCGTGGTCGGCATCTGCACGTGCTTCAGCGTCCTGCCGTCGACCACCGGCAGATATGGCGAGTGGCCGCGGCCGTCGGAAGCGTAGCGCATGCCCCACGCGTCGATCTGCTCGAACGCGTGGCCGTTCATCTGCCAGCCCGCGGCGCCGTGCGTGACGGGCGGCGCGCCGAATATCTCGATGAACCGCGCGTGGCTCCGCTGCATCTGCGCGACGGTCCACGCGCGATCTTTGGCGCGCACGTTGTCCTGCCAGTACACGTGATCCCACGTATGAATGCCGCACTCGAAGCCGGCTTCGTGGATCGCGCGCATCTCGGCCGCGGCCTTCGCGCCGATGTCCGGACCGGGCAGCAGCACGCCGTACATCAACTGCCTGACGCCGTAATGCTCGACCACTGACGTGCGCGACACCTTCTTCAGAAAGCCCGGCCGCAGCACGCGGCGCATCGCCCAACCGGTGTGGTCGGGCCCGAGGCTGAACAGGAAGGTGGCGCGCGCCTTGAAGCGGTCGAAGATGCGCGCGAGATTCGGCACGCCTTCGCGGGTGCCGCGCAGCGTGTCGACGTCGATCTTCAGGACGATGCGAGCCAAGGACGCGCCCTTATTGCTGTTCGACGAGTGCGCGGGCTTCCGCGACGTGGCCGCGATATGCTTCGAAAATCTTGCGCAGCGCTTCGTCGAAAGTCGACGTGGGTGCCCAGCTGAGTTCCTGTTTCGTATTGTCGATCTTCGGCACGCGGTTCTGCACGTCCTGATAGCCGTTGCCGTAGTACGCGCCCGACGACGTTTCGACCAGTTGCACCTTCCTGGCCGAGTCCGCGTATTCGGGGAATTCGGCCGCGAGTGCCAGCATCTTGTGCGCGAGCTCACGCACCGAGAAGTTGTTGATCGGGTTGCCGATGTTGTAGATCTTGCCGGTGGCGACGCCGTTCCTGTTCTCGATGATCTTCATCAGCGCGCTGATGCCGTCGTCGATGTCCGTGAACGCGCGCTTCTGCGCACCGCCATCGACGAGGCTGATGTTCTCGCCGCGCACGATATGGCCGAGGAACTGCGTGACCACGCGCGAGCTACCTTCCTTCGGCGTGTAGATCGAGTCGAGGCCCGGGCCGATCCAGTTGAACGGACGGAACAGCGTGAAGTTCAGGCCTTCCATGCCGTAGCCCCAGATCACGCGGTCCATCAGCTGCTTCGAGCACGCGTAGATCCAGCGCGGCTTGTTGATCGGGCCGTACGACAGCTGCGATTCTTCCGGATCGAACTGCTCGTCCGTGCACATGCCGTAGACCTCGGAGGTCGAGGGAAACACCAGATGCTTGCCGTACTTGACGGCTGAACGCACGATCGGCAGGTTCGCCTCGAAGTCGAGTTCGAACACGCGCAGCGGCTGCTTCACATACGTTGCGGGCGTGGCGATCGCGACGAGCGGCAGAATCACGTCGCACTTCTTGACGTGATATTCGACCCATTCCTTGTTGATCGTGATGTCGCCTTCGAAGAAGTGCATCCGCTCATGATTGACGAGGTCGCCGAGACGTTCGGTCTGCATGTCCATCCCGAACACTTCCCAGTCGGTGGTTTCGAGAATGCGTTTGGACAGGTGATGGCCGATGAAGCCATTCACACCCAGAATCAGGACTTTTTTCATGAATGAGATTGGATGAGCTGGGCGAATTCCGCCGGACTGACGGCAGACTCGCCGCCATCGTGCTGGTGCCGCAATTCGTGGATGTTGATCGCGCGGCCGTCGCCGCAGATCGCGAAAACGGCATTATCGCTTACGTGCAGGCCCGGGGGCAAATCCGAGCGGAGCGCGCCGGGCGCGGCCAGACGCGCGCGCGCGACGATGAAACGGCGCCCGTTCAGCTCGGTGAAAGCGCCCGGATACGGCGGCGCGACCGCGCGGATCAGGTTGTAGACCTGCTGCGCGGACTGATTCCAGTCAATGCGGCCGTCTTCCGGTTTGCGCCCACCATAGTAACTGCCATGCGCGAGATCGTTCGGCAGATGCGGCGCCTCGCCCGCGAGCAGCGCCGGCAGCACGCGCCACAGCGTTTGCTCGGCGGCGACCGTGACCTTGTCGAAGACCTGCGCGGCGGTGTCGTCGGGCAGGATCGGCACCGGTGTTTGCGCAATGATCGCGCCGGCGTCGGGCTTCGCGGCCATTTCGTGCAGCGTTGCGCCGGTTTCGCTTTCGCCGTTGAGCACCGCCCAGTTGGTCGGCACGCGTCCACGATACTTCGGCAACAGCGAGCCGTGCATGTTGTAAGCGCCCCGTGCGGCGATCGCGAGCAGGTCGAGCGGCAACATGTGGCGGTAGTAGAACGAGAAGATGAAGTCCGGCCGCGCGGCGCTCACCGCGGCGCGCAGTTCGGGGCTCTTCGGATCGGCCGGCGTGACGACGGCAATGCCGTGCCCGGCTGCCACCGATGCGACGCTGCCGAACCAGATGTTCTCGCTCGGGTTGTCTTCGTGGGTCACGACGAGCGCGACCTCGACGCCGCGCGCGAGCAGCACCTGCAGGCAGCGCACGCCGACATTGTGATACGCGAATACGACGGCGCGCGGCTTCATGGATGGTGTCCCTGGTCGGCGACCGGCACCGGCTGCACGCCTTGCACGACGGTCTGACGCGGCGCTTCGGCGACGGCCCCGCCGTCGCGTTGCTCGAGAATGGTCTGCACCAGATAACGCGGCCGCGCACGCACCTGCTGATAGATCCGGCCGATGTATTCACCGAGCAGGCCGAGCGCGAAGATGATCACGCCGAGCAGGAAGAACGTGATGGCGAACAGCGTGAACACACCTTGCACTTCCGCGCCGATGATGAAACGGCGAATCAGCAGCAGGACGAACAGCGCCGCAGACCCTAGCGACAGGATCACGCCGATGAACGACAGCCATTGCAGCGGCACCACGGAGAAGCCGGTGACGAGGTCGAAATTCAGACGGATCAGCGAGTACAGCGAGTACTTCGACTCACCGGCGAAGCGTTCCTCGTGCGCGACCTCGATTTCCACCGGATTCTGCGCGAACGTGTACGCGAGCGCCGGGATGAACGTGTTGATTTCGCCGCAGCGGTTGATCGTATCGACGATATGGCGGCTGTAGGCGCGCAGCATGCAGCCCTGGTCGGTCATCTTGATGCGCGTGATGCGCTCGCGCAGATGATTCATCGCGCGCGACGCCTTGCGGCGCCACAGGCTGTCCTGGCGCTGCCGACGGATCGTGCCGACGTAGTCGAAACCTTCGCGCATCTTCGCGACGAGCTTGCCGATTTCCTCGGGCGGATTCTGCAGGTCGGCGTCGAGCGTGATCACGATGTCGCCGCGCGACTGCTCGAAGCCCGCGAGAATCGCCATGTGCTGGCCGTAGTTACCGTTCAGCAGGATCACGCGCGTGGTGTCGGGGCGCGCGCGGAACTGCCCGGCGAGCAGCGCCGCGGATTTGTCGCGGCTGCCGTCGTTGATGAAGATCACTTCATAACCGGTGCCGAGCGCGTCGAGCGCCGGATAGAGGCGTGCGAACAGCGCGCCCAGTCCGGCTTCCTCGTTGTACACCGGAATGATGATCGACACTTCCGGTGCGACGGCGCGATGTTCCGAATAAGTCATGTCCGCTTATTTTCCGTAGTGTTCGCAAATTTCGTTGACCGCGCGGCACACGCGCTCGACGTCGCCTTCGTTCATCAGCGTGAAGAGTGGCAGCGTGACGGTGGTGGCGCCGAAGCGCTCCGCGTGCGGGAACATGCCTTCCCTGAAGCCGCGCGCGCGGTACAGGGAAAACAGGTGCAGCGCCGGGTAGTGCACGCCCGAGCCGATGCCGCGCTCCTTCAGCTCGCCCATGAAGCCGGCGCGGTCGATCGACAGTTTTTCGAGCGGCAGCGTGATCTGGAACATGTGCCAGTTGCTGTTTTCGAAGTCCGCGGGCGGCAGGCCGACGCCGAGCTGAACGGCCGCGCCGCCTTCGAGTTGCGCGAAGTACGCGCGCACGAGCTTCTTGCGCTGCGCGATGAAGCGCTCGAGATGCGGCAGCTGGCCGAGGCCGACACGCGCGGCGACGTCGGTCAGGTTGTACTTGCCGCCGAGCACGTCGCAGTCCATGCCGTCGAAGCCGGTGCGCGTGATGCCCTGCAGCCGGTACTTCTGCGCGAGCACCGCTTCTTCCTCGTTGTTCAGCACCAGCGCGCCGCCTTCGACCGAGGTCAGGTTCTTGTTCGCGTGGAAGCTGAACGACACGATGTCGCCGAGCTTGCCGATGCGCTCGCCGTTCCAGGTGGAGCCGAATGCCTGCGCGGCGTCTTCGATCACGCGCAGCTCGTGCGCGCGGGCGATCCCGTACAGACGGTCCATGTCGACCGGCAGGCCCGACAGGAACACCGGCAGCAACGCCTTGGTGCGCGGCGTGATCGCTTTTTCGAGCAGGTCGAGATCGATGTTGCGCGTGATCGGGTCGATGTCGGCGAACACTGGCGTCGCGCCGGTTTCGAGGATCACGTTGCAGGTCGACACCCAGGTGGCCGGCGTCGTGATCACTTCGTCGCCGGGACCGACGCCGGCGATGCGCAGGCCGATTTCGAGCGTCGCGGTACCGGAATTGAAGGTGCGCACCGGGCGGCCGCCGCAGAACTCGGACAGCGCGGCCTCGAACTTCTGGTTCTGCGGGCCGGTGGTGATCCAGCCGGAACGCAGCACGTCGGCGACGCCCTGGATCGTTTCCTCGTCGATCTCGGGTTTGACAAACGGCAAAAACGGGACTTGTGACTGGCTCATGAATGCATCGCTCGATTGAAAGGGGCGCGGCCCGACGGGCGCGAAGTAAACCACAAACTACCCGCAAACCCAAGGCCGCGGCTTAAAAAACGCAACCGCTCAGCTTACCGCGGCCTACCTTACGTCACGCTTAGGCGGCGCGTGTGCCGCGCCGGTTCCCACGCGGGGCGGGGCGCCGCGCCTAGCTGCGCGCGAGCACGACCACGCCGACGAGAATGATGCCGATGCCGACCAGCTTCTGCACCGACATCACTTCGCCGAACAGGTACCACGCGGCGATCGCGTTGACGACGTAGCCCAGTGACAGCATCGGATAGGCGATCGACACGTCCACGCGCGAGAGCCCGATGATCCACACCGCCACGCTGATCACGTAGCAGGCGAGTCCGCCGATGATCGGCGGCTGGGTTGCCAGCTTGAAGCCGATGGGCAGGATGTTCGCACGGGTGAATTCGAAGTGTCCAACGGCATTCGTGCCGGCCTTGAGCAGCAGCTGCGCGCCGGCATTCAGCGTGACGCCGGCCAGGATGCAGAACAGGGAAATCGGGTTCATCGAACGGTCTGGTTCTCGAAAGGGTTAGGGCTTTGCCGCGGGCGTGGAGACGGGGGCCGGCGTGGCCGATGCCGCGGGCCTCACTTCCACGACTGCCGAGGCGGCGTTAGCGGGGGCAGCGGGTGCTGCTGCCGCCGCTGCGGCCGGGGCGGCGGCGGCAGCCGCGTCGGCGAGCGGCTTCATCACCACCACGCGGCGCGGATCGCGCGCGATCACCTGCATCGGCACGCCTTGCTTCACGAGGCGGTCGTAGGTCGGCGGCGGGATCAGCGCGAGCGCGTAGCGATCGGCCTTCCAGCGCTCGATCCACGCGTCGACCGTCGGCACCCATTTTTGCGGCTCGACGGACACGCCGAATGCGAGCTCGTCCGGGTGCGCGACCATGATCATCGTGTGGCCGATGTAGAACGGCAGCGTGTGGTCGAGCACGCCGACCGAGTAGAACGGCGTGTCGGGCGGCAGCTTCGCGAGCTCGGCCTTGATCGCGGGCGCGAGCGGCGCGCCGGAACTCAGGCGCCCGAACACGTCGTGGCCGGTGCCCGCGATGGTGCCGAGCAGCAGCCAGCCCGCGCCGAACGCGGCGAGGCTGCCGAGACCGACTCGCGCGTTGGCGCCCACGCCGCCCTGGCCGCGGCGGTTCAGCCACAGCGCGAACAGCGTGAGCACGAACGCGACGGCTAGCGCGGCGAGCACCCACACGCGGTATTCGGCATACAGCTCGGCTGGATTGCGCGCAGTGCCGAAGCGCGGCAGGAACAGCGCCGCGAACGCGGCGACCACGAAAAACAGCGCGTAGCCCGCCAGATGCCGGCGCAGCTGCTCGCGCGTGACGAGCGGCAGATACATGCCGATCAGCATCGCGATCGGCGGCGCGATCGGCAGCGTGTAGGACAGCAGCTTCGAGTGCGACGCGCTGAAGAACAGGAAAATGAAGACGATCCACGTGAGCATCAGCGTGACCGGCGCGAAGCCGTTCGGCTGACGCGGCTGGCGCCACGCGTGGCGCACGCTTTGCACGGTTACCGACAGCCACGGCAGGAAGCCCACCAGCAGTACTGGCACGAAGTAGTAGAACGCGCCGGGGCGATTCTGCTCGGGCGTCAGATAGCGCTTGAACTGCTGAACGACGAAGAAGAAGTTCAGGAATTCCGGATTGCGCTGCTGCACGAGGACGAACCACGGCGTCACGATCGCGAAAAAAACGATCAGCCCGCTCACCAGATGCAGACGCTTCCACATCGCCCAATCGCGCGCGATCAGCGTGTAGAGCACCAGCACCGCGCCCGGCAGGATCAGCCCGACCAGGCCCTTGGAGAGCACCGCCAGCGCCATCGACGCCCAGCACACCCACATCCAGCCGCGCACGCATGAGGGCCGCAGGTTCGGGCGCTGGGCGAGCAGCAGCGCGCACAGCGTGAGCGCCATCCAGAGCGACAGGCCCATGTCGAGCGTATTGAAGTGGCCCATCAGGTTCCAGTACGGCGAACAGGCGAGCACGAGTGCCGCGAACACGCCAGTCGCCGCGTTGAACACGCGGGCGCCGGTAAAGCCGATCAGCAGCACGCCGGCGAAGCCCGTCAGCGCGGTGTAGAGACGCGCCTGCCATTCGCCGATGCCGAACCACGCGAACGTCAGCGCGTTCGCCCAGGTTTGCAGCGGCGGCTTCTCGAAGTACTTGTAGGCGTTATAGCGCGGCGTGATCCAGTCGCCGGTCAGGAACATTTCGCGCGCCATTTCGGCGTAGCGGCCTTCATCGCTCGGCAGCAGATGGCGCCAGCCGAGCGGCACGAACCAGATCACGGCGAGAACCAGCACCAGCAACAGGATCGCGGTGCGATTGAGCGGTAGCCTCGACGGCGTATCGTTCATGAAATATCAACCCTTCTTGTTATCGACGGCGCGCGCACGGGCGCGCCGCGGGGGGCCAGAAACGGGCCGGCCGGGTGCGCCGGCGCCGGGCACGCTCAGGCCTCGATCAGCAACGCGGCCGCGACCTTGCGGCCCTCGGCCATCAGAATGTTGTAGGTGCGGCAGGCTGCCTTGAAGTCCATCGTTTCTACGCCGATGCGTTTCGCGGTCAGCGCGGCGGTCAGGCGCGGGTGCGGAAAGCGCAGCCGCTCGCCGCTGCCGAACACGACCACTTCGGGCGCGGCGTCGACCAGCATCGCGAAATGCTCGGCGCTCAACTGCTCGAACGACGAGACGGGCCAGGGAATGACCGGCGCGTCCGGCAGCACGAGAATACTGCCCGCGTGACGCACCAGATTGATTTCGACGTAGTCGGCGCCATAGCCGGTAACGGTATTGAGCGCGCCGCTGGAATCCTGATGTAATTTCAAATTGGTTTTCCGAAGTCGTCGTGAGACGTCATGCGTGTTGCCGGCCTGGCTGCACGTCGCACAGGCCGCGCGGTTCGACGCGTGTGACACACGAGAAGGCCGAAAAGGCTTGCCGATGCGGGTGGTGCATTGCGGAAGTCGGCCAAAATCCGCTAAATTATAACTTTTTAGCCGCCTTGCGGCGCCCCTCGCTCAAGTGCCGCCACAAGCCGCGCTGTGCGCATCGGCGTGGCCCACCGGCTACCTGGGTTGGCATCGCCCGCTTTCGCTGCGTTTTTTTCACGCCGGGAACCCGGAAAGCCGCGGCCGCTCGACAGTTCGACCCCATTTCGCGACTGGCCGCCGTCGCCGGCGCCGCCCGCGTCCGAATTCCCCGTAGCGGTGAATCCGAGCGGCCCGGCGTCGTCAGCCAGGCCCCGTTTGCCCAAGGTTTGCCCCAGCCATCAACCAGGATGAAGTGCCCGCCGTGAAACCGATTCTCAAATCCAACAAGTTGTTGAATGTCTGCTACGACATTCGCGGGCCCGTCCTCGAACATGCGAAGCGGCTCGAAGAAGAGGGTCACCGCATCATCAAGCTGAACATCGGCAATCTGGCACCGTTCGGCTTCGAGGCGCCGGACGAGATCATTCAGGACATGATCCTGAACCTGCCCAGCTCGTCGGGCTACTCCGACTCGAAGGGCGTGTTCGCCGCGCGCAAGGCGATCATGCACTACACGCAGCAAAAGGGCGTGCACGGCGTGGAACTGGACGACGTCTACATCGGCAACGGCGCGTCCGAGCTGATCGTGATGGCGCTCCAGGGCCTCGTCAACGACGGCGACGAAGTGCTGCTGCCCGCGCCCGATTACCCGCTGTGGACCGCCGGCGTGAGCCTCGCGGGCGGCACGCCGGTGCACTACATCTGCGACGAGTCGAATAGCTGGATGCCCGACCTCGATGACATCCGCGCGAAAATCACGCCGAACACGCGCGCGCTGGTCGTGATCAACCCGAACAACCCGACCGGCGCGCTGTACTCGGACGAACTGCTGCTCGGCCTGATCGAGATCGCGCGCCAGCACGGCCTCGTGATCTTCGCCGACGAGGTGTACGACAAGATCGTCTACGACGGCAAGACGCACACGTCGATGGCGTCGCTGTCCGAAGACGTGCTGACCGTCACGTTCAACAGCCTCTCGAAGAGCTACCGCTCGTGCGGCTATCGCGCCGGCTGGATGGCCATTTCGGGCCTGACCGGCGAGAATCGCCGGCTCGCGAAAGACTATCTGGAGGGGCTCGGCATTCTCGCGTCGATGCGGCTGTGTCCGAACGTGCCCGGCCAGTACGCGATCCAGACCGCGCTCGGCGGCTATCAGAGCATCAACGACCTGATCGTGCCGGGCGGGCGCCTGTACAAGCAGCGCGAGCTCGCCTACGACATGCTGACGGCGATCCCCGGCGTGAGCTGCGTGAAGCCCGAGGCGGCGCTGTACATGTTCCCGCGCCTCGACCCGAAGGTGTATCCGATCCAGAACGACCAGCAGTTCATCCTCGACCTGCTGCTCGAAGAGCGCGTGCTGCTCGTGCAGGGCACTGGCTTCAACTGGAAGACGCCGGATCACTTCCGTGTCGTGTTCCTGCCGAACGTCGACGACCTCGCGGATTCGATCAACCGGATCGCGCGCTTCCTCGACGGCTACCGCAAACGTCACACAGCCTGAGCCGGGGTCGCGTACGATGTGGCGCCTGATGTGTCAAATGAGGCGCGCCGCTCGTGCCACCCCCGACACCCTTTTCAAACCTCTACTAGAAACACACGCTGCATGGAACCGATCAAAGTTGGACTGCTGGGCTTCGGCACGGTAGGCAGCGGGACCTTCACGGTACTGCGCCGCAATCAGGAAGAAATCAAACGTCGCGCGGGTCGCGGCATCGAGATTGCGCGCATTGCCGTGCGCAACCCGGCCAAGGCGACCGCGGCGCTCGGCGGCGAAGCCGGCAGCGTGGCGCTGACCGATGACTTCAACGCGGTCGTCGACGATCCTTCGATCGCGATCGTCGCGGAAATGATCGGCGGCACCGGCATCGCGCGCGACCTCGTGCTGCGCGCGATCAACAACGGCAAGCACGTGGTCACCGCCAACAAGGCGCTGCTCGCGGTGCACGGCACGGAGATTTTCCAAGCGGCGCGCGCGAACGGCGTGATGGTCGCGTTCGAGGCGGCGGTGGCGGGTGGCATTCCGATCATCAAGGCACTGCGCGAAGGGCTGACGGCGAACCGCATCCAGTACATCGCGGGCATCATCAACGGCACGACGAACTACATCCTGTCGGAGATGCGTGACCGTGGGCTCGATTTCGCGACCGCGCTGAAGGCCGCGCAGGAGCTCGGCTACGCGGAAGCCGACCCGACCTTCGACATCGAGGGCGTCGACGCGGCGCACAAAGCGACGATCATGAGCGCGATCGCGTTCGGCGTGCCGGTGCAGTTCGACCGCGCGTACGTCGAAGGCATCAGCAAGCTCGCCGCGATCGACATCAGATACGCCGAGGAGCTCGGCTACCGCATCAAGCTGCTCGGCATCACGCGACGCACCGACAAGGGCATCGAGCTGCGCGTGCACCCCACGTTGATTCCGGAAAAGCGCCTGCTCGCGAATGTGGAAGGCGCGATGAACGCGGTCGTCGTGCATGGCGACGCGGTCGGCACGACGCTGTACTACGGCAAGGGCGCGGGCGCCGAGCCGACGGCTTCCGCCGTGGTCGCCGATCTCGTCGACGTGACGCGTCTGCACACGGCCGACCCCGAGCACCGCGTGCCGCATCTGGCATTCCAGCCGGACAGCCTGTCGAACACCCCGATCCTGCCGATCGAAGAAGTCACGAGCGGCTACTACCTGCGCCTGCGCGTCGCCGACGTGACCGGCGTGCTCGCCGACATCACGCGCATTCTGGCGGACACCGGCATTTCGATCGACGCGCTGCTGCAAAAGGAATCGGAGCTCGTCGACGCGAACGGCAAGGGCGAAACCGACATCCTGCTGATCACGCACGAGACGGTCGAAAAGCAGGTCAATGCCGCGATCAGATCGATCGAGGCGCTCGAGACCGTCGTCTCGCAAGTCACGAAGCTGCGCATGGAAGCGCTGAACTAGGCCGAACTATGAACTACCTCTCCACGCGCGGCGCTGGAGCCGGCGAGCGCCATACCTTCTCCGAGATCCTGCTCGGCGGTCTCGCGAAAGACGGCGGCCTGTATCTGCCGGCCGACTATCCGCGGGTCACCGCGGACGAACTCACGCGCTGGCGCACGCTGCCGTACGCGGATCTCGCCTTCGAGATCCTGTCGAAGTTCTGCGACGACATTCCCGCCGACGATCTGCGCGCGCTGACGCGCAAGACCTATACGGCGGCGACCTACTGCAACGTGCGCGACGACGAAAGCGCCGCGCAGATCACGCCGCTGAAGACGCTCGGCGTCGAAGACGGCGCGCCGCTGTCGCTGCTCGAACTGTCGAACGGTCCGACGCTCGCGTTCAAGGACATGGCAATGCAACTGATCGGCAACCTGTTCGAGTACGCGCTCGCGAAGCATGGCGAATCGCTGAACATTCTCGGCGCGACGTCGGGCGACACCGGCAGCGCCGCTGAATACGCGATGCGCGGCAAGAACGGCATCCGCGTGTTCATGCTGTCGCCGCACAAAAAGATGAGCGCGTTCCAGACCGCGCAGATGTACAGCCTGCAAGACCCGAACATCTTCAACCTCGCGGTGCAAGGCGTGTTCGACGACGCGCAGGACATCGTGAAGGCGGTGTCGAACGATCACGCGTTCAAGGCGAAGTACAAGATCGGCACGGTCAATTCGATCAACTGGGCGCGTGTCGTCGCGCAGGTCGTCTATTACTTCAAGGGCTACTTTGCCGCGACGAAGTCGAACGCCGAGCGCGTGTCGTTCACGGTGCCGTCGGGCAACTTCGGCAACGTGTGCGCGGGTCATATCGCGCGCATGATGGGTCTGCCGATCGAGAAGCTCGTCGTCGCGACCAACGAGAACGACGTGCTCGACGAGTTCTTCCGCACTGGTATTTACCGCGTACGCAAGGCGGCCGAGACGTATCACACGAGCAGCCCGAGCATGGACATCTCGAAGGCATCGAACTTCGAGCGCTTCGTGTACGACCTGCTCGGCCGCGATCCGGCGCGCGTGCTGCAACTGTTCCGCGACGTCGAGGAGAAGGGCGGTTTCGATCTCGCGGCAAGTGGCGACTTCGCGCGCGTAAGGGAGTTCGGTTTCGTGTCGGGCAGCAGCAGCCACGACACCCGCGTCGACACGATCCGCGACGTGTTCCAGCGTTACGACACGATGATCGACACGCACACGGCCGACGGCGTGAAGGTCGCGCGCGAGCATCTGCAGCCCGGCATTCCGATGATCGTGCTCGAGACCGCGCAGCCGATCAAGTTCGGCGAGACGATCCGCGAGGCGCTGCTGCGCGAGCCGGAGCGCCCGGCGGCGTTCTCGGGGCTCGAGTCGCTGCCGCAGCGCTTCGAGGTCGTGCCCGCGGATGCGCAGCGGGTGAAGGACTTCATCGTCGCGAATACCGGCGAATAAGGGCGAGCGGGCCGCGTGAGCCGTTTTACGGCTCACGCGGGATGCCGCGTCGCTTCACGTTGATCGACGCTCACGCCCGCACTACGAGAAAACGCTGGCCGCACCCTCCGCGGCCACGCATCGAAAAACACCAAAAGCTCCCCATGACGCCCGGCCGCCCAGGCTAACGGCATCGGCCGCTACAATGTTCTTTTAACCTGCGGCTTCCACCCTCCAGATGTCCACACCCACGCCCCGCGCCCCGATGCTCGCCACTGCCGATGCGCTGGCGATCCTGCTCGACGCCGCGCGCGCGCTCGACGGTATCGAAACGCTGCCGACGCTCGACGCGCTGAATCGCGTGCTCGCCACCGACGTCACGTCGCCGCTCGACGTGCCGCCGATGAACACGAGCGCGATGGACGGCTACGCGGTCCGCATCGCCGATCTCGCGCACGGCAGCCGCCTGCCGGTCTCGCAACGGATTCCGGCCGGCCATGCACCGACGCCGCTCGCGCCCAACAGTGCGGCACGCATCTTCACCGGCGCGACGGTGCCCGCCGGCGCGGACGCGGTCGTGATGCAGGAGCAGACCGAGGTGGCTGGCGACGAGGTGACGATCGTGCATCGTCCGCAAGCGGGCGAGTGGATCACCGCACAGGGCGCCGATATTCGCGCGGACTCGGTGATCCTGCCGGCCGGCACGCGGCTCACGCCGCAGGCGTTGGGACTTGCCGCGTCGGTCGGATGCGCGCGGCTCGAGGTGCGCCGGCGCGTGAAAGTCGCCGTATTCTTCACCGGCGACGAACTGACGATGCCCGGCGAGCCGCTGAAGCCCGGCGCGATCTACAACTCGAATCGCTTCACGCTGCGTGGCCTGCTCGAGAAGCTCGGCTGCGACGTGACCGACTATGGCATCGTCGCCGATCAACTCGACGCGACCCGCGCGACGCTGCGAGAAGCGGCCGAGGCGCACGATCTGATTCTCACCTGCGGCGGCGTGTCGGTCGGCGAGGAGGATCACGTGAAGCCGGCGGTGGAGGCCGAAGGGCGTCTGTCGATGTGGCAGATCGCCATGAAGCCGGGCAAGCCGCTCGCGTTCGGCGCGGTGCGGCGTGGTGCGGGTGGTGCGGGTGGTGCAAATGGGAGCGAGCCGGCCGAAACGTTTTTCATCGGCCTGCCCGGCAATCCGGTGTCGAGCTTCGTGACGTTCCTGCTGTTCGTGCGTCCGTTCGTACTGCGGCTGGCCGGCGTGCAGGCGGTCGCGCCGCGCGCGCTGTCGCTGCGCGCGGACTTCACGCAGGGCAAGGCCGATCGCCGCAACGAGTTCCTGCGCGCGCGCGTCAACGTGGCGGGAGGGCTCGATCTGTTTGCCAATCAGAGTTCGGCCGTGTTGACGTCGACCGTGTGGGGCGACGGTCTGATCGACAATCCGCCGAACCACGCGATCAGCGCCGGTGAAACCGTGCGCTTCATTCCGTTTTCCGAACTGCTGAACTGAGGCCGGTCGTCCGCGGCATGCGCGGCGTAGACCGGCGGTATCCCGATGAAGATTGAACTCCGATATTTTGCGAGCGTGCGTGAAGCGCTCAATACGTCCGACGAAAGCGTCGAGGTGCCCGACGGCATCGCGACCATCGGCGATGTGCGCGCGTGGCTGCGCGTGCGTGGCGGCATCTGGGCCGAGACGCTCGCCGAAGGCCGCGCGCTGCGCATGGCCTGCAACCACGTGATGACCGGCGCGAGCACCCGCATCACCGAGGGCTGCGAGGTCGCGTTCTTTCCGCCCGTCACCGGCGGCTGAGCCGCGCTCTCGCGCATCACGTTCACGCCAGCGACAAAAGCCCTCAGGAGCCGTCCATGCCCGTTCGCGTCCAGACCGAAGACTTCGACCTCAGCGCCGAGGTGGCCGCGCTGCGCGCGCGCAATCCGAGGATCGGCGCGCTCGCGTGCTTCGTCGGCACCGTGCGCGATCTCAACGAGGGCAGCGCGGTCGAGACGATGGAGCTCGAGCATTATCCGGGCATGACGGAGAAGTCGCTCGAGGCGATCGTCGAGCGTGCGCGCGAACGCTGGCCGGGCATCGAGGTGCTGATCGTGCATCGCGTCGGCAAGCTGTATCCGCTCGATCAGATCGTGCTCGTTGCGACGACGGCCGCGCATCGCGGCGACGCGTTTGCGTCGTGTGAATTCGTGATGGACTATCTGAAGACCAAAGCGCCATTCTGGAAGAAGGAGAAAACCGACGCGGGCGAGCGCTGGGTCGACGCGCGCGTGACCGACGATGCCGCGCTCGCGCGCTGGGGAATGGATTCGGGAAATCGGACTCCGGAGTAAACGAGTCGCGGGCCGCGGAGTTGCGACGGCGCACGCGGCGTCTTTGTGTGAGGGGCGTCGGCGCCGGCCGACGTTCACTCGTCCCGCGAGCGTCCGATGATCGGCACCGGGAACGGCTCCCCAGCCGGCCGCGACGGATGCTCACCATCGTCGTCAACGTCGCCATCTCGCGGCCGACGCTTTGGCGCCACCCGCTCGAGCAGCGCCTGCTGCTCTGGCGGGATCTTGTAATCCCAGCCGAAACGGCTCAGCTGCAGACTCTGCGCGATCCGCAGCGCCGGCTCCATGAAACGGACCGCCGCGGCAGGCTGATAGCGCGATTCGACCGTATCGAGGAACAGATACAGCCAGCGGCTGAAATGCTGCGGCTCGATGCCTTTGAGCGGCTGATGCGCCTGCTGCACGTTGCCGCGATACTGCTTCGCGCCGAGCGCGAGGCTGCTCCAGAATGTGCACATCTTCGGCAGATGGTCGTCCCAGCGGCCCGCGAGCTTCGCGTCGAAGACCGGACCGAGCAGCGGGTCGGCACGCACGCGATCGTAAAAGCCATAGACGAGGTCGCCGATATTGGCGTCGGTGGGTTCGGCCGCGCGTTCGACCGGCGGCGCGGCGGGGAAAGACGGATTCATGCGGATTCCAGAAAATTGCGGTTGCCGATGACGGCTGAGCTGAACCTTGAACCCCCCGTTTTTCTAACAAACGGTTGATGCGGAAAAAGCTACTATTGCTATCCGAAACAGTTTTGCAACGCGATTCGCGGAACGTCGCCCGCCAGCCAGTCATGCCCGCCAGTCATGTTAGGGCGTAGCGCTCGTTCCCGGCAACTCTTGCGTCGACGCGGTTATCGGGACGTTCAAGGCACTTGCTCGCAGCCTTTCAAGCTATACCGGGACCTATGAGACTTACCGACTATACGGATTACGCGCTGCGCGTGCTGCTGTACCTCGCGGTGCGGGGCGACGGATTATCGACGATTCAGGACATTTCGCAAGCCTACGGCATCTCGAAGAACCATCTGATGAAGGTCGTGCAGCAGCTGGGCGAGCTCGGCTGGGTCGAAACCGTGCGCGGCCGCAACGGCGGCGTGCGGCTCGGCGCGCAATCGCTGTCGCTGACCGTCGGCGACGTGGTGCGGGTCACGGAAAGCGACTTTGCGCTGGTCGGCTGTCTGCCGGACCGGCAGGGCCAACAGCGGCCTTGCGTCATCACGACGCAGTGCCGGCTGCGTGGCGCGTTACAGGCGGCGAACCTCGCTTTTCTCGCCGAGCTCGATCGTTTTACGATCGGCGAAGTCGCGCAACCGAAAAGTCCGCTCGCGGCGTTGCTCGGGTTAGGCTCCACGATTCAGATGGTGCCGCTGCCGATTACGGTGGTATCGGATAGCACGCGCGGCGGCAGTCCGGCGACGCTGGGCCACAAGAACTAGAACATCCGGCCGGCTCCCGGGTGCGCAAACCCGCCCGGCCGCGCCACTGGGGAAGGATCGCGGCAGTTCTTGCGCTCAAATGTTAAATAGTTGCGACCGAGGCCAAAAAAGCGCTTGAAACCCTAATAAAACGCCTCATTTTGGTGGTAATCGAAATTGGAGGTCTCTTGATGAGAATCGACAAACTCACCACTAAATTCCAGGAAGCGCTCGCGGACGCCCAGAGTCTGGCGGTTGGCCACGACAATCAGTACATCGAACCCGTCCACGTGCTCGCGGCACTCGTCGCGCAGCAGGACGGCTCCGCTCGCTCGCTGCTGTCGCGCGCCGGCGTGCATGTACAACCTCTACAAACCGCACTGAACGACGCGGTCACGCGGCTGCCCCAAGTGCAAGGCACCGATGGCAACGTGCAGATCGGCCGCGAACTGACCGGTCTGTTGAACCAGGCCGACAAGGAAGCGCAGAAGCTCAACGACACGTTCGTCGCGAGCGAAATGTTCCTGCTCGCGGTCGCCGACGACAAAGGCGAGGCCGGCCGTCTCGCGCGCGAGCATGGGTTGTCGCGCAAGGCGCTCGAAACCGCGATCGCCGCGGTGCGCGGCGGCTCGCAGGTGCATAGCCAGGACGCCGAAAGCCAGCGCGAAGCGCTGAAGAAATACACGATCGACCTGACCGAGCGCGCGCGCGCAGGCAAGCTCGATCCCGTGATCGGCCGCGACGACGAAATCCGCCGTTCCATTCAGATCCTGCAGCGCCGCACCAAGAACAACCCGGTGCTGATCGGCGAGCCGGGCGTCGGCAAGACCGCGATCGTCGAGGGGCTCGCGCAGCGCATCGTCAACGGCGAAGTGCCGGAAACGCTGAAGAACAAGCGCGTACTGTCGCTCGACATGGCCGCGCTGCTCGCGGGCGCCAAGTATCGCGGCGAGTTCGAGGAGCGCCTGAAGGCGGTGCTCAACGACATCGCGAAGGACGAAGGGCAAACCATCGTCTTCATCGACGAGATTCACACGATGGTCGGCGCCGGCAAGGCCGAAGGCGCGATGGACGCGGGCAACATGCTGAAGCCGGCGCTCTCGCGCGGCGAGCTGCATTGCGTCGGCGCGACCACGCTCGACGAATACCGCAAGTACATCGAAAAGGATGCCGCGCTCGAGCGCCGTTTTCAGAAGGTACTGGTGGACGAGCCGTCGGTCGAGGCGACCATCGCGATCCTGCGCGGTCTGCAGGAGCGCTATGAGCTGCACCACGGCGTCGACATCACCGACCCGGCGATCGTCGCGGCCGCCGAGCTGTCGCATCGTTACATCACGGACCGCTTCCTTCCCGACAAGGCGATCGATCTGATCGACGAAGCCGCGTCGAAGATCAAGATGGAAATCGATTCGAAGCCGGAGGAGATGGATCGGCTCGACCGTCGTCTGATCCAGCTGAAGATCGAACGCGAAGCGGTGAAGAAGGAGAAGGACGAAGCGTCGCAGAAGCGTCTGCAACTGATCGAAGAGGAAATCGAGCGGCTCAACCGCGAATATTCGGACCTCGATGAAATCTGGACCGCGGAAAAAGCGGCGGTGCAGGGCAGCGCGCAGCTGAAGGAAGAGATCGAGAAGACGCGTGCGGAAATCGTGCGTCTGCAGCGTGAGGGCAAGCTCGAGAAGGTGGCCGAGTTGCAGTACGGCAAGCTGCCGGGTCTCGAGGCGCAGCTGAAGGAAGTCACGCGCGCCGAGGCCGAGGAGCAGAACAGTCCGAAGCGTCCGCGTCTGTTGCGCACGCAGGTCGGCGCGGAAGAAATCGCCGAGGTCGTGTCGCGGGCCACCGGCATTCCGGTGTCGCGCATGATGCAGGGCGAGCGCGAAAAGCTGCTGCAGATCGAGTCGAAGCTGCATGAGCGCGTGGTCGGCCAGGACGAGGCGATCAGCGCGGTCGCCGATGCGATTCGCCGCTCGCGCGCGGGTCTGTCGGACCCGAACCGTCCGTATGGCTCGTTCCTGTTCCTCGGGCCGACCGGCGTCGGCAAGACCGAGCTGTGCAAGGCGTTGGCGTCGTTCCTGTTCGATTCGGAAGAGCATCTCATCCGTATCGACATGAGCGAGTTCATGGAGAAGCACAGCGTCGCGCGTCTGATCGGCGCGCCTCCGGGTTACGTCGGCTACGAGGAGGGCGGTTATCTGACCGAGGCCGTGCGCCGCAAGCCGTATAGCGTGATCCTGCTCGACGAAATCGAGAAGGCGCATCCGGACGTGTTCAACGTGCTGCTGCAGGTGCTCGACGACGGCCGCATGACCGATGGCCAGGGCCGCACCGTCGACTTCAAGAACACGGTGATCGTGATGACCTCGAACCTCGGTTCGCAGGTAATCCAGGCGATGGTCGGCGAGCCGCAGGAAGCCGTGAAGGACGCCGTGTGGGAAGAGGTGAAGCTGCACTTCCGGCCCGAGTTCCTGAACCGGATCGACGACGTCGTCGTGTTCCATGCGCTCGATCGCTCGAACATCCAGTCGATCGCGCGGATCCAGTTGCAGCGTCTGCACGAGCGGCTCGCGAAGCTCGACATGCAGCTGGTGGTGTCGGACGCGGCGCTCGAGCACATCGGCAAGGTCGGCTACGACCCGCTGTTCGGTGCGCGGCCGCTGAAGCGCGCGATCCAGCAGGAGATCGAGAACCCGATCGCGAAGCTGATTCTGGCCGGCAAGTTCGGTCCGAAGGATGTAATTCCGGTCGAAGTGGACGACGGCAAGCTGCTGTTCGAGCGCGTCGTGCACTGAAGGCGATGGCTTGATGATGCGAAGGGACGACGGCAGGCGAGTCGTTCCCACCAACGTTAAGAAACCGGCAACGAAGGTGACTTCGTTGCCGGTTTTCCTTTGCCCGCCGATTTCAAACCGGTGGCATCACCGTGGAGCGAAGGTCTCTGCAAGCCGCCAGCGCATGGCGCACAGCGTGCTTAAGTGTTGCCCTTGTTGCCGAGCAGCGCCGACAGGCCGCCGAGCGCGCCGAGCACCGTGGTCGCGTTCAGCTTGCCATCGGCCGGCACTTCGCCTTCCGGCGTGGCCGCGTTGACGACGTGCGGCAGGATCTGCGACAGCAGACCCGTCACCTGATCCGGCTGGACGCCGGCCTTGGCGGCGAGACCGGTCACGGCTTCCGAGCCCAGCACGTTATGCAGCGCGTCGGGTGCGATCGGCTGGTTTTCGCCATTGCCGACCCACGACGACACGACGTCGCCGAGGCCCTTTTCCTGGAAGCGCTGGATCAGGCCGTTCAGGCCACCAGGCTGGTTGTTGACGAATTCGAGCGCGGCGGCGATCAGCGCTTGCTGGCCGCCGCCTTCTGGCGATTTGCCAAGCAGGGAACCGATGGTGTCGAGTAGGCTCATGACGGTCTCTCTTCAATGCCGGCGCGTATGACGGCCGGGCGGGTGACGTCGACGCGCGGTTGCGCGTCGCGGTGAAACGCAGGGCGGCAGCCCCGCCGGCATCATGCGCCGGACGCAGCTGGGGCGGATGCCGCCTTGCTCTTCTTCGCTTTCTTCTTCGAAGCCTTGGTGCCGGACGCGTCGGCCGGTGCGCTGGCTGCGACGGCCGGAGCCGAAGCGGCTGCCGCTTCGGATGCTGCGGCCTTGTCCTTCTTCTTCGACTTCGACGGCTTCGCGGCCGAGGCGGGGGCAGCCGCGACCGGCGCTGCCGTCGTGGCGGCGGTGGTTGCCGCGGGAGCCGCCGGTGTGGTCTTCGTGGCCGGCCTGGTGGACGTCTTCGCGCCGGTCGGCGGTGCCGACGAGCCGTTGATCGTCAGTCCGGCCGCTTCGAGGTTCTCGACCGATTTCTGGCCGATGCCCTTCACACGCGCGGCGAGATCGTCGGCGTTCTTGAACGGGCCGTTTTTGGCGCGTTCGTCGAGAATCGCTTTCGCATGCACGGGGCCGATGCCCTTGACCGATTCGAGCGCGGCCTGATCGGCGGTATTCACTTCCACGGCCGCGGCAAATCCGGCCGACAGCGACAAAGCCACAGCGACGCAAAGCATTAAAAGCTTCTTCAGCATGGCAAGCACTCCATTGAGGGCAAAAAGTTAGCCGGGAACGGACGACCTATCCTGTCAGCGGGCGCTGCGTTTAAGCATAGGACAAATCGCAGGCCCGATTTGAGATAGCGGACGATTTATACCGATCGATTGATGACAAGTAAATCCGCCACACAATATTTAAAGCTTTTAGCGGCATGCAGTGCCGGTGAATTTATCGGTCGATATCGATCGCGATAACTCGTCTGCGATAAAGAATGAGCAACACAAAGGAATGACAGCGTCCGACGCTTGACTTAGAGTGCACTCGAAGTCCTAACCTGAGTCCGTCATGTCGAAACACTCAACCGCGCTCACCATCGGTCAGGTCGCCGAAACGATCGGCGTGTCCACGCACACGCTGCGCTATTACGAACAGGCCGGCCTGATCCGGCCGGTCGGACGCACGCAGACGGGGCACCGGCTGTACTCGCCCGCCGATCTCGACTGGTTGCGCTTCGTGATGCGTCTGAAGGCAACGGGCATGTCGATCTCCGGCATGCAGCAGATCGCCGTGCTGCGCGCGCAAGGCCATCCGACGATGCGCGCACGCCGCGACCTGCTGGTTGCGCATCGCACCGCGCTGCTCGCGCGGATCGCCGATCTGCAGAGCAACCTCGGCGCGATCGACGACAAGATCGCGTACTACGAGGCGGCCGCGAGCGGCGCGCTTGAGCCCGACCCGGCACGACAGGACGACGAAGCCTCGTCGCCCTCACACCCCGATGAGGACTCGCAATGGACTACGCACACAACGACCGCTACGCGCGGGGCTGGGACAAGCTCAGGGAAATCGACGGTTCGGCGGGCGAGCAGGTAATCGCCGCGCTCGCGCCCGTCGCGCCGGAATTCGGACGCCTGTTGATTGAATTCGGCTTCGGCGACATCTACAGCCGGCCGCAGCTCGATCTGCGCACGCGTGAGATTGCGACGATCGCATCGCTCGCGACCCTCGGCTGCGCGCAGCCGCAACTGAAGGTACATATCGAGGCGGCGCTGAACGTCGGCTGCACGCGCGAGCAGATCGTCGAGGTGTTCATGCAGATGGCGCTTTATGCGGGCTTTCCGGCCGCGCTCAATGCGCTGTTCGCGGCGCGGGAAATTTTCGAGGCCAAGGATCGGGAGGGGCAGACCGCATACGCGTCGTGAGCGGGCTGAGCTGCGTGGGGAAGGAAAGGCGGATGCAGAACAGGTCGTCTCTCACCCGGGCTTGGGCGCAACTGACGGTCCGGTCGGTGCTATTCGTGGCCTTCCCAACTCCCCATCCCTTCAAACAGCCGACTCAACCCGCCCCGCCGCAGCCTCGCGCAAATAGCGCTGGCTCACGATTCGCCAATACACGAGCAAGCCGAGCCCGGCAATCGCGAGACTTGCGGAATTCGCGACCCAGAAGCCGCGCGCGCCGGTCAGCCAGGGCGGCGTGAGGCCGGTCGTATCGAAGCCGAGCGCATAGCCGCCGCCGAGCCCGACTCCCCACAGCGCCACCGCATAGATGATGGTCGGCACGACCGCGACCTTGTAGGCGCGCAGCACGAACGCGGTCGAGATCTGCAACGCGTCGAACAGGTGGTAGCAGGCGACGATCAGCACCAGCGGCAACGCCTTCGCCGCCACCTGCGCGTTCGTCGTATAGCCGTCGACGATATACGGCCGCAGCACGAGCACGAGCGCGCCATAGCAGCACGCGATCGCAACCGCCATCGCGATGCCGTGACGCGACAGCGTGCGCGCCGCCTGCGGCCGACGCGCGCCGAGCGCCTGCGCGACCAGCGTCGACGACGCGATGCCGATCGACAGTGGCGTCATATAGAGCACCGCGCCGACGTTGCCGGCGATCTGGTGCCCGGCGAGCGTCGTCGTGCCGAAACGCGCGATGAAAAGCGCCATGAAGGTGTACGACGTGACCTCGATCAGATACGACAGCCCCATTGGAATACCGAGCCGCAGTTGCGCGGCCTGGCGCTTCCAGACCGGCCAGCAGAAGTGCGTGAAGATGCCGAGTGCCTTGAAATCGTCGACGCGCGCGAGCAGCAGCATGCCGAGCGCCGCGAGTGCCCAGTTGAGCAGCGTGCTCGCGAGCGCGCAGCCCGGACCGCCCAGCGCGGGCACGCCGAGGCCGCCGAAAATGAACCAGGTATTGAGCGGAATTTTCAGCAGCAGCGCGGCGATCTGCAGGAACATCACGAGCCGCGGTTTGGCGAGCGCATTGGCAACGGAGCCGTAGACCCGGAAGGCGAGGCCGGCGGGCAGCCCGAACGCGAGAATCCGCAGGTACGCGAGCGTGCGCTCGTGCAGCGCGTCGGGCACCCGCGACAACGCTAGCAGCGGCCCGGGGAAGAACAGGATCAGAAAGCCGATCACGGTCAGCGCGGCGGCAAGCCACCATGACTGGCGGACCTCTTCGCCGATCTCGCCGTAGCGACGCGCGCCGTACAGCTGCGCGGTGATCGGCTGCAGCGCGGTCAGGATGCCGGTCAGGCCGATATAGACCGAGACGTAGATCGACGAGCCGAGGCCGAGCGCGGCCAGATCGACGGCCGAGTAGCGCCCGACCATCGCCGTGTCGATCACGCCGAACGCGATGATGGCCAACTGGCCGATCAATACGGGCCACGCGAGCGCGGCGATCTTCCGTACGTCGGCGAACATGGTCAGTCGCGCTTCTTGTGCCAGTTGCGGCGCTTGCCGGGCGGCGGCTTGGGACGGTCGATGCGCACGTACAGGCGGAAGCGCTCGTCGCGGTCCGCCGCGCGGCGGCCTTCCCACACGAGCTTCCAGATGTAGTCGGGCATCGCGCTCGGGTTGCCGTAGTCCTGCGAGTCCTGACGCAGGATTACGTCGCAGTCCTGGTTGAACGAGAAATGCATGTCGCCGAAATACGCGAATGTCGCGATCTGCGCATTGCCCAGGCGCACCGGCGCGATGCACGTGTAGTCATCGGGCAAGTGGGCGGCGATCTGCTGCGCGACGTCGCGATAGGTCCGGCTGTAGTTGACGACCGGCAGCCACAGCGTCATCAGCAACACCCACATCAGCGTGGTGCCGGCGCTCGACAGCACGACGCTGCGCCACAGCACCTTCGGATGACGCGCGAGGCGCCAGCGCACCAGCAGGAACCAGCACACGGTCACCGCGACCGCGCACACGAACGACAGAATCTTGAACTGCGGCACGAAGCCGGGCGCGAGTCGCGCGAGATTGCGCGCGAGCGGATGCGGAAAGCCGGTCAGGCCTGCCACATACACGAGCCATACGAAGCTGCCGAGGATCGTGAAGCTCAGCAGCGCGAACCAGTCGATCGCGTTGATTGCGCCGCGCTTGAGCGTCGGCAGCGCGAAAGTGGCGAGTACCGCAAGTGGCGGCAGCAGCAGCATGTAGAGTCGGTTCGACTGATGGCTTTGCAGCACGACGAGCACGAACAGCGGCCCGATCACCGACAGCGGAATCGCCACGTGCGGCGCGCGCCGCAGTCCCTGCCAGCTGAACCACGACCACAGCGCGAGTGGCCAGGCGGGCCATGTGAAGAGCGGCAGGTTTTTCAGCGCATACGCGGCGACCGAGCCGGGCGGGCCCGCGAACGAACTCAGGCTCACGTGCAGCCACTGGTTCAGATACCAGACAGCGTCGTCCGGGAACGCGGTGAGCGCGATGATCGGCCACGACACCGCGAGCACGAGCGCCACGGGCAGACCCGCGAGCAGCAGCCAGCGCGATCGCGTTTCGCGTACGATCAGCGTCATCGCGAGCGTGCCGAGCAGCAGCGCGCCGACCAGCACCGGGCTGCTCGCGAGTGTGACGAGGCCGATCGCGAGACCCCAGATCAGCGCGCCCTGAATCGGCTTGTCGATCATGCGCACGAGGCCGTACACGAGCATCGCGATGCAGACGAACTGCGCGAGCTGCGGCGTGGTCTCGTGACCGCGCTCGGCGAGGCCGAAGCACGCGAGCAGGATCAGCAGTGCGCCATCGGCGAGCGTGCGGCCATAGTCGCGCGGTTCCGGCTCGCCGCCGAACGCATATTTGAATGGCTGCACTTCGGCGCGCCGGCCGAGCAGATACGCGGCGTACCAGACGAACGCACAGCCCGCGCAGAACATCAGGCCCGTGAACACGCGCGACGCGTTGCTCGCGTCGACCCACGGTGCGAGGATGCGGATCGCACTCGCGCCGAGCCAGTAGCCGAGCGGGCCGTCCTCGGTCAGATATTTGCCGACGAGATTCGGCAGCAGCCAGTCGTGCGCGCCGCCGTTCGCCATCGTCCACATCACACCAAAGCCGGCTGCGTCCTCGTTCTTCCACGGATCGCGGCCGAACAGGCCGAACGAGGCGTAGACGATACAGATGGCCAGCAGCAGCCAGCGCGGCAACGCACTGGTCGCAGAGGCGGTGAGGCGAACGACAGGTCTCATGCGGTGTGTGGAGTCTGGATAAACGATGCAGCCGGAGCGGCCCGGCAGGTCAGGGCGCGAGGGCCCGTTTCGAGCATCCGGCATTGTAGTCGTGCCGTGCGATGCACGTCACGGCCGGTAACGCCCGGCAACGTCAATGGACAAGCTGTAACACAGTGTCGCGAAAGCGCGGCGTGCGACCCAGCGGGCGCACATGCGCAGGCGACAAAAAAGGGCAGCTCGCGCTGCCCTTTCTGTTTGCTCCGTTGCCGGCCGGAAGCCGGCACGGTTGCGGTATTACTTTACTGCCTTGCCCGAAGCACGTGCGCCGAACTTCTTGTTGAACTTCTCGACGCGGCCGGCCGTGTCCATGATCTTTTGCTGGCCGGTGTAGAACGGATGCGATTCCGACGACACTTCGATCTTCGCGAGCGGGTAGGTCTTGCCGTTGAATTCCGCGGTTTCGCGCGTCTGGATGGTCGAGCGCGTCACGAACCTGAAGTCGTTCGACATGTCGACGAACAGGACTTCGCGGTAATTCGGGTGAATGCCTTCTTTCATGGTCTTTCCTTTAATCTGGCGGTAGCCAACCCGCGTGCAGCCTCGAATGGGACTGCCTTCAGGCGCGAGCCACTTGCCTACGGTCGAAAAACCGCGATTATGCCAGAAAATCAGTCGCTTGGCGATTTTTCTGCCAGCGGATTCTCTTGCGGCGCAAGCGGCGCCCACATTCGCGGCGTCTCAAATGGGCGTGAACGTCAAACCGACGCGCGCTGGATCTTGCCGGTAGTAGCGCGCGAGCAGTCGGTACAGTTCCGGATACTCCGCCTCGAACGCTTGGGGCCGCACGAACAGCGCCTCGCTGCATACGGCAAAAAATTCCGACGGATGGTCCGCCGCATACGGATCGATCAGCGACTCGCGTTCGAAACGCGTCCAGCGTCGCTCGGGCACCGCGTCGACTTTCGCACAGAAGTGATCGTATGCATGGTCGAACACATCGGCCCATGCCTGCGCATCGAGCGGCGCGTGCCAGCGGCGCATCAGCGGCGGGTGGCCATCCGCTTCGCCGTTGAGCATGTCGATCTTGTGCGCGAACTCGTGGATCACGACGTTGTATGCGTCGCTGCCATCGGTCATCTGCGCGTCTTCCCACGACAGCACCACCGGGCCGCCTTCCCACGCCTCGCCGCTGGCGTCGTGTTCGATCTCGTGCACGACGCCATCTTCGTCCTCAACGGTCTTGCGGATCACGAACTCGCCCGGATAGACGATCACGCCGACCCAGCCGCGATACAGATCGAGGCTCAGATTCAGCACCGGCAGGCACGCCTGCGCGGCGATGCCGACCGTCATCGCATCGGTCAGCTCGAGCTCGTGCGCGGTCGAGAACTCCTTCTGCGCGAGGAAGAGACTCGTCATCTCGCGCAGTCGCGCGAGATCGGGCGCTTCCAGATGCGTGAGAAAGGGTAGGCCGGCGAGTGTCGCCTGCCACAAGGAATCGTCGATCGCGTAGTCGCGCAGCGCGCGCTCGCGACGCCGTGCGCCCAGCCAGTTCGTGAGTTTCGACAGCATGCTTGGAGCCCACCTTCAGTCGATCTGTTTTTGCTACGCGGCGAACGGGCCGCCGCATATCGCGACGCCGATCAGAAAATAGAAACCGTCGAGCGACGCGAGCAAACTGGCCTGCTGCCCAATCGACCGGCTGATCGACGCGATCGCGTGCGCTTCGCTCGCCGCATGACCGGCGGCGGAGCCGCGCGCCGGCGTCGCGAGCGTGTTCTGGTAGACCGGATTGTACGGATTCACGGACTCCGCGAGGCGACTTTGATGCAGCGCGAGCCGGTGCTGCTCGACGATGATCACCGAGGCGGTCGCGAAGGAGATGGTCAACTGCCGGACGATGTTTTTCAGCCGGTAGCCGTGCGTGAACCCCTCCTCGATCAAGAAGATGCGGCACGTCAGATTCGCGACCGGCGGCACGATGAACAGCAACAGCAGGCCGCGCAGCAGCAGCGGCAGGGCGAGCGCCGCCTCGCCGACGTCCGGTGACATGCGTGTCGTCCACCCGGCGGCGAACGCGGCCACCCCGAAGCCCGGCACGATGATCCACTTCTTGCGCGGCAGCAGCTTCGCAAAACGCAGATAGACGAACAGCGCGCTCGCCGAAATCAGCGACGTGGCGCCGACGAGCCGCCCGGTGTTCTCGACGGGATAGCCGAGGCCCCTCCGAGAAACCGCGTGTACGTTCACGCTGATGTTGAGGCGGCGCATTGTCTCTGCGGACGATGGACGAAAAAAACCGCTCGCAGCTTGCGAGCGGTTTTTCATGCGTTGCAGTTGCCGACTAATACGGCCAGCACGAACGTCGCACGTTAGCTGCCGCCGCCACGACGCATCATGTCGAAGAACTCGGAATTGCTCTTCGTCTGGCGGATCTTGTCGAGCAGGAATTCCATCGACTCGACTTCGTCCATGTCGTGAATGAACTTGCGCAGTACCCAGATCTTCTGCAGCGCTTCGGGCTTGATCAGCAGCTCTTCGCGGCGCGTGCCCGACTTGTTCAGGTTGATTGACGGGTACACGCGCTTCTCGGCGAGACGGCGCTCGAGGTGCACTTCCATGTTGCCGGTGCCCTTGAACTCTTCGTAGATCACATCATCCATGCGGCTGCCGGTTTCGATCAGCGCCGTGCCGATGATGGTCAGCGATCCGCCTTCCTCGATGTTGCGCGCCGCGCCGAAGAACCGCTTCGGGCGCTGCAGCGCGTTCGCGTCGACACCGCCCGTCAGCACCTTGCCCGAGGCCGGGACCACCGTGTTGTAAGCGCGCGCGAGACGCGTGATCGAGTCGAGCAGAATCACGACGTCGTTCTTCATTTCGACGAGGCGCTTGGCCTTCTCGATCACCATTTCGGCGACCTGCACGTGACGCGCGGCGGGTTCGTCGAACGTTGAGGCGATCACTTCGCCGGCCACCGAACGCTGCATTTCCGTCACTTCCTCCGGACGCTCGTCGATCAGCAGCACGAACAGCACGACGTCGGGATGGTTCTGCTTGATCGCGTGCGCGATGTGCTGAAGCATCACGGTCTTGCCCGACTTCGGCGACGCGACGAGCAGGCCGCGCTGGCCCTTGCCGATCGGCGCGATCATGTCGATGATGCGGCCGGTCACGTTCTCTTCGCCACGCATTTCACGTTCGAGCAGCAGCACCTTGTTCGGGTGCAGCGGCGTCAGGTTTTCGAACATGATCTTGTGCTTCGAGGCCTCCGGCGGCTGGCCGTTGACCTTGTCCACCTTCACCAGCGCGAAATAGCGCTCGCCGTCTTTCGGCGTGCGCACTTCGCCTTCGATCGTGTCGCCCGTATGCAGGTTGAAGCGGCGGATTTGCGACGGGCTGATGTAGATGTCATCCGTGCTGGCGAGGTAGGAGGTTTCCGGCGAACGCAGGAAGCCGAAACCGTCCGGCAGCACTTCGAGGGTGCCGTCGCCGAAGATCGTGTCGCCCGCTCTGGCTCGTTTTTTTAGAATGGCGAACATCAATTCCTGCTTGCGCAGGCGGTTCGCGCTTTCGATCTCGAGGCCATTGGCCATCTCGATCAATTGGGACACGTGTAGAGTCTTAAGCTCGGATAAATGCATACGGAGAACCCGCAGGAGAAGGTGCGACGAAATGAAATCTGGGAGGAGGGTGAGCGGAACCGCTCAAAGACTTACACGTCTTTTCGACGTTTTGTGGATTCTAGCATAGCACACGCCAATTTAAGCCAGTGCGGCAGCGTGGCATCTTTGTTGCAAAGCGTGTTGCCGGCTGACAACACGCTTGACCGGCGGGCGCGGCGGTTTGCTCACCCGATGCGCCCGTTTCTCCAACTGCCTGCGGCGCGCGATGGACCCGCGAGCGCCGCGGCGTACTGCTTGCTTTACAGGTTGCCGTCGAGGAACGCGGTGAGTTGCGACTTCGACAAAGCTCCGACCTTCTGAGCGGCAACGGCACCGTTCTTGAACAGGATCAATGTGGGGATGCCGCGCACGCCAAACTTGACCGGCGTGGACTGATGCTCGTCGACATTGATCTTCGCGACTTGCAGGCGATCGGCGTAATCCTTCGCGACTTCATCGAGGATCGGCGCGATCATCTTGCACGGACCGCACCATTCGGCCCAGAAATCGAGCAGCACGGGTTTATCGGATTTCACGACGTCCTGTTCGAACGATGCGTCGCTAATATGCTTGATTTGTTCGCTCATTTATGAATACCTCTGTCGGTTCGAGGCCCGCCTGAATTGCTCGCCACGATACGTCAAAAACTGGGAATACTTCCGTTCGCTTTGCCGCATCCAGAGCCTCGCCGCGCATGCCTGTGAAAATCAGAAGAACCGTCTGAAAAAACGCCGGATTTTCATGGAATGCGCGGAAAGAGTCGCGTATGCGGGTCTTTCAATTGGCAGTGTAGCTTAATTCGCTATGCGTTGCCGATGGCGATAGTACTCATCAACGCAGTGGGGCTAATAGGCCGCCGCCGCAGCGTCGGCCGGTTTCTGCGGCTCACGGCGACCGCGTTGCAATCTAAATGGTGTCGCGCGCGGCGAACTCAAGTGCCGCGCATGGCGGGCGTCGCCGCGGTGGCCGGGAGGGTGCCTGGCGGCGTGCAGAAAGCGGCCGCAAACCGCGCGAAGCCGTTCGAAGCGGAGCGTCGTTGGCGTTTTGCTCGTGTCAACAGTCGCACAATGCGCGCGGCAATGATAGAATCCTTCGTGACGGGCCTCCTCGCATGGAGGGATGGTCAACCTGGTCAGGTCGGGAACGAAGCAGCCACAGCCGTTTTCCACCAGTGCCGAGGGTCGGGCTCGTCACCTTTCCTTGCTTTTTTCTCCGCGGCCGTTTTCACGGCTTCTGCGCAGTTTCTCCTCAGTCATTCCGAGCTTTTGTATTGATCGTTCGCCGTCTTCGGATGGAGCGTCGTCGTGGCCGTTTCGCGCATTTCACGCGTCTTCCCGAATCGGTTTTGCGCGCCATTGTTACTGATACAATTTCCGGATGACCTATCAAGTTCTCGCACGCAAATGGCGGCCGAAGGATTTCGCTTCGCTCGTCGGACAGGAGCACGTGGTGCGCGCGCTCACCCATGCGCTCGACGGCGGCCGTCTGCACCATGCCTATTTGTTTACAGGTACGCGCGGCGTCGGCAAGACCACGCTGTCGCGCATCTTCGCGAAGGCGCTCAATTGCGAGACCGGCGTGACGTCGACGCCGTGCGGCGTATGCCGTGCATGTCGCGAGATCGACGAAGGGCGCTTTGTCGATTACGTCGAAATGGACGCGGCGAGTAATCGGGGCGTCGATGAAATGGCCGCGCTGCTCGAGCGCGCGGTGTACGCGCCCGTCGATGCGCGCTTCAAGGTCTACATGATCGACGAAGTGCACATGCTGACGAACCACGCGTTCAACGCGATGCTGAAGACGCTCGAAGAGCCGCCGCCGCACGTCAAGTTCATCCTCGCGACCACCGATCCGCAGAAGATTCCGGTCACCGTGCTGTCGCGCTGTCTGCAGTTCAATCTGAAGCAGATGCCGGCCGGCCATATCGTGTCGCATCTCGAACGCATTCTCGGCGAAGAGAACGTGCCTCACGAGGCGCAGGCGTTGCGCCTGCTCGCGCGCGCGGCCGACGGTTCGATGCGCGACGCGCTATCGCTGACCGATCAGGCGATCGCCTATTCGGCGAACCAGGTCAGTGAAGACGCGGTGCGCGGCATGCTCGGCGCGCTCGACCAAAGCTATCTGATCCGCCTGCTCGACGCGCTCGCGCAGGGCGACGGCGCGGCGGTGCTGGCGGTCGCCGACGAGATGGCCTTGCGCAGCCTGTCGTTCTCGACGGCGCTGCAAGACCTGGCGAGCCTGCTGCATCGGATCGCGTGGGCGCAGTTCGCGCCTTCGTCGGTGCTCGACGAATGGCCGGAGGCGGCCGACTTGCGCCGTTTCGCCGACGCGTTGAGCGCCGAGCAGGTGCAACTGTTCTATCAGATCGCGACGATCGGCCGAAGCGAACTGGGCCTCGCGCCCGACGAATACGCGGGCTTCACGATGACGCTGCTGCGCATGCTCGCGTTCGAGCCGGCGCCGACAGGCGGCGGTGGCGGAGCGGCGGGAGCCGCTGGCACGCAGAGCGGTGCGGGCGGAGCCGGCGCCGGTGCGCAGCGCTCGGGTGCACCGACGGTTGCCGCGCTGCGCGCGCTGTCACCGTCGTCCGCGACGGCCATGGCAACTGCTGCGCCCGTTCGCGGACCTCAGGTAGGCGTTGCCGGCGAGGAGCAGGGCGACGCGATGAAATCGACCGCGCCGACTGCAAAGCCGATCGCGAAGCCCGCAGCCGACTTCGCGCAATCTGAAGAAGCACCGCAATCGCCCAACGCCGAAGTCGCCCGCGTGACAGAAGCGCCTGCCATTACGGCACCCCCGCTGGCGCCGTGGGAAGACGCGCCCGCGAATGCCGTCGCCACGATCGCCAGCTCGAGCGCGCCGGTCTCGAATGAAGTTTCCGACATCGCAACTTCGTCCGCACCGAGCGCGCTTGCAACTGCCGCGCCTGGTCGCGCGGAAGAGGCCACGTCACCGGAACCGGAAGCGCGGCCGGAATTGGCGGCGCCCGCTTCAACGGCGGCACCGGCGGCCGCAGCCGACTCCGTGCCGCGCCGCGCGGGCGGCGCCAGCGCCGCGCTCGACGTGCTGCGCAGCGCCGGCATGAAAGTATCGTCCGACCGTGGCCGTGCTAACACGGACGTGTCCGGGAAGCCGGCCGCACTCGCCACACCGAAGCCGGCCGCACCGAAACCCGCCGCGCCGCGTGTGGTCGTGCCGGTGCCGACGCCCGGTGCGTCACGCCGCGTGTCGCAGGACACCGCCTCGCAGGCTGCGCCCGCTCGCGACGCAAACAGCGGCGCGAGCAGCAATGCGCAGCAGAACAGCCCGTCGATCCCACCATGCGACGACATGCCGCCCGACGACTACCTGCCGTTGTCGGCCGCGGACGACGCGTACTTCATTCCGCCAGAAGACAACTTCGTGCCGGTGTTCGACCGCGGCCCCGACGACGTCCGCATGGACGGCGCGGCCGCGCAGGCCGCCGCGCCGGCGCCGGTCGCCGATACGCGCCCGCTGCCGCCTGCCGTGCCGCTCGATCCGCTAGGTTTCACCGGCGACTGGCCGGCGCTCGCCGTCGATCTGCCGCTGAAGGGCATCTCGTATCAGCTTGCGTTCAACAGCGAACTGATGGCGCTCGACGGCAGCACGCTGAAGCTCAACGTGCCGGTGCCACAATACGCAGAAGCGTCGCAGGTCGCTAAACTGAAGGCAGCGCTCGTCGAGCGGCTCGGCCAGAACGTCGACGTGCAGGTCGAAGTCGGCCCGGCGCGCCGTACCGCCGCCGCGCACGACGCGAAGCTGCGCGCGCAGCGCCAGCAGGAAGCCGAGCGCGAGATCAGCGCCGATCCGTTTGTGCAGTCGCTGATTCGCGAGTTCGGCGCGAGCATCGTGCCGGGCTCGATCCGCCCGATTACCCCGGACGCCGCCCCGAACGGCGCGTCGCCGGCCCACTGATCCATCGTTCGCGGCGTCGTCGCGGCGCGGCGCCGGAATGCCAGATTCCACGCTATCTAGAAGGAGCACGTCCATGATGAAAGGCCAACTCGCCGGGCTGATGAAGCAAGCCCAGCAGATGCAGGAAAACATGAAGAAGATGCAGGAGCAACTCGCGCAGATCGAAGTCGAGGGGCAGTCGGGTGCCGGTCTCGTCAAGGTGACGATGACCTGCAAGAACGACGTGCGCCGCGTGTCGATCGACCCGAGCCTGCTCGCCGACGACAAGGACATGCTGGAAGATCTCGTCGCCGCCGCTTTCAACGACGCCGTGCGCAAGGCCGAGGCGACCGCGCAGGAAAAGATGGGCGGCATGACCGCCGGCCTGCCGCTGCCGCCGGGTTTCAAGCTGCCGTTCTGAACCTGCTCTGATTGAGAACGGGCTGAAGCGGGTGAGCGCCGCGGCGGTTCATTGCCGCGGTGCGAACGCAGACGCTCGCCGCCGCGCGCCGCGTGCAGGCTGGAAACATCGAACCTACAGCCGTGCGTGAAAGCGTCGTCGCGGCGTGAAAGCGCGGCCCGGTTCGAGCAACACCCCCGCATCCCAATTCGCCCACCCGAGCACCTCCCACGTCGACGCCGATCCGCATGAAACAACCTTCCGCCCTGTCGGCGCTCGTCGAAGCGCTGCGCGCGCTGCCCGGTGTCGGGCCGAAGTCCGCGCAGCGCATGGCGTATCACCTGATGCAGCACGATCGCGAAGGCGCCGAAAAGCTCGGGCGCTCGCTGTTGTTCGCGACCGAGCATCTGCGTCACTGCGAAAAGTGCAACACATTTACCGAAGCGCAGATCTGCGAGGTCTGCCTCGATGAGGAGCGCGATCCGTCGCTGCTGTGCGTCGTCGAAACGCCGGCCGACCAGATCATGCTCGAACAGACGATGACCTATCGCGGCCTCTATTTCGTGCTGATGGGGCGGTTGAGTCCGCTCGACGGCATCGGCCCGAAGGAAATCCATTTCGACCGGCTCGTGAAGCGCGCGTCGGATGGCGTCGTCAAGGAAGTCGTGCTGGCCACCAATTTCACCAACGAGGGTGAGGCCACCGCGCATTACCTCGGACAGACGCTGAAGGCGCGCGGCCTTGCCGTGACGCGTCTCGCGCGCGGCGTGCCGGTGGGCGGCGAGCTCGAGTATGTCGACGCGGGCACGATCGCGCGCGCGATGCTCGACCGTCGTTCGATGTAGCCACGCGGCTTTCGTTGGCCGCCGCCATATCCGTCCAGGCACGCATCGTCGCAAGTCGTTGCAAACCAGACAGACCGGGTACACAACGATGCAGAACCAAGGAGACTCATGAGCGCCACCCCCGAATCAGGCGCGAGCGCCGCACCGCATGACGCGTGCGGTCCGCTCGCCGGCGTCAAGGTGCTGGAACTCGGCACGCTGATTGCCGGGCCGTTCGCCGCGCGTTTTCTCGGCGAATTCGGCGCCGACGTCGTCAAGATCGAAGACCCCAAAGGCGGCGACCCGCTGCGCAAATGGCGCAAGCTGTACCCGGAAGTCGGCGGTACGTCACTGTGGTGGGCCGTGCAGGCGCGCAACAAGAAGTCCGTCACGATCAACCTGAAAGCCGAAGAGGGCAAGGAGATCGTGCGGCGCCTCGCGAAAGAGGCCGATATCGTCGTCGAGAATTTCCGGCCCGGTCTGCTCGAAAAGCTCGGGCTCGGCTACGACGTGCTGTCCGCCGAGAACCCCGGCCTCGTGATGGTGCGACTGTCGGGCTACGGCCAGACGGGCCCGTATCGCGACCGGCCCGGCTTCGGCGCGATCGCCGAGTCGATGGGCGGTCTGCGCCATATCACCGGCTATCCGGATCTGCCGCCGCCGCGCATCGGCATTTCGATCGGCGATTCGATCGCCGCGCTGCACGGTGTGATCGGCGCGCTGATGGCGCTGCATCACAAGCAGATGAACGGCGGCAAGGGGCAGGTCGTCGACGTCGCGCTGTACGAGGCCGTCTTCAACATGATGGAAAGCGTGGTGCCCGAATACGGCGTCTACGGCATGGTGCGCGAGCGTACCGGCGCGTCGCTGCCGGGCATCGTGCCGTCGAATACGTATCCGTGCCGCGACGGCAGCATCGTGATCGGCGGCAATAGCGATCCGATCTTCAGGCGCCTGATGATCGCGATCGAACGCGACGATCTCGCCAACGATCCGGCGCTCGCGCATAACGATGGCCGCGTGCTGCGCACGCAGGAAATCGACGCCGCGATCGGCGCGTGGCTGTCCACGCGCACGATCGACGAAGCGCTCGCGGTGCTGAACGCGGCCGACGTGCCGGTGGGCCGCATCTACAGCGTCGCCGATATGTTCACCGATCCGCAGTTCATGGCGCGGCAGATGATCCAGCGGTTCAAGTGGCAGGACGGCAAGGAAATCACGCTGCCCACGGTTACGCCGAAGCTGTCGGCGACGCCCGGTGAGACGCGCTGGCTGGGGCCAGAACTGGGTGAACATACCGATGAAGTCCTGCAATCGCTAGGTTATGATGCTGACGGCATCGCGCGGTTGCGGGCGCAACAGATCGTCTGATGCGCACAGCGCAACGCATAGAGAAAGGCGCGCAAAGCGCGGCGCTGACGCACGATTCGCGCCTTGCGACTGGCAGCCCCACACCGTGGCCAAGCGCTTGCGCAACGCGCACACGGGCGGTCAAAAAGCCGGACGACAAAAAATCTGGAGACAACGGACCATGCAACGCAGAACCTTCCTCGCCGGCGGTGCGGCGCTCGCGGGCGCCTCGCTCGCGGCCACGCCGTTCGCTTTCGCGCAGGGCAAGCCCGAGACCACCAAGGTCGCCATCGCGGTCGGCGGCAAGAACCTGTTCTACTACCTGCCGCTGACGATCGCCGAGCGCCGCAACTACTTCAAGGACGAGGGGCTCGAAGTCGAGATTTCCGACTTCGCGGGCGGCTCGCAGGCGTTGAAGGCGGCAGTCGGCGGAAGCGCCGACGTGGTCTCCGGCGCGTTCGAACACACGCTGCTGTTGCAGGCGCAAAAGCAGATGTTCCGCGAATTCGTGCTGCAGGGCCGCGCGCCGCAGATCGTGCTCGCGGTGTCGAAGAAGACGATGTCGAACTACAAGTCGATCGCCGATCTGAAGGGCAAGAAGATTGGCGTGACCGCACCGGGTTCGTCGACGGCGATCATGGCGAGCTTCGTCCTCGCGAAAGCGGGGCTCAGTCCGAAGGACGTCGCGTTCATCGGCGTGGGCGCCGGTGCCGGCGCGATCGCCGCGCTGCAGTCCGGGCAGATCGACGCGATCGCCAATCTCGATCCGGTCGTCACGCGCCTCGAGCGCGCCGGCGACGTGCGCGTCGTGTCGGATACCCGCACGCTCACCGATACGCACATCGTGTTCGGCGGCGACATGCCGGCGGGCTGCCTGTACGCATCGCAGTCGTTCATCACGAAGAACCCGAACACCACGCAGGCGCTGACCAATGCGATGGTGCGCGCGCTCAAGTGGCTGCAGAACGCGAGCGGCAGCGAACTGATCAACACGGTGCCGGAGAGCTATCTGCTCGGCGACCGCGCGCTCTATCTCGACGCGTGGCAGCACGTGCGCGAAGCGATGTCGCCCGACGGCCTGATGCCCGCCGACGGTCCCGCGACGTCGCTGAAGACGCTGAAAGCGTTCGATCCGGTGATCCAGAACGCGCAGATCGATCTGTCGAAGACGTGGACCAACGACTTCGTGAAGAAGGCGCTCGCGACCGTCAAGGCATAAACGACGCGGCGCGCGCACAGGCGCATCGAATGGGACGTGGACAGGGCGATTCGCCGCGTCCACAGCCGTCGCCCCAGCGTCGCCGCGACAACTCCCCGCTAACCCGATTCCCGAAGCGAGCCGTACGATGACCGTTGCTGCCCTGGCGCTCGAAAACATCACCTGCACGTTCGCCGCGCGTGACAACCGCGCACAGCGCTACACAGCAGTTAAGGACACGACGCTGCGTATCGAGCCCGGCGAGTTCGTGTCGGTCGTCGGGCCGACTGGCTGCGGCAAGTCCACGCTGCTGAACATCGGCGCGGGGCTGCTCCAGCCGTCGACGGGCGGCGTCAGCGTGTTCGGCGAAAAGCTCAGCGGCCTGAATCGCCGAGCGGGCTATATGTTCCAGGCAGATGCGCTGATGCCGTGGCGCTCGGCGCTCGACAACGTGATGGCCGGCCTGTCGTTTCACCGCGTGCCGGCCTCGGAAGCGCGCGCGAAGGCCGAAGAGTGGTTGAAGCGTGTCGGTCTCGGCGGCTTCGGCGACCGCTATCCGCATCAGCTGTCGGGCGGCATGCGCAAGCGCGTCGCGATGGCGCAGACGCTAATCCTCGACCCCGACATCATCCTCATGGACGAGCCGTTTTCCGCGCTGGATATTCAAACGCGGCAGCTGATGGAAAACGAGTTGCTCGATCTCTGGGCCGCGAAGCGCAAGGCCGTGCTGTTCATTACGCACGATCTCGACGAAGCGATCGCGATGTCGGACCGCGTGGTGGTACTGTCGGCCGGGCCTGCGACGCATCCGATCGGCGAGTTCCGGATCGATCTGCCGCGGCCGCGCGATGTCGCCGAAATCCGTTCGCATCCGCGCTTCGTCGAGTTGCATGCGCAGCTCTGGGGTGTGCTGCGCGATGAGGTGCTCAAGGGTTATCAACAGCAACTGACCGCTGTTTAAATGTGCCGCGCATCCCCGCCTGCGCATCGAAAAGAAGACGTGTCCAATAATCGTCCAAGGCAAACCAAGTCATGTGGAAGACGTTGCGCCCGAGCCGGGCGAATCTGGTGATCTGGCAGTGGCTGCTGCTCGTGCTGTGCTTCGTGCTGTGGTACGTGCTGACGAGCCCGACGCTGATACCGCCGTTCTATTTCGACGATCCGAACAAGGCGGCGTTTTTCTTTGGCGAGCCGCAGAAAGTACTGCAGCGGATCTGGGAATGGTTCACGGGCGGCGAGATCTATCTGCATCTGTGGATCACGCTCGTCGAGACCGTGCTCGCGTTCGTCTTTGGCACCACGATCGGGCTCGGCGTCGGCCTGTGGCTCGCGCTCGCGCCGACCGCGAGCGCGCTGTTCGATCCGTACGTGAAGGCCGCGAACTCGATGCCGCGCGTGATTCTCGCGCCGATCTTCGGCGTGTGGTTCGGCCTCGGCATCTGGTCGAAGGTCGCACTCGGCGTCACGCTGGTGTTCTTCATCGTGTTCTTCAACGTCTACCAGGGCGTGAAGGAAGTGAGCCCGGTCGTGCTCGCGAACGCGCGCATGCTCGGCGCGAACCGCAAACAGCTGCTGCGTTTCGTCTATCTGCCGAGCGCGATGAGCTGGGTGTTTTCGAGCCTGCATACGTCGGTGGGGCTTGCGTTCGTCGGCTCGGTGGTGGGCGAGTATCTGGGCTCGGCGCGCGGCGTCGGCTATCTGATCCTGCAGGCCGAGGGCACCTTCGATATCAACACGGTGTTCGCGGGGATTCTGGTGTTGACCGCGTTCGCGCTGATTCTCGATGCGATCGTCGGGACCGCGGAGCGGCGTTTGATGAAGTGGCAGCCGCGCACCGGGGATACCGAGAAGTTGTGAACGTGGATCGCAAGCGGCGCGGCGGCCGAAATCGCAGTCGGCCGCCGCGCCGTTTTTGATGCTGCTTTATTGGTTGTGCTACGGCGTGATGACCACCTTGCCGATCACGCGGCGCTCGGCCATGTCGCGCAACGCGCGGCCGGTGTCGTCGAGCGAGTAGCGGGCCGACACGTAGGGCTTGAGCTTGCCTTCACGAATCCAGCCGGTCATCTGCTCGAATGCCGCGCGATTGCGCTGCGGCTCACGCTTTGCGAAGTCGCCCCAGAACACGCCGACCACGCTTGCGCCCTTCAGCAACATCAGGTTCAGCGGCAGCCTTGGAATCTCGCCATTCGCAAAGCCGACCACCAGATAACGCCCCCTCCAGCCGATGCTGCGAAACGCCGGCTCCGCAAACACGCCGCCGACCGGGTCGTAGATCACGTCCGGACCTTTGCCGTCGGTGAGCGCCTTGATGCGCTCGCGCAGATCCTCGGTGTTGTAGTTGATCGTCGCGTCCGCGCCGTGCTTCACGCAGGTCGCGAGCTTTTCGTCGCTCGATGCCGCCGCGATCACGCGCGCGCCGAGCGCCTTGCCGATTTCGACCGCCGCCAGCCCGACGCCGCCGGCCGCGCCGAGCACGAGCATCGTCTCGCCCGGCTGCAGCGCGCCGCGATCGACCACCGCGTGATGCGAGGTGCCATACGCGAGCGTGAACGCGGCCGCGAGTTCGAACGACACGTCGTCGTCGAGCGGCACGCAGGCCGCGGCGGGCGCAAGCGCCTGCTCGGCAAAACCGCCGGAGCCGGTGAACGCGGCCACGCGCGAACCAGGCTTGAACTGCGTGACGCCTTCGCCCACCGCGCGCACGATGCCCGCGGCTTCCGAACCGGGCGTGAACGGCAGCGGCGGCTTGAACTGGTATTTGTTCTCGATGATCAGCACGTCGGGAAAATTGACGGCCGCGGCCTTCACGTCGATCACGACGTGGCCAGGCGGCGCTTCGAGATCCGCCAGGTTGTCGACGACCAGGCTCTCGGGCGGCCCGTACTGCTTGCAGCGAATCGCGCGCATCGTGTCTCCGTATCGTTCAGGGTTGGCACTGTTTTCGAGTGTAAAGCAAAGCGCACGACCGTGCGATTTATTGCGCTGTGGGTTACAACGCGCAGCGCGCTTTTGATGCGTCGCGCGCGCTTCTCGCGCAAGCCGTATTGCATTGCACAGCGCGAAGTACGCACAGGATGCCGATTCATCGACGTGCGCGCACGGCCGCGCCTTCAGTGCGAAGCAGCATCTTTGCGTTCGATACAAGCATCCGCGCACCTGGAAAATACTGGCTCGCACGACGCTTGTGCACGCCACGCGGACACGCCGTCCATGTCGTTCGCGTGCCATCTTTCCTCGGTTACAATCGGCGCATGCGAATCCTACTCAGCAACGACGACGGTTATCTGGCGCCGGGCCTCGCCGCGCTTTACGAAGCGCTGAAGCCGATCGCCAACGTCACCGTGATGGCTCCCGAACAGAACTGCAGCGCCGCGTCGAATTCCCTGACGCTGTGGCGGCCGCTGTCGGTTCTGCGTTCGGCGAACGGTTTCTACTACGTGAACGGCACGCCGACCGACTCGGTGCACATCGCACTGACCGGCATGCTCGACCATACACCGGACCTCGTCGTGTCGGGTATCAACAACGGCCAGAACATGGGCGACGACACGCTGTATTCCGGCACCGTCGCAGCCGCCACCGAAGGCATCATGTTCGGGGTGCCGGCCATCGCGTTCTCGCTCGTCGACAAGGACTGGGCGCATCTCGAAGACGCGGCCCGCGTTGCCGCCGAAATCGTCGCGCATTATCTCGCGCGGCCGTTGCCGGGACATCCGCTGCTGAACGTCAATATTCCTAACCTGCCGTATGACGAACTGCGCGGCTGGCAGATCACGCGACTCGGCAAACGTCATCCGTCGCAGCCGGTGATCCGCCAGACCAATCCGCGCGGCGAACCGATCTATTGGATCGGCGCCTCGGGCCAGGCGCGCGACGCGAGCGAAGGCACGGACTTCCATGCGGTGGCCAACGGCGCCGTGTCGATCACGCCGCTGCAGCTCGATCTGACCTACACGCAAATGCTGCCTGCGGCGCGCGACTGGCTGCGCGCCGGGAGCGGCAGTTCATGACCGGCGAGCGCGCGAAGCGCTTTCCGTTAGGTCTCGAGGACCTGGTGCGCGAACCGCGCCGGCCCGAGGGACGTCCGGGTGAGATGCGCGCGGCGGCGCTCGCGGCGAGCGCGGCGTTGAACGCACGGCAGCAGTCGGCGAAACCGACGCAGGGCGGCGCGGCCGCACGGGCGCAAGCGAGGACCTCAGCTGCTGCGCAATCTACGCCGGCGACGCGACCCCAGGTGATTCCCCAGGCGAAGACGCAAAGCGCTTCGTTCGGTACGTCAACGGCGGCGACCGGTGCAATGCCGCCAAAGCCGCAGGCCGCGCCAGTCGCAAAGACAACGGCGAACTCGTTGGCCGGTGCATTGGCGGGGCAGCCTGTCAAGCAAGCACCAAAGTCGTCGGTCAAGCCAGGCAAAAACTCGACGCATGCGTCTGGCCACAGCGCACGCGCGACGCCATCGCCACTCCAGTCGCAACTGCAGCAAAGCGCGAAACCCGCGCCGAACGCCGCGTTGGCCGGTGCAATGAGCGGCGCGATGAACAACGCCTTGGCGCTGACCTCGGAACGGGTTCGCGAACGCATGGTCGAACGCGTGCGAGCCAATGGCGTCAGCGATCAGCGTGTGCTGAACGCGATGGCGGCGGTGCCGCGCCACATGTTCGTCGATCCGGGTCTTGCGGCCCAGGCGTACGAAGATGCCGCGCTGCCGATCGGTCATCACCAGACTATCTCGAAGCCGTCGGTGGTTGCGCGAATGATCGAACTCGCGGCGGCCGGGCGCGCGCTGAACACGGTGCTCGAAATCGGCACCGGTTGCGGCTATCAGGCGGCGGTGCTGAGCCAGGTCGCGCGCGAGGTTTATTCGATCGAACGCATCAAGCCGCTGTCCGAGCGCGCGAAGACGAATCTGCGTCCGCTGCGCATTCCGAATATCCGGCTGCATTACGGCGACGGGCGGCTCGGTTTGCCGTCGGCGGCCCCGTTCGACGCGATCGTGATCGCGGCGGCCGGGCTCGACGTGCCGCAGGCGTTGCTCGAGCAGCTTGCGATCGGCGGACGTCTGGTTGCGCCGGTCGGCTCGCAGGAAGGACAGAGCCAGGTGCTGACGCTGATCGAGCGCCTCGGCCCCGCGCAATGGCGCGAGTCGCGGCTTGATCGCGTTTTCTTTGTACCCTTAAAATCCGGAGTGATTTGACACCGATGAGTATGTTGCGCGCGATGCAGAGAACCACCCCGAATACCCCCCTGACCGTAACCCAGCGCAGCGTGTGCGTGCTCGCCTTGTCCCTGTTGATGACGGCCTGTGCATCCCGGCTCGACCAGGCGCCCGTCGTCGACCGCTCCGGCGGCGGCACGCTCGCCACCGCGCAGGGCGCGGCGCAACCGGCGGTGCCGCTCGGCCCGCCGCCGCCCGGCTACTATCGCGTGAAGCCGGGCGATACGCTGTACCGCATTGCGCTCGAAAACGGCCAGAATTACCGCGACATCTCGACGTGGAACAACCTGACCAACCCGAATCAGATCGAAGTCGACCAGCTGCTGCGCGTCGTGCCGCCGGGCGCGAATACCGCGGCCATGACGCCGGGCGTGTCGACCGCGCCGATCGGCAGCACGGGCGCGGTGCAAAGCGCACCGCTGAACAACAACGCGCCGGCCGTGGTCGGCGCCGCGATGCCGCCGCTCTACGGCGGCGCGACGAACGGTACGCCCGCGAATGGTGCGGTAGCTGCGCCTCCGGCCAATCCCTCTGCGGCGAGCGCCGACATCGGCAGCGCCGCGGCAGGCAACGTAGCATTTGCATGGCCGGTGCGCGGTCCGCTGCTCAACACGTTCAACGACTCGACCAACAAGGGCGTCAATATCGGCGGCTCCGCGGGCGAGCCGGTTAAAGCGTCAGCCGATGGTCGCGTCGTCTATGCCGGAAATGGGCTGCGTGGTTACGGCAATCTCATTATCATCAAGCATGATGCAACTTATCTCACTGCGTATGCACACAACCGCGCTTTGATGGTAAAAGAGGGGGACGCGGTTACGAAGGGGCAGAAGATCGCAGAGATGGGCAATAGCGATTCCGACCGTGTGATGTTGCATTTCGAAGTTCGCCGACAGGGTAAACCAGTCGACCCACTGAAGTATTTGCCGCCGCAATAAGCGATACGACCATGCCGAAATCGAAGCGCCGCCCGCCCCAAGCCGAGTCTGAGACGATCAGCGAAGTCACGTCTGCCGCAGTGGACGAAAGCGGCGCTTCGGAAGTGGAAGAAGAGGTCGCGGAGGAGCGCGATCTCGACGAACGCCAGAGCGGCCTCGACGACAGCGAGAGCGCTGACGCGCGCGAAACCACCGGCGAGGCGCCGCCCGACGCCGACGATTTCCGCGCACTGCTGCAGGCCGAGCTCACGGCCGACACGATCCAGCATTATCTGAATCGCATCAGCGTGAAGCCGTTGCTCACCGTCGAGGAAGAGCAGAAATATTCGCGCCTTGCCAAGGCCGGCGAGTTCGAAGCGCGGCAGGTGATGATCGAGCGCAATCTGCGGCTGGTCGTCAGCATTGCCAAGGGTTATCTGAATCGCGGCGTGCCGCTGCTCGATCTGATCGAGGAGGGCAACCTCGGCCTCATGCACGCAATCGAAAAATTCGATCCGACGCGCGGCTTCCGTTTCTCGACCTACGCGACGTGGTGGATCCGCCAGAGCATCGAGCGCGCGATCATGAACCAGGCGCGTACGGTGCGATTGCCCGTCCATGTGATTCGTGAGCTCAACCAGGTGTTGCGCGCGAAGCGCCATCTGGAAAAGAACTCGATGAATTCGGGGGAGGCGGCCGAGCGCCGCGACGCGAGCATCGACGACATCGCTTATCTGACCGGCAAGACCACGGACGAAGTCACCGACATCCTCGCGCTGAACGAGCACACCGCCTCGCTCGATGCGCCGCTCGATCTCGATCCGGCGAGCAGCCTGCTCGATCTGCTGTCGGACGACCAGAGCCAGTCGCCAGACGCCGAAGTGCAGCATCGCGAGCTCGAAACACTGACACGCGCATGGCTCGCGCGTTTGTCGGACAAGCACCGCCATGTGATCGAGCGGCGCTTCGGTCTGAATCACATCGAGCCCGCCACGCTCGAGGAGCTGGCCGACGAAATGGGCCTCACGCGCGAGCGTGTGCGCCAGATCCAACAGGAAGCGCTGGTGCGACTGAAGCGCTTCTTTGCCTCAAACGGTGTCCGCAAAGACGCCGTTCTCTGACCTGATGACACCGATTCTTGTTTTCGACATCGAGACGATTCCCGATGTCGCCGGCATCCGCCGGCTTGAAGATTTGCCCGCGTCGATGAGCGACGCCGACGTCGCCGAGCACGCGTTCGCCGCACGCCGCGAAAAAACGGGCAGCGATTTTCTGCCGCATCACCTCCAGCGGGTCGCGGCGATTTCCTGCGTGTTCCGTGACAACAACGGTTTTCGCGTGCGCTCGCTCGGTACGCCCGAGGACGGCGAGGCGACGCTCGTGCAGTCGTTCTATCGCGTGATCGAAAAGTACACGCCGCAACTCGTGTCGTGGAACGGCGGCGGTTTCGATCTGCCGGTGCTCAACTACCGCGCGCTCGTCAACGGCATCCCCGCCTACCGGTTCTGGGATCTCGGCGAGGACGACCGCGACTTCAAGTGGAACAACTACATCAGCCGCTACCACGCGCGACACACCGATCTGATGGACGTGCTCGCGATGTACCAGGCGCGCGCGAACGCGCCGCTCGACGCGCTCGCGAAGATGTGCGGCTTTCCGGGCAAGATGGGCATGGACGGCAGTCAGGTGTGGCAGGCGTTCCAGCAAGGGCGTATCGAGGAAATCCGCAATTACTGCGAGACCGACGTCGTCAATACGTACCTGCTGTATTGCCGCTTCCAACTGATGCGCGGTGGCTTTTCGCCGTCGGAGTATGCTGACGAGATCAACCTCGTGAAGAACGCGCTCGCGCTGGAAAGCGCGCCGCAGTGGGCCGAGTATCTGGCGGCGTTCGTGCAGTAAGCGCGCGCGAGCAGAGCCTCCGCCGGGGAGCCGCAATCCGGGCCGCGATCCGCACTCGCTCCGCGTGTGGTCCGCACCGCATCGCAGGCAAGCCCGGCGCTTCGTCTACAATCTCGCCTTTCCCCCATAGTTTGTCAGGAAGTCCGCAGGTGTCCCGAACTGCCCCCCCACGTCGCTCGCCGCGGCGCTCATCGAAGCATGCCAGGGCGCACGCCCCGGCGCCGGCGCCCGTCATTACCGGCAACGAACCGCTCATCGAAATCGTTTCGCTCGATATGGAAGCGCGCGGCGTGGGCCGCACCACGAGCGAAGACGGCACGCCAGGCAAGGTCGTGTTCGTCGAAGGCGCGCTGCCGGGTGAACTCGTCAGTTATTCGACGCATCGCAGCAAGCCGAAATTCGAGCAGGCCGAAGTCGTTCAGGTGTTCCGCGAAAGCGTGATCCGCACGACGCCGAAATGCACGTACTTCAACATCTGCGGCGGCTGCTCGATGCAGCATCTCGACATGCGCGCGCAGGTGGCGGTCAAGCAGCGCGTGCTCGAGGACAGCCTGCAGCATCTGGCGAAGCTGCGCCCCGAAACGGTGTTCCGGCCGATTCACGGGCCGTCCTGGGGTTATCGCTATCGCGCGCGGCTCGCGGTGCGCTACCTGCCGGAGCGCGGCGGTATGCGCATCGGCTTTCACGAGAAGAAGAGCAGCTATATCGCCGACATGAAGACCTGCGAGGTGCTGCCGCCGCATGTGTCGGCGATGCTGATGCCGCTGCGTTTCATGGTCCGCAAGCTGTCTATCTACGACCGCATGCCGCAGCTCGAGCTCGCGGTCGGCTCGTCGGTCACGGCGCTCGTCGTGCGCAACCTCGAACCGCTGACGGCCGCGGACGAGCAGGTGCTGCGCGAGTTCGCGGACGAGCACAAGGTGCAGTTCTGGATCCAGCCGGGCGGTCCCGACACGGTCACGCCGCTTTATCCTCTCGACGTGCAGCTCGACTACACGCTGCCCGAATACGGCATCCGTATGCCATTCAAGCCAACTGATTTCACCCAGGTCAATCAAGCGATCAACCGCGTGCTGGTGAGCCGCGCGCTGCGCCTGCTGGCGCCGGCACGCACCGACCGCGTGCTCGACCTGTTCTGCGGGATCGGCAACTTCACGCTGCCGCTCGCGCGAATCTCGCGGGAAGTGGTCGGCATCGAGGGTAGCGAAGTGCTGACCCAGCGCGCGCTCGCGAATGCGGAGCTGAATGGCGTCGCCGGGCATACGTCGTTCGCGTGCCGCAACCTGTTCGAAGTCACCGCCGACGACTTGCGCGCGCTCGGCCACTTCGACAAGTTCCTCGTCGATCCGCCGCGCGAAGGCGCGCTCGCGATCGCGAAGGCGCTCGCGGAGATCGCGCAGAGCGGCAACGGGCCGCTGCCGACGCGCATCGTCTATGTGTCGTGCGCGCCGGCCACGCTCGCGCGCGATGCCGGGCTGCTCGTGCATGAGGCCGGCTATCGGCTGGTGGGCGCGGGCGTCGTCAATATGTTCCCGCATACGTCGCACGTGGAATCGATTGCGCTGTTCGAGCGCGATTGAGTCTCGCGGCGCGCATAAACGAAAACGCCACGACCGAGGTCGTGGCGTTTTCGTTTTCAGACGAAGGTCAGTGTGCCGTCGGCGCGTGAGGGCTCAGAACTGCCACCACGACTTCGCCGTGCCGGGCCGTGCGTGGCCGGTCACGTACGGGCTGTCGGGGAAGGTGCCGGCCAGCACGCGACGAGTGTCGTCGGCGAGTTGCTGGTTGTTGAGCTTCTCGTACGACAGGATCATGATGTGCAGCGCGTCTTCGATGGCCGGCGCGTTCTTGTACTCGCGCAATGCGAGCTGCGCACGGTTGATGGCGGCGACATAGGCGCCGCGGCGATAGTAGTAGTCCGCGGCGTGGACTTCGTGCGATGCAAGCGCATTCACGATGTAGCGCATGCGCTGCGCGGCGTCCGCCGCGTACTTGCTGTTCGGGAAGCGGTCCACCACGACCTTGAACGCGTCATACGACTCGCGCAGCGACTTCGGATCGCGCTCGCTCATATCCTGGCCCGAGAAGCGGCCGAACAGACCGAGGTCGTCGTTGAAGTGGATCATGCCCTTCAGGTAATACGCGTAGGCGATGTCCGGATGATCCGGGTGCAGCTGGATGAAGCGGTCGATGGCCTGGTCGGCGGCGGCGTTTTCGTTGTCTTTCCAGTTGCAGTACGCGACGTTGATCTGCGCCTGCTGGGCGAAGTGGCCGAACGGGTCGCGGCCCTCGAGCAGCTCGAAATACTTCGCGCACTTGCCCCAGTCACCACCGGTCAGGGCGTCGTTCGCCTCCGTATATAATTTGTTGTTGTTCCACGCTGCCGTTTCGTCGGTCTTCTCCGGCAGGCCGTGGCAAGCCGCAACAGCGACGACGGCCGCGGCGCACGCAATGTATCCGGCCACTTTCCGGGCCGCCTTCTTGATGGCCGCCAAATTGATCGCCGCTTCAGTGATGGTGTTCAAGGCTCGCATTTTCCAGTCTAGCTTTACGTCCAGGTGACCCAGATTCAATGACCCGCTCAAATACTCCAGGCGCCGCAGGCGCCGGGAATAGCAACGAAGATTATAGCGTAAGCGCCGACCCGGCCGACGCGTTGGGCGTCGATTCCCTCGACGACGATTTCTCCAGCGACGCGCTCGCCGCAAGCAGCCCGCAAGGCTCTGCGGCCGCGGCGGCACCCGTGCCCGTGCGCGCGGCCGCCGAAGCGCCGCGCAGCGTCGTGGTACCCGACGAACTGGCCGGCGAGCGCCTCGACAAGGTGCTCGCCAAAGTATTCCCGGAGTTCTCGCGCAGCCGTCTGCAAAGCTGGATCGAGGCGCAACGGGTGCGCGTCGACGGCAAGGCGGCGAAGATCCGCCAGCCGGTGCCGCTTGGCGCGACGATCGAGCTCGAGCCCGATCTGCTGCCCGAGCAGCTCGCCTTCACGCCCGAGCCGGTGCCGCTCGACATCGTCTACGAGGACGACACGCTCGTCGTCATCAACAAGCCGGCCGGCATGGTCGTGCATCCGGCGGCTGGCAACTGGAGCGGCACCGTGCTGAACGGGCTGCTCTACCGCTATGGCGAGTCCGCGGCGGGTCTGCCGCGCGCGGGCATCGTGCATCGGCTCGACAAGGAGACCTCGGGGCTGATGGTGGTCGCGCGCACGCTCGAGGCGCAGACCGACCTCGTGCGCCAGTTGCAGGCGCGCACGGTCAAGCGCCGCTACCTCGCGCTCGTGTGGGGCAACCTGCCCGAAGAAGGCACGATCGACGCGCCGATCGGCCGCGATCCGCGCGAGCGCACGCGCATGGCCGTGGTGACGGGCGCGGCCGGCAAGCCGGCGCGCACGCATTTCCGGCGCGTGGCCTCGGCGATCTGGCAGCGTCAGCCGGTCACGGCGATTCACTGCGATCTGGAGACGGGGCGCACGCATCAGATTCGCGTGCATTGCGCGCACATCGGTCATCCGTTGCTCGGCGATCCCGTGTACGGACGCGCGCGCGGCAAGCGCTCGGTCACGCCGCTGCCAGACGGCTTCGCGCGCCAGGCGCTGCACGCGTGGCGGCTCGGCCTGATTCATCCGAAGACCGGCCGCTCGATGCAATGGCGCGCCGAGGTGCCGGCCGACATCGAGGCGTTGTCGGCCGCGCTCGGTCTGGGTCGCGACGACGCGGGCGAGTTCGACGATGCGTATGGCGAGGATGAGGACTACGATGCATCGGTCGACGACGGCGCGTACGATGAAGACAGCGACCACGACGAGGACGATCACGCATGAGCACCAATCTCCCGGAGCTGGGTTTTGCCGATGTCGTGCAACCCGCATGGAACGTGTCGCCGCGCGTGCGCGCGCTCGTGACCACCCGCGACGGCGGCGTCAGCGACGCGCCGTTCGGCCGCTGGCGCGACGGCGCCGACCAGCCCGGCGGGCTGAATCTGGGCATGAAGACCGGCGACGATCCCGCCGCGGTCGCGAGCAATCGCGCACGGCTCGTCGCGCTTGCCGGTGTTCGCGAGGCCGCGTGGCTCGAACAGATCCATGGCGCCGGCATCGTCCGCGCCGAGGATGCGATCGCGCACGCGCGCGAGCATGGTGCGCCGGCGCGCGCCGACGCGAGCGTCACCGATGGCGCGGGCATCGCGTGCGTCGTCATGGTCGCCGATTGCATGCCGGTGCTGTTGTGCGACGAAGCGGGGCGCGCGGTCGGCGCCGCGCATGCCGGGTGGCGCGGACTCGCGGCGGGCATCGTCGAGCAGACCGCCGCGCGGGTCGCGGCGCTGGCGGGTGTGCGGGCGAGCGAGCTGCATGCGTACCTCGGGCCGTCGATCGGGCCCACCGCATTCGAAGTCGGCGCAGACGTGCGTGACGCCTTCATGACCGGTGCCGACGATGCACAACGCGACGCGACCGCGCAGGCGTTCGTCGCGCATCCCGCGAATGCCGGCAAATATCTCGCCGATCTGCCGGCGCTGGCGCGCCTGCGCCTGCAGCGGCTCGGCCTTACACGCATCAGCGGCGGCGATCTGTGCACGGTCACGTTGCGCGAGCGTTTTTATTCGTATCGCCGTGATCGCGAGACCGGTCGCATGGCCGCGTTGATCTGGATCGACGAACAGGCGCAATCAATTGCCGATTAATTCGGGATGGCGCGCGGGCGCATCTTGTCATACTTTTAAAATCGAGCCGTGGTTTTATTTCGCGTGAATGCGCACCGGGTCGTTATTCGCGAATCCCACTGCCGACCCCTCGCTGACGGCCCGTTCCCCGGGCTTCACACGCATTTTTTGTTGCGCTGCCGGAAGGCCCGCCGATAGCGCGAATCGCCCGCCGGCTGTGTGGGCGACCGAACGAATAAATATGCTTAAGTGCCATGCGCCCTAGGAGTTTTTCGGATTTACCCGCGGCAGGCCTCATTTGATTCGTTAAAGCGCGATTTGCCATACAGGGAAAACGATAATTAAAAAACTATCGCACTGCGGCAAAATCGGGAGCAAGCATTGACATGCCTTGTGATGGGGAGCAAGAATGTTCCTTCTAAGCTCCTCGTCGTTCATGGGACAGGGCGTGACGAAGTCGCGAGCAATCGCCACGTGCGCACGGACCTGCCTCTCAACCCGTCCGCAAGGACTTACCGGTCAAAAGCAGGTATGGCAGCATCTCATTCCTCAGCTTCCCCCAGCACCGACTCCTCGAAGGAGCAGACGCAGCAGGCCGGTACGAGCGGTGCATCGTCAGCCGCAGGCATGCAGCAATTTCTCGACGCCTGGATGAACGCCTGGCGTTCGTTCGGCGCGCAGCCCAGTGGCACGGCATTTCAGATGCCCTCAATGCCGCAGATGCCGGACCTTGCACAGATAACGGCGGGCTTCCCGCAAATACCGGCGTTTCCCGGCATGCCCGACTTCAGCAAGCTGGCCGCCGGTGCGTTGCCGTCGTTGCCGGGGCTGAGCATTCCCACCGCCGCGATTCCGCCCGAGCGTTTGCAGAAGCTGCAGACCGACTATTCGCGCGAGGCGATGGAGCTGATCCAGCAGGCCACCACGTCGGCGATCAAGGCGCCCGAGCTCAAGGACCGGCGCTTTAGCGCAGACGCCTGGAGCGCGGCGCCCGCCTACGCGTTCACCGCCGCGTGGTATCTGCTGAACGCGCGCTATCTGCAGCAGCTGGTCGACGCGCTCGACACCCAGCCGAAAACCCGCGAGCGCATTCGCTTCGCGGTCCAGCAGTGGACCGCGGCGGCCTCGCCGAGCAACTTCTTCGCGCTGAATCCCGAAGCGCAGAAAACGCTGCTCGACAGCAAAGGCGAGAGCTTGCGCCAGGGCGTGATGAACCTGCTCGCCGACATGCAGCGCGGCAAGATTTCCCAAACCGACGAATCGCGTTTCGCGGTCGGCGAGAACCTCGCGAACACCGAAGGCTCGGTCGTGTTCGAGAACGATCTGCTGCAGCTGATCCAGTACAAGCCGCGCACGGCGACCGTGCGCGAGCGGCCGCTCCTGATCGTGCCGCCGTGCATCAACAAGTACTACATTCTCGACCTGCAGCCCGAAAACTCGCTCGTCGCGCACGGGCTTGATTCGGGCCATCAGGTGTTCCTGATTTCGTGGCGCAACGCGGATCAGTCCATCGCGCACAAGACGTGGGACGACTACATCGGCGAGGGTGTGCTCACCTCGATCGACACCGTGCGCAAGATCAGCGGCCGCGAGCAGATCAATACGCTCGGCTTTTGCGTCGGCGGCACGATGCTCGCCACCGCGCTCGCGGTGGCTGCGGCGCGCGGCGAACATCCGGCCGCGTCGATGACGCTGCTCACCGCAATGCTCGACTTCTCCGACACGGGCGTGCTCGACGTGTTTGTCGACGAGGCGCACGTGCAGATGCGCGAGCAGAGCATCGGCGGCAAGAACGGCGCGCCGCCGGGACTGATGCGCGGCGTCGAGTTCGCGAACACGTTCTCGTTCCTGCGCCCGAACGACCTCGTATGGAACTACGTCGTCGACAGTTACCTGAAGGGCCGCACGCCGGTACCGTTCGACCTGCTGTACTGGAACAGCGACTCGACCAGTCTGCCTGGGCCGATGTACGTCTGGTATCTGCGCAACACGTATCTCGAGAACAAGCTGCGCGAGCCCGGTGCGCTGACCACCTGCGGCGAGCCGATCGATCTGTCGAAGATCGACGTGCCGACCTTCATCTACGGTTCGCGCGAAGACCATATCGTGCCGTGGCAAACCGCATATGCGTCGGCGCGGCTGCTCACCGGGCCGCTAAAGTTCGTGCTCGGCGCGTCGGGCCATATCGCCGGCGTGATCAATCCGCCCGCGAAGAAAAAGCGCAGCTTCTGGAAGCTCGATACCGACGCGAACACGCTGCCCGAAAGCGCGGACGAATGGTTCGACGCGGCGACCGAAGTGCCCGGCAGCTGGTGGCCGGAATGGACCGACTGGCTCGATCAGTACGGCGGTAAGAAAGTGAAGCCGCGCGCCAATTTGGGCTCCGAGGAATTCCCGGTCATCGAGCCGGCGCCGGGCCGCTACGTGCGGCAACGGGAGTAGGTTCACGCACAGGCTCGACGCGCGCGGACGGCATTGCTGTTGACGTCGGCATAGTGCGCAGTCGGCCGGTGCATAGGTGTTTGGCAGGTGAATGAGCGTCTGGTTGATGAAGGCGTGAGAGCAACGCAAGTTGCAACGCAATTTTTAACGTAACGGGCTGTGGCGCAGTTGGCCGGGATGCCCGGAGGATATGGAAATGACTGATGTTGTGATCGTATCGGCCGCTCGTACTGCAGTGGGCAAATTTGGTGGGTCGCTGGCGAAGATTGCCGCACCTGAACTCGGCGCGGTCGCGGTGCGCGCCGTGCTCGAACGGGCAGGCGTGAAGCCGGAACAGGTGAGCGAAGTTATTCTGGGCCAGGTGCTGACGGCGGGCTCCGGTCAGAACCCCGCGCGCCAGGCGCTGATCAAGGCGGGTTTGCCGGCGGCCGTGCCGGGCATGACGATCAACAAGGTCTGCGGCTCAGGTCTGAAGGCCGTGATGCTCGCGGCCAACGCGATCATCGCCGGTGACGCGGACATCGTCGTGGCAGGCGGCCAGGAAAACATGAGCGCCGCGCCGCACGTGCTGCCGGGTTCGCGCGACGGTTTCCGCATGGGCGACGCGAAGCTGATCGACTCGATGATCGTCGACGGCCTGTGGGACGTCTACAACCAGTACCACATGGGCGTGACGGCCGAGAACGTCGCGAAGGAGCACGGCATCACGCGCGAACAGCAGGACGCGTTCGCGGCGCTGTCGCAGAACAAGGCGGAAGCCGCGCAGAAGGCGGGGCGCTTCAACGACGAAATCGTGCCGGTCGAGATTCCGCAACGCAAGGGCGAGCCGCTGCGCTTCACCACCGACGAATTCGTGCGTCATGGCGTGACGGCCGAATCGCTCGCGAGCCTGAAGCCGGCGTTCTCGAAGGAAGGCACGGTCACGGCGGCCAACGCATCGGGTCTGAACGACGGCGCAGCCGCGGTGCTCGTGATGTCGCTGAAAAAAGCGGAAGCGCTCGGCCTCACACCGCTCGCGCGCATCAAGGCATACGCGAACGCGGGTGTCGATCCGAAGGTGATGGGCATGGGCCCGGTACCGGCTTCGCGCCGTTGCCTCGAGCGCGCGGGTTGGACGCCGGCCGACCTCGACCTGATGGAAATCAACGAAGCGTTTGCCGCGCAGGCGCTCGCCGTGCACAAGCAGATGGGCTGGGACACGTCGAAGATCAACGTGAACGGCGGCGCGATCGCGATCGGCCACCCGATCGGCGCGTCCGGTTGCCGGATTCTCGTCACGCTGCTGCACGAAATGCAGAAGCGCGATGCGAAGAAGGGTCTGGCGTCGCTGTGTATCGGCGGCGGCATGGGTGTCGCGCTCGCGGTCGAGCGCGTTTAAAGTACGCTGGGTACGCCGCGCGCATTCACGACCGGTCGCGCGCGGTCTTCGCCAGCACAGGCATCTGGCCGCGCGGCACGCCAACTGGCGGTGCCGCGCGTTGGAACAGGTGACTCGTGCGGGCAGTGCGCGTTGCCAGACGGTCGCCCGGCGGCAACGCGAACCAGCATCAGGCGAGGCACGAGGCCGCCGGCAGGCGCCTCGACAACGATAACGGAGTGTGGTTTATGACACAGCGAATTGCGTACGTAACGGGCGGCATGGGCGGCATCGGCACCAGCATCTGCCAGCGTCTGCACAAGGAAGGCTTCAGGGTGATCGCCGGCTGCGGCCCGAATTCGCCGCGCCGTGCGAAGTGGCTCGACGAGCAGAAGGTACTCGGCTACGACTTCGTCGCCTCCGAGGGTAACGTCGGTGACTGGCAATCGACCAAGGACGCATTCGACAAGGTCAAGGCCGAAGTCGGCGAGATCGACGTGCTGGTCAACAATGCCGGCATCACGCGCGACGTCGTGTTCCGCAAGATGACGCACGAAGACTGGACGGCGGTGATCGACACCAATCTGACCAGCCTGTTCAACGTCACCAAGCAGGTGATCGACGGCATGGTCGAGCGTGGCTTTGGCCGGGTGATCAACATTTCGTCGGTGAACGGCCAGAAGGGCCAGTTCGGCCAGACCAATTATTCGACCGCGAAGGCCGGCATTCATGGCTTTACGATGTCGCTCGCGCAGGAAGTGGCGACCAAGGGCGTGACGGTCAACACCGTGTCGCCGGGCTACATCGGCACCGACATGGTCAAGGCGATCCGCCCGGACGTGCTGGAAAAAATCGTCGCGACGATTCCGGTGCGCCGCCTCGGTCAGCCGGACGAAATCGGCTCGATCGTCGCGTGGCTTGCGTCGGAAGAATCGGGCTTCGCCACGGGCGCCGATTTTTCGCTGAACGGCGGCTTGCATATGGGCTGAGCCATCGGCGCGCCGGACCGGAAGGCGGCGCGCTTCGGCTCAGATGGTTTCGCCGGCGTCCCGGCTGCGCAATGGATTCCGTTGCACAGCCCGGACGCCGTTTCCGCGTTTGCTTAACTCGAGCTTAAAGGCGTTACATGACTACTACTACAAAGAAAACGGCCGAACGACTGATCAAGAAATATCCGAATCGTCGGCTCTACGACACCGAGACGAGTACCTACATCACGCTGACTGATGTGAAGCAACTCGTGCTCGATCAGGAAGATTTCAAGGTGATCGATGCCAAAAGCAACGAGGACCTGACGCGCTCGATCCTGCTGCAGATCATTCTCGAAGAAGAGAGCGGCGGCCTGCCGATGTTCTCGTCGTCGATGCTGTCGCAGATCATCCGGTTCTACGGTCATGCGATGCAAGGCATGATGGGCACGTATCTGGAAAAGAACATCCAGGCCTTCATCGACATTCAGGCGAAGCTTGCCGACCAGTCGAAGAATCTCTATGAAGGCAAGGCGATGAACCCCGAAGTCTGGTCGCAGTTCATGAACATGCAGGCGCCGATGATGCAGGGCATGATGACCAGCTACATCGAGCAATCGAAGAACATGTTCGTGCAGATGCAGGAGCAGATGCAGAATCAGGCGAAGACCATGTTCGCCACGTTCCCGTTTACGCCGGGCGGCACGGTCAACGCGAGCAATGCGAGCAATGCGAGCAATGCGCCGGCCACGCCGCAGGCCAATCCGGAGACGGAGAAGAAGTGAAGGAGTGAATGGCGGCGAGCTCGCGGGAGTGCAGCCGCCGACGCGCTACAATGGCGGCCCGCGCGGGGGGACGCTGTTCCGTCGGAACCGGATTCCGGCCGCGGCTCGATGTCCGTTGCGTCCACTGCCGGCACACCGCTGCTTGCGCCGTTACCGTTTCTTCCGCTGGACCCGTCCTATGTTTCAGACCGTCTCCCTGATCGCGTCAGCGTCTTCCGTTGCGAAGGCCGCGCGGATCATTCTGCTCTGACTCGCCGTTCACCCACACCGCTCATGAGCCGGCTGTTTCTCGCCCCGATGGAAGGGCTCGCTGACTATGTGCTGCGCGACGTGCTGACGAGCGCGGGCGCTTTCGACGGCTGCGTGTCCGAGTTCATCCGCATCACAGGCTCGCTGCTGCCAACCCGCGTCTACGAGCGCGAGGCGCCCGAAATCCTGCACGCGAGCGTGACCGCCAGCGGCACGCCGATGGTGATCCAGCTGCTCGGCAGCGATCCCGAGTGGATGGCACGCAATGCCGCGTACGCGGCCATGCTGTCGCCCTACGGTATCGACCTGAACTTCGGCTGTCCCGCCAAAGTCGTCAATCAGCATGGCGGCGGCGCGATGCTGCTCGCGAACCCGAAGTTGCTGAACCGGATCGTCTCGGCCGTGCGCGCCGCGGTGCCTGCCGATATCGCTGTGACGGCAAAAATGCGCCTCGGCGTGTCCGACACGTCGCGGGCGATCGAATGCGCGCAGGCGCTCGCGGACGGCGGCGCGGCCTCGCTCGTCGTGCATGCGCGCACGCGCGACGACCGCTATCGGCCGCCTGCGCACTGGGAGTGGATCGCGCGCATCGACGACGCCGTCGACGTGCCCGTCATCGCGAACGGCGAAGTCTGGACGGTGGGGGACTGGCAGCGTTGCCGTTCGGTCAGCGGCTGCGCGGACGTGATGATCGGGCGCGGCGCCGTGTCGGATCCGTTCCTCGCGCAGCGAATCCGCGGGCTCCTCGACCCGTGTCCATCTGCCGACGAATGGCAGCAGGTGCTGGGTTCGATCGTCGGCTACATGAACAAGCTGCGGGCGCATGGCACGCTGACCCATGAGCACGGCCGCGTCAAGAAGTGGCTCAGCTACCTGCAGCGGACCTGGCCGCAAGCCGCCGACCTGCATGCGGCGATCCGGCGAGTGCAGGACTCTGACGAAATTCTTACGGTAATCGGCCAGGCGCTGGCGGCCGGAGCCGCGTCGGCGCCGACGCGTCAGCACGTTTCCAGCGACGAAAATAGCGAGCTGAATCAACCCGATCCTGCCGAACCCATCCCCGTTTGAAGACTAGAATTCAAAGACTTACGAGCGGTGGCGGTGGCGAACCGCTACAATTCAGGGTTTAACGTCTTCAAGCGGTTCCCCATGTCTTCCAGCCCCTCGAACGCTCCGGCCGTGCCGGGCGCCACGCCGAAAGTCGGCTTCGTCTCTCTCGGCTGCCCCAAGGCCCTCGTCGATTCCGAGCAGATCATCACCCAGTTGCGCGCCGAAGGCTACGAAATCTCCGGCACCTATGACGGCGCGGACCTCGTGGTCGTCAACACCTGCGGCTTCATCGACGAAGCCGTGCAGGAAAGCCTCGACGCGATCGGCGAAGCGCTCAATGAAAACGGCAAGGTGATCGTCACCGGTTGCCTCGGTGCGAAGAAGAGTGCGAGCGGCTCGGGACTGATCGAGGAAGTGCATCCGAAGGTGCTCGCGGTGACCGGCCCGCACGCACTCGGCGAGGTGATGCAGGCGGTGCACAGCCATCTGCCGAAGCCGCATGATCCGTTCGTCGATCTGGTGCCCGCCGCGGGCGTCAAGCTCACGCCGCGCCACTACGCGTACCTGAAGATTTCCGAAGGCTGCAATCACCGCTGCACGTTCTGCATCATCCCGTCGATGCGCGGCGATCTGGTGTCGCGCCCGGTCGCGGAAGTGATGCTCGAAGCGGAGAACCTGTTCAAGTCCGGCGTGAAGGAACTGCTCGTGATCTCGCAGGACACGAGCGCATATGGCGTCGACGTCAAATACCGCACCGGTTTCTGGAACGGCAAGCCGATCAAGACGCGCATGACGGATCTGGTCGCCGCGCTCGGCGAACTCGCCGCGCAGTATGGTGCGTGGGTGCGCCTGCATTACGTGTATCCGTATCCGAGCGTCGACGAAGTGATTCCGATGATGGCCGAGGGTCCGTACAAGGGCCATGTGCTGCCGTATCTCGACGTGCCGTTCCAGCACGCGCATCCGGAAGTGCTGAAGCGCATGAAGCGCCCGGCCAACGCCGGGAAGGTGATGGAGCGCGTCAAGGCCTGGCGCGAGATCTGCCCCGATCTGACGATCCGCAGCACGTTCATCGCCGGCTTTCCGGGCGAGACCGAAGAGCAGTTCGAGACGCTGCTCGATTTCATCCGCGAGGCGGAGCTCGATCGCGTCGGCTGTTTCGCGTATTCGCCGGTCGAAGGCGCGAGCGCGAATGAACTCGACGGCGCGCTGCCCGATGAAGTGCGTGAGGAACGTCGCGCGCGCTTCATGGAAGTGGCCGAACAGGTGTCGGCCAAGCGCATCGCGAGGAAGGTCGGCAAGACGCTGAAGGTGCTCGTCGACGAAATCAACGCGGACGGCGGCATCGGCCGCACCGCGGCGGATGCGCCGGAGATCGACGGCGTCGTCTATATCGCGCCGTCCGCCAAGGCGTCGAAGCGCTACAAGGTCGGCGATTTCGTGTCGGTGAAGATCACCGGCGCGGACGGCCACGATTTGTGGGGCGAGGTCTAAGCGATGACGCACAGCGCGGCCGCACAGCCTGAAGCTCACACACCGGACATCCTCGCGCTCGGCGAGGCGATGATCGAATTCAACCAGTCGGCGAAGGATCAACCGAACTACCTGCAAGGCTTCGGCGGCGACACGTCGAACTTCTGCATCGCGGCCGCGCGCCAGGGTGCGAGGACCGGCTTCGTGTCGGCGGTCGGCGCCGATCATTTCGGACGCCTGCTGGTCGATCTGTGGGAGCGCGAGCAGGTCGACACGTCGTTCGTGCGCATCGATGCGCAGGCGTCGACCGGCGTCTACTTCGTGTCTCACGGCCCCAACGGCCACGCGTTCGACTATCTGCGCGCGGGCTCGGCGGCGAGCCGCTATGCACCCGCCGATCTGCCGCGCGACGCGCTCGCGGCGGCGAAGGTCGTCCATCTGTCCGGCATCAGTCTCGCGATCAGCGTCAGCGCCTGCGACGCCGCGCTCGAAGCGATCGCGCATGCGCGCGCGAATGGCGCGCGCGTGAGCTTCGACACCAATCTGCGTCTTAAGCTGTGGCCGCTGGCGCGGGCGCGCGCGGTGATGCTCGAGGCGATCCGCCAGACTGACATCTGCCTGCCGAGCTGGGACGATGTGACCGAACTGACGGGGCTGACCGGCCGTGACGAGATCGTCGATTTTCTGCTGTCGCATGGGCCGGGCGTGGTCGCGCTGAAGCTCGGCAAGGACGGCTCGTATATCGCGACGCCGAACGAGCGGCGCGTCGTGCCGGGCCATGTCGTCGACGCGGTCGATGCAACCGGCGCCGGCGACTGTTTCGGCGGCGCCTTCATCGCGCGCATCGTCGCGGGCGACGATCCATTTGCCGCCGCGCGCTACGCGAACGTTGCCGCCGCGCTGTCCACGCAAGGTTATGGCGCGGTCGCGCCGATTCCGTCGCGCGAGACCGTCGAGCGGCGGCTGGCGAACTAGGTTTTACGTAAGCCGCGCGCGGCGCAGCATGGCCCGCGCTGGTGCAATCATCCAGGCAGACTGGAGAGACAACAGGAGGGACAAGCGATGCAACGGGACGTAGTGGTGGTAAGTGGTGTGCGCACGGCAATCGGCACGTTCGGCGGCAGCCTGAAGGATTTCGCGCCGACCGATCTCGGCGCGCGCGTGGTGCGCGAAGTGCTCGAGCGCGCGAGCGTGTCGGGCGACGAAGTCGGACACGTCGTGTTCGGCAACGTCGTGCACACCGAGCCGAAAGACATGTATCTCGCGCGCGTCGCCGCGATCAACGGCGGGGTCGCGCAGCATACGCCCGCGCTGACCGTGAACCGGCTGTGCGGCTCGGGCTTGCAGGCCATCGTCTCGGCCGCGCAAAGCGTGCTGCTCGGCGATGCCGATATCGCGATCGGCGGCGGCGCTGAAAACATGAGCCGCGCGCCTTACTCGATGCCGGCCGCGCGCTTCGGACAGCGCATGGGCGACGCGCGTCTGGTCGACATGATGGTCGGCGCGCTCAACGATCCGTTCCAGTCGATCCACATGGGCGTGACCGCCGAGAACGTCGCGCGCAAGTACGAGATCTCGCGCGACGCGCAGGACGCGCTCGCGCTCGAGTCGCATCGTCGCGCGGCCCACGCGATCACGAGCGGCTACTTCAAGGAACAGATTCTGCCGATCACGATTGCGTCGAAGAAGGGCGACGTCGTGTTCGACACGGACGAGCACGCGAGGCTGAACGCAACGGCGGACGACTTCGCGAAGTTGAAGCCGGTGTTCGCGAAGGAAAACGGCACGGTGACGGCGGGCAACGCCTCGGGCATCAACGACGCGGCCGCGGCCGTCGTACTGATGGAGCGTAGCGTCGCCGAGCGGCGCGGCGTGAAGCCGTTGGCGCGGCTCGTGTCGTACGCGCATGCGGGCGTCGATCCGGCGTATATGGGCATCGGCCCGGTGCCGGCGAGCCGCAAGGCGCTCGAGCGGGCGGGTCTCACGGTCGCCGATCTCGACGTGATCGAGGCCAACGAGGCATTCGCCGCGCAGGCCTGCGCGGTCAGCAAGGAGCTCGGCTTCGATCCGGCCAAGGTCAATCCGAACGGCTCGGGCATTTCGCTCGGCCATCCGATCGGCGCGACCGGCGCGCTGATCACCGTGAAGGCGCTGTACGAGCTGCAGCGCATCGGCGGGCGCTATGCGCTCGTCACGATGTGCATCGGCGGCGGGCAGGGGATCGCGGCGGTTTTCGAGCGTCTGTGAGCGCGCACGGCAGGCCGGCGCGACATGGGTAGCGAGCAGGGACCAGTAACAAGGATCGACGGGATGCAGGAAGCGAAAAAAGTGACGAAGGGTTCGGCAACGCGCGCCTTGCGCCGGCGCGCCGGCGTGGTGGTGAGTGCCGCCGCGCTGTTGTGCACGGGCACGGTGCTGTGGATGCCGTCGCAGGCGTGGGCGGAAAGCGATGCGGTCAAGGCACTGGCCGCGCCGCCGCCGATCCAGCTGCCGCTGAAACCGAGCCCCGAGTTCGCGAAGTTTCCGCGCTACGTGGGCACGCTCGGCGCGCGGCCGATCGTGCTGCGGCTCGGGCCCAAGACCGACGATCCATCTGGCGTGCACGGCGAGTATCAGTACACCGATAGCGGCGAGGTGATTCTGATCGCCGGCGATCGCGACGGCGATACGCTCGAAGTCGAGGAATCGAACGACGGCACGCATATCACCGGCAACTGGGTCGGCAAGTTCGCGGCGGACGGCTCGCTCGAAGGCGACCGCATGAACGTCGACGATTCGAACCCTCAGGAATTCAACCTGAAGCCGCTGGCGGCAGGGCAGGCGGTGCCGTTGGCCGGTTCGGCCGGCGGTGCGGCGACGAGGCCTGCAGCCCTCTCACCGCAACCGGCCGGGGCCAACGGCGCGGCGGCTCCCGTGCCGGCACCCGCTGCCGGCGGGCACCCAGTGGGCGGCGTCAGCAACCTGCAAACGGGCTACTGATGCGCGCGCGCGCCGGGCATCCGGAATCGCGCAGCGCGGCCGTTGCTTCAGGCTCGCTTCACTATGTTTTTCACCGAGCTTCACATGACTGAATCCAAATTCAAACATGGCCTGCAGACCCGCATCGTGCGTGCCGAGGACCAGATCACGCCGGGCTTCGAATCGTTCTCGACGCCCGTCACGCGCGCGTCGACGGTGGTGTTTCCCGACCTCGCCGCGATGCGCGCGCTCGACTGGAAAAACGACGCGCAATGGCGCTACGGCCTGCATGCGACGCCGACGCAGATCGCGCTCGCTCAGCGCCTCGCCGCGATCGAGGGCGGCAATCATGCGCTGCTGCAGCCGTCGGGGCTGTCGTCGATCTCGAACGTCTACTTCGGCCTCATGAAGGCCGGCGACGACGTGCTGATTCCCGATAACGTGTACTCGCCGAACCGCGACCACGGCGACTGGCTCGCGCGCGATTTCGGTATCACGGCGCGCTACTACGATCCGCTGATCGGCGCGGGCATCGCCAGTCTGATCCAGCCGAACACGCGCCTGATCTGGATCGAGGCGCCCGGCTCGGTGACGATGGAAGTGCCCGACGTACCGGCCATCACGGCGGCGGCGCGCGCGCGCAAGGTCGTCACCGCGATCGACAATACGTGGTCCGCGGGCCTCGCGTTCCGGCCGTTCGACCACGGCGTCGACATCTCGGTGCAGGCGCTGACCAAATACCAGTCGGGCGGCGGCGACGTGCTGATGGGCGCGACGATCACGGTCGACCGCGACGTGCATGTGAAGCTGAAGGCGGCGCGCATGCGCATGGGCATCGGCGTGTCCTCGGACGACTGCTCGCTGATCCTGCGCAGCCTGCCGAGCATGCAGTTGCGTTTCGCGCAGCACGATCGCGTGGCGCTGTCGCTCGCGACGTGGTTGAAGAGCCGGCCGGAAATCGTCGCGGTGTTGCATCCGGCGCTCGGTGACTGTCCGGGGCACGAAGTGTACAAGCGCGATTTCAGCGGCGCGGGCGGACTGTTCTCGGTGGTGTTCGACGAACGGTACAGCGCGGCGCGGATCGACACGTTTTGCGAGTCGCTCGAACTGTTTTCGCTCGGCTGGAGCTGGGGCGGCGCGCATAGCCTCGCGATGCCGTACGACATCGCGTCGATGCGCACTGCGGCGCAGTGGCCGCGTCGCGGCACGTTGGTGCGCTTCTATATCGGTCTGGAAGACGAGGCGGACCTGCGTGCGGATATCGAGCAGAGCCTGGCCAAGCTGGCTTAACGCGCGTTAGCCCTGTTCGACACGTTGTTCGAGAAGGCCGCCGGGATGTGTTCCCGGCGGCCTTTTTTGTTGCCCTGAGTATCAGGCAGACCCGACCGTTCGGCCGAATGTTCGATGCCGCGGCGCGACGCTACGATCGTGTGCTTGCCGGATAACGTTGCGGCGCTCGGGGGAGGGGCTTGGATGAATCTTTTCTTCTGGCTGTTGCTGAACCTTGCGGTGCCGATTGCCAAGCCGATCTTTACGCTCGCGCTCGTCGCGCCCGCGTAGGGCTGGCGCGTTGCCAGGACGATGATTGCGGCGTCGGTCGAGGACGGGCAACTGTTCTGGTGTGCGATCGGACTTTGCGCCGCCGCGATTTATGAGGCGGTGATGGCCTTGGAGCAGGGCAGCGGGGAGACGTCGATGCTTGCGTTGGGGATCGTTGGGTTCTGCGGGTTGGCGTTCGCCTGTTCCATAGCCGTGATGGCGCGCTTACTCAAGGTGCGGCGGGACGGCTTCGGCACCGTTATCGATCACCGGCAGACCGAGTCCGTGGTTGGCGCGCTATCACGTGGGGCGATAGGCACGTCAATTTTCATGACCTGCCTGGCGGCGCTTCTATCCGCGGCCCTGCACATTTACCTCAATTAGTTTTATTGGATAGTGCAGCTCTTATACTTGTTCTGTCTTGTGGAGGAGCTTATGAAACAATTTATCCTGTCATTGGAAATAGGCAAAAATCACGATCGCATCATGAAGGGCGTGTTGATCTTCAGCATCCTGATTTCCATCGGCATGTTCGCGCTGTTCCTGCCGGCCATTTTCAACAGATAACGCAACGGTTCGCGCGGCTCGCTAGCGCGTCGGTCGTTGTGCCGACGCGAGCGATAACGGATCCCTCGAGCGCCAGCCTCAAACCAACCGCAGCAAACCGTCCAGTCCAACGAAATTGAACGACACGCTGGCTGCTTCCCGCACCACCGGCTTCGCCCGGAATGCAACCGAGAGTCCCGCTTCGGCCATCATTTTCAGGTCGTTCGAGCCGTCGCCCATCGCAATTGCGCGCGACGGTTCGATGCCGAGCGTCGCGCAGGTTTCGCGCAGCGTGCGCGCTTTCACGTCGGCATTGACGATCTCGCCCATCACATTGCCGGTCAGCTTGCCGTCGATGATTTCAAGCGTGTTCGCGCGCGTGAAATCGAGCCCAAGGCGCGTCTTCAGCTTCGCGGTGAAGAACGTGAAGCCGCCCGACACGAGCAGCGTTTTCAGGCCCGCCTGTTTCGCGCCGGCCAGCATGCGTTCGGCGCCCGGCGACAACCGCAGCCGCTCCTCGTACACGCGCTCGAGCGCGCTGGCGTCGAGCCCTTTCAGCAGCGCGACCCGACGAATCAGGCTCTCGTTGAAGTCCTTGATCTCGCCGCGCATCGCAGCCTCGGTGATCGCCGCGACTTCGGCTTTGAGCCCGCAGAAATCGGCGATTTCGTCGATGCACTCGATCGTGATCAGCGTCGAATCCATGTCCATCGCGACGAGGCCGAAGTCGCTCAACTGGCGGCCGGTTTCGACAAACGCGTAGTCGAGTCGATGCGCATAGCAATACGCTTCGACGTCGGCGCGTTGCGCGAGGTTCGCGCCGGCGATGCGAATCGCGTGCTCGTCGATGACGGCGGCGTGCGAGCCGCGTGCGAGCGCGACGAGCGTTTTGTGGTGGTCGGCGGAAAGGGGGGCGACGCTTTGAATGACGAGGTTCATGGACGACCGGTGACGCGGGAAGAAAGAGGCGCGTGGCGCGCGGAAAATCCCGCTATTGTATCGGTTCTGTGCGTTGGCCCGTCGCAGGCGGCTGCGCCGGGCTTGCCGTGCGCTCCGGCGGCGTGCGGTTCATACTGGCGCATCGAATCATGTGATGCAGTCGTCGCGTTGGCTGAAGCCGGCGATCGGCGCATCGCCGTAACGGAACAGGCCGAACGAATACGGTCACACGAACCCACCACCCCACACGGGCGCAACAAGACGCCCCACGGAGACAACGCATGACCCCGGCAACCGCCAGCGAGGCATCCTCCCTTGCCCGCGACTTCGATCTGCGTCATCTGAGCCCGGCGTTCTACGCCGATCCCTATCCGGTCTATCACGCACTGCGCAGCTATGAGCCAATCCGGCGCATGCCCGACGGCTCGCTGTTCCTGACGCGCTTTCGCGACGTGCAGGCGGTCTACCGCGACCCCAAGACCTTCAGCTCCGACAAGACCGTCGAGTTCCGCCCGAAATACGGCGACTCTCTCCTCTACGCGCATCACACCACGAGTCTCGTGTTCAACGATCCACCGCGCCATACGCGGGTGCGCAAGCTGATCGCCGGCGCGCTGACCGCGCGCGCGATCGCGGCGATGGAGCCCGCGCTGATCCGGCTCGTCGACGGCCTGCTCGATGCGGCCGCGCAGCGCGGACGTATCGATCTGATCGGCGCATTCGCGGCGGCGATTCCGGTCGAGGTCATCGGCAATCTGCTCGACGTGCCGCACGATGAACGCGCGCCGCTGCGCGACTGGTCGCTCGCGATACTGGGCGCGCTCGAGCCGTCGCTGACCGACGCGCAGTTCGAGCGCGGCAATCGCGCGGTCAGCGAATTCGTCGACTATCTGCGCGGCCTCGTCGCACGACGCCGCCGCGAGCCGGGCGATCCGCAGCACGACGTGCTGACGCGGCTGATCCAGGGGGAGGGGCCGGACGAGCAGCTATCTGAAGCCGAACTGCTGCAGAACTGCATTTTCATCCTGAACGCCGGGCATGAAACGACCACCAACCTGATCGGCAACGGGCTCGTCACGCTGAGCGAGTGGCCTGACCAGCGTGCCGCGCTGCTGCGCGAGCCGGAGTTGATCGGCACCGCGCTCGAGGAGTGCTTGCGCTTCGAGAGTTCGAACCAGCTCGGCAATCGCATGGCCACCGTCGATACCGAGATCGGCGGCGTCGCGCTCGCGCGCGGCACGCCGGTCACGCTGTGCATCGGCGCGGCCAATCGCGATCCCGAGCAGTTTGCCGAGCCGGACCGCTTCGATATCCGCCGCGACCCGAACCGGCATCTCGCGTTCGGGTTCGGGATTCATCAGTGCGCGGGTCTGTCGCTGGCGCGGCTGGAGGCGCGGATTGCGATCGGGCGCTTCGTGCAGCGCTTCCCGGCGTATCGCGTCGATGGTGAGCTGACGCGGGGCGGTCGCGTGCGGTTTCGCGGGTTTGCGTCGGTACCGGTCCTGCTCGAGCCTTGATGCGGGCGCCGCGTAGACCGCGCGCACCAGGAAAACCGTAGGTTTTGCCGCCTCGTCGCAAGACTTACAACCCCATGACAGCACGCCGCCGAGCCGACCCGCTCCTGCTTTACGCGTGGCAGCAGTGTCGAGCGCGCCCAAACGCGGGCACGCTTGCTGCTTCGCCTGATATCTCAGGGCCATGGGACAGGGGAGCGCGCGATGGCACACATGATCTGGAAGGGCGCAATCAGTTTCGGGCTCGTCCACGTACCGGTGCAGCTTTATCCGGCGACGCAGTCGGAGAAGGTCGGCTTCAATCTGCTCGACAAGCGCACGATCGATCCGATCGGCTACAAGCAGTTCAACAAGCGGACCGGCAAGGACGTGACCCGCGACAACATCGTGCGCGGCTTCGAGTACGAGAAGGATCGCTACGTCGTGTTGTCGGACGACGAAATCCGTTCGGCGAACCCCGAGTCGACGCAGACGGTCGACATCCTCGCGTTCGTCGACGCCCCCGACATCTCGTTTCTCTATCTCGATACGCCGTATTTCCTGACGCCCGACCGCAAGGGTGAAAAGGTCTATGCGCTGTTGCGCGAGGCGATGACGGCGTCGGGCAAGATCGGCGTCGCGAGTGTCGTGCTGCACAACAAGCAGCATCTGGCGGCGCTGATTCCGCTCGGTCCGATGCTCGCGCTGAACACACTGCGCTGGGCCGACGAGGTGCGCAATTTCGACGAATTCAACGTGCCGCCCGAAGGCATGAAGGCCGCCGGCGTGTCGGCGAAAGAACTCGACATGGCGAAAAAGCTGATCGACGACATGAGCGAGACGTGGGACCCGATGCAGTATCACGATACGTTTCGCGACGACATCATGGCGCTCGTCGAGCGCAAGATCCAGGCGGGCAAGACCGAGGAGGTCGTCGAGGTCGAAACGCCGCACGAGTCGCGCAAGTCCGCCGACATTCTCGACCTGTCCGATCTGCTGCGCCGCAGTCTTGGCCGCGGCAAGGGCAAGCAGGCCACCACGGGCCGCAAGCGCGCCGCCGACGAGGACGAGGATCAGAGCGATAGCGAGGCCGAGTCCGATGAAGAGGCGGCCGCGCCCGCGCGCAAAAAGCCGCGCGCGGCGAGCACGGCGCGCAGTCGCAGCGGTAGCGGCGGCAGCGGGCGCGCGACGTCGAAAACCACCACAACGTCCCGCAAACGGCGCGCGGCGGCCTGAGCGCGCGGCCGAGCCGTCTATGGCACCAAACGCACCGGAGTCATCGCCATGAACGACCGACTCGACCACTATCATCGCAAGCGCCGCTTCGAGGATACGCCGGAGCCGGCCGGCGCGACGACCCGCGAGCGCGCCGCGAGCAAGACCGGCAAGCGCGCGACGCGTGCCGCGCCCGATACGCTCTCCTACGTGATCCAGGAGCACGACGCGCGGCGTCTGCACTACGACTTCCGGCTCGAACTGAACGGCGCGCTGCTGTCGTGGGCGGTTCCGAAGGGGCCGAGCCTCGACCCGTCGGTCAAGCGGCTCGCGGTGCACGTCGAGGACCATCCGGTCGAATACGGTACCTTCGAGGGCGAGATTCCGCCCGGCAACTACGGCGCGGGAACCGTGATCGTGTGGGATCGCGGCACGTGGGAGCCGGCGGGCGGCGCGGCCGAAGCCGCGCGGTCGTACGCGGCCGGCAAGCTCAAGTTTCATTTGCACGGCGAGAAGCTGCATGGCGGCTGGACGCTCGTACGGAGCCACATGCGCGGCAGCGGCGACAAGGAGCAATGGCTGCTGATCAAGGAGCGCGACGAGGAAGCACGCGACGAAAGCGACTACGACGTGCTGAAGAAGCTGCCGGGCAGCGTGCTGGCCGACGGGGCTTCGAAAGGCAGGAAAACGAAGCAATCGAAAGCGCAGACGAAAACCTCGCGCGACGGCAAGGCCACGAGCGCGGGCAAGCCGGCGAAATCCGCATCCTCGCGCCGCGCAGCCGATCCCAAACGCCCCGACATCGTCGCGACGCGCAGCGCGCAGTCGCTACGCGAACTCGCCGCATCGCCGTCGATCGAAGGCGCGGTCAAAGCCGCCTTGCCCGCGAGCCTGAAGCCGGAGCTGGCGACGCTCGTCGACAGCGCGCCGTCAGGCGATGACTGGCTCTACGAAATCAAGTTCGACGGCTACCGCGTGCTCGCGCGCATCGACCACGCGTCGAAAGCGAAGGGCGGTGCCGTCAGCGTTTTCACGCGCAACGGTAACGATTGGACCGCAAAGTTCAGCAAGCAGATCGAGGCTCTCGCGGCACTCGATGTGCAAAGCGCGTGGCTCGACGGCGAAGCGGTCGTGCTCGATGAACGCGACGTGCCGAACTTCCAGTTGCTGCAAAACGCGTTCGATGCGCATCGCCCGCAGGACATCGTGATCTATCTGTTCGATCTGCCGTTTCTGAACGGCTACGACCTGCGCGACGCGCCGCTCGAACAGCGCCGCGCGATTTTGCGCGCGCTGCTCGAAGGCGTCGACGATCGCGTGCTGCGCTTTTCGAACGACTTCGCGTTCAGCGCCGACGAGCTGCTCAAGAGCGCGTGCGACATGGCGCTCGAAGGCATCATCGGCAAGCGGCGTGACAGCAGCTATGTGTCGGGCCGCTCGCCGTCGTGGATCAAGCTGAAGTGCCGGCGCCGCCAGGAGTTCGTGATCGGCGGCTATTCGGAGCCGGGCGGCAGCCGCTCGGCGTTCGGCGCGCTGCTGCTCGGCGTCTACGACGCCGATGGCCGGCTGCAGTACGCAGGCCGCGTCGGCACCGGCTTCGACGCCGCGCTGCTGCGCTCGGTCAAACAGGCGCTCGACGCGCACGCGAGCAAGCGCATGCCGTTCGCGAGCACACCGCGCGAGCGCAGCCGCACGGCCGTGCATTGGGTCGAGCCGGTGCTCGTTGCCGAATGCAACTTCGCCGAATGGACGGGCGACGGCATCGTGCGCCAGGCGTCGTTCGTCAGCCTGCGCGACGACAAGCCGGCCCGCCAGATCGTCAGGGAAACCGCCCGACAAGGAGCCGACGTGCAACAGCAAACCGAAACCGCCACCGCCGATACGCCGCAAACAGGTGCGCCGAAAAAGCGCGCAACCAGCAAGACCGCCAGTGCCGCCAGGCCCGCCGCCAAGGAAAGCGCGCCCGCCCGAACCACGGCAACACGCTCGCGTGCACAGAGCGAAATCGCCGGCGTGCGCATCTCGCATCCCGATCGCGTGATCGACAAGAGCAGCGGCGCAAGCAAGCTCGAACTGGTGCAGTACTACGAATCAATCGCCGAATGGATGCTGCCGCATCTGCGCGAGCGGCCCGTCGCGCTGGTGCGCGCGCCCGAGGATATCGGCGGTGAGCTGTTCTTCCAGAAGCACAGCCAGAAGCTGTCGATTCCGCACGTCACGCAGCACGAGGGACTCGATCCGGGCCATCCTCCGCTGATCACGATCGACACGCTTGCCGCGCTGGTCGGCGCCGCGCAGATGGGCACCGTCGAGTTTCATACGTGGAATGCGGTCGCGTCGAATATCGAAAAGCCCGATCGCATGGTGTTCGATCTCGACCCGGACCCGTCGCTCGGCTGGGAACGCATGGTCGAGGCCGCGCAACTGACCCGCTCGCTGCTCGACGAACTGGGCCTGAAGTCGTTCTGCAAGACGAGCGGCGGCAAGGGCTTGCACGTGGTCGTGCCGCTTGCGAAGCAGGCCGGCTGGGACGAAGTGAAGGATTTCTCGCAGGCGGTCGCGCAGCACATGGCGACGACGCTGCCGCAGTACTTCAGCGCCAAGATGGGCGCGCAGAATCGCAAGAAAAAGATTTTCATCGACTATCTGCGCAACAACCGTGGCTCGAGCACGGTGGCCGCATTCTCGGCGCGCGCGCGACCGGGGCTCGGGGTGTCGGTGCCGCTCGCGTGGGACGAACTGGAGAGCACGACGAGCGGCGATCAATGGGGCATCCGCAACGTCCACGAGCGCGTGGACGGCCTCAGAAACGACCCGTGGGCCGACTACGCAAAGACGCGTCAGCGCATCACCGCGGCGATGAAAAAGCGTCTGGGCGTCGCGTGATGAGCGCTCGTCCGGGGGGCTGAATCCCACCCGCGAATTCGCCGTGCGTACTTGGCGCGCGAACGCGCTTCGCGAAGGAGCAATGCAATGAAGACCCAGCCGCAATCGACCGATGGCGACCCGCAAGCCGACCCGCACGCGAACAAGGATCCGAAGTCGTTGCAGGAAGCCGCGGCGCCGCTGCCGCATGAAGCCGACCAGCATCCCGAGTCGCAGCACGAGGACGAGCCGCGCCATGTCGGCAAGCAGGCGCATGACGACATCGAGCATGGGCAGCAGGATACCGACCGCCGCGGCGGCGGCGAGTATCAGCAACGCACGCAGAACGACGCACATGCCGATGTGAACTCGGATCGCAAGCAGGGCGGCGCAAAGGGCGGCAAGCGCTGACGCGGCGTAGCGGGCATCGCGTCTACGCGCCCGCCAGGCCAACCGGCTCGCGATCCCAGTACGGCGGATCGCCGAAATGCGCGGCGACGAAGTCGATGAAGGCGAGCGTCTTCGGCGGCACGAACGCGCGGCTTGGGTACACGGCCCAGATCGCAACGTCGTCCGCGAGACGATAGCTGTCGAGCACGCTGACGAGTTTGCCGCTGCGCAGATAGGGCGCCACGTCCCATGTCGATTTCAGCGCGATGCCGAAGCCCGCGAGCAGCGCGTCGCGAATCACCTCGCCGTTGTCGGTGACGAGGCGGCCGCTCACGCGCACGTCGAGGGGACCGGCGGGCGTCACGAAGCGCCAGTCGCGCTGCTCCGACAGGATGATGCACTCGTGCCGCGCGAGATCCGACGGATGATGCGGCGTGCCGCGCGCGGCCAGATAGGCGGGGGCCGCGCACAGCACGCGGCGGTTGACCGCGAGCCGCCGCGCGACCAGCGACGAATCCTTCAGCACGCCGACGCGAATCGCAACATCGATTCCCGCGTCGACCAGATCGACCACCTGATCGGTCAGGCGCAGATCGACGCTGACCCCCGGATAGCGGCGCAGAAACTCGCTGATCACCGGCGACACATGCTGACGCCCGAACGACGACGGCATCGACACGCGCAGCCGCCCCTGCGGCTCGGCCTGCGCGCGGCCGACCGATGCGCGCGCGGCGGCGGCCGCGTCGAGCAGCGCCTCGGCGCGCGTCATGAACACTTCACCGTCCTGGGTGAGGCTGATGCGGCGCGTGGTCCGATGCAACAAACGCGCGCCGAGGATCTTTTCGAGTTGTGCGATCCGCGCGCTCGCGACCGCCGCCGACAAACCGAACTCGCGCCCGGCCGCCGACACGTTGGCGAGCAGCGCGGCACGCACGAACAACGCGACGTCGAGCAGATCGAGCCGTTCGCGTTCGCTGGGCACGGACCGGCCGGCCGGGCTTGAATCGTCCATTATTCTGAAATACCAAAAAATGATTCAGTGATTATGGCTGTTTTATCAGAATAAGAACGATCCTACGATACGAGTCATGCGTGCACATCAACCGAACCCACAAGGAGCAGCCATGAAAGCCGTCGGACTCTACCGTTATCTGCCCATCGATCACGCCGAAGCGCTCGTCGACGTCGAGATCCCGAAACCCGAAGCGACCGGCCGCGATCTGCTGGTCAAGGTCGAAGCCATTTCCGTGAACCCGGTCGACACCAAGGTGCGCGCGCCGAAAGACACGCTCGAGAAGACGCCGCGCGTGCTCGGCTGGGATGCGGCAGGCACCGTCGTCGCGGCCGGGCCCGAGGTCACGCTGTTCAAGGTCGGCGATCCGGTGTTCTATGCGGGCAGCATTACGCGGCCGGGGGCCAACAGCGAGTTTCATCTGGTGGACGAACGGATCGTCGGGCACAAGCCGGCGTCGCTCGATTTCACGCACGCGGCCGCGCTGCCACTGACCGCGATCACTGCGTGGGAAGCATTGTTCGATCGCCTCGGCGTATCGCCGCAGGGCGCCGACGCAGGCCGTACGGTGCTGATTTTCGGCGGCGCGGGCGGGGTCGGCTCGATCGGCATCCAGCTCGCGAAGCAGCTCGGCAAGCTGCAGGTGATCGCGACCGCGTCGCGGCCCGAATCGGCGAAATGGGCACGGGAGCTCGGCGCGGATCACGTCGTCGATCACTTCGGCGATGTGCCCGCGCAGATGAAGGAGATCGGCATCGAGCAGGTCGACTACGTGCTGATCTTCAACGACACCGACCGTAATTTCCCGGCCGCCGCGCAACTGATCAAGCCGCAAGGCGGCGTCTGCACGATCGTCGAGAACAGCGCGGCCGTGCCCGTCGAATTGCTGAAGGCGAAGAGCGCCGCGTTTCACTGGGAGTTCATGTTCACCCGCTCGATGTTCGGCACGACCGACATGATCGAGCAGCACAAGCTGCTGACCGAGGTCGCGCGGCTCGTCGATGCCGGCACGTTGCGCACGACGCTCGGCCAGGACCTCGGCCGCATCAACGCGGAGAATCTGCGTCGCGCGCATGGGTTGCTCGAAGCGGGACGCGCGATCGGCAAGCTGGTGCTGACCGGCTTCTGAGATGAAATCGACGCGCAGAAAGCGCGTCGCCGCAAGCGGGTTAACACCCGGGCCGACACGACACGCGCGGCAGCGCGCTTGGCGTTAGACTGACGACGCAGCATGCCAAAACGGTTGCGTGTCTTGCGGCGAGGCCAGCCGGTATGAACCGGCCGGCCCTCGGCAGTGCGTGAACAGTGCACAAGCAGTCGCGTCGACGCGAGCGCGCAGCGGCACAACAAGGAGGTGACAGTATGAGCTTCAGCTTCAAACTCTCCGCCGTTTCCGTTGTCGCTTCTCTCGCCTGCGCGCTCGTGCCGGCTGCTCGCGCAGCCACGCCGATCACGGTGACCAACAAGGCCGCGCTCGACGGTCCGATCCGCTACACCGTTCGCGTCACGTCGAAACAGTTCGGCAATTCCCAAGAGACCCGCACGATCCGCTCGGGCGAATCGGACGACTTCACGTGGAAGACCGTGCCGCCCGGCGGTCCGGTGGCCGCGACGGACGCATGCCCGGACTATGCGTCGCTACCGGTCGACGAGAATGGCGCGATGATCCGCCAGACGCAGATCCGCTTCGCGCCGGTGGTGGCGAGCGACGGCACCGCGGCCGTCCAGCTGAGCTTCCAGGCGCAGACGCCGCATGGCGTCAAAACCGTGACGAGCGGCGGCAAGACGCTCAAGTGTCCGAACGATATGCGCGTGAGTCAGATCGTGCGTTTCACGATGCCGGTCAACGGCACGACGAAAACGCTGACACTGACCGACGGCACGGAGATCGCCGTCACCGCGAAGCGTTGAAGGTTCGAGCGTGCGGCGTGATGGCCGCGTGCGCGACCGTAGCACGCGCTAGCGCGTCATCCTTGTGCGTCATCCTTTGCGTGCCTCACGCTCGCCGAGCCGCGCCGGCAAGAACTGATGCTCGGCCGAAAAGAGCCGCCGGTACGTGAGCAGCACCGCGCCCACGGTCCCCAGCGCCGCCGCCGCCGCGATCAGAAACATGATGACGATCTGATAGCGCACCGCCTGCAATGGCGACTGCCCGGCCAGCACCTGACCGGTCATCATGCCCGGCAAACTGACGACGCCGACCACCGCCATCTGGTTCAACGTCGGCATCATGCCGGCGCGCACCGCCTGGCGCGCCGGCGCCTGGGCGGCTTCCCAGCGTGTCGCGCCGAGCGCGAGCGCCATGTCGACGCGGTCGCGCCGCGCGGTCAGCTCCTCGGTCATCCGCTCGATGCCGAGCGATACACCGGTCAGCGTGTTGCCGAGGATCATGCCGAGAATCGGAATCGCATATTGCGGCGCGTACCACGGATGGATGCGGATCACGACGAACAGTCCCACCGCGGCCACGAGCCACGAGCTGACCCAGATCGACAGCACGCTGTCGGCGCGTTGTCCGGCATAGGTGTGGCTGCCGCGCTGCGCGCCGGCGAAACCGGCGATCAGCGTCATCACGATCATCAGCGGCAGCACCACGTACCAGCGAGCGAAACTGAACACCCAGCCGAGCACATAGCCGATCGCGAGCAACTGGAACACGGTGCGCACCGCCGCCCATGCGAGCTTGCGCTCGAGATCGAGCTTCAGCGCGACCGACACCGCGCCATTCACGACGATCAGCAGCGTCGCGATCGCGACGTCCCATAAGCTCAGATTCTGCAGGCTCATTGGCGGGGCTCCCGACGCTGGTCCGCGGGAGCGCGTTGGTCCGCATCGCGCCGCACGGAAGTGTGTTCGGCCAGTACGCCGGCGCGCATCGTCAGATGCCGTTCGCTCATGCGTGTCGCCTGCTCGACATCGTGCGACACCCACATCGATGCGTGAGCGCCCGGCGCGGCATCGAACCACGCCTGCACGAGCGCTTCGATCGCGCGCGACGACGCCGGGTCGAGCGATGCGGTCGGCTCGTCGAGCAACAGCACTTCGGGCGCGAGTTGCAGCACGCGGATCAGCGCGGCGATCTGCGCTTCGCCACCCGATAATTCGCTTGCGCGCTTGCCGAGAAAGTCCTCGCCGCGGCCGGCCTGCATCGCAAGACTGGCCGCGCGCGCGCGATCGAAGCGCGCGTCGCGATATGCCCGCAGCTCAAACGGATAGCGCAGATTGTCTTCGACGCTGCCGTCGATCAGCGCGGGCCGCTGCCGGATATACGCGATTGCGCGCCGGTAGCGCGGAATCCGCGCACGCTCGAGCGGCGCGCCATGCCACAGGATGCGCCCCGCATCGACCGGATCGAGCAGCGCGAGCGCGCGCAGAAACACGCTCTTGCCGGAGCCGGACGGTCCGGTAATCGCGACGCGCTCGCCGGCGCGCAGGGCGAAGGTGGTCGGCTGCAACAGCGTCTGGCCGCGCTGCGCATCGCGCCGCACAATGCCGTCGGCGAGGACGAAGGGAACATCGGTCATGGTTGGAACGTCGTGGGGAGGGTGTGCCGGTGGGGCTGTCGGCAAAGCGTGCGCCATGATAAAACGACGAGGCGCAACAGCGCACGACCGACGCGTCGATTCATGCTCGCGCGCCAGGTACGATAACTGCTGCACGGTGCACAACGTAGAACAATGCGCGGAGCTTTTCAATGGCAGGGTCGAGCAGCACCGGACGACGGGTCGGAAAAATCTTTGCATGGCTGCTGGCGGCGCTCGTGATCCTGATCGTCGCGCTCGTCATCTTCATCCTGAGCTTCGACTGGAACCGCGCGCGGCCTTACATCGACGACAAGGTCAGCCAGGCGATCGGCCGGCCGTTTGCGATCAACGGCGACCTGAAAGTGGGCTGGCGTCATGCGGTCGGCGAGACCGGCTGGCGCGGCTGGGTGCCCTGGCCGCGCTTTTCGGCGGCCAACATCACGATCGGCAATCCCGACTGGACCAAACAGCCGCAGTTCGCGACGCTCGACGAAATCGACTTCGAGGTCGAGGTGCTGCCGCTGCTCGCGCACGACATCGTGATTCCGGCGATCAACCTCGTGAATCCGTCGGTCGATCTGGAACGTCTTGTCGACGGGCGCAATAACTGGACCTTCAAGCTGCCGTCGTCGAGCGGACCCACCGAGTGGAAGCTCGATCTGCACGATATCGCGTTCGCGAAGGGCAACATCGCGCTGTCGGATCAGCAGAAGAAGGTCGAGGTGCAGATGGTCGTCGATACGCTCGGGCGGCCGATCCCGATCGGCGACGCGCTGAAGCAGCAGGAAGCGGCCTCGCGCAGCGCGTCGGCTCAGGCCGTCGGCCGGGCGGGCGCGCGCCAACTCGCCGCGCAGGCCGAGGCACAGGCGGCCTCGGAGGCGAAGGCGGCTTCCGCAGCGGCGGCTTATGAAGCGGCGGCGCAGGCGTCGGGCGCATCGGGCGCGTCCGCAACGTCGGGCGTGGCCGCGAGTTCCGGCGCGCTCGCGACGAGCGGCGCCGCCGCACCAGCCGAAACCACCAGCGGGAGCGCCAGCCCGGCCGCGGCTGTCTCGGGGGCGAGCGGCAGCGCACCTGGCGCCAGGCGCGCGACGCCGCTTTATGCGATCGGCTGGACCGTCAAGGGCACCTACAACCGCACGCCGGTGTCGGGCAACGGCAAGCTCGGCGGCGTGCTCGCGTTGCAAGACGCGAACCGGCCGTTCCCGGTGCAGGCCGATGTCAAAGCCGGCGATCTGCATATCGCCTTCGTCGGCACGATCACCGATCCGGCGCATCTCGGGGCGCTCGATCTGCGTCTCTGGCTGCAGGGCAACAGCATGGCGCGCCTGTATTCGCTGACCGGCGTGACCTTGCCCGAGACCCCGCCGTACGCGACCGAAGGCCATTTGATCGGTCAGTTCAAATCGAGCGGCAACGTGTTCACGTATGAAAACTTTACAGGCCGGGTCGGCGGCAGCGATCTGAACGGTTCGTTGACCTATACCGGGCGCGAGCCACGTCCGCTGCTGCAGGGCGAACTCGAGTCGCATCTGTTGCAGTTCTCGGATCTCGCGCCGGTGATCGGCGCCGATTCGAACGCGAGCAAGGCGAGGCGCGGCGACGCGGCCGCGCAGCCGGGCAACCGCGCGCTGCCGGTCGAGGAGTTCCGCACCGAGCGCTGGAAGGCGATCGACGCCGACGTCAAGTTCACCGGCCGGCGCATCATCAAGAACTCGAACCTGCCGATCACGGATCTGTACACGCACGTCGTGATGACCGACGGCGTGCTGTCGCTCGAGCCGCTGAAGTTCGGCGTCGCGGGCGGCTCGCTCGCGTCGGACATTCATCTCGATGGCAGCGCGGCGCCGCTGAAGGGCCGCTTCGCGATGTCGGCGCGGCACGTCAAGCTGAAGCAATTGTTCCCGAGCTTCAAGACGATGCAGAACGCGCTCGGCGAGATCAACGGCGATGCGTCGCTGTCCGCGACCGGTAATTCGCCGGCGGCGCTCGCGGCGACTTCGAACGGCGAGTTGAAGGCGCTCGTGACCGACGGCACCGTGAGCCGTCTGCTGATGGAGGCGGCCGGGCTCAACGTCGCGAACGTCGTCTATGAAAAGCTGTTCGGCACTAGCAACGTGAAGATCAATTGCGCGGCCGCCGATTTCGTCGCGACCGACGGCGTGCTCGAAGCGCGCGTGTTCGCGCTCGACACCGGCGACGCGGTGATCAACATCGACGGTCACGTGAATCTGCGCGACGAGACGATGGACCTGGGCGTGCATCCGCATACGAAGGGCTTCCGGGTCTTTTCGCTGCGCTCGCCGCTGTACGTGAAGGGCACCTTCAAGGATCCGCACGTCGGCGTCAATGCGGCCGCGCTCGCGTTGCGCGGCGGCGCGGCGGTCGGGCTCGGGCTGATCAATCCGTTCGCGGCGCTGATCCCGCTGCTTGCGCCGAGCAACAACAAGCCGCTGCCGTGCGCGCAATTGCTCGCGCAAGTGCGGCAGATGCCGAAGGCGCCGCCGCCGGGCGTCAAGCAGCAGCCGAAGGCGCCGATATCGCTCGAGGGCGCTCCGGTCAACAAGTCTTCGGGCGGCGCGTCGCCGCCAGCCGCGGTGGATCGTAAGCCAGCGACGTCGTCGCCGGCGAGCGCGGCCGAATACAAGGGCAGCTGAGGCGCGGCGAGCGCGTCGATGATGCGATCGCCGAATCAACGGCATGATGCCGCGTGAGGAGCTGCGCGCGGTTGCCGTCGAGCCAGGGTTTCGATGAAGCGAAGAGAACGACCTGTCGGCAGCCCTGAACTTCAGGGTGCCCGATTGGCCTATCTGAGCGAACGTGGTGTTGCATCGCCCGACGCATCCTGGCGACGCACGCCGCGCCGGGTACCGATTCGTGTCGCGCCGAACTCCATCAGAATCTTGCCGCGCGCACGGCTCGCGAACACGAGGAAGCCGAAGCCGTCGGCCTCGTACCAGTAGCCGCCGTTCTCGAGACCATCGAGCGGCTGCTCCAGCGCGTTGGTAATGGATTCGAGGCAGCGCCGCCGCAATTCGGCTGGTGCGGGGTAGGGCGGCTGTGCGCCGCGCACACTGCATAGAAGCACGTCGAGTCCGGGCAGCACGTGTGCATAGAGCACCGGTTCGTCCTGCGCGCGAGCCCGCGCAATCTTGGTGTCGAGTTGACCGAACGGCTTGAAATGCCGCAGAACCGCGAGGAACGACTCGTCGCCGTCCACCTTCGCGCGTCTACGCTTTTTCGGGAAGGACATAAAAATTCGCCTGAAAAAGAATTGCAAGAATCGCTGCGTCCTCATGCGACCACTCCCGGCTTTCGCGCGCCGCACGTCGATGTTTTATAGCATACGACAAGGCCGGATTCACGATGATTCGACGCTACCGCATCGCCCCACCGCCTCCCGCACGAATCATGCCGAACCGCCTCGCCGCGCGCATTCGCATCCCAGCACACCTTGTCTCCATCATAGACGCAGGCGGCGCGGAAAAAACATCCCATCCCAATAAAAAAGTCATCTTTGTGTGGTCGAGCGCTTGCTGGCGCGTCGTTGAAATATCACTGATTCACGTCGATAATGGCCCGTCCAGCCGCGCGGCGCCCGCCTTGCAGGGCGCGACGGGTGCGCGCGCGAGCCCCGCCGTTCGAGTGACAGCCTGAACCACAGCCTGAATGCCCTGACGGGACCATGAAACTATTCACCAAAGGTCTGCTGCTGATCGCGATACCGAGCGTGGTCGAACTCGCGCTGCTCGGGGTCGTCTTCGATACCCAGGAGCGGACCGCGCAGGCCGCGCGATGGGTCGACAACAGCAAGCAGATCCTCTACGAGTCGTCGGCCATCGTCGATCCGCTGCTGCGTCAGGCCGCGCGCGTGCGCACGGCGATGGTGACGGGCAGCGCCTCGCTGATCGACCGCCATGCGGTGTGGGTCGACCTGAATGACCGGCTCGCGAAGCTCGATGCGCTCGTCGCCGAAACGCCGGCCCAGGCCGAGCGCGTGCGCAGCATGCGGCGCGCGATCGACGCGTATCGCGAACAGAGTGTCGCGATCTCGCAGGCGTTGCACGAGGGGCGCAGTCTACGCCGCTATATCGCGCTCGAAACCGGCGAGTTGCCGGAGCAGATCGCCGTGTTCCGCGACGAGTTGGCCCAGTTCGGCGCGGCGGCGTCGGAGCTCGACGTCGAGCGCTCGAGCGCGCTCCGCGAGCGGCGCGAGCTTCAGCAGCGCGTGCTGATCGCCGCGGTGTTCGGCTCGATGTTGATCTGGGCGGTCACCGCCTTCGTGTTCGCGCGCGGCATCGGCCAACGCCTCGAAGTGCTGACCGATAACGCCGAGCGGCTCGGCAGCGGCCGGCCGCTCGCGGCGCCGTTGTCGGGCAGCGACGAAATCGCCGCGCTCGACACGGTGCTGCATCAGACCGATGCGCGTCTGCGCGAGGCGGAAGCCGGGCAGGAGGCGCTGAAGACGGAACTCGAAGCACGCGCGCGCGAACTGGCGGCCGTCAATGAGGAATTGCGCCAGGAAACGCAGGACAACGAGATGTTCATCTACAGCGTGTCGCACGATCTGCGCTCGCCGCTCGTCAATCTGCAGGGGTTTTCGAAAGAGCTGCACGTGTCGTGCGACGAACTCGACGTGCTCGTCGGACAGGCTCGTCTGCCGGAGAACGAAGCACGGCGCATGACGCAGATCCTCAATGGCGACGTGCGCGAGTCGTTGCACTATTTGCGGACCGCGGTCGCGCGCGCGGCGGCGATCATCGACGCGCTGTTGCGCATCTCGCGCGCGGGACGGCTCGAATATCAGTGGCAGCGGGTCAGCGTCGAGCGCGCGGTGGCGCGAGTCGTCGATGGACTGCAAGGCACGATCGACCACCGCGTCGCGAGCGTCACGGTGCGCGAGCTGCCGCCCGCATGGGGCGATCCCGCGGCGGTCGAGCAGATCTTCGGCAACCTGATCGGCAATGCGCTGACTTTCCTCGACCCGGCGCGCCGCGGGCGCATCGAGGTCGGCGCGCTCGCGCCCGAACCCGTCGACGAAAGCGAGCCGCGCGCGGTCCGTATGCGCACCTATTACGTCCGCGATAATGGGCTCGGCATTCCGGCCGTGTATCTGTCGAAGGTGTTTCGCGCGTTCCAGCGTCTGCACGGGGACGCCGCAAGCGGCGAGGGGATCGGCCTCGCGGTGGTGCGGCGCGCGGTCGAGCGGCACGGCGGGCGCGTCTGGGTCGAATCGGCCGAAGGCGCCGGATCGACCTTTTTCGTGGTGCTGCCCGAGCAGCCGGCGCGCCTCTGAGCGCGGCGCACGCCGGCGCGGGCACTGCCGCTGCCCTTCTCCCGGCGGCATGGATGACGAATCGTTGGCACGGAGAGCCTATGAATCACGCGCAAGCGGTCAGCATCGTTCTGATCGAAGACGACGACGGCCACGCGACGCTCGTCGAGAGGAATCTGCGCCGCGCCGGCATTTCGAACGGCTTCGTGCGCTTTCGCGACGGCCAGCAGGCGCTCGATTACTTCTTCGGCCCCGCGGCCGCTGAGCCGTTGACCGACGCCGACGGCCATCCCTATCCGCCGCGCGAGAATCTGGCGAATTTCGTCGTGCTGCTCGATCTGAAGATGCCGCGCGTCGACGGCTTCGAGGTGTTGCGACGTCTGAAGGAAGCCCCCGAGACCGCCGCCGTGCCCGTGATCGTGCTGACCACGACCGACGATCCGCGCGAAATCGCGCGCTGCTACGAACTCGGTTGCAACGTCTATCTCTGCAAGCCGGTCGAATACGATGCGTTCATCGAGGCCGTGCGTCGGCTCGGCTTTTTCCTGCAAGTGGTCAAACTGCCGCCGGGGCATCGGCTCGCGCCGCCCTGAAGCTGTCCGAAAGCCGTTCATGACAAGATGAGCACCGTATCGAGCCGGAGAGCACCTGCATGATCGAAGAAGTGTCCACGCCGCACGCCGCCTATGTGCTCGTCGTCGATGACGACGAGGGCATCTTGCGGCTCGCGCGCAAGTCGCTCGAACGCGCCGGCTGCCGGGTGACGATCTGCGCCGGCGTCGAGGCGGCCCGCGAGCGGCTCGCGAGCCGCGCCCCCGATCTGCTCGTGCTCGATTATCAGCTGAGCGGACCGGAGACCGGGCTCGATTTCTTCCGGCGTCTGCGCGCGGAAGGCGTGCGCATTCCGGCGATCCTCGTGACCGGCTTCACCGACGAGTCGCGCGTGATCGAAGCGCTGCGCGCGGGCGTGTCCGACGTGGTGCCGAAGTCCGGCGACTATCTCGACTATCTGCCAGAGGCCGTGGAGCGCGTGTTGTCGCAGGTGCGGCTGCAACGCGCGTCCGACGAAGCGCTGCTGCTGCGCGATCGCGAGCTGCATTACCGCACGCTGTCGGAGACGTTACCGCATCTCGTGCTGACCTGCGACGCGGCCGGCGATTGCGACTTCCTGTCGAAGCAGTGGTACGACTACACCGGCTTGCCCGAACATGGCTCGCATGGTCTCGCATGGCTCGACGCCGTGCATCCCGACGATCGCGAGCAGATCCGGCAAAGCTGGCTGAAGGCCGTCGCGAGCCGCAGCGGCGACTATCGGCACGAGCTGCGGATTCGCCGCCACGACGGCGAGTACCGCTGGTTCGACGTGCGCGTGGTCGCGATGCGCGATGCCGATGGCAACGTCAGCAAATGGTTCGGTAGCTGCACCGACATCCACTCGCAGCGCGAGGCGATCGAGGAGCGCGAGCGACTGCTCGAGTCCGAGCAGGCCGCGCGCCAGGCGGCCGAACAAGCGAATCGCGCGAAGGACCGTTTTCTCGCGATGCTGTCGCACGAATTGCGCACACCGCTCACGCCGGTGCTCGCGGGCGCGAGCGTGCTCGAGATGATCCCGGAACTGCCGGAGCAGGCGCGTGCGAGCGTGCGCATGATCCGCCGCAACGTCGAACTGGAGGCGCGGCTGATCGACGATCTGCTCGATCTGACGCGCGTCGCGAACGGCAAGCTGCGGCTGTCGCTGGAGACCGTCGACGTACACGACGTGATCGACAGCGTGCTCGAACTCTTTCGCAGCGAAATCCAGGTCAAGCAGCAGGACGTGCATGTCGAGAAGCACGCGACGCATCACTACGTGCTCGCCGATCGCGCGCGGCTGCAACAGATGCTGTGGAACCTGATTCGCAATGCCGCGAAGTTCACGCCGGACGGCGGCCATATCTATGTGCGCACACGCGACGAACGCATGCAGGTGCAGATCTCGGTCGAAGACACCGGCATCGGCATCGAGCCGGAGCAGATCGGCAAGCTGTTCAATGCGTTCGAGCAGGGCGACCAAAGCATGACGCGGCAGTTCGGCGGCCTAGGTCTCGGTCTCGCGATCACGAAGGCTTTGACGGACGTGCACGGCGGCACTGTGACCGCGCAGAGTCCCGGACCGCATTGCGGCGCGACCTTCACGATCACGCTGCCGACCGCCGCCGCGCCGGCCCCCGCGCCGCCGGTCATCGTGCCGAGCAACGTGCAGCCGGCGAGTTCGCTGTCCGTGCTGCTGATCGAGGACCATGCCGACACCGCCGACGTGATGGCCCAATTGATGCGCGCTTTGGGTCATCAGGTGATGGTGGTCGGGCGCGTCGACGATGCGCTTGCCGCGACGCAGTTGCACAGGTTCGATCTGGTTGTCAGCGATGTCGGATTGCCCGATGGCACCGGTCTCGATTTCGTCAAGGCGTTTCGCGAACATTCCGACGTGCCAGCCGTCGCGCTGACCGGCTTCGGCACCGACGAGGACGTGCGCCGCTGTTTGAGCGCGGGCTTTACATCGCATTTGACGAAGCCGGTCAATTTCGGCCAGCTCGAAGCGATGATCGAAAATGCCGCGCAATTGAAGCGGCGAAAGGATGAGTAAGGTTCGATAAGGGGCAACGCGCTGAAGGCAGCGTGAAAACACAAAGGCCTGTTGCGACGCCGATCGCAACAGGCCTTTTAATTTCACTGGCTCAGGCCGTCCAACCCGAGCTTGATTCGACGATTAACGCTGCTGGTTCGTCAGCGAATCGCGGATCTCGCGCAGCAGCAACACGTCTTCCGGCGGCGGCGGCGGCTCCGCCGGTGCGGCTTGCGGCTCCTTGCGCAGTTTGTTGATGAACTTGACCATCAGAAAGATGATGAACGCGAGAATGATGAAGTTGATCGTCGCGGTAATGAACGAACCGTAACCGAACACCGCCACGCCACCCGTTTGCAGGTCTTTATACGATTCGGGGTTGCCTTTGTAAGTGGCCGGAATATGGCCCAGGCGAACGAACAGATTGGAGAAATCGAGGCCGCCGGTAGCGACCCCGACAACCGGCATGATCAGGTCTTTAACCACGGAATTGACAATGGTGGAAAATGCGCCGCCGATAATCACACCGACCGCCAGATCCATCACGTTGCCTTTGAGGGCAAATTCTTTAAATTCCTGGATCATGCTCATACCTACACCTCCCTGATGTGAATAGCCGAATCATACCAACCTGAAGCGGATAGGCTAGTGCTTTAGCCGCAAGGCAACAAGCGCATCTGCTGCGCGTCGCTATTGAGGAAACTGTGACTCGCTATGGCGCGCGCGCTCCAGATGCGCGGCAAAACTGACCGGGTCGATATTGGCGCCGCACAGCAGCACGCCCACGCGTTTGCCCTGCAACTGTTCGCGCAGCGGTCCGAGCAATCCGGCCGTGGCGGCCGCGCAAGCCGGCTCGACCGCGAGCTTCAGCTGATTGAACAGGATCAGCATCGCCTCGCGCAACTGGTCGTCGGACACGGTGACGATCCGATCGACATGGCGGCGGCACAGCTCGTAGCTGTATTGCTCGGTATGCGGCGACATCAGCGAATCGGCGATGCTGTGCATGTGGCCCATTCTGACCGTATGGTTGGCGGCAAAACTCTTGCTCATCACGTCCGAGCCTTCGGGTTCGACGCCGTACACGTGCACGTTCGGATTCGCGAGCCGCAGCGCGGTGGAGACCCCGGCCGCGAGTCCGCCACCGCCGATCGGCACGATCACCGCTTCGAGGTCGGGCGTTTGCGTGGCCCATTCGTAGCCGAGCGTCGCCGAGCCGAGCACCGTGCGATAGCCGTTGAACGGATGCACGAAATAGCGGCCTTCCTCGGCCTCGACGCGGCGCACCAGTTCGAACGCTTCGGCGAGATCTTCCGCATAGACGATGTCGGCGCCGTACTCGCGGCACAACGCGACGCGGGCCGGATTCGCTGCGCTGAACAGCACGACCTTAGCACTGACGCCGAGCCGCATCGCCGCATAGGCGACCGCCACCGCGTGATTGCCGCCCGACACGCAGGTGACACCCGCGCTCTTCTGCGCGTCGTCGAGCGCGAGCAGGTTCGTGAAGGCGCCGCGTGCCTTGAAGCTGCCGCCCGCCTGCAGCAGCTCGAACTTGAAATTGACGACGGTGCCGCGCAGCGACGAGAAGTCGAGCCGGTCGAACACCGGCGTGCGCGCGACCCAGGGCGTCAACACGAAGTGCTGCGCGGCGATGTCGTCGAGCGTGGGGATCGGCTCACCGTCGATCGTGTGATCCGTGTGCTGCGGCATGGCGCTGGACATGGCGGTCGCTCCGGAGTCGTCGATGTCGCTGAGGCCCGTGGCTCGGCGCGCAGGTTCACTGCGGCTGCGCGCCGCTGCAACGAAACGGGCTAAGCGGCCTCGACCGACATGCTGTGGATGAACTTGCGCAAGAAGCGCTCGCACGCGACGAGCTGCTCGAGCTCGACGAATTCGTTCGCCTTATGCGCCTGCTGGATGTCGCCGGGGCCGCAGACGATGCTCGGAATCCCCGCGTTCGAAAACAGGCCGGCCTCGGTGCCGTATGCGACCTTGCGCTTGTCCTGGTCGGCCGTCAGCGCGCGGACGAGCTGCGTGATCGCGGCCTGTTCGGACGAATCGAGTCCGGGCGCCGCGGCGATCTTCGTGATCTCGATCGCGGCCGAGGGATGCTCGCGCAGCATTTTCGGCAGCAGCGTTTCGCGCGCGTAGCTGTCGATGCGCGCGAAGATCTGCTCGGGATCGAGAGTCGGCAGATTGCGGAACTCGAACTGGAACTGGCATTCGGCCGGCACCGTGTTGATTGCGTTGCCGCCCGTGATCGTGCTGGTCTGCGCGGTGCTGAACGGCACGTCGTACAGTTCGTCGAAGGGGCCTTGCGCGCGGAACTGGTCGGCCATGTCGCGGATGTAGCAGATCAGGCGAGCCGCGTACTCGATCGCGTTCAAGCCCTTCGGCGTCAGCGACGAATGCGCGGCCTGGCCGCGTACGCAGCACTGATACGCGTTGATGCCCTTGTGCGCGATGATCGGGCGCATGCTGGTCGGCTCGCCGACGATGCAGCCGTCCGGCTTTACGCCGCGCTTCATCAGATCGGCGATCAGAAGCGGCGCGCCGACGCAGCCCACTTCCTCGTCGAACGACAGCGCGAAGTGGATCGGCTTCGCGAGCTTCGTGCGCTGCATGTCCGGCACGAGCGCGAGCGCCGCGCCGATGAAGCCCTTCATGTCGCAGGTGCCGCGGCCATAGAGCTTGTCACCGCGAATCTCCGGCTTGAACGGATCGCTGTCCCATTGCTGGCCGTCCACCGGCACGACGTCGGTGTGGCCCGACAGCACGACGCCGCCGTTCGTTTCGCCGTCGTGCGCGGGAATGGTCGCGAACAGGTTCGCCCATTTGCCGCCCTTGCCGTGCGTCAGCGTCGCGTCGATACCGACCGCGCGCAGTTCGTCGCGCACAGTTTCGATCAGGCCGAGGTTTGGATTGCGGCTCACCGTGTCCATCGACACGAGACGGGTGACCCAGGGCAGAGATATTGGAGAAGCGGGGGACGTGGAGGAGGCGGACGACTGCAACGATTGCGCCGTTTCAGCGACGTGAGACATGACATGACTCCAGCGTTTTGTGTCTATCGATCATATCCCAAATTGCATTTTCGTAAGGATGTCCAAAAACCGGGCTCGCGTTGGCGCAGCGCAGCATCGATGCAAAAAACGGGGGACGTCCCCCCGTTTTCTGCGGTTTTCACGAGCCTGTGCGCGCAGCGTGCCGCGCTCAGCGAGCAGGCGCCGCCGCCGTGCCGCGGCTCGGCGAACCGAGCGCGCGCAAGGTCTCCTTGACGGTCGCGACGCGCACCGCGAGATCCGGGCTGCGCGTTTCGATACGCAGCTTGTCCTGACCCGCGAGCTTGATGTGCTTGTGCTTCTGCACCATCTCGATGATCCGCATCGCGTCGACGGGCGGATTGGGGATGAACTGCAGGCCGATCACCGCTTCACCGGCATCGATCTTCGAAATGCCGAGCGGCTTCGCGGCGAGCCGCAGTCGATGCGTCTCCACCAGCGCATGCGCCTGCGGCGGCAGCTTGCCGAAGCGGTCGATCAGCTCTTCCTGGATGCCGTCGATCGAATCGTTGTGTTCGCAGTTCGCGAGGCGCTTGTACAGCGACAGACGTTCCTGCACGTCGCCGCAATAGTCCGACGGCAGGATCGCCGGCGAATGCAGGTTGATCTCGGTGGTCGCGGCGAGCGGCGCGGTGAGGTCTGGCTCCTTGCCGTTCTTGAGCGCCCTCACTGCGTCATTGAGCATGTCGGTATAAAGCTGGAAGCCGATCTCGTGAATCTCGCCCGACTGCTTGTCACCGAGCACCTCGCCGGTGCCACGAATTTCGAGGTCGTGCATCGCGAGATAGAAGCCCGAGCCGAGTTCCTCCATCTGCTGGATCGCTTCGAGCCGCCGTTGCGCCTGCTTGGTGAGCCCCTGTGGATCGTGCACGAGCAGATACGAGTACGCCTGGTGATGCGAGCGGCCGACGCGGCCACGCAGCTGATGCAATTGCGCGAGGCCGAACTTGTCGGAGCGGTGGATCAGGATCGTGTTCGCGCTCGGCACGTCGATGCCGGTTTCGATGATCGTCGTGCACAGCAGCACGTTCGCGCGTTGCGCGACGAAGTCGCGCATCACCCGCTCCAGTTCCCGCTCGTGCATCTGTCCATGCGCGACCGCGATGCGCGCTTCGGGCACCAGCTCTTCGAGCATTTGCCGGCGATTCTGGATCGTCTCGACTTCGTTGTGCAGGAAGTAGACCTGGCCGCCGCGCTTCAACTCGCGCAGCATTGCTTCGCGAATCACGCTGTCTTCCTCGCGCCGCACGAAGGTCTTGATCGCGAGGCGCTTTTGCGGCGCCGTTGCGATCACCGAAAAATCGCGCAGGCCTTCGAGCGCCATGCCGAGCGTACGGGGAATGGGCGTCGCGGTCAGCGTCAGCACGTCGACTTCCGCGCGCAGCGCCTTCAGCGCCTCCTTCTGACGCACGCCGAAGCGGTGCTCCTCGTCGATGACCACGAGCCCGAGCCGTTTGAACTGCACATCGGACGACAGCAGCTTGTGCGTGCCGATCACGATGTCGACCGCGCCTTCGTTGATCTGCCGGATCGCCGCGTTCACTTCCTTGGTCGACTTGAAGCGCGACAGCTCGGCGATGCGCACGGGCCAGTCGGAGAAGCGGTCGCTGAAGGTTTGCGTGTGCTGCTCGGCGAGCAGCGTGGTCGGCGACAGCAGCGCGACCTGCTTGCCGCCCATCACCGCGATGAACGCCGCGCGCAATGCGACCTCGGTCTTGCCGAAGCCGACGTCGCCGCACACGAGCCGGTCCATCGGCTTGCCGCTCGTCATGTCGCCGATCACGGCCGCGATCGCGGCGGCCTGGTCCGGCGTTTCCTCGAAACCGAAGCTCTCGGCGAACTTCACGTAGTCCTTCGGTTCGAGCGTGAACGCGTGGCCCTCGCGGGCGGCACGGCGGGCGTACAGGTTGAGCAGCTCGGCGGCGGTGTCGCGGATCTGCTGCGCGGCCTTGCGCTTGGCCTTTTCCCACTGGCCCGAGCCGAGCGAATGCAGCGGCGCGCTGTCCGGATCGGCGCCGCTATAGCGCGAGATCACGTGCAATTGCGCGACCGGCACGTAGAGCTTGCTGTCGCCCGCGTATTCGAGGTGCAGGAACTCGGTTTCGCCTTCGCCGAGATCCATCGTCACGAGACCCATGTAGCGGCCGATACCGTGCTGCGAATGCACGACCGGGTCGCCGAGCTTCAGTTCGGACAGATCGCGCACCATCGAATCGACGTTGCTCGCCTGTTCCTGGCGGCGGCGTCCCGAGCGGCGCGCGAGCGGCCCGTACAGCTCGGTTTCGGTGATGATCGCGATGCCGTCGCCCGGCAGCGCGAAGCCGTTCGCGAGCGGCGCGACGCCGAGCGAGAAACGCGCGTCGCTCTTGAGCCAGTCGGCGAAGCTGTCGGCCGAGGCGGGCTTCAACTGGTTGTCGGCGAGCAGTTGCAGCAGCGTCTCGCGGCGGCCCGCCGATTCGGCGGCGAACAGCACCCGGTTCGGCGTCGTGCTCAGATACGCGCGCAGCGCCGAGACGGGATCGTCGGCGTGACGATCGATCGCGAGGTTCGGCAGCGCGATCGACCAGGCGCCGTCGCCGTTGGTGGGCAGCACGAGCCGTGCGAACGGTTTCGCGAACGTGAAGAAATCCTCGTCCGACAGGAACAGCTTCTGCGGTTCGAGAATCGGCCGGTCGCGGTCGTGCGACAGGAAATTGAAGCGCTGCTTCGTGTCGTTGGTGAAGCGCCGGATCGCCGCGTCCAGATCGCCGACGAACCCGAGTTGCGAACCGTCGGGCAGGTAATGGAAGAGGGTGGCCGTCTCCTCGAAGAACAGCGGCAGATAGTATTCGATACCCGCCGACGGCACGCCGTTGCCGATGTCTTTATAGATCGACGCGCGGCTCGGATCGCCCTCGAAAGTCTCGCGCCAGCGGCTGCGGAATGCGGTGCGCGCGGCCTCGTCGAACGGGAATTCGCGGCCCGGCAGCAGGCGCACGTCCTTGACCGGATAGAGGCTGCGCTGCGTGTCGGGGTCGAACGCGCGGATCGAGTCGACCTGGTCGTCGAACAGGTCGATCCGGTAGGGCAGCGGCGAGCCCATCGGGAACAGATCGAGCAGCGAGCCGCGCACGCAATATTCGCCGGGACGCACCACCTGGCTCACGTGCTCGTAGCCGGCGAGCGTCAGCTGCGCCTTCAGCTTCGCTTCGTCGAGCCGCTCGCCTTGCGAGAACGAGAACGTGTAGGCGGCCAGAAACGACGCAGGCGGCATTCGGTACAAGGCCGTCGTGGCCGGCACGAGCAGGATGTCGCAGCGGCCTTCGCCGAGGTCGTGCAGCGTCGCGAGACGCTCTGAGACGAGGTCCTGGTGCGGCGAAAACGTGTCGTAAGGCAGCGTCTCCCAGTCGGGCAGGAGGCGCACGCGCGCGTCCGGCGCGAAGAAGCCGATTTCCTGCGACAGCCGCTGCGCGTCGACCGCGCTTTCGCAGACCACCGCAAGCAGCGGCATCTTCTCGCGATACGCGAGATGGTAGCGGGCGATCAGCAGCGCGTCGGACGAACCGCGCGTGCCGTCGAAGGCGAAACGCTGGCCGGCCTTGACGAGCGCGACGGGCGGGGAGGACTGCGAGGATGCGGCGATGTCTGGCATAAAGGAGAAAAAGGGGCGGCTCGGGGCTCACGCGACGGCCAAGTTTACGCGTGTACGGGCGTGGATGCGAAGGACCTATTATAAAATCCGTCCTTTACTTTGACCTGGCGGCATCCGCACTCGTGACTTCCCGTCTCTTTGCCCTGATCCCGTGCGCAGGCACCGGCAGCCGTTCCGGCGCCGCGATGCCCAAGCAATACCGCACTGTCGCCGGCCGCGACATGCTGCATTACTCGCTCGCCGCGTTCGACGCGTGCAGCGAATTCACGCAGACGCTCGTCGTCATCGCGCCCGACGACCAGCACTTCGACGCCCGCCGCTTCGGCAATCTGCGCTTCGCGGTGCGTCGCGTGGGCGGCGCGTCGCGCCAGGCGTCGGTGCTCAACGGTCTGCACGCGCTCGCCGAGTTCGGCGCCCACGACGCCGACTGGGTGCTCGTGCACGACGCGGCCCGGCCGGGCATCACGCCGGCGCTGATCCGCACGCTGATCGGTTCGCTCAAGGACGATGCGGTCGGCGGCATCATGGCGTTGCCGGTCGCCGATACCTTGAAGCGTATCGACCGCGCGTCGGCCGATGGCCGCATCGCCCATACCGAAGCGCGTGACGGCTTGTGGCAGGCGCAGACGCCGCAGATGTTCCGCATCGGCATGCTGCGCGAGGCGATCCTGCGCGCGCAGGCCGACGGCCACGAACTGACCGACGAGGCGAGCGCGATCGAATGGTCGGGCCACGCGCCGAAGCTCGTGCAAGGCAGCCTGCGTAACTTCAAGGTCACGTATCCGGAAGATTTCGATCTGGCCGAGGCGATTCTGAGCCGCCCCGCCGGTTCGTGAGACCGCGCCTGGGCACATTGGAAAGATTTAGAAAGGCTTTAAAGAAGCTTTAAAAGCTTCAGCACTTGAGGACGTGACGCACATGGATTTCAGAATTGGGCAAGGCTACGACGTGCATGCGCTGGTGCCGGGACGCGCGTTGATCATCGGCGGCGTGACGATTCCGTACGAGCGCGGGCTGCTCGGTCACTCGGACGCGGATGTGCTGCTGCACGCGATCACCGACGCGCTGTTCGGCGCGGCCGCGTTGGGCGATATCGGCCGCCACTTCTCCGATACCGACGCGAAGTTCGCCGGCGCCGACAGCCGCGTGCTGCTGCGCGAATGCGTGGCGCGCGTGAAGGCGGCCGGCTTTGCGATCGGCAACGTCGACAGCAGCGTGATCGCGCAGGCGCCGAAGCTCGCACCGCATATCGAAGGGATGCGCGCCAATATCGCGGCGGACCTCGGTCTGCCGATCGAGCGCGTGAACGTCAAGGCAAAGACGAACGAGAAGCTCGGTTATCTCGGCCGCGGCGAGGGCATCGAGGCGCAGGCCGCGGTGTTGTTGGTCAGGAGCTGAACGGGATTTTTGTTTGGGTGACGGGCGGTGCCGCTTACAGCGTCGCGCCGCCAATCGTCCGATTGCTCGGACACAGCTCGTCCGTTTGCAGGCCGTCGAGGATGCGCAGCACTTCTTCGGGATTACGGCCCACGTACAGATTGTTGACCGACACGTGCTGGATCGTGTTGTCCGGATCGACGATAAAGGTCGCGCGCAGCGCGACGCCCGCTTCCTTGTCGCGCACGCCGAGCTGGTCGATCAGCTCGCCTTTCACGTCGCCGAACGAGTAGTGGTTGAGCCTGTCGAGCTCCTTGTACTCGCGGCGCCATGCGAGCTTCACGTATTCATTGTCGACGCTGCCGCCGAGCAGCACGGCCTCGCGGTCCTCGAACTCCTTGACGAGCTTGCTGAATTCGACGATTTCCGTCGGGCAGACCAACGAAAAATCCTTCGGATAGAAGTAAATGATTTTCCATTTGCCTCGAAACGACTGCTCGGTGATGTATTCGAACGCCGAGACGCCGTGTTCTTCGTGATGGTTGAAGCCCGGCTTGGCAGCAATGACGGTGAACGCTTCGAGTTTATCGCCAACGGTTTTCATGCAAAGGCTCCTTCGGAAGTCGCAACAAGCGGCGTGTTTCGAATGGCGACGGCGCGCGGTGCCGCGCGTCGTCGGCTCACGCGCTTCTCGCGAGCGGAAACTCGATCGTCACTTCAAGCCCGGGTCCGGGCGAGCGGTTGCGCAGCCGCAGCGCGCCGCGATAACGGGCGACGAGCCGCTGCACGATCGCCATGCCGAGGCCCGTGCCGTTGGCCTGGGTGCGCGCCGAATTCACGCGATAGAACGGCCGCGTGACGAGCGCGAGCTGGTCTTCGGGAATGCCGGGGCCTTCGTCGACCACCGAGAGTTCGACGCGCGAGTGCGACACGCGCGTTTCGAGAATTACGTGCGGCACACCGTCGCCGTCGCTGAGGCCATATTTGCGCGCGTTCTCGAGCAGATTGCCGACCACGCGACGCATGTCGGTTTCATCGGCCTCGATCACCGCCGACGGAGCGAGCCGCGTGATCAGCCGCATGCTGTCCTCGCTTTGCATGCGTGCGGCGAGTTCGCTCGCGATCACCGAGAGGTCCACCGGTTCCGGCACACGCTGAACGGGACGCGCGTAGTCGAGGAAGCGGCCGATGATCATGTCCATTTGCTCGATGTCGTCGACCATCGCGTCCTTGGTGGCCTGATCGGACGGGCTCATTTCGGTCTCGAGCCGCAGCCGCGCGAGCGGCGTGCGCAGATCGTGCGAGATGCCCGCGAGCATCAGCGCGCGGTCCGCCTCGAGCTGTTCGAGGTCGCGCACCATCTGGTTGAAGCTTCGATTGGTTTCGGCGGCCACACCCATGCCGCGCTCGGGCAGCGGCTCGGGCGATTGCCCCGAGCCGACCCGGCGCGCGGCCATCGCCAGACGCGCGAACGGCCGGTTCACCAGACTCGTGATGAATGCCGCGCCGAACAGCGACAGCGCGAGCGCGAACACGCCCCAGCCGGCCCATTGCAGGCCGGTGGCGTTGTCGAGCTGATCGCGGTCGAGCGCGACCCAGTAATCGTCGTCGTCGATCTTGAAGCTGATCCATACGCCGTTGATATCGTTGACGCTCTGCGCGATTATGGTGTCGTCGCCGAGACGGCCGCGGATGTCGTGCTCGATCAGGCGATTCAACGATTCGTCGGGCTGGAGTTTGTATTTGTCGGTGGCTTCGCGCGGGTACACGCGCACCCCTTCGTTGCTCTCCAGATCCTGCAGCAGCGCGCGCCGCAGGTCGGGATCGGAATAGAGGAGTGCGGTGCGCGTGAGCTTGACGATCGCGACGAGTTGCAGAGCCACGCGCTGCGCGCGCGGCTCCCGTTCGATCACGCGAAAGCTCTGGAACCACGCGGCGAGACTGACTGCGATCAACAGCGCGATCAGCAGAAAGGTCCGCCAGAAAAGGCCGCCGAACGCGAGCGTCAGGAGGCGCCGGTCGATCCGCATGGGCCCTTCTTATGTGACACAGAAACGAAAACGGAGCACAAACTCAGGCTGCACCGTCGGGGATGAAGACGTAGCCGAGGCCCCACACGGTCTGAATGAAGCGCGGGCTGCCCGGATCCGGCTCGATCAGCTTGCGCAGACGCGAGATCTGCACGTCGAGGCTGCGGTCGAAGACCTCGTATTCGCGCCCGCGTGCGAGTTCCATCAGCTTTTCGCGCGACAGCGGCTGACGCGGATGACGCGCGAATACCTTCAGCACCGAGAATTCACCGGTGGTGAGCGGAATTTCCTGGCCGGCCTTGGTCAGCGTGCGGGTGGCGAGATTCAGCGCGAACTCGCCGAACTCGAAGACCTCGGTGGTCTCGGACGGCGCACCCGGCAACTCGGACGGCGACTGGCGACGCAGCACCGCGTGAATGCGCGCGACCAGTTCGCGCGGATTGAACGGCTTGGGCAGATAGTCGTCGGCACCCATCTCGAGGCCGACGATGCGATCGACATCCTCACCCTTGGCCGTCAGCATGATGATCGGCGTGCGGTCGTTGCTGCCGCGCAGTCGCCGGCAGATCGACAGGCCGTCCTCACCGGGCAGCATCAGATCGAGCACCAGCAGATCGAAGCGCTCGCGCACCCAGAGCTTGTTCATTGACGGCGCATTTTCGGCGACGTAGACGTTGAAGCCTTGTTCGCCGAGGTAGCGGCGCAGAAGATCGCGCAGGCGTGGATCGTCGTCGACGACGAGGATTTTCGAAGGGTTTTTGGTTTCCATGGTCGGCATCTTAGCGCGATTAGAAAGTGGTGCGCGGTTACACCATTTCTGGGGTTACAGTCGGTTACAAAATTTACCCGCGGTGTGGCGCGACGTAAAGTATGCGCGTTTAGACTGCTTTACTGAATGCGGCTGTTCGGTGGATACTTCACTCGACAAAACTCTCGCACCCGGCTGTTACCGGGGTTTGTATACGCATCTGAGGTAGCCGGTTGCCGCGCCACGAAGGGAACAACATGAAGGGAGGGGTTTGGCCAAACGTGCGCCTGAGCGTGATTGCGCTGGCGGTTGCCGGTACGCTGGCAGGCACACTGGGCCCGACGCTCGCTCATGCGCAGCCGTCCGCGGATAGAGCGGCGAGCGAGCATGCGCCCCGCTCGGGCAATGGCAGAACCAGCCGCCACAACCCGAGCATCGATCGCCCTGCCTCTGACGCGATGCTGCGCACCGCGGTTCCCCCCGATCTCGATCAACATCGCCGCGACGGGCATATGACGCCCGAGGAGCGTCGGCTGTTGCGTCAGCACATCGAAGACGCCGTGCGCGAGTTGTACAAGCGTTAATCCCAGCGCGCGCATTGCCGCGTGAAAAATCCCGTTGCACTCACGAGCGCGCGCCGCGAAGCGATATCGCGACCTCCCGACTGTATTCGAGCCGATCCCAACGCGCGCCGAGCGCAACGCATGGACGCCGGATCAGCGTCACATCTCCGACACGCCGGACCCGGCACGCGTCGAGCCGATCGCCATGCAGTTTCGCGCGAGCGGTTATGACATCGAGGTGACGCTACGCGCGCTCTTTTCTCAGCGATGCGTTCTGGAGCGATGGCAATCGCGGGGTGCTGGTGAAGTCGCCGGTCGAGTTCGTGATCGGCGCGCTGCGCGCATTCGCTGTCGGCTACGACGACACGGCGCCGTTCGCCGCGCAGATACGCGCGCTCGGCGAGAACCTGTTCTATCCGCCGAACGTCAAAGGATGGCCGGGCGGCGCGTCCTGGATCAACAGTTCGACGCTGAAGGCGGCAGCGACGGTTTGAACACCGTGATCCCGTTTGCCGATCCTGCGTACCTCGTGCTGCGCAAAAACATCGGCATCAAACGCGAACAGATGATCCAGCTCGACGAGCGCACCGCGCTGCATCCCGCGTTGGAGCCGCCGATGCCGCTCTGGCGCAGCCGGCAGCTCGCGATCGTGCAGGGCGTCAGCTATGCGCAGCCGAACCTGTCGCATTTCCGTTCGATCGACATCTGGGACACCGCGTCACGCTCCGACCAATATCTGCGCGACGGCTGGCTCACGCGCGGGTTCGCGATGAGGCCGGTGCCCATCGGTTTCGCGGCCGACGGCGTCGTGATCGACAGCGCCGAAATGGGGCCGCTCGCAAACGGCGCGCGCGCGATCGCGCTGGTCAATCCCGCGCAGTTCGTCAGGGCCTCTCGATTCGCGACGCCAGTGTCCTTGCACGAGCGCAATCCCGCGCTCGCGCCTATTCTCGACGTCGAAAACGACATCGTGAAACCGGCCGGTCGTCTGCGTGCGACGCAAGGGCAGCCTCAGTTGAAGACCGCGTTTCCGGGCGGCGCGTTCGGCAGTTCGATCAAAACGGCAATGCAGGTGCTGGCCGCTTGGGACACGCTGAATAGGGCCGGTGGAACGATACGCTCGTGATGACATACGCGGAATTCGGGCGCCGTCCGCGCGAGAACCAGAGCAACGGCACCGATCACGGCACGGTGGCGCCGCACTTCGTGACGGGCGGTCGCGTGCAGGGAGGTTTGTTTGGCGTGCCGCCGATGCTTGCGCGGCTCGAGGGGAATGGCAACCTGCCGGTCGGCGTGGATTTTCGCCAGCTTTATGCGACGGTGCTCGGGCCCTGGTGGGGGTTGGACGCGCCTGCGACTCTGCAGCAGCGGTTCGAGCCGCTGCCGTTGCTGCGGGCGTGAGCGCTGGGCGCTGGGCGCGAATCGACGCGCCCGGCTGTCAGGCTACTTCGCGCGCCACGCGATCCATAGCTTGCGGATCGGCGTCAACGCGATGCGTTGATGCAGCACGTGATAACCGTCGCGCTCGATTTCATCGAGCAACGCCAACGCGAGCGCTGCGAGCGCGAGCAGCGTGCGCTGCGCGCGCCGCGCGCTGGCGGGCACCGCGGCGAGCGCGGTCTGCACCGCGTCGCGCGCGCGATTCGTTTCGAACCGCATCAGCTCGGTGAAAGCGTCGGTGTATTTGCGGTTGATCAGATCGGCGGCGGTGACGTTGTAGCGTTGCATCTCGTCGATCGGAACGTAGATGCGGCCATGCCGGGCATCGTTGCCGGTTTCGGCGACGAACTGCGCGAGCATCAGCGCCTCGCCGAGCGGAGCGGCCCACGCCGACCCATGCGCGGCATTGTCGGCCGATCCGGTTGCAGCCGCGCGCGACACCAGCGACGCAAAATTGCCACCGACACCATGCACATAGCGCCGCAGGTTCGGATAGTCGAGATAGCGTGCCTGGTCGAGATCCATCTCGAAGCCCGCGAGCAGTTCCTGCAGAGCCGGATATTCGGCCTGCGCGTCGGGCAGATAGGCCGCGAGTGCCTTGGACACCGGATGCGACGGCGAGCCGGCGGCCAGCGCGGCGATTTCTTTCTGCCACCACGCGAGCTTCGTGCGGCCGACCGCCGGATCGCTCGTCTCCTTGACCGTTTCCTCGAACTCGCGACGCAATGCGAAGAGCGCCGTCAACAGCGGCTGACTGGCGGCGCGCGCCTGGCGAAGCGCATAGTAGGTGCTCGATCCTGGGGGCGCCGCTTTCTGCTGGCAATAGTCGTCGAAATTCACGGGATGAGAGTGTGGGGAAGGACTGGCGAGAAGGGCGCCGACGTCCGTCGCGGCGCCCGTCTCGACGAGCCGAAAATTGTAGCATCGGCGTCGCGCGCGCAGATACCGCCGGGTGCAGACAAGCGCGAATCAATCGGTTAGAATCTCGCGCTTACGCTTTCGGGCACGTGTTCAGCGCGCTTGGAAGTGCACAGGACAATCGGGCGCGACGCATTGCGGCGTACCCGGCTGCGAGGGTGGCGAAATTGGTAGACGCACCAGGTTTAGGTCCTGACGCCCGCAAGGGTGTAGGGGTTCGAGTCCCCTCCCTCGCACCACTTATTGGTAGTCGAGAAAAACCCCGTCAAGTTTTTGGACCGACGGGGTTTTTTCTTTTTTGCGCGGTCTTCTGAAAGGCCTCAGTGTTGCTCCGCTGCCTTTCATCGCGACCGCGCGACTCAGGCACCCGGCGTTCCCGGCGTTCCCGGCGCTTCCTGCGAGCCCGGCAATTCCGCTTGCGCGGCGCCTTCGAGGAAACGGCGCGTCGACTCGAACGCCTGCAGCATCTGGTCCGGCCACGGCGTTTGCAGCATCACCGCCTGATGATTTTCAAATGCCGACGACAGCAGTTTCGCCAGTTCCGGCGAACGAAGATGACGCAGCACGACGCTGACCGCGATCGCGGTCGCCTGGCTCGCGCCGGCGGTCTGGAGTTCCGACGCGGTGAGTGCCGCGACCTGTTTGTTGATGTCCACTGAAACGTCCCTGGATGAAAAAGAGGGTGAAGGCGCGTTGACCGAGGCTCAATTTTGACACGCGCCGCCAAATGCCGTGAAACGGCGCTTTTCAAACACGGCCGGTTCGCCGCGCGCTATCACTCCCGCGCGTTCATGGCACGGATCACCTTGTCGAGCGCCGCGCCGAACGCGGCCCTTTCCTCCTCGTCGAGGCAGTCGAACATATCGCCGTTCCACTTGCGCGCGATCGGCATCACTTTGCGATACAGCGCGCGGCCTTCCTGCGTCAGCGAGACCAGCACGACGCGGCCGTCCGCGGCGCTCGCTTCGCGCTGCACGAGTCCCTGCCGGATCAGCGCTTCGGCCGCGCGACTCGCCTGGCTTTTGTCGAGATTGGCATGGCGTGCCAACTCCATGATCGAGAACGGTCCGAACGATCCCACCGTCGCAATCACCCGCGCTTCGGGCAGCGTCACGTCGAGCTTCGCCGCGTAGCGCGCGCTGATGCCGCGCTCGGCCAGTTTGTTCAGTACATGCAGACGATACGTGAGGAACTGCTCGAGCCCGGCTTTGGCGGAGTCCTTCATGGTCACCCCGTGATGAGTGGAACGGTCGTGGCGCTGTGATTGTTGCGGCAACCGTTTCGCGGGTCAACGCACGCCGTATTTCAGGCGCGTCAGCTGCTCGGCTTCGTTGGCGAGCAGGCGCGCCGCGTCGCGAATCGCGACGTCGAGCGTGATCGGCCCCGGCGCCGGAGAAAAGCAGCCGCCGAAGTATTCTGCAAGACGCGGCAGCGCGGCGGGGTCGATCGCGCCGGACAGCAGCGTGGCGGGCACGCCCGCGGCACGCGCATGCGCGCAGGCGATGAACGGCGCCTTGCCGTGCAGCGTCTGTACGTCGGAACGGCCTTCACCGGTGATCAGCCAGTTGGCGCCCGTGAGCGCGGCGTCGAGGCCGATTTGCCGCGCGACGGTTTCCGCGCCCGGCTCGAACTGCGCGCCGAGCATGTGCAATGCGAAGCCGAGGCCGCCCGCCGCGCCCGCGCCCGGCAGGTCACGCGCCGTGCGGCCGAGCGCGGCTTCGAGCAGATCGGCGAAGCGCGCGAGCGCCGCGTCGATCGGCGCGACCTGTTCTGGCTTCACGCCTTTTTGCGGACCGAAGATCGCGGTCGCGCCGTGCGCGCCGGTCAACGGATTGTCGACGTCCGACATGCCGACGAACTGCGTGTCGGCAAGCCGCGCGTCGAGCAGCGACGCATCGACCCGCGCCACGCGCGCAAGCTGCTCGGGTGTGCCTTCGAGTACGTTGCCTTGCGCGTCGAACAGTTGCAAGCCGAGGCCGGTCAGCAGGCCGGCGCCGCCGTCGTTCGTGCTGCTGCCGCCGAGCGCGACGAAAAAGCGCCGCACGCCGGCATCAAGCAGCGCGCGAATCGCTTCGCCCATGCCGCGCGTGCTGCGCGCCTCGACCGGCACGCCCATGCCGACGAGGTCCGTAATGCCGACGATTTCCGCCGTTTCGATGATGGCGCCGCCGTCCGTGAGCAGGCCCGTCAGCGCTGCGCGCGTCGGACCGGCCGCGCCGCGCACGCTAAGCGTGCGGCGCTCGCCGCCGCTCGTGAGCATTGCGTCGAGCGTGCCTTCGCCGCCGTCGGCCATCGGACAGATGCGCACGCTCGCGTCGGGGCGTGCGCGCTGGACGCCGGATGCGATCGCCTGCGCGACCTGTTCCGCGCTGAGCGAGCCTTTGAATGAATCGGGAGCGATGACGACGACAGGCGAGGACGACGAATTCGGCATGGTGTCTCTGAGAGGTTTGAGTCGTTGTAAGCGGTTGCTGGAGCGGATGAAGCGACCGGCTGCTGGTGACCGGCGGTGGCGGCCCGACCGAGTGCGTTAGCTTATCAGCATGGGGGCGTCGGCTGAATATGTCGAAAGGCATAGGCGGGATCGCCGCCACGACGCGTCGGCCGCGAGCGGGTGCGAGCGTCCACGCGAACGTTCTGTTGCATGACGAAAGAGCGCCGAGGAACGCACGACGCTAACCGGATAGCGATGCCAGCGGCAAATCGCGCTCACTGTGTCAAAACTAATCGAAAATGGCCCTCAAAACGCCCGGAATGCAGGGAAAACTCGATGCAATCATCGAATCCCGGCTAGGCGCGCAAATAGTTTGCTAAAATATTGGGCTCTTTGGACTCAACCGTGCTGCCGACGGCCTGCAAGCCCGCGGCGCAGGTGCGTGATCGATGCAATCGGCGCAAATCGATGCGAAGCGACATCGACGGGCAGCACGGAGAAGATAACTGATTCGCTCGAATAATTTTAGGACGATTGAAGCCATGGCTAACGTTGTTGAAAACCTCGGCAAGCTCGAACGCCGCGTGACGATTTCCCTGCCGAAGGATGCCGTGCAGAAGGAAGTGGATTCGCGTATCCGTCAACTCGCGAAGAACGTGCGCATGCCGGGTTTCCGCCCGGGCAAGGTGCCGCTCAAGATGGTGACGCAACAGTATTCGGGCCAGGTGGAAGCCGAAGTGCTGAGCGACAAGGTCGGCAAGGAATTTTTCGACATCAGCCGCACCGAAAACCTGCGTGTCGCGGGTCAGCCGAGCTTCGCGCCGAAGACCGACGCTGGTGAAGGCAGCTACGCGTTCGACGCGACCTTCGAGGTGTATCCGGAAGTGAAGCTGGGCGACGTCGCCACGGCTGAAATCGAGCGCACCATGACCAGCATCAGCGAAGCGGAAATCGACCGCACGCTGGACATCCTGCGCAAACAGCGCGTGCACTTCCACGCTCGCGGCGAGGCAGGCGAGCACGGCGACGGCGGCGCGGACACGGCCGCCAAAGACGGCGACCGCGTGACGGTCGACTTCGTCGGCAAGATCGACGGTGAAGCATTCCAGGGCGGTAGCGCCGAAGACTTCGGCTTCATCCTCGGCGAAGGCCGCATGCTGCCGGAATTCGAAAAAGCGGCGCTCGGCTTGAAGGTCGGCGAAGCGAAGGAATTTGACCTGAAGTTCCCGGACGACTACCACGGCAAGGAAGTGGCGGGCAAGACGGCGCAATTCACGATCACGATGAAGAAGATCGAATGGCCGCATTTGCCGGAAGTCGACGGCGAATTCGCGAAATCGCTCGGCATCGAAGACGGCGATCTGACCAAGATGCGCGCTGAAATCAAGGACAACCTCGAGCGCGAAGCGAAGCGGCGCACGCAAGCCATCGTCAAGAACCAGGTGATGGACGCACTGCTGAAAATCTCGGAGCTCGACGTCCCGAACGCGCTGATCGAGCAGGATCAGGAGCGCCTCGTCGCGATGGCTCGCCAGGATCTGGAACAGCGCGGCGTGCCGAACGCGAAGGACGCGCCGATCCCGGCCGCGATGTTCAAGGAGCAGGCCGAGCGCCGCGTCAAGCTGGGTCTCGTGCTGGCCGAACTGGTGAAGGCGAACGAACTGCAGGCGAAGCCCGAGCAGATCCGTGCCGAAGTCGATGAATTCGCGAAAAGCTATGAAGACCCGAAGGAAGTCGTCCGCTGGTATTATTCCAACCAGCAACGTCTTGCTGAAATGGAAGCGTATGTCGTTGAAGCCAACGTCGTCGACTTCGTCCTCAGCAAGGCCAAGGTGACGGACAAGGAAGTGAGCTTCGAGGAACTGGCAAGCGCAACGGCGCAAGCGTAAGCGTCGCTGCAACGGCGTGCCGGCTGTCGGAGCGACCGACGGCCCGCACGCCGTTTTTTTGTGCCATGAATCTGTGTGACGTACCGGATCCGGTCGTGCGGCGCACACGAAGACGGCACTTGAATACGGGCTCGTCGCACCAACCTGTGTCCAGCAGCTAATATTCAGAATATTTCCAGACAAGGATCCATTGCATGACCTTTCGCGCCCAAATGCTGGACACGTTGACCTCCCAGTCGTCCCGGGATCTCGAAGCGCAGGCACTCGGTCTGGTGCCGATCGTCGTGGAAACGAGCGGCCGGGGCGAGCGCTCGTATGATATTTATTCGCGTCTGCTGAAGGAACGCATCGTGTTCCTCGTGGGCGAAGTGAACGACCAGACGGCCAATCTGGTGGTTGCGCAGATGCTGTTTCTCGAAAGCGAGAATCCGGACAAGGACATCTACTTCTACATCAACAGTCCGGGCGGCTCCGTGTCTGCCGGTATGGCGATCTACGATACGATGCAGTTCATCAAGCCGGACGTCTCGACGCTGTGCATGGGGCTTGCGGCGAGCATGGGCGCGTTCCTGCTCGCGGCCGGTGCTAAGGGCAAGCGTTTCGCGCTGCCGAATTCGCGCGTGATGATTCATCAGCCGCTCGGCGGCGCGCGCGGCCAGGCATCGGACATTGAAATCCAGGCGCGTGAAATCCTGTACCTGAAGGATCGGCTGAATCATCTGCTCGCGCACCACACCGGTCAGCCGGTCGAACGTATCGCGCGTGACACCGACCGTGACAATTTCATGTCCGGCGATGACGCGCAGGCGTACGGCCTCGTCGACCAGGTGGCGCACAAGCGTCCCTGATCTGGTACGGTTTTGCCATGCTGTTTTGCCCACTGTTGCGGCAAAACCGTCATCGGGTCGGTTGTGAATGTTCAACTTCCGTCCGGGCGTCTGCGGCAAGCGCCGTTATCGTGCTCACTAGCCCTGCCGCGCCCAAACTGCGTGGCGGGGGCAAACGGCGTATTATCTAATCCGGTGTCCGGAGGCTCACACATCTATGGCGGACAAGAAAGGTTCTAACAGCGAAAAGCTGTTGTATTGCTCGTTTTGCGGCAAGAGCCAGCATGAGGTCAAGAAACTGATTGCTGGCCCGTCGGTATTCATCTGCGACGAATGTATCGATCTGTGCAACGAAATCATTCGTGACGAGGCTGCAGGCGCGGGCATCGAGGCCGGCTTGTCCAAGTCCGATCTGCCGACCCCGCAGGAAATCCGCGAAATTCTCGACCAGTACGTGATCGGTCAGGAGCGCGCGAAAAAGATCCTCGCGGTCGCGGTCTACAACCACTACAAGCGCCTCAAGCATCTCGACAAGAAGGATGAAATCGAGCTGTCCAAGAGCAACATCCTGCTGATCGGCCCGACCGGCTCCGGCAAGACGCTGCTTGCGCAGACGCTCGCGCGCCTTCTGAACGTGCCATTCGTGATCGCCGACGCGACCACGCTGACGGAAGCCGGCTATGTCGGCGAAGACGTCGAGAACATCATTCAGAAGCTGCTGCAGAATTGTAATTACGAGGTGGACAAGGCTCAGCGCGGCATCGTCTACATCGACGAAATCGACAAGATCAGTCGCAAGTCCGACAACCCGTCCATCACGCGCGACGTGTCGGGCGAGGGTGTGCAGCAGGCTCTGCTGAAGCTGGTCGAAGGCACGATGGCGTCGGTGCCGCCGCAAGGTGGCCGTAAGCATCCGAACCAGGACTTCATCCAGGTCGATACGACGAACATCCTGTTCATCTGCGGCGGTGCGTTCGACGGCCTCGAGAAGGTCATCGTCGATCGCACCGAGAAGACCGGCATCGGTTTCGGCGCGAGCGTGAAGAGCAAGCAGGACCGCGACGCCGGCGAAGTGCTGCGCGAAGTGGAGCCGGAAGATCTGATCAAATTCGGCCTGATTCCGGAGCTGATCGGCCGTCTGCCGGTGGTCGCCACGCTCGGCAAGCTCGACGAAGCGGCGCTGATGAAGATTCTCGTCGAACCGAAGAATGCGCTGGTCAAGCAGTATCACAAGCTGTTCAGCATGGAGCGCGTCGAGCTCGAAATCCGTCCGGCCGCGTTGCAGGCCGTCGCGCGCAAGGCGATCCGCCGCAAGACGGGCGCGCGGGGCCTGCGTTCGATTCTGGAACAGGCGTTGCTTGATGTCATGTACGACCTTCCGCAAATGAAAGGTGTCAGCAAGGTCATCATCGACGACAACGTTATCGACGGCGACGGCAAACCGCTGCTGATCTACGAAGACGCGCCGAAGGTCGCGGGTTCGAACTGATCGGCTTTCGAGTTCTGCAAAAAGGCCGTTCATGGCGACGTGAACGGCTTTTTCGTTTATCGTGTGGTCAGGCTGGTTGTTCTCAACTATGGAGTCACTGAACCTTCGGAGTCACTGAACTTTTCCCACACGCGGAGGCTTGCAAAATTTTCTGCTGGCCTCACCTATCGAACGAACTGATTCCACTCATGGGGAAATGAAATGTCAGGAACCCAACTCCTCCCGCCGGAACGCATTACGCTGCCGCTGCTCCCGCTGCGCGACGTAGTCGTTTTCCCGCACATGGTGATTCCGCTCTTCGTAGGCCGCCCGAAGTCGATCAAGGCTCTCGAAGCAGCGATGGAAGGCGGCAAGCACATCATGCTCGTCGCCCAGAAGACGGCTGCGAAAGATGAGCCGACCGAAAAGGACATGTACGAAGTAGGGTGTATCGCCAACATCCTGCAGATGCTGAAGCTGCCCGACGGTACCGTGAAGGTGCTCGTCGAAGGCTTGCAGCGCGCGAAGACGCTTTCCATCGAAGAACAGGAAACGCAGTTCTCGTGCGAAGTCATGCCGCTCGAACCTGACCACGCCGACAGCGCTGAAACCGAAGCGCTGCGTCGCGCGATCGTGTCGCAGTTCGACCAGTATGTGAAGCTGAACAAGAAGATCCCGCCGGAGATCCTGACCTCGCTGTCGGGTATCGACGAGGCAGGGCGTCTCGCCGACACGATCGCGGCGCATTTGCCGCTCAAGCTCGACCAGAAGCAACACATCCTCGAGATGTTCCCGGTGATCGAGCGGCTCGAGCATCTGCTCGCGCAACTCGAAGCCGAGATCGACATCCTGCAGGTCGAAAAGCGTATCCGCGGGCGCGTGAAGCGTCAGATGGAGAAGAGTCAGCGCGAGTACTACCTGAACGAACAGGTCAAGGCGATCCAGAAGGAACTCGGCGAAGGCGAAGAAGGTGCGGATCTCGAAGAACTCGAGAAGCGCATCACGGCCGCCCGCATGCCGAAGGAAGCGAAGAAGAAGGCCGACGCCGAGCTGAAGAAGCTCAAGCTGATGTCACCGATGTCGGCGGAAGCGACGGTCGTGCGCAACTACATCGACACGCTGATCGGCTTGCCGTGGCGCAAGAAGAGCAAGGTCAACAACGACCTGTCGAATGCGGAGCGCGTGCTCGACGAAGACCACTTCGGTCTCGAGAAAGTGAAGGAACGCATTCTCGAGTATCTCGCGGTCCAGCAACGTGTCGACAAGGTCAAGGCGCCGATCCTGTGCCTCGTGGGGCCTCCGGGCGTCGGTAAGACTTCGCTCGGTCAGTCGATCGCGCGCGCGACGAACCGCAAGTTCGTGCGCATGGCATTGGGCGGCGTGCGTGACGAAGCCGAGATTCGTGGCCACCGTCGCACGTACATCGGTTCGATGCCGGGCAAGATCCTGCAAAGCCTGACCAAGGTCGGCGTGCGCAATCCGCTCTTCCTGCTCGACGAAGTCGACAAGATGGGTCAGGATTTCCGCGGCGATCCGTCGTCGGCCCTGCTGGAAGTGCTCGATCCGGAACAGAACCACACGTTCGCCGACCACTACGTCGAAGTCGACTTCGATCTGTCGGACGTGATGTTCGTGGCGACGTCGAACTCGCTGAACATTCCGCCGCCGCTGCTCGACCGGATGGAAGTGATTCGTCTGTCTGGTTATACGGAAGACGAGAAGGTCAGCATCGCGCAGCGTTATCTGCTGCCGAAGCAGAAGAAGAACAACGGCCTCAAGGATGGCGAGGTCGATGTGACGGAAACTGCGATCCGCGACATCATTCGTTACTACACGCGCGAAGCGGGCGTTCGCTCGCTCGAGCGTGAAATTTCGAAGATCTGCCGCAAGGTCGTGAAGATGCTTCTGCTGAAGAAGGCGGAAGGCGCGGTGAAGGTCGACGGCAGCAACCTCGACACGTTCCTCGGCGTGCGCAAGTACGACTTCGGTCTGGCCGCGAAGGAAAATCAGGTGGGCCAGGTCACGGGTCTCGCGTGGACGGAAGTGGGCGGCGATCTACTGACCATCGAAGCCGCGGTGATGCCGGGCAAGGGCAATGTGATCCGCACGGGTTCGCTCGGCGACGTGATGAAGGAATCCGTCGAAGCGGCGCGCTCGGTCGTGCGTTCGCGTTCGCGTCGTCTTGGCATCAAGGACGAAGCGTTCGAGAAGCAGGACATTCACATCCACGTGCCGGAAGGCGCAACGCCGAAAGATGGTCCTTCGGCTGGTATCGCGATGACGACCGCGCTGGTGTCGGTGTTGACCGGTATTCCGGTGCGCGCCGATGTCGCGATGACGGGCGAAATCACGCTGCGTGGCGAAGTTCTGCCGATCGGCGGCCTGAAGGAAAAGCTGCTGGCGGCGCATCGCGGTGGCATCAAGCTGGTGCTGATTCCGGAAGAAAACGTCAAGGACTTGACGGAGATTCCGGACAACGTGAAGAACGCGATCGAAATCGTGCCGGTCCGCTGGATCGACAAGGTGCTCGAACTTGCGCTCGAGCGTGTACCGCAGGCGTTACCGGAAGAAGAACCGAAGCCCTCGGCGCCGGTTGGGGCTGAGCCGGGCAAGGATGCCGCGACGGACGTCGTCAAGCACTAAGGTTCGATGCGCATCAGAATGCGCTGACGCCAAAGCATTCTGCAGCGGTGTCGTTCGCTGAAGCAGAAAACCCGCGGTCAAGAGCCGCGGGTTTTTTTTGCCCGCGCGGCTTCGTCGCCAGGCCGCATCGTCAGCCTTTCCGCTGCAACATACTGTGACAAAAGCGCCCCTCTAAAATAACGCCGATCAGGCTCAACCCCGGTTGACACAAGGGTTTCGGCCGCTTCTAATGAGGCGGCCTGGCGTTCGCGCCGGCCGCGTGGCGGGAGGTGCTGGAAAGCACTGTCACGATTGCCAATAAACATTCACGGGGGTTTGAATGAACAAGACGGAATTGATCGATCACATCGCACAGCAAGCCGACATTTCGAAGGCCGCGGCGGGCCGTGCGCTCGATGCAGTCATCGCGGGCGTCAAAAACACGTTGAAGAAGGGCGGATCTGTGACGTTGGTCGGCTTTGGCACGTTCGCGGTCGGCAAGCGCACCGCGCGCACCGGACGCAATCCGCGCACGGGCGCCGCGATCAAAATCAAGGCAGCAAAAGTTCCTAAATTTAGGCCTGGCAAAGCTCTGAAGGATGCGCTAAACTAGTGCGCTTGTTGCTTGAGGAATTGCTTAACCCGACTGCATGAACGATTCACGGGGAGGGCAGCGGCAAGGCAGAAAACACATCAAGCACTGAATCAGGAAACGGGTGCTTAGCTCAGTTGGTAGAGCGGCGCCCTTACAAGGCGTAGGTCGGGAGTTCGAGCCTCTCAGCACCCACCAGTTTCAGATTCGGCTGCAGTGTTTCCAGTCGCAAAAGTGCAGTATAAGGAGTGGTAGTTCAGTCGGTTAGAATACCGGCCTGTCACGCCGGGGGTCGCGGGTTCGAGTCCCGTCCACTCCGCCAGTATCCACGAAAGGCGAACTCCGGTTCGCCTTTTTTGTTGCCCGCTGTTGTAAGATCGGGCGTTCTGTTTTTGGCACCCCTCACGCATGCTCGATTTTTTCCGCAATCACCAACGCCTGATGATGCTCATGCTCATCCTCGTCATTTTGCCGGGGTTGGGTTTCGTGGGTATTCAGGGTTTCCGCGGCTTCTTTGACGAAAGTGCAAACGTCGCGAGTGTCAACGGTCACAAGATCACCCGTGTCGAATACGACGACGCGATGCGCCAGCAGATCGACCGCGGGCGTCAGATGCTCGGCGCGAAGTTCGACATGAAGTCGTTCGACACGCCGGAGCGCCGTCGCCAGATGCTCGACGGCATGATCGAGCAGCGTGTGCTTGCCGACGAAACGCAGCGTCTGCATCTGAGCGCATCGGACGAAGCGGTGCGCCGCGCGCTGCTGTCCGATCCGGTGATCTCGTCGCTGAAGAATCCCGACGGGTCGATCGACCTCGACCGCTACAAGCAACTGCTCGCGATGCAGGGCATGACGCCCGATCAGTACGACGAGCGCGTGCGCTACAACCTCGCTATGCAACAACTGCCCGCGAGCATCGAGGCGAGCGCGTTCACGTCGAAGACGCTCGCGCAGCACTTGACCGAGCTCGCGCAGCAGCAGCGTGAAGTGCAGGGCATCGCGTTCCATCCGCACGATTACGCGGCGAAGATCCAGCCGACCGATGCGCAACTGCAAGCGTACTACGACGCGCATCGCAACGACTTCGCGACGCCCGCTACGGCGACGATCCAGTACCTGGTGATGTCGCCGGCCGCGCTGAGCGCATCGGTGCAGCCGAGCGACGCGGACCTGAAGAAGTACTACGACGACAACATCGCCCACTTCCGCACCGAAGGCGAAGTGCGCGCGAGCCATATCCTGATCGCGGCACCGAAGGACGCGAGCGCGGCCGACAAGGCCAAAGCGAAGCAGAAGGCCGAGGAGTTGCTCGCGCAGCTCAAGGCGCATCCGGACCAGTTCGCGCAGATCGCGCAGCGGAACTCGCAGGATCCGGGTTCGGCATCGAAGGGTGGCGATCTCGGTTACTTCGGCCGCGGCATGATCGCGGGCGGCCAGGCGTTCGACGACGCGGTGTTCGCTCTGAAGAAGGACGAAATCAGCGGCATCGTCCAGACCGACTTCGGTTTCCACATCATCAAGGTCACCGATATAAAGCCGGCGGTCACGAAGTCGTTCGACGAAGTGAAGGACCAGATCGCCAGGGAGCTGAAGACGCAACTGGCGAGCAAGGCGTTCACCGACAGCTCGGAAGGTTTCACGTCGCTCGTCTATGAAAAGGCCAAGAGCCTGCAGCCGGCCGCTGACAAATTCAAGCTGCAGATCCAGACCGCGACGGTCACGCCGCAGCCGGATCCGAAGCTGCCGCCCGACAGCCCGCTGAACAACCCGAAGTTCCTCGCAGCCGTGTTCGCGAACGACTCGGTATCGGCGCACAACAATACGCAGGCCATCGACGTCGGCAACAACACGCTGATCGCCGCGCGCGTGACCGACTACAAGCCCGCTGCCGTGCCCGCATTCGACGCGGTGAAGGACGCGGTGCGTCAGAAGGTGATCGCCGTGCAGGCGAACGAAGCAGCGCACAAGGACGGCGTCGCAAAGCTGGCCGAGTTCGAGAAGTCGAAGGCGACCGCCGGTTTCTCGTCGCCGCTGAAGGTGTCGCGCAATGACGCGCAGGGCGTGCCGCCTGCCGCACTGAGCGCAATCTACAAGGTCGATGCGCAAAAGTTGCCGGCCTACGTCGGTGTCGATCTCGGCGACGACGGCTATGCGATCTATCGCGTGAACCAGATCGTGCAGCCCGCGGCCACCGACGCGCAGCATCTCGCTGTCGCGCAGCAGCAGATCGCGCAGGTGGACGCGCAGTCGCAGACCGAAGCCTATCTGAAAGCGCTGCGCGAGCGCTCGAAGGTGAAGTTCTACGGTACGCTCGACAGCGCCGCCCAGCCGGCCGATTAGTAAGCCGCAGTAAGCATTACCTGCTCGTCCAGAAGCAAGCCCCGCATTTGCGGGGCTTTTTTTATCTACAGCCAGGTGGCAGCTTTACAGACAGCCGCTGATCGCGCCGGTGGCGTTGCCACCGCCAGCGCCGCCGGCGCGAAAGCCGACCCACGTGCCCTTGCCGCTATACGAAGGACGGACCACCGCGGCCGCGCCGTTGGGCGGCTGCTGGCCCGGGACGTAGACGTCCATGGCCTGATCGTTGGCGAGGATGGTTTGCGAGACCACCTGTTGTTGCGAACTATCCGCCCATTTCTGCGCGATGCAGGTTGCGACGGCGCGAGGCGGCTGCTGGCTTTGACCCACCGACTGAACGCCGGCCGGCGGTTGAGCCGCGCAGGCCGAGATGGCAATGGTCAAAGCGATTAACGGTAAATATTTCAACGTTATCTCCTCAGAAGTCGCTCAAGAATGAGCCGGGTCGCAGGGATTGCCCATATGTCGAACGGCTCGGCGATCCGTGTTCCCCAGGTTCCGGAAACAAGTCGTTAGCAGGTCTTTCAGTGCGGCGAACTTGTGCGAAGAAGTGGCTTGACAGCGGGCCACACGTTGTTGAGTAGCAGCGGCTGTGCCTGCTGCGTCGGGTGGAGCTGATCGGCCTGGAACATGTCCGGTTTATCCGCGATGCCGGCGAGAAGAAACGGCACGAGCGGCACATGGAACTCCTTCGACAGCTGGCCGTAGAGGTCGTGGAACTTTTGCGTATAGTCGGGGCCGTAATTGGGCGGCACGTACATGCCGACGAGCACGACCTTCGCGTGGCCTTGCTGCGCCTGTTCGATGATCGTGCGCAGGTTGTCCTCGGTCGTCGAGAGCGGCACGCCGCGCAACGCGTCGTTGGCGCCGAGCTCGACGATCACGATGCTCGGCTTGAGCCGTTCCATCAGCGCGGGCAGACGCGCGCGTCCGCCGCTCGTCGTGTCGCCGCTGATGCTCGCATTGGCGACGCTATAATCGATGCGCTCTTCGGCCAGACGCTGACGCATCAACGCGACCCAGCCCGTATCGCGGGGCAGCCCGTACTCAGCGGAGATGCTGTCGCCGAGCACGACGATCACCGGCTTCGCGGGTTCGGGCGTATTCGCCGCGTGAGCCCGCAACGGTAACGAAACCAGCGCGGCGGCCATCATGGTCGCGCCGAATGCCGCAGACAGCGCCGCGGCGCGAGGGGCGATGGCGCGCACTTTCAACCTACGCTTCACCATGCCAAACAGAACTGATCCAGTCATTGAAGTGCGGGGTTTGTGCAAGAGGGTTAAGGATGCTGCGGGCGAACTGACGATTCTCGATGACATCGATCTTGCCATCGATGCCGGCAGCAGCGTCGCGATCGTCGGTGCATCCGGGTCGGGCAAGTCTACGCTGCTCGGCTTGCTCGCGGGATTGGACAGTGCTAGCGCGGGCTCGGTTCGGCTGCTCGGGCGCGAACTCGGCGAGCTCGACGAAGACGGCCGCGCCGCGTTGCGAAGCGGCGCGGTCGGCTTCGTGTTCCAGTCGTTTCAGTTGATGCCGCATCTGACCGCGCTCGAAAACGTCACGTTGCCGCTCGAACTGCAAGGCGGCATCGGCACACGCGAGGCCGCCGCGCGTGCGCGTGAACTGCTCGAACAGGTTGGGCTCGGGCAGCGTACCGGTCATTATCCGAAGCTGCTGTCGGGCGGCGAGCAGCAGCGCGTCGCGCTCGCGCGCGCGTTCGTCACGCGCCCGGCGATCCTGTTCGCCGACGAACCCACCGGCAGTCTCGACGCGGCCACCGGCCACGCGGTGATCGATCTGATGTTCGAGATGAATCGCGCGCACGGCGCGACGCTCGTGCTCGTGACACACGACATCGAACTCGCGCGGCGTTGCGATACGACGGTGACGATCGAAGCGGGGCGGCTCGCTTGATGGTCCGGCGGATCGCGGGCTTGCGCTCGCGTACCTCGGGCATGTCGTCGTCGAAGCAAAAACAAAGCGGGCCGTAGCCCGCTTCGTTCTGTTTGTGGCGCGTTATCGCCCGCTATCGTGCGCTCCAGACTTCCATTCAGCGCTTCAACGCAGCCCGGGCCCGCGCGATCAGCGCCGACGTCGACGAGTCATGCTTCTTCACGTCGGCACTCGCCGCGCCCAGATCGGCCTCGACCACCTTGCCGAGGATCTTGCCGAGTTCGACGCCCCACTGATCGAACGGATTGATGTTCCACACCGACGCCTGCACCAGCACCTTGTGCTCATAAAGCGCGATCAGCGCGCCGAGCGTGCGCGCGGTCAATGCGTCGAGCAGCAGTGTCGCGGTGGGGCGGTTGCCGGGGAACGTCAGGTGCGGCGCGAGTTCCGGCTTGTCGGGGCCGGCCACTTTCTTCGCTTCCTCGAGCGTGCGACCCAGCATCAACGCTTCGCTCTGCGCGAAGCAGTTCGCGAGCAGCTTCGGATGATGGCTCGCGAGCGGATGCTCGGGCGTCAGCAGCGCGATGAAATCGATCGGCACGATCGTCGGGCCCTGGTGCAGCATCTGGAAAAACGCGTGCTGACCGTTCGTGCCCGGCTCGCCCCACGTGACTGCGGAAGTCGCATAGTCGACGAACGCGGCGTCGAGACGCGCGGACTTGCCGTTGCTCTCCATTTCGAGCTGCTGCAGATACGACGGCAGGAAATGCAGCGCCTGCGAATACGGCGCGACCAGATAGCTCTGCGAGCCGAAGAAGTTGCGATACCAGATGCCGATCATGCCGAGCAGCACCGGCAGGTTCCTGTCGAGCGGCGCGGTGCGGAAGTGCTGGTCCATCTCGTTGGCGCCGGCGAGCAGCTCGTCGAACTGTTGCGGACCTACCGCGATCATGATCGACAGACCGACGGCCGACCACAGCGAGTAGCGTCCGCCGACCCAGTCCCACATCGAGAACACGTTCTCTTGCGCGATGCCGAACTTGACGACTTCGGCGGTATTGGCCGACACACCGACGAAGTGCTTCGCCAGCGCGCTTTCCCGGCAGCCTTTCTGGATGAAAAAGTCGCGCAGCGAGCGCGCGTTGGTCATCGTCTCCAGCGTCGTGAAAGTCTTCGACACGATGATCGCGAGCGTCTCTTCGGGATCGATCTGCTGCATCACGTCGTACAGATCGGCGCCGTCCACGTTCGACACGAAGTGCGTCGAGATCTCGGGCGTCGCGAGATGATGCAACGCGTGCACGACCATCTTCGGCCCGAGATCCGAGCCGCCGATGCCGATGTTCACGACATGACGGATCCGCTTGCCGGTGTAGCCGGTCCATGCGCCGCTGCGGACCTGCTCGGCGAACGCGGCCATTTTCTTGCGCTCGGCCTGCACTTCGGCGAAGAACGGCGCCTTCGGGTCGGTTGCGCGCAAGGCCGTGTGCAGCGCGGCGCGGCCTTCGGTCGGGTTGACGACCTCGCCCGCGAACATCGCGTCGCGGCGCTTTTCGACGCCGGCTTCGCGGGCGAGTTGCACGAGCAGTTGCAGGGTTTCGTCGGTGATGCGGTGCTTCGAGAAATCGGCTGAGAGACCGCCGCCCGCGAACGTGAAGCGTTCGGCGCGCGTGGGAGCGGGATCGTTCTCGGGGGCGAACCAGTCGCGCAGATGCGCATCGCGAATCGTGTCGTAATGCGTCTGCAGCGAGGACCAGGAGGGGAGCGAGTTCTGGGTCATAGCGTCCGTCTAACCAAGGGGCACGAAGGAAGGCGCGCGCATGAAGCGCGGCCGAGAATGATGCGGCGATGCAGTCAGAGCGATGCCACGCGGCCCGGAGCGGGACAGGTGCCGACGATACTTCGCGAAGCGGGTGAACTTCGCGAAAAGGCGAGGCGGCGCTCGCGCCCGCTGGAGTATCGCCGCGACCCGCGATCGATCCGACGCGCGGCGCAGGCAATCAGTATAGCGGGGATGCGCGACGGGCAGCAGTGCGTTGCGCGCGCTCGCGATGATTGGGATCGCGATGTTTCAACGGTGTGAACGAGCGCCGCGAACGCGATTCGAATTCAGAGTAATCGCGCGCGTCAAGCAAGCGGCGCCGAATAGAACAGCCGGTTCAACAAGGTACGCACCATCGGTGCCAGCTCGCCGGCCGTCAGCCCAGCGGGGCCGTGGCCCTGCGCGGTCAGCGTATCGGCGGCGAGGCCGTGCAGATAGACGCCCGCGAGCGCCGCCTCGAAGCGTGGCAGATGCTGCGCGAGCAGCGCGCCGATGATGCCGCCGAGCACGTCGCCGGTGCCGCCCGTCGCGAGCGCGGCGTTGCCGGTCGGGTTCAGCGCGAGGCGGCCGTCGGGCGCGGCGATGATCGTGCCGACGCCCTTCAGCACGACGACGCTCGCAAAACGCGCCGCGAGCGCGCGTGCGGCCGCGAGACGGTCGCGTTGCACGCTCGCCGCATCGCTGCCAAGCAGGCGCGCCGCTTCGAGCGGATGCGGAGTGAAAATGCACGGATCGCCTTGCACGCCGCGCGCGGTGACTTCCGCGGCGAGCGCGGGATCGTTGGCGACCAGGTTCAGCGCGTCGGCATCGAACAGCTTGGGCACGTCGAGTTGCAGCACGTCGTGCAGTACCCGCGTCGCGCGTTCGCCGTGCCCCATGCCGCAGCCGATCGCGAGTGCGTCCATCGAATCGAGCGGCAGCGTGTCGATCGGATGCAGCATCAGTTCGGGGTGCGGCGGATCGTAGGGCGGGGCGCCTTCGCCGAGCAGCGCGACGTGGACCTTGCCCGCGCCGGTGTAGAGCGCCGCGCGTGCCGCGAGAATCGGCGCGCCGCACATGCCGGTGTCGCCGCCGACCACCGCGAGGCTGCCGAAGGTGCCCTTGTTGGTCGCGAAGTTGCGTGGGGGCATGAAGGGGCCGAAGAGATCGGACGCGCTGAGCTGGATCGCCGCACGTGAGGCGCTGGTGGCAGCGTCCTGGCTGCCCCCGCCGTTGATCCCTGCCACGAGCCCGATCGGTGCGACCGTCACTCGCCCGGCGAGATCGCGGCCTTGCGCGGTGAAAAGCCCCGGCTTCGCGCCGATGAACGTGATCGTGTGCGTCGCATGGACCGCCGCCGCGCCGTTGCCGCCGATCACCGCGCCGGTGTCGCTGTCGAGCCCGCTGGGCACATCGAGCGCGAGCACGGCGCCTTGTGTCGGGCGCGCCTTCGTGCGCTGCGACACCTGCCGCGCGAGCGTCGCGAAGACGCCGTCGAGCGGCCGCGCGAGCCCGATGCCGAACATACCGTCGACGAGCCAGCCATAGCCGTCGAGCGAGGCGGGCGGCGCCGCGTCGATCGGCACGCCGGCGGCGCGCGCGGCGTCGAGCGCCCAGCGCGCGTCGGCGGGCTTCACTTCAACCGGCATACAGACTTCGACTGCGATGCCGGCCTTGTGCAGTTCCGTCGCGACGACCAGCGCGTCGCCGCCGTTGTTGCCGGGGCCGGCGACCAGCCACGCGCGCTGCTGCGACTTCGTCACCGACGTATCCGCGGCGATCCGTTCGAGCAGCCAGCGCGCGGCCGCGTGACCGGCGCGCGCCATCAGCGTGTGCTCGGGCAGGGCCGCGGCGGCCTGGGATTCGGCGATCCGCAAGTCGGTCAGCGTCAGCAGTGGCAGCGCAAGCGGCTGCGAGTCGGTCAGCGGATCGAAAAGGGAGAGCAGCGAGTTTTCTGCGTCTGTCATGGCGAAACCTGGCGGTGCGCCCGCGGCGCGGCGGGCAGACTTTGGAATCGCTATGTTAGTGCCGATAGGCGCACGGCGTGCGGCTGTTTCGGTGCGTGCGGCGGAAGCGGCGCGATGAACGCGGGGTATCGACAGCGGGCTGTCAGCCCGCCATACCCGCCTGGAACCGCACGAAACCTTACTGGAACCGCTCCGGCCTCAATGCAGCGAGCGTGTCTTGCGGCAACGTCGGCGTCTGTCCCGACATCAGCTGTGCAACGAGCTTGCCCGCGCCGCAGGCGAGGCCCCAGCCGGCCGGGCCATGCCCGACGTTGATGAACAGCCGCGGATGCAGCGCGTTGCCGATCACCGGCAAGCCATCGGGCGACAGCAGTTTCAAGCCTTCCCACGGCAGCGCCGCCGAAATGCGCGCGGCGCCCGGAATCCAGTCGTGCGTCGCCTGGCCGAGCAACGCGAGCGCCTCCTTGGTCAGCGCTTCGCCGAGCGGCTTGTCGATCTGGCTCGCGCTTTGCAGCACCGCGCCGCCCGCGATCCGCAGCCGATGGTTCATGCGGCTGATGCCGATGCGCTTGACCGCATCGACGATCGCGACGTGCGGCGCGCATTCCTCGTGCGCGATCGGCGCGACCAGCGAATGCAGTCGCAGCGGATGCAGCGGCAGCTTGAGCCCCGCGCGTTCGAGCAGCGCGAGGCTGCCGTAACCGGCGGCGACCACGACGGCGTCGGCCTGGACCACGTCGATCTCGCGCGAGCGGGGCGCGCCGTCGCGCGGCGCCAGTTCGACCGCCGCGCGCTGACTTTCGAGACGAATGCCGGTCACCTCGCAGTTCGGCATGAACTGCACGCCGCCTTGGGTATCGAGCACCTGTTTGACGAGCTTGGTAAAAAGCGGACAGTTCGCGGTGCGCTCGTGCTCGAACAGCACGCCGCCGGCGAATTCAGGATCTGTGGGGACCGCATGCTCGAACGCCGCGCATTCGGCCGGGCTCAGCACGTGATGCGGCACCTCGAACCGGTGCAGCAGATCGAGCGCGGCGGCGTTCAGCTCCCATTCGTGGGCGCTGCGCACGAGGTACAGCAGACCGCTCGCCTGTTCGAATTCGAGGCCGAAGCGGGCTTCGACGTCGGCCATCGCATCGCGCGAGGATTCGATCAGCGGCCGCAGCAGCGCGTACTGGCGCGCGAACGCCTCGGGCTCCTGCCATGCTCCGAGCTGCTTGATGAACTGCCGCGCGGCGCCGTTGAAGCCAGTCTTGCTGATCACGCCATTTTTCGCGTTGTAGCGGCTCGCCATGAAGGTCGGGCCGAACCAGACGTCGAGCGGCGTCGGCAGCACGTTGCCGCCTTGTCCGTAGGTGGCGCCTTGCGCGACGGTCGCGTGACGCTCGACGACGCATACCCGGTGGCCGGCCGCGCGCAGGTGATAAGCGGTGGCGACGCCCGCTACCCCGCCGCCAATGACGATGACATCCATGCTCTGATTCGATGTGCCGACGGGCGGCTCGCGCGCGTTCCCGCTGGCTGTGACATGCGGCGCGCCGCCGGGTGAAACCCGGGCCACGTGCGCCGATCTGGTGAAACGCGAATGATAGCAGTCAAAACACCCGCGCGGCGACGCGACGGGCACCGCGGCGACGCCTCGCGCGGGCAGGCGCGGCCCGCCGCCCACGCACCCCGGAGCCCGCTGGAAGCCCGTTCCCGGGGTATAATCTGCGACTTCCTTTCCGCCTCACGTCGCCTGCATGCGCGGCTCCCCGGCATCAATGAGCGACGCAACGTCAAGTCCCATGGCCCACTTCTCGTGTTTCCCCGGCGCTTCGGCCCTCTCCGATTTCCGTCAAACCCGCCTGCTCGACACGCTCACGCGCATCGACCCGAATATCACCGGCGTGCGCGGGCAGTATCTGCACTTCGTGAATGCCCAGACCGAACTGTCCGCTGAAGATAGCGCGAAGATCGAGGCGCTGATGCACTACGGCGATCCGTTCGAAGAAGGCAAGGAGCGTGGCACGGTCGAGACCGTCCTCGTCGTGCCGCGCTTTGGCACCGTGTCGCCGTGGGCCAGCAAGGCAACCGACATCGCGCATCTGTGCGGGCTCACTCAGGTGCGCCGCATCGAGCGCGGCGTCGAGTACTCGGTGACGCTGAAAAGCGGCCTGCTCGGCGGCAAGAAGACGCTGTCGGACGAAGCGCGCGCGGCCGTCGCCGCCGCGCTGCACGACCGCATGACCGAGAGCGTCGCGCCGTCGCGCAACCACGCGTTGCATCTGTTCGACGAATTGCCGGCCAAGCCGCTGCAAACCGTCGATGTGCTCGCGAGCGGCCGCGCCGCGCTCGAAACCGCCAACGCGGAACTGGGCCTCGCGCTCGCCGACGACGAAATCGACTATCTGGTCGACGCATTCACGAAGCTCGGCCGCAATCCGACCGACGTCGAGCTGATGATGTTCGCGCAGGCCAACAGCGAGCACTGCCGCCACAAGATCTTCAACGCGGACTGGACGATCGACGGCGAGAAGCAGGACATGTCGCTGTTCAACATGATCCGCAACACCGAGAAGCTGAACCCGCAGGGCACGATCGTCGCGTATTCGGACAACTCGGCGATCATGGTCGGCGGCATGGCCGAGCGCTGGTTCCCGCGCACGCCGGCCGACCTCGGCGCGAGCGAATTGCCCGAGCACTATGGCCGCAGCGTCGAGCTCACGCACACGCTGATGAAGGTGGAAACGCACAACCACCCGACGGCGATCTCGCCGTTCCCGGGCGCCGCGACCGGCGCAGGTGGCGAAATCCGCGACGAAGGCGCGACCGGACGCGGCGCGCGTCCGAAGGCGGGCCTCGCGGGCTTCACGGTATCGAACCTCGAACTGCCGGATGGCGTCGAGGCGTGGGAAAACGCCCGCGACACCGCTCAGCCGCTCGCGCAGCGCAATCCGGCCGACCAGCACGAAGCGTACGGCCGCCCGGACCGCATCGCCTCGCCGCTGCAGATCATGATGGACGGCCCGCTCGGCGCCGCCGCGTTCAACAACGAATTCGGCCGGCCGAACCTCGGCGGCTACTTCCGCACCTACGAGCAGAACGTCGCGGGTCTCGTGCGCGGCTATCACAAGCCGATCATGATCGCGGGCGGCATCGGCAATATCTCCGACCAGCACACGCACAAGCACGATCTGCCGGAAGGCTCGCTGCTGATCCAGATCGGCGGCCCGGGCATGCGCATCGGCATGGGGGGCGGCGCCGCGAGCTCGATGGCGACCGGCACCAACACGGCCGAGCTCGACTTCGACTCGGTGCAGCGCGGCAACCCGGAAATCGAGCGACGCGCGCAGGAAGTGATCAACGCGTGCTGGCAACTCGGCGACAAGAACCCGATCCTCAGTATTCACGACGTCGGCGCGGGCGGTCTGTCGAACGCGTTCCCCGAAGTGGTGGACGGTGCGGGCAAGGGCGCACTGTTCGAACTGCGCAAGATCCAGCTCGAAGAAAGCGGTCTGTCGCCGCGCGAAATCTGGTCGAACGAAGCGCAGGAGCGCTACGTGCTGGCGATCGCGCCGGCCGATCTGCCGGTGTTCGAGGCAATGTGCAAGCGAGAGCGCTGCCCGTTCGCCGTGATCGGCACGGCCACCGCCGAGCGTCAGCTGAAGCTCATTGATTCCGAACAGCAGGAAGGCGCGCACCAGCCAGTCGATATGCCGATGGAAGTGCTGCTCGGCAAGGTGCCGCGTATGCACCGCGACGTAAAGCGTGCCGAGCGCAGGCTCGAACCGGTCGACGTGACCGGCCTCGCGCTGCAGGACGTCGCGCAGAGCGTGCTGCGTCATCCGACGGTCGCGAGCAAGTCGTTTCTGATCACGATCGGCGACCGCTCGGTCGGCGGCACGACCGCGCGCGATCAGATGGTCGGTCCGTGGCAGGTGCCGGTGGCCGACGTCGCGATCACGACGATGGATTACGCAGGCTTCAGCGGCGAAGCGATGACGATGTCCGAGCGCACGCCGCTCGCCGTCATCAACGCACCGGCCTCCGGCCGTATGGCAGTCGGCGAGGCGATCACCAACATCGCGGCGGCGCCGATCGCGTCGCTCGACAAACTCAAGCTGTCGGCCAACTGGATGGCCGCGTGCGGCGCGCCTGGCGAAGACGCCGCGCTCTACGACACGGTCAAGGCGATCGGTATGGAACTGTGCCCGGCGCTCGGTATCGGCATTCCGGTCGGCAAGGATTCGCTGTCGATGCGCACCCGCTGGGAAGAGAGCGGCGTCGCGAAGGAAGTGGTCGCGCCGGTGTCGCTGATCATCTCCGCGTTCGCGCCGGTTGAAGACGTCCGCAAGCATCTGACGCCGCAACTACAGCGCGTGAGCGAAGTCGGCGAGTCGGTGCTGATTGCGATCGATCTCGGCCGCGGCAAGCAGCGTCTGGGCGGCAGTATTCTCGCGCAGGTCACGCAGCAGGTCGGCGACACGGTGCCGGACGTCGACGATCCGGAAGATCTGAAGCGCTTTTTCAACGCGATCCAGGCGCTCAATAGCGACGGCAAGCTGCTCGCGTACCACGACCGCTCGGACGGCGGCCTGTGGGCGACGATTTGCGAAATGGCGTTCGCGGGTCACGCGGGCGTGTCGCTGAACGTCGACATGCTCGTGCTCGACGCGCACCACGAATCCGATTACGGCGACGCGAAGGACTGGGCGAAGCAGACCAGCGGCCGCCGCGAAGACCGCACGCTGCGCGCACTCTTCAACGAAGAGCTCGGCGCCGTCGTGCAAGTGCGCGCGGCCGATCGCGACGCGGTGCTCGCCGCGCTGCGCGAGCACGGTCTGTCGGCCTGCTCGCACGTGATCGGCAAGACCAACGAGCGCGACGTGATCGAGATCTATCGCGACGCGAAGAAGCTCTACGAGGCGCCGCGTGCCGAACTGCATCGCACGTGGAGCGAAGTGAGCTGGCGCATCGCGCGTCTGCGCGACAACCCGGCTTGCGCCGACGGCGAATACGACGCGCTGCTCGACGCGGCGGACCCTGGCATCACGCCGGTGCTGAGCTTCGATCCGGCCGACGATGTCGCTGCGCCCTTCGTCCCCCAAGGGGACTTCCTTCGGGGCGTCCCCCAAGGGGACTTCCTTCGGGGCGTGGGCAAGGGCGCGCGTCCGCGCGTCGCGATCCTGCGCGAGCAGGGCGTGAACTCGCATCTGGAGACGGCCTATGCATTCGATCGCGCCGGCTTCGACGCGCACGACGTGCACATGAGCGACCTGCTCGCGGGCCGCGCGAACCTCGCCGATTTCGCGGGCGCGGTCGCGTGCGGCGGCTTCTCGTACGGCGATACGCTGGGCGCCGGCGAAGGCTGGGCCAAGACGATCCGCTTCAACGCGCAACTGGCCGACATGTTCGCCGCGTTCTTCAGTCGTGGCGACACGTTCGCGCTCGGCATCTGCAACGGCTGCCAGATGATGAGCAGCCTCGCGTCGATGATCCCCGGCGCCGAAGCATGGCCGAAGTTCACGCGCAACAAGTCGGAGCAATTCGAGGCACGCTTCTCGCTCGTCGAGGTGCAGGCATCGCCGTCGCTCTTTTTCGCCGGCATGGAAGGCTCGCGCATTCCGGTCGCGGTCGCGCACGGCGAAGGCTTTGCGGACTTCTCGCAGCAGGGCGACCAGTCGAAGGTCGCGGTCGCGATGCGCTATGTCGATCACCGTGGTCAGGCGACCGAGCAGTATCCGTTCAACCCGAACGGTTCGCCCGAGGGCATCACCTCGGTCACGACGGCCGACGGCCGCTTCACGGTGCTGATGCCGCACATGGAGCGCGTGCATCGCGCGGTGCAGATGAGCTGGCATCCGCAGGGCTGGGGCGAGATCGGCACGGACGCGAGCCCGTGGCTGCGCGTGTTCCAGAACGCGCGTCGCTGGCTCGGTTGATGAGTCAGGGGGCTGCCGCCCGCGTGCGGCGGCTCCTGTTGGCGGCAACCACGCACGCCGCCGCTGCAAATCTTGCAGCAACAAAAAAGCCGCCCACGGGCGGCTTTATCGCATTCAGGCTTCAGAGCCAGGCGGACTATCCGAAGACAATCTGCCCGCCGACCCTTACTGAATCTTCGCGTTCTTGCGCAGATTCTCTTCGAACGCCTGCAGCTTTTCCTGCTGGATCTGCTGCACGATCTGCGCGCGCACCTGCTCGAGCGGCGGCGGCGTGACGGCGCGGATGCCGTCGACACGGATGATGTGCCAGCCGAATTGCGTATGCACCGGCGTGTCGGTCATCTGGCCTTTCTGCAGATGCATGGCCGCGTCCGCGAATTCAGGCACGTAGGCCTTCGGGTCCGACCAGTCGAGATCGCCGCCGTTCTTGCCCGATCCCGGATCCTTCGAGTACTGCTTGGCCAGGGCCTCGAAGCTCGCGCCGGCCTTGATCTTCGCGATCAGGTCCTTCGCCTGTTGCTCGTTGTCGACGAGGATATGGTGCAGGTGATATTCCTTGCCGCCCGCATCCTTGACGAGCGCGTTGTAGCGCGCGGTGATTTCGGCGTCGGTCGGCTGATTGTTCTTTACGAAGTCTTCGATCAGCGCGCGCAGCACGACAGTTTGCTGCGCGACCGCGATTTGCGCCTTGACGTCCGGACGGTTCGGCAGCCCGCGACGCAGCGCTTCCTGCATCAGGATTTCGCGATTCACGAGCTCTTCGCGCACGGCCTGCTGCAGTTGCGGCGTGTCCTGCTGTCCCTGGTGAACCAGTTGCTGGATCAATGCATCGGCGCGCGACTTCGGAATCGGCGTACCGTTCACCACGGCGATGTTCTGTGCGAATGCAGGTGCGGCCGCGAACGCAGCCAGCAATACCCAGAGGCGGGTTTTCTTCAAGGTCATCGAAAGGTTCCTAGCGGGGCAACAAAGCAAATTCTTCGGGCGTATACGCCGTGATGGCAAGGGCATGAATGCCGCGCTGCATGGCATCGGCCAGCGCATCATACACCATGCGATGCCGCGCCACGCGGGGCTTGCCGGCAAACGCGACGGCCACGATCGTGACACTGAAATGACCGCCGGCGGCGGCACCAGCGTGGCCCGCGTGCTGTGCGCTGTCGTCGGTGATGTGGATCGATTCGACGGGCGCGAGCGCGGCCGCGAGGCGCGCCTCGATGAGCGCGGCGCGCTCGGCGGTGGTGGCGTGCATGAACAGGTTGCTCATGTCATTCCTCCTTCATGTACTTAGACAGCCACAGGCTCTGTCCGACGATGAACACGAGCAGGCAGCCCGTCGCGCCGAACAGCTTGAAATTGACCCACTGATCGGTCGTGTAGTGATACGCGACGAACAGGTTCAGCAGACCGAGCAGCACGAAAAACACCGCCCAGATCAGGTTCAGCTTGCCCCAGATCGCGTGCGGCAGCGTGATCTGCTTGCCCATCATCGCTTCGATCAGGTTCTTGTTGAAGCCGAGCTGCGACACGATCAGCGCGACGGAAAACGCCCAGTACAGCACGGTCGGCTTCCATTTGATAAAGGTGTCGTTGTGCAGCACGAGCGTCGCGCCGCCAAATACGACGACGACGCCGAGGCTCACCCACAGCATCGGGTCAACCTTGCGGTGGCGGAACGCCACCCACGCGATCTGCACCAGCGTGGCGACGATCGCCACTGCCGTCGCCGTGAAAATGCCCCAGATCTTGAAGGCGACGAAGAACAGGATGATCGGGAACAGATCGAACAGGAATTTCATTATCTGATCGGGAAGTCGGAGAGTGAGTCGAACGTTGAAGCGCGCCCGCCTGGCGTGCAAGGTGCGCGGTGCCCGCTGGCGAGCGGGACTGCCGCATTGGAAGGGCGCCGCGCGCACTTCCAATGCGGCGCCGAAGGCGGGCAGGGATGCTGCCGCGCCGCGTTACTTGGGCTCGAATTGTAACGCAGCCGAATTGATGCAGTAACGCAGACCGGTCGGCGCCGGTCCGTCCTCGAACACGTGGCCCAGATGCGCGCCGCAGTTCTTGCACTGCACCTCGATGCGCAGCATGCCGTGTGAGCGGTCGGTCTTCTCGGCGATCACCTCGCCGTTGATGGGGCGGAAATAGCTCGGCCAGCCGCAGCCGGCGTCGAACTTGGTGTCCGATTCGAACAGCGGCGTGCCGCAGCACACGCAGTCGTAGACGCCGCGTTCCCAGTGATCGTCGTAGCGGCCCGTGAACGGGCGCTCGGTGGCCGCATGGCGCGTCACCTGGTATTCCATGTCGGTCAGCTGCTTGCGCCACTCGGCGTCGCTTTTCTGTACGGCTGGGGCGTCATGCTTGAGATCGTCGGGGTTGTTCATGGTCGGGTTCCTGTCTCGGGTTTGCCTCGGTGCTTTCTCGTGGGGCGGCCGTGGCGATTCAACCGCGCCGGCGCGTCATGACGAACAGCTCACTTCCAGTGAGTTCGCCCAGTCGGGCGGCAGGCCTGCATACGACGCGTATTCGGGCTGCTCGTCGAACGGGTGACGCAACACGGCCGCGAGCCGTTCCACCTCGGAGAAATCCTTCTCCTTCGCGCGTTGGATCGCCGTCTCCGCAAGATGGTTGCGAAGTACGAATCTGGGGTTCACGCGATTCATTGCAATGGCGCGCGCAACGTCGTCGCGTGACTCTTCGGCGAGCCGCGCGCGATAGTCGTTCGCCCATGCGTCGAAGGCGACGCGATCGAGGAACAGGTCGCGCACCGGCGTGTCGCCGCTCGCATCGTGTTTCGACAGGCGCGCGAGATTGCGGAACGTCAGCGTGAAATCGGCGCGGTTCGCGTGCATCACTTCGAACAGCCGGTTGACCAGCGCGTCGTCGCCGTCGCGCGCCTGTTCGAGGCCGAGCTTCGCGCGCATGCGGTTTTCGAGCGCCGGCGCGAAACGGTCCTTGAAGCCGGCGAGCACGTGCTGCGCATCTTCGACCGCCTTGTCGGCGCGCACGCTTTCGTCGTGCTTCTCGCCGAACAACGGCAGCAGTCCCTGCGCGAGGCAGAACAGGTTCCAGTACGCGATTTGCGGCTGCAGCCGGTAGGCGTAGCGGCCCTGCGTATCGGAGTGATTGCAGATGTGGCCGGCATCGAAGCCATCCATGAAACCGAACGGGCCGTAGTCGATCGTCAGGCCCAGGATCGACATGTTGTCGGTATTCATCACGCCGTGACAGAAACCGACCGCCTGCCAGTCGACCATCAGATCCGCGGTGGAGCGCACCGCCTCGGCGAGCAGCGCCAGATACGGATCGTCGGCCTCCTTGCAATGCGGATAGAAGCGCTCGATGACGTGATCGGCGAGCGCGCGCAACGCGTCGACACGATCGTTCGCGTAGAAGTGCTCGAAGTGGCCGAAGCGCACGAAGCTCGGCGCGACGCGCGTGACCACCGCGGCGGTTTCGATCGTCTCGCGCCGCACCGGCTGGTCGGAGCCGATCACGCACAATGCGCGCGTGGTCGGAATGCCGAGATGATGCATCGCCTCCGAGCACAGATATTCGCGGATCGACGAGCGCAGCACCGCGCGGCCGTCGCCCATGCGCGAATAGGGCGTGCGGCCCGCGCCTTTGAGCTGCAGTTCGTTGCGCTCGCCGTCGTGTTCGAGCTCGCCCAGACCGAGCGCGCGGCCGTCGCCGAGCTGGCCGGCCCACACGCCGAACTGATGCCCCGAGTACACCGACGCATAAGGCAGCGTGTCGGCCGGCCAGTCGCGCGTCGCATTGCCGCAGAACAGCTCGATAAAGCCCGGATCGCGCTCGATGCCCTCGGGCATCCCGAGCCGCGCGGCGGTCTCGGCCGAGAAGCCGACGAGATAGGGTGCGTCGAGCGGCGCGGCGGGCAGGCGCGTGAGGAACGTGCCGCCGAGCCGCGCGAACGCGTTGGCTGGGGGAGTGGCGAGTGTGTTGGAAAGATCCGTCAAAGCTGCGGATAGCCCTGCAAAGCTTGGGGAAAACGACATGTTGAGCGCCTCTGGATTAGCCGATATTGTAAGTCCGCGCCCGCGGCGCTGCTGGGCGGCCGCCTTCATCGTTCGGACCATGCTGCTGCGCTCGACGCCGCCACGATCTTGCGCCAACCCATCGACCCACTAACAAGCCGAGGAGACCCCGCCTTATGACGACGCCGCTGCTGGGCCAGATGATGGACGTGCCGCTCACCGTGTCATCGTTGCTCGCGCATGCCGCGCGGCATTTCGGCAGCACCGGGATCGTGTCGCGGCGCATCGAAGGCGACCTGCATCGCTACACCTATCGCGATTGCGAGCAGCGCGCGAAGCAGCTCGCGCAGGCGCTCATCGCGCTCGGTGTCGAACCGGGCGAACGCGTCGCGACGCTCGCGTGGAACGGCTACCGGCATCTCGAAGCGTATTACGGCACCACCGGGTTCGGCGCCGTGTGTCACACGATCAACCCGCGGCTTTTCCCCGACCAGATCGCCTACATCGTCAATCATGCCGACGACGCGTACGTGCTGTTCGACACGACGTTCGCCGCGCTGGTCGACACGCTCGCGCCGCAGTGCCCGCGCGTGCGCGGCTGGATCGCACTATGCGATGAAGCGCATCGGCCGCCGATGCAAACGTCGGTGCTGTGCTACGAAACGCTGATGGACGGGCAGGACGGCCGCTTCGACTGGCCCGCGCTCGACGAGCGCCAGGCGTCGTATCTCTGCTATACGTCGGGCACGACCGGCAATCCGAAAGGCGCGCTGTATAGCCATCGCTCGACGGTGCTGCACGCGTTCGGCGCGGCGTTGCCCGACGCAATGAACCTGTCGGCGCGCGACTCGGTGCTGCCCATCGTGCCGATGTTCCATGTCAACGCATGGGGCCTCGCGCACGCGGGGCCGCTGACCGGCGCAAAGCTGGTGTTCCCCGGCAAGGATCTCGACGGCAAGTCGCTGTACGAACTGATGGAGAGCGAACGCGTCACGTTCTCGGCCGGCGTGCCGACCGTGTGGCTCGGTCTGCTGAACCACCTGCGCGAAACGGGCGCGAGGTTTTCGTCGCTCGAGCGCACGGTGATCGGCGGTTCCGCCTGTCCGCCCGCGATGTTGCGGATACTCGAGGACGACTACGGCGTGCAGGTGATCCATGCATGGGGCATGACGGAGATGTCGCCGCTCGGTACCTTGTCGAAGCTGACCTGGGAGCAGAGCCAGCGGCCGCTCGCCGATCAGCGCAAACTGCTCGAAAAGCAGGGTCATGCGATCTACGGCGTCGACATGAAGATCGTCGGCGAGGATGGCCGCGAGCTGCCTTGGGACGGTGTCGCGTTCGGCGATCTGCACGTGCGCGGGCCGTGGGTCATCGACCGGTATTTCCGCAAGGAAGACTCGCCGCTCATCGACGGCTGGTTCCCGACCGGCGACGTCGCGACGATCGACCCCGACAGCTTCCTGCACATCACCGATCGCTCGAAGGACGTGATCAAGTCGGGCGGCGAATGGATCAGCTCGATCGACGTCGAGAACGTCGCAATCGCGCATCCGGCGGTCGCGGAAGCCGCGTGCATCGCGTGCGCGCATCCGAAGTGGACCGAGCGCCCGTTGCTCGTCGTCGTCAAACGCGCGGGGCAAGACGTCACCCGCGACGAACTGCTCGCGCACTACGACGGCAAGGTCGCGAAGTGGTGGATCCCCGACGACGTCGTGTTCGTCGACGACCTGCCGCACACGGCGACCGGCAAGCTGCAGAAGCTGAAGCTGCGCGATCTGTTCCGCGACCACGTGCTGCCGTCCGCGCTCGAAGACGGCCGCAGCTGTCCGCTGACCCCCGAGTCCCAGGGGAAACCCCACTCGGGAATAAATTGAACGTTCGTTCTTTTTTGGTGTATCGTGCCTGCTGACCCCGGAACCGTCGCTTGAAAAAGTCTGACCATAAGCAGGCTCGATGAACCGGACGGGCGGCGCATCATGCGCCGCCTCAATGCATGGATCGCACGGAGGCACGCAGATGGCAGTGGACTACATAACTCGTGACGGCGTGGCCGTCCTCACGCTGAACAATCCGCCCGTCAATGGGCTCGGTCTGTCGACGCGCGCGGGTATCGTCGAAGGGCTCGAGCGCGCGCAGAACGATCCGGCCATCGAGGCCGTCGTGCTGACGGGCGCGGGCAAGGCCTTTTCGGGCGGCGCCGACATCACCGAATTCAATACGCCGAAGGCGACCCAGGAGCCGACGCTCGCGACCGTCATCAAGGCCGTCGAAGGCAGCGCGAAGCCGGTCGTCGCGGCGATCCACAGCGTCGCGATGGGCGGCGGCCTCGAACTTGCCCTCGGCGCGCATTACCGCGTCGCCGCGGCCGGCGCGCAGATCGCGCTGCCCGAAGTGAAGCTCGGCATCCTGCCGGGCGCGGGCGGCACGCAGCGTCTGCCGCGCGCCATCGGTCTGGAAGCGTCGCTGAACATGATCGTGTCGGGCGCGCCGGTGCTCTCGGAAAAGCTCGCCGATTCGGGGCTGTTCGACGAAGTCGTCGCGAATCCCGCCGAACTGGCCGAAGCCGCGCTCGCGTTCGCGCGCAAGGTCGGCGCCGAGGCCGGCCCGCATCCGAAGGTGCGCGAGCGCAAGATCGAACATCCGAATGCGGCCGGTTTCATCCAGTTCGCGCGCAATAGCGTCGCGGCACTCGCGAAGAACTTCCCGGCGCCGCATAAATGCATCGACGCGGTCGAAGCCGGTGTGAAGGACGGCTTCGACAAGGGCCTCGCATTCGAGCGCGAATGCTTCATCGCGCTCGTGCAGACACCGGAGAGCCGCGCGCTGCGTCACGCGTTCTTCGGTGAGCGGGCGGCGAGCAAGATTCCCGACGTGCCGTCAGATACTTCGGTGCGCGACATCGAGCGGGTGGCCGTGATCGGCGCCGGCACGATGGGCGGCGGCATCGCGATGAACTTCCTGAACGCGGGCATTCCGGTCACGCTGCTGGAAACGAAGCAGGAGGCGCTCGACCGCGGTCTCGCGACGATCCGCATGAACTACGAGGCGACCGTCAGGAAAGGCAAGCTGAAGCCCGAGGTGATGGAACAGCGCCTCGCGCTGCTGAGCCCGACGCTGTCCTACGACGACCTGAAGCACGCCGACATGATCGTCGAAGCCGTGTTCGAAGAGCTGGGCGTGAAGGAGCAGGTGTTCCGCCGGCTCGATGAAGTCGCGAAGCCCGGTGCGATCCTCGCGTCGAACACGTCGACGCTCGACGTCGACAAGATCGCCGCGTTCACGAAACGTCCGCAGGATGTGGTCGGCATGCACTTCTTCAGCCCGGCCAACGTGATGAAGCTGCTCGAAGTCGTGCGTGGCAAGGAGACCGCGAAGGACGTGCTCGCCACCGTGATGAAGCTCGCGAAGAAGATCAGGAAGACCGCGGTGGTGTCGGGCGTGTGCGACGGCTTTATCGGCAACCGGATGATCGAGCAATACGTTCGTCAGGCGCTCTTCATGCTCGAAGAGGGCGCGCTGCCAGCGCAGGTAGACAAGGCCATCGAGAAGTTCGGCTTCGCGATGGGTCCGTTCCGCATGAGTGACCTCGCCGGCAACGACATCGGCTGGGCGATCCGCAAGCGCCGCTATCTCGAACACCCCGACATGCACTACTCGAAGATCGCCGACCGTCTGTGCGAGATGGGCCGCTTCGGCCAGAAGACCGGCGGCGGCTGGTACGACTACGAGGCGGGCGATCGCACCGCATACCCTTCGGGCGTGGTCAACGAAATGATCGGCGAGTACTCGAAGGAAACCCGCTCTGAGCGCCGCAAGATCAGCGACGAGGAAATCGTCGAGCGTCTGGTGTTCGCGCTCGTCAACGAAGGCGCGAAGATTCTCGAGGAAGGCATCGCGTCGAAGGCGTCGGATATCGACATGGTCTATCTGACCGGCTACGGCTTCCCGTTACATCGCGGCGGCCCGATGCTGTACGCGGACACGGTGGGGCTCTACAACGTCGAGCGCGCGATTCGCCGCTATGCGGCGCGGCCGAACGGCGACGCGTGGAAGCTCGCGCCGAGCATCGCGAAGCTCGCGGCCGAAGGTCGCGGGTTCAACGGCTGAGCGCGGCTGGCTTCAGCCCACGAATTGAGCGGTGCGGGTTCCCTCCGCATCGCTCGCGTCAAACGACAGAGGCGGCGCGGTGATGCGCTTTTGAACGCACGGCAGTGAGCCGGCGCGCCACTTTTGACACTGCAATTGGAGACATGCATGACTGACGCCGTAATCGTATCCACCGCCCGCACGGGTCTCGCCAAATCGTGGCGCGGCGGTTTCAACATGACGCACGGCGCGACGCTCGGCGGCCACGTGACGCAGGCCGCGGTCGAGCGCGCGAAGCTCGATCCGGCGCGCGTCGAGGACGTGATCATGGGTTGCGCGAATCCGGAAGGCGCGACGGGCGGCAATATCGCGCGGCAGATCGCATTGCGCGCGGGCTTGCCGGTCAGCGTGCCGGGCATGACCGTGAACCGTTTCTGCTCGTCGGGATTGCAGACGATCGCGCTTGCGTCGCAACGCGTGATCGCCGGCGAGGGCGACGTGTATGTCGCGGGTGGCGTCGAGTCGATCTCGTGCGTGCAGAACGAGATGAACCGCCACATGATGACCGACGGCTGGCTCACCGAGCACAAGCCGGAAATCTACTGGTCGATGCTGCAGACCGCCGAGAACGTCGCGAAGCGCTACTCGATCTCGAAGGAACGCCAGGACGAATACGGCGTGCGCTCGCAGCAACGCGCGGCGGCCGCGCTCGAAGCCGGTAAATTCAAGGACGAAATCGTGCCGTTGACGGTGCTCGCCGGCGTCGCCGACAAGGCGAGCGGCCGTCTCTACACGAAGGAAGTGACCGTCAGCAGCGACGAAGGCATCCGCGCCGACACGACGCTCGAAGGCGTGTCGAAGATCCGCACCGCGCAGCCGGGCGGCGTGATCACCGCGGGCAATGCGAGCCAGTTCTCGGACGGCGCATCCGCTTGCGTCGTGATGAACGCGACGCTGGCCGAACGCGAAGGGCTGCAACCGCTCGGCATCTTCCGCGGTTTCGCGGTGGCCGGCTGCGAGCCCGACGAGATGGGCATCGGGCCGGTGTTCGCGGTGCCGAAGCTGTTGAAGAAAGCCGGCCTCAAGGTCGAGGACATCGGCCTGTGGGAGCTGAACGAAGCGTTCGCGGTGCAGGTGCTCTATTGCGCCGACCAGCTCGGCATTGCGCACGACCGCCTGAACGTGAACGGCGGCGCGATCGCGGTGGGCCATCCGTACGGCGTGTCGGGAGCGCGGCTCGTCGGCCATGCGCTGATCGAAGGCAAGCGGCGCGGTGTGAAGTTCGTCGCCGTGACGATGTGCATCGGCGGCGGGCAGGGCGCGGCGGGTTTGTTCGAAGTGGTTTGAGCGGGCGTGGGCCGGCGTCATTACGAGCCCGTGTCCGACGACGGCAGGCTCAGCGTCCCCTGATCGGTGAATCGCGTCGTACCGGTCACGCCACCCGCGAGCTTGCCGCGCAGAACGTACGGAACCTGTCCCGACTGCGCGGCGCCGGCTAGCGCAAAGGCTTGACGAACCGCGGCGAAAGCCGGCACGGTCAGCGGCACGGTGACGACGGTTTCACCGAAGCGCGGCACGGTGCCGCTCTGGTCGCTGACGCCGCTGGCGAACGGCTTGCCGTTCAGTTCCAGATCGAGCGACACGCCGTCGAAGCTGACCGCGGAGTCGTTGGGATTCTGCACGCGCAGCTTGACGTTGAAGCGCATCTCCATGCCCTGGCCAGCGATCGGCTCGATGCCCGCCACATTGACGCGCAACGGGTCGGCGCCGAACAGGCCCGCGCAGCCAGCGAGTGTCAGCGTGACAGCGACGACGGCGGCGAACAGGCGCCACACCCGTGAGACCAGGCCCGGCTGCAGCGCGCGAAAGAATGACATGACCTGCACCTCGAACGAAGCGGGTTGGTCATGCATTGTAACGGGCCACGTGGCGCGCGCAGCGACGTTTCAGGCGGCGCGCCGCCACCGTGTGCGCATGACGCAAGCGAGACGCCTAGCGGCTTGCAGAACGAAACCGCGTGCGCTGTGTTCAGCGTGTGCAGGCAGCACGATGAATGCAGCGCGATCGGCCTGCGTCGCGCGGATCGACACGACGCCACGTTGCGAGGTCACAAACCGCTCGCCTTCGTGCAACGTGAGCGACGTGAGCGGGGCGTCGTTGCCGAGCCAGGTCAGCGAATGATCGCGGAAGACGAGTTGCAATGCACCTTCGACCGCGATGATCGAACTGCGCGCGCGCAAGTCGTGCAGGGCCATCTGACCGGCGGCAAGATGCGACGCCGCGGTGCAATCCACTTCTGCACCGGGTAACAAGCGATCGTGGTATGGACGCACAGGCATGACCGATTCCTTTAAACCGTCTTCGTGTCACACAGCTTAGGGAATCCGTCCGGATGAAAACAGGCGCAGCTGTCGACGATCTGAACCGGTACAGTGGTGCGTTTCGTCAGGCTGTATCGGTCCGAATCACGTCGATGTGTATCTGTCGCGGCGCGCGGACTATCCGCACCATCGGTTCATGAGCGAACCCCTCTTCACACCGCAAGGTCCCTCGACGGACCGGCCAGCCGAGCGCCAGCCGCTTTACCGGCAACTGGCCGACCAATACCGCCGCGCGATCGGCAACGGCGCGCTGCGCCCGGGCGAGCGCATGCCGTCGATGCGCGCGTTCATGCGGCGCCACGGCGTGAGCCTCGCGACGGCGACCGAGAGCTATCGCGAACTGGAACGCGCCGCGCTGATCGACGCGCGGCCGCGCGCCGGCTATTTCGTGCGCGTGCCGCCGACGGCTGCGTTGCCCTGCGCCGCCGAGCCCGATCTCGCGATGCAGCCCGGCGCCGCCGCGCAGTTCGTCGGCATTCACTCGGAGATTTCGGCGCTCGTGTCGAAATTTCAGCGCTATCCGCACGCGCTGAATCTCGGCGGCGCGACCGCGTCGCCCGATCTCTATCCGACCGATGCGTTGCAAAAGGCCGCGGTGCGCGCGTTGCGCCGGCGGCCCACCTTGCTGACCGCCGTCGGGCCCGATCAGGGTGATCCGGCGTTGCGCGCGATCATCGCCCGGCGCGCGCTCGAGGCCGGCATCCAGATCGGCGCGGACGACATCATCATGACGCACGGCGGCGTCGAAGCGATGAACCTCGCGTTGCGCGCGGTGACGCAGCCGGGCGACACGGTCGCGGTCGAATCGCCGTGCTTCTTCGGTTTGCTGCAGGCGCTCGAAAGTCTCGGTCTGCGCGCGCTCGAAATTCCGACCAGCCCGAGCACTGGCCTCGCGATCGAGGCGCTGGCGTTCGCGCTACACACGCATCCCGACATCAAGGCGGTCGTGGTGGTGCCGAATCTGCAAAACCCGCTCGGCAGCGTGATGCCCGACGCGCACAAGGCGAGCCTCGTCGAACTGTGTGCGCGCGCCGGCATCGCGCTGATCGAGGACGATCCCTACCGCGAGCTCGTCGATGCCGCGCCGCCGCCCCGCTCGCTGAAGGCGTGGGACACCGATGGCACCGTGATCCATTGCACATCGTTCAACAAGACGCTGGCGCCTGGCATGCGCGTCGGCTGGATCAACGGTGGCCGGTGGCATCCGCGCATCGGCATGCTGAAGTTCGCGCAGTCGCGCCACAACGAGCAGTTGTCGCAAGTCGTGCTCGCCGGGTTCCTGGAGACGAGTGCGTACGAGCGCCATTTGCGGCGTTTGCGCGAGAGCTTGCAGCTGCGGCGCGAGCGGATGGCCGCGGCGGTGGCGGCATCGTTTCCCGACGGCACGCGGTTCACGCCGCCGCGCGGCGGGATGTTTTTCTGGATCGAATTGCCGCGTCACGTATCTTCGTCGGCTTTATTCGACGCCGCGTTGCATGACGGTATTCGCATCATGCCGGGCACGGTATTTTCGAACGCCGGGCGTTTCGATCACTTCATTCGGCTCAGCTGTCCGAGTGCGGATCTGGATCTAACCGACGAAGCGGTGCGCAGACTGGGGCGCCTCGCGGCACGGATGGCAGCTCATGCGCCAACGCGATAGCGGGTATCATTTCCCGCCGAAGGCTCGACACGCGCCGTCGGCTACGAAATCAGATATCTGAGCCATGACCGATCCATCCACCTCATCCAGAACGGGCCATGCATCGTTGCCCGAAAGCCCCTTCATCGACCGTCTCGGCGCACAGTTGTTGTCGGCCGCCGACGGCGTCAGCGAAGTCGTGCTGCCGTTGCAACGCGATCATATGAACACGTGGGACGTCGCGCATGGCGGCGTCACGATGACGCTCGCCGACGTCGCGCTCGCGATGGCCGCGCGCAGTCTCGCCGGCGACGGCGTCGGCGTCGTCACCGTCGAGATGAAGGTCAACTTCATGCAGCCGGGACGCGGCGAGTTGCGCGCGACCGGCCGCGTGCTGCATCGCTCGACGACGATGGCCTATTGCGAAGGCGAGATCCGCGACAGCGAAGGCCACTTCGTCGCGAAAGCGCTCGGCACCTTCAAATACATGCGCCGCCTCGCGGTGGGCCGCGACGTCACGCGGCAGCGTCTGCGCAGCGACCCGGCGGCGAAGCCCGGTCCGAGCGACTGAGCACCCCATAACCCAAGGAGACGACCGCATGGCCCAGATCAATCGCCAATTGCTGCTGGTTTCGCGCCCCCAAGGCGAAGCCACGCCCGATAACTTCAAGCTCGTCGAAACGCCGCTCGCGCCGCTCGCGGACGGCGAAGTACGGGTGCGCAACCACTACCTGTCGCTCGATCCGTATATGCGGGGACGCATGAACGACAGCAAGTCATACGCGGCGCCGCAGCCGCTGAACGAAGTGATGATCGGCGGCACGGTCGGCGAGGTCGTCGAGACGAGGAATCCGAAGTTCGCGGTCGGCGACAAGGTCGTCGCGATGTTCGGCTGGCAGGAGTACGGCACCTCCAACGGCACGGGCATGCAGAAGGTCGACGACACGCATGTGCCGCTGTCGGCGTATCTCGGGCCGGTCGGCATGCCGGGCGTCACCGCATGGTACGGGCTGAACCGCATCATCGCGCCGAAGGCCGGCGAGACGGTGGTCGTCAGCGCGGCGAGCGGCGCGGTGGGCAGCGTGGTCGGTCAGCTCGCGAAGGCGGCGGGCGCGCGCGCGGTCGGCATCGCGGGCGGCGCGGACAAGTGCCGCTATGTGGTCGAGACGCTCGGCTTCGACGCGTGCGTCGACTACAAGGCCGGTAACCTGTACCAGGACCTGGAGGCCGTCACGCCCGACGGTGTCGACGGCTGCTTCGAGAATGTCGGCGGCGACGGGCTCGACGCGACGCTCGCGCGCATGAACGCGTTCGGGCGCATCGCGTTGTGCGGCTTCATCGCGGGCTATGCCGGCCAGCCGCTGCCGCTCAAGCATCCGTCGCTGATGCTGACGCAGCGGCTGCTCGTGCAGGGCTTCATCGTCAGCGAACACATGGAGGTGTGGCCCGAGGCGCTCAAGCAGCTCGGCACGCTCGTCGCGCAAAAGAAGCTGCACTATCGCGAGACGATCGCGCAAGGGCTCGAAGCCGCGCCCGAGGCATTCATCGGCTTGCTGAAGGGCCGTAACTTCGGCAAGCAACTGGTCAAGCTGATCTGAGCGCGACGTGATCATGCAACGGCAAGCCGCCGCTCAACCAGGGAGTCACAGAATGTTCGAATTCGCGGGCAAGGTGGCGGTGATCACCGGCGCGGGCAGCGGCTTTGGCCGCGCGTTCGCGCACAAGGGCGCGGCGCTCGGCATGAAGCTCGTACTCGCGGACGTCAACGCGGACCAGCTCGCGCAAACCGTCGACGCCTTGCGCGAAACCGGCGCCGAGGCGATCGGCGTGCCGACCGACGTGTCGAACGCCGCGCAGGTCGAGGCGCTCGCGCAGGCGGCGCTCGCCGCGTTCGGCAAGGTCCACGTGCTGTTCAACAACGCGGGCGTCGGCACCGGCGGCTTCCTGTGGGAAAGCTCGGCGAACGACTGGTCGTGGGTGTTCGGCGTCAACGTGATGGGTGTCGCGCACGGCGTGCGCGCGTTCGCGCCGATCATGCTCGCGCAGAAGGAGCCCGCGCATATCGTCAATACGGCGTCGGTGGCGGGGCTGCTGGCGCCGCCGGCAATGGGCATCTACAACGCGTCGAAGCATGCGGTGGTGGCGCTGTCCGAGACGCTGTATCACGACCTGAAGCTCGCGCAGGCCGGCACGGGCGGCGAGGTCGGCTGTTCGCTGCTGTGTCCCGCCTTCGTGCCGACCGGCATCGCGGAGGCCGAGCGCGCGCGTCCCGACGAGTTGCGCAACGCGGACCGGCCGACGCGCTCGCAGATCGCGGCCGGCAAGCAGTTGCAGCGCGCGGTGCAGTCGGGCAAGCTCACCGCCGACGATGTCGCCGACATCGCGTTCGAGGCGATCGCCGCGCGGCGTTTCTATATCATCACGCATCCGGGCATCATGGCGACCGTGAAGCTGCGTCACGAGGATATCGAGCAGTTGCGCGAGCCATCCGATCCGATGTCGCTGAAGCCCGAGGTGAAGAGCGCGCAGTAGCGGCCGGCTGCGCGGCCGGTGCGCCTGCTTTTGTCAACCCTTGGCGCACTGCGCGCCGCCCGATGCGCGACGCGCACCGCGTTGCCGAAACCATGCCGCTGAATCCCACGATCGAGCAGGTGCTCGACATGATCGCGCGGGCCAAACGCCCGCAGTACCACCAGATGAGCGCGCAAGCGGCGCGCGCGTCGTACGAGAAAAGCGCGCCGATCCTCGAGATCGCGAGCGCGCCGATGTTCTCCGTCGAAGATCTGCGCGTGCCGACGCGCGACGGCGCGACGATCCGCGCGCGCCTGTACTGTCCGGTCGAGCCGGGCTGGGCCGAGCCGCTGCCGGCGTTCGTGTACTACCACGGCGGCGGCTTTACGGTTGGCAGCGTCGATACGCACGATGCGCTGTGCCGGATGTTCGCGCGCGACGGCCAGTGCGCGGTGCTGTCGGTCGATTACCGGCTCGCGCCCGAGCACAAGTTTCCGACCGCTGTCGACGATGCCTTCGACGCCCTCAGCTGGCTGCACGCGCACGCGGCCGAATTCGGCATCGACGGCACGCGGCTCGCGGTGGGCGGCGATAGCGCGGGCGGCACACTCGCGACGGTTTGCGCGGTGCTCGCGCGCGACGCCGGCCTCGTGCTCGCGCTGCAATTGCTGATTTATCCGGGCACGACCGGCCATCAGCAGACCGACTCGCACTCGCGCCTCGCCGACGGCTTCCTGCTGTCGGGCGACACGATCCAGTGGTTCTTCGAGCACTACGTGCGAGATAGCGGCGATCGGCGACGACTGGCGTTTCGCGCCGCTCGACGGCGAGCGCGGTGCGCCGGATTTTCGCGGCGTCGCGCCTGCGTGGATCGCGACCGCCGAATACGATCCGCTCAGCGACGAGGGCGATGCCTTTGCGGAGAAACTCCGTGCGCTCGGCAATCCGGTCACGCTCAAACGCTACGCCGGCATGATCCACGAGTTCTTCAAGATGGGCGGCTTCGTGCCCGAAGTCGCGCAGGCGCATGCGGACGCCGCGGCGGCGTTGCGCGCGGCATTCGGCATCGGGTGAGGGCGGTGCTCAAACGATCACGCCACGCTCATCCGGTCGCGCTCGACATTGAACGCGAAGCTGCGCTCGAAATCGCCGGGCCGCACGATCCGGTGCGAGCCGTTGTCGTCGCTGCGCTCGGCGACAGCGACGCCGATCACGTCGCCATAAGCGGCGACGCGCAGCGCGGTGGTGCTGCGCGTGCCATAGTCCGGCGATTCGATGAACGCCGCCGACAGCACGCGTTCGCGTTCGAGCGGAATACCGGTCGACGGCAATTCGTCGTCGCGCGCGAGGCGCGGATCGCGCATCAGATCGATCAGGCGTTCGAGCGGCGGCATCGGATCGCGCGCGAGCAGCGTGCCGAGCTCGCCGCGCTTTTTGACCAGCTTCGGCCACGCGGTATCGAGCACCGCGTTCGAGATGCCGTGCGTGCCTGGCGCGAGCAGCGCGGGACCGCTGTTTGCGTCGACGGCGCCGCGATTGCAGTACCACGCGAGCTCGCGACGCGTCCAGTCGCCGACCAGCAGATTGAAGCCGTTGTAGATGTCGCCGGATTGCGCGACGTGCCGCAGATACGCGAGCGGCGTCTCGTGCGGATTGCCGTCGGCGTCGCGCGCGGCGCTCGTGAGCCAGTCGCTGACGAGCGTGCCGCGGGTCGGCGCATCGGCGCGCATTTCGCCCGGCGCGCGGTAATTGGTCAGCGCGGCGAAGCGGCCGTCGCGCGATAACCCGAGCCACGTGCCGCCGCCCACGAGATCGCGGCCCCCCAGCACCTCCGGCGCGTCGCGCCACCAGCCGATCGGCTCGGCCGTGCGGCGGAAGAACTCGTCGCGATTCGCGGCGAGCGTGAACAGCGGACCATCGAGCGCATCAGGTCGCCAGTCGAAAACGATCAGGCACATCGGGGAGCATCTCCCGTTCAGAGCATGGGGCGGCCGCCTGATGCAGCGACACAGGCGGCAAACGAAAGCGGCAAAAAACAGACGAGAATAAAGCAGCCAATAAAAAACGGCGCCCGATTGCGCCGCTCTTTACCCTCTCCAACGATCAGACTTCGGCCGGCAGCCCGTAGGGCAGCGCCAGGAAGCGCAGCGCGGGGCCGTCGGCCGCGCCGACATGTACGCTGCCGCTGTCGAGCGCCGTGAGCTTGATCTCGACCAGCAGATCGACGCCGCCGCCTTGCGCCGATGCCGCGTTGACGATCATCCCGCACGGCTGGCCCGGATCGTCCGAGTGGAACAGCTCGGTGCCGGGCCGCACCGTGTCCAGCTCGCCGGCGACGTTGGCGAGCGACGTGCGCCGCTTGATCGTGCCGCGATACTGGCTGCGCGCGACCACTTCCTGACCCGGATAGCAGCCCTTGCGGAAATTGACCGCGCCGAGCACGTCGAAGTTGACCATTTGCGGCACGAACTGCTCGACGACCGGCTGCGTGATGCGCGGCTCGCCCGCGCGGATGTCGAGCCAGTCCCACACGGCCGGCGACACGCGCTTTAGCCTGCCGTCGAGCGACGGCAGCAGCGCTTCGATCTGCGCTTTCGGGCCGATCCACAGATAGCGCAGCCGCTCCAACGCATCGGGCACGCGGATCAGCGTGCCCGCTGTGCCGTCGACCTGCACGTGCACACCGTCGGGCAGCGCGTCGAACACGCCGGACAGCGCGCCGCGCACGTCGCCCGCGAGGCCGACCACCGCGATCTCGCCGCTCGCGTCGGCGAGCTTGGCCTTTGCGCGCAGCACGAACATCGACAACCGCTTTTGCACCGCGGCCTGCAGGTCTTTCGATACCAGCAGGCGGATCGTATCGCCGCTGCGCCAACTGAGGAACGACGCGAGCAACCGGCCCTTGGCCGAGCAGTAGCCGGAGAGGCGCGCGTTCGCGGCGTCGAGATGCTGGACGTCGTTGGTCAACTGGGCGTGCAGGAAGCTCGCCGCGTCGTCGCCGGTCGTGTCGATCACGCCGAACTGCGGTAGCAGCATGTACGCGCCATGCTCGAGCACGGCGGTGAATTCTTCGGCCGACGGGCGCGGCAGGATGGGCAGGGCGGCGGGCGCCGCCGTGGCGGGAGTGAGACCGGAAGCGTTACCTGAGGTGTTCACGAGCGGTGTGTTCATGGATTCCGGGAACAGTCAATTCTGACTTTGGCTAAGGCAAACAGTCATTATATTCAGTCCAGCCCTGTCGCGTTTCGCAAGTCCCTGGCGAATGAAGGCTTTCCAAGAGCCTTGCGCAGCAGGGGATTGCACGTTATCACCCTCCGGCTGTGCCCATGTTGTGACCATGTTGGGGTGTTCTGCCAGAGGGTCCGGCGCAAGATGGGCGGGCACCCGACGTCCTCGGGTCTTTCGCGGCGGCGTGCAGGTCGCCCCTGAACCATCGTTTGAAACTGTCAACAACGGCCAAAAGCGGCAGGAGCCGAAAAGGCGTTTGGTCGGGAATTGTCGAACCTTTGAAACTCTGACCTATGTTGTGACAGCGTACGACTCGAGTAGCATCAGACCGACGCCAGCGGATTTCATATTGTTTTTTCCGGCCGTGACCATCTGGTGCCCGCATCTATACAATACAGGTCGCAAAAGGCCGAAAGGGCTGCAAAACGGCACAGTCTCAATGTTGACCGACGCAAGACTTTCCCGTTAAAAATCAGTTCGTTGCCATCTAAACGCTAATTCTTTCCTGTCGTGTCCCTTCTGAAGAAATGTTTCGTCGCCGGCGCGCTCGTCGTTGTGCTGGCCGCGGCGGCCATCGCCGCTGGATACTACTGGGCCACCCGCCCGCTCGAATTGACCCCGGCGCAACTCGACGTCACCGTCAAGCCGCACAGCAGCCTGCGCAGCGTCGCGCTGCAGCTCAATCGCGGCGGCGTGCCGGTCGAACCCGAGCTGTTCATCGCGATGACGCGTTTGCTCGGGCTGCAAAGCGAGCTGAAGTCCGGCAATTACGAGTTCAAGAGCGGCATCACGCCCTACGAGGTGCTGCAGAAAATCGCGCGCGGCGACGTCAACGAATATGTGGCGACGGTCATCGAAGGCTGGACCTTCAAACATATGCGCGCTGAACTCGACGCCAATCCCGCGCTGAAGCACGACACGCTCGGCATGAGCGACGCCGATCTGATGAGCGCAATCGGCGCGCCCGAGGCGTCGATCGGCAACGGCGAAGGGCTGTTTTTCCCGGATACCTACCTGTTCGACAAAGGCACGAGCGACCTCGACATCTATCGCCGCGCGTACCGTCTGATGCGCGTGCGTCTCGACGAGGCGTGGCTCTCGCGCGCGCCGAACCTGCCGTACAAGTCCCCGTACGACGCGCTGACGATGGCGTCGATCGTGGAAAAGGAAACCGGCAAGGCGTCCGACCGGGCGCTCGTCGCCGCGGTGTTCGCCAACCGTCTGCGCGCCGGCATGCCGCTACAGACCGACCCGACCGTGATCTACGGAATGGGCGACAGCTACGCCGGCCACATCAGGAAGAAAGACCTGCAGACCGACACTCCATACAATACCTACACGCGGATGGGCCTACCGCCGACGCCGATCTCGCTGCCGAGCGTCGCGTCGCTGCAGGCGGCGATGAACCCGGCGCAAAGCAACGCGCTGTACTTCGTGTCGCGCGGCGACGGCAGCAGCATCTTTTCTGACACCCTCGGCGAACACAACAAGGCCGTGGACAAATACATTCGAGGGCAATGATGGCGCGCGGCAAATTCATTACGTTTGAAGGCATCGACGGCGCGGGCAAGACCACCCATCTGGGCTGGTTCCGCGAACGGCTCGAGGCGAAGCTCGCGCCGAGCGGCCGCTCGGTCGTGATGACACGCGAGCCGGGCGGCACGCCGCTCGGTGAGCAGATCCGCGATATCGTGCTGCATCAGAAGATGGATCTCGAAACCGAGGCGCTGTTGATGTTCGCGCTGCGCCGTCAGCATCTGGCCGAGGTGATCGAGCCGGCGCTCGCGCGCGGCGATTGGGTGCTGTCCGACCGTTTTACCGATGCCACTTTCGCCTACCAGGGCGGCGGCCGCGGCTTGCCGCGCGACAAGCTGGAGACGCTCGAGCGCTGGGTGCAGGGCGGTTTCCAGCCGGATTTGACCGTGCTGTTCGATTTGCCGCCCGCCGTCGCCAACGAGCGGCGCAGCGCGGCGCGCAATCCGGATCGTTTCGAGAGCGAGTCGGCGGCGTTTTTCGAGCGCACGCGCGCCGAATACGTGCGCCGCGCCGAAGAAGCGCCATACCGATTCGCTATCATCGACTCTTCGCAGAGCATCGTTCAGATTCAGAGGCAGCTTGAGGAGTTGATTGCAACCCTCTGATTCAAAATAGATATAACCACTTCTTATAATCTCGTGCGAAGTTCACTCGACACCTGAAGTAGCGCCTACAACCGATTGATTCAAAAAGACAAACGATGATCTATCCGTGGCAAGCCGATGACTGGAATCGCCTGCAGCAGCTGCACGGCCACTGGCCGCACGCATTGTTGCTGCACGGCCAGGCGGGCATCGGCAAGCTGCGTTTCGCGCAGCACCTCGCGCAGGGTCTGCTGTGCGAGGCGCCGCAACCGAACGGCGAGCCGTGCGGCGCGTGCGTGGCCTGCAACTGGTTCGCGCACGGCAATCATCCCGACTACCGCATCGTCGTGCCGGAGGCACTCGCCGCCGAAGCCGGCCTCGCGAACGCCGCGAACGGCGCCGACGACAAGGCCGAAAAAGCCGATGGCGACGAAGGCAAGAAGACCCGCACGCCGAGCAAGGAAATCAAGATCGAACAGATCCGCGGTCTGCTCGACTTCGTCGGCATCGGTTCGCATCGCGGCGGCGCGCGCGTCGTCGTGCTGTATCCGGCCGAGGCGCTCAACGTCGCGGCCGCCAACGCGTTGCTGAAGACGCTGGAAGAGCCGCCCGCGGGCGTCGTGTTCCTGATGGTGTCGGCGCGCCTCGACCGTTTGCTGCCGACCATCATTAGCCGCTGCCGTCAGTGGCCGATGAGCGTGCCCGCGCCGGACACCGCCGCGCAGTGGCTTGCCGCGCAAGGCGTCGACGACGCCCGCGCGCTGCTCGCCGAAGCGGGTGGCGCGCCGCTCGCCGCGCTCGCGCTCGCCAGCGACGAAAACCGTCCGCTGCGCGACTGGACGCTCAAGCAGCTCGCGGCCGGCGCCGGGTGCGACGCATTCGCGTGTGGCGAGGCGCTGCAGAAGCTCCCTGTGCCGCTCGTGCTCGGCTGGCTGCAGCGCTGGATGTACGATCTGCTCGCGCAGCGCACCGCCGGCGCGCCGCGCTATTTCCCGCAGGCGTCGGCCGCGCTCACCCGCTGCGCCACCCAGGCCGACGCCAATGCATTCGCGCGTTTTCTGCGCACCGTCACGCGCCAGCGCGCGGTCGAGAACCATCCGTTGAACGCGCGGCTCGTGTTCGAGGAACTGTTCATCGGCTATCGCGCGCTGTTTGCGTGAGCCCGCAGCCGGACAGCCTTCCGTCTTTTTTCATTCAAGCCAACCGCCATGAGCCTTTCCTACCGCGACGCCACGCTCGACGATTTGCCCGCGATCGTCGCCATCTACAATTCGACGATCCCGTCGCGCCAGGTCACCGCGGACCTCGAGCCGGTCAGCGTCGAGAGCCGGCATGGGTGGTTTCATGCGCACAGCCCGCAGAAGCGGCCGCTGTGGGTGGTCGAAGATCCGAAGCAGGCGGGCCGCGTGATCGCGTGGCTCAGCTTTTCCGATTTTTATGGCCGGCCGGCTTATCAGCGCACCGCCGAAGTCAGCATCTATCTCGACGAAAGCGCGCGCGGCGAGGGACTCGGCAAGCAACTGCTGGCGGCGTCGCTCGACGCGGCACCGGGTCTTGGCATCGATACGGTGCTCGGCTTCGTGTTCGGTCACAATGAAGCGAGCGTGCGGCTGTTCCGCGGCTTCGGCTTCGATGCATGGGGCACGCTACCGCGCGTCGCGGTGCTGGATGGCGTCGAGCGCGACCTGGTGATTCTTGGCAAGCGTCTTGCGCACGCCGGTTGAGCACGCTGCGTAAGCAGCGCCACCTGAGCTGTCCCAAGCGGCCCCGACCACGCCATCGCCCAGCCGCAAGCCCCTTTTTCGCAGGACCTGACCATGTTTGTCGATTCACACTGCCACATCAACTTCGAAGGACTCGCGGACCGTCTACCGCAAGTGCTCGAAAACATGCGCAGCCATTCGGTCTCGCACGCGTTGTGCGTGTCGGTGGATCTTGAAACGCTGCCGTCGGTGCTGGACATCGCCAGCCGCTATGACAACGTGTACGCGTCGGTCGGCGTGCATCCCGATCACGAGCACATGCGCGAGCCGAGCGTAGCCGAGCTGGTTGAACTGGCCGGGCACCCGAAGGTCGTCGCGATCGGCGAAACCGGGCTCGATTACTACCGCCTCGAAGGCCGCTCGATCGACGACATGGAGTGGCAGCGCGAGCGCTTTCGCACGCACATCCGCGCCGCGCACGCGACCAGCAAGCCGCTGATCATCCACACCCGCTCGTCGTCGGAAGATACGTTGCGCATCATGGCCGAGGAGCGCGCCGGCGTGCCGGGCGGCGTCATGCATTGCTTCACCGAACCGTGGGCCATCGCCGAGCAGGCGCTCGCGCAGAATTTTTACATTTCGCTGTCGGGCATCGTCACGTTCAAGAGCGCGACCGATGTGCAGGACGTTGCGCGCCGCGTGCCGCTCGACCGTCTGCTGATCGAAACCGACTCGCCGTACCTGGCGCCGGTGCCGTATCGCGGCAAACCGAATGAACCTGCGTACGTCAGTTATGTCGGACGCTTCATCGCGCAGCAACGCGAGATGCCGGACGAGGCGCTGGCCGCCGCCACCACGCAAAACTTCTTCAGACTGTTCGGACTCGCCGCGCCGGCCGGAATTTGAGCCAAAAAGCCGCGTAACATCAAAGGGATAGGAAGATTTCCTAAAGTACCATATGAAAAATATTTCGACGCCGTCCGCTGATTTCCAACCGCTGTCCGCCGGGTCGGCCGCCCGGGCTCTCGCGCCGGCGCGCCGTCTCGCGTGCGCCGCCGCGCTCGCGTGCGCGGCGCTCGTCGCGGTGCCCGCGCATGCGGCGCCCATCGACTCGCTGATCAAGTCGGTCAAGTTCGACGACGTCGACGGCGTCAACAAGCTGCTCGCGAAGGGCATGGACCCGAACAGCGTCGACAATCAGGGCATCCCGCTGCTCGTGATCGCCGCGCGCGAGAAATCCGACAAGGTCGCGGCCGCGTTGCTTGCGAATCCAAAGACCGATATCGAGATTCAGGACAAGGCCGGCGAAAACGCGCTGATGATGGCGTCGCTGGTCGGCGATCTGAACTTCGTGAATCTGCTGATCGCGAAGGACGCCGAGGTCAACAAGAAGGGCTGGGCGCCGCTGCACTACGCGGCCGCGAACGGCCACGACGACATCGTCAAGGTGCTGCTCGACCACTCGGCCTACGTCGACGCGGGCTCGCCGAACGGCACCACGCCGCTGATGATGGCCGCGCGCGGCGGCCACGTTTCCACCGTCAAGCTGCTGCTCGACAACGGGGCGGACCTGTCGGTGAAAAACCAGATCGGCATGACCGCGCTCGATTTCGCCAAGACCTACAAGGAGCCGGACGTCGTCGAAGGGCTCACGGCGCGCATGCAGCAGACGCAGCAGCCGAAGCAATGACGTTTTGTCGGCAGGCGGCGCGGTGCGCCCGCGAAGCGTCAGGCGCCTCGCCATGCCGTGCCGCTTTGCAGCCGTTTTGTCCGAGCCGCGCGGCTGCCGGCCTGCTGCCACCGCGTAAAACAGTGCAGAATGACGACTTCGGCGCGCCGCGTAGCGCGCCGTCCGGACGCGGCAGAAAGACCGCGTGAATAAACAACCCTGGAAAGGAACACCATGCTGCGGGCTTTGATTTTCGCCGGCGCGCTTGCCTTGCCGCTTTCGGCAGCCGCGTTTACGGGAGGCGACCTCAACAAGCTGTGCACCAAGACGGACGTGGCTTCGCGTAGCGCCTGCGCGGCCTACATCGAAGGCGCGGCCGACGGCATCTTCAACACGATCGACGCGATCGGCGGCACCACCGGTCCGCGCGTCGGCCAGTACTTCTGCCTGCCGCCGGATGCGCGCTCGGCGCAGTTGACCGACGCAGTGCGCAAGTACATCGCCGAGAACCCGAACGCCGCGGGCTACAACGCGAGCACGGCGATTTCGCTGGGTCTCGGCAAGGCGTTTCCCTGCAAGAGCGGCGGCTGATCGATAAGCGCCGCGCATCGAGGAACCCGTTGTAACGCCCAGGCGCGGTCGTGCGCCCCGGATGTCAGTAGTCGCCCAGGCGCGCCGCCGCTCATCGAGTCCGGAGGAAGATGCCCGTTATGCCTACTATCGACGACTTCTACCGCGTGGCGGCCGCGCCGCTGCATACGTGGCTCGGCACGCTGATCGTGACGGCCATCGTGGCGATCGTGGCGAGCGGCATTCACCGCTTCGGCGCGCGCATCGTGAAGCGTCTCGCGCGGCCGCACGCGCTGACGAGCGTCGTGCTGCGCTACATCGACAAGCCGTCGCTGTTCGCCCTCGTGATCCTCGTGTTCGCGTGGGTCTGGTCCGAGGCACCCGACACCCTCAACTTCATCGAACCGGTGCGCGACATCACCGGCATCGCGCTGATCGCCGCGCTGACGTGGCTGTCGGTGCGCTCGGCCGCGGCGATCGGCGAAGCGATCATCCGCGCCCATCCGCTCGATTCCTCCGATAACCTGCAGGCGCGCCGCATCCATACGCAGGCGCGCGTGCTCGCGCGCTCGGTGATGATCGTGATCGTGATCATCGGTGTCGGCGGTGCGCTGATGACCTTGCCCAACGTGCGGCAGATCGGCGCGAGCCTGCTGGCGTCGGCGGGTGTCGCCGGTCTGGTCGCCGGTATCGCGGCGCGGCCGGTGCTCGGCAACCTGATCGCCGGTTTGCAGATCGCGCTGTCGCAACCGATCCGCCTCGACGACGTCGTCGTGATCCAGAACGAGTGGGGGCGCATCGAGGAAATCACCGGCACGTACGTGTCGGTGCGGCTGTGGGACCAGCGCCGTCTGATCGTGCCGCTGCAATGGTTTATCGAAAATCCGTTCTCGAACTGGACCCGCAGCAGCTCGCAGATCATCGGCACCGTGTTCCTGTTCGTCGATTACCGGATGCCGCTCGCGCCGCTGCGCGAGGAGCTTGCGCGCATCGTCGAGAACGCGCCCGAGTGGGACCGTCGCGTGCAGGTGCTGCAGGTGACGGACTGCACCGAGCGCGCGATGCAGTTGCGCGCGCTCGTCAGCGCGCCCGATTCCGGCCTTGCGTGGGATCTGCGCTGCCGCGTGCGCGAAGGGCTGCTCGATTTCGTTCATCGGCATTACCCGGAATACCTGCCGCGGGCGCGTGCCGAGGTGTCGGCGGAGCTGGAGACGAGCGGCGCTGGCCCGAGCGACTGGCTGCCGCGCAGCCGGCAGGCGCCAGCCGGCAGCACCGCCGCGCATACCGAAGCCGATCCGGTGGCGAGCCGCATCGGCCGCACTGGCGCGGGCGAGGTCGCGCAGAAGGCGAAGGAGCAGGCTTAGCCGGGCGTTGCGGATTGCGAATCGCCCGTGGCGACCGCCCTCGGCAAGCCCGGCGATGCGTGGGCACGCCGATTGCTGCTCACGGGCGCGCCACACCTGCTCAGGCGTCGCGGCGCATCGCAAGAATGACGGAGGACATGCACTATGGGCCGATTGATCGTCGTGTCGAATCGCGTCGCGACGCCGACGGAGACCAAGGGATCGGCGGGCGGACTCGCGGTCGGCGTATTCGGCGCGCTGAAGGATGCAGGCGGCGTCTGGTTCGGCTGGAGCGGCGACGTAGTCAGCGAAACGGTCGCCAACGCGGGGCCGATGCTCGAGCAGGACGGCGCGGTGACCTTCGCAACCGTCGGCCTCACGCGCAAGGACTACGACCAGTACTACCGCGGCTTCTCGAACGCGACGCTGTGGCCGGTATTCCACTACCGCAACGACCTCGCGCGCTACGAGCGCGAGGAGTACGCGGGCTACCGGCGCGTCAACGCATGGCTCGCTCACAAGCTGGTCAAGCTGCTCGAACCCGACGACATCATCTGGATTCACGACTACCATCTGATCCCGTTTGCCGAGGCGCTGCGCAGCGAGGGCGTGACGAACCGCATCGGTTTCTTCCTGCATATTCCGTTTCCCGCGCCGCAGATCCTGCTCAACATTCCGCCGCACGAGGAACTGGTGAAGTCGATGTCGTGCTACGACCTGCTCGGCTTCCAGACCGCCACCGACCAGCAGGCATTCCACGACTACGTGACGCGTCACGCGCGCGGCACGGTGAGCGCGGAAGGCGTCGTCGAGGCGTTCGGGCGCAAGCTGCGCACCGGCGTCTACCGGATCGGCGTGTTCCCCGACGAAATCGCCGAGCAGGCCAAGCGCTACGAAAGCCGCCAGCACGTGCTCGAGCTGAAGCAAAGCCTCGAGGGGCGCAAGCTGGTCATGAGCGTCGACCGGCTCGACTATTCGAAGGGACTGGTCGAGCGCTTTCGCGCGTTCGAGTTGCTGCTCGAACGCTCGCCCGAATGGCGCGGCAACGTCACGCTCGTGCAGATCGCGCCGCCTACGCGCTCGGACGTCGCGACCTATCAGAAGATCCGCCAGGATCTCGAATACGAGGCAGGGCGCATCAACGGCCGCTACTCGGGGCTCGACTACACGCCGATCCGCTATCTGAACCAGCAGTACGACCGCTGGAAGCTGATGTCGCTGTTTCGGGAGTCGCAGATCGGCTTCGTCACGCCGCTGCACGACGGCATGAACCTCGTCGCGAAGGAGTACGTGGCCGCGCAGAATCCCGACGATCCCGGCGTGCTCGTGCTGTCGATTTTCGCGGGCGCGGCCGCCGAGCTCTCTGGCGCGCTGCTCGTCAATCCGCACGATGCGATCGGCATGTGCGAGGCCTTGCAACGTGCGCTGCAAATGCCGCTCGACGCGCGCCAGCGGCGTCACGAGATCAACATGGCCGCGCTGCGTAAGAACGATCTCGGAGTGTGGCGCGACAGCTTCCTCAGGGATTTGCGCAGCATGCCCGTGCGCGGGTCGGGCGAGGGCGGCGGCCACCAATGACGGCGCGGCGACGGCCCAAAGCCCGCGCAAACCCGGCGCGTGGCCGCGTGTCACCGGATGTAAGCCACTTGTAACAGCACGGAGCAATTGCAAGACCTGCGGCTTTTCGACCGATGCCAGGGAATAATTCCCCGGTAACGACGATGCATGCGACGCTTAGGGACCGCGCGCATTGTTCCGACGTCATGCCGCTGTCATACTCGGCGTCGCCGACGGCATCGCGATTGCGCGCCAGCCGCCGGCTCACGGAGACACAATATGAAGATTGCGCAGATCGCCCCGCTGACCGAATCGGTGCCGCCGAAGCTCTACGGCGGCACGGAGCGCGTCGTGTCGTACATCACCGAAGCGCTGGTCGAGCAGGGCCACGACGTGACGCTGTTCGCGAGCGGCGACTCGGTCACGAGCGCGAAGCTCGAAGCGGTGTGGCCGCGCGCGCTGCGGCTCGATCCGGGCATTCGCGACCGCATCGCGCCGCATATGCTGTTGATGGAACTCGTGCGCCGCCAGGCCGAAGAGTTCGACGTGCTGCATTTCCACCTCGACTACTACTCGTTCTCGGTATTCAAGCGGCAGGACACGCCGTTCGTCACGACGATGCACGGCCGGCTCGATCTGCCCGAGCAGCAGCCGGTGTTCGACACGTTCAACACCGCGCCCGTGATCTCCATTTCGAACGCTCAGCGTCATCCGCTGCCGCAGGCGCACTGGCTCACCACGGTCTATCACGGCTTGCCGGCGCAGCTCTATACGCCGCAACCGGTCGAGCAGAAGTACCTCGCGTTTCTCGGCCGGATTTCGCCGGAAAAGCGCGTCGATACGGCGATCCGCATCGCCGGCCGCTGCGGCATGCCGATCCGTATCGCCGCCAAGGTCGATGCGGCCGACCGCGAGTACTTCGAGCGCGATATCCGGCCGTTGCTCGACCTGCCGTACGTCGAGTACATCGGCGAGATTGCCGATCATCAGAAGGCCGAGTTTCTGTCGGGCGCACATGCGCTGCTGTTTCCGATCGACTGGCCGGAGCCGTTCGGTCTCGTGATGATCGAGGCGATGGCTTGCGGCACGCCGGTGATCGCGTTCAACCGCGGCTCGGTGCCCGAAGTGCTTGAAGAGGGCGTGACCGGGTTCATCGTCGAGGACGAGATCGGCGCGGTGGCGGCCGTGAACCGGCTGCACAAGGTGTCGCGCGCGGGCGTGCGGCGGCGTTTCGAGGAGCGCTTCACGTCGCACCGGATGGCGCGTCAGTATGTGGAGGCGTATCAGTCGGTGATTCGCGCACAGAAGCGCTCGAGGTTCAAGGTGGTCGATTCGTCGGGCGGTTGACGCGGGATCGTTGGGACCTGTCGAAGCGAAGGACGGCGGTGCGCGATGCGCGGCGCCGTTTTTTTGCGCGCGAGTTTTTCCGTTCCCGAGCGTCGGCATCGGCATACAAAACAAAAAGACCGCGCGACGACCCGCACAGGATCCTCCGCGCGGCCTTCGCCGCGATGCGCGCAAGTGATCAGTGGAGCGCGCCGATGAGCGCGCTCAGATCTTCAGCCGCGTGACCTTCGTGCCTTGCAGCGAGATGTCGCCCATCAGGCCCGCGTTCGTCAACACGAAAACCTGCACCGGCGCGGTGGCCGTGGTCGTGTCGACGGCGCCGTTCGCGCCGATCTTCACGAGCGCGACCGATGCATCGACGCCGGCCGACCAGCCGTCCGCGTTGCGGAATTTATCGAGCGAATCCTGCGTCATGAACAGGAAGATGATCGCCTTCGACTGCGCACCCGCCTGCAGGCCGAACGAGCCCGACGCGGTGCTGTAGTAGCCGACCGTCGCACCGCCCACCCGCAATGCGCCTTCGCCATACTCGCCGCCGACGATCAAGCCCGCCTGCAGCACCGACGGGAACACCAGCACGCCGCGCGCCTTCGACACCAGCTCGCGCGAGCCCGGCACGGTCGTGAACAGCTTGGACAGCGTGCCGTCGACGCTGGCGTCGATCGACTGTCGTTTCGAGGCGTCGACATGAGCATTGTCCGGCGTGTTGCCCGTCGTCGTGCACCCGGCGAGTGCAAGGCCTCCGAAAGCAAGCGCAGCGGTCGTCTTCAACATGAAGTGTCGTCTTTGCATCGTTTTTCTCCGTCATGGATCCGGGGCGCAACCGTGGTGGTGTCGCCTGGTTGCCTTTGAGTTATAACACAGGCTGGTGCAAAAGGCGCGTTGCGTCACAACGCGAAAAGCCTTATGGGACAAGGGTTTGAGCCTGACCGCAAGAAGTCTTCCCAGTAAATTTGACCGGCCTTGCGCGCGACTTCCAAGCACGCGTCGAGCGACGATCCGAGGGGCGACGCCGAACAGCGCCCGAGTCGCGGCGATCGTGGGGACGCTTCGGCGTGGCCGCACGATGCGCCGGTTTTTACCGATTCGCGTCGCGCGGCGGCCCATCGACATGGCAATGAGAATGTTGTTTCTGCGCGGCAAATTGCGGCGAAGTGCAAGCGGCGCGGCCGCCGCTCACCCGTGATTCGCCGGACTCTTGACCGCGGGCGGGCGCCGCAGCGCGCGGCGCACCATGCCGATGATCGCGCCGATCGCGAACAGCATAGCCGCCGGCACCATCCAATAGCCGACAAACGCGTGCCACAAATAGGCGAATAGCGTCGAGCGGCGCACGCTGTATTCGTTGATCGCGTCCTGCTGGCGCGGCGCGTTGGCGGCCAGCACGTCGGCCGGGCAGCCGGCCGCCTTGGCCTCGTCGGGCTTGCCATGGCAATGCGCGGGCGCCCCGGCGGCGCGCTGCGCCTGGGTGAAATTCCAGGTGGTGAGCGCGCGGTCGAGATCGACCGCGTTGTACGACATTTCCTCGCGGATCTCGTTGACCGCGACGATCGCCACAGGCACGGCCCAGAATATGATGACCAGCAACCACCGCCTTAACCAGCGGTTTTTGTGCTTCGATACCATCCTTGCCTCCGATCGATGCTCAGTAGCACCAACGACAAGATGGCGGCCCGCGTAGTTGTCTGGTTCTATATGAGTGAGGGTGGGCCGTCTCCGCAGCCATCATAGAAGAAAACGACGCGTTGCGGCGGGTGGACGACGAAGCGGGGGACTCGATCGGAGCGCCGCGTGGGCGCAACGATGCGCCGGCGCCGCGTCGATCGGAGGGCGCCGGCGTGGGGGACGGCTACGCCTTTCGCTCAGTTGGCCGGCGCCGAGGAGGACAGGCAGGTCTTCATGAAGGCCTTGCGGTCGTCGCCTTTCTTGTCGGCCGCCTGCTTGTTGCACACCTTCATCTTGTCCTGCTGGCTCATCGGCGCGGCGGCGGCCGGCTTTGCGGAAAGACAGGTTTGCATGAACGCCTTGCGCTCGTCGCCTTTCTTGTCGCCGGCCTGCTTGTTGCAGTCGGCCATCTTGGTTTGCTGGCTGTTCTGCGCAAACGCCGGCGATACGAGTACCGCGCCCAACACCAGCGTAGCGATAGCGGATTGGATTTTCATGGGACACTCCATCGGTGGTGAAAACGTTTCTGATCGTTCATGCGCGCGGGCGACGACGGCATCCATGGGCCCATCGGCGCATCCATTATGGCAAATGCCGTCTGCCAGAACGGCTCAAAATGCATTCCGGTTGACAGCGGTCCGCGCTCGTTTTCCCTGAGCAGCGTGGCGCAACCGGCGCTGCGGCGTTTGAAACAATCGAATGAACGAGAGCGCGAATTTTGTCATGCAATGGAGATTGCCCGGGGCGATTATTTCAAGCTTATTGAAACGAAATTACGGTTTCCGCTATTTTGATCTATGGTTAACAGGCAATGAGAATGTTCATATTGCTGCGAATGCAACTGAATAGAAAATAGGCATGAAATTCGGTAGTCGCCGTTATCCTCAACTGCGCTCCGGTGCATGCCGCTCCCTGCCAACCCTCAACCTCGCGAGGAGACTCACCATGCATTACCTGTTGATGTACGAGTTGGTACCCGACTATCTGGAGCGGCGCGGCGAGCATCGCGACGCGCATCTGAAACTCGCATGGGCCGCCGCCGAGCGCGGCGAACTGCTGCTGGCCGGCGCGCTCGCGGAGCCGACGGACGGTGCGGTGCTGCTCTTCACCGGCGCGTCGCCTGCGGTGGCGGAGGCCTTTGCTACCGCCGATCCGTACGTACTCTCCGGACTGGTCACGCGTTGGCGCGTGCGCGAATGGACCACGGTCGTCGGCGAGCATGCTTCGAAACCAGTGCGCCCGTAACGTCGTTCGAAGCGACTTCGTCGCTTCTGTCACGCCTCGAACTCCGCGCCTGCGCGGCCGCCGCGTGTGCGCCTCCCGTTGCCTCCATGTCACCGCGCGGGCGCGTCGCAGTGCTTTCGCCGACACTCGAAACCGATGTTCACATCAACCATCAAAGTGCATAGAAATGCATGCTGGATCGGCAATTACATTTCTAAAGCCCATTCTGCTCGGTCATGCGGTATTGTGCTGTGCAATAGACAGATCCGATGCCAGATAAGCAGAGGCTTCTGTTACGGCAATACGAGAATCGACGCAGCGAAACCGACAAGATTGTTTCTATCCGTAACACTTGTCTCAACTGTACTCATGCAAAGATTGGAATGGTATGCTTCGTGCACAAATTTTCCCACGCACGAGTGAGACCGCGTTTTGTGCTTCGTAATAGGGAAGAGCCGCACCACGTGTGGGCGGGCTGCTCCAGCGAGCCGAACGGACCAAACAAATTTGTGCAACCGAGGGCCGCACACGGGTCGTGAACGCTGAGAACCCGTGGCAGGCCCAACGCCGCGGCCAGGCCAGGCCGCGTGGAGAAAATCCAATGTTTTTCGATGAGCTAAACAACGACGAATGGGCGCTGCTCGCGCCGCTCGTCTCCGACGAGCCGGCCGTCCGTCTGAACCGGCGCGGCCGGCCGCGCGCCGAACCGCGCATCGTGACGAATGCCGTGCTGTGGATCATGACCACCGGCGAGCCGTGGTCGAAGCTGCCGGGTCGCTATCCGTCCGGTCCCACCTGCCGCCGCCGCTTCGAAGAGTGGCAACTGAACGGCACACTGCTGGAGATGGTCCGTCTGCTGTCGCAGAGCGGGCGTGCCTTCGCATACATTCCCCAACCGGCGCCGCCCGTTACGGCCAGACCTGCGGCACCGGTTGCGCAAACCCCGAGCCCGCGCGAAGACAATAATCTGCGCGGCGTGTCGTGGAAGAGTCCCGAGTCGTGGCAGGCGCCCGGCGTCGCGAGCGCGTTGAGCCAATGGCGTACGGCCGATCCGATCGGCGACATCACGCGGCAATTGTCGGGGCTTGCGCCGGCGAGCGCGGTGGCGACATCGGCGTTCGCGACGTCCGCGATGGCGGCGAAGATGCGCGTCGAACCGGCCGCATCCGGCACGGTCGAGCCCGTCGCGGTCGACGACCCGCGCTCGTCGCTGACGATGGCTCTCGCCCCGCGCGGCATGCAGGTCGCCGATTCGCGCGGTTATCTGATCTACGTGGTGGTCGAGGAAGTGCCGAACGCGATGTATCGCGGGTGGGCGGAGATCATCAGGGACGGCAAGCGCGTCGAGCGCTCTGGCCTCGTCGGCCCGCGCTTCGCGGATGCGCAGCACGCGCAGCAGTTCGCGCTCGAGTGGGCGCGTCAGTGGATCGATCGCGAATGCGCGACCGACGCGGCGGCCACGACGATGGTCCACGCAACGGCCGCGCCCGCGTCGGCGAACCTTGCGCAGCGGTCCGCGGACCGTTCGTTGTCAGGCCTGCGTCATGCGCCGGAACCGGCATCGGTCAATGGCATCGCGAATCACCCGGGCAATCACGGCGCGCCGTTGCACGGGCCGCTGAAGCCATCACTGAATGCATTGCGCGGGCCGCTGCGCCGCTATCCGTCGGACACCGCGACCGCGGGCGGGGCAAGCACGCCCACGGTGACGACCGACAGCGGCACCGCGGAGCGTTTTTCCGCAACCTACAAAGAACTCATCTCATACGTGGGATGAGCCCGGCGGTCCCCGCGGCCGCTTTGCGCCGCCGCAGGTTCCCGCTTCGTCATTGCGACCGCTCGCGCCTCATTGCCTTCCGTACGTATCGTCGAAGCGCACGATATCGTCTTCGCCGAGGTACGAACCCGACTGCACCTCGATCATTTCGAGCGGCATCTTGCCCGGGTTTTCGAGGCGATGCGTAACGCCGAGCGGAATATAGGCCGACTCGTTTTCGGACACGATAAAGCGCTCGTCGCCGCGCGTGACGAGCGCGGTGCCGCGCACGACGATCCAGTGCTCCGCGCGGTGATGATGCATCTGCAGCGACAACCGCGCGCCCGGCTTCACGACGATCCGCTTGACCTGGAAGCGCTCGCCGCTGTCGACGGAATCGTAGTTGCCCCACGGCCGATGCACCTTGCGATGATTGGCCGCTTCGAGCCCGCCATCCTCGCGAATCCGGTTGACGATCTTCTTGACGTCCTGCACGCGTGACTTGTCGGCGACCAGAATCGCATCGGCGGTCTCGACGACGACGAGATCCTGCGTGCCGACGCAGGCAATCAGTCGTCCTTCGGAATGCGCGAAGGTGGAGTTCGCGCCTTCGAACATCACGCGGCCGCGGCTCACGTTGCGATCGGGGTCCTTCTCGCTGATGTCCCAGATCGCGTCCCACGAACCGACGTCGGACCAGCCGGCCGTAAGCGGCACGACCACGCCCGACGCGATGCTCTGATCGGCGCCGAGCTTTTCCATCACCGCGTAGTCGATCGAATTCGACGGCGAGCCGCTGAACGCATCGCGTTGCAGCCGGAAGAAGTCGCCGTCCGCCGTGCTGCCCGCGAAGGCTGATTCGCATGCTGCGTAAATGGCCGGCTGAAAATGGCGGATCGCTTTGAGCCACGTCGATGCGCGCACGATGAAAATACCGCTGTTCCACCAGTATTCGCGTGATTCGACATAGCGCTGCGCGAGTTCCAGATGCGGCTTTTCGACGAAACGGTCGAGGCGATGTGCGACGGGGCGAGCCGCTGCTGCGGTCTGCGCATCGTCAGAACCGAGCGGCGCGCCGATGCGGATATAGCCGTAGCCGGTTTCGGCACGCGTCGGCACGATTCCCATGGTGACGATATGGCCAGCGGCCGCATGCTGTACGCCGGCGGCGAGAGCCGCGTGAAATCCTGCGCTGTCGGTGACCGCGTGATCGGCGGGCATCACGACCATGATGCCGTCTTCATCCTGCGCGGCGACGGACAACGCGGCCACCGTCAACGCGGGCGCGGTGTCACGGCCCGCGGGTTCGAGTATCAGCCGGCTCGGCTTGGCGCTCGTGCGCAATTGTTCGGCCGTCGTGAAGCGCTGTTCTTCATTGGCGACGACCACGAGCTGGCCGGCAAGCGGATAACCGGCTTCGAGCCCATCGAGACGGCGGGTCGTCGATTGCAGCAGCGACTCTTCGCCGAGCAGGCCGATCAGCTGCTTCGGATGCTGCTCGCGCGACATCGGCCACAGCCGGGTGCCCGAGCCGCCCGCGAGAATCACGGGATGAACCTTGAGCTTGACGCTGGTTGCGGTTGAGGGCATGGGCGATTGGGCGGGGGTGGGACGGGTGCCGGCAGGCGTGACCGGGGCCGGAGCTGTCATGGTGAACTCTCCTCGAGGCTGGATGAATGCGTCGAGTTTTATCACGAAGTCGCGAATCAATAAAAGCGCGTTAAATACAATTCCGATAAAAGGCGCGTCACATTCATTCGAAATTCACCAAAAAATGTCTCGTCTATTTATTTATAAATAAAAATTACCTGAAAAAATCAGCAAGCATTTTTTTCGCTTAATGATACGCAAGAATGACAGCACGAGTGAGGCCCGAGCTTCGCGCCAGAACTGTTGGCAAAGCGAAAGATTCTATGTGAAAGCGCTCGAATGGGCTTCCCGGAACCTTCTGTCGGGCCCATTACGGCAACAATTGCCGCACAAAATGCATAAAAAATGTCGAAATTTTGACCGATACAATTTGAGATTTTTTGCGGTCTTGTCGTGGGAATTTTAATACCGCTTTATTGAGGTATAAACAAGGGTATTCACTCATTCGCATTCGGATTTTGCGGTCTGGCCATTCAGGCTCATTCAGTCCAGTCGCGCCGCCAGGCAGATCGGAAATAAAAAAGCCCAACGATGAAACCCGCATGCAACAGCCATTTCAACCAACCGACGGATCGCACTTGACTGACGAACAGAGGGGCGGCGCATGCTGAGCGTTCTAGCGAGAATCATCGACATCGCCATGGTCGCGCTCGCCGCGGTGCTGGCGGCGGGCGTGCACAGCGGCAGAGTGGTATGGCTCGACGATATGCAAAGCGTGTCGCTTGCGTTCGGCTGCCTGCTCGTGGTGGTGTTCTTCCCGCCGCTCGGCATCTATCAGTCGTGGCGTGGCAAGCCGCTCTACGATCTGCTGTCGCGCGTCACGGGCGGCTGGCTGATGGTCGAAGTGACCGGCGTGCTGATCAGCTTCAGCGTGCACCGCGCCGACAGCCTGTCGCGGCTGTGGCTCGTTTACTGGGCGCTCGCGTCGATCGTGCTGCTGGTCGTCACGAAGGTGATCGTCTATTCGATCCTGCGCGGGCTGCGCCGCGAGGGCTTCAATCAGCGCGCGGTCGCGATCGTCGGCGGCGCGCCGTACGGCCGCTTCCTGATCGAACAGATGCGCGGCCGTCCCGAAGCTGGCTTCAAGCCCGTCGTCGTGTTCGACGAGGACGGCACGATCAATCCCTACGAAGACCCGGACGCGGCGCACGCGGTCGCGGGCGTGCCGGTCGAGCGCGACTATCAGCGCATGATCGAACTGGTTCGGCAGCGCGCGATCCGCGAGTTGTGGCTCGCGCTGCCGATCTCGAAGGAGAAGGCGATCCATCGCTTCGTGATGGATCTGCGCAACGACTTCGTGAACATCCGCTTCATCCCTGACGTCGGCAGCCTGACGCTGTTCAATCAGCCGATGGTCGAGCTGCTCGGCGTGCCCGCGATCAATCTGGCCGCCTCGCCGATCACCGATCTGCGCGTGCTGCCCAAGCGCGTGTTCGACAGCCTGTTCGCGTTCGGCGCGTTGCTCGCACTGTCGCCGCTGATGCTCGCGATCGCGCTGATGGTGAAGCTCAGCTCGCCGGGGCCGGTGTTTTTCCGCCAGCGGCGCAAGGGCATCGACGGCCGCGAGTTCGAGATCTTCAAGTTCCGCTCGATGAAGGTCCACAAGGAAGCGGCCGGCAAGATCACCCAGGCGACGCGGCGCGATCCGCGCATCACCGCGGTCGGCGCGTTCCTGCGCCGCACCAGCCTCGACGAGCTGCCGCAGTTCATCAATGTGCTGCGCGGCGAGATGTCGGTGGTAGGTCCCCGTCCGCATGCGCTCGAGCACGACGACATCTACAAGGATCTGGTGAAGGGCTACATGCACCGCTACCGGATCAAGCCGGGCATTACCGGCTGGGCGCAGATCAACGGTTATCGCGGCGAAACCGATCGCATCGAAAAGATGATGGGCCGCGTAAAGCTCGATCTGTACTACATGCAGCACTGGACCTTCTGGCTCGACATCAAGATCGTCGTGCTGACGCTGTGGAAGGGCTTCGCGGGCAGCAACGCCTATTGAACGCAGAGCGCCGGGCCGCGCCGATGCCACGCATCGCGCGAGCGCATTCCTGAATCAACTTTTTTACCGAGGTGCAATCCATGAACCTGACGATCATCGGTAGCGGCTATGTCGGCCTCGTGACCGGCGCGTGTCTGGCCGACATCGGCCACGACGTGTTCTGTCTCGACGTCGACGCGCGCAAGATCGACGTGCTCAACAACGGCGGCGTGCCGATCCACGAGCCGGGGCTGCAGGAGATCATCGCGCGCAATCGCCGCGCGAAGCGCCTGACGTTCTCCACCGACGTCGAGGCCGCGGTCGCGCACGGCGACATCCAGTTCATCGCGGTCGGCACGCCGGCCGACGAGGACGGTTCCGCCGATCTGCAATACGTGCTCGCGGCCGCGCGCAACATCGGCCGCCATATGACCGGCTTCAAGGTGATCGTCGACAAATCGACGGTGCCGGTCGGCACCGCATCGCGCGTGCGCGAAGTGGTGGCCGCCGAGCTGGCCGCGCGCGGCGTCGAGCAGATGTTCTCGGTCGTGTCGAATCCGGAGTTCCTGAAGGAGGGCGCGGCCGTGGAAGACTTCACGCGGCCCGATCGCATCGTGCTCGGCTGCGACGAGGACGTGCCCGGCGAAAAGGCGCGCGAACTGATGAAGCGCCTGTATGCGCCGTTCAACCGCAATCGCGAGCGCACGCTGTATATGGACGTGCGTTCGGCCGAATTCACCAAGTACGCGGCCAACGCGATGCTCGCGACACGTATCTCGTACATGAACGAGCTCGCGAATCTGGCCGATCGCGTCGGCGCGGATATCGAGGCGGTGCGCCGCGGCATCGGTTCCGATCCGCGCATCGGCTATGACTTCCTCTACGCGGGTTGCGGCTATGGCGGCTCCTGTTTTCCGAAGGACGTGCAGGCGCTGATCCGCACCGCGGCCGACCACAGTGCGAACCTGCGCATTCTCGAAGCGGTGGAAGCGGTCAACGATGCACAGAAGCAGATCCTCGCGCAGAAGATCGTCGCGCGTCTCGGCGAGGATCTGTCTGACCGCACGTTCGGCGTCTGGGGTCTCGCATTCAAGCCGAATACCGACGACATGCGCGCGGCGCCGAGCCGCGAGCTGATCGCCGGGCTGCTGGGCCGCGGCGCGCGCGTGAAGGCCTACGACCCGGTCTCGATCGACGAAGCGAAGCGCGTGCTCGCGCTCGATCTGAAGGACGTGCCGCAGCAGCATGCGCGACTTTCGTTCGTGAGTGAAGAGATGGAAGCGGCGAGCGGCGTCGATGCGCTCGTGATCCTGACCGAATGGAAGGTCTTCAAGAGTCCAGATTTCGATGCGCTGAAACGCATGCTGAAGACGCCGCTGATCTTCGATGGCCGCAATCTGTACGAGCCGGACGTGCTGCTCGAACTCGGCATCGAGTATCACGCGATCGGCCGGCGGCATGCGTTGCGCAACGCGCCGGCGCGTGTCGGCGCGAAAGGTTCGATGCAGGCGGCGGACCTCGCCGCGACGGCAGCCTCCGGCCGCTGAGGCCACCGCGATCGCCGCGCGAGAGAGTCCGCCATGTTCGACAACGTTCTGATCGTGTGCCACGCCAACGTGTGCCGCTCGCCCGCCGCCGAGATGCTGTTCAAGGCGAGCCAGGCGCGCGCGCCGCGCTCGGGGGCCGCACCTATCGCGTTTCATTCGGCGGGCATTCGTGCGGTGAACGGCCACGGCATGGACCCGGTGATGCGGCGCCTGCTCGAAGAGCGCGGCGTCGCGGCCGGCGTTCACCACGCGCGGCGCCTCGAGCCTTCGCTCGTGCGCGCGGCCGATCTCGTGCTGGTGACCGAGCGCGCGCAGGTGAGCAAGGTCGAAGCGCTCGATCCGTCCGCGCGCGGCAAGGTCTATCCGCTCGGCAAGTGGGAAGCCGATTCGGACGTCGCCGATCCGCACGGCGGCGCGGAAGACGAATACAGGGAGAGTCTCGTGCTCATCGAACATCTGGTCATGGGATGGCTGAAAAAAATATGCTGAAGAAACCCCGCATCGAAAACTCATTCGCGAGCTTGCGCACGAAGCTCGCCGCCTCACTTCTGCTGACGTCCTTTCTGTCGGCCTGCGCGACCGCACCGGGCAATTACCTCGACACGTCGCGGCTCAAGGACAACGATCAGGCGCCGAGCGAAACCTATCCGGTCCATCTGATCGACGCGAACCTGATCATGGCGCAGGCGCAAGCCGCCGCCGCGAAAACCCAGCCGTTGCCGCCAGCGGCGCTGTCCGATCCGTCGCTGTACGTGTACCACCTCGCGCCGCAGGACATTCTCGGCATCACCGTGTGGGATCACCCCGAGCTGACCACGCCGCAGGGCAGTACCTTGTCCTCGGGCGGCAATACCACGCAGACGATCGCGGGTGCGTTGCAGCAGCCGTATACGGCCGCGCTGCCGGGCCAGGCCGATCCGTACGGCCAGACCATCGCCGCCGACGGCACGATCTTTTTCCCGTTCGTCGGCCGCATCCAGGCCGCGGGCAAGACCACGACCGAGCTGCGCGATCAGCTTGCCGCCCGCCTCGTGCCATATATCCGCAATCCGCAGGTCGACGTGCGCGTGCTGTCGTATCGCAGCCAGAAGGTGCAGGTCACGGGCGAAGTGAAGCAGCCGGGACCGCTCGCGGTCAGCGACGTGCCGCTGAAGCTGGTCGACGCGATCACGCGCTCGGGCGGCACGAACCCGGACGCCGACATCCAGCGCGTGCGACTCACGCGCAACCACAAGCTCTATGTGCTCAATGCCGATCGCATGCTCGATCAGGGCGATACCACGCAGGACGTGATGCTGCAGAACGGCGACGTGGTCAACGTGCCGGACCGCACCGACAGCCGCATCTTCGTGCTGGGCGAAGTGAAGACGCCGATCCAGGTGCCGATCGCGCGCGGCCGCATGACGATCGCCGACGCGCTCACGCAAGGGGGCGGCATCCTCAACACCGACGCCAATCCGCGCCAGATCTACGTGATGCGCGGCATGCGCGAGCATCCGACCACGCCCGAGGTGTTCCGCCTCGACATGACGCAGCCGGACTCGATCATGCTGTCCTCGCAGTTCCAGTTGCAGCCGCTCGACGTCGTGTACGTGGGCACCGCCGCGTCGACCACGTTCAACCGTGTGTTGCAGCAGGTGCTGCCGAGCGTGCAGACGCTGTTCTATCTGAAGCAGCTGACGCGCTGAACGTTTGGCCTGTAACGTCCCGCGCCGCTGTTGTCCGGGCGGTGCGGGACGTGCAACGAAAGCAGAAGTACCGCTGACGCGAAAGCCGAAGCCAACGACACGGGATGGAACAGTGAGCAATCAACTCTCTCCACACATGGCTGGTCCGATCAAGACCGAAGAAGAAGACGTCGTCCTCGGACAACTGGTGCAGGTGATCCTCGACGACATCTGGTGGCTGCTCGCGATCACCGCGATCATCGTCGCGATGGCGGTCGCGTACTGCTACCTCGCCAAGCCGACTTATTCGGCCGATGCGCACGTGCGCGTCGAGCAGTCCGACAGCATGTCGCAGGCGCTCACGCAAACGCAGACCGGCGCCGCGATCACGAGCGGCTCGACGTCGCTGCCGACCGACGCCGAGATCGAAATCATCAAGAGCCGTGGCGTGGTCGCGCCGGTCGTGCAGCAGCTGAAGCTGAACTTCAGCGTTACGCCGAAGACGATCCCGCTGCTCGGCAGCATCGCCGCGCGCCTCGCGACGCCGGGCCAGCCCGCGCGCGCGTGGCTGGGGCTCACGTCCTACGCATGGGGCGGAGAAAAAGTCGACGTCGATTCGATCGACGTGACGCCGTCGCTCGAAGGCGAGAAGCTGCTGCTGCGCGTGATCGACGCGCAGCACTATGAACTGTTCGCGCCGAACGGCTCGCTGCTGTTGCGCGGCCAGGTCGGGCAGCAGGCGCAGGGCGGGGGCGTGACGATGGTCGTCAACACGCTGATCGCGCGCCCCGGGCAGGAGTTCACCATCGTGCGCTCGAACGATCTCGATGCGATCACCGCGTTCCAGTCGGCGATCACGGTGCAGGAGCAGGGCAAGCAGACCGGCGTGATCCAGATCTCGCTGGAGGACAAGAGTCCCGAGCATGCGGCGCTCGTCGCCAATGCGCTCGCGCAGTCGTATCTGCGCGAGCACGTGTCGAACAAGCAGGCCGACGCAAGCAAGATGCTCGACTTCCTGAAGAGCGAGGAGCCGCGGCTGAAGGCCGATCTCGAACGCGCGGAGGCCGCGCTGACCGCTTATCAACGTCAGTCCGGCTCGATCAACGCGAGCGAAGAGGCGAAGGTCTATCTCGAAGGCAGCGTGCAATACGAGCAGCAGATCGCCGCGTTGCGTCTGCAGATGACGCAACTCGCCGAGCGCTACGGCGACGACCATCCGACGCTCGTCGCCGCGCGTCAGCAGATGGCCGAGCTGCAGGCGCAGCGCACCAAATACGCGGACCGCTTCCGCGATCTGCCGGCCACCGAAGTGAAGGCCGTGCAGTTGCAGCGCGACGCGAAGGTCGCCGAAGACATTTACGTGCTGCTGCTCAATCGTGTGCAGGAGCTGTCGGTGCAGAAGGCGGGCACCGGCGGCAACGTCCATATCGTCGACGCCGCGCTGCGCCCCGGCGCGCCGGTCAAGCCGAAGAAGATGCTGATCATCTCGGCGGCCGTGATTCTCGGGCTGATCGCGGGCACCGGTTTCGTGTTCCTGCGCCGCAATCTGTTCAAGGGCATCGACGACCCCGATCACGTCGAGCGCGCGTTCCATCTGCCGGTGTTCGGCCTCGTGCCGCAAAGCGCCGAGCAGGTGCAGCTCGAAAACAGCTATGCGCGGGGCGGCGAACGGCAGCGTCCGGTGCTTGCGAACGCGCGGCCGAAGGACGTGACGATCGAAAGTCTGCGCAGCCTGCGCACCGCGATGCAGTTCACGCTGATGGACGCGCGCAACTGCATCGTGATGCTGACGGGGCCGATGGCCGGCGTCGGCAAGAGCTTCCTCAGCGTGAACCTGGCGATGCTGCTCGCCCATTCGGGCAAGCGCGTGTTGCTGATCGACGGCGACATGCGGCGCGGCGCGCTCGAACGTCAGGTCGGCGGCACGCAGGAGAACGGCCTGTCGGAGTTGCTGAGCGGCCAGATCTCGCTGGAAGAGGCGATTCGCGGTTCGAGCATCGAAGGCCTGAGCTTCATTTCGTGCGGCCGCCGTCCGCCGAATCCGTCCGAGCTGCTGATGTCGCCGCGTCTGCCGCAGTATCTCGACGGCCTCGCGAAGCGCTACGACGTGATCCTGATCGACACGCCGCCGGTGCTCGCGGTGACCGATGCGTCGATCATCGGCGCGTATGCGGGCTCGACGTTCTTCGTGATGCGCTCGGGCATGCACAGCGAGCTCGAGCTGGCCGATGCGCTGAAACGCCTGCGCTCGGCGGGCGTCCACGTGCAGGGCGGCATCTTCAACGGCATGCCGGCGCGCTCGCGGGTCGGCTACGACCGCGGCTACGCGGCGACTCAGGCATACCTGAGCACGTGACGCGGGCTCCGCACTGCAGCACCGACTTCTGCACGACAGGAACAGAGGACATCACGATGAAACTGACGGTACTGGTACCGACTTATCGCCGCCCGGCCGATCTGGCGCGCTGCCTCGCGGCGCTCGAGCGGCAATCGCGCGCGCCCGACGAAGTAATCGTGGTCGCGCGCGTCGACGACGACGCGACCCATGCGTGGCTGCGCGATCCGTCCACGGGCGGCCGCCTGCCGCTCGTGATCGCGCCGGTGGACATACCCGGCCAGGTCGCGGCCCTGAATCGCGGGCTCGACGCCGCGAGCGGCGACGTGATCGCGATCACGGACGACGACGCCGCGCCGCGCCGCGACTGGGTCGAGCGCATCGCGGCCGCGTTCGAAGCCGATGCGCGCCTCGGCGCGCTGGGCGGGCGCGACTGGGTGCACGAAAGAGGCCGCGTGCTCGACGGCGAGCGGCCGCTGGTCGGCAAGGTGACCGCGCACGGCAAGATCATCGGCAATCATCATCTGGGTGTCGGTGCGGCGCGCGAGGTCGACATCCTGAAGGGCGCCAACATGAGCTACCGGCGCGAAGCGGTGCGCACGATCCGCTTCGACGCGCGTCTGCGCGGCGCGGGCGCGCAGGTGCACAACGACATGGCGTTCAGCCTCGCGGTGAAAAACGCGGGCTGGAAGCTCGTGTACGACCCGCAGATCGCGGTCGATCATTTCCCGGCCGAGCGTTTCGACGACGACAAACGCGACGCGCAGACGATGGCCGCGCTGCGCAACGCCGCGTTCAACTTCCATCTGATCCTGCGCGACCAGTTGCCGCCGCTGCGCCGCGAAGCCGCGTGGTGGTGGTGGACGCTGGTGGGCACACGGCTTTATCCGGGCCTCACGCATGCGGCGCTCGCGCTGCTGTCGAAGCAGGCGCAGTTGAAGCTGTCGCGCTGGCGCGAGGTTCGCGCAGGCGCCCATGAGGCGCGGCGCGCGCTGTCGAAGAGCGGGGTGTCCGCATGAATACGAAGGTGCACGTTCATCTCTTTTACGGCGCCGATCCGCGTTTTTATCGCAAGGGCGACGATATCGGCTGCCTGTACGGTTATCACCATGCGCAGTCCGAAGCATTCGCGCTGACTTATTCGCAAGACGCGCGCGAAAGCCGGCCCGTGCGGCTCGTACGGCGCGCGCTGAAGGCCGCGCTCGGCTTCGATTTCATCCATACGTGGCGCAATCGCGCGGAGATGCTGCGCTCGGACGTGATCTGGACGCATACCGAGCAGGAATGGCTGGCCGCCGCGCTGATGCTGCTGCTGTGCGGGCGCAAGGCGGGGCCGGGCGCGTCGCCGCTGCTGCTCGCGCAAAGCGTGTGGCTGCTCGACAAGTGGCCGTCGTACGGCATCGTGCGCAGCTGGTTGTATCGCAAGCTGATGACGCGGGCCGATCGGCTGACCACCCTCGCGAGCGAAAACGCCGGGCTGTGCCAGGATTATTTCCACCGCGACGCGACGCCGCTGCTGTACGGCCTGAACACGCGCGACTTCCCGGTCACCCCGCCGACGCAGTGGACGCCGCGCGCGCAGCTGCGCATCGCGGCGATCGGCAACGATCGCGACCGCGACTGGGAGACGCTGATCAAGGCGGTCGGCAACGATCCGCGCTACACGGTGAAGCTCGCGACGCGGCGGCGCATTCCCGCGTCGCTGCGCGCGTCGAATGTCGAGATCGCGCTGTTTTCCGGCATCAAAAAGCAGCACGAGCTGTACGACTGGGCCGACGTGATCGTCGTGCCGCTGCGACCTAACTCGCACGCGTCGGGTATCACGGTGATGCTCGAAGCGGCGGCGGTCGGCAAGCCGATGGTCGCGACCGACGTCGGCGCGCTGCGCGATTATTTTCCCGCCGACGAAGCCGCCTACGTGCCGCCGTTCAATCCGCAGGCACTGCGCGATGCGCTCGACCGGCTCGCCGCCGAGCCTGACGAGGCGCTGCGCCAGGCGCAGGCAGCCGCGGCCGGCCTGCTCGCGCGCGATCTGACCACCCAGCACTACGCGATGCAGCACGTGCGGATCACGCGCGAGATGCTGAGCGCGCGCGGGCAGGCGAGCGCGCATGCCGGCGCGGCCACGCACGCGCAGCCCGCCGCACCCGGGCGCGAATCGCGCGGAGGCCTATAAGCGATGTCGACGATTCCGCGCGCGAACCCGTTGCCGCCGACAGGCGCGGCCAACGCCGGCCCAGCAAAACACGCCGCGAGCGGGCTGCTGTCAGGCGGCCCGCGAGAATGGCTGCCGCCGCTCCTGCTGTGGCTGATCGCCGCGGTGCTGATCGTCGCGCATCAGGGCACGGTGCTCACACTGGCGTTCCCGGTGCTCGCGATCCTCACGGGTCTGTGGCTCTACTTCAAGAGCCCGGCGCGCTACATCGGCTTCATGTGGTGGCTGTGGTTTCTGAGCCCCGAAGTGCGGCGTCTCGCCGACTGGTCGAAGGGCGCGTTCACGCCGACGAGCCTGATCCAGGTCGCGCCGCTCGCCGTCACGATGATCAGCGGGTTGTCGCTGCTGCGCTACTACCGGCTGCTCGCGCAGCGCCGCGGTTTGCCGGTGCTGCTGATCCTGCTCGGCCTGATCTACGCGTTCCTGATCGGCGTGATGTCGAGCGGCCCGCTCGCGGCCACCTACGACCTCGCGAATTGGCTCTACCCGATCCTGATCGGCTTTCACATCATGGCGCACACGCGCCAGTATCCGCAGTATCGCGACACGATCATCAACACGTTCATCTGGGGGATGCTGGTGATGGGCGGCTACGGCCTGATCCAGTTTTTCATCATGCCGCCGTGGGACGCGCTGTGGATGCTCGGCTCGCAGATGAACTCGCAGGGCGACCCGGTGCCGTTGGGCGTACGCGTGTTCAGCACGATGAACTCGTCGGGCCCGTTCGCGTTCGCGATGATGGGCGCGATGGTGTTCGTGATGGCCGCGCAGCATCGCGTGCGCTGGATCGCCGCCGCGCTCGGCTTCTTCTCGTTCGCGCTGAGCCTCGTGCGCTCGACGTGGGGAGGCTGGGTCATCGCGCTCCTGATCCAGCTCGTGAAGTCGAACAACAAGGTGCGCGTGCGCATCGTCGCGAGCGCGGTACTGCTCGCCGGCTTGTGCGTGCCGCTGCTCGCGGTCGGCCCGGTGGCCGAACGGATGCAGGCGCGGCTAAACACGATCGTCAATCTGCACGACGACCAGAGCTACGCGGCGCGTAACGAGTTCTACGCGACCTTCGCGAAGACCGCGTTTACCGACGTCTCGGGCGAGGGCATGGGCGCGACCGGCACCTCGACGAAACTTTCCAACGACGGCGGCCAGCTCGGCCAGTACGGCAACTTCGACAGCGGCGTGATGAACATTCCGTTCGTGCTCGGCTGGCCCGGCACCTTGCTGTACATGTCCGGCATCGTGTGGCTGCTGACGCGCGCGGTGCTCGGCTCGTTCAGGCTGCGCGACGACAAGTTCGTCTCCGCGTGCCTGAGCCTGTGTCTTGCGACCTTCGCGATGCTCGTGTTCACGAACTCGCTGGTCGGCACCGGCGGCCTGCTGCTTTTCATGGGCGCTTTTTCGATTCTTTCCGCGGTTCACCACGAAAAAATGAACCGCGCACGCACGCTATTTCTCCACGGAGGCACGGATTGAGAGTCGCCATTGTCACGCACGTAGTGCGCCATAACGACGGCCAGGGGCGCGTCAACCACGAGATCGCGCGCGCGGCGCTCGACGAGAACATCCGCGTGACGCTGGTCGCGTCGCACGTGGCGCCCGAGCTGCTCGCGCATCCTAACGTGCGCTGGGCGCCGGTGAAGATCGGCCGCTGGTGGCCCACCAATCTGCTGCGCCAGCAGGTGTTCGCGGCGAAGAGCGCACTGTGGCTGCGCGCGCATCGCCGCGACTACGACGTGCTGCACGTGAACGGTTTCATCACCTGGATGCGCGCCGACGTCAATACCTCGCATTTCGTGCATAGCGGCTGGTTCGCGAGCAAGTACTACCCGTTCGGTCTCACGAAGGGCGTGTGGTCCGCGTACCAGTCGGTCTATACGCGCTGCAACGCATTGCTCGAGCGCTGGGCGTACCGGCGCTCGAAGGTGATCACCGCGGTGTCGCAGAAGGTCGCCGACGAAATCCGCGCGATCGGTCTCACGCCGCGCAACCGCGTGGACGTCATCTACAACGGCGTCGACACGCAGGGCTTCGCGGCGGCGAGCGGCGATCGCGCAAAGTTCCAGCTACCAGACGATGTGTTCCTGCTGCTGTTCGTCGGCGACCTGCGCACGCCGCGCAAGAATCTCGGCACCGTGCTCGCCGCGTTGAAGCATCTGCCCGAGCATGTGCAGATCGCGGTGGCCGGCTTTCTGCCGGGCAGCCCGTATCCGGACGAGGCGAAGGCGCTCGGCATCGCGCATCGCGTGCATTTTCTCGGGCTCGTGAAGGAAATGCCGGTGCTGATGCATTCGGTCGACGCGTTCGTGTTCCCGTCGCGCTACGAAGCGATGAGTCTGTCGCTGCTCGAAGCGATGGCGGCGGGGCTGCCCGTCGTGACCGCGCGCACGGCCGGCGGCGCCGAGATCATCACGCCCGAGTGCGGCATCGTGCTGGACGATCCCGACGACCCGCAAGCGCTCGCTCGCGCGGTCGCGCAACTCGCCGGCGACGACAGCGCGCGCCACGCGATGGGCAAAGCCGCGAGCGAACTCGCGACCGGCTTCGGCTGGGCGCGCATGGCCGCGCAATACATCGCGCTGTACCGGCAGCTGGCCGGGCAGCAGGAAAACCGCCGGCGCAGCCAGACGGAAGCGACGGTCGTCGCGCAGAACGATGCGCTGACGCTGAACCATCTCGCCGGACAGAAGAGCGTGGAATGACCGCGCGAAGCGCGCCATCCACGTCTACACATAGCAACTCACCGCAAGCAACACACAGGGGCACACCATCATGACGACTGGCTCAATCAAATCACTGCAGATCGGGATGCACTGGTTTCCCGAACGCGCGGGCGGCCTCGACCGCATGTACTACTCGCTGGTCGGCGCGCTGCCGGGCGCAGGCGTCGCGGTGCGCGGCGTCGTCGCCGGCTCGCCGAAAGTCGCGGCCGATACCGGTGGCGCGATCAACGGCTTCGGCTCCGCCGCGCAATCGCTGCCGCTGCGGCTAATGGCGGCCCGCCGCGCGCTACGCCAGGAAATCCGCACGTCGCGGCCCGATGTGATTTCGTCGCACTTCGCGCTCTATACGTTTCCGGGGCTCGACGTGACGCGCGGCATTCCGCAGGTGTCGCATTTTCAGGGACCGTGGGCCGACGAGAGCCACGTCGAAGGCGCCGATTCGTTCGGCCAGCGCGCGAAGCGTTATCTGGAGCAGTCGGTATACGCGCGTTCGTCGCGGTTGATCGTACTGTCCGACGCGTTCGGCAAGATTCTCACGACGCGCTACGGCATCTCGCCGGAGCGCGTGCGCGTGGTGCCGGGCTGCGTCGATGTCGAGCAGTTCAATCTGCCGATCACGCAGGCCGAGGCGCGTCTGCGTCTGCAATTGCCGCAGGACCGACCGATCGTGCTGGCGGTGCGACGGCTGGTGCGGCGCATGGGTCTCGAAGATCTGATCGATGCGGTGAAGCTGCTCAAACGCAGCGCGCCCGACGTGCTGTTGCTGATCGCGGGCAAGGGTCGGCTCGAAGGTGAGCTAGAGGCGCGCATCGCCGACGCGGGGCTCGAACACAACGTGAAGCTGCTCGGCTTCGTGCCCGATCAGCATCTGGCGGCGCTGTATCGTGCGGCCAATCTCAGCGTCGTGCCGACCGTCGCGCTGGAAGGCTTCGGGCTCATCACGGTCGAATCGCTCGCGTCGGGCACGCCGGTGCTGGTGACGCCGGTCGGCGGATTGCCCGAGGCGGTGGCGGGATTGTCGCCCGATCTGGTGTTGCCGGCGACCGGCGCAGCTGCGATCGCCGCGGGTCTCGCCGGCGCGCTGAACGGTACGCTGAAGTTGCCCGATGCGGATGCATGCCGCCGCTATGCGCGCGAACGCTTCGATAACGCGGTGATCGCGAAGCGGGTCGCGGCGGTGTATGCCGAAGCGATTGCGGGGAGCGTGCTGCATTGAAGCGCAGCGGCGGCGGTTCAATCGAATGAAAAAAGGGCGAGGCTCGGATCGCTGCGTTCGGGCCTCGCGTTCATGTCGCCGCAAGACCGGCAAAAAAACAGGTCAAAAATAACGGCACTTTTCTGTTGAACTTGAGCCCGGATCAGCCCTTAGCCGCGATTTTCCGACCTTATTTTTCAAATCCCTGAAACGTGGCGCCCGGCGTCGACTTCGTCACGTTGACGTCACACATCCGCGACGATAATCCCCGCGCCCGAAGTACAAAAACACACGGGCGTCCCGCCAGAAAGCGGGGACCTTGTATTTTCAGATCTCGGGGATTTTCAGATGACCATCCGCCACCGCATCACGCTTCTCGTCATTCTGATGCTTGTCGCGCTATCCGCCATTGGCGGATACGCCGTGCTTCAGACCCGCAACAGCGCCGCCAACGTCAGGCAGGTCACCCAGGGCGTCGTGCCGAGCGCGCTCGCGTCGGCAGACCTCGTATCGCAGGTCAAGGACGTGCAGCTCGCGATGATGACGCTCGTCTATGCGCCTGACGCGAACATGGTCTCGCAGGCTCAAGACCTGCTGAAGAGCAAGGAAGCGTCGTTGCAGGCGGCGCTCGACGTGCAGGCGAAGGCCGCGCAAGGTCAGGCCCAAACCGGGCTCGTGAGCCAGGCGCGCGACAGCCTCGCGAATTATTTCAACGCGGTCAACGACACCGCGAAGATGAAGGCCGACGGCAAGAACGAACTGGCGCAGGCCTATCTGTTCGCGAACGTCGCGCAATACCGCGATGAACTCGAAGGCATCGTCGAGACGCTGCGAATCGAAAAGAATCGCCAGAAGGACGCCGCGATCGACGAACTGAACAGCGCGCTCGCCACCACGACGACGGCGATCGGCGCGGCGACCGGCGCGGCCATCGTCGTGCTGTTGCTGATCAGTGCGCTGCTGTATCGCCAGATCACCCGGCCGCTGAGCCGCATGCAGGTGGAGATGAGCGAGATCGCGGCGAGCCAGGACTTCACGCGCCGTGTGCCGGTCGGACGCATGGACGAGATCGGTCATTCGATCGTCGCGTTCAACGGCATGATCGAGAAGATCCAGCAAAGCTCGCTGCAACTGAAGCAGAAGACCGCCGATATCCAGGCGATGCTGCAAAACATGCAGCAGGGGATTCTGACGGTGGTCGAAGGCGTGGTCGTGCATCCGGAGTACTCCGCCTATCTCGAGGCCATCTTCGAGACGCGCGAGATTGCGGGCCGTCCGTTGCTCGATCTCGTGTTCGGCGGCACCGAGATCAACAGCGATGCGCTCTCGCAGATCGAAGCGGCGCTGCAGGCATGCATCGGTGAAGACAGCATGAACTTCGAGTTCAATCAGCACCTGCTCGTCAACGAGATCGCCAAGCCGATGGCCGATGGCCGCGTGAAGACGCTCGACCTGAGCTGGTCGGCGATCACCGACGAACACGACGTCGTGCTGCGTTTGATGCTGTGCGTGCGCGACGTGACCGAACTGCGCGCGCTCGCCGCCGAGGCCGGCGAACAGAAGCGCCGGCTGGAAATGATCGGCGAGATTCTCGCGGTGAGTCAGGAGAAGTTCCATCACTTCGTCGAAAGCGCGACGGGCTTCATCAGTGAGAACGAACGAATCATCCGTCAGCATCACGAGCCGAGTCACGAAGCCGTCGCCGAGCTGTTCCGCAATATGCACACCGTCAAGGGCAATGCGCGCACGTACAGCCTTCAGCATCTGACCGGCATCGTCCACGAAACCGAGCAGCGCTACGACGCATTGCGCCGCGCAGACAGCAGCGAAGCGTGGGACCAGCAGCTTCTGATCGAGGATCTGCAGCGCGTGAAGGCCGCGCTCGACACCTACGCGACGATCAACGAAGTGAGCCTCGGCCGCAAGGGGCCGGGCCAGAGCGGCGCGGTGGATCGCTACCTGATGGTCGATCGCGAGTTGATCCAGAAGCAGCTGGATCTGCTCGAACGCGCCGATCCGGCCGACCGGGACGCGCTCGTGTCGATGCGCGAATCGTTGCAGCGCGAACTGCGTCTGTTGGGCACCGAATCGATCTACGAAGCGCTCGCGGGCGTGCTCGACTCGCTGCCGTCTCTGGCGGCCGAACTCGGCAAGGAGGCGCCCGTCGTCAGCATCGACAACAACGGCTACCGCGTGCGCAGCGAGGTCAGCCATACGCTGCGCAATGTGTTCACGCACCTGCTGCGCAACTCGGTCGACCACGGCATCGAGCCTGCCGCCGAGCGTGTCGCGAACGGCAAGGACGCCGCCGGCGTCATCGAACTGGAAGTGGGCGTCGACCATCACGCGCTGCAGATCACCATCAGCGACGACGGCCGCGGTCTCGCGCTCGCGAAAATCCGCGGGGCCGCGATCGAACGCGGCTGGATCGACGCCGATGCCGCGCTCAGCGACGAAGCGATTGCCGAGATGATTTTCCGTTCCGGCTTCTCGACCGCGCAGACCGTCAGCGAGATTTCGGGCCGCGGCGTCGGCATGGATGCCGTGCGCGATTTCGTGCGGCGCGAGCATGGCCGCATCGAATTGCGTTTCACCGACGATCGTCGCGGCGCGGACTATCGCCGCTTTCAGACCGTCGTGTCGTTCCCCGAGGACTGGGCGGTGGACAGTCTCGAAGCGTCCGCCGATGCAGCGCGCGAGCGTGACGCGGATGCGTTAGCAGGCTGACGGCCTGATGGATTGAACGAAGCGATGGGAGCAGGTTGTGCTTGAAAGTTATCTTTTGGCCGCAGGCGTTGGCGGTATCCTCTGTGCACTCGCGACGGGAATTTTTTATCGTCGGAAGCTTCGCGCGGGTGCGCAGGCGCAGCGTGTCGACGCGCTCGCGCGGCAGGCCCTCGAGCAGCAACTCGACGCGGCGGTCCGGCTCGGCGAGCAGGCCAACAGCGAGCGCGCCGCACTGGAGTCGATGCTCGCCGATCTGCGCGCGCAAGCCGGGCAGTGCGCGCACGATCGCGAAGCGTTGCAGGCGTCGCTCGACGCCGCGAGTTCGCGAAGCGACGAATGGCTGCAGCATGCGACGCGGATCGCGCACGAGGCGGGCCGTCTGAAGACGCTGACCATCACGTTCGAGCGTTGGCACGAGCAGATGATTTCGCTGATGTCGCAGAACCGCGACATGCACAAGAAGAATCAGGAGCTGTCGTCGATCGTGCAGCACGTGCTGATCGTTTCGCTGAATGCGTCGATCGAAGCGGCGCGCGCCGGGACCGCGGGTCGCGGCTTTTCGATCGTCGCGGGCGAAGTGCGCTCGCTGGCGTCGCGCTCGCAGGAGTTGTCGAAGAGCTATCGCGAGAGCCTGCATCGCAACGACCTGACGACAACGGCGACGTTCCAGGACATCCAGGCCGGCGGCAAGATGATCACGGCGTCGCTCGGCGGCGTCGAAGTGCTGGCGACCCAGTTCCAATCCCGGCTCGAGCAGGCCGCAGCGTGATTACCGATCAGGCGAAGCAAAGCATCGCGGACATCTTCTGTCACGCGGCGCGCGCGAGATTGCCCGCGACGCCGGGCGATTCGTGCGAGATCACGGCGGTGCCGAGGTGGGATCGCGATCATCCGGCCGGACCTTGCGCGATGGCGTTGACGATCTCGTCGATCGGCTTTCGTCTGCTGTTCGTGCTGCATTTCGGCAAGGACGACGCGACGCACGCCTACTACGCCAGCGGCGACACGGCGCGTTCGCTGTCGGAAACGCTGATGGAACTCGGCAACCTGTGCTGCGGCTACATGAACCAGCAACTGGTCAATCATTTCCCCGATCTTGGCATGTCGACGCCGTATGAATTGAACAGCGCCTGTGTCGAGTATCTGGACGAGTTGCGGCCCGATCACGTGTGGGCGTACGAGCTGACGATCGGCGGTGCGGCCCGGCTGGGTGTCACGTTATGTCTATGCGCGCAGGCGCCCCTCGATTTCAAGGCTGAACTCGCCACGGCCGACGAGGCCGAAGGCGAGCTCGAACTTTTCTAGCCCCTCAACACTGCACTCGCAGACTGAAACACGATGAATACCAGCAAGCCCGTCAGCAAGGTGCTCGTGCTCGACGACTGTCCGGCACACGCGCAAGCGCTGAAGCTCTTTTTCGACGAACACAACCTGATCGCACTGAAGGTGCGCGACAGCAACCGCCTCGGCTCGGTACTGGCCACCAATATCGATCTCGGCGGCGTTCTGCTGGCGGATAACTACGGGGGCTCGGTCGAGCAGGCGGCGACGACCGCCGCGCGCATCAATGCCTTGCGCCCCGAACTGCCGGTGATCCTGCGTTCGAGCGGCCACGCGCCGCTCGAACGGCTTCCGAAGCCGTTGACGAACGCGGCATGCGCGCATTTCAATGCCGCCGATCTGACGGCGCTGCGTGAAGCCGTCGATCGATACATCTTCAGCCTCGACTTCCCGAACGCGCTCGTGCGCGGTATCGCGGAGATCACGCAAGCGCGGCTCGCCACGTTGTTCGACGGCGTCACGGTGCAACGCGACACGCCCAGTATCGTGCGCGATCGAATCATCTTCGGCGAGGTCTTCAGCCTGATTCCGCTCGAAGGCAACTGGTGTCGCGGCTATATGTTGATGCAGGCCGAAGAGGAGCCGCTGCTCGGCATGATCGATCGCGATCGCGCGGCACGCGACCCTGGCATGGGCGCGGGGCAACCGGGCTTTCGCGATCTGAACGACGTGCTCGGCGAATTGACCAATCTGATCTGGGGGGCATTCAAAAACCGCTTCCTCGCTCAGCAGAACGCTCGCGAAGCAAGTCAGGTGCAGGTGCCACTGCTGGTCAATCACAAGCATCGCTACATCTCGTTCGGCTCGGACAATCCGCAGTTGCGGTTTCAATATCGATTGAGCGACGCCGCGAGCGGACAGTCGGTGTCGATCGACCAGCGCTTCATTTTCAACCTGAGCTGGTCACCCGAAGATTTTTCTGAAAACGCGGTGGATGTCGACGATCTCGTCGAGTCCGGCGAACTCGATCTGTTTTGATACGACGCGTCGGTGACGCAAGGGAATGGTTATGGCAAAGATTCTGGTGGTGGACGATTCGAGCACGGTACGCGATGAAGTCGCGGGTTTTCTGGCGAAAAACGGTCTCGACGTCGCGACGGCCATCGACGGCAAGGACGGCCTTGCGAAGCTGAAAACGGATTCGAATATCCGCCTGATCGTCAGCGACGTGAACATGCCGAATATGGACGGCCTGACGATGGTCGAAAAAATCCGCGGCGAACTCGCGAACAAGACCGTCAACGTGATCATGCTGACGACCGAAAGCAGCCCCGCGATGAAGGAGCGCGGCAAGGCCGCCGGCGTGAAGGGCTGGATCGTCAAGCCGTTCAAGGGCGATGCGGTGCTGGAGACGTTCCGGAAACTGGCGGGTTGACGGGGCAGTGTGCGGCGAGCGCCGCCGCACACGGATGCCGTGTTAGAACGTCTCGTGGTGCTCGTTGCGCGCGATGTCCGCCTGCACCATCATCTGGCAAAGCTGTTCGAGCGAGGTTTGCGGTTGCCAGCCGAGCGTGTCGCGCGCCTTGTCCGCGCAGCCGATCAGCAGGTCCACTTCGGCCGGCCGATAGAACTTCGGATTGACGCGCACGAGCGTCTTGCCGGTCGCCACGTCGATGCCGGTCTCGCGCTCGTCCTTGCCCGACCATTCCAGCTGATAGCCGGCCGCCGTGAACGCCATGCGCACGAAATCGCGAACCGTTTCGGTGCGGCCGGTCGCGAGCACGAAGGTGTCGGGCGCGTCGGCCTGCAGCATGCGCCACATGCCCTCGACGTATTCGAGTGCGAAGCCCCAGTCGCGCTGCGCGCTCAGGTTGCCGAGTTCGAGCACGTCCTGCTTGCCGAGCTTGATCTTCGCGACCGTGTCCGAGATCTTGCGTGTGACGAATTCGCGGCCACGTAGCGGCGATTCGTGATTGAACAGAATGCCGCTGCTCGCGAACAGGTCGTACGACTCGCGATAGTTGATCGTCGACCAGTGCGCGAACAGCTTCGCGACGCCATACGGGCTGCGCGGATAGAACGGCGTGCTTTCGCGTTGCGGCACCGCCTGCACGAGGCCGAACATCTCGGAGGTCGACGCCTGGTAGAAGCGTGTCTTCGGGCTCAGGATACGCAGGCCTTCGAGCAGATTCAGCGCGCCGACGCCGGTCACTTCGGCGGTGGTCACCGGCTGGTCGAACGACACGCCGACGAAGCTCTGCGCGGCGAGGTTGTACAGCTCGTCGGCCTGCGTGCCGTCGAGCAGGCGCAGCGTCGAGCCGAGGTCGGTGAGGTCGTGTTCGACGAGACGCAGATTCGGATGATCGAGCACGCCAAGCTCACGCATGCGCCAGAAGTTGACCGAACTCGTGCGCCGGTAGGTGCCGGTCACGTGATAGCCCTTGTCGAGCAGCAGCCGGGTCAGATAGGCGCCGTCCTGTCCGGATACGCCGGTGATGATCGCTTTGCGTGGTTGGCTCATAGCTTGCCTTCTAGTTTGTGAATGAAAAGAGAACGGAACGCGCCTAAGGGCCTGGCTCAATGCGCGTTGTCCAGCAGCCGCCGCACCAACGGTTCGACGACCCGATAATCCTGTTCGGCCTTCAGGCGGTACAACTCCGGCTTTGGATGCGCGCCGTCCGACATCAGCGACTTCCAGTCGGGCAGGCTGCTCACATACGCGTATTGATCGACGAGCGGCACCTGCTGTTCGGCTGCCACGCGTCGCGTCATCGCTATCATCGCGGCGAGCCGGGCGTTGAGCCGGTTATCGGGCATCGGGTTCGAGGTCTGCAAAACAGGCTCCTTGCCGAGCGCTCGCGCGGTTTGCACGAGCGACGTCTCGGCCGCGTAAAACTGCTCGGGCGTCTGGTTGTGCATCACTTCGTTGATGCCGTAGTTGATCAACACGATCCGCGCGGGCGAGGCGGCGAGACGTTCGCGCCACGGCAGTCCCGCCGTCGGCCCCGCGCGACGATTGCCGGTGCCGTCGCGCAACTGCCAGGCCATCGTGCCGCCGACGCCGTAGTTCGTGACGCGCACGCGCTCGCCGTCATGCGCCTGCAACGCTTGCTGCAGATACGTGACGGCGTTGCGGGCTTGCGGGCCGCAGTGGCCATCGCTGCAGGTGATGCCGAGCGTGGTCGAGTCGCCGTAAGCGTCGATCAGCAGTTGCGTCGGCGATGACACTGCCGGCTCGGCCACGGCCGCACGCGTTGCCGGCGCGATCAGCATCAGCGCCGACACGACACCCAGCACCTGGGCAGCAACAACGGCCAGGCGGTTCATGCGCGGCCTTGCGGTGCTTGCCGTGCAACGTTGGCGCCGGCGCGGGTCGTCGCTCTCGACCCGCGCGCGCCGAAAATCAGGCGCTTCTCGAATGCGAACCACGTGATGCTCGCGTACACGAGCGTGATAGCGAGCGCGATCGCGGCGCTCAGATAGCGATTCAGATGCAGCGGCCACACCATGTACAGCACGCTCAGGTGGATCAGATAGATCGTGTAGCTGATGGTGCCGATATAAACGAGCACGCGATTGCACAACAGCCGCTTCACGATGCCCTTGCTCTGCAGCGCGATCACGACGATCGACGTACACAGCACCAGCGACACGCTATACAGCCCGGCATTCGACAACGGCGTATTCGCCGCGCGAAAACGCGGGTAGTGCAGATGCAGCCATGCCAGCACCGCGAGCGCGGCCAGAGCGCCGAGCACCGCGAGTCCCTTGAACGGTTCGAGCGCATTGCGATCGCGCCGCACGGCAACCGCGAGCAGCGCGCCGGCCGCGAGCAGATCCATGCGGAACGGCGTCAGGTAGTAGATCGGCCAGAACGAATCGAACCACGGCGTCGCGAGCGCGCGCAGCAGCGGCACCAGAACGATCAGCGCGGCCGCCACCAGCCCAAGCAGACGCTCGGGCACGAGCAGGATCACGAACGGCCAGAAGATATAAAACTGCTCCTCGACCGCGAGCGACCACAGCACGTTGAGGCTGTCATGACCGCTTTGATTGAGCGCATCGCCGATATTGGTCGCGAAGAACGCGTACCAGTACCAGTGCTGCGCCCACGCGAGGCCGAACAGCAGCGACGACACGGCCATCAGCAGCAGGTACGGCGGCAGGATGCGGCGCGCGCGCCGCGCATAGAAATAGCTGAAATACGACTGCTGGCGCGACTTGCGATCGAGCAGGATGCCGCTGATCAGAAAGCCGCTCAAAACGAAGAACAGATCGACGCCCATCCATAGCGGCGCTTTCAACGCGTGCTGCGCGAACACCGCGAGCACGGCGATCGCGCGCAGACCGTCGAGCTGCACGATGCGGGAATGGGAGGGCGCGAGGGGCAATGCGCTGGCTGTCATGAACCGTCCATGGTGTAAAGCGGATGAGCCGGGCGAAGCGCCGCGCGGTTCGCCACGGATTGCCAGCGAACAGGCGCGCGCTTCGCGTCGCAACTGAAGTGCAATCGATTCTAGGGAAAAGAAACTCGAGAAAAAATCGGTTGGAATGGGCTAATTGAATCAGATTGAAACAGGGTATTTCTTTGGCCATTCTCGAAAGATTTATATGCTTATGTGGTGAGCATCGGGCAATCCGTAATAAATGCGGATTGCGTGATATCACATCGGTAGGAACGGGGGATCGTCGCGATAGAGGCGACTGACGGCGAGGCTTGCACTTTTATCGATTTTTTAAAATCGTTTCTTTTACGACGTATAAGCGGACGAATATTTTTGAATTATTTTCGATTTTCGTCACCGCATTTTTTCCGCGTAACTTAGCCGTGCGGACGGCTGCCTTCAGGTGCCGCGCTTCAATCGGTTGCGCTTCGTTTCGCTTTGCCACATCACTGAATTTCGCCCCGAGCGGGCGCCGGTCCGCGTGCATCGCGTTGACCGGGCATCGACTGGAGGTTCCGCCTTGCGCCGTATCACGTTCAAAAGCTGGTTCGCCCTGACAGCCTGCGCTGCCGGCGTCGTCGCCGCATCGGCCGGTCTGCCGGCGCGCGCCGAAACCGCTTTGAACGCGAAGACCTCATGGATCGGCAACAGCTTCGGCTTTGGCGATGGCACATGGACGCAGATCGATATCACCGCGATCGCGGTCACGCCCGACGGCAAGGTCTATACGAATGCGCCGTGGGACGAAAGCGGCGCCGAAGCGAGCGTCTATCAGGACGGCAAGATGCTCGGCTTCGCGGGCGGCACGCATGGCTGGGGCAACGCCGGCGGCAATGCGATCGCGGTCAACCGCAAATATGCATTCGTTGCGATCGCGGTCGGCAATGAAAAGGGACGCCTGGTCGAGCCGGGCGTGTGGCCGGACAAGGGTAAGCAATGGTTTGGTATCTCGCGGCGCCGGATCGACGAGCCGAAGCGCGTGGCACCGTTTCAGCCCGCGGCTAAAAACGCGGACCCGCACGCGCAGCTCGCGGCCGGCTTTCTGATGATGAACGAAGTGCCGACCGGCACGAACGCCGAGATCGGCGGGCTCGCCGCGAACGACACGACGCTGTTCGCGGCCAATACCGCGCGCAATCGCATCGAAGTCTACGATGCCGAATCGATGCAGCAGAAAGCGACGTGGAACGTGCACGAGCCTGGACGTATCGCGCTCGCGCCCGACGGCACGCTATGGGTGCTCAGCGGCACGCGCGGCGATCGCGCGCCGGGTATCGAGCATTACACGGCGACCGGTCAGCGCATCGACGAGACCATCACGCTGCCGGCCGATACGGTCGCGGTCGGCCTCGCCGTCGATGCGCAAGGCCGCCTCCTGATCGCCGATAACGGTCCGCGCCAGCAGGTGTTGTTCTTCACGAAGCGCGACGGCCGCTACACGGAGTCGGGCACGCTCGGCGAGCGCGGCGGCATTTTCAGCGGCGTCGCGGGCAAGCCCGGACCGTTGCGATTCAACGGGTTGACCGGCGTGGGTGTCGATGCGCGCGGCAACGTGTACGTTTCGACCAATGGCATCGGTCCGCGTTACGAGCCGATCGGCGCGGGCCTCGGCGCGACGCTAGAAAGTTATGCGCCGAACGGCAAGCGCAACTGGCAGGTCGAGGGGCTGCTGTTCGTCGACGGCGCGTGGATCGATCCGGCCCGGCCCGACAGCGTCTATACCGGCAACAAGCGCTTCGAACTCGATTTGTCGAAGCCGTCTGGACAGGACTGGAAATACGCGGGGTTCCTGTCGAATCGGTTCAAGTACCCGGACGATCCGGTGTTCCATACCGACCAGTATCCGGGTCTGCCGATCGCGCGGCGGTTGAAGGGGCACACGTTCCTCTATCTGACCGACATGTATGCGGATCATCTGAAGATCTATCGCTTCGATCCGCAGCATGACGGCGAGACCGCGATTCCCTCGGGATTTATCGCAGGTCGCGAGCGCGCGGTCGCGAAGGTGCCGAATGCACCGCCGGGCGGTGACTGGATCTGGCGCGACACGAATGGCGACGGGCGCTTCGATCGCGACGAATACACGCTGAACACGAGCGGCACGAAGCTCGCGGGCGGCTGGGGCTGGTGGGTCGATATGGCCGGCGACATCTGGCGTACCCGGGATACGAAGGGCATCTATCGCTTCCGTTTCGGCGGACTCGATGCGAAGGGCAACCCGGTCTACTCGTACTCGAACCTGACGCAGTACCCGGTGCCGGCACCGTTCAGCGAACTCCATCGCGCGATCTATGAACCCGATACCGACACGATGTACGTGAGCGGCTATACGGCCGATATGCCGACCGCGCAGGGCTTCTGGAAGGAAGTGGGGCGCGTGCTGGTGCGCTACGACAAGTGGTCGAGCGGCAAGCCGGTGCAGCGCTACGCGACCACGCTGCCGTGGCAGACGCAGAGCAAGCCCATCGCGACGATCATCGGCGTCACGGTCGAGGGGCAATACGTGTTCGGCGTCGAGCCGGTCGGCGCGGTGCACGTGTGGGACAAGGACAGCGGCAAGGAACTCGGCGTGATCCGGCCGGGCCCCGAAGTGGGTCGCGCGTCGGGTTGGGTCGACGTGCCGAACGGTATCAGCGCGACGAAGCGCGGCGATGGCGAGTACCTCGTCTTCGTCGAGGAAGACGCGCGCGGCAAGGTGCTGATGTATCGCTGGAAGCCTTGAGGTGCGTTGGCCTCGCTGACGCAGCCCCGCACGCAATCTAACCGCAAAACCGAAGGGATTCGATGGACAAGGGCATTCTCAGGAACGTGGCGATCAACTTTTTCGGGCTCGTGCTGCCGACGTTCGTGTCGCTCGTGACCGTGCCGTCGTATATCCGGCTGCTCGGCGTGGAGCGCTACGGTGTGATCAGTCTCGTGTGGACGCTGATCGGCTACTTCGGGATTCTCGATCTCGGCATGAGCATGGCCGCGCAGAACCATATTTCGAAGGCGCGCGCGTCGGGCGATCAGCAGGAAAGCGCGCGCGTGTTCTGGAGCGCAACCTGGCTCAATCTGACGACCGGCGTGGTGGGCGGTCTGATCATCTACTTCGGCGCGTTCCTGTACACCGCGTATTTCACGAAGGTATCGCCCGAGCTGCAGCACGAAGTCTATATGGCGCTGCCGTGGCTCGCGGTCGCGATTCCGATCGCGAACGTGTCGTGGGTGTTCGCGGGCGCGATCAATGGCGCGGAACGCTTCGGCGTCTACAACACGAACCAGACCATCGGCACGTTCCTGTTTCAGCTGCTGCCGCTCGGTGCCGCGTTGTGGCTCGGCGCGACTTTGCAGAACGTACTCGCCGCGGCAGTCGTCGCGCGGATTCTCGCGGCGTTGCTGCTCGGCCGCTACGCGCTGAAAGTGCTTGAAATACGCAGCATTCAGCCGCCGCGGCTCGGCGTCGCAAAGGGGCTGTTCAACTTCGGTGGCTGGATGCTGATCGCGAGCGTGACGACGATGGTCGCCGATTCGCTCGATCGCGTAATGCTCGGTTCACGGCTCGGCGCGCGCTTCGTCACGTACTACACGGTGCCGCAGAACCTCGTCACGCGTCTGAACATCGTGCCGACCGCGCTGGTGCGCACGCTGTTTCCGCGGCTTTCCGCAGTCGGCCGCGCCGACGCCGACACGATCACGCAGCAATCGCTCGAATTTCTGAACGGCGTGTTCACGCCGGTCGCGCTCGTCGCGATGCTGGTGCTCGAACCGTTCCTGCATCTGTGGGTCGGCAACGAGATCGCGACGGTCGCGGCGCCCGTGGGCCGCATCATGATCGTCGCCGTGTGGCTCGTCGGCCAGGCGAACGTGACGCGCATCCTGATTCAGTCGCAGGTCAATCCAGCCACCGCCGCGCGCATCGGCCTCGTCGAGTTGCCGCTTTTCGCCGGCGCGTTGTGGCTCGGTATCACGCATTTCGGGCTGACGGGCGCGGCGGTCGCGGTCGCTGCCCGCGCGCTGTTCGACTACGCGGTGCTGCTGCGTTTCGCCGCGATCCGCGCGCGCCAGATCGTGCTCGACATGCTCGCCCATCTCGCCTTCCTGCTCGCCAGCCTGTGGCTCGCCAGCTTCCTGCCGAGCCTCGCGCTCGCGATCGCCACCGGTGTGCTGATGGTCGGCGCGAACGTCGCGTGGTCGATCACGATGACGCCCGCATTGCGCAATCTTGCGCGTTCACTGCTATTGCGACTGAATCCGAGGAAAAGCGCATGAATCATGACGTCCTTGAAAAAAAACTGTTGAGGCCCGCGACGCGCAGCGCGCTCGACGAGCTGACGAGCGTGCCCGGCATCCAGCCGGCACCGCGCCGTACCGCACCGCGCGCGAGCAAAAGCGTGCGCATCGCGATCGTGCACGACTGGCTCGTCACCTACGCGGGCGCGGAGAAAGTGCTCGAGCAGATCATCGCGTGCTTTCCCGATGCGGATCTGTTCAGCCTCGTGGACTTTCTCGACGATCGCAGCTTCCTGCGCGGCAAGCCGGTGACGACGTCGTTCATCCAGAAGTTGCCGTTCGCGCGCAGCAAGTACCGCTCGTATCTGCCGCTGATGCCGCTCGCGATCGAGCAGCTCGACGTGTCGGCGTACGACGTCGTGATCTCGAGCAGTCACGCGGTCGCCAAGGGCATTCTGACCGGTCCCGATCAGGTGCATATCAGCTACGTGCATTCGCCGATCCGCTACGCGTGGGATTTGCAGCATCAGTATCTGCAGCAGTCGAAGCTGACCAACGGCCCGAAGTCGGCGCTGGCGCGGCTGATTCTGCATTACATGCGCAACTGGGATATCCGCACGTCCAACTCGGTCGACGGCTTCGTCGCGAACTCGGCGTTCATCGCGCGACGCATCAAGAAGGTGTATCAGCGCGACGCGCAGGTGATCTTCCCGCCGGTCGATGTCGAGGCGTTCACGCTGTGCACGGAGAAGGAAGACTTTTATCTGACCGCCTCGCGCATGGTGCCGTACAAGAAAATCGATCTGATCGTCGAGGCGTTCGCGCGGATGCCCGAGCGCAAGCTCGTCGTGATCGGCGACGGACCCGACATGGCGAAGATCCGCGCGAAGGCGGGGCCGAACGTCGAGATCATGGGCTATCAACCGTTCGAGGTGCTGAAGGACCGCATGAGCCGCGCGAAGGCATTCGTGTTCGCGGCCGAAGAGGACTTCGGCATTTCGGTAGTCGAGGCGCAGGCTTGCGGCACGCCGGTGATCGCGTACGGCAAGGGAGGGGCGCTCGAAACCGTGCGCGATCTGTCGGAGCCGAAGCCGACCGGCATGTTCTTCGATGAACAGGATACTGACTCGATCATCGCTGCCGTGAATCGTTTCGACGAGCTTCGGCACCGGTTCCTGCCGGAGAATTGCCGCGGCAACGCCGCGCAGTTTTCGGCCGCGCATTTCCGCGAGCGCTTTTTCTCGCAGGTGCGCGCGGCGGTGCCCGCGTTGCGCACGGCGACGCTGCCGGCCTATGCGCCGTATCGGCCGGCCGTGCAGGGCGCCGCGAACGTGCCGCGCATTCTTGCCGTCGATCAGAGCGGCGTGCTCGGCGGCGCCGAACTGTCGCTGCTCGAAATCGTCAAGGCGCTGCGCTCGCGCATCGAGGTCGTGCTGTTCGACGACGGGCCGTTCAACACCGCACTCGCGAAAACCGGCGTCGAGGTCACTGTACTCGATGCCGGCGCGCTCAAAAATGTGCGCAAGCAGGGCGGTTCGATGCCGAAAGGTCAGGCGTTGAAGGGACTCATCTCGCTCGTGCGTGCCACCGCGAAACGCGCGCGCAAGGTGGATGTGATCTACGCGAACACGCAGCGTGCGATGGTGATCGGCGCCGTGGCCGGCAAGCTCGCGAGACGGCCGGTGGTCTGGCATTTGCGCGACATCGTCAGCGCCGAGCATTTCGGCGGCAAGCAGCTTGCGATCATCAAGTGGTGCGCGCGGCTCGGCCTCACGCACGTGATCGCCAATTCGGCTGCGTCGGCGCAGGCGTTTGCGAAGCTCACGCGGTTCGACAGCAAGCGCATCGACGTCGTGTTCAACGGGATCGCCGCGGAACCGTTCGACGCATTGCGCACGGTGCCGCAAGCGGTGCTGCGCGAGCGCCTGAATCTGCCGCGCGACGCGTTTCTCGTCGGCTCGTTCAGCCGGCTTGCGCGTTGGAAGGGACAACATGTGCTGCTCGAAGCGATGGTGCTCAATCCGCAGATGCATGCAGTGCTGGTCGGCGCGGCGCTGTTCGGCGAGGACCAGTACGAGAGCGAACTGCGCGCCTTCGTCGCCACGCAAAAGCTTGGCGAGCGCGTGCATTTTCTCGGCTTCCAGCACGATATTCCGGCCTGCATGTGCGCGGTCGACGCGGTCGTGCATACGTCGATCACCCCGGAGCCGTTCGGCCGCGTGATCGTCGAGGGGATGCTCGCGCAGCGGCCGGTCGTGGCGTCGCGCGCAGGCGGCGTGCTCGAAATCATCGACGACTACGAGAACGGCGTGCTGTGTACGCCGGGCGACGCGCATGCGCTCGCCGATACGCTCGCCGAATTGCGCTCGAACGGCGACTTGCGCGACAAACTGGTCAGGAACGGCTATCGGACCGCGCAGGAGCGCTTCGGCACGCGCAGCTATGTGGATGGGGTTGCGCAGATTCTGACCGGCGTGGCAGCGCGGTGACGAGGTGATTTTTACGCGAGGATAGACGAGGGCTTGGCCAGTCCTTGCTTGGCGTAGCGGAGCGAAAGTCTCGAACGACTTTCGCTCCGTTTTTTTTATTGCACCGACCGGCATCGATTCCTGACGGTAAAGGTGGCTCAACGCCGCCCTTTTTGTTGAAGCGCGATTGCGGAAATATGCATTGAAAATGAGATAGGCGAAGTCATCGTGAATATTTGTCAAAAAGTCTCAATCTCAAATTAAAGGTGTTGACCGTGGCTGCTTTGGATGATTAATTCGTGGGTGCGTTCTGGAAAATCAGCAGAGGTCAAATGGAACAACAGAATCAGAACGGTGCCATGGACGAGGAAGAGTGCCAAGTTTGCCGTATCACCTATTCAATCTACTCAAACTTCCCGCCAATGCCGTCTGCAATGGCGCTGAACGCCGAAACCGGCGAATGGTTTCCGTTCGATAGGTTGAAGTCGTATTCAAACGGTTACGACATGGCCGAAGCCCTCGGTTACGCATGGGCGTGCGATTGTCGCGGACGCTCACGGAATCGTTTCGATCAGCGGTTCACGCTAACCGATTCTGGAGGTAATGCCCTCCCTAATACGTATTACACCGCCGAACTTCCATCGGGCGCACTTGTTCACGGCATTACCGATTTGCAGGGACGCACCAAGCGCTATCAGACACATGGTGCGCGATCCATTCACGTCTTTATTGGTCATAGGGAGGCGTAATGCCTGATGCACTGGGAGCAGCACTAACAGATACAAACCCGAATTCACTTGTAATTCTCCAGTCGGACAGGATCGGCAAGCCGTGGAATGTTTCCCAAGCTGGAGTTCAGTTCACTGCGCAGTGGGAGGCCTTTCGGTCGCATTTGTACGATAAGGATGGAGGTGGCGGCGGCGGAAATGCCACGATCGGATACGGACATCTGGTCCATATCGGACCAATATCCGGTGCACCTTCCGAAGCGCTTTACGGAAATGGAATTACCGAACCGCAGGCGCTGAAACTGCTTCATCATGATCTACGCGAAGCCGAGCGAATTGTAAATAGCAGAATTTTTGTTCCGTTGTTTCAGTACGAGTACGATGCGGTTGTTGATTTCATCTTCAATCATAGAAGTGGAAATAACGAGTTTTTCGCGCTCGTCAATACCGGTCATTACGATCAAGTGCCGTCGAAATTTCTGCAATACACAGCGGCGCATGGCAAACACCCACTGGGGTTGGTCAGGCGCCGTCGTGCTGAGGGCCGACTGTTTGCTACGGGGAATTATGATGCGACTCACTAAGATAACGGTTGCAGTGATCCTATCATGCGGCACGTCGGCCGCCTTTGCAGACGCGACTTGCGAGGCATCCGCGAAAACGCGCGATGACTATCTGGCGTGTACAAATGCAGACACGAAGGGCATGCTAAGTGACGCTGAAAAACTCTATCGAAATCTCCACGCCAACGCTAAGGGCGAAGCGCTCGCGGAACTCGCGAAAAATCACAAGCTGTGGGAAGAAAAATTGCAATCCGATTGCAAGTTATTTGGGATGGCATTCAACGACTGGAAAGGCGGTTATATGCCTGATACAGACTTCCAGGTGGCGGCCTGCAGGCAGGATGCAGCAAAACAGAGGCTCGAATTTTATGAATGGTTGTCTTGTCCGGACGATATGGAATCGTCGGAGCATCCGGAATGCTTAACGGTTAAAACGATTCTTGGACGCAAGAAATAAATCGAAATTGAGTTGAGTCCGATCTGTAACGAGAGGGAACTGCGCGTGGATGTGCGACAAGCTGTTGAACTGCGTACGCACGCTCGTTGAGGACGTGCCGCTTGCAGAAGGGAAAACCCGTTCATTTCCGGTGAAGGATCATCCGAATTTGATCGTCGTGGCTTGGCGTGCAGGGGATGGGCGATGAGTGATCCGATCAATAAGGATCTGCGATTGCTTTTCCAGTGCTGCACACGGAAGCACGATTTTCTGGACGCTTAACCCCGACTATCTGAAAGCGACAGGCGCCAAAGCATACCGATGAGAATCACTACGATACTGGTGGCGGCTATGGCCGCCCTATCTGGCAGCGCACATGCGGCTCAGTCTTACGACAGCTACGAAGCCTTGTACGTTGCCCAAGCGGGGGCAGTGTTTGGCGACCCGATCAAACAAAACGGTGACCCGACCGATCAAAACGCCGGCGTGGTCTATTCCTACCCAGGCGAGCCAGGCACCTTTATGAAGCTGCAAGCCAAACTGGAACGGAAAACGCTAAACATTGAGCTCTGGAAGGATCGCCTGGCAGTCGACGGCAAATCCTATCGCTTTGCGCACGCTACGACATTCCCCGGAGAGCATGTGTCGGAAATCTTTCCGCAATCAGCCAACGTATTCATTGCAGCGCGAACCGATCCGCATCCGCCCTTACTCTGCGTGGAAGGGCACGGCAACGGTTCGGGCGAAGCCGGAAGTCGATACCGGCAGATCTCGCTGCTGGTCAACCCTCTAGCGCGCAAGCCGACGTTTCTTCATCTGCCGGGTTTACTTTCGTCATGTCGGGCCGTCGTGGCGACGAAGGAAGGGAAGCTTGCCTTTCCGAATAACAGTTACGTATTCGACGATGCACAGGCATCCCGCGTTGGCCTGTTAGTGTCGTACTACACGTTTAAGAATCAGCGATTTGTCCCGGTCCCGGCTCTAAAGCAACTCCGGCTCAAATTTATGCATCCAGAGATACCGTTTCAATTTTCCATTCAGGACGAGCACTAGGTATTGACGTTGCTATTCAACGAGATCAAATGATGGTGAAGCACCCGAACGCGCGGGATTGATCCAATGTCAACGTTCTATCAGCGCCCTTTAGGCTTAAAACTCGCCGACCACTTCATCGCAGGCAACTCAACGAGCCGATAAAACACATAGGCAAACGGCACCGCGACCAGCATATAGCCGAACGACGGCCAGATTGACATCTGCAGCGACGAACGAAACAGCCACGCCGACAGCAGTACGAAGATCGGCAGATGGATCAGATACAGCGAGAAGCTGAAGTCGCCGACGCGGGACAGCAGGCGCGACAGCGCGTGCGACCCTGCGCGAAGCAGCGCGAGCACGCCGCTCGCTTCGCGTTGCGGGTCCTTGCGCGCATCGAGCGCCTTGTACAGATAGCACGCGAAGCCGAGCGACCATATCTGGAACGCGCCGTACTGGCCGAAGTGAAACGCGACGCAGCCTGCCGCGAGCAATACCGCCGCGAGCACGTACAGCAATGCGGGCGCACGCGCCTCTTGCACGCTGCGCGCTTTGGCGTCGGCGATCCACGCGCCGAGCATCCAGGAGAACCAGTACGACGTGAAGAACTGCAGATCGTGGCGCTCCAACCCGTACGCGGACGCAACGTTGATCGCGCCGACGAGCGCGAGCACGGCGTTCATGCCGATGCGTCTGCGTAGCGCGAACAGCAGCGGATAGATCGCATAGAACTGCACTTCGAGCGACAGCGTCCACAGCGCGCCGTTCGAGCCATACGTTTTACCCGCCATACCCTGCAGCGAAAACAGGTTGACCAGAAACGGATGCCAGCCGATGTCGCGAATCTTGTGACTGACGGGCGGCAATTGCAGGCTCAACGAATCGAGCGCGAAGGTCAGTACGAGCGCCGCGAGCAGCACCGGGTAGATGCGCGCGAAGCGCCGCAGCCAGAAGTTGCCTGCATCGAGCCGGTAAGCGGGATTGCTCGCGAGCCGCAGCGCGCCGCCGCGATGGATGCAGTAGCCGCTGATGACGAAGAACATCGGCACACCGGCCGAGCCCCATGCGATCGGAAACGTCAGATACGCGGCGAGACTACTGGGACTCAACGAATGTCCGACGCTCTGATGAAACGCCTGCATGCCGACCCACACGATCTGGCGGCAATGAAAGTAGGCGACCAGCAGCGCGGCGAAGCCTCGCATCGCGTCGATCGCGTGCTCCTTGCTGGCGCTATCGACACGCGCGTCGCTGCGCGCATGCGCCGCAGCCGGGTTTTTCTCCGGGCGCGGCAGCGGGGAGAGGGGCAGGGATGAGCCGGCGGCATCCAGTGCTGGGTCGCTCATACGCGGTCCTTATCTGAAGCGGAAAAGAGAAAAAATTGACGCGGAACAGGCCTTCGAGCGGGCGTCTTGCGCACCCGCGACGCATCCATCCTAGAGCACCGCAATCCTGAAAAATGATTAAAAAATTCCATTTCGCATTGAATCCGACATCGATTTTGTGACGAATTGTAATTGCGCGTCGACCTATGCGGTGTCGAATTATTTATCGCTTTTGTCGTGCTAATTTAAAGCAAGGATTTTCTGACCCCGAGGTGAAGTCATGAACCTGCATTTACTGGCCGGCGTGGCCGTCCTGCTGATCCTGGTGGCCGCCTCCGCCTACCGCGATGCCTTGCGCAACGAGCCGATCCGTAGCTACCGGATGAACCCAGGCAAGCTGCCACCGGTCGACGAACAGGAATGACGTGCTGCCGAAGCCGGTCATCGGGTCGCCGGGCGACCCGTGCCAGGGGGCGTCCGAAAGGTAAGACTTTCGGATCTGCTCGATCACCAACTGGCAATAGAAACGTAATAATTTCCTCAATTTTTCACAATATCGCATTGCGATTAATGCGTGAATTATCCGAATTAAATCGGAGAAAAACCGCTTCCGTGAACCTCGCAGATTGTTCTGCTAGTCTTGCGCCGGCATTGATTGGCCGCCAGGTCCGCGAACACACCAATTTCTAACCGATGTGGGAATGCCTACCATGCTGAAAGTCACCAAAGCCGTGTTTCCCGTAGCGGGCCTCGGGACACGATTCCTGCCGGCTACCAAAGCAAGTCCGAAGGAAATGCTGCCGATCGTCGACAAGCCGCTGATCCAGTACGCGGTCGAAGAAGCGATCGACGCCGGCATCACGGAGATGATCTTCGTGACGGGCCGCAGCAAGCGCGCGATCGAAGATCACTTCGATAAATCCTATGAGATCGAGGCCGAACTCGAAGCGCGCAACAAGCAGAAGCTGCTCGATCTCGTGCGTAGCATCAAGCCGGCCAACGTCGACTGCTTTTACGTGCGCCAGGCCGAAGCGCTCGGTCTCGGCCATGCGGTGCTGTGCGCCGAAAAACTGGTGGGCGACAGCCCGTTCGCGGTGATTCTCGCCGACGACCTGCTGCATAGCGCGAAGCCCGTGATGAGTCAGCTCGTCGATACCTTCAACCACTATCACAGCTCGGTGATCGGCGTCGAAACGATCGCGCGCGAGGACAGCCGCTCGTACGGCGTCGTCGATGGCCGCGAGTGGGAAGACAACGTGATCAAGCTGTCGGGCATCGTCGAGAAGCCAGCGCCGGACCAGGCGCCGTCGAATCTCGGCGTGGTGGGCCGCTACGTGCTGATGCCGACGATCTTCAAGCATATCCGCGCGCTGAAGCCGGGCGCGGGCGGCGAGCTGCAACTGACCGACGCGGTGCAGTCGTTGTTGACCGAGGAGCAGGTGCTAGCGTATCGCTACTTCGGCACGCGCTTCGATTGCGGCAGCAAGCTCGGCTATCTGAAGGCGACCGTTGAATTCGCACTGCGCCATCCCGAGGTGAAGGCTGAATTCGAGGCGTATCTGCAAGCCTTTATGCAGAATGAAGCGTCAGGTGGCGAGGCGGCGCAATTGACGGCAGAAGCCGCGTGAAGTGACACGACCTGGAAGGAAAAACGGGCGCCGCATTGCACGGCGCCCGTCGTCGTTTCGGCCGGACGGCCTCAACCCTGCTTCTTCACCTCGAGCCGGAACTTGTGCAGCAACGGCTCGGTATATCCGCTCGGCTGCTGGCGCCCCTCGAAGACGAGCGCCTGCGCGGCCTTGAACGCGATCGTGTCGAAGCCCGGCGCCATCGGCTGGTAGAGCGGATCACCGGCGTTTTGCGCGTCCACCACCTTGGCCATGCGCTTGAACGTCTCCTCGACGAGCTCGCGCTTGATCACACCGTGATACAGCCAGTTGGCGATGTGCTGGCTCGAAATACGCAGCGTCGCGCGGTCTTCCATCAGGCCGACGTTGTGAATGTCCGGCACTTTCGAGCAGCCGACGCCCTGGTCGATCCAGCGCACCACATAGCCGAGAATGCCCTGCGCGTTGTTGTCGACCTCGGCGCGGATTTCGTCGTCGCTCCATTGCGCCTTTTCGACGACCGGAATCGTCAGCAGGCCGTCGAGCAGTTCGTCGCGCACCGTCGCATAGTCGGTGCGTTCGAGTTCCTGCTGGACCGCCTGCACGTCGACCTGGTGATAGTGCAGCGCGTGCAGCGTCGCCGCGGTCGGCGAGGGCACCCACGCGGTGTTCGCGCCGGCCTTCGGATGGCCGATCTTCTGCTCCAGCATGGCGTGCATCAGGTCGGGCATCGCCCACATGCCCTTGCCGATCTGCGAGCGGCCGCGCAAGCCGGCGCTCAAACCGACCAGCACGTTGCTGCGCTCGTACGACGTGATCCACTTGCTCGACTTCATGTCGCCCTTGCGCATCATCGGGCCCGCTTCCATCGCCGAGTGCATCTCGTCGCCGGTGCGATCGAGGAAGCCCGTGTTGATGAACGCGACGCGCGCCGACGCTTCGGCGATACAGGCGAGCAGATTCACGCTGGTGCGGCGCTCCTCGTCCATGATGCCCATCTTGATCGTGTCGCGCGGCAGCTTCAGCAGGTCTTCGACGCGCGCGAACAGTTCGCTCGCGAACGCGACTTCGGCCGGTCCGTGCATCTTCGGCTTCACGATATAGATCGAGCCGGCGCGCGAGTTCAGCTTGTTCTGGCGGTCGCGCAGCGCGCACAGCGTCGTGATCACCGCGTCGAGAATGCCTTCCGGAATCTCGTGGCCGTCTTTCGTCAATATGGCCGGGTTCGTCATCAGATGGCCGACGTTGCGGATGAACAGCAGCGAGCGGCCATGCAGCTTGACCTGCGACTTGCCGTCGGCGCCGATGTATTCGCGATCGGCATTGAGCCGGCGCGTGAAGGTCTTGCCGTTCTTCGTGACCTGTTCGGTCAGGTCGCCGTTCATGAGGCCGAGCCAGTTGCGATAGAGCTGCACCTTGTCGTCGGCATCGACGGCCGCGACCGAGTCCTCGCAATCGATGATCGTGGTGACCGCCGCTTCGACGACGATGTCCTTCACATGGGCGGCATCGGTCTTGCCGATCGAATCGTTCGCATCGATCTGGATCTCGACGTGCAGGCCGTTGTGCTTGAGCAGCACCGCCGACGGCGTGTTCGCGTCGCCCTGATAGCCGACCAACTGCGCGGGTGTCTTCAGCGCCGTGGTGCCGCTCTTCAGCGCGACGACCAGCCGGCCGTTCTCGACGCTATAGCGCGTTGCGTCCGCGTGCGAGCCGTTCGCGAGCGGCGCAGCCTGATCGAGGAACTTGCGCGCGTACGCGATCACAGCTGCGCCGCGCACCGGGTTGAAGCCCTTCTGCTTTTCCGCGCCGTCCGTTTCGGGGATCGCGTCGGTGCCGTACAGCGCGTCGTACAGGCTACCCCAGCGCGCGTTTGCGGCGTTCAGCGCGTAGCGCTGGTTCGACAGCGGCACGACGAGCTGCGGGCCGGCCTGTCCGGAGATCTCGCTGTCCACGTGGTCGGTCGTGGCCTGGACGCTGGTGGGCACGGGCACGATGTAGCCGATGCCTTCGAGAAAGGCACGATACGCGCGCAGATCCCGCACCGGGCCGGGATTGGCCCGATGCCAGTTGTCGAGTTCGCTTTGCAGGCGGTCGCGCTCGGCGAGCAACGCCCGATTTTTGGGCGCCAGCTCGTGCACGAGGGCGTCGAATCCCGACCAGAAGGCGGCGCTGTCGATTCCGGTGCCGGGCAGGGCTTCGGATTCAACGAACTGGTCGAGGTTGGCGGCGACCTGCAGTCCGCCGCGCGGGTTCATCTGAGTCATCGACTGCTCCATCTGTTATGGGACCGACGAGGGGGCATCGGTCCGCGTTGTGTCTCGGGATTGCTTTGGCGCTCGCGCTTTACACGCCGAGCGCCTGAATGCCGGCTTTCGCGATCTGCGCATCCTGCTCCGACTTGACGCCCGACACGCCGACCGCGCCGACCACGTGGCCGTCGACGATCACCGGCACCCCGCCTTCGAGCGTGCCCTGCAGCGGTGCGCTGAGGAACGCGGTGCGGCCGTTGTTGATCATGTCTTCATAGACCTTGGTTTCGCGCCGGCCGAGCGCCGCGGTGCGCGCTTTTTCGGTCGCGATATACGAGGTGGAGGGCGCCGCGCCGTCGAGACGCAGCACCGCGAGCGGATGGCCGCCGTCGTCCGCGACGACGATCGCGACAGGCCATTTGTTTTTCTCGGCTTCCGCACGGGCGGCATCGACAATGCGGGTCGTCTCGGCGACGGTCAACATGGGTTTGGTCAACATAATGAATTTCCTGTCTCGGTGATGGGAAGGTGGCGTCTACAGCTTCTTTCGGTAACCGGCGATGCGGCGCTTCAGGAGATCCTCGGGGCTCCGTTGCAAGCTTCTCGCGGCTCTCCGGCGCGCGGCTGATCCGACGATTTTACTTCCGCGCGACGCAGCGCGAAACGGCGGCCTCGCCAGGCGGCTCTGCCCGTGCGCTCGACAGTGCCGCCGCAACGCCACGCGCCGGGCGGTCCACAAGCGCGGCCTGGTTCAGAAATAACGAGGTAGACCAGCAGATGAGCTGGTTTTCGAAGCCTTCATTGCGGCCAGACAATGGTCGCGCCGCGAGCCGTAGCGGGGGCGACGGCTTCGGTTCATCGTTGGATGACAGCGGCAAGCGGACCAGGCCCGGTTCACGCTTTCACGAGTGATCCCGACCCGCGCATGGGCGACGCGAACACCGCTTAGCCGCCCACGAACCAGTCGAAACCAGTGGAAGGCAGCCGAAACTGGCTGATACGCCCGAAGAAACGTTCGATCTGAGTTCGACCTGTTCAGGCCGGTTTACCGCACTCGCCGACAATGAGGCCAACCGGGGCAGCAGCATTGACTATGATCGCGCTGTCAGTCCGGACCACACGATGACGGCTCGGCGGTGCGACCCAGTCAGCGAGCGGGGGGCGTTGATGAATGGCGATCGCGGAGAAATCCTTGCACCCAGTTTTCGGGGCGACGTCCGAGGTCGGGTGCGCGATGGCAAGGTGGGCGAAGCCCAAACATATTCCAGCGCATAGTGCAGGCAGCGTACGCATGGTGTGTCCTCCTTGTGCGAGAGAACCAGTAGAGTGCCAGTCAACTGTCTGTCAGCTTCGATCAGTGGGGCATTGCAGCGATCAACCTTGCACCGCGTCGGCAGTGGCGGATCGATCGTTGGCTCGTTGAAGGCACGACAGGCCTGGTACGCTTTCAATCTATGCAGTGGCGATTAAAGCAGGCTTAAAGGCTTTCCCCGTGCCGGCACGATGATGATCGCCCGTTCTCTCCACCGTGCGGGGACGCCTTGTGGCAGGTGCCTGACCGTTCGCCCGACGCAACCCCCGACCCGCGCGAGTGGGTGATCGTCTATCGCACCGAGCGCGGGTTCTGCTGCATGTACCAGGGCGAGCCGGTCGAATTCGACGAGATGCTGGACGTGCAGATATGGTCGGAGGAAGAGGGCGTGCGGCTCTGGTACTTCGGGCTTTGAACTGGTCCGCGCGTCGTGCGCTGCGCGATTGCAGGCCTTCGTCTGAATGAATTGGTGTCGAACTGCCCCGATTGACGTTTTATCGAAGAATGCAGGATTCACTTGAATTTATGTCACAACATGCCTATCCTAGCGGCGAGTGGTGCGGAACACGGTACGGCGATATTGCTGGTTGTTGCATAGGGTCCGAGAGAACGTCCACTCGTCTTCAGGCGACAGAAGGCGATCCCCTCCGCCCAGCTTTACGGCTGGGCTTTTTTTTAAATTGACCCATACGTGATGGTGAATCCGTTCGCCACTTTCTTTCGATTCCTTGACAGAAGAACGCTGCAACACGCTCGGCGGCTGTCGTTCCGCTATGGGATTTTCTGGCTGGGCGCGGTGGCCACGGGTCTCGTCGCAGTTCTTTATGCGCACCTTAATGACGCAGGTTATGACATATTTCGTCGCATTACCGCCGTCCGCTGGTGGCTGCCTTTCCTGCTCACGCCGGCTATCGGCGCGGCCAGCGTATGGATCACGAGGCGGTTCATTCCCGGCGCGAAAGGCAGCGGCATTCCTCAGGTCATCGCCACGCTGCATGATCGCGGCGGACTTGCGCCGCGGCTTTTGAGCATCAGGATCCTGATTGGCAAGATCGTGGTGTCTTTTCTGTCGATCGTCGGCGGCTTCACCATCGGCCGCGAAGGCCCGACCATCCACGTCGGCGCAGCGCTGATGTTTAATCTGCGGCACTTCTATCCAGCGCGCTTTCGGGCAATCCGCGGGTTCGATCTCGAACGCAGGCTCGCCCTCGCCGGTGCCGCCGCAGGCCTGTCGGCGGCGTTCATTTGCGGTAGCGTGAATGCAACGGTGGGCGATCGGATTGCTGAGGACTTGATGCCGCCGGATTCATCGGGTCCCTGGGCCGGGATGAGGTTGTCGAGCGGCTCGTGCGCGGCGGCCGTTGCGTGTCCCATGGCGCGATGGTATGCGGACCGCGCCGAGCCACCCTCGGGCTCTTCTTCGGCGAACCTGTGGAGCGAGGCGAACGGCGAAAGCCTGACGGCCGCCGAGGAGCACTTTAAGTCGCGCACTTCTTTCGGCGCAGGCAGTTTCGCGCTCAGCGCCTTGGGTTTCGCGGCTTCGCGCATCAATTGGTGATCTCGATCTCGGTAGGTGATAGGCGACCGGCGCGACATCGCGCGCTCGACCGGCCGCCACGGATCGATGTAGCGGTAGCGAGGCGGGCTGGTATTGCGTGACCGTAGCAGGAACTTCCCGCGTCCTCGACCGTATGCCGCGGCTATGCCTCCTCGCCTTTTTCATCCTGTCCGATAACGATGCCCGTCGACGACGCAAACATGTAACGCGGCACATCCAGATTCTGGGGCGCGGGTTTGTCTTTGAAGACTCGACCGGCCAGGTCGTAAGTCGAGCCGTGACAAGGGCACAGAAAGCCCCCGGGCCAATCGTCGGGCAGACTGGGTTGCGGCCCGGGCTGGAAGCGGGGCAGCGGGGTGCAGCCGAGATGGGTGCACACGCCGATCACAACGAGTATGTTGCGATGATCCGGGCGCGACCGGTATTCGTTGTTGCAGTAGGCCGGCAGCGGTATCGAGAACGGATGCGCGGTATGCGGGTCGGCGACCATCGGGTTGGCCTTGAGCACGGCCGCCAGCATCTCGTTGGTTCTGTTGACGATGAAAATCGGCTTGCCGCGCCACGCCACGGTCATCATGCTGCCAGGCTCGAGTCTGCCGATGTCGGCGCTGACTGGCGCCCCGGCTGCCCTCGCACTCGCAGGCGGCGCAAACGAGTCGACAAAAGGAACGACGACCGCCACGCCTCCTATGGCGCCGACGGCCGATGTGGCGATGAGCCATCTGCGGCGGGTTTCGTCGAGAGGCTCGCTGGAACCGTTTTTCATGGCAAGCTCCAAGTCGGTTCGGTTGCCCATCGCGACTTTTCACGAGTACCGGTTACCGAATGCACCGCCGCGGTCGTCACGCGCCGGAAAGCCGGCGAATCGGATCGCGTGCGGCCAGAAAGGCGAAACGCCGGTCTACATCGACCACAGGAACACTTCATGCACATGCGACGACGGAGCGATATTCACGTCCCTGCGCTCCGTCTTGCCGTTATATGTGGCGCTCACGCTATACCGGCCGTGAGGCAGCGACGCCAACAGGAAAGGACCCTTTGCGGTGGTCTGCAATATCGTATTGCCGTGCATGTCGGATAGCGTCACCGGGATATTCGCAAGGTATTCGTTGCCGCTAGCCGCCTTGCCCGCAAACTCGAGCGTGAGTGGATACCTTGGCATGACCTCCTTGATAGCGGTGGATTGGCCAAGGCCGATCCCGCCGCTCAGGAACGTAACCTCACCCTCGTGCTGTACCGCGGGTACAGGCTGAGTTGCCGCGAACGCGTATTGGACGCTTGCACCCAGTGCGAGTGCGGTCAAGCCAACTTTGACGATTGCATGCTGGTTCATTTCGAGCTCCTCGTAACGTGTGGCGATGAGGTACGCGCCGCCACTGCGCTGCCAGGGTCTATTTACATAGATAAACAGACCCTAGCCCATGTCGATGGTGACGAACATGCGCTGTCCGTCGCGTTGGACCAATAGCGCGACCGCGTTACCGCTGTTCGCCGCTTTCCGCCGGAACTGGGCGGGACTTGATACGTGAGTGCTGTCGACCATCAGGATGATGTCTCCCGGTTCGATGCCGGCGAGCGCGCCGGCCCCCGTGCTTTTTTCGACCAGGACACCACCTTCGACACCTGCGTCGTGTCGCTCCTGTGCGGTCAAACCACGCACGGTCAACCCATCGGGAGCTGCGACCTGCGCAATGGCCGGGGTCTCGGCAGGAGTGGCATTCAGACTGCCAAGCGCGACTGTCGTATCGTGCATGGCGTCATCGCGCCAGTACACGAGATGGACGGATGTGCCCGGTTTGAGATCGGCTACTGTGACGGGCAACTGGGTCGAATCTGGAATATCAACGCCATTGATCTTCATGATGACGTCGCCGGGTCTGAGACCGGACCTGGCAGCCGGTCCTCGCGGGTCGACCGAGCTGACGAGCGCCCCTTGCGGCCTGTTCAGACCGAAAGATTGCGCAAGCGGCCAGCTGACATCCTGAATCGTGATGCCGAGGCGTCCGTGTTCCGCCTCGTGGTGCAGTTGCAACTGTCGGGCAACTTTCATCGCTTCATCGATCGGCAGCACGAACGCGGCTCCTTCAACGTCGCCGATCTCTTTCGTGATAGGCATTTCGATCCCAATGACGTTGCCGTTCAGACTGAACACCGGGCTGCCTGCATCGCCCGCATTTTCGGTCACGTCAGTCTGGATAAGCGGTACATACGACTCGCCTGGCAAAGGCCGCGACATGTTGCTGATGATGCCTGCCGTCACCGTGTCGTTCAGTCCATAAGGGGAGCCGATCGAGACGACCCACTGACCGGCCTTGTTCGCGGACGGTGAGCCAATTTTGACTGTCGGCAGTTTGGTGGCGGGAATCTTGAGCAGCGCGATACCGCTCGCTGGGTCGTCGCCGACCACCGTGGCCTTGAACCTGCGACCGTCCTTTAGCGTCACGCTGATTCGGGTTGCTTTGGTTATCAGGCTGGAGTCGGTGAGAATGTATCCATCGGCGGCGATGATGAATCCAGAGCCGCTGCGTTGCGAAGCCAGGCCTGTCGCGCCAGGAGGGGCGTAGGCGAACTGCTGGAACTGCCGGGTAAAAGGATTGTCTTCGCTGCCGGCCGGCGGCCAGAGGGGAGTGAAGGTGGCGACGGGTTGAGCCGCTGTCACGCTGATATTGACGACTGCTTTGCCTTCTTCGCTGACGAGGCGCGAGAAGTCCGTCACTATCGCGGGCGCCGTGTCGTGGCCTGGAAGCCTGGCAGCCGGCACATTCGCTCCAGAGCTTACGTTGTTCGGAGGGGATTGCGCCATGCAGCCCGCGGACACCGCCACGGTCAGACATTCCACGATCAGGAAGTATTTGAGGTTGTCGCGTCGCATCACATGCCCCCCGACACGAGCAGTTGAGTCGGTTGAGTCGGAGTAACGCGTCTGTCCGATGCGTTCTCCATGCTGCTGTGATTCGACTCTAGGTCGCCACTTTTAAAACAAGCTTAAAAAAGCCCGATGAGAGGGTCCGGCTCGCACGTCCACGTCAACGCTAATTTCGGTACTATACGGATCTACTTTCAGTCCCCCGATTTTCGCCGGAACTGCGCTCCCGACGCGCGTGCAACCATGCCTACCATCAACGAACTATTCGTCTATCCGATCAAATCCTGCGCGGGCATCGCGCTCACCGAGGCGCGGCTGTTGGCGACGGGCCTCGAATACGACCGCAACTGGATGATCGTCGATCCCGAAGGCGCGATGTTCACGCAGCGCGCATATCCGCGCATGGCGCTGATCAAGGTCGAACTCGGCGCAGAGGATCTGATCGTCAGCGCGCCGGGCATGCGTGAGCTGCGCACGCCGCTCGATGCCGCGCGGCTCGCCGCGGCACCCAGGGTCGCTACCGCGGTGTGGCGCGACGCGGCCTACGGGCTCGACACCGGCGAAGAAACGGCGGCCTGGTTCACGGAGTTCCTCGGTCTGCCCGCGCGCTTGCTGCGCTTCGATCCCGAGCGGGAACGCGTCGTCGATCCGGACTATACGGACAGCACGGGGGGCGCCACGACCTTGTTTGCCGATGGCTTTCCGCTGCTGGTGGTCGGCCAGGCCTCGCTCGACGATCTGAACGCGCGCCTGAACGGCAAAGGCGCACCGTCGATCAGAATCGATCGCTTCAGGCCCAATATCGTGCTCAGCGGCCTCGATGCCTATGAAGAGGACTATGTCGAGACACTCGCCGTCGGCGCGAATGCGGACTCGAGCGCGCGCGTCGAGTTACGGCTCGTCAAGCTGTGCTCGCGCTGTCCGATGCCGACCATCGATCAGGCGCGCGGCGCGCCCGATCCCGACTGGCCGAACGAGCCGACCGACACGATGCTCGGTTACCGCGTCAGCGAACGCTTCGACGGCGCGGTCACGTTCGGCAACAACGCGCTGGTCGCGAGCGGGGCGGGGGCCTGGCTGCGCGTCGGGCAGCAGGTCGACGCGGAGCTAGGGTTCGGCGATTGATGGGATGAAAGGCGGGCGAGGCCCGCTTCGAGCGCCGATCAGGCTGCCCGCGCCATGGCCGACGCGGGTAGTGTTTGCCCATCTCGATTGCCGCGAACTTCGCGTTCCCAGCAAGGCGCTTCGGCGCTCTCGCCAACCGCATTGCCCACCAGAATCACCGCCGGACTGCCGAAGCCGGCGCCGAGCGCATCGGCGGCGAGCCGATCGAGCCGCGTCAACAGGCGCCGCTCGTCGCTGCCTCCGGCCCACTGCACGACCGCGGCCGGCGTTTCGGCCGGCAGGTGCGCGAGCAACGCGGCGGCGATGCCGTCGATGCGCCGCATGCCCATATAGATCGCGAGCGTCGTGCGCGTCGCGGCAAGGGTGCTCCAGTCCGGCTCGCCGTGATCTTCGGTGTGCGCGGTGACGAAGCTCACGCCGTGGCAATGCCGCCGATGCGTGAGCGACATGCCGAGGCCCGCGGCGGCCGCGAAGCCCGACGAGATGCCGTTGACGATCTCGACCGCGAGGCCCGCATCGCGCAGCACCGCGAGTTCCTCGCCCGCGCGACCGAACAGCAGCGCTTCGCCGCCTTTGACGCGCACCACGTGCAGACCCTTCAGCGCATAACGCCGCATCAGCCGCTCGATGAACGCCTGCGGCGTCGAGCGGCAGCCGCCGCGTTTGCCGACGCGAATCACGCGCGCGTGCGGCGCGAGGGTCACGATGTCGGGATTTGCGAGGTCGTCGAGCAGCACGACGTCGGCGGCCGCGAGCGCCTTGACGGCCTTCAGCGTCAGCAAGTCGAGGTCGCCCGGGCCCGCACTCAGCAGCGTGACCTTGCCGGTGTTGGTGTTCATGTTGGTGTCCTTATGCCGTTGGTTTCCGTTGGCCCGAAACGAAAACGGCGCCCGCCCGTGAAGATCACGAGGGGACGCCGTTGTCCATTGCATTGCCTGTCGATGGTTGAGTCTGCGCGTCGCGACGACGTTGCCGCGATGACGTTGCGCAAGAGCAATGCAAGGACCACGCCATCGATCCGATCAAGGCGCGCAAGCCGTTGCCACCCATTGCGATTCACGCGGAAAACATGACGGCGATCGCACGCCCGAGGCCTTCGTTTCGCACGTCGACAGTGCTGCGTCGCACCATCCCTGTGCTTGGCCGCCTCAAAACGCGTCGCGTGCGGGATCCGGTCCGAAGCCGCGCGACTTGCCGCAAATCCCCGCCACACCGCGCTTTCGGGCGCATTTATCGAAATTGGCACAGCCCTTGCGATAAGCGTTGCCATCGGACCAACGTGGGTTCGTCGCGCTTGCAGCACAACTGCACGCGCCCCGCAGCACCCAACAGGACAACGGCGTCCCCCGAATTCGGCCCCTCGGCTGGATTCGCGGGACGCCGTTTTTATTTCCGCAATCGCTTTCGCCAGACACCAGAGGACAGCGCGCTCATGAAAATCATCGTTATCGGTCACGGGATGGTCGGCCACAAACTGGTCGAATGCCTGGCGCAACGGGCCGCGCACGATCTCGACATCACGGTGCTGGGCGAAGAATCGCGACCGGCCTACGATCGCGTGCATCTGTCCGAGTTCTTCTCGGGCAAGACCGCCGATGACCTGTCGCTCGTCGAGCCGGGCTTCTTCGAGCGCCACGGCGTGCAACTGAAGCTGAACGCGCGGGCGGTCGCGGTCGATCGCGACGCGCGCACGGTGACGGTCGCGACCGGCGAAACGCTGCCGTACGACCGCCTCGTGTTCGCGACCGGCTCCTATCCGTTCGTGCCGCCGGTGCCGGGCCGCGAGCGCGGCGACTGCTTCGTCTATCGAACGATCGACGATCTCGAAGCGATGCGCGAATGCGGCGCCCGCTCGAAAACGGGCACGGTCGTGGGCGGGGGCCTGCTCGGTCTCGAATGCGCGAAGGCGCTGCGCGACATGGGTCTGCAAACGCACGTGGTCGAATTCGCGCCCCGCCTGATGGCGGTGCAGGTCGACGACGGCGGCGGCCGCGTATTGCGCGGCCGGATCGAAGAGCTTGGCGTCACGGTGCACACGCAGAAGAACACGACGGCGATCGTCGACGGCGAAGCGGGCACGCACCGCATGCAGTTCGCCGACGACAGCCATCTCGACACCGACATGATCGTGTTCTCCGCCGGCATCCGTCCGCGCGACGATCTCGCGCGCGCATGCGGCCTCGAACTCGGCGCGCGCGGCGGCATCGCCATCGACGACGCGTGCCGCACCAGCGATCCGCACATCTATGCGATCGGCGAATGCGCGCTGTGGCACGGCCAGCTGTTCGGGCTCGTCGCGCCCGGCTACGAGATGGCGCGCGTGGTCGCGAAGCAGTTGCTCGGCGACCCGGCCGAATTCGCCGGCGCCGACATGAGCACGAAGCTGAAGCTGATGGGCGTCGACGTCGCCAGCATCGGCGACGCGCACGGCAATACGCCGGGCAGCCGCACCTACCAGTTCAGCGACGAACGCAAGCAGATCTACAAGAAGCTCGTCGTGTCCGATTGCGGCAAGCATCTGCTCGGCGGCGTGATGGTCGGCGACGCGAGCGAATACGGCACGCTGCTGCAGATGATGCTGAACCGCATCGAGCTGCCAGCGTCCCCCGAATTCCTGATCCTGCCGCAAGCGGACGGCAGCGCGAAGCCGGCGCTCGGCGTCGAGGCGTTGCCCGCGGCCGCACAGATCTGCTCGTGCAACAACGTGTCGAAGGGCGAGCTGTGCGCAGCCGTGTGCGCGGGCGCGACCGACATCGGCGCGTTGAAGAGCGCGACCGGCGCGGGCACTTCGTGCGGCGGCTGCGTGCCGCTCGTCACGCAGGTGATGAAGGCCGAGATGAAGAAGCAGGGCCTCGCGGTGAACAACCACGTCTGCGAGCACTTCCCGTATTCGCGCCAGGAGCTGTATCACCTCGTGCGCGTCGAGGGAGTGCGCAGTTTCGGCGCGCTGCTCGCGAAGCATGGCCGCGGGCTCGGTTGCGACATCTGCAAGCCGGCGGTCGCGAGCATTCTCGCGTCGTGCTGGAACGAATTCGTGCTGAAGAAGGAGCACGCGTCGCTGCAGGACACCAACGACTACTACCTCGCGAACATCCAGCGCGACGGCACCTATTCGGTCGTGCCGCGCATGCCGGGCGGCGAAGTGACGCCCGACGGCCTGATCGCGGTCGCGCAGGTCGCGAAGAAATATGGCCTCTACACGAAGATCACCGGCGGCCAGCGTGTCGATCTGTTCGGCGCGCGCGTCGAGCAATTGCCGTCGATCTGGGAAGAGCTGATCGCGGCCGGCTTCGAATCGGGTCACGCGTACGGCAAATCGCTGCGTACGGTGAAGTCGTGCGTCGGCTCGACGTGGTGCCGCTATGGCGTCGGCGATTCGGTCGGTCTCGCGGTCGAACTCGAGAATCGCTACAAGGGCCTGCGCACGCCGCACAAGATCAAGTTCGGCGTGTCGGGCTGCACCCGCGAATGCGCGGAAGCGCAGGGCAAGGACGTCGGCGTGATCGCGACCGAGAAGGGCTGGAATCTGTACGTGTGCGGCAACGGCGGCATGAAGCCGCGGCACGCGGAACTGCTCGCCGCGGACCTCGATAAGGCGACGCTCGTGCGCTATATCGACCGCTTCCTGATGTTCTACGTGCGCACCGCCGACCGATTGCAACGCACCAGCGTGTGGCGCGACAACCTCGAAGGCGGGCTCGACTATCTGATCGACGTGATCGTCGACGATCGCCTTGGCGTCGCCACCGAGCTCGAAGTGGAGATGCAGCATGTGGTCGACACGTACGAGTGCGAATGGAAAAAGGCCGTCACCGATCCCGAAACGCGCAAGCGCTTCCGCCATTTCGTCAACAGCGGCGAGTCCGATAGCAACGTCGCGTTCGTCGCGGAGCGCGGACAGATCCGGCCGGCAACGCCCGCTGAGCGGCAGGTGCAGCGCATCGGGATTCCCGTTGTCGTCGAGACGGTTTGACCGTATCCGATCCCCGCTTAACTCAAAAGGAGCCCAGTCATGAAGAACGAACGCTTGCCCCGCGCCTGGACCGCGGTCTGCGCGCTCGACGACATCGTGCCGAACACCGGCGTTTGCGCGCTCGTCAATGGCGAACAGGTGGCCGTGTTTCACGTCGATGGCGGCCAGGTCGAGTCGCCGGCCGAGCCCACGGTCTACGCGATCGAAAACTTCGATCCGGGTTCGCACGCGGCGGTGCTGTCGCGCGGACTCGTCGGCAGCCTCGGCGAGCGCATCGTGGTCGCGTCGGCGATCTACAAGCATCACTTCGATCTGCGCACCGGCGAATGCCTCGAAACGCCGTCGTATTCGGTCAGCGCATTTGCCACGCGCGTCGAAAACGGCCAGGTGTGGGTCGCGGTTTGAGGTAGCGGCCTTTGTCCATCGTTCTGATGTTTCAACCCGATCATTCGCGCATGTCTGCTACCAGCGTAAAGAGCGTGTGTCCGTATTGCGGCGTCGGCTGCGGCATGGTGCTGCACGTCGAGGACGGCCAGGTCGTGAAGATCGCTGGCGACAAGGAGCATCCGGCCAACCTGGGCCGGCTCTGCACCAAAGGGCAGTCGGCCCACGTCGCGCTGCGCAAGTCGGGCCGTCTCGAAGGCGCGTTCGTGCGTCGTGCGCGCGACGAAGACCCGGTGCCGCTGCCGATGGCGCAGGCGTTGAGCGATACCGCCGCGCGTCTGCGGCGCGTGCTCGACGAGCATGGTCCCAATGCGCTGTCGTTTTACGTGTCGGGGCAGATGTCGCTCGAAGCGCAGTATCTGGTCAACAAGCTCGCGAAGGGCTTTATCGGCACGAACAATATCGAAGCGAATTCGCGCCTGTGCATGGCGAGCGCGGCGAGCGGCTACAAGCTGTCGCTCGGCGCGGACGGTCCGCCCGGCTCGTACGAAGACTTCGATCACGCGGATCTGTTTTTCGTCAGCGGCGCGAATATGGCCGACTGCCACCCGATCCTGTTCCTGCGCATGATGGATCGCGTGAAGGCGGGCGCGAAGCTGATCGTCGTCGATCCGCGCCGCAACACGACCGCCGTGAAAGCCGATCTGTTCCTACAGATCAAACCCGGCACCGACCTCGCGCTGCTGAACGGTCTGCTGCATCTGCTGCACGAAAACGGCGCAACGGATGCGGCTTTTATCGCCGAACACACCGAAGGCTGGGACGCGATGCCCGCGTTTCTGGCCGGGTACACGCCGGAGAACGTCGCCCGCATCACGGGCCTCGCCGCCGACGACATCCGTCGCGCCGCGCAGATGATCGGGTCGGCCAAAGACTGGATGAGTTGCTGGACGATGGGCCTGAACCAGAGCACGCACGGCACGTGGCACACCAACGCGCTGTGCAATCTGCATCTGGCGACGGGCCGCATCTGCCGGCGCGGCAGTGGACCGTTCTCGCTGACGGGCCAACCGAACGCGATGGGCGGCCGCGAAATGGGCTATATGGGCCCTGGTCTGCCGGGGCAGCGTTCGGCGCTGGTCGCCGCAGATCGCGCGTTCGTCGAAGCACTGTGGGGCATCGCACCGGGCACGCTCAAAGCGGACGCGGGCGACGGCACGATCGACATGTTCGCGCGCATGGCCGCGGGCGACATCAAGGCGTGCTGGATCATCTGCACGAATCCGGTCGCGACCGTCGCGAACCGGCAGACCGCGATCGCCGGTTTGCGCGCGGCCGAACTCGTGATCGCGCAGGACGCGTTCCTCGATACCGAAACGAACCGCTACGCCGACGTGCTGCTGCCCGGCGCGTTGTGGGCCGAAGCCGAAGGCGTGATGGTCAACTCGGAGCGCAATCTGACGCTGATGCAGCAGGCCATCGAACCGCCCGGCGCGGCGCTGCCCGACTGGCAGATCATCGCGCGCATCGCGTGTGAAATGGGCTTTGCCGATGCGTTCAGCTATGCGAGCGCCGACGAAGTGTTCGCCGAACTCACGCGCGCGGCGAATCCGGCGACCGGCTACGACCTGCGCGGCGCGAGCCATCGCCGCTTGAAGGACTCGCCACTGCAGTGGCCGATCGCGTCGGCCGATTCGTCCAAGCGCAATCCGCTTCGCTATCTGAATGACGGCGTGAGCCAGACGCTCGGGGAGTCTGAAGATGGCGGCCAGCCGCGCATTGCTTTTCCGACCGCGAGCGGCAGGGCGAAGTTTTTCGCGCGTGCGTATCAGCCCGCGGCCGAGTTGCCCGATCGCGAGTTTCCGATCGTGTTGAACACGGGCCGTCTGCAGCATCAGTGGCACTCGATGACCAAGACCGGCAAGGTCGCGATGCTGAACAAGCTGAACCCGGGACCCTTCGTCGAAATTCATCCGGACGACGCGGCCGAACTCGGGATTCGCGCGAAGGACGCGGTCGAGATCCGTTCGCGGCGCGGCCGCGCGGTCCTGCCCGCCGTCGTCACCGACCGTGTGAGCGCGGGTCAGTGCTTCGCGCCGATGCACTGGAACGACGTGTTCGGCGACGAACTGTGCATCAATGCGGTGACCAACGACGCGGTCGATCCGGTTTCTCTGCAGCCCGAACTGAAAGTCTGCGCGGTCGCGCTGAGTCCGGTGACGGCGGATCGCGACGCGAGCACTCGCAATGACGACGATGCGCTCTCTACCCCCGCCGACGCAGCGGTTTTAGCGCCCAGCGCCAAGGATCAACCCATGCCTCGTATCGAAGCCCTCACCACTTTGCTGCAACTGCCGCCCGAGCCCGCGCCCATGCCGTCGCTCAGCGATGCGGAGCGCGCGTATCTGGCGGGTTTCGTCAGTGGCCTGCGTTCGGCCGAAGCGCAAGGTCTCGTCAACGTGCCGGTGCTGCCGCACAGCGCACCGTTCGATGCGGTGAAGCGGCTCTATGTCGATGGTCTGCTTGCGGGACTTTATAGCCGCAGCGCGACGACGGCCCAGACGTCGACCGCTGCCTTGCGGCCGAATCTTGCACAGGAAGAGCCACGCGAATCGGGTGTGCGCATCGTGCGCGTGCGGCCGAAGGTCACGCTGTTGTGGGCCTCGCAAACCGGCAACACCGAATCGCTGACCGAGCGTTACGCGACGCGTCTGATGGAATCGGGCTTCGAAATCCGCACCGCGTGCATGGCCGACTATTCGTTCGCGACGCTCGCGAAGGCGCAATACGTGCTGCTGATGACGAGCACGTTCGGCGACGGCGATGCGCCCGACAACGCGCAGGACTTCTGGACGCAACTGAACGCCGCCACGGCGCCGCGCCTCGACGGCGTGCGTTTCGCGGTGCTCGCGCTCGGCGATCGCAACTACGATCAGTTCTGCGGTCACGGCCGCCGTCTGGACGAGCGGCTCGCCGCGCAGGGTGCGCTGCGTCTGACCGAGCGCGTCGATTGCGATATTGAATATCAGCAAAGCGCCGATGCATGGCTCGAACGCGTGATCGTCTGCATCAAGCAGGCGGATGCCGCGCTGTACGCGGTGCCGCCTGGCGGCATGATCAACGCGGTGGTGGGCGCGGTGCCGACCAAGGCGCGGCCGGCCGCGTCGCGCGTCGTCGGCAATCTGCGCCTGAACCGGCAGGGCGCCGCGAAGGATACGCGCTACGTGTCGCTGCAAACGGGCGAGACGAACCTCGAATACGAAGCGGGCGATGCGCTTGGCGTGTGGCCGAGCAACTGCCCCGAACTCGTCGACGAACTGATCACGCTGAGCGGTCTGCACGCGGAGGCATCGGTGCACGTCGCGGGTATCGGCGACATGCGGCTCGCCGATGCGCTCGGCAAGCACTACGAGATCGCGCGGCCGAGCGCCGAAGCGCTCGCGTTCGTCGCGGCGCGCAGCGGCAACGGCGCGCTGGGCGATCTGCTCGCGCCCGAACGCAAGGCGGATCTGAAGCAATGGCTATGGGGACAGCAGCTCGCCGACGTATTGCACGAGTTTCCGGTGAGCCTCTCGGCCGCCGAGCTGACCGGCATGCTGAAACGCCTGCAGCCGCGTCTGTATTCGATCGCATCGAGCCCGAAGGCGCATCCGGGCGAAGTGCATCTGACGGTATCGGCGGTGCGTTACAGCAACGGACGGCGGCACCGCAAGGGCGTGTCGTCGACGTTTCTCGCGGATCGCGCAAGCGACACCGATGTGCCCGTGTTCGTGCAGAAGTCCGCGCACTTTCGTCCTCCTCATCAATCGGACACGCCGATGATCATGGTCGGGCCGGGCACCGGCATCGCACCGTTTCGTGGCTTTCTGCACGAACGGCAGGCACGCGGCGAGCGCGGACGCAACTGGTTGTTCTTCGGCGAACAGCATGCCGCGACCGACTTCTACTATCGCGACGAACTCGAAGCGATGCGCGCGAGCGGTCTGCTGACCCGGCTCGACGTCGCGTTCTCGCGTGACCAGGCCGACAAGATCTATGTGCAGGACCGCATGCGCGAACACGGTGCGCAACTGTGGGCATGGCTCGAAGACGGTGCGCATTTCTATGTATGCGGCGACGCGAACCGGATGGCGCGCGATGTCGATGCGGCGCTGAAGGACGTCATCACGACTCACGGTGGCATGAGCGAAGAGAAAGCACTCGAATACGTGAGCCGTCTGACGCGCGAAAAGCGTTATGCACGCGACGTGTATTGAGCCGCCGATGCGTTTCAGAAGATGCCTTTAAAAAGGCCTCGTAACAGACAGCACGATGGCATGACGCTTGCATGTCGATCCCGGTGAAAACTCCGGGCGACGTGCCGGTGCCAAACACAAGTAACGCAGCAACTGGACTACCAGGCATTTTATTTACTGAGGATCTCTGATGAAAAACGTGATGCACTCCCTGCGAAGCGGTGATTGGCGCGCACTCGTCGCCTGCTTTCTGTATTTCGACACGGGCTTCACCGTCTGGGTGCTGTATGGGCCGCTCGCGCCGTTCATCAGCAAGAGCATCGCGATGACGCCCGCGCAGCAGGGGCTGCTCGTCGCGGTGCCGGTGTTGTCCGCGGCGATTCTGCGCGTGACGCTCGGCAATCTGTATCAGTCCGCGCACGGCAAACGCATTGCGTTGATGGGCGTGCTGCTGTCGGCGGTGCCGACGATCGTGCTGCCGTTGCTGCAATCGGTGCCGTCGTACGAAATGCTGCTGGTGCTCGGCGTGTTCCTTGGCGTCGGCGGCGCCAGCTTCGCGGTCGCGCTGCCGATGGCCGGCAGCAACTATCCGCCGAAAGTGCAGGGCCTCGTCTTGGGGCTGGCCGCGGCCGGCAACATCGGCGCGGTGCTCGACGGCTTTCTGTTCCCGCAACTGGCGACGCGCTACGGTTGGCAACTCGCCGCGGGCGGCGCCTTGCCGCTGCTCGCGATCGCCGCGATCACGCTGTACTTCTGGGCCAACGACGCGGGCGTCAAAACCGGCAGCGTGCTGCGCGCCTTCGGCAGTTTCGCGACGACGCTGGTCGGCCTGATCGCGCTCGTGCTGCTCGTCGAAGCAGGGCTATTCGGCGCGGGCAAGGCCGGCGTGCTGCTGCTGCCGGTGATCGGTGCGCTGCTGGCGATCGCGGTGCTGCCGCAACGCTACCGCTCGGTGCTCGCCGAGCGCGATACGTGGGTCATCATGTTCGTCTATAGCATCACGTTCGGCGGTTTCGTCGGCATGTCCTCGTATGTGTCGCTGCTGCTGACCAACCTGTATCAACTGTCGAAAATCGACGCGGGCCTGTTCATGGCGCTGCTCGCCGCGACCGGCGCGATGGTGCGCCCGCTCGGCGGCCTGATTGCCGACCGCGTGTCGGGCGTGCGCGCGCTGACCGTGCTGCTGGCGATCATCGCGGTTTGCGATTTCCTGTTCGCGGCGGCGATGCCGTCGCTCGCGGGCGGCATTGCGTTGCTGCTGTGCCTCTATGTCGCGTTCGGGCTCGGCAATGGCGCGACGTTCCAGCTCGTGCCGCATCGCTGGGCCGGCCGTACCGGGCTGATGTCCGGCATCGTCGGGGCGGCGGGCGGCATCGGTGGCTTCTATCTGCCGGTCGTGATGGGCATCGCGAAGGAAAGCACCGGCAGCTATCAAATGGGCTTCGCGACGTTCGGCACGCTGTCGGCCTGCGCGTTCCTTGCGATCGTCGCGCTGCGCCGGCCGTGGATGGCGTGGTCGATGCAAACCGGCGTCATGCACGCGCATGCGACGGAGTAAGGCGCGGCGCGCGGCGTCCGGTCGTGCCGGCGCCGCACGCATCATGCTCTGAACAAAGCGCAGTCGAATGCTTGCATATCGGAGGCGGTGCTTCTAATATGCAGTCAGGAGGCTGCATATGAACTCATCGACCGATCGCATCGAAAAGCAGGTTCTGTTGAAGGCGCCGCGCTCGCGCGTCTGGCGCGCGCTGTCCAACGCCGAGGAATTCGGCAAATGGTTCGGCGTGAATCTCACCGGCAAGCAGTTCGTCGCGGGGCAATCCACGCAGGGGCACATCACCTATCCAGGCTATGAGCATTTGCTGATGAACGTGCTGGTCGAGCGTGTCGAGCCCGAGCATCATCTGTCGTGGCGCTGGCATCCGGCCGCGATCGACATCACGATCGACTACACGCCTGAGCCGACCACGCTCGTGGAATTCGATCTGAGCGACGTCGAGTCGGGCACGCTGCTGCGCGTCGTCGAATCGGGCTTCGACCAGTTGCCGATCGGGCGCCGCGCGCAAGCGTTCCGGCTGAACGAGGGCGGCTGGGAGCAGCAGATGGTCAACGTCGAGCGATATGTCGGCGCGAGCTAGGGCGGCCCCCGCGAGGGCGGGCCTCAAGGCGGCGACACTGCGCAGTTCGGCGGCGGTGTTCGCGGCGCTCGGTGACGAGACGCGTCTGCGGCTTGTCGCGGCGTTATGCGCGGGCAGTGCGATGTCGATCGCGCAGCTGACGGCCGGCACCGACATCACGCGGCAGTCGGTCACGCAGCATCTGCAGGTGCTGGCCGACGCGGGCCTCGTTCACGACGTGAAGGTCGGACGCGAGCGCCTGTGGGCGTTCGAGCCCGCGCATCTCGACGCGGCACGCCGCGCGCTCGACGCGATTTCGCGGCAGTGGGATCAGGCGCTGCTGAAGCTGAAGACGATGGTCGAAGAATGAAGGGCGGGCGTCCGTGGTGATTGCACGAACCGAGCCGGCACGCGGATTGGCCGCCTGCCGGTAGGCTGTACGCGACGGCGGGTGCCGCATTTTTTACCGACTGCGAGCGGCACATCGTGCACGGAAGCGCGGAACAACGCAAAAAGGGGCCAAAAAATTGGCCCCCAATCCGCTGTAAAAAAGGAAGAAAAACGAGCCCGCGACTAATCGGCGATCCGCTTGTCAGCCAGCGCGTTCTGGCAGTCGGCCAGAACCTGCCGGACGAGCCGGGCTTGCGGGTCGAGTTCGTCGGTATCGAGAATTTCTTCAACCGCGTCGCGCGCCCAGTCGGCATCGACGAAGCGCGCGTGGCGCCGCGCGATTTCGACCGCGGTGGCCGACAGCTTCGCGACGCACAGCCAGTCGGCTTCGCGCGCGCGGCGGTCGAGCCACTTGTGCGCGGACTGCACGTGAAACGCCGCGTCGGGCCAGTCTTCGTTCAGATAATAAGCGCCGAGGCTTCCGCATGTGAGCCAGCACAACAGCTCCAGGCGGTCACGGGGACTCAGATGTTGGCGTACATCACTCATGGCGACGCTCGCTGCAGTAAATGGCTTCCCGGTGAGGCCGGCGGGCGCCGTCCTCCGCTTTTTACACACGCTTTTTACAAACATTAGCATGCGGAATTCCCGGGCGGCAATTCCTGACCACCCTTAGCGTGCGGCGCCGCCACAGGTGGGGTTTTCGGGCGGTGCGTCAGTGTGGTGCGCCGGCGATCTGATCGCCCCGGGACGACCCGCCGCAGCCGAAGCGCCGGCATTTACCGGCTCGCAGCGGTTCCCGGCGCGGCTTCAACGTTCGCCGCGCGTCGCGACGATGAAAAGCCGCGGAAATGGCAGCAGCACCGTGCCATCGGCGAGCGCCGGGTAGGCTTTGACGATTTCGTCGCGATAGCGTTGCACAAACGCGCCGCGTTCGACGTCGTCGAGCGCGGCGAGAAACGGCCGCAGCGCGCTGCCCTTGAACCATTCGACCACCGCGTCGGCGCCCGCGAGCGGGTGGTGATAAACCGTGCGCCACACGTCGACGCGCGCGCAGAGCGGCTTGAGCAGCGCGTAGTACCAGTTTGCATCGTAGCGCATGGTGCGCTCGACACCCTTCAGCTTCGTCGCCCAAGGCCCGTCGATGGCGATTTCGCGCAGCAGCCGGTGCGCCGGTTCGTCGAGATTGTCGGGCATCTGCACGGCGAGGCTGCCGCCCCTGGCAAGTTTTGCCACCAGCGCGGGGAACAGCCGCTCGTGGTCCGGCACCCATTGCAGCACCGCGTTCGCGAGGATCACGTCGTAGGGGCCGTGCGCGTCCCACGTCGAAACGTCGCTGATGTCGAAACGGAATTGCGGCAGCCGCCGACGGGCCGCCGCGATCATCGCGGCGGAGCGGTCGATGCCGCTGACCGACGCGCCAGGCACCCGCTCGGCCAGCACCTCGGTCGAGTTGCCCGGGCCGCAGCCGATGTCGACCGCGAGCCGCGCGCCGTTCAAGGGCACCGCCGCGAGCAGATCGCGGACCGGCCGCGTGCGCTCGTTCTCGAACAGCATGTACTGCTTCGCGTGCCAATCGCTGTGCTCGTTCGTGGTTTTGTCGGTCATCTTTTGCTCCTTCGCGGGGTTCGTTGCGGCCATTCTCGGCCGCTGACAGCCCGGAGTAAAATGAATTTATGATCCCGATTACTTCATTTTTCTAATGAAAATCGACACGCTCGGCGTGCAGGCTTTCGTCGCGATTGCCGATCGCGGCAGCTTCCAGAGCGCGGCGGATTCGCTGCACGTCACGCAAACCGCGATCACGCAGCGGCTGCGCAAGCTCGAAAACTATCTCGGCGTCACGCTGATCGAGCGCACCACGCGTTCGATGGCGCTCACCGAAATCGGTCGCAATTTTCTGCCGCAGGCGCGTCGGCTGCTCGGCGAGCTGGCGGACGCGCTCGTCGAGATCCGCGAAACGGGCATCGCGCGACGCGGCGACGTGTCGATCGCGTGCGTGCCGACCGTCGGCGTGCAGTATCTGCCGCGCATACTGCAGGCGTATTCGGCGCGCTATCCGCACAATCGCATCAAGATTCTCGATCATGCGTCGTCGGCGGTGGAGGAGGCCGTGTTGCGCAGAGAGGTCGAGTTCGGCATCAACATCGCGCGAGAGCATCATCCCGATCTCGCCACCGTGCCGCTCACCGAAGACCGCTACGTGCTGATCTGCCACGAGGACCATCCACTCGCGAAGCGGCGGCGCATCGCATGGCGGCAGTTGCAGCCGTTCCCGCTGATTTTCGCCGGCGAGGTCAGCGGCAATCGCGCGCTGCTCGACGTCGCGCTGGAATCGAGCGAGCTCGCGCTGCGTTCGTTCTACGAGGTGCAGCGCAGTTCGACCGCCGTCGGACTCGTCGCGCAACGCGTCGGCGCGGCCGTGGTGCCCGCGCTCGCGCTGCAGAAGGGCGCGTATCCGAGCGTGCGCACCCTCGAGCTCACGCAGCCCACCGTGTCGCGCACGCTGGTGCTCGTCGCGCGCAAGACTGCGCAGTTGTCACCGGCCGCGCAGGCGCTGTACGACATGATCCGCGAACAGGCGACGCTGAAAACCGGATGACGGCGCGCCGCGCGCAAGGCAAACTGGCTGGCTTCCGAGTTTCATTCCTTCAACCCGTTCAATCCACGCGGCACCCAACGACTCATGCTGCAGATACTCGGCAAGACCACCTCGATCAACGTGCGCAAGGTGTTGTGGACCTGCGCGGAACTTGGGCTTGCGTTCGAACAGGAAGACTGGGGCTCGGGCTTTCGCTCGACCGAGGTCGCCGAATTCCGCGCGCTGAACCCGAACGCGATGGTCCCCGTGATCCGCGACGGCGACTTCGTGTTGTGGGAATCGAACTCGATCATCCGTTACCTCGCGAACCGTTATCGGGGTGACGGGCTGTATCCGGCCGATCCGGTCGAGCGCGCGCGCTGTGATCAATGGATCGACTGGCAGGCGAGCGAATTGAACCGCTCGTGGAGCTACGCGTTTCTCGCGCTCGTGCGGCACTCGCCCGAGCATCTGGACCCGCGCCAGATCGCCGCGTCGTGCGCGAACTGGTCGAAGCATATGGTGATCGTCGAGCAGCAACTCGCGCGCACCGGTGCGTATATCGCGGGCGACGCGTTTTCGCTCGCCGATATTCCGATCGCGCTGTCCGCGAACCGCTGGCTCGAAACGCCGCAGCAGCACGACGATTTGCCGGCGCTGGCCGCTTATATGGCGCGCCTGGCCGGGCGCGACGGGTATCGCAGGCATTGCCGAAACGGCACTCCGTGATCGTTGATTCGCGCGCTTCTGCAATCTGTCGATGCTTACAGAATCACCTTCAATGTTTACGCTCTGCTTGCGGATTCCCGCGCTCGACGGCTGCTGCGCGGTGCACCCCGCGTCGCCTACAATGGCGGCCATCTAGCGACATTGAAGGTTCAACGATGCGGTTAACGAAATTCGCGCTGGCTTTGCTGGCGGCGTGCTTCACTCTGAACGCGAGCGCCGAAATGACGGCCGCGCAATACAAGCGCTGGGCACACGCCGACAACAACTCGATCTATGCGGCGTACATCACCGGCACGATCAACGCGTTCGGCTGGGCGAACGGCGATCTGGTCGCGAGGAAACAGCCGCAGCTGTTCTGTCCGCCACCAACGCTCGCGATCGGCAACCAGACGGTCTATCCGTTGCTCGACGCGTTCTTCGCGAACCATCCGGGCATTTCCGAGGATTTTCCAATCGGGCTCGCGATTCTGCGCGCGTTGCAGGGCGCGTATCCATGCTGACGTGCTGACGTGTTGAAGGAGTGAGGGGAGGGAGGCGAGGAGGGGCAACCTCAGGGGCGAACTCGCGAAGCGGGCTCGCCCCCCGGTGGATCAAATCTGCACGAGATTTGGAATCTGCACGTCCGGATTGACGTCCGCGTCGTAATCGACGCCCTTCATTTCAAAGCCGAACAGGCGCAGGAAATCGGTCTTGTAGCCCGCGAAATCGGTGAGTTCGTAGATGTTGTCGTTGCTCACCTGGTTCCACAGCTCCTGCACGCGGCCTTGCACCTGCGGATCGAGTTCCTTGTAGTCGGCGCGCAGACGGCCTTCGTCGTCCAGATGCGGCTGGCTGCCATAGAGGCTGTCCTTGTACAGGCCGTAGACCTGCTCGATACAGCCTTCGTGCGTGCCTTTTTCCTTCATCACCTTGAAGAGCAGCGACAGATAGAGCGGCATCATCGGAATGGCCGAGCTTGCCTGCGTGACGACTGCCTTCAGCACCGCGACGCGCGCATCGCCGCCCTTGGCCGCGAGCTTTGAGCGGATGCCGAGCACTTTCTGGTCGAGATCTTTCTTGGCCGCGCCGATCGAGCCGTTCCAGTAGATGTCGTGGGTGATCTTCTCGCCGAGGTAGGTGAACGCGGTGGTCCTGGCGCCGTCGGCGAGCACGCCGGCAACGCCCAACGCGTCCATCCACATCTGCCAGTCCTCGCCGCCCATCACCGCGACCGTGTGCGCGATTTCTTCCGGCGTCGCCGGTTCGAGCACGGTTTCCTTGATCACTTCCTTGTCGGTGTCGATGCCGCGCAGATTGACAGCCTTGCCGATCGGCTTGAGCACCGAGCTGAACACTTCACCGGTCTTCGGGTGCTGGCGCTTCGGCGCCGCGAGGCTGTAGACGACCAGATCGACCTGGCCGAGATCGCGCTTGATCACTTCGATCGTGCGCGCCTTCACTTCGTCGGAGAACGCGTCGCCGTTGATGCTGGTCGCGTACAGGCCTTCGGCGGTGGCGAACTTCTCGAACGCCGCGGTGTTGTACCAGCCGGCCGTGCCAGCCTTGGTCTCGCTGCCGGCGCGCTCGAAGAACACGCCGAGGGTGGACGCGCCCGAGCCGAACGCTGCGCTAATGCGGGCGGCGAGGCCATAGCCGGTCGACGCGCCGATCACGAGCACCTTCTTCGGGCCGTGGGCGATGGGGCCGCGTGCCTTCACATACTCGATCTGTTCCTTGACGTTGGCTTCGCAGCCGGTCGGATGGGTCGATACACAGATGAAGCCACGCACACGCGGTTTGATGATCATGAAGCACCTCTTGTCGGAATTGGCGACATTATAGTGGCCCCGCCGGAGCCGCACTCCATGCCGCGAACGAAGCAAAAACCGGCGCACCCCCCACATCTTGGTACGATTGCGCCTTTCCCAGCCGACGACAGCAAGTGAAGCGCCTCTTTTCCTCCTTTCTTGCGGCCCTCGACAAAGGGCTGACGCTCGCGAACCCGCTGTTCGCGAAGGCCGCATGGCATCTGCGCCATCCGACCCGCCGCACGTTCGCGTGGGGGCTCGCCGCGCTGCCGGTGCTATTCGTACTGTACGTGCTGCTGCTGATTCCGTTCACGCCGAGCATCGGCGACATCCGCAAGGCCAAGATCGAGCAGCCCGCGCAGATCCTGTCGGCGGACGGCAAGCTGCTCGCCGAGTTCAAGCCGTCGAACCGCGAGTGGGTCAAGCTGAAGGACATCTCGCCGAACGTCGTGAACGCGCTGATCGCCACCGAGGATCACCGCTTCTATCAGCATTTCGGGCTCGACTGGCGGCGCACCGCTTCGGCCGCGCTGCACACGTTCTCCGGCGAGCGCCAGGGCGGCTCGACGATCACGCAGCAGCTCGCGCGCAATCTGTATCCCGACGAAATCGGCCGCGCGCCGACGTTGACGCGCAAGCTGAAGGAAGCGATCACCGCACTGAAGATCGAGGCGTTCTACACGAAGAACGAGATCCTCGAAACCTACCTGAATACGGTCCCGTTCCTGTACAACGCGTACGGCATCGAGATGGCTGCGCGCACCTATTTCGACAAGTCCGCATCCGACCTGAACGTGCTCGAAGCGGCGACGCTGACCGGCATGCTGAAGGGCAACGCGTACTACAACCCGGTGCTGAACCCCGAGCGCGCCTTGCAGCGGCGCAATACGGTGCTCGCGCAGCTGGTCAGGTACGGCAAGCTGACACCCGCCCAGTACGACACGCTCGCCCGCAAGCCGCTGCGTCTCGACTTCGAGCGCCAGCTCGAGCCGCCCGGACCCGCGCCGCACTTCACGCAGCAACTGCGCAAATGGCTCGTCGCGTGGGCCGATCGCAACGACTACAACATCTATTCCGATGGACTCGTCGTGCGCACGACGATCGACTCGCGTCTGCAGACGATGGCGACCCAGGCGGTCACGCTGCAGGGCAACCAGTTGCAGAACATCGCGAACTCCGCGTGGGGCACGCGCGCGGGCTGCTCGGCGGACAAGGACCTGCTGCGCACGTTCCTGCGCGAAACGCCTGACTTCCGCGCGGCCAAAGACACGGGCCTCGCCGACGACGACGCGCTGAAACGCCTGCTCGCCGATCGCAAGCTCGTGCAGAGCGTGTGCGACACGAAGACGCGCGTGCAGGCCGACTTCCTCGCAATGGACCCACGTACCGGCGAGATCAAGGCGTGGGTCGGCAGCCGCGACTTTGGCGTTGATCCGTTCGATCACGTGCAGCAGGCGCGCCGTCAGCCGGGCTCGACCTTCAAGCCGTTCGTCTACGCGGCGGCCTTCGAGGCCGGCGCGAAGCCGGACGACAAACTGCCGGACAATCCGGTTCAGATCGAACTCGCCGGCGGCGAAATCTGGAAGCCGAACGACGAGGACGAGCCGAGCGGCCGCATGATCAGCCTGCGCGACGCGCTCGCCTATTCGCGCAACCGCATCACCGCGCAGGTGATGGAGTCGGTGGGTCCGAACAGGGTCGCCAAGCTCGCGCGCGCGATGGGTGTGCGCGACAGCCAGCTCGACCCGGTGCCGTCGCTCGCGCTCGGCACGAGCCCGGTCACGCTTAAGGAAATGGTGTCGGCGTACGGCACGATCGCGAACCTCGGCGGCTACGTCGAGCCGCTGATGGTCACGCGCATCGAGGACCGCAACGGCAACCTGCTCGCCGAATTCAAGCCGGCCACGCCGAGTCGCGAGCTGCCCGCCGACACGGCGCGCACGCTCGTCGACGTGATGCGCGACGTGGTCAGCCGCGGCACCGGCGCGAGCATCCGCACGCGCTTCGGCGTGCGCGGCGATGTCGCGGGCAAGACCGGCACGACCCAGGGCAACGCGGATGGCTGGTTCATCCTGATTCAGCCGCAACTGGTGGCGGGGGCGTGGGTCGGCTTCAACGACAGCCGCGTGACGCTGCGCAGCGATTACTGGGGGCAGGGCGCGCATAGCGCGCTGCCGATCGTCGGCGATTTCTTCCAGCGCGCGCAGCGCTCGCGGCTCGTCGACAGCCACATGAAGTTCGATACCGCGCAGCAGCCGGGCTGGTTCGCCGAGCGTGCCGAACGCTTGCGCGACTGGATCGGGCACCTGTTCACGCGCACGCCGGCGCAGCCGGACAAGCAGGTCGTGGCACGTGCTCCGGCGCGGCGCGCGCCGGTGGCGCCGGTGGCGCCGGTGCAGCCGCCGACGTCTGCCGTGGCGGCACCGGCGGCGGCGTCAGAGGCAGCGGGCGCGTCCGCGGTGCAGGGCGAAGCGCGCGCGTTGCCGCCGTTGCTGCCGGCGCCGGGGTCGGGGTCGGCTCCCGCGCCGGCGCCGGGTAATACCGTCGACGGTGAAGCGCACGGCGGCGGTGCGGCAGCGCTCGCGCCAACCCCGACGCCGGACGACATCGTGCCGCCCGATGCGGGCGGTCAGGGCACAGAAGGGTTGAATAACGGCAGCGGGGCGAATTGAAGGCGACCCGGGCAGGCTGCCCGGGTGCATATTGAACGGCGCGTGGGACTAGCGCTAAGACCTCGCGACCCCCGCTTCACCCGGCGGTCGCGCATGCGGATTGCCATGCGTCGTCTCGAGCGACGTGTCGTGATGCAGCAGCAACACCGCCGCCATACCGATGAGTCCCGCGCCCGACAGGCATAGCAGCCCGGCGCCGAAGCCGCCGGTGCTGTCCTTGATCCAGCCCATCGCGAACGGCCCGAAAAAACCCGCGAGGTTGCCCAGTGAGTTGATCGCGGCGATGCCGCCCGCGGCCGCCGCGCCCGACAGGAACGCGGCCGGCAAGGTCCAGATTACCGGCAGGCAACCGAAGATGCCGAAGCCGGCAATCGATAGCGCGATCATCTTCTGCACCGGATTGTCGAGGCCGGCCGCGGCCGCGATGCCGGCCGCCGCGACGAACAGCGCAATCGCGACGTGCCAGCGGCGTTCGAGGTGGCGATCCGAATGCCGTCCCCACAAAATCATGCTGACGAGGCCGACCACGTACGGCAGCGACGTCACGAAACCCGTCTGCAGATTAGTGAGGCCGAACGACTTCACGATTTGCGGCAGGAAGAAGCTCAGGCCGTAGTTGGTCGCGTTCGCCCCGAAATAGATCAGCGCGATGGCGAGCACGCGCGGATTGATCAGCGCCTCCTTCACGCTGAAGTGGCGCACCGCCTCGCGATGCTCGCGCTCCTGCTTCTGCCGCGCGATCAGCCAGTCGCGCTCCTCGGTGCTGAGCCAGGTGGCGTCGGCGGGCTTGTCGGTCAGATACAACAGCACCGCGACCGACAGCAATACCGCCGGCACCGCCTCGATCAGATACAGCCACTGCCAGCCGCCGAGTCCGCCGCGGCCGTCGAGCGATAGCAGCGCGCCGGAGATCGGGCCGCCGATCACCGTCGACAGCGGAATCGCCGCCATGAAATAACCGACCACGCGCCCGCGATACGCCGCCGGAAACCACAAGGTCAGCAGAAAGATGATGCCCGGGAAAAAGCCGGCCTCGGCGATGCCAAGCAGAATGCGCAGGCCGTAAAACACGTGCGCGGGCGAGAGCCCGGTGAAGCGCGCGATGTCCGGGATAAACGCCATCGCGCCCGCGAGAATACCCCACGTAAACATGATGCGCGCGATCCAGCGGCGCGCGCCGAATCGTTCGAGCAGCAGGTTCGACGGCACTTCGAAAAAGAAGTACGCGATAAAGAACACGCCCGCGCCGAAGCCGAACGCGCTCGCGGACAGATCGAGCGCCTTGTTCATCTGCAAGGCCGCGAAGCCGACGTTGACGCGATCGAGATAGGCGATGAAATAGCACAGTATCAGGAACGGCACGAGCCGAACCGTGACGCGCTGAAGGGTACGTGCCTCGAGATCCATATATGTCTCCTCCGGTTCGGCGACCGGTGTATGCCGCTATGTGGTGGGGTCCGTCTGCGGTTCGAAATGCCGGTCCGTCGAACAGGCATCGTTACAGACTAGACGCTCAAAAGGGATTTCGGAAGGTCTTTTGTGAACCATGTGGTCCGCTCATTGCCGAGGCCGTCGCGGCGTGGCGCTCGCCTCCATTGTTAGGACTCGCGCAACAGTGTTTTCGGTTGTATCGGCTGATCTTGGGCGAACGATTCCGGATAATTGCTGCCTGACTAATCAGTTAAAAATGCAGGTGATCCACGATGTCGAATCAGGGTTCGGACATGCTCGCTGAGGCGCGCAAAACGGTGCGGGTACGCGAAGTCGCATCCGTCGCGCGAGCGGAAAGCACGGAAAGGAAGAGGGCGCCGCTGCCCACGCGCATGCGCGGGGTGGCGGCGGTGGCGCTCGCGTGCGCGGGTCTCGTCGGGTGCGCGTCGAGCACGGATGTGGTCGCGAGCGGCAAGCCCGGCAGCTACACGGTCGCCGCCAGCGCGACCGGAGGACGCATGGCCTGGGCGCGCGCGCACGAACTCGCGATGAACGAGGCGCGCGACTACTGCGATCGTCGCGGTATGCAAAGCAGCGTGAATACGGAGACGGTCAGCGGCGTCAGCGCGATGACCGAGCACGGGTCGTCGGTCAGTTTCGAGTGTCATCCGCGGTTCTGACGCAGCGTTGCGCGCGGGCGGCGGGTGCCGCCGCCCCATGACGATCACTTTTTATCGGACGTCACCAGGTGTAGCCACTTATCGCGACTCGCGTGGTGACATGCCGCCGGGACGCCGGCAGTCCTCAGTCTTCGCGTGGTTTGGCGTTGGTCGAACGTTTGACGAACGGTGCGCCCGAGAAGCCCACCACCGCGCGGCCCTGCACGGGTGATGTTTCGCGGGCGCGGCGGGCAGGGCGCGCGGACGTTTTTTCTGTTCGCGCCGTCTCGATCTGCCGCGCGAGCGTGCCGATACGCTCGCGCAACAGGTCGGTCGCCGCCACCCGTTCAGCCAGCAACGCATCCTTTTCCGCAAGCTGCCCGCGGGTCGCGGCATGCCGCGCAGCGGAGGCAGCCAGTTCTGCCTTTGATGCGGCCAACTCGTCCCGAATCGCGTCGCGCTCGGCCCGCGATTCGGCTTCGAGCGTCGCCGCCCGCTCGTGACTCGCCTGAAGCTCCTTGCGCAGACGTTGCGCCGCCGCTCGTTCACCGTCGATTTCGAGCAAGGCGCGCTTTTCCGCCGCGGCGAGCCGCTGCTCGTTCTGCTCGTGCGAGCGGCGCAGCTTCGCGAGTTCGTCGGCGAAATCGCGGCGGGCATCGGCGAGCGCGGCGGCTCCTGCCGCGATTTCTTCCTTCGATGTCGCCAGTTGCGCCGTCAGCATGTCGTTGGCCGTCTGCAGCTCGACGATGCGCGCGTCGAGTCCGGCAATCCGCGCGCGCAGGGTCGCGACATCGTTGGCCGCCTGTTCGGCTTTGTCGACGGCGTCCTGACGCTGCCTGTCGTGTTGCTTGGCCTGTTCTTGCGCAGCGGCGATTTGCGCGTCCGCGTCGTGCCTGAACACGTCGAGGGCGGCGTTCGCGGCGTCGCTCGACAGACGCCACAGCTGGGCCGCGAATTCGCCGGCGGCCGCTGCAACCTCAGGCGGCAAATCCGGGCGGCCGACATCGACACGCGTTTTGTCGCGCACGTCGGTCCAGAAATCGCGCAAGGCCTTGGCCGGCGCGCTCATGCTGCCTTTGCGCACCAGTTGATACAGGCGGTTTGCGGTCGGCGTTTCGCCATAGCGGAAAAACAGTAGTGCGCAGACCTCGCGATATAGCGTTTGCGTGTCGGACGCGTTTTGACGGACGACTTCGATGTCGGCTTCGAGGGTCATGGTGGAAGCGGCTTTTGGGGAATATGGATATGTTGATAATACAACGTAAAACGCACCATATACTACGCAATTCAATATTCAACACGACATTAGTACTATAATGTCGTGTTGAATATTGGCGTCCGGATTATTCAATCGTTAGTGTCGATGTCCTCGAGGCTTAGAATCCGATCGAAGCCTGACGACAATGAGTCTGTCGCGGACAGTCTCGCTTTCCTGCTGGACTGCTATGGCCTAAATTTAGAAGCCCGGCGTCAGGACGACTTTCCCTGACGCCGTCCTGCCGTTCTGCAAATCGTCGAACGCCTGGCTTCCGGCATCGAGCGGCCGCACGTCGAGCCAATCCAGCGAACCGAACGCGCCTTCGTGCAACGCCGAAACCGTCGCGCGAAGATCCGCCATCGTATATGTGTACGTACCCAGCAGCGTGATTTCAGCGAGCGTCAGCTTGCGCATATCGATTTCGCTTGCCCAGTCCTGGAGGCCGATGTGCATCACGACGCCGCCAGGCTTCACCGACGATAACGCGAGCGCGCGTGTCGGCTTTGCGCCCACGGCATCGATCACGAACTCAAACCGGCTTTCAGGCGCCGGCGCGTCCAACGGATCCCATGTCTCGCACTGCGCATGCTGCTGCGCCGATCGTCGACGCAGCGGATTGACCTCCGCCATTTCAACCGACCGGCAGCCATACGATTTCAGTAACAACGCCGACAGCAATCCAATCGCCCCGCCGCCAATGACCAGCGCGCGGGTTTCCGGCAACGGTCTTTGCAGCGCGCGCATCGACAGATTCAGCGCATGCAGCGCCGTAGCAGCCGGCTCGGTCACCGCGGCGTGCGTTGCGGGCATCTCCTGCGGAATTTCGACAACGCATCCCGCAGGCAACGACATATATTGTGCAAATGCACCCGGCCGCGTCATGCCGACCATCGTCCGGTTCGCGCACAGATTGTCGCGCCCCTGCACACAATATTCACAGTGCCCGCAGGTGATCAACGGATTGCCCGTGACGCGCAAGCCTTTCGTCAGATGCGGTGCGCGCGTCTGCACGATTGTGCCGGCGAACTCATGACCGAGAATGAGGCCGGGTTTGCGTCGCGGATCGTGGCCGTGGAATGCATGCATATCGGAGCCGCAAATACCGACCGCATCGATCCTGAGTATCACCTCGCCGTCGGCTGCCAGTGGTTCGGGCCGATCCAGCAACTGGACCTCATTGGGCTGCGTGTAGACAAGTGCTTTCACAAGCGTTCTCCGTCGTGCAATTGCGTTACCGCCTACCGCGCGGTGTACCCGCCGTCGACCATGATGGTCTGGCCCGTGACGTACGCGGACGCGTCACTCGCAAGAAACACCGTGACGCCATACAGATCGTCGAGTTGTCCATTGCGTCCGATGCACGTGTTCTGCGCGTGCATGTCCGCGACGCGCGCGTCGTTGAAAACGGGAGCCGTCAGCGCAGTGGGGAAAAAGCCCGGCCCAATCGCGTTGCACGTGATGCCGTAGCGTGACCACGCCTGCGCGATAGCACGCGTCAATTGCACGACACCGCCCTTCGCCGCGCCGTATGGCGCGCTATCGTTGAATGCACGGTATGACTGCAGCGACGCGATGTTGATGATGCGACCATGTCCGCGCGCCTTCATCGAGGGTGCGAGCGCCTGCGTCATGAAGAACGGCGCACCAAGATGCAGTGCGAGCTGCTGTTGCCACGCTTGCGGCGTTACTTCATCGAATGGTTGACGCAGATTGACGCCCGCCGCGTTGACGAGAATGTCGATCTGGCCGTGCTGTGCCGCTGCATCGAGCGCGCAGGCGCGCGCCGCATGCGCGTCGCTGAGATCGCACGCGTGCATGTGCGCATCAATACCGTCATCCCGCAGCCGCATTGCCGCTTCGTCGAGCGCATCACTTCGCCGCGCCACCAGCACGACGCGCGCACCCGCCCCGCCCAACGCGCGCGCCATCGCTTCGCCGACGCCCGAGTTGCCGCCGGTCACGAGCGCGGTTCTGCCATTCAGGTCGAATAGTCGAGCGATATTCAACGGTGTCCTCCTTCGTCGTACCGATTGCACATGCCGATGGCGTTCATACCTGTACCGGTTCGCCACGCACGAATGCTTCGTCGGGAAAGTACTTCTTCAAGCGGTCGTCAGCGGTACGGGCGTGGGCTTCCATGCCTTCGAGCCGCGAGATACGCGCCGTCACTTCGCCAATGCGCTTCGCCGCATCGCGCGTCATGCGCTGCCACGTCAGCGTCTTCACGAACTTGTGCACCGAGAGCCCCCCTGAATAGCGCGCTGCGCCCTTGGTGGGCAGAACGTGATTCGGACCGCTCGCCTTGTCGCCGAATGCGACCGTCGTTTCTTCGCCGAGAAAGAGCGAGCCGTAGCACGTCAGATGTTCGAGCCACCAGTCCAGATCGGCAGCCTGCACTTCGAGGTGTTCCGATGCATAGCGGTCAGACACGTCCACCACTTCCTCTCGCGTGTCGCACAGGATCACTTCGCCGTAGTCGCGCCACGCGGCGCCTGCGGCATCGTGTGCGGTCGGCGGCAACGCATCGATGAGTTGCGGAACCCGCTCAATGACCTCGTCGGCGAGCGCCTTCGACGTCGTGAACAACCATGCCGGCGACTCGTGGCCATGCTCGGCCTGGCCGACCAGATCGCTCGCGACCATCGCCGGGTCGGCACTGGCGTCGGCGATCACCGCAACTTCCGACGGCCCCGCGAAGACGTCGATCCCAACCTTGCCAAAGAGCGCGCGCTTCGCCTCCGCGACGAACTTGTTGCCCGGCCCGACCACAACGTCCGCCTGCTTGCCGGTAAAAAGCCCATACGCCATCGACGCAATCGCCTGCACGCCTCCCAGCGTCATCACGACATCGGCGCCTGCCGCCTTGAACGCATACAGCACATATGGATGGATGCCGCCTCCGCGAAACGGGCTCGAACAGGCAATCACCGTCTTCACGCCCGCTGCCTTGGCAGTCGCAACGCCCATGTATGCCGACGCGATATGCGCGTACCTGCCAGCCGGCGCATAACAGCCGACCACGTTGACGGGCACCACTTTTTGCCCTGCCGTCACGCCTGGATACAGTTCGACCGAGAAATCCCCAATCGAGCGCCGTTGTGCGAGCGCGAAGTCGAATACCTGTTGCGCGGCGAAATCGATATCGGCCTTCACGTGCGCGGGCACTTCGAGCGCACGCCGTTCGATCTCATCGGCGCAGACGATGATCGGACCGTCCCAGTTATCGAGTTTCTTCGCATACGCACGCGCGGCGTCTTCGCCATGCGCCTGAATCTGCGCAAGCATTTCAGCGACGACCTCTTGCGCCGTCGCGGTCTCGGTTTCCGGCGTCTTGGCTGCTTTCTTCAGGTAAGTCACGCTCATCGCCTTCTCCTTCATCGATGTTAAAAATAATGCAAGCGCTTGCAGCGAGGGGCTTTTAAAAGGCCACACCGTGGCCTTTTTGCGCGATCGCGACCGCGCGTTATTTGCTGCCGTCCATTGCGAACGCCGCGAGTTTAGGGTCGCCCAACACACGCTTCATCGCGCTGTCGTCGATATAGTCTTTTGCTTCGGGGACGGACGCGAGCGCGCCCGATGCATGCATGAACTGCGCGATCTTCGTGAACGAATCGTCGGCCTGCGATGCGCCTTTCGTGCGGTCCATCGCGGCGAGTTGCTGCTTCAGGTCGAAGGTCGGGCGCGTCGCGAATTCCTTGCGCATCGAATCGTCGCTGATGTTGACGCCGCCCTCCTGGTAAAACTTCTTCATCATCGCGACGGCCTGGTCAGGGTTCGCCTTCATCCACGCCCATGCATGCAGATAGACGGCGAGAAATTTTGTCACCTGATCGGGATGCTGCTTCTCGAATTCGCCACGCGTGACGAGCGCGCCGGGCACCGATGCGCCGCCGTCCTTACCGGAGCACAACACGCGCGCGCCCGCCTTCTCTTCGAGCGTATAGTCATACGGCGCCCACACGCCCGCGTAATCAGCATTGCCCGACGACACAGCGGAAATGATCTCGGCCTGGCCCATGTTCTTGAGCGTCACATCAGCCTTCGTCAGCCCATACTTTTTCAGGCATGCCTGTACCGCGTAATCACCCGTCGAGTTGGACGTCAACACGATGGTCTGGCCTTTCAGCGACGCCGGATTGCGGCGCACCGCGTCATAACGCGCCTTGCTCGCCATCAGAACGTTGCCCTGCGATTCGTCGTTTGTCAGGCCGATCACCTGAATGCCGAAGCGCTTGTAGCCGAGCACCGCCGGCACGGAACCCGTGCCGCCCACGTCCCAGGATTTCGACGCCGCCGCCGCCATCTGCGGCACGCCTGCGGGAAACACCGAAAACTCGGGCTTCAATCCGACCTCTGCCCACCACCCTTTTTCGGTTGCGACATAGAACGGCAACGCCCAATACAGCGCGGGCTGATAGCTGACCCTGATCAGAGTGAGATCGGCGCACCACACCGTGCCCGGCAACGCCGCACTGCCCGCGCAGAGCAACGCAATGAAAGGGATCGCACGCAGACGTTTCATGTTGGTCTCCTGTTTTATGGGGTATTGCGCTCAGCCGTTGGAACCGGTGGCAGTTTTATGCAGCTTCATGCAGCGACACGTTCGACAGCGCCGTGTTCGTCGCGCAACGACTTCCAGATATGCGTGCGCAACCGGACGAACGATTCGAGATCCATCACGTCTTCGATCCGCTTGCACGCGTCCCAGCCATGCTGCTCGCGCACGGACTTCACATCGATCACTTCTTTCACGCGCCCCGGCCGGCCCGTCATCACGACGACGCGATCCGCGAGATACACCGACTCTTCGACCGCGTGCGTGATGAACAGCACCGTGCGCGGATTCACGCGCGTGAGCCGCACCAGTTCTTCCTGCATGACGACCCGGGTTTGGGCATCGAGCGCGCCGAACGGCTCGTCCATCAGCAGCACGCCGGGGTCGAGCGCATACGCGCGCGCGATCGCGACGCGCTGCTGCATGCCGCCCGATAGTTGATGCGGATACGCCTGCTCGTAGCCGCGCAGATTCATCAGCGACAGATAGCGCTCGATCGTTTCGCGTCTTGCGTCGGCGGCCATGCCCTTCGCGCGCAAGCCGAGATCGATGTTGTCCCACACTGTCTTCCACGGGAACAGCGCGAACTGCTGAAAGACGACCGCGCGATCGGGTCCTGGCCGTGTCACCTTGCGGCCCGCCACCGTCACGCTGCCCGAAGTCGGAAACTCGAGACCCGCGACCATCCGCAGACACGTCGTCTTGCCACATCCCGACGGCCCGACGATCGCAACGAATTCCTTGTCGGCGATTTCCAGTTCGACGTGTTCCAGCGCGACGACGCTCGCCTTGTCGCGCCTGAACATGCGGGACACATCATTGAAACGAATCATGCTCATCGTGCGCTCCGTCACGGTTGAGAGAGTGAAGCCACGGGTGCCAGGGTCTGTTTACATATGGAACGCACGTGCGTTGCCGCGAGAAGGGCCGCTCGCAAGGATTGCGACGCCGCGAATACTCGACGTATTCGCAAGGAGCATGACGCAGCGAGCGGCCCTTCTCGCGGCAACCCCAGTTCTGAAATTCATTCCAGGGGAATGCCCGCTATCGGGCGCATGGCGGCGTCGTGCGTCGCTCACGTGGCGCGGCCACGCAGCGCTCCTTACTCCTTGCCCTGCGCCCCGAAGGAAGTCCCCTTGGGGGACGGCCGATAGCGGGCATTCGCACGTGCGTTCCATATGTAAACAGACCCTAGTGCCGGGCCACGCGCCGGTTGCGCATCGCGTACGCTTCGATGCGTCCAAGCAGCAGGTCGATTGCCGCGCCCACCATACCGATTGCGATCATCGCGCTCATCACCGTCGCAGTGTCGATTGCCGCTTGTCCCTTGACCATCATGTAGCCAATGCCGCTCGACGCGACGATCAGTTCGGCGCCGACCAGCGACATCCAGCCCAGTCCCGCCGCGACGCGCACACCTGCGATCACCGACGGCAACGCGCCTGGCAGCAGCACTTCGCAGACGATCATCCGGTTCGACGCGCCGAGCATGCGCGCCGCTTCGAGCAGCCTGCCGTCGACCTGCTGCGCACCGCGATAAGCATTGACGACGCACGGGGGAAACGCACCCGCAAAAATGATCAGCACCGGGCCACCGATGCCCGTGCCGAACCACAACGCGGCAAACGGCACCCATGCAATCGGCGCGATGAAACGCACGGTTTCGAAGAGCGGCGTCACGCAGTAGTCGAGCCAGCGGAACCAGCCCATCGTCAGACCGAGCGGCACGCCCAGCGCGACGGCCAGCAAAAAGCCCATCAGATAGCGCTGCAAGCTCGACCACAGATGCACTTCGAGCGTGTAACCGACAAACGGATGCGTGAGCAGATCGGCAAACTTGTGAACGACTGCAAGCGGCGTCGGTAGAAAGATCGCGGGGACGAGTTCTGCTGCCGATGCCAGCCACCAGATGCCGAAGAATGCGATCAGCCCCGCGGCATTCAGCGTCCAGAGCGGCACGTTGCGTTGAGCCACAGCACGCCCAGGCTCGCTGACCATCTTGCGCTGGCGCAACGTGCGTGCCGCACTGCCGGACTCGCGATTGACGCCGACGGGCTCGATGTCAGGATGCGCGACACCGCGCAGATGACCCGGTTTCATCTGTTCGCTCTCCAAGGCATGAGTTGCCGTTCGATTTGCCCAAGCGCGACCGTCATCAACCATCCACACAGCGCGACCGTCAGCATCGCAACGACGATCATCGCCGGATAGATGTCGAGCGAGCCTTGCGTCAGCAGATGCCCGAGACCTTTGACCGCACCGATCAGTTCGCCCGCCACGAGCGTCGTCCATGAGGCCTGCAATGAGAGGCGCAAGCCTGTGAAAATCATTGGCAGCGCGCCGGGAATCATCACTTCCAGCACGAAGCGCGAACGCCGCAAACCCAGCATCTCGGCGGCTTCGAGCATCGGCACGTCGAGATTGCGCACGCCCGCGAAACTGTTGATCACGCATGGCACGAACGCCGCGAACCAGATCACCATCACCTTCGCGGAGTCGCCGAGTCCAAGCCAGACGATCGCGAGCGGAATCCACGCGAGCGGCGGAATGGGTCGCAACAGCAGAAAGATCGGGTTGAAGAACGCTTGCGCACGCGCCGAGTAGCCCATCCATAGGCCGAGCGGCACGCCCGTCACCGCCGCCGTCGCGAAGCCGTATAGAACGAGCTTCACGCTCTGCTCGATGTGCTGGTCGAGACGGCCGTCGGCATAACCGTCCGTCACCACCTGGGCAAGCGCCTGCCAGGTATCGAACGGAGTGGGGAATCTCGACGGTGCGACGATGCCTGTGAGAGCCGTCAGCACGTACCACGCGGCGAGCGTTGCTGCGAGCGTGCCGATGCTGCACAGGAAGCGCGGTGAACGCAATGCGGGGAACACATTGTCTCCTGCCTGTTCAGCGGCGTGAAATGCAGCGCGCCGCGCAATGAAATGTAACCGCTTGCATTTGAATATAGACGCTATGATCACGGGTCACATCGGGATTTATACCAATTCGAATGATGTTGTACTGTCGTTCGCTTGCAATCGGGCACTACAATCAATTGAGCCTATCCAAACCTGTCTGATCTGCCGCAATGAATACCTTGCCACGCGCCCGTATCAGCGATGTCGCCACACTCGCCGGCGTCTCGACGGCAACTGTGTCGCGCGCTCTCTCCAACCCCGACATGGTGAAAGCGGACACGCGCGCGCGCATCCGTGATGCGATCGCCACGCTGGGATATGTGCCCGACGGCGCGGCGCGCGCGCTTGCGCTGGGCCGTGCGCGAATGGTCGGCGCAATCGTGCCGACGCTCGACAACGCGATCTTCGCGCGTGCGGTGCAAGGCTTGCAAACCACACTGTCGAATTCCGGCTATCAGTTGCTGATCTCCGCGCACGAGTACAACCTGTCCGCGGAAATCGAAGTCGTGCGCGCGCTGCTGGAACGTGCTGTCGACGCAATCGTTCTGGTCGGCACCGACCATGCGCCGCAAACCTATGAACTGATTCGCGCGAGCCACGTCGCGCTGCTGCTGACCTGGTCGCACGCCGAGCGCCCCGGCGCAGCCGGCAGCGGCGACGCAGATACACCGCCGTCGATTGGCTTCGACAACCAGTTGATCGGGCAACTGGCCGCTGAACATCTGCTCGAACTCGGTCATCGCCGCTTCGGCGTGATCTCGGGCTTCACGCGCCATAACGACCGCGCGCGTCAGCGGATCGAAGGCTTCCGGCGAATCCTTGCACAGCACGATATCCGTCTGCCTGATGCGAACATCATCGAACAGCCATTCGGCTTCGAAGGCGGTCGCGCCGGGCTCAAGCTACTGACGCAATTGCGCCCTGCTCCAACCGCCATTTTCTGCGGCAATGACGTGCTCGCGCTGGGTTGCCTGTTCGAAGCGCAATCGGCCGGTATCGCCGTGCCGCAGCAGTTATCGATTGTCGGTTGCGACAATCTGCCCATCGTCTCGCAGATCACACCAGGTCTCACTACCGTGCTGTTGCCCACTTACGAACTCGGCGAACGCGTCGCGCGCGCACTGCTGCGCTGGCTCTCGGACGGCGTGCCGCCGCAGCGCGAGTGTCTGCCGATCGAGCTGATCGTGCGTGGCACGAGCGGTCCGGCGCCCGCGTGAAGTGCGCCTGGTTCCTTTCGGCGCATTCGCGCATCACGCGACCAATGTCTGCAACTGTGTGAGCAACGCATCGGGAATCTCGATTCCATCGCGGCTTGCCGCGTCGGCCAACGCATGCCGCCGTTGCCCTGGCAAACGGACATCCGCATCCTGCAACATCGCCGCGACAAGCGCCTCGACCCGTTCTACGTACATCTCATTGCCCGCCAGCGCGCCCGGATCGATGGCCCAGAACAGATGGCCGATCCGCGAGCGTGCCCCCTCCTCGGTCAGGAACGATCCCGCTTCATAGCCGAAGTTCGCGCCCGCCAGCGCCGCCGCCAGCAGTTCGACCATCAGCGCGAGCATCGCGCCTTTCGCGCCGCCGAACGGCAGCATCATGCCGTCGAGCGCCGCCTTGGCGTCGGTGGTCGGCGTGCCGTCACGGGCGGTCGCCCAGCCGGACGGTATGGGCTTGCCATCGCGCGCTGCAACCATGATCTTGCCGCGCGCCACTTGCGACAACGACAGGTCGACTATCAATGCGTCGCCATTGCGGCGCGGAAACACGGCGGCAATGGGATTGGTGCCGAATAGCGCATGACGCCCGCCCCACGCGGGCATCGCCGCCGGGGAATTGCTGAACGCAAGGCCCACCATGCCCGCCGCGCCGATCGCCTCCAGGTGATATGCGCCGACGCCGAAATGATGGCTGCGGGTCACGCTCGCCACTGCGCTGCCGTGTTCGCGCGCACGGCCGATCAAGGTCTCGACAGCAAGCGCGCAGGCGGGAAACGCCATGCCATCGGCGGCATCGACGAGCACGGCGGCGTTGCGCGTCGCAACAATGGAGGGCTTCGCCTGCGGATCGACGCGCCCGTTGCGCAACTGCGCGACGTACATCGGCAAACGCGAAACACCGTGCGACGACAACCCGCACGAGTCCGCATACACCAACGCGCGGGCCGTGGCCGTCGCGGTCTCCGGCGTTGCGCCCGCGTTGCGGACGGCGCGCGTCGCGAGTTCGAGCAGTTCGTCGGCTGAGACTCGCGTCATCGTGAAATTCCTTCGGTCACGTGTGAATCACGCTGCGCAAGCAGGGCCTCCGTCACGCGCGCCGCAACGAGCGTGCTGACACGTTCGTTCGACTGCATGGTCAGCCCCGCAATGTGCGGCGTGAGAATGAGGTTTGGTGCGTCGGCCAGCGGGGAACGGGCGGCGAGCGGCTCATCGTTGAAAACGTCGAGCGCCGCGCCGCCGATGCGGCCTTCGCGCAACGCCAAGGCAAGCGCCGCTTCATCGACGATCCCGCCGCGCGACGTGTTGACGATAATCGCGTGGCGCTTCAGCGCCGCGAGTTGCGATGCGCCGAGCAGATTGCGCGTGCTGTCGACGAGCGGCACATGCAGCGTGATCACATCGGCGGCACGCAACGCTTCGTCGATGCTCACGCGGCGTGCGCCGGTCGCGGCCCAGCACGCCGCGTCGGCCGGCTGCAGCGGATCGTAGGCGAGCACCTGCATGCCCAGCGCGCGCGCGAGCTGCGCAACGAGTTGCCCGATGCCGCCGAAGCCGATTACGGCAAGCGTGCTACCCGCCGCTTCGCGGCCATTCGAAAGCGCCGCGCGCGGCCATTTGCCCGCCGCGACCTCCATGCTCGAACGGTATGCACCGCGCAGCAGCATCAGTGCCGCGGCGAGCACGTACTCGGCCACCGCGCGTGCATTCGCACCCGTCGCCGGGAACACCGATACGTTGCGTTGCGCGCATGCGTCCAGATCGATGTTGTCGAGCCCGACGCCCAGACGCCCGACTACGCTCAGACGCGGCGCGGCATCGAGCAGCGCGGCCCTTACCTGCGTGCGATTGCGCACGATCAGCGCGTCGGCATCGGCCAGCAACGCGTTCAACGCAACGGGTTGATCGACAAGCGACGCATCGGCATGCACGTCGAAGCGCTCGCTGAGCGCTGCGACTGCGCAAGCGTCGATGAATTCGCTGATGACGATCTTCTTGCGCGTCGCGCGCGGATTCGCATTCAGGTTCGTGCTCAATTCGAGCGCTCCTGTACATACGCGGGCGGCGCCATGTCGTTGACATCGCTTGCGTTCGCTTGCGGCTCGCCGCGTTGAACTTCCGGCGGCGCGGCCAGCAGTTTGCGCGCGGCCTGCACATCGAATGCGCCTTCCCAGCGGGCGACGACAATCGTCGCCACCGCATTGCCGATCATGTTCACGATCGCGCGAATCTCGTTGAGCACGCGATCGATACCGAGTATCAACGTAATGCCCGCAACCGGAATGATGTTGTGCGTCGACAGTGTCGCCGTCAGTGCGACCAGCGCCGCACCCGCCACGCCCGCGCCGCCCTTTGACGTCACCATCAATATCGCCAGCAGCCCGATCTGTTGCAGTAGCGTGAGATGGGTATTGGTGGCCTGCGCGATGAAGAGCGAGGTCATCGTCAGATAGATCGCGGCGCCGTCGAGGTTGAACGAATAGCCCGTCGGCAGCACGAGCCCGACTACCGGCTTCGGACACCCAAGCCGTTCGAGCTTTTCCATCAAACGAGGCAACACCGATTCCGTTGTAGATGTGCCCAATACGATCAGCAGCTCCTCACGCAGATACTTGAGCAGCGGCCACAACCCCACGCCCGCCCAGCGGCAAATCGTGCCCAGCACCAGAGCGATGAAGAGAATGCTCGTCAGATAGAAGCACACGATCAACAGACCGAGTTGCTGCAACGTCGAAATGCCATATTTTCCGACTGTGAACGCCATCGCGCCGAACGCGCCAAGGGGAGCCAGGCGCATGATCATTTCGACGATCCGCATCAGCGCTTCGCCGCTCTGTTCGATCACGCGCGACAGGAAGCGGCTGCGCCGCGACATGATCGATAGCGCGATGCCGAACAACACCGAGAACAGCAACACCTGCAACAGATCACCCCGCGCGAACGCGCCCACGACCGAATTCGGCACGATCTCTTCGAGGAAGCTGGTGTTCGACTGCGCGTGAACTTCCGTCACGTAATGGCTGACTGCATGCGTATCGAGCGTCTTCGGATCGATGTTCAGCCCGGAGCCGGGGTGCAGCAGATTGGCGACGACAAGGCCGATGACGAGCGCCACCGTCGTCACCGCTTCGAAGTACACGATGGTTTTGAGGCCGACGCGCCCGACCTGTTTGAGATTCTCCATCCGCGCGATGCCGACGGAGACGGTACAGAAGATCACCAGCGTGATCAGCATCTTGATGAGCCGGATAAAGGTATCACCGAACGGCTTCATCTGGACGCCGAGATCCGGCCAGAAATAACCGACGAGAATGCCTGCCGCAAGTCCGATCAGAACCTGCACGTAAAGATGTCTTAGCACGCGCAAGATGGTGTCTCCTCCACTCGCTGCTGCTGGAAAATGGAACAGCGCCGTGCGGCGCGTGCCGGGCTTCTCGGGCCCGAGACGTCACGCGTGCGCGCGCTGCTGCGAAAACTCCATTGAATACAGGGGATCCGAAGCTGACGCGAAGCTAACTGTCATCGCAGCCGCCTGCGCGATCCGGATTCATGCGCTATGCAGTGCGGCCCGTCGCGAGGACGGGCCCGGAGAAATTACGCGCTTTCGAACAGGCGCGTCAACACGAACTCGCGGTGGCCCAGCGCTTCCGCCGACGTAAAGCGCCCGTTCGCGGTGCGCAGCATCGATTCCAGCAGTTTGTCGCCAGCCTGATCGAGATTCTGTTCGCGCTGCAATAGTCCCGACACATCCACGTCGATATGCTCGCTCATCGTGCGCACCGTACGCGGGTTCGCGCAAATCTTGATGACAGGCACGATCGGATTGCCGATCACGTTCCCCTGCCCGGTCGGGAAGAGATGCACGGCAAAGCCCGACGCGGCGCACAGCGTCACCATCTCGGCCGCGGCTGACGACGAATCCATGAACCACAAGCCCGGCCCCGTCGGTTCCTCGGCCTTGTCGAGCACGCCGTCGACTCTGCACTTCTTGCCGATCTTCTGGATATTGCCCAGCGCTTTTTCTTCGATTGTCGTCAGGCCGCCCGCGATGTTGCCTTTGGTCGGCTGCGACTCCGACAGATCGTCGGTCTTCCAGCGGTTGATCATGTCCTGATAGCGGTCGAACATGAACTGGAAGCGCTCGCGCACCTGGTCGTTCGCGCAACGCGCGGCAACGATCTGCTCGCCGCCCGTGAGTTCGGACGTCTCGCCGAAGACGAGCGTCGTGCCCAACCCGTAGAGCTTGTCGAACGCATTGCCGACAGTCGGGTTCGCGCCGCAGCCGGACGTGGTATCGGATTCGCCGCACTTCGTGGATACCCACAGGTCCGAAATCGGGCATTCTTCGCGATCGAGAGACGTGGCGTACTGCACCATCTCTTTCGCGGTTTTCGACGCACGCATGATCGTATCGTGATCGCCATGCAATTCGATGCCGAAGCCCATCACCGGCTTGCCTGACTTCGCAATGCCGTCTACGACGCGCTTGGTCCAGCCTTCCTCGATCCCGATCACGACGACCGCCGCGACATTCGGGTTGCAGCCGGCGCCGATCAGCGTGCGGAAATGCAGATCGAGGTCGGCGCCGAACTGCAGGCGGCCGTATGGATGCGGTAGCGCCATCGTGCCTTTGATGGCCGTTTCGACGGCCAGCGCGGCGGCGTTCGACAAATCGTCGACGGGCAGGATGATCACATGGTTACGCACGCCGACGCGTCCATTGGAACGGCGAAACCCGCGGAAAGTGGTGTTCTGGTCAATCACGCTCATGGTGGCTCTCTTCGATCTGGCTCTGTTGAGTGGGGAAGCTCGCTCGCAATGTCGATGCGCGAGCTGGTCGATCCTCGCGCCGGCTACCAGCGCTTCGTCTTGATGTTGTGAACATGCGCATGTTCACCCGCGCGGATCGGCGCAACGACCTTGCCGATGTCCACGCCGTACTTGAACACCGTGTCGCCGACCGCCATGTCTTTCAGCGCCACCTTGTGACCGATCGGAATGTTCTGTTTCGCCGAGATCGTCACGACCTCGTCGTCGTCCATGATCCACGCGTTCAACTGGGTCCCCGCCTTGATGCCTTCGACAACCGCCACACCGACGGTGTCTTTCGCTTCGTGCAGCACGATATGAATCGTTTTGCGGTCTGACGAAGGGCTGGCGGAAGATCCTTCACCGGATTGTTGCGGTGCACCTGCTGCGGTGTGGCTCATCAGTTGTCTCCAGTCTGTTGGTACGGTTTGGTTCGCCTGCGTGAACCCATCTTAGGCGGCACATTTGCATATGTCAACCATATCATCTATATGTGTTTGATGAACCGTATGAAGTAGAATCAATTGAAAGACAGCAGCAATGAAAATGCAACGACAGGATGAGATCGATGAATACGTTGACCACGGGTATCAATCTACCGAACGGTGCGGCCACCGCGCCGGCAATCGGCGGCACGCGCTACAAGGAAGTGAAGAATGCGATGCTGGCCGCGCTGGCCGCGCACGAATGGAAGGGCGGCGAAACGATTCCTTCGGAAAAGCGGCTGGCCGAACGCTTCGGCGTATCGATCGGCACGCTGCGCAAGGCAATCGACGAACTGGTGGCCGACAACATTCTGGTGCGGCATCAGGGGCTCGGTACTTTCGTCGCGCAACACCAGCGTGATCGTCATTTCTTCCGCTTCTTCCGCATCGTGCGCCAGGACGGCGACAAGACCTACCCGACCGTAACGCTCGTGCAGTTCAGGAAGGCCAAGGCTACGCGCGATATCGCGACGCTGCTGAAAGTCGCAACGGGCGCGCGCGTGTTCACGTTCATCAACCGTCTGGCGCTGCATGGCGAAACGGTGATGATCGACAACATCACCGTACCCGAGGCGCGTTTTCCGGGCCTGACGGAAGCCGCGCTGCGCAGCCGGCCGAGCACGCTGTACAACTTCTATCAGGATGCGTTCAACATCAACGTGCTCGGCACCGAGGAACGCGTGCGCGTCGCGGTAGCCAATGAACTCGAAAGCAAACTGCTGGAAGTGCCGCACGGCACGCCGCTTCTTGAAGTCCGGCGCGTCGCGTATTCGTATCATCAGGCGCCCGTCGAAGTGCGGATCTCGCATGCGAACACCGCACGCTACGAATACGTCGGTGCTTCGGCATCGCACGAAGAGCCGCTCTGACAAGGCCAGAAGCCAAGCGCGATGCGCAGCGCCAAAAGCCGCCGGCCGCGCGCCGCACATGTCACGTTTTCCCGCATTTGCAATCAACAGCACGATCACCTACACTCGCTACTCATACAGATGAGCTAAATCATACGGCGCTGAATTCGCTGAATGCCACAGTCACCGAAGCAAGGCATTTCACGCGCAATCCGGTTGCCCACAACACACCATCTGTGAACCTGATTCCGGCCGCGCCGCGCAAACCGTTTTGTCGCGAGCAGGCCGGCAACAAGGAGACACTCACGATGCGTACCCCGCCTCATCGTCATCCCGCTCATGTCCTTCATGTCGCGCCTTGCCGCGTGACGCATGCGTTGCGCCGGTCGCAGCCACGCGAGACCGAATAAGCACACGCAGCCCCCACCCATCCGGTTTATCCGGTGTCGCATTTCAACAGATTGGCCGTGCCGTTCCTGTCGCAAGGAGTGTCCAGCAATGAGCCTTCGTAAAGTTGCCGTATTTCTCTCAGCGCTGCTCGCTCTCGGCGCAGCTCTCACCAGTGCGCCCGCCCGCGCCGAACTGTCGGAGATCCGGATCGCGCGCCAATACGGCGTCAGCTATTTGCCGCTGATGCTGATGCAGGATCAGAAGCTGGTCGAAAAGCACGCCGCGCAACTGGGCGTGCCGAATCTGAAAGTGTCATGGGTCGAATTCGCGGGCGGCAACGTGATGAACGACGCGCTGCTGTCCGATTCGTTGCAGATCGCGTCAGGCGGCGTCGCGCCGCTCGTGCTGCTGTGGGCGCGTACGCGCGGCACGCCCGTCGAGGTCAAGGCGCTGTCGGCGATCAATTCGATGCCGCTGCTGTTGAACACCAACAATCCGACGGTGAAAACGTTGAAAGACTTCACCGGCAAGGACAAGATCGCACTGCCCGCAGCGAAGGTGTCGATCCAGGCAATCACGTTGCAAATGGCCGCGGAAAAGGCCTTCGGCGCCGGCAACCAGGGGCAGCTCGATAAATACACCGTCTCGCTGGCTCATCCCGATGCGCAGCAGGCGCTGCTGTCGGGCAATAGCGAAGTGACCGCGCATTTCGGCTCGCCGCCGTTTCAGGAACAGGAATTGGCCCACCCTGGCGTGCGCACAGTTGTGAATTCGTATGACGTTCTGGGCGGCAAGTCGACATTCAATCTGGTCTGGTGCATGACGAAGTTCTATCAACAGAATCCGAAACTCGTGCAAGCCTTCATGGCCGCGCTCGACGATGCCGAAGCGCAGATCACGAGGGACAAGCACGCGGCCGCACTCGCCTACCTGCGCATCAGCAAGGACAAGAGCAATGTCGCCGACATCGAAAAGATGATTTCGTCGCCCGACGTCGCCTTCACGACCACGCCCGAAAACACGGTCAAATACGCGGATTTCATGGCACGCACGGGCCTGATCAAGACCAAACCCGCCTCGTGGAAGGACATGTTCTTTCCGACCGCCCAATCGCTTCAAGGGAGTTGATCATGCATCGCACGCGTGCTGGAGCCGCCCGCGCCACATCCTCGCCGAGCGGCATGCCGTTACTGGATGTCGCCGGCGTAACGCTGCAATACAAGACGCCGCGGCATCTCGTGATGGCAACGTATCGCGTCGACTTTCAGGTATTCGAAGGCGACCGTTTCATTTTGCTTGGGCCATCGGGTTGCGGGAAGTCGACGTTGCTCAAGAGCGTCGGCGGCTATCTGCTGCCGACGGAAGGTTCGATCACGCTGAAGGGCAAGACGGTGACGAAGCCGGGCCCCGACCGGATGATGGTCTTTCAGGAATTCGACCAGTTGCTGCCGTGGAAGACGGTCAAGCAGAACGTGATGTTTCCGCTGCTCGCTTCGCACCGGCTGTCGGCGCGCGAAGCGGAACAGCGCGCGATGCATTACATCGACAAGGTCAACCTCACGAAATTCTCGGACAGCCATCCGCATACGTTATCGGGCGGCATGAAGCAGCGCGTGGCGATTGCGCGCGGCATGGCGATGGAACCGGACATCCTGCTGATGGACGAGCCGTTCGCCGCACTCGATGCGCTCACGCGCCGCAAGATGCAGGACGAACTGCTGACGCTATGGCAGGAAACGCGCTTCACCGTGCTATTCGTCACGCATTCGATTCCGGAAGCGATCAAGGTCGGCAGCCGGATTCTGTTGCTGTCGCCGCACCCGGGGCAGGTCAAGGCAGAACTCGATACGGCGGCAGCAGGTGAATCCGCTGCCACGCTCGAAAAACGCATCCAGCACATGCTGTTCGAAGACGAAATCCACGAGGCAGAGAATGTCTGACGCTACCGCACACGGTTCCGCATCCGTCCATCCGCCCCGTGACGACATGATCACGCGCGCGCCGCGCGGCGAGATCATTCGCGAACCCAGCGATGCACAGCATTTCAGCGTCGTCGAAAAGCCGCTGTCACCGTTCGAGCGCCTGTACAACCAGAGCTGGCTGCGCAAGTTCCTGATCCTCGCGCTGCTCGCGCTGGTCTGGGAAGGCTACGGACGCTGGCTCAACAATCCGTTGCTGTTTCCCACTTTCAGCGCGACCGTCGACGCGTTCTGCACGAGCATCGCAAACGGCGAACTGCCCGGCAAGGCATGGGCGTCGATCCACGTATTGCTGCTCGGCTACGGCTGCGGTCTGCTGCTGGCCGCGTTGCTGACGGCCGCCGCGATCACGTCGCGCATCGGCACGGACTTTCTCGAAACGATGACGTCGATGCTCAACCCGCTGCCCGCCATCGCGTTGCTGCCGCTCGCGCTGATCTGGTTCGGGCTCGGCAACGGCAGCCTGATCTTCGTGCTCGTGCATTCGGTGACATGGTCGGTCGCGTTGAATACGCACTCGGGCTTTCTGTCGGTGAGCAACACGCTGAAAATGGTCGGGCGCAACTATGGGTTGCGCGGCGGGCGCTACGTCGCCGCGATTCTGGTGCCCGCTGCGTTCCCGAGCATTCTGACCGGCCTGAAGATCGGCTGGGCCTTCGCGTGGCGCACGCTGATCGCGGCGGAACTCGTGTTCGGCGTGAGTTCGGGTTCCGGCGGCCTCGGCTGGTTCATCTACGAAAACAAGAACCTGCTCGACATCGCGAACGTGTTCGCGGGTCTGTTCACGGTGATTCTGATTGGCCTCGCCGTCGAAAACCTGATCTTCCGCGTCCTCGAACGCCATACCGTGCAACGCTGGGGCATGCAGTCGTGAAGCATGGCGTGCACGCACGGGAGGCTCGTTGCTAAGCGCCGACATCGCTCTGCTGGTGATTGGAGGCAGCGCGGTCGCCGGCTTCGTGTCGGGGCTGGCGGGATTTGCCTTCGGTCTCGTCGCGATGGTGTTCTGGGCATGGGCGCTGCCGCCGCAAGCGATCGGGCCGATGCTCGTGGTCGGCTCGCTGGTCGGACAGATGCTAACCGTGCATACGGTGCGCTCGCAGATACGGCCGAAGATCATCGGTCCGTTCATCGCAGGAGGCATTGTCGGCGTGCCGATCGGCGCGACGCTGCTGCCGTTCATCGATCCCGTCGGCTTTCGGATCGGCGCCGGTCTGCTGATGATCGTCTATTGCGGCGTGATGCTCGCCGCGAAAGATCTGCCGACGGTGACGGCAGGCGGTGCCTGGGCGGACGGCGGCGTCGGTGTGGTCGGCGGCATTCTGGGCGGCATTGCGGGGCTCGTCGGTCCGGCACCGACCATATGGTGCATGCTGCGCGGTCACAACAAAGATACGCAGCGCGCGATCTGCCAAAGCTTTTTCATCGCGATGCAATCGCTGACGCTCGTCACGTATGCACTGACGGGCCTGATCGGCAAGCAGACGTTAGTACTCTTCGCCTGGATGCTGCCGTCGTCGCTGCTGTTTGCGTGGCTCGGCTCACGGCTTTATCGGCGTCTGTCGGACACCGCGTTTCGGCGGGTGCTGCTTGCGCTGCTGTTCGCTTCGGGCGTGGCGCTGCTGGGCTCATCGCTTGTTCACGCGATAAAGTAATGCCGATGCGGCAACGTCAAGCGGAGTGAGCGTCATGAGTGCGATTCGCTATTTCGTCACGTTTCTGTCCGTCGCGCGCCACGGCTCGTTCGCCGCAGCCGCCGACGAAGTGTGTCTCACGCAGGCCGCCGTGAGCCTGCAGATGCGTTCGCTGGAACGCGATCTCGACATGGTGCTGTTCGAACGGAGCGCGCGCTCGGTCGCATTGAGCGAACAGGGACGCACGATCGTGCCGCTCGCCGAAACGCTGGTCGCCAACTATCGGCGGATTCTGGCCACGGCGGGCCGTGACGAACTGGCGGGCGTCGTGCGGGTCGGCGCGCTGGTGTCGTCGCTGATGGGCGCGTTCGCCGATGCGATGCTGAATCTGAAACGCCGCTACCCGCGCCTCGAACTGAAGCTTTTCACGGGCCTGTCGAGTGACTTCACGCTACGCGTGGAGAACGGAGAACTCGACGCCGCCATCGTTACGCAGTCGCCCACCGGGTTTCCCGCCGCGTTGAAGTGGACGGTGCTGTATCACGAGCCGATGGTGCTGATCTCGTCGGCTGACAATCCGCGCGCGCACGTCGACACGCTGCTTCGTGAGCCGTTCATCCGTTTCGACCGGCAGACGTGGACAGGCATGCTGATCGACGACGCGCTGCGCGGCCTCGACGCTTCCGTGCACGACATCATGGAGCTGAACTCGCTCGAATCGATCTGCGAAATGGTGAAGCGCGGTTTCGGCGTTTCGGTAGTGCCGCGTCTCGCGAATGCGAACTGGAATCACGAATCAGGGCTGCGCGTGACCGAGTTGCCCGAGCGGATCGCGCCGCGCCGCGTCGGCCTGCTGGAACGGCGCGAACACGGACGCGAAGCGTTCACGGCCGCCGTGAAGCGTCACTTCACGACGGCGGCCGACGTTTCCGCCAGTGGCAATGATTCGTCGAGCAGCGACTGACCAGGCTTCACGCGCGTGAACTGCACGCGCCGGCGGCTGGTTTCGAAGGCGTTCTGCTGAAGCCGCAGGCATACATACTCGGATGTGTCCAGATCTCCGGCGTCGGGAAAGTCTTCGCGGAAATGCGCGCCGCGCGAATTCTCGCGCAGCAACGCCGACTCGGTGATCGCGCGGCTCACGAGCGTCAGGTTGTGCAGGTTCATCCAGTCGTGCCACGACAGGTTGAAGCGCAGATCGCGTCCATCGACACCCGTGCGGTCCAGCCGTTCGCCGATGTCGATCAATGCGCTTCTCGCGCGCAGCAAGCCCTGCTCGTCGCGCAGGATGCCGACGTCGCGCCACATCAACTCGTACAGGTCGTCGCGTATCGATTCGAGATCGCCCGCAGGCTGGCCGAGCGGCCGCGTGCAACGTTCGATGGCGCGCTCGATCTGACTGGCATCGGCGGTGGCGAGGCGCCCATGGCGCGGCACCCAGCGCGCGAGCGTCTCACCCGCAATGCCGCCGAACACCGTCGAATTCGCGACGCCGTTGCCGCCCAGCCGGTTTGCGCCGTGCACGCCGCCCGCATCCTCGCCCGCGACGAAGAGGCCCGCCAGCGTCGTCGAACAGTCGGTCTCGAACAGCACGCCGCCCATCATGTAGTGCGCGGTCGGCACCACTTCGACCTGGCCGCCCGCCAGATCGAAGCCGCAATCCGCGCAGCGTTCGACCATGCCCTTGAAACGCTGGCGCACGCTGTCGGGCCCGAGATGATCCATGCGCAGATAGACGCCGCCGTTCGGCGTCGTGTTGCCCGCGCGCAGTTCACGGTAAATGCTGCGCGAGACGATGTCGCGCGTCGCGCGCTCGCCGCGCGGATCGTAGCGGTGCATAAAGCGCTCGCCGTCGCCCCCCAGCAGATAGCCGCCCGCGCCGCGCAGCCCTTCTTCGAGCACGGTGCCCGTCATGCGCGTATGAGTGCCCGCCAGCAAGCCCGTCGGGTGGAACTGCACCATCTCCATGTCGCGCAACGTGAGGCCGGCACGCAGCGCCATCGCCATGCCGTCGCAACTCTTGTCTCCGCTCGGCGTGTGGTACTTGTACATCGTGGGGCCGCCGCCCGTCGCGAGCAGCACGGCCTTCGCGCGCACGAAGACGAATTCGCCGCTGCGAATGTCGATCATCAGCACGCCGGCCAGTGCGCTACCGTCTTCGGACTCGATGAATTCCACCGCGCGATGTTCTTCGAGCCGCTCGATCCCGCGCGCCCACACCTGTTCGGCAAGCCGGTTGATGATCTCGATGCCGGTCTGATCGCCCTTGTGCACCGTGCGGTCGAAGGTTTGCCCGGCGAATGCCTTCTGCTTCAGCGTGCCATCCGGGTTGCGGTCGAAGAAGCAGCCCAGTTCGTTTTCGAGTTCGTTTATCCGCTCGACCGCGCGTGTCACCAGCGTCCACGCGAGTTCCTGGTTCGACAGCCATTTGCCGCCTTCGATCGTATCCATGAAGTGACGTTCGATCGAATCGCCCTGTGCTAGCGCGACGTTATAGCCGCCCTGCACCATGCGCGTACAGCCGCATTTGCCGAGCAATCCTTTCACGGCGATCGTGATGCGCAACTGCGGCGCGTCGGCCTGCGCATGCAGCGCGGCAAACAGGCCCGCGCCGCCGCTGCCGAGAATCAGGATGTCGGTATCCACGTGCTTCATGGTCGGTTCCCGTGATGAACGACGCTGCGTTCGGTCAGCTTCTGATGCCCAGCGACGCGAGCACCGCTTCGCGCCGCTCACGCGTGCTCTGCTGGACCTTCGTGTAGACGCTGCCGCCGTGACTATCCATCGCGACGAGCAGCGGGCCGAATTCGCCGATCCTGAAGCGCCATAGCGATTCGGGGTTCAGGTCGTCGAGATCGACGTCTTCGATCTGTTCGATCCATGTCGTCTCGAGCGCGGCCGTGCCGCCGACGATCGCGAGATACACGCCGCCGTATTTTGCGAACGCATCGCTCGACGCCTGCCCGAGCCCGCCCTTGCCGATCACGATGCGCACGCCGTACTGCGCCATCAGCGCCGCGGTGAAGCGCTCCATGCGTGCGGACGTCGTCGTGCCGACGCAGACGGGCTCGTAGCCCGCCGGATGTGCGTCCGAGCGTGGCACCTTGCGCACGTTCGGCGCGGTGTGAATCACCGCATGACCGCGCAGATCGAAGCGAGTCGTGCGGCCACGGTCGAACATATGGATCTGCGTGGCGTCGCGGATGCCGAACAGCGTGCCTGTCAACGTAACGGTATCGCCCGTGCGCAACGCGCGAATCTGCGCTTCGCTAGCGGGCATGGACAGCGTGTGATGAGTCATCGATCGTTCCTTGACGGTGTGCGTGCCGATGCGGACAGCCCGCGTGTCAGTAGCCGTACTCGACGCCCGCCGGCGTCAGCGTGGCGCGCGCGCGGCGGGCCGAATGACACTGCATGTTCACGGCAACCGGATTCATCGTGATATGCGTCGCCGCCAGTTCGAGGTGGACCGCGAACGATGTCGCGTCGCCGCCGAGCCCCTGCGGGCCGACGCCCAGGCGGTTCACCGCGGCCGACAGTTCCTCCTCCAGCGCGGCCGCCGCCGGATCGTCGCAATGCGTACCGAGCGCGCGCGTCGCGGCACGCTTGGCGAGCCACACGCACAGATCCGATGTACCGCCGATGCCCACGCCTACAATCGTCGGCGGACACGTCTTGCCGCCCGCATCGACCACGCAGTCGATCACGAAGCGTTTGATCGCGTCGACACCTTCCGCCGGAATCGCCATTTTCAGAAACGAATTGTTTTCCGAACCGCTGCCCTTCGGAATCATTTCGATCACGAGCGTGTCGGCTGTCGAGTCGAAGTCGATATGGATCGCGGGCATCAGCACGCCGCAAGACGAATGTTCGTTTTTCCGCGTCAACGGATGCACGACCGACGAGCGCAATGGATGCTCGCGCGTGGCCCGTTCGCAGCCGCGCCGGATCGCTGCTTTCAACGCGACGCCGTCGAGCGCGAGGCCCGTGCCGATCGTCACGTTGTAGATCGGCAGCCCGGTGTCCTGGCACAGCAGGTTGTCCCGATCTTCGGCAATCGCGATATTGGTGCGCATTGTGCCCAGCACGCGGCGCGCGGTGTCGTCGGTTTCAGCGCGTTCGAGGCGCGCGATACCGTCCTTGATGTCGGGCGGCAAATGCTTCAGCGCGCGTATGTACAACTGCTTCGCGACCTCTTCGATCTGCTGCATGTCCATTGATGAATCTCCGTCGGGGGACCGTGCGTTCACGACGTGAGCGACAGCGCAAACGCCAGCCCGATGACCAATGCGCCGCCCGCTGTCGCCGCGATCAGGTTCTTGCGCAAACCGCTCCATGGCCGGTATTCGATGAGCAGAATGCGCACGCCGCCGAACAGATGCGCGGCCAGCAACGTGACGAGGCCCCACTCGGCGAATACGAAGGCGGGTTGCCTCGTCACGGCGAGAAACGACTCGAACGATGCTGCGCTGTGCAAAGCGGTGCCGAGCGCCCAGAAGTGCAGCGGCAGAAAGAAGGCGAGCGCGAGTCCGGACAGACGGTGCACAAGAAAGGCCCACCACGCGGGATGGTTGCGCGCGCGCGAGTCGGCGCGCCGGCCAGGGGTGCGGTGTCGGGCGTGGTTCGCGTCTGTTGCTGGTTTCGCTGCGCGTGCCATGTCGCTCATTGCGGCCCTCCTACCAGCGCGAAGACCGCGCGCAGACCGGCAATCGCCAACGCAATGCCGACGATCACGCTCGCCACCCCGACGCTGCGCCCGCGCCAGCCGAGCCACTCCTCGGCGATCCTTCTCAACCCGACAGGCACATGCGCGGACGACGCAAGCACGAACACTGAATAGAACACCGCCCACGCCGTATTGCCGTGCAGACGCGCGATCACGTTCGCCGCGCTCAGCCCGCCATGCACGACGATAATCATGGTGACAAGATGGACGGCCACGCATAAGGTCAGCACCATCGCCGACAGGCGCTGCAACCGCCAGCCGCTCATCATCGCGGTTCTCCTTTCGGCGCATGGCCGCGAAGCCGCTTCAGGCCAGCAATGCTGGCCGTCGGCTGCAGCGACTTGGGACACCGTTCGGTACACGAGCCGAGCGTATGGCACGAATGACAGCCTGCGTCGTTGGAGACGGCTGCGACGCGGGTTTGCTGCTGGATGTCGCGTACGTCGTTGACGAGCGTCCACGCACGATTGAGCGCGGCGGGTCCAAGATAGTCGGGGTTCCATGCGACGACGTCGCAGCTCGCATAACAGACACCGCAGCCAATGCATTCAATCCCCGCGTCGGCCGCCTTGCGTTCGGCGGAGGCGGGATCGACGCAAGTGGCAGGTTCGTTACGCGTGTGCCCGCCCTTGAAATAGCCCTTCGCGTCGCGCCATTTGTCGAAGAAGGCGGTCATATCCGTCGCCAGATCCTTGATGACGGGCAGGTGATTGAGAGGCGCGATTTCGAGCACGTCACCGGCGTGCTTCATGACTTTGGTGACGTGTGTGCGGCAGGTCCATCGCGCGCGGCCGTTGACGGTCATTGCGCATGAACCGCACATGCCGACCCGGCACGCAAAGCGATAGGACAGCGTCGCATCCAGATGGCGCTGGATGTGGATCACCACGTCGAGCACGGTCTGACTTTCCATGCGCGGCACGTCGAAGCGCTGAAAGCTGCCTTCGTCGTTACCGCGCCAGACGTCGACCTTGAGTTGCGGGGGAGTGGTTCGCATCGTGACCGTTGAGACTCGAATGATTGCGAAGCCAGTCTAAGGGGCGCGCGCCGCCCGTCAAAGCCAAAGATTCTTGTTGCAAGCTCAAGGTTTTTTTATGCTCGCGGGCGTGCGAGTGCCTGTGAGAACGCTTGAGAGGGCGTTGTCACGTTCGCGCGCTGATCAGCGCAAAGAAATCGCCTCGCCGCTCCCGGCCAACAAGATAGCTTGACTGCTGGCTTCGGGTCCATTGCGTTACGAGGCCGATGAAGACGCGCGAATTTTGCATACTGGACTGCCTTATTGCGGCAAAACCCAATTCGCCAATCCTTACCTGGATGTAACGTTCGGGAAAGATCCCGGCAACGTTCAGGGGCCAATATGAATTCTGTTGGGCCGGCTTGCCGGTACCTGTCAGCGGTACCACGTGCCGCGAACGTAGCCACTCGACAATTCATTTTGACGCGGCACATCGCCGCTCCGTACGGAGGATTCATCATGCGTCACATCTCTCATCTTGCAGTCGCCATTGTGCTCTTTGGAACAACCGCCGGCGCTGCATTCGCGACTCCCTCAACCAGCTATACGACGACGGTCCATTTGCGAGACGGCAAGCAGGTGGTGTGTGCCGTGAACGAGCCGGCCGCCCTCGCGCAGCAAGCTACCGGCCAGACGCTGACCCAGCGGGAGCGCAACGAAGCTCAAATCGATGCGACCGCGGGCCTGGGCAGCGCACAACACAGCAAAAACGATTATCCGTCGCCGGCCACCGCACCGAGGGTGCACTGCTCCTGAAAACGACCGGGGCGGACGGCACGTGCGTGTGTGCGGTCCGTGCTCGTCAAGACAGTCACAGCCTGCCTGCGAGGCGTCCCTCAAAAATATTGAACTATCCTCTCCCGCGCTGCTGCACGCCGTTTGTCAATTGACGGTCCTTCTATCCGCTTGACTGAGAAAGAATCTGTGAGGCGATCAATGGCAAACAGTCGCAGCGCCCTCTTTATTCAACTTCGATCGGAGTCATATCATGAAAACAAGGCTTATCGCCGCAGTTCTCTTCGCACTTTCCCCATCGATTGCTGCACCGGCCTTTGCCAGCGGCTATGGTCCGGCTCCGTTCTACCGTCCTGGCGTCGGAGCTCCCGCGTCTCAGCGCGGACAAAGCGCGCTGACCGTAGCAGCCAGGCGCAACAACGCTGCTACGGCAAACATTGGCGGCTATGGCGGCGTGGATGCAGCATTGTCTCAATCGGGCGGCCAGCAGGCTGCGGCAGGCCAGCGCGCGCTCTTTCGCGCTCACTAAGCGCAGCCGGGCGCAAGCTCAGTCCCTCGCTGACCCATGAGGATCTGTCTTTGTTGGCCGAGGTCCTGAAAGCGAATCCCTCACGGATAGTTGTGCCGAAAAAACCATGACAGCGCCGTATAGTGGCGCTGTAACTCGCATACCCTGTTCTCCAGTTTAACGAAATATTAACGGTCAAAAACCTCAGTCATGCTGCAAACGAAGCCGGGCGCATTGCGGCGGCTCATACGTTTTTGGTCTTCATTGATTCATCCTTTCCGCGAAAGGCATGACTGCGCTGCCATCAGTTACTGATGGAGGCCACGATCTTCGATATCGCCTGGTGGAGATTGGCAACAGCTCGTGCTGCCTTTTCGTGCGGCGCCGCTACGGCGGGCTTGCACTGAGGTTCGTGCGACAAGGCTGCAGATAGCCAGGGTGAGACCGATAATCTTGAGCGTCGAGGCCGATTCGCCAAAGCAGGTGATGCCGACGACTGCCGAGACTGCCGTACTGGCGCCGGCCCATGAGCATAGGCCAGACCCATTTCGATGTGCGCAACGTTTATACCGAACGTTGGGAAGAGGATGTCAGCGGTACCACGGATGCGTTTAGATTAGTACAGGACGGAGCACCCCTCGGCGACGGTCGAATGCGGATGGGCTTTCAGATCGTGATCCCGTCGCCGTGGCTGCTATGGACGCCGGGCCCGGACCGTCGCAATGCCGACTGCGGCTCCCGTCACAAGAACCGGGCAAGATGGTCCGGACGGTCTTCCTGCCGGCATGAACTGGCAGATTGAAATGCGTCACGCGATCGCTGCCGCCCCCCACCCGCTCGAGTCGTACAATGTCCGGCAGATCCGGAATGCTCCTGCGGAAAAGGTCCCGACCGGGGACGGCGAGGAAGAACCATCATGCGCGTGCTGGTCGTTGAAGACGATCGGAAGATTGGCTCGTTTGTCGTGACGGCGCTGCAGCAGGCCGGCTTCGCGGTCGACCATGCGGAAGACGGCGCGAGCGGACTGGATCTGGCGCTCGCGACCGCCTATGATGCAGCCGTCATCGATATCATGCTGCCCCGACTGGACGGACTTTCGCTCATCGAGACACTGCGCCGTGAGAAAGTCACCACACCGGTCATCATCCTCAGTGCCAGACGCACCGTCGATGATCGGGTCAAGGGTCTCCAGACGGGGGGCGACGACTACCTGACCAAGCCTTTTGCGCTGACTGAACTGCTGGCGCGCGTCGGCGCGCTGATCCGCCGGAGCACCGGCGTTTCCGAGCCGACCCGACTGGTCGTCGGTGAACTGACGCTCGATCTGCTCGCACGCGAAGTATCGCGGGGGGACCACAGGCTCGATCTGCAGCCGCGTGAACTGTCCCTGCTCGAGTACCTGATGCGCAATGCGAACCGCCCGGTGTCGAAGACGATGATCCTGGAGCATGTGTGGGATTACAGCTTCGAGCCGCAGACCAACGTGGTCGACGTGCTGGTCTGCCGCCTGCGCAACAAGGTTGATCGTGATTTTCCGGTGAAGATGATACATACCATCCGGGGAGTGGGGTATGTTCTTAAAGGCCCTTGATCCCCTCCGCAAGACGATCAGCTTTCGACTCGCGCTGTGGTACTCGGCGTGCTTCATTCTCAGCACCACCTTGCTTTTCGCACTCGCCTATTTCCTGCTCGCCTCCACGCTGCAACAGCATGATCGCGACGACGTTGAGCAGCGGCTTCACCAACTGGCCGCCCAATATCAGGCAAGCGACCTCGCCGGCCTGAAAAAGGAACTGGCTCTGGAGACCCGGCTACGGAAGTCCAAGCCGTTCTTTATCCGCATTGCCGGACCACGCAATACGACAGTCTTCCTTCAGATCCCGGATCAGTGGGCGGCGTTCGACGTAAGCCGGCTCGAGCGCGCACCGCTCGCCGCTCCCGGCGATCTGATCCGTGTGCCGGCACAGGACGATGAGGCGGTTCTCGAGATTGCCGGCACCCGTCTGCCCGACGGCGGCATCCTGCAGGTCGGCAAAAGCACCGAGCAGCGCGACAGCGTCCTGGAGAGCTTTGGGCGGATCGTCGCCGGGGTCATGGTCCCGATGGTTGTTGTCGGCGTGTTCGGCGGAGTGTTTCTCGCGCGACGATCCCTGCGACCGGTTCGCCAACTCATTCAGGCCGTCCATGCGATCGAGGCAGGGGCCATGGAGGCGCGGGTGCCAGTCCGCGAGACCGGTGACGAACTGGACGAGCTCGGCAAGCTGTTCAACAGGATGCTGAACAAGATTGCGACGTTAATCCAGGGCATGCGCAACGCGCTTGACAACGTCGCCCATGATTTACGCACGCCGGTGGCCCGCATCCGTGGCATCGCGGAAATCGCGCTGCGCTCGGAGCGCGACCCGGATAGTTGCCGGGAGGCGCTGGCGGACTGTGTGGAAGAATCGGATCAACTGCTTCAGATGCTGAACACGTTGATGGACATATCCGAGGCAGAAACGGGCACGCTCAAATTGCACCTGGAACCGGTAGACATCCCGACTCTCCTGGCCGATGCCGTCGACCTCTACCAGCTTGTGGCTGAAGAAAAGGCCATTGCCGTCTCGATCGTCGCACCGCCGCACATGTGGTTGACAGCGGACCGCAACCGCCTTCGCCAGGTCATGGGGAATCTGCTGGACAACGCCATCAAATACACGCCGGCGGGCGGCCGGGTCGAGGTGGAAGCCTACGCTTCGCAGAACACGATGGTGATCCGCGTCGCGGACACGGGCATCGGCATGACGCCCGACGAGTTATCGAAAAGCTGGGACCGGCTGTTTCGCGGCGATCGCAGCCGCTCGCAGCGGGGCTTGGGACTGGGCCTTAGCCTCGTGAAGGCCGTCGTCGAAGCGCACCAGGGCCGCGTCACAGCGTCGAGCAATCTGGGCGCCGGGTCCGTCTTCACCGTCACGCTTCCCGTCGCCTTTCCGGGCGGGAGCCCGTTCCCCCCGAACGACCAGTCAACGCTTACCCGGACGTAACGTTCGGGAAACGTCCCGGCAAGATTCAGCAACCAAAATAGTTGCTGTGGGGCCCGCATGCGAACTCCCGTCCCAGCGCAGGATCTCTGAAGGAGAAGCGGATGAACACCGGCGACAAATCCTTGCACTGGCTGGTCGACAAATGGCTTGCGCCAGGCCCGGCGACGCCTGCTCACGTCACCCGGTTCAGTCGCACGCGTTCCACCCGGAAACGCTATGTACGCGTCGAGACATCGCGACCGGCCGGCACGTTGACCATCCTATTCTTTCGACATGACGATGGCTCGTGGTGCGTGTTTCCGCCGGAAACCGACCGACCGGCGATGGGCATTGGTCAACGCGCACGGTGACGCGGGCCAACCGAGGGTACAGGCAACATCGCCACCCGGCGCGGGGTGGACTGTCCGATTACCTTACCGCGATGTAATGTTCGGGAAAGATCCGGGCAAGATTGAGCGACCACTATAGGCTCTGTGGAGCAGGCATGCCGATGTCCGTTCGCGGTGTCGCAGCGCTGACGCGGACATCGGCATCGAGTCGGCCTTGCAACGCAAACGGTTCGCTCAGGGAGTATGGACAATGAACGGGAAGCAACGGCTAGGTATGGCGATGGGCGCGCTTACCGTGGGCTTCGGACTGTCTGGCGGCGCATCCGCGGCCGGCAACGGCCATACCCAGGCCCCGGCCTATCAGTCCAGCATCAAGGTGCCGGAGCAGCAGAACGGGAGCCGTGGTGAAGCGGCCCGGCTTGCCGCGCTGGCAAGGATCGACGCGACCCGGGCGACCTCAGCCGCTTTGGCCCAGGTACCCGGAACCGTGCTCAAGGTCGCCCTCGACAACGAAAACGGCAACCTGGTGTACAGCGTGGAGATCAAGACCACCAGCAACGACATCAAGGACGTGAAGATCGATGCGGGCAACGGGGCGATTGTGCACGTGGAGACTGCCAGCGACGAAGAGGAAACCGGGAAATAGCCGGCCACGGACATATCAATATTCAGCAACGCAGAACGATCGACGTGAAGCCGCCAGGAGAGCGGCGACACGAACCTCAACTGATCTGGCTTCGTGAAAGGAATCGAAATGAGCAGACTACTGTTAATCATCGTTGCCGCGGCATTTTTCACGGTGACTTTCGCTGCGGCGGCCGCTGACACGATTGCTTCGGGTGTCGGGGAGACCGCTTCCCACCCGCAAGCCACTCCTGCCAGCAAATATCAACGCGAGAGTAGCAAACGGGAAATGAAAGAAGAAAAACGTGAGAACAGGAAGCAGGAGATGAATGACGCGAAAGAGACCAGGCAGCAGGAAATGAAAGAACAATGAGAAAGTCGCTGGCACGAAGGCTGTGTGAGCCTGCCGGCGCATGCCCCCAAAGCATGCGCCGGCTCCCGGACACGATCTTCCCTTATCAGATGGCTGGGAGATTCGCGATGAAAACTGTCACGCCTGAGACAGCAATGGTTGTGGCAACCCTGGTGGGGGTGGTCTCCATGCTGGTGCGCAAACTGGCGTCCCAACCGAGCGAATGCAGGGTGCCGTAGCGTATGCCAGCGGCGGGATTGGACTGGATGAAGCAAACGCCATCAGGCAGGTCGCCGTGCAGTATCCGCTGGAACTGGAATTTGCCCGTGCGGCCACGTCGCAGAATGAATACGTGTCTGATGTCAGGGTTCTGATAAAAAACCAGGAAGGCAAGGCCGTTCTCAATACCACCGCCGATGGCCCCTTCCTCCTCGCGAAATTATCGGCAGGAAAATATACCGTGAGTATTGACCGGCAGGGCGACACGAAGCAGCGCGTGGTGCGGATCAAACCGCACAGGCACGAGCAGCTGATTTTTGCGTGGCAGAAGTAACGGGCGCAGCGCGATTACAGGACAGGAGGCACTATGCAAGGCAGAACTCGGATCAAGGGGTACTTCCGGTTACTGCCCATGGCCATCTTTGCCGTCGCTGCCCTGATCGGCAGCGCGACGCAAATCGCGGGCACGCCAGCGATGGCAACAGAACGGCCGGTCATGCCGGAAAAGAATCCACCCGGCGACATTCCAGACACCCAGGTCTTCATCACCTACGCCTCGCCACTGGGTTTCTCGCTCAAGGTACCTGAAGGCTGGGCGCGAACGGATCATCCCGATGGGGCAGGCTTCTCGGACAAATACAACGCGGTCGACGTCACCGTCACATCCGCTCCCCGTGCTCCCACTGCCACCTCCATAGCCAGTCATGAGGCGGCGGATCTCGTCCAGGGCGGTCGTGCAGTCAGGATAGCGGCGATCAGGCAGGTCATGCTGCGATCCGGCCCAGCGCTTCTGATCGTCTACACATCGAATTCCGGACCCAACCCGGTCACCAACAGACAGTTGCGCCTGGAGAGACATCGCTATCTGATCTACCGGGGCGGCAAGCTCGCTACCCTTGATCTCTCTGCCCCGCTTGGAGCCGACAATGCCGATCAATGGAAACTCATCTCAGATTCGTTCCAATGGCGTTGACGCGCAGCCGCTGGAAGCGTTTGAACTCTACCGTTTCTTCCGAAGCGGCGATGACGAAACGGCCGCGTTGCGCGGTGTGTCGCTGCGACTCCGGGCAGGAGAATTCGTCGCGCTGATGGGGCCTTCCGGAAGCGGCAAGTCCACGCTTCTGGCTTGCCTGGCCGGGCTGGATGAACCGGATGGGGGACATGTCGAGGTGATGGGGCTGCGCCTGTCGCGACGGCCCGAAGCGGTTCGCGCCGCGTTGCGCGCGCGGCACATCGGTATCCTGATGCAATCGGGCAACCTGTTCGAGCACCTCACGGTGGAGGCCCATATGCGGCTGCAGATGTCACTGTCCAGGCAGTCCAGCCAACGGACGATCGATCACCTGCTCGAGGTGATGGGACTGGGCGGGCAACGCCGCGCACGCCCCTCGCAACTGTCGGGCGGCGAAGCGGCGCGCGCCGGGCTGGCGGTTGCCCTGTCGTCGAATCCTCGCGTGCTGCTGGCAGACGAACCGACAGCGGAGGTGGACGCGGCCACCGAAACGGACATCCTGAACCATTTGATGGAACGATGCCGCGCCGGAGTCGCAGTCCTGATCGCGACGCACAGCATGGCACTGGCGTCACATGCCGACCGTCTGCTCGGCATTCAGGATGGGCGCCTCACCCATGTCTGACACCCTGATCAAGGCCCAGTCAGTGGGCCGGCGCTATCAGCAAGGCAGGGTGTCTGTCGCCGCAGTCGCGTCTGCGACATTCCGCCTGCACGCGGGCGATCATGTCGCCCTTGTCGGGAGATCCGGGAGTGGCAAGTCGACCTTGTTGCACCTCATGGCAGGACTCGACGCGCCGACAAGCGGCGCGATCTGTTGGCCCGCGTTAGGCGCCGCGGACACGCTTCTGCCCGCGAAAATTTCGCTGGTGTTCCAGGTGCCGAGCTTGCTGGAGCCGTTGACGGTGAGTGAGAACGTCGCACTGCCGCTGCTGATGGCGAAAGCGACCTGCGATATCGGCAAGGCGGTGGCGGATGCGCTCGCCACCTTTGGTCTTGAGCGCCTGATGGCCAGGCTGCCCGAAGAGCTGTCGGGTGGTCAGATGCAGCGTGTCGCGATGGCACGGGCGATCGTCGGAAACCCGCGCGTGATCCTCGCCGACGAGCCGACTGGCCAACTCGATCAGCCGACCGGCCGCGCCTTCCTTGACGCACTGGTGGCCCATCTCGCCGGCACCGGGACGGCACTCGTCATCGCCACCCATGATCGGGCGGTTGCGCAACGCATGGATAGCGTCTGGTATCTCGAGCGCGGCACGCTCATCGACGCTCCCAACACTGCGGGGGCCATATGACCTGGCTGTGGTTTTTGGGGCTGGTCCAGGAACGCAAGGCGCGCCTCGCAGGCGCAGCGGCGGGCATCGCGATCACCGTCGCGTTGCTGGCCTCGCTCGGCGCATTTCTGGCCCAAAGCACCGCTTCCATGACGCGCCGCGCCATCGCGGGCATACCGGTTGACTGGCAGGTGCAACTGGTCTCCGCGACCACCGCCCAGTCGGTCACGGCAGCCATTGGACAGGCCGCAACAGTTTCCCGGCTGCAGACGGTCGGCTATGCCGATGTGGCGGGTTTCGAGGCCCATACCGGCGCAAGCGTGCAGACGACCGGCAAAGGCAAGGTGCTTGGCCTCGATGCTGCCTATGTGCGCGACTATCCAGCGCAGTTCCGGACCCTGCTCGGCCGCCTGGATGGCGTGCTCATCGCACAACAGACGGCGGCCAATTTGCATGTGACGGTCGGCGACGCAGTGATGATCCACCGTATCGGCCTGGCGCCCGTCGATGTCAGGGTGGCTGGCATTGTCGATCTGCCGCATGCTGACTCGCTGTTCCAGGCGGTCGGGGTTCCCGCCGGGGCGGCACCGCAAGCGCCACCCGACAATGTGCTGTTGATGCCCATCGACGAGTGGCACCGCCTGTTTGACCCGCAGGCGGCGATCAGGCCGGATTCGATTCGCGTACAGCTACATGTCCGCTTGGCGCATGACCGGCTTCCAGGCGATCCGCAGGCGGCTTTTGAGGCGGTACAGGGTGCGGCGAGGAACCTCGAGGCTCGCATCGCGGGCAATGGTATCGTGGCGGACAATCTGGCGGCCAGGCTCGACGCGGTACGCAGTGACGCGCTGTACGCCAAGGTCCTGTTTCTCTTTCTCGGCGCACCGGGGGCGCTCCTCGCCACCTTCCTGACGATGGCGGTGGTGGCATCCGGCGCCGGCCGGCGCCGGCGCGATCAGGCGCTGCTGCGAATTCGTGGCGCCTCGCGCGCGCAGATCATGAAACTGGCGGCGGTCGAAGCCGCGTGCGTGGGTATGGGCGGCACGATTGTCGGACTGGTCCTTGCGACGCTCGTGTCGCGCATGCTGCTCGGCGTGGATATGCTCGCTGTTTCCGCTGTCGGCTGGATCGCCGCCGCCCTGGCTGGTGTTGTGCTCGCCCCTGCCATCATGCTTGCCACAGCCTGGATCGATGCCAGGCAGACCACGGTCGCGACCGCCCGGATGACGATCGGCTACGATCACGCCGCGCTCTGGCAACGCATCGGCCTCGATTTCATTTTCATTGCCCTGTCGGCTGTCATCTTCTGGAGAACATGGAGTACGGGCTATCAGGTCGTGCTGGCGCCCGAGGGAACGCCGTCATCATCGATCGATTACCCGGCCTTTCTCGCGCCCGTTCTGCTATGGCTGGGTCTCGGCCTGCTGGCGGTCAGGGTGTGCCTGACGGGACTCAGGCGGGGTCGGGCACGTCTGGCCAGGTGGCTGGACCCCATTGCGGGCTCCCTGGCGGGCATTGTTGCCGCGGCCCTCAGCCGACAGCGGAAACGCATGACACAGGGTATCGCCCTGGTCGCGCTGGCCTTTGCTTTCGCAACATCGACCGCCATCTTCAACACAACCTACAACGCGCAGACGCGCGTCGACGCTGAACTCACGAACGGCGCAGACGTGACGGTCACCGGCACGTCGCAGGCACCGGCGTCAACGAAACTCAGGGAACTCGCGGCACTCCCGGGTGTGAGCGCGGCGCAGTCGATGCAGCACCGGCTCGCCTACGTCGGCACGGACCTGCAGGACCTGTATGGCATCGACGCGAGGCACATCGGGGAGGCAACGAGGATGTCAAATGCGTATTTCGTGGGCGGCAATGCGAAACAGACGCTGGACGAGCTCGCGCGAACACCCGACGGCATTCTCGTTGCGGAAGAAACCGTCAGGGATTTTCAGTTGCAGGCGGGTGATGAGCTCAATCTGCGTCTGCAAAATGCACACGATCACCAGTATCATGTTGTCCGGTTCCACTTCATTGGCGTCGTCCGTGAATTCCCGACCGCGCCCCGTGACTCCTTTCTGGTCGCGAATGCCCGTTACGTGGGACAGCAGACCGGTGCGGATGCAGCGGAAATCGTTCTGTTGAAGACGTCCACCTCCCCCGCGCAAATTGCTTCCGCGGCGCGGGGCATTGTTGCCTCGCTGGCAGCGGTGCAGGTCAGCGATGTGGGGCAGGCCCAGCATCTGATCGGATCCAGTCTGACCGCCGTCGACCTTGGCGGCCTGACGCGACTGGAGCTTGGCTTCGCCGTCGTTATGGTGGCCGGCGCGGCGGGGCTCGTTCTCGCGCTCGGTATTGCCGACCGGCGGCGCACCTTTGCCATTCTTTCAGCCCTCGGTGCGAAACCCCGGCAGCTCGGCGCGTTTCTGTGGAGCGAGGCCCTACTGCTCCTTGTCACCGGGACCAGCATCGGCTTACTGACCGGTTTTGCGCTCGCATGGATGCTGGTCAAGCTCCTGACCGGAGTTTTCGATCCACCGCCCGAATCTGTCAGCATGCCCTGGCTTTATTTGACTACCGTGGTCGGCGTGGCGTTGCTCTCAGTTGTCTTCGCAGTGATTGGGGCGCAGTGGGAAACGCGCATTCCGCCAGTCCAGCGCATGCGCGAGATTTGACAGGAACGCGCTTGCCACCGAAGGTCAACCGGAATCCGGTAAGTTTTCGCATGGAACGGCCGGATGGCAGCGGCGCAGCACTCCGCCGCTGCCATCCGACCGCTGCGACGTTAATGCCACCGTCTCGTCGTCCACGAGGTCGGGTTTTCAGCGGACATTGCCTGCAATCGGTCCCGAAACCGTAGTTCCTGCAGCGACGCGGGGCGAAGCGACTTCCTGATCAGCAAAGATGCCACCGCCGCGTCGGCCCTGGCCGGCTTCACTGCCAAACTCAACTCGATTGCCGCACCGCTGCGCCAGAGCTTTACCTACGACCAGGGCAAGGAGATGACCCGCCATCACGAACTCTCTGCCGCCACCGGTGTGAAGGTCTACTTCTGCGACCCGCACAGCCCCTGGCAGCGCGGCACCTGTGAGAACACCAACGGGCTGCTGCGCCAGTACCTACCCAAGGGCACCGATCTATCGATCTACAGCCAGGACGAACTCGATGCGATCGCCGATAGCCTCAACCATCGACCCCCGTGCGACGCTCGACTCTCACTCGCCGCTCCGGGTGTTCGCCGCGATGCTCGCAGCCGCCAGTCAGTCCTCTACTCCCATCCATTGAACCCAGTGTTGCACTTCGTTCTTGAAACCGCCCCACCAGGCTTGTCATTTCAGAGTGTTCGAAATTCCGCGCTAACATATGTTCGATTGCCCAATTGGATGGAGTGAGCAGGCACTCGTCGACGCCAGGGAATGCCGCCGCGTCCGCGGGTCTAGTGGATCTTGAGTTGCCGCAACACGCAACTAATCCACGAAGTCGGACAGCTTTAGTCAAACGGTCTGCAGAATGAGAAAACGATTACCTCCGCTTAACTGGTTGCGCGCATTTGAATCCTCTGCCCGGCATCTCAGTTTCACCCATGCGGCGACAGAGTTGAGCCTGACCCAGGCGGCGGTAAGCCAACAGGTGAAGGGACTCGAGTCGCAGTTGGGGGCAGTCCTCTTTAAGCGCTTGCCAAGAGGACTCGAGCTCACTGAGGCCGGGCTAGCCTATTTGCCAGTTGTCCACGAGGCCGTAGAGCGACTGGCGGCCGCAACTGAAGAGATCTTCGGGCAAGGTCACGGCAGAGTCCTTACCGTTCGGGTCAGCCTTGTGTTTTTTACCCATTGGCTGGCAATGCGCTTACCCGACTTTCGTGAACGCCATCCCGAGGTCAATCTGCGTATCACCAGCAACATATGGGGGGGCGATTCGAGCGTGACCGACGTCGAAGCCGATATGGAAATCCGCTATGGACATGGAGAATGGACGGGACTCAAGGCCGAGCGGCTGACCTGGGATACGTTGCTGCCGGTCTGCGCCCCATTCTTGCCCTCCGAACAGGCGCCACTGGCTACTCCGAAGGATCTCCGTTACCACGAACTACTCCACGTCCTGGGCTACGAGGAGGGCTGGGGATACTGGTTGAAGAAAGCAGGCGCGGGACAGGTCGACTCTTCGAAGGGAATGCAGTTCGATACCTTGATCTCTGCTTTGAGAATGGCCGAGCTTGGTCAAGGGGTGGCCTTGGCGCGCTCGTCGCTGGTCCAGTCGATGCTGGACACCGGGCAACTGATAGCGCCTTTCAAATCCCGGCTTACGACCAGTGAAGCTTTCTACCTGGTCTATTCTCCTCACAGCATCGTCAACCCTGATGCCGCGGCGTTCGTGGCCTGGTTGAGTGCGAAGGCTCAGGAGGGGCGTGCGCGAAACTGATCAGGCAGGTTGACATCGCACGTCCATTTCGCCGGGCTGCCAGTGATCGACTGGTCATTTTCCTGCGCGTTCACTCCGCCGGCCTCAGCCATAAATAAAATAGCCCCATCCTCGTTTTTTTTATTGCTTTACCGGCTCCCCGTTGTATCCGACAGTGATCCCCAGTTCGTCGCCAAGGCCCCTCGCCTCGCATTCGAAATGCGGTTGATTGGTGCTGGCGGCGACCCACCACAATGATGACCTGCGTTTCGAAAGATCTGCAGGTCCTGGAGATGAGTCGGTGAGCCATGGGAAAGCATGATCAACTGCCTTTTAGCGGCGTGAAAGTCATCGACTTTGGCCAGTACATCGCCGGCCCGGCCGTGGCGATGATCCTGGCGGATCTCGGCGCCACCGTCATTCACATCGATCCCCCTGCTGGGCCGCTTTGGGACAGCCCGGCCAATGCCGTACTGAACCGCAACAAGTATTGCTTGCAGCTTGACCTGAAGTCCGCGCAGGGGCTCGAGGCGGCCATGGCATTCATCGCGCGTGCCGATATCGTGATCGAGAACTTTCGGCCGGGCGTCATGACCCGGTTGGGCCTGGACTTCGCCGAGTTGCGTCGTCAAAGGCCCGAGCTCATTACGCTGTCCATCCCTGGCTTCGCCAGCAACGACCAGTTGCGTCGTCACTGGCGCGCCCTCGAGCCGATTATTGCGTCGGCCTCCGGGGTATTCACCGATATGGGTCAGAACCGCGTACTGATGGGGATAAACCCGAGCTTTTCGCCGCTGCCGCTAGCCTCGTCCTACGGCACCATGCTGGCTGTCTCCGCGGTGGCACTCGCTCTGCAAGCGCGGGAGCGCACGGGAGTGGGTGATCAGATCGAGGTGCCTCTGGCCGCGGCGGTGATGGAGGGGCTGTCTTACAACTCGATCAAGATCGACGGTTATCCCGAACGCTACAAGACCTTGCGCGAAAAGGAAATTGAGCGGCGGCGGTCGGAAAATCTTCCGATGAACCTCAGCTACGAAGAACTGCAAGAATACCTCGACCCCTTTTACCGCACATACGAGTGCGCGGACGGTCGCAAGTTCTATGCGGTATGCCCGTCACACCGCTCGCACGCCAGGCGTTGCCTTCAGGCGATGGGGTTGTACGAGGAAACGCTATCTGCCGGGCTGCCGACAGTGAGCGACCCATACCTTCCTATCTCTCAGTGGGAGGGGGACGCCTCACTCGGTGTCTACCCGTTGCCTGACCATTGGGCACGGCGCATTTCGGCACGCATGAAGGAGGTGTTCCTGACCAAGACAGCGACCGAGTGGGAAAAAATTTTCGGCGAAGGCCGGTTTCCCGGTGCGCCCCACCGATCGACTCAAGAATGGTTGCATGACGAGCACGCCAACGCCGCGGGTCTGGTGGTCGATGTCGACGACCACCAGTACGGCAACATGAAACAGCCCGGCGCGATCGCCTGGCTGGAAGACAGTGCCGACTTGATGCTCTCGCCCGACTCACGCCGCACGGTGACTCTCAAAGAAGCTCTGGCCATCCTGGATAAGTGCGCGCCCACGGCACTGCCGCCCCCATCTGAACAGCATGTTGGCGGCTGGCTTGACGGTGTGCGTGTCCTCGATCTGACCAATGTCATCGCGGGTCCGCATTCGACCTCCTACCTCGGCCGGTTCGGCGCCGAGGTTATCAAGCTCGACCCCGTAACGCCCAACTATGATCCCTGGAACACAGTGGTCTTTGGCATGTCTTCGGGCCGCGGCAAGCAAAGCGTCCTGGTCGACCTGAACCACCCTGACGGACGCGAGGTGTTTAACCAATTGGTTCGTTCGGTTGATGTGATCGTGATGAATGCACCGGATCGTCAACTGGCACCTTTGGGTCTTGACGAAGTCAGTCTCCAGGCCGTCAACCCTGGCGTGATCTTCTGTCAACTGGATTGCTTTGGGGGACCGCGTCGCGGCCCGCGGACCGATTATCTCGGTTACGACGACTTGATCCAGGCAAGCACCGGCATCATGCTGCGCTTCGGCGGCGGCATGGCAACGCCAGAGGAACACGCTCACGTCGGAACCATTGACGTGAATTGCGGGTTCGCTGCAGCGCTCGGCGTTGGCGCCGCGTTATATCGCAAAGCCAGAACCGGCCAGATCAGCCGTGCCCGGACCTCCCTGGCATCGCTCGGCAACCTGGTGCAGATTCCCTTCTGCTACGACTACCCACGGCGGCCCCCGTTCGATGAGCCTTCCGGCCGTAGCGCCCAGGGCTTTGGCAACCTGTCACGCTTCTTTCGGGCCGCGGATGACTGGTTGTATGTGGACGCCAGCGAAAAGGAACTGGACAAGCTAAACGCCGTAGAGGGGCTGACGGGCATCCGCGACGCGGCAGATCCCGCAGCGTTTCTCAGCTCCGCGTTTGCCACGGTCTCCGCCGAAACCTGGCAGACGCGGTTGCAAGCGGCCAATGTGGCGGCAGCCATTCCGGACAATATCGACAACTTGCGCCAACGCTACAGCCGCCCTGCAGACAATCGTCCGGGTATCGATAACGCCAGCTATTCATTCAGTGTGTATGCCGAGCATCCGAGTGGACGACGCGTCATCCAACTCGATCCTTTTGCGATTCGCCCTCACGTTGCTCCGATCCGCGCACTGGCGCCAGCAGAAAAGTTTGGTGCCTCGACCCGAGGGGTTCTGCGCAAGATGGGCTACAGCGATACCCAGATTGCGACGTTGATTGCGCGAGGGGCGGTCGGCGAAAGCTGGTGCGAAGAGTACTTGCCCAGCTGAACACGTCACCGTTGCGGGCAAGCCGGAACAAATCGCGACCGCTCCGCTGATGTGTGGGCGCGGCCGATAGCAGCAAGCACCCTGGAAGAAAAAAGGCTGTAGCGAAGGGGTGTTCGAATATTTATAAGATTGGAGACGAAGATGCACGTACGACACCGCAAGCTCCCGGGTACCGAAAACACCCGGCGAGGCGCAGAAATCGTTATCGAGAACCTCAATCGAGCTACGCAGCACATGGCGCGAAAACGCCCATGGCGAGGCACGGGGAAGGAGGTGCCCTGTGCGCCTCCCTGTCGCCGCAGCCGATCTGCAGACACAGCGCTACCGCCTGCGCTGCCAGGTGCCTTGCGCACCGAAAGACATTGAGGGTAACGATCATGCAAGACCAGGGCAACACATTTGTGAGCTTCCGCAATGTTCGGAAGACATACGACGGAGAAACACTCGTCGTCAAAGACCTGAATCTCGACATCCAGAAGGGGGAGTTTCTCACTTTGCTTGGTCCGTCTGGCTCGGGAAAGACCACCTGTCTCATGATGCTCGCCGGGTTTGAATACCCAACCGATGGAGAAATCTGGCTGGATGGTCAGTTACTTAATCGTATTCCGCCGCATAAACGCGACATTGGAATGGTATTTCAGAACTATGCACTCTTTCCACACCTGACCGTCGGACAGAACCTCGAGTATCCCCTCAAGGTTCGCAAGATGCCGCCAGACGAGCGGGCCGCGCGCGTCAAGCGGGCGCTCGAGATGGTCCACATGGAAAAGCTGGGTAAGCGAATGCCAGGTCAGCTCTCAGGCGGTCAGCAACAGCGAGTGGCGCTTGCGCGTGCGTTGGTGTTCAACCCAAAGCTTGTGCTGATGGACGAACCGCTTGGCGCGCTGGACAAACAGCTGCGCGAGCACATGCAGATAGAGCTCAAGGCATTGCACGAATCTCTTGGCCTGACCTTTGTGTACGTCACACACGATCAAGGTGAGGCGCTTACGATGTCTGATCGAGTAGCGGTCTTTGATCAAGGGGTGATCCAACAGCTCGACCAGGTCGACTCGCTCTACGAATCGCCGAGGAATCTGTTTGTAGCCAACTTCATTGGTGACAGTAACCGGGTGGAAGGCACCGTCGTAAGCCAGGATGGTAATTATTGCGAGTTGCGCATTGCAGACGGTACGACCGTACGTGCGCTGAATGTTGCCGGGCTCAATGTCGGTAGCCACGCCACAGGGGTGATCCGTCCCGAGCGGCTCTCGATTGGACGGCAATCCGAACAGCAGCGCAATGTCATCAACAGCGAAACGCTTGGGACGATCTACTTCGGCGATCACGTCCGGCTACGCTGCCGCTGCCCCGGAGAAACAGAGTGTTTCGTGAAGGTTCCGCTCGGGCAGGACGGAGCGGCCCATGTCCAACCGGGAAATCGAATCGCGTTGTCGTTTCATGAAGATCATCTGAGAGTTTTCAATTGACCACGCGTAGCGAAATCACCTTGTGCCAAGGAGAACGAAATGAGGTTCTTTAGAAATACGGTCGGCGTGGCTGCCATGATGTGTTGTTCCGCTTTCGCATTGGCCGACGGCCTTACGACGGTCAATTACGGTGGCGCCGTGGGGAATGCCCAGAAGGCTGCCTGGGTTGAACCGTTCTCGAAAGCGAGCGGTATTCCGACGATTGCGATTGAGTACACGGGCGAAATGGCCAAAGTCAAAGCGATGGTCGACGCCAAAGATGTCACTTGGGATGTCGTTGAAGTCGAGTCGGCAGACATCGGACGCGGCTGTCAGGACGGACTCTTCGAGAAGCTCGACTGGTCGAAGATCGCGAAAAAGGGTGATCTGGTGCCTGGATCGGTGACTCCCTGCGCTGCCGGCACATTCGTGTGGTCGACCGTGCTGGCATACAACCCGACGCTGACGAAGGGCACGCCACAGGGCTGGAAGGATTTTTGGGACGTCAGGAAATTTCCTGGCAAGCGTGGCATGAAGAAGGAGGCGCGTTATAACCTCGAGTTCGCACTGATGGCAGATGGCGTTCCGGCGAAAGACGTGTACACCGTGCTGGGCACGGAGGCTGGCGTCAATCGGGCGTTCAAGAAGATGGACGAGCTCAAGCCACACATTCAGTGGTGGGAGGCTGGCGCACAGCCGCCGCAGTTCCTGGTCGCCGGTGACGTTTCGATGTCCACCGCGTATAACGGCCGCATCGACGCCGCAATGCGGGCAGGGAACAAGAACCTGGGTATCTCGTGGGACCAAAGCATCTATGAGCTGGACTTTTTCGTGATTCCGAAGGGCTCGAAAAATAAGGATGCAGCCGAGAAGTACATTGCCTACGTGCTCGAACCTCAGGCTCAAGCTGCGTTCGCGCGGCACATTCCGTACGGGCCAACCAACAAGAACGCTTTAAAGTTGCTCGATGCAGCCACTCTTGAAAACCTGCCTAACTCGCCGAAGCACGCCAAAACCGCTATCCCCAACGACGTAGAGTTCTGGACCGACCACGGCGACGGGCTGGAACAGCGTTTCACCGCGTGGGCAGCGAAATAACGCGAATCGCGTACCCGTCGCTCGAACGCATGGGTACGCGAAGGAGAGAGACATGAGCGCGGTAACTACTCAGCAGCAGGATTGGCATTTGCGTGAGCTCAAGCGATCGCTTAGGAACGTGAATTTACGTAAGCAAATGGCGGCGCTGGCGCTGGTCGCTCCTCTTGCTATATTCATTTTTCTGGTATTCGTGATGCCCGTTGCATCCATGATTTCGCGGTCGATTCAGAGTCCGGAAGTCGTTGACGCGTTGCCACACACGACGGCGGCGCTGCGAAACTGGGATCGGAAATCGGCAGTTCCGGATGACGCTTTTCGCGGGCTGATGCTGGATATCGAGCGCAACGGCGGGAACAACAGTTCGGGTACCGCTGCCGGTCGACTGAACGGGCAGAAGGCGGGTTTCCGTTCGTTGTTTTACAAGACTTCGAGCGCACTTCCGTTCGGCGACGATGATTCAGCGCTGCCTGCGCACGAGGTTCGACAAAAGCTGATCGAAATCGACAGGCGTTGGGAAGATCCTAGTTACTGGCAGGTAATCGCTAAAGATTCATCCCGATACACAAGCCAGTATCTCCTCGCGACGATGGACTTCCGTCGCAATTCTGCCGGTGACATCGTTCCGGTTGATCCAGGCGCCTCGGCATATCGGGAGATATTCAAGCGAACGTTCGTGATCAGCGGCCTGGTAACGCTCGCCGCGCTGCTCCTCGGCTACCCCCTGGCATATTGGATCTCCAGTCTGCCGGCGGGTAAGGCAAATCTGCTGATGATCCTGGTGCTCCTTCCCTTCTGGACTTCGATCCTCGTGCGGATCTCCGCCTGGATCGTCATCCTTCAAGGATCGGGCCTCGTCAACAAGGCGTTGCTGTCGCTGGACCTGATATCGTCTCCATTGACACTGCTGTTCAACCGGACGGGGGTGCTGATCTCGATGACTCATATCCTCCTGCCGTTCATGATTCTGCCGCTGTACAGCGTCATGAAATCGGTGCCAGCCAGCTATACGAAGGCAGCGATCTCGCTGGGTAGTCACCCGTTCGGCGCGTTCTGGAAGGTCTACTTTCCGCAAACGCTGCCAGGAGTCGGCGCCGGCGGACTGCTGGTATTCATCACGGCTTTGGGCTACTACATTACTCCGGCATTGCTGGGCGGAGCCGGCGACCAGATGGTGAGCTACTACATCGCCTATTTCACGAATGTGGCCTTGAACTGGGGGATGGCGTGCGCACTGGGAGCGGTTCTGCTTCTCGTGACGTTGATACTCTTCGGTGTTTATCGAAAGATCGTCGGCAACGAACTGAAGGTAGGTTAGGACCATGAAAACGACCGTATCGCGTTTTGCACCTTATACATCGGCCCCCGAGATCGCGTGGCACTACTTTTTGCGATCGACCAATGTCATGATCCTGCTTTTTCTGGTCTTGCCGATACTGGTGATCATCCCGCTTTCTTTCACGGACAATACATTCCTGGTCTATCCGATACACAAGTTCTCGTTCAAGTGGTACCACAATCTGTTTACGTCGATTGACTGGCTTCGTGCCGGAAAAAACAGCTTGATCATAACCCCGCTTGCCACGATCTTGGCCACTGTCCTCGGGACGTTGGCCGCGTTAGGCCTCAACAAGGCGACGTTCAAAGGCAAGGGCGCGCTGATCGGCATTTTGATCTCGCCGATGATCGTGCCGGTGATCGTCACTGCCGTCGGGATGTATCTGTTCTTTGCGAAGTGGGGGTTAGCCGGGTCGTACCTTGGTCTGATTTTCGGTCATACCGCTATCGCTGCTCCATTCGTGGTGGTCACTGTCAACGCCACCCTTGCCGGGTTCAACCAGAATTACGTGCGCGCGAGCCTGAGCCTCGGTGCGTCGCCCGTCAGGACGTTCTTCTCCGTCACCCTGCCCATTATTGCGCCGGGCGTTATTTCTGGAGCCCTGTTTGCATTCGCCACGTCGCTCGATGATGTCGTCATTACGATGTTCATCGCGGGTCCGACACAAGGTACATTGCCGTTGCAGATGTTCATCGGCCTCCGGGAAAACATTACTCCGACGATTGCTGCCCTTGCGACAATTCTGATTGTATTTTCGAGCCTGCTTCTGGTGACGATGGAGTGGCTGAGGTCCAGAAGCGCGGCGCGACAGATAGCGACGTGACATTGCTTGCCGCGGCACCTGTCGCCCTGTTCCTGTGCAAGCCGTCAGGCATCGGGCGTAGTGGTACATCCTTGCATGGTTTATGTTGTCCGGATGTACCATTTCGCCTTGCCTGCCCGCCTGCGTTCACCGTCAGAGAGGACAAGCATGGCTTTTTCAGCCCTTTATCTGCAGCAGAATGACAACGGTTTTTCGGCCGGGGTTACCAGCCTCGATGACCGAACCCTCGATGAGCATCCCCTCGCAGCCGGCGAAGTGCTCATTCGTATCGCGCACTCGACGCTTAACTACAAGGACGCGCTAGCGGTCACGAACCGCGGTCCGGTCGTGCGCGCCTGGCCACTGGTCGCGGGTATCGATGGCGCCGGTGAGGTGGTGACATCGACAGATTCTCGCTGGAAAGCGGGCGATATTGTCCTCGTCAACGGATGGGGCCTCGGCGAAACACACTGGGGGTGCCTCGCAGAGAAAGCCCGCCTGAAGGCCGACTGGCTGATTGCAGTACCGCAGGGACTATCAACGGCCGAAAGCATGGCAATCGGGACGGCCGGCTACACGGCGATGCTATCCTGCCTTGCGCTGGAACAGGCCGGTGTCAAGCCGGCCGACGGTGAAGTGCTCGTGACCGGCGCGAGCGGCGGGGTGGGCAGCGTGGCAATCTCGCTATTGAGCAGTTGGGGATTTACGGTCGTGGCGTCGACGGGCAAGCCGGAGCAGGCGCATTTTCTGAAGCGTATCGGCGCCGCCGATGTGGTCGATCGGGACACGCTGTCGACAGCCGGCAAGCCGTTGCAGAAAGAGCGCTGGGCGGCGGTTGTGGATTCTGTCGGCTCGCATACGCTTGCCAACGCATGCGCACAGACGAAATATGGCGGCGTCGTGACGGCGTGTGGTCTCGCGCAAGGCATGGAGTTCCCGGCGAACGTTGCGCCTTTCATTCTGCGCGGTATAAAACTGCTGGGCATTGACTCGGTCATGTGTCCGATCGCTCATCGTCAGATAGCGTGGAATCGGCTCGCTGCGGATCTGGATCGAGCAAAGCTTGCCGAACTCACGCACCTGATAGCGTTGCACGACGTGCCGGAGGCAGCCGTGCAAATGATGGATGGAAAGCTGAGCGGTCGAACGGTTGTCGACATTCGCCGCGACGCATGATGTCGGGCGCTTCCGTTCGGATTTGAAGGCCTGCGACTTCAGGACCGGTGGTGTGCTCTCCCGTGCCGGGGTGTGGCAGCACGGGAGCTGTAGCGGGTTTTGCAGTGGAAAGACTACCTCGCCGTCGGCATCGCGAATTCGGCACCTTGCTCGATACTCTCCGGCCAGCGTTGCATGATTGACTTCTGACGCGTATAGAACCGGACGCCTTCCTCGCCATACGCGTGCGTGTCCCCGAACAAGCTACGCTTCCAGCCGCCAAATCCGTGCCACGCCATCGGTACCGGGATCGGTACGTTGATGCCAACCATTCCAACCTCAATTCTCCGGCCGAACTCGCGCGCGATGTGTCCGTCGCGAGTGTAACAGGCGACGCCATTGCCGAATTCGTGCGCGTTGACCAGGTCGACGGCCTCTGTAAAGTCCTTCGCACGGACGCAGGACAGCACCGGTCCGAAGATTTCCTCTTGATAGATGCGCATCTCGGGTGTGACGTGGTCGAACAACGTGGCACCGGTAAAAAAGCCTTCCTCGTGCCCCGGAACTTTGAGGCCACGTCCATCGACAACCAGCGACGCGCCTTCTTCGACGCCAATCGCGATGTAGTTTTCAATGCGTTCCAGCGCCTGACGTGTGACGATCGGCCCCATCTCGGCGTCGGCCTCCATGCCGTTCTTTACTATTACGGAGCGTGCTCGATCAGCGAGCCGCGGAATCAGCTTGTCCCCAACGTCGCCTACGAGGACTGCGACCGAGATCGCCATGCACCGTTCACCCGCGGAGCCGTAGCCTGCGCCGACCAAAGCGTCGACGGCTTGATCAATGTCAGCGTCGGGCATCACAACCATGTGATTCTTCGCTCCGCCAAGCGCCTGGATCCGTTTTCCGTGCTTTGCCCCCGTCTCGTAGATGTAGTTGGCAATCGGCGTCGAACCGACGAAACTGATCGCTTTTACGTCAGGATGCTCGAGTAGTGCGTCCACGACTACCTTGTCCCCCTGAACGACGTTGAACACTCCGTCAGGCAACCCGGCTTCCTGCAGCAGGCGGGCCATGTAGAGCGAAGCTGACGGATCACGCTCGCTGGGCTTCAGAATGAACGCATTGCCTGCGGCGATCGCGATCGGAAACATCCAGCAAGGAACCATGCACGGAAAGTTAAAAGGCGTGATTCCCGCGACAACGCCGAGGGGTTGCCGGGTCGTCCAGTTGTCGATGTCGGTCGACACCTGTTCCGTATGGTCGCCCTTCAGCAATTGCGGGATGCCGCAGGCAAACTCGATCACATCAATGCCCCGTGCTACTTCGCCTTGCGCATCGCTGAACACTTTTCCATGCTCGGCCGTCATGATCGCTGCCAGCTCGTCCTTGTGCTGGTTCATCAGTTCGAGAAAGCGGCGCATGACGCGCGCGCGACGGATGGGTGGCGTATTGCTCCATCCCTGGAATGCCCGTGTCCCTGACGCTACTGCGGCACTTACGTCGGACGCGTCGCCGAGGTGCACCACGCGTGCAGGAGAACCGGTCGCGGGGTTGAATATCGGCTGCGTTCGAGTGCCTGAGCCAGGCACGCGGCGACCGTTGATGAAGTGAACCACGTCTGCGTCGTCCTTGAAAGGCTGCATTTCATACTCCTTGCTGGGATTGGAACAGGTTCTAAGTGCCGCAAAAACGGGCGATGGGAACAGGGTTTTGCCTTCCGATGGCAAGAGTTGTTGTTGCATCTGAATGACCGTCACTTCGACAGATCAGATGCGGTTTTTTTGAGGGGGAGTTCGCTTACCACAGACCGCGGTAGAGCTCGACCATTTCGGCGACCGAGGGCACGCGTGGGTTATTGCCAGGCGAGCCAGAGGCCAGAGCCTGCTGTGCCATGGTCGGCATTAAGCTGAAGAAGCGCTCGCGGTCGATACCAAATTGTTCGGGCGTCGGCACCTGAAGGTCAGCGTTGATCGACCGCAATTCAGCGAGCAACCTGGCATTGGCGGTCTGCGTACTGTCCTGCCTGTCGGCCACGCCCATGGCACGAGCGCAATCAGCGTAGCGTTCTTCCGCCGCCGGGATCGAGAACGCGGTCACACTGGGTAGCAGCATGGCGTTGGACAGGCCATGGGGAACGTGGAAAAAAGCGCCGATCGGTCGACTCATGCCGTGTACCAGCGCCACGGATGCAGCGGAGAACGCCACACCGGCGAGCGTCGAACCGAGCATCAGGGCTTCGCGGGCGGCTGTATCCTGGCCGGATCGATAGGCTTTACGCAGATTGGGGCCAATCAAGCGCATGGCCGCCAGGGCCTGACTGTCGCTGTACAGGTTGGCTTTCTGGCTGACGTAGGCCTCGATCGCGTGGGTCAGCGCATCAATACCCGTATCGGCGGTGACGCGCGGCGGCAGGCTGAGGGTCAGGTTATAGTCGACCAAGGCTGCCACGGGCATGAAGCCGATGCCCACACAGAGCATTTTTTCGTCGTTCTGCTCGTCAGTGATGATCGTGAAACGGGTCACTTCCGAGCCGGTTCCCGCAGTGGTGGGCACCGCGATAATGGGCAACCCAACCTCGGCAACAATGCGCGGAAATTTATAGTCGCGCATTTCTCCACCATGCCTGGCAAGAATGCCAATCGCCTTGGCGCTGTCGATCGGACTGCCGCCGCCCAGTGCAATGATGCTGTCGTAGTCTCCTGCGCGAGCCTTCTCCACGCCAGCTCGAATCGAGTCAACCGTGGGCTCGGGGACCGTATCAGCGAAAATTTCGGCTGTCATGCCATTGGCGGCGAGATTTTCCTGAATGCGCCCGGCATAGCCCAGCTGCACCATCATCTTGTCGGTGATGATCAGAGGTCGACTGCAGCCGAGAGTCGCCAGAACCGTGGGAACTGTCTCGCTGGCGTTGGCGCCGACCTGGAGGATGCGCGGCAAAATCACATGGTTAGACATATCGAATCCAGTATGAATGTCGGTTAAATATAAAAAGCAATCCGGGATCTAATCATTAATTGAAGGCTTCATCTCGATGCCTTGTCTTTCTGATAATTTAGATAACCAGACATCGATATCTTTGCTATTGGGAGCTTCCACATGACTCATCGTCTCGTCTCCCGGACCCGCAGATTTTCTGCAATGCAGGTCATCATTGTCGTAGGTAGCCGTCAGCACTGATCAATCGCGTTTCGGCTGCAAGCTGCCGTGGCGGCGCGCTGAGGTTACTGTCGGGTAGAACGAGGAGCGGGTAAAGCAATAAAAAAGCCGATGATGGGTCCGCTTTACTTATGGCTATGGCCGTCGGGGCGAGGTGGAAGGCTATTTTTGCCCGTCCCCGCCGAACTGAGCGATCTGAAGAAGCAGTTACATTAATCTCGTCCACGTCATGTGAGCGGTCGCCGCGCGCGAGAGCGACCTTCGGCGGGGACATTTGCGCTGATGCGCCCCGCCGCCCTCGATCGATATTACAAGCAGTTCCTCCCCGCTTCGAACACGATCTCGGTCGCGACGTTCGGCTGGTGCGAGCAGGAATGCTTTACTTGCATATAGGACTTCAACGCCTGATGCCCTCCAGTGGCGCCACACAGACTGAGCGTTCGGCGCTGCAATGGCCGTTGCCAAGCCGGATCTTGAGGCGGGTGCCGCGCCTCACAGCGATTTAGCGCCGCTGTCTCAGCAAGTCGAATTGGCGCTGTTGTCTCAGCGAATTCAGTTCGCGCTGCTGCCTCACCAAATCCAGGTCGCGCTGTTGTTTCAGTAATTGGAGTTGTTCGTTCTGGAGTTCGATCTGTTGCTTCTGCGCTTCCAATTGCGCTCTATAGGCCCCCATGCTTTGGTCAGCCAGCGCTTCCTGCGGGTAAGTCTGCGCGTAGGCGAGGGAACAGCCAGCCGTCAATGTCGCAGCAACGATAAGTGCTTTCATGATGCCCCCGGGCGGATGCTCTTTTGAGATATTTTAGGCCAGAAAGGTGGGGCATCGGCGGGACCGATGTGGCTGTCGGCGTCGTGCCTGGATCGGTGATTGCGTATGTTGAGCGAGCGGCATGCGTGGCAACGAGAGGCCGGCATCGACCCACTGCAGCCGTTTGGCATCTTGGTAGTGAATGAGCGCATTGCAGCAACAACCAGCCATTCGCCTCGCACCCAACAACCCAGCGATGCAAGCTGACTGTTGAATCACCCAGTGCGGACCCACACGGTGGGCAGCGTTGGGGACTGAATGACTCATCCGGTGATTGGCTGATAGGTGGAGCGCGCACTTGGCCAAGTTCCAGCGCTGACAGGGATCCCAGAAGGTTCATTGCGGTGGCCTGTGGCCTCAGCAAAGCAACCAATCTAATCGCGAAGTACGATGGAGACCCTATACACTTGGAAACGCCGCGACCGACGCCACACGCGAGAACACTGCTATGTCAAACGGTATCGACCTGCGAGAATCGGTTGAATGGTTTGCAAAGATGAAGCGACAGGTCGTGAACTGTGGCCTCAGGCGGCACGCGGGCAAGGACCACTGCAACGACTCTAGGGAGGGGCCGGATGAGACGCGAATACCAGGCAGCGACCTTGGCGGGAACCATTGACTTCGCTGTCGTCACGATGAGAGAGGACGAATTCCGCGCCCTTTTGCGTTACTTCCCACCCCGTTTTGAGTGCCGTGGGCGGCGAACTTACGATATTTCTGAGATCGAGGCAGCGAATGGCCAAACCTATCGCGTGGCACTTCTACGCACGGTGGAGCAAGGGCACCTTGCGGCTCAGTCCGCAGCCAGTGACTTAATTGCCGACCTCACGCCCGCGTGGGTTGTACTAGTCGGCATTGGAGGCGCTGTGCCCGAGACCGAGTTCAGCCTAGGCGACGTTGTTCTTGCGACACGGCTACATGACTTCAGCCTGACTGCGGCAATTGCGGGAGGCAAGACCGAACTTGACGTTCGTGGCGGCCCCGCCCATCGAGCCGTGCAAGATCTGATTGTCCGCCTGCCAGCGATCGAGGAACGCCTTGGAGACTGGAACAGCCCTACGAGGCTTGCCATGAACCGCCCGCCGGTAGCGGTTTCGGACGACTCATTCAAGGGCGACGAGGCTTGGCAGGCGCGAGTTCGCCAGGCGATCTCAGCCAACTTCCGTACGCCTGAACTCGCGTCCCGTCCGCCAAGAGCGCTTGCGGCGGCGATGGCATCAGGCAACATGCTGCTGAAAGATCCTGCCGTCCTAGAGCGTTGGCTCACCGATTCTGCCCGCTCCATAAAGGCAGTGGAAATGGAGTTGCCCGGAGTCTACGAGGCGGCTCGACGTGCGACCGGAGACATTCCGGTGCTGGCAGTACGCGGCATCAGCGATGTGGTTGGGTTCCGTCGAGATCCGTCATGGACGGCATATGCGTGTGCGACTTCGGCGTCGTTTACTGCAGCGCTGCTCAGTCTTGGGCTATTCGATGCGCTACCAAAGCCCGAGGCTCAAGGAAAGAAGGAGGTTCCGGCCGAGGTGGAGGAAACAGCACTTGCCGCGCACCTTGACCGTGTCCGCAACTGGAGCGCTCAGGTTCAGTTCTCGACGATGCCTGCGGCTCGCGATGTCGAAACCCAAACCATTGGCCTGAACTTTTCAGGTACCCCACGCAAATTCCGCCGCGCGCAACAGCAAAAGAACATTCTTACCGAGCTGCAATTGCTAGAAGCCACTTCGCACGCATTGATCATCGGGCCGCCGGGCGCTGGCAAAACGACTACGCTAAAGCGCTTGTGCAGGGCGGTACTGGCTGACATACGCAACACGACCTTGCCGAAAACGCCAGTCTTGGTACGACTACGTGAATGCAATCGACTGGACGACTTGCAAAACCCCGTGCTGACAATGCTGGCGGACTTCCTTGGCCTAGAACCGAAAACAGACGAGCTAACAACCACCCAGTACGAGGACAACGGGCAAACACGGACCCGCAACGTTAAGCGCACGATCTGCAGTTCGGGACGGATCGAGTGGGCGGTGCCTCGCAGACTCAATGACTTGCACGCGATTGTTTTCCTTGATGGCCTCGACGAGGTAAACCCTCCTTTGCGCAGTCGCGTCGAGTCCGACATTGGCGAGCTCATGGCCGCCAGCAAACACTACCGCGCGATCGTTACCTGCCGAAGTGGTGAGCGTGTGGGCCAACTGGGCTACCTCAGTACGTTAGAGGTTTGCGACCTCAGCGACGAGGACATCGAGGCCTTTGCCACTGCTTGGCTTGGCCAAAAGGCCCAGACCTTCCTTATAGACTTGCGCAAACATGCCCTGCAAGATCTCGCGCGTCGGCCGCTTTTCCTCGCGCATATGCTCAACCTGTTTCACCTCGGGGGCTATCTGCCCGAGCAGCCATACGAGATCTACGGCTTGATTACGCAGTTGTCCATCAGAGAGTGGGACCGCGAGCGCGGCATCACACGCAACTCGCGCTACTCCGACTTCGGTGCCGATAAGAAGCTGCGCTTTTTGTCAGTCCTTGCCTTCGAGTTCACTTACATCAATAAGCTGAAAGTGTTCTCCCGCCGCGATTTGGAATCCGTCTATAAGAAGATTCGGCGTAGGTTCGACTTGCCTGAAAACGAAGCTGCAATCGTTGCAGAGGAGATCGAATCTCATACGGGGATCATCGTTGAAGTGGGCTTCGAAACCTATGAGTTCTCGCACCTGACAATCCAGGAATATTTAGCGGCAGATTGCCTCGTTCGTTCTCCCCTCCCGAGTAAAAAAATTGCCGCGTATCTGCAACAGCACCCTGATCCACTTGCGATCGCGACCGTCCTGTCCTCAGACCCCGCGCAGTGGCTCGCTGGCGTGATCATGAACAAGGGCCTGATTACGGAGGGGAGTAGCCGCCACTTGGTGGCCTTCCTGGATCGACTGCAACAGGAGAACCCGATATTCGTCGGTGGCTATGCACTTGGCCTGTGTATTCTTGGCCTTTGCTTTCGAGCGGCAGAGACCAACGACGGACTGGACAAAAGTACTATCGAGGCTCATATCGCTGTCCTGCTCGAACATCCAGCCGCGCGCCGATCTTTCATTGAGGCTGTCGTCAACTGTTACTCGCTAACATTAAAAGACGTCTCGGACAGGTTCTTCACCGCGACTCACCGCGATATTTCAACAAGCTCCGACGATCTTGCGCACGAGCTCGAGATGCCGACCACAGGCAAGGTGGCACGCAACTGGCTGGAGAGCAATTTTCTCGGGCGCGAACTGATATACAACGGCATCGCTGTGACTCAGCGTCGCTAGAGAAGCTAAGTACTGTCGGATGTCCGTCGGCCGTGAGCACCGAGTTCACGGTTTCGGCCGCTTCGCGATCATTGAGATGCTCGGTTATCCGTCTAGGACGACTAGCGGTGGGTTGGAGGGCCTGTTCGTCGAGACTTCGAAGGTGGCGACCGCCGTTGCTCAGGCTGCGATCTCGAGTGACCGGTCCGCCAGCCATCACCTGACATTCGTACCGTTCAAGGGAACGTCCGCACATGGCCGACTATCGCCTGATGCGCCCAGCGTTTGCCACTCCGCAAGTGGCGCTCGACCTTCTCACGCACGGTCGCTGGCGAAAGGTTGGTCTCAGGTAGTTCCGCGGCGCGCACCACCCTCACGAGTAACCGGCAGCAGGCCGCTGCCGGTTTCAACTACGCTCTCATCCGTCAATTTGCTGAATGCCGGCCAGTCGCCACGCCTGGTTGCCACGTGCGTCGCTGACCATGTTCCAGACTTCCTGGAACGGCTGGGCAGTCGGCGCATCGTCTTCCCGCATTTGACCGTAAAAGCGAACGCTAACCAGCGTTTCATCCGCATTGCGTTCTGTGCCAAGCACTTCCGCGTCAAGTTGCGTGACTTCCGTATGACTCACCTGGCGACCCCGAGCTTCGAGGTCCCGCTTGATTTGCGCGAACATCTCCGGCGTCGTCAATTCGAACAGGTCACCCTGCTCGTTCCGGTCCCATGCGCCTTGAAGGCGCATGAACAAGGTCTTTGCCGATACGAGAAACGCCGCCTGATCCTGCTCGAGTGGTCGTCCCGTTGTCCTCTCCGTGTCCGCTGCTCCGGTCGAACCCATCGCCGCGTTCGGCCAGCCCCGCAAGTTCGCTTCAGGCCGCGCTTGCGGGATCTGATTCAGAAACCGTGAGCCGTTCGTTTGCTGGCGGTTCACGGGACCGTGTCCATAGGCAAGATCCGGACGACGCCGGTTGGCGATAAAGCGGAATAGCATCACGCCGGCGAAAATCACCGCCCCGATCAGCAACGCATTCGACAGCATCTGCGCCAGCCCTTCGCCCAGGCCAAACGACGACAGTAATGCTGCAATCCCAAGGCCCGCAGCGAGACCAGCCAGCGGGCCCATCCAGCGGTTACCCGCTGCCGCAGCTGGCGCCTGCGCGGCCTGTTGTGCCGGCTGTGCCTGTTGGCTTCGCTGCGCTTGTCCAGACGGCGACGCCGTCTGCGACTGCCGCCCGATGCTTTGACTCCCGCCTACGCGCTTCGCCTCGGCGTCGTTCGACGCCACGGCGCCCAGCGCCAGCAGCCCCGCCAGACCGAGCGCGGCCGTCCCGCGCGTGACTGCACCGGCAGCACGTCGTAATTTGTTGATGATTTGCGTGTACATAAAAACCTCTTTCGATGAGTCGCGAAACTGCCCGCAACGCGCTCCATTTGCGCGCGCAAATACATTACGAACAGTAATATTTTTAGCTACGCAAGCTCGCCGCCGGTTGTGCCTTCGATCCATCAAAAGCGGCGTGAAAACCGTTGCCGTGGATGTAGTGCACCAGTTGCCGGATGGTGTGTTCCTGCTCGGAAATCAGGTTCTTGATCAGGTCGCCGATCGACACCATTCCTGTCACCTGCCCTGCGCTGAGCACAGGCAGATGGCGAATCCGATGTTCTGTCATGATCGCCATGCACTCGTCCGTCGTCTGCTTCGGGCTGACATAACGCACCGCCGTCGACATGATGTCGCGCACAGGCGTATTCGTTGACGAGCGTTCCATCAGAACGATCTTCCGGGCGTAATCGCGCTCCGTCACGATGCCGGCTATGCGCCCGTCGTGCACGGCGATGAGCGCTCCAACCTCCCTGTGAGCCATGAGCGATATCGCGTTGCAAACCGAAGCGGATGCCTCGATCGACCACACTGTCCGGGAAGCTTTCGCACGCAGCAATTCTGCAACCGATGCCATATGTCACCTCTGTCAGCTGTCATGAAACGCCCGCCGACGCTTCGGGGCGAGGTCTCAATCTAACTGAACCCATGTCAACATAAAATTCGTATTTTTATTGTTGATACTTCGAGAAAAACGTATCTTTCGGTAATCGGTGGAGGGTTCGTGAATTTCAAGCATCTCTATTACTTTTGGGTCGCGGCTCGCGCGGGCGGCATCGTGCGCGCGGGCGAACAGTTGCACATCACGCCGCAAACGCTCAGTGGCCAGATCAAGCTTCTCGAAGAGGCGCTGGATAAGAAGCTGTTCAGGAAAACCGGCCGCACGCTCGAACTGACCGATGCGGGGCGCCTCGCGCTCGACTACGCCGACGAGATATTTTCGTTAGGTTCGGAACTCGAAAGCGCTGTGCGGCGCGAAAGCGAATCCGGTGCGCAAACGCGGTTTCGCGTCGGGATCGCGGATTCGGTCCCCAAGGCGATTGCGTACCGGCTGCTGGAACCCGCGCTGAGCGCGTCGGCGTCGCTGCGCATGATCTGTCACGAAGGCAAACTGCACGCGCTGCTCGCGCAACTGGCCGTGCACCGCCTCGATCTGATCATCGCGGACGCCCCCATTCCCGTCGACGTCAACATCAAGGCGTTCAATCACCGCCTCGGACGTTCGACGCTAAGCTGCTTCGGAACCCAGGCGCTGATTCAAAGCAGCAAAAAACGCTTCCCGATGTCGCTCGACAAGCTGCCTGTGCTACTGCCCGGCACGGAATCCGCCGTGCGGCGCAAGCTGGATCACTGGCTCGCCTCGCACGCCATTTCGCCGCGCATCGTCGGCGAGTTCGACGACGGAGCGATGACCATGGCATTCGGCCGCGAAGGCCGCGGCCTGCTGTTCGCGCCAACCGTGCTCGAAAGCCAGTTGCAGACAGAGCACAACCTGACGATAGTCGGGCAGATCAATTCGATCGTCGAGGAATTTTTTGCAATCTCTATCGAGCGCCACATCAGCCACCCGGCTGTCGCGATGATCATGGACGCGGCGCGTAGCGAACTGTTCAACGTTTAGGCGGGGCCGTTTCCGATGTGAACGCGACGTTCGAATGTCCTCGTGAGAGCACGTGCCGGTGGGTGGCGATGGCCGCACCCGGCCGGATGGCCACACACTCGCATAAGCACTACGAATTGAGCAGCGGCGATAAATGAATAGGCTCCAGCAAAACGGTGGGCTTGATTCGAAGGACAATGCTCAGTCTCGATCAAACTTCAACGCTTCATTGGAGGAAATTGGGCCATGAAGAACTCGCCGAGGATCTGGCCGGCGCTTCCTGCGTTGATTCTTTCGCTCGCTGGCTGCGCTGCGGGCGGCATATCGCAAAGCTTGCCGCCATTAAACGCTGCGCAATGCCGCGACCTGGCCGCGCTCAGGAACAACGCCCCTCCCTCCCACCCCTGAGCGAAGCCGGAGCGAACTGGCGGCCCTGAGGAAAGCGGGCTACGACCCATCACCATGGTTCGATCCACACTACCCGGAGGATCCGCAGGCGGCGCAGCGTCAGGTCGATCGTTGGTATCAGGCGGAACCCGACTAAGGCGCCGGCGTCGTCCGCGATACAGCTGCGCTGACGATGATCGCAATGCGATAGTTCCATTGGGCCGATCGCGCCTTGCGAGCCGAGAAATGGAACCGTGCAAGGGTCGCCCATCGACCTTTATGTCATTCGACAGCAGCTCTTGCCACCGTCTCTTCCTGAAGTACTGCGGTCGTTCGTTCACTACTTTACCAACGGATGTTGGTGGAAAGCCGGCAGTACGCTGTTTCGTGGGTATCGACTGCAGTCGCACAATCGATCTCGCCTTTATCGCGGCGACGTCCCGGCAATTCGTCGCCGCGTTCGCCGGTTGCAACCGACTGAGGGGCCCGATATGGCAATGCCAGGAAGCGAATTACCCCGCGGCCGCCAAGCTCCGGTGATAGGTAGCGCCCAGCGGTGCGTTGCTATCCGAGCCTTCCAGAACAAATCGAGCGGCATTGTTTTAGGGGCAGTCCGCCAGGCCTTGTCGCGCCTGGAGGCCGCTACCCCGGTAAACGGCATCAAAATCACGGGGACCCCGAGTCGCAATGCGCGCCTGCTGCCTGCGGACGATCGAACGCGCCGCGCGGGCCAGCGCGAGATCGAGTGCGCCGCGCCAGTCTCTGGCGATCGACGTCACGACGACAGGCGTCGCATCGGGCGTCTGCACCTGCACCTGGCAGCGTTTGTCGAGTCCACCGCGCGGGCCGTTGATGTCTGACATGCTGACGGTTGCCTTCGAAATCAGCCAGTCCATGCGGCGAAACACGAACCGGATGCGTTGGCGCGCGAAGCTGCGCAGACGGACGGCTTCACGGTCGCGGGACTTGAACAGGACTTGCATGAGACACCTCCTTCGTGGGTACGGCTCAAGAGTACGGTGAGGAGGCGTCGAGGAAAAGCAGAAATAACGGAAATGCAGCTTCGGAAAAACCGAACCTTCTTTTTCGTGATCACGAACGCGCTCACGCATGCGCCGCACTCAACACCTTTTGCGTCAAAGGATGATGCCGCCCGCGCCGCGACACGATTGCGTGTATTTCCTCCTTCACTTCCGGCGAGCGGCCGAGCCAGCGCAAGCCGTGATGCATGGGATCGTTGCGCTCGGCGCCGAACGCCGCGAGCGGAAACACGCCCATGCCGCGCGACGCGAGGCATTGCGGAAAGTGATCGACATGCGTTTTTCGCACCACGGCGGCCGGCCCGTACCAGTCGATCGGCGAAGCGATCAGGCGCTCGCTGGATAGACGCAGATTCGAGTTGTGCGGCGCGGCCTGGCTGGACAGCACGAGATCCAGATGGTGATGCGCCAGTTCCGTCAGCAGGTCTTCCGCTTCGCCTTCGTGGCAGAGCAGCGGTAGCGAAGGCGTGTCCAGCACGCCCGCAAGAATGGCATGGACGGCCAGCTTCGAAATGCCATCCGTCAAGCCGACCGCGAAGCGCGCGACGGTCCCGCTGGCCGCTTCGCGCACTTCGTCGTGCAACGCGCGCCCGGCCGCGTCCGCGGCCCTGCACCTGCATCAAATGCGCTCGCCAACACGAGCAGGGCACCGCCGGGAACCCTATCCGCTTACACGCCGGCACCCGTCTCATCGAAGAATGAGGTTTTGTCCGTCCCGTTCGCTTTGGCGCGATACATCGCGCTATCGGCCTGGCGCATCAGGGCGTGTACATCAAGACGTCCGTCCGCGCTATTGGCACCGAGCATGCGCACGCCAATGCTGGCCGATACGGCGACGGGATGACCGCCGATCTCTCGAAGCCCATGAAGGATGTCGTGAATACCGTCGGCAATCGCGCGCGCGCCGGCGTCGCCATGCACGTGGCGGGCGAGCACCGCGAACTCGTCGCCTCCCAGGCGGGCAACCGTATCGCCGCGGCGAATGCGTGTCTGCAGACCGTTGGCGAAGCACTGCAACAGTTCATCACCCACCGCATGCCCATAAGCGTCATTGACGTACTTGAAGCCGTCGAGATCGATGAACAGCAAGACAGACTGTCCTTTATCGTCGTCTCGCGCCGCAGTCGCTTTAGCGATCGCCTGCTCGAGGCGAGTGCGGTTGCTGAGTCCTGTCAGAGGGTCCGTCGACGCCTGTCGTTCGAGCCGATGCACGAGGGCCATCAAGTACACGGAAGTCGCCGCGATGCTGAGCATGATGCCCAATCCCACCGCGAGGTTTTCTCTCCACCACGGCTCGACGCGCATCAAAATCACGACGCCTGCAAGCGCAACTGCACATGAAAGTAGCAACGGCCGCTTGCCGTGGCGGCAACCGGCACCCACAAGGAACCAGAACACGACCCAGAGCAAGGGCAGCGCCACGCGCCCGCCGAGCGCCAGGGCAGTCACGACGAGCGCCTGGTCTGCAATGGTGGTGACCGTCAATCGAAGGCGCGGCCGAACTGTCGCGGCGGCCGCGGCTACGTATGTCGCCACGCCGAATACGACGTATGCGAAAACCACGCCCAGAGTGTCATACGCGGCGGCCGTGCGTTGGAGCGCGGCGACGGCGATATAGCCGATCAACACGACCATGCCCAAGCATATCCGGAGGAGCGCCTGCTCCTTCTCAGGTTGTCCGCGAAAGACACCTGGAAACGTTTGCTCATGCCAACGCTGCGCGCCCGGCCGCTCCATGCCGTCTACCCCGTCAATATTGTCTTTTGCAGAGCGGGCATTCTATCGCTTTTGCCGGCGACCAATGCTTCTTGCCGCTCTCTCCGTCCGCTTCCTGAAAGCCGCCGTTCGAACGTCCGTTTGAGCGAATGGGTGAACGTCCGAAAGTGGCTGGTCACTGCCTCACGCAGCTTCTATTGTGTTGCATCGACCGGTTGAATCCGCAAGCCAGAACGGCCGAAAGATCGATGAAAGCAAGAGGGCGACTTTCCGGCGAAGACGCTTTGAAGGGGGCAAACTAGGATGCTTTCCGGCAACGCCTCGCTCGGCGACACCACGCCTCGCAGACGAGGCCACAACCGGTTCTGCCCCCCGCAACTGAGGAGTTCCACGATGCCAGCTCATTCGCTCAACTTAAACGATCGTGTCGCCTTGGTGACCGGCGGCTCGCGCGGAATCGGACGCGCCATTTCGATCGCGCTTGCCTCAGCCGGCGCAGCAGTCGCCGTCAACTATCGGCAACGCGAGAACGACGCGGCCGACGTCGTCGCGGAAATCGAACGCGCCGGAGGCCGCGCGATCGCGGTATGCGCCGACGTATCGGTCGGAGACGACGTCGAAGCGATGATCGCCGAGGTGGAAAACCGCCTCGGCCTGATCGACGTGCTCGTGAACAACGCGGGCACCGCGACGATCGTCGACATCGACGATCTCGCGGAAGCGGAGTTCGATCGAACGCTCGCCGTCAATCTGAAATCGGCGTTTCTCTGCACGCAGGCAGTGCTGCCCGGCATGCGCGCGAGGCGCTGGGGCCGCATCGTCAACGTCTCGTCGGCCGCCGCCCGCGGCCCCGGCTTGGTTGGCGTTCACTACAACGCATCGAAAGCCGGGCTCGAAGGCTTGACGCGCGGCTATGCGGCACGGCTCGCCCGCGAAGGGATCACCGTCAACGCCGTTGCACCGGGACCGATCGACACCGAAATGGCTGGACCGCTTAAGGCGTCCAATGTCGCAGAAAGGCTGCCCGTCGGGCGCTTGGGCGAAGCGAGCGAGGTCGCGGAGGTCGTGCTGATGGTCGTCGGCAACGCATTCATCACGGGCCAAACGATCCCCGTCAACGGAGGCGCAAGCTTCATATAGATCCTTGGCCGCATCGCGCGCGGGCAAGATCCGATGCGCGAGCGTTGCGCCCGCTCAGTGCACCGACGTCCTTTGTTATCGCCGGATCGTGGGCCGCTTCGGCGGCGAGAATGGTCGCGCGAGCAACGCAGTGCACGCCCCATCTAACGACGCATGTTGGCCGGTCTCAGCCTGACGTCGACCGGCAGCATGCTCTTCGTGGAGAGCGTCGGCGTTCAACTCCATTTTGGAAATCTCGGCCGTTGGCCGAAAGAATGTCAGCAATTCTGCACACCGCGTCGGAATGACCCTTCCTGACCGATTGTGTTGAAAAAGTCGGCGTCCAGTTGCGGGCGCTGCTTTCGAGGTCCGCATCTGCAATGCCGGGCTCGACTGGAAGACGTACCTGAAGCACTCGGCGACCCGCGCGCCCCTCACGCGACGCCTTGGCTTGCCGGCTTACTTTCGGGCGTGAGCCACTTCGCCATTCTTCTCAGATTTTGCGCGGTTGCTGCCATCAGGAACTCATCATGGGCACCGCTTGGACCACGCAGCCGCAAACGGTCCAGTTTGAGGATGCGTTTAAAGCAGGTTGCCTGAAGTGACGCGACAACTGCGTTGACAACCGCCGGTCCGCTGATAGTCAATGAAATATCAGCGGACCCACGGGCAATGGAGCGACTGCGACTCCGCTTTCCCGGTATGCCCACGAAGAATGCTGGCGAGCAGTGCGCCGACCCCAAACTCCCAGGGCGCAATGCGATGCGAATGGTTGACCGTGTTGACGAGCGCACCGAATCGCGGGCTCGACATCGTCACCGTATCGCCGATCTGATGCGTGAATCCTTGCCCTGGCACGCTACGATCCGCGGTCGGTGCAAACAACGTCCCGAGATAGAGCATCATTCCGTCCGGGTATTGATGGTGAGAGCCCATCGCTTGCGCAACGAGTTCTGTCGGGTCCCGGCTGATGCGTTTCATGGAGCTCGCCCCTGTCAGAACATATCCATCTGTTCCTTCTACGCGTAGCGAAAGCTCCGCAGCCCGAACATCATCGAGACCGAATCTACCGTCGAAGAGGCGAATGAACGGGCCAATCGAAGCTGACGCGTTGTTGTCCTTCGCCTTACCGAGCAGCAGTGCACTCCGGCCTTCGAAATCCCGGAGATTGACGTCGTTCCCAAGCGCAGCGCCGACGATTTCCGCCCGGCTGGTCACCGCCAGCACGATTTCAGGCTCCGGGTTATTCCACTGCGAATTTTCATGAATTCCGATTTCGCTGCCGGTACCGACAACGGACATGGGCTGCGCTTTCGTGAAAATTTCCGCATCGGGACCGATGCCGACTTCCAGATACTGCGACCACATTCCTTCCTGAATAAGTACGTGGCGCACCGCTTCGGCTTCGGCAGACCCCGGGCGAACGCTTGCGAGCCGATCGCCCAGTACTGACATGACACGCGCGCGCACTTCGTCGGCCCGGCTCGCGTCGCCTCCCGAGCGCTCCTCGATCACCCGCTCCAGAAGGCTTTCGACGAACGTCACACCGCTCGCCTTGACCGCCTGAAGGTCACATGGCGCGATGAGCCAAGGAGTCGACGGATCGCGCCGATCGAAGGCGGAATTGGCAAGAACCAGGTCCAGTGTCGCAAGTCTCGGCAGGTTCGCAGCGGCTTGCTTCAGCCGAAGGCCGATTTCTGCTTGCTCAAGCAGCGTGCTGGTCGTCAGCGCGAACGACGACACATCCACCAGTTCGCCACCGATAACGGCAACAGGACACGGCGCGCCGATATCGGGGCACCACGCGCGCCCCACGAGCACCGCCTGCTCCAGATCGTCAGGCAACGCGGATCGGTCATTCAATCGCATCTAATCTTTTTCCAACCTGGTATGGGTTATTGCTGAGCATCAGTGCGGTGCACGCTCTACTTGTGCCGGACAACAGCGGCTCACATGATTGCGCTGATTTGCCAAGGCACGAATTCGTTTTGCCCGTAACCGTGCTGCTCGCTACGGGAGCGTTTCCCGGAGGCCACGTCGAGCAGCAGTTGGAACAGCACTGCGCCAAGTTGCTCGATCGTTGTGCTGCCTTCCAGCACTTCTCCGCAGTTCAGGTCCATATCGTCGGACTGACGGTGCCACAGTGCGGTGTTTGTCGCGAGCTTTACCGATGGCGAGGGCGCGCAGCCGTAAGCCGAACCGCGTCCCGTCGTAAAGCAGATCAGGTTCGCACCGCCGGCAACCTGGCCGGTCGCCGACACCGGATCGTAGCCAGGCGTGTCCATGAACACGAGACCGCGCGCCTTAACCGGCTGGGCGTATTCGTACACCTCGACCAGGTTCGTGGAGCCTGCCTTTGCGATGCCGCCCAACGATTTCTCGAGGACGGTCGTCAAACCGCCGGCCTTATTGCCCGCCGACGGATTGTTGTTGATCTGCGCCCCTTGCCGCTGCGCGTATGCTTCCCACCACCTGATGCGATCGACCAGTTTCTGTCCCACTTGGGGCGTTACCGCGCGGCGGGTCAATAAGTGCTCGGCGCCATAAATCTCCGGCGTCTCCGAGAGAATCGCAGTACCGCCGCGCCGCACGAGCAAATCGACGGCTGCACCCAGCACAGGATTGGCCGTGACGCCCGAATATCCGTCCGACCCACCGCATTGAAGGCCAACGGTGAGATGACTTGCCGAAACCGTTTCCCGCTTGACGTCATTCGCGTCGGGCAACATCTGCCGAACCAGTTCGATACCTTTTGCAATAGTCAGGGTCGTGCCACCGGTGTCCTGAATCGTGAAGGTTCGCAGGCGGTCGTGTTCCCTGAGCCCCTGGGTTTCGAGCAGCCGCGAAATCTGGTTCGTTTCACAGCCCAGGCCGATAACCAGCACGCTCGCGAAGTTGGGTTGGCACGCATAGCCGCCAAGTGTGCGCTGGAGGATCGCGAGGCCGTCGCCTTCGGAGTCGATAGCGCAACCCGAACCATGGGTGAACGCGACGACGCCATCGACGTTCGGAAACGCGGCCAACGCTTCAGGATGAATGTCACGGCGGAAATAGTCGGAAATGGCTCGCGCGACCGTGGCGGAGCAGTTCACCGAGGTAAGGATGCCGATGTAATTGCGCGTTGCCACACGGCCGTCTTCACGCACAATGCCGCGAAATGTCGCCGATTCAGTTGACGGGACAGTGGCACGTACGCCCTGACTGAATGCGTAGTCACGGGCGAATTCGCCCATCGCGAGATTATGGGTGTGAACGTGCTGCCCCGCGCGGATCGGCTGACTCGCAAAGCCGATGATCTGGCCATAACGGTGCACCGCTTCACCTTCACCGATGTCGCGTGTCGCCACTTTGTGACCGGGCGGGATCAATCCCGAGACCGTCACCGCTTCCTCATCCAGCACCGTGCCGGACATGAGCTGATCGAGGGCGATGACGACATCGTCAGCGGGATTGAGTCGAATGACGCGAACCGGTCTGGCCGCGGTCGATGCGACGGACTTGCCCGCAACAGGGGACGACATGGAACTGCTCCTTCGTTTCTCAATGCGTAACGACGGTTTCAGGATCGGCTGCACGACGTCGCATTGCGCGCGGTGCAGCCGTGTTCAAACGACGTTTCAGCCAGCGCTCCACGGCGTTTTGCAGCGCGTGTACTCGAGTTGATAGAGCGTGGAGTCCGGCGCAACCGCAGCGGCCCCTGGCAAAGCAGTGAGCCCGGCAAGGAAAGCGTCCACTGTTGTGCGGACGTAGTCGGCACGGCATCCTTCGATCATCACGATCCATGTCGGCACCTGGGTGCCTTCCGAACGCGCCTTCTTCTCAGCAGTTTCGACCTTGCTGACGGCCTCATCGGCCAGACACAGGTGCACGCCCGTGATCCCGGGCCGGTCGGCGAGCGGCGGCAAGACCCGTTGACGCAATCCCTTCACGACATCGGCCCGCGCTGCGGAAGGCACGTCGAAGCGCACCGTCATGAGATTGGCGCCCTGCCCCACGCCGTCGGAATACGCCACATGGCAGATCGAGCGGGCCACGCTGCGAAACGAGGGGACGACCTGCTTCGTCCACGGCGTCGGCGAATTGAGCCGAAGCAGGTAGTCCTGCGCGCCGAGCACCTCCACGGTGTCGGCTTCATACAGATTGAAGTACTCGGGGCCCGCATCCAGCGCAATGTAGCGCCGCCCGCGCCTGAACCCCGGAATCCCGGCGCGTTCCGGCATGTGCTCGCGGTTGTGCCACTCGTAGAATTCATCCTTCGCTTCCGGCAGCAGGTCATGCCAGATTGCGACGACGCCCGTTCCAGCAAGGCTCATATCTCCTCCTTCTACAGATCGAATCGTTTTATCGTGCCAACGGATATTCGCCACGGCCCCATGCCGTGCCAAGCGAATCCGCATACCGCACGACCTTCTGGCTCTGCTCGCCGAGTCCGCTGCCGCCGAGGGTCATGGTGTCGCCCGCTTTCAGAAAGATGGGCGGCTTCTGACCGAGGCCGACACCGGGAGGCGTCCCGGTAATAATGACGTCGCCAGCCATCAGCGGCATGAAGCGGCTGAGATACGCCACGATATGCGCGACGTTAAAGATCATCGTGCGTGTGTTGCCGGTCTGACGACGTGTGCCGTTGACGTCGAGCCACAGGTCGAGCACCTGCGGGTCGGGCACTTCATCACGCGTTACGAGCCACGGGCCGAGCGGCGCAAAAGAGAAGCCGCTTTTGCCCTTGGTCCACTGGCCTTCGCGTTCGAGCTGATACGCGCGTTCGGAAACGTCATTGGCAAGGCAGTAACCCGCCACATGATCGAGCGCGGTGGCTTCATCGATCTGCCAGGCGGGTTTGCCGATTACCACGCCCAGTTCGACCTCCCAATCCAGCTTTTGTGCGTCTGCCGGCAAGATGACCGGATCGTTCGGACCGCTGATCGAACCCGTATGCTTGTTGAACACGACAGGTTCCCGCGGGATCGGCGTATCGGTTTCGGCGGCATGGTCGGTGTAGTTCAGACCAATGCACACGAGGTTACGGACATTGCCGATACAGGCGCCGAGGCGCGTGCCCGCTTCCACGACGGGCAGGCGATTCAGATCGAGTTCGCTCAGCTTCGCAAGGGCGGCAGGCGAAACAGTCGTTCCGTCGATGTCGTCGACGACGCCGGTCAGATCGCGGATCGCGCCGCTCGAATCGATGACACCGGGATGCTCCTGACCAGGCTGGCCGAAACGGACGAGACGCATTTGAAGACTCCTATCAAGACAAAAAAAGTATCGGCAACGTGCCGAGATCACCGAAGCCGATATGCAACTCACAACCAATCGGTAACTCGAGCACGCCCGCGTAAGAGCCCGTGATCACCGCCTGGCCGGCATGCAATCCAAGGCCGCGGACGCGGAGAAAATTGACGAGCCACACGATCGGCGCGAGCACGCTGCGATCAGGGTGGCGGCCAGCAAAACTGACCGTGTCGTGTCCGGCGCGAGTCAGACTGACGGTGAATTGGACCGGGAGATCGGCCGGCGTCGCGCCCTCGTGCAATCGAACGCGTGGCCCAATGACAAGACCGGCGTTGAACAGACCGTCCGCCAGCAATTCAGGAAACGTCAGCGCCTCCGGATGCGCATAGCGACTGCCCAGCAGTTCGAGCGCGAGGTGAACATTCCCGAGAGCGTCGAGCACCTCGGCTTCGCCATACGCTTCACGCCGTGGCGGCAGATCGCGAGCCAGCAAACAGGCGAGTTCAGGCTCTGCCCTTACCCAGGACTGCCCAGGCATGGCGCGAATGCGGCATTGGGCGCCTCGATGGATGACGGCGTCATTGATTGGTGCGGCGATGAGTTTGCCCGCCGGCGGCAGCGCACATTTCCACGCGCCAGCCTGCCGGCCGAGCTGATCGCCCACCTGTTGCTGGATCGCGAAACCCTCGTCCAGATTCGCGGGCCGCAGCTCGATGGGAAGGCGCTCCACGAGCGTGCCTTGCCGGCGCGCCGCGACGAGGATACGTGCTGCGTGTTCATCGAACGCGGTGAGTCGCTCGAGCGCCTGAGCCGCGCCCGGCGCGTTCATGCCGCCTCGCTTGCATGCGCACCGACGCTCTGGCGCGGCCATACGGCACCGAGCTTCTCGGACGCTTCCTGCAGTTGCGCGTAAAAGGCGTCGTAACGCTCCGGCCGAACCCGCATGACCGGTCCGGCAATACTCATCGTGCCGACCACCGCGCCGTCAGTCAGCGAACGCACCGGCACCGCGAGAGCCGCGACGCCCGGCTCGGCCTCTTCGACAACGAGACCGTAGCCACGCTGCCGGGTCCGCTCCAACTCCGGAATCAGCTGCTCGACGCTGCTGATGGCCTTCGGCGCGCATGCGCCGCCGGCGGCCGCTTTGCCGAGTCCACCGCGCAACGCGCATTCAATCGCCTCGTCGTTGGACATGGTCGCCAGCCATACCTTTCCGTTGGCCGTGGCGTGCAAGACGATGGGCTTGTCCATCGACGGCGAATACATCAGGCCAGGCGCCGCGCCCTGGGACGACGCGAGCCACGCGAGCGTTCCTTCGTTGACGACCGTCAACCGGACCAGCTCGCGGCACTGGGCTGCGACTTCATCGAGGATGGGCTGCACCAGACCCGGTAACCCGAGCCCATGCAGGTAACGCTGACCCAGCAAGGACAGCTTCAAGGTCAGACGGTACTGGGACGTCTGTTCATCCTGTTCCGCCCACCCCTGCTCGCACAGTTGCGCGAGCACCCGGTGAGCGGGCCCCTTTTCCAGCTCCAGTTCCGCGGCGATGTCCGACATACGCATCCATCGCGCTTCTCTTGCGAGCAACTCGATCGCCTGTAGCGACCGGTCAACTGCACCCTTGACAACTCTCATAATTGACGTAACATGATTCTTAATGGAACGGTGTTACAACAATAGACAAGCACCAACAGAAAGTCAATCAAAACGGAGACGAATCATGAAACCGAACACCCTGGTTAGGCCTCACGGCAAGCGCCAGTCGAAGATAGCCGCGGCCAGCGGCTGGATTGGCTCGGCATTGGAGTATTACGACTTCTTCATCTATGCAACCGCGGCGTCGCTGGTGTTCCCGCAACTCTTCTTTCCATCTGACAACCCAACGGTCGCGATCATCGCTTCACTGGCGAGCTTCGGTGTCGGCTATATCGCCCGCCCAGTGGGCGCCGTCGTGCTCGGGCACTGGGGCGACCGCCATGGCCGCAAGACGGTGCTGATTCTCTGCATGTTCGTGATGGGCTTGTCGACAATGGCCGTCGGGATCCTGCCAACTTATAAGCAGGTCGGGATCTGGGCTCCGGTGCTGCTCGTGATTCTGCGCCTCATCCAGGGCTTCGCGGTCGCCGGGGAGCTCTCCGGTGCCAGCTCGATGATTCTCGAGCACGCACCGTTCGGCCGGCGCGGCTACTTCGCGAGCTTTACGCTCCAGGGAGTGCAGGCCGGACAGCTCCTCGCGGCAGCGGTCTTCCTGCCTCTCGCGCATTTCATGCCCAGGGACCAGTTCACCTCCTGGGGCTGGCGGATTCCGTTCCTGCTCAGCATCGTCGTCATGATTGTGGCTTACATCATTCGCCGCGAAGTCGACGAGACCCCGGCCTTCGCCGAGGAGCGCGCACACGGCGAAGTTCCCGCCTCGCCGGTCGTCGAAGTATTCCGGCAGAGCTGGGACGATATCCTGCGCGTGGTTTGCATGGCGCTTACCGCCGTGATCGCCCTGGTCGCCGCGGTCTTCGGTGCCGCCTACGCGGTTCAGCCGGCGTACGGCATCGGCTTCCCTTCTGGCGTGTATCTGTGGATTCCTGTTCTGGGTAATATCTGCGCGGTGGTTCTGATCCCCTACGTCGGCAACCTCTCAGACAAGATTGGCCGGAGGCCGCCAGTTCTTGTCGGCACGCTCAGCGCGGGACTGCTCTCGTTTGTGTATCTGTACGCGATCAGCATCCATAACCTGTGGCTGGCGATGATTCTCTCGGTACTCATGTGGGGCATTGCCTATCAGGGCTTCAACGGCGTATTCCCAAGCCTCTTCCCGGAACTGTTCCACACGCGCGTGCGCGTGTCCGGGATGGCCATCGGGCAGAACGTCGGGACGACGCTTTCCGCGCTTCTCCCGGCATTCTTCGTCGCGGTCGCGCCCCCCGGCTCCGCGAATATTCCGCTGAAGATCGGAGCCCTGACATTCGGCATCTGTGTCGTGGCCGCGATCGCCGCTTTCACCACGCGCGAGACATACCGGATCCGCCTCCCCGATCTCGGCGACCGCAACGCGGTTCCCGTACCGAAAGGCGACTACGATCGCCTGCGTGCCGAGATGATGGTGGGGGCAACCGAAACGGCCGACTCGCAGGACTTCGCAAACCATCTGCGCTCCGAGGTTCTCGCGAGCCAACAACACCGGGGATGATCATGACGTTAAATCAGCAGGACCTGTCGGGCCAGATCGCCGTGGTCACGGGCGCAGGGCGCGGGTTGGGTATCGCCATCGCCGACGTTCTCGCCGACCGCGGTGCGCATGTGATCGTCAATGACCGCACACTTGAACCCGCAACCGAGGCGGCGGAAAACATTCGGCGACGAGGGGCAAGCGCCAGCGCCGTCGCTTTCGACGTGGCTGATACAAACCAGGTCGAGGAGGCCTTCAGCCGGCTCCTTGCGGACCATGGTCGCGTCGATATCCTGATTAACAACGCTGGAATTGGCGACTTCGTCAGTTTTCCCGAGATTAGCCCGGAGAAATGGGATCGGATGATCAACGTCCATCTCAAAGGCTCGTTCAGCTGCTGCCAGGCCGTTCTCGCGTCGATGAAGGCGCAAAAGTACGGAAAGATCGTCAACGTCAGTTCAGTGGCCGGCAAGCGTGGCGACTTCAGTGGCAACGCACATTACACCGCTGCGAAGGCTGGAATCATCGGACTGACAAAATCGCTCGCACGCTACGCGGCACCTTTTGGCATCAACGTCAATGCAATCGCGCCAGGCCTCGTCGCGACGGAACTTACCGATGGGATGAGCCCCGAGATGAAGGCGACGACCCTCTCTAACATTCCCTCGGGCCGCCTTGGGCGCCCCGAGGAGATTGCACGGGCCGCTGCCTTTCTCGTCTCAGATGATGCAAGCTACATCTTCGGTGAGACACTCAGTGTGAATGGCGGCTCCTACATGGATTGATGGCCTCGATGATCGCACTGCTGTGGAGCCCCTTATGAGAATTGCTGTTTTCGACGTCAGCCACTGGCACTTTCCCCTCTATCTCTCCGCGTTGCGAGATCCCAGTGTCCAGGTTGTCGGTATTTCAGATACTGCCTCGTTTGCTGGATCAACAGTCGCGGACCGGCTGAAGTGCAAGCTATACGGCTCTAACGAAGATCTCCTCAACGAGGATTTCGACTTTGCCCTGGTATTCAGCCGCCACTCGGAGATGGCGGAACTCGCCGAGCGGCTGATTACCCGCGGCATTCCGTTTCTCATCGAGAAGCCTTGCGGGCTTAATCTCCAGGAGGTCCGCCGGGTCCGGCAACTCTCGGAGAAGCACGGCGTGTACGTCAGTGTTCCCTTCATCATGCGCGTGAGCGATCTGGCTACCCGTCTTTTGCCCGCGAATGGATTTACGCCGGAGGGATTCCAGCATCTCGCGTTCAGGTTCATCGTTGGCCCGATAGCTCGGTATGAGCGCGGCGGGTGCAGCTGGATGCTGGATAAACGGCACGCAGGTGGAGGGTCCACGTTGAATGTCGGGGTTCATTTCATTGACCTGATCTCATCCCTCACAAACAGCCCCATCACCCACGTCTCGGCGCAGATGCGAACGTATCGATCTGATGTGACCGTCGAGGAGCAAGCCGTGTTCACGTGCCGAAACGCTGCGGGACAAATCGGCGTGGTTGAAACGGGTTACCTGTATCCATCAACAGCGGAGGATCAGCGAGACTTCGCGTTTTCCATCTCGCATACCTCCTCCTACGTCCGGGGTTATGCCGACCAGCTTTACATCAAAGCGCGGGGCCAACAGCAGGGGCGCGCCACGAAGGTGGAGTACAACACGGACGCGTTTTATTCGGTGTTCTTAAAGCGCAGCTGGGCCGATCTGGCGAATGGTTGTCCTCCCGTTGCAGGGTTGCGGGAGGCCGAGCATGCGATCGCTGTCGTCGAGGCAGGATACCGCTCTGTAGCCAACGACGGTGCACCAGAACCGGTCGACAATGCCTTCTAGGACCGTTGCCGCCTAACGGCTCTACCCGCCGCTACGCCTTGCGACGAGTTGTTGTGCGAGTCAAATTTCAACGCACCTTGTCAATCACTGGACGGATGCGTCTGACTTTAGCAGTTCGCCAATTTCGGCGAGCTGGGTCCCATCGTGGCGTATGAAGAGAAATGAATAGGTCACATCCCGCTTTTTCGCAAGCCGCATGATCTTGCGGCTCATTAGGCCAAATACAAACCTCAGGGTTCTGTTGCAGTAAGGCGGTCCGCTATGATGGGCGGAAAGACACGAACGACAGCATCGTCGGAAAGGACGTCGACTCTGGCTACGCGCTTATCATGCGCCGCGCGAGCGTCGAATAAGCGAGTGGTTCGAAACGATCGAGCCCATCCTTGACGGCAGGAATGTCGTTATCTCTGGCTTGCTGCTCCATCTGTGCACACGCATTGGCCACCTCGGTCTCCTGAATCATCGCGAAGGAGCCGCGTAGCGAATGAAGATGGGCCAGCACCGTTTTTATATCGACCCGTTCAATGGCGACATACAGCGCCTCGAGCGATTCCTTCACTGCCTGGCTCATCGCAGCATGGATGGGCTCGGGCAATGGCCCATGCGAAATGTCGAGCCTGGCTGCAGTGTCACTTGCGGGGCGTTTGCCGGCCTCCTTGACCAGCCGCCTCACCGTCGCATCCATGGTGCCAAGCAGGACGGGTTTCAGCAGGACCTCGTCGATTCCCGCCTTCTTGCATCGCGAACGCTCTTCCGCACCCACTTGCGCAGTAATGGCGATGATCGGCACCGTCGCGCTTTGGTCGCGCAGACACCGCGCGAGCGCGTACCCGTCCATCCCAGGCATATTGATGTCGGTCATCACAAGATCATAGTGGCGCTCATTGAAGCGCCGCACTGCCGCCCCGCCACTATCGGCGATATTGGCCTCGTATCCCAGCGTAGCAAGTTGCGCGGTGATCAACTCCCGATTTGCAAGCTGATCGTCGACCACAAGAATGTGAACGGCGTGTGTGTCGAGTCCGGTGGACTCCCATTTGGCTTTGCTATCGTCTGGGGCGACGACCGGTGTGTCAGTACTCACCGGAATGGGTAACGTCACGACAAAGGTACTGCCGTCATTCAACTCACTCTTCACCTGGATCGTGCCATGCATCAATTCGGTCAGGCGCAGACAGAGCGCAAGTCCGAGTCCTGTTCCGCCATAGCGCCTGGCAATCGACGAATCGGCCTGGGAAAATGCATGAAATAGCGTCTCCTGCTGCTGGGGCGTCATGCCGATGCCGGTGTCGCTCACGCCAATCACGATGGGCGAATCGTCGACCGTGTCGTCCTTGAGGTAAACCTCGAGCAGTACGTCGCCAGTAGCAGTGAATTTGATCGCATTACTGACCAGATTGACCGCGATCTGCCGGATTCTCGTTGGGTCACCCAGATAGTGCGGCGCGAGCGCATCGTCGATTACGCAGTCGAATTCGAGTCCCTTCGCATGCGCGATGGGTTCGAACATCGCACCCACTTGTCGAATGACATCACCGAGATCGAAACTGATCGACTCGAGCGTCATCTGGCCAGACTCGACCTTCGAAAAATCGAGAATGTCGTTGATGATCCCTAGCAGCGCAGTGGACGACGACGTGATGACCCCTACTCTCTCCTCCTGCGACGGTGACAACGGCGAGCGTCCGAGCAACTCGAGGTTGCCGAGAATGGCATTGAGCGGCGTACGTATTTCGTGGCCCATCATCGCGAGGAACGCAGATTTCGCCTCGTTGGCGGCGTCCGCTGCCGCACGCGCCTCGTCCAGCTTGCGCTCCGTGTTCTTCAGAGTCGTAATGTCGGAAAAACTGCAAAGCAGCACCTCTTTCCCACGATACCTGGTACGCACCATACTCACTAGCAGATCGTCCACGCGGCCGTCGGCAAGTCTGAGCGGCATCTCCAGATCGGACTGCCACGCGGGCGCGCCGGGGCTGCGGTCATAGAGACCGAGCAGGCGGGTGTGCAAGCCTGGTTCATCCGGATGCGTATTCGCTTCGTAGGTACGCATCAGGTTGCTCTGCAGCAGAATATCGCCCTGCTCGAAAGACAGCAGCGCGAATCCCGACGGTGCTGCAGCAACCATCGTGCGGTTCAGGGCTTCACTTTCGAATATTCGCTGCGAACGTTCGTAGTCGGGCCTGAACAGCTTGTGATCGAGCATCAACAGAAGCACCCACATGAAAGTCACGACCAGCAGCATCGCGGCAAGGTAAACGGCGAGGCGTGCACCTATGTCACGCAAAATGGTGCGCCACGTGAACGCGTGAACGAGCGTCCAGCCGGAGTCCGTTACCTCCGCACTGGCCATGAACAATCCATTCCGGGAGCGATGGACTCCTCCGGCGGGTTGCATCCCTTGCGCACGGGAATTGAGAATCCGTTGCGTCAGCGCGGCGCCGGTACCCGGCTTGGCTGTGCTGAGGATCACATTGCCGGCGGAATCGAGCAGCAGCGATTGTTCATCGTAGCGCTCCTCCCCGGTAATCATTTCGATCAGATGGCCCACGTAGATCTTGCGGACAGCCACGAGGAATATCTTGCCGTCGCTAAAGGCCGGCATGACCAGCCGGATGGCGGGCTGTTCGCTAAAGGGATCGGTGGCTGGCGGAAACCATGTCGCACTCCTGTCCTCACCTAACCGCTTGACCACAGTTGGGTCGGTCAGGTCGCCGATATCCGGTGCAATGCGATCGAGAAGCTCGTGGACGTCTTGCGCGCCGCTCTGCTTGAGCAGATCGCCGGATGCCGGAGCAGGAACAATGCCGAGGAACCGCCGGTCAGGCGAATAGAAATAGCCTGACACGGCACTGGTCTGCACCTTGGCCCAAGGTCCGAGACGATAGTCAAAATCAACACCGAGCGCCAGATACGGCGCGAACGCCGATGCGTGCTGCGACGGACCCACATCGCCGAGCATCATCACCGGGTCGAAATTCCTGTGCCTCTGCAGAACGACTCGTCCATGCTGCGCGGCAAACTCGTCGATGAGGGTCGCGGGTGGAGGAGCACGCGTGCCCCACGTCGACTCTTCATGCAGGATGGCGGCTCTCAGCGTTCTTTCCCGCTCCAGAAACTCCAGTTGCAGGCGAGTCTGCCGTAGAGCGAAATCGGTATAGCGATCCTCGATGTAGTCCGTAACCGCCGATTTCAGCACGACGCCGGTCAACAGCACCAGCACAAACGAGACAGCGACCCCTGCCCCCATGACGAGCGTCCGCTGATAGCGATTCAGTCTGCCCGGCTCATCAACGCGCGAATCGCCGGTGGGCGTATAAACCACGCGTTCATGCCCGCTGGAATCTGTGCTCTTTGATGGCATGGCGGACCTGGATCAGGGACGCAAGGGATGGTTTCAGCATCATACGGCGATTCCGACCGGTTGCGTGTTTGACGTCGATCGAGCCGCCTGCGGCGGGCAGTGTTTGCGGCTTGCGCCTGCCCTCGGATCGACTACTGGTGGTCGCCTGTTCGGCGATGCTCGACTCAATCCCCTTCAGCGCGCAGTTGCACTCGTCGGCGCAAGCATGGGCGACGGACGTCGCTGGAGTGCCGATATTTGATGAAACACAAAGGGCGCCTCTTTCTACTACCTGTCGCGCGGTCAAGATTTCTGAAGTTGCCATGCCGTCCGCAATAACAGGCGGCACCGCCATCTCAAGCGCTGCAGCGCTCAAATACCGGCCAGCGCCGATTCAGACACGACCTATTTTCGCCCCATCTCAAAAATATAGACTGAACCCAGTTAGAGAGATTCAGCACAGGCCAATCCCCGAGTGACGCGACAGAATCTGGCCGATTCTTACGGCGGCCATGAGCTTGGGGGAACGTTATGCCTCCTTTTTGCAGCTGATATTGAACGGCAAAAAACGGCAACGGCGATTTGGCATTAGTTCGCATAACTCAATTACTTTTCAAACTTTAAACGGAATCATGTCATGAACAAGTCCTATCGCACTATCTGGAATGAAGCCCTTGGGTCGTGGGTGGCAACTTCCGAGAATGCTGTTGCGCGCGGCAAGCGTAACAAGGCAAAGGTTTGTGCAGTTGTAGCGACTGCGGTTGTGGCCGCAGCCTCGTGGGCGCCGGCAGCGCACGCCCAGTACAACGCGGGCGGAGGTGTCGCCAAGGGATTACATTCGATTGCAATTGGCTCAGGGGCACAGACTGATGGTACGAATATCAACAGCATAGCTATGGGGTATAACGCTTTCGCAACTTCTGGTACGTCGGCAGGTGCATATAGTGCTACGGCTATCGGCACGAATGCGAACGCAGTCGGCGATGGTGCTGCGGCACTCGGTGATAACGCCAGGGCCACTGCGGACAAGACGACTGCAATTGGTCGCGATGCAATCGCCAACGCGGTACAGTCAAGCGCAATCGGCGCAAGCGCCGCGGCTAGTGGGGAGGGCTCCACAGCCGTCGGCGCAGAATCCAATGCGAGCGGGGACGGGGCGACAGCACTCGGCCTTCAGGCGAGCGCATCGGCTAGGAACTCAGTCGCTTTGGGGTTTGGCGCACTTAGCACAGGCGACGCTGGCATTGCAATCGGTCAGCTAGCTACTTCGGAAGGTACTGCCTCCATGGCGATGGGTGCATACGCCACTTCGACAGGGAACTACTCAGTTGCGATGGGTCTGCTCGCTGATTCGGCAGGGGATAACTCAGTGGCACTGGGTCATGGCGCCTCTGCATCGGCGGCTAACTCGGTGGCCCTGGGTGCGGGTTCGACCACGACGGCCGACCTTGGCGCAGCAGCTTACAACCCGGGTACCACTGCACTGTCGGGCACGGCCAGCGGCGAAGTGTCGATGGGTTCGTCGGGCAGTGAACGTCGCGTGACGAACGTGGCGGCGGGTTCGGCTGCAACGGATGCAGTGAATGTTAGCCAGTTGCAATCGGAAGCGGCAAAGTCGAACAGCATTGGCGCCAGTGCGGCAGCAGCGCTCGGCGGTGATGCTGTCTATAACCCGACGACCGGTGCGATCAGCGCGCCGAGCTACAGTGTGGGTGGCACGACGGTCAGCAATATCGGTGATGCAATTACCAACATCGACAGCCGTACTACGCTGAATGCGACGAACGTTGCGGCCAACACGACGGCGATCACCAGCATCGACGGCCGCGTGACCAACGTGGAAGGCTCGGTCACGAACCTGACGCAGCAGCTGGACGGCGGCAGCGTCGGTCTGGTGCAGCAGGACGCGGCCAGCAAGGCCATCACGGTGGCCAGGGACCTGGACGGCACGACGGTGGACTTCAGTGGCACCGATGGCGCGCGCTCGATGGGCGGCGTGAAGGCCGGTGCGCTGAGCGACACCAGCACCGAAGCGGTGAACGGTTCGCAGCTGCACGCGACCAACCAGAACGTGACAACCAACACGGCCGGCATCGCCGCCAACACGACGAACATCGCCGCCAACGCGACGAACGTTGCGGCCAACACGACGGCGATCACCAGCATCGACGGCCGCGTGACCAACGTGGAAGGCTCGGTCACGAACCTGACGCAGCAGCTGGACGGCGGCAGCGTCGGCCTGGTGCAGCAGGACGCGACCAGCAAGGCCATCACGGTGGCCAGGGACCTGGACGGCACGACGGTGGACTTCAGTGGCACCGATGGCGCGCGCACGCTGAGCGGCGTGAAGGCCGGTGCGCTGAGCGACACCAGCACCGAAGCGGTGAACGGTTCGCAGCTGCACGCGACCAACCAGAACGTGACGACCAACACGGCCGGCATCGCCGCCAACACGACGAACATCGCCGCCAACGCGACGAACGTTGCGGCCAACACGACGGCGATCACCAGCATCGACGGCCGCGTGACCAACGTGGAAGGCTCGGTCACGAACCTGACGCAGCAACTGGACGGCGGCAGCGTCGGCCTGGTGCAGCAGGACGCGACCAGCAAGGCCATCACGGTGGCCAGGGACCTGGACGGCACGACGGTGGACTTCAGTGGCACCGATGGCGTTCGCTCGCTGGGCGGCGTGAAGGCCGGTGCGCTGAGCGACACCAGCACCGAAGCGGTGAATGGTTCGCAGCTGCACGCGACCAACCAGAACGTGACGACCAACACGGCCAGCATTGCGGCCAACACGACGAACATCGCCGCCAACGCGACGAACGTTGCGGCCAACACGACGGCGATCACCGGCATCGACGGCCGCGTGACCAACGTGGAAGGCTCGGTCACGAACCTGACGCAGCAGCTGGACGGCGGCAGCGTCGGCCTGGTGCAGCAGGACGCGACCAGCAAGGCCATCACGGTGGCCAGGGACCTGGACGGCACGACGGTGGACTTCAGTGGCACCGATGGCGCGCGCACGCTGAGCGGCGTTGCCGACGGTGCGATTGCAGCGGGCAGCAAGGAAGCCGTCAACGGCAGCCAGCTGTATGCGAACTCGGCGAGCGTGGCCGCTGGTCTGGGTGGCGGCTCGACCGTGAACGCGGACGGTACGGTCAGCGCGCCGAGCTACAGCGTGGGTGGTACGACCGTGCATAGCGTAGGCGATGCCGTCACCAACCTGGATGACCGGGTCACGCAGAACACCACGGACATCACGAAGCTGCAGACCCAGGTGGGCGATGTCGGCACGCAGCTGTCGGGCGCGGTGCAGTACGACCGTAACGCCGACGGCTCGGTGAACTTTGGTTCCGTGACGCTGGGTGGTGGCCAGAGCGCAGGTCCGGTGATCCTGGCCAATGTGGCGAACGGCACGAGCCAGTACGACGCGGTGAACTTCGGCCAGCTGTCGGCGTTGCAGGACCAGGTGACGGATCTCAACGGGCAGGTGAAGGATCTCGGTTCCCAGGTGTCGAACATCCAGCCGGTCACCCCGGATGTGTCGTCGTCGGACCGCAACAATGACGCAGTGGCTAATGCGGCGATGCCGGGTACCGGTGCGGGCAGCACGGTGGTCGGGGCAAACGCCAGCGCCGCAGCGGAGAACGCGGTGGCAGTGGGCACCAATGCGGCGGCGACCGGCGTCAACTCGACGGCGATCGGCACGGGCTCGCAGGCTGGCAATGCGAACTCGGTGGCGTTGGGTCAGGGCTCGGTGACGGATCGCGATAACTCGGTGTCGGTGGGTTCAGCGGGTCACGAACGCCAGATCACCAACGTCGCAGCGGGTACTGCAGACACGGATGCAGTCAATGTCGGTCAGATGAACAGCTCGGTCGCACAAGGCGTTCAGCAGGCCAACAACTACACCGATCAGCGTATCAACGCGACCAACCAGGCGGTCAACAATCTCGCCAGGAACGCCTACTCGGGAATCGCCGCCGCTACCGCGCTGACGATGATTCCAGAAGTCGATCAAGGCAAGAAATTGTCGTTCGGTATCGCGGCAGCGACTTACAACGGTTATCAGGCGATCGCGCTGGGCGGTACGGCTCGTATCAAGGACAACATCAAGGTGAAAGCGGGTGTTGGGATGTCCGCGGGTGGCACGACTGCCGGGATTGGTGCCTCGTATCAGTGGTAAGCGGTCGGCGGGAAAGGGTGCGTGTGCCCTCTCCCGCTTTTTCACGATCCCCAGACTTCCTTCGTGGGAACAAAGTGGCAGTTGAACTGCCCTTCTAGAACCTGCCTTGGCCACTTGCCGCACCCAAGGATAGAGTTGCAGTGAACGGGACTCTAGCAATTAAGTTATTTCGGACAACCTGACGTCGGTTGCCAAGCGGTAACTCGCTTCAATTCCCCCGCACAAAGAAGGTTGACGGTTTTTCGAGCAGCGCGATGAAAGCGCAGGGTCGCTTCCTGTGTTCATTCTGTGGAAGGAGGACTGTCCGATGTTTTCTGCGCCGAAGTCACCATTCCATTATCCAACGCATATCGGAACAGATCGACTTCTCGCTCAATACCGAGCTTTTCCATCGCTTTCATTTTCTGAGTACTGATGGTTTTCTTGCTGCGACTCAGCCGTTCGGCAATTTCGTTTACCGTCAGGCCCGATGCAAAAAGGCGCACAACTTCGGATTCGCGCTGACTCAGGACGTCCGAGGAGCCCCTGCCCCGGCGGTTCCAGTCAATCGACTGGACGATCTCGTTGATGGTCGGCGAATAATATTTGCCGCCATGATGGACGGCATGAACGGCGGGGATAAGGTGGGTGGCAGCGTCGGACTTGCTCACGATGCACGTTACACATTGCGTCACGAGCGCACGTATTACTGCCGGGTTGTCCAGCATCGTCAGCACAACAATCTTGATGTCAGGATACCGGCGCTTTATAAACGAAAACAGAGCAATTCCATCACCGTATTCGCCCGCAGGCATCGCGTAATCGGATACGACAACGTCACATTGCGTGTTCGTGAGAAGCGCGATCAGTTCAGTCGAGTTGCTGGCTTTCCCTACCAGTCGGATCGTGCTCACCTCTGCAAACTCGTGTTCGATACCGATCAGCATCATGGGGTGGTCATCAGCCAGTATGACCCGAATTTCGGAGGCGACCATATTGTCAATGTCATTGAAATAGGACATCACTATGATAGTCACCCTGAGCTATATGCGCTCGGCGGGTTTACCTTCACATAATGCGATCCCTCGCTTCGTTTCAGCGCAATACATGAGGCGTTTAACTCATCGCGTCGACGGATTGGCAGCCAGGTAAGTCGGGATGAACTTCCCGAAACATCGAATGCGCTACGCGCAACCCTCTTATCCCGTGCTGCCCAGCGCCTCCAGCAATGGACCAAGATAAGCCTCATACGGCTTCCAGCGACCTTTCGAGCTCCTATAGATCGGCTGACGCACCTGATTAAGACTGGCGGTGCGCACGACCCGACGGTTTTCATGGAAGCGCAGACAAGCATCATCCCAGGGCAGGTCGAGAAAATTCACCAGACGTCGCGCCTCGCCTTCGAGGTCATCGACGACCGCTTCGTAATCGACCTCGATGAAGCGGCCGGCCGGTAGCACGCTGCGCCAATGTGCCATGAGCCGCTCGTAGTAACGGTAATACTCGCCGGGTTCGGTCAGCTCGTAAGCGAACGGCTGATCGCCCGCAAACAGTTTCGTGTAGCAGGAAAGACAGTGTCGACCGGGTTGCGCCGCGCGTGAATGATGCGCGCGCCCGGCAGGATCAGCGGAATCAGCCCGGCATGCAGGAAATTGGCCGGCATCTTGTCGACGAGACGCGAACGGCCCTGTGCAAGCGGCTCGACCGCGCTCGAGATAGCACCAGCTGCGTTCCCGGAGCATCGATTCAGTCGCAATCGTTTGGCGTCTCTAATACTCGGGGGCGTTGACGCTATGCAAACTACGAGCCTCGCCTCTCGACATTTGCCGATCCTGAACCTCTCGACGGATGCGATTGTTCCGGTTGGCAAGACGGTTGTTCACTTCGACGCGCCGGGGATGGTTGGCGGCCCATTGCCCCGCTTGGGCAGTCGATGCGATGGCGAGTGTCGCGGCCATTGCGACGACGACACTGCCAATCAAGGTTTTGCGGCGCGCGGCAATCGAAACTCGCGAAGCGATCGCTGCATTCGTTGTGGCGCGCGAAGTAGTATTCTCGCAATGCACGCGGTCGACCGATCATCTGACTTGAGGAGCCGGGCCAATGGAAAGCATCGACACACTCGTCGTGGCGGCATTCGCTTTTGTCGCCAGCCACTTTCTCCTGTCCCATCCGCTGCGGGCGGGTATGGTCCGGGCAATCGGCGAACGGGGTGCCATGGGCGTCTATTCGCTGATTGCGATACTGACGTTCGGCTGGATGGTCATGGCTTACGACAGGACGCCCGTCTCCGATCCGCTATGGCCGGCAGGCAACGGGCTGTGGGCAGTTGTGACCGTGCTCATGCTGATCGCGTCGATCCTTCTGATGGGCTCCCTGATCCGCAACCCGGCGTTGCCCACCGGCGGCCGGCCCACCGCGTTTCCCGACGCGGCGCGCGGCGTGTACGCAGTGACCCGTCACCCGATGATGTGGTCGTTCGCGCTTTGGGGACTGTGCCATATCGCCGTGTTCCCGGTCACCCGGAACATCGTGCTCGCCGGGGCGATCATCATCCTCGCGCTGGTCGGTGCCGCGCTACAGGACCGCAAGAAACGGCGGCTGCAACCCGATCTGTGGCCCGCATGGGAATCGAAGACGAGCTATCTGCCGTTCGCGGCGATCGCCGCCGGCCGCGCGCGGCTGGGCGGGTTCGGCATGCACGCGCTGGTGGGCGGCGTCGTTTTCTGGCTCGTCGCGACCTGGGCGCATATCCCGCTCTCCGGTTGGCCAGCGGGCATCTGGCGCTGGCTCTAGCCGCACGGTTCCACGAGATCTGTTCTCGTGGCGCAAGACTCTTTGTCCACGGTGTGTGTTCGAATTCGCGGCGGATGCACGTACAGTGCCCTCCATCGGGTCCATCGATTCGAACGGCCAGCAGGCCGGATCAATCACGCGACGGCTCGTTCCATCGCACCGGCCGTCGAGGCCGACTATGTCGCCGTGGCCGGCGACATCGGCGACGCCGCCACACTCAAGGAGCCCACCATGTCCGTCCAACAGAAACTCGCAGAACTCGGTCTCGAACTGCCCTCTCCTGCGCAACCGCTGGGCAGCTATACGGCTGTCAGCGAAGCCGGAAACCTGCTTTTCATCTCGGGACAGGTGCCGCTGTCCGACGGCAAAATGGTCTATTCGGGGCGTGTCGGCGAGAACCTGACGCTCGAAGAGGGCCGCAAGGCTGCCCAACTCGCCGCGCTCAACGTACTCGCGCAGATCTCGCGTCATCTCGGCGGTTTCGAGCGCCTGCATCACATCGCTCGCGTCGAGGGGCACGTCAGTTCCGCCGATGGATTCTACGGGCAGCCCGCCGTGGTCGACGGCGCTTCGGATCTGTTCGCTGCCGTGCTCGGCGACAAAGCGGGACATGCGCGTTCAGCGTTCTCGCATAGCCAGGGTCCCGCCGACGCCGCTGTCGTGATCGTCGTCATCGCCGAAATCCTGCCCGCCTGATCGACGCGCGCCACGCGTGACGCATGCCCTTCCGGCTTCGCGGCGCGGGCCTCGAAACGCCTCCAAACGCCTCGCGAGCCGGCCCAAAGCCGGCTCACTTCACCTAGAACATATCCGACGCCGCCTGACGCACTGCATGCTTGCCGCCAGCCTCCCGCTGATCGCGAGACGGGGTGAAAGGCCCGGTGATCATCTCCGCATAGCTTTGTCCCGGCCCGACCATTGGAAACACATCGGCGTTCTGGTCGATCATGACTTCGAGGAACGCCGGTCCGGCGAATTCGATGAACGCCCGGAGTTTCTCTTCCAGTTCAGCGAGCGATTCGACGCGCCGCGCGAACTCGAACCCGTCGGCCTGCGCCGCCATCACAACGTCCTTCCGATGAAGCGACTTGTCGCTCACGCATAAGCGTCCGTCGTAAAAGAGACGTTGCCACTGCCGGATCATCCCGTCACCGACGTTGTTGAGCAGCAGCACTTTGACCGGTACGCCATACGTGGTCGCCGTCTCGAGGTCGCCGATATTCATGCGCATGCTGCCGTCACCATCGATGTCGATCACGAGGGCATCCGGGCGCCCTATCTGCGCGCCGATCGCGGCGGGTAGCCCGAAGCCCATCGTGCCCATGCTGCCCGAGCTCAGAAAGCTTCGCGGCTCGACGAAGTCGAAGAACTGTGCGGCCCACATCTGGTGCTGGCCAACGCCGGTGGTCACGATGGCCCTGCCGCCCGTGATCTCACTGAGTTTTTCGACGACGAACTGCGGCTGGATCAGCGGGCTGTTGCGGTCGTAGTTCATGCAGTAGTGCCGCTTCAGTTCGCCGATGTGGTCGAGCCACGCTGACGGAGCCTCGACCTGCGCATCGTGCTCCATCAGCGACAGCAACGCATTCTTCGCATCGCCCACATGGGTCCAGTGCGCGCGTTTCACCTTGTTGATTTCCGCCTCGTCGATATCGATGTGCGCGACGTAGCGCGCTCGCGGCGCAAAGGCGTGCGGGCGGCCACCAGCGACCCGATCGTCGAACCGCGCGCCCGCCGCAATCAGAAAATCGCAATCTTCCACCGCATAGTTCGCACAGGCTGCCCCGTGCATGCCGAGCATGCCAAGACCCAGTTCGTGTTTCACCGATATCGTGCCGAGCCCCATCAACGTGTGCACCACGGGGATCCGGTAACGCTCGGCGAATTCCCGCAGCTCCTCGGTCGCCCCCGCCGTGATGATGCCGCCGCCGACATACAGCAGCGGACGCCGGCTTTGCGCGAGCAGATCGAAAAAGTCGCGGCGCTTGCGGTCGTCGAGATGCGCGCCTTTGGCCACCTTGCGAAGACGATCCGAGTATCCGCGAAACGCGAGCGTGCCCTGTCCCTGCCACGTGCCGGTCCAGTTCTGGATATCTTTCGGCACATCCACGACGACGGGGCCGGGGCGCCCGGTGCGCGCGACTTCGAATGCGGTGCGCAGCGTCTGTTCGAGCCTGTCCGGACCGGTAACGAGAAACACCTGCTTCGCGCACGCCGACATGATGTTGAACACCGGCGCCTCCTGGAACGCATCACTGCCTATCGCGGCGCGCGGCACCTGTCCGCAGATCAGCACGACCGGGACCGAATCGCCGTTGCAGTCGGCGATCGGCGTCACCGCGTTCGTCGCGCCAGGGCCTGACGTGACCATGAAAACGCCTACTTTGCCACTGGCGCGCGCATAGCCCGCGGCCATGAAGCCCGCGGCCTGCTCGTTGGCGGGTACGACGAGGTTGATCTGCCGCGCCGGATCGTCCGCATGCAGTTCGTTGAAACGGAACACTGCGTCGTAGGTCGGCAGGATCGCGCCGCCGCTATAGCCGAACACGGTATCGACGCCCTGTTCGCCAAGCACGCGCAAGATGATGTCGGCACCCGACATCGATTCACCGGCAAGCGGTGCTTTCTGTATTTCCTGCACGGCAATTTTCGGGTTTTTGCTCATACCTGACTCGCGTGGAACCGGTCCTTTGGATTCTGACGACAATCGACGCGGCTTGCGCGGACAAAAGGTTCGTTCATGGGCCAGGATGGGCCGGATCCAGGCCATTCGTCGGCGCGGCGGTCGGTTACGACGAAGCGGCTTCGGATGGCGGCGGCAATCGCGCCGCAGCGCATGCCTGGCGTTAGCGATCCGCCCTCCGCGATACGCGCGCGAGCGTCGCTCGTGTCACCACTCCTTGATGGCCACCTCGTAGTTGTCGTCGTAGAACGCGACGAGAAATTCCTCGGGCATCAGCCACGAGTCGACACTCACCCTTTGCGTGCCAACGTCGACCGCGACTTTCGCGTCGGGATCGACCGACTTCATCGCATGCTCGAGCCTCGTAACATCATCTGCACGGATTTCAGTTTTCATCGAGAACTTCATGTTTCACCTCACCAGTCATCTACGTTCGAACCAGGCGGCGGCTCGCGATCAATCCGGGCTCGCCTGGACCTCGACCGCCGTCCCGCGAGGCGTGCCGATCCAGTGAATCGCGGCGGCGAGACTGCCGAGCGCGATACCGAACGCGACGATGCCCGTCCAGCCATAGCGTGTCATCAACCAGCCGCTGACCGTCGCGCCGACAGCACCGCCGAAAAAGGTGGCCGTCATATAAAGACTATTGATACGGCCCTGCGCTTTCGGATCGACCGCGAACGCGCGCGTCTGGTTCGATACGAGACCGGACTGCACGCCGATATCGAGCACGATCACGCCCACGATCAACAGCGTCAGCGAGCTCGCCGCGCCCGACAGCAGCAGATACGCGAGCGTGACGATGCCGATGCTAGCGCCGATCACCTTGCGGAACCCGACCCGATCGGTCGCATTGCCGCCCAGTGAAGCGGCGAACGCGCCGGCCGCGCCGATCACGCCGAAGCCGCCTGCCCATGCGCTGCCGAGATGCCACGGTCCGCTCGCGAGAAGCGCGGCGAGATTGACCCAGAACCCGTTGAAGCAGGCCCACAGCAGGGCCTGGATCAGCATCGATTCGCGGATCGGCCGATTGTCCCGCGCGAGCGGCCACAGCGAAGCGAGCAGTCGCCCATAGGAGAGATTCGTCGACGGCACGCCGCGCGGCAGCAGCGCCGCGGCCGCGATCCAGACCGGCACCATGAAGGCCGCTTCGGCGACGTACACCGCGCGCCATCCATACGCCGCGCCGATCACGCCGGCGATGGTACGGCCGCTCAGGATGCCGACCATGATCCCGCTCACGACGGTGCCGACGTTGCGCCCGCGCTCGCTCGGCAACGACATCACGGCGGCGAATGGCACCAGCTGCTGCGGAACGCAGCTCACGATGCCGAGGCCGAACGACGCCGCGACGAGCGCCCAGATGCCGGGCGCGACGGCCGCCGCGACGCCGAACACGCAGGCGAGCGCGATCTGGATCAGCACCAGCTTGCGGCGATCGAACCGGTCGCCGAGCGGCAGCAGCAACGCGAGCCCGCTCGAAAAACCGAGCAGTGCCGCGGCGGCGACGAGATCGACCGTCGTCACGTCGACGCGCAGACCCGCGGCGATCAGCGGAAGGATCGGCTGCGTGCAGTAAATGTTGGTGATCACCGCGCCGGCGATGATCGCCATCATGACGATCTTGCCGCGCGATGCGAATGCGGGCGTGGCGGCACTATCGGCTGAATGGGTTGAATCGCGCATGACAAGCTCCTTGTTGTTCGTTCGCTCCGGTATTCGCAGCGACATGCCGCGATCCGGTTCCAGTATTGAACGGCGGGCGGCACGTTGCCCGTTATCCGCCGTAGGTCGACTCCCATCCCCCTCCCAGCGCTTTACAGAGCGTGATCAGATTGGTCGCGGCGGTGGCTTTGCTCTTCTGCAGATTGCTCTGCGCTTCGAGCAATTGCCGCTGCACGTTCAGCACGTCGAGATAGTCGAGCGCGCCCGCCTTGTAGCGTTCCCGCGCAACGGCCAGCGCGCGCTCGTTCATGCTGACGGCCGTGGCGAGCCGATCGCGGCGGCGTTGTTCGGCGTCGTAGGTGACGAGCGAATCGTCGACTTCCCGCCACGCGCGCAGCACCGTCTGCCGGTAGACGATGGCGGCTTCCTGTTGTTGTGCTTCACGCAGTTGCAGCGTACCCTTCAGACGGCCTCCCTCGAATATCGGCAACGTAATCGAAGGCCCGACGACGAACTGCCCGGACGCCCAGCTGGCGAGATTCGACAGTTGAAGACTCTGAAACCCCGCGCTGCCGTTCAGCGTGATGCGTGGATAGAAATCGGCCTTCGCGACGCCGACGGTCGCGGTTGCCGCATGCAGGTCCGCCTCCGCCTTGCGGATATCGGGCCGGCGCTGCACGAGCTCGGACGGGAAGCCGATCGGCACCTGCGCGGGCAGCACCGGCACCTCGCGCGGTTCGGCAAGCGTCTGCCGTAGCGCACCGGGTTCCTGCCCGAGCAGCAGCCCGATCGCGTTGATCGTGGTCTCGCAGTGCGACTCCAGCGTCGGAATCAGGCTTTCGATGTTTTCCACCTGTGCGGCAGCGTTCGACACGTCGAGATCGGTCGTGACGCCTTCATGCGCGCGAACCCGCGTGAGCTTCAGCACATCGTTGGCGATGTCGAGGTTCTGTCTCGCGATCTGCAGCAGATCCTGCGTGTCGCGCAGCTCGATATAGTCGCGCGCCAGTTCCGCGCGCGCTCTCAACAGCACCGCGTTGCGGTCCTCGTACGAGGCCTGGGACAGCGCGCTCGCCGCTTCGACGCTGCGTCGCACGTGCCCCCACAGATCGATCTCCCACGACGCATCGAACCCCGCCTGATACAGGTTATAGGCGGGCGAGCCCGCCGAGCCGGGCAACGGGGCCACGCCGAGCGGCGCGCTGCCGGAAGCCGATTGCGGCTGGCTTTGCGTCGGCGTGACGCCGAGCAGCGACAGGATGCCGTTCTGGCTGCCGCGTTCGCGGTTGTACGAGGCGGCGCCGTCGAGCGTCGGGTATTCGGCGGCGCCGGCAACGCGCCGCTCGGCCCGGCTTTGCAGCAAACGCGCGGAGGCCGCGGCCACGTCGAGGTTGGCGTCGGCCAGCTGCTTTTCCAGCTGGTTGAGTACCGGATCGTTGAACAGCGTCCACCAATCCGGACCGAACTGGGCTTCCACCGCCCGGCTCGGCGACTGCGCGGTTTGCGTACGCTCGAAGACCTGCGGCGCGGCCGTCTGTGGACGTTCGAAATTCGGACCCACCGTGCATGCCGTCAGCGCGACACAGGTCAGAAGCGCCGCGACGATCGCGCGCGCAGAGTAGTTGCTCGTGTTCATTCTCTTTGCGCTCCCTCGGCCGTCGCTTCGCCACTGTGGCCCACCACGACGCCCGCTTCGACCGAGAGCCCCACGCTCAATGCCGCTGCACTCGCCTGGCCGCGATCGATGGTGATCTTGACGGGCACCCGCTGCACGACCTTCGTGAAGTTGCCGGTGGCGTTGTCGGGCGCGATCGGCGCAAAGCTCACGCCGGTCGCCGGCGCGAGGCTATCGACACGGCCGCGGATCACGATGCCGGGCAGGCTATCCACCGTCACGCGTACGCCTTCGCCCGGTCGCATATTGGTGATCTGGCTCTCCTGGAAGTTGGCGACCACGTACGCGTCCGACAGCGGCACGATCGCCAGGACTGGCGCGCCGGGCGTCACGAATGCGCCGACCCGCGCCGAACGGCGGCCGACCTTGCCGTCGACGGGTGCGCGGATCTCCGTGTACGACAGGTTGAGCTTCGCCTGCTCGAGCGCCGCCTCGGCGTGTTCCAGCGCGCCCGCGGCCTTGTCGCGCTGCGTGCGCAGCACGTCCAGATTCTGCTCGGTGGCCAGCAACGCCGCCTGGTCGTGCGACTGGTGCGCAAGCTGCTGCGCGAGCGTGCTCGAAGCGCGTTGTTGTTCCTGCGCCGTCCCCGCGCCGGCGTCGGACAGGTTCTGGTAGCGCGACGCGTTGGCCCGCGCAAAACCGATCGATGCGTCGTCGGCGCGCAGCGTCGCGCGCGCCTGCTCGACCAGCGACGGCTGACGCGCAATTTCCGCATCGAAGTTCGCCACCGATGCCTTCGCCGCGACCACTTCCGCCTCGGCGCTCATCAACGCCGCGCGAAAGTCGCGGTCATCGATGCGCACGAGCAGTTGGCCCGCTTTCACGTCCTCGTTGTCGTTGACCAGTACGTCCGTGATCTGACCCGGGACGCGCGGCGCGACGAGCGTGAAGTCCGCGGTGACGTAGGCGTCGTTGGTGGACTCGGTATTCGGGCTCGCGAGCAGCCTCGTGCAGCCCCATGCAGCGAGGCCGACGACGCCGATGACCGCGGCAGCACGAAAGATCTTCAATGGGGATGGCATAGTCGATGACATGGGAATCGTTCCTCAATGCGAAGCAGGCGGCGTCGTGCTCCACGGCGGATAGATGCGCACCGGCAGCACTGGAACCAGCAGAAGAAGCGCAACGGCGACACACGCCATCACGCGGTACAGATCGGCGGAAGTCAGAACGACCGCCTGCTCGTGGATCCGGTGCGCGAGCTGACCCAGACCGTAGTCCGCGCCGACGCCCTGGTTCGCCATCAGTGGGCGGTTGCCCAGCTGGTCGACCAGCATGCTCGAATGGAAATGCTCGCGCGCGGTCCCCACACTTTCAATGAGCCCGCTCGCCACCGCCGCGGAAAACGTCTTCAGGGAATTGAACATCGCCGAAGCAAACGGACCCTCGGTGGGCGGCAGCCCCGTCGTCACGCCCATCAGGATCGACATGATCACCATCGGCTGCGCGACGATCTGCAACGATTGCAGCAGGTAGAAATTGTCGCGAATCCACTCGGTCGTGATGAAGCTTCCCATCGCGCAGGTCACGAACATCAGCGCGAGACCCGTGGCGATTACCCAGCGGTGATCGGCGCGGCGCGTGTTCAGCAAAGCGGCCGTCAGCGGCAGCGTGATCAACAGCGGCACGGCCAGAAACAACGACAGCGGCGCGGTCTGCAGCGGGCGGTACGTATGGACTATCGCGAGATACTGGGCCGGTATTGCCGCCATGCCCACCAGCAGGATCACGGTGCCGAGCAAGGTCGATAGTCCATGCGTGAAATTCCTGCGCGCAAGCAGTTGAAGCTTGAAAAACGGCACCGGCTGACACCATTCGTTGACGAGAAATGCAACGAGCAGCGGCGCCCCCGCGCCGAACATCACGCGAATGAACCCCGAATCGAACCAGTCGAGACGATCGCCCTGCAAAAGACCGGTCACCAGCATCGCGACGGCGGGAAATCCGGTCACGAAGCCGATCCAGTCGAACGAGCGAAACCGCTCGAGCTTCATCGGGTCCGCGGGAAGCCCCCGCTGAATCGCGATGCAGCACAGCACGCCGGGCGGAACGATCTGCCAGAACGCCATGCGCCAGCTGACGAACTCCGTCCACAACGCGGCGAGCGGCGTGCCCAGGGCCGGCCCGAAGGTCGCTGTCAGCGCATAGCCGGCGAGGCCATACAGCTTGAGATTGGGCGGCAGATAGCGCAGCGCCACGATGATCAGCATCGGCGGAAGACATCCGCCCGCGATTCCCTGAAGAATGCGCAGCACGTAAAGCGTCGGCAGATTGGGAGCGAACGGGCACAGCAAGCCGAAGAACATCGTCGCGAGTACGGCGCCGATCGTGAACCGCTTCAGCGTGAACGTGATGCCGAACCACGGCGCAAACACCATCGTCGCGACGTTCGCTGCTTCGAACAGCGAAGTGAGCCAGGTGCCGTCGTCATGTCCGATCAGGAACGCGCCCTGGATATCGGCCAGCGCGGCCGCGGTGACCTGCTCGTTCAGGATCGCCAGCAACGACGCGAACAGCATGCCGACGAGCCCGAGCGCAATACGCCTGGTAAAAGCCACCTGCGCAGGAGCCGTCCGGGGCGGCGCCGCTACCACGCGTACAGGACCGCTCTCCAGCGATCGCGGGAGACTCGGCGCTTCCGTTTCAGTCGTCATAGGTTTCAACCCGCTCTGGTTTAGTTGGCTGTACTGCCCGACGCGGACAGTCAGCTGTCGGCCCACCGCTCTTCGTTGCTGTTCGCCGATTGCTTAATTGTCAGAGATCGGGCCGATTTCTTAAAGCTTCGGCTAGGCGGGTTTTGGGCCATCCAGTACGGAAAATTGGCCAGGCCGTGCTGTGTCGACCGGCTGTGCGCCGCTCGCGCGGCATGGGCGGAAAAGCGCGTGCGTCGTGACGAACCATGGTGGTTCGTCACGGGCCATGCGATTCAGGCGCTGGTTTGAGTCAAGCGGAACGCTGATGCGCGACCCGCCGTTACAGGCTGCGTGGAACCGACCCGCATGGGCTCGGGCAAAAGCGTGAGACGCGGCTTAGCGAGCCGCAAAAGGCAGCAACGCGCGCCTATGGCGGCAATCGCCGTCTAGTCGGGAAGCGCCAGTTTCGCAGCCAACCGGAGCTCACGGTAGGCGCTCACGAGTGCATCGAGGCTGAACGATCGGTTCAGGCCGCTTGGGTTTGGCAGGACCCATGCGCGCGCACCGGCGAAATCACGGGCTTGCAAGCCCCATTCGATATCACGCTGGCCGGACATTTCGGCGAGCGCCACCTTGCCAAGAAACGCGATGAAGCGCGGCGCGTAGTGTCGAATCTTCAGTTCGAACTGCGCCGCGGCGGCTTGAATCTCCACCTTGGACAGTTGGTCCGCACGAGCCGTGGGACGTAAGACCGCCGTGGTCAGACCGTATCCACGATTCAACAGTTGCCGGTCGTTCTCGGCGCGAAACTCCTCGTCCGTGAAGCCGGCGCGATGGAGAACTCTCCAGAACCGGTTGCCCCTGCCTTCGAAGTGGTGCCCTGTCGACGCCGCGCGTAATCCCGGGTTGATGCCGCAGAAGAGGATCGACAAGCCGGGCTGAATGATGTCGGGAAGCAATTGCGCCGAATCGTCGTTGGTCAACGACGACACGTCCGCCAGCGCCGCGGCGGGCTCACTGTTGTGCACTCGCCTCCCCTCTGAATCGCATCCGATATTGCTTCGGCGTGACGTTGAGCCGCCGCGAGAATGTCGTGCGCATATGCGTGGCGTTGTGAAAGCCGCATTTGAACGCGACCGTCTTCAGCGGAGCATCGGTATCCTCGAGCAGTTTTCTCGCCGTATCGACGCGCACCTGCTCGACGAATACCGAGGGCGTCACCTTCGCGTGCTTCGCGAATACCCGCGACAATGTACGGCGGCTCACCGAGGCCGCACTCGCGAGCTCCTCGATCGACAGCGTCCCGGTAATATGCTCGCTCACATATCGATAGACCTTGTGGAGGATCGGATCTTCGTCCTTGCCCGCGCCGATATAGGGGCTGTACTGCGACTGACCGCCTTCCCGCTGGATATACACGACCAGACGCTTCGCGACCCGCACCGCGAGCTCGTGCCCCCAGTCCTCGGCGACGAGCGCCAGACACAGATCGATGCCCGCGGTCACGCCGGCTGACGTGAAAAGCCGACCGTCGCGAACGAAGATCCTGTCCGGCCGCACGTTGGCTTGCGGAAATTCATTGGACAGCCGATTCGCGTCCGACCAGTGCGTCGTGACTTCCTTGCCATCGAGCAGCCCCGCATGCGCGAGCACGAATGCACCATTGCATACGGAGCCGAAGCGGCTCGCGCTGCGCGCCTGATTCTGCAACCAGGTCAGGAATTCATTCGAAGGCTGCGCATCGGGCAACTGAGGTCCGCCCGCGACCAGCAGCAGGTCCCATTGAATGTCACGGCCGGCATAGCCAAACGAAACCGCCAGTTGCATGCCATTCGAGCAGGTCACGGTGCCCGCTTCGCGTCCGACCAGCGAGACCTCGTAGCGCTGATGCTCGGGAAGAAACGTGTTCGCCTCGGCGAACACATCGAGTGGGCCTGCTACATCCAGCGCCTGCACACCATTGAATACAACAATGGCGACTTTCATGCCGTGACCTTCATGGTGGGAACTATGTTTGCGATGCCGTCGCGCAGCTTACCGCATCATCGGCCGCTGATGCCGTCAGCGCCCGGAAAAACTATTGTGTCTGGGCGTAACAAATCTCTCGCCGCAACGATGCCCGACACGAGGTAAGCCAGCACTGCGCGCGTGGCCCAAAACTTCGACTAGTTGGCAGACGAACGCACCATCCGCGCATTTCCGCCACAGCATCGATTAACTAGACTGTCTACACGACTGCGACTGGGGATATCACCCGGGCGTGCCGGGAGGTCTCCCGCCAAGGACGGCGCTTGTGACGCGCGTCGATGCCTGGCTGTTCGGTGGGTGGCTACAAGCAACGATAGTCGTCACTCCATATGTTGCGGCCGGCTCACGGCCGCACAGCGAGCAAGGGCAGATTCATCATGTTGAAGGAACGTCAGAGCTCTTTCCTGTTCGGGGGCAACGCCCCCTACGTCGAAGAGCAATATGAACTTTACCTGGCTGACCCGAATGCGGTCACAGCCGAGTGGCGGACGTGGTTCGACGCGTTGCGCGACACCCCCGCCATCGATGGCAGCGATCGTGACGACCAGCCGCACGCACCGGTGATCTCCAGCTTCGTCGAGCTGGCGAAACGAACGCCGCGTGCCGTCGTCGCGGCCAGCAACGAAGCCGGTAGCGAGCCCGATAAGCAGGCCAATAAGCAACCCAATAAGCAACCCAATGAGCAGGCCAACAAGGAGGCCGCCGACGCGCTGGGCCTCGCGAGAAAGCAGGTGGCGGTGCAAACGCTGATCGCCGCGTTCCGGATGATCGGCACGCGCGTGGCCGATCTCGACCCGCTGGCGTGGACGCCGCCACGCTCCTACGCCGAATTGACGCCGGCCTACTACGGCCTGACGGCCGCCGACATGTCGACCACGTTCAGCACCGCCGACACGTTTCTCTTCGAGGACGACGCGACGCTGAAGGATATCGTTGCCGCGCTCGAGCAAACGTACACCGGCACACTCGGCGCCGAGTTCGTGCACCTCGCCGACGCGCAGCAGCGGCGCTGGTGGCAGCTACGGCTCGAATCCTCGCGCGCCACGCCGTCGCTGCGGGCCGCTGAGAAACTGCGGCTGCTGGAGCGTTTGAGCGCAGCCGAAGGGCTCGAAAAACACCTGCACGCGCGCTATGTCGGACAAACGCGCTTCTCGCTCGAAGGCGGCGAGTCGTTGATCGTGCTGCTCGACGAACTGGTCCGGTATGGCGCGTCGAAGAAGCTGCGCGCGCTCGTGATGGGCATGGCGCACCGCGGCCGCCTGAATGTGCTCGTGAATGTCGTCGGCAAGCCGCTGCGCGCGCTGTTCGACGAATTCGACGGCAAGGACGCCGAAAAACTGACGGCCGGCGATGTCAAGTATCACAAGGGCTTTGCCAGTTCGGTCGAGACCGACGCCGGACCGGTCGAGGTGACGCTCGCGTTCAACCCGTCGCATCTGGAAGTCGTCAACCCGGTCGTGCAAGGCATGGCGCGCGCGAAGGCGGATCTCGCCGCCAGCGCCGACGGCGACGACGTGCTGCCGGTCGAAATCCACGGCGACGCGGCGATGAGCGGACAGGGCGTGGTCATGGAAACGCTGAGCCTTTCCTATACGCGCGGACACGGCACGGGCGGCACCGTGCACGTCGTGGTCAACAACCAGATCGGTTTTACGACTTCCGATCCGCGCGACACGCGTTCGTCGTTCTATACGACGGACGTCGCGAAGATGATCGAGGCGCCGATCCTGCACGTCAATGGCGACGACCCTGAAGCGGTCGCGATGGCGGCGCGGCTCGCCCTCGACTATCGCAGCACGTTCAAGCGCAGCGTCGTCATCGATCTCGTCTGCTTTCGCAGGTACGGGCATCAGGAACAGGACACGCCCGGCATCACACAACCGCTGATGTATCGCTCGATCGCGAGTCATCCGGGCGTGAGGACACGCTACGCGAACCGGCTGATCCAGCAAGGCGTGCTGAAGGCCGAGGAGGCGCAACGCTACGTCAGCGCGCGTCGCGAACTTCTCGAGCGCGCGCACGAGACCGTGGGTTCCTATGCTTCGCCGCTACACGAGGAAGCCGGCGAGCGCTCGCGCTCAGCCCCGCAAACCGGCCCGACCCGCCACCTAGCCCCATCGGCCGACGATCTGCGCGGCCTCGCGCAGCGGATCTCGACCGTCCCCGCGGACCTGACGCTGCATGCGCTCGTCAGGAAGATGATGAACGGGCGTCAGGAGATGGCATCCGGAAAACGCCTGCTCGACTGGGGCATGGGCGAACATCTGGCATTCGCATCGTTACTCGCGGCCGGGGTCGGTATCCGACTGAGCGGGCAGGACAGCGCACGCGGGACGTTCAACCACCGGCACGCCGTTCTGCACGATCAGACACGGATACATCGTCCCGATGGGGTCTATGTTCCACTCGATCATCTCGGCGCAACCCAGGGCCGGTTCACCGTGACGAACTCGATTCTCTCCGAGGCCGCCGTGCTGGCATTCGAGTATGGCTATTCGACGGTGAATCGCAATGCGCTGGTGATCTGGGAAGCGCAATTCGGTGATTTCGCCAATGGCGCGCAGGTCGTGATCGACCAGTTCATCGCGGCGGGCGCGGCCAAGTGGGGACAACACAGCGGCCTGACGCTGTTCCTGCCTCACGGGCAGGAAGGCCAGGGCCCCGAGCACGCGTCGGCGAGGCTCGAGCGCTACCTGCAATTGAGTGCGCAAAACAATATGCGGGTTGCGAAACCGACCACGCCCGCGCAACTGTTCCATTTGCTGCTGATGCAGGCCCGCGCCTTCGAACGGCGCCCGCTCGTCGTGATGACGCCCAAGTCGCTGCTGCGCCACCCGGAGGCGACCAGCACGTTCGACGAGTTGAGTCACGGCGAATTCCGCGAGGTTCTGCCGGACACCCAGATCGACGCGTCGCGCGCGACTGATGTGGAGCGTGTGATCGTGACGAGCGGCAAGGTCTACTTCGAATTGCTCGCGCATCGCCGCAGCGCCGGTATGACCGACACCCCGATCATCCGCGTCGAGCAGCTCTATCCGTTTCCGGCGCAACAACTGGCCGCCGAGCTCGCTCGCTATCCGAACCTGAAGAGCGTGGTCTGGTGCCAGGAGCAAGCGCGCAATCAGGGCGCATGGAGTTTCGTCGAGCCGCTGCTGCGCGAGATTCCGCCTGCCGGCACGACGCTGCTGTACGCGGGACCTGATGCTTGCGCATCGACCGCGCCGGGATCGCATGCGGCGCATGTGGCGACACAATCCGCGCTCGTGTCGCGAGCGTTCACCGGCTGAGTGCGCATGCGTGTCGCGATGATGCTCTATGCGGGATTTCAGCTGCTCGAGGTCAGTGGTCCGATGGATGTGTTTCATCAGGCCAACCGCCTGTATGGCGGCGTCCTCTATGAGGCGCATCTGATCGGGCCGTCGCCGGGGCCGGTGTTTTCGTCGAACGGGACGGCCGTGGGTACGACCGAGTGCCTGTTCGATACGCGCCCGCCCTTCGATATCGTCGTGGTGCCTGGCTCCCCGGTGGTCGGTTCTGCCCGTGAGCATCGCAAACTCGTGGACTGGTTGAGCGATGCGGGGCCAAGGTCCCACAGGCTCGCCTGCATTTCGAACGGCGCGTTTCTGCTTGCAAGAGCCGGTCTCGCCGATCGCCGTTGGCTGACCACGCATTGGCGCGACGCTGATCGCCTCGCGGCCGAATATCCGCTGGTCCATGTGATGTCGAATCCTGGCTGCCTGAAGGATGGCAACCTGTACTCGTCGGGCGGCGCGAGTGCGGGCATCCATCTCGCCCTGTCGCTGGTGCGGGAAGACCTCGGCGAACATGCCGCGGGAACGATCGCCACGGCGTTGCTGACGCCGCCGGCACGAAGCGCCGGGCACACACGGAGTAATTGATGATCGACACGAACCTGATTCACAAGGCTCTCGCGAATCCGCTGCGGCGCGACATCCTCGCGTGGTTGAGAGCCCCCGCCGAGACCTTTCCGAACGGCTATCTCAACCATGGCCGCGGCGTACCCGTGCACGTCATCCAGGCGCGCAGCGGTCTGGCCCAGTCGACGGTATCAATGCATATCGCCGTGCTCGTCGAAGCGGGACTTCTGGTTCCGAAGCGAGTCGGCCAATGGATTTTCCTGTCGCGCAATGAAGAAGCGATACGGACATTTACGGAACAGGTTCGCGTGCATTTGTAATGGACAAGCTCAACATGATGCGGATATTCGTCCGCATCACCGAAGAAGGAAGCTTCACGGCAGCGGCCTCGCGCCTGAACATTCCGACAGCCAACGCGTCGCGGGCGGTCGCGCAACTCGAGACGCATTTGCGCACACGTCTGCTGCACCGAAGTACCCGGCGCCTCGCGCTGACCGAGGCGGGCGAGCGATATCTGGACCGCTGCCAACAGATACTCACCTCTGTCGACGAGGCCGAAGCCGAGGCAGCCAATGCGCAAGTCAGACCCTCGGGGCGGCTGCGCGTGCATGCGTCGCCAGGCTTTGGCACGACCTATCTGGTGCCGGCAGCGGTCCGGTATCAGGAGCGCTATCCTGCCGTGTCGGTCGAGCTGACGTTATCGTCAGGCACGCCGGATCTTCTCGACGATGGCTACGACCTGATGCTTCGATTGAGTGCGACGCAGCTGCCCGACTCGGGGCTCGTTTCGCATCGGCTCGGAGAGGTCCACAGCGTGCTCTGTGCAGCGCCCGCTTATCTGCACGCGCGCGGTACGCCGCACACGGTACAGGACATTCGGGGTCACACTTGCCTACAGCTCGTTATGTCGATTTTCCCGCGCGATCGCTGGCATCTGGACGGACCCAACGGCCGTGAAACGGTCGAGCTTCCGAAGGCGGCGGTCGAAATCAACCTTCCTGACGCGCTCGGTGTCGCGCTGCGCGAAGGGGTGGGTATCGGAGCGCTGCCGATGTCGAGCGCCCTGCCCTTGCTCGACAGCGGCGCACTGGTGCGCGTGCTGCCGCAGTATCGGCTGCAGAAACTGACGGCCTTCACGGTCCATGCGTCGCGCCAGTATCTGGACGCCAAAATCAGGACTTTCGTGGATTTCCTGCGCGAGGCCGTACCGACGGCATTGGCCGAGGACGAGGCGGCGCTCGGCCGTTGAGCCCCGCCTCGGTGACCTGCCGCTTCACGCTGTGTCGCGACAGGCTGCGCTCGACGCGCTTCAACCCGCATTTGCCTTGTGTTCGTGCGACGCCACGCGTTGCGATTGCGATTGCGATTGCGGTTGGGGTTGCGCGGCCATCGCGCGAGAGACCATTTCGTTTTGCTTGATGATCTTGTCGATCTCGGCGTCGGCCTGCGCATCGTAGTGCGCGAAAACATCGGTGCGATAGCGCGTGTTCTGCGCCGCGCCTAACTGCGAACCGGATTCGTCGCGCGTGTCGGCGTCGACCGCCATCGACAGGCCGATACGCAGCGGATGCGCGGCCAGCTCGGCCGGGTCGAGCGCGATGCGAACCGGCAGCCGCTGCACGATCTTGATCCAGTTGCCGGTGGCGTTCTGTGCCGGCAGTGTCGCGAACGCGCTGCCGGTGCCGGCCGAAAAGCCCTCGATACGCCCGTGATATCGCGCGCCGCTACCGTAGACGTCCGATGTCAGCGTGACCCGCTGGCCGATCCGCATGTGCTTGAGCTGCACTTCCTTGAAGTTCGCGTCGACCCATACGCCGTCGAGCGGCACGATCGCCATCAGCGGCGTGCCGGGCGCGACGCGCTGGCCGACCTGAACCCGGCGCTGCGCGACGTAGCCGGTCACCGGCGCCGGCAACGTATCGCGCGCATAGGCGAGCCACGCGGTCCGCACTTTCGCGGCGGCGGCCTGCACGTCCGGATGCTGTTCGACCGTGGTGCGGTCGGTCAGCGCGTGGTTGGCTTCGCCCTGCTGGCGCGCGGCGTCGAGCGCTGCCCGCGCGACGCTGACCGCGTCGCGGGCGTGCGCGATGTCTTCGGCGGACACGGCGCCCGTGTCCGCGACGGCCTCGCGACGATGCAGGTCGTCGCGGGCGCGGCCCAGATCCGCTTCGCGCTGAGCGACGTTCGCCGCGTAGAAGTCGTTGTTGACATACAGGCCGCTCACGCGTCGCACGGTCTGGCCGAGCTGCGCTTCGGCATCGGCGAGCGCAAGTTTCGCATCGGCCGGATCGAGCGTGACGACGGGGTCGCCCTGCTTCACGATCTGCGTGTCGTCGGTGTTGACGGCGATCACCGTGCCGGTGACCTGCGGCGTCAGTTGCACGAGATTACCGCTGACGTACGCGTCGTCGGTCTCCTGGTGATAACGGCCCTCGGTGAAGTAGTACGCGCCGTAAGCCGCGCTCATGACCACGACCGTGGCGCCGAGCAGCGCGATCAGGCGCTTGCGGCGTGCCGGGGGCGTGGCCTTGTTGTCGCCTTGGGGCGTGGCGGACGCTTGCGCGCCGCTCTTCTGTTCGTCTTCCTGATCCGCCAGTTCGCGGTCGGTCGTGATCGAATCGCTCATTGCAGTTCTCCTGATAGGGTTCGCGACGTGCCGTTCAACGTGCGGCAACCGCGGGATTGGCTTGACTGGTGGGGACGGCGGCGACGTCGGCGTGATGGACGGTGCTCGCCGACGTATCGACATAGCCGCCGCCCAACACCGACGCGAGCTCGATCTGCTGGTCGCGGCGGTCCATCTTCAGATTGGCGATCGCTTCGTCGGCGTTCAGCGCGGTGACGTCGGCATTGAGTACGGTCAGCTGGTTGGTGAGGCCGGCCTTGTATTGCGTGGTCGCCAGTCGATCGGCATCGCTCGCGGCCTGCTGCGCGGCCTGCGCATCGCCGAGCTGCGCGTCGCTCGAGCGGATCTGCGCGATCTGCGTGGCCACGCCGCTCAGCGCGCCGATCAGCGTCTGGTTGTAGGTCGCCACCGCATAGTCGAACTCGGCGTAGCGGCCCTTCAACTGCGCGCGCAACTCACCCCCATCGAAGATCGGCAGATGGATCGCCGAGCCCACCGAGGCCGTGCGACTCGCGGCGCTCAAAAGGCGGCCGAAGCCGAACGCGTCGAAACCGATCGCGGCGCTCAGGTTGATGTCGGGATAGAACTCGGCCTTCGCTTCCTTCACCTCGTGCGTGATCGCATCGACGCGCCAGCGCGCCGCGACGATGTCGGGCCGGCGGCCCAGCAGATCGGCCGGCAGGTTGTCCGGCAGCCGCACGTCGTCGCCGACGCCTAGCGTCGGCCGCGTGATCGCGAGTCCGCGGTCGGGTCCCTTGCCAAGCAGCGCCGCCAGTTGATACCGGGTGGTCAGGATGCTGCCGTCGAGCGCGCTGACGCGGGCACGGCTCGTGGACAGATTCGCCTCGGCCGTCTTGCGCTCCACTTCGGTATCGAGGCCGGTTGCGATGCGGCCCGCGGTGATGCGGTCGATCTGCTCGCGCCGCGCGACTTCCTGCTGCGCGATGTCGCGCAATGCGTAGAGCCGCGCCAGTTCGTTGTAAGTGCGGGCGATCGAAGTGTCGAGCGTGAGCCTGACGACTTCCACGTCGGCCTCGCTCGCGGACGCCTCCGAGACAGCCGCGCGCAGCGCCTCGCGGTTCTTGCCCCACAGGTCGAGATCGTAGGAAGCGGTGAGCAGACCCTTGTTCTCCGTCTGCCAGGAACCGGCATAGGGCGGCGGAATCAGTGCGGTGCTGCTGTACTGCTGGCGTGTCAGCGTGTACGAGGCATCGACGCGCGGCAGCGTGTTCGCCTTCGCCGTTTCGCTATAGGCTTGCGCCTGCTCGACTCGCGCGCGCGCCTGGCCGAGCGTCGGGCTGCCTTGCAGCGCCTCGGCGATCAACGCTTTCAGTTGCGCGTCGCCGAACTGGTCGACCCAGTCGGCGGATGGCCAGTGCCCCTGCTCCTGCGGAAGGCTCTGCGCCGTTTCCAGCTGTTGTGGTTGATCGATCTGCTTGTCGCTGTGGATGCCCGCATAGTTTGCACATGCTGCCAGCACTGCGAAGGAGATCACCGAAACACCGAGCTTCAGCGAACGGGCGACGGTGTTTGCCCTGGAAGTCTGCGTTTTCATTTTCTGACAAATCAGATTAATGGGTGAAAAAAGCGCGGCACACGGCCGCGCCGTTCAATCGCCTGTGAACTTGCGAAGCAGGCGGTCCAGCTCGGCAAACTCGGCTTTCGTGAATTTGCGCAAGCGGGCGTTCAACACATGCGGTGCGACTTCCGGAATCCGTGCGGCGGTTTTCTGCCCCTCGGCGGTCAACGTCAGATTGACCACGCGGCGATCTTGCGGGTCGCGCGATCGTACCAGCAGCCCCTTCGATTCCAGCTTGTCCAGCATCCGCGTCATCAGGCCGGTGTCGATTCCGAGCAGCTTCGACAGCTCGAAAGGCGTGGTTGCCACACCCTGCTTCAGCGAAAGCAGGATGCCCATCTGCTGGCCGTTGATGTCGAGGTCCTTGAGCGCCGCGTCCATTTCCGCGACGACGACGTTACGGGCCTTGACGAGCCTGAAGCCGATACTGTTCGTAAGCATGAAGTTCTTCGTCGTGTAATGGTCCATGGCGGTGTCCTCCTCGTTGATTTGAACAATATCTGCATTATCAGATAATGCCAAGAAGAGGATGGTCTGTTTCATTTTCCGTCCGAACCAGGTTGCCAAATTGGATTCAATGTCCGCCGGCGGCTGCCGCGCCCGCGGCACCACCCTTGGCCGGCTTCGTCACCCAGATCAGCGGGATGATGACGACAAAGATCACCGCCGAGATCCAGAAGATGTCGTTCAGGCCGAGCATCGTCGCCTGCGCGTTGAGCGAGGCTTCGTAAAAGGCCGTGGCCTTGGGAACGCCCGCGTCCAGCGCCGCCTGCAGGTGCGCGATCGCGCCGGTAAAGCCAGGATCGTCCACGCTCGTTTGTTCGGCAAGTCGCGCATGGTGCAGAATCATGCGGTCGTTCCACGCGGTGCTCATCAGTGACGTGCCCACCGCGCCGGCAAAAATCCGCGCGAAGTTGGACAGACCCGCCGCCGCCGGAATCTCCTCCGGCTTCAGACCCGACAGGATGATCGCGGTGAGCGGCGTGAAGAACAGCGCGGTCGGAATGCCCTGCAGCAAGGTGGGCAGCACGAGCGTCCAGGCGTCGACGCCGGTCGTGTAGTTCGAGCGCATGAAGAACACGCCGGCGAATCCGACGAACGCAAGCGTGGCAAGCACGCGCATGTCCGAACGAGGCATGATCTTGCCCATCACCGGGGCGAGGATCACGGCAAAGATGCCGAGCGGCGCGGTCACGAGCCCCGCGTCCACCGCCCGGTAGCCGAGGAAGCCCTGAATCCACTGCGGCAGGATCACGAGGTTGGCGAAGAAGATCGCGTAGGCGACCGAAATCGCAATCGTGCCGCCGAGGAAGTTGCGTCTGGCGAAAAGCCGCAGGTTGACGATCGGCTTTTCCTCCGTCAATTCCCAGATCAGGAAGAACAGGAAGCTCACCACGGCGACGATCGTCAGCGCCCAGATCACCGGCGAGCTGAACCAGTCGAGGTCGCGGCCCTTGTCGAGCATGATCTGCAGCGGTGCGACCCATGCGATCAGCGAGATCAGGCCGACCTTGTCGATCGGGAGCTTGCGGGCCGGCGTCTCGCGGTCGCGGTAGATCGCCCAGATCGCGCCCGCGGCGAACAGGCCGACCGGCACGTTGATGTAGAAGATCCACGACCAGCTGTAGCTGTCGGTGATCCAGCCGCCGAGCGCCGGGCCCGCAATCGGCCCGACCGTCGCCGTCATCGCCCACAGCGCGAGCGCGCTCGAGCTTTTTTCCTTCGGAAACGAGCCGAGCAGCAAAGCCTGAGAAAGCGGCACCAGCGGCCCCGCCACGGCGCCCTGCACGACGCGGGCGGCGAGCAGCACCATCAGGTTCGGAGCGAGACCGCACGCCGCCGATGACAGCACGAACAGCAGGATTGCCCAGACGAACAGCTTGACCTGGCCGACGCGCTGCGTGAGCCACCCCGTCAACGGAATCGACACCGCGTTGGCCGCGGCAAACAGCGTGATGACCCATGTGCCTTCGTCGATCGACACTCCGAGGTTGCCGGACAGCGTCGGAATCGCCACGTTGGCGATCGACGAATCCAGCACGTTCATGAAGGTGGCAAGCGCCACGGCAAACGTGCCGAGTGCAAACTTTGCGCCGGTCAGCTGAGCCGGCGCGGCTGGGTTGCTCGATGGATTCATGTTGCGTCCTCGTCTCGGTTCGAAGCGCCCGTCAGTGGCGCGTTATTATCTGCAATGTCAGATAAATGATTAAAAAAAGCCGCCTCAGCGGTCGAGCAGTCTTGAAAGAAGCAGGCACAACGCGTCGAAATCGGACTTCGAGAAATGCGAAAGCCGCTCGCTCCATGCTCCCTGGACAACCTGTGTGTTCCTGGCGGCGACGATCTGCCCTTCCCGCGTCAACGACACATCCACGAGGCGACGATCCCTGCCGTTGCGGGCGCGCTCGATCAATCCGCTGTTTTCGAGCTTGTCCAGCACGCGGGTCATCCGGGCCGGGTGGACACCCGCCAATTTCGACAGTGCGGCCGGTGTTTTCACGCTGCCGCGCGCCAGCGTGAGCAGAACGCCGCGCTCCTGCAGATTCAACCCTGCATCCGCGAGCCCCGCCCTGAGTTCGCTTGCAATCAGCTGACGCGCCTGACCCAGCACGGACGCCAGCTTCTGCGTGCGCTCAAAGTCTTCGTTGATCGAATCATCCATCGATCGCCTCCTCGATATCTGACTTCAATATATTTGACTATGCAGATTTATGCAAGCGGATTTCCTCGCCGTATGCGCTACATGGTGTAAAAACTGAATTGAACCGCCGGCGAATATCGCCGCGATTCCTTGGGGCTAAATTCTTTCCGGCACGGATTCGGGCCGTGCTCGCTCTCCTTCAGGAGGACGGAACGATGACTGACAAACCGCTTACGCTGGGTATCGATCACGTCGGACTCACCGTCCGCGATCTGAACCTCACATGCGACTTCTTCGTGAAGTGTCTGGGCTGGCAGCAGGTGGGAGAAAGGCCTGCCTATCCGGCTGCGTTCGTGTCGGACGGACACGTCGTGGTGACGCTCTGGCAGGTCACCGATTCGAGCCGCCTCGTCGAATTCGATCGCAAGGTCCATGTCGGACTGCATCATCTTGCGCTGCGCGTGGGCAGCGAGGAAGCACTGCAGGACATCTTCGCGCGCGTGTCCGCCTGGCCGGGCGTCAAAGTCGAATTCGCGCCCGAAGACCTCGGTGGCGGGCCCAAACGCCACACGATGGTGTACGAGCCGGGCGGCATCAGACTCGAGTTCGATCACGACCCACGAACGCAGACATCGTGAACGCGGATGCGCGCGACAGACCGACCGGCACCGACAGGACCACTGCCGCTACGCGCCATCACTCACCGCTTGTTCCTGCGGCTCACAACTGTTAGTCCGCGCCTTGTGTGCAAAAGCGGAGCACGACCGCATAAATTGGTAGCCATCGGAGCCATCAGTCCGATCACAGATTGCTGATCCAACCTACTTCGAGGTTCACTATGAGTCAGTCTCCCAAAGTCATCGTGGTCACCGGTGCATCGCAAGGCATCGGCGCCGAAACCGTCAAGGCATTTCGCAAGCTCGGCCATAACGTGGTCGCGACATCGCGCGGCATCAAGCCGTCTGACGATCCCAACCTAGTCACCGTGGCCGGTGACATCGCCGATCCGGCCACGGCTCGACGGGTGATCGAGACGGCCGTGGCGCGCTTCGGTCGTGTCGATACGCTCGTCAACAATGCGGGCATTTTCGTGGCCAAGCCGTTCACCCAATACACCGCGGAAGATTACGCGACGATCACCGGCATCAATCTCGCGGGCTTCTTCCACATCACCCAGCTCGCGATCGCCGAGATGGAGAAGCATGAGCGCGGGCACGTGGTCAGCATCACGACGAGCCTCGTGGATCACGCGATTGACGGCGTACCGTCCGTGCTGACCTCACTGACCAAGGGGGGCCTCGCCGCCGCGACCCGCTCGCTCGCGATCGAGTATGCGAAGCGCGGAATTCGCGCCAACGCGGTTTCGCCCGGCATCATCAAGTCACCGATGCACGCGCCCGAAACGCATGCGGCGCTTGGCGCATTGCATCCAGTGGGTCATATGGGCGAGATGAGCGACATCGTGAATGCGATCCTCTATCTCGACTCGGCGCCGTTCGTGACCGGCGAGATCCTGCATGTGGACGGCGGCCAGAGCGCCGGCCACTGAGCGGGCCATGCGATGAAGCGGCGCGCGCCGCTCAATGCGCGCGCGTGCTCGGGGCGAGCGTCGCGGGTTTGGCCAACTGCTCGACGAGAAATTCGACGAAAGCCCGCACGCGCGAGGTCAGGTAGCGCGCGTGCGGATAAAGCAGGATGAATGGCCGCGTGCGTCCGCCCGCTTCGCGCAACACTTCCACGAGCCGACCTTCGCGCAGGTCGTCCTCCACGACGAAGCGATACGTCTGAAACAGGCCCGCGCCGGCACGCGCGAGCGTCACGCCGGCGAGCGCGTCGCCCGAGGTTCCATAGCTGCCCTGCGTCAGCACGTCGCCATCTTCAGGCGAACCCTCGAAGGTCCAGGCGAGATGGCGCCCGCTGCTGGGCAGTTCGAACTGGATGCACTCGTGCGCCCGCAGGTCCTCGACGGTTTTCGGCACGCCCGCGCGCTTCAGATAGGCGGGCGCCGCCACCACGACCATTTCCGCGTCTTCGAGCTTGCGCGCGACGAGGTTTGAATCGGCCGGCGCGCGTCCGCGTATCGCGAGATCGAAATCTTGTTCCGCAAAGTCGATGTTGCGATTGCTCAGGTGCGTCTCGACCTGGACTTGCGGATAGCGCTCGCGAAACGCCGGCAGTAGCGGCAACACGCGATAGTGTCCATACGGCGTCGGCATGCTGATGCGCAGCACGCCGGCCGGCGTGGTCTGCTCGCCCGTCACTTCGCGCTCGGCGTCCATCAGTTGCGACAGGGCTTGCCGGCACTGCTCGAAGTAGCGCCGCCCCGCGTCGGTCAGACGGATCTGGCGTGTAGTGCGCACGAACAGGCGCACGCCGAGCCGTTCCTCGAGCCGCGCCACCGAGCGGCTCACCGCCGCCGGTGTGACACTCGCGGCGTTGGCCGCCAGCGTGAAGCTACCCAGCTCCGCCGCGAGGCAGAAGAGCTCGATGCTGCCCAGCAGGAGATCGTCGAATTTGCGTTGCATGCCTGTCCGCCTTTGTTTTGTTGGCTTGAGAACCCGTCGATCGCGGCCGCGCTGGACCGAATGCATGGGTGCGGAACTGAGGCTGGAAGCTAATCGGACATCGGCCCGCGCATGCCCCACGCGTGCCGATGTGTTCCATCTGTGCGATGGTATTGAAGCTGGACTGCTAGTTCCACACCGATTGCAGCCGCTCGATACTTTCTCGCGTTTCGCGTTCCAGTTGCGCCATCAGTTCGCCGGCCGGCAACGAACGCGCAAGCGGCGCGGCCTGGCCCGCCCAATGCGCGCCGTAGCCGAATTCACCCTTGGCCTTGGCGGCTGCATTGAGCGCCTTGCCCGCGTCATAGGTGATCGGATAGGACGGCGTACGCGGGGCTTGCGGGTCCTCGCCGAGCGTGGTGAAGCGATTGACGATGCTGCGCGCGAGCCGCCCCGAAATGGCCGACGTGAACGTCGTCGAGCGCGCCGCATCGCCGAGCAACGCGCGGCGATAGCCGTCGTCGATCGAGGTTTCCGGGCACGCGACGAACGCCGTGCCCAATTGCGCAGCCTGCGCGCCCAGCGCGAGCGCGGCCGCGATGCCGGCGCCGTCCATGATGCCGCCCGCCGCGATCACGGGCAGGTCGAACTGGCTCGCGAGCAGGCGTGTCAGCGCGAACGTGCCGAGGCGTTCGTCGCGCCCGGTCGTGTCGAACACGCCGCGATGACCGCCCGCTTCGATGCCCTGCGCGACGATCGCATCGACACCCGCCTCGACGGCCGCCGCCGCTTCGTCGAGATTGGTCGCGCTCGCCAGCAAACGGATGCCCGCGTGCTTCAGTTGCGCGATCACCGCATCGGGCGGCAAGCCGAAATGGAAGCTCACGACGGCCGGCTTTTCCGCGAGCAGCATCGCCTGCATCGCGGTGTCGACGACGAAGCTCGTGAAGATCTCGGAGAGCGCTTGCGGCGGCGTAGCGCCGTATTGCCGGAACACCGGTTCGAGCCACTCGAGCCATGCACGCTCGACGGCCGCATCGGGTGTCGCCGGGCGATGGCAGAACACGTTGATGTTGAAAGGCTTCGTCGTTAGCTCGCGAGTCTGATGGATCGCGCGGCGCGCGTTCTCCGCGTTCATCGCGGCAACGCCGAGCGAGCCGAGGCCGCCCGCGTTCGACACCGCGGCGGCCAGCGCCGGCGTGGTGACGCCGGCCATGGGCGCCTGAATGATCGGCTTGTGGATGCCGAGCGTGCGCAGTAACGCGCGATTGTCCGCTTGAATGCTCATGTTCCCTTCCCACCGGATGCGTTAAAAGATTCGATGTGCCTGCCGGCTTGCCTGCCTGTCAGGCCCCAGCGCGGCGGTGCGCCCAGCGCGCGAGGCCGCCGCAAGCGATCAACAGCGCGCCGGTCATGAAGAACACCGAGTGCAGCCCAAGATGAACGCCGATCACACCGCCGATCACGGGGCCCGCCACCTGGCCGCTGAATTGCGCCGATTGCAGATAACCGAGCATGCGGCCGGTCCTGCTTTCATCCACCGATTGCCGCGCCAGCTTGCCGATCGAGGGCAACAGGCCCGCGAGCGTCATCCCCATCAGCACGCGCAAAGCCGCGAGCTGCCACCAGTGCGTGACGAAGGCTTGCGGCACCATCGCCAGCCCCGTGAGCACGAGGCAGGCAACGATCACGCGCCAGCTCCCGAACCGGTCGGCCAGCGCGCCGAGGCGCGCGGCCGTCAGCATGCTCCCGAGCGCCGAGCATGCCATAACCACGCCGGCCACGCGCGCAAGATGCGTGGCATCCACGCCAAGGCCGCCGATATACACGGTGATGATCGGCTCGATCGACATGTTGGCGAGCAGCACCATCATCGCGGTCACGAGCAGCGCGGCTACCACCGCGTAATTGGCGCGTCGGGCGGGCGCGCCGGCGGTGCCGCGCGCGTGAGCTTTCGCGTCGCTGTCCGGGTGAAACTCTTCCTTCACCACGAAGATGGTGAGCAGCGCCGCCGCCGCGATCATCGCGCCGCCCGCGAAGAACGTGCCGCGAATGCCGATCCAGTCTGGCAGCACGCCGCCGACGAGCGGCCCGACCAGATTGCCCGCGAGCGCGCCCGTCGAAAGTATGCCGAGCGCCCAACCCGCGCGCTCGCGCGGCGCCTGGGTGCCCACCATCACCGTGGAAGCCGATGCATAGCCGCCCACCAGACCAGCGATCAGACGCAGCGCGACCAGTTGGTAGACATTGTGCGCCACGCCGATCAACGACATCACCAGGGCCATACCGATCGCCGCGCGAACGAGCATCGGCTTGCGGCCGAAGCGGTCGGCCAGACGCCCCCACAGTGGCGCGGTAAGAGCGGTGCCGAGGAAGGTCGCGCCGAAGGCGATGCCCGACCACTGGATCACCGCGGACGGCGAACCGACACCGAGTTGCCGCACATAGAGCGGCAGGAACGGCAGCAGCATGCTCAGGCTCACGAGCGTCGTGAACGAGCCGAACACGCAGACGACGAGATTGCGTCGCCAGTACTGGACGTTGCGCTCCGCATAGCCGCGCGGCCGCGCGAGCGCCGCCGGTGCAGAAGAAACCGTGGTATTCATTTCGCGCTCCGCGCGGAAAACAGCTCGACGGCGAGTGCGAGCAGAAGCGCCACCGCGCCAATCGCGTAGAGCGCGCGATAATTGCCGCCGCTCGAAGCGAACACGAACGAAAGACCGTAGGCCGCCAGCGCCTGCATCACGGCGAAGCTCGTCGTCGCGCGGCTCCATGCGTCCTTGACGGCGGACGGATGGTGCGCGAGCAGCTCGTTCACGCGACCGAGCGCCAGCGGCACGATGCCCGGCGTGAACGCGCCCACGACAAAGGCGGAGACCATCAGCCCCGTCGGCCCGAATAAGCCCGCGGCCGGGATCGCGACCGCAGCGGCCTGCACCAGATACGCGACGCGCAGCGCGCGGCCGAAACCCGCGCGATCGGCGAGATGCCCTGCCGCGAGCGGCCCGACGATCGCGCCCAAGCCGTACAGCACCCAGAACTCGGCGCCCGCATCGACGCCGCGGCCCAGCCCGCGCGCCACGAAATCGACGAGGAACAGCATGTGCGGCACGAGCCCCACTGCGTTCAGGCCATATTCGACATAGAGCGCGCGCAGGCCGGCGCGGGGATACGCAGGCGCTGTTTCGAAGCGCGAATGAGCACCGGCGTGCGCGGGCGCCGCGTGCTCGGGCCAGCCGTTCCACGCCACGGCGGTCAACACGAGCGAAACGGCCGCGAGCCCGAGCCACGTCCACGTGAGCCCCTGACGCAACAGAATCGGCACGATCGTGCCCGAGGCCGCGATGCCGAGCCCGATCCCCGTGAAGATGCCACCGCTCGCGAAGCCCCGGCGCGCCGCCGGCACGTGCGCGAGGATCGTGGGTGCGGCGAGCACCATCAACGCGCCGCCCGAGAGCCCCGAGGCGAAGCGCCAGATGAAAAACCACAGGAACGACACGGGCGCCGCGCAGGCCACGAAAGCGATGGTCGCGAGCAGCATCATCGCGCGCAGCACGGTGGCGGGTTTCGCCACGCGTACCATCGCGCCCGCCAGCAGTGCGCCGGCCAGATAGCCGCCGAGGTTCGCCGCGCCGAGATAGGCCGCGCTCGAGGCGGGAAACCAGTGCGCGCCGATGATAGCCGGCAAAAGCGGCGTATAGGCAAAACGCGCGAGACCGATGCCGATCAGGCTCGCGCAGGCCCCGGCGAGCGTGCCCCGCCAGACGTTATAGCCAGCCGGAGCGGCCGGATTCGAGATGGCTTGCTGCATGACGACTCCCATGGACCGGTGCTGTTAAGCGCCCGATGAATATGGGAGCCAGTCTAGAACGACTCGCATCTCGGGAGAATCACCACGCTGCGTAAGTGATTCTTCCGCGCGGCGATCGAATCAGCGTCGATCGGCGTCGGTGATTTGCTGAGCCCGCTCGAAATACTCGCGCAGCAGCGGCGCGGCGAAATCGACGAAACCGCGCACCTTCGGCACCGCAAGGCGCCCGCGCGGCGTCACCAGATTGACGGGCAACGGCGCATGCTCGCTGTCGCGCAGCACGATTTTCAGCGCACCGGCCTTGACCTGCTCGGCCACGTGATAGGAGAACAGCCGCGTGACGCCATGCCCGGCCACGGCCGAAGACAGCGCAGCGCGAATCGTATTGACGATGAAGCGCGGCGTGAACCGCACGACCTGCGGCAGCGCCGTTTGACGGGCCGCCGGAAAGCTCCACGAATCGAGTCCGAAATGCGTCATCGAGATGATCGGGTGGCTGGCGAGATCGGCGGGCACATCGATGGCCGGATGCGTGGCGAGATAGTCGGGCGAAGCGACCACCACCCGCCTCACCTCGCCCACCGGAATGGCGACGAGCGTGGAGTCCTGCAGATGCGCGATGCGCAGCGCCACGTCGATGCCCTCGTCGACGAGGCTCACGGGCCGGTCGAGCAGGTGCAGGCGGATCGACGCCTGGGGATGGCGATCGAGAAACGAATCGACAATCGGGCGCAGCACCTCCTCGCCCACCGCCACCGCCGCCGTCACGCCTAGCAGTCCGCGCGGCGCGGAGCGCTCGTCGGCTGCGAGCAGGTCCGCCTCCTCCAGATCCGCGAGAATGCGCCGGCACGCCAGCGCATAGCGCTCGCCCGCCTCGCTGAGCCGGATCGTGCGCGTGGTGCGGTGTAGCAGCGGCGTGCCCGTATGCGTCTCCAGAAACGCGATGGCCCGGCTCACCGCCGCGGGCGAGCGGCCCAGCCGACGGCCTGCGCCCGCCAGGCTGCCCTCGTCGAGCGTGGCGACGAATACCTTCATGGCGTCGATACGGTCCATTGCGTGTTTGGTCTTGAGATCGGGCCTTGGTGGCGCCGCGGTCTTTCAGGGCGGTGAATTCCGGCACGATCTTAGCGGAATCAGTGCTTGTGCAAGGCGTGCGCGATCAGCCTGTCAGAACGGGTGCAGCACCGTTTGCGCGACGCCGGCCGCCACACACAGCACCACGACCGCAAGCGGGGGCACCTTCCAGCGCAGCAACAGCAAAAAGCCGATGCACGCCACGGCGAAATCCGTCGCCGACAGGACCGCGCTCGTCCACACCGGCGAATAAAGCGCTGCGGCCAGCAGGCCGACCACCGCGGCATTGACGCCGGCAAGCGCCGCCGCCATCGCCGCACGCGCGCGCAGCGCCTGCCACCACGGCAAAGCGGCGAGAACGAGCAGCAGACCCGGCAGAAAGATGCCCGCTGTCGCCAGCAGTGCGCCGCTCCAGTGTCTGGGTGGCAGCCCCATCATCCAGCCGAGAAACGCCGCGAACGTGAACAGCGGTCCGGGTACGGCCTGGGCCGCGCCATAGCCGGCCAGGAAGTCGTTGGGCGCGACCCATCCGGTCGCGACGGTTGCCCGCTGCAACAACGGCAGCACCACGTGGCCGCCTCCGAACACGAGCGCGCCGGAGCGATAGAACGCATCGAATACGCGGATGCCTTGCGAGGTCCCGCTTGCCGCCCATAGCGGCAACGCGAACAGCAATGCGCAAAAGACCACTAGCGCGACGATGCCTGCCGCGCGCGACACCTGAAAATCGCCGGCCCGCAGAGGAATGGCGCGTGGCGCTTGCACCGCCGTGGTCCGGCACAGCGCGACACCGAGCACGGCGCCGGCGCCGATCACGATCAGTTGGGCGTAGACGGTGCCAGGCACGCTGAGCAATCCGAGCGATGCGAGCGCGATCGCCGCGCGGCGGCGATCCGGACACAGACGCCGCGCCATGTCCCAGACAGCCTGCGCGACGACGGCCACCGCGACGAGCTTCAGGCCGTGAATCACGCCCATGCCGAGCGCGCCGCCCAGGTCCGGCGCGATCGAGGCAAAGGCCAGCATCACGAGTACCGACGGCAGCGTGAAGCCGCACCAGGCCGCTAGCCCCCCACCCCACCCGGCCCGCAGCAACCCGATCGAAAATCCCGCCTGGCTGCTCGCGGGTCCCGGCAGAAATTGGCACAGGCCGATCAGGTCGGTGAAGGCTTCATCGTCGAACCAGCGGCGCCGCTCGACGAACTCGCGCCGGAAGTAGCCGATGTGAGCGATCGGACCGCCGAAACTGGTCAGCCCGAGTTTCAGAAAGACGATGAAAACCTCGATCACGCGCGCGAGCCGTGAGCGGCGCGGCGACGACAAATCAGTATCCATGGATGTGCGGGTTCGAGCGCTGCCGATTTCGAGAGCCGGCGGGCAAGGCGCCGTCGACGGGCTTCGTGTTTGACGACGCACAGTATAGAGGCCTACGGCGCGACCACGCGCCGCACCCGCGATTGATCGTATGCGATCCATCATTGGCGTCTCTCAGAGGGCATTCATTTGAGAAGCGCCGTGCTCGAACGACAGAGGATTCTAATCGTGCTTGTGTTTGCTAAACGAGCAAGGATGAACCAGCACAAGGTTCCCGGCTGACGGTAAGATCGCGACCGGAGTTGTTCGGCGTTTTACTTCATCGAGATCGGCGTCTGTCTGAACGACCGGCACGCGACGCCCACCCCATACTTGCGCGCAAACTGGCCGGGGGTCGTCAGGATTCGGTGTGTCCCAAGCGATCTCCAGGGATTCGCCGGACGGGAATTCGAGAATGAGTGAATCCGCAGCAAGAGGCAGCAACTGACCTGACGCATCCTGGATATACGCTTTGATCTGCTTCGGTTCGGTCATATTTTCCTCCGGTAGGTGTGGTGACGATAAAGATCAGCGATGCTCATCGGGCCTCTTCCATGGGTAGCAACGCGTCGTAGTCGTCGACGCTTTTCGCCGAAGGCAGACGCTGAAATAGCCAGGTGAGATAGCGATAGCGATCGATGCCGTTGGCCTTGCAGGATGATGGCCGCGTGCGAACTGGGCGCGCGCCGGAACCAGAGTGGCTCGTCGGCTGCTTCGACGTGAAGCGCCGCGACCGGAAACAGTAGAAGCCCGTTGTCCGTGGAGAGTGAGTGGCGTCGGATTGCTCGACCTGATCGGCTCGGATGATCGCCCAAAAACCGAAGACATCGCTATATCACGGCATACGGTTTGCCGATATTGGAATTGGAGGTTGCGGGGACGCATGCGCCGCGAGCAGCTGCTGATGACGTGCTTCGGTGGCGTCGTCGGCGGGGAACATGCATTCGATGCGCAACTCCTGCGCGGCCACGTTTTGCGGTGTGCCCACGGTCGTGACCATCGAGAAATAGCGCAGCACCACGCCCTCGCTGATGAAGCCGAGCGGAACCATCGGCAGCGTCGCGGGTGTCGTGGACGAGCCATGATGCGTCTTCCAGTCGCGCGGCACGTCGGGATACGCAAGCAGTTCATCGAGTAGACGCTTCGTGTTGGCGCCGATTACATGACCGACCGACTCGCGATACACGCGTTGCAGCAGACTTCGCGCGACCTCCTGCCAATCGGCGACGAACGGACGCATGCCGCGCGGATCGAAAATCAGATGCAGCATGTTGCGCGGGCCTTCGCGCGCGGTCATGTCGATGAAGCAGTTGAAGAAGCGCGGGGCCGCGTCGTTGGTCATCAGCACGTTCCAGTCGCGGTCCATCACGAGCGCCGGAAACGGCTCATGCTGACGCACGACCCGTTCGAGCGCGCGAACCACGCCGTGCATTTCCTGCGCATTCCACGGTGCTTCCGAATAGATCGGTGCATAACCCGCGGCAAGCAGCAGCGCATTGCGCTCGCGCAGCGGCACGTCGAGGGTCTGCGCAAGCGTCAGCAGCGTGTTGCGGCCCGGCACGCTGCGCCCGCTTTCGATGAAGCTGATCTGCCGCTGCGAGATGCCGGCCTCGAGCGACAGATCGAGCTGACTCACGCCACGCACGTCACGCCAATAGCGCAACAGACCGCCCAGATCGCCCGGCTGCACTTTCGGATCGTGACTCGTGACGTTCATGGTGTTGCCCTCCTGTTGACGCCTGAACGGGATCGCTTCAGCGCGCGGGCGCGTGCCACGCGAATTCGGCGAACTGCGTTTCGAGCGGCGGCTCGGTCACGCTGCCGGTGTAGTTCGTGATCGTCGACGCGGCGACCACCGCGACCACCTCGAGAATCTGCTCCGCGCTGAAACCTGCCGCGCAAAAGCGTTGCCGGTCCTCGTCGGCGAGGCGGCCGCGTTTTTCGATCAGCGTGCGCGCGAGCGTCGACAGCGCCGCGAGCCTCGTGTCGTCGGGCACGCCGCCGTGGCGGATCGCCTCGACCTCGGCGCGGCGCAGGCCCGCGTTCAAGCCGAGCGCGGTATGAAACGCAACCGCCCATTCGCTCGCGTTCGTCACGGCGTTGGTGAGCAGCAGCGTCTGGATCTCCGGTTCGGTCAGACTGCTCGCATGCACGCGCTCGAACAGGCCGATGAAGCCGTTGATCAGCACCGGTGAAGCCGCCATCTTGGCCGCGATGTTCGGAATCAGGCCGAACGCCTGCTGCAGTTTCCGGAGCACGGGTTTCGATTGCTCGGGAGCGGACTCGATCGTGTGAACGGGATAGCTGGACATGGTATCTCCTTGACGTGTGCGCCATCGGAGCGACGGCGCGGTAGTCGAAGAGTAGAGGCAGCCGCGCGGCTCGCCAATTACATCGGATGTCATCGCCATCAGCCATGCGGCGGCGGCTTCTTTCTGGCGAGCCGCCTGGACGCGGCCTATCATGTTGGAGTTTGTTCCCCTCTTGTCCCGTTCGTCACTGGAAAGGAAGAACATGATGCCCACGATGAAAGCAGTCGAAGTGAAGCAGGCCGGCGGCCCGCTCGAACTGGTCGAACGCGAAGTGCCCGAGGCGGGCGCGGGTCACGTGCGTATCAGGATTCAGGCTTGCGGCATCTGCCATAGCGATGCGATGACCAAGGAAGGCCTGTGGCCGGGCCTGGCCTATCCGCGTGTGCCCGGTCACGAGATCGCGGGCGTGATCGATTCGGTCGGTGCGGGTGTCGAGGGCTGGCAGGTCGGGCAGCGTGTCGGGGTCGGCTGGCACGGCGGGCATTGCGGCAAATGCGAACACTGCCGTCAGGGCGACTTCGTGCTGTGCAAGTTCGCCCTCATCCCCGGCATCAGCTACGACGGCGGCTACGCCGAATACATGGTGGCCCCGGTCGAAGCCCTGGCGCGCATTCCCGACGATCTGTCCGACGTCGATGCCGCGCCGCTGCTCTGCGCGGGCATCACGACGTTCAACGCGATACGCAATAGCGGCGCGCGCGCCGGTGACGTGGTCGCGATTCTCGGGATCGGCGGCCTCGGTCATCTCGGCGTGCAGTTCGCGCGCAAGATGGGCTTTCGCACGGTGGCGATCGCGCGCGGTCAGGACAAGGCCCCGCTCGCGCAGCAACTGGGCGCGCATCACTACATCGACAGCAAAACGGAAAACGTCGCCGAGAAGCTGCAGGCACTGGGCGGCGCGAAGCTGATACTCGCCACGGTGACGAGCGGCAAGGCGATGACCGCGACGCTCGGCGGTCTCGGCCTGAACGGCAAGCTCGTGATGGTCGGCGTTTCCGAAGAGCCGGTCGAAGTGCCGATCGTGCAGTTCATCATGGGACGCAACTCGGTGCAAGGCTGGCCCTCCGGCACCTCGGCCGATTCGCAGGACACGCTCGCGTTCAGCGCGCTCACCGGTGTCAAGCCGATGATCGAAGAGTATCCGCTCGCCGAGGCAGCGCAGGCCTTCGACCGGATGATGAGCGGTCACGCGCGTTTCAGGGTGGTGTTGAAGATGGTCTGAGTGGCAGCCTCCGGAGGGGCGATGGAAATTGCATCACCATTCTGGTTACGGGCAGCACGGGTGTCATCGGCACCCGGTGCTCGAACATCTGAAAGGCGGCGGCGAAGAAAAAGCGCGCTTGCCGGCATCCCGGCAAGCGCGCTCGATGACTTCGCAAATCCACCTTCAAAAACTGCGGCGACGTGGCAAAGAACCACTCGCCAGCACTGGCCGGATCAAGCCAGATCGAAACGATCCAGATTCATCACCTTGACCCACGCGGCAACGAAGTCGCGCACGAATTTCTCCTTGCCGTCCTCGCTCGCGTAGACCTCGCTCAATGCGCGCAGCACCGAGTTCGAGCCGAACACCAGATCGACGCGCGTACCGGTCCACTTGACCTCGCCGCTCTTCGTGTCGGCACCTTCGAACGTTTCCGCGGCCTCCGACACCGGCGTCCATTCCGTGCCCATGTCGAGCAGATTGCGGAAGAAGTCGTTGGACAGCGTTTCCGGCTTGTTCGTCAGCACACCTTCTTTGCCAGCGCCCACCTTCAGCACGCGCAGGCCGCCGATCAGCACCGTCATCTCTGGCGCCGTCAACGTCAGCAGTTGCGCCTTGTCGATCAGCAGCTTCTCCGCCGCCACCGGGAACTTGCCGCCCAGATAGTTGCGGAAGCCGTCGTGGACCGGCTCCAGCACCGCGATCGCTTCGACGTCGGTCTGCTCCTGCAACGCATCCATGCGACCCGGCGAGAACGGCACCGTCACCTGCTGCCCGGCGTTCTTCGCGGCCTGCTCGATACCGGCGCCACCCGCCAGCACGATCAGGTCGGCAAGCGAAATCTTCTTGCCGCCGGACTGCGCACCGTTGAACTCGCTCTGGATGCCTTCGAGCACCTTCAGCACCTTCGCGAGCTCAGCGGGCTGGTTGACGGCCCAGTCCTTCTGCGGTGAGAGCCGGATGCGCGCGCCGTTGGCGCCGCCGCGCTTGTCCGAGCCGCGGAACGTCGAGGCCGAGGCCCACGCGGTCGTGACCAGCTGCGACACCGACAGCCCCGACGCGAGGATCTTCTGCTTCAGCGCCGCGACGTCCTTGTCGTCGACGAGCGGGTGATCGACGGCCGGAATCGGGTCCTGCCACAGCAGTTGCTCCGACGGCACTTCCGGGCCAAGATAGCGGGCGCGCGGACCCATGTCGCGGTGCGTCAGCTTGAACCACGCGCGCGCGAACGCGTCGGCGAACTCGTCGGGGTTGGCCATGAAGCGCCGCGAGATCTTTTCGTAGATCGGGTCGAGGCGCAGCGACAGGTCGGTCGTCAGCATCGTCGGCAGCACTTTCTTCGATGGGTCGTGCGCGTGCGGATACGTGGCCTGCGCGTCCTTCGCGACCCACTGGTTCGCACCCGCCGGGCTCTTCGTCAGCTCCCACTCGTGGCCAAACAGGCTCTGGAAGTAGCTCATGTCCCATTGCGTCGGCGTCGCGGTCCACGTGACTTCGATTCCGCTCGTGATCGTGTCGCCGCCCCGGCCGGTGCCGAAGCTGTTGCGCCAGCCGAGCCCCTGGGCCTCGAGACCGGCACTTTCCGGTTCCGGACCGACGTTATCGGCCGGCGCCGCGCCGTGCGTCTTGCCGAACGTGTGGCCGCCGGCGATCAGCGCGACCGTTTCCTCGTCGTTCATCGCCATGCGGCCGAACGTTTCGCGGATGTCGACTGCCGCGGCGAGCGGATCGGGATTGCCGTCCGGGCCTTCCGGATTCACGTAGATCAGGCCCATCTGCACCGCGCCGAGCGGGTTTTCGAGGTTGCGGCCGGGCGGATCGGTACGGCTCTTTTCGGTGCCGTGCAGCTCCTCGTCGGCGACCAGCACGCCTTCGTCGTCTTCCCTGCCGGCCGCTCCCTTGCCGTAGCGCACGTCGCCGCCGAGCCAGGTTTTTTCATTGCCCCAGTAGACGTCCTGGTCCGGTTCCCACGTGTCCTCGCGGCCGCCGCCGAAACCAAAAGTCTTGAAGCCCATCGTTTCGAGCGCGACGTTGCCGGTCAGGATCAACAGGTCGGCCCACGAAATGTTCTGGCCGTATTTCTGCTTGATCGGCCATAGCAGCCGACGAGCCTTGTCGAGGCTCACGTTGTCCGGCCAGCTATTGAGCGGCGCGAAACGCTGCTGGCCGCGCCCTGCGCCGCCGCGGCCGTCGCCGATGCGGTACGTGCCGGCGGCATGCCATGCCATACGGATAAACAGCGGGCCGTAGTGGCCGAAGTCCGCGGGCCACCAGGGCTGCGAATCGGTCATCAGCGCGGCGAGGTCTTTCTTGACCGCGGCGTAGTCGAGGCTCTTGAATGCCTCGGCATAGTTGAAGTCCTGGTCTAGCGGATTGGAGCGGTTCGAATGCTGGTTGAGCAGGTCGAGGCGCAATTGCTTCGGCCACCAGTCCCGATTGGTCGTCCCGCCGCCGGCGGTATGGATGAACGGGCACTTTGCTTCGTTTGACATGCGTTCTCTCCTTTGGAGGATGTCTCCGTTGTCGATCGGAGTCGGTGCCTGGGTACTTTCTCCAATCCCATGCAAGGTACTTGTTATGCGTTTGTCATCGTGTCAGGCTTGCGTGGCAATTTGACGACCCGAAAACCCGACAGTCAGCCGAATGGCTCGCAGTGCACTCATGAAATCCAGGGTCGAGGGCAACGCAGCCGATGTCCGTAACGGCTGACTCCGGTCGGCGCTCCACTCCTATTCGAATATAGGCGAGGACAAAGTTCAATAGAATTCGAATACGGCAATGCCACTAATAGACGGCGACTATAGCGGGCGGAAAACGAGCGGCGCCCTGCATCACTATATGCCGATCGATCGTCACCGCGTCGAAGCTTGAGCGCACCCGGCTGTTTCGCGCCAGGCGCAGCCGACTGTGTGATAGGGTTTCGCGTTTCGTCCGCAACAGAGTGGGCACTGCTTTCTTTTCAGGCAAGCGCTTCTGACAGCACCTGAGCGGAGCAGAATGACGCCAACCGGCGTGCGCCCGAGGAGTGTCCCGAACCGTGTCCAAAGCCGTGCCGAAAGCTGCCCCGAACGCTGAGCTCGCCACCGTCCAGCCCGTCGAATCGCTCGTCGTGCCGGAACTGCTCGATGGCCGCGACGGCACCAATCGCGGCGCGGCGGAAAACTCGCAGCTATCGGCGCGCAACGACCTCGACGCCGTGCGCGCCTGGCTGTCCAATTACGCGGACACCAAGACCACCTTCGACAACTACCGCAAGGAAGCGGAGCGGCTGCTGCTGTGGGCCGTCGTGCAGCTCGGCAAGCCGCTGTCGTCGCTGACGCACGAGGATCTGCTGCTGTTCAAGGCGTTCATCGCCGACCCGCAGCCGGCCACGCGCTGGGTGTCGGCGAACGGCGGCAAGTACGCGCGCGGCGACGCGCGCTGGCGGCCGTTCAATGGGCCGCTGTCGCCCGCCAGCCAGCGCCAGGCGCTGATCATCCTGAACGCGATGTTCACGTGGCTCGTCAACGCCGGCTATCTGCGCGGCAATCCGATGGCGCTCCTGCGACAACGCGCGAAGCGCTCGGCGCCGCGCGTGACGCGCTATCTGTCGACGTCGCTGTGGGACGAAGTGAAGCTGTTCGTCGAGCAGCTGCCGCAAGATACCGATGCGCAACGCGCGTACTACGCGCGTTGCCGCTGGCTGACCACGCTGTTCTATTTGCAGGGCATGCGCATTTCCGAGGTGGCCGGCGGGCAGATGGGCCAGTTCTTCAGAAGGCTCGGCGCCGATGGTCAGGACCAGTGGTGGCTCGAGACGCTCGGCAAGGGCGACAAGGAGCGGATCGTGCCGGTGTCGGCCGAACTGGTTCAGGAGCTGCGCAGCTACCGCACGCTCAATGGCCTCGCCGCCCTGCCGACCCGCGCCGAGGAAACGCCGCTCGTGCTGCCGTTCAAGGGCCGCAACCGCTGCCTGTCGCGCTCGGCGATTCACGACGCGATCAAGGGCATCTTCGCGGGCGCGGCCATGTGGCTGCGTGCGCGCGGTCCCGAATTCGCCGATCGCGCCGACGAGCTCGAGCGCGCGTCGGCGCACTGGCTGCGGCATACGGCCGGTTCGCATCAGGCGGACGGCGGCGTCGATCTGCGCACGATCCGCGACAACCTCGGCCACGTTTCGCTGAATACGACCAGTCTTTACCTCCACACCGAGGACGACGCGCGGCATACCGAGACCGTTAATCGACACCGGATGAACTGGGACGACGCGAAGTCTGAAGACGGCAATGCGGGCGGCAATTAAGCGCGGATCGGGCGGCTGAAACGCGCCGGAATTTTTGCGTTATTTCTTTCTGTTTCCCAGTTGGATCAATTCATCAGGCGATGCGCGCCGGGCATGCGTTTGCGCCTGCGCGTTTACCCGCTCATTTCCCTGGTCGTCGATTCATATCTCAAGAATGCAAAACGCCGACCGTTAAACGGGCGTCGCTCGACAAATAACCAATACAAACCGGGGAATGAACTTGAAAACCATCACCAACGCGCTGTTGGCGTCGGCTGCGTGCGCTACCTTTCTCGCGGGCTGCGTGACCAGTGGACAAGGCCGGCTCGTCAGCGCCCCGAACCGGGTCAACGAAGTGACCGTGACCGCGTATCAGCCGTTGCCGACCGATGTGTACGTCGCCAATGTGGTCGATCGCGATGTGGTGATCGTCGGCGGCGATACGTATATCTGGGTCGTCGGCCGGGACGGCGTCCGGCATCGCCAGTTCTATGCTCATGGCGATCATCGCGCCGAGGTTTTCCATCGCCGTGAGGAACTGCATCGCGTAATGGCGAGCCATGACGGTCATCTGCCGGAGCATCCGGGCGGCGGCGAGCATCCGGGCGGCGCGCATCCGCCGCTCGGGCACCCGGGCGGCCCCGCGCCGGCGATGGCCGCGCACGGACAGCCGCCGCGAGCCGACAGGCACGCCGCCAGACCGGTCAGGTCTGCACCCGCGACGGCCGCGCACGGACAATCGCGCCGCGCCGTCACGCACGTCGCCGGGCCGGTCAGGCCCGCGCCCGCACCATCGGCAAAGCGGGTGTCGAAGGATCCGAAGAAGTCGTAAAGTCGCTGATAGGCGCGCTGCCAAAGCGCCTTCCTGCATCGCCCGCTTCCCCCAACTCCCCGCCAATCCCACCCCATTGCCCGCTAGAATTGCCGGCTTTGCCCGCGCCGGGCGCGCCGCAAGGCAAAATACGGGTTTTGCGCGCGCCGCACGCGCGGCCGACCCGGTCGCGAAGCGTCCCCAAGCCGTTTCGGGCCCGGCAGTTGCATCGTCGCCCCGGGCCGCGCGCCGACCCGCAACATCACAGCCCCGCCCGGCCCGTCAGCTTCGCTGCCCGGCGCACGCGGCGCGGCGAGGACCGCTCGTCCCCAACAGAGCAGATCAGGAGCCTTTATGAGCGATTCGAATCCATCCTTCCTCGGCCGCATTTCGCTGGCCGTCGGCACGTTTTTCAGCATTCTCGGCAATGGCGACTTCGCCGCCGACGTCCTGCGCCTGCGCAACGGCGAAAAGATCGGCGCGGCCCCGGCAGCCGCCCCCGCCGCCACGCCAACCCCGGCCCCCGCCGCCGGTCCGGAACCGAAGCCGCAACCGAAGCCGCAACCCGCGCCGGTGCTGAAGGAGGCCTCCCCCGACGCCGCGCTGCAACTGCTCGGCCTGCTGCAGCGCGACGCGCGCTTCATCGATTTCGTCGAGGAAGACATCAAGGCCTATAGCGACGCCGACATCGGCGCGGCCGCGCGCCTCGTGCACGAAGGCTGCCGCGCGACGCTGCGCGAGCACTTCACGATCCGCCCGGTGCGCGACGAAGCCGAAGGCAGCCGCGTGACGCTGCCCGCAGGCTTCGACGCGAGCTCGGTCCGTTTGACCGGCAACGTGGTCGGCAGTGCGCCGTTCAACGGTAGCATCAGCCATCGCGGCTGGCGCGTCGAGGATGTGCGTCTGCCGAAGCTGGCGGACGGTCATAACGCAAAAGTCATCGCACCGGCGGAGGTGGAGCTATGAGCGACGCACGCTATTCGATCGGCATCGATCTCGGCACCACGCACTGCGCGTTGTCCTACGTGGACACGCACGCGAGCGACGGCGAGCAAACCACCCAGGACGTGCTGCCGATCGCCCAGCTCACGGGCCCCGGCGCAATCGATAATCTGCCGCTGCTGCCCTCGTTCCTGTACCTGCCGCATCCCGACGAACTGGCCTCCGGCGACCTCCACCTGCCGTGGACCGGCCAGCGCGAATTCGCGGTCGGCGAATTCGCGCGCAGCCGCGGCGCCGGCACGCCGATCCGGCTCGTGTCGAGCGCGAAAAGCTGGCTGTGCCATCCGGGCGTCGACCGGCGCGCGGGCATTCTGCCGAACGATGCGCCGCCCGAAATCGCGCGCGTGTCGCCGCTAGAAAGCTCGGTGCGCTATCTGACGCACCTGCGCGAAGCATGGGACCACGCGCAACCGGACGCGCCGTTCGGCGAGCAGGACGTCACCGTGACGATCCCCGCGTCGTTCGACCCCGCGGCGCGCGAGCTGACGGCGGAGGCCGCCGAGGCCGCCGGCTTCACGCGCATGACGCTGCTCGAAGAGCCGCAGGCGGCGCTCTACAGCTGGATCCAGAAGAGCGGCGGGCAGTGGCGCAAGCAGGTCAAGATCGGCGACATCATTCTCGTCGTCGACGTCGGCGGCGGCACGACCGACCTGTCGCTGATCGCGGTGATCGAGCGCGACGGCAATCTCGAACTGCATCGCGTCGCGGTCGGCGATCACATCCTGCTCGGCGGCGACAACATGGACCTCGCGCTCGCGCACGTGGTCGCGCGCAAGCTCGCCGCGCAGGGCACCCAGGCCGACGCGTGGCAACTGCGCGCGCTCACCTACGCGTGCCGCGCGGCGAAGGAAACGCTGCTCAGCGACCCCGCCACCGACACCGTGCCGCTCGTCGTGCCGAGCCGCGGCTCGAAGCTGATCGGCGGCTCGATCCGCACCGAGCTGACGCGCGCCGAACTGACACAGACGATCCTCGACGGCTTCTTCCCGCAGATCGACAGCGCCGCGCGTCCGGTGAGCCGCGCGCGGGTCGGTCTGACGCAGCTCGGCCTGCCGTATGCGCAGGACGCGGGCATCACGCGGCATCTGGCGGCTTTCCTCGGGCGTCAGGTCGGCGCGCTGGCGGAACTCGAAGGCCTGCGCGAGCATGTCGCGCCCAACGCGAGCTTCCTGCATCCGACCGCGGTGCTGTTCAACGGCGGCGTGTTCAAGTCGGCGCTGCTGGTCGAACGGATCATGGGCACGCTGAACGGCTGGCTCGCGACCGAAGGCGCGGCGCCGGCCCGTCTGCTCGAAGGCGCGGACCTCGATCTGGCGGTCGCGCGCGGCGCGGCCTACTACGGCTACGTGCGGCGCGGCCGCGGCGTGCGGATTCGCGGCGGCACCGCGCGCGCGTACTACATCGCGATCGAATCGGCGATGCCGGCCGTGCCCGGGCTCGAGCCGCCGGTGCAGGCGCTGTGCGTCGCGCCGTTCGGCATGGAAGAAGGCACCGACGCCGAGCTGCCCGCGCAGGAGTTCGGGCTGGTCGTCGGCGAGCCCGTGCATTTCCGCTTCTTCGGCTCGTCGGTGCGTCGTCAGGATCAGGTCGGCACGCTGCTCGATTACTGGGGCCCCGAGGAGTTGCAGGAACTCGAGGAAATCCAGGCGACGCTGCCGGCGGCCGGCCGCACCGCCGGCGAAGTCGTGCCGGTGAAGCTGCACGCGCGCGTGACCGAAGCGGGCACGCTCGAACTCGAAGCGATCCCGCGCGGCTCCGACGAGCGCTGGAAAGTCGAATTCGACGTGCGCGGCAACGCGAATGCGTGATTGACATGAAGCGGTACAGCGTCGGCATCGATCTCGGCACCAGCAACACGGTGCTCGCGTACGCGCAAGCCGGATCGCAGCAGATTCGTGTGTTCGAGATCGAGCAACTCGTGAGCCCCGGCGAAGTCGCCGCACGGCCGCTGTTGCCGTCGGTGCGCTATCAGGCGGCCGACGGCGAACTGAGCGCGGCCGATCTGCAGTTGCCGTGGTCCGGTGCGCGTGCGGCGTCGGGCCACGGCAAGGACGCGACGCAGCCGGTCGTGGTCGGCCGGCTCGCGCGGCTGCTCGGCGCGCAGGTGCCGGGGCGGCTCGTCGCCAGCGCGAAAAGCTGGCTGTCGCACGCGTCGGTCGATCGCGTCGCGCCGATCCTGCCGTGGGGCGCGCCCGACGACGTCCGCAAGATTTCGCCGCTCGACGCGAGCGCGAGCTACCTCGCGCACGTGCGCGCCGCATGGAACCAGCACTTTCCGAAGGCGCCGCTCGAACAGCAGGACGTCGTGCTGACGGTGCCCGCATCGTTCGACGAAGGCGCGCGCGCGTTGACCGTCGAAGCGGCGCGGCTCGCGGGGCTGCCGTCGCTGCGGCTGCTCGAAGAGCCGCAGGCCGCGTTCTACGACTGGCTGTTCCGGCATCGCGACACGCTTGCCGACGAGTTGGCGGACACCCGGCTCGTGCTGATCTGCGACGTCGGCGGCGGCACCACCGATCTGACGCTGATCGAAGTCGGCCTGTCCGACGACGGCGAGCCGCGCCTGACGCGCGTCGGTGTCGGCAATCATCTGATGCTCGGCGGCGACAACATGGACCTCGCGCTCGCGCATCTGGTCGAGGCGCGGCTGTTGGGTGGTGCCGGCGGCGGTGCGCAGGCGCCGCAACGGCTATCGGCGGCGAGCCTGTCGCAGCTGGTCGAGCGATGCCGCGTCGCGAAGGAGCAATTGCTCGGCGCGCAGGCGCCCGAGTCGGCGCCGGTCACCTTGCTCGGCGCGGGCTCGAAGCTGATCGGCGGCGCGCGCACGACGCAGGTTACGCGCGACGAGGTCGAGAAGATCATCGTCGATGGTTTCTTGCCGCGGGTGGCCGCCGATGAGCGTCCGGGCCGGCCGCGCGGCGCGATCGTCGAATTCGGCCTGCCGTACGCGACCGATGCGGCGGTCACGCGGCATATCGCGGCATTTCTCGAACGCTTCGCCGCGCAGTCGCGAAAGGCCCTGGGCACGGATTCCAGCACGCCGGACGCATCCGGCACAGCCGCCCTGCCCGTTCCCGACACGCTGCTGCTCAACGGCGGCGTGTTCCGCGCCGACGCGCTGTCGCGGCGTCTGGCCGACACGCTCGGCGGGTGGCGCGGCGCGCCGCTCAACGTGCTGCACAACGACAACCCCGACGTCGCGGTCGCGCGCGGCGCGGTCGCCTATACGCTCGCGCGCGCGGGCTTCGCGCCGAAAATCGGCGGCGGTTCGCCGCGCAGCTATTTTCTGGTGCTCGACGAAACGCCGGCCGGTAAAGACGACGCCGAGCCGGACGCGGCGCTGGCGCAACGCGGCATCTGCCTGCTGCCGCGCGGCACCGAGGAAGGTCACGAGATTCTGATCGCGGACCGCACGTTCGCGCTGCGGCTCGGGCATCCGGTGCGCTTTCACCTGGTGTCGTCGAGCGCGGACACCGCCTATCAGCCCGGCGAACTGGTCGACCTCGCGGGCGGCGACTTCGTGCGTCTGCCGCCGATCGCGACGATCGTCCAGCCACGCGACGGCCATCGCGCTCGCGAAACCGCCGTGCGCATCGCGACGTCGCTGACCGAGGTCGGCACGCTCGACGTCCATTGCATCGAGCTCGACGAGCCATCGCAACGCTGGCTGCTCGAATTCCAGCTGCGCCACGCCGACGCGCAAGTGGATCTATCCGCCGGGGGCGCACCGCAACGCCACCCGGCGCTCGATCGCGCGATCGAACTGATCGACCGTTGCTTCGGCGCCCGCGCGCAAAACGTCGACCCGAAGGAGATCAAACGACTGCGCGCGCAGCTCGAACATCTGCTCGGCCCGCGCGACAGCTGGAACAGCGCATTGCTGCGCGAACTGTTCGGCGCGCTGTGGGAGCGCGCGCGCCGCCGCCGCCGCTCGGCCGATCACGAACGGCTGTGGCTGAATCTGGCCGGCTATTGCGTGCGGCCCGGCTTCGGTTATCCGCTCGACGAATGGCGCGTCGAGCAACTGTGGACGCTGTTCGACGATGGCATCCAGTACGTGACCGACAGCCAGGTATGGTCGGAATGGTGGACGCTGTGGCGCCGCGCGGCCGGCGGCCTCGGCGAAGATGCGCAGCTGCGCGTGCTCGACGCGATGGACTATCTGCAGAAGGCCGCGCAATCGCGTCACAAGCTGCCGTTCGATGTCGCGAAGACCGGCTTCGCCGATATGGTGCGCCTGTGCGCATCGCTCGAACGGATTCCGGCCGAACGCAAGATCGAACTCGGCGAGGCGGTGCTTGCTCGCCTGAAAAAGCCAGCGGAAAACCATCAAAGCTGGTGGGCGGTCGGACGGATCGGCGCGCGCCAACCGTTTTACGGCAGCGCGCATAGCGTCGTGCCGCCCGAGGTCGCCGCGCAATGGCTCGATGCGATCCTCGCGCTCGACTGGAAGAAGGTCGACCCCGCCGCCTTCGCGGCCGTCCAGATCGCCCGCATGAGCGGCGACCGCTCGCGCGATCTGCCCGACGCGCTGCGCGCGAGCGTCGTGCGACGCCTCGAAGCGGCGAGCGCGACGCGCGCCTGGGTCACGATGGTCAGCGAAGTCGTCGCGCTCGATAACGCCGACGAAGGTCGCGTGTTCGGCGAATCGCTGCCGGTCGGGTTGAAGCTGATCGGCGGCTAAAGCGTTTTGCGCGGCGCGAAGCTCAGCACCGCTCGCGCGGCATCCAGATGCACAGCAACGCGCACCCAGGCGGATACCTGTGTGCGCGCATTGCTTCAGCACGCGCCGCTCAATTCGGCACGTTCACGGCGCCATTCGTTGCGGAAATCGCATTGACACCCGGGGTCGCCGCGATCGCCGGCAGGTTGGCCGTGGTCAGCGCCGGTGCGGCTCCGGGCACGCCGCCGCGCGGTATCGTGTGGATCACCTGCGACGGCGGCAACGGCGTGCCGTTCTTCAGATGAGCCCACATCAGGTTGAGCGCCTGAAGATTGTAGTAATGCAACGGCACGAAACGCGTATCGAAACCGGCGACGCCGAGGAACGCGTCAAAGTGCTGACCGTTCGTGACTTCGTACAGCGCCAGCTTGCTCGCGCCGCCCTCGACCACCTGGTTCAATCCGAGATACGGCCGCGACGCGTGATTGATCGGCACCAGCGCATCCGCGCGTCCTTGCACGATGATGGTCGGCTTGCCATGCAGATTCGCATTCACGCGAATTGCATCGACGCTGGCATTCAACGAACCGCTCGTCCACCGCGCGCGCAGGCATGCGGCGCCCGCGTAGCTCGCATCGGCGGTCGCGAGCCGATGATCGAGCGCGCCGGAGGCGCCCGCGTTGTAGACGAGGTTGATGCCATTGGTCGGCGGCACGCCGTTGCCGTTGCCGAACACCGTCAGCATCGGCGACACCGCCGGCGTCACGCCGGCTGCGCCAGCCGCGCTGGTGGTGCCGAAGCTGAAGTCGCACAGGTTGTCGGCGACACTTGCGCGCGCATACGCATTCGCATAGGTCACGGCGACGGCCGGCACCGCCTGCGAGTCCCACATCGGCGCTTGCAGCAGGTCCGAGTCGGTCTGATAGCCGTTCTGATGCAGCAGCGCGAGCGCATTGGTGGCCTGCGTGACCGTATCCGTTCCCGCGATCACGCCGGCCGCCGCGAGCGACGCGCAACGCGCGGTGCGCAGCGCGGTGGTGGTCGCGCTCGGCAGCGCGCTCAGATACGGCGCGCCGGTCGCGGCGGGCGCGAGCGCGGCGCACGGCTGCAGCAGGTTCGCGAGCGTCATGTAATCGGCGAGCGGTTTGCCGAACGCGCCGACCGGCACGCCGCCCTGCGCGACCGATACCTGCGGCGCAAGCCGCAGATTGATCTGCGGCTCGCCGACCACCACTGCCGTGATGAGACCCGACGTGTCCTCTTCGGCCGCCGCGAGCGACGCGCCGCCGCCGTTGCTGACCGACGCGGCGATCGTCGTGATGCTGCCGCTCGCATAGCGCACCGTGCGCGTCGAGCCATTCAACGCGCCGTACGAATCGTTGAGCGCCCAATACGCAAACTGGATCGCCTGCAGCGTGTTCTTGCCCCAGTCCTGCTCGGGGTTCTGTTGCGAGTGCGCATGCTTGAACGCATAGCGGTTCGGGAACTGCGCGTTGAACGCCGCCAGCGTGCTGCTGCCGAGCTTCGCTGTGAAGAGGCTCGCCGTGCCCGCGGCGGTCGCATCCTGCAACGTGCCGTCGATCAGCGTCACGCGATTCGTCGACAGCTCGTGCGCGCCGTTGCCGCTGCCCTTGTCGGTGTAGGCCACCGCGCAGCCGCGCTTCAGGCCCCACTCGCCGGCCGCCGAAATCGCGCCGTACACGCCGCGCGAACCGGACGACGTCGCGGTGACGATGCACGGTTGGTCCGGATTGAAGCTCGTGGGAATCTGCACGAGCAGGCTAACGTTTTGCGCGCCGCTGCCGTCATCGGCATAGGCGAGGTATTCCTTGCCCGCGATCTTGCCTTCGCCGAGCGTGTCGTTGCCGTTCAGGTCGACGTTGGGCCCCCAGAAGCGTCCATAGCCGCCGTTCGCCGTCATGTCGACGAGCGCCCGATAGTTCGACCAGATCGCGAGACGCCGCAATTCGGCGGCCGTAGGTTGCGCCGCATTCGAAATGGCCGGCGCCGTCGCCGATGCGAGGCCGGTCTTGCCGAGGCCCGCGGTCAGCAGATCGTCGCTGTTGCCGTCATAAGATTTCGTCGTCACCGCGCTTTTGATGAAGCCAGGCAGCACGTTGCTCGGCGGCGGCGGTTGCAGCCCATCGTTGCCGCTGCCACAGCCCGCCAGCACGGTTGCTGACGCCATCACGGTCGCCGCGGTACCGAGCCTCCAAGGGTTGCGCATGGCCGCCGGGATTTTTTTCGGTGTTGTCATCTGTTCTGTCTCCGTCATTTATACGACGTTGTATTGGCAGCGGTACCCAACTTGTTGCCGACCCCGCTCCATCTGGTTCGCCAGAACGAGATGCTTCGGATACCGATGCATCGCTAGCGTGCATTGACCTCTGTCTGGAGTCAATACACGGTCATACCCTTACACAACGAGCATCAGGATTCGGGCGAAACAGCCGGCCGGCTAGTCGGAATCGGCCATGCGGGTGAACCCGTCGTCGCTCCAGTCTTCGGAGCCGACACCGTGGCGAACGAAGAAAACTCCGTGCGGGTCGTAACGCTGCTTGATCGACAGCAAACGTGCATAGTTGGCGCCCCAATACGCCGCTTGCCAGTCCTTCTGGAAATAGCTGCTCTCGGCGACGTATGCGCCACCGGCCGTTGCGACTTTCCCGAGTTCGTTGATGGCCAATCCGATGAGCTTCGCATCTCGCTGTGCCTTCGAAACATCGGGCTCGTGACCTGTCAGTCCGTCGAATGCCGGTGGCCCCTCGCTCGCGACGATCGCCAATGCGAACGACTCCGCCACGACTGGATTGACTGGGGTTTGCAGGCCGGCGGCAATGACATCGGCAGGGGCGCCGGCGAGCCCTTTCTGAAAATGAAGTTCGACAAGCCAGTAGCGCGTAGCGCCCATCAGCGCGTCGACGAGTTCGGGTTGGCTCTCGCGCGCCAGCATTGCTGCAGGCAACCACAGCGAGTCGAAGCCGTGGATCACATGACCGGCCTCGGCGAGATTCGACGCCCAGAAGAAATTGGCATCTGGCGCGCCGGGTCGGTCATCGAAGACGACCAACCCGGGCACGAACCGCGCGAGCGCCGTGCCGTCCCAGCGCAACCGCCCCGGACCGGCGACGATCGAGGGCGCGGCCATCATGGTCAGGTCGTCCTGCAATCCAATCCAGTCCCAGAACGGCTTCCAGAGCGTTGCGACCTCTTCCTTGCCGAGTCCCTGAAAGCTCATGTCGATGCGCAGGCGCTTGCCGGGCAGCAGCGTAGCGAGTTCACCCCAGTGGCGATTGCATAGGCTGTCAGCGTAAAAAGCGACGAAGCGGCCCAGCAACCGTTTGTAGGCGACATCCGAGCGGGCCACGACTGCGCAGGATACGAGGCCAAACACGGCCGGCAGTTCGTGCGTGCGCAAAGTCAGACGGCTGACGATGCCGAAGGTACCGCCACCCCCACCTTTCAAGGCCCAGAAGAGATCCGGTTCTCTTCGGGCGTTGACAACCCTGACCGCACCGTCCGCCGTAACGACCTCCGCTTCGAGCAGTGAAGCAGATGCAATGCCGAATTGTTTGGAGTGCGTTCCAAAACCTCCGCCTTGAATCAGTCCCGCGACTCCCACTGTTCCACAACCGCCGCCCTGTACATACCGACCCACGCCTCCGGTAACGGCTTCATAGGTATGCATCCAGATCGCGCCTGCCCCGACACTGACCGCGGGTCCGGGTGGAATGACCCCGTCACATCCGCTCGGAACGAAAGCATCGTGATTCCTGATTTCGTTCATGGCGCGCGTCCATATCATCAAGGAATCCGGCGCGTTCGAGGTGCCGAGATAGGAATGGCCCCCGCCGCGCACGACGACGCGAAGATTGCGTTCACGCGCGAAGTTGACGGCCGCCGCCACATGTTCGACCCGTCTCGCGGCGACCACGTAGGCACTGGGTTCGGCTTTCCACGCGCCGACCCACTCGCAGGTTTGTGTCAGAACGGGACTGTCGCCGATGAAGTACGGATTTTTGAGTTCACGGAAGAGTGCAAGGCATTCGGCGTTCTCGGGAGATTCACGACAGAGCTCGAGTGGTGACTCCGGTCGGATCAGGTAGCCATCCACCTGCTGTTTCAGTCGCGCCCAGTCCGAAGGCGTGGGCCATCCCGGTTCGCCCGGTCGTACGCGTCGCGGGGTCTGCGCCGCGCGAGCGTCATCGAGCCGAAGCAACGGCCAGATAGAGGCGAACAGCGGGCCGGCCGCAAGGCACCTGATCAGATCACGGCGCTTCACCATGGCGCTCCTCCACGCTGAATTCAGATGCCCGCTTTACTCACGCTCCGCCCTGCTTGCGCATCTGCCCGATCGCGCGAGCGCGTGCAGCCTCGGCCTCCCGGACGAGCCGGTACGCAACGTAATATTTGAAGACATTGCGCACGTACGTCGTTGGCTCGATGCCGATTTTCTCGGCGACTACGATTTCGACATTGTTGAACCACTTGTTAGGATCGAGACCGCGCGCCGCCGCTTCCTTGCGCATTCTGGCGATCTTTGCGGGTCCTGCGTTGTAGCTTGCGAATGCGAACAGCGAGCGGTCCCTTTCCGAGAAGTGAGCATCGGGAAAGTAACGGGCCATCAGCACATCGAGATATTTCGCTCCCGCATGTATGTTGGACTCCGCCACCCTGATGTCGCCAACCGCAAGTTCCTTCCCCGTGGCTGGCATCAACTGCATGATCCCGATTGCGCCAACGTGACTGCGGGCGCTCTGGTTCAGCTGGGATTCCTGATAGCCTTGAGCCGCAAGCAAAAGCGGATCGAAGCGGTACTGCGCACCGTATTTTTCGAAAAGTCCGACCGTCTGCCCGAACCGCTTCAGCTCCGCTGACTCCGTATTGTTGGAGATCTGCTTGATGCGCTTCATTTCCTGCTGCAGACGGACTTCCGCGACACTCTGCTTCTTCACGTAATTCAGGTAGAAGTCGTTGATCGCGTCCCGCAGTTTGGGGCTCTTGAAGCGCACCGCCCAGCCGATGTAGCCTGCGTCGCGCACCGAAATATCGTTATGCACGACGATTCCAGCCAGTACCGGCGCCCATACCTTTGCCTTCCAGTCGTCCACGACGAGAATCTGGAGCAGCCCGACATTGAGCATCTCCATTGCGTCCTCGTCCTCGAGCGCGTCGGGCAGCGGCACGAGTTTCACCGGAGCTTTGCCTTCCTTGCCAAAACGCGCGTTCAACGCGTTCAGGCTCTCGTAATAGCTGCTGCTGGGCCGCACATGGACCGTCTTACCGCTGAGATCGTCGAGCTTCGCGAGGGCCGGCGACTTCGGCCCGGTCACGACCACTTCGCGTACTGCTGTCCGGTCACGCGGCGCCACGAAGTCGACCTGCTTCAGGCGGACCTCCGTGACCGTCAGATTGCCCGCGGCGATGTCGCCCCGGCCCGCTATCAGCCCCGGGAGCAACTGGTCGCGAGTCGTCGGAATGATGACCAGGGTGAGCGGACGCTTGCCGAGCGTCGCCTGGTACTTCTTGTTCACATAACGCTCGAAGTCCCGCATGAGACCGGCGGTCAGCCCACGTTCGTGACCTTGCTCATTCAGATAGAGCGTTCGACTGTAGGGAACCAGCACGCGGATCAGACGCCGGTCGAGCATGGCGTCGAAATCGCCCGTGAACGGTTGATTGCCGAGATCGATCCGGCGCGCTGCGGGAGCCGACGCCGCGGCGGTTGGGGATGCCGGGAGGGCCGACGAGGCGGCCGGCTGCGCGGCGACACCTTGGGCGGCGACGCACGCCGCGGGGCCGACGATCATGCCTGAGCAGAACGCCGCGATGTACAGCAACGTTTGAATGATGCGCATCGTAAAGCACCCTGCTGTCGCACACGGCGACTGCGTCGACGTTCACTACGCGCATCCATATTGCCACGCTGGCAACGGCTGAAAATGGGACGATGGTCCTATAAGCAATGCGCCATGACTGAAGATAGAGCGATACCGACGCAATCGCCAACGCCCGCTACGCCATCGTCACGCGATTTCGTCCTTGATGCTTCGAGCGATACAACGCACGGTCAGCGCTCGCGAAACCGTCGCGATGCGCGGGTCGCGACAGGTCGCTGATACGCGTGAGCGACGCGCCAATGCTGAGCGTCACCACCCCAAGCGGCGACGCGCGATGCTCGATCGCGAGGTCCGCCACGCGCTGGCGCAGCGTTTCGAGCGTGTCTTCGAGCACCGATGGTTGCGCTTCGAGCACCAGCATTCCGAACTCCTCGCCGCCCATGCGCCCGACCACGATGCGCTCGCTGTCGGCGGCGGCCTGCATCACGGAGGCAACCAGACTCAGACAGTGATCGCCGGCCTGATGACCGTAGGTGTCGTTGTACTGCTTGAACCAGTCGACGTCGACGACCACCGAGCCCATCACGTCGCCGTCGCGCGCCTCCTTCCAGCGGCGCGCGATGGTTTCGAGCAGGAAGCGCCGGTTGTACAACTGGGTGAGCGGATCGATCGCGGTGGCCGTGCGCATCTTCAGATCGTTTTCGATCATCGCGCGCAGGTGGTAAAACACGCCGCGCCGGCCCGCGTCGAGACGGCCCGGCGCCGGGTCCATCGCGCACAGCGCGCCGACGATCTCGCCGTTCGGCGCGCGCAATGCGATCGCCGCGTAAAAGCGCACGAACGGATGACGCTTGACGAGCATGCATTCGCCGAAGCGGCTGTCGTTGTGCGCATCCTCGATCACGAACAGGTCGGCATCGCGCACCGCGTAGTCGGCGAGCGAGCGCGCAGGCGTGACGAGCGGCATCGCCATGCCGACCTCGGCGCGATAGTGTTGATACTCCTCGTCGAGCAGCACGATCGCGGTAATTGCCGCGCCGGTCACGTTCTTCAGAATCTCCGCCGCATGCGTGAAGCACTCGCGCATCACCTGGTCGTTTTGCAACAGCCACTCGATGACCGAAGACTCGACCTCGGGTTCGCCGGCGGCGGTCGAGTCGACTGGCATCCGGCTGGCGAGGCGGTCGTTACTGTAAGCGAGTTGCACGGAAGGGTTCCAGAATGGGCTTAGCTTATGTCAACGGCATAGGCACGCGAAACTTGAGCACAGAATGTGGGATTGCGCCCAAGCGCCGGAGCGCATCCGGGAGCCCCAAAGAAAATGGGCCGGCTCTCGCGAGCCGGCCCATCGATCGATGCGACGTTCAGGTAATCAGACGCGCCGCTTTACTCCTTGTCGCCCTTCACCTGCGGCAGCGCCGACGTCTCGTTCGACGACAGCAGGCCCACCTGCGAGTAGATGCGCAGCTTGTCGCGCGTGTCGGTGATGTCGAGGTTGCGCATCGTCAGCTGGCCGATGCGGTCGCGCGGCGAGAACGTCGATGCGACCTTTTCCATCGACAGACGCTCGGGCTGATACGTGAGGTTCGGCGACTTCGTGCTGAGAATCGAGTAGTCGTTGCCGCGGCGCAGCTCGACGGTCACTTCGCCGGTGATCGCGCGCGCGACCCAGCGCTGCGCGGTTTCGCGCAGCATGATCGCCTGCGGATCGAACCAGCGGCCCTGGTACAGCAGACGGCCGAGGCGGCGGCCGTTCTCGCGGAACTGCTCGATCGTGTCTTCGTTGTGGATGCCGGTGACGAGACGCTCGTAAGCGATGTTGAGCAGCGCGAGGCCCGGGGCTTCATAGATGCCGCGGCTCTTCGCCTCGATGATGCGGTTCTCGATCTGGTCGCTCATGCCGAGACCGTGACGGCCGCCGATCCGGTTCGCTTCGAGCAGCAGCTCGACCGCGTTCGGGAACGTCTGGCCGCTCAGCGCGACCGGCTGGCCTTCCTCGAAGCGGACCGTCACTTCTTCCTTCGCGATCTGCACGTCGTCGCGCCAGAACGCGACGCCCATGATCGGGTTGACAATCTTGATGCCGGACTCGAGGCTTTCGAGATCCTTCGCTTCGTGCGTCGCGCCGAGCAGGTTCGAGTCGGTGGAATACGCCTTTTCGGCCGACATCTTGTAGTCGAAGCCCGACTGGCGCATGAACTCGGACATTTCAGAACGGCCGCCGAGTTCGTCGATGAACAGCTGGTCGAGCCACGGCTTGTAGATCTTCAGGTCCGGGTTCACGAGCAGACCGTAGCGGTAGAAACGCTCGATGTCGTTGCCCTTGTACGTGCTGCCGTCGCCCCAGATGTTGACGCCGTCTTCCTTCATCGCGGCGACCAGCATCGTGCCGGTCACGGCGCGGCCGATCGGCGTCGTGTTGAAGTAGGTGACGCCCGCCGTCGAGATATGAAACGCGCCGCACTGCAGCGCCGCGATGCCTTCCGCGACCAGCTGCGCGCGGCAGTCGATCAGGCGCGCGCCTTCGGCGCCATATTGCGTGGCGCGACGCGGGATCGAATCGTAATCGTCTTCGTCGGGCTGACCGAGGTTGGCCGTGTAGGCGTACGGCACGGCGCCCTTCTTGCGCATCCAGTGCAGCGCGGCGCTAGTGTCGAGGCCACCGGAAAACGCGATACCGACCTTCTGGCCGATCGGAAGACTTTCAAGGATTGTACTCATAAGCAGTAGCGTTAAACTCGACGTACGGGGAGATTTTGGGGGTAACAGCTGAGTATCGGGCAAGCCTGGCGATCAGGCAAGTTACGCGGGAGTATACCGTGAACCGCCGTCCGGCCTTGGATTTTGCCGGCCGGCGCGCCCTCGCGCCGCAATCTCGCCGCGCCGAATTTCCGGATTAATTCACGCTGTATTTGCCGTAACGGGGGGCGGATTTATTATCGTCCAAGGGTAGCATCGCGGGTTGCGTCGACGCCCCGGCCGTTCACCCCTTTCATCCCGTTCATTCCCCGTGCCCGCCGCCCATGACCACGATCACCCCGCGCCCCACGACGAACGCCTCGCTGGTCACCCACGTGCGGCTCGCCGACGGCAAGCGCGCCGAGGTGTCGATCGTCGATGGCCGGATCGCCGCGCTCGGCGCCGCTCTGCCGCGCGAGCCCGGTGTGCCGGTCGAGGACGGCGGCGACGCGCTGCTGCTGCCCGGTTTCGTCGAAGGGCATACGCATCTGGACAAGACCAACTGGGGCTTGTGCTGGGATCGCAACGAAGTCGGGCCGAAGCTGATCGATCGCATCGAAAACGAGCGCCGCTGGCGCGCCGAAAGCGGCCACGACGCGCGCGCATGCGCCACGCCGTCCGCTACAACAAAGACGTTTTTTGGACTCGAATGATCAATCTTTTTCAGGCCATGCAGGCCTTCGTCAAGGTGGCCGATGTCGGCAGCTTCGCGCAGGCCGCCGGGCAACTGAACGTGTCGACGTCGGTCGTCACGCGTCATGTGTCGAGCCTCGAACAGCATCTCGGCATTCGCCTGTTTCAGCGCACCACGCGCAAGGTCGTGCTGACCGAGGCCGGCGCGCAATACGCGGACGGTTGCCGCGTGCTGCTCGCCGAACTGGAGGAAGTGGAGTCGCGCGCGACCACGGCCTCGCGCGACGTGGCCGGCGACCTGCGCATCGTCGCGCTCGGCAGTTTTTCGCTGTTTCGGCTAACGCCGCTGTTCGCCGAATATCAGGCGCGTTTTCCGCAAGTCAACCTGCGCGTCACGCTGACGGAAAAACGGGTCGATCTGCTCGAAGGCGGCTTCGATGTCGGCATCGTGACCGAGCATATGATCCGCTCGGAGTCGCTGGTGGCGCGGCGTCTGATCAACTCGCACGCGGTGCCGGTGGCAGCGGGCGCGTATCTCGCGCAGGCCGGTCATCCGCAAACGCCGGCCGAACTGGGCGGGCATCGGCTGATTGCCGCGCCGTTCGACACGACCGGCCCGATGTGGATCTTCCGCAAGGGTGACGGCGATGCCGAAAGCGCGAGCGAGGACGGCGACGACAGCGGCGAGAGCATCGCGATCGATGCATCGTTCACGGTCAACAGCATGATCATGCAGAAGCAGGCCGCGCTGGGCGCGATGGGCATCGCGCTGCTGCCGCTCGAAATGGTCGAGGACGAGTTGCGCGCCGGCACGCTGGTGCGCGTGCTCGACGGCTATGCGGTGCTCAATGGCGACGTGGCCGTGTCGCTGGTGTATCCGAGCCGCGAGTTCGTGCCGCGCAAGGTGCGCGAGTTCATCGATCTCGCGGTCGGTTTCTTCAAGTGACGCTTCAAGGCCGTTCGCCGCGCGCGAGCCGCGCTTCGATGTCGTACACGACCGGCATCAGATCCGCGACGCTATCGATCACGTAATGCGCGCCCGCCGCCTTCAGCCTGGCCGTCGCGGCGTTGCGGCGCGCGGCGAATTCGTCGGCCGGCAACGCCTTCACCTCCGCCTCGCTCATGCCGAACGCGTTGCCGCTCACCGCGACACCGACCGCCCACGTGCCGGCGTTGATGCCTTCTTCGATACCGACCTCGGTGTCGTCGACCTTGATCGCCTCTTTCGCGCGCCACACGCCGAGCTGCGGCAGCGTCCGGTAGATCATGTACGGTGACGGCCGCCCTTCCGGCGTATCGCCGGTGCACACGATGCTGTCCGGCGCAAAGCCCTGCGCGGCCGCGCCCGGTACGATTTCGTCGATGATCTCGCGGGTATAGCCGGTCGTCGTGCCGATGCGGATATCGTTCTGACGCAAGGCGCTCGCGACTTCGGCGACGCCCGGGATCACCGCGCTGTAGCTCGCCGCGACCGCGATGTTCTTCGGCACGAACACGTCGTACACGGCGTCGATATCGGCGTCGGTCGGCGTATGGCCGTGGCGCTCGGCCCAAGCCTGCGCGACGCGCGGCAGCGCCATCAGCGCCGCGATGTGCGGCCGCTTGGCCATGCCCATCGGGCCGCGCGCTTCGTCGATCGTGATCGGCACGCCGAACTGCTCGAAGGTCTCGACGAAGGCCCCCATCGGCGCGCGTGAACCGTAGTCGACCACCGTGCCGGCCCAATCGAAAATCACTGCCTTCACGTATTTCATCTGCTTGACTCCCCAGGAATCCGAATGTATCGGGTTTGCTGTCGCGGCTCAGGCCGCCTGCGCGAGCGCCTTGCGTTCGTCGAGCGCGGCGGGCGGCGGCCCCGCGTGCGTGACGCCCATCGTGCGCAGCGCTTGCGCGCAGGCATCGACCACGCGTCGCATCACCTGCTCGTCGACCTGACCGATGCAGCCGATGCGGAAACTGTCGACCACCGTCAGCTTGCCCGGATAGATGATGAAGCCCTGCTCCTTCATCAGTTCATAGAAACGCGCGAACTCGAACGACGGATGCGCCGGCGAAAAAAACGTCACGATGATCGGCGAGCGCCAGCGCCCGTTGAGCAGCGGCTCGAAGCCAAGCTCGTGCATGCCGGCCAGCAGCACGTCGCGATTGTTGGCGTAGCGCGCGAGCCGCGCGGGCTGCCCGCCTTCGAGCTGGTAGAGACGCAGCGCCTCGAGGAACGCGGCCACCGTATGCGTGGGCGGCGTGAAGCGCCACTGGCCCGTGCGATTCATCACGTCCCATTGATCGTAGAGATCGAGCGCGAGCGAATGGCTGCGGCCTTTCGCCTCGCGCAGGGCGCTCTTGCGCGCGATCACGAAGCCGAAACCCGGCACGCCCTCGATGCACTTGTTCGCCGACGACACGAACGCCTCGCACGCGATCTGCCGCACGTCGAGCGGCACCGCGCCGAAGGCGCTCATCGAATCGATCAGCAGTTTGCGGCCGTGCCTCGCGACCGCGGCTGCGATCTCATCGAGCGGATTGAGGATGCCCGAGCTCGTTTCGCAATGGATCGCGACCACGTGCGTGATCGATGGATCGGCGGCAAGCATGCGCTCGACTTCGAGGCCGCGCGGCGGCAGGTAGTCGCCCTTGTCGAGCAGTGTGCAGGCGCGGCCGAGATAGCCAAGCGTGATCGCCGCGCGCTTGCCGTACGCGCCGTTCGCGAGCACGAGCGCGTGGCCGTCGCGCGGAATCAGGCTGCCGAGCATCGCTTCGACGCAGAAGCTGCCGCTGCCCTGCAGCGGCACGCAGTCGTAGTCGCCCGCGGTGTCGCCGGCGATCTCCAGCAGGCTCGCGCGCAACTCGGCGGTCATCGCGCGGAAGTCGCCGTCCCACGAGCCCCAGTCGCGCAGCATCGCCTGTTTCGTCGATAGTGCCGTGGTCAGCGGGCCCGGCGTCAGCAGATAAGGCTCGCCGCCAGCCGGCGCGGCGCAGGGTGTGGTCCAACGGGTCGATGTTGCCGCGGCTGCCACGGCCAATGTCGCCGCCGAACCGCCGATCGCGCTTTCCATGTCCGCAACTCCGCTATCGCTATGTCGATAGCTCACACGATACAGAAGCGTTGTCCATCGGCAAAATCGATATAATCGATAACGGTATCGCAAAAACTTATTTGCTGGCGAGGCACACGTGCAATACGCGCAATTGCGGGCGTTCCATGCGGTCGCGGAACATGGCGGCTTTTCTAAAGCGGCGCAGGCGTTGTCGCTGACGCAGCCGGCGGTGTCGGATCACGTGCGGCGGCTCGAACAGGATTACGGCGTCAAGCTGTTCGAGCGCGGGCCGCGCGGCGTGGAGACGACTGAACTCGGGCTGCGCCTGTTCAGCGTGACACGGCATATGCTCAGTTGCGAGCGGGAGGCGCGCCAACTGCTCGAATCAGCGGGCGGGCTGGAGTCGGGTTCGCTATCGCTCGCGGCCGATGCGCCCGATCTCGCCGTCGCGCTGATCGGCGCGTTTCGCCAGCGGCACCCGGGCATCGTCGTCACGCTGTCGATCGCCAATGCGGCAGAGTGCATGCAGCGCGTGCTGTCGAGCGCGGTCGACGCGGCGATCACGGCCGCGCCGCAGGTGCATAGCCGCTTGCAGTCGCGCGTGTTGCGGCGCGATCCGCTGGTCGCGATGGTGCCGGCGAGCTACCCGGCCGCGAAGAAGCGCCGGCTGAGTTACGCGGAGCTCGTCGAACAGCCGATGATCTTCCGCGAGCCGCAATCGGTCACCCAACAACTGCTCGAAATCGAGCTCGTGCGCGAGTCGTTGCAAGTCGAGCCGGTCATGTACGTGGATGGCCGCGAGGCGCTGGAGGAAGCGGTCGCGCAGGGAATCGGCGTCGGCGTCATTGCGCGCGCAGAGTTCAACGAGTCGCGGCGGATCCGGATGGTGCCGCTGCTCGATTGCCGCGTGCAGATGATCGAATCGCTGACGCGGCTCGCCGAGCGGCCGGGTTCCAATCTGCTCGACGCGTTTTTTGCGGTGGAGTTGCCGGGAGCCGAGACAGAGGTCTTGGGGGGCGATGTTCAACGCGCGTAGCTCGCGCGCCGTCGCTGCAAGGAGCGGCGTGGCCTTCATGCTGCCGGCCCCGCCGCCCGCGAGCGCGCTCGAATTGTTCCGCGGGTTGCCGCGAGCGTTGGCAACCCCTTCAGACTTAACGCGAGCCGCCGCTTGCGATCAGGCTCTCGCCCGTCAACCAGCGCGCGTCATCCGACGCGAGGAACGCGACGACATCCGCGATATCGTCGGGTTGGCCGATACGGCCGAGCGGCGTCGTGCTGAGCGCCCACGTTTCGAAGTCCGAGCCGATCACGCCGGCGCTGTGGGTGCCCTCGGTCTCGACCATGCCCGGATTCACCGAATTCACGCGGATCTTGCGCGGTCCGAGTTCCTTCGCGAGCACGCCGGTGATCGCATCGACCGCGCCCTTGGTGGCCGTGTAGACCGCGGTGGTCGCCGGCGTGATGCGGGTCACGACCGAGCTCACGTTGACGATGCTGCCGCCGTCGCCCAGATGCCTGGCCGCCGCCTGCGTCACGAGCAGCAGCCCGAGCACGTTGACATCGAAGTGCTTATGGAAGTGCGCTTCGGTGATCTCTTCGAGCGCCGCGAATTCATAGACACCCGAGTTGTTGACGAGAACGTCGAGCCGCCCGTACGTTTCGATCGCCGTATCGATGATGCCGTTCGCGTCCGCGGCCTTCGACACGTCACCGCCAACCGCGACCGCCTTGCCGCCCGCCGCCGTGATATCGGCGACCACCTTGTCGGCGCCCGCGCGGCTCGACGCATAGTTCACCACGACCGACGCGCCTTGCGCCGCCAATGCCTTCGCAATCGCCGCTCCGATGCCTTTCGATGCACCCGTTACAACCGCTACCTTGCCTGTGAGCTTGCTCATCATCGTGTCCTTTCAATGGTTCGCGCCGGCATGCCTCGCGAGGAGCCGCGGGGTCCACGCCAATAAAAGCCGGAAATGCAGTGGCGCTGTCACTGGTCGTTAATTTAGGCATGGCGCGAGGCCGGATAAAGCGGCTCGAGACGAATTGATACGCCGCTTGCGACGAACAATCGATTCGCATCAGACCTCGATGGCCCCGTTTACGCGTGGCTTACGACGATTGATGCTGTTTGGCTTGCGCCGCGGCGTCGGCGTCGGCGTCGCGCAAGCGCGCGCTGACCGACCGCAAGAGCGGCACGCGGCAGCAGAGACGTGCAACTGCACAAGACTCCTACGGGCAGACGCCACGATCAGGCGCTACACACTCAAAGCGTTTTTATTCACCGCGCTTTTGTTCGCTGCTGAGCAGCAGCGCGATGTGCGCGGCCACGCTCGCGAGCACCGCGAGCGCGCCGAGCGTATCGAGAATAATGGGCCACACGATCTCCCTCCTCCGCGATCCGCTGCTCCCAACGCCTTTTAAACGAATGCGCGCGCCATCGATTGAACGCCGGGGCCGAGCAGACAGATAAAGAACCAGCGACGAAAACTCGCCGCACCGATACGCCCGCGCACGCGCTGACCGAGCTGCCGCAACCAGCGTGCCGAGTACGATGCCCGCCAGCATCGGCCCTAAGCGTTCGACGAGCGCGCGCACGCCCGATCCCGCAAACAGCTGCCACTCGTTGGTGACGAACGACGGCAACAGCATGCGCGAGCTGAATGCGCTGCCGCGCGCGGAAAAGGCGCTCGTGCGTCATCTGGCCGGTATTTAGCGGCGCTGTTGCTATCATTCGTTGCCCTCGCGCAGCGCCGCGGCGGCAGCACCGTACCGCAACCGGCAGCACCCAACGCGCAGCAGACCAACGCAACACCAATCGCCGACGCATCACACCTCAGAGGCATGCATGGAATTTCGCCAACTTCGCTACTTCATCGCGGTCGCCGAGGAAATGAACATCACGCGGGCGGCCAATCGTCTGCACATGACACAGCCGCCGCTGTCGCGGCAGATCCAGCAGATCGAGGAAAGTGTCGGCCTGCCGCTGTTCGAGCGCGGCTCGCGGCCGTTGCGGCTCACCGAAGCCGGCCGCATTTTCTACACGCAGGCGAAACGTCTGATCGATGAAGCCGACGAGCTCGCGCCGCTCACGCGCCGGCTCGCGCAACTCGCGGAACGCATCGTGATCGGTTTCGTACCGTCGACGCTGTATGGCGCGCTGCCCGCGGTGATCCGCTCTTTTCGCGAGGCCGCGCCGCACATCGAGCTGTCGCTGATCGAGATGTTCACGATCGAGCAGTTGGCCGCGCTCAAAGGTGGCCGCATCGACGTCGGCTTCGGCCGGCTGCGCTTCGACGATGCGCAACTCGCGCGCGAAGTGCTGGTCGAGGAACGGATGATCGCCGCGTTGCCGCAGGACCATCCACTCGCGCGGCAAAAGAAGCCGCTGACGCTTGCCGCGCTCGCCGAGGAAACGCTGATCGTCTATCCGAGCACGCCGCGGCCGAGCTATGCGGACCAGCAGATCTCGGCAATGCACGATCAGGCGCTGGAGCCGAAAGCGATCCATGAAGTGCGGGAGTTGCAGACCGCGCTAGGGCTGGTCGCCGCGCAGGTCGGCGTGTGTCTCGTGCCGGAGAGCGTCGAGGGCTTGCGCGCGCATGGCGTCGCGTACCGGCCGATTCCGTCGGCAAGCGCCGCGTCGCCGATCATCATGAGCCGGCGCCTGCAGGACGAATCGCCGGCAACGATGCTGATGTGCTCGCTCGCGCGGCAGTTGTTCAAGCGCGTTTGAGCGCCGCGTGCGTGAGCACGGCGACGCGGCGCCGCGCGCCCGGTCAATAGAGCGAACCGTCGACGGCAAAGCCGCCCCGCACAGGCGACAATGCCTTCACCTGGCTTCCCGCACGGAGTCTTCATGAAAGCGCAGCGTCCGCGGCCTCCGCACTTTCCCGCCGAACCTACGCGCGCCGAATGGCGCGAGCACCTGCTGCCCTACTTCATCACGGCGCTGCTGATCGCGTTCGCGATCGTGCTGATCGTCTGGATCGCCAATCCGGCGCCGCCGCGCACGATCACGATCAGCGCCGGCCCGCGCGACAGCTCGTTCGTCGTCACCGCGAACCAGTACCGCAAGATCCTCGCGCGCAACGGCATCCGCCTGAACGTGCTCGAATCCGAAGGTTCCGTGCAGAACCTGCAGCGGCTGCTGGATCCGAAGCAGCACGTCGATATCGCTCTCGTGCAGGGCGGGGTGGCCGAAGGGCTCGATACTTCGTCGCTGGTGTCGCTCGGCAGCGTGTTCTATGTGCCGATCGTCGTGTTCTATCGCGGCGCGGCGCTCACGCAACTGGCGCAGCTCGAAGGCAAGCGGATCGCGGTCGGCCGCGAAGGCAGCGGCACGCGGCTGCTCGCGCTGCAACTGCTCGCGGCGAACGGCATCGAGCCCGGCGGCGCCACGACGCTAGTGCCGAGCGACGGCCTGCAGGCCGCCACGCAGCTGGTTGCCGGCGAGGTCGACGCGGCGATTCTGAGCGGCGATTCGGCAACGCGCGGCCTGATGCTGCGGCTATTGCGCGTACCCGGCATCTCGGTGATGAATTTCGACGAAGCGAGCGCCTATACACGCGTCTTTCCGTTTCTCGACCAGATCGACTTGCCGCCCGGCGTGCTCGATCTGAAGCGGCGCATTCCGCCCGAGACCGTCCACCTGATTAGTCCGACGGTCGAACTCGTCGCGCGCCGCACGCTGCATCCGGCGATTTCGGATCTATTGATCGAGGCGGCGCAGGAAGTGCACGGCGCCGCGGGCCTGTTGCAGCACGCCGGCCAGTTCCCGAACCCGGTCGAGCACGAATATCCGATCAGCGAAGACGCGCAGCGCTATTACCGGACCGGCAAGGGCTTTTTGTATCGGACGCTGCCTTTCTGGCTCGCGAGCATCGGCGATCGTACGCTCGTCCTGCTATTGCCGGTCGCCGTGCTGCTGTTGCCCGCCATGCGCGTGATTCCGGCGCTGTACCGGTGGCGGGTGCGCTCGCGCATCTATCGTTATTACGGTTCGCTGATCGCGATCGAACGGCACGCGCTCGCCGGCGCAACCGACGAGGAGCGCACGCAGCTACTGGGGCAACTAGATGAGATCGAGGCGGCGCTGAGCCACCTGCGCATGCCGCTCGCGTATGCGGATGCGTTTTACGTGCTGCGCGAGCATGTGGGATTCGTGCGCAGCCGGTTGACGGCTGCGCCGCCCGTCATGGCCTCGTGATCGAGGCCATGACGGGCTGTGCCAAGGTTAGGCTTGGGAGGGGGGCGAGGCGGGAGCGGTGGCTTGCGGTTCGTGTTGCGCGCTGGTCTGCGCCTGGGTGTCCGCGCTCCCGGCGGCATCCGCCGCTACGGCTTCCGGCGACGCAGCAGCGACGTCCGCCTGGCGGGCCGCTTGTTCCGCGACTGCCGCTACCGCTGCTTCGGCCTGCGACGCTTCAGCGGCCGCGCCCTCGGCCGGTGTACCTGCATCGGTCGGCGCATTCGCGCTTGCCGTCGCGGTGGCGGCCTTCTGCGCGCCCTTCGCCGCGCGATGCGCGAGCAGGCGCTGAGCACCCGCCGCTTCCTGCGCCGTGACCTTGCCGGCTTCGACGCCCGCCAGATCGACGCGCGCCGCGCCTTCGACGAGGCTCTTCCAGTAGCGCCCGCCACGGCACCACGTCTTGATCGCGTCGCGCAGTTCGGCTTCGCTCAGCGACAGTTCCTTCGCATGCACGACGAGGTCTTCGAAAATGCCGATCTTCAGCGGCAGCTTCGGGGCCGGATTCTTCGGGAAAGCGACCGGGAAACGTTTTTGCAGACGACCGATCGAGCGCACCACCGGGTCCACCGGCTTGGCGTCCACCGCCGGCTTGGCGGGCGCGGCGTGGCGCGCCGGCTGCGGGCGGCCGGCTCGCGTGCCCGGCTTGCCGTCCGGGCGAGCGCCGGCCTTCGCGGCCGGCTTCGCGTCGGGCCGGCCACCGGGCTTCGTGCCCGGATTGGCGCCACGCTCGGCATGTGAACCAGGATGTGCCCCTGAATTTGAAGCAGGCTTGCCAGCGGACTTCGAAGCGGCGCGCGCGGCCGATTTGCGATCGGGCTTGCCGGCGGACTCTGCGGCGGCGCGCGCCGCGGCCAGTTGCTTCTTCAGTTCAGCGAGTTGTTCGAAACCCATAGTGCACAACCAATCTGTCGATCTGTAAAAATGAGATTGTAGCAGCGTGCGCCTACGTGCTTGTGACAACCCGAGCCGCAGTGACGATCGTCAATTCGCGGCCGTGACGGGCGCGTGGGCGGCGGGCGCGCGCAGCCCCATGACCGACACCCGCAAACCGGGCGCCCCGACATTGTTGCTCAGCGACAGGCCGAGCTGATGCCGCTCGGCGATCCGCGCGACGATCGCGAGACCGAGCCCGCTGCCCTCGCCCTTCGACTCCTCGCCGCGATAGAAAGGGTCGAACACGCGTTCGAGTTCCGCCTCCGGAATTCCCGAGCCGCTGTCGACGACCTCGAAGCCCACGCGCTCGCCCGTGCGTCGCAGCACCACGTCGACACGGCCGCCCGGCGGCGTATGACGGATTGCGTTATTGATCAGGTTCCCTAACAACACGCTGATACTGTGCGGCTCCGCGAGCACCGTATAGGCGTCGTTCGGTGTGCGCGCGTGTTCGCATTCGAGGCCGAGATCGATCTCGCGCAACTCCGCGAGCACGGAACAATCGCTGACCGCCTGCTCGCCGATGCGGCGCAAGCTGACCGGCACCGTCGACGTGACCGGCTGCGCGTCTTCGCGCGCGAGCGTCAGCAGTTGCTGCACGAGGTGGATGATCCGGTTCACCCGATGTTCGACGCGCTCGAGCGTCTGGCCCTCGCCTCTCAGCGATCCATCGCGCGACGCCGCCTGCAGTTGCAGCTTCAGCGCCGCGAGCGGCGAGCGCAGCTCGTGCGCGGCATCGGCGATGAACGTGCGCTGCGCCTGCGACGCCGTATGCAACCGTTGCAGCAGATCGTTCAGCGCTTCGACGAGCGGCCGGATTTCGACCGGCAGGTTGCCGTCGAGCCGCAGCGGTTCGAGCGAATCGATCGAACGCGTCGCGAGCGCGCGCGACAGCCCGCCGATCGGCGCGAGCCCGCGCGCGACCACCAGCAGCACCAGCGCGATCGTCACCGGCAGCAGCACGCCGAGCGGCCACAGCGTGTGCAGCGCGAGATGCAACGCGAGTTCTTCGCGCACCGAGACCGGTTGCGCGACCTGCACGTAGCGGTCTGTCTGCGCGACGCCGAAGATGCGCCAGTGGTATTCGCCGCGCGGCACTGTGTGAAAGCCCGGCGGCAAACGCTCGAACACCGGCGCCTGCGCGGAGCGATAGACGAGCGTACCGCCGCGGTCCCAGATTTCGATGACGATGCGGTCGTCGGCGAGATCGCCGAGGTCAGGGTTGCGACGCTCGCGGCTGCCCGCGCCGCTCAGCGCCGACGGCAGCGACAGCGCGACGGTGCGCAGTTCGTAGTCGAACAGCTCGCTCGCCTCGCGCCGTGCGGTATGGAAGATCGCGAAAGCCGCGACCATCGACGCCGCCGCCATGCCGAAGATCAGCCAGCCGAGCAGCCAGCGGCGAATCGACGTCATCCGCACCTCTTCAGGCGGTAGCCGACCCCGCGCACGGTCACGACCTGGTCCGCGCCGATCTTGCGCCGCAGACTGTGCACATGCACTTCGATCGTATTGCTGCCGACTTCCTCGCCCCAGCCGTACAGCTTTTCTTCGAGCTCGGCCTTCGTGAACACGCGGGTCGGCTCCTCGATCAGCGCCTGCAGCAACGCGAATTCGCGCGGCACCAGCGGCAGCGGCACGCCGTCCTTGGTCACTTCATGCGCGGCGGGGTCGAGCGTCAGTTCGCCGTGACTGTAGACCGGCTGCTTCTGGCCGGTGCGCCGGCGCAGCAGCGCGCGAATGCGCGCGGCCAGTTCGTCGAGATCGAACGGCTTGATCAGGTAGTCGTCGGCGCCGGCGTCGAGACCGCGGATGCGCTCGTCGACCGCGTCGCGCGCGGTCAGGATGATCACCGGCGCCGCGCCGCCGTTGCGGCGATACGCGTTCAGCACGTCGATGCCGTCTTTTTTCGGCAGGCCGAGGTCGAGCAGCACGAGGTCGTACACGCCGTTATCGAGCGACAGTTCCGCCGCGCGGCCGTCCTCGGCCCAGTCGATCGCGTAGCCGGCGCGGCGCATCGCGCCCAGCACCGATTCCGCGATCATGTCGTCGTCTTCGACCAGTAGCAGGCGCATGGCCTCTCCTCTCCTTGGTGCGGTTTTGGCCGCCGCATTATCGACCGTCGCAGCTTAACGAACCCTTACGGGGTACGGACGACGCGTCGATTTCGCACGGCCCGGCTCGGGCGCTTCGACGTTAAGCCTGTCTTAAGCGCGCGCTGCGGAAAATCAGCTCTCTGCGAGGCCTCGTTCGCGAGTCGCTCGCCCCTTCCGATGATTCGCAGGAGCCGGATTTTGCCCGATTTCCATCCCGTCGCGGCGCTGCGTCGGCGCGCACTGATGCCGTTGTGCGTGCTGCTGATGAGCGGCTGCGCGACCTATCACCGCGAGCCGCTCGCGCCGCAGGACACCTCGACGTCCGCGCGATCGCTCGAACGGATCCGCATCGATCCCGCTAGCATGCCGCTGCCCGAACTTGCCGCGCATCGTTTCGATCCCGCCGACGGGCTCGACAGCGATGAAGTCGCGATGCTCGCGGTCGCCAACAACCCCGATCTGAAGCTGGCCCGCGACGATCTCGGCATTGCCGGCGCGCAGGCCTATTCGGCGGGTTTGCTGCCCGACCCGCAACTGAGCGTGTCGAGCGATTATCCGGGCGCGGCCGGCACCACGCGCGCGTTCAATTATGGCCTCAGCATCGACGTGATGGCGATCGTGCTGCGCAGCGCGAATAAACAGTCCGCCGACGCGACGCTCGCGAAGACCGATCTCGGCCTGCTCTGGCAGGAATGGCAGGTCGTCGCGCAAGCGCGGCAGCTGTTCGTGAAGCGCTGCTTCCAGCAGCGCACGCTGCCGCTGTTGCAACAGCAGCGCGAGCTCGCGCGCACGCGCTACGAGCGCATGGCCGCGGCGCGCGCCGCAGGCAATCTGACCGACGATACGCTTACCGCCGCGCTGCTCGCCTACGGCGACGCACGCAAGCAATACACCGATGCCGAGCGCGCGGCCGCGCAAACCCATCACGATCTGAATGCGTTGCTGGGCCTCGCGCCCGACGTGCAATTGCAATTGCAATCGGGCAGCGACGATGACGTCGCGCCGCTCCCCGACGCCACACTCGACTCAGCGCTCGCCGAGCTCGCCCGCCGCCGCCCCGACCTGATCGCGCTGCAGGCAGGCTACGAAGCGCAGGAGCAGAAATATCGCGCGGCGATTCTGAGCCAGTTCCCGAGTCTGTCGGTCGGCTTCGTGCGGGCGCGCGACACGTCGAACATCTACACGAGCGGCTTTCAGGTCAACCTGAGTCTGCCGATCTTCAACCGCAACCAGGGCAACGTCGCGATCGAAAAAGCGACCCGCCAGCGGCTTCGTGACGAGTACCAGACCCGCCTGAACCAGGCGTATGCGGACGTCGCCCGGCTACGCGAAGACAGCGCGATTCTCGCGCGCCAATTGCAGCAGACCGAAGCCGCGCTGCCCGGCGTCGAGCGCGCCGCGCGCGAAGCCGCGTCGGCCTACGCCGAACACAACCTCGTGCTCGGCGCATACACCGATGCGCAAAGCGCCGCGCTCGCGAAACGCATCGACGTCGCGACGCTGCGCGAAGCGCTCGCCGAACAACGCATCGGCTTGCAGGCGCTGCTCGGCAGCGCGATTCCCGATGCTTTCTCTTCCGCTCAGACTTTCATCGACACTCATGCGAAATAGCCTATTCTCATCGCGGTATCCGTGGCCGCGCGTTGCGGCCGTCGCCGCGCCGCTCGTTTGCGCGATCCTGCTGTATGCATCGGTCCATCCGGTTCGTGCGGACGACAACGCCGCCAGCGAAGCTCAACCGTCGGTCGCGGTACAGACCGTGCGCGTGCAGCGCGCCGCAATCGCGCAGCCGGTGCGCGGCTTCGGGATCGTCGCGGCCACCGCGTCGAACCTGACGACGATCAACCTGCCCTACCTGTCGCGTATCGTGCAGATGCGCGTGCAGGCGGGCGAGACCGTCAAACGCGGCACACCACTCTTCGTCGTGCAGGCCGATCCTGCCGCGGTGCTTGCCGCAACCCAGGCGAGAAGCGCGCTGACGCTCGCGCAAGGCGAACTCGTGCGTACCCGGTCGCTGTACGACAAGGGGCTCGCGACGCAATCGCAGCTCGCCAGCGCGAGCAAGGCCGTCGACGATGCGCGCGAAGCGCTCGCCGCGCAGAATCAGACCGGCATCGCGAGCGGCAACAAGGTCGTGACCGCGCCGTTCGACGGCGTGGTGCTGCAGCTATCGGCGGCACAAGGCGACCAGGTGCAGGCCGGCGCGGCGATTCTGCAACTCGCGAGTGGCGCGAGCCGCGACGCGCGCGCAAACGTGACGCTCGGCGTCGAGCCCACCGACGCCGCAACGATCCATCCCGGCGACATCGTCACCCTGCACGGCCTGTCCACGGCACTCGCACAGACGTCGATCGAAGGCCGCGTGGTGCTGGTCGGAGCCGCGATCGATCCGCAATCGCAACTGGTCAACATCGGCGCGACAGTACCGCTCGCGCAGACGCCGTTCATCCCCGGCACGCGCGTTTCTGGCGACATCGCGACGCGCACCGGCACGCACTGGATCGTGCCGCGCGCGGCCGTGCTGCAGGATGGCCAACACGCGTACGTGTTCCAGATCACGCCGCAAAACAAGGCGCGCCGCGTCGCGGTGAGCATCGCGGTCGAAAACGGCGAGCGCTACGGCGTCGATGGTCCGCTCGACCCCATGCTCGGCGTCGTGAGCAGCGGCAACTACGAGCTGAAAGACGGCATGGCGGTACGCGCCGGCGGGGATGGCGCGCGATGAACTTCGGTCAATGGATGCAGACGCATCGCCGCTCGCTGCTGTTCGTCATCGCCTTGCTCGCGATAGCCGGCGCGCTGAGCGCATTCCGTCTGCCGATCTCGCTGTTTCCGAACGTCGCGTTTCCGCGCGCGGTCGTGTCGCTCGACGCGGGCGACCGCCCCGCCGAGCAGATGACGACGCTCGTCACAATGCCGGTCGAGGAAGCGCTGCGCCGCGTGCCGAACGTGCGCGACGTCGAATCGAGGACGAGCCGCGGCGCCGCGGAGATCTCGCTGAACTTCGACTGGGGCACCGACATGGCGCAGGCGACGTTGCAAGCACAATCGGCGATCAGCGAAATTCTCGCGACGCTGCCGCCCGGCACGACGATGCACGTGCGGCGCATGGACCCGACCGTGTTTCCGGTGCTCGCGTACAGCCTGACGTCGACGCGGCAATCGCTGTCCGCGCTGCGCGATCTCGCGCAGTTCCAGATGCGGCCGCTGCTGTCGTCGGTGGAAGGCGTCGCGCGCGTCGAGGTGACCGGCGGCGCACAGGACGAGTTCGAAGTCGCGGTCGATCCCGCCCGCCTCGCCGCGTACAAGCTGTCGCTCGCCGATGTATCGAAGGCGATCGGCGCGAGCAACGTGCTGATGGCGAACGGCCGCATCGAGGATCACGACAAGCTGTACCTCGTCGTCACGAACTCGACGATCACGCAGCTCGACGAACTGCGCAACGTCGTCGTGGCCGCCAACGGCAATGCGAACGGCGCGCAGATCCGTCTGGGCGACGTCGCGGCGGTGAGCCAGGGCGTGGTGCCGCAATGGATACGCGTCACCGCCGATGGTCAGGATGCGGTGCTACTGAACGTGTACCAGCAGCCCGGCGCCAACAGTGTCGCGATGGCGCGCGCGATCCGCGCGAAGATCGCGGCATTCGAGCCGCAGATGCCCGCGGGCGTGCATCTGTCGAACTGGTACGACCAGAGCGAACTGGTGCTCGCGTCTGCCACCAGCGTGCGCGACGCGATCATGATCGGCATCGTGCTCGCGGCGTTGACGCTGTTCTTCTTCCTGCGCAACTGGAAGATCACCGCGATCGCGGTCGCGCTGGTGCCGGTCGTGATGGCCGCGACGATCCTGCTGCTCGACGTGTTCGGCATGGGCTTCAACATCATGACGCTGGGCGGTATGGCGGCCGCGGTCGGCCTCGTCATCGACGACGCGATCGTGATGATCGAGCACATCGTGCGGCGCATGCGCGAAGCCGGCGCGCGCGCGTTCCACGGCCGCGTGATGGCCGCGGCGCTCGAATTCACGCGGCCGCTCGCGGGTTCGTCGGCGGCGACACTGATCATCTTCGTGCCGCTCGCGTTTCTGTCGGGCGTGACGGGGGCCTTTTTCAAGGCGCTGTCGCTGACGATGGCGAGCGCGCTGTTCATTTCGTTCCTGGTCACTTGGCTCGCGGTGCCGATCCTGTGCGATCACTGGCTGAAGCCCAAAGACGCCGAGGAGCACCAGGAAACACGTTTCGCCGCGTGGCTGAACCGGCGCTATGCGGTGACGGTCGGACGTGTGATCGCGAGGCCGCCGCTCGTGCTGCTCGGCGTCGTGCCGTTGATCGTCGTCGCGGCGTTCGCGTTCACGCGCGTCGGCAGCGGCTTCATGCCGAGCATGGACGAAGGCGGCTTCGTGCTCGACTATCACACGCAGCCGGGCACGTCGATCACCGAAACGGACCGGCTGATGAAGCAGATCGAGCAGATCGTGCGCGCGAACCCGAACGTCGCGACCTATTCTCGCCGCACCGGCGCGGGTCTCGGCGGCGATCTGAACGAGCCGAACAAGGGCGACTTCTTCGTGCGGCTGAAGTCCGGCAAACGCGAGCCGATCGACGCCGTGATGAAAGAAATCCGCTCGCAGATCGACACGCAGGTGCCGGGCGTCAGCATCGAGCTCGCGCAGCTGATGGAAGACCTGATCGGCGATCTGACCGCGGTGCCGCAGCCGGTGCAGATCAAGATCTTCTCCGACGACCCGCGCACGCTCGACACGACCGCGCGCAAGGTCGCCGCGCGCATCGGCCGGATTCAGGGCATCGTCGACGTGAACGACGGCATCAACCCCGCCGGCGACGCGATCGAACTGCACATCCTGCCCGCCGCTGCCGCGGCCGAAGGCATGGACCCGCAAGCGATCGCGCAGGCCGTCACCGACATGCTCGAAGGCAATGTCGCGACGCAGTTCCAGAGGGGCCCGAAAACGGTCGGTGTGCGCGTGCGCGTGAACGGCGCGCGCCAGATGACTGATACGCAACTGGGTCAGCTACAGATACGCGCGCCGGACGGACATCTGTTCGCGCTGAAGCGCGTCGCCGATCGCGTGAGCGTCACCGGTCAGCCCGAGATCAGCCGCTCGAATCTAAAGCGGATGGTCGCGGTCACCGCGCGTATCGACGGGCGCGATCTCGGCTCGACGATCGCCGACGTGCAGAAGGCGCTCGGCGATGCGAACCTGCTGCCGTCCGGCGTCTATTACGAGCTCGGCGGTCTGTACCAGCAACAGCAGATCGCCTTCAAGGGTCTGTTGACCGTGTTCGGCGCCGCGATCGCACTCGTGTTCGGCCTCCTGCTGTTCCTGTACGAGCGCCTGCGCGTCGCGCTCGCGGTGCTGGCGATGCCGCTGCTCGCGGCCGGCGCGGTGTTCATCGGTCTGTGGATCACCGGCATCGAGTTGAACATCTCCGCGATGATGGGCATGACGATGATCATCGGCATCGTCACGGAAGTCGCGATCTTCTATGTGTCGGAATTGCAGGCGCTGGTGCGTGACGACGAGATGCCCTTCGACGACGCGTTGCAGGCCGCCGGCCGCAACCGTCTGCGGCCGATCGCGATGACGACGATCGCCGCCATCCTCGCGCTGTTGCCGCTCGCGTTCGCGCTGGGGCAAGGCTCGGCGATGCAGCAACCGCTCGCGATCGCGATCATTTCGGGACTGATCGTGCAGTTGCCGCTCGTGCTGTTGCTGCTGCCGGCGTTGCTAAAGCTGTTGATGAAACAGCAGCCAGTGTGAGCGTGGCCAAAGTATTCCGCATTTCGCGCGAAGCATGGCGCTACGCGAGCATATCCGCGAACCCGCCGATCCGCCCCCCAAGCGCACGGATCGCGGCGGCCACCCGTGGCGATAGCAGCGCCTGCAACTCGTCGGCATGCCGGTAGTCGTGCATGCCGTCGCTCAGCGCGTCGCCGGCCAGCGCCGGATGACAGTAGATTTCGCCGACACCATGCGGCAGATTCGCGAGCGCGGCGAGCCAGGTCGCCTCATCCATGCGCCCGCTCGCCGCGATGCCGACCACGTAGTCGTTGTGCGCGATCCCCGCGCGCTCGAGCCGCGTCTTCACGTGCGCGATCCACGGCCGCAGCCACAGCGGCGCGTTCGCTTCGAACGGCAGACGCATCGCCTTCATGCCGTAGTCGCGGCCGATGTCGAGGATCAGGCCGAGCACGGTCGGATGCAGATGAAAATGCTTGTGTGTGTTCACGTGGTCGAGCGTAAGGCCGGTCGCGGCGAAGGCTTCGAATTGCGCGTGAATTTCGTGCGCGAGCTGCCGGCGCACGTGCGGCAGAAAAAAGAAGCGCACGCCGTCACGCACCATGTTGCTGCCGAAGCGGCCATTCTCGTCGAGCAGCGCGGCGACCTGCTCGCGCGGCGCCAGCGCGGCGCCGTCGGCCAGCACCAGATGCAGGCCCACGCGCAGTTCCGGCAGCATACGCGCGCGCGCGACCGCGTCTTTGGCGGCCGGCGCGCCGACCATCAGACTCGCGGCGCGCAGCACACCATTGCGATGCGCGCGCTCGACCGCGATATTGACGCGCTGATGCAGACCGAAATCGTCGGCGGTGATGATCAGTCCGCGCGACTGGGTGGGTTTTGCGCTGTCCATCACGTGAGGCTGTCCAGCCGGCCGCTGCGCTCGGCGGACGGCGTGCCGAGCTGCATGCGCTCGCCGCGCCACACGACGTGCGAACCGAACGCGCTGACGAGCCACTGGAGCGCGAGCAGCGTATCGCGCAACGGCACCAGCGGCAGATCGCGCCAGAACGTGCGCGCGCGGCGTGCCGCGCGCAGGTGCAGCAGCAGGCGCGCGCCAACGCAGACCGCGGTGGCCGACGCGCTCGCGACCACCGCCGCGAAAGGCGCGTGAGCACACGTCGCGAGCGACACGGTCAGCCCCGCGCTCGTCAACAGCCACGGCGTGGGGAAGGTGATCAGCAGCGACACGAAGCCCGGCGGATTGACCGAGCGGATCGTGCGCAGCCAGCGCGTTTCGCGCTGCCACAGCGCCGCGAAGGTCGGCTCGATCACGTCGGTCGCGACCATCACGCGCGACAGCACCGTTTGCAGACCGAGCGCGCGCACGTGCTCGGCGAGCCAGTAGTCGTCGGCGAGGCAGTTTTTCAGCGCTTCGAAGCCGCCGATGCGCTCCAGCGTCGCGCGCCGCAACGCAAGCGTCGCGCCGAAGCCGAAGCGGCGCGAGCCGATCGCATGGGCGACCCGCACCGAGGGTGCGAACCACTCGTTGATGAACAGCGCACCGACACGCGGCCAGAAGCCGCCGACGCCGCGCGCGACGTACAGGCACGTGACCACGCCGACGTTCGGGTCCGCGAGCGGCGCGGCGACGCTGTCGAGATAGTCCGAGTCGACCGCGATGTCGCTGTCGGCGATCACGATCATGTCGTGGCGCGCGCGTGCCGCCATGTTGATCAGGTTGCTGACTTTCAGATTGCTGCCGTGTATGCGTGTGTCGATTGCAAGCTCGATGTCGCGCTTCGGATAGGCGGCCTGCAAACGGCGCACCACCGCGATGGCGGGATCGTGCGGCGACGACACGCCCAACACCAGCTGAAAATGCTGATGTCGCTGTTCGCAGAAGGTTCGCAGATTTTCGTAGAGACGCGGCTCGGCGCCGCACAGCGGCTTCAGCACGCTGACACCAACCTGCGCGAACGGCCCGGTTGGACAATCGAGCGAATCCATCAGCGAACGGCTGAGCGCGCGATTGACGGCCCTGCCCCCATGATGGTTCGATTTATGTCGGGCGGTGAAAAACGGCATGGCGAGCGCGGCGGCTACCGTGTAGATCGAGGCGCTAACGCAGGCGGCTAACAGAAGCCATTGACATGCCATCAACGCGTGCGCCGCCATTGTGTGTCGTCCGTATCCGTCAGTGCTCGGCCAGCACGAAAGGTTGCCCCGTTAGCCGCAGATGAAGCACGACGAGCCACCGGCGCGGACAATTCGCTGCGATCACGGCGGGCCATGCGCCGCGAGCAGCGCGAGTCGCGCAGTCGCGCCGCACCGCGACCTCGAAGGCGACCTCGGCAAATTCGCGCGCGATCACCACGCCGCCGATCATCAGCGCGAGCGCGAACAGCCTGAACGATGCCGAAGCGAAAAAAGCGTCAGAGACCGGCAGTACCGGCAACGCCATGCACAGCAGCGCTTCGGTGCCCGCGGCCGTCAGAGACGCGACTAGCAGATGGGCTCGTAGCATGTCGATGGTGACTCGCTTCATAACGTGCCTCGTGCGCGGCCTTGCGGCCTGAGCGGATGCTGGCAATGGGCGGGACTCGTCGAGATCGTCCGTTGACGCCATCGACCAGCATAAAGAATACCTCGCGCGTCGCTCCATCGAAGTCCTTACGATCAGGTTGCGATGGTCTGACGACAACTTGGTCTCGCACATGCATTACGATCTGCGACGACCATTTTATAGCGCGTCGATGGTATCGATTCAAGCTGAAGGAAACCTTAAGCACGCGCATGGCATGAAGCGGCTAACGAACGGCGTGGTTACACTTCGGAACGCGGCAGATTGTTCGTCTATGTGCATCAATGCCGCTTGCGTCAAAATGCTCGACGTTATGCAATACAGCCCCACACTGGAATATTTGCCTCATGCGCTTACTCCTTGTAGAAGACGACGAACTCATCGGCTGCGGTGTCGAGGCGGGCCTTCGTCAGGCCGGCTTCACAGTCGACTGGGCACGCGACGGCCACAAGGCCGGTCTCGCGCTCGACACGACTCAATATGCCTTGGTGGTACTCGACCTCGGCCTGCCGCGCGTGAGCGGCACGGAGCTGCTCAAACGCGTGCGCGATGCCGGCAATGACGTGCCGGTGCTGGTGTTGACCGCAAAAGGCACGGTCGTCGATCGCGTCGGCGGACTCGAAGCGGGCGCCGACGACTATCTCGGCAAGCCGTTCGATCTCACCGAGCTGGTGGCGCGGTGCCGCGCGCTGTTGCGCCGCGCACAAGGTCGCAGTATCGATCTGATTCGTTACCAGAATCTGACAGTGAATCCGGCCGCGCAAACGGTGCAGATCGACGAGGCGCGCGTGCCGCTCACGTCGCGCGAATGGGCGATCCTGCTGCAACTGCTGACCAATCTCGGCATTCCTCAGTCGCGCTCGCGGCTCGAAGAAAGCCTGTACGGCTGGCAGGAAGAAATCGAAAGCAATGCGATCGAGGTGCACGTGTCGAACCTGCGCAAGAAGCTCGGCGCAAGCCTGATCAAGACCGTGCGCAACATCGGCTATGTGATGGAGAAAGAATGATCGGTCCATCGATTCGGCGGCGCCTCGTGCTGCTCGTGCTCGCGAGCATCGCGATCGTATGGGGCGGCGCGCTCGTGTCGAGCTACCGGCAAGCCATCCACGAAGTCGCCGCGTGGGAACGAGCGCGTCTCGCCGAACTCGCGCAGATGCTCGCGCTGCTCGATTCGACGAATCTGATGACGCTCGCCAATGCGCGCATCGACGTGCGCGAAGAAGAGAGAGGCGGTGAGCCCGGCGCGAGCGATCTCGACGACGACGACACGCTGCCGCGCGACGCCCTCTTCCAGGTGCGCGCGGCCAACGGCGCCATTCTGGCGGGCAGCCCGCAACTGCATGCGCTCGCCGCGTGGGATTTGCCGTTGCCGCCCGCGAGCGGCGCGCAGGACGTCACGTTGGGCGGTCAGCTCTATCACTCGTTCACGTTGCGCGAAACGGCACTCGGTCACAGCGTGCGCGTGTTCGAACCGGCCAACACCCGCAGCGACCTGGTAAGCGGTGTCGCGAGCCGCATCGCGCGGCCCACGCTGATCGCGCTGCCAGTGCTCGCGGTGCTCGTGTGGCTCAGCATCGGCTGGAGTCTCGCGCCGCTGAAGGTGTTGTCGGCCGCGATCCGTTCGCGCGACATCAACCGCATGGAACCGGTCGGCATCGGCCGCACGCCGCTCGAGGTGCGCCCGCTCGTCGACGCGATCAACCAGATGCTGGCGCGTCTGCACCATGCGCGCGAGCTAGAGCGCGCCTTCACCGCCGATGCCGCGCACGAACTGAAGACGCCGCTCGCCGCGATCAAGGTACAGGCGCAGGTCGCGCTCGCCGAGCCCGACATCGCGCTGCAGCGGCTCGCGATGGAGCGCGTCGTGCAAGGCGTCGATCGCAGCGCGCGGCTCGCCGAGCAACTGCTGCTGCTCGCGCGGCTCGACGTGCAGGAGAAGCTGCCCACCGAGCCGCTGAGGCCGGCGGCGATCGCGAAAGATACGCTGCTCGCGAACAGGCGCAATGCGCAACAGAAGCACATCAATGTGATGCTGGTCGGCGACATGCTCGCCGAGATCGACGCGGAGCCCGTGCTGATCGGCATCCTGCTCGACAATCTCCTCGATAACGCGATCAAGTACGGACGCTCGGGCGGCAATGTCGAAGTGGCGGTGCGCCATGCCGACGAGCAGGTGCAGCTGATCGTGCGCGACGACGGCCCCGGCGTCGCGCCGGACGATCTCGCGCGGCTCACGAACCGCTTTTTCCGCGCGACCGGCAATCAGGCGACCGGCAGCGGGCTCGGTTTGTCGATCGTTGCGCGGATCGCCGAGCATTTCGGCGCGAGTCTGCAGCTAGGCGCCGGGATCGAGGACCAGGGGCTTGCGGTGCGGGTGTCGTTTCCGGCCTATCGCGCGACGCGCTGAAGGCGCGCGCCAATCGCTCAGCGCCGCTCGCCGCCCCGGTTCGCGTCAGCGACGCCCGAACGCTGCTTGGCCAGTTCGGCGCGCACGCCGTGCGGTGCGGCATGCGGCCGCGCGCTGCCGGACGCCTCGAACAGCTGCCACGCGATCAGGCCCGGCACGAATATCAGCAGATCGCGAATTCGCCGCGCGGCCGCGAGCGCGAGACAGGTGGCGGGGTCGAGCCCCAGTGCGCCGCCAATCAGTACGAAAGCGCCCTCCTGCACGCCGAGACCGCCCGGCACGAAAAACGCGGCGCTGCTGACCGCCTGGATCAGCGATTCGATCACGATCGCCTCGACTAGCGTCACGCGTGCGCCGAGGAAATACAGCGCGAGCCAGATTTCGAGCGAGGTCAGCACACATTGCAGCGGCTGCCAGAAGAACAGATAGCGCAGCACGACCGCGCGGCGGCGCCAGATCACCTTGATCGACTGATCGATCTGAGCGGAGTGGCCGACCAGCGCGGTTAGCTTGCCGCTCGTCACGCGGTTCGCCACGCGCGTGATGCGCTCGAACGGATTGGCATGCTGGACGAGCCCGAATAGCAACAGCACCGGCGTCAACGCGACCACGCCCCACGCGAGCTGCCCGGCGAGCCGCAGCGCGCCCGATTGCGCATTGGCGAACAGAAAACCAATCCCGACCATCGTGAACATCAGCTGGCTGATCACGGTCAGCTGCATGTCGACGATGGTGCTGGCCACCGCTGTCGACGGCCTGACGCCCCAGCGCTTGAACATACGGAACGACACGAGTTCGCCGCCGATCCGCGCGACCGGCAGCATGCAGTTGACCGATTCGCGCACCCACACCAGATGCAGCATCCTGCCGAAGCTGGGGCGGTTCGCGCCGCGAATCAGCGAGCGCCAGTCGCACGCGTTGGCGATCATTGGCAGCACATGCGCGAGCGCGGCCACCACGAGGCCCGCGCCAGCCGCGCGCAACGCGCTGAGCACCGCGCGCGGGTCTTCGCGCCAGACGAGCCACAAAGAGATCAGCAAACCCGCGAGCGCAGCCGCGCGGCCCAGATGCTTCATCATGCGGGCACCTCGCACACGACCTCGGTATTCGTGATGCGCCGCACGCCGCGTGTCGCCGGGGCGCTGCCATGCGTCGCCAGGGCGCTCCCATTTCGCCCGTTCGAAGCTTCTTCGTTCATTGCCAGCCCAATCTGCCGTTCGTTCGTCATTCGTCCTGCGCCGCCGACAGCAGCCCATCGCCGTCGACCTTGAAGCTGAAGCCCCGCCAGATCACCCGCGACGAGCGGAAGCTCGCGACGAAAATCGCAAACGATACGATATCCCATAACGGCAGAAGCCACAGATCGCGGCAGCGCTGGCGCAACGCCCGATCCGCGCGCCACTTCAACGCGAGACGCGCGACCAGCGTCACTGCCGCGAGCAGCCACGCCCACGGCGCGCCGCCCGAACACGCGAGCGCGAGCAGCGCGAACGGCAACGGATGCACGAGCGCCGTGCCGAAGTGCCCGAGCGGATCGATGCGGCGAATCGTGCGGCTCCAGCGCAGTTCGTGCGTCACGAGTTGTGCGGCGCTCGCTTCGACACACGCATGCGCGATTGCGAACGGCGGAATCGTGACCTGCTCGCCCGCCGCGCGCACCGCCGCGCCGATCTCGTAGTCCTCGGCCAGATGCTGCACGAACGGCTTGAAGCCGCCGATCCGCTCGTAGGTGTCACGCCGCATCGCGATGGTCTGGCCGAAGCACGGCCGCGCGAGCCCGAGCGCGAGTCCGGTGACGACGCCCGGCAGGAACTGGTAGTTGGTTGCGATCGCCGACAGCCGCGGCCAGAAACCCGGATCGGGCTGGCCGCGATATGCGCAGGTGACGAGCCCGACGCCCGGCTGCTGCAATTCGCCGATCACGTTGCGCAGATAGTCCGGGCCGACGCACACGTCGCTGTCGGCGAACACGAGCACGTCGTGGCGCGCCTGCGGCACCATGTTGAGGATATTGCTGATCTTGCGATTCGGGCCGTACAGACGCGCATCGGCGACGACGGTGATGTCCGCCTGAGGATGGAGACGCCGCAGTTCGTTGACGGTTTGCAGCGCGGGGTCGGCGCAGTCATGCACGCCGAACAGGAATTGCACGGGCCCGGGATAATTTTGCGCGCAGAAGCTCGACAGATTGTCGAGCAACGCCCACTCGTTGCCATGCAACGGTTTGATCACCGTAATGGGTGGAAAGCTGGAGGGTTCGGCTACATCCCTCGCGAAGAAGCGCCCGATCAGCGCGCTCGCGAGCACGGTGTAGCCGATGCCGACAACGGTCGCCGCCGCGCACGCGTACGCGAGCGTGACGGCGGCGAGGTGTACGGCGCTCACGCCTCGTGCGCGCGCAGGAAGCGGAAAAATTCGACGCCTTCGCGCAGGCGCCGTTTCATCATGTCCCAGCTCGTCAGCATTTCGCGCAGGATCTCCCAGATCTTCGACGGCCGGAAATAAAAGCGTTTATAGAAGTTTTCGAGCTGGTGGTACATCTCGTCTCGCGACAGATGCGGGTAGCCGATCGCCGCCAGCTGCACGCCTTCCTTGCTGACGAGATTGATCACCTTGTTCTCCGCGAGCCAGCCGTTCTCGACCGCCTGGTTATAGAGCGTAGTGCCCGGGTACGGCGCCGCGAGCGACACCTGGATCGTCAGCGGATTGATCTCTTTCGCGTACTCGATGGTCTTCTGGATCGTTTCCGGCGTCTCGCCCGGCAAGCCGAGAATGAAGGTGCCGTGCACCTTGATGCCCAGCGTGCGGCAGTCCTGGGCGAAGCGCCGCGCGATGTCGGTACGCAAGCCCTTCTTGACGTTCAGCAGGATCTGGTCGTCGCCGGATTCGTAGCCGACCAGCAGCAGGCGCAAGCCGTTTTCCCTCATGATCTTCAGCGTCGAGTAAGGCACGTTCGCCTTCGCGTTGCACGACCATGTGACGCCCAGCTTGCCCATGCCTCGCGCGATTTCTTCGGCGCGCGGTTTGAAGTCGGTGAACGTGTCGTCGTCGAACATGATCTCCTTGACTTCGGGCATGTTGTCGCGAATCCACTTGACTTCCTCGAGCACGTTCTCGACCGAACGCACCCGATAGCGATGGCCGCCGACCGTTTGCGGCCACAGGCAGAACGTGCACTTCGAGCGGCAGCCGCGGCCAGTGTAGAGCGATACGTACGGATGCTTCAGGTAGCCGTTGAAGTAATTCTTGATGGTCAGATCGCGCTTGTAGATCGGCGCGACGAACGGCAGCTCGTCCATGTTCTCAAGGATCGGGCGCGCTTCGTTGTGCTCGATCGAGCCGTCGGGGGTGCGATAGCTCAAGCCCAGGATCTGCGCGAACGGCTTGCCTTCGGCGATTTCCTTGCAGGTGAAATCGAATTCCTCGCGACACACGAAGTCGATGGCCTCGGTCGCGGTCAGCGAATTGTGCGGATCGACCGCGACCTTCGCGCCGACCATGCCGATCAGCAGTGACGGCTTGCGCTTCCTGAGGTCCTGGGCGAACAACGCGTCGGTCGGGAAGGATGGCGTGCTGGTGTGGATCACCACCAGCTCGTATTGCGAGGCGATGTCGAGGGCGGCGTCGACGGACAGGCCGTCTGCAGTGGCGTCGAGCACGCGGCTGTCGGGAACCAGTGCCGCGGGTTGGGCGAGCCACGTCGGATACCAGAACGAGCGAACTTCACGCTTGGCCTGATAGCGCGAACCCGCACCACCATCGAAGCCGTCGTACGACGGCGCCTGCAAGAACAGAGTTTTCATGGATGCTCCAGCAAGCCTTTATAGGCGCTTTCGGTTTTCAGTCGGGAATCTATTCTGTTCCATTGCCCGAATACAGGTCGAGAAAGCCTGTGCTCGACCTGCACGTAGCGGCGGCCGCGGTCCGGAAAGGCCACGGGCAGTGGCGCAAATAGTACGGAGCAAAGCTGAAGGAAACCTGAAGAATAATACTGCGTTCAGACCGCGCGCGGCATGCTCCGATGGGGCGATTTGTACAATCGACGCGCTCGTGCAATCGTGTCGCATCGATGTCGTATCGGTGTGGTAAATGGATAGGTTCTCGCGTGGCGTGCGGGCGAGCGCCGCCGGCGCCGCCGATTCACGCCATGTTCACGGGCGCGAACGCTCGGCCCGACGCGTCGCTCATCGCGCGAGATGCCTCGCCCATTCGAGCCAGCCGAGATTGAGGGCCGCGTTTACCACTACGCCGAGCGCCGACGCGAGCGCGGCGATCATGGTCCAGAAGGCCGAGCGCCGCGCCGCGCGCGCCGACGTGCGGGCGGCGGCCGCAGCGTCGCGCGACGCGCTCGCCGCCGCCTGCGCGATATGCGACGACGCCTCCATGCGCGCGAGCGACCTCAGCGCGAAACCGCGCTCGTCGTCGTGCGTGGCGGCGGCCGCCTCATGCGCCGCGTCGTCGCGCTGCGTCTGCTCGAACAGATAGCGATGACAGAACGGCGTCAGCGGTTCGTCGGGATAGCGCGCGGCGAAGGTTTTCGCATAGGCGGCGCCGCCATTGCGCTCGATCTCCGCGTAGGCGGCGTCCTTATCCATGGTTGCCTCGCATGCGGATGAGCCGCCCTGCCGGCGTCACACGGGCTTGATGTCGGCGGCCTGTTTGCCTTTCGGCCCCTGCTTGATTTCGAAGCTGACTTTCTGGTTTTCCTGCAACGACTTGAATCCTTCGGATCGAATCTCCGAAAAATGGGCGAACAGATCTTCGCCGCCGTCATCTGGAGTGATGAAGCCGAAGCCCTTTGCGTCGTTGAACCATTTCACTGTTCCGGTTGGCATGGCGATGTCCTCGTGATGCGCTGTAGTAGCGGTTGAATGGATGAAGCGCTGCGTCCTGCAAGCGTTTCGTGCAGCGCTGACGCGGCGCCCCGGCACGACCCGCAAAATCGCTCCGGTGCCAAGCCTGAGCAAGCCGCATGCCGCGACCGGGCGCCTGCGGGCCGCGCCCGGTGCGATTGCCCGCAATCAGATAAGATAAATGGTATCCGCAATTCGTTCATGGCCGCGCAGGAGTGTCGCCTCGTGCCACACGTCCGCGCGGCCAGTTGTTTTCCCACTCACAGGAACCCAGCATGGCCATCTCGAGCTATACCGATACCCGTCTTCTGATCAACGGCGAATGGTGCGACGCCGCCAGCGGCAAGACCCTCGACGTGATCAACCCCGCGACCGGCCAGGCCATCGGCAAGGTCGCGCATGCCGGCATCGCCGATCTGGACCGCGCGCTCGAAGCCGCGCAGCGCGGCTTCGAAGCCTGGCGCAAGGTGCCGGCCAATGAGCGCGCAACCGTCATGCGCCGTGCCGCCGCCCTCGTGCGTGAGCGCGCCGCGGACATCGGCCGCCTGATGACGCAGGAACAGGGCAAGCCGTTCGCCGAAGCGCGCGGCGAAGTGCTGGCGGCCGCGGACATCATCGAATGGTTCGCGGACGAAGGCCGCCGCGTGTATGGCCGCATCGTGCCGTCGCGCAACCTTGCCGCGCAGTCGCAGGTGCTGAAGGAGCCGATCGGCCCGGTCGCGGCGTTCACGCCGTGGAACTTCCCGGTCAACCAGGTCGTGCGCAAGCTGTCGGCGGCGCTCGCCTGCGGCTGCTCGTTCCTCGTCAAGGCGCCGGAAGAAACCCCGGCGTCGCCGGCGGCGCTGCTGCAAGCTTTCGTCGAAGCCGGCGTGCCGGCCGGCACGGTCGGCCTCGTGTTCGGCGATCCGGCTGAAATCTCGAGCTACCTGATCCCGCATCCGGTGATCCGCAAGGTTACGTTCACGGGCTCGACGCCGGTCGGCAAGCAGCTCGCGGCGCTGGCCGGCTCGCACATGAAGCGCGCGACGATGGAGCTCGGCGGCCACGCGCCGGTGATCGTCGCGCAAGACGCCGACGTCGCGCTCGCCGTCAAGGCAGCCGGCGCCGCGAAGTTCCGCAACGCGGGCCAGGTCTGCATCTCGCCGACGCGTTTTCTCGTGCACAACAGCCTCCGCGAAGAGTTCGCCGCGGCGCTCGTCAAGCACGCTGAAAGCCTGAAGCTCGGCGACGGTCTCGCCGAAGGCACGACGCTCGGGCCGCTCGCCAACGCGCGCCGGCTGACGGCGATGGCCAAGGTCGTCGACGACGCCCGCAAGACCGGCGCGAAGGTCGCGACGGGCGGCGAGCGCGTCGGTACCGAAGGCAACTTCTTCGCGGCCACCGTGCTGACCGACGTGCCGCTCGACGCCGACGTGTTCAACAACGAGCCGTTCGGCCCGGTCGCCGCGATTCGCGGCTTCGACAAGCTCGAAGAAGCGATCGCCGAAGCGAACCGTCTGCCGTTCGGCCTCGCCGGCTACGCGTATACGAAGTCGTTCGCCAACGTGCACCTGCTGTCGCAGCGCATGGAAGTCGGCATGCTGTGGATCAACCAGCCTGCCACGCCGACGCCGGAAATGCCGTTCGGCGGCGTCAAGGATTCCGGCTACGGCTCGGAAGGCGGCCCGGAGGCGATGGAAGCCTACCTCGTCACCAAGGCGGTCACGGTGATGTCGGTTTAATCACGCCAATCACGCGCTTCGGGAACGGCGCCGCGGTTTTGCCGCTCGCATCGTTCCCGAGCGCGGCTCAACCGATCTGCCAGGTCCACGAGTCTTCCGCTCGCGGACCTTTTTTATTGCCATGAACGATATTTCCGCCGAATCGATGCAGCCCACGCTGAGCGGCTCGTTCGTCGAGCTGCGGCCGCTGCGCGAGGAGCACGCGCAGGCCCTCGTCGACGCCGCCGCCGACGGGCAACTGTGGGACATGAAGCTGACCGTCGTGCCGGGCCCGGCGACGATCGACGCCTATATCGCCACCGCGCTCGCCGGCCGTGCGGCCGGCAAGGTGATACCGTTCGTGATCGTGCGGCGCGACGAGGATGACGAGAATGACCGTGCTGGCCGCATCGTCGGCAGTACGCGGTTCTGGAAGATCGATCGCGCGAACCGCAAGCTCGAAATCGGCCATACGTGGCTCGCCGCCTCGGCGCAGCGCTCGGTCGTGAACACCGAGGCGAAATATCTGCTGCTGTGCCACGCGTTCGACGTGATGCGCTGCGTGCGCGTGCAGTTCACGACCGACGAGCTCAACGACAAATCGCGCGCGGCGATCCTGCGCATCGGCGCGAAACAGGAAGGCATCGTGCGGCACGAACGGATCATGCCCGATGGGCGCAAGCGCAACTCGGTGCGCTTTAGCATCATCGACGACGAGTGGCCGGCGGTGAAAGCGATGCTCGAAGCGAAGCTGGCGCGCTGAGCGGCGCGCCGGCTTCCTGCTACCGACTCATTCAAACATGCGCATCGCGCTGCTCGTTGAGCGGCGCCGCCTGCGTCCCGGTGGCGAACTCCTCGCGCAGCGCGTCGCGCGCATGATGCCGGCGCACCCACAGCGCCGTGAGGATCGGCACCAGAATCGCGGTCACGAGGCAAGCGGTGGCGACCATCGCGGTCGCGGCCGGCACCAGCGGTTTGAAGCTCGGAATCATGTCGGCGATGATCGCCGGATTCGCGACCGCGGCCCCTGCCGTCGACGACGCCGCCAGCCCCGCCGCGCCATTGCCGCCGGCAATCCAGCGATCCGCGAGAATCAGCGGCACGCCAGTCACGACGATCACGCCAAGCCCCAGCACGATGCCCGGCAGGCCGCTCGTGACGATCACGTTCAGATCGATGCCGTTGCCGAGCGCAAAGCCGAAAAACGGAATCAGCGGATGCACGCAGCGGCCGAACAGCTCGCGCAGCTCGCTATCGAAGTTGCCGAGCGCAAACCCGATCAGGAACGGCAGCACCGCGCCGACGAACAGGCGCGGCTCGAAGAACGCGACCCCCGTCGCACCCAGAATGATCATGCTGATCAGCGGCCCCGATTCGACCGACATCAGCACGAACGCGCCCGCCTCTTCCTTCGTGCCGTACTGTTGCATCACGGCCGCGTACAGCCCGCCGTTGGTCATGTCCATCGACGTGGTGATCGCGAGCATCGACAGTCCCGCGAACAGCCCGGTCTTGATGCCATCGATCGGAATGAAGCGCGCCGCGATCAGCGTGACGATCCACGCGACCAGCATCTTGGTGGCGAGCAGCGTGCCCGACTTGCGCAGCACGGTGCCGGTCGCGCGCAGGTCGATCGTCGCGCCCATGCAGAAGAACCATACCGCGAGGATCGGCACGGTGCCGGTAATCAGGCCGTTGGTGAACGAGCCGAAGTATTTGCCCGCGCCCGGCGCGAACGTATGCACACAGGCACCGAGCAGCAGCGGCACCAGCATCAGACCGCCAGGAATGCGGTCGATGGCCTTCTTGATCTTCATGCCTCCTCCATGGACGGTGACGTCCCGTTGACGGGCCAATGACCCGCGTTGGTGTCCCGTTCTACGCCGGGCTCTCCCTGTCCGGCGCAATATAGCATCATGAAAGGAACGCCGTTCCGTTTTATTTCTTAAACCCGACTATCGTTTACCCGCTCGTTCGCGCTATGCGTTGCCAGCCGCAATCACCCGTCACAATATTTTCGGACCAGCGTTCCGAAATCACGATTCTGCGTTACAGTCTCGGGCACAAGGCGGCGCCGCGCCCCGTATACCGACAGGAGAACCATCAATGGACGTGAGACAGGCCATCAACAGCGAATACGCGAAGACGCTCGACACCACCGGGCTGCGTCGCGAGTTTCTGGTGGAGCAGATCTTCGAGCGCGATGCGTTGAAGCTCACGTATAGCCATATCGACCGGATCATCGTCGGTGGCGTGTGGCCGGTCGAGCGCGCGGTCGAAGTGCCGGGCTCGCTCGGCAAGGCGATCGGCGTCGACTATCTGCTCGAGCGGCGTGAACTCGGCGCGATCAACATCGGCGGCGACGGCTGGGTCGACGTCGACGGCACGCGCCACACGGTGCGCCGCGAAGAGACGATCTATATCGGCAAGGGCGCGCAAGCGGTCGCGTTCGGCAGCGCCGACGCCACCCGGCCGGCGAAGTTCTATCTGAACTGCGCGCCCGCGCACACCAGCTATCCGACCCGCACGATCTCGCTCGACCAGGCGTCGCCCGAAACCCTCGGCGATCCGGCCACGAGCAACCGCCGCACCATCTACAAGTTCATCGTGCCCGACGTGCTGCCGACCTGCCAGCTGTCGATGGGCATGACGAAGCTCGAACCGGGCAGCCTGTGGAACACGATGCCCTGCCACACGCATGAGCGCCGCATGGAAGTGTATTTCTACTTCGACGTCGCCGACGACGCCGCCGTCTTCCACATGATGGGCGAGCCGCACGAAACCCGGCATATCGTCGTGCGCAACGAGCAGGCGGTGATCTCGCCGAGCTGGTCGATCCATTCGGGCGTCGGCACGCGCGCGTACACATTCATCTGGGGCATGGTCGGCGAGAACCAGGTGTTCGGTGACATGGACCATCTCGCGGTCCGCGAGCTGCGCTGAGCGAACGTGAGTCCGAACACAGTGAACACTTTCGATCTGACCGGCAAGGTCGCCATCGTGACCGGCAGCAACACCGGCCTCGGCGCCGGCATGGCCGTCGCGCTCGCCGCGGCCGGCTGCGACATCGTCGGCGTCAGTCGCGCGGACGCGGGCACGACTGCCGCGCGCGTCGAGGCGCTCGGACGCCGCTTCGCCGACGTGCGCGCCGATCTCGCGTCGACCGTTTCGGTCGACGACATCGTGCGCGCCGCGCTCGAAGCGTTCGGCCGCATCGACGTGCTCGTCAATAACGCAGGCATCATCCGTCGCGAAGACGCGCTCGAGTTTGGCGAAGACGACTGGGACGCGGTCATGGACGTGAATCTCAAGAGCCTGTTCTTCCTGTCGCAGGCCGCGGCGCGTCAGTTCGTGCGCCAGCAAAGCGGCGGCAAGATCATCAACGTCGCGTCAATGCTGTCGTTCCAGGGCGGCATCCGCGTCGCGTCATACACCGCGTCGAAAAGCGGCGTGCTCGGTCTGACGCGACTGCTCGCGAACGAATGGGCCGCGCGACGCATCAACGTGAACGCGATCGCGCCCGGCTACATGGCGACCGCGAACACCGCGGCGTTGCGCGACGACGCGCAGCGCAACGAGGAGATACTCGGCCGCATTCCGGCCGGCCGCTGGGGCGTGCCCGACGATCTCGCGGGGCCGGTGGTTTTTCTCGCCTCGTCGGCGTCGGACTACGTGCATGGGCATACACTGGCGGTGGATGGCGGCTGGCTCGCGCGCTAGGGACGGCACAAGCTCGCCACGAGTGCGCGCGACGCGCTATGCTCTCGCGCCGGTGAGCATCGGCTCGATGCGGCAGCGGCGAGTTGGCACAGACAGGGAATGACGAACATGGCGGCAACGGGAACACACAGGAACACTGCGAGGAATACTGCGAGGAACACTGCGCGCGACAAGACGCTCGACAAGGCGCTCGATATGACCCGCGGCAAAGCCCGCAAGGAACCCGCCGGCGCAGCGTCGCTCGATGCGGACAGCGGTGAGCGCGGCGAATCGGCGTCGTCGATCGGGCGCGTGTTCGCGATTCTCGGCGCGATCGGCGACACCGGACAGATCGGCATCAGCGAGCTGTCGCAACGGCTCGGCATGTCGAAGACGACCGTGCATCGTGTGATTCAAACACTGAAGGCGCTCGGCTACGTGACCCAGGAAGTCGAAACCGAACGCTATCGGCTGACGATCCGTCTGTTCGAGCTCGGCGCGAAAGCGCTCGAAAGCGTCGATCTGGTGCGCGAGGCCGACATCGAGATGCGCCGCATCGGCCAGATGACACGCGAAGCGGTACACCTGGGCGCGTTCGACGACGACGCCATCATCTACATCCACAAGATCGACGCCGACTACGGGCTGCGCATGCAGTCGCGGATCGGCCGGCGCAATCCGCTGCATAGCACGGCGATCGGCAAGGTGCTGCTCGCATGGATGGACCCGGCCGACGCGCGTGACGTGCTCTCGCACATCGAATTTCGCAAGTCGACGCAAAAGACCTTGACCTGCGCCGAAGCAGTGTTGAGCATCCTGCCGCGCGTACGCGAGCAGGGCTACGGCGAGGACAACGAGGAGCAGGAAGAAGGCCTGCAATGCATCGCGGTGCCCGTGTTCGACCGCTTCGGCCGTGTGATCGCCGGTCTGTCGATTTCGTTTCCGACGATGCGCTGCGGTGCCGACACGAAGCAGCATTACGTCGCGTTGCTTAAAGAGGCCGGGCTCGCGATTTCGACGCGGCTCGGCTATCGCGAAGCGACCGCCCCGGAGCCCGCGGCCGCGCAGTAAGTTGTGCGCACGCGATGCGTTTTTACCTATCCCACCGAAGCTTAAGACAAGCTGATGACGCTACAGGTGTAGCGTCTTTCCATCACGCTCGCCCGAGCGCACTATCGAACTTCTTACCCAGTCTGCAACCGAATGTATCTGCGCCGCATACATATGCCGAAAATCGATGCGCTTCTTTTTTCAGCAATCGAGGCGCCGAACCTTCGCTTCGAATCCATGCTTCGTCTGCCTTTGAAGGCTTTTTTTTTCATAGACCCTTCAAGGGTTTGCCCGCGCGCTTGACAGTCGCCCGGCATTTCGACCCGTAACCCGCGGCGCCTTCCCTCCTCGTTCATCGCACTCGCATCGACGTTTCGGCGCGAGCTCGGATCGACACGTCCTGTTACACACAAACACACCGGTAATCGCGCCGCTCAGTAGAGTTCGGTTCAAACGAAAGCGCATCAGATGAAACGCTTCGCACGACAGGCACTCGCATCACAGATTTCAGGGAGCAACATCATGAAAAAAATCCTCGCATTGGTCATTCTTGCCGCCACGCTCGGTGGCGCGTTGAGCGGCTGCATCGTCGTCCCTGGCGATCATCCGCATCATGACCACTACGACGAACGTTATTGATCGGGCCATCACGCGCAGTAGGTGCGCGTCCGGCTCGCCACTCCATCACAGACCTCCACACAACAGAGAACAATCATGAGTCTTTCACGCAGCCGCTGGGTATCGTTGACCGTCGTCGCGGGTCTCGCGATCGGCGCATCATCGGCCGCTTTCGCGCACGTCGATGTCGGCGTGAACATCGGCGTGCCGGGCATCGCGGTCGCGCCCGCCGTGGTCGAGGCTCCGCCGCCCGTCTATGTGCAGCCCGCGCCCGTCTATGCGCCTGCGCCGCCTCCCGCGGTCATAGTCGCTCCGGGCTGGTACGGCGAACGCTACTACGATGGTCATCGCTATTGGGAGCGTCGCCAGTGGGAGCGTCATCACGGCGAATGGCGCGATGCACGCGGCCCGCACGGCGACTGGCACGACAACGGCTGGCACGGTCATGGTCATGACGATCGCGGGCATGACCATTGATAGACGGCAGGTGGCGTCCATCGCGCCACCGTGTCGCGCTTGCATTCGCGCCACCCCTTTGACAGGAGCGACGACGTGCTACGCAATGATCCGAGACGAGTTACCGCGCAGGTCGACGGCGCGCACATTTGCGCCGAATACAGCGAGCTGACCGGCCAGCTGTGCCTGCGCCAGGACGGCACGCTGGTGCGCGAATGGTTTCCGCCGCATTCGTGGATGGCGATCGCGTCGGTGGCCGGCGCGCGCCACTGGGGCACGCGGCCAACCGACGACGAATTGCTCGCGCTGCTGCACAACGAAATGGCGTTGCTGCGCGCGTCCTGAGCGCTCGCGCGTTGTTCGAGCGTAGCGGCACGCCCGACGCCGCGCTCATTCGATCGCTATGGCGCCGACGTTTTCATCGACCGATGCGTGATCGAGCGGTTCGCGCCGCATCATCAATACCACCCCGCCCGCCGCGATCACGGCCGGCACCGCGAGCAGGCTGAACACGGCGCCGAAGTGCCAGCCGAGCCCCATCAACGCCGCACCGATGAGCGCGCCCGCCACGCCGCCGACGCGGCCGATTCCCAGCATCCACGCCACGCCCGTCGCGCGCGCCCGGGTCGGGTAGAAGCTCGCCGCGAGCGCCGACATCGACGTGACCGCGCTGGTCGCGACCGTGCCGGTCAGGAAGATCAGCGTCCCGAGCCAGACCTGATGGCCGACGCCCCGCCCCACCAGCAACACGAGCGCGCCGACGAGGACGTAGGTGAACGCGATCACGCGATGCCCAGCGAAGCGATCCATCACCCAGCCGACGCACAGATTGCCGAGGATGCCCCCGAGCGGAAACAGCGACGTCATCAACGCGGCCTTTTCACCGGAGAAGCCGGTGTCCTTGAACAGCGTCGGCAGCCAGTTGGTCAGCAGATAGTAAATCAGTAGCCCCATGAAATAGGCGAGCCACAGCATCAGCGTGCCGAAGCGGTAGCGCGCCGACAGGATGATCGTGAGCGCCCATTGCGAACGCGCGTCGCCGGTATTGCGGCACACGTCGAGCGCGAAAAAACGGCATCCGTCGAAGCGGTCGTGGGGCGCGATGCATTGCAGGATTCGCGCGATCCGTTGATCGGCGCGCTTACGCACCGCGAGAAATTGCGCCGATTCCGGCAAAAACAGTATCAGCATCACGCTCAGCACGAGCGGACCGGCGCCGCCGGCGACCAGCACGCTCGGCCAGCCGAAATGCGGAATCAGCCATGCGGATGCGAGACCGCCGATCGCGAGACCGCCTGAAAAGCCGCAGAACATCGCATTGACGGCAACCGCGCGAATCCGCGCGGGTGCGTACTCGGCCATCAGCGTGACCGCGTTGGGCATCGCCGCGCCGAGACCGAGGCCGGTGAAAAAGCGCAGCAAGGTCAGCGATTCGATCGAGCTCGCGCGGGCCGCCGCGAGACTCCACAGCCCGAAGAAGAACACCGACAGCACTAGCACCGTCTTGCGTCCGATGCGGTCCGCGCAGGGGCCGGCCGCGAGCGCGCCGATGCCGAGTCCCACCAGCGCCGCGCTCATCACCGGGCCGAGCGCGCTGCGCGCGATGCCCCACTGCTGCACGAGCGACGGCGCGATGAAGCCGACCGCGGCGGTGTCGAAACCGTCGGCGGCGACGACCAGAAAGCACAGCACCAGAATCGTCCATTGAAACGGCGAGAAGCGCTGTCCGTCGATAAAGGCCTGCACGTCTACACTGCGTTCGGAGCGGCTCATGTGCATGCTCCTTTCAGCTGGTTCATTGCGATGTCTCCTTGAGATGATGAGGTGTTTTCTTATTGTTCGAATTGCTGTTCAACACGCGGTCGCCGCGACGGTGGTCGCGACCGTGCTTGCGAGCGTCGCGCTGTCCGTTCGTTCATGCCTGTCTCCTCCTCGAACGGGCGGCTAGCGCAGCATCGTCAGCGTCCTGAAGTCGACTCGCCTGATGATGCGGCTCTCCTGCGCGACGATCAGATGCGCGGACGCCTGCAGATACGCGGGCCACTCCGGATCGGCATCGCGCGCGGTGCGGCGCTGATCGTAGTCGCCGATGCTCTCGTAGCCCCACAGATGCACGACCTGGTTCAGCGCGCCGATATCGCTCATGTAAAAGCCGACTGGCGCGCCCAGATACTTGAGCTGAATCGGCATCGCGAGCCGGTCGAAAACGTCGATGAACTCCGCCATGCCGCGCGGACGGATCGTGTAGATGCGATGATCGACGAAAGGTTTGCCCTGGCTCATGTGCCGGTCCTCAATACGGTTTCGGCTGCGCGGGGGGCCGCGTTGCTTGCGCTCTTCGAGCTTTTCACACTCGCGCCCGCGAGATGACGGCCAGTGATATAGCCGAACGTCATGATCGGCCCGAGCGTGATACCCGCGCCCGGATAGTTGCCGCCCATCACGCTCGCGCGATCGTTGCCGACCGCGTACAGGCCGGCGATCGGTGCGCCTTTCACGTCGAGCACTTCGCCGGTGACGTTCGTCGAGATGCCGTCGAAGGTGCCGAGATCGCCCATCACGACCTTCAGCGCGTAGTACGGACCGTCGCCGATCGGCGCGACGCACGGGTTCGGCTGGTGCTCCGGGTCCCCCAGATAGCGATTGAACGACGTCGTGCCGCGGCCGAATTCGCGATCTTCGCCACGCACCGCGTCGGCGTTGTAGCGCTTCACGGTCGCCTCGAGCGCCGTGCCGTCGAGACCCGCGTTGCGCGCGAGTTCCGCGAGCGTGCGGCCCTTGCTCAGATAGCCGTTGCGCAGCAGCGGGCCGAGCGGCACGGGCGCCGGCTTCGCGTAACCGAGCCCATATTTGCGGATCGTCGCGTGATCGCAGATCAGCCACATCGCGGTTTCGCGTTCGTTCGCGCAGGCCTCGATCATCGCGGCACCCACGTCGTGATACGAATTCGCTTCGTTGGTGAAGCGCTTGCCCGCGCGCGTCACGCCGATCACGCCAGGCTTGTAGCGATCCACCAGATGCGGAAACACGCCGACGCTGCCGTCGCTCGTCGGCACGCGCGACACCGGCATCCATGCGGCGGGCTGCGGAAAACGGATCGCCACCCGCGCACCGAGACGTTCGGCCATGCCGACGCCGTCGCCCGTATTGCCGCGCGGCACCGGCGACAGGTGTTCGCCGCCGCGCCGCAGATGCGGATACGCGTGGGCGATCCGTGCGACGTCATGCGAGAAGCCGCCGCACGCGAGCACCACGCCGCGTCGCGCGACGATGCGCATCTCGCCTTGCGGTCCGGCGACGAGCGCGCCGGTCACGCCGCCGTTCTCCACGGTCAGCTCGCGAGCGGCCGTGTTCGTATGGATCGGAATGCCGAGATCGAGCGCGGACTTCGCGAGCCGTGCGGCGAGCGCGTTACCGCTCGTGATCTGCACGCCGCGCCGGTACAGCGCAAGATCCTTCAGATGGCTCGCGAGGCGCTTCGCGACGTACAGCGCGGAGGTGAGCGAACGCGTCGCATTGAAGAAGTGCTTCAGATCCGCGTTCGACGAGTTGAACATCATGCCGATGAACGTGATCGTCTTCAGCGGCGGGCGCAATCGCGAGATGTCCTGGCCCAGCGCGCGCGCATCGAACGGCGCGGCGACGACCGAGCGGCCAATGTCGACACCGCCGCCCACGTTCGGGTGATAGTCGGGATACAGCGTCGGCACGAATTTGACGGTGGTTTCGCGCTCGAAGAAGTCGAGCATCTCAGGGCCCGTGTCGAGAAACGCGTCGACGGCGGCGGCATCGAAGCACGCGCCGGTTTCGCTGCGCATATAGGTCAGCGCCGCTTCGCGCGTATCGCCGACGCCGTTGCTCTTTGCGTGACGGTTGCCCGGAATCCACAGCACACCGCCTGAAAACGCGGTCGTGCCGCCGAAGAACGGCTCCTTCTCGATCACGACGACATCGAGACCGTGTTTGCGCGCGGTGATCGCGGTCGACAGCCCTCCCGCACCCGAACCGATCACGAGCACGTCGCACGTGAGTGTCGCGCCGCGTGTTGCGTTGGTCATGATGGTCTCCTTACGCGCGGACCTGGCGGTCGGCCTGGGTGGGTTGCGCGGCCTGGGTGGCTTCGAAGCCGGGACGCGGCACGAGGTCCATCAGCATGCTTTCGAAGCCGCCATCGACGACGACTTCGGCGCCGTTCACATAGGCCGCGCGTTCGCTCGCGAGAAACGCGACGACATCGGCGATATCGTTCGGCTCGCCGATCCGGCGGCTCGCCGTCATCGCGCTGCGCCGGCGTTCGATATCGCCGTGCTCGTAGAACGCCGCCGACAGCGGCGTGCGGATCATGCCCGGGCACACGGTATTGCTGCGAATACCGCGTGGTCCCCACTCCGCCGCGATCTGCTTCGACAGCATCGTGACACCGGCCTTGCCCGCGCTGTAAGCGCCGCTATAGGTCTGCGGATGATGCGCGGCCACCGACGCGACATGCACGATTGCGCCAGCGCCGCGCTTCAGCATGCGTTGACCGAATTGCTGCGAGCACAGCATGTAGCCGGTCAGATTCACGCGCAGCATCGCATTCCATGCATCGAGTCCAATCTCTTCGATGCCCCCCGGCCGCAACAGGCCCGCGTTGTTCACGAGCACATCGGCGACGCCGAGGTGCGCTTCGAGCTCCGACACCGCGCCGCGCACGCTATCGATGTCGCCGATATCGCAGGCGAGCGCCAGCGCTTCGACACCGCTCGCGTTCAGCGCTTGCGCGACGTTACGGCACTTCTGCTCATCGCGATCGAGCAGCGCCACGCGTGCGCCAGTGTCGCCCAACACCTGAGCAATCGCGCTGCCGATGCCGCCCGCCGCGCCGCTCACGACGCAGACGCTGCCTTCGAGCCCGAGCCAGTGTCGCGCGTTGGCGGGTGTGTCGCGCCGATCTTTCCGTTGATTCATATGCTTAGTCCTCCCGATCTCCATGTTCACGATCGCGGCGAGCTTAGGTTGGCCGGCTTCACCAAACTGCGTCATTCGACCGCGTCTTCGATGGAAAAAGTATAGCCACGCGGTTCGGGACAAAATTGGACAAAGGCAGCGCGTCGCAGGACAATTCGAACATTGGAGACAAAACCGCATGAGGAATATCCCTAACTACGATCTGTACGGAGAGTCCGCGCGGCCGCCGTGGTACGACGCGTTCAATTTCGAATGGATCGTCGAGCGCAGTCGTCCGAACGACTGGCATATCGCCGCGCACCGGCACGATGCATTGCTGCAGATTCTCTATATCCGCGGCGGTTCGGGCCACGTGCTGATCGAAAGCGAAAAGCTCACGATCGACGCGCCATGCCTGATCCTGATTCCAGCGCAAACGGTGCACGGTTTCGTGTTTTCGCCGGAGATCGACGGGCTCGTGATTACGGCCGCGCAGCGCGCGCTGGAGTCGATTTCGAAAGCGGTGTCGCCGGGCCTCGTGCCGGTGCTGCAACGGCCCGCGCTGATTCCCGTGCGGCCCTCGGTCGGCGAGCGCACGTTGATGCCCTTGTTCGGTTTGCTGGAGCAGGAATTTCGCGGCAGCGCGCGCGGCCATATCGCCGCGGGCATGTCGCTGATGATTGCACTTTTTGTGCAGGTCGCCCGGCTGACCGATGCCGCCTCGAGCGCGGGCGCGACCGTCAATGACCGGCGCGCCGCGCAGATCAAACGGCTACGCGAACTGATCGCCACGCATGTGCGCGAGCATCTGCCAATCGATTTTTATGCGGAAAAATTGGGGGTGACCGCGGCGCAACTGGGGCGCATCTGTCGTGAGGAGCTTGGCCATTCGCCGCTGTCGCTCGTCAACGATCAGTTGATACGCGAGGCGCAGCGCGATCTGGTCTACTCGGGTTCGAGCATCAAACAGATCGCGCATGCGCTCGGTTTCGAAGATGCGGCCTATTTCAGCCGCTATTTCCGCAAGCTGACCGGCGTCACGCCCAAGGAGTTTCAGGCGGCCGCGCATCGGGATCTGTCTATCAATTAGCGATCCCGATGATCGCGCGGTGCTTGCAGTAGCGCTTACAGCTGCGCCTGCATCTGCGCGCCGGCGACGCCGACGTAGTTCTCCGCCAGTACTGTCGCGGCCGTGCGCGACGTCGTCACGTACTCGAGCTCGGCGACCTGCAGTTGCTGCTCGAACGCCGAAGCGCCTTCGATACGATGCAGCATGCTGGTCATCCAGTACGAGAAGTGCTCGGCGCGCCAGATGCGCTTGAGCGCGGTTTCGCTGTAACGGTCGAGCAGATCGGCGCGGCTTTCCTTGTAGAACGCGTCGAGCGCCTTGCTGAGCACGTTCACGTCGGCGACCGCGAGGTTCATGCCCTTCGCGCCAGTCGGCGGCACGATATGCGCGGCGTCGCCAGCGAGGAAGAGGCGCCCGTACTGCATCGTCGTCGACACGAAGCTGCGCATGCCGACGATGTTCTTCTGAAAGATCTTGCCGTCGATGATCTTGTGGCCTTCGTCCGAATCGGCGCGCGCATGCAGCTCGGCCCAGATGCGATCGTCAGACCAGTTGTCGACCGAGTCTTTCGGATCGCACTGGAAATACATGCGCTGCACGTTCGGCGAGCGCGTGCTGATCAACGCGAAGCCGCGCTCGTGGCGCGCGTAGATCAGCTCGTCCGACGACGGCGGGCCTTCGCACAGAATGCCGAACCAGCCAAACGGATAGACGCGCTCGAAATCCTTGCGCAGCGTCTGCGGGATCGCCTGGCGCGACACGCCTTGCGAGCCGTCGCAGCCGATCACGAAGTCGCATTGCAGTTCGTGCTCCGCGCCTTCGTGGCGATAGCGGATCGACGGCTTATCGGTATCGATGCCGTGCACCGACGTCTCCGATACGCCGAAACGCAGTTCGGCGCCCGCGGCGACGCGCGCCGCGACTAGATCCTTGATTACTTCGTGCTGGGCATAAACCGTGATCGCATGACCGGTGAGGCCGGTCAGATCGATGCGGCGACGCTTGCCTTCGAACGCGAGTTCGAAACCGTGATGCAGCGCGCCTTCGGCTTTCATGCGTTCGCCGAGACCGGTTTGCGTCAGCAGGTCCATCGTGCCCTGCTCGAGGACGCCGGCGCGAATCGTCGATTCGATCTGATCGCGCGTGCGCGTTTCGAGCACGACCGAGTCGATACCGCGCAAATGAAGCAGATGGGAAAGAAGCAGGCCAGCGGGCCCTGCACCGATGATGCCGACTTGGGTGCGCATGTAGTCTCCTGAATGCGGTGATGAAATTTGCGCTCAGTGTGACGATCGCGACGCCTATCCCGCAACGCGATATGGCGGATAGGCCGTATCGCGCCACGCGATAGAAGGTGTAAGGCGGGAGCCAGCGCCGCGCGGCTGTTTCGGCCGAAAACGCAAGTCTGGTGGGGTTTTCCGCCGATTTGGACGACCCGCGGCTCGTGCCGCGGCATGGCGTTCCTTCAGGTAAACCCCGATCCGCTAAACGACCTTCAACTCGCCAAGAAACAGTCGATAGACGGGATTTTTCGTCTCTTCCCAGCACGGATAGCCGAGCGTTTCGATGAAGCGCTCGAACGCCGCGTGGTCGCTCCCGGGCACCTGAATGCCGACCAGAATCGAGCTGTAGTCCGCGCCCTGGTTGCGGTAGTGGAACAGGCTGATGTTCCAGTTCGGCGCCATCGACGACAGGAATTTCATCAGCGCGCCCGGACGTTCCGGAAACTCGAAGCGAAACAGTCGTTCGTCGCGCGCGAGCGGCGAGCGGCCGCCGACCATGTAGCGGATGTGCTGCTTCGACAGTTCGTCGAAGGTCAGGTCGACGGTGGCGAAGCCGTGCGCTTCGAAGGCGCCGGCGATCTGCGCCGATTCGCTGCGATTGCGGATCTGCACGCCGACGAAAATATGCGCCGAGTTCGCGTCGGCGATCCGGTAGTTGAACTCGGTGACGCTGCGCGTGCCGAGCAGCTCGCAGAAGCGCCTGAAGCTGCCGCGCTCTTCGGGGATCGTCACCGCGAAGACCGCTTCGCGCGCTTCGCCCACTTCCGCGCGTTCGGCGACGAAGCGCATGCGGTCGAAGTTCATGTTCGCGCCCGACGTGATCGCGATCAGCGTCTGGTTCTCGATGCCTTCCCGTTCGGCATACTGCTTGGCGCCGGCCACCGCGAGCGAGCCCGCCGGTTCGAGCACGCTGCGCGTGTCCTGGAACACGTCCTTGATCGCGGCGCACAGCGCATCGGTGTTCACGAGCAGCACTTCGTCGAGATATTCGCGGCACAGACGGAAGGTCTCTTCGCCGACGAGCTTCACCGCGGTGCCGTCGGAGAACAGGCCCACTTCGTTCAGCGTCACGCGCTCGCCCGCCTGCAACGACGCGGCCATCGCGCACGAATCATCGGTCTGCACGCCGATCACCTTGATCTCGGGGCGCACCGATTTCACGTATGCGGCGACACCGGCCGCGAGACCGCCGCCGCCGATCGGCACGAAGATCGCGTGAATCGGGCCCTGGTGCTGGCTGAGGATTTCCATCGCGACGGTGCCCTGGCCGGCGATCACGTACGGATCGTCGAACGGATGCACGAAGGTCAGGCCGCGCTCTTCCTGCAGCTTGACCGCGTGACCATAGGCGTCGCTATACGACTCACCGAACTGCACGATCTCGACGGTCGGCCCGCCATGCGTGCGGATCGCGTCGACCTTGAGCTGCGGCGTCGTCACCGGCACGACGATGATCGCCTTCACGCCCATGCGTGCCGCCGATAACGCCACGCCCTGCGCATGATTGCCCGCCGACGCGGTGATCACGCCGCGACTGAGCGCCTCGGCCGGAATATGCGCCATCTTGTTGTATGCGCCGCGCAGCTTGAACGAGAACACCGGCTGGTTGTCCTCGCGCTTCAGATAGACCGGGTTGCGCAGCCGCGCCGACAGGTTCGGGGCGCGTTCGAGTTCGGTCTCGCGCGCCACGTCGTAGACGCGCGCGGTCAGGGTCTTTTTCAGGTAGTCGTGAGACGGCGCGACGCGCCCGGCCGCTGCGGCGGCCTGTTCGAGTTCGTTTAACAGCACGGCAAGCTCCTGGGTGGCAACATTCGATGCAACAACGCATCAACGGCGATCGACATCGAACGATAGCAATCGCGGCATGTTCGCCAGGAGGCAGGCAGAGAATGAACCTGAAAGCGGACATAAAAAAACCCGCCTCGTTTGGCGGGTATGTGTGACTGCAAGTCGACGCGCGCTAACCCACCATTCGATGAATGATGCTAATAATCAGCGCAATACGGATGTCGAGGCAGTTCATGTCGGCGATCTTCGTCGACTCGGCAAGCTTTGTCAATCTCCGCGCAGTGCGGCAGTGCCACACAAGAAAAACGGGGCGCACCGGCAAGCGCGCCCCGCTGAGACGACCAACACCGACATCAATCGCGCACGCCGCTCTGCTTTTTGAATGCCGCGAGAATGCGTTGCTCGAGCGCGTTGTAATCGCGGCCAAAGTGATGATCGCCGGTCGTGCGGATGACTTCGACGCCGGTCTTGTCGAGCGCCGGACACAGCGTGTCGGTCTCGCTCTCGCCATAGAAGCATTGAACGATCGACGGCGGCACATGCGTCAACTCGGGGCGCACGGTCAGCGCCTTGTCGCTCGCGGGCATGCCGAGCCAGCCGCCGACGCGAATCTGGAAATCGGCGTCGGGCGCGAAGCCGAGCAGCGAAATCAGCGACACCTTATCGCGCTGCGCCTGCGGCAGACGGTTATACGCGAACGGCAGCACGTCGGCGCCGAACGAATAGCCGATCAGCGCGATATGCTGCGCGTGCCAGCGCTCGCCATAGGTTTGCATCACCCGCGCGAGATCGCGGCTCGTTTGCGCGGGCGGCTTCTCGCTCCAGAAATAACGCAGGCTGTCCCAGCCGACCACCGACACCCCATCTTTCTGCAGTGCCTGCGCGATCGTCTTGTCGAGATCGCGCCAGCCGCCATCGCCGGAAATCACGATCGCCATCAAGCCGTTCGGATGCGCGGCCGGCAATTCGATCAGCGGCAGGTCGGACAAGTCGTCGGCGCTGATCGAGACCGGCTGCAGATGCGGCGTCAGCAATGCAACGAGACGCGCGCGATCGGCATTGCCCGTGCTCGCCTTTTCGACGAAGCCCGGTACCTTGTCGCGAATCACGGTCGGGTCGGGCGGACACGGTTCGAAGCGCGCGTCGAGCGTGTGATCGGCGTCGACCGACACCGCGCCCGCGATCGTATTGGACGGCGCCTGCTCGAGCACGTGCATCGCGAGCGTCGCGCCCTGCCCCGTACCCGCGACGATCGGCGCGAAGTAGCGGCTCGACTGCGATTGCCGTTCGAGCTGATGGCTCAGCGCCTCGGCATCGCCCACCAACTGATGACAGGTTTCCTTTTTCGCGGCAAGGTTGGCCGCGTAGTGCGCGGTATCGACGCCGACCGTCATCGCGCCCGCTTTCGCGAGCGCATCGGCGCTCTGCTGATCGGCTGCGCTCCAGCCGCTTGCCTGCGAATACAGCACGACGAAACCGCGCAGCGGCCCCTCGGGCTGCGTCACGCGCACGTCGCCATAGCGGCCGCCGGGCACGGTGGTGGTGGCCGCGTGCGCGAGCGCGCCGCAACTCAGAACGCTTGCCGCGACGGCGAGCCGGAACAACGGATGCAATGTCATGAACGCCGGCCTCCTGCCAGCAGCGACAGGTCCGCGAGCGTGAAGAACACGCCCGAACCGGATGCCGCGAGATAACGCGGCTCCCAGCGCGGCTGGAACTTGCTCTTGAAAGCACGCAGTCCGCGGAAGTTGTAGAAGCGGCCGCCGAAGCGCCACACGATGCCGGCCAGCCGATGCCAGCGTGACGCGAGCGGTGTCGGCTGCACGCCGGAGAGCGGCGCAATGCCGAGACTGAGCGAGCGGAAGCCCGCCTGTTTCAGATGCAGCGCGAGCTGCGTGAACAGATATTCCATCGCATACGGCGACGCGCTTTCGACGTGACGCATCACGCCGACGGTCGCCTCGGTATTCATATCGGTCGTCATGAAGGTCACGAATGCGACCGGCTCGCCGTTCTGGCGCACCAGCATCACCGACTGCGCGGCCAGGTATTCGTCATGGAAAGCCGCGACCGAGAAGCTCTTCTCGCGCGCGTCGCGGCTGTCGAGCCAACCGTCGGAAATGCCGCGCAGCGTTTCGAGCGAGGCCGGCACATGGGCCTGATCGATCACTTCGACGCTAAAGCCGTCGCGCTCGCCGCGCTTGAGCGCATAGCGCAGATGCGCGCGATGCGAGCCCTTCAGATCGAAGTCGTCGAGTACGACGTGCGCTTCCTCGCCGAGCTTCAGCAGCGTGAGGCCAGCGTCGAGATACAGCGGCAGCGCATTCGCGCGCACCTGGTAGAACGCGGCGCGACCGCCATGTGCATGCGCGAGCGCGACGAACTTGCTGATGAGACCCGCCCACTCTTCGCGCGGCCCCACCGGATCGTGCAACGCGGCCCACGTGCGGCCGTATTTCGCGTACATCAGGAACGCCTCGCGCGACTCCGAAAACAGGAAGCTCTTGTCGCCCATCAACGCGAGACCGGCATCGCTGCGCTCCTGCGCGCGCACGATGCGCGCGGCGTCGTGCAGATCTTCGGGCGCCGGCTTCACGAAGCGGCCCGGCGCCGGACGCAGCAATTGCCAGAACGAGAAGGTCGCGGCGAACACGCTCGCGGCGAGCGTCGCGCGCAGCGCGCGCGGCGCGCGCTCGTCGAACGCGAATTGCCACCACAGATCGCCCGTGTACGGCACGTCACGGAAAGCGAACAGCATGACCCACGTCGCGAGCATCAGCACCATCGCGACCGACACGAGCCAGCCGGCCGTGAAACGCTCCGCGAACAGCGACGAATGACGGTTGAAGCGCTTGCGCGTCGCGAGCAGCAGCACGATCAGCATGCCGAGCACACCGGCTTCGACGAACGCGAGACCCTTGGTCAGCGACAGCGCGAGGCTCAGCAACGCGAGCGCGAGCGTCATCCACCATGCCGCATCGAGCCGCCGCAGCAGGCCGCGCGCGACGAACAGCAGCAGCACGCCGAGCACGCTGCATAGCATCTGCGAGCTTTCGAGCACCCACAGCGGCACCAGGTCGCGCAGCATATGAATGCGCTGCCAGAACGCCGGCGTCGCGCTCGAAATGACCAGCATGCCGCCGACCACGAACGTGACGAGGCTCAGAAACAGTGGCGCGAGTTCCGACACGCGCTGCGCCTGCAACATCGACAGACGATTCTTCAGCGCGCGCCCCTCGAAGCCCGCGAGCAGCGCCGCGGAGACGATCAGCGGCACGCCGAAATAGATCGCGCGATACGCGAGCAGCGCGGCGACCATCTGATGCATCGGCACGCTGCCGCTCAGCGTGAACACCATCGCCGCTTCGAACACGCCGACGCCGCCTGGCGTATGGCCAATCAGGCCGAGCAGCATCGCGGCCGCGTAGACGGTGATGAAGCCGACGAAGCTCACGTTCGCATGCGGCAGCAATGCCCACAACGCGAGGCCCGCGGCGACCACGTCGAGCACCGCCAGCGCAACCTGCGCGAGTAGATCGCGGCGCGCGGGAATATCGAACGAGAGCCACTGCCAGCGCGTGCGGATCGGCCGGGTTTGCCGACGGCACGCGGCCGCGGCGAGCGCCAGCGCGAGCAGCAGCGCAGCGCCGCTCCAGCGCAGCGCGACTGGCGACAGATGCAGCATCGGCGCGAGCTGGCCCGCCATGCAGACCATGCCCAGCGCGGTCATCAAGACGAGGGCGAGCGCGAGCGACACGCTCGTAAACACCGTCATGCGGCCGATCTGCGCGGGCGTGATGTTCGCGACGCCGTACACGCGCGCGCGCACCGCCCCGCCCGTCAGCGCGCCGAAACCGGTCGCATTGCCGAGCGCCGAACCGGCCGTCGCGCCGACCCACAGCGCCGCGCGCGGCACGCTCGCGCCGAGATAGCGCAGGCCGACCGCGTCGCGCCCGACCAACGCGACGTAGCTGAGCGCGGTCGCGCCGAGCGCACCGATCCACTCGCGCGCCGACAACTGGCGCAGTTCGCGGATCACCGAACGGTAATTCACTGCCTCGGACAGATGCTGCAGCACGACCAGCAGCAATCCGCAAATGACGAGCGCGAGCACGGGCGACAGAAGTCCCCGGCTGCCAAGCGCTTTCGATGCACGGCCGAGCAGCGCGGGGAGGCGCTCGAAGCTGTGTTGAAGTCGGTGGAACATGGTCAATGCGGGCCTTGCGAGGAGCGGTCGCGGCGACGGGTCGTCACGCGCGGTATCGCCTGTGGCGGCGATTACAAAGTGATAACGGCAAAACGTGCAAAAGGTTGACAGCATTAGCAATTTTGCCGTCAGTTCACTTGCGCGTCGCGCGTCAAAAGCGCGCGATTGTAATGCTTCCTCGCGTGATGCGAGGCATCGGGCCGGCGCAACCGCGGCATCAAGATCACGGCTGGGCGTGCCGTAATCAGGAGCGGAAGCACAATATCAGGAAGGGAAACGGCGATGGCAGCCCGGAATTGGCTGACGGCGGGCGTCTATCTGGTGGGACTGGGGAACCGACTCGCTGAACGTGCTCCGCTTGACGGGGCCAGAAAGCACAATGCCCGCTACTCGAGCGGGCATTGGCACGACAGCCGGGGCTTGCGGGCCCGCGCGGGAAACTCGCGCTTAGTTCGGGCGACGGTACGCTTCGGCGATCACTGCGCAGTTCTGCAGATGCAGGTTCAGCGCATGCAGCGCCAGCGCGCGCAGCTTGCCGAAGAACGTGTTGGCAGCGGGGGTGGAACGGACGACATTCGATGCGGTATTCATGGCGACTCCTTATCAGGGTTTATACCTACGGAATAACCCGATTATAGCGATCTCGTGCCGCAGCGCAACAAAACAATATTTTTTGGCGACGTCGCGAATGCCAACATCGCGTACCGGATACGGCAAATTCGTAAAGGGGCCGCATCGGTCGTGCAGGTATTAACAATCCGCACCGTACAGGTGCAATAATGCTCCCTTTGCCTGCGACGCTTCGCCGCAGGCTCGCCGATATGACCGTCGCCCAGACCCAAAAAGCTCTGATTGCGCCTCTTATCGTCGCGTGCGCGATGTTCATGGAAAGCGTCGACGCCAACGTGATCGTCACCGCGCTGCCGGCCATGGCGCGCGATTTCGGGCGCGATCCGGTCACGCTGAAGATCGCGGTGACAAGCTACGTGCTCGGGCTCGGCGTGTTCATCCCGGTATGCGGCTGGCTCGCCGACAAGTTCGGTGCGCGCACGGTATTCCGCACCGCGATCGGCATCTTCGTGACGGGTTCGCTGTTGTGCGCCGCGTCGAACTCGCTGGCCACTTTCACGGTTGCGCGTTTCATCCAGGGCGTCGGCGGCGCGATGATGGTGCCCGTCGGGCGGATCATCATCTTTCGCGTGGTGGAGAAAGCCGACTTCATCCGCGCGATGAATTACCTGAGCGTGCCCGCAATGCTCGGCCCCGCCGCCGGTCCGCTGCTCGGCGGCTTCATCACCACGTATCTGCACTGGCGGCTGATCTTCTTCATCAACGTGCCGATCGGCATTCTCGGCATCTATCTGACCAATCGCTATATCGCCAATACGCGCGAGCCCGACCCCGGCCCGCTCGACTGGATCGGCTTCCTGCTGTCGGCGGCGGGCGCGGTGCTGCTGTTGCTCGGCTTGTCGCTGGTCGGCGGCGAACTGATTTCGAATACGGACGCGTTCGGCATGTGCGCGCTCGGCGCGGCGCTGCTCGCGATCTACGTCGCGTATGCGCAACGCGTCGCACTGCCGCTGCTGGATTTGCGTTTTTTCAAGGTACCGACTTTCCAGGCGAGCGTGCTCGGCGGCTCGCTATTTCGCATCGGTCTCGGCGCGTTGCCGTTCCTGCTGCCGCTGCTGCTGCAGGAAGGTCACGGCATGAGCGCGTTCCAATCGGGGCTGATCACCTGCGCGTCCGCGTTCGGCGGCATGTTCATGCGCACGATCGCCTCCACGGTGCTGCGCCGCTTCGGCTTTCGCCAGGTGCTCGTGTTCAACGCCGCGCTATCGGGCATTTCGATCGCCGCGTGCGGGCTGTTTTTCCCGCACACGCCGACGTGGATCATCTGGATCGTCGTGTTGCTCGGCGGCTTCTTCCCCGCGTTGCAGTTCACGAGCCTCAATTCGCTGACCTACGCGGAGATCGCGAGCCGCGACGTCGGCCGCGCGACGAGCCTCGGCAGCGTCGTGCAGCAGATGTCGCTCGGCCTCGGCGTGACGGTCGGCGGCATCGTGCTGCAGATTTCGCGCGCGCTGCATGGGCATCCGAGCATCACCTGGTCGGATTTCTGGCCCGCGTTTCTCGTGGTCGGGCTATGCTCGTTCGCGTCGATTCCGGTCACGCTGCGCCTGCCGCGCGGCGCGGGCGCGGAGATTTCGCGAGGCGGGCGCGGCTGAGCCGGCTGCCGTGTCCACGCGCAAGCGCCCCGCTCTTCACGGGTTCGGGCGCTCACGCGCGCTTGCGAATCACGCTCACGTCGCCATTGCGTTCGAGAATCGCGGCGGCCACGTCGTCCATCGAGCGCGAGCCGGTTTTCTGCCGCACGCTTTCCTCGATGTCGGTGCGCGTGACGAGCGCCGCGTGCATTTCGTTCGCCTGGAACTTGCCGTCGCTGAACACCTCGCGCTCGGCGCCGCCCACCAGCAGCTCGAAGCGGCGCGAGCGTATGAACGACCACGCGAGCGCCCGGTGACACACGACGATCGCGAACGACGCGACCACGGTCGCGATAAACGGCGACGCACCGACGATCGCGCGGCTCAGCGTCGCGCCGAGCAGAATCACGACGACCGAATCGAACGGCGAGCGCTGCCCGAATGAACGGCGCCCCGATACACGGATCAGCGCGAGCGCGATCACGAACACGGCGATCGAGCGCATACCCATCTGCAACGGATCGAGCTCCCTGCCTTGGCCGAATAGAACGAAAAACGCGTCCATCATGTTCGTCCTCCCCGCGGCGTATTGCCGTGCGAATGTTCTGGTGTCCGGATAGTTGCGAGCGAGACGAGCCCGCGACGCGTCGCCGTCGCTCAGGCCAGCGCGCCATCGGTCGCCCATGAGATGAGCGTATCGCCGAAACCGCCGCGCACGCGGGCCACGGTGCGCGCGCTCGTGGTCACGCGCGGCGCGGCGCTCCACGCGATGCGCGCGCCAGTCGCGATCAGGCGATCGACGAGCGCGGCGTCCTCGCTGCACTTGAGCGGCGGAAAGCCGCCCGCGCGCCGATAGGCGTCCGCGGAAACGCCGAGATTCGCGCCGTGCACATGACGATGTCCGTCGGCGTCGACATACGTCTTGCGAAAATATTCGCGCACGCTGTGCGGATGCGCGCTCCAGTCGTCGACGGCGATCGAGCCGCACACCGCATCGGCGCCGAGCGCCAGTTGCGCGGCCAGCCAACCGGGCGACACGCGGCTGTCGGCATCGGTAAACGCCAGCCAGCGCGCGCCGTGCGCGAGCAGCAGCGACGCGCCGAGTGCCCGCGCGATCCCGACGTTGCGCGCCTTCAGCGTCAGCGTCTGCACGCCGTAAGCGCGCGCGATCGCCCCGCTGAAATCGCTGCACGCGTCGAGCGCGACGACGATCCGCACCTCCTCGCCGGCGAGCGCTTCGTGTCGCGACGCTTCGAGCAAGGCCGCCAGGCACCGTGCGAGCAACGTCTCTTCGTTATGCGCCGGAACGATCACGCCGATCATAGAAGCCCCTCGCGCTGCGCGACCGAACGTGCGTCGCGCGACCACAGGTCGATCAGCAAGTCGGCTTCGTCGTGATGCGCGAGACGCGCGAGACCGCAGCGCGCATCGAATAGCGCGTGCGCATGGTCGGCGGATTCGCGCGCTTCGGCGAACGGCCGGCGCCAATGACAGGCGAGCAGCGTGCCGTCCGGCGTCAGCGACCCGGCGATGCGCGCGGCCAGCGTTTCGAGCTCGGCCGCGTCGAGGTAGTACGCGAACTCGCTGATCACGATCAGATCGAACGGCCCGTGCTCCGTCGGCCAGTCGCGCGGCACCCTGCGCTGCTCGATCCGCACGTTCGATGCGCCCGCCACGCGTTCACACGCAAGCTCGACGGCGCGCGCGTGCAGATCGGCGGCGAGCAGCGCGTCGCAGCGCGTCGCGAGCCCGGCCGTCAACTCGCCGTTCGCGCAGCCCGGCTCGAACGCGTTGCGATAGCGCGCCCGCGGCAGCAGCGCGAGCGTCAGCGAACGCTTGCGGCGTTCGTACCAGCCTTCGCGCAAACGCCACGGATCGTCGCTGCGTCGGTAGAGTTCATCGAAGTACAGCACCGTCGAGCTCATCTCAGCGATCCTCTCAAGGCAGGGGGAAAAAGTCATAGCGTCCACGGCGCGAGTGTTTGCGAAGACGCCTGATGCGATGCCGGCGCGGCAGTCGTGTCAGCGGCCTCGACGAGCCGTTCGCCGAGCGCTGCGAGGTCGCGTTCCGCGTGGCTCTGCCGCAGAAACACCGGCAGGTCGGCGAGCGCCCGCGCGAATCGCGCGTCGCGGCACAACGGGCCCGCGCCGAGCGCGCGTGTCGCGTGCTCGATCACGGCGCTCGCGGCCTGCTCGACGGCCAGACGCGCGCGCAACACGCGCGTCGCTGCATCGGCCGACGGCTGCGCGTCGATCCACGCGGCGGTTTCGCGCAGCAGCGCGGCGGCCGACTGCAAGGCGACATCGGTCGCACCGAGATGAGCGAGCCGATGCGCGTCCGCGTGCCGGGCGCACGCGTCGCGCAGCGTGCGCGCGATTTGCGCGGCCGCGCCGTACCAGCACGCGGCGATACCGGCGCCGCCATGCCAGAAGCCCGCGCGGCGCAGATACGCATGCGGCGCGCCGACGAGCCTCGCCACGGTGTCTTTGAACGTGACATCCGCGCTCGCGGTCGCCTGCATGCCGACGGCCTGCCACTTCGATGTATCGATCGAGATCGAGCTATGGTCCAGCGCGAGCGCCGCGAGCACGGGCTCGTCGTCGCGCCATGCGGTCACGAGCGCATGGGTGAGCGCCTGCGCGCCGGAGCACCAGGCTTTGGTGCCGGACAGGCGCACCTGCGCGCCCTCGCCGGCAACGGTCTGGATTTCTTCGTCGATGGCGCGCACCCGCGCGTGCGGCGCTTCGGCGGCCCACACGCCCCAGCGGCTTGCCGCGGGCGGCAGCGGACCATTGAGCTCGGCGAGAATCGCGAGCGCATCGGTATGGCCTTCGAACAGTTTGACGAGGCCGAGGTCGCATGCGGCGACGGCGGCCAGCGCGCGCCAGCGCACCAGCGTCTCCCCATGCCCCGGCCATGGCAAGGTCGGCGCGCGATCGTAGCCGCGCTCGATCAGATCAGCGAGCAGTGCTCCGAGGGCAGCGGGATCGTTCGCATCGAAACGCGCGTCGCGCAGAAAATCGTCGAGCGAGATAGCAGGCTTGCCGGGCTGCGGCGCGCGGGCGCTCGCGCGTAGTGCGCGGCCACCGTGTTGATTTGAGACCTGCCGTGACTGGGCCTTTAAGCTGGCCGCGTGGTCGCGCGTGTCGAGCATCGTGCCTCCCTGCACCGGTTAGATCCGCGGCCGGCCGAGCGGCGGCGGACTGGAACGTATGCAGAGTGGCAGCAAACACCGTGCCCCGACCGGCGAGGCAGCCGCGCAGCGAAAAAGCGGCTACGTCCCGCCGCTTCCGCTCAGACGTCCATCCGCCTTCGCGAGCAACGCGTCGAGGACCACCATCTCGACCGGCTTCACGAGGTGCGCATGGAAACCCGCGTTGCGAGTTCGATCGAGATCGCTCGCATGGCCGAAACCCGTCATCGCCGCGTACATCGTGCGCGACATCTCGGGCAGCGCGCGCATCGCCGCGAGCGTCGCATAGCCATCCATCTTCGGCATCGCGAGGTCGATCAGCGCGAGATGCGGCGAGAAGCGTGGCGAGATCTGCAGCGCCTGTTCGCCCTCGTAGGCGATACGCACCTCGTGGCCCTTCAGTTCGAGCAGCATCGCGAGGCTGTCGGCCGAATCGCGATTGTCGTCGACGAGGAGAATGCGCAGCGGCTGCACGTGGGGCGCGGCATTGATCGTGCCGCTCTCCGCGGTGTCGGACTGCGCGGAGGCGAGCGGCAGACTCAGCGTGAACGTGCTGCCGAGTCCCAGTCCTTCGCTGCTCGCGACGATGCTGCCACCATGCATTTCGACGAGCGACTTGCACAGCGTCAGGCCGATCCCAAGGCCGCCCTCGCCGAAACTTTGCCCTTCCTTCTCCTGCGCGAACAGTTCGAAAATCTTGTCGAGCGAGCGCACCGGAATGCCGCAGCCGGGGTCGCGCACTTCGAGCACCGCCATGCGAAAGTCGATACGTCCCTGCAGCTCGATCGCGCTGCCGTTCGGCGAAAACTTCGACGCGTTGTGCAGCAGGTTTTGCAGGACCTGCACGAGCCTCGTCATGTCGCCGCGAATCATCACGGGAGCGTCGGGTACATGCGCGACCACGCGCTGCTCGCGCGAGTCGGTGAACGGCCGCGCCGCTTCGATCGCGCGCGCGACGAGCTCGGCGAGATCGACGCGCGCAATACGCAGTTCAACCTTGTCGGACATGATGCGGCCGATATCGAGCAGATCGTCGACGAGTCGCGTCAGGTGCGTGACCTGGCGATCGATCAGATCGCGCGCCCGCGCGACCACCGGGCTCAGATCGGTTTCCATCTGCATCGTGCCGATCGCGTTGCGCACCGGCGCGAGCGGATTGCGCAGTTCGTGCGCGAGCGTCGCGAGAAATTCGCGCATGCGCTCCCCGGAGCGTTCCAGTTCCTCGCGCCGGCGCCGCTCGGTCAAATCGCGCGTGACCTTTGCAAAGCCGCGCAAGCGTCGCGATTCGTCATAGACGGCCGTGATGATCACGTTGGCCCAGAACGTCGAACCGTCCTTGCGCATGCGCCAGCCTTCGTCTTCGACGGTGCCGATCTGGCGCGCGATCGCGAGCTCGCGCGCGGGCTTGCCGGCCGCGGCCTCCTCGGGCACATAGAACTGCGAGAAGTGCCGGCCGACGATTTCGTCGTGCGTATAGCCCTTGATGCGCGCGGCGCCCGAATTCCAGCTGACGACGAAGCCTTGCGGATCGAGCATGAAGATCGCGTAGTCTTTCACGCTATCGACGAGCAGACGGAAGCGCTCCTCGCTCTGGCGCAGCGCTTCGAGGTATTCGCGCTGCGCGGTCAGGTCGCGCGTGATCTTCGCGAAGCCCGTGACCTCGCCCTTCTCGTTGCGTATCGCGGTGATCACGACGTTCGCCCAGAACGTCGTGCCGTCCTTGCGCACGCGCCAGCCTTCATCTTCGAAACGGCCGGTCAGCGCCGCCTGTTCCAGCTCGTAGGTCGGCCAGCCGCGCGCAACGGCTTCCTCGGTATAGAAGCGCGAGAAATGCTGGCCGACGATCTCGCTCTGCGCATAGCCCTTCAGCTTCTGCGCGCCGACATTCCAGCTGACGATGTTGCCTTTCGCATCGAGCAGAAAGATCGCGTAGTCCGAAATGGCCTGCACGAGCGACAAATAATCGACGCCGACGGGCGCTGGCGGCGCGGCCTCGGCCTGCACTGGAGCGGGCCCGCCGTAGTCGCGGGAAGAAGAAGCATCGAGCTGGGTCATGGCGGACACGTCATTGGAATTTTCGTCTTAAGCAAACCTCGCGCCTGGCCGGCGGCGAAGCCGTCGCGCAAGCGGTTGCGCGGTCCACGGAGGGGCCGGGATGCGTCGCCAAGGGCGCTCGCGCGCCGGCTGATAAGGCGCCAAGCTTATAACGACGAGCCCCGCGACAGCTAGCGGGTCATGACGGAAAACGTCGCCGCGCTGCGGTTTCGGCTTTCCGTTTTGGCCTTCGTTGGCAAAAACAGGCGTGTCAATTGAAAAAGGTATTCACGACGCGGCGGGCTGCGCGATCGGCCACCATGAGGCCAGGAAGAACGAAAGACAAGGCCGCGAGCGCCGCGGCCGCCGCGAGTCGACCCGCTGGAAAATACTGCCTGCCGCGAGGAACACGAGCAGATAACGGCGGCCGACCGTCGCGTGATGCCAACGGCCGGCCCGGCGCGACATCGCTGCAAATCGGCACGCGTCGCGAGTCGAAACTGCTGCTGCGCTGGCGCGCCCGTCAAGCCGCCGCGCCGATCTTTTCCGCGAGCTTCGCGTCGTAACTCGAATGGACATGCACGCGTTTCTTGTCGGGATACGCGTACGCGTACGCCTTGCGCAGCGCGAGCGACGCCTCGTGAAAGCCCGACAGGATCAGCTTCTGCTTGTTCGGATAGTTCGCGATGTCGCCGACGGCGAAGATGCCCGGCCGCGAGCTTTCGTAGTTCGAAGTATCAACGTCGACGCGCCCGCCATGAATCGTCAGTCCCCATTGCGCGATCGGTCCGAGATCGGCGACGAGTCCATACAGCGCGATCAGATGGTCGGCTTCGAGCTGTGTCTCGCCGTTGACCTGCCGCAGCGTGAGCGAACGCAGCGCGCCGTCTTCCACATCGAGCGCCGCGATCCCGCCGACGACGAAGTCCATCTCGCCAGCGTCGACCGCGCGCCGCATCAGCTCGACGCTCGAATCGGCCGCGCTGAAGCCGGCGCGCCGATGCACGAGGGTCACGCGCCGCGCGACCTTGCGCAGTGCCAGCGCCCAGTCGAGCGCCGAATCGCCACCGCCCGCGACGACCACGTTTTTGTCGGCGAAATCGGCGAGGCGCGGCACGCTGTAGTGCACGTAGCGCTTTTCCAGCGGCACGGCCTCGGGGAGCGTGAGCTTTTGCGGGACGAACGCGCCGTTGCCGGCGGCGAGCAGGATCGCCGCGACGTCGAACACGAGGCCGCGCTGCGTGCGCACGGTCCAGCGTCCGTCGTCGCGCTGCTCGACCGTGTCGACGCGCTGTTCCAGATGAATCGGCACATCGAACGGCTTGCATTGCGCGACCAGTCGCTCGACCAGTTCGCGCGCGGTGCACGACGCAATCGCGGGGATATCGTAGATCGGCTTGTCGGGATACAGCTCGATGCACTGGCCGCCGACCCGTCCAAGTATGTCGACGATCTGACAGGTGAGGCCGATCACGCCGGCCTCGAATGCCGCGAACAGAGCCACGGGACCGGCGCCGACGATCAGGACATCGGTGCGGATCGGCGAGGCGGGCACAGCGGACGGATCGGTGGCAACGGTCATGGGGCAGGTCTCCGGATCACGGTGAAAGGCGCAATGGAAGCGTCGATGACCCACCATACCGAATCGGCCCGCACGCGGCAACGATGCCATCGTCGACGGTAAGGGTGCTAGGCGTGCCCGCTCAACGCCCGAAAGTGGCTACCTGAAAATACCTGGAATCGGCCAAGAACTGGTGCGGTTGCGCGCGTCGCAGATCAACGGCTGCGCGTATTGCGTCGATACGCATACGGCGGACGCGCGCAAGGGCGGCGAAACCGAGCGGCGTCTCGCGACCGTCGTCGTGTGGCCCGAAACGCCGTTCTTCACGGACCGCGAACGCGCGGCGCTCGAGTGGACCGACGCGCTCACGCTGGTGTCGCACGATCATGTGCCCGACGCGGTATGGCAAGCGGTGCGGCCGCATTTCAGCGACGAGGAACTGGTCGACCTGACGCTGCTCGTCTCGGCGATCAATGCATGGAACCGCTTCGCGATCTCGTTCCGGAAGATGCCGGCCTGAGCGGCGGCATGGCGGCAGCATGAGGCGACGCACTGCCCGCCTCACTCCCCGATCCACGACCCGCGCAGGTCGCTGTCATGCAGCAACTGCAACAGCGTGCCCGCCGGGCGACTCAAGCGCTTCGCCGCCAGCGCGATGAATTCCACCGACGGCAGCGTCGGCAGTCCGGCCGCATTCAACGGCGGCGCGAGGCCGCGCGCGGCCAGATACTGCGGCCGCACGGTGATCCCGAGTCCGCCGCGCGCGGCCGCGATACAGCCGGAATGACTGCTGCTCGTGCAGACGATCTGCCAGCTCGCGCCGGCTTCGGCGAGCGCATCGAGCACGACCGCGCGCGTCACACTCGGCTCGGCGACCAGAATCAGCGGCAGCGGCTGACTCAGATCGACGAGCGTGCCGGTCCGCGCGAGCCATTCGAGGCGCCCGGTGAAAAGCGGCACGCCGCGCCGGTCACCGAGCCGGCGCTTGCCGACCAGCAGATCGATCGCGCCCGCGTCGAGCAACTCGTAGAGCCTGCCCGTCATGCCGATCGTGATTTCCAGTTCGACGTCGGGATGCGCGTTGCGAAACGCCGCGAGCACGGTGGGGAGCGGGCCGAGCGCGATGTCGTCCGACGAACCGAGCCGCACGCGCCCCTTCAGACGCGGCGCGCGAAACTGCGATTCCGCGCGCGACAGCGCCTGCAGGATCACGCTCGCATGCGCAAGCATCGCTTCGCCGTCGGGTGTCATCGCGAGCGAATGGGTGTCGCGCAGGAACAGGCGCCGGCCCACGCTCTGTTCGAGGCGCCGGATATGTTCGCTGACGCTCGACTGCGTCAGGTCGAGCCGCCGCCCCGCTTCGGTGAAGCTATGGCAAGCCGCGACGGTCGAGAAGGTCTTGAGCCAGATTGGATTGAGCATGCGTGATTGTGGCGCTGCTTATCGGCATTGTCGATAACAGTCAGCGGGCTTAGTGGGGTTCCCGATTGACGAGGATGTCAATAAGATGACGGAATTCCGCCTGGCCCCGCTCTGGCGGCGCTTTGCCGCCGCCGCGCCCGCTGTCGAAAACATGACCAAGGATTCCTCTCAAACCGCCCTACTATGGATCGTCGCCGCCGGCTTCTTCATGCAGTCGCTTGACACGACGATCGTCAACACCGCGCTGCCGTCGATCGCGAACAGCCTGCGCGTCGCGCCGCTCGCGATGCAACCTGTCGTCGTCGCCTACACGCTGACGATGGCGATGCTGACGCCCGCCTCCGGCTGGCTTGCCGACCGCTTCGGCACCCGCCGCGTCTATTTCGCCGCCATTCTCGTGTTCGTGCTCGGCTCGATCTGCTGCTCGAGCGCGCACACGCTCGGCCAGCTCGTGATGGCGCGCGTGCTGCAAGGCCTCGGCGGCTCGATGCTGCTGCCGATCGGACGCCTCGCGGTGCTGCGCAGCGTGTCGGGCGAGCAATACGTGTCGGCGCTCGCGTTCATATCGATCGCGGGGCAGCTCGGCCCGATCGCCGGGCCAACGCTCGGCGGCTGGTTCGTGCAGGCGATCACGTGGCACTGGATCTTTCTGATCAACGTGCCGATCGGCGCGCTCGGTCTGTACGCGGTGCACCGCTTTCTGCCGTCGCATGACGAGGGGCAGGCGCCGCCGTTCGATGTGATCGGCTGCGCCCTGCTGTCGTTGTGCATGATCGCGTTTTCGCTCGCGATCGACGCGCCGGTCCCTTCGCATCGCGCGGCGTGGTCGGCGGGGCTGTTCGCGTTGGCCGTCGCCAGCGCGCTCGCCTACATTCCGTACGCCAGAAACCGCCGCGATCCGCTGTTCAAGCTGTCGCTGTTCGGCGAGCCGAACTTCAGCGTCGGCCTGATCGGCAACCTCGTATGCCGGGTCGGTTCGAGCGCGGTGCCGTTCCTCGTGCCGCTGCTGCTGCAATTGCAGCTCGGCTACTCGCCGCTGCACTCGGGTCTGATGATGCTGCCCGCGGCACTCGCCGGCACGCTCGCGAAACGCTGGATCGCGCCGCTCGTGCGCCGCTACGGTTACGACACGTTCCTGCTCGTCAACACGATCATCGTCGGCTTGGCGATCGTCGCGTTCTCGCTGATTTCGCTCGGCACACCGCTCGTGATCGAAATCGCGATCCTCGCGGTGTTCGGCGCGGCCAACTCGATGCAGTTCGCGGCGATGAACAGTGTCACGCTGAAGGATCTGTCGCACGAAGACGCTGGCATGGGCAATAGCCTGTTCTCGATGGTGCAGATGCTTGCGATCGGGCTTGGCGTGTCGATCGGCGGCGGGCTCGTCAATCTGTTCGCGGCGCAATGGTCGGCGGCGCTCGGCTTCCGGCTCGCATTCGTGTGCGTCGGCGCGATCACGCTCGTGTCCGCGTGGATCTTCCGCCACCTCGACGACCCGTCGGGCACGCGCGTGATTCGCGGCCAGGCTGCGCCGAGCGCGGGGAGTTGAGACGCGACGCGTTTCGTCGCGTGCCAGCGCATGCATTCGAAAGGTCTTAGCGTTAGCATGTCGGGCATCCATGGCTACCAGGCAGGGAGCCCCGATGCCATTTGATGAGCGCGTGCTGAACGGCATGGGCGTCCTGACTGCGATCGTCGATTGCGGCAGTTTCGCGGCCGCCGGTGAAGCGCTCGACATGTCGCAATCGGGCGTAAGCCGTTCGGTCGCCCGGCTCGAAGCACGCCTCGGCATTCGTCTGTTCGACCGCACCACGCGCTCGGTCACGCTGACCGACGAAGGCCGGCGTTTCTACGAGCAGATCGTGCCGCTGCTCGGCGGACTCGAGGAAGCGGCCGCCTCCGCCGCGCACGGCGCGACCGCGGTGCGGGGCCGTCTGCGCGTCAACATGGACCCGTTCTTTTCGCGGCTCGTGCTCGGGCCGCGCCTCGGCGGCTTCATCGACAAACATCCGGACCTGCAGCTCGAACTCGTCACGCGCGACCAGTTGGGCGACATGGTCGGGGACGGCTTCGATGTCGCGATCCGCTTCGGCGACCCGCCGGTGTCGACGCTCGTCGCCCGCAAGCTGCTCGATACGCGCATCCTGACCGTCGCGGCGCCGTCGTATCTGAAGAAGCATGGCAAGCCGGCGAATCCGGGCGAGCTCGAAGACGGCCGGCATATCTGCATCAAGTTTCGCGATCCGCTCACCGGTTATCCGTTCAGCTGGGAATTCCATCGCGGCCGCAAGCAGCTCGCGCTGACGCCGCAGGGGCGGCTGACCGTCAACGACGTCGGCACGCTGCATAGCGTATGCATCGCGGGCCAGGGCATCGCGCAGATTCTCGCGCTCGGCGCGGAGTCGCTGCTTGCGAGCGGCAAGCTGATCGAGCTCTTTCCGGATTGGGGCGACGAGGTGTACCCGCTGTATGCGCTGTATCCGTCGCGGCACCATCCGCCGGCCAAGGTGCGCGTGTTTCTCGACTTCATCATGTCGCTGACGGGCGGCAGGCCGCGCCACGCGGTTGCCTGAGCGCGGAACGTCTGTTTGCTCCCGCCCGGGTCCGCGTCTTGCTGCCGGAGGCTTGTCTTCCCTCCAGGAGAGCAGCGATGAGCAAAACGACGGAAAAATTCCAAGGCGAAGCAAAAAGCGCGGCCGACAACGAATCGAAAAGCGAGGCCAGCGCCCAGACCGAGGATTTCGCGCATCCGCACCGCGCCGTGCATAGCGACAACGCGAAGAGCAAGATGCCCGAGCGCCACGACGAAGGTCACAAGCAGTCTCCGGCGGACCGTCCGGGCAAAAAGTCCGGCGAGGGCGAACCGTCAGTCGGTTGAAAAGAAGAACCCTATGTCAGAGCGGCCCTGGCTGCGTCGTGCACCCGGGCCGCATCACTTTTTCCTTCCAGCACCTTTCTGTAAGCAAACATTTCTTCCTCATTTTTACCGAATATTTTTTTGACGCCTTGGACTATTTTGCTGCTTGCAGCAAGGTGTGCGCCCTGCGAACCGGCTGCCGCTTTCCGCCGGTTTTTGCCGCTTCCGATCGATAAAAGGCGTCATCATGTCCAACGCGTCAAGTTCTCCCCTCGCCCGTGCGGCGGTCGCCCATGTGTCCATCTGCGTGCCCACCTGCAATCGTCCCGACCTGCTGATCGAATGCGTCGACTCGTGCCTCGCGCAAAGCTATCCGCATGTCGAAATCGTGATTGGCGACGATTCGACGGACGTGCGCTCGCGGCAACTGATCTTGCAGCGTTACCGCGACGAGCCGCGCGTGCGCTACGAGAAGCACGAGCCGCCGCTTGGCCAGGCGCGCAATGTGTCGAGCCTGTTCGAGCGGGCGCGCGGCGACAAGATCCTGCTGATCCACGACGACGATCTGCTGACGAGCGACGCCGTCGACAAACTCGTGTCGTTATGGCAGCGCTATCCGCGGCTCGATGCGGCATTCGGTGCGCAATACGAAGCGGATCACGATGGCGCGATCGATCTCGCCGCGAGCGCGCGCCTGAACGAGGCGTTCCGGCGCACCGAGGCCCGCGAGGGTCTCCAGCCGCTCGCGGGCCGCACCGGCCTGATCCAGATGTTTCCGAACAATGGCTGGATGGCCGACGCGCGGCTCGTCAAGCGGGTCGGCTACGACGCGCGGTATGGCGTGTGCTGCGACTACGTGTTCGGCACCGAGCTATGCCTGGCCGCGCGCGAGGTGTTTTATCTGCACGACTATGTGTCGGTGTATCGGAAGACCGCGACGTCGGTCTCGCACAGCACGCGCGGCACGAGCATGGCCGCAACGTTGAGCGCCTATGCGTTCGTGAAGTCGCTGCGTCTGCCGGTGCCGCTCGAACCGTCGCGGCGGCAGGCGCTGCGGCGGCTCGTACCGATCGCGGTGTCGATTCACGCGAGAAACGGCGAGGCGCGCGCGGCCTGGCGGATCGCGCGCGCGCATCTGTTCGCCTACAACTACGGCTTTAGCGCGCGGCTTTACTACCATCTGCTGATGCTGGCGCGCGCGGCCTGGCGTGGCCGTCTGCCGATCCCGCACGCGGCGGCCGATGCTGTCGCCGGCGTAGCGGCGACGCCTTCGATGGCGACGGTCGCGGCCGTTGGCGCGGCCACGGTGAATGAGGCCGCGAGGGTCGATGAGTTCGTCGACAACGGGCCGAAGCCGGTATGAGCTGCGACAGGCGTGTCGCGACCGGCGCGAGCGCGTGCAAGGCGATTTTCTGCCAGGCATTCCCTGCCTGGCAAACGCGTATTCGTTACCTGGTTCCGCCCGCGCCGCTGATTACGATGAGCACGACCCGTCTTCGCAGCAGAGGTGTTTCGCCATGTCAGACAATGCGTGTTTCAAGCCGCGCGTGATCGAACCGGTCGTCGATGACCAACCCGAAGGATCAGGTCTCGCGGTCGAGTTATGGTTCGCGCAACCGATCGACGGCATCGCCGGCCGCGCGGTGCAGATTCATCTGCGCAGCGGCGCGAGGATGGAACAGGCCGAGAGCTTGCGCGACCTGCTACATGCGTGGGGGACACGGATCGTCGTCAGTTGGGCGAAGCGCTGATCCTCGCTTGCGGATTGACGCGCAAACGTCGATGCCATGAAAAACGGCGGCCCGGTTGCCCTGGACCGCCGCTTGAGCGCTGCCATCGCGGCACGACGTTTCGCCGTGCCCGACTAGCGGTTCACGGCTCGTGCCGCAGATATCCTTCCGACGAGGGATCGCGCATGCGCAGCGACACGATACCCGCGAGTGCACACAGCGCCGTCACGTACCAGAAGAACATCGTCTCGACACCGGCGGACTTCAGCCACAGCGCGATATATTCCGCCGAGCCGCCAAAGATCGCATTGGCGAGCGCATACGACAGCCCTACGCCAAGCGCACGCACTTGCGGCGGAAACATTTCCGCCTTGATCAGGCCGCTGATCGACGTATAGAAGCTGACGATCGCGAGCGCCACCACGACCAACGCGAAGGCCGCATACGGGCTCGTCACGTCTTTCAGCGCATGCAGCAGCGGCACCGTGCCGAGGGTCGCGAACAGGCCGAAACACAGCATCGAGCGGCGCCGCCCGATGCGGTCCGACAACGCGCCGAACGCCGGCTGCATCAGCATGTAGACGAACAACGCGGCGGTCATCACCGAGCTCGCGGTCTTCGCGTGCATGCCGGCCGTGTTGACCAGGTACTTTTGCATGTAGGTGGTGAACGTATAGAAGATCAGCGAGCCGCCGGCCGTGAAGCCGAGCACCGTCATGAACGCGGTCTTGTGCTCCCACAGCCCGCGCAGCGTGCCCGCTTCCTTGCGCTGGCGCATCGCCGCGGTGGTGGTTTCATCAAGGGATTTACGCAGATAGAGCGCGATCAACGCGGCGATGGCGCCAATCACGAACGGCACACGCCAGCCCCACGCCTTCAGCTCTTCGGTCGTCAGTGTCTGTTGCAGGGTCACGAGCACGAGCAGCGCGCACAGTTGGCCGCCGATCAGCGTGACATACTGGAACGACGCGAAAAAGCCACGCCGGCCCTTCAACGCGACTTCGCTCATATAGGTCGCGCTGGTGCCGTATTCGCCGCCCACCGACAGCCCCTGCAAGAGCCGCGCGAGCAGCAGCAACGCCGGCGCGAGCGCGCCGATCTGCGCGTAGGTGGGCAGCATCGCGATCACCAGCGAGCCGCCGCACATCATGAATACCGACACCATCATCGCGGTGCGGCGACCACGTTTGTCCGCGAGCCGCCCGAAGAACCAGCCGCCAATCGGCCGCATCAGGAAGCCCGCGGCGAACACGCCGGCCGTGTTCAGCAACTGCGTGGTCGTGTTGCCGCTCGGGAAGAACGACGGCGCGAAGTAAAGCGCCGTGAACGAATACACATAGAAGTCGAACCACTCGACGAGATTGCCCGATGAAGCGCCGACGATTGCAAAAATGCGCCGCCGCGTGTCGTGCGCCGAGGCCACGACGTATTGTTCGGTTTGGTCGTTCATGCTGGTGTCTTTCCTTATTTAAACGAAGAGGACGGTCGTGGCGCCGCCTTGATGTCGCGCGCCCAGCCTGAGCGGCCGTCGCGGGTGCGCGAATTTTACATAAATGAAAGCACCAGAAGGTTTTTTGTCAGCGTGGCCTGATGAAAGCCCTGGGTCGGCCGGATTTGCGCACCAACAGAACGAAGCCCCTGCCAGTTGGGGACTGGCAGGGGCTTGACGGGCGACACGGACCGCTCAGGCGGGAGTCAGGCGGGAGTCAGGCGGCGCTCATATTCTCACGGACGGCGGCATATACCGGCAGTCGTGCCGTTTTCTGACGGTGCCGTTTTCGTCGACGCTCTCGAGGTACACGTCGAACTGCCACAAGCGCGCCATGTGCTTGAGCACCTCCTCGCTATCCGACGACAGGTGCCGGTTGTCGCTCATGAAATGCCGCAACGTCAGGCTGCGATCGCCGCGTGTATTGACGGCCCACACCTGAATGTTCGGCTCGCGGTGATGCATGTCGTACTGCCGCGACAACGCCTGGCGCACGTACTGGTAGCCGCTATCGTCGTGAATCGCCGACACTTCGAGCGCGTCTCGCATGTCGTCGTCGAGCACCGAGAACAGGCGCATTTCGCGGATCAGATGCGGCGACAGATACTGCGCGATGAAGCTCTCGTCCTTGAAGTTGCGCATCGCGTAGTGCATCGCGGGCAGCCACGGACTGCCGGCCAGATTCGGAAACCACTTGCGGTCTTCGTCGGTCGGCGCTTCGCAGATGCGCCGGATATCGCTCATCATCGAAAAGCCCAGCGCATACGGATTGATGCCGCTGTAATACGGCTTCGTGACCGGCGGCTGATAGACGACGTTGCTGTGTGAATGGAGAAACTCCATCATGAAGCCGTCTTCGAGCTTGCCCTGGTTGTACATCGTATTGAGCAGCGTGTAGTGCCAGAACGTCGCCCAGCCTTCGTTCATCACCTGGGTCTGCCGCTGCGGATAGAAGTACTGGCCGATCTTGCGCACGATCCGGATCACCTCGCGCTCCCACGCTTCGAGCAGCGGCGCGTTTTTCTCCGCGAAATACAGCAGGTTTTCCTGCGGCTCGGGTGGATAGCGCCCCTCGACCTCTTCGGGCAACGGCGTATGGCGCGTGGGCAACGTGCGCCACAACTCGTTGACCTGCGACTGCAGATACGCCTCACGTTCGCGACGCGCGGCGAACTCCTTCTGGAGCGACAGCTTCTGCGGCCGCTTGTAGCGGTCCACGCCGTAATTCATCAGCGCGTGGCACGAGTCGAGCAATTCCTCGACGCGATCGAGCCCATAGCGCTCCTCGCATTCCGCGATGTAGTTTTTCGCGTAGACGAGGTAGTCGATGATCGCGTGCGCGTCCGTCCATAAGCGGAACAGATAGTTGCCCTTGAAGAACGAGTTGTGACCGTAGGCCGCATGCGCGATGACGAGCGCCTGCATCGTCATCGTGTTCTCTTCCATCAGATAGGCGATGCAGGGGTTCGAATTGATGACGATTTCGTACGCGAGCCCCATCTGGCCGCGGCGATAGCTCTTTTCGGTGGAAAGGAAATGTTTGCCGAACGACCAGTGACGGTAGTTCACCGGCATGCCGACGGACGCATAGGCATCCATCATCTGTTCGGCGCTGATGAGTTCGAGCTGGATCGGATACACGTCGAGCTCGTATTGCTCCGCAACACGGGCAATATGCGAGTCGTACTCTTCGATCAATTCGAAGGTCCAGTCGGACGGGCACGGCAGAGGCCGTCTATCGGCTACGTTCATACGGACTTCCCTTTGCCCTCGTTGGGCGTTCCGGTGTGTCCCGTGCTGCAGCATCGCGGACTGCTCCGGCGCGAGCGGCTCCCGTGCTGGCCGCTCCTGCCTCGGCATGCCCCGACTGTCGCTGCGGCACGCCTTTGTTGCGCTGCGGCGCGGTCATACGGCGGGTTACCCCTTGTCGTACGAATCGCCGCGCGCTTCGTCGTTCAGGCGCTTCGTGCGCCACCAGCATCCCATCAGGAAGTCGCCGCCTGCTTCTCGAACAGCTCGCGAAACACCGGATAAATATCGGCCGCGGTTTCGACCTTCTTCATCGCCATGTGCGGTTGCGACAGCGCCAGTTGCGCGTATTCGAGCCACAGATTCTGCTCTTCGGGCGTCACCTGAATATACGCGAAATACCGCACCTTCTCCAGGATGTCATCCGACAGTATCTTGCGGCATTTCGGCGAGTCGTCGGTCCAGTTGTCGCCGTCGGACGCCTGGGCGCCGTAAATGTTCCATTCAGTCGGCGAGTAGCGCTCGTCCATCACCTTGCGCATCAGTTCGAGCGCGCTCGACACCACGGTACCGCCGCTTTCGGTCGAGTGGAAAAACGTGTCTTCGTCGACTTCCTCGGCGCGCGTGTGGTGGCGGATGAACACGACTTCGATGCGCTCGTAGTTACGCTTCAGGAACAGGTACAGCAGGATGAAGAAGCGCTTGGCGAGATCCTTGCGCTGCTCGTCCATCGAACCGGACACGTCCATCAGACAGAACATCACCGCCTGGCTCGACGGCGTAGGCTGCTTCACGCGATTCACGTAGCGCAGATCGAACGGATCGATGAACGGGATCCGCCAGATGCGTCCTTTCAGATGGTGGATGTCGTCTTCGAGCAGCTTGATCTCGTCGCGGCGATCGGCGGGATCGGCCCTCAACTCTTCCAGCTGTCGCTCCATTTCGTGCAACTGGTTGACGAGCGGCGCGCCGAGCGCGATGCGCCGGCCGAGCGCGCTGCGCAACGAGCGCACCACGTCGATATTGTTTGGCGTGCCCTCCGCGGCCCAGCCCGCGCGGACGCTTTTCCACGTCGGCACGGCCATCAGATGGGTCTTGACGAGACGCGGCAGTTCGAGGTCGTCGAAGAAATACTGCATGAACTCTTCGCGGCTCAGCTCGAACACGAAGTCGTCCTGACCCTCGCCCTCGTTGCTGGCCTGACTGCCTCCGCCGCCGCCGCCGCCTTGCGGGCGCTGGATCTTGTCGCCGCGGATGTAGTCCGAGTTGCCGGGATGCACCATCTCGCGCCGGCCGCCCGGTCCATGACGGAACGACGGCTCCGCGATGTCCTTGCGCGGAATGGTGATGCTCTGGGTGTTCTGGATGTCCTTGATGCTGCGATCGCGCACCGCCTCCGAAACGGCACGACGAATATAGTTTTTGACGCGGCGCAAAAAGCGCTCACGGTTCGCAATACTCTTGTTCTTGCCTGCCAACCTGCGGTCGATGATTTGATGAAGCACGCCCGGTCTCCCGTCCATGCAACCGCGATTCCCTGCGGCCGCACTAATATTTCGGGTGCGCGAGACGCCCGCCGCGCAGTGCAATGCTATGCGGCTTGCGCCTCGCCGGTTGCCCGTACGGTCGAACCGTACGGGCGGCACACCATGAGTATCATGCGCGCATCATGACGACTTGCGCACGCGCAGATACCAGTCGCACAGCAAGCGCACCTGCTTCGGCGTATAGCCCTTCGCCACCATGCGATTGACGAAGTCTTCATGCTTGCGCTGCTCTTCAGCCGAACCTTTCGCGTTGAACGAGATCACCGGCAACAGCTCTTCCGTGTTCGAGAACATCTTCTTTTCGATCACGACGCGCAGCTTCTCGTAGCTGATCCACGCGGGGTTCTTGCCCGCATTCGCAGCCCGCGCACGCAGCACGAAATTCACGATCTCGTTGCGGAAGTCCTTCGGATTGCTGATGCCCGCTGGCTTCTCGATCTTCTCCAACTCGGCGTTCAACGCGGCACGGTCGAAGCTCTCGCCGGTGTCGTGGTCGCGGAACTCCTGATCCTGGATCCAGAAGTCCGCATACGTGACATAGCGGTCGAAGATGTTCTGACCGTACTCGGAGTACGACTCCAGGTACGCGGTCTGAATCTCCTTGCCGATGAACTCCGCATAGCGCGACGCGAGCACGTCCTTGATGAAGGACAGATACTTCTGCTCGGTTTCCGGCGGGAACTGCTCGCGTTCGATCTGCTGTTCGAGCACGTACATCAGATGCACCGGATTGGCCGCGACCTCGGTCGAGTCGAAGTTGAACACGCGCGACAGAATCTTGAACGCGAAGCGGGTCGACACGCCGGTCATGCCTTCGTCGACGCCCGCGAAGTCGCGATACTCCTGATACGACTTCGCCTTCGGGTCCGTGTCCTTCAGATTCTCGCCGTCGTAGACCTGCATCTTTGAGAACAGGCTCGAGTTCTCCGGCTCGTGCAAACGCGTGAGCACGGACAACTGCCCCATCATCTTCAGCGTGCCCGGCGCGCACACCGCGTTGGCCAGCGACGAGTTGCGCAGCAGCTTCTCGTAGATTTTGACCTCTTCGCTATAGCGCAGGCAGTACGGCACCTTGACGACGAAGATCCGGTCGAGCAGTGCCTCGTTGTTACGGTTGTTGCGGAATGCCTTCCATTCCGATTCGTTCGAGTGAGCGAGGATGATGCCGTCGAACGGAATCGCGCCGAAGCCTTCCGTGCCCTTGAAGTTGCCTTCCTGGGTCGCCGTGAGCAGCGGGTGCAACACCTTGATCGGCGCCTTGAACATTTCGACGAACTCGAGCAGGCCCTGATTCGCGAGGCACAGGCCGCCCGAGTAGCTGTACGCGTCGGCATCGTCCTGCGCGTACTGTTCGAGCTTGCGGATGTCGACCTTGCCGACCAGCGACGAAATGTCCTGATTGTTCTCGTCGCCCGGTTCGGTCTTCGAGATAGCGATCTGGCGAAGGATCGACGGATAGCGGCGCACCACGCGGAACTTGCGGACGTCGCCGTTGTACTCGTGCAGGCGCTTGACCGCCCACGGACTCAGAATGCCTCGCAGGTAGCGACGAGGGATGCCATATTGCTCTTCGAGGATCGGACCGTCTTCCTCGTAGTCGAACAAACCGAGCGGCGATTCGTTGACGGGCGAGCCCTTGATCGCATAGAACGGCACGCGTTCCATCAATTGCTTCAGACGTTCCGCGATCGACGACTTGCCGCCGCCGACCGGTCCTAACAGATACAGGATCTGCTTCTTTTCTTCGAGCCCCTGGGCCGAATGCCGGAAGTAGGCGACCACGTGCTCGATCACCTCTTCCATTCCGTAGAACTCACGGAATGCGGGGTATACCTTGATGACCTTGTTCGCGAAGATACGCGATAAACGCGGATCGTTGCGAGTGTCGATCTGTTCCGGTTCTCCGATTGCCGTCAACATGCGTTCGCCCGCAGTGGCGTACGCGGCGGGATTGTCTTTGCAGAGCGCGAGATACTCCTCGAGCGAGAGTTCGTCCTCCCGTGTTTTCTCGAAGCGGGTCGCGAAACTGCTGTAGATATCCATGCTACCTCCTCGCCGAAGTCTGGGGCGATGTCGTGCGCGGCGCGCTATTCAGAAACGACATCGCTCGAATTCATCCTAAACCCTTTTAAATTTTTTTTCACGGACTACGTTGCGAAAATCGCGCCGTAACCGCCACGCTACAATCCTCACCTGGAAACAGAGATTCGACCACCTACAATTTTTTTTACTCACGCAGCAACCAATCACGTCATCTGCTGCACCGCTGTATCGCTACTTTCTTCAGCACCGCATCGCTATTCAGTGCTCCTGCAGGACTTCGCCGGACCGCTGCATCGCGTCAAGTCACCGCGTTGCTATCGCACATCCCGTACCCGCACCGTCGACCCGCCACCAAAATGCGGCTGTCTGCGCACGCACACTTCGTCACAAAAAGCATGCACGTGACGGACTCGCGGCGCTCTCATAGGTGTATACGGAAGGACGCGGCAAGGTTGCAACAAATGCATTCGAACAGGTTGACGATTCAAAGACTGCCACCGTTTCAAATTCGCCAAAATAAAAACGGCTGCACGCGGGCAGCCGTTTGGAATCAAGCGTTGTAATTTGCGGTTACAAGCGCCGCAGCATCGATCAGGTCAGTTCAATTTCCACTTCACCCAATCCGTCGATATGACCACGCACGATGCCGGGTTCGTCGATCTTGTGCGCGCCGACGTATGAACCGGTGGTCAAGGTCCAGTTGCGCTCGATCGTGATGCCCATCGCCGCGCAATGGTTGACGAACCACACGAGCAGCTCGCGCGGATCGCCTGCCGGATTGCCGGTCACTTCCGGTATCAGCGAGCGGCCGTTGAAACTCAGCTCCAGTTCCGGCGACACGAAGTCGAAGCCGCGCGCGAGGCTCGCATAGACGGCCGGATGGCCGGTGATCAGCGCGCCGTTGTTCTGCGCGTCGGCCAACTGCGCGAGCGGCGCGACGTTCGGCCATTCGGCGAAGCGGCTGTCGACGATCTCGATGGCCGGCAGCACGGCGCCGACCTTCGACAGTACCTCGTCGCGCGCATACGCCTGAGCGCGCGGCTCGATCGTCACGTCGAAGCGGAACGCGATCTCGAGCTCCACCAGCACGCGAAAGAAGCCGTCATGCGCGAGCCTCGCTGGCGACGGCATCACCAGCGAGGCCGGAATCGGTGCGCCCGACGCGGCGCCGCCCGGCGACTTCGCGCCGATCTTCCACGCGCCGGTCGACTCGCCGAGGCCCACGATCACCGCCTGCTGGATCGCGTAGGCGGTCGCCGCGTCGGGCGGCAGGCTGTCGGGCGCGGGCGCGTCGATCGGCCGGTGCTGCCGGCGTGCCTCGACGAGGCGTTGCGCAAGATCGTATCGCGTCATGTCGGTTCTTTGTGGCTGGCGCATGGCAGGGTTCGCAGGACGTAGCAATATGTGGGAACCACCTGTTGGAGGTGCGGGCAGCCGCGCGCCGCGCAAACGGATCGGGGCCGTGCCCGTCAATGTACCGGATCGCGACACGCGCCGGTGAAAGGCGGCGGCGCGCAAACGTTAATTCTTGCCGGAGCTGAAAAAAAACCGCGCATGGTGTGTCCAGGCGCGGCTTTTCGCGAAGCGATCGTCGCGGGTGCGACGCGGATGCCGGACAGCTAGCGAACGGGAGCGGGAACGGCTGTTGCGCCGCACGGCGCGTCTCGACTCACCTGAGGCACGACAGCGCCGCTGCCCATGTACACCTGATCCGAGCCCAGCTCAGAAGGTCTCCCAATCCCGATCGCTGCCGGCCGTCGCCGCGGACCTGGCCGGCGCGCGCGTGGGCGTGGGCGCGGCCGCTACCGGCGGCGCGACAGCGGCCGCGGCCGGGATCGATGACTTCGCCGGCAACGCCGCCTGCGCCGTAGCCGGCGTGAGCTTGCGTGCGCGTGTAGCGACCGGGCTCGTGGACACCGGGCGCTTCGGCGCCGCAAGCGCCGACGCCGCTTCGTGACCGCCACGGCCGCTGTCGTCGACCTGGAACACCGCGACCGCGCTGCGCAGCCGCGCCGCCTGCTCCTCGAGCGACGACGCGGCGGCGGCCGCTTCCTCGACGAGCGCCGCATTCTGCTGCGTGACCTCGTCCATCTGCGTGACCGCGCGCGCGACCTGGTCGATGCCGCCGCTCTGCTCCTCCGACGCCGCCGCGATCTCGCCCATGATGTCGGTCACGCGCTGCACCGCGCCGATGATTTCGCTCATCGTGCGGCCGGCCTCGTCGACGAGCGCCGAGCCCGACTGCACGCGCTCGACCGACGTATCGATCAGCTCCTTGATCTCCTTGGCCGCCGCCGACGAACGCTGCGCGAGGCTGCGCACTTCGCCCGCGACGACCGCGAAGCCGCGCCCCTCCTCGCCGGCGCGCGCCGCCTCGACGGCTGCGTTCAACGCGAGGATGTTGGTCTGGAACGCAATGCCTTCGATGATCGAGATGATGTCGGCGATCTTCGCCGAGCTCTGGTTGATGTCGCCCATCGTGCCGACCACCTGGCCGACCACCGCGCTACCCTTGTTGGCGATCTCGGACGCGTTGGCCGCGAGTGCGCTCGCCTGGCGCGCGTTGTCGGCATTCTGCCGCACCGTGCCGGTCAGCTGCTCCATGCTCGAGGCGGTTTCCTGCAACGCCGACGCCTGCTCCTCGGTTCGCGACGACAGGTCGATGTTGCCCGCCGCGATCTGGCGCGTCGCGGTCGCGATCGACTCGCTACCGCCGCGCACGCTGCGCACCGTTTCGGTGAGGCTGCGCTGCATTCTGGCGATTCCTTCGAGCAGTTGCCCCATTTCGTCGCGCGATGTCGCGATCACCGGACGACGCAGATCGCCGGCCGCGATCGCATCGAGGTGGCCGAGCGCTTCGTCGAGCGGACGCGCGATCGAGCGGCTCAGCGTCAGATACGACAGCGCCGCCGCCAGTACGCCGACCACCAGCGCGCCGATGCTGACCACGCGGAACGTCTGGAAACTGCTCTGTGCGGAGTCGAAGCCCTGCCTGGCCGAATCGAACTGGTATTTGCGCAGCGCGTCGTCGGCGCCGACGAGGTCGTTGAAGACGACCTGCAGATTCTTCGCGTGCTCGACCAGCTTGCCCTGATCGTTCGCCGTGATCGCCGCCGCGAACGTTTCGAGTTGCTGATGCAGCGCGCTGCGCTTCGCGGCGACGTCCTGCGCAAGCCGGTCTTCGTCCGCGTTGCGTGGCAGATCGAGATATTTTTTCCACCACATGTCGGACGTGCCACCCAGCATGCGCCCGCGCTCGATGGTGGTGGCCGCTTCCGGTGTGCCGACCAGGAACGCGGCGCGGTCGAGCGCGAGTCGTTCGCGAGCCGCGTAGATTTCCGCGTTGCCGATGTTCACCGCGCCCGGCATCGCGTTGGTGAACGTGTCCTCATAGGCGTCGTTCGAACGGCTCATGCCGAACAGACCGAAAACGCCGATCGCAACCAGCAACGCGGCGAGGAACGCCATCGTGAGGCCAATTCGCGCCTTGATCGTGATGCCTTTATTCAACATGCTTGGTCCTGTGTGCTGTACTCAATGAGAGGCTGCGGCCTACGCAGCGTGGGAGCGGCGTGTGTTGGGTCCGGCGCTTTTTTGAAAGAGCGCTCTAATTTCCGTTTACGGCAGTCCATTCATAGACTTGAAGCATTTAAAAGGTATGAACAAAGACGTTGCAAGACGTTGAAAGCAAGTTGACAGGAAATGAGTGTGTTCGCGGAGCGAAGGAAACGCGGCGATATTCGTCAAAGCACGATTTTTGACGTTTTGACGACGGGAATGGCTGGAGATGCGAGCCGTTCGGAGTCACCCGAAGCGGCGGCAGGACAGTTCGATCAGGCAGCGTGCGAGGTGCCAACGCCGCCGCGGCATCAGTCCAATGCGTCGACCTCGGAGCGCGTCGGAATCGATGGCTGTGCGCCCGCGCGCGTCACCGATAGCGCGGCGGCGCGCTGCGCGAAGCGGATCGCCGCATCGACGCTCGCGCCCTGCGCGAGCTGCGCCGCGAAGCCGCCGATGAAGGTGTCGCCGGCCGCGGTCGTGTCGACCGCCTCGACGCGCGGCGCGTCGTACAGCGTCGCGGCCGCGCCTTCGAGCGACGCATGCACGCCGCGCGCACCGAGCGTGACCAGCACATTGCGCGCGCCGGCCGCGCGCAATGCGGCGGCGGCCCGTGCGGCGTCCTCGGGCGAGTCGACGGGGAGACCGCTCAGCGCGGCGGCTTCGAGTTCGTTCGGAATCAGGTAGTCGATCAGCGGCAGCCAGTCGGCCGGCAACGGGCCGGCGGCGGGCGCCGGATTCAGGATCACGGTCTTGCCGAGCCGCCGCGCCGCCGCCAGCGCCGCGCGCACCGATTCGGGCGGGGTTTCGAGCTGACAGATCACGACGGCGGCAGCGGCGAGCGTCGCTTCGTGTCGCGCGATGGTGGCCGGCGTGACCTCGCCGTTGCTGCCCGCGACGATCACGATCGTGTTCTGGCTCGCATCGTCGACGACGATCAGCGCCACACCGCTCGGCTCCCTGCCGGTTTCGAGCGCGGCGCAGTCGATGCGCTCCGCTTCGAGGCCCGCGCGCAGCTGCGCGCCATTCGCATCGGCACCGACGCAGCCGAGCATCGACACCTGCGCGCCGAGCCGCGCGGCCGCGACCGCCTGGTTGCCGCCCTTGCCGCCCGCGACCTGCGCGAAGCCGCGGCCGGCCAGCGTCTCGCCCGGTTGGGGCAGGCGTGGCGAACGCACCACGAGGTCCATGTTCAGACTACCGACCACCGTGACGCGTGCGCGCGTTGGGTTGCTTGCCACTCGAGTGTCCTCCGTTGCGCGACGGGTCGCGTCGCTATTGCGCGCGCGTCCTTCGAGCGCCCCTCATGCGTCCTTGATCCGGCGCATCAGGCCGCCAGATCCCGCCGTTCCTCGCCAGCCCATGTCGCGGTGGACTCGCGCACGATCAGCCGCGGCGACACCACGCGGCGGCGCGCAGGCGCCCGCGCGGCACTGTTCGACGACGCCTCGGCGATCCGGTCGATCAGCGTCTGCGCGGCCGTGTCGCCAAGCGCGCGCACCGACTGTCCGACCGTCGACAGCGACGGGAACGTGAAGCGGCCCAGCTCGATATCGTCGAAACCGATGATCGAGCAATCGCGCGGCACGCTGATATTGCGCTCCGCCGCCGCGCGCAACGCTCCGATGCCCATCATGTCGTTGCCCGCGAAAATCGCCGACGGCCTGACCGTATCGAACAGCTGCGCGGCCGCGCGATGTCCGCCTGTCCCCGAAAAATCGCTTTCGACGATCGCATCGGCCGGAATCTCGATGCCACGCTCGGCCATCGCGCGAATGAAGCCGTGCACCCGCATCGCGCTGACCGCGGTCTGCACCGGCCCCGTGATGCAACCGATCCGCACATGCCCGAGCTCGAGCAGATGACGGGTGGCCAGATACGCGCCCTTCTCGTGATCGATCTGCACGAGGTCCGCGCTGACTCCCTCGATGTTGCGGTCCACCACCACGAGCGGCTCGCGCGCGTCGGCGAGCGCCTGCGCGAGCACGGCGTCGTCGCCGGCCGACGCGACGATCAACCCGTCGATGCGTTTTTCCTGCAGCACGCGCAGATAGTTGCGCTGCTTCGCGGGGTCATCGTCGGAGTTGCAGAAGAACACGCAGTAGCCATTGCGCGCGCAGCCGTCCTCGATGCCGCGCGCGAGCTCCGCGAAATACGGGTTCGTGCTGTTCGGCACCACCAGTCCGATCGTCGCTGTCGAGCGCGCCTTCAGCGAGCGCGCGACCGCCGACGGCACATAGTGCAGTTGACGGATCGCGTGCTCGACTTTCGCGCGCACATCGGCCGACACCGGCCGCGAGTTGTTCACGACGTGCGATACCGTCGTGAACGACACGCCCGCCACCGCCGCCACATCCTTGATCGTCGTCATAACCTGTTGCTCTCCTGTCGAACGGAGTTAGCGCTTTAGCGCTTACTCCGGTCCCATGCAGTTTCATCGCGGTCGAACGGAGTTAGCGCTTTAGCGCTTACTCCGGTCCCATGCAGTTTCATCGCGGTCGAACGGAGTTAGCGCTTTAGCGCTTACTCCGGTCCCATGCAAAACCCCGTCAGGTCTGTTGTTCCGGCCGGATGCGCCGCATGGCGACCCACGGACGTCTTCATCGAAGACAGACCACACTCATTCATCGTTGCGCGGCGGCGCACACCTCAGGCGCGTTTGCGACGGCTGCGGTACGTATCGAGCACCACCGCGATCACGATCACCGCGCCGGTGATCATGCGCTTGGTCGGCTCGTTCGCGCCGATCTGCGCGAGGCCCGCCGCCAGCACTGAAATGATCAGCACGCCAAAGAACGTGCTGATAACCGAACCACGCCCGCCCATCAGACTCGTGCCGCCAATCACGACCGCCGCGATCACCTGCAGCTCCAGGCCGACACCCGCATTCGGATCGGCCGCCTCGAGCCGCGAGATCTGGAACAGCGCCGCGAGTCCGGACAGCGCGCCCATCAGCGCGAACACGATCACCTTGTACGGCCGCGGATTGACGCCCGCGAGCCGCACCGCTTCCTCATTGGTGCCGATCCCGACCAGATAGCGCCCGAACACCGTGCGCGTCAGCACTAGTTGCGCGATCACCATCACCGCGACCGCGATCAGAAAGGCCGGCGAGATGCCAAGCGCGATCGGGTTCGACAGAAAATCGAACGCATCGCCGATATACGCGGTGCGCGAATTGGTCATCTGATACGCCATGCCGCGCGCCGCCTCGAGCACGCCGAGCGACACGATGAACGACGGAATTCGCCAGCCCACCGTCACCGCGCCGGTCACGGTGCCGGTCAGCGCCGCGACCGCGACCCCGAGCAGCGCGCCGGCAGCTGGCCCCCAGCCCCACTTCAGCGTCACCACGCTGACCACCGACGCCCCGAGCGCGAGCACCGAGCCCACCGACAGATCGATCCCCGCGATGATCAGCACGAAGGTCATGCCGACCGACATCACGACGAGATCCGGAATCTGGTTCGCGATCGTGCTGAACGTGTCGTAGGTCAGAAAGTGCGAACTCAGCAGCGAGAACAGCACGATCATCGCGAGCAGCGCGCCGGCGAGGCCCAGGTAGTTCGAAAAGCCGAGCCGCGTGCCGGCCGGCTTGCCGCTCGCGAGCGGCGCCGACGGATCGGCGGGCGGCGTCACGGCGGGCGCGTCCGGCGCACCGCCTTGCTTGCCGTCCTGCTGGCCGCCCAACTGGCCGTCCTGTTTGACACCTGCCGCCTCGCGCCACGATTGATCGGTCATCACAGACTCCCTGCTTCGTTGACGCCGTGCGTGTGCAGCAGCGCGTCACGGCCGCGGTAGCCGGCGAACGCAGCCGCGAGCAGCGCATCCTGGCTCCAGCTCGCGCGCTCGAACACGCCTGTCATGCTGCCCGCCGACATCACGCCGATCCGGTCGCAGATCAGCATCAGTTCGCGCAGATCGCTCGACACCACGACGAGCGCGCGGCCGTCGCGAGCGAGCGCGCCCATCAGGCCGTAAATATCGAACTTCGCGCCGACGTCGATGCCGCGAGTCGGTTCGTCGAACAACAGCACGCGGCAGTCGCGCGCGAGCCAGCGGCCGATCACGACCTTCTGCTGGTTGCCCCCCGACAGCTCGCCGACAACCTGCGCGGGCCCCGAGCTGCGAATCCGCATCGCGGCGATCTGCTTGTGCGCCAGCGCGTTCTCGCGCTTCGCGTCGACGAGGCCGTGCCGCGCGACGCTGCCGAGATTGCCGAGCGACAGGTTGGCCGCGATCGGTTGCGGCAGCAGCAGGCCTTCGCCCTTGCGGTCTTCGGTGATCAGCGCGATACCCGCGCGTACCGCGTCCGCCGGCGAGTCGATTTGCACCGGCGCAGGCGGCGCGCCCGGCGTCGCGGCGAGCGACACGCTGCCGCCGTCCTTGCGGTCGGCGCCGTAGATGAGCCGCATCAGCTCGGTGCGGCCCGCGCCGATCAGTCCGCTCACACCGAAAATCTCGCCCGCGCGCACCTCGAACGACACGTCGCGCACGACCTTGCCGCGCGCGAGCCGCTCCACTTTCAGGAGCGGCGCGCCGATGTTGCGCTCGCCGAGATCGATATGCTCGCCGAGCTCGCGGCCGACCATCCACGTGACGATCTGCTCGCTCGTCAGGTTCGCCATCGCGTCGACATGCACGAGGCGGCCGTCGCGCAGCACCGCGACCCGTTCGGCGACCCGCGCCAGCTCTTCGAGCCGGTGCGAGATATAGACGAGCGCGACGCCGCGAGCCTTGAGCCGCCCGATCTGCTCGAACAGCAGATCGACCTCGCGCGCGGTCAGCATCGCGGTCGGCTCGTCGAGGATCAGCACGCGGCAGTCGTCGATCAGGTTGCGGGCGATCTCGACCATCTGCTGATGACCGATGCCCAGTTCGCCGACCAGCGTGTCGGGATCGATCGCGTCGAGCCCGACACGCTCCATCGCCTGGCGCGCGTTCTCGCGCAGCTTGCCGCGATCGATCCAGCCGAAGCTGAACGCGCCCGCACGCGGCAGCCGGTTCAGGAACAGGTTCTCGGCGACCGACAGCGTAGGCAGCAGATTCAACTCCTGCATGACCATGCGCACGCCGAGCGCCTCGGCCTCGGTGCGGCTCGCGGGCGCGTACGGCGCGTCGGCAAGCCGCATCGTGCCCGCGCTCGCTTCGACCAGCCCGCCGATGATCTTCGACAGCGTGCTCTTGCCCGCGCCGTTCTCGCCGGTCAACGCCAATACCTCGCCCGCTCGCAGCGACAGCGATACGTCGGCGAGCACCGCTTCGGCATAGGTCTTGCCGATGCCGCTGACGCTCAGTACGACAGGCAAGGCGTCGTGGTCGGTCGAATCCATCGCGCTCCTGGTTGCATGGCGCTTCTGGCGCCTTCGTGACGCCCCATTGCGCGGAATGCACAGCTGCTCATGGCCGCGCTCCCTCTCACCACGCGAGCCGCCGTCATGACGCTTATCTCTGGGATTAACGGCGGCGCGGCGGGATTCTTGAGCGTTCGTTGAACAAAAGCGGATCGCTGGGTGGTGGTTTGCCTCTAAAACACGCTATCCATAATTCGTGGTGATTTTTGCGGCTTCCCGTGCGCTTTCCCGGCTGCGCCCGGCTCGTGCTTCACGCCGGGCGCGGCGCGCTTACTTCAGGGTGTCCTTCGTCACCAGAACGACCGGCGTTTCGACGACGCCCGACAGCTGCGACTGCTTCTTGTTTTCGCTCAACGCCTTCAACGCGGTATCGATGCCGAACACGGCCTGCTTCGCCGCGTACTGGTCGGCGGTGGCGAGCACGCGGCCGTCCTTCAGCATCGGATGGATCGCGTTGATGTTGTCGTAGCCGACCACCAGCACCTTGCCCTGCTTGCCGGCCGCGCGCACCGCCGACACCGCGCCGATCGCCATGTTGTCGTTGCCGGCGAGCAGCGCCTTCAGGTTCGGATACTCGTTGAGCATGGCCGATGCGACCGCGTTGCCCTTGTCGATTTCCCACTCGCCCGACTGCACCGACACGACTTTCGCGCCGACTGCCTGCATCGCGTCCTTGAAGCCCGCGGTACGCTGCTGCGCGTTGGTGGTGGTCGACACGCCTTCGAGGATGCCGACCTCGTCGCCGGCCTTCAGGCGCTTCGCGAGGTAGTCACCGACGAGCCGCGCGCCCTTGCGATTGTCGGGGCCGACGAACGGCACGTTCAGGTCTTTCGACTTCAGCACGTCCGGATCGAGCCGGTTGTCGATGTTGACGACGATGATGCCCGCGTCGACCGCCTTCTTGACGACCGGCACCAGCGCCTTCGAATCGGCCGGCGCGAGCACGATCGCGTCGACCTTCGACACGATCATCTGCTCGACGATGCGGATCTGGTTGGCGGTGTCGGTTTCGTCCTTGATGCCGTTGGTGATCAGGTCGAACTTGCCGGGATTCTGCTTCTGATAGTCTTTCGCCCCGGTCTCCATGGTCAGGAAGAACTCGTTGGCGAGCGACTTCATCACGAGCGCGACCTTCGGCTTATGAGCCAGGGCGTTCTGCGCGTGGGCGGCGGAAAAAGGCAGGACGGCGGAGGCGGTGGCGAGAACTGCGGCGGCAAGAATGCGACGACGGGTTCGATGGCTCATGCGTATCTCCAAGGTTGTCAGGCTCGCGGGCGAGCCGTATTTTTTGTGATGCGCAAACCTTTGCGAGGCCCATTCTCAGCGCAAGCTCTTCGGAATGTCAACGATTCGCGGTGTTGCAACGCACCGGCGCGCAACATCTGCGGCGCCGCAATGCGCTCGATCGATCCGGGCAGGTGTGGCAACAGCGTGTGGCAAGGTTCCCTCGCTCAGTCCGTGCAGTCGATGACGCCTGTGCGTCGCGTGCGGCGCGACCCACAGGCCGCTTATGCTGGCCTGGTATCGCGCGCGCCGCAAGTGAAACCCCGAGGAAATTGAACGGTGCGCCGGCTACAGCCAGCCCGCCTTGCGAAAACGCCGGTACAGCACGAAGTCGATCGCCAGCATCACCGCCAGCACGACCGGATAGCCGAACTTGAAATGCAGCTCGGGAATGCGCTCGAAGTTCATCCCGTAGATGCCGGCGATCATGGTCGGCACCGCGAACAGCGCGGCGAACGAGCCGAGCCGCTTGGTGACTTCGCTCTCGGCGAGCGAGATCATGCCGAGGTTCACCTGCACCGCCGTGACGACGATTTCGCGGCGCCCCTCGATGGTTCTGACGATCCGGTCGAGGTGGTCGTAGACGTCGCGGAAGTACGCCTGCATGCCGGCGCAGACGCTCGGAATGCGCCCGCCCGTCAGTTTGCCGACCGCTTCCTGCAGCGGCACGATATGGTGCTGGAGGATCACGAGCCGGCGCTTCATCGTGTACAGGTCCTGCACGATCGCGCGCGAGGCGGCCGAATCGTTCTTCTCGAAGATGCGGTCCTCGAGCGTTTCGAGCTCGGTGCTCATCGCCTCCACGACCGGGAAATAACGGTCGACCACATCGTCGATCAGCGCGTACAACACGAACGCCGAGCCCTCCTTCAACAGATGCGGCTCGTGCTCGCAGCGCGCGCGCACGCTCTTGAAGCCGGTGCGCGTGCCGCGCCGCACCGACAGCACATAGTTGCTGCCGACGAACACGTCGACTTCGCCGATCACGAATTCGCCCTGCTCGTCCATCTCGACCGTGTGCATCACGGTGAACAGCGAATCGCCGTACTCCTCGATCTTCGGCCGTTGATGGCCGGTTTGCGCATCTTCGATGGCGAGCTCGTGCAGATTGAACTCGTCTTTCATCATCGCGAGTTCGTCGGGGCTCGGGTCTTTCAACGCGACCCAGACGAAGCACTCGGGCCGCGCGACGTAGTCGCTGATGCTGTCGATATCGATGTCGGCGAGTTTCCGGCCGTCCTGATAGGCGGCGCAATTGATCAGCATGTTCGGATTACCTTGCATACAAAAGCAGACCTCGCCACCCTCTCACGTAAGCATTGCGTAAGACGGTCGACGGGTCTGCATGAACGGACAAGCACGCTTCCAGGCCGCTTGCATCAGCCGTCATGTTAAGGCGCGATACTAAGCCGCGCGTATCCAATTGTTAACGCTCGACGACAGGCTACTGCGCGACCCGCTGCAGGCCGATGCGGTGATCGTCGTTGAACGTGACCGAGGCGCGGTTCGTGTAGCGCGGGTCGGCCGTCACGACGAAGTTCAGCTCGATGACCGGATCGAACTGCGTCGATACGCCGATCCGATGCTCGCCGGGCGGCAGATAGAACACCACGTGCTCGCCGTTCATCAGGTCGGTCACGCGCTCGCCGTCGATATAGACGAGCGCATTGCGGAACCGCACGATCACGTCGCGCGAACGCTCGCGCCGCACGTCCACCGCGACGAGGCCGGGGCCCGGCGCCGTATAGCCCTGTCTGACGATGCGCTCGGCAGGCACCAGTTTGAACGGTACCGGCTCGGCCGGCGTCGACGCGCAGCCGGCCAGCGTGAGCACGCTGAGCGCGACGCATGCGGCCAACGCGGCGCAGCGTGCGGACCCGGCCATCCGTGCGGCTCGGCAGCGGCAAGACAGGCGCATCGGCATGCTGGTTCTCCCCTGTGCTCTCGATTGTGGCCCGAGTTTCCGACTACGCGGTGTGGGTCGTCGCTCCGTGTCCGCCGGTTCGGCGGACACGGTACGTTCGTACGCATGATCGTTGCGCATCATAGCAACGCGCGGACATTCCGCCAGCCACGGTGCACGGAGCTCGGGCGCCGCGCCTCTTGCATGGCGCGGCGTTCTTCTTCATGATCGGTGCAGGCGGCCGCGCTCGCGGCTAGCCATCGTCGGTTGCCGGCATGCCTGTCGATCCGCGTCGCCGGACGCACGATCAAGGAGACTGCGATGTGGTATTTCACCTGGATTCTCGGCGTCGGTGTGGCGCTCGGCTTCGGCATCATCAACGTGATGTGGCTCGAGGCCAACGGCACGTTCGCGCGCGACCCGCGCCCCGATGACGCCGCCGCGCCGCGTGAGGACAAGCCTGCGTGACTTCTCTGGTTTTCTTTTGCGGTCATGCGGGCACGGGCAAGACGACGCTGGCGAAAAAACTGCTCGGCCCGCTGATGAAAGTGAGCGGCACCCCCTTCTGCCTGCTCGACAAGGACACGCTGTACGGCGGCTATAGCGCGGCCGCGATGGCGATGTTGACCGGCAATCCGAACGATCGCGACAGCCCTCTTTTCCTGCAGCATCTGCGCGACCCCGAGTATCGCGGCCTCATCGATACGGCGCGCGACAATCTCGAACTCGGCATCAGCGCGTTGGTCGTCGGCCCGCTGTCTCGCGAGGTGCGCGAGCGGCGGCTGTTCGATCATGCGTGGCTCGGCGTCGCGCCGGACGTGAGGTTGTGTGTCGTGTGGGTGCGGACCTCGGAGGACGTGGCGCGGCAGCGGATCGTCGCGCGCGCGAATCCCAACGATGCGTACAAGCTCGCGCACTGGGACGCCTACCGGCGGCGGCGTTTCGAGCCGAGCGGCGCGAGCCGCGAGGGTCTGCTGATGTTCGACAATACCGCGCCCAGTTCGGCGGACCATGAAGCGCTCGTCGCGCAAATCGTGGCTGGATGACGGCCCTCCCTTCTGTCTGGCGAGTGCCGCGCTGGTCCGATGAGGGCTGAAAAACCGAAAATCCCCGTACGTCGGCGACATACGGGGATTTTCATTCGACGCGAGCCATGCCGGCCTCAAACGGTCGCCATCGCCTCCAGCGACTGCCCTTCGTACAACTTGCCGAAGCGGTTCGCCAGAAAATCGCCGAGCGACACCTGCTCCTGGCGCACGAAGCCCTTTTGCGGCAGCTTGCGCTCGCGGAACAGATCGAGCACCGCGCACATCGCGCCGGCGGTCGTGATCTGAATCGCGCTCATCGGCACCCCGCAGACGGTCTTCGCGAAGATCTTGCGCGTGAACACCTCCTGCACCAGCTGACCGTCGCGCATGCCGCTCACGGTGATGAACACCAGCACGACATCTTGCGCGGTCGACGGCACCGAGCGGCGCATGATGGTCTTCAGCGTATCGCGGTCGCTCGACAAACGCAGGTCTTCGAGCAGGAACTGCATCAGGTTGCGATGACCCGGATAGCGCACCGACTTGTAGTCGAGCGATTCGACGCGGCCCGCCAGCGTTTCGCACAGCGTGCCCAGCCCGCCCGACGTGTTGAACGCTTCGTACTCGGTGCCGTCGAGCGAGAAATGCTCGAGGCCTTCGAGCGGCTGCACCCATTGCGTGCGGCCATCGCGGATGGCCTCGCACGGCTGGCAGTACTCGTTGATCAGGCCGTCGACGCTCCACGTCAGGTTGTACTTCAGCGCATTGGTCGGAAACTCGGGCAGCGCGCCGACGCGCATCTTCACGTCGCGGATTTCCGTGAAGCGGTTCGCGAGTTCGTGCGCGGCAATGCCGATGAAGCCCGGCGCGAGACCGCACTGCGGCATGAATGCGTGATCGGCATCTTCGGCGATCGCGCGGATCGCGTGCGTCGCGCGTACGTCCTCGGTCAGGTCGAAATAATGGACACCCGCGCCCTTCGCGGCCGATGCGACGTTGACCGCGAGGTAGTACGGCAGCGCGTTGATCAGCACGTCGAAGCCCTCGATGGCGGCGCGCAGCACGGCGGCGTCGGCGGAATCGATGCGGCGGGTGGGAATGCCCTGGGCGGCGAGCTTGTCGAGCGCGTGCTGATCGCGGTCGAACGCGACGACTTCATAGTCGCCCGTCTCGCGCAGCATATGGGCAATGGTGTGACCGATCAGACCTGCGCCAACGATAGCTACTTTCATCTGCTTCTCCTTGTTATCCATGTGCTGTCTCTGAGCTTGGGAAGTGCGCCGCGTGTTGCGCGCGGCGCCTGCGGGCCGAACCCTTGAATGACAGTGTAGGAAGAAGCAAAAACAGTTCATACGCGCAAAATGCTGCGGTATGACCATCCAGTTCGACGTTCTGACGAACCGGTCAAACGATTTGTCGAAACAGCGTAAAAAAGGCGTCAACGATGGACTCTCGCAGCACTCGCGAAGAAGTTACGCCGCGCGCCGACTCACACCGTGCCGCGGTCGATCTTGCGCGCGAGAATGATCGACGTCGTGGTCCGCTCGACGCCCTCTAGCCCGCCGATCTGATCGAGCAGATCGTTGAGCCGCTCGGGCGAATCGGCGCGCAGCCATGCCACGTAGTCGAACTCGCCGCTGACCGCGCACAGCATCTGCACTTCGGGCATTTTGCCGAGGCGTTTCTGCACGGCCGGTCCGTGCTTCGGCGCGATGATGATGCCGACATACGCGACGATGCTCGAATCGAGCACATCCTGGCCAAGCCTCACGCTGTAGCCGGCAATCACGTTGCTGCGCTCGAGCCGCGCAATGCGCGCGATCACGGTCGTGCGCGCGACGCCGAGCTGCCGCGCAAGATTCGCGACGCTCTCGCGCGCGTTGGCTTGCAGCAGTGCAACGAGGTTGCGGTCGAGGTCGTCGAGCTGGTCGAGGCGCGGAGGTCTCATCGAAGGGGAAGGAAGTTGGCGTGGAATGTCGCGGATTATCGCGCGTCTGCACGCAGCGGCGCCATGTCACGCGGTACGGTCACAGATGCACGGCACACTGTGGGGCGGCCCCGGCGCAGTAGGTCGGCGCGATTGCCGCTCAGGCGCGAGCCGTTTCGCGTTCGTTTCGGTTGTAAGCGTTTGTCGCACACGCACCGTATTGTAGGGTTAACGTGTTACTAATAGCGGCGCCGGGCGAATGCGGCAGCCGCTTGCGGTGCGGCGCCATTCGCCGCTGGCGCGGGGCAGGACGCTCGCCGCGCGCCGTGTCTCAATAACGAACAGACATCAGGAGTTTCGATGAAAAAAGCACTGGTTATGCTGGCTACGGCCGTTTCGATGGGCGGCGCGTTCGCCCAAACCGCCGCGCCGGCCGCAGCGCCGGACACCACGGCCTCGGCCTCCGCGGCCAAGGCCGGCCACGAACGCAACGTCGAAGACCGCATCGCTTATCTGCACTCGCAACTGAAGATCACGCCCGCGCAGGAAACGCAATGGAAGGCGTTCGCCGACGTCATGCGCAGCAACGGCGAAACGATGGGCCAGTTGTTTGAGCAGCGCAAGGCGGCCACCAACGTGAGCGCGCTCGACGACATGAAACAGTACGCAACGATCGCGCAGGCGCATGCGGACGGCATGAAGAAGCTCGTCGATGCGTTCGATCCGCTGTATAGCAGCCTGTCGCCGGAGCAGAAGAAGCTCGCCGACGCGACGTTCCACCAGGGCGGCCCCGAGGGCCATCATCGCGGCCACCATGGCAAGGGCAAGGGCGGCAAGCCCGCGGCCGAAGCCGCGAGCGACGCGACTGTCAAGCCGTAATGAAAGAGCGCCCGCGGCGGGGGTTGCCCCGTTGCGGGCGCGGGTCCGTTCGGACGCGGTTGATTTCGGCAATTCCGATGGCGCCCGAACAGCGGCTTTCTCACCACGCCTCAGCCTTTCGCCTCCCCCCGCCCGACTCATGCATCTGGCATTATTCGGGGGCGCGCTGTCTGGGCCGGCTACCCGTCCCAGCGACTCGACGCACGATCGCCGCAAAGCGGCAAGTCTCGCCGCAACGCTCACCCCCTAATCTTCCACCCGCTTCATGACCGAACTCAGGAATCTCGATTTGCGTGACGATCCGCACGCCCAATGCGTCGTCAAGGACGAAACGGTAAGCGTCGAATTCGCCGCCGCCGAAGGCCAGTTGATGAGCCTCGAAGGCCCGAACCGCTATGTGCGCGGCGATGCGCTGATCACCGGCTCGACCGGCGAGCGCTGGGTCGTGTCGCGCGAGCGCTTCGATGCGAAGTACCTGCCCGCCGATGCCGCGCTCGCGCACGGCGAAGCCGGCGCCTACCGCAATCGCCCGGCGGTCGTACTCGCCCGCCGGATGGACGAGTCCTTCTCGCTCGCGCGCTCCGCGAGCGGCGGCGACGTGCTGCACGGCGCGGCCGGCGACTGGGTCATGCAGTACGCGCCCGGCGACTATGGCGTCGTGCAGGCCGCGCGTTTCGCGAAGGTCTATCGGCTCGCGGATTGAATCCGCTTCATTCGCGATTCGCCCGCGCTTCATTCGCGCTTCATTCGCGCTTCACGCGAACTCTTCGCCGAGATCGACCGTGACTTCGCGCGGGACCGCCTGGCCGTTCGCGTACATTTCTTCGAGCGAGCCCAGGCTCGCTTCGACGTACGCGCGCAATACCGCAAAGCTGCGGCCACGCAACCGCGCCGGCATCGCGCGATAACGCGCGAGCGCCGCCGGCGCGATCGCGACCGTCATCACGATACGGCGCGCGGTGGAACCGAAGCGCATTGCTACCCAGTGAACCGTCAGTGTGGGCGTGCCATCGTCGGCGGCACGCTCGATGAACTGCGTCTGCTCGGGAAACAGATCGCTGATGACGCGCGCGAGCTCGTCGAACTCCGGATGCGCGCAGTCGTATTGGTAAGCTTCCATGAAGGCTGCCGGGAAAAGAAGATCCTGAAACGTAGGCGTATTTTAGAGAAACGCTGAAGGGATAGCGAGGCGCCTGCCGTCCAGCGGCTCATCCGCTCACGCCGCCGCCGGCCGCCGGTAAATCCGTATCAGCAGTCCCGCGACGAACACCGCCGCCACCACATAGACCGTATCGGCCGCCGCGAGCGGCAACAGCCGCGCCTGCGTCATTGCCGCAGGCACGTCGATCAGCGCGTGCACCCCGATCGCGAGCGGCAGGATGCCGCGCGAGCCGGCCCGCACGCCGCGCCACATCAGCACCGACAGGCCGATCTGGAACACCAGCGCCGCGACGCGTTCGAGCGCGAAAATGCCGGCCAGTTGCGGCGTCAGGCTCGCGAGAATCAGATGCACGCGCATCACCGCTTCGGCCGGCAGATTGCCGAGGTAATCGCCGAGCCGGCCACGGTTTTCGAGGACCGCCAACACGAGCCACTGGCACTGCACGAACACGCCGACCATCCACGCTTCTGCGCCGCCGTGGCCGAGGCCGTAGCTGAGCGCGGCGCCATCGTCGGCGCGCAATGCGGCGGTGCGCGTGTCGGCGGTCGTGCTGGCGGCGGGGCTCGCGCCCGCGCTTGCAGCGACGCCGGCGGGCGCGTCGACGTTCGCCTTCTTGCGCACCGCCGGCCGCGCCGCCGCGCGCTTCATGAGCAGCCGCATGCCGAAGAACCGCCCCACTTCCTCGCAAACGCCCGCGGCCAGCGCACCATAGACGACGAACGCGAGCGGCTGCGAAAGGAACGCCGCGGTCGTCTCGTTGCCGCGCAACAGATAGTCGTGCAGCGCACGCTCGATGACCATCGCGAACAGCGCGAACACCGCGACGCCGGCGATCGCGTCGCGCGGCCGAAGCGCGAGCGGACGGCGCAATTGTCGGTAAATCAGAAACGGTAAAGCGGCGATGACGAGCGTGGCGAGCGCGAGACTCGCGAGGGTAAGCGGTGGCACGACCATGAGTATCCTTGCGGGGTTCCTTGCAATCCCCGGCGCGCAACCGCTGCGCGCCGCAGCCCGCATCATCGCAGATTGGCCGGAAATCAGCGTGCGGTCGACGCACGCACGATCAACTCGCCGGGCAGCAGGCAGTCGCGCGCGCCCGTCTGCGTGCCTTCGATGCGCTCGTGCAGGAATTCGACCGCGCGATAACCGATGTCGTAGGTCGGCTGGCGGATCGTCGTGATGCCGGCGAGCTCGGCCCAATCCGGATCGTCGATGGAAAGCAGCGCGACGCGGCTCTGCCAGTGCGCGCCGTAACGCGCGTTCAGATGCAGCGCGAGCCGCAACGCGACCGGTGCGTTGGCCGCGAACAGCGCGACGCGTGGCGAGGCGCCGGCGGGCTCGGCACCGGCCCCGCCTGGCGAGTCGATCGCACGATCCAGCTCCGCGAGACCGCGCTCGAGCGCAGTTGCATCGGCGAGATCGAGCACCAGCGTACGACCGCGCGCGCGGCCGTCGTCGCGCATCGCCCGATCGAATGCTTCGACGCGCAACTGCCGCGAGCTGACCTGCTCGAACGGCTGCACGACGAACCAGATGTGCTCGAAGCCCCGTTCGAGCAGATGCCGCGTACCGAGCGCGGCGGCCGCGCCATTGTCGAGACCGACCATGTCGGCGACCAGCCCCTCCACGCGCCGATCGACCAGCACCGCCGGAATCCCGCCGTCGCCGACCGGCCGCAACGTCTCCTCGCGCACGCCTAGCGCGTTGACGATCACACCTTCCACGCGATACGTGGTCAGCAGTTGCAGATAACGCCGCTCCATCTCGACTTCGTTCGCCGCGTGGCAAATCAGCGGCATCAAGCCGAGCGCATGGCACGCGGCCTCGACGCCTTGCAGCACTTCGACGGAGTACGGATTGGTCAGGTCGGCGACCAGCATGCCGATCAGCCGGTTGCGGCCGCGCTTCAGGCCGCGCGCCATCTGGTTCGGCTGATAGTCGAGCCGCGCGATCGCGGCTTCGATCCGCGCGCGCAGCTCGGGCGACAGCGCGCCGAACTCGCCGTTCAGATAGCGCGAGATGCTGGTCTTGCCGGTGCCGGCTTCACGCGCGACATCGGTGATCGTCGCGCGTCGCGTCGGCGCGCTCGGGGGACCAGGCGGCATGCTGGCCGGGGGCGGGGTCGTGCTCATTCGCTCATCGCTCGTGCCGGTCCGAGGACGGGAGCTTGCGCGCCGCCCTGCGAATCACTTCGCCAGGACGTCACGGTTGACGATGTTGGTCGTCAATGTGCCGTCGAGCGCGGCGACCAGGTTCTCCGCCGCGTTGAGCGCCATCGCATGACGGGTCTCGTGCGTCGCCGAGCCGATATGCGGCAATGCGACCACGTTCGGCATGGCGAGCAACGGCGAGTCGGCAGGCAACGGTTCGGTGTCGAACACGTCGAGGCCCGCGCCGTGAATCGTGCCGTTGCGCAGCGCCTCGATCAGCGCCGGTTCGTCGACGGTCGCGCCGCGTGACGCGTTGATCAGGATCGCGCTCTTCTTCATCGCGCGCAGTTCGGCGGCGCCGATCAGATGCCGCGTCTCTCGCGTGAGCGGCACCTGCAGACAGACGAAATCGGACTGCGCGAGCAATTCAGCCAGCTCGACGCGCCGCGCGCCATACGCCTGCTCCGCTTGATGGTTCGCGCTGCGGTTCGTATACAGCACCTTCATGTTGAAGCCGAGCGCCGCGCGTCGCGCGACCGCGCCGCCGATCCGCCCCAAGCCGACGATGCCGATCGTCTTGCCCTGCACGTCGAGCCCGAACTGTGCGGGCCCGATGCTCGTGCGCCACTGCCCCGCCTTGACCCAGTCGGCCAGCTCGACGACGCGCCGCGCGGACGCGAGGATCAGCGAGAACACGGTATCGGCGGTCGATTCGGTCAGCACGTCCGGCGTGTGCGCGAGCACGATGCCGCGGCGCGTGAGGTCGGCGACGTCGAACTGGTCGTAGCCGACCGAGATCGTCGACAGCGCCTTCAGCCGGCTCGCGCCTTCGAGCATCGCCGGCGTGATCTGCACGCTCGCGCCGATGCCGCCGTCGGCATCGCGCAGCGCGGCGACGAACGCATCATGCTGTGACGGATCGACCTGCACGACCTGCGCATGCTGTTGCAGATAGGCGAGCACATCCTCGGGGAGCGACTTCCAGGCGACGATCTTGTTCATCAGCTAATTTTCCTTGCGACGGTGGGACGAGCGGGGCCACGTTGTTCGGCGGCGGCCGGCTTGACGGCGAGCGTCAGGATCACCGCGGCGACGAGCGCCACGCTCATGAATGCATACGATGCCGCGGGCGACCCGGTCGCGCCGTTCAGATAGCCGACCACGTACGAGCCGACGAACGAACCGAGCGCGCCCATGCTGTTGATCAGCGCCATCGCGCCGCCCGCGACGTTCTTCGGCAGCAGCTCCGGCACGATCGCGAAGAACGGTCCATACGGCGCGTACATCGCGGCGCCCGCGATCACGAGCAGCGCATACGAAACCCAGAAATGCGCGGAGCCGAGCCCGTACGACGCCGCGAACGCAATCGCACCGATCAGCAGGAACGGCCACACGAACACCTTGCGGCGGTTGAGTTTATCCGATGCCCACGAAGCTGCAAGCATCGCGATCGTCGCGGCCAGATACGGCAGCGCCGACAGCCAGCCGGTTTCCACCATGCCGAACGACGAGCCGTTCTTCAGGATCGACGGCAACCACAGCACGAAGCCGTACACGCCGATGCTCCAGCAGAAATACTGCGCGCACAGCTTGATGACCGCGGGCGTGCGAAACGCCTCGCTGTAGTTGCGCACCGGCTTGATCGCGGCCTGCTCCGCGCGCAGCGTCTGCGCGAGCGCGTCTTTTTCCTCTTGCGTGAGCCACGACACCTGCTCGGGCTTGTCCTTGACGAGGAACCACCAGCAGATCGCCCAGATGATCGCGGGCGCGCCCTCGGCGATGAACATCTCCCGCCAGCCGAACGAATGCACGAGATAGCCCGACACGACCGACATCCACAGCACCGTGACCGGATTGCCGAGGATCAGGAACGTGTTCGCGCGCGAGCGCTCGCTCTTCGTGAACCAGTTGCTGATGAAGATCAGCATCGCCGGCATCACCGCGGCTTCGACGACGCCGAGCAGGAAGCGGATCGCCATCAGCGACGGAATGTTGCTGACCATGCCGGTCAACGCCGCGCAGCCGCCCCACAGAACGAGGCTCCAGAACACCAGTTTCTTCACGCTGCGGCGCTCGGCATAGATCGCACCCGGAATCTGGAAGAAGAAATAGCCGAGGAAGAACAGCGCGCCGATCAGCGACGCGAGCCCCTTGCTGATGCCGAGATCCTGGTTGATGCCGGCCGCCGACGCGAAGCCGAAATTCGCGCGATCCAGATACGCGAGGCTGTAGGTGATGAACACGATCGGCATGATCGTCCACCAACGGCGAATCGCAAGCGATGAGGTCATGGAAGTCTCCTTGGACGGCGTCGTCCCGAATCAATGATGAAAAAATCTGGGCGCGCTGTGGGCGCTCTTGTTGTCGTCGATGCTGGTTGTGGATGCAGCGCTATCGATGCGGTCCGATCCGCGTCAGGCCGCGCTTGCGATGCCCGGTACCTCGGCCAGCTCCAGCGCGTCGAGTTCGACGCGGCTCGGCAAACCTTCCGAATCGCCGATCACCTGGATCGCGAGCGCGCCGATCCGGTTGCCACGCGCGACCGCCTGCGCGAGCGTGCGGCCTTCGAGCAGCGCGCTGATCACGCCGACCGCGAAACCATCGCCCGCGCCGACCGTATCGACGACGTTCGCGACCGGCCGGCCGGCGATCGTCGCGGCATCGGTCGCGGTGCGGTAATACGCGCCCTGCGCGCCGAGCTTGACGATCACGCCGCGCGCGCCGCGCTCGAGATAGAACTTCGCGATGTCCTCCGGCTGCGTGTGGCCGGTCAGAATCTCACCCTCGCCGATGCCGGGCAGCACCCAGTCGGCGAGCGCGGCGAGCGCGTTCAAGCCTTCGACCATCGCCGCGCGCGAGGGCCACAGCGTCGGACGCAGGTTCGGGTCGAACGAGATCGTCCTGCCCGCAGCGCGCATTTCGCGGGCCAGGTGGAATGCGAGTTCGCGCGAGCTTGCCGAGATCGCCGGGGCGACGCCGGTCAGATGCAGATGACGCGCGGGCAGCACGTAATCGGCGAGGTAGTCGTCGAGCGACAGATGGCTCGCCGCCGAGCCCTTGCGGAAGTATTCGACCGCCGGGTCGCTGCCGTCGTCGCTCTTCGACTTCAGCTGGAAGCCGGTCGGATGGCGCGCGTCGGTGCTCACGCAGTGCTGGTCGATGCCCTCTTTCGTCAGCGTGTCGCGCACGTACCGGCCGAACGAATCGTCGCCGACGCGGCTCATCCAGCCCACCCTGAAGCCGAGTCGGGACAAGCCGATCGCGACGTTCAGATCCGCGCCGGCGATGCGCTTCGTGAAGTGCCCGACGCCCGCGAGCGGGCCGGCTTCGGCGGCGACGAACATCGCCATCGCTTCGCCGTAGGTGATCACGTCGAGGGCGGGGTAAGGGTGCGTCATGCTGGGCTCCTGGTGGTGCTGCTGATGCGGTGATTCGTGTTGCGTGGAATGCGTTCTTTGCTGCCTGGGTTGCTGCCTGAGTTGCTGCCTGAGTTGCCGCCTCGTCTGCTATACGGCTTCGACCGAGGCGCTTCGTGATGCCGCGCCGCGCGTCTACACGCGCGCAAGCCAGCTCACATAACGCGCGGCATCCGCGTCGATCCGGCTCGGATCGAACGGAAACTCGATGCCGCGCGGCACATCGCGCGGCAGCCGGTCGAGGAGCGCGCGCAATGGCGCGTCATCGTCGGCCGGCGCGCTCGCAAAGCGCCGCGCGCCCTCGCCCGTGGTGGTCTTGCAATGGATGTACTCGACGTACGGCGCGAGCTGCGGCGCGATGGGTAGCGGCGCGACGTCGAGCCACGCCCAGTTGCCGGTATCGAAGGTCATGCCGAGCACGCCCGCGTGGCCTTCACGCGCGAGCGCATCGAACAGCCCGACGAACTGCGCGGGCGAGCCGCCCTGCGCCAGTTGCCCGTTTTCGACGACGAGCCGTGGCTGCGCACCGCCTGTGGTGCCCGAGCCGCTCGCGACGTGCGCGACGATGGCCGCGCCGTGAGCCTCGCCCGCGAAGCCGCCGAGTTGCAGCTTGACGAAGCGCGCGCCGAGCGCGGCCGACTGTTCGAGCGCGACACGCAGTGCGTCGGTATCGAGCTGGCCGTCCGCCGCGTACAACGATGCCGGCGTCGAGAACACCGACCACAGCCCGAGATCGGCCAACGCCGCGCCGAGCGCGCGCAGCCGTTGCGGGTCCGCGTCCGCGTCGCTCGCGAACAGCTCCCGGCGCACTTCGAAACCCGCCGCGCCGGCGCGCTTTGCCGCCTGCGCCCATTTCAGATGGCCGTCGGCGCGCACGGCGCTCACACCGAACGCGCTGGCGACGACCGCGATCTCCACTGCATCAATCATGTCCAACTCACGCAATCCTGAAGCGAAACGGTTTTTGGAACCGGTTCCAATTAAACTTCGAAAAAAAGCGCCGAGGCGCTGCGATGTGCGAATGGTGCTCGGGACAGCCATCGCGCACCATAGAGGAAATCCCCAGGCGCGGCCGGCATACGGCGAGCGTAAAGCGAAGCGCGCCGGCCACGGCAGCGCCCCGCGCGGGTTCGCATTCGCGACGCCATACGCTGCCAGCGCGGTAATCAGACGCCCTCGTCCGCGACGCACATCGCCAGAAACTGCTCGACCACCCGCGACGGCGCGCTCGCATGCGGCACCAGAATCGACAGCCGCCGCGTCAGCGGCTGCGGGCTCAGCGACATGAGCCGCAGCGCACCGTCCTCATGCCGCATCGACATCGCCGACACGAAACCGACACCCATCCCCGCCCGCACCGCCTCCTTCACTCCTTCGACCCCCGCGATTTCGAGCGCCACGCGCATCGGCACGCCCGCGCGCGCGAACTCGCGCTCGACCGTCTGCCGCACGCCCGAGCCTTCCTCGCGCAGCACCAGCGGATACGCGCCGAACGCGGCCAGCTCGATGCGCCCGCCATTGTCCGCCTGCGCGAGCGGATGCGAGCGCGGCATGATCGCGACGATCTCGTCCTCGCGCCACGCATGGACGACCGTGTCCGGCGGCAGATCGACGCCGGCGGGACCCTCGATCATCGCGATGTCGACCGAGCCGAGCGCGCCGACGATCTCGGCCGTGTTGCCGTTGGCGGTATGCACGGTCACGTGCGGATAGCGGCGATGGAATTCGGCGATCAGGTACGGCAGCAGGTAGCTCGCCGGCGTCGTGCTCGCGCCGATCCGCAAGGTGCCCTGTTCGAGGCCGCGCAGCGCGTCGCGATAGGCATGCGCCTGCCGCCAGGTGTCGCGCAGCCTCGCCGCATAGGCGGCGAGCTGCTCGCCGGCTGGCGTCAGCCGCACCCCGCGGCCATCGCGCTGATACAGCGGCTCGCCGAACTCGTCCTGCAATTGCCTCAGCTGGCCGGACACCGCCGGCTGCGACAGATGCAGCGCCACCGCCGCCCGGCTGATGTTGCGATGCTCAGCGACGGCGGCGAACGTTATAAGCTGATCCGGGGTCATCTCGATTGAATATCCGTTGAGCCGATACTTCACATTCTAAATCACGATTTTTCATATCGATATATCTAATTTAGGATTAGCCCCATTGCTGCTTATGCAGTCCCATGCAAGTCCGTTACGAAGCCACCGATCATGTCCACACCCACTGCCCCGCTCGCCGCCGCCTCCCCCGCGCCGTCCACCCGCGGCCAGCTCAACGGCGTACTGTTCGTCGCGCTGTTCGCCGCCGCGGTCACGCGCATCGCGGCGATTCCGGCGATTGCCGGCCTTGGCCTGAGTCCGCTGATCGTCGGCATCGTCGCGGGTGCGATCTACGGCAACGCGCTGCGCGACAGCATGCCGGCCAGTTGGGCGGCCGGCGTGAATTTCTCGGCGCGCAAGCTGCTGCGCATCGCGGTCGCGTTCTTCGGCTTGCGTGTGAGCCTGCAGGAAATCGCCCAGGTCGGCCTGCCGGGTCTCGCGGAGTCGGTGCTGATCGTCGTCAGCACGCTCGTGATCGGCACCTGGGCCGGCATGAAAATCATGAAGCTCGACCGCGACACCGCGCTCCTGACGGCGGCCGGCAGCGCGATCTGCGGCGCGGCCGCGGTGCTCGCGTTCGAATCGACGCTGCAATCGAAGCCGCACAAGAGCGCGATGGCGGTCGGCAGCGTCGTGCTGTTCGGCACGCTGTCGATGTTCCTCTACCCGGTGCTGTTCAACGCAGGCTGGCTGCATCTCGACACGGTCGGCGCCGGCCTGTTCTTCGGCGGCACGATCCACGAGGTCGCGCAGGTGGTCGGCGCGGCGAGCAACGTGAGCCCCGAAGCGACGCACATCGCGACGATCGTCAAGATGACCCGCGTGATGCTGCTCGTGCCGGTATTGCTGGTGGTCGGTCTGTGGGTGAACCGCGCGACGCGCGGCGCGAAGGATGGCGGCACGGACGGCGCCGCCCCGCGCAAGCTGGCGATCCCCTGGTTCGCACTCGGCTTCCTCGCCTGCGTGGCGATCAACTCGCTGCATGTGCTGCCGGAAAGCGCCACCTCGACGCTGAACCTGTTCGACACCTTCGCGCTGACGATGGCGATGACCGCACTCGGCATGGAAACGCGCTTCTCGCAGATTCGCGAAGCGGGTCCGCGCGCGCTGACCACCGGCCTGATTCTGTATGTATGGCTGATCGCCGGCGGACTCGGCATCACATGGACCGTCCAGCACCTGTTCCGCTGAGCCGTCGCCGGCTCTCCCGCCTTCCCCGACACCCCGCCGCGCGCGGGGTTTTGCGCTTTCTGGCGCACCATCCGGGCCGATCACACGGCATACTCGTTGCTGCGAACTTTGCCCCCCAACCCGCCCGTGCGCGACGTCCGATGGCAGCGGTGAAACCGCCTTGCCGCGACGCGTCCGGGCGACCGGAATGAGGATCGATCGATGAGCCTGGAACTGTACTACTGGGATGGCCTGCAAGGCCGCGGCGAATTCGTGCGGCTCGCGCTGGAGGAAGCCGCCGTTGACTATGTCGAAGTCGCGCGCGGCAAGCCTTCGAAGGGCCTTGGCACCAAAGCGATGATGGCGGTGATGCAAAGCCCCGACGAGCCGTATCCGCCGTTCGCGCCACCGTTTCTGAAAGACGGCGATCTGGTGATCGCGCAGACCGCCAACATCCTGTTCTATCTCGGCCCGCGGCTCAAGCTGGCGCCGGCGGTGGACAGCCTGCGCTATGTCGCGAACGGCCTGCAGCTGACGATCGCCGACGTCGTCACCGAAGCGCACGACACCCACCATCCGGTCGCGAGCGGCCTCTACTACGAGGAGCAGAAAGACGCGGCGAAGGTGCGTGCGCACGATTTCATCGACCATCGGATTCCGAAGTTCATGTCGTACTTCGAGCGCGTGCTCGCGCAGAATCCGGCCGGCGACAGCTTCATGGTCGGCGACACGCTGACCTATGTGGACCTGTCGATGTTCCAGCTGATCGACGGTCTGCTGTACGCGTTTCCGCGCGCGCTGAAGCGCTTCGGTGAGCACTATCCGCGGCTCGCCGCGCTGCACGACGCCGTGATCGCAAGACCGAACATCGCCGCGTATCTGGACTCGGACCGGCGCATCGGCCATAACGAAAGCTGCATCTTCCGGCACTATCCTGAACTCGACAAGGCGGCGGCTTGAACCGCGCCGCCCGCCCCCGCCCGCTCGCCGCCGCGCGCCCGCCATTCGAGGCGGGCGCGCTGCTGTTGTGCCGCGGTTTTTTCAACCTTCCTTCACGCCCCGTACCGACGACGTGCTTTCATTCCTGCTGAAGCTGCGCACCCGCGCCCAAAGCGTTTTCCGCCTCTCAGAAGCCCATACGGTGCTGGTCTGGGCCGTCGTGGTCGGCATTGCCGGCGCGTTGGCGACCATCGTGTTTCGCAGGGGCATCGAACTGCTGCAACTGGCGATTGCCGGCCGCTCCGGCAGCTTCGTCGACATGGCGCGCAGCCTACCGTGGACCATGCGCATCTGGCTGCCGGCCGCGGGTGGTCTCGTCGCCGGCATTTTCCTGCTGATCGCGCAGCGTCACGCCGACACGAACAAGCACACCGACTACATGGAAGCGGTCGCGATCGGCGACGGCGTCGTGCCGGTGCGCCTGAGCCTGTGGCGCAGCGTGTCGTCGCTGTTTACGATCGCGAGCGGCGGTTCGATCGGTCGTGAAGGTCCGATGGTGCAGCTCGCGGCGCTCGCCTCGTCGCTGATCGGCCGCTGGGTCCACTTCGATCCGCCACGGCTGCGCCTGCTCGTCGCGTGCGGCGCGGCGGCCGGTATCACGTCCGCGTACAGCGCGCCGATCGCGGGCGCGTTTTTCGTGACCGAGATCGTGCTCGGCTCGATCGCGATGGAAAGCTTCGGGCCGGTGCTGGTCGCAGCGGTCGTCGCAAACATCACGATGCGCGAGTTCGCCGGCTACAAGCCGCCCTACGAGATGCCGGAGTTTCCGACCGTGACCGGTCCCGAGGTGCTGCTGTTCGTCGCGCTCGGCGCGCTGTGCGGCGCGGCCGCGCCGCAGTTTCTGCGGCTGCTCGACGCATCGAAGGCGGCCTTTCGCAAGCTGCCGGTGGCGTTGCCGGTGCGGCTCGCGCTCGGCGGTCTCGTGGTCGGCATCATTTCGGTCGCGGAGCCCGAGGTGTGGGGCAACGGCTACAGCGTCGTGAACTCGATCCTGCATTCGCCGTGGACATGGTCCGCGCTCCTGCTGGTGCTCGTCTGCAAGCTCGCGGCGACCGCGGCGACGGCCGGCTCCGGCGCGGTGGGCGGCGTGTTCACGCCGACGCTGTTCGTCGGCGCGGCGGTCGGCTCGCTGTTCGGCCAGGGCATGCACGCGTTGTGGCCGCATGCGACGTCGGCCGCTTACGCCTATGCGATGGTCGGCATGGGCGCATTCCTCGCGGGCGCGACCCAGGCGCCGCTGATGGCGATCCTGATGATCTTCGAGATGACGTTGAGCTATCAGGTCGTGCTGCCGCTGATGCTGTCGTGCGTGGTCGCGTATTTCATCGCGCGCGCGATCGGCAAGACCTCGATGTACGAGATCACGCTGCGCCGCAATCGCGAGGAGCAGGAGCGCTCGCGATTGCGCGCGACGCAGATGCGCGAGCTGATCCGCCCCGCGCAGACCGTCGTGCCGCCGAACGCGACCGTGCACGACATGACGCGCGTGTTCCTCGAGTATCCGGTCAAGTATCTGTACGTCGCGAACGACTCGGGCGCGTTTCTCGGCGTGGTCGCGCTGAAGGACATCACGTCCGATCTGCTCGAGCGGCGCGACACGTCGATGAAAACCGCCGCCGATTATCTGCAGCCGCATTTCGACGTGCTGACGCCGGACATGTCGCTCGCCATCGCGTTACAGCACTTCATGGCGTTTCAGGGCGAGCGGCTGCCGGTGATCGAAAGCACCGCGCATCCGAAGCTCGCGGGCGTCGTCTACAAGACCTCGCTGCTCGATGCGTACTTCCGCATGAGTCCGTCGCGCTAGAGCTTTCGAAGGCTTCGCGGGGCGCGATGCAAAGCGCCGCGGATTCTCTACAATGGACAGACCCGCCGGCCCTTCACGCGGCCGGCACGCGTGAGCCCAGCTTGGGCGCAGCGACAGCGCCCGCCGTTTCGTCGGAGCGAAGATGAGCGAACCGTCCCCCGAGGCCGTACGCCGCGATCAGGCCGGCTGGATTTTCGTGCATATCGAAGGCGAGCCGTACGATCGCGGCGAGCAGCACGGCCAGTTGCTCGCCGACGAAATCAGAAACGCGATCCGCACCGCGCGCTATCTCGCCAAATGGGACACCGGCGAGGAGTTCGACACCTTCGTCAATGCCGCGACGAGCCAGTTCGCGAGCAAGCTCGACACCGAATTCGCCGATGAAATCCATGGCATCGCCGACGGCGCGAAGCTGCCGTTCGCCGAAGTGCTCGCGTGGAACGGCTACATGGATCTGCTGCAAAGCTGGTGGCCGACGCACGCCGCGCAGGCGCAGCCGCATCTGGGCGCGAAACTGTGGCGCGGCCGGCGCGGTCACCACTGCAGCGCGTTCATCGCGACCGGCAACGCGACGCGCGACGGCCGCATCGTGATGGCGCACAACTCGTGGGACCGCTACGCGGCCGGCGACGCGTTCAACGTCCTGTTCGACATCGTGCCCGACCGCGGCAACCGCATCCTGATGCAGGGCCTGCCGGGCTGCATCTCGAGCCTGACCGATTTCTGGGTCACGGCGGCCGGCCTGATGATCACCGAAACGACGATCTCGAACTTCGCGGGCTACAACGCGGCCGGCGCGCCCGAGTTCTATCGCTCGCGGCGCGCGTCGCAATATGCGAACAGCATCAAGGAATGGTGCGACATGTTCTCGCTCGCGAACAACGGCGGCTACGCGAACAGCTGGCTGCTCGGCGACACGAAGACCGGCGAGATCGCGCGTTACGAACTCGGGCTGCACTATGCGGGCTTCGAGACCACCAAAGACGGTTTCTACAGCGGCTACAACACCGCGACGGATCTGAAGATCCGCAACCAGGAATGCATCGGCGAAGGCGAGGACTATACCGACGTGCGCAAGAACGGCGCGCGGCGTCTGCGTTTCATGCAGCTCGAGGAACTGCATCGCGGCAGCATCGACGTCGAGCTCGCGAAGCAGATGATCGCCGATCATCACGACGTCTATCTCGATCGCAACGACAACCCGTGCTCGCGCACGATCTGCGGGCATCTGGAGCTCGACGACGCGCGCTTCGGCGGCACCGATCACGGGCCGTTCAATCCGTGGGGCGCGAACGACGGCAAGGTGATCGACAGCGAAATGGCCCGCGAGATGGCCTTCACCGCGCGCTGGGGGCATCCGTGCGGCCGGCCGTTCGACGCGCAGGCGTTCATGAAGCGGCATCCGCAGTGGAACTGGCTGAACGGCTATATGCGCGACCGGCCGTCGTGGCCGTGGACGCGCTTCGAGGTGCTGCGCTAGCGCATGGCGGACGCGCGCGCCTGTTCGTGCCATGATGGAACCTACAATACGGTTTTGCCGCAAATGTGCGCGCGTTGCAGTATTTGCCATCTAAGATGGTAAGGAGCCTGGGCCGCGCAGCGCCATGCCGTCCTCGGCTTGCACCGTCCTCTCGACGCGGGACGGCACAGGGTTTGCTCGATTGTCAGCGCCGCATGAGCTTTAGGAGGTCGGGCGATGAAAACCTCGACACTGTTAATCATGGTGACGCTGTCAGCCTCGTGCTTTGCCGCGCCGGTTCACACCGCCTCGGACAGCACGGATTCCATCACGCTTGCGCAACGCGCGAACGCCGCGCCGGTCGCGCCTCCGGCCCCAGACGTGTCGAGCACCGACGCCAGCCGTCCGCAGCACTGGGAGCATATTGCGCTGCCGAAGTCCCGACATCTGGAACGCAGCCTGACCGGGCAGAACGAGCATCTGACCACGTGAGGGCCGCCGCAACGGCGGGCGGCGGCGCGGCTACGACGGCGCGCCTGCCCGGTTTGCGCCGGCTGTCATGACGATGGGGCGGCGATGCGCGCGGGATTGCAACAGACTGCGAGAAACTCATCGCGGCGAGGCGCTGGCTTTTCGTGGCAGCAATAACGACGTGACTAACTTAAGCTCACCAGGAGCATGCCCATGACGGCCTCGGACATCCCCGGCGAATCGATCGATCTGCAGATCGCCGATTTTCTCAGCGAAGTCGAATTCCCGACCAACAAGGACGCACTCGTCGACGCCGCGCGCGAAGCCGGCGCCAGCAACGAGGTGTTGGCGATGCTCGATGGTATGCCGGAGCAGGATTATGTCGACATCGAGTCGGTCACGCGCCTGATCGGCGGCAACTATGGCCCGGGCCTGGGGATCTGAACCCGGATTCAGCCTCGCCTCGCCTCACCTCACACGTCAGAACTGCGACGACGCCGCGATCCGCGCGCGCGCCACCCGCGTCACACGGCGCGTCGTGCGGCTGTTTTCGAGCGCTTCGTCGGCGATCTCGCGCGCCGTCGGAGCGTCGGACCCGCTCACCCCGGGCACCACCCGCACCGGCGCCACGCGACGGGAATCCCGCGCCTGCGCGCTGTCCGGCTGGAAATGCTCGACCAGATGGTCGATGAACGTCCGCACCTTCGCCGGCAGATGCAGCCGGCTCGGATACGCAATCGTGATTTCGATGGGCGGCAGACTGTATGCGTCGAGCAGACGCACGAGCCGCCCCGCCGTCAGATCACGGCCGATCAGGTAGCTCGGCAGGATCGCCACGCCCATGCCGAGCAGCGCGAACTGCCGCAGCATCTCGGCGTTGTTCGCCGCGATCGCGTTGGTCGGCCGCACCCGCACTTCGCCGTCCGGCCCATTGAACAGGCGCTCCTCGCCGCCCTGCTCGGCCGGCCTGCTCAGGCACGAATGCCTGAGCAGATCCTCGGGGCGCTTCGGCGTGCCGTGTTGCGCCAGATACTCGGGCGTCGCGCAAACCGTCATGTAGCCGGTCGTCAACCGCCGCGTGACGATGCTCGCGCTGCGCATGTGCCGCGCAGCCAGGATGCCGACGTCGAAGCCCTCTTCGACCAGATCGACGTGGCGGTCGGCGAGCGTGACGTCGGGCACGACGTCGGGATAGCGCGCCGCGTACGACTGCACGACCGGCGCGAGACTGTGCAATCCGAACACGACCGGCGCGACGATGCGCAGCGTGCCGACCGGCTCGTGATTGCGCGCCACCACCATCTGCTCGACGCTTTCGAGATCGGCGAGGATGTGGCGTACGCGCTCCAGATAGGTCGCGCCGGATTCGGTCAGCGAAAGACGGCGGGTGGTGCGGTTCAGCAGTCGCGTGCCGAGCCGCGCTTCGAGATCCGCGACGTGCCGCGTGACGACCGCGGTGGACACATCCAGCGCGCCCGACGCGCCGACGAAACTGCCGAGGTCCGCCACCTTGACGAACACGCGCATCGACTGCAGTTGATTCATGGGACGACTCCTGCCTCGGTAAAGCCGGGCCGGCGCAACCGTTGCCGCCTGTGTCGACCCGCGCCGCATGGGCGCGCGCGGGTCCGCCCAACGCAACCGATTCTAGCGATAGGACATGTCCCAACCCTGACCCAGACATGACATTCCGGTCAGATTCGGCGCGGCGTGTCCATCGCGCCACTATTACGACGTCTATCGTGGATTTTAGCTAGGTATAAACCCTAGTTTGCTGGTAAGATGGCGGCCAAAGAAAGTTACCGCTACACCGCCATGCCACATCGTTTTCGTCTGCTGGAAAAGATCGCGTTTTCGCTGGTTTGCTGGTCGGCCGCCGCGAGCTCGGCCTATATCGGTTACGAGCGCTGCCCCGATATCAAGGTTGCCCTGCACGCCGGGGAAAAATTCCTCGACGCCAGCGGCCAATACGCGTTCGCGTGCGCGGCGCCCGCCGCCGAGGCCTGCGCGCAACTGCCGGTCGAATGATTTTTCCGCCTTGAACCGTATCTGATGCGCGATCCCTCCGGGTCGCGCATTCGCGCATCTGCGCCTCCAGGCTCAACGCCTACCGTTACGCATCGCGCCCGAACACCACGCGCGAGAAAAACCCCGCCAGCACCGTTTCGGCCATCTCCGCCGGCACATTCTGCGGATCGACCGTGTAGAAGAACTGCACGCCGTCGCACAGACCCATCAGGCCGATCGCGAGTTGCTCGGGCGGCATCGACATCGGCGTGCCCACGCGCTCCGAGAACTCGCGCACATAGGCGCTCAACTGTTCGATCTTTTCGTGCATGAACGCGTTGAAGCGCAGCCGGAAACGGCCGTCGCGCACCGCCAGTAGCTTCGCCTCGACCCACAACAGAAAACGCTTGTTCTCGCGATGCAGTGAGCTGTAGTAGCGCAGCACGCGCGCCTCCATCTCCTCGCGCGACGCCGCGCTTTCGAAGATCGCATGCAGGCCCGCCTGCATCGCTTCGTGATCGCGCCGCAATAGCTCCAGAAACAGCTCGGTCTTGCTGCGGAAGTTCGAATAGAACGCGCCGCGTGTATAGCCAGCCGCCGCCGCGATGTCCTCGACACTCGCCGCGACGAAGCCCTTCTTCATGAAAATTGCCTGCGCGGCATCGAGCAGCCGCTCCCGCGTCTGGTCCTTGCTCTGCTCTCTTGTCAGTCTTTGACGTTTCATGGCCGCAAGCCTAGCACCCAAAAGAATTCAAATCCATCTATACATTCAGATACATGAGTGTATTAGAATTCATCTCTTCATTCAAAGCCATCCCTGTATGCCATTAGCATGACGCGGCATGCGGGTCTTCGCTGGCGGGCCGCGCGGCTTGCCGTGTTCGTTCGCTGTCTCCAGTTGGGGTAATTGTGAAGCGTCCCGGTTCTCCCGCATCGTCAGCGATGCGCCAGCAGTCTCCCCCATCCTCTCACCGCGGTTTCTCCAGGCAGACCTGCGCGCTGGCGCTGGCAGGCGTGCTAGCGCTCGCGGCCTGCTCGAAGAAGGAAGCCGCGGCGCCCGCGCCGCGCCCGGTGGTCGCGCTCGCCGTGCATGCGGACGGCCACGCGCTGCAGGCGGCGTCGCTGCCCGGCGAAGTGCAGGCGCGCTACTCGACGCCGCTGTCGTTCCGCGTCGCCGGCAAGATCATCGAGCGGCGGGTACGGCTCGGCGACACGGTGAAAAGCGGCGAAGTCGTCGCGCTGCTCGACCCGGCCGATGCGCAGAAAAACGCCGCGAGCACGCAGGCGCAGCTCGACGCCGCGCAGCACAACCTCGTCTATGCGCAGCAGCAGCTCGAACGCGACAGGGCGCAGGCCAAAGAAAACCTGATCGCGCCCGCGCAGCTCGAACAGACCACCAACGCCTACGCGTCCGCGCTCGCGCAGCGCGATCAGGCGCAGCAGCAGGCGGCACTCGCGAAGAACCAGCTGCAGTACACGACGCTCGTCGCCGGTCATGCGGGCGTCATCACGGCTGAACAGGCGGACACGGGCCAGAACGTGTCGGCGGGTCAGGCCGTCTACAACCTCGCGTGGAGCGGCGACGTCGACGTGCTGTGCGACGTGCCCGAAAGCGCGCTCGCCGCATTCGCGGTCGGCCAGAACGCGAGCGTCACGCTCGCCGCGCTGCCGGGCCGCAAGCTCGGCGCACGCGTGCGCGAGCTGTCGCCGGCCGCCGATCCGCAGAGCCGCACCTGGCGCGCGCGTCTGACCCTGCTCGATGCCGGCGCCGACGTGCGCCTCGGCATGACCGCCGACGTCACGCCGGCCGTGCCGCTCGCCGCGGCGGCCGCTCAGCGCGGCGTGTTCACGCTGCCGGTCACCGCGCTGTTTCACGAGGGGCGCGAACCGGCCGTGTGGGTCGTGCGCGCCGCGGACAACACGCTCGAGCTGCGTCGCGTGACCGTCACGCGCTACTACGAGCGCACGTTCGTCGTCAGCGATGGCCTGAAAGATGGCGAAAGCGTCGTGCTGCAGGGCGTGCACACCGTGAGCGCCGGCCAGAAAGTTCGCGCGATCGCGCCGCTGCATCCCGAGGACTTCGCTTCATGAGCACGTCGCACGAAGAAGGACGCTTCAATCTGTCCGCGTGGGCGCTGCGTCATCAGGCGCTGGTCGTATTCCTGATCGCGCTCGCCACCGCGTTCGGCATCCTCGCCTACACGCGGCTCGCGCAGTCGGAAGACCCGCCCTTCACGTTCCGCGTGATGGTGATCCGCACGTTCTGGCCGGGTGCCACCGCGCGCCAGGTGCAGGAGCAGCTGACCGATCGCATCGGCCGCAAGCTGCAGGAAACGCCGTACATCGATTTCGTGCGCAGCTACTCGCGTCCCGGCGAATCGCTGATCTTCTTCACGATGAAGGACTCGGCGCCGGTGAGCCAGGTGCCCGAGACGTGGTACCAGGTGCGCAAGAAAGTCGGCGACATCGCGTCGACCTTGCCGCCGGGCATCCAGGGCCCGTTCTTCAACGACGAATTCGGCGACGTCTACACCAACATCTACACGCTCGAAGGCGACGGCTTTTCCGCCGCGCAACTGCACGATTACGCGGACCAGCTACGCTCGGTGCTGCTGCGCGTGCCGGGCGTCGGCAAGGTCGACTATTTCGGCGATCCCGATCAGCACATCTACATCGAGATCGCGAACACGCAGTTGACGCGTCTCGGCATCTCGCCACAACAGCTTGGGCAGGCGATCAACGCGCAGAACACGATCGCTCCCGCGGGTACGCTGACCACCACGGACGACCGCGTGTTCGTGCGCCCGAGCGGCCAGTTCAACGACGTGGGCGCGCTCGCCGACACGCTGATCCGCATCAACAACCGCACGCTCCGTCTCGGCGACATCGCGACGATCAAGCGCGGCTACGACGACCCGGTCGTCACACAGATGCGCTTCGGCGGCAAACCCGTACTCGGCATCGGCGTGACGATGCAGCCGGGCGGCGACGTGATCCGCCTCGGCCGCGCGCTCGATCAGCAGATGACGCAACTGCGCGCCGCGCTGCCCGCCGGATTGAATCTCGTCGAAGTATCGAGCATGCCGCACGCGGTCGCGCGCTCGGTCAACGACTTCCTCGAAGCGGTCGCCGAAGCGGTCGCGATCGTGCTGATCGTGAGCCTCGTGTCGCTCGGCGTGCGCACCGGCATGGTGGTCGTGATCTCGATTCCGGTGGTGCTCGCGGTCACCGCGTTGTGCATGTACCTGTTCGATATCGGCCTGCACAAGGTATCGCTCGGCACACTCGTGCTCGCGCTCGGCCTGCTCGTCGACGATGCGATCATCGCGGTCGAAATGATGTCGGTGAAGCTCGAGCAAGGCTGGAACCGCACGCGCGCCGCGGCCTTCGCGTACACCAGCACCGCGTTTCCGATGCTGACCGGCACGCTCGTCACCGTATCCGGCTTCCTGCCGATCGCGCTCGCGAAGTCGAGCACCGGCGAGTACACGCGCTCGATCTTTGAGGTGTCGGCGATCGCGCTGATCGCGTCGTGGCTCGCGGCGGTCGTGCTGATTCCGCTGCTCGGCTATCACATGCTGCCCGAGCGCAGGCGCCATGCGCACGAGCCTGACGATCACGAACATGACATCTACGACACGCGCTTCTACACGCGTTTGCGCGGCTGGATCGGCTGGTGCATCGAGCGGCGCTTCGTCGTGCTCGCGATCACCGTGCTGCTGTTCGTGCTCGCGATGGCCGGCTTCTCGCTCGTGCCGCAGCAATTCTTCCCGAGCTCGGACCGGCCGGAGTTGCTGGTCGATGTGCGGCTGCCCGAAGGCGCGTCGTTCGATGCAACGCTGCGCCAGGCGCAGCGCCTCGAACAGGTTCTCAAAGGGCGGCCTGAAATCGATCACTCAATCAGCTTCGTCGGCACCGGCGCGCCGCGCTTCTATCTGCCGCTCGATCAGCAATTGCAGCAGCCGAACTTCGCACAGTTCGTGATCACCGCGAAGTCGGTCAAGGATCGCGAGAAGCTCGCGCAGTGGCTCGAACCGGAGTTGCTCAACAACTTCCCGGCGATCCGCACGCGCCTGTCGCGCCTCGAGAACGGGCCGCCGGTCGGCTATCCGGTGCAGTTCCGCGTGAGCGGCGACGACATCGCGACCGTGCGCTCGATCGCCGAACGCGTCGCCGCGACGATGCGCGCCAATCGCGGCACGCGCAACGTGCAGTTCGACTGGGACGAACCCGCCGAGCGCTCGGTGCGCTTCGAGATCGACCAGAAACGCGCGCGCGAGCTCGGCGTGACGTCCGAAGACATCGCCAGCTTCCTCGCGATGACGATGTCCGGCTACACGGTCACGCAGTATCGGGAGCGCGACAAGCTGATCAGCGTCGATCTGCGCGCGCCGCGCGCCGAACGCGTCGACCCGTCGCGGCTGACCACGCTCGCGATGCCGACGCCCAACGGCCCGGTGCCGCTCGGCACGCTCGGACATCTGCGCAACGACCTCGAATACGGCGTGATCTGGGAACGCAACCGTCAGCCGACCATCACCGTGCAGTCGGACGTGTCGGCCGGCGCGCAAGGCATCGACGTCACGCACGCGGTGGACCGCGCGCTCGCGCCGATCCGCGCGACGCTGCCGGTCGGCTACCGGATCGAGATTGGCGGCTCCGTCGAGGAAAGCGCCAAGGGTCAAACCTCGATCAACGCGCAGATTCCGATCATGGTGATCGCGGTGCTCACGCTGCTGATGATCCAACTGCAAAGCTTCGCGCGCGTGCTGATGGTCGTGCTGACCGCGCCGCTCGGCCTGATCGGCGTCGTGCTCACCTTGCTGCTGTTCGGCCAGCCGTTCGGCTTCGTCGCGATGCTCGGCGTGATCGCGATGTTCGGCATCATCATGCGCAACTCGGTGATTCTCGTCGATCAGATCGAGCAGGACATTGCGTCGGGGCACAAGCGCTTCGATGCGATCGTCGGCGCGACCGTGCGGCGCTTCCGGCCGATCACGCTGACCGCCGCGGCCGCCGTGCTCGCGCTGATCCCGCTGCTGCGCTCGAACTTCTTCGGGCCGATGGCGAGCGCGCTGATGGGCGGCATCACGAGCGCGACGATCCTCACGCTGTTCTATCTGCCCGCGTTGTACGCCGCGTCGTTCCGCGTACGCGCCGACGAGCGCGAGCCGCAGACGCCGTCCGGTGCCGGCGCCACGCACACGGGTAACTGAGCATGAGCACAAGCACGACTATTCCTGCCCTCTCCCGCCACCGCCGCGCGCGCTTCGACGCGCTGGCCCGTACCACGCTTGCCACCAGCATCGCCAGCATCACCTGCATGCTCGGCGCCTGCTCGTTCGGACCGAACGGCGACGCGCCCGCGATGCCGCAGCCCGCGCACTACGGTGCCGAGCCGCTACCGACGCAAACCGTGCCCGCGCAGGGCGTCACGCAGCAGTTCGTGACCGGCGCGCAGCCGGTGCCCGAATGGTGGAAGCTGTACCGCTCGGATGCGCTGAACGCGCTCGTCGACGAAGGCCTGCGCAATAGTCCGACGCTCGACGCGACCGACCGCAGTCTCTCCGCCGCGCGCGAGCAATTGCGCGCGCAGGTCGGCAGCTCGCTGCTGCCGACCATCGACGCCGGCGGCCAGGTCACCCGCAATCGCGCGCTCGCGATCCCCGAGATCGGACCGAACACGTTTCTGTACAACGTGTTCGTCGGTCAGTTGCAGGCGCACTACACGTTCGATCTGTTCGGCGCCGCGCGTCTCGCGAACGCGGCGCTCGCCGCGCGCGTGAACGTGCAGGTCTACCAGCTCGAGGCGGCGCGGCGCGCGCTCGCCGCGAACATCGTGACCGCGACGATCACGAGCGCCGCGCTGCATGCTCAGATCGACACGACCGAGCGGCTCGTGGTCCTCGCCAACGATCAGGCACGCGATACCGAGCGGCGCTTCGCGCTCGGCGCGGTATCGCATGCCGATCTGCTGAACGCGCAGCAGAGCGCGGCGAGCGTGTCGGCAAGTCTGCCGGCGCTGAAGCAGCAGTGGCTCACTACGCGTCACGCGCTCGCGGTGCTGCTCGGCCGCACGCCCGATGCCGCGCCGGACGACATTGATCTCGCGCAGTTGCATGTGCCGGAGAAGGTCCCGGTCGTCGTGCCGTCGGAATTGCTGCGCACGCGGCCTGACATCGAGGCCGCCGACGCCGCGCTGAAGGCCGCTGCGACCGATGTCGGCGTCGCCACCGCGCAGATGTTCCCGAGTCTGTCGCTGTCGGCATCGATGGGACAAGGCGGGTTTAGCTGGCCGGTCGCGATGTCCGGTGCGGGGGCCATCTGGAGCATCGGCGCGTCGCTGTCGCAACCGCTGTTTCATGGCGGCGCGCTGCTCGCGCAGCGCCGCGCGGCGCAGCACACGTACGAAGCGAGCGTGTCGCAGTACAAACAGACTGTGCTGGCCGCGTTTCAGAACGTCGCCGACACGCTCGCCTCACTCGAGCACGACGCGCAGTCGCTCGACGCCGCGAACGTCGCCGCGCGTTCGGCACAGGGTGTGTTCAACGAGACCTCGGCGCGCTATCGGCTCGGCGCGCTGCCCGTCGCCGCGACGCGTTCGAGCGAGCAGCAATGGCGCAACGCGCAGCTCGATGAGATCCGCTATATGAGCGCGCGGCTGACGGATACGGCGGCGTTGTTTCAGGCGATGGGGAATCCGCTGGTTGATCAGGCAGGCGCATCATCGGCTGCGGCGACTTCGGCTTCTGCGCCTGCATCGGTTGGGACGACGAACACGGTGACATCCAACTAAATCTCGGATGATCTGACCATGAAGTTATCGGAACATCTTGCCGGCGCGAAACGCTACGAGGAGTGGGCACTTCAGTCCGCTTTTTCCGACGATGTGCCTCGCGTCGAGGTGTTTCGCCGCTGACATGACGGCATGCGGCGAGAGCGGGCCGGTGCCCGTATCGCTTAAGAATCCGCGGCCCCCCGCGCACCCGCCATCCGAGACATCAAGGCTTGTTCGACTCGAACAGATCCATGATCTGCTTCTTCTCGGTCGTCGACACGCTCGGCGGCGGCACCACCGGCGGCGTCATGCCCGCCGGGCCGACCCCGCCCACCGCATCGGTCGCGCCGGCCATCGGATTGCCCGAATCGAGACCGATGCTCGCGACGAAGCCTTGCCCCGGCAACTTGTCGGTAAAGAACAGCTCGCCGTTCATCACCGTCACACCGTCGGGTTGCTGCGGCTCGGCCTGTGGCACACCGCGCAGCGCGCGCTGCATGTACTCGACCCAGATCGGCAGCGCGAGCTGCGCGCCGAATTCGCGGCTGCCGAGACTCTTCGGCTGGTCGTAGCCCATCCACGCGACCGCCACCAGCGACTGCTGATAGCCGGCGAACCAGCCGTCCTTCGCGTCGTTGGTCGTGCCGGTCTTGCCCTGCAGGTCCGAGCGCTTCAACACGTTGGTGCCCGCGCCCGTACCCGCGGTCGCGACCGAGTGCAACAGGCTGTTCATGATGTATGCGTTACGCGGCTCGAGCGTGCGCGGTGCGTCGTGCCCAGCGACGAGCGGCTGCGCGCGCGAGATCGCCACGCCACGCGCGTCGGTCACTTCGTTGATCAGATACGGATTGATCCGGTAGCCGCCGTTCGCGAACACCGAGTACGCGCCCGCCGATTGCAGCGGCGTGACGAGGCCCGCCCCCAGCGCCATCGGCAGATACGGCGGGGTCTTGTCGGCGTCGAAGCCGAAGCGCTGCGTGACGAAGTCCTGCGCGTACCTGGTGCCGATGAACGACAGGATGCGGATCGACACGAGGTTCTTCGACTTCTGCAGCGCGAGGCGCATCGACATCGGACCATCAGGCTGGTCGTCGTCCTTCGGCTCCCACGCGTCGCCGCCCGGCGTGCTCGGCGGGAAGTACAGCGGCGCGTCGTTGATGATCGTCGCCGGTGCGAGCCCCTTGTCGAGCGCCGCCGAATAGATGAACGGCTTGAAGCTCGAACCCGGCTGCCGCCACGCTTGCGTTACATGGTTGAACTTGTTCTTGTTGAAGTCAAAACCGCCGATCAGCGCGCGGATCGCGCCGTCCTGCGGCGTCAGCGACACGAGCGCGCCCTCGACCTGCGGCAGCTGCGTGATCTGCCAGTTGCCCTTGTCGTCGGCGACGAGGCGCACGATCGAACCCGGCTTGATGCGCAGCGTCGCGTTCGCGCGCGGGCTCAGCGCCGCGGCGACGAAGCGCAGGCCGTCGCCCGACACCGTCACCTGGGTGCCGTCGACCAGTTGCGCGGCCACCTGCTTCGCGCTCGCGTCCGTCACCACGCCGGCGATGATCTCGCCGTTGTCCGGGTGATCGGTCAGCGCGTCGTCGATCGTCTGGTCGCGGTCGTCGCCCGCCTCGGGCAACTGCACGAAGCCTTCCGGTCCGCGATAGCCGTGGCGCCGCTCGTAGTCCATCACGCCCTTGCGCACCGCGCGATACGCGGCGTCCTGATCGGCGGAATCGATCGTGGTGGTCACGTTCAGGCCGCGCGTATAGGTTTCGTCCTTGTACTGCGCGTACATCATCTGCCGCACCATTTCGGCGACGTACTCGGCGTGCACGCTGTACTCGTTGCCCGGATTCTTCGTGTGAATCTCTTCCTTCACGGCCTGGTCGTACTGCTGCTGCGTGATGTAGTTCAGCTCGAGCATGCGTCGCAGAATGTACTCCTGACGGATCTTCGCGCGCTTCGGATTGACGACCGGGTTATACGCGGACGGCGCCTTCGGCAGGCCCGCGAGCATCGCGGCCTGGGCCAGCGTGAGGTCCTTCAGGTCCTTGCCGAAGTACACGCGCGCGGCCGCGGCGAAGCCGTACGCGCGCTCGCCCAGATAGATCTGGTTCATGTACAGCTCGAGGATCTGGTCTTTCGTCAGCGCGCGCTCGATCTTGTACGCGAGCAGCATCTCGTAGATCTTGCGCGTGTACGTCTTCTCGCTGGAGAGGAAGAAGTTGCGCGCGACCTGCATCGTGATCGTGCTCGCGCCCTGCGACGCGCCGCCATGCGCAAGGTCGGCGAAACCGGCGCGCAGGATGCCGACGAAGTCGACGCCGCCGTGTTCGTAAAAGCGGTAGTCCTCGATCGCGAGCACCGCTTTTTTCATCTGGTCGGGGATGTCCTGGAAGCGAACGAGGCTGCGCCGCTCCTCGCCGAATTCGCCGATCAGCACGTGATCGGCGGTGTAGACGCGCAGCGGCACTTTCGGGCGATAGTCGGTCAGCGCGTCGAGCGACGGCAATTGCGGCCCCATCACGACGAGCGCATAGCCGACGATCAGCGCCCCGACCACGACGAAGGTCGCGATCAGGCCGAAGAACCACAGCACGAGCGACGCGCCGATCGATCGACGGCCGCGCTCGGGCTCGCGCGAAGCGGCATTGCGTCCAGGGGTGCGTTGGTGGGAGTCCCGGTCTTCACCGGCCGGAGAGTTCGAGGAATGCGGTCGTTTGATGATTGGCATGACTGGAATAATGGGCCCGCAACTGCGCGCCTGTCTGCACGCGCTCGCGGCGCGCGCATGGGTCGTGTTCGACATCCTGGCCGGGACGTACGCCGCCCTGCGGACCTTGCCCCCGGCCGGCCGCACGGCACGCCTCGGACCATGTCCGGCGTAACGTAACAGCACATTTTAAAGAAATCGGCAGCGGTCCAAGGCAGTTTTTTTGTAAGAATTCCCTTTGCCGGCCGACTTTTCCTGGTAAGGGTCTGTAATTTCGCGCAGCGCGCATTGCAGCGTGCGCGCGACGCGCAGCTTATGCGGGGTTATCAACATTTTCTGTTGAAAGGGCTGTGGACAAACCGGCCGCAAACACTACAACTCATTGATGCCACGGGATTTTCGCACCGCGCTTGTTCCGTGGCGGCGCAACTCGTCATATGATGAACCCCGCGCGCGTCCCTCGATGCGCGTGACGGGGACCCCAACGGCGGGATCCAACGGCAGTTCCGATGACGGGTTCCGACACCGTATCCGAAGGCACGCGCCGATCCGCCCACGCTAACAAGACTGCGAGTCGATCATGTCCAAGCCCAGTGAGCGCATCGTCGTATTCGTCACGACCGCGCAGAAACGTGCGATCACCGCGACTGCCGAGGATCTGGGCATCAGCGTGAGTGAACTGATGCGGCGCGCGGTGCTTAGCTTCGGCGCGACCAGCGAGCAGGTCAAGGCCGCGAGCATCGTCGACCGGCTGCGCGCGCCGCGCGCGCCCGATCCGCTGAACGCGGCGCTGCAGCGCGTCGCACGCGGTACGCGCTATGCGCGCGCCGCGCTGCCGGTAGCGCTGCAAGCGGATGAGAAAGACGCGGCGGCTCCGGCGGCTGCTGGCGCGGCAAGCGCGGCTTCCGGCGCGGCCGAGGCCGTGGATTCGCCCTCGATGCAGCAAGCCGGTCGCCCCGCTCCCGTGACCGACGCTGTGGATGCCCCCGCCCCGCTGCTTCCCGCGGGCGTCGCCGCCGCGCTCGCCGCCGAGCAGGACGAACAGGCCGCGGCCACCGCCGAAGCCGTCGCGCGTCTGACGGCAGCACGAGCCGCCGAAAATGCGGAAAACGCCGAAGCGGACGCTATCGACAACGCCGCGTCGAAACAGCTGCCCGGCACGTCGGCGCGTCTGCGCAACTCACTCAAGCGCCGTCCCAACGACCAGGACTCCGACGACGACGAACCGCACAGCGACCCGAGCGCCGAAGGCGGCCGTTTCGCGTGACGCAAAGCGTGACGGAAAATTACTGCGCACCGAGCCGCAATCACTGCATCCGAGCGAGCAGGCGAGCGTACGCAACGAGTCCCCGTTGCATCTCGTTACATCGGTGACACCTGCGTGAAACGCCGCTCGGTAACGCCCGCCCACACCCGCAAACAGCGGCTTTTCGCGCATCGTTCGAGCCTTCGGGAAGCCGCATCGATTAAGCCATCTTTAAGACAGCCGGTGGTGTAATATCCGCCGTCAAGTCCATGATCCGCCGTCAAGTCCATGCCCATCGCGGCTTTCCATCATCGAGGCAATCCTCGACCGGCATTGCGCCTCAACAAAAACGGACCGCGCTATTGCAATTGGCAAGTGCGCCCCGAACTCCGGTCCGAACGTTGCGCCGCGTGGCGCACGGCGGCGTAAAGTAGCAGTAGTTCAAGGCAGTCAGGCGCGCACGCATCGTCGGCGCCGCTCACATTCTCTGGAGGTTTTCATGTCGCTTTTTGACAGCATTTCGCGCACGCTCAAAGGTCTTTTGAACGATGCGGCCGATTCGGTGCAGGATCCGTCGCGCGACTCGCGCCAGATCGTGCGCGAACTCGACGACAGCATCGGCAAGGCCGAAAACTCGCTGATCGAGATTCAGGCGCAGGTCGCCACCCAGCAAAGCAAGCGCGATGTTGCCGCGGACAAGGCGAAGAAGTATGAAGACGGTGCTCGCCGTGCGCTGCAGTCCGGCGACGAAGCGCTCGCGCGTGAAGCGCTCGGCGCGCAGGCCACGGCCGAAGCCGAACGCGATGCGCTGACCAAAGAACTGACTTCGCTGGAGCCGTCGGTCGCGCAACTGAAGAGCCAGATCGAGGACATGCGCACGCGCCGCAACGACCTGAACGCGCGCTCGAACATCCTGCAAGCCAAGGAGCAGATCGCGCAGGCGAAAGATACCGCGGCCACCGCACTCGGCGGCATCGGCGGCAAGAACCTGTCCGAGGATTTCCAGAAGCTCGAAGATAAAGTCGCGCTGTCGAACGCGCGTTCCGACGCACGTCTGAACTCCGCCGACGAGAAAAGCGGCAAGGCGCTCGACGACAAGCTCGCGGATCTGAACCGCGGCCCGTCCGTCGACGATCGGCTCGAAGCGCTGAAGAAGCAGCTCAATACGCCGGCGCAGTAAGTGCTGGATGCGTGTACTTCCTCGCAGCAAGTACACGCAGCAATGACAGCAGTAGCAGTACATGCCGGTGCGCTCGCTTCTGAACGGACCGGCATACCGGCCGCCACAGGCAGCCACCGCAATCGACTGATGGAGACGGGCGCGCCCCGCCCGGTCCGCAAATGAAAAAACTTTTCGCAACCGCCTTCGCTTCGCTGCTGCTCGTGTCGGCCGCGGCGTTCGCGGTGCCGAGCGCCCAGCAAATCGAATCGGCGATGTCGCAGGGCAACTGGCAGCAGGCCGACGCCGGCCTCACCGAAGTGTTGCAAGCGCATCCGAACAACGCACACGCGCACTATCTGTACGCCCAGGTGCTCGATCGCGAAGGCCGTTCCGCCGAAGCGCTCGCGCAGCTCCAACAGGCAAAGACGCTCGATCCGCAGATCCGCTTCACCGACCCGAGCCGCTTCGCGCAAACCGAAGCGCGCCTGCGCCGCGACGCGGAACGCGCGGGCGGCAACGTCACCCGTCACGCCGCGAATCCGTTCGCGCAGCAGAATGCGCCTGCTGTGCAGCAACAGTCGGCGATGATATCGCAAGCGCAACAACGGCATGGTCCGGGGGTGGGTATGTGGATCGGTATCATTGTTCTGATCGCGGTGATCGCGCTCGTACTGCGCTGGACCTTGCGCCGCGCGCGCAGCCAGGAAGACACGCGCGCCGACGAGGACCGCCGCGCGCAATTGAAGCGCGCCACCGACATGCTCAACACGGTGCGTTCGATCAAGCTCGACGTGAAGCTATCCACCGCGCCGGGTCACGAGTTGCTCGAGAAAGACGTCGAAGCGACCGAAGAACAGTTGCGCGGCGCCGTCGAAACGCTGTCGAACGGCAAGAATCCGCTGCCGCCCTATGCACTCGACGAATTCGAGCAGCGCATCGCGAGCCTGCGCGCGCGCGCCGACGGCCGGCCCGATCCGACCGCTGCGTCCGTGGGCAGCGCTCAGCAATCGACGTACGCGCAGGAAGCCGAGCGCTTCGGCAACCCGCAACCGCCTTATCCGCAACAGGGTCCCTATCAGCAGCAACCGCAGGTCATCGTGCAGCAAGGCGGTGGCATGGGTGGCGGCATGGGCGGCCTGCTGACCGGCGTGCTGCTTGGCGAGGCGCTCAGTCATGGGCGTGACCGCGTAGTCGAGCGCGACGTGGTCGTCGACCCCGACGAACTGCGCCGGCGCGGCGACGACGGCGGAAACGGCGGCGGCCTCGACTTCGGTCAGGGTTCGAACGACTGGAACGATGACGGCAGCGGCGGCGGCATCGACATGGGCAGCAACGACGATTCCGGCGGTTGGACCGATACCTGATCGAACCCGATCGATCCGCGTCGAATGAAAAGACAGGCTCCTTCGCGGAGCCTGTTTTTTGCCTGCCGGTTTTGTGTACCGCCTTCGTTCAAGTCAGGCCCGCGCCGACTCCGCCTGGCTACCCTCGTGCTGCGCGAGCACGGCCGCTCCCGCAAACAGCCGCACGATGAAACGTTCCGCGTAATCGATCAATGCGTCGCGGCGCGCGCCGTTCGCATCGATGTATTCAGCGGATAGATGAAACAGTTGCAGCACGATCTGCGTGCAGACTTCGTCGACGGTCTCGCGCGCGAGTCGCGGCATCAATTCGAGCTGCACGACGTCGTCCGCCATCTCCGCCGACACCTCGTGCAGGTTCGCGCGCACCGCTTCGCGCAAAGCCGGCGACGTGCCGTGGTATTCGGCCAGCGCGCTCAGGAACGCCTCGCGGTTCGCGAGCGCGAACGCGAAAAACGCGACGCACGCGCGCCGCGGCACGCTGTGCGGTTCGTCGTGCGCGGCGAGCCAGCGCTCGCGCCGCAGCATCGGCCGAAGCCGTCGGCTCACCGAGGCGACGGCTTCATGCGCAAGCTCGTCGAGCGCGCTGAAATGGCGGTAGAACGTGTTCGGATTGAGCCCCGCCTCGCGTGCGAGCTCGCGCAAGCCGAGGCTCGCGAAACTGCGGCCGCCGGCGGTCAACCGCAGCGCGGCTTCGATCAGTTTGCGCTTGCCGGGCGGCAACTCCGGGCCGGCGACGGACGCTGCTTCGGGGACGGTCGTCATCGTGCGTTCAATCGTCGCGCGGTATGCGCGTTTAATAGCTGCACTCTAAACGATCTTGACGCGATGTGTACAGTTGTCTACCCTGCGCGTTAAGCCGTGTGTAGACAGCTGTAGACGCGCGATTTCGCCCCTGCCCGTCGCGCCGCGCGAGTCCAGCGCGCTGCGCATTGCGATCGTCGGCAGTGGCTTTGCCGGCATCGGCATGGCCATCCGTCTGCAGCAAACGGGCATCACGTCGTTTACGATCTATGAGGCCGCGAGCGGCATCGGCGGCACGTGGCGTGACAATACCTACCCCGGCGCGGCCTGCGATGTCCCCTCGCATCTCTATTCGTTCTCGTTCGAGGCGAATCCGGCGTGGTCGCGCTCGTTCAGCAGCCAGGCCGAAATTCTCGCGTATCTGCAGCACTGCGCGCGCAAGTACGGCGTCGATCGCTACGTGCGTTGCAATGCGAAAGTGAGCGCCGCGCGCTTCGACGAAGCGCGGCAGATCTGGCTCGTCGAGCTCGACACGAACGGCGCGCGCGAAATCGTCGAGGCCGACGTGCTGATCGCCGCGAACGGTCCGCTGTCGCGTCCCGCGCTGCCGCGCATCGCCGGCATCGAACGTTTCGAGGGCAAGCTGTTCCATTCGGCGCGCTGGGATCACGCCTATCCGCTCGACGGCAAACGCGTCGCGGTCATCGGCACCGGCGCGAGCGCGATCCAGTTCGTGCCGAAAATCCAGCCGCGCGTCGCGCATCTGGCTCTGTTCCAGCGCACCGCGCCGTGGGTGATGCCGAAGCGCGATAAGCCGATCGGCCTGCGCGCGCAATGGCTGTTCCGTACGCTGCCGTTCACGCAGCGCTTCGTTCGCAGCCCGATCTATTGGCAGCTCGAGTCGCGTGGGATCGCGTTCGTCGTCAATCCGAAGCTGATGAAGATGCCGATGAAGTTCGGTCTCAGCTATCTGCAGCGACGCGTCAAGGACCCGGCGCTGCGCGCGAAGCTCACGCCGAACTACCGGCTCGGCTGCAAGCGCGTGCTGCTGTCGAGCGACTATTACCCGGCCGTCTGTCAGCCGAACGTCGACGTCGTGACGAGCGGTATCCGCGAGATCGTCGCGGATGGCATCGTGACCGACGACGGCGTGCACCACCACGCGGACGCGATCATCTGCGGCACCGGCTTCCAGGTCAACGACGTGCCCGCGCCGTTCGAAGTGACCGGCCTCGACGGCACCGACCTCAGCACGCTATGGCTGCGCGATGGCCCCGAGGCCTATCTCGGCACGAGCATCGCGAACTTCCCGAACTTCTTCATGATCGTCGGCCCGAACACGGGGCTCGGCCATAACTCGATGATCTACATGATCGAGTCGCAACTGCGATATATCGGCGATTGCCTGCGCGTGCTGCGCAAACAGAATGCGCGCACGATGACCTTGCGCGCCGACGTGCAGCGCGATTTCAACACGCGTTTGCAACAGGAGATGCGGCACGCGGTGTGGACGAGCGGCTGCCGCAGCTGGTATCAGACGCAGAGCGGCAAAGTCACCGCGATCTGGCCCGGCTTCACGTTCAGCTTTCGCAAGCGTACGCGCCGCGTGCGGCCGCAGGATTACCGCTTCGCGCGTTGAGTCCGCACAATGGCAATCCGGCGCCGCGGGCATGGGCCGGCGCATTCGTTACCCGCCACCGCTCAGCAACTGCAACAGCTCCCACAGAAACTTCACGATGATCACGATCAGTTCCCACAGCCGATAGAGCGGTTGCCAGTCCAGCACGCGCAGAAGGGACTCGATCATCGCTATCGTCAGAAGAAGTGAGTGCCGCGATTTCCAGTTCGGTCACGCGTGGCGCGCGATGCCCGCGCGTCGCGCAAGCTCAAACCGCCATCACGGCCCGCCTGCGCTCCGCGCGCTGCATGAAGAAGTTCGCCGCGACGACGCCGACCGTGACGACCGCGATGAACAGCGTCGCGAGCGCATTCATCTCCGGGTTCAGACCAAGTCGCACGCGCGAGAACACGACGAGCGGCAAGGTCGTCGAACCGGGACCCGACAGGAACGCGGACAGCACCAGGTCGTCGATCGACAGCGTGAACGACAGCAGCCAGCCCGCCACCAGCGCCTGTGAGATCAGCGGCAGCGTGACGAAGAAGAACACGCGCAGCGGTGTCGCGCCGAGGTCGAGCGCGGCTTCCTCGAGCGACGGATGCAGTTCGCGCACGCGCGATTGCACGATGATCGCGACGTACGAAATACACAGCATCACGTGACCGATCCAGATCGTGAAGATGCCGCGTTCGGCCGGCCAGCCGATCCAGCGCGCCATTTCGATGAACAGCAGCAACAGCGAGATGCCCTGAATCACTTCGGGGATCACCAGCGGCGCGTTGATCATGCCGGTGTACAGCGTGAAGCCGCGAAAGCGCCCCATACGCGCGAGCACGAAGCCGGCCCACGTACCGATGATCACCGACGCGAACGCCGTGAGCAGGCCGATACGCAGCGACAGCCACGCCGACGTGATCAGCTCGCCGTCCTGCAACAGCGCCGCGTACCAGCGCGTCGAGAAGCGCGTCCACACCGTCACCAGTTGCGATTCGTTGAACGAATACACGACGAGGCTGACGATCGGGATATACAGAAACAGAAAGCCGACGCCCAGAGCGATCAGCTGCAGCATGCGATTCGGCTTCATTGGCGGCCCTCCTCCAATGCCTTCGCCTGGGCATGCTGGAACAGCGCCATCGGCACCAGCAGCAGCAACACCATCGCGCATGTGACGGCGGACGCCATCGGCCAGTCGGCGTTGTCGAAGAACTCATTCCACATCACGCGGCCGATCATCAGCGTGTTCGCGCCGCCGAGCAGCTCAGGAATCACGTACTCGCCGACCGCCGGAATGAACACCAGCAGACAGCCCGCGATGATGCCGTTCTTCGACAGCGGCAGCGTGATCTGCCAGAACGCCTTCCACGGCTTCGCGCCGAGGTCGTAGGCGGCTTCCAGCAAGGTCAGGTCCATTTTCACGAGATGCGCGTACAGCGGCATCACGAGAAACGGCAGGTACGAATAGACCATGCCGATATAGACCGCCGTGTTCGTGTGATACAGCTCGATCGGCGAATGGATCAAGCCGACCGACATCAGGAAGTTATTCAGCAGCCCGTTGTTCTTCAGAATGCCGATCCATGCGTACACGCGGATCAGGAACGAGGTCCAGAATGGCAGCATCACGGCCATCATCAGCAGATTGCGGGTGGCCGGATTGGAGCGCGCGATGTAGTACGCCATCGGATAGCCGATCAGCAGACACAGCACGGTCGAAATCGCCGCGACCACGACCGAATTCACATAGGTCGCGAAGTACAGGCTGTCGGTCAACAGAAACGCGTAGTGCGACAGATCCAGCGTGATGTGCAGCGCGCCTTCCGCGAAGGTGACGAGCTGCGTGTACGGCGGAATGCCGAGCTGCGAATCGGCGAAGCTGATCTTCACGACCAGCAGGAACGGCACGAGGAAGAACAGCAGCAGCCAGATGAACGGCCCCGCCACCACCGCGGTGCGTCCCCTGAACTTCAGACGCCGCACGGGCCACGCGAAAAACGACGAAAGCGCCTCTTTCATGACGTCAGCACCACGCCGGCCGATGCGCTCCAGCGCACGTAGACTTCGTCGCCCCAGGATGGCGGATCGATTTCAGTGAGCGCCAGGCTCGTCACGTTCGCGATCACGGTCTTGCCGCCGTCGAGCTTCACGTGATACAGCGAATAGCCGCCCATGTACGCGATATTCGTGACGACGCCCCTGCCCCAGTTGTAGGCGCCCTCCGGCGGCTTACGCGTGAGGGCGATGCGTTCGGGGCGCACCGAGATCGTCACCGGCATGCCTAGCGGACCGGTGATGCCGTGATTGACGTGCAAATGGCACGTCAGATCCGGCGTTTCGATGAACACGTGATCGGGCTCGTCCTCGACCGTGCGGCCTTCGAACAGATTGGTCGAGCCGATGAATTCCGCCGAGAAACGGCTGTTCGGGTACTCGTAGACTTCATGCGGCGTGCCGAGCTGCACGATCTGGCCTTCGCTCATCACGGCGAGGCGGTTGGCCATCGTCATCGCTTCCTCCTGATCGTGCGTGACCATCATGCAGGTGACGCCGACCTGGTCGAGAATGTTGACGAGCTCGATCTGCGTGCGCTGGCGGATCTGCTTGTCGAGCGCCGACATCGGCTCGTCGAGCAGCAGCAGCTTCGGCCGCTTGACGAGCGAGCGCGCGAGCGCAACGCGCTGCTGCTGCCCGCCCGACAGCTGATGCGGCTTGCGCTTCGCGAAGCGGCCCATCTGCACGAGTTCGAGCGCGTTGTGCAGGCGATCTTTCAGCTCGGCCTTCGGCACACCTTCCTGCTTGAGGCCGAACGCGACGTTCGCCTCGACCGTCATGTGCGGAAAGAGCGCGTACGACTGGAACATCATGTTGACCGGCCGGCGATACGGCGGCAGTTGCGCGAGATCTTCGCCATCGATCAGGATCTTGCCCGACGTCACGGTTTCGAGCCCGGCCATCATGCGCAGGAGGGTCGACTTGCCGCAGCCCGAGCTGCCGAGCAGCGCGAACAGCTCGCCCTTCTTCACCGTCAGATTGACCCCTTTGACCGCGACGGTCTCGCCGAACTTCTTCACGACATCGACGATCTGGATGAACTGCTCCGCTGCGTCTCCCGTCACGGCGTTCGAGCCCGTCGACGGCACGGCCGTCCCGGCCAGCGCGCCCGGCTGGTCACTACTCATCATAATGCTGCTTCACTCCGGCGTTTGACGAACAAAGCCCCCGGTGAACACCGAGGGCTTCATAGGCTGCTTATCTGTTTGTTGTCGCGCTTAGCGGCCGGACTTGAACTCGGTCCACAGCCGCGTTTGCAGCCGCTGGATTTCCTGCGGCAGCGGTTTCAACAGGAACAGCGTCTTGATGGTTTCCGGCGACGGGTACACGGCCGGATCGTTCGCGACGTCCTTGTCCACGTACTTGCGCGCTTCCATATTGACGCTCGGGTAGTACACGGCGTTGGTGATCGCGGCGTGCACCTGCGGCGTCTCGATGTAGTTGATCCACTCGAGCGCGGCTTCCTTGTGCTTCGCATCCTTCGGAATCGCCATCACGTCGAACCACACCGGCGCGCCGCCCTTCGGCACGAAGTACTCGATCTTGTACGGCTTGTTCGCCTCGATCGCGCGATGCTTGGCGATCACGACGTCGCCCGACCAGCCGTACGCGAAGCAGATGTCGCCGCCGACGAGGTCGTTGATGTAGCCCGACGAGTTGAACTGCGTGATGTACGGGCGGATCTTTTTCAGCATCGCGAGCGCGGCGCGGTAGTCGGCCGGGTTCGTGCTCATCGGGTCTTTGCCTATGTAGTGCAGCGCGGCTGCGAACATCTGGTCCGGTGCGTCGAGCACCGACACGCCGCAGGCCTTCAGCTTCGAGATGTATTCCGGCTTGAACAGGATGTCCCAGCTATCGAGCGGCGCGTCCTTGCCGAGGATCTGCTGGACCTTCGTCACGTTGTAGCCGAGGCCGGTCGTGCCGTACGCCCAGGGCACCACGTACTTGTTGCCCGGATCGGCGCCGGCGACGAGCGCCATCAGCGACGGGTCGAGGTACTTCAGGTTCGGCAGCTTCGATTTGTCGAGCGGCTCGAAGATGCCCGCGGCGATCTGCTTGCCCGCGTAGTTGCTGGTCGGCACGACGATGTCGTAGCCCGAGTGACCGGTGAGCAGCTTCGCCTGCAGCGTGTCGTCGCTGTCGTAGTTGTCGTACTTGACCTGGATGCCGGTCTGTTTGGTGAAGTTCGGTATTGTGTCCTTCGCGATGTAGTCGGACCAGTTATACACGTTGAGCTGCGTATCCTTCGCAGCGGCCGTCAACCACGGCGCCGCGCACAAGATCAGCGCCGCCATATGCCCCACTATCCGCTTGTTCATCCCGTTCTCCGATCCTCTCGTCACTCAAGCCGCGCCGTCGCCCGCACGGTCCCCTGAAAACCCCGAAAACTACCACCAATTATTGCCCGCACAAAAAAAAACCCGGAGCTGTCGCGCAAACGGTACAGGCTCTGGCCGCACCCTTGCAAAATGGGCGCAATTTTAACGGGTTATCGGCGGCGCGTGTCTACCGAAAAATACGCGGTCGTCGGCCGCGCTTTATCCGCGCTGGGCACCGGCTGCGAGGGTTTCGTCGAGTCGCTGTTATCTGGTTGTCAGCTCGGCGTTGGCTCGCACCTGGGCGGTGCGCCGCTCTGGCGCGCGCGAGTGTCGGACGGTGCTTGCCGGTGCAGAGCCGCGTCGGCGTCCGGCGCGCCTTTCATGCGCCGCGGCGCCGCCACGAATGCTCCTATCATGATCTTTTGATGCGTATTGTGCGACGTCGTCGCGCGACGGCCGGCCAGCCGCTGCGCGCGCGCGATGGGCATGTGACTTGCAGCAGGATGCGTTTCCCACAAGCTCGGGCACGATGAACACCAATCCTTTCGCGATGCGTCCCAACCCGCGCCGGCGCCTGCCGGGCGAGCCGACGCGTCCGGCGCACTGGTTCTCGTTCCTCGGCGCCGGCGCGCTGATCGCAGTCGGCTATATCGATCCCGGCAACTGGGCGACCGCGCTCGGCGCCGGCGCGGGCTACGGCTACCGCCTGCTCGGCATCGTGCTGCTGTCGAGCCTGATGGGGATGCTGATGCAATGGCTGTCGTCGCGCCTCGGCGTCGTGACCGGGCGCGACCTCGCGCAATTGTGCCGCGAGCGCAATGGCCGGCGCGCGACGCTGTTCCTGTGGATGACGAGCGAGGTCGCGATCGTCGCCTGCGATGTCGCCGAGGTGGTCGGCAGCGCGGTCGCGCTGCAACTGCTGCTCGGCGTGTCGCTGACGGTCGGCGTGCTGATGTCGGCGGTCTGCACCTTCGCGCTGCTCGCGCTCCAGCAGAAAGGCGGCCGCAGGCTGGAGGCGGTGATCGCCGCGCTGATCGGCTTCGTCGGCCTGTGCTTCGTCGTGCAGCTCGCGCTCGCGCGGCCCGACTGGCACGCGGCGCTGGCCGGCACCGCGCCGAGCCTGGAGCTGATCAGAAGCGCGGGCATGCTGTGGCTAGCGGCGGGCATCGTCGGCGCGACGGTCATGCCGCACAACCTGTATCTGCATTCGGCGCTGGTCAAGCATCACGCGCCCGACAGCAGCGACGCGCAGATCAAAGCCGCGCTGCACGTCGTCAATCTCGATACTTTCGGCTCGCTTGCGTTCGCGTTCGTGATCAACGCGGCGCTGCTGATCGTCGCGGCGGCCGTGTTCTATGCCAGCGGTCATCGCGACGTGACCGATCTGGCCGATGCGCATCGGCTGATCGCGCCGCTCGTCGGCAGCCGCTGGGCCGGCATCCTGTTCGCGACGGCGCTGCTCGCGTGCGGACTCAGCGCGACCGTCACCGGCACGCTGGCCGGTCAGACGGTGATGGAGGGCTTCCTGCGGCTGCGGTTACCGCGCTGGAAACGCGCGCTGCTCACGCGTGCGCTCGCGATCGGGCCGGCCCTGCTCGCGGTGGGCGTGTTCGGCCAGCATGGCTCGAATCAGTTGCTGGTCGCGAGCCAGGTCGTGCTGAGCTTGCAATTGCCGCTCGCGGTCGTGCCGCTGATCCGCTGCGCGTCCGATGCGGCGCTGATGCGCGGCTGGCGCGTGCACGGCGTGCCGCTCGTGCTGTCATGGCTGTCGGCGGCGTTCATCATTGCGCTCAATGGCGCGCTGATGTGGCAACTGGCGACTTCGGCGTGATCGCAGACGCAAAGGTCAGCGCAATTGACATGAAGTTCGCACGACGCTGAGCGGCGCATGCAAGCCGCGCGGCGCGCATCGGTTAACATAGCGGGACTTCGCCTCCCCGCCTCAAGGTTTCCGATGACTTCGAATCTCCACGATCTTCCCGACAGCCCGTGCATCGGCGTCTGCTCCACGCTCTTCGACGAGGTCTGTAAAGGCTGCGGCCGCACCGCCACCGAAGTGTCGAACTGGGTGTTTCTGAGCGACGAGGAAAAGCGCGCGATCTGGACTCGGATCGAACGGGAAGGCACGGCGATGCGGTTTCAGAACGACAAGATGTGAGGGTGTTCGTTGCGCGCATCGCACGTTGACGCGACCATAAAAAAAGCCCGCTTCGACGAAGCGGGCTTTTTGCTGTGACGCGATTCGATCAGCGTGAACCGAAGCGCTTATTGCACGCCCTGACTCGTCAGGAAGTCCTCATAGTTGCCACCGAAGTCGTTCAGCGTGCCATTGGTCTTCACTTCGATGATCCGGTTCGCGAGGCCGCTCACGAACTCGCGGTCGTGGGAGACGAAAATCAGCGTGCCGTCGAACTTGTCGAGCGCGATCTGCAGCGACTCGATCGACTCCATATCCATGTGGTTGGTCGGCTCGTCCATCAGCAGCACGTTGTGGCGGCCCAGCATCAGCTTGCCCCAGATCATGCGGCCCTTCTCGCCGCCCGACAGCACCTTGACCGACTTGCGGATGTCGTCCGCATTGAACAGCAGCCGGCCGAGCGTGCCGCGCACCATCTGCTCGTCGTCGCCTTCCTTGCGGTACTGGTCGATCCAGTCCATCAGCGTGACGTCGCCCGGAAACTCTTCGTACGTGTCTTGCGGCATGTAGCCGACGTTGGCGTTTTCCGCCCACTTCACCGTGCCGTGGTCGAGTTGCAGATTGCCGAGCAGCGAACGCAGCAGCGTGGTCTTGCCCGCGCCGTTCTCGCCGATGATCGCGATGCGCTCGCCCGGCTGCACGCTGATGCTGAAGTTATTGAAGATCGAGCGCTCGTATTTCTTGGAGATGCTGTCGGCGACCACCGCGATGTTGTGCAGCTTCTTCTCGAACTCGAAGCGGATGAACGGGTTCTGCCGCGACGACGGCTTGAATTCCTCGATCTTGATCTTGTCGATCATCTTCAGACGGCTGGTGGCCTGGCGCGCCTTCGACTTGTTCGCCGAGAAGCGGCGCACGAAGTCCTGCAGATCGGCCACGCGCTCCTTCGCCTTCGCGTTGGCGGCCTGCTGCCGCTCGCGCGCCTGCGTGCTGGCGAGCATGTAGTCGTCGTAGTTGCCCGGGTAGACCTTCAGCGTGCCATAGTCCATGTCGGCCATGTGGGTGCAGACCTGGTTCAGGAAGTGCCGGTCGTGCGAGATGATGATCATCGTCGAGTTGTACTGGTTGAGAACATCTTCCAGCCAACGGATCGAGTTGATGTCGAGGTTGTTGGTCGGCTCATCCAGCAGCAGCACGTCCGGCTTCGAGAACAGCGCCTGCGCGAGCAGCACGCGCAGCTTCCAGCCGGGCGCCACGTTGCTCATCGGGCCGTTGTGGTCTTCGATCGCAATGCCGATGCCGAGCAGCAGCTCGCCCGCGCGCGCTTCGGCCGTGTAGCCGTCGTACTCCGCGAACTTCGCTTCGAGTTCGGCCGCGTGCATGTAGTCGTCGTCGGTCGCGTCGGGGTTCGCGTAGATCGCGTCGCGCTCGGTCATCGCGGCCCACATTTCGGCGTGGCCCATCATCACGACGTCGAGCACGCGCACGTCTTCGTACGCGAACTGGTCCTGGCGCAGCTTGCCCAGACGCACGTTCGGCTCGAGCATCACGTTGCCCGAGCTGGGTTCGAGATCCGAACCGAGAATCTTCATGAAGGTGGATTTACCGCAGCCGTTCGCACCGATCAGGCCATAGCGATTCCCTCCCCCAAATTTGACCGAAATGTTCTCGAAGAGGGGCTTCGGCCCGAATTGCATGGTGATATTGGCAGTAGACAGCACAGCGCGTCCCTTTGAATGTGATATCGGCGAAAAACCCAATATTTTAGCAGGTTTGGAGATTTCAACCGGACAGTTGTTCCGGCGCGACCCGCGTCACCCGCTCGAGCCGCCGCGCGGCGTCTGCAGAATGTCGATAAAGGCCGAAAAATCCGCGTCGGCGAGCCCCATTGCCGCACCCAGTCGCAGCAATTGCTGGACCGTCGACGCGACCGGCATCGGCGTGCCGGTCTCGTAGGCGCTCCCCCGCCGCGCCGAACACGATCTGCTCGACCGCGCGCGTGCGGTTCCACACATGCACGCTATGACCCGGCGCGCGGCAGGTGCCGGATCATCGGCGCGCCCATCAGGCCGGGGCCGCAAAAACCAGTTTCCACGTTCGAACCTCGTCGGTTATCAGATTGAATGGCTTATGTTGCGTACGGATGATAGCGACCGCGCCAGGCGCTTAAGTCGCGCGATACCGGGCATGCGATGTGCGGTATCGATGGTTCGAGCGGGCGACGTCTGGTCCGCCGCGCAGGCGATTGCGCTGGCGAGGACGCATCTGTCCGTCGGACTGCGCGAACCGTTGCCTATACTTTTTTCCATGCACGTTTCCGAGCAGCGTTTTACTGACCAGCGGCGCACACCAAGGAGGAACTCATGTCAGAACACGTTTACAAGAAGATCGAACTGACCGGTTCGTCGAAGAAATCGATCGACGACGCGATCACCACCGCGATTGCCAAAGCGTCGGAAACGCTGCGCAATCTGCACTGGTTCGAGGTCACGGAAACGCGCGGCCAGATCGAGAACGGCAAGGTCGCGTACTGGCAGGTAACGTTGAAGGTCGGCCTGCGCATCGAGGACTGAGCGGCGACCGCACGACACGCTTGCCCGTTGCCACGCGCAAGCCGCAAACAGAAAAGCTGCGTCCAGGCCGGGCTGGACGCAGCTTTTTTTCAACAACGGACCGCCCGATTTACTTCGGCAGCGATCCGTCGACACCCTCCACGTACCAGTTCAGGCGCTGCAGTTCCGGATCGGTCAGCGTCTTGCCTTCAGGCACCTTCACCGTGCCCGACTGATCCTTGATCGGGCCCGTGAACACGTCGCGCTTGCCGCTCGCGAGTTCGTCGCGTTTCGCGGCAACCTGCTTCTGCCCATCGGCCGGAATCGCCGAGGTGTTCAGGTCCTCGAGGTTGACAGCCTTCTGCGGAATGCCCCACCACACCGGATCGTTCTTCCACTTGCCGTCGAGCACCTGCTGGATCACCGCGCTGTAGTACACGCCCCAGTGCGCGACTACCGAGCCGAGATGCGCATCAGGACCGAACTTCTTCATGTCCGAATCCCAGCCGAACGCGTGCACGTGCTTCTCCGACGCGGTCGCGAGCGTCGCGCTCGAATCGGTGTTCTGCAGCAGCACGTCGGCGCCCTGGCCGATCAGCGTTTCGGCGGCCTGCTTTTCCTTGCCCGGATCGAACCAGCTGTTGATCCAGATCACCTTCGTATGCACCTTCGGATTCACCGAGCGCGCGCCGAGCGTGAACGCGTTGATGTTGCGCACCACTTCCGGAATCGGCACCGACGCGACGAAGCCGAGCGTGTTGCTCTTCGTCACGTAGCCCGCGGCGACGCCGGCGAGATACGCGCCCTGGTACATGCGCACGTCGTAGGTGCCGAAGTTCGGCGCCTTCTTGTAGCCGGTCGCGTGCAGGAAGATGGTGTCCGGGAAGTCCTTCGCGACCTTCAGCTCGAAGTCCTGGTAGCCAAAGCTCGTGCCGAAGATGATCTTGTTGCCCTTGTTCGCGAGATCGCGGAACACGCGCTCGGAGTCGGCCGATTCCGGCACGTTCTCGACGCGCGTGATCTTGATCCTGTTGCCGAACTTCGCTTCGGCTTCCCGCGAGCCCTGATCGTGCGCGTAGGTCCAGCCGGCATCGCCCGGATTGCCGAGATAGACGAACGCGACGCCCGGCACGTCGGCGGCCTGCGCGGTTTGCGCGAGCGGCGCCGCAAGTGCCAGCGACGCCGCACCCCAAGCGAAAGCGGTCAGCAGATTTCTTCTCTTCATCTTTTTTCCCTGTCGTAATGAGCGAATAGTTTGAGCGATCGATAAAGAACCTGTGTCGCCGTCAGCCCGCCGAGAAAAACGGCTTGCCGAGCGACGCGGGTGCATTCAGGCGAATCGTGTTCGGATTGCGCGAGATCAGCGCGAGCACGACGATCGTCGCGACGTACGGCAGCATCGCGAGGAACTGCGTCGGCACCGGCACACCGATCGCCTGCGCATAGAACTGCAGCCCCGTCACCGCGCCGAACAGCAGCGAGCCGATCAGCAGTCGCCCAGGGCGCCACGTCGCGAACACCACGAGCGCGAGCGCGATCCAGCCGCGGCCCGAGGTCAGGTTCTCCTGCCACAGGTGCAGATTGACGATCGAATAGTAGCCGCCCGCGAGCCCCGCCATGCCGCCGCCGAACGCGACCGCCCCATAGCGCACGCCGACCACCGGAAAGCCGACCGAATGCGCGACCTGCGGCGATTCGCCGACCGAGCGCAGCACGAGTCCCGCGCGCGTGCGATAGAGGAACCAGCCGATCGCGGCGAACATCAGGAACGCGAGGTAATCGAGCGGCGTGAGGGTAAACAGCGCGGGGCCGAGCACCGGGATGTTCGACAGGCCGGGGATCGTCCACGTATCGATCGTCGCGCGCACCGCCGCCGACGTGTACGGCTTGCCGACGTACGCGGACAGCCCGATGCCGAAGATCGTCAGCGACAGGCCGGTCGCGACCTGGTTGGCGAGCATCGTCAGCGTGAGGAACGCGAACAGCAGCGACATCGCGAGACCGGCGCCGATCGCGGCGAGCACGCCGAGCCACGGGCTGCCGGTGATCGACGTGACCGCGTAGCCGCTGACGGCGCCCATCAGCATCATCCCTTCCACGCCAAGATTGAGTACGCCCGACTTTTCGGCGACGAGTTCGCCGGCGCCCGCGAACATCAACGGGATCGACGCGGTGATCGCGCTCGACGTGAGCGCGCTGGCTTGCTGGATATCCATATCGAGTCTGAAAGCGGATTAGCGGGCTGATTGGCAAACTCAACGAGCCACTGCTGCGGCCGAGCGGCGCCGCACGCGGTAGTTCACGAACAGGTCGGCGCCGAGCAGGCAGAACAGCAGCAGCCCCTGGAACACGCCCGAGAGCGCCTGCGGCAATTGCATCGAGGTCTGCACCGCTTCGCCGCCGAGATACAGCAACGCCATCAGCAGACTGGCGAGCACGATGCCGAGCGGATGCAGCCTGCCGACGAACACGACGATGATCGCGGTGAAGCCGTAGCCCGGCGACCACGTCGCCTGCAACTGGCCGATCGGACCGGCGATTTCGCCCATACCGGCGAGGCCCGCGAGGCCGCCGCTAATCAGCAGCGACGTCCAGATCGTCTTCTTGTCGGAGAAACCGGCGTAACGCGCGGCGAGCGGCGCAAGTCCGCCGACGTTCATCCGGTAGCCCGCGAAGCTCTTGCGCATGAACAGCCAGACGAGCGGAATCGCGATCAGCGTGAGGAACACGGACGCGTTCAGGCGCGTGCCACGCAGAAATTTCCAGTGCCAGTCGCCATACAGCGTCGGAAACAGCGCGTCGCCGCTGAACATCTCCGACAGCGGGAAGTTCATGCCCTGCGGATCGCGCCACGGGCCGCTCACGAGATAGATCAGCAGTTGCGTCGCGACGTACGTGAGCATTAGGCTCACGAGAATCTCGTTGGTATTGAAGCGGCTCTTCAGAAACGCGGGAATCGCGGCCCACGCCATGCCGCCGAGGATGCCGGCCGCCATCATGGTCGGCAGGATCCACCAGCCGCTCGCCTGATCGAAATAGATCGCGACGCCGCTCGCCGCGATGCCGCCGAGCAGCATCTGCCCTTCGGCGCCGATGTTCCACACGTTCGCGCGATAGCCGATCGCGAGACCGAGGCCGATCAGGCACAGCGGCGACGCCTTCAGCAGCAGCTCCGACCAGCCGTTGATGCTCGACAGCGGCTCGATGAAAAACGCGTGCATCGCCTGCAACGGGTCGCGGCCGACGAGGCCGAAGATCAGGAAGCCGATCGCGAGCGTCAGCAACGCGGCGATCAGCGGCACGGCGAGCTGCATCGTGCGCGACGGCGACGTGCGGGCTTCGAGTCGATAGGGAAGCATCATGGGTAGCATGTATTTGTTCGGGTTCTGTTCTTCAGGGTCCGCATTCGCGTGCGTGGTTAGCGTCTCGGCGCGGCCGGCGGGCAACGCCTCGCCTCATGCATGCGCCGGCTGATCCGCCGCGGGCGCCGCGCCCTCGCGGTCGCCGAACAGCCCCGCCATCCAGCGGCCGATTTCCTCGGCGTTGGTCGCACCGGTCGCGCGCACCGGTGAAAGCCGCCCGCCCGCGAGCACCGCGATGCGATCGCAGATATCGAACAGCTCTTCCAGTTCCTCCGAGATCACCAGAATCGCAACGCCGCGCGCCGACAGATCGAGCAGTTGCTGACGGATGAACGCCGACGCGCCGACATCGACGCCCCACGTCGGCTGCGCGACCACGAGCACCTTCGGCGCCTGCAAAATCTCGCGGCCCATGATGTATTTCTGCAGATTGCCGCCCGACAGACTTTGCGCGAGCGCGTCGGGGCCGCCGCAGCGCACGTCGAACGCGTCGATGCAGCGCTTGGCGAATGCGCGCATCACACCCGTTTTGATCCAGCCCGAGTTGACCATGCTCTGCCGATGCGCGGTGAGCAGCGCGTTGTCGGCGAGGCTCATCGCCGGCACCGCGCCGCGGCCGAGCCGCTCTTCGGGCACGAAGCCGAAGCCGAGCGCGCGCCGCCCGCCCGCGCCGAGGCGCGCGGCCGGTTTGCCGCAGATCGTGATCGCGTCGGCCGGCAGGCTGCGTTTTTCAGCGCGCTTCTCTCCGGACAACGCCGCGAGCAGTTCCGCCTGCCCGTTGCCCGACACACCGGCAATGCCGAAGATCTCGCCCGCATGCACGCTGAACGACACGTCGCGCAACGAGGTGCCGAACGGATCGTCGCTCGCGACCGACAACTGCCTGACATCGAGCAGCACCGCGCCCGGCTTGTGCTCGCGCCGCGTGTAGTCCGGCAGCGAGTGGCCGACCATCAATTGCGCGAGCGATGCATGCGTCTCGTTCTTCGGCGTCACATGGCCGGTCACGCGACCGCCGCGCATCACCGTCGCGGTGTCGCACAACTCCTGGATTTCGTCGAGCTTGTGGCTGATGTAGAGGATGCTGCAGCCCTCGGCCGCGAGCCGGCGCAGCGTCGTGAAGAGCTTGCGGACCGCCTGCGGCGTCAGCACCGAGGTCGGTTCGTCCATGATCAACAGACGCGGATTCTGCAGCAGGCAGCGCACGATTTCGACACGCTGCCGCTCGCCGACGGTGAGGCTGTGGACATGCCGCTGCGGATCGATGTCGAGCCCGTAGTCGGCCGACACCTCGCGGATGCGTTTGGCCAACGTCTTCAGATCGAACGGTTCGTCGAGCGCGAGCGCGATGTTTTCGCCGACCGTCAGCGTCTCGAACAGCGAGAAGTGCTGGAACACCATGCCGACGCCGAGCTTGCGGGCGGCCGCCGGACTCGCGATGTCGACCGTCTCGCCTTCCCAACGGATCTCGCCGGCGTCGGGTCGCACGGCGCCGTAGATGATCTTCATCAGCGTGCTCTTGCCCGCGCCGTTCTCGCCGAGCACCGCGTGGATTTCGCCGGGCGCGACGACGAGCGTGACGTCGTCGTTGGCGCGCACGGCCGGGTACTGCTTCGTGATGCCCGTCATTGCGAGCCGAGGCACCGCCTGGCCGGTGAGTTGCGCGCCGTCGCTAAGTGGAGTGTCGCTCATGAGATTCCGTAGTGCGTTCGTGACGCTGCTTGCCGCCTGCTTGCCGCCTGCTTGCCGCCGGATTGCGGACTATCGGTCCGCCCCGCCGGCGGGCGATCCGTCACCACAACCGGATGACAATACCTAATTCGCCCCACTCAGTCGAGTTGACAAAATTCCCGCAAACCCCCGCCGCTACAAGCTCTGCGGGTATGTCGCCCTTGACGCCGTTTTTCGTCCATATTAAAACGCATATACCCCCACGTTCGTTCGATCAGCCAGCACATATATTCGGAGAATCCATGAGCCAGCAACGCGAGGCGATCGACACGTACCTGCTGCGCGTGTTGCACACGCTGCTGATGGAGCGCAGTGTCACCCGCGCCGCCGTCAAACTGAACCAGTCCCAACCCGCCATCAGCGCGGCGCTGCGCCGTCTGCGCGACATCACTGGCGACCCGCTGCTGGTGCGCGGCAAGTCCGGCATGGTGCCGACCGAGTACGGTCTGCGCCTGCTCGAACCGGTGCAGAACGCGCTGCGCGAAATCGAGCGCATCAAGTTCCAGCAGCACAACTTCGATCCGGCCACGTCGATCCGCTGCTACCGGATCGGCTGTCCCGACTACCTGAACGTGCTGTTCGTGCCGACGGTCGTCGAACGTTTCCGCAAGGCCGCACCGAACGCGACGCTCGAATTCCATTCGCTCGGCCCCGCGTTCGACTACGAACTCGCGCTCGAGGACGGCAAGCTCGACATCGTGGTCGGCAACTGGCCGGAGCCGCCCGAGCAGTTGCATCTGTCGAACCTGTTCGTCGATCAGATCGTGTGCCTGATGAGCAACACGCATCCGTTCGCCAAACGCGGCGGGCTCACGCTCGACCAGTACCTGAACGCGCCACATCTCGCGCCGACGCCGTATTCGGTCGGCCAGCGCGGCGCGATCGACGTGCATCTCGCGCGCGAGCGGCTCAAGCGCCATGTGGTCGTCACGTTGCCCTACTTCAATCTCGCGCCGTACGTGCTGATCAAATCCGATCTGATCTTCACGACGACGCGCCTCTTTGCCGACTACTACGCGAAGTTCCTGCCGCTGACCGTGGTGGCCGCGCCACTCGACTTTCCGCCGATGCAGTACTACCAGCTGTGGCACGAGCGCGTGCATTACTCCGACGAAGTGCGCTGGCTGCGCGGCCTGGTTGGCGAGGCGACCCGGACGTTGATCGACAAGTCCTGACGCCGCATGCGGCGCTGATCGCACTGGCGCCGCCGCTCACGGATCAGCGACTCGCGGCTTGCGCGCGGCGCGGCGCGAGTGCCGCCCGTTCCGCTCGAGCTCAAGCGGCCGCCTCGTAAAGCTGCCGCGCGAGCGCGTTATGCCGCTCGATCACCGGCCCGAGTTCGAGCGTCGCCAACTGCCCATTGTTCACCACCACCTTGCCGTCGATCACGCTATGGCTGACCTGCGACGGCGCGCAGAATACCAGCGCCGCCACCGGATCGTGCAGTGCGCCGGCGAAGTGCGGCTCACGCAGATCGAACGCGACGAAATCCGCGGCCATGCCGGGCGCGAGCGCGCCGATGTCGTCGCGATTGAGCACGCGCGCACCACCCAGGGTCGCGATTTCGAGCGCCTCGCGCGCGGTCATCGCATCGGGCCCAAAACCGACACGCTGCAGCAACAGCGCCTGGCGCACTTCGGCGACCATCTGCGCACCGTCGTTCGACGCCGAACCGTCGACGCCGAGCCCGACCGGCACGCCCGCGAGCCGCATGCGCTTGACCGGCGCGATGCCCGACGCGAGCCGCATGTTCGAGCACGGACAGTGCGCGACGCCGGTGCCGGTGCGCGCGAACAGCGCGATGCCCGCGTCGTCGAGTTGCACGCAGTGCGCATGCCATACGTCATGGCCGACCCAGCCGAGATCGTGCGCATACTCGGCCGGCGTCATGCCGAACTTCTCGCGGCTGTACTCGACGTCGTTGAGGTTCTCCGCCAGATGCGTATGCAGCGACACGCCGTACTGGCGCGCGAGCGCCGCCGATTCGCGCATCAGGTCGCGGCTCACCGAAAACGGCGAGCACGGCGCCACAACGACGCGCAGCATGGAGTAGCGCCCATCGTCGTGATACGTCTCGATCAGACGCTGCGTGTCCTTCAGGATGTCCGCTTCGCGCTCGACCACCGAATCGGGCGGCAGGCCGCCGTCCTTGCGTCCCACGCTCATGCTGCCGCGCGCCGCATGAAAGCGCATGCCGATTCGGCGCGCGGCCGCGATGCTGTCGTCGAGACGGCTGCCGTTCGGATAGATATACAAATGGTCGCTCGACGTCGTGCAGCCCGACAGCAGCAGCTCGGCCATCGCGGTCAGCGTCGATACTTCGATCATGTCAGGCGTGAGGTTCGCCCACACCTTGTACAGGTTCGTGAGCCAGCCGAACAGCTCGGCGTTCTGCGCGGCGGGAATCGCGCGCGTGAGGCTCTGGTACATGTGGTGATGCGTGTTGACGAGGCCCGGAATCACGAGATGGCCGTGCAGGTCGAGTACCTGGTCGGCCGTTTGCGGCAGTTGCGTGGTCGGTCCGACCGCGACGATCCGGTTGTCCTCGATATACAGCCCGGCGTCGCGCAGTTCGCGCCGCTCGTCATCCATCGTGACCAGCACGTCCGCGTGCTTCACGAGCATCGTTTTACCGGGTTGTTTCAGTGCTTCATTCATCGTCATTCGTCTGTCCGCCTGATTGCCTGCATGCAAAGCCGTTCGAACGCGATTGGCCCGGTTACCCAGCGTGAGTCGCCGTCTTCGGGGTTGTCCGTGCCAAAGGCCTGCCTTTGCACGGGTGTGTCGCGCCGCACAGCGCTTACCTTCGGTAGCCAAAATCCCGCTGACAACCCGCGCGGTTGCGATACCCAACTTCACACCGCCAATATAGTGGTGCATTTTTGGCGCCGGTACGATCGGCCGATGAGCCGGCGCGGCTTTCGTCTGGCTGTCCATCATGCGCGAACTATTATCTTTCCTATCGCTCGCGCCCGGGACAGAGCATCCTTTCTACAATGGCTGCCACGGCGCTCGCTTCGATTCGCCGACGGGTATGTAGCCACTAACGTGGAGCCTCGATCCGCCGCAAACGTAATGGATCGGGCCGCCGCCGACACCTCGCATTCACACAAGGACAATTGCGAATGGGCAAGCTCACTACCCACGTGCTCGACACCGCGAACGGCCGTCCCGGCGCAGGCATCAAGGTCGAACTCTTCGCGCTCGCGGGCGACTCGCGCCGCGCGCTCAAAACCACCGTCACCAATCACGACGGCCGCTGCGACGAGCCGCTGCTCGAAGGCGACGCGCTCGTCGCGGGCGAGTACGAACTCGTGTTCGGCGCGGGCGACTACTTCGCGTCGCTCGGCACGAAGGTGCCGGAACCACGCTTCGTCGATCGCGTCGTGCTGCGCTTCGGCGTCGCCGATGCCGACGCGCACTATCACGTGCCGCTGCTGGTGTCGCCGTTTTCGTACAGCACGTATCGGGGCAGCTAGCCCTGCTGGATGCGAGCCGCGTCCGAACCGGCACGAACAGACCTGGACAGGCACAACGCCCCGCGATACCCATAACAACCCGCGCTGCGTCTTCTATCCGCAGTCGGCGCGATGACCGACGACGTCGAACGTCATCGCGCACGCAACGAATCAGAAGTGGAGGAGTTTCATGGAAGGCTTTATCACCGACTGGTTGAACCTCGCGATTCGCTGGTTCCACGTCATCGCCGCCATTGCATGGATCGGCGAATCGTTTTATTTCGTCGCACTCGACAATAGCCTGAAGCCGCCGACCGATCCGAACCAGCGCCGTCGCGGCGTGTTCGGCGAGCTGTGGCACGTGCACGGCGGCGGCTTCTACAACATGCAGAAGTACACGGTCGCGCCGCCCGAAATGCCCGAAGACCTGCACTGGTCGAAATGGCCGTCGTACACGACGTGGCTGTCGGGCTTCGGTCTCTTTACCGTGCTGTATCTGTTCTCGCCGAGCACCTACCTGATCGACAGGAACGTGCTCGACATGGGGCCGGTGGTCGCCGTCGCCTCGGCGATCGGCTTCCTCGCGGCCGGCTGGATCGTCTACGACTCGCTGTGCCGCGTTCTCGGCACACGCGACAAACTTCTCGGCATCTGCGTCGGCGTTTATGTGCTGATCGCGGCGTATCTCGCCTGCCATATCTTCGCGGGCCGCGCAGCGTATCTGATCATGGGCGCGATGCTCGCGACGATCATGTCGGCCAACGTGTTCTTCGTGATCATTCCGGGCCAGCGCAAGATGGTCGACGCGATGCTGAAGGGCGACACGCCGAACCCGATCTACGGTAAGCGCGGCAAGCAACGCTCGGTGCACAACACGTATTTCACGCTGCCGGTCGTGTTCGCGATGCTGTCGAACCACTACGCGATGACCTACACGCATCCGTACAACTGGGCGGTGCTCGTCGTCATCATGCTGGCCGGCGCGCTGATCCGTCAGTTCTTCGTGATGCGCCATCGCGGCCAGGTGTTGTGGTATCTGCCGCTCGTCGGCGTCGCGCTGATGTGCACGGCACTCGTGTGGACCATGCCGCGTCCGGTGGTGCCGCAGGCGCAGGCCGCCAACGCGCCGACGCTGAAGGTCGCCGACATCGCGCCGGTGCTGCAGCAGCGCTGCGTGGCCTGCCACTCCGCGCATCCGACGATGATGGGCAGCGCGCCCGCCGGCGTGCTGATGGATACGCCCGACGAAATTTCGCAGAACGCGCAGCGCATTTACCAGCAGGCGGTCACGTTGAAGGCGATGCCGCTCGGCAACGTCACGCATATGACCGACGACGAGCGGATGAAGATCGCCGCGTGGTTCGAAGACGGCGCGGCGAAGTAAGGACGTCTGTCCGGATCACGGAGCCGGTGCCGAGGCAGAGGCTGGAGTGCGAAGCGGGCTTGTCGCGGGAGCGGCAAGCCCGTTGTTGTTTGGGAAGGTGACGTGTGCGGTCAGCGAGATCGATAATCGGAGTTTGTCGCCCTTGGGCTACAAAAATCGCCAAAGAATATAAAATGTAGCCCTAGAGACACAAATGCGAATAACTTTGTTGTGTCTCTTGGGCTACAATAAATGTCAAATACGTTGAATTTGACGCCCTGAGGCTACAAATGACCAACCTCGCCGATGTCTCGGACATGCTGAAAGCCGTGCGACGGGACAGCAAACTATCGCAGGAAGAACTTGGGCGCCGCGCGGGCGTGGCCCGCACGACCGTCGCGCGGATGGAAACGCTCGCCAGGAACGATATGAGCGTGTCCGTGCTCGTGCGCCTGCTCGAGGCTGCCGGTTACGACCTCAAGTTCGTCGCGCATGGACATGGCCGCACGCTGGAAGACATCCTCGCTGAACAGCGCAACCCGGACGCGCAGCCATGAAGCTCGACGTTCAGGTGCTAGGCAAGAAGGTTGCCACGCTGTTTCGCGAGCGCGACGACTATGTCCTCAAATATCACGGCGATGCGAGCGCGGCCGACTTCGTCAGCCTGACGATGCCGGTGCGCGAAGAGCCTTGGCGCTGGCCACGCGACCTGCATCCGTTTTTCCGGCAGAACCTGCCCGAAGGCTATCTGCTGAATCTGATCCGCGAGCAATTCGGGCCCTTGCTCGACGGAACCGACCTGTCACTGCTCGCCGTCGTGGGCTCGATGGGGATCGGCCGGGTCACCGTGACGCCCGAAGGCGTGGCGCCAGGCACCGAACTCCAGGCGCTCGACGTCCAGCACATCCTGCACGGCGACAACACCGCCGAACATTTCGCGCAACTCGTACGTGAATACGCGCGAGCGGCCATTTCGGGCGTCGTGCCGAAGTTCATCGCGCCGCAGGCGCAGTCTGCCGCATCGACACCGTTGCAGCTCGGTAAGCCGACGATTCGAACGAGCCGCCACATCGTCAAAGGTTCGGACGACAACACGCCCTTTCTCGGTTTCAACGAGTTCCATTCGATGCGGGTGCTGGAGCGGCTGGGGGTGGCGCACGTTGCGCGCACGCGGATGTCGGACGATGGCAGGGCGCTCGTCGTCGAGCGCTTCGATGTCGACGCGCAGGGACTGCCGGCGTATGGCGTCGAAGACTTGTGCGGTCTGCTCGGCTTGCCACCGCACGAAAAATACAATTCGACGAGCGAGAAAATGCTCACCGCGGCAAGAGCGTATCTGCTCGATCGCGACACCATGCGGATGCAACTCCAGCAGCTCGGCTGGCATTTGCTGACGAACTACGTCGTGCGCAATGCGGACTGCCACACCAAGAACGTCGCACTGTTCTATACCTCGGTCGACGATGTCGCGTTCACGCCCGTCTACGATGTCGTGACGACCCAGGCTTATCCGCGCTTCGCAGCCAATCCGCCCGGGCTGCCTGTTGACGGCCGCAAAACCTGGGCAGCCGGTAAAACGCTGGAACGATTTTTCAACACGCGCATGGGCATCGCCCCGCGGCAATATGCGCAGATGGTTGAAGCGCTGTGCGACTCCGCCGTCGACGTCGGCCACGAGTTGATCGAAGCAGCGCGCAACGAACCGCAGTGGCGTGCGGTCGCCAAGCAGATGCTGCATGCATGGGACGACGGCATGACATCGCTGCGCTCGCCGAAGAAAAGCCTGCAATTCAGGGGGCTCAAGCCGGCCATCGAAGCAGCGGGATTTTCGGCGCCGGAGCCGCCCGAACGGTCAAGGGAAGTCATCGGGCATTCGCCGCTGCTTGGCAGGCGCAAGTGATCGCCATCCATGCAAAAAAGCCCACGACGTAACGCACGTCGCGGGCCTGTTCTTCGAACCACAACGCTGCCGGCGACCCGGCAGCTGCATCGCCATCAAACCGCCACCGCGCTCAGCGCATCTTCCGTGAGCCACAGCGACTCCGCCAGATCCTGCTCGTTCAGATTGAGCCCCTCGCCGCCACGATCGACGACGATAAAGTCGCTCGTCTCGCCCAATGCGATCAGCGGATGGTGCCACACGCCTTTCGCGTAGTTGACGCCCTGCCAGCCAGTGGTGACGAACGCGCGGATCTTCTTCGTGTCGAGTTCGCCCGCGGGCGCGACGACGACCAGATACGGCTTGTCGTTGAGCGGCACGAACGCCTGGCTGCCGAGCGGATGACGCTCGAGCATCTTCACTTCGAACGGCAGCGTGCGCGGCTGGCCACGAAACAGATTGACGAGCGTGCGGCCGTGCTCGTCGGTCACGTCGACCTTCGCGAGGTCGTGATAGCGGATCGTCGTGCCGAGGTTGATCGGAATCTGCTTCGCGCCTTCGAGTTCGATCACGTCGCCGAATGCGGCGAACGCCGCTTTCGTCAGCGGTTCGATGGCGAGCGTTTTCATTCGAGCGTACCCCACAGACGCAGACGCGACACGCCGCCGTCCGGATAGATGTTGAAGCGCACATGCGTAACGGGACCGAGCGCCGCGATCTCGCTCTCGAAGAAATGCTGCTTGTCCATCTGCAGTTTCTGTTCGCCGAGCAGCACCGGCCAGAACATCGCCTGCGTGACGAGCGAGCTGTCGGTCCCGCCCTTCACGTACGCGGCCTGGATCGAGCAGCGATCCGGATAATTGCCCTTGAAGTGCGCGGTGTCGACTTCGATCTTGCGGATCACGCCCGGCTGCGCGAGCGCGATGATCGCCCAGTCGTTGCCCGGCTCGCGACGACGACGCGTTTCCCAGCCGTCGCCCATATTCACGCCGCGACCCGGCATCAGCAGCGTCGAGGCCGCGCCGAAGTGCTGGTTGTTCGCGCCGACCAGATACGCGCCGTTTTCCATCGCCGCGAGATCGAACTGCTCGGTGCGGCTCGCGCCGGCCCAGTCGACCTGCGGCTGACCGTAAACACGCAGACGCGCGATGCCGCCGTCCGGATAGATGTTCACGCGCAGATGCGTGTACGCGCTCGCGTCGCCGACTTCGAGGTAGTGGTGGCTATTGCCCTGCAACGTGGTCGACGGCACGATCTCGGTCCATTGCGTCGCCTGATTCGGCTCGCCATCCGCAACGCGCGCCGCTTCCACCGACGCCGCCGGCGGGAAGTTGCCGGTGAAGTGGCTCGTGTCGAGGTCGAGTCCCTTGATCACGCCGGGCCGCGCGAGCTTGACGATGCACCAGTCGTAGCCGGTCGTGCGCTTGCGGCGCGTTTCCCAGCCGTCCATCCACTTGCCGTTGTCGTCGTACTTGCCAGGAATGAAGACGGCCGGTTCCGGATTCAGCATGCGGTCCTTCGGCGCGAAGAATTCGTCGCTGGCCTCGAGCGCCTGCGCGCCCAGACGCGGGTCCGCCAGGTTCACGTAACGGCGCGTGAATTCCGGTGCGTTGGGGTCGAGAATCGGAAGTGCCATCTTTGTCGTCCTTGAGATCGATTGGTGCGGGAAAAACGTTACGGCTCGCTGCGTGACGCAGTGCGCGTCACGCGCCGATCAGGTCGTCGAGCCGCAAACGTGCAATGCGATAGATCTGATCGAGGCTCGCGCGCAGTTCGTCGGCGCGGCTGTTGTTCACGCGCGATTCGAAGTTCGCGATGATGCCGTGGCGGTCGTAGCCGCGTACCGCGAGAACGAACGGAAAACCGAATTTCTCGCGATACGCTTGATTGAGCGCATGCAGCTTGTCGAACTCTTCCTGCGTGCATTGCGCGAGACCCGCGCCGCTTTGCTCGCGCGTCGACTCGGCGGTCAGCTCGCCGCGCACCGCGGCCTTGCCGGCCAGCTCCGGGTGCGCGTTGATCAGCGCGAGCTGCTTGTCCTCGCCAGACGTTTCGACGATCTGCGCCATCCTGCGATGCAGCTCGTCGATGCTCGCGAACGGACGCTCTCGCGCCGCGACTTCGGCGACCCACGGCGAGTGCTCGAAGATGCCCGACAGCGCCGCGACGAACGCGTCGGTCGAGATCCTGTTGAGTTGGTCCAGGGTGTATTGCATCGCCTTCATGCCGCAGCCTCGCGGTTGTCTTGCTGGTAAGGATGAGTTTCATGCCAGTGCCGCGCGATATCGACGCGCCGCGACACCCATACGCGATCGTGTTGTTCGATGTGATCGAGAAAGCGCTGCAGCGCCCGGAAACGCCCCGGCCGCCCGAGCAGCCGGCAGTGCATGCCGATCGACAGCATCTTCGGCACTTCGTCGCCCTCTTCGTACAGCACGTCGAATGCGTCGCGCAGGTAGGTGAAGAAGTGGTCCGCGGTGTTGAAGCCTTGCGGGGTGGCGAAGCGCATGTCGTTGGTGTCGAGCGTGTACGGCACGATCAGCTGCGGCACGGTCTTGCCGCCCGCCACCTCGACGTCCATCCAGAACGGCAGGTCGTCGCCGTAGTAATCGGAGTCGTACAGGAAGCCGCCATATTCGGCGACCAGCCGATGGGTATTCGGACTGTCGCGGCCGGTGTACCAGCCGAGCGGCCGCACGCCGGTCACGCGCTCGATCGCCTCCATGCCGAGGCGCATGTGCTGCGCTTCCTGCTCCGGCGACATGTCCTGATAGTGAATCCAGCGATAGCCGTGGCACGCGATCTCATGTCCGAGTTCGACGAACGCCCGCGCAACTTCTGGATGCCGTTCGATCGCCATGCCAACGCCGAACACCGTCAGCGGCAGGTCGCGCCTTTCGAATTCGCGCAGGATGCGCCACACGCCCGCGCGCGAGCCGTATTCGTAGATCGACTCCATGCTCATGTGCCGCGCCGGATATGCCGCCGCGCCCACGATCTCCGACAGGAACTGCTCGGAAGCGGGATCGCCGTGCAGCACGCAGTTTTCGCCGCCCTCTTCGTAATTGAGGACGAATTGCACCGCAACGCGCGCTCGCCCCGGCCAGTTCGGATGCACCGGGTGGCGGCCGTAGCCGATCAGATCGCGTGGGTAGTTCGGGTCGAGTGGCATGGTTTGACGGATGCGTAGTGACGGGACCAGGAATGCGCGTGAACGCGGTTCGAAACCCCTCGGCAACGGTGCGGGGTTCACACGTGTAGCCACGCAACAGGCGGCTTCAGCGGCTGCGGAAACCGCAGCGCCGAGTTGACCCAGTGTAGCGAAAACACCCCGGTGCGCCCATACAGCCGGGCAGATAGTGCGTGTTACAGCGAGTGTATGTGCGTGTCCGCCGACTCGGCGTTTACCCGCAGCGGACCGGGGCTGAACGACGCGAGCGCGCCGTCGTAGCGCTTCGCGAGCGGCCGCGCGTAGTCGCCGCGCTTGGCCGTCGCGAGACGCAGCGTCACCAGCGCCTCGGTCCATTTGACGGCCGCCGTCACGCCTTCGATCACCGGCGCGCCGAGCGCATCCTCGATCTCCGCGCACAGTTCGGCCATGCCCGCGCAGCCGAGCACGATCGCGTCCGAGCCGTCCTCGGCGAGCGCGCGCCGGCATTCGTCGAGGATGATGCGGCGCGCCGCCGAGCCCGGCTTGTCGAGATCGAGCACGGCGACGTCGGTCGCACGCACGTTGCGGCAGAAGCGCTTCATGCCGTAGCGCTCGGCCAGATGCCAGGCCATGCCGCAGGTGCGCGCGAGCGTCGTCACGACCGAAAAACCAGGCGCGAGCACGCTCGCCGCGTGCATCGCCGCCTCGGCGATGCCGATCACCGGGCCGCGCGCCAACTCGCGGGCCGCATAGAGACCGGGGTCGCCGAAGCACGCGATCACGTAGCCGTCGCAGCCGTCCAGTTCGCCGGCCGCGACTTCGGCGAGCAGACCGGGCGTGGCGAGCGCTTCGTCGTAATAGCCCTCGATCGACGGCGGCCCCATCGTCGGATTGACGGCGATCACGTCGGTGCCGGGCGCGGCGACGTCGCGCGCGCAGCGCCCCATCGCCTCGGTCATGCGGCGCGTCGTGTTCGGATTGATCAGTTTGATACGCATGGCGACTCCTGTTCGACTCGTTATTGCAGCGGCGAAAGCCCGTGAAACTCAGCGTGCGAGCATCCGGTAAAACAGCGCGCCGAGTCCCGCGCCGATGAACCACGAGAAATTCGCGCAGCCGTCCAGCCCCGGCACCATCACGCAGATCACCGCGATCAGCGCGGCCGGCAGCAACGCGGCCACCGCGCGATAGTTGACGCCGTTGCGATACCAGTACGAGCCGCTCGGCGCGACCGTGTACAGATCGTGGAGCACGATCTTCTGACGCTTGACGAGGTAGAAGTCGACGATCAGGACGCCGTACAAAGGTCCGATGAAGCTGCCGAGCACATCGAGCGTGTAGTGGATCACGGCCGGATTGTTGAACAGGTTCCACGGCGTGATGAACACCGACGCGACCGCCGCGAGCATGCCGCCCGCGCGCCAGCTGATCAGACGCGGTGCAACGTTCGAGAAGTCGAAGGCCGGCGACACGAAGTTCGCGACGATGTTGATGCCGATCGTCGCGATCGTGAAGGTTAGCGCGCCGAGAATCACGGCCATCGGATAGTCGATGCGGCCCACCGTCTCGACCGGGTCCGTGATCAGTTCGCCGAACACCGGCAGCGTGGCCGCGGTCGTGATCACCGTGACGAGCGAGAACGCGAGGAAGTTGACCGGCAGGCCCCAGAAGTTGCCGCGCTTGACGCTGCGAAAGCTCCTGCCGTAGCGCGAGAAGTCACCGAAATTGAGCATCGGTCCGGAGAAGTACGACACCACCAGCGAGATCGCCGTGATCATTACCGGTACCACTTCCATGCCGTGATATTTGACGCCGCCGAGGTTGATGCCGATGTTGCGCCAACCCGCGCGATACACCATGTAGCCGGCGAGAATGAACATCACGACGTAGACGGCTGGCCCGGCGAAGTCGATGAACTTCTTGATGGTCTCCATGCCGTGCCAGAACACCAGCGCCTGCAGTACCCACAGCAGCATGAAGCCCGCCCAGCCGAGCGTCGACAGACCGAGCAGGCCATGCCGATGCACATCCGCATACGGCAGCAGTTGCGGCACGAACTTCAGCACGACGATCACGAGCGCGCTCGACGCGAGATAGGTCTGGATGCCATACCACGCGACCGCGATCAGGCCGCGGATCACTGCGGGGACATTCGCACCGAGCACGCCGAAGGTCGCGCGGCACGCGACCGGATACGGCACGCCGTTCAGCTGGCTCGGCTTCGCGATCAGGTTACACAGCACGTTCACGAGCGTGATGCCGATCAGCAGCGACACCAGCACCTGCCAGCTCGTCAGGCCGAGCGCGAACAGACTCCCCGCGAATACATAGCCACCCACGCTATGCACGTCCGACATCCAGAACGCGAAGATGTTGTACGCGCTCCAGTTCTGCGCGCGCAGCGGCGCGAGGTCCTCGTTGTAGAGCCGCTCGCTGTAGCCGGCCGGCATCGACGGATCGGTTTGAGCCGCGCCGTCCGGATAGTTGGAGATGGGGTGACCGCCTGGCGCTGCACTGAACTGAGCCATGATTCCTCCTTTGGATAGGGACCGTCGAAAGAGCATCGACGGACATTGCATCGGCCATGCCAGTTGCTCGCTTCTCGTCCCGCGTGGGTCGAAGAAGTCGGCGTCGTGGTCCCGGACCGTGCCGCGCGTGTCTCCGTACTGACGTACTTGTGGTTGTCGCATCGCCAGCCGCCGCGGCTTTCCGGCGATGCGTCGCTACCCGAGCTCCGTCGTCTCGCGACGGACGTGCGTGTTCAGGCCGGCGGCGCTCACGCGAGGCCGCCTGGCCGTGCATCTATCGGTTCAGTTCAATTCAGTGCGGCGCGCACCACGAACGGGCGCTCGCCTGCTGCTTGCCTCAGCCTGGGGTGGAGTCGGCTTCGGCTCTTTACGTGGACGTTTCTTTCGGCGCGAGCGCACCGAATACTTCATGCAGATCCGCTGCCCCGCGCGCGGGGCGCTCCAGCATCTTCAACTCGACGCTTTGCAGATGGCGCGACATCAGCGCGGCCGCCTGCTTCGCATCGCCGGCGTCGAGCGCGGCGAGAATCGCTTCGTGGTCCTCGAACGAGCATGGGCTGCGTCCTAGCGATTCGTACAGCGCGGAAATCAGCGTGGAACGCGCGACCAGCCCGTTCAGGCAATCGCACAACACTGAGTTGCCGGTCAGGTTCGCGAGTTCCGTGTGAAACTCGCCCGACAAGCGGATCCATGCCGGAAAATCCCGCGTTTCGAATGCCTTGCGTTCCCGGCCGATCATGCCGCCGATGTTCTTCAGACGCCGCATGCCGTGTCCGCTACAGATCTTTTCGACGACGGCCAGCTCGATGATGCGGCGCATTTCGAACACCTCGTGCACCTCCTGCAACGACGGACTCGCGACGAACGCGCCACGATTCGGCTCGAGATCGACGAGGCGCTCACTCGCCAGCTGCGACAGCGCCTGGCGGATGGGACCGCGCTTCACACCGAATACTTCGCATAGCTGAGCTTCGGTGAGTTTCGCGCCGGGTGCCAGCCGGTGCTCGAGGATCGCCGCGCGGATGCGCTCGGCGATTGCTTCGGGCTTCGAACTGTTCGCGACGGATTCGGTGTCGGACATGATTGGCGTCTCGGTATGTTGGTCATCATAGGACGGACACAAATATTGTCAACAATTTTTGCGTCGATTTTCGACAGTTTTTGTGCTGCGTTGCGTCAGCAGAAGCCCTGTGACCCAAGCTGCGCGGCTGTCTGGCGGGAATCTTACTCGGTTTTGACAATGCCAAGATGAGTACTGGCAGCCAGTTTTTGTCAACAAAAACTGCCAACATTGGCGATGGGTGTGGGAGGTGGTGAGTGTGGAAATGCTGACAGTTAGTTGCGTTACTGACGCAAAAAAAAGCGGGCGATCCGCCCGCCTCCGCCCCGCCCACGACGGCTTCAGCCAATGCTCGGATAGCCCGACGCCGTCAGCCTGAAGCCATGCGCATTGGCGACCAGATGCGCGGCCGCGCCGACAGGCAGCGTCACCATGTTATGAACGTGCCCGAACTGCAGCCCCGTCACGACAGGAATGCCGATCAGCGAGCGCACTTGCTCGATCATCGCGTGCAGGTCGTAGCCGTTGTCGTAGTCGTACGGCTTGCCGCCCGAGAAATCACCGAGCACGAGCGCCTTCTGCTGCGCGAGGATGCCGGCCAGATGCAGTTGATAGATCATCCGCTCGATGCGGAACGGCTGCTCGTTGACGTCCTCGACGAACAGGATGCCGCCCTGCACCGGCGGCATGTACGGCGTGCCGACAAGCGACGCCACCACCGCCAGATTGCCGCCCCACAGCGTGCCCGTTACGTCGACGCTCTGCGCTTGCGGCGTGTCGCTCGCGACCGTGATGGTCGGCTGCGTCAACGCCGACCAGAAATGCCGCATCGTGAATTCGCTGAGCTGCTCGGCGCCGAAATCACTCATCAGCATCGGGCCGCCGAAGGTCTTCAAGCCGGCGCGCGCGAGCAGCGCCAGTTGGATCGCGGTGAAGTCGCTGTGACCGACCAGCGCTATCGGCTGATCGGCGAGCCGCCGCTGCAGCCCCTCGTAGTCGAGACCGTGCAGAATCCGCACCGCGCCGTAGCCGCCGCGCACGGCCAACACGACATCGGGCAGCTCACGCGATGGATCGGCGAGCCGGTTCAGATCGGCCGCGCGCTCGCCGTCGGTGCCCGCGAAGCGCTGGTAGCGGCGCTTCGCGGCCTCCTCGCCGTCGACTCGATGCCCCTGCGCACGCAGCCGATGCAGCGCGCGATGTAGCACCTCGGGATCATGCGGATAGCCGGATGGCGCAATCAGTTCGATGGTGCGAGATGCGGTCATGGCGAGACCCGTTGGGCGTTGTTGTTTTAGAGCGGCGTGGTTGGGGGCGGTTCGCTGCTGGAGGGTGTGGCGGTGTCAACGGCCGCTTCAGCCGTTTCGCCGCGCGCCGCCGCGCGGGCTGCGCGACTCGTCCGACGCCGCTCGGCAAAAAACGACCTGAGCGCGGCACCGCATTCGGCTTCGAGGACGCCGCCGCTGACCGTCGTGTGATGGTTCAGCTGAGGATTCGCGAACGCATCGGCCACGCTGCCGCACGCGCCGGTTTTTGGATCGCGCGCGCCGAACACGACACGGGCGATGCGCGCGTGCATGATCGCGCCGGCGCACATCAGGCAAGGCTCGAGCGTCACATAGAGTTCGCAACCCGGCAGACGGTAGTTTTGGAGCGACTGCGCGGCTGCGCGCAGCGCGACCATTTCGGCGTGCGCGGACGGGTCATGCGCGCCGATCGGATGATTGAAGCCCGTGGCGATGACTTCGTCGCCGCGCACGAGCACCGCGCCGACCGGTACTTCGCCGGCTGCGCGCGCTCCTTCGGCGGCGGCCTGAGCGAGCGCCATGAAGCGCAGGTCGCGTTCGGAAATGATGGGAGCGTCGGAATTTCCGGGAGGGATGGCGGCAGCGGCCATCGGGTGATCAGCCGCCGGTGCGAAGACCGCGCCGATGCAAGCGCCAACGGATTTCTCACCGGCCTCGGCTTGCGCAGAAGAGCCGATCGAGGCGGCACACGGGAGCGGCTCGTTCACTGCGAACCCGCGGTGGCCACATCGACATTGCCCACGCGCTCAGAGAGACGCTCCGCGATGCGGCGGCAATATTCGCGCGGCAGGACCATCGGGCCGCCGCGCAGCGATTCGAGCGCCATATCGAGCGCGAGCATGCGCGCCTGGAGACGGCAACGGGTCGGCTGATCGCTCACGGCATTCAGCTCCGTTTGCAGATCGCGCAACGCGCGAAGCTGCTCGACGGCGGGCGGCACGAAGCCCGCATTTTTCAGAATCCGGTTGGCGACGCGCACCTCTTCCGGCACCAACGCATCGTCGTCGAGGGCCAGCGGCGCGCCCGCACCCGGCAAGTCGTCGAACTCTCCGCGCGCGGCGGCGGCGGCAATACGCTGTTCGACAAGCGCATCAAGCAATTTCATCTGCAATCCACAACGTTGCGGCCCGAGCATTCTATCAGGGAGCGCACGGGCGCTCCGTGCTCACTTGACGGCATAAAGGCGCCGATTTGCCGGCAACCCGGCATTTGACGGTGCTTCAGCGTGGACTTAGAGTAAGTCATCAAGTCGCACAACGCGCGCGGCGCTTAACCGGCGCGGCACGCAGAGGTTCCCTCTCGTCGAATTTGACGCCGCCATGCCATACAAACCGATCGGCCGTCCCAGTGCTCTTCCCGTCCAAGCGTCTCGGCGGATCGGCGTGCGTAGCGCGCTGGCGGCGATTACCGCGGCCGTACTGCTTTCCGGCTGCGGCGTTTTTTGCGGTGGCGCCGCGGCGAGCGGCGGCGCCTATGCCGGGGGCTGCGGGACGAGCGTGCGGTTCTAGCCGGCGCCTCGCAAAACAGCCGCGAATTCGTTACCGAGGTGGCCTACGCCTCCTCCCTCAGCTCGGCCCCACCAACGGCCAACGCCCGAGGACGATATGTCTGGTCCGTCCCAGCAGGCTGTGCATCAGCGCAAACTCGCGCACATTCCAGCACGCCGCCTCGGCCGTATGGCGCTCGATCCACTGCATCCCGTACGCCAGCGTCACGTGCGGCGTAAAACGTGCGTCGGGCTCGATGCCGTCGTCGCGCAAGCCCGCTTCGAGCGCATCGTGAAGCGCCTGCAGTCCGTGCACACCGTGCTCGCCCACCAGCACCGCCGGCCCGAGCCGCGGCCTTTTCGCGAAGCTGGCGACCGCGTCGAATTCGACCGTAAATGGCGCCATGCTGACCGCCGCGGCCGCCCGTTTCGCCGCCTCGACCACATCCGCCGGCAAGCCGCCCGCGAAATTGCCGAGATGCCTGAGCGTGACGTGCAAGCGGTTCGCCGCGAGCGGTTTGCCGCGCACGCCGCTGCGCACGCGTGCCTCCACACAAAGCTGCTGCGCGAACTTAGCGATACCGGCCGCGGTATTGGCGTCGGGATAGACCGCGAAAAAGAGCCCGTCGGTGGGCGGGGGCGGCGCCTCGAGCCCGGGCAACCACAGTTGTTCAGGCATCGCGCCTCGTTCCTTCGCTGATTCTTTCCGTCGATCCGCACACCGCCGCACAAGCGGCCCATTGCAGTCATGATACTGTATATTCATACAGTATGACAGGCCGTGTGCAACTGCGACCCGCTACAGATCGGCCGGCTTGCCGATGCGTTTGTACCAAAGCTCGATAAACGACTCGGCCGCCGGCGACAGCGAATGTTCGGCGCGTCGGATCAGATTCACGTCGCGTGTGACGAGCGGCGCCTCGAGCCTGCGCGCGACCAGATCGCGATGTGGAAACGACCCGAGCAGAATGCCCGGAAAAATCGCGATGCCGAGACCGGCCTGCACCATCGAAAGCCCGGTCGTCATATAGGACACTTCGTACTCGACCGCCTTGCGCATGCCGAGCGTGAACAACGTTTCGTCGATCAACTTGCGGATGCCGCTCGTCGACTTGATGCCGAGCCACGGATACTGCAGCGCATCCTTCCAGCTCACACGCCGCTTTTTCGCGAGTGCCGAATCCTTGCGGCAAATCGCGCACAAGTTGTCGCGCGCGAGGCATTGCAGCGTGATGCCCTCGGGGCGCTCGCTGATCGTGCCGATGCCAAACTCGACGTCGCCCGTTAGCGTCGACGCGGTCAGGCGATCGGGCGCGGCGTCGTCGACCGAGACCTCGATATTCGGGTACAGCGCGCGATATTCGGCGAGCAGTTTCGGCACGATCGCCGCCGCGATCGACGGCGTCGCCGCGAAGCGCAGCCGACCGCGCTCGCGCCCGGCCAGCTCCTTCACGCTCGACTGGATCGACTCGAGATCACGCAGCATCCGCTCGACGGTCGGCAGGATTTCATGCGCGGCCGCGGTCGGCCGCAACGAGCGCGACGTGCGGTCGAACAGCCGCAGGCCGAGCGCCTCCTCCATTTGCCGGATCAATACGCTGACCGCGGGCTGGGTGATGAACATCTCGTCGGCCGCGCGCGTCAGCACGCCGAAACGGCAGACGAGCGCGAATGCGCGCAACTGTTTGATGGTTGGGGTCATGGAAGCGCAATCATAAAGTTACTTTATGGGACCATTGATTTTGTTCGATTGTTTTCATTCGGACAGTACCCTACATTGCTCTCCTACGCAGCGCGCAGCCGTTCAAAAAACGACAGGAGACAGTCGTGACAGCAATCGATTCGCGCAAACGCTTGATCGGCGCAATTGCGTCGACGCTCGGCAATGTGCTCGAGTGGTACGACTTCGTCGTGTTCGGGTTTCTGTCGATCACCATCGCGAAGCAGTTCTTCCCCAGCCACAGCGAGTACGCCGCGCTGATGCTCACCACGGCGACGTTCGGCGCGGGCTTCGTCGTGCGGCCGCTCGGCGGGATTCTGCTGGGCATGTACGCGGACCGCAAAGGCCGCAAGGCAGGCCTCACGCTCGTCATCGCGATGATGACGGTGGCCGCCGCGATGATCGCGCTCACCCCCGGCTTCCAGCAGATCGGCCTGATCGCGCCGGCGATCGTGCTGTGCGCGCGTCTGTTGCAGGGCATTTCGGCCGGCGGCGAATTCGGCACCGCGACCGCGATGTTGATCGAATATGCACCGACAGCGCGCCGCAATCTGTATGGCAGCTGGCAGATGTTCGCGCAGGCCCTGGGCGCGTTGCTCGCGGTCGCGATGGGCAGCGCGCTCACGCATCTGTTCACGCATGAGGCGCTCGAGTCGTGGGCATGGCGCATTCCGTTCCTGCTTGGTCTGCTGATCGGCCCGGTCGGCTTCTATATCCGCCGCAACGTGCCCGAAACCGAGGCGTTCCAGAAGCTCGGCGCGCGTGTGAAGGTACCGTTCTCGCGCGTCGTGATGCACTATCCGCGCGAGTTGTTCGTCGCGACCGCGCTGTCGGCCGCGCTCAACGTGATGGCCTACGTGATCATCACGTATCTGCCGATTTACGCGGTGCAGAACCTGCATATGCCGGTGACGCTGCCGTTTTCCGTGCTGCTCGCGAGCGTGCTGCTGCGCGTGGTGACGATTCCTCTATTCGGTCATCTCGCGGATCGCATCGGCGGCGAGCGCATGATTCGCGTCGCGCTCGCACTGTTTCTCGTCGTGCTATACCCCGCTTACTACTGGATCGTCAACGCGCCGTCGTTCGCGTCGATCATGTCCGTCGAACTCGGCTTCGCGCTGCTGATCAGCGCGTCGAACGCGCCGATTCCGACCGCGCTCGCCGGCCTGTTCCCGACCGAAGTCCGCTCGACCGGCCTCGCGATCTCGTACAACATCGGCGCGGCCGTTTTCGGCGGCTTCTCGCCGATGGTGCTGACGTGGCTGCTGCACGTGACTGGCAACAACATGATGCCTGCGCATTTCTGCGCGGTGTTCTTCGCGCTCGGCCTGATCGGCGCGTTCATGCTGAAACGCCGCGCCGCGCCGGTGAACGAGTTCGCCACCCAGTAGCCCGCTCATCCCCGTTTTCCTCTCACCCGCACTTTCTCCGGGAGATCCCGCATGCCTGTCATTGACGTTCATACGCACATCTTCACGCACAAATGGCTCGAACTGCTGCGGCAGCGCGGCGGTGCGTACAACATTCAGACGCGCCCCGACGGTCAGCAGGAAGTGTTTCGCGGCAACACACCGGTCGTGATTCCGCAAAAAGGCCACTTCGATTTCGACATGCGGATCCGTCAGATGGATGAATCGGGCATCGATATTTCGGTCGTGTCGCTGACCTGCCCGAACGTGTACTGGGGCGATCAGGCAACCAGTTGCCTCGCCGCGCGCGAATCGAACGACACGATCGCCGAAGCACAGGCCAAATATCCCGGCCGCATCCGCTGGTTCACGTCGCTGCCGTGGGAATATCCGGAAGCGGCGCTCGAAGAACTGCGCCGCACCTGCGAGAACGGCGCGAGCGGCGTGATGGTGCTCGCGAACATCGCGGGACTCAGCCTCACCGATCCAATGTTCGCGCCGATCTGGGCCGAGATCGACCGTCGCGCGTTGCCGGTGCTCGTGCATCCGACCGATCCGCCCGGCGTCGATCTGATGGACATGACGAAGTTCGATCTGAGCTGGGCGGTCGGTTTCATGTTCGACACGACGCTCGCCATCACGCGCATGATCTTCGAAGGCTTCTTCGATCAGTATCCGGATCTGAAGCTCATCGCGTCACATGCGGGCGGCGCGTTGCCTTATCTGGCGGGCCGCTTCGAGAAAGGCAACGAGGTCGAGATCCCGCAACGTCGCAAGATGAAGCGCAAGCCGATCGATTATCTGCGCCATATCTACTACGACTGCATCACGTATAGCCCGGCGTCGTTCGAATTTCTCGTCTCGGTGGTCGGCGCGGATCGCGTGATGTTCGGGACCGACTGGCCGCATCAGGTGTACGACATTCGCGGCGCGTTCGCCAACACCGCGCGTCTGCCGAAGGAGCAATGCGACGCGATCCGCGGCAACAACGCGCTGCGGGTCTTCGGGTTCTGACGCGAGTCGCGGCGGCAGCGAGGACCTGATGCGCCGGGATACGCTGGCAATTCTGTTCTCGCAACGACACCTCGCCCTTGCGCCGCGCGCGACGACTACCGCGGCGCTCGCGCGATCAGATCGTCGAGCAGCGCCGCGTAGGTGGCGACCAGCTGACGGTTATCTGGCAGGTAGCGGGCGATCTCCGTGCGCTGCTTCCGCGATACCACGACGTATGCGCGTCGTGGCAATCTGTCGCTTCGATAGCCCTACGCGCCCCTCTTCAACGTCGTTGTCCCGATAGTAGTAACCGAGGTCCGCGCACAGATGCGCGTTGTGCACCAGCGGATAGCCCTGCCAGCGCACTTCCAGGTAGAAGTAATTGAGCGGGTTTTCCAGTTGATGCGAAATCACGATGTCCGTGTTCTGAGCCAGAAACACGGGCGTTTCGTGTCGTCCGAGAACCCGCTCCGTTTAAAAAGCCAGCAAGACCGAGCATCTGAAGCCGATTCGATACCGTCGTCGATACCGTGAGCGAACCCCTGCGCGGGCGCCCACGTACACCGCCAGAAACACCGTGAGACTCATTCCAGAGCGGAGCCTTGCAAAATTGGGATGACAGTCGGAGTAGGATACTGGCCTTTTGAGCCAAAGTTCGGCGATCTCCTCAGGGGTGCCGAACCCGTCATCTCGCACCGATGCCACTCGACTACCCTACCCTCGATGCGCTGCGCACGCGCCATCCCGCTTGGCGCCTGTTACGCTCCGACCACGCGCCGCTCGCTGTCAGCTTCCTGCACCGCGTGTTCGTCGCGCCAAACGTGCGCGTGGTGGCGGCTCCGCTTCTTGCCGAAGCACTCGAAGATGAGCTTTACGCGTTGCGCGAACAACTCGGCGATGACGCCTTCCCGAAGCCGGCGCTCGAGTATCTGAACGACTGGGCCAGCCCTGAAAAGGGATGGTTGCGCAAGTACTATCGCCAAGGATCCGATGAACCGCAGTTCGACCTGACACCCGCCACGGAGAAAGCGATCGCGTGGCTCGGCACGCTGACGGAACGCAGCTTTGTCGGCACGGAATCGAGGCTCTTGACACTTTTCGAGCTGCTGCGGCAGATGGGCGAAGGCAGCGAGGCGGACCCCGAAAAGCGTCTTGCCGAGCTCCACACGCGGCGCGGCCAGATCGACGAAGAAATCGCCCGCGTGGAGGCCGGTGACGTTCGGCTGCTCGACGATGCCGCGCTCAAGGACCGCTTTCAGCAATTCATGCAGATGGCGCGCGACCTGCTCACGGATTTCCGTGAAGTCGAACAAAACTTTCGGCTGCTGGACCGACATGTGCGCGAGCGAATCGCGCTCTGGGAAGGATCGAAGGGTGCGCTCATCGAGGAAATCATGGGCGAGCGCGACGCGATCGCCGATTCAGACCAGGGCAGCAGCTTCCGGGCGTTTTGGGACTTCCTGATGTCGAGCCGCCGTCAAGAGGAACTCTCGAAACGGCTCGAGCGCGTGCTGGCGCTGCCGGCGGTCATGGAAATGAGGCCCGACGCGCGCACGCGGCGCGTCCACTATGACTGGCTGGAAGCCGGCGAGCATACGCAGCGCACGGTAGCTCAGCTCTCGCAGCAGCTTCGACGCTTCCTCGACGATCAAGCGTGGCTCGAAAACCGCCGCATCATGGACATTCTGCGCGGTATCGAAACGAAAGCGCTTGCGCTGCGCGAAGCACCCCCACCAGGCTCCGTCATGGAGATCGAGACCGCATCCACTGACATCGAGCTGCCGATGGAACGCCCGCTTTACGCGCCGGCGCTGCGCCCTATCATTGCCAACGTCTCAATCGAAACCGGTGAGGCGAACCTCGATGCCTCGGCACTCTACTCGCAGATCGTCGTCGATCGCGCGCGCCTCGCAGGCCATATCCGCCGATGCCTGCAAGATCGGTCGCAAGTGACGCTTGCCGAACTGACCGCTTCGCAGCCTCTCGAGCATGGGCTCGCCGAGCTCGTCGCCTATTTGCAACTGAGCGCCGAAGCTGGATCATTTCGCGCGACGGTCGATGAGACCATTTCCGATACGATCGAGTGGCAGGCGAACGACGCCAACGGAACACCAATCATTAAGCGCACGACGATGCCGCGTGTGATTTTCACAAGGTAGAGATGACGGAAGAACAGCAAGCCTCGTCGCCTGGTCGAGGTGATTTGTCGACAGTTGCCATCGCGCTGCTCAAGGGCGTGGTTTATCGTGATGGAAACGAGCGCCTCTGGGCCGCACTGCTCGAATTGCAGACGCACGCGCGCGACTACGTCGCCGTGCTTGGCCTCGAGCTCGTCGTGGACGAGGCGGAAGGCTACGCCTTCGTAAAAAGCCGCGCCGCGCATGACGCTGAAGTCGATGGGGAACAGGCCAAGCTACCCCGGCTCGTTGCCCGGCGTCCACTCTCGTTCCCCGTGAGCCTGCTGCTCGCGCTGCTGCGAAAGAAGCTGGCGGAATGGGATGCTGGCGGCGGCGACACGCGGCTCGTCCTTGTGCGCGAGGACATCGTCGAGCTCGTACGCGTATTCCTTCCCGCGAGCACCAACGAGGCGCGCCTGGTCGATCAGATCGATACACACGTGAACAAGATCGTCGAGCTCGGCTTCCTACGCCGGATGAAGACCACGAGCGGACCGCCCACATTCGAGGTGCGGCGCATTCTCAAGGCGTTCGTCGATGCGCAATGGCTGCTCGATTTCGACGCGCGGCTCGCGAGCTATCGGGCGCACCACCTTCAAGATTCGACGGTTTCTGACCAACAGGAGAGTCGCGATGAATGAGCCGCGTACGCTCGGCCTCGATTTTGCCGTCGACGACGCCCTGACGGGCTTTCGCCTCGAGCGGCTCGAGGTTTTCAATTGGGGAACCTTCGACCAACGAGTCTGGGTGCTGCGGGTCGATGGCCGCAACGGCCTGCTGACAGGAGACATCGGCTCCGGCAAGTCGACGCTCGTCGACGCCATCACCACCCTCCTCGTGCCCGCGCAGCGCATCGCCTACAACAAGGCGGCAGGCGCGGACAGCAAGGAACGTACGTTACGCTCGTATGTGCTTGGCTACTACAAGTCGGAGCGCAACGAGGTCACGGGGACGGCCAAGCCCGTGAGCCTGCGCGACCATAACAGCTATTCGGTGATTTTGGGCGTGTTTCGTAACGCCGGGTACGATGCCACAGTCACACTCGCGCAGGTGTTCTGGATGAAAGACGCACACGCTCAACCCGCGCGATTCTTCGTCTGTGCCGAACGCGATCTCTCGATCGCCGCTGACTTCTCGCGCTTCGGCACCGACATCGCACAGCTGCGCAAAAAGCTGCGCGGGCTGGGTGCCGAAATCGAGGACACATTTCCGAAATACAGCGCCTGGTTCCGGCGGCGCTTTGGAATCGAAAACGAGCAAGCGCTCGAGCTCTTCCATCAAACGGTATCGATGAAATCGGTGGGCAATCTCACCGACTTCGTACGCAGCCACATGCTTGAGCCGTTCGACGTTGCACCGCGCGTCGACGCACTGATCACTCACTTCGACGATCTGAATCGCGCGCACGAGGCGGTACTGAAAGCCAAGCGCCAGGTGGAACTGCTGACACCGCTCGTCGACGACTGCGATCGCCACAGCGAGCAAGGACACGTTCTCGAAGGCTGGCGAGCGTGCCGTGAAGCACTGAAACCCTACTTCGCCGGGCTCAAGCTCGGCCTCATCGAGCGCCGCCTCCAATTGCTCGACGAGGATCACGCGCGTGCAATATCACGCAAGGCGCGGCACGAAGAAGCGCGCGACCATGCGCGCCAGCGCGTGGACGATTTGCGCCGCGCCGTGGCCGAACAAGGCGGCGATCGCATCGCGCAGCTCGAGGTCGAAATCCGCCAGCACGAGCGAGAAAGCGCGCGTCGCCGCGAACGCGCGCAACGCTATGCCACCATCGTTACGCTGCTCGGCGAAACCGAGGCCACGGATGAGGCCGCATTCGCTTCCCAACGCCAACGTCTGGCCGAGCGGCGCAGCTCGCTCGTCGACGACGAAGCGCAAGAGCAAAATGCGATTACCGAATGGAGCGTGGCCTTTCGCGAAGGGAAAGCGCAGCGTGATCTGCTAGAGGACGAAATCGCGAGCCTGAAAGCTCGACGTAACAACATCCCGAAGGAACAAGTCGCGATGCGGGCGAGCCTATGCTCGGCGCTCGGTCTGGAGGAAGACGCCCTGCCGTTCGCCGGCGAACTCATTCAGGTGCAAGAGGATGCGCGCGATTGGGAGGGCGCCGCCGAGCGCGTCCTGCGCAACTTCGGCCTGTCGCTGCTCGTGCCCGACGAGCACTATGCGAACGTCGCGGCGTGGGTCGATCGCACTCATCTCCGGGGGCGGCTCGTCTACTTTCGCGTGCGCTCTGAACGCGCCGCGCGTGCAGCCGAGGCCATCGAGCTACACCGCCACTCGCTCGCGCACAAGCTCGCGATCAAGCCCGATTCGCTGTTCTATGGCTGGCTCGAGCGCGAAATCGGCCGCCGGTTCGACTATGCATGCTGCGATACGCAGGAGCAGTTTCGGCGCGAGATGCGCGCGATCACGCGTGCGGGCCAGGCGAAAGCGCTTGGCGAGCGCCACGAAAAAGACGACCGCCGCGCGCTTGACGATCGCAGCCGCTACGTGCTGGGTTGGAGCAACACGGCCAAAATTGCCGCCCTCGAAGCACAACGGCGAGCGCTCGAGGTTCGGCTTGGCGAGATCGGACAGAAGCTTGGAGAAGCTCAAAGCGAGCACGCGAAGGTGCGCGAGCAGCTCGAAGCGCTTGCGCGCATCGGCGAGTTCGTCGACTTCCGCGACATCGACTGGGGAAGCTGCGCGACCGCGATCGCACGTCTGGCAGACGAAAAAGCCCGCCTCGAAGCGGCAAGCGACGCCCTCGCGGAGCTAACGGCCCAATTGGACTCGGCGCAAGCGTCGTTGACAGAGAGTGAAGCGGCGATCTCGGAAACCGACTCGGAACTGGGCGGTATCCTGGCCAGGCGGGAGGCAGCGCAAACGTTGCGCGACGAGACGCACGCGCTCGTTGCGGAAGTGAATGCCGAACTTGCCGAGCGAATCGAGGCGCTGCGAGCGGAGATTCTCGGCGAACACCAGCTTTCCGTCGAGTCATGCGACAACCGCGAGCGGGACGTGCGAGAGGCGTTGACAACCCGTATCGACAACGAAACGAAGTCGCTCGGCCGCCTTGCCGAAAAAATCGTCAAGGCCATGGCGGCCTTCAAGGATGCCTACAAGCTCGAAACGGCCGACTTCGATGCGAGCCTCGACGCGACCTCAGAGTACCGTGACATGCTCGCGCGGCTGCAAGCGGACGATCTGCCGCGCTTCGAAGCGCGTTTCAAAGAGCTGCTCAACGTCAATACGATCAACGAGATCGCCAACTTCCACGCCCAGCTCGCCCGCGAACGGCAAACGATCAAGGAACGTATCGAACGCATCAACGAATCGTTGCGACAAATCGACTACAACGCGGGCCGATACATCGTCCTCGAGAGTCAGTCCAGCCCCGACGCGGAGATCCGCGAATTCCAGAGCGACCTGCGTGCTTGCACCGAGGGCGAACTCACCGGCTCGGACGATAGCCAATATTCGGAGACCAAGTTCCTGCAAGTCAAACGGATCATTGACCGCTTCCGCGGCCGCGAAGGGTTGACCGAGCAGGACCGGCGCTGGCGCGCCAAAGTGACCGACGTGCGCAACTGGTTTCTGTTCGCCGCCAGCGAGCGTTGGCGTGAGGACGACAGCGAATACGAGCACTATTCGGACTCGGGCGGTAAATCGGGCGGCCAGAAGGAAAAGCTCGCCTATACGATCCTTGCCGCGAGTCTCGCCTATCAGTTCGGCCTTGAATGGGGCGCCGTGCGTTCTCGATCGTTCCGCTTCGTCGTCATCGACGAGGCGTTTGGACGAGGCTCCGACGAATCGGCGCAATACGGTCTCACATTGTTTCAAAAACTGAACCTGCAACTGCTGATCGTCACGCCACTGCAGAAGATTCACATCATCGAGCCATTCGTTTCGAGCGTCGGATTCGTTCAGAACGAGGGCGGACGCGCCTCGAAGCTGCGCAACCTGTCGATCGAGGAGTACCGCGCGCGCAAGGCGGAGTTCGAGCAATGAATTGGACGACGACCGCCGAACTGCGCGTTCGCCTCCAGCGCCTATGGGAGCGTGGCGAATGGCTGCGGAGCCTCGTAGACGGCACCGAGGGGCTGTTCCCGCTACGTCTAACGATAAAAGGCCCGAGCTCGTCCGAATTGGCCGAACGCTTCGACGCGGTACGCGCATGGATCGCGGAGATTGCCGCGACACCGCGCGTACGCATCGAATGGCGAGAAATCAATCATCGAATTCTCGGCCTGCAGCGTTTGCCACAAGCAGCTTGGGTGGACAGTCTGGACGATGCGCTCGCGGTCGCCGGCAAGCGCCGCGACGCAGCGCAGTTCGAGCGTCTGCTCGAAATCACACGCTCCCGCCAGCCGAAGCTCACCACGTGGCTTGCGCAGCGCCCGTTGCAAGCACTCGAATTCGCAGGCGATTGGGAACGACTGCTGGCAGTCGTCGATTGGCTGCAAGCACATCCGCAGCCGGGCGTATATCTTCGCCAAGCCGAAATCGCCAACGTCGACACGAAATTCATCGAGGCGCGGCGCGGCGTCCTCGCCCAATGGCTCGATCTCGTGCTGCCGTCGGAGTCAATCGACAGCAGCCGGACAGCCGCCGCCCAATTCGCTGCTCGCTACGGGTTCCGCGAGAAGCCGCCTCGGATTCGATTTCGCGCGCTCGATGACAGGCTCGCCGTTCTGCCCGGCATGGGCCGGCCCGACATCGCACTCGACGCTGACAGCTTCGCGCGCCTCACACTGCCATGCCGCCACGTGTTCATTACGGAAAACGAGATAAATTTTTTGGCGTTTCCCGACGTTCCGCAGTCGATCGTGCTCTTCGGGGCGGGCTACGGTTGGGAAGCTCTCGAGCCGGCGCGATGGCTCACGGACTGTGCGCTCCACTACTGGGGCGACATCGACACGCACGGCTTCGCCATTCTCGATCAATTGCGCAGCCGGTTCCCGCATGTTGGATCGTTCTTGATGGACCGCGCGACGCTGGTGGCGCATGAAGCGTTCTGGGGAGAAGAAGGCGATCAGGTCACGCGCGATCTGCCGCGGCTCACTGCCAAAGAGCGGGAACTCTTCGATGACCTCCGCGACAACCGGATTCGCCATGGATTGCGGCTCGAGCAAGAGCGCGTGGGATTCGGGTGGGTCAGGGCGGCGCTCGAAGAGCGGGCTTGCGCTTAAAACTTCCCCATCTCACCGCCACGTACAACTCGAATACGACTCGAAGCAGGCCGCCTCGAAGATGCCTGCCCCAACTCCCACGTTCAGCGACTTTAGTTTGCGCTGCCGTTGCGCAGCAGAGCATCCGAGATCGTCGACAGCACCTCAGCCAGTCGTCTTGCCGTCTCGGGAGATGGCAGCGGCAACCTGAGACTTCGCGCGCCCGTCACGGCATCGCGCTCGACCCACGGGTGTGCGGCAACCGCGCCGTCGCCCGGCTCATTCAACGCCGACGCCAGCGCCGCGCCGAACTGCAGCAACCCTGACCACGGTTCGAGGGACGCGCCTCGTGGCGCTGTATCGATGGTCGTCGCAGCTTGAGGCCGCTCTCCGGTACCGGCGAAATCGGTTTCCACGACGCTCGCGTCACGCGCCGCGTCGCCGGACACGAGTGCGCCGCTCGCGGCTTCCTCCGCCGCGGCCATGACCTCGCTCTCTCCCATGCGCCCCGCGACGTTTTCGACATCCTTCATGAAGCGGGTCAGGCGCGAACCACCGAGCAGAATTTCGCTGGCGCCGCCATCGAGGATGCCTTCCGCCAGCGAGCGCTTGAAAGCCAGCACCGACAGCATGCCCTCCTCGATCGTTCCCTTCGCGATGTAATTGACGACTTGTACCGGCTTTTTCTGGCCCAACCGATAGATGCGCGCGATGCGCTGTTCCAGCACCGCCGGGTTCCACGGCAGATCCATGTTCACGAGCGTCGACGCGTGCTGGAGGTTGAGCCCCGTGCTACCTGCGTCCGTCGACAGAAATACCCGACAGTCCGAATCGTCCCGAAAGCGCTGCACCAGCGCGGGCCGATTTTCCGACGGCACGCCGCCATGGAAGCTGACGTAGCCGATGCCGAGCTTCTTGAGCCGGCGAATGACTATCTCATGCGTGCGCGTCCATTGACTGAACACCACGACTTTCTCGTCCGGCTGCGTGAAAAGCGACTCGAACAACGTCGCCAGCTCGTCGGCCTTCACGCCATGATCGGTTTCCTGGTCCAGCAGATAGGTGCTGTTGCACGACATGCGCATGTTCTGCAAAGCGCAGGTGAGGCGCCGCTGGTCCTGATCCGACAGAAACCCGGTGTTACGCCAGCGCCGGACGATTTTGGCCACGATGTCCGCGTTTTCCGTGTGATACGCCATCTGCAGCTCGGTCATGGGCACCAGCACATTCTGGTCGGTGCGCCCGGGCAACTGCAGCAGCACCTCGGACTTGCGACGCCGTATCATGATCGGTGCCAGGGTCTGGCTGATCTTCTCGAGGCCCGTGTATCCCGTCACGCGTCCCGCCTCGTCCTTGACCTGATGTTCGTGCAGCAGCTTCCACGTGGGCCCGAGACGGTGCTGGTCGACGAATTGAACGATGGAAACGAGTTCCTCCAGCTTGTTTTCGAGAGGCGTTCCCGTCAGCACGACGGCATAGGGGCTGTCGATTCGCTTGAGAGCCTTCGCCGCAATGGTGTTCCAGTTCTTGATGCGCTGCGCCTCGTCGACGATGACCAGCTCCGGCGCCCACGCGGAAATCATCTCAAGGTCCGATTTCAGCTTCTCATAGTTGGTGATCTTGTAGAGATCCTGGGCCGCATATTCGCCCCGCCTCTGGGCAAGGCTGCCCGCGACTACCCTCGAAGCGTGGCCGGAGAACCGCGTGATCTCGCTCTGCCACTGATACTTGAGCGAAGTCGGGCAAATCACCAGCACTTTCGACACGCCAAAATGCCGGATCAGGATTTCCGCCGCCGCGACGGCCTGCACCGTCTTGCCGAGGCCCATTTCGTCGCCGATCAAGGCGCGCCCGGCACGCACGGCGAACAATGCGCCTTCGGCCTGGTAAGGATAGAGCGGCACCTTGAGCAGCTTCTTTAGCGAGGGCGTCGCCCCTCCTTGCGGAAACTGCCCGTCGAGCATCCTGGCACGGCGCGCCGCATCGTTTCGGCCGGCGATGAAATCGAGCGCGTCGTCATGGGCGCGCAATTCGTGCCCGGCCTTCGCCACCTTGGAGAGAAAGCGCCCGAGATCTTCGAAACGGTCCTCCGGCAGATGCCATCGCCGAGACTCGTCGAACAAAGCGGCGGCCGCTTTGGCTACCTTTGCCGGACAATCCGCGCCGGCGCGAAAATGGACCGCTCGCCCTCCCTCGTTTCGCAAATACAGCTCCGAGAATGCGGGCTGATAACCACGGGCGAAGGCCGCCTTTGCGCCTCGCTTGCGCAGCAGTCGCGACAAGGTAAATTCAATGTGCTTGCAGGTGCCGAGTTCGTTGGTGGTGTAATCGGGACAGTCGCAAAAGTTGTCGCCCGGGCAGACCCCACGAATCGACACGCGATAGCTGAAGCTCGACTCCGGATTGCCGACGCGGAATTCGGAGAAATACGTCTCCGTCCCGAGATTCTCCAGCGAGAACGCTTGCTCTTGCCCGAATTGCCGACGCAAGGCGCGCTGCCAGTCGGCGGGCGACATGTGATCGGGGGCGTGGATGCGGGAAAGCTTCGAGGATCGACGTGACTTGGTGGAAGAGTGTTTGCTAGTCATGACTTGACGTGATATTTGCGCGACCGACCCGCTCCAACAATGCGAAGTCCAGCGGGTCTCGGATTGCCTCCCACGCGGGGGCCAGATCCAGTCAATCCGCCAACGGCTGAATCCGCCCCCGGATCGAGTCCGTAAGGCGTCCTTGATTGCCTACCGGCTCGGTAAAAAAGAGGACACACAGTATATCCCGGGCCTCGTCCTCCATCGCCCGCAGATTCGACACACAAGGCGGCACTCAGCACCGGCACTACCTCATTCTCGGGCAATAGTTTCGGCACGTAGCTCTACCCGTCGATCCAGGCATCGACCATGTTGGCCCACTCTTGCAGCATGTGGCGCCGCTGCTCGGCGTACTCTTCCTTGTTGTAGATCGAACGCGAGGAACGTCCGTCCTCGTGCGCCAGGCACTTCTCGATCCAGTCGCCAGGCCGAAACCTGACTGATTCTGCCACGGCGCGTATTGACATCAGATATACATCGCTCTATCCATACGTATATCTATCGTATATACAGTATGGAGTGCATCATGCGCGACGCACCTATTAATCTTCGCGCTTTGCCAGAGCAACGTGATCTGATCGATTACGCCGCGAGCCTGCTTGGCAAAAGCCGCTCTGACTTTATGTTGGAGGCCGCTTGCGAGCGCGCTCAGGCCGTCGTCCTGAATCGCACTTTCTTTGGGCTTGATTCGGAAAAATTTAAGCAGTTCACCGAATTGCTAGACGCGCCGAAAGTTCGCAAACGCGGGTCTTGCACGTCTGATGGACGTGAAAACCCCTTGGAATGAAAACAGCGAATGAATCGGAAGCTTTCTGCTCCGCAGCCGCTGCCGGCCGAGCACGACGTTGCCAGCTTTTCCTGCGGAAGGCTGGAGCTTGACGACTGGTTGAAGCGGCGCGCCCTGACTAACCACAACAGTGGGGCAAGCCGTGTATTTGTAACGACCGATGATACCGGCCGCGTCTACGGCTACTATGCCCTCGCGGCTGGAGCCGTTGCCCATGTCGATGCAACCGGCAACGTTCGTCGAAATATGCCGGATCCAATTCCGGTGGTTGTGCTTGGCCGGCTAGCGCGAGACGCAAATACAAAGTCGGACCTGCTAAATTCATTTAGCGAGTTGAAGGAAGCCGCGTGCGGAGCGTGAAAGCAACGTTATCGACGTGAAGTCGACGAACAGGCGCAGAACCATGAGAACAAAAAAGGCAGGCTTGATGCCGAGCCGGGCGATGGCGCGCAGCAGCCAGCGCAGGTTATAGCCGACGGCGCACAGCACCGCATGCAGGGCGTCGCCAGTTTGCCCCTTCAGCCAGCAGCGTCGCATGCCGTGATCCTGCTTGACATGGCCGATGATCGGCTCGATGGCCTGTCGCCGTTTGAGCCAGCGGCGCTGGGGTGCCGACAACGTCCTGCTCTTGCCGCGAAACCCGAGATCGACCAGCGCCGTCTTCGCACGGGGTGCGCCCGGCACCTCCTGCAACAGGATCGATGTCTGCTCGAGCTGTTCAGCCAGGGTGTGGCCGTCGTAGGGGTTGCCCGGGAACGCCCGTGCGCCGACGATCAGGCCTTGCTTCTCTGTGATTGCCAGGCTGCCCTTTTGAAGGACGCCCTCAATCGCGCTAGCTCGATCGCAAAAGATCTTGGCGTACGTGCGATGCTTGTGCATGCGATTGATCTGCCTTTGCATCTAGCTGAGGCAGGCAACAACAGGCAGCGCCGGGCAATTTGCAATCGTGGTATTCCGCGTGGTATCGGCAAAAGTAACTGGTTGAAAGAGCTACAAAATCAATACGTTAGAAATGCTATTGATGAGTGAGTGGGAATGAGGGTAAAAATATCTCAATTAAATCAATGGCTTACGAGGCGTGTTCGGATTGTCTATCAGAGTGCAACGTTGCCTCTAAGCATTTGATTTTTAATGAGTATCTCCACCATTCCGTAGAAAGCTGGGCGTATTTGACGGTATCAAAGACGGTACAAGTGTCGGTAAACCGGACGGTATGGTTTTGTTCGAAATTCGGGTTTCAATTGTTACCGTCAATGCGATTCCGGGCATGACGGTAAAGTTTTCCCCGAAAAGCTAGACTCCGCGTGGGTTTGCGGGCATCCCAAATCGGGAAAGCGGGGAGAAGGCCATCATTTTGCCGCTTTGCAAGTACGCTTGCGGCATAAGGCTCCCGCTCAACTGCGCAGACGGTTCGCCATCCAAGCAAGTGGCCGCCGAGTATTCCTCCACCAGCGCCTGCGAAAAGAGCCAACTCATTCATATCCCCTCTTTTGAAAAGTAGAGAGGGGGGCTCGTTTGCGAGCCAAATTCACCGAAATGAGCGTCGATTCGATTCGTTATCCAGAAAATTTGACGCGTCTTGATCTGCAAGCCGATCCGACAGTTCATTAATCAGCGTTTCCCTAGGAGTTGATGGGCAATGACACTCTTAACTCAAAAACCATTAATAGTTTTCCGGTAAGCATCAGACGGCTAATTAAATTCTGTGAAGGCTATTGATGATCCGTCTGAGTCATCAACACACCCCGTCGAAAAAAACGGCTAAAAGTGATGTTTGGGGGCTTTTTGCCTCGTGGTATCGCTGGGCGTAACTTTCTTCTTCGGGATCAAACGTTTGCGCGAGCACAGCCGATGACGCGGTGGTATCGGACAGTTCTGGACGCCCGTTTTGATACCACGATTCCAAGGTATTGTTTTTTAGGATCAAACCTTTGATGGGCAAGGCTTAGCGCGATTTCGATACCACGCGAAACCGGATCATCAATGGATGGTAGCCTCAATCTTTTTCGGTTACAGACTCGGTAGCATGGGGCGAAAGCGCTGCATCGACAAAAGGACACGTTCAGCGCAACATCTCGCCCTTATTGCGGCTCGCGATTTTGGAATTGGCAATTGTTGCCCAGCTTTGGATGTTCGCGTGATGATGGCAAACGTGCCGGCGACTGCCTTCCCTGCTGCGATGGCCAGATAGCCATCGCGATCGTTTGGCCATTTCATCCTTAGGCGCGCAGGTCTGCCCGTCACGCGGGTATGCGTGCGCCATTGTGGATCTGCGAGGATAGATCTCGGCGTGACCTGCCTCCGCGCATTGAGCAGCGGGCGCGTTTTGAAGTGAACCAGCCGGTCGAACGACCGCGGCATGACTCAGGCGAGCGGCAGAAAGTGACCGGCTGCCGACTCATGCACTTTGCTTATCCAGCTTCAACCCAGCGAGGTAGCGATCGGCTGAACACGACCCACTTCTGCCGTTGGACGCCTCTTCATGTCGACGGGCAGCTTCCGAGGCGCAACGGTCATCCGTGCCTCCGCGGCTGCCGTTACGCTCTCTGCCTTTACCTTCGGTCGCGGATCGCAAAGATCGGGTCTCACGGCTTTGTCCGGTGGCGTTGGCGAGCCGGAAAATTGTCGAGAGATGGGCCACGCTGAAGGCACCCGCATGAAGTCTGATGGAGGTGCGGAGGGGCACGAACCAGGAGCGCCTCTGCAGCGAACCCTCCGCGGCACGGTTCGGGTCGGCCTTGGCCACGGCGCCGAAGCCGCGTCGGTGGCGCGCCAGGCACCCCAGTCGACGGCACCGTCCGAGTCGCGTGCAGGTCCTCACCGAGGCCCTCCGACCCAATCCCGATGGCGCCAGGTCGCCGAGGTGTATCCTGACGAGACGCTTGCGGCTGTAGAACGTGCAGCCCATAGCGATGCCGTCGCACCACTTGCTTTTCGAGCGCACTCGCCCCGTTCAGGCGGACGGATGTTAACGTCCTCTTAACTCAATAATAGGCAGCAGTCTGGCGGCAGAGTGCGACAGATAAACGCCTACGTATGGTTCCGGCGCGATGCGTAACAGCTTTCAAATCTTGTGGGACGATGGCGAGCGCGTCTTCTCTCGAGGGCGGCGCCCGGGCGATGGCGATGGCAACAACCTCCTGATTGCGCGGCCCGCCGCCGAACATCCACCACCCGCCAGCTTCGATCGCCTCGCGCACGAATTCGAATTGAAGGACGAACTCGATGGCGGGTGGGCAGTGCGGCCACTGGAGCTGGTGCGCGAAGGCGGCCGGACTCTGCTGGTGCTCGAGGATCCGGGCGGTGAGCCGCTCGCGCGGTTGCTCGGCGCGCCCATGGAGGTGGGCAGGGTTTTGCGCCTCGCCATCGGCATCGCCGCGGCTCTCGGCAAGCTCCATCAGCGCGGCCTCGTCCATAAGGACCTCAAGCCGGCTCATATCCTGGTGAACTGCGCGGACGGCCAGGCTCGGCTCACCGGCTTCGGCCTCGCCTCGCGGCTGCCGCGCGAACGACAGGCGCCCGCGCCGCCCGAGACCATCGCCGGCACGCTCGCCTACATGGCGCCCGAGCAGACCGGCCGGATGAACCGCTCGATCGATTCGCGCAGCGACCTCTATTCGTTTGGCGTCACGCTCTATCAGATGCTCACCGGCGCGCTGCCGTTTACGGCCGCCGACCCCATGGAATGGGTGCACTGCCATATCGCCAGACAGCCGGTGCCGCCCAGTGAGCGGTCGGAGACGGTCCCTGCTGCGGTCTCCCAGATCGTCATGAAGCTGCTCGCCAAAACCGCGGAGGAGCGTTATCAGACCTCGGCCGGCGTCGAGCGCGACCTGCAGCACTGCCTGGCCGATTGGGAGCGTCAGCACCGCATCGATGACTTCCCGCTGGGCGAACGCGACACCCCCGACCGGCTGCTGATTCCCGAGAAGCTGTACGGGCGGGCGCGCGAGGTCGAAACCCTGCTCGCGTCCTTCGACCGCGTCGTCAAAAGCGGCACCCCGGAATTGATACTGGTGTCCGGCTATTCCGGGATCGGCAAATCCGCGCTCGTCAATGAGCTGCACAAGGTGCTGGTGCCGTCGCGCGGGCTCTTCGCCTCGGGCAAGTTCGACCAGTACAAGCGCGACATTCCCTATTCGACGCTGGTGCAGGCGTTTCAAGGCCTGGTGCGGCCGCTTCTCGGCAAGCGCGATACCGACCTGGCGCGCTGGCGCGACGCGTTGCTGGAAGCGCTGGGCCCGAATGCACGGCTCATGACCGACCTCATCGCCGAACTGAAGCTCATCATCGGCGACCCGCCGCCGGTCCCGGAGCTCGAGCCACAGCAGGCGCAACGCCGTTTCCAGCAGGTGTTCCGCCGCTTCATCAGTGTATTTGCCCGACCGGACCATCCGCTCGCGCTCTTTCTCGACGATCTGCAGTGGCTCGACGCGGCGACGCTCGACCTGCTCGAGGATCTGCTGACCCAGTCGGATCTGCAACATCTGATGTTGATTGGCGCGTACCGGAACCATGAAGTCGAAGCCACGCATCCGCTGATGGTCAAGCTTCAGGCCATCAGGAACACGGGCGCGCGGATCAATGAGATCACGCTTGCGCCGCTCGCCCGTGAGCACATAGAGCACCTGATCACGGATGCCCTTCACTGCGAACCTGACCGCGCCGCGCCGTTGGCGCAACTGGTGCATGAGAAGACCGCCGGCAACCCGTTCTTCGTGATTCAGTTTCTGCACGCACTTGCGGACGAGGATTTGCTCACCTTCGATTATGACGCGGCGTGCTGGTCCTGGAATCTCGATCGCATTTATGCCAAGGGTTGCACCGACAATGTCGTCGATCTCATGGTTGGCAACGTGACCCGCCTGCCGGCCGACACGCAGCAGGCGTTGCAGCTACTGGCCTGCCTCGGCAACACCGCCGCGATCGCGATGCTTGCGATCGTTCTCGGCACTTCGGAGGAGCAGGTGCATGCGGCGCTGTGGCCGGCGGTCCGTGAGGAACTGATCGAGCGCCTGGAAGGTTCGTACAGATTCATCCACGACCGGGTCCAGGAAGCCGCTCATTCGCTGATCCCGGAAGCATCCCGCGCCGAGGCCCACCTCCGGATCGGTCGCTTGCTCGCGGCACACACACCTCCCGAGAAGCGGGAGGAGGCGATCTTCGACATCGTCAGTCAGCTCAACCGCGGCGCCGCGCTGATCACCGACCAGGAGGAGCGGGACCAACTCGCCGAGTTCAACCTGATCGCAGGCAAGCGCGCCAAGGGGGCCACCGCCTACGCCGCGGCGCTCGCCTATCTCGTCGCTGGTGCGGCGCAGTTGGCGGAGGATTGCTGGGCGCGACGGCATGAGCTGATCTTTGCGCTAGAGCTGAATTGGGCCGAATGCGAATTCCTCACCGGCCAGTTATCGGTCGCAGAGGAGCGATTGGCGGCGCTGTCGACTCGTACCACGACAACGGTCGAACAAGCGATCGTCGCGTGCTTGCACATTGATGTCTGCACGGCCCTCGATCAGGCCGGCCGCGCGGTCGCTGTATGTCTGAACTACCTCCGGCAGGTCGGCATCGCGTGGTCCCCCCATCCGAAAGACGAGGAGGTGCGACGCGAATACGAGAGCATCTGGTCACTGCTGGGGGAGCGGACAGTCGAGGATCTCATCGATTTGCCGCCGATGAGCGACCCGGCATCGCTGGCCACCGTCGATGTATTAATCAAGTTCTGGGGGGCGGCCTTGTTTACGGATGCGAACCTGGCTTCCCTGACGACCTGCAAGGCGGTCAGTCTCAGCCTCGAAGTCGGCAACTGCGATGCTTCATGTGTCGCCTATGTCATGCTCGCCAGAATCGCCGGACCGCGTTTCGGCGACTACCAGGCCGGATTTCGATTCGGCCAGCTCGGCTACGAGCTGGTCGAACGACGCGGGCTCAAACGTTTCGAGGCCCGCACGTATCATCGCTTCGCGGTCTTTGTCGCGCCCTGGATGAAACACGTGCGGGCCTGCCGTGATCTGCTGCGCCGCGCTTTCGAAGCGGCGAACCGGATCGGAGACCTCACGTATGCAGCCTATGCGTGCGACTCTCTCAACTCGGACCTGCTCTTCGCCGGCGATCCGCTGCCCGAGGTGCAAGGCGAAGCCGAACGTGGCATCGCGTTCGTCGAGAAGGCGCGCTTCGGCCTCGTCATTGACATCATCGCAGCGCAGCTCGCATTGATCCGGATGCTCCGTGGCTTGACGCTGAAATTTGGCTGCTTTGACGACGGGCGGTTCAATGAGCTTCGTATCGAACGCCATTTGTCCGGCAACCCGGCCCTGGCGATCGCTGCGTTTTGGTACTGGATCCGGAAATTGCAGGCGCGCTACATAGCGGGCGACTATGCGACCGCCCTGGACGCGGCATCGAAGGCGCAACGGCTGCTCTGGACCTCAGTCGCGTTCTACGAGGAAGCCGAATATCACTTCTACGGCGCGCTGACGCAAGCCGCCTATTGCGACACCGTACGGGCCGACGAGCGGCGGCCGCACCTGGACGCTGTCGCTACGCATCACAGGCAACTGCAGGTCTGGGCGGAGAATTGCCCGGAGAATTTCGAGAACCGCGCCGCGCTGGTGGGCGCCGAGATCGCCCGCCTGGAGGACCGCGATGGTGACGCGATGCGCCTCTACGAACAGGCGATTGGTTCGGCGCGTGACAACGGCTTCGTCCAGAACGAAGCGCTCGCCTACGAAGTGGCCGCGCGCTTTTACGCCGTGCGCGGGGTCGAAGAGATTGCGCACGTGTGTCTGCAAAAGGCCCGCTACTGCTACCTGCGTTGGGGCGCCGACGGCAAAGTGCGACAACTCGAGGAGAGGTATCCGCACCTTAGAACAGAAGAGTCCGCGCCCGACCCGACAAGCACGATCGCGACGCCGGTCGAGCACCTCGACCTCGCCACCGTCATCAAGGTGTCGCAGGCGGTCTCGGGCGAGATAGTGCTGGAGAAGCTGCTGGATACGCTCATGCGCACGGCCACAGAGCAGGCGGGCGCCGAGCGCGGCCTGTTGATTCTGTCGGACGGCGGCGAACAACGGATAGCAGCGGAAGCGACGACCGGCGGCGACGCGACCCAGTTGCAGCTGCGCGATGTGCCGGTGAGCGCCGGGATGCTACCGGAGTCGGTCCTCTACCACGTCCTGCGCACCCGCGAGAGCGTCATTCTCGACGATGCCGTGGCCGAGCCCCCGTTTGCGACGGACCCTTACATCCGTCAGCATCGTGCCCGTTCGATTCTCTGCCTGCCCCTGATGAATCAGGCCAAGCTGACCGGCGCGCTCTACCTCGAAAACAATCTGACTGTCCGCGTGTTCAGCCCGGCCCGGATCGCCGTGCTGAAGCTGGTGGCCTCGCAGGCCGCGATCTCGCTGGAGAATGCCCGTTTGTACCGCGACCTCGCGGAACGCGAAGCGAAGATCCGGCGCCTCGTCGACGCCAATATCATCGGCATCGTCGTCTGGAATGCCGAAGGTGACATTCTTGAGGCCAATGACGCATTTCTTCGCATCGTGGAATACGACCGCGAGGATTTCGCCTCAGGTCGCGTGCGCTGGAGGGATCTGACGCCGCCGGAATGGGTCGCGGGCAGCGAACGGGCTCTGGTGGAGGCCGGGCAGACGGGGCGCGCCCAGCCTTACGAGAAGGAGTACATCAGGAAGGACGGCAGCCGCGTGCCCGTCCTGGTCGGTTTGGCCACGTTCGACGCAAGTGCGAACGAAGGCGTCGCGTTCGTGCTCGATCTGACCGAGCGCAAGCGCGCCGACGAAGAAGCGCGCGAAAGCGAACGGCGCTACCGCGAAGTGCAGACGGCGTTGGCGCACGCAAACCGCGTTGACACAATGGGCCAGCTCACGGCCTCGATCGCCCATGAGGTCAACCAGCCAATCGCCGCGACGGTCACTAACGCCCAAGCGGCGCTGCACTGGCTGAGCGCCCAGCCTCCTAATCTGGAGAAGGCGCGGCAGTCGCTCAAGTGGATCGTTAGCGACGGCAAGCGGGCGGGGGACGTAATCGGCCGGATTCGTGAGCTGATCAAGAAGGCGCCACCACGGAAGGAACGGATGGACCTCAACGAGGCGATCCGCGAGGTGATCGAGCTCACGCGTGGCGAAGCAACGAAGCGCGGCGCCTCGGTGCAGACGCAACTCGCGGGGGGTTTGCCGCATATCGAAGGCGACCGAGTGCAACTGCAACAAGTCCTCCTCAATCTGGTCATCAACGCGATCGAGGCGATGAGCGGCGTCAGCGATGGCGCACGAGAATTGATAGTCACCACTAGGACAGCCGACGCTGGCTGCGTGCTCGTGGCGGTGCTCGATTCGGGGCCGGGCTTTGCCGCGAACAGCGCCGAACACGTTTTCGCCCCGTTCTACACAACGAAGTCCGCCGGTTTGGGGATGGGACTGTCAATCTGCCGCTCGATCATCGAAGCACACGGCGGCCGATTGTGGGCGAGCGCGAACATGCCGCGCGGCGCTGTCTTTCAGTTCACCGTGCCGGTTTATCCAGAACTTTCATCGTGATTGCACGCAGCGCGAGCAATTTTCTGGCGGTTGCGGTCCGCGAGCCGGCTGAGCCGGCGATGCGGCAGCTATGGTCGATCGGCCAGCGTCCGCTGTGTGGGCCTCGAAGCCGACGTTGCAATGTGCGCCCCGGCGCGCCTAGGAGTGTCTCAAGATGGCCGACTGTACTCGCTCACAGAGGCCGCCCCTAAGCCGCCGTTGAAGTTTTCAACGGCAGTTCTTCGGAACGTTCATCGAACTGGGGCTATCGGCCACAAACGGACAGTGCCGCGCATGAAGCCAATGTCCGCAGCCCGCGCGGTTCCGGTCACAGGATCACTCGATTGCCACCGGGCAACTGTAGTTGACGCGGCTGTTTGCCATCAGGTGACGAGCCGATGGCCTGGAGATGAAATAGGACTCGCATCGGCCATGCCCACCACCAGAAGGCTTCGCCCATGGTGGGGCTTGGAGACGCGAGCGAGTCGCGCCATTTCTCTCGTTTAGTAGTGCACGTACGCATACGTCCACCATCCTTTACGCGCTGGCGCGACCTTTAATATCTAGCGGACGCAATGGTTAGAGGCGGGCACCGCCCGTCGCGTCGATCACCTGTCCCGTAGTCCAGCGTGCCTCATTCGATGCAAGGAAGGCGATGACGTCAGCCACATCGGCAGGTTGACCCACTCGCGAGAACACCGACATGGCCTCCGCGCCGGCGCGCGCCTCCGGTACCGTTATCCACGCCGCATTCATGTCAGTCTCCGTCACGCCCGGCATAACCGTATTCACCGTGATGCCGCGAGGACCGAACTCAGGGGCAAGCGCCAGTGTGAGGGTTTCAAGGGCACCTTTCGACGCGGCGTAGGCAGGATGCGTTGGAGCCGCGACACGCGTAAAGCCCGTCGAAACGTTGATGATTCGTCCATTGTCGCGGATGTGATCTGCAACAGCCTGAATCAGGAAGAACGGTGCCTTGAAGTTGACGGTCATGACCTCGTCGAAGACGGACTCACTGGTCTGAGACAGGCGAATCGCCGGTGCTACGCCAGCATTGTTGACGAGAATGTCAAGCCGAGGTTCGCCCGTGGCGGCGATCGCGGCTGCCCTGAACTGCTCCCAGGTACTGTCCGTTGCTTCTTTCCCGCGACCCAAGTCCGCATTGATAGCGACGGCTTTTGATCCGAGCGCCTCGATCTCGCGGATGGTGGCGTGAGCAGCATCCGCGTTGCTGGCGTAGTGCACACCGATGAGCGCGGCCCCTTCTCTCGCAAAGGCCAGTGCTACAGCACGGCCGATACCACGCGAGCTTCCTGTTATAAGGGCCACCTTGCTTGAAAGTTTTTCAGACATCGATCACTCCTTCTCGATAAAATTTATAGTGATCACTAGCATATTTATACTGGAAGCCACCGTCAACGATTTTTGTAGGACTCGATATAAAAATGAGCGAACCCGCCCGGAAACGTGGCAGACCGAGGTTGCTGGACCGCGATGTGGGGCTCGATGTCGCCGCGCGGCTGTTCTGGGAGCGTGGATACGAGGGCACGTCGATCGCCGACCTGACCCAGGCCATGGGCATTCCGCCGCCGTCCCTCTATGCAACGTTCGGTTCGAAGGAGGACCTTTACAGACAGGCGCTCGACCATATCAGCGAGCGTGAGAACAAGCAGTGTCTGGAAGCGCTGCAAGGGAAGATGCCGGCCTACGATGCGATAGCGTTCTACCTGCACGACGCCGCGGCACGCTTTACTGACCCGGGACGGCCGCGCGGTTGCATGATTTCGAATGCTGTTCTTCAACATGCCGAAAAGAGCGAGTCTGTCGCCCAGACGGTCGCCGCGCGGCGGGAGCTTGGGCTACAGGCCATCAAGGTACGCTTCGACCGTGCCGTCGCCGAGGGCGAGCTTGCCCCTGAGACCGACACCGAAGCTCTCGCACGCTTTTATTGCGCCGTTGTGCAAGGCATGTCGGCGCAAGCCTGTGACCGCGCATGCAGGGCAACACTGAAGCGGCTGGCTGATATTGCGTTGTCGGCATGGCCTTGGCCCCAAGGTCATCGCCGGAACCCGGTCCCGTGAGTGCATTGGTTTTCACCAAAGACGACACGGCTGTACCGCTGAGGTTCGGCCACAAGGAGTCAAGCGAGATCGATACGCGAACGTCCCCCGCGCGCATGCCGGACCTTAGAAAGAGGTCGCAAAACGTCCGCTACGGGTCGGGAGTGTGAGTTCGCTGATGCAGGAAGCGGCCGCTCGGCCGCTCGATGCTGCCACTGTCGGCAATCCGTCCCACTGCCGACGTACAACCACGTCCTCTCCAACGTCGGCATTGGCCGAGAAGCTGTATTCAGCCTCGCGTCAGTGAATGGCCGCTAGTCGTGGTTGAACAGCCGCAGATCCCGCGGCGCCCCTAACGACGGCAGATGGACTGCAGGGATGATTGAAGATAGCGAGCTGTCGCAGTATGAACCGGGCCGCGTGCCTCGTTCAATCCCGTCTCGGTCACCAAGCCGCGGCACAGCCATACCCCACTGTCTATTTCGGTATCACGATCAATCACATCGCCGCGGGTCCTGCGCCAAACCCTGCCCGGTCAACCCGAGGCACGGCATGCACCCGGCTCCCAACTCCCCGCCCTTGACCCGCGACCGTAGCCGATAGCGGCCACGCATCAAGGGGTGAGGGACCGTGTTGCCCGCACCCCTCCCTCGCCTTTTTCCTTGACGCCTGCCCGCTATCGGCTCCTCGAGTCGCACGGGCGGGAACCAGGGAGCCAGGCGGCAGCAAAGCCGACCCCGAGTTCCACCGGAAAGTGTCCAGCCGCAAAGGCAAACCACATTCCATCGCCCGGTTCAGGTCCTCAACCTTGACTGTGGAGACTGCCATGCAACTCGCTTCCTCTTTCCATTACGGCTCCCCGATGCTGCGCGCTGACTCGCCGCTTTCAGACGATCAGATCCGGCGCGTCGCCCCGTCCATCTTCGCTGATGGCAAGCACGAAAGCCGTTCGGAACGTTATACCTATATTCCGACCATCGACGTCCTGCGCGGTCTTCGGAACGAAGGCTTCCAACCGTTCATGATCTGCCAGACCCGCGTGCGCGATCAGGGCAAGCGCGAATTCACGAAGCACATGCTGCGGCTTCGCCATGCTGATCAGATCACTGGCGAGAAAGCCGATGAGATCGTGCTGCTGAATTCTCATGACGGCACCAGCAGCCACCAGATGCTCGCAGGCACGTTCCGCTTTGTCTGTCGGAACGGCATGGTCGCGGGCGACAACATCGCCGATATTCGCGTACCGCATAAAGGCAACGTCGTACAGAACGTGATTAACGGCGCGTTTGACGTTCTCGACGGCTTCGACCTGATCCGCGAGCAGAAGGAAGGTATGCGAGCCGTCGAACTGAACCTCGACGAACAGCATGCGTTCGCCCGCTCCGCCCTCGCCCTGCGCTACGACCCGACCGACGCCGAGGCAGCCGCCCCGGTCACCGAAAGTCAGCTACTGGTGCCGCGCCGTTTCGAAGATCGCCACGACGATCTCTGGACGGTCTTTAACCGGGTGCAGGAAAACCTCGCCAAAGGCGGCCTGCACGGGCGCTCTCGCAGCGGGCGCGCCATGTCCACGCGCCCCATCACCGGCATCGACCAGAACGTGAAGCTCAACCGTGCGCTGTGGATGCTCGCTGACGCCATGCGCCAGATGAAGGAGTAAGCGCCGCAGGGGCGGGAGCGTTTTGCCTCCCTCGCTCCGTCACATTCCATCAAGACTCCTATCCGGGTCACGTCCTGGTGGAATCGGACAGCACCCGACCCGGAACCTTCCTTTTTATTTTTCTGGAGTCAGTCATGCAAGCTCAAGTCGAAACCGTCAAGGCGAACACCGACGAAGCCGTCTCGCCGCTCGAAACCAACTTCGGCGACGAACAGCCGCTCGTCACCGTACCGTATTCCAGCCTGCGGCCCTCACCGCTCAACGCCCGCACGAAACCGCTGTCGGGGATCCCGGCGCTCGCCGCCAACATCCGGGCGAGGGGCCTGCTGCAAAACCTCGTCGTCCACGACATGAAGCGATCGCGTGGCAAGCAGCGCCGGTATGGCGTCTGCGCGGGCCAGCGCCGGGAAGCCGCGCTCGACCTGCTGTTCGAACAGAAGCATATCGTGGCCGACTATCCGGTGCCGGTGCGAATCGTCAGCGAAGGCGAAGCCCTCGCCATTTCGCTGATCGAGAACAGCGAACGCGAAGCACTCGACCCGTTCGACGTGCTGCGCGCATACCGGATGCTGGCCGAGGAAGGGCGTAGCGTCGATTACATCGCGGCGCTTTTCTCCGCCTCGCCGCTCACGGTCAAGTGGCGCATGAAGCTCGCCAACGTATCGCCCAAGCTGCTCGCCAAGCTGCGCGAGGACGCGATCACGCTCGAACAGCTTGCCGCACTCGCCCTCGCAGACGACCACGAAACGCAGGAACACATCTGGTCCGACGCGAACGGGTGGCAGCGCCAGCCGAACTACCTGCGACAGGCGATCACGCGCGCCGAAATCGATGCGAGCCGCAGCCGCCTCGTCCGATTCGTCGGCCTCGCCGCCTATGAAGCAGCGGGCGGCCACATTCGCCGCGATCTGTTCAGCGACGACGAAAACTCAGGCTACATCGCCGACGCCGAACTGCTGCAGAAGCTCGTCGCGCAGAAGCTCGACGCTGCTGCCGCCGAAGTGCGGGCCGAGGGATGGGGCTGGACGGAAACGCGCATCGAACGCGATTTTGCCGAACTGAACCGCCACGGCAGGTTGCGCCCGGTTCAGCGCCCATACACCGAGGACGAGCAGCGCGAAATGGACGCCCTCACCGCGCAGCAGGATGAACTCGCCGAAAAAATCGAAGCACTGGCGGAGGACGACGAAAGCGCCTATGAGGAAGCCGACCGGCTCAACGACGAAATTGAGCGGGTCAATGCGATGCTCATCGCACTCGAAAACCGAGCGCTCGCATGGGACACGCATCAGATGGCCGAGACGGGCGCATTCGTGATTGTCGGGCCGCAGGGTGAGTTCGTCATCGAGCGCGGCCTCGTGCGGCGCGAGAACAGCGCGGCACTGGACGCGGCAGGGGCAACCGTCACCGGCATCGCCGCAGCCGAAGGCCCGGACGCGCCGTCCACCAAGGCTCTGAAGATCAAACCCGTCCACAGCGCGAAGCTCTGCCAGCGGCTCACGGCGCACCGTACTGCCGCCGTCCACGCGGAACTGGTCGCCCAGCCCGCCATGGCGCTCGTCGCCCTGCTGCACTACCTGACCCCGAAGGCACTGCCCGAGCACTTCGGGCACACGTCTGCGCGCAGCTATCTCACACTATCCGGCGAGAACAACCACGACAGTCTGCTGCGCGCGGCCGACGACCTGCCCGCCAGCCCCGCGTGGAACGCCATCGAGACGCAGCGGACGCGCTGGATCGATGAACTGCCTGCCAGACGAGCGGACCTGCTGCCGTGGCTGATCGAACAGGACCCCGTCACGACGCTGCTCGACCTGCTTGCATTCTGCACCGGCACCCTGCTCGACGGCATCGCGGGCGAGGAAAAACCGCATGCGATCAACACGCTTGCGGGTGCGCTGAACCTCGACATGACCCGGTACTGGACGCCGACGCGTGCGACGTATTTCGATCACGTCAGCAAGGCACGCATCGCGGACGTTGTCTCCGCTGCCGTGTCACCGAAAGCCGCCACCGACCTCAACAAGATGAAGAAGACCGACGCTGCAGCCGCCGCCGAGCTTCGGCTCGCAAAGGTGGCATGGCTCCCGGAAATACTCACCGATCGCGAAGCCCCGGCCACGCCGTCACGGGAAAACCGTGACGACGAGGATGAAGACGGCGCCGATGCGGGCGATACCGGCAACGGCGCGGACGACACACCGGAAGACGAAGACGTCGATGCTGAGCCGGATGCCGGTAACGGCACGGAACACGTCAACGATACGCCCGCCGACGCAGAAGCCGCCCCTGTCGCCAGTAGCCCGCTGACGTCGTGGCCGTACCCGACTTCGGACAGCATGGACAGCGCGCAATCCGGCCCCCTCGTAGCGTGATCCCACCTTTCGCCCCGGCAACGGGACGAGGCAGGCGGCAAGCCCGAATGCGCCGCCTGCCAGACTTGAACCGGTGGAACACATCATGACCAACCGCATCCGCATGGCCGTGCTCACCATCAATGCCGAAGGCTCGCCCGACCTCTCCCTGACTTTCGTTGAAGCCACCGGTCTGCAATACAACGAAGGCAAGCACTACGACATGGCCCTTGCCCGCGCCGAAGATGAAGGCTACCGGGCACCGATGATCGGCTTCGACCAAAACGACGCGGCTGCAGACGTGCTCCGCCACGCCGCTGAATTCATGGAGGGTGACACCGACGAGGTATAACCCGTGCGGGCAGACGGCGAGCCGTCTGCCCGCACCCAATGGACGCCAGCCCACCATCCGGCCAGCCCGCCTGCGCCCGCGGCCAGCAGCATCACAATCAGTCCGCCGACGACCAGCCCATAGCACGCCCGCACGAGCCGCCGCAGGGCGACGCGCTCGAATGACGTGAGCGTCGTATCGATCCGTTTCTGTTGGTCACGTACGGCGACAGCCGTCGCCCCCACGAGCCGGTTACCGGCAACGCGGGCAATGTGATTCGCCGCCCGCTGCGTGAGTGTAGCCAGCGCCTCATCGTTCAGCGCCGCAAGCGCGGCCCGGTAGCGCGCCTCATGTTCATCGATCATCTGCCCGGCCAGTTCAATCGTGGCCTTGCAGCGCGCGAGCGCGTCACGATGCTGCGTCATCAACGCATCCGTCGCTGCGCGCGCCTCCGTCCGCACGACATCCAGACTGCCCGCGCCTGCCTGCCGGATGCGCTCCGGCATGGCCTCGTAGAGTCGCCCGTAGTGCTCGAGCATGACCAGCACAGACCACAGCGCATCGTTGTCGCGGAGGTTGAGCGCACTCGATACCCGACGCATTCGCAGCACACTGGCATCGTCGGGCAACTCGCCCGTGACGTCGAGAAACAGACAGGCGAGCTCGTCCACCGGCCTGCCCTGCCTGCTATCCATCGACCGTTACCTTGGCGAACATGGCATCGCACAACGAACGCCAACGCAATAGCTCGACCCGTTCACCGATATGCATCGTCTCCGCTGCCTTGCGAATCGACATGCGCTGACTGCGAAGCTCGTCCGCGACCCGATCCGCAAGATCAGGAAAATCCAGGGAGTGACCGCGCGATTCGATGGAACGGCGAAGCTGCGACCCCTGATACAGCGTGAACTTGTCCGCCGGACCGAAGTAGCCATTGCGTACGACGTTCATCACCGCGTCCGGGAACGTCTCGTTGAAAGCGCTCAGCAATTCAAGGCTGTCGCGTTGCCGGTTGATCACCCACAGGACAACAAGCCGGCGCCGAAGCTCGCCAAGCGCGCCGGCCAGTGTCGCCCCGAATTGCTCAACACCCGTCTGGCTCCGCGCCGCCGTGTTGACAACGATCGCTGCGTCTCGTTGCTCGTCGCAGAAATTGACAAGGCCGATCCAGCCGTCTGCATCGTCCAGGTTATAGGCAATGCAGCGCATATCATCCTGGACTGCTTTCATCACGTCTGGGTTGGAGGTATCTGTTTCCACGAGCGCCGCATGAATATCCCGCCGTAGCAGATAATCGGCCAGCGCGAGCCCAACAAAACTCTTGCCTACGCCGCCCTTGCTGCCACCAACGAGATAGATGGGGTAAGTCGTCATGTCCATTTGAATCCTCTAAAGGTTCCCGGTGTCAGGCCTGATCTCGAATGAGAACGCGTCACGCATCACCATGCTTCCCGGCCTACTGACAATCTCTCCCGCATCCTGCTTTTGATTTTCTCTGACAGCCTCCGCGCGCGGTACATCGTCCTTGCTTACCTTCTTCGTACGAGGCGATGGCGCGCCATTGTCTCGTGCCGATTCCTTTGCAGACTGTCGGGCTGGTTTGTCTTTCTTCGATGGGTATAACGCGTACTTGACAGAGCCAACGCTAAAATCAACGCCCTTCTTCCGTGCATGTTCAACGATTTCTTCCAGCGTATATCCCTTCTTCCTCACCGCACCGATTACCAGACGCATCTCTTTCATCGCATCGGTAATGGAGACGCGCTGCTCGGCCTCTGGCTTGACCGGCAGTGATTCCAGAGTGCGGACGAGCTCATCCCATTGCGCCCGGGTATAGCTTTTCGCAACTGGCATGGCTCGCTCCGTCGTGCTCTCTTTATCCCATCTTGTTCACTCGGGAAGACCTCGTCAACACCTGTTTTTGGCCGGATTTTCGCTATCGGAACGTCATGGAATCAGACGGATCGCGTTGGAATAAAAGAAATATTTTGGACACGTCTGGCACAAGCAACGGACCGGGCCGATGTCCGGAAAGACGTAGCGAAGGGATTCCGGGCAAACTTCACGACGGCGCAGGCGCAGAACGATCACAGGCAACGGGCTGAATCGTTCTGGACATCAGGATTCACACAATGGAACTGCGAGCCGATAGAGACACGATAGTCTCGCAGACTATATCCCTTACTCTACGAACTCCCGATAGCCCTGCCTGCATATCTTTGGGAAAGACCGGCGAGATTTTAGGAGATCAACAGCCGCCCGAAGCTGAATCGACGTTGCCGATTCAGCGCGTGCGATTACCGACTCCAGCCGCGGCCCTCGCAGACATCTGACATTCAGGTAGCGGCAGTGGACCGGATCACTACGCAGAAATCCGCCTGCCCAGTATGCAGACTCGTTCAATCGACATCCCGCACCATGAGATACGGTGTGCGGTCGAGCAAAGGAAGAACAGCGGATTCATGGGGTGCATCCCGTGGACGCATCTGGCCACCTTACGGAAATTCCCGGCCAACCTCGCTGAAAGCGCTTAGCCGGGAGATAAAAACGGACATTGAAACGAGGTATGGCAGGATAGGATTGCGCCGGTTTTGGGCGCCCAAGGGGCCAACGCTTGAATTCCAGAGGGTCGTCCGCGCTGCCTCCGCATCGTCGTAGTGGTCGTGCGCGTCGTATTCGTCGCCGACGCACTGAACTGGATGTCCAACACTGGGCCTACAAGGAACACGACAATCTCATGTTGCCGCTACAAATCAAATGTTGCTCATTTCTTTTATGTCTACATGAACGCCCCCGTTTGCGCCAGATATTCGAGGTTTTGACGAATAGGATGGGCTGCAGCTCTACATCCGGCCTCTTTGCAGCTTCCGCTTCGCTGCCGGCCCCCTATGAAATCCGCTGACTCATCCCTCATTCAAATCGCGAGCTTGTAAAGCTCAGGCATAAAGACAGGTTTGGTGAATCCCGGGTCCCGCCCAATTGTCATTACGCTCGAATGCCGCCGCAACTTTTGACGTTCCATCCCTTGAAACAGAAAACCTTCCCTCAGACCGATGAAATCAGGCTGGCCTCGTGCCGACGTAATCCTTCCGGTAAGGCTGCTGATGCGCCAGCACGGCCCAGATTATTCGGGCAAGCTTGTTGGCCATCGCGACGATGTCTTGTTGAGCGGCGCAAGCACTTCAGCTGCGGGTTTCGCTGCCTCCTCGAGTACTGCGTCGGCCAGTTCCGGCGTGACCTCTTCGAGGTCCGGCAATGAAGACAGCGCGCCGAGGTCCGCCAATTCCATCATCACGAAGCGCATGTCGCGCAGCGGTGCAATATAGGTGCTCATCGTTAGTCTCAATTCAGTTCTGTTGCAGTTTGTCCAGTTCACCGGACAATTCCGGCAACACCTTGAAGAGGTCCCCGACGATCCAGTAGTCGGCGACCTGAAAGATCGGCGCCTCTTCGTCCTTGTTAATGGCGACGATCACCTTCGAGTCCTTCATCCCGGCCAGATGCTGGATGGCGCCGGAAATGCCCACCGCGATATACAGTTGCGGGGCGATCACCTTGCCTGTCTGGCCGACCTGATAGTCATTTGGTGCGAATCCGGCGTCCACTGCCGCTCGCGACGCGCCGACGGCTGCATCAAGCTTGTTGGCAATATCGTCCAGCAGTGCGAAGTTCTCGCCGGAACCCATGCCTCGGCCGCCCGAGATCACCCGTTTCGCGGACGTCAGCTCCGGGCGCTCCGAGCGCGTCAGTTGCTGGCTCACAAAGCGCGACCCTGGCACTTCAGGAGCGGGCTCCAGCGCTTCGATCGCGGCCGTTCCGCCTTCTGCCGGTCCCGCCGCAAAGGCTGTCGTACGCACGGTGACGACCTTGATGGCGTCCGCGCTACGCACCGTCGCGAGCACATTGCCTGCGTAGATGGGTCGCACGAACGTATCGGCGGACTCGACGGCAACGATGTCAGAGATCTGCGCGACATCGAGCAGCGCGGCCACGCGGGGCATCACATTCTTCGCGGTCGTGGTGGCCGGCGCAATGATGTGACGGTATTGCCCCGCGACTTTCACGATGAGTGCAGCGAGGTTTTCGGCCAGTGCATGGCCATAGTGCGTGGCGTCAACAGCAAGCACGCGAGTCACGCCGGCAATACGGGCCGCCTGTTCGGACACCTTTGCGCATTGCGATCCGGCCACGAGAACATGAATGTCGTCGCCAAGCCGCGCGGCGGCTGTAACGGCGTTCAGCGTGACCATCCTCAGCGTCTGATTGTCGTGTTCTGCAATAACGAGTACGGGCATTTTCCTCACCTTCGATCAGATAACTTGTGCGTTTTTCAGCTTGCTCACCAATTCCGCGGCGTCGGCTACGCGAACGCCCGCTTCGCGTTTCGCAGGTTCCGCCAGCTTCAGCGTGGTCAGCCTCGGCGTTACGTCGACACCGATCGAATCCGGCGTCACGACATCGAGAGGCTTCTTCTTCGCCTTCATGATGTTGGGCAGCGTCGCGTAGCGCGGCGTGTTCAACCGCAAATCGGTGGTAACGATGGCGGGCAGATCGACCTCGATCGTTTCCAGACCGCCGTCGATCTCACGCGTAACGGTGGCCTTTCCCGCCTCAACCGTCACCTTCGATGCGAACGTCGCCTGCGGCCAGCCAAGCAGCGCCGCCAGCATCTGGCCAACCTGATTGGCGTCGTCGTCGATGGCCTGCTTGCCGAGCAGCACCAGTTGTGGCTGCTCGCTGTCGACCAGCGCCTTGAGCAGCCTGGCAACCGCGAGCGGCTGCACTTCGGCATCCGTCTCGACCAGAACGCCGCGGTCCGCGCCGATCGCCATCGCCGTGCGCAGCGTTTCCTGGCATGCGGGCACGCCGCAGGACACCGCGATCACCTCGGTCACGACGCCCGCTTCCCTCAGGCGCACAGCCTCTTCCACGCTGATTTCGTCGAACGGGTTCATCGACATCTTCACGTTCGCGATATCGACGGCGGTGCCGTCAGCCTTGACGCGAACCCTCACGTTCGCGTCGACGACGCGCTTGATAGGTACAAGTACTTTCATTGACTACTCCGTTGGTACAGAAGGGCTCCATTCGGGCCGACTACATACGCCGGCCGAACGGAAGTCGCATTGTTCATATGCGGGTTATCCGCTGCGTCTCTGGGCTTGTGGATTTCCTTGCGGAAAGCGTCACGCCCGCTCGGCAAACACGCAGCCGGGCTGTCCCTCGAACATGTCAACGAGATATCGTTCAAGTGGCTTTTCCGACGCGGTCTTCGGTATTTCCGGGACCACCTGCACCCAGGAAATGACCGAACTCGCTTCCAGCTTCGCGCGGCAGGCGCGGAACACCTGTTGCGGGTCGAAGTCGTTGGCGCGTTTGGGCACGACGGCCGCCACCACGTCTTTTTCACCCGGCGCACCGGACGCCGCCTTCACGCCATAGACGTAGACGTCCTCGACCGCCCCCGACTCGGCGATCACCTTCTCGATCGGTGCCGGATTGATGAACTCGCCGTTGTGGCGAATCCCCCCGCCCTTGCGATATTCGAAGAAGAGCCAGCCGTTTTCGTCCTCGCGCACGACGTCGCCCATGTGCAGCCAGCCATCCTTGCACTTCTTCGCCGACGCCTCCGGACTGCCGAAGTATTCGACGTTGAACGGCGAACCGTCCGCCGGCCTGAACAGCAGTTCTCCCGGCACGCCCCGCGCGCAGTCGTTGCCGTCGTCGTCGACGATTCGATGCCTGAGGATAGGCACCGGCTTGCCGATGCTGCCGACGGGGCCGGCGCCGAGCGGATTCACGGTAATTCCGCCTTCCGCCGCGCCGTAGAACTCGACGATCCGAGCGCCGAAGCGCGTCTCGAACGCATTCCAGATCGCCGCCGGCATCCCTGCGGAAATCACGAAACGCACGGGGTTATCAGCGTCGTCCGGCTTCACGGGTTCGCTGTAGATTGCCGTCGTCATGCCGCCAAGCAGCGTGAACGTGGTGCAGCCATATTTGCGGGCGATGTCCCACAAGCGCGATTTCGTGAAGCGGCGCGACAGCACGGCGCGCATGCCTGCCGTAAGCGATGCACCCAGCGTCACGATCTGGGCGTTGGCGTGCGTCAGCGAGAGTCCGGAGTACGGCCGGTCATCGGAGACGTAACCAAACAGCGCCGAAACCGCTGTCGACGTTGCGCAGTAACGTTGATGCGTCATGACGATGCCCTTCGGCTCGCCCGTCGTGCCGGACGTGAAGATCAGTTGCATCGCGCCTGCCGGGTCGCGAGCCATGACGGGTAAATCAGGAACGTGCGCCGGCAGCAACGCGTGCAAGGACGCGAGACCGGGGAAATCCGACTGCGGCTTGCCGCCCTCATCCGTTTCGAGCGTAATGATCCAGGATAGATGAGCAAGCGAACCCCGCACGGCCATGAGGTTATCGAGCGTGTAGTCAGCCGCGATCACACCCCGGCATTGCGCGTGCTCAAGCATGAACGCGAGCTTGTCGCCCTTCGCGCGTGGATCGATCGGCACGAATACGGTGCCGGAAATCGATGCGGCGACCATCGCTTCGACGAACTCCGCGTGATTGGCCATCAGCAACGCAAAATGCTCGCCGGGACGCAAGCCCTGATCGATCAGTACCTGCGCGAGCCGCTGGCCGTTCTTCCAGAGCTGCCGGTAGGTGCGCACCTCATCCGGCCGCACGCCGGCTCCTTCGACAGTGAGCACGTCGAGATCCGGCATGGTCTCGACGCGGTTGGCGATCAACGCGGCCAACGTGGTTTCGGGTCTCGTGCTCATGGCACACAATCTCCTTTAATTCCTTGCTGATGCTGTTCGGCTTTACGCGGCGCGTCGGCCTCATCGACCCAGAATCGTGATGCTGGCCACGGCCTCCTCCACACCGCACAGACCGCCGCCGTTTTCGGCGATCGCGATGCGCGCGTCCTCCACCTGGCGGGCTCCCGCCTCGCCGCGCAATTGCGTGACGAGCTCATGAATCTGGCCCAACCCTGTGGCGCCGATCGGATGTCCTTTCGATTCGAGGCCGCCGGACGGATTGATCGGAATCCGTCCTCCGATTGTGGTTTCGCCCCGTTCGGCGCAAACGCCACCTGTTCCCCGCTCGCACAACCCGAGCACCTCGGACTGGATGATTTCGCCAATCGCCGTCGCATCGTGTACCTCGGCAACCGACACGTCCTGCGGCGCGATACCAGCCTGCTCGTAGGCGCTCGATGAACCCAGCCGGACCAGATGCTCGTCGAGCGCCGCGGCCGGCCGATCGGTTCCCGTCTGCAGCACGGATGCGAGAACCCGAATGGCCCGCGAGCGCCGTCCCCTGAGCAATTCGAGCCCGGCCTCGCTGCATACGATCGCCGCCGCCGCGCCGTCGCTAATGGGCGAGCACATCGGCAGCGTGAGCGGATACGTGATCGGCGCAGCGCTGAGGATCTCTTCGATCGAGTAGGCCTGCTGATACTGCGCGAGCGGGTTGTGGACCGAGTGCCCGTGGTTCTTGGCGGACACGGCGGCGAACTGCCGCTGGGTGGTCCCGAACTCGCGCATATGCATGCGCCCCATCGACGCGTAGATGTCCATGAATACGCTGTAGGGCTTCGTCGATACGCTGCCCTCGGGCGGCTCGATGCCGTGGCCCATTTCCAGCAGCCTGCGCTTGCCGTTTTCCGTGTCGTGCACGTCCCACGCACCATCGAATGCGCTGAACGTGCGCGCCTTGTCCGGCGAGAACATCTTCTCCGCGCCCACCGCCAGCACGATATCGGCGGCGCCGGCCTTGACGTAGTTGACCGCGAGGTGAAACGCGGTGCTCGCGCTTGCGCACGCATTCTCGACGTTGATCACAGGAATCCTGTCGATGCCCATTGCACGCAACGCGAGCTGGCCGCGGATCATATGCTGACCCTCCATATGCCCCTGCGTGGAATTGCCGAAAAACGCCCCTTGCACTTGCCTGCTGTCACAACCTGCGTCGGCGAGCGCATCTTCCACGGCCGCGCGCGTGAGCTGCTTCACACTCGTGTCCAGGTGCTTGCCGAAGGACGTCATCCCAACGCCCGCGATGTACACTTCGCTGCTCATCTCATCTCTCCACCACTGAGTTCCGGGTGCGGCGAGCGCACGGCGCCCGCCGCCGTTGTCACACGCTTTTCACCTCGTGTGCCAGATAGCCTTCTTCCGCCAATGCGGCGACGAGGTTGCGTGCGCCGAACGCGCGCGCCGGTGACACAAAGCCGGTTGCATGCAGTTGCCCTCGCAGGACACGGCGCACGGCTTCCGCACCCAGTACACCCGTCTGCGCATAGGGCGAATTGCCGCGCAGAATCACGCTGACCGAGTTCGTATTGCCCCGCCCCTGACACGAAAGCGTGCAGCGGTGGATGTCGGGGCTCTCGCGCCCGGGTTCGAGCTGGGTCACAGCCTTGCCCCACTCGTTGGTGATCTCTTCCTGCCTGGCCGCAGCGAGCGGGCGGCACTCTGCCTCGAACTTCTTCAACAGGCCGACCACGGCGTTAAAGCGCTCCTGGTTCCTGAACGAGACGAGCGTGTGGCAATTGCGCACGCGCGGATCGTCTTCGTACCAGATCGGCTCTCCGCCGCCGCCCCAGGGCAATGCGTTCAGCAGCACGTGCTCTCCCGGCACATCAACCTGATACGGCGTCGCCCATGGCCATCGCACCAGTTCGTTGTTGGACAGGAAAAACTGCTGCTTCGTGCACATCCGCAGAAACGACATCGTCGACGCGACACTTACTTCGGAATCGGCGAGATAGACCAGGTCGAGCGTATCGATGCCCGGCGTTTCAAGCGCGATCTCGGCCGCCAGATTGCCTTCGGTCCACATGTACGAGTTGCCCGGACACAGCGCCAGATCTTTCACCGCAAAAACCTCGCCGTATAAGTGCTTGAGCAGCGACATCCAGTCGGTTTCGCCTGTCGTATCGAAGTAATGACACCCCGCAGCGAGACTCGCCTCGACCACAGGTTGTCCCAACTGCATGAACGGCCCGACGATGTTGATCACTGCCTTTTTGCCGCTGAAGAGTTCGGTGAGCGCAGCCGTGTCATGCTGGACACCTACGCACTGGTAGTCATGTCCGGCCAGTTCGGGCACCTTCGCCATTTCCTCTTCCAGCCGCTCCTTGCTGCGCCCCGCGGCGATAAATGGGATTCCGCGCTCGGCCAGCTTCCACGCGGTCAATTTGCCCGTGTATCCACTTGCGCCATAGAGCACCACTTCGTATACCGTTGCCATTTCATCGTCTCCTTCCAGTTTCACTGGAATGTGTGAGCATCCCTTCTCGTTCAAAGCAATTCCGGGTCGATCAGGTAGTAGCCGCCCTTGATCGCAAGGACTTCGTTGCAGCCGTCTTCGATCAGCGACGCGCGTGCATCGCGCCAGATCTTCTCGATCGGGTACTCCCGGGTGAGGCCGTTGCCGCAGAAAATCTGCAGCGCATCGTTGGCGACTTCGAAGGCGGTCTGGGTTGCCGTGACCTTCGCGGTCATCGCCGCATGCAGCGACGGCTGCGGCGCCGTGAAGTTGTAGTGCACGACGCGCTGCGAGAGCGCACGAGCCGCCTCCACTTTGCGGAACATGTGAAAGAGCCGCGATGCAACCGACTGGTGCCGGATGATCGGCAAGCCGCCCTGCTTGCGTTCATGTGCATAGGCGAGCGCCAGTTCGAACGCAGCGCGTGCCGTGCCCGTGAACACAGTGGCCATGATCGCGTTGGCAAACGTGTGAATGGCGTAGACGGCCTCGAGGTACTGGTCGGGTCCGGCAAGGATGTGGTCCTTCGACAGTCTGACGTCTTCGAAGAAGAGTTCACCCTGGTTGAGCGCGCGCTGGCCCACCTTGTCGAGCGGCTTGCCACGCGACACGCCTTTGGCATCCAGCGGAACGATGATCACCGCTCCGCGCTTCGTATCGACGCCGGAACCACTGTCCGCGGCGCAGTAGAGAATGCATACGTCCGCGACGATGCCATTGGACACCCACGCCGACTTTTGCCCGTTGATGATCACTTCATCGCCGCGCAACGTCGCCACGCAGTTGGGCCGGCCGTACGAGCCTTGCGGGTGAAAGATCATGCCGTTCGCGTCCAGCATGTCGGAGCCGTGATCGGGCTCCGTAATCGCCCAGCAGCCGAGCTTTTCGTCCGGTGAAAGCTCCCGGCAGAATGTGTTGCCAAACGATGCGCTCATCAACGCGGGCAGCAGCCCTGCGCCGTATGTGATGGCGAGTCCGGCATCGCCCCAGCCCAGTTCTTCGAAGAGGATGCACATCGTCTTCGCCCGCTCGGCGGGTTCGAGCTCCAGCAGCCCGTCGACGCCGAATCCGAGTCCGATGAATTTCTCGCGAGCCTCCCAGTACGGCGAGCCCGGCGCAATCACTTCTTCGGGCGTCATGCGGTCCAGCTTGATACCCACCGGACGCATCACTTCCTGTGCATAACGATGCACCGTCCGCTGGACCATCTGGCTCATTTCAGAGAACTCCGGCTCCGCGCCAAGCGGTCCGAGTTTGTGCGCTGCAACGTGATTCGATGCGGTAGACATGTCTCCTCCGTCGAGGTGGTTGGCGTATCATCGGGTGAACAGTGCACCGCACCGGCGCACGCCCGATTAGCTGCCGCGAGCGGTGAGTCGGCGCACTGGACTGTTGTCCGGCTGCACTTCGATCTCCTCTATGGAATCCATAGTGACTGAGCGTGGCGCTGCGCAATATCCCCCGTACAGGGGAGCGCGATCGCATGGACGGGGGATGGCAGCCAGGGTTGACCCGAGTGCCCGGAGCCGCCGATGCAAATGACCGACGTGATAGCGCCAGGCAGGCCTTCTCTGCTTCTTGCCACGAAGCTTCTTCCACCACGCTTGCCGACGGGGTTGATCGACCGCCCGCGGCTGATCGAGCTGGCGGCGCTCGCCGAAGACAAGCGGCTCACGGTCATCAAGGCGCCCGCGGGTTTCGGCAAGACTTCGCTGGCGCTCGCGTGGCTCAACCGCCTGCGTACGTGCGGCGCGCACGTTGCGTGGCTCTCGCTCGATACGGACGACGACGAACCCGCCCGCTTTCTCCACCATCTCGCACAGGCATTGCGGCACGCTTGCGGCAACGTCGGTGCATCGGCGATCGGCCTGACAGCCGAAGCCTCCCTCGTTCCCGCGCAGTCGATCGTGGCGACGCTGATCAACGAACTGGTCGAAGTCGATGACGAGGTCTATCTCTTCCTCGACGACTATCACCTGATCAGCCTTCCCGTCATTCACGATGTCGTCGCGTTCTTCATCGAGCACGTGCCATCGCACGTGCATCTGGTGGTCTGCACCCGCGCCGATTCCACGCTTCCGCTGGCGCGCTTGCGGGCAAGGAATGAACTGCTGGAAATCGACGCCTCGACGCTGCGCTTCAACTTCCACGAAACGCAATGCTTTATCGAGCGCGAGTGTCCGGGCAAGCTGAGCGCTTCCACCATCAAGTCGCTGTTCGCGAACACTGAGGGTTGGGCCGCGGCACTACGCATTTCGGCTTCCGTGCTGGTACGGGAAGAATACAAACCGGGTTCGGAATCAGGCACGCCATCCGGCGCGTCCCGGCCGTTCGCGGCCTACCTCGAAGACATGCTGAAACGTCTGCCCGCGGAGATGGTCGAGTTCATGCTGCGCACGGCGATACTCGACCGGCTGAGCGCGTCGCTGTGCGAGGCGGTGACGGGCGCCGGGAGCAGCCAGTCCATGCTGGAAGCGATCGCCGCGCGCCAGCTTCTGCTGGAACCGATGGATGTGGAAGGGTACTGGTTCCGCTATCACCATCTGATGCAAGACTACTTGCGCCAGCGGCTGGAAACGCAGTACGGCGACGAGGTGGCGGACGTGCACCGCCGCGCGTGTCAGTGGTACGCGCAACAGGAGCAATGGACGGACGCTGTCCGGCACGCAATCGCAGCAGGCGCGACTGACGACGCCGTTTCGCTGATGGGTCGCTGCGCGATGGCGCTTGTCACGAAAGGCGATCTGCTCACGCTGCTGGGTTGGCAACGCCAGTTCCCGGCGCACCTGATACGGGGACAGGTGCAGGTCAGGCTGGCGATCGCCTGGGGAATGGCGCTGGCAATGCGCTTCGACGATGCGCTTGCGATGCTCGATGCACTGGAGCGAGACGCTGCCGCCGGCACGGGTACCGAGACTGAGCGCATCCACTGGGAATGTCAGGCGATCCATTCGGTGCTGGCTGCGTTGCAGGACGATCCGCAACGCGCGCTCGCGATTGCACAGCCATGTCTCGACCGGCCGTCCACCGATGTCTGGACCACCAACGTCGTTTCCAATGTCGTGCGGTTCGGGCACTGGAAAGCGGGTGACCTCGAAGCGCTTTATGCGACCCCCTGGATCCCCTATTCGATCGAGGAGGATCAGCGCAATGTGTTCTCCTCGGTGTACCGGCTATGCCTGCTTGGCCATGCGGAAATGCAACAGATGCACTTCGTGCTTGCCGAACAGTATTTCATGGAATCGATGCGTCTGGCCGAGCGCTACTCCGGCCCACAGTCCATCTCCGCCGCATTGTGCGCGCCGATGATCGCACAGATCCGGTATGAGCAAGGCCGCCTGGATGAGGCCGAAGCGCTCGTCCTCGACCTGATGCCGGTCGTCGATCTGGCCGCCTTGCTGGATAGCGCGCTGATCGCGTATCGCCTGCTCATCCGCATTGCCATCGCGCGTTCGAATACCTCCGAGGCGTATGCGTTGCTCGACCGTGCGCAGGTCCTCGGTCACAGGCGAGGTTGGCATCGGCTGATTGCAGCGGCGCTCGTCGAGCGCACGCGGATGCATATCAGTGAAGGAAGGATGGCAGAAGCCTCGGCGTGCGTTTCCCAACTCGATGAACTCGCAGTTCGCGACCCGCAAGCATCCCCTCCCGTGTCAGCAGAGATCGACAACTATCGCGCGCTCGCCGCGGCCTGCATTGCGATGACCCAGAACCGGACGCGCGAAGCCGTCGAATGGTTGAACGCCGCTCGGCGAAGCGCCGAATGCCGACATGGCGACTACCTCGCATTACGTTTGAGAACTGCGCTCGCACTTGCCCGGATGCGAGCGAACCAACGCAGCGAGGCCATGGAAGTCTTTGGCGAGGTCCTGAAAGCGGGTGCGCCCGCAGGCATCTACCAGTCGATCCTCGACCAGGGGCCTGAAATCGGGCCGCTATTGCAGGCAGTGCGCGACGATACACGCAACACAGCGCAGACGAGGGAGATGGTGAATTACCTGGATCGTCTGCTCCACGGCTGGCGTGCGCTCCATCAACCCAACGGCAAGCGTCAACGGGATGCGGAACGCGAAGCGCTGAGCGCGAGAGAGCGCAATATCGTCGACCTGATCGCGCAGGGCCGGTCGAACAAGGAGATAGCTCGCGACCTCGGGATTGCCCCTGAAACGGTCAAATCCCACGTCAAGAGCATTTTCGTCAAACTGGCGGTCGACAAACGCGCACATGCCGTCGCACGCGCGCAAGCGCTGGGGCTGGTCGGGCATAGCTAGACCCGGCATTGTGCGGTGAACTGACACACAGGGCCGTTATTTTGGCGGCATCCGCACCGCCCCATCGAGGCGGATGACTTCCCCATTCAGCATCAGGTTGCCGAGTACATGCGCCACCAGGCTCGCGAACTCCGGGGCGCGTCCGAGACGCGGCGGGAACAGGACGTTTTGTGCCAGCGCGTCGCGCACGGTCTGCGAAACGTCTGCCGCCATTGGGGTCTCAAAGACGCCGGGGGCGATCGTCACCACGCGGATACCTGTGCGGGCCAATTCCCGGGCAAGCGGCAAAGTCATGCCGGCCACGCCCGCCTTGCTTGCCGCGTAGCACGCCTGACCAATCTGTCCATCGAATGCGGCGATCGACGCCGTGTTGATGATGACCCCACGCTCGCCTTCGATATCAGGCAGATTATCAGCCATCGTCTTTGCGGCCAGCCGGACGACGTTGAAGGTTCCAATCAGGTTCACCTCGATACCTTTGGTAAAGAGCGCCAGTGGATGGACCGTGCCATCCTTGCTGAGCACTTTGTGCGGGATAACGATTCCGGCACACTGAACCACACCTTGCATGCTCCCCCCGAGTTCGCGCGCACTCGCAATTGCGGCCTCGACATCTGTTTCACTCGTCACATCGGTCGGGCAAAAGTGCACCTTGTCACCGAGCGCGGCGGCCAGTTGCAGGCCGGCGTCATGATTGACGTCAGCGATGACTACGTTGGCGCCGGCTGCTGCGAACATCTCGACAGTTGCGCGCCCCAAACCCGAACCGCCGCCTGTGACCAGAAAGGTGTTGCCGCAAATGTCCATGATTGTCTCTCCTCGAACGATGATTGAGCGAAGCGCACGCGTTCACCGCACCACGACGAACGTGGCAGCGTGAAGCAACACGCCCGCCATGCCACCGACAAGCGTGCCGTTGATACGAACATATTGCAGGTCACGGCCGATCTCCGCTTCGATTTTCCTGCTGACCGCATACGGGTCAAACGAAGTTCCTTGTGGTTCTCCCGTATATCGGGTGAAGCGCGGCTCACGCTTCGATCGTCGCGAATCCGGAAACTCAAGTCCCCTCCTGACGGAGAAACCTGCGCACGACGGGTGCGACTTCTTTCGCTCGCGTAATAAGAAACAGATGACCGTCGTCAATGACATAGAGCGTCGCATTGCGGATGCGCGACGCAAGAATCCTGGCGTTGGACAAGGGCACGATGGGATCGTCGTTGCCGTGCATGACGAGCGTCGTCTGACGCAACGTACGGAGCCAGTGAAGACTGGTCCAGCCCCAGGCGGCCATCAACTGATAAATGTATCCGCGACCGCGCGGCGGCTGAATATGGCGGCTGTGCTCCTTGAGCAACCCCGGATCGCGCCGGTAAGCGCCACCGTAGATCTCCGGCCCGATCCGTTGCAGATAGGCCGGATCGGTATAACGCCTGGGACCGATCAGCTTCGACAGAACGGAGAGTTTGGCCGGCATCATCAGAACACCCGGCGAAGTCGCAGCGAGGATCAGTCTGCGGCAGCGCACGGGATAATGCCGCGCGAACTGCTGCGCGAGCGCGCCGCCCCACGACACACCGAGCACATCGACAGGTCCGTCATGCCCCAGCCGCCGCAACAGTTTGTCGGCCAGCACGGAGAGTGTCGAAAACCGATAGGGCGCGAAAGGCGCCGGTGATCCGCCCACGCCGGGAATGTCGAAGATGATGACGCTGACATCGCCCAGTGCTTCGACGAATGGCTCGACAAGTTCCAGATTGGCGCCAATGCCGTTGAATATGAGTAGCGGCGGGGAGGCGTCACTGCCATTCCGGACGCCGACGCGCACGATCTGGCCATCCAGATCGATCATCCGGATTTCCATGCTCTTGACTGACTCGGGACTGTTATTCATTTCTCTCATCCGGACACAAGCTCCTCGCAACACGCTTCGTCATAGCATCGGCGCCAGGCCGCGCCGTGCTGCTTTACTTTGCTGCGTTATCTCGCCGGTTGCAGGAGTGCCTTCAACTCCTCGACGTTCTCCGCTACGCGCTTCGAGATCACCACGTAGCTGTCGGCCTGGGCGCGATAAGCCGTTTCGGCGAGTTCCTGCATGTCCGAAAGCGCCTTGTGCAACGCCTGTTGCACCGCTTTGTCTGCGGCCGGCTTGCTCTCCGATCCGCTCTGCTGCGCGACCAGCGACTGGAGCCGCGTCATCGTCGCGCTCAAAATCTCCATCTGTTTCTGACCGAGCGACTGCATGCCGGTCAGCGCCGTGGTGTTGGCGGCTGCCAGCGCCACGATGTCCTTACGGCGCGACTCCAGAATGGCGCACGCGTCGACGCCGGGCAGCTTGAACTGCTTGATGAGTTTGATGTATTCAGCAAAAAGGGTGTTGGGATTGATTGATTCCATAATCGGTTCTCCAGACAAAGTATGTTGATTCGATGACGGCCACAACGCCGCCAGCGTGTTGTACGTCAGGCTTGCATGACGTAGATTCCCGGCGCCGCCGTCATCGACGCATGCCGCTCGTTGCCGAGCGCCGCTGGCGCGGCTCGCCGTTCGCCGGAACGCGCGGACAGCCAGTCTCGCCAGTTGCCCCACCACGAGACCTTCTCGGCCTGCGCACTCGCGAGCCATGCGTCGGCGTTCGCGGGCAATTCAGGATTGAGGTAAAACTTCGCTTTCGGATTGCCCGGCGGGTTGATCAGACTCTGGATGTGGCCGCTCGAACTCAGTACGAACTGCGTATCGCCGCCAAACAGCCGAGCCGTGTTGTAGACGCCTTTCCAGGGCGTAATGTGATCCGTGATGCCGGCCACCACGTACTTGTCGCACGTCACCTCGGACAGGTCGATCGGCGTGCCGAGGACGCTCAGAGCGCGAGGCTTCGTGAACAGGTTGTCCATGAAAATGTCGAGCAACTGGCCGTGCAGACCGGCGGGTAAGCGCGTTGTGTCGTTGTTCCAGTACAGGATGTCGAACGCGGGCGGCGTCTTGCCCATCAGGTAGTTGTTGACCCAGTAGTTCCACACCAGATCGTTGGGTCTCATCCAGGCGAACACGCGGCCCATCTCCTCACCGGCGAGCACGCCTCGGGACGTGCTGTTTTGCTTGGCCGCCGCGATCGCCTCGGGCGTCGCGAAAAGACCGAGATGCGAGTCCGCCGTATTGTCCAGTACGGACACCATCAGCGTGGCAGCGTTGACGGTTTTTTCGCCGCGACTTGCCAGATGTCCGAGCAATGCCGAGATGGTCATCGCGCCGGAGCACGCACCGTGCAGATTGACATCGTCGCTGCCCGTGATATCGCGTACCGCCGCGATCGCTTCGAGCAGTGCCGTGACGTAGGTATCGAGATCCCAGTGAGATTGCGCGGCCGTGGGATTGCGCCAGCTCACCGCAAAGACCTGGAACTCGCTCTTCACGAGATAGTCGACAATGCTCTTGCCTTCCGAAAGATCGAACACATAGAACTTGTTGATCTGTGGCGGCACGATCAGTTGCGGGCGACTGTAGACGTGCGTGGTCTTCGGCGCGTACTGGATCAATTCCAGCACTTCGTTGCGAAACACCACGGCGCCGCGCGACGTACCAAGGTTCTTGCCCACCTCGAATGCCGTCTTGTCGACCTGGGCCGGCATGCCCTGATTCTTCAGCATGTCCGTCACGACGTTCCGGAACCCGCCAAGCAGGCTCGCGCCGCCGGAATCGACGATCTTCTTGATCGCCGCGGGATTGCCGAGCAGCGTGTTGGTCGGCGACATCGCGTCGGTGAACAGCGACATCACGAACTGTGCACGTTCCTTAGTCTTCGGGTCGAGTGCGGAGCGATCGACAAACCCGGAAAGCGCTTCACGCCACGCGAAATAGCCCTGGAGCGTTATGCGGTACAGCGAATTGCCCTGCCATGCTGCATCGCCAAAGCGCTTGTCACCCTGCGGCGGCGTGCATTGCCCATTGCCGCTCAGCACGGCGATCAACTCACGGGCCAGCTTTGCTTCCTGCTCCACGACCAGAGCGGGTTGCCGCAACGCCTGCTCGCCGATCTGTTGCGCGGTGGCGAGAACGTCACACGGACGCAGTCCGACGAACGGGTTGGGGCCCAACATGCCTTCCGTGGCAGATGCCGCGAGATCGTCTGCTTGCTCGCTTTGCGACAGGTTTTCAGTGCTTACCGCCATTTTGCAACTCCTCAAACGACTATTTCAGCCTTGTTAAACACGTCCGGTTACGCGACCAGCATTGCCAGTGTCTCGGCAATCAGTGCTGGTTTGTCCTCGCCGTCGATCTGCAACTCGTTCATCGTCTTGACGATGATCCGGCCGCCGCCCTTTCTCTCCACCGCCAGCAACGTCACGCGGTTTCGCACACGCGCTCCGGCTTTCACAGGCGTCATGAAGCGCACCTTGTCCAGCCCGTAGTTGAGACCGGCGGACGCGTCCTCCGGAATGAAACCGATCTCGATCGCCAGCGCCGCCAGCATTGAAAGCGTCAGATAGCCATGTGCAATCGTTGCGCTGAAGGGACTCTCGCGTTTCGCGCGTTCGACATCCACGTGAATCCATTGCGTGTCGCCCGTACATTGCGCGAATGCATCGATGCGCGCCTGGTCGACGACGACCCAATTCGATACACCCAGTTCGCGTCCGACGAAGTCCTCGATCGTTGCGATGCTGTATTCCTTGATGCTCATCGTACTTGCTCCTTGTATCCGATCAGGCGAACTGCGCACGCAGCCACTTCTTGTTCATCTTGCCGACGCTTGTCTTCTCCAACGCCTCGACGAACTTGACGATTTGCGGCACCGCGTACTTCGAGATCCGTCTCGACGCGCTGAACGTCAGAACATGACGCTTGATATCGTCTTCGGTGATTACGACGCCGTCGTTGAGCACTACCAGCGCCACCGGCCGCTCGCCCCATTTCTCATCGCTGATTCCGATGACGGCGACTTCGGCCACGCCCGGGTACAACGAAATCAGGCTTTCGATTTCGAGCGACGAAATCCACTCGCCTCCCGACTTGATCACGTCCTTGGCTCGGTCCGTGATCTGAAGAGTTCCCGTCGGGTCGATATTCGCAATGTCCTGCGTGTGCAGGTAACCGCCGCTCCAAAGGTGAGCGGAAGCCTCAGGATTGTTCAGGTAGCCCTGGGTCAACCAGGGCGCGCGCACGACGATTTCTCCATACGCTTTGCCGTCGTGGACGACCTCCTCCATGCTTTCATTGACAATGCGCAGATCGACAAGCGGTACGGGCGTTCCCGTCTTGCAGCGCAGGCGCAACTGCTCATCCGCGTCCAGCGCCTCGGCGCCGGGCCGCAGTTGCGCGAGACTCAATACGGGGCACGTTTCGGACATGCCGTAGCCCGCGAAGATGTCGATGCCGCGATCGAGTGCCGCACGCGCGAGCCCGTGCGTCAGCGCCCCGCCTCCAATGACGATCTTCCACTTGCTGAAGTCGGCGGACTTCGCTTCGGCACAGCTGAGCAGCATGTGCAGAATCGTGCTGACGCAATGCGAGAACGTTACACCCTCATCGCGTACGAGTTGCACCAGCCGATCCGGCATATAGCGGCCCGGATAGACCTGCTTTACACCCAGCACGGTGGCGATGTAGGGCATGCCCCACGCGTGCACGTGGAACATCGGCGTGAGCGGCATATAGACGTCGCCGCGATGAAAGCGCTGTCCGGATTCCGGGCTCGACAATGCCGACATGACGGTCAGGGTGTGCAGGACCAGTTGACGATGCGAAAAATAAACGCCCTTGGGCAGGCCCGTCGTCCCCGTCGTGTAAAACGTCGTTGCCCGCGTATTCTCGTCAAAGTCAGGAAATTCGTAGCGGTCCGAACTTGCGGCAAGCATTGCTTCGTATTCGGTGGAGAACGGAATGGAGTGCGTACAGACCTCGTTGCCCTCCTCGTCGATCCAGACGAAGGTGCGCACCGTTTCAAGCTGGTCTTTGATCGCCTCGACGACGGGCAGAAAATCGGTGTGAACGAACAGTATCTCCGCGCCTGCGTGATTGATCGTGTAAGCGATCTCAGCCTGCGACAGGCGCACATTGACCGTCTGCAGGACGGCACCCATCATGGGAACCGCGAAATAGCATTCAAGATAACGGTGACTGTCCCAGTCCATCACTGCGACGGTGCTGCCGTGTCGTGCGCCGAGTTGGCTCAGTCCATTGGCGAGGCGCGCGATGCGCTCGCGCAGCGTCGTATAGGTCATCCGCACCTGTCCGCGATACACGATTTCCTGGTCCGGCGCCTGAACGAATGGCGTGTGCAGCAGTTGCCTGATCAGCAATGGATAGGCGTAAGCCGAGGGCGCGGCAGCCTGGACATCGTCCCGCATCTGAATCTCCTTAAGTCTTGAACTGGATGGCGGGCAGACACGACTTCATCGTTGCTTCGGCGTACTGTGTCGTCCCAATAAGCAAATGATCGGCGCGAACGCGATCTGGAAATATCCCCTGAACGGGGGAGCGAGAGGGGGTGATGCGGGAGGGAGCACGGCCGTTCCGCAACGGCCAATTGCCTCTGGCACTGGGCGACCAAGGGTTTTTTCCTAGATCCGCCGCCGCACTGCAGCTGGATAACTTGGACTGGATTTTTTCTTTGCGGGCGGTCTACGCCACTTTCTGAGTCCTTGAACAAAAACCCGAGCGCGGCGAGCGTCAACGCGAAGCGTTGCGTCGCACTTGTATCGCGAAAAATGCACGCACCGGCGCTAATATGGATGACCGTGATTGGCAGAGAGAAAATGCTCTATGAACCCATCGGTCATCTCCGCACTGGCTGCACTCATCGGCGCCGCCATTGGCGGCCTGACTTCCGTTCTTGCCACATGGCTGACCCAACGCACTCAGGTTCGCGCGGAGTGGCGAGCGCATGACCGCGTCCGGCGTCAGGAACTCTACAAGGAGTTCATCGAGGAGGCGACGAAGTGCTATGTTGTCGCACTGCAACACAACGAGCCGGATTTGAACTCGCTCGGCAGCCTCTACGCCAAAATAAGCCGCATGCGAGTCCAGTCTTCACGCGAAGTCGCAGACGAAGCCGACGTGATCGGACGCAAGATCGTCGACACCTACCTCGCGCCGGACAAGTCCTTCATCGAGATTCGCGAGATGCTCGCGGACGGCTCGATCGATATCCTCAACAACTTCAGCGACGCATGCCGCGCGGAGTTTGCATCGCTTCGCGCGCAACTGGATTGAAACCCGCTCGCACGCCGTTCAACGCGGCATGAGTTCGACGGGCGCTTCGGCGCGATACCCGCCGCCGAGCGCCTTCGTCAGCGTAATTTCCTGGCTGAGCATCTGCCCGTTAAGCGTGAGCAATGCGACCTGCTCGGCGATCACCGGCTGGCGCGCTTCGAGCGCCGCGAGCCGGCTCGTCAGACCTCGCTGGTAGTGTGCCTCGACGCTGTCCCGCGTAAACGCAACCGATTCGATGCGCTGCTTCTGCAACCCGGCCTCCGCATCGAGGGCCTGCAGGCGGCTGCCCGTCTGCGCGACATCGCGTACCGCGTTCAGCACAGCCTGGTTGTACTGCTCGATCAACAGGTTGCTCCCCTCGCGTGCGCCGCTCAGGTTTGCGTTGAGCCTGCCGCCGTCGAAGATCGGTAAGTACAGGCCCGGAATCAGGTTGATCTGTTGGCTGGCATGCGTGAAGAGGTCCGCGAGATGCAATGCGTTGAAGCCGAAGAACGCCTTGATGTCGAAACTCGGATAGAACGCCGCTCTCGCTGCGTCGATCCGGTCGAACGACGCCTCCACATACCAGCGCATCGCCTGAAGGTCGGGCCGCCGGGCCAGCAGTTCGTATGACAGCGTCGCCGGCAGGGCCGCTTGCGTGCGTGGCAACGCGACCGGCTCGATGGCGGGCAGGCCATTGGGTCCCGCGCCGACCAGCGCTCGCAACGATTCGCGAAACTGCTTGATCTGCCCTTGCGCCGACACGATCTGCCGTTCGATGCCCAGTTGCTGCGCGCGGCTTTCTTCCAGTAACGTACGGGCTTCGAGACCCCGCGCCGCACGTGATTCGTGTGCCTGCACCGCGAACACCGCGACATCGTGCGATTCATTCAGCAGATCGATAAGCTGGTAAGTCGTTTGAATGCCGTAGTAAAGCTGCGCGACATCCGTCGAAATTTCGAGTTCGACGGCGGCCGTCTCGGCGAGCCGCGCATTGCTCACACCAAGCGATGCGGCGACCTGCGCGCGCTGCTTGCCCCAGATGTCGACGTCCAGGCTTGCGCCAAGCCCGACGATGCCTTCGGTGTACCAGGGGCCCGTCAGCCCCAACGCCGGTTCGTTCATCGCGAACGGGCCGATAAAGCCGTTCGCCGAGACATGCTCGCGATTCAGCGACGCCAGCGCGGCCACCTGAAGGCTCGACCCCGTTCTGACAAGCTCGACGTCCGACTTCGCCTGCGCGACGCGGGTTCGCGCAATCACCATCGTCGGCGCATCGGCGAGCGCCTGATCGATAAGCGCGTCGAGCTGCGCATCGCGATAGCGGTCCCACCAGCGCGCCGCGGGCCAACCCTCTCGCGCAAGATGGATGTCGTCAGCAAGATTGATCTGCTCGGGCGCGATCTCGGTATAGGGCGTCCCGTTGTGATGGATCAGCGCGCAACCCGACAGCGCGAACGATATCCCCGCGACGCATACGAAGCATCGACGCCATTGCCAGGCACGCAAACCCGATAGCGTATTCATGTTCGTACGGCCTGTGAAGAGCTCGCCGCGACGGGTGCCTCGATGCGCCAGTCCGGCAGGCCTGCGACCTGCCGCGACAGATCTTCCGCGGCGACGATGAGCGGCTGATCGGCCGGTTCGACGGCTTGGGCAGCGATCAGGATGCGTTGCGGGGCGTGCGCCTCGGGCGGACTGACGGCAAGCTCGTCCGCGTATCGGTTGACCTCGGCGCAAGCCTGTTCCTGAGCCGCCCGAACTGCGCCCACGGCCTGCGGGCTCGATGACCCCGCTTGAGACGCCAGCGCCTTGTGCAGCGCATCGCCAGCGAGCATGATCTCGCGCCCCTGCGCGAGGACGGTTTGTGCGCGCAGCGTCAGTTGGGCCTGTTCCGTTTCCTGCCAGCCGGGCTCAAGTGCGACGCGCGAGAGCGTCGCTTCGCAATCGGCCAGCACGGCCCACGCCTGCAACTGGCGCTGCGCGTACGGCAACTCATCCCGTTCGTCGCTGCCCGCCTGTGGCGAGCGTAGCTGGGCGGCAATCGCACGCAGCATCGTCGCGAGTTTCTGCCGCAACACGTCGCCCTCGCCCTCGCGCCAGAACGACATCTGCACAAAAGTCGCCACGCCGACGCCCAGCAGAATGCCGACCAGCCGGTCGCGTATTTCCGTCAGATTGATGGTTGGACCGAACTGTTCGAACAAGGCGAGCGAGAAGGTGAAGATCAGCTGGACGCCCGCGTAGCCGATCCGTTCCGAACCGGCCGAGATCCATGCCCCGAACGCGACGACAGGCAGCGTCATCAGCAGCAGACCGACAATGTCGTCGAGATGAGGAACGACGAACACGACCATGAACAGCGCCAGCGCGCTTCCGATGGCAGCACCGGCCACCCGCAGCAACGCGCGCTGCGCCGATGCGCCGAGGCTCGGCAGCGCGACGATCACGCAAGTCAGCATGATCGTGTGGACGCCCTGCCAGTCGACGGCGTTGTAGAACACGTAGCAGGCCAGCACGGCGAGCAGCGTCTTCAGCGAAAAGCGCGCGTACGCGGGATTGTTCCATGCGTCGGGCGCGAGCATCGGCTCGCTCGCGGGCGGCTTGCCGGGTTCGACATCGCTTGCGGTGAGATCGGCGAATGCGCGCAGCGCCCGCTGCAATTCGGCCGTGGCGGGAAACGTATCGGCGGCAGCGCGTTCTTCAGTTGTTGCCGTGCTCAGGTAGCGATACGGCTCGTCTGTCAGCACCGCTTCGTCGAGCGCGCGGCAGTTCGTGTGCAACTCGCGCAACATCGCCAGTTGTGCTGCCGACGCGCCCGGCCAACTGGGCGGCAGGTCACTCGCTCCGCGATAAAGACGCGACACTGTTGCAATGCATGCAAGCTGCAGCGCCTGATGCTCGCGATAGTGGGCGTCACGCATCGTCGTAAACCGCAGCAGCTTCTGCAGCGTCAGCGCGCCTTGCTGGAGGGCCGCCAGCGTGATCGGCTCGGCGTGCGTGGTGCCGTCGACCAGTTGCGTCAGGCGCATGTCCAGCGCCGCCAGTTGTCGATGGATTTCCGCCTTGAGCTGCAATTGCGGTTCGGCGGGCAACAACAACGTGTTGACCACGAGCGTCAGCGCGATCGGATAGTTAACGGCGACCCACACCCACAACACCGCGCGGATCAGCAGATCGGCCTGATCGGTCCGGTCGACGAAGCTCTGCACGTAAATCACAATGATGGCGACGATGAAGAACACCACACCGATCTTGAGAACGCGCAGCAGATACACGCTGCCGAAGAACAGCAGGCTCGCGATGACGATGCGCAGCAACGGGTAGTCGAATGTAAACTTCATGAGCAGGATCGACAGACCGATGCCGAGCGTCGATCCGACGATGAACATCAGGCCTACCAGCCGCGTGACCACCACGTTCGCCTGCGTCACGTAGAACACCACCAGCAACGACAGCGCAAGCTCCGGCACTTCGAGCGTCATCGACGCGACGATCACGATCGCGCTCGTCAACATGCAACGCAACGTCACGTTGACGCGACCGGGGAAAGGCGCAAGCTCGCGGCTGAGGAACGCGCCTGTATCGCGCAGCGTGACGGGCAGGTAGTCGGCGGCGGCCATGGGCGATCCTCAATGGCGCTCGCCGTCGTCGCCGCGCCCGGGGTGCAGAACAACCACCGCCGATGTCCCGACGCGAAACAGCTCCGGGTTCGGATTGTCGACGCGGATCTTCACTGGGAAGCGCTGCGAGACGTGGACCCAGTTAAGCGTGCGTTGAATGCGCGGCAACCCGCCCGGCAACGCAAGGCCGGCTTCATCGGACGCGACGCCATAGCTGATCGAATCGACCCTGCCCTGGAAGCGCTGGCCCGTATCGCTCATCAGGTAAACCATGGCGGGCGTCCCGGTCCGGATGCCTTTGAGCTCTGTCTCGCGAAAGTTCGCGACCACATACCAGTGGCGCGTGTCGATCAATGTGAAGACGGGTTTGAGCGCGGACGCGAACTGCCCCGTCGATGTTTTCAACGACACGATGCGTCCGTCGAACGGCGCCCGCACGGTCGAATATTCGAGGTTCAGCTCGGCAATCGAGATTTCCGCCATGACGACGGCACGCTGCGCAACCAGCGCGTCGACGCCGCTCACGGCCGCTGCCGCTTGTTGCGCCTGCAGTTGCGCGGCGCTGAGTTCGGCCTGCGTGGCACGCTGCGCGGTACGCGCACGATCGACGTCCTCCGCCGATACATAGCCGTGCGACAGCAGCGGCTCCATGCGGTGCAGCGTATCGGACGCCTGGCCCGCAGCGGCTCGCGCGCGCTCGACGGCCGCACGCACCGACTGCGCGTTGTACTGCTGCGCATTGACCGTGCGCTGGGTCAGCTCGATCTGGCGGTCGAGCGCGACGAGGGACGCCTTGCCCCGCGTGAGCGCGTCCTGATAGGGACGCGGATCGACGCGGAACAGCAGATCGCCCTGCTTCACCGCCTGATTGTCGTGCACGGGCAGTTCGACGATGCGCCCATTGACCTCGGGCACCACGTCGATCGTATCCGCATAAACATAGGCATCGTCGGTGCGCGGCGCGCGGTCCAACTGGCGGATGACAAACACCGCCAGCAACAGTGTCACCACGACAAGAATGATGGCCGGCCATGCTATCTTCTTCGTTCTGCTGGCAGTTATCGCCATCGCATCTACCTGAGAAGATTCAATGTTGGAACAACATCAACCACGCAGCGAGTGAAAGGAAGACGAAGAGCGTGGGATATACCACGGCTGAAGGCCACATCAGTTGGTCGACCTGCCAACGCTTGAGAACCAGATAGATGACGACCGTGAGCACGACGCCCGCGACGATACAGAACAGCCAGTCGGGAAAGTATGCGCCGAGCACGCCAATGGACGGCGAGTTGGCACACCCGCCCGTCAGAGGGACAGCCGCCAGGGCAACAACGACTGAACGCGGCACACGTTTTGTTCTGAAGAACGGCATGTGGTCGCTCCAAAGTCACTCGCGTCATCAGGACTTGTATCACCAATCTGAGCCTTTCGCGCGCCGTTGTACCCAATCGCAAGGACTTGGAAGGAGCTATACGTCGCGGTATGCCCCATTATCTCCCGGATGCCCACGACCGTTAGCGTGATGTGTGCAATGATGTCGCGCGGCAGTTGTGCGGGGTCGATGGGCAGAAGTCTCTGCAGGAACGCAATGCGATGCAGATGAGAATCCGTGGAAGCCGCTGGTTTCATGTCGTCTCCACCCGCGCTGTGAGCTTGCCGACCAGCGCATCCGCCACGATCTCATCGACGATAACCACGTTGGATGCCCCTGCACTCTCGAACAGCCCCTTTCTCAAGGGATTTTCGCCGGGCACGATGATCGCGAGCGAGGCATTCAGCGAATGCGCCAGCAAGGTGATCGCCAGATTGTTATTGCTGTCGGGCGTCGTCACGACCAGCGCCTTTGCGTTGTCCAGCCGCGCGCGCCTGAGCACGTCGTCGAACACGCCCGGAGAACCGAGCACAACCATATGGCCGCGATCAGCCGCGCGGTCCGCCTGGTCCTGATCGCCCACAAGGACAAGCACCGTCTGTCCCGCTTCGCGCAACCGGTGTGCGACCAGTTCACCAAGCGAATGGAACCCAACCAGGACCACATGATTGGCGAGATGTACGAGCCTGCCTTCCATGACCCTATTCTCCCGATAAGCCATCACATCGTCGCCCGATAGCATGCCGGTGAGCCTCGAAACCGCGAATCCGCCGATCAGCAGCGTCGCGAACATGGCTAGCAGCATAAAGATCTTCTGCGGCTGATTGAACTCGGTAAAATCACCGAGTGTCGAGACGAGATTGACCCCGTCCCAGAGGGCCGCGAACACTTTATCGGGAATAGAGGCATTGGACTGATCGAGCAGGACCAGCCCAACAGCGGCGGCGCCCAGCAGCAGAACGAGCAGGCCGACGGTATGGCGCGCGCGGCGGCGCCACTCGCGAATACGGATGCCCCCAAGACGCGGCTCATCGACACGGAATATCCACATCATTACCTCGGGTAGGTATGCCGATGGAGACGACAGCGAACCCAATGCCAGATAATCACGCTCGCCTTGTGGATCAGTTGCCTATAGTCAGTCAAGAGTCTCTCGACAGGCCGCGCTTGGGACGCATAGCGTCATTCCTTTCCTCGCAAGCGCAGCAGGCCCATCAGAACCTCGTCGCGGTACGTCGCCAGGTCCTCCTGTAAGGAGCGTGACTGAATCTCCTCGTGCACCCCCTTGATGATGGTCGCGCGAACGTCAGGCGTCAGTTCCGGCGTACCGAGTACATGCCACCACGCCGTCAACGGGCCGGTGAACTGTTCGAAGAAATGCTCGATGCCACCCTGACCGCCGCCGAGGTGATACAGAAGACTCGGCCCCATGATCCCCCAGCGCAAGCCCGGGCCCCACGAAACGGCGGCATCGGCGTCGGCCACGCTGACCACACCCTCCGCGATCAGATGGACCACCTCGCGAAAGAGTGCCGCCTGCAGACGATTGGCGACATGGCCCGGCACCTCCTTGTGCAGGCGTATCGTCCGCTTGCCCAGGCCGCGATAGAACGCGCTGACGCGTTCTATCGTCTCTTCTGAGGTCTTCGCGCCGCCGACGATCTCGACAAGCGGAATGAGATGCGGCGGATTGAATGGATGGCCGATCACGCACCGCTCAGGGTGGTTCGGGCAAGCCGACTGAATCTCGCTCATCGTCAAGCCCGACGAACTCGATGCAATGATCACGTCCGGCGCCAAGGCCTCATCGAGACGCCGGTAAAGATCTTTCTTGAAGTCGATTCGCTCCGGACCGTTTTCCTGAATCAGATCGCTGCCGGCGATGGCGGCATCGAGGTTGTCGGTGAATTCCAGCTTCGACGGGGCAGCTCCCGGGGCGAGGCCCAGATGCTCCAATGCAGGCCAGGCGGCCGAGATGAAATCGTCGAGCTTTTTCTTTGCGTCGGGGGCGATGTCGGTGGCGACCACCTCCAGGCCTTTCGCAAGGAACAGCGCAGCCCAACTCGCGCCGATAACACCCGTCCCAATGATCGCGACGCGTTTGATTGGCTTGGCCATGACAGATGAACTCCGGTAATTTAAACAAACGCACTGAAACCGGTGACCGCCTTGCCGACGATCAGCGAATTCATCTCGCGCGAGCCTTCATAGGAGTACAGCGCTTCGGAATCGGCAAAGAAGCGGGCGACGTTGTAGTCAAGCACAATGCCATTGCCGCCCAGAATCTCGCGAGCCGACGCCACCGTTTCGCGCATGCGCACCGTGCAGAAGGCCTTGGCAAGCGATGCATGCTGGTCCTTGAGCTTGCCCTGGTCCTGCAACTGCGCCAGCCGCACGACCAGGCACTGCGACGCGGTGATGTTTCCCAGCATCTTCGCGAGGTGATCCTGGATCATCTGGAAAGACGCAATCGGTCTGCCGAACTGCTCGCGTGTCTGCGCATACTTCAGCGCATGTTCGTACGCGCCCATGCTGCAGCCGACCGCCTCCCACGCGACGTACTGCCGGGTCAAACGGAGCACGCGCGCGGTATCGCGGAACGACAGATCGCCCTGCAGGCGGTTTTCTTCGGGCACGCGGCAGTTATCCATCGTGATGACGCCGTTCTGCACCACACGCAGCGCGACCTTGCGCTCGATCTTCTCGACGGAAAATCCCGGCGTGGTCTTGTTCTCGACGATAAAACCCTTCACCTGATTGTCGGCGACATCCCGCGCCCAGATGATCGAGACGTCGCACCACGGCGAATTGCCGATCCAGCGTTTCTGGCCGTTGAGGACCCATGTATCGCCTTCGCGTTTGGCCGTCGTCAGCAGCCCCCCGCCGGCACCGGAACCGACGAGCGGCTCGGTCAACCCAAAGCAGCCGATCTTCTCCATCCGCGCCATCGGTGGCAGCCACTTCTGTTTCTGCTCTTCCGATCCGCCCAGGTAGATCGAGCCCATCGCGAGGCCGCTGTGCACACCGTAGAACGTCGCGATCGATGCATCGACCCGCGCGATTTCCATTGCGATGAAGCCGTCGAGCAAGGTGCTGCCTCCCGGGCAGTCGTAGCCCTTGAAGCCGATTCCGGCAATGTTCAGCTCGCGGATACCGGGAATCAGATCGAACGGAAACCGGTCCTCAGCCCAGTACAGGTTGATGACCGGGGCGACGCTCGTTTCCATGAAATGGCGCACCTTCTTGAGGATGGCCTGCTCTTCCTCGCTCAGAATGTCGTGGATCTGATAGAAGTCGCTGTCGGGTGCAGGCAGCGACGGTTGGGAAGTCTTCGTCTCGGGCATGGCGATCTCGCACAGTGGGTCTGGACAACGTCTACGCAAGGTAGTTGTAGACGACCTCGGCATTCCCGAGAGACAGATCCGTCAGGATATGGACAGCTGACAGCACCTCGAGAACGGGAAGCTTCGCGACGGGTGCAAAGCAGTGTGGGTGCAGTTCCAGGGATGCGGGTCCTGACCAGGCGCCCTTCACTGTCAGATCGTCGACGTGGTATTTGACGATCTCGCAGACCCGCGCGGTGCCGTTCACATTCGGCAGGATCTTCAGCAAAAAGCCTGGCGCTTCGAGCGACTTCCTGACGCCGACGAGATCGAGCTCGGCGTATTTGTAGGCCATCGTCGCGGTGGCGATGCGTACGCCGTTATAGTCGAGCGTGCCGACGAGGGCGTCCTTGCGCACCTCGAGCTTCGGTTGCGCCAACACCTTCGGAAAACCCAGCAATTCGCGGCCGGAGGCAATGCCCGCTTCGCTGTCGAGATACATCGCGTGCGTGAACCCGCCCGCCACGCCGTTGAACGTCACGGGAATGACCTGGCCGGATTCGGTGTACGAGCCGAGTCCGCTCGAGTCGGGCATGTTGATGAATTCGTATTTGACAATCGGCTCGGTCGGCTTCAGCGGCGCCGGCACCACGCGGGCAAGCGCCTCCGGATCGGTGCGATAGGTGATGATCACGAATTCGCGGTTGACGAACCGGAACGGACCCTTAGGATAGGCGGGACTCGTCAACGGCATGGTATAGGCGGTCGAGCGTACTTCGTCTTCAGTCATGTGCATCTCCGTGTGTGCTGCAGCGCGACGTATGCGAAGCCGGGCGGTGGGGTGCCTGGTCCGGCGCCTGGACGCGCTACCTCATGATTTGTCTTCAAAGCGGGCGACGGCGCCGCCATCGTTCAGCCGCGCAATCTCGGCATCGTCGAATCCCAGTTCCTTCAGGATTACCGCGCCGTGTTCGCCGAGCCGGGGCGCGATGGAGGGTTCGACCTTCGGTGCACCATGGATCTGAATGGGGCTGCTGACGGTACGGGCACCTGCTCTTCCGGCAACTTCGAGCGGCACGACGATACCGTTGGCCGACAGTTGAGGATCGTTGATGATCTCTTGCGCGATCTGCACGACACCGAAAATCACGCGGCCCGCGGTCAGCACTTCCTTCCAGTGGGAAAGCGGTTGACTCGCAAACATCGGATCAAGAATCTCAACAAGCTGTGCAGCATTGGCCGTGCGCTTGTCGTCGGTGAAACGCGGATCTTCGAGTAGCTCTGGCCTGCCGATCGTCTTCACGAAGCCGGGCCAGTCCTTGCGCTGCGCAGCAACAAGGAGAATCCAGCGATTGTCCGACGTCTGGTACGGATTGAGCAGCGCATTGGGTGGAGACTTACGGTTATGTTGCGCGAAGAAATGGCCGCCATTGAGGCCGCCTTCGACCCACGCTGCCGCCGCCCAGATACCGTTTGCGATCAGTGAAGTCGAGACGTGGCTGCCCTTGCCCGTCGTCGCGCGCACATAAAGCGCTGTGACGATCGCCGCATAGAGCGTTGTCGCAGTCGCGTGGTCGCCGATGCCGGGTATCGGAAGCGTCGGCGGGCTTCCGGCATCATGCGTCACTTCCATCAGGCCCGAGCGTGCCCAATAGGCGGTCACGTCAAACCCCGGCGTATCAGCCTCCGGCCCCCGGGAACCGTACCCTGTGATATCCGCATAGATCATCTTCTCGTTCAGTGGCGATAGATCTTCATAAGCGACGCCCAGAGAAGCCTTCACGCGAGGCGGAAAATTGACGACGACAACATCGGCCCAGCGCACGAGGCGCTGCACCACCTCTTTCGCTTGGGGAGACTTCAGATCGATGGCAATGCTGCGCTTGTTGCGATTCGTGAGTTGCCACGCGTAGTTGACGTCGCTGGTCGGATTCGGTGGCATCGCCGAGAAGAATCGATAGGCGTCACCCGTACCGGGTGGTTCCACCTTGATGACGTCGGCGCCGAAATCGGCAAGGATCGTCGCCGCGGCCGGGCCCGCAATATAGCTTGCCAGATCGAGTACCTTCAGACCCGAGAAGACGTGATTGCCGGTAGTCATCTAATCATCTCCATGAGGTGGGACTAACCTCGTCGTGTTGGTTACGCGCTGTGTTTGAGGCAGTGACGACGGTCGCATTGACAGTCGCTATTCATCGACCGGTGAACTTTGGTGGCCGCTTTTCGAGGAATGCTTTAGTGCCTTCCGTCTTGTCTTCAGTGGATGCGCACAGCGCAAACAAGGCTCCTTCAAGGGCGAGTCCCTCAAACAGCGAGCCGTCGAGTCCGCGATTGACGGCCGCAATGGCGTAGCGCACCGCGAGGGGTGCATTCACGGCGATCTGCGCGAGAATTTCTTCTGCACGCGCGAGAAGCTTCGACGGCTCGACGATTTCGTTAACCAGGCCGATACGAAGCGCTTCTTCGGCGGTGATCATCTCGCCGGTGAGAATGAGCTGCAGCGCGATTCCCTTGCCGACAAGGCGCGCAAGACGCTGTGTTCCGCCAAAGCCCGGAATGAGGCCGAGTTTGATTTCGGGTTGCCCGAATTTCGCAGTTGATGTTGCGAGTCGGATCGTGCAGGCCAATGCGGTCTCACATCCGCCGCCAAGCGCAAGACCGTTGACCGCTGCAATGACCGGCTTGCCGAGGCTTTCGACGAGACTGAGCAAGGCCTGCCCGTCACGTGTGTGCTGCTCGGCCTCGACGGGTGTCGCGCTTGCAAGTTCGCCGATATCCGCTCCCGCAATGAATGCGCGATCACCTGCGCCAGTGACGATGACACCGCTGACCTGAGAATCATCCCGAGCGGCTTCGAACGCTGTCCTCAACTCGCTGATGGCTCGCTGGTTCAATGCATTGAGAACCTTGGGGCGATTCAGCGTGACGTAGGCGACAGCACCTTTCTTTTCAAAGACGATCGTTTCAAACGATTCCGGGGTAAGTGACTCAACCATGGATCTCAACACTCCGCATGAACGTTAAGAATGATCTACGATACTTTTGCGATCGCCAGAATTCCAGGTCCGTAGTTGCGCGCAATCCTTCTTTTCGCTTTTTCTCGGTTCCAGTGCCCGCTATCTCGCACACGTGGCGCGTGAGCCTCCCGCCGACCACCGGGGTTTTTTTGCGATGCGCGGTCAAGTCCATGAGATTAGTTTAGAAATGCGCCTCGCACAAAACCATGCTACGAACGGCTAGTCTTACTAACGAATTGGCATTGGATTCTCATACATTTGTATATCTTGACCATGAAATACCTTGTACGGTTTTCTGTTGCGCTGGTTGCACTCGCAGTGTGCTGCGTTGTTGGTCTTTCGCCGCAGGCACAGGGGTCCTATGAGCGCCTTGTAAGCGCACAGTGAGGACGCGCGCGACTATGTCGTAGAGACGTGCTATTCCAGCGAGGGTACCGATGACTTACCTGAACGGCGGCATGCGGAACGACTCGCGCCAGCGCGCGCACACCGCAGCAACCATGCAGATGACGCGCGAAACATCGCAACTTCTGGGCCCCACGCTGTCAACCCGATCTTTCCGAATGCGGCTTAACGCCAAGCGCTTCTGCCTTTCTGACGAGATCCGCTACCGAGCGCGCGGCCATTTTTTTCATCGCTTGTCCACGATGAATCTTTACCGTAATTTCGCTGAGTTTCATTTCCGCGGCAATCTGCTTATTCAGCAGGCCGGCCACGACGAATTCCATGACCTGCTTTTCTCGTCGCGTCAATGAATCATGGGAAATGCGGAGGGCGGCAATTGACTGTTCGGCCAGAAGCCGCTCGCGGTCACGTGTCAACGCATGAGTGACAGCATCCAGCATGTCCTGGTCGCGAAAAGGTTTGGCGAAAAAATCGAGAGCACCAGCTTTCATGGCTTTGACCGACATTGCGATGTCACCGTGCCCGGTCATGAAAACGATCGGCACGCGAAGCGCGCTCTTTGCAACCTCCTCCTGAAAAGCAAGACCGCTCTCGCCCCGCAGCCTGACATCGAGAATTAGGCAACTAGGTGCGTCATACCTCGGAAATGCCAGAAATTCCGGAGAAGATGCGAATGTTTCAACGTGTAGCCCGACAGAACGCAGCAGGGAGCCTAGCGCAAGCCTGATCGCTTCTTCGTCGTCGACAATGTACACCACCGATTGCGCGCCTTCGCTAGTGCCTTTGACCGAACTCAAATCTTGTCCAGAACTCATCAACGTCTCCCTATCGGCACACTGCGCGGCAAGGTTCTGCATACCGATACCGGTTCTGATACCTCATGCCGCAATGAACGCTTCTCGCTCAATCCGTTTTCCTTTGGATACGGCTAGATCCGCTGGTGCACCTCTGTCGGGCTCCGGAAGAAGACGTCTTAATGTCAAATCGGTCTGCGCGTCGTTGCTTGACGTATGGCGTCGACTCCCGGAAGTCGATTTGTCCTCGTGCGTTATCCGGACGACCGATAATCGCAGGCAGGCCGAGCTGGAAGGTCGCGCCGTGGCCAGGCTTGCTGGACGCCCACATCCATCCTCCATGAGCTTCGGCAATCGATTGGCAGATCGACAAGCCCATGCCGAGTCCGTTGGGTTTCGTCGTGAAGAAAGCATCGAATAGTCGTTCTGTATTCTCCGGATCAATTCCCGACCCTGAGTCCTGAACCGCGACGACCAGGTTTCCATCCTCATCCATGCGTGACTCAATGAGCAACTCACGGGGCCGACCATGAATGCCGTCCATGGACTGAATGCCGTTCATCATAAGATTTATGATCACCTGCTGAAGCTGAACCCGGTCGCCCAGCAACGGGGGCAGCCCATAGGCAAGTCTGAGGCAGAGTGATACCTTGTGATTAAAAACTTCACGCTGAGTCAGGCAGACGACGTCATTGATCACGTCGTTGAGGTCCAGTAGCGTTTTCTGAGGAGAATCCTTCTTGGCCAACGTGCGGATATGATGAACAATTTTGCTCGCGCGCCGGCCTTCACCAATCATGCGCGTGATGCAGGACTGCACCTCTGCCAGTTCCGGGCTCGGGTGCCCCAGCCATCGCAGACAGGCCTCGCCGTTTGTGACAATCGCGGCGAGCGGCTGGCTGACTTCGTGGGCGATCGATGCGCTCAGTTCTCCCAGTGTCGTCACGCGCGTGACCCGCGCGAGTTCTGTCTGTGCCTCATGCAACTTTTGCGCTGCAAGCTTCGTCGCGGTCACATCCATTATTGCGCCCACAAACCGCCGCTTGCCGGGTTCATCGGTCACGACATGGGCGACGACGTGGAGATGCTTGACGGAGCTGTCCGGCATCAGCAGACGATACTCACAATCAAATTGCTGTTCGCCGCTCTTCGCCTTATCGATCACTTGCCTGAAGAGGGCAACATCGTCGGGATGCACGCGTTCGAGCGTTAACTCAACCGTGGGGGTGATGTCCGGGTCGTAGCCAAAGATCCTGAAGCTTTGCTCGGACCAGAAGATCTCTCCGCTCGCTGGGTTCCAGCCGAAACTGCCGGTGAGGCTCAATTGCTGGGCTTCAGCCAGGTAGGCCGCCTGACTTCGGCGCAGCGCGTCTTCGGCGCGCTTGCGCAGCGTAATGTCATTGTTGGTTTCGAGAACCGAGATGGGGCGTCCGTTCGCACTGTGCTGCAATGACCAACGGCTAGCTACCACGACTTGCGAACCGTCCCGTTTGGCATGAACGAGTTCACCTTCCCAGCGCCCCGTCTTCAGCAACGTGTTCATGATGTCGTCAATAGAGACGGGAAAGCGGGTTTGCAGGAGTTGGTGGGAAGTCCTGCCGAGTGCCTCACCCTTTTCCCATCCATAAAGCTCCTCCGCGCCGCGATTCCAATAGGTAATCACGGCGTTCATGTCGCGAACGAAGAAAGAGTCGTGGGACAGATCGAGGAGCCGGGCCTGCTCGCGCGCCGCTTTCCCGAGCCAACGTACGCGTCTCACAAGTGTGGTGATGGCGAGTGACGTGGTTAGAAAAGCAATCAGCGCTGCAACATCGCGTAACTCAGCTACCCGAAAGCCGAAGATCGGCTGCGTAAAGAAAAAAGCAAGGCAGCCAACGGCGATTATCGAGAAAACTGCAGAGGTAATGAAGCTGTCCATTAACGACAGCAACACAATGACAATCAGATAGACAAATCCCGCTGTGCCAAGGCGAGCCTGAAGGTGGAAGCAGACCCCGGTCGCAGTCGCCATGGCAAAGCCACCGGCTAACCAAAGCCAGGCCAGATAACGTAATCGGGCAATCTGGTCGACCGAGGTATCTGATCGAAACAGCCGACGCTTTGGAAGGCAACGGAGCCGCTCCGACTGCTCGACCAATTCCGCGAAGAAATTCATGGGGTATCGTGATGTCAACCGGGGTGAACTGATCTCTGTTGATAGCTTGAGCCGTTGTGCCCGTGGGTCGTGAGTCATCCGCCGATGGAACTGCCGCCACCCGAGGAGGTGACGGTAAGTTGTCCCGCTTTGTTTTCTGGTAGATCAATGCGAGGCCCGGCGTTCTGAGCGAAGCACAAACGTTTCGGCTAGTTTTCGCTTTTCTGCTGCGCTTCGCTTCGGCATCGCAACGATTCGTCAAATGTGAAGGAAGCCTGCCTTGCTTGCCCGATTCGCCGACTATGACCCTTGCAGTCACAAGTTTAGATGTGGCCTCGCCCGCCAGATTGACTGATCGTGCCATTCATGCGCGAAATATGGTCTGTAAGTGCCACAGCAGACCATTGCCGGTCTGGCAGGCTTCAGTGATGTACGCCTTTCCTGGGATCAAGTCGTCCCCGCGCCGGAACGCTCAGCGAATGGCATCCATCACGGGCCGAGGATTCGCAAAGGTTCGCACCTTATGTTCGGATCACGACGCTGCTCAGGAAACCTGATTGACCAGGCGATCTCAGCGTCCTAATCTTTGCTTAATCACCATAAGAGGAAGAATATGTGGAGCGTCGAGCCACCTTCGATTGCGCGGTTGTCGACGCAAGATGTGCCACCAGTGCAGCGGCTTGACTACTGGGCCGACGTTCTCGCCTCTGCCCTCGTGCCGATGGCGATCGGTTGCCACTCGCCACGCCAGTTCGAGTCGAACCTCGTGAGCACCCCGCTCGGTATGGTTACGGTAACAGCCCAATGTGGATCAGCACACGATGCCCTGACCACGCCACGTGAGATTGCGCGGAGCCGGGGTCGTTCGTTTCACCTCGTGATGAGCCGTAACCACCCGTGGACGATGACGCACCGCGGGCAGGCGCGACTTCTGCCCGGCGAGTTGGTACTTTTTGATTCGCAGCTTGAATTCGAGATGAATTGTCCAGATACGTACGACTTCCTGAATTTGACGCTCCCGCCAGAATGGCTGGCCACGTGGGGCTCGAACGTGGAGGGACTAACAGGTCGGAGAATTTCAGCAGACTCGGGATGGGGGCGAGTGCTGTCAAGCTATGTGAGCCAGCTCTCGCCTGAGTTCACCCTTCACGCGCCGCTGGCTGAATCCGTTCTCGCCGATCAACTCGGTGCATTGCTTGCGCTTACGGCCCACGAGCTTTCGGGCGAATCGTTCAAGACATCGCCTACGGAGCGATCCCTGCTTGAACGGATTCACGAGTGCATCATGCAGCGTCGTACTGAGTCGCAGTTGACTGCAAGCGACATTGCAGCAGCGTTAAATGTGTCGCCTCGCACTTTGCACCGGGTTCTGGCAAGCAGCGGCGAGACGTTCGGTCAACTGTTACTGAAAGCCAGGACGGAAGCGGCCGTGCGTATGCTCCAGTCACGGGCATTTGATCACGTAACAACCGCTGAGATCGGCCGACGCACGGGATTCTCGGATGCGTCGCATTTCGTCCGCGTGATTCGCCAGAGGACTGGTCGGACTCCCCGGCAGCTTCGGCAAGGCCGAAAAGTCAACGAAGGCGCAGGCTAGCGCACGCGGCTCCATCACCGCGTCAGGTTTGCGTAGTAAGAAGCGGCAGCGGCGATCTCATCCGGCGTCATATTGCGCGCAATGTTGCGCATCTGCTCTGAGATATCGTTATGCCGCTCGCCCGACGCGAACGCCTGCAGCTGCGCCTGCGTATAGGCCGCCGGCAAACCGTCGAGCCAGGGGCTGCCCGCCTTGTTGTCGATCCCGCCATGGCACGTCGCGCACGCCGGAATATTGCGCAGCGGCGCGCCATGCAGGACGATCCCGGGGGCGCCCGCCGCATCGAGGCCCTGCGCCAGCCTCGGTCGCGGCAGCGACGCGTAGTAGGCGGCCAGATCGCGCATGTCCTGGTCGCTCAAGTTCGCCGCCATCGGCGACATCACGGCGTTCGCGCGTGCGCCGCTCTGGAAGTCCTGCAACTGCTTGTAGACCATGATCGCATACTGCCCCGCCAGATTCGGCGAGTTCGCGCCGCTCATGCCGCGCTCGCCGTGGCACATCGTGCAGCGCAGCGATAGAGTGGCGCCGCGTCCGATCGACAGCCGCGTCGCCCCCGCGAGCAATTGAGGCGTCACTTCCACCTTGCTCAACCGCACGTGCGGCGCCACCGGCGCCTCGTTGGCCAGCCAATGCTGCGGCACCCCCGCCGCGCTACAGATCGCATTCCAGAGACCCTGGAACTGCGCATCGCGCTGCACCGACGGCAGCCATACGAAGCCCACCGCCACGCCGAACACGAACACCGCGGCCGTGGCGATGACGCTCGTCTTCAACCAGCGATTGCTCCACGAGAACAGGCGTTCTTCGCTCATCGCCGGGCTCCAATCGGAATTACCGGGACGGTGTCGCCTCTTGCCATCAACTGCGCGATCGGATAGCCGTAGTTGAGCACCGTCAGCGCAACCATCAGCGTGAGCCACAGCGCGAAGCCGTTGAGCGCCACCGGCACCGTACGCGGCTCGTGCACCGCGGTACTGAAGCGGTATTCCTCGGGCTCGGCGGCTTCGCTGCGATGCCCTTGAATCAGAACCACGAAGAACACGATCGCCGAGAGCACGAGGATGAAGCCGCCGATCGCCGACATCACCACCCAGATCGCCTGCGCCGCGATCTCCGGGTCGGTGTAGTCGTAGTACGCCATGCGGCGCGGCATGCCCAGAATGCCGACCCAGTGCCACGGGAACGTCAGCACGATCATGCCGATGAACCACAGCCACAGCTGCAGGCGCATGAGCCTCCAGTTCGTCATCGCGCGGCCCGTGATCTGCGGCCACAAGTCGTAGGCGATCGCGAAGTACATGATGACGATCGCGCCAGCGTAGATCAGGTGGAAGTGCCCGGTAATCCACTGCGTGTTGTGGATCGTCAAGTCGAGCTGGTAGCTCATGTTGATGAGGCCACCCGCGCCGCCGAAGCCCAGCATCACGAACGAGAGCGCGAGCGCTAGCATCTGCGGGTTGTCCCACGGCAGCGCGCGAAGCCAGCCGAACGCGCCCTTGCCGCCGCGCAGGCGCGCGGCAATCTCCACCGATGCACAGATCGTGAACACCGTCAGAAGCGTGGGCACCGCCACCAGCGCCGTGAACACCGACTGCAGGAACTTGAAGCCCGAGCCCACTTGCGGATCGGCGAACAGGTGGTGAATGCCAATCGGCATCGCCACCACGAGAAACAGGATGAACGCAATGCGCCCCATCATATCGCTGTAGAGCCGCCCGCCGATCGCGCGCGGCACGATCGTGTAGAACGCGATATAGGCCGGCATCAGCCAGAAATAGACAATCGCGTGAAGCGTCCACGAGAAGAACACGCGCGCGAGGCCCGCATCGATCGTCGTCTTCCAGCCGAAGGCGACCGGCAGGATCTGGAAGATGATTTCGAGCGCCGCGCCCACGGCGGTCCACCCCCACAGGTAAGCACCCGCCACGGTCGCGAACATCGGCAGCGGCACCGGCATGCCGGGGTTGTCGCGCTTCCACGCCGCGAGGTTCACCGACATCAGCGCCACCCATATCCACGAGCCCACCACCACCAGCACCACGCCGAGGTAATAGAACACGCTGCCGATCATCGGCGGATAGAACGTGTAGAGAACCGAGGCCAGCCCGAGCGCGACCGTGATCGAGGCCATGACCGCGCCCGCCGCCACCAGCACGAACCCGAGCCACGCCCAGCGCACACCGATGAGCGTGCGCTTGAGAGAAAGCTCGGTGACCGCATAGCCGAAGCCCATCGCCACGAGCGTCGGGAACACGTAGCCCATGACAGTGCCGTGCTCGGTCACCGAGCGGTAGTAGACTTCGGAGTCCTGCAGCCACGCGTGCAGCGGGCTGCGCACATACATCTGCCACGCGCCGAGCAATAGCGCTGCGCCGAAGACGCCGAACGCCAGCCAGAAATGCGAGAGCACGAGTCGCTTGTTATTTAACACAGCTGAGTCTCCGCGAATTGGCGGCCATTTGCATGAACCTGGCCTTGTCGATGACGTTCACATGCGCCCACATCCCCTGGTGGCCCGTGCCGCAATATTCGTGGCACGGCATCAGGTGATCGCCCGGCTCCGGGAAGGTGGTGCTGAAAGTGGAGATATAGCCGGGCTCAACCATCGAGTTGATGTTGGTATGGGTGACGAGAAAGCCGTGCACGACGTCGGCGCTCGTCGCGCGAAAAGTAATCGGTGTGTCAGCGGGAACCAGCAGGCACTGCGGCGTGAACGAGTACTGCTGCGCGATGATGCGCACGGTGACTGAGCCGTCGGACTCGAGAGCGCTGCCGAGATTGCTCTCGATAAATTCGCCTGCGATGTTCAGCGTTTCAGGCCGGATCGTCTCGACGCGCGAGGGCGGCATCGCCGCCCAGTGCAGTCCGGTGAAGATCACCACCGCGACGGTGCTCGCGATGAGCAGCACCGCGAGTGCTGCCCAGCGGCGCTCGATGCGCGCGGCGACTTCAGCGGAGGTGTGCGGGTCGGGAACGGTAGGGTTCGACATGGCGCCATCTGGTTCGATGAGGGGTTCGCTTATTGGATGACGCCGCGCGGCAGGAACACCAGGAAGTAGAACACGTACCACATGCCTATCACGATGGCCGTCGCGACGCCGGCCACCGCGATCGCGCCGCGCGGGCCGCTGCTGACGATCTGGTCGACGCGTTCTGCTTCGTCGCGGGAAGCGGCGCCGTCGTCGCCTGAAGGGAGGGGGGATCTGATCATCGCTGCCTCAAAAGATCGGTGCCGAGCGCAACTCGTTGACTTCCTTCACGGTCACGGGTGTGCCGTGATTGCCCCATGCCGTGCGGATGTAGGTCACCACGGCGGCCACTTCTTCGTCCGACAGGGTCTGGGCGAACGGCGGCATGCCGTACGGCATTGGATTCTTGCTGGTGCCCGGCGCATAGCCGCCGTTCAGGACCATGCGGATCGGATTGACCGACGAGCTCATCTGGATCGACTGGTTTTCGGCGAGCGGCGGGAAGTTCGGCAACTTGCCCTGCCCCTGCGCAGCGTGACAGATCGCGCACTGGGCGTCGTAGATTTTCTTGCCGAGCGGCGTCAGGCGATTCTCTTCCTCGGTCATCGCGGCGCCGGGTGGGTTCTGCTGCGCTTCGCCGGAGCGCGCCGGCAACGCCTTGAGGTAGACCGCGACCGCGCGCACGTCGTCTTCGGAAAGGTACTGGAAGCTGTCGTAGACGACTTCGGCCATCGGCCCGTACACCGCGCCGCGCCGCGACACGCCCGAGTGCAGCAGGTCGACGATGTCGTCGATGCTCCAGTCGCCAAGGCCGGCTTCCTTGTTCGAGGTCAGCGACGGCGCATACCAGTTCTGCATGGGAATCAGGCCGCCTTCGAACTGCTTCGAGGGGGAGTTGCCGCCCAGCGCGTTGATCGCCGTATGGCACATTGTGCAGTGGCCAAGCCCTTCGACAAGATAGGCGCCACGATTCCATTCGACCGACTGCGTCGGGTCCGGCTGATACTCGCCCTCGTGCATATACAGCGCGCGCCAGCCGCGCAGCAACTGGCGCTGGTTGAACGGGAAGCGCAGTTCGTGCGGACGGTTCGGCTGATGGATCGGCGGCACCGATTGCAGATACGCGTAGATTGCATCCGAGTCGGCCCGTGTGATCTTCGTATAGGACGCGAACGGCATGGCCGGATACAGCAGCGAGCCGTCGCGCGACTTGCCGGTATGCATCATCCGGTAAAACTCGTCGGCACTCCACTTGCCGATGCCGTCGACCTTGTCCGACGAGATATTGGGCGTATAGAGCGCGCCGAACGGCGTGTCCATCGGCCGGCCACCGCCGAACAGCTTGCCAGCGGGCTGGGTGTGGCAGGCGATGCAATCGCCGGCGCGGGCCAGATATTCGCCGCGCGTGATGACCTCCGCCTGGCTGTCCACGGGCGTGCCGGCCTGCGCGGCGCAGACGCCCAACAGCGCTACGGCACGAAGCAGCAGTCCGGCAAGTGCGGTGACGGCGGTGAGCTTTCGGAAACTGGGCACGTCGCAGCCTCGGCTAGTGAGAAACGCTGCCGCAAGCAAGCGGCATCTTCAAGGTGCCCGCGGCGGCGGGCTGCGGATCGGCAGGCGCGGGCTGCGCGGCGAGCCACACCGCGATCGCAGTGATGTCGCTGTCGCTCAAATGCGTCGCAATCGTGTGCATGCAGTCCGGCGCCACGGTGCGGCGCGTGCCATAGCGGAACGCGCCCAGTTGCGCGCTGATGTAGTCGGCGTGCAACCCCAGCAGCCCTGGAATCGCCGGCTCCATGCCGGTCAGCGCCGCGCCGTGACAGCTGGCGCAGGCGGACACGCCGCGCGCGCGGTCGCCGTCGCTCACGAGCGCCTTGCCGAGCGCGAGCGTCTGCGCGCCGACGCTCGCGGTGGCAGGCACGGGATAAGGCGGACGCTCGGCGGCGAAGTAGTCCGCAATCTGGCGCAGATAGGCGTCGGGCAAATAGGCCAGCAGATAATTCATCGGCGGGTACTTGCGGCGGCCATCGCGAAACGCCAGCAACTGGTTGTACAGATAGCCGGCCGGCTTACCGGCGAGGCGCGGGAAATAGTCATTGTCGGTGCCTTCACCGTGCGCGCCGTGACAGGCCGCGCAGCCCATGACGCGAGCCTGCATGGTGTCGGGCGCCGCCTCGGCGTTGGGGCTCGAGACGTGCGTCGGTTCAGCGGACATCGCGCACACCGAATACAGCGCGACGATGAACAATTCGATGCGATTCGTCACCAGTTTCCTCGTACGGATTGCCTTGGCCGAAGCGAAGTTGACCTTCGCCGTGTTTGCTTGACCACCTTTCTTCTAGCGCCGCCCCACCACCCTCGTGCGTCCGCGCGCTGCCACAAATTCAACTTAGGTTTTCAAGAAAAACAAAGCCCATTCTACGAACGGTTGGCATACACGCGCATAGCTACGGCAAGCTCATACTTGAGTTTGTCCCGAGTGACCCGTCAGCGTAAAACCGACGACCCAGCACTCTTCATACGCAACAGGCCCTACGGAAACAAGCACGAAGTACTCCATTTCCAGCGCCCCACTTGCGGGCGTTGCACCGCCTACGGCTGGCCCAGCGCGACATTGAGCCAATGCGCCATAGCAGCGGCGTCAAACGGCTTCTCGAGCAAAACCAGTGCGCCGTTCGCCTGAATTTCCGCCTGCAGCGAAGCGGTCGGAAACGCAGTGATGAAAATGATCGGCGGCGCAGTTCCTAGTTCGAGAAGGTGAGTGTGCATGGCGACCCCCGACATGCCGGGCATCCGCACATCTGAAATCAGGCACGACGTGTCGCCGACGTGGCCGGACCGCAGGAATTCCTCCGCCGACGCAAAAGTACGCACCCTCCAGCCCAGGGAACGCACGAGGCTTGAAGTCGCCAGACGAACCGCCTCATCGTCATCGACTATCGCAACTATCTGGGAGGTATCCAAACGGAGGACCCCGATCTTTCGGGAAACGGGACACAAAAGCGCGATCAATTACGAGCACGTCCATTACAGCAAGCGTAGTTCGGAGCAAACCAAACGAGAATCATACGAACGTATAGCGCATCGAACATGTGACCGCTACCCAAAGCGTGTCGCCCCAGTCATCGGGCTGGAAGGGTTCCCACATGCCATTCGCGGGCGCCCCGCGACGGCCCACTGGCGGGATCGGCGATAGGACTGTTCCGCAGCCTCTCCTAAAAATTACTTTCGTTTCTCACAACAGCGTTTCAAACTTAGTTCCGTTGGCAGCGCGGGGGACTAACGGTGGCACGTTTTGGGGAAGTAAAAGCGCAAGGTCGTGTAAACGTCAAAATCGACGCACAATTCGAAGGTCGACCCAGCGCAGAAAGGGATGCAGAGAACATGAAGATTGCGTCGATGGGAATGTGTAGCAGAGCAGCTTGCTCAGACGGGGGTTGGCAGAGACGTCGGAGATGCAGTTGACGACGATATGTCCACCTGGCAACATCGTTCGTGAAGCAATACGTGGGGTGGAACCGTGGGGACTGAGTTTTGGAAACGATAACAATCACTCTCGAACTGCTCGCGTGCGTCATTGCCAGCAGTTTCGTTAAACGTGTCGCCAGGATTCCGCTTCCCCTTGCTCTTGTTCAGATTGCGATAGGTGCCCTAATTGCCCAAGTGTTTGGCTTCCGGGTTTCGCTCGCTCCAGACGTCTTTTTGCTGTTGTTCGTCGCGCCATTACTTTTTCTTGATGGTTGGCGCATTTCAAAGGAAGGGCTCTTTCGCGACAAGTGGACGATCGGCGCGTTCGCGCTCGGTCTGGTCCTGTTCACGGTGATGGGAGCAGGTTTCTTCATTCATTGGCTTATTCCGATGATGCCGCTACCCGTCGCCTTTGCGTTAGCGGCAACGCTTTCTCCGACTGATGCTGTCGCGGTGTCGGCAATCGCCGAACGTGTACCTATTCCGAAGCGGTTAATGCACGTGCTGGAAGGGGAGGCTCTGCTGAACGACGCCTCGGGTCTCGTCTGCCTTCGCTTCGCGATTGCGGCTGCCGTGACCGGCTCATTTTCACTTGTCGAGGCGGGTGGTACTTTCGTGTGGTTATTGGTCGGCGGTGTTTCCGTCGGCGCAGCGGTGACGTTTTTGGCGAGCGCGGCGAAGGACTGGACGGCGAGACTTTTTGGCGAAGAGACTGGCACACAGATTCTTATCAGCTTGCTGCTGCCGTTTGGCTCGTATATTGTGGCCGACCGGCTCGCCGCATCGGGTATTTTGGCAGCCGCGACGGCGGGCATCGTGATGAGCTACGAGGAGTTCTCGGGAAGGGCGTTGGCAGGCACGCGTATCCGCCGGGCCGCCGTCTGGGATGCACTTCAATTTGCCGGCAATGGCGTGATTTTTATTCTTCTCGGCCAGCAGCTTACGGGCGTCGTTGCTCAAGCCCGACAAGCGATTCGCCAAACCGGGAGGGACGAGGAAGTATGGCTGCTCTTCTATGTCACCGTAATCAGTTGCGCGCTGCTTGTTGTACGGTCTCTGTGGACCTGGGTTGCCCTGCGCCTGATCTTGTTTCGCGGCGGTCGCAGCGCCCGGACGATCAACTCGCCAGACTGGCGTTTGATCGCGGCGACGTCGTTGGCTGGAGTACGCGGCGCGGTTTCGCTCTCCGGCGTGATGACCCTGCCGTTGTTTCTCGAAGACGGCTCGTCGTTCCCGGCGCGAGACCTCGCCATATTGCTCGCCGCCGGCGTGATTGTGGTTACCCTGGTCGCTGCAAACGTCGGGCTGCCCTATGTGTTGAGCGGCATCAGGGTCCCTCCCGGCACGCTGGAGCAGCGGCAAGAGGATGAGGCTCGATCCGCTGCGGCTCGGGCGGCGATTATTGCCGTTGAGCGTGCCCTTCATAAGACAGGGAAGGCGGCGGAAGACGCCGACCTTTTCTCGCAGGCCGCGGCGCGTCTCATCGCACACTATCGCGAGCAGATCGAATCGCGTTGCCATACCGGCGCGCACGCGAGGCACGGCATGCAGATCGACGAAATCGAACGCAGGATGCGCCTCCTTGCCCTCAGTGCCGAACGGGAAGAGCTGTATCGTATTGCCCAGTCGGGCAAGCTGACGGACGAACTGGTTCGAGACCTGGTTCGCGAGGTCGATCTGCAGGAATCACGGTTTAGTGTCCGCAGTTCCCGAAACTGAGGCCTTGGCCCGGTACTTCAAGTAGCTCGATAGCCAGTTACCCACACTGTGTCGATGCGGACCACGCGCCATCCCTCACAAGGGTGGCCGCACATGAATCCGTGAGATGAGTTTCGGAGAAACGTCGCGAGCACCGCGCTATAAAGATAAGTTTGAATCCGATTCATCAAGAAATTTTCGGCGTACTATCAAATTCTGTTTCTTGCCGTCCAGCATCAAACATGGCGATCCGAGTGCAAACGGGTACATTCTTGAGCACCCAGAAGTTCGAGCTCAAGAGACGTACTCACGAATCTTGGCTGGCTGTGCCAGCGCAAGGACGCTCGCCTTTGGATTCGTACCAATCCAGCCGTCCAGCATATCTGCCCACGCCTGGAGCATCGCCCTCCTCTGCTCTGCATACTCCGCCTTGTTGTAGACCGCGCGCACGCCACGCTGTTCGTGAGCGAGGCATTTCTCGATCCAGTCGGTGTTGAACTCTGCTTCGTGCAACAGCGTGCTGGCCGTCCGACGCAGATCGTGCACCGTGAAAGGATCACAATCTGCCCCGCCGTCGCGTATCAGCTTGACCGTGCTGTCAATGACGCGGTTCAGAGTCGCCGCACTTATTGGCGAGGCCGTCTCATAGCGGCCGGGATGCACGTATGAACTCGCTCCGAAGCACGTCTTGAATGCGACCAGAATGTCCAGAGCCTGTTGGCTCAGATAGACAATGTGGGGACGACCGGCCTTCATCCGTTCCTTCGGAATTGTCCAGACTGCGGCGTCGAAATCTATCTCACCCCACATCGCCAGAATGAACTCGGACTTGCGCACCAGCGTGAGCAGCATGAATCTGATAGCAAGACGCAGCGTAGGCATCGTCGGCGTCTGCTCCAATGCACTGAAAAACACGTGGATTTCAGCAGGCGACAGTGCCCGATCGCGCGGCTTGAAGCTGGCGATGGCAGATGGGCGGATGGCCTCCGCAGGATTGTCCACCTTTAGTCCCCGCGCCTGCACGAAACGGTAGACCTGCAGAACGATGTCGCGCGCCTGCACGGCAGGGGCCGCGGCGCCCCTCTCCTTGATCTTCTCGCAGCGCGCCATCAGTCGTGCGGGCGTGATCTCTTCCAACTTCAGCCGGCCAAATTCCGACGCGAGATTCCGCTCATATACCGATTTGCGCATCGCTCGCGTGGAGTCGGCAAGAGCAGTCTCCACAAAGTATTTCTCCGCCCACTTACCAAACGTTAGCGCCTCGGTCGCCTCGACCCGTTTCTCGACTTTCGCACGTGAAGGACTCTCTCCGCGTTGGATTGCCCCGTAGGCTTGGTCGCGTAGAAGCCGGGCTTCCGGGAGGCTGATAGCCATTCCGAATCCGAGTTCGTCTGGCTTGCGTGGCTTTCGTGCGGAATGTGACGGATCGTACCGGCCGATTACCAAGGTTTCCCGGCGACCGTTCACCCGGTAGTCGTACCGGAAGCTCACCGCGCCTGAAGGCGTCACTGCCGCATATAGCCCCCGCTGATCGGCAACCTTGTAGATCTTCTTGGCCGGCTTCAGCGCTCGCAACTGCATGTCTGTGAGCATAGGGACTCCTCGAACGTATACCGTCAACCGATACCGTCAGACTGACTTGACGGTATCGGACAAGGCCGTCCGAGGAAGAAACGTCTGTACCGTCACCGATACCGACATTTCCACCAGGCATTGCCCGGATAACAGCAGAACACACCGGACAATAACCTCATGTTTTTAAACGGAAAAACATGGAAAACCGGACCTCCCGGAACGACTTGGGAGCAGTCTAAATCACTCCCACTCGATCGTCGCAGGCGGCTTCCCCGAGATGTCGTAGACGACCCGGTTGATCCCGCGCACTTCGTTGATGATCCGGTTCGACACATGCCCAAGCAGTTCATGCGGCAAATGCGCCCAATGCGCGGTCATGAAGTCGAGCGTCTGCACCGCGCGCAACGCGACGACATACTCGTAGGTGCGCCCGTCGCCCATCACGCCGACGCTCTTGACCGGCAGGAACACCGCGAATGCCTGGCTCGTCAGGTCGTACCACGACTTGCCGGTTTCCTTGTCGATCGTGTTGCGCAGCGTCTCGATGAAAATCGCGTCCGCGCGGCGCAGCAGGTCCGCGAAATCGCGCTTCACTTCGCCGAGGATCCGCACGCCCAGACCCGGACCCGGGAACGGATGGCGATACACCATCGAGTGCGGCAGACCCAGCTTCACGCCAAGCTCGCGCACTTCGTCCTTGAACAGCTCGCGCAGCGGTTCGAGCAGCTTCAGGTTCAGCGTCTCCGGCAGACCACCGACGTTGTGGTGGCTCTTGATGGTTTGGGCGGCCTTCTTGCCCTTGCCCGCCGATTCGATCACGTCCGGATAGATCGTGCCTTGTGCCAGCCACTTCGCGTCGGTCAGCTTGCCGGCTTCGGCCTGGAACACTTCGACGAACTCCGCGCCGATGATCTTGCGCTTCGCTTCAGGATCGGTCACGCCGGCGAGCTTGCCGAGGAATGCTTCGCTCGCGTCGACGTGATTCACCTTCACGCCAAGGTGATCGGCGAACAGCGCCATCACCTGTTCGGCTTCGTTCAGGCGCAGCAGGCCATGGTCGACGAACACGCAGGTCAGTTGATCGCCGATCGCGCGGTGCAGCAGCGCCGCCGCCACCGACGAATCCACGCCGCCCGACAAGCCCAGAATGACGTGCTCGTTACCGACCTGCTCGCGAATCTTCGCGACGGCTTCGTCGATGTAGTGGCCCATTTCCCAATCGGCCTTCGCGCCGCAGATCTGCAGCACGAAGCGCTCGAGCATCGCGCGGCCCTGCACCGTGTGCGTGACTTCCGGATGCCATTGCAGGCCATAGAAGCGGCGCTGCTCGTCGGCCATCGCGGCGATCGGGCACGATTCCGTCGATGCCATCAGCGCGAAACCCGGCGGCATCTCCAGCACCTTGTCGCCGTGGCTCATCCATACCTTCAGCATGCCGTGGCCTTCGGACGTGGTGAAGTCGCTGATGCCTTCGAGCAGGCTCGTATGGTTGCGCGCGCGCACTTCGGCGTAGCCGAATTCGCGCAGATGACCGATGTCGACCTTGCCGCCGAGCTGCTGCGCCATCGCCTGCATGCCGTAGCAGATGCCGAGCACCGGCACGCCGAGTTCGAACACGGCTTGCGGCACGCGCGGCGTGTCTTCCTCGGTGACCGAGCTCGGGCCGCCCGACAGAATCACGCCCTTCGGCGCGAAGTCGCGGATGAACGACGCGTCGACGTCGTACGGATGGATTTCCGAATACACGTTGGCTTCGCGAACGCGACGTGCAATCAGTTGGGTGACTTGCGAACCGAAGTCGAGAATCAGGATCTTGTCATGCATGGCAGCGGACGGAATCAGAAGTGAGCGGATACGGAATGCCGCGCGCGAGGCGCGGCGTCGAATTCAAAGCGGTCCGCGCGGCGACGATCTTGGCGCGGCGCGGACAGCCAACATTACGATGAAGCACAAGGGCGCGGCCAACCACGGAACTCGCCGCCTGCGATGCGCGCGAACGAAATCCGGTAGCTTCGGCAAACGGCCTCGCGCGCGGCGCTTCAACCATGAAACGGCGGGCGGGGTGCGCCGGGCACGTCGTTGCTGGTGTCGCGCGCAGCGCGTTCGGACTCGCTCAGGCCGGGCTCGCTTGCGGCCGGATGAAGCGGCGCGGTAGTGGCAATGGAAGCCGGGGCAGCCGGATTGGCCGGCCGCGTGACCGGCACGACGGGCTCTGGCACCGGCTCGGCGTGATAGACCGGAAAGCCCGCTGAGGCACGTGGCTCGCGCGCGTTGTCGCGTTCGGGTTCACGCTGCCGTGCGGCATCCTTTTCGGCTTCTTTCGCGGCACGCTTATCGGCACGACTGTCGGCCTTGCTCGACGAGGGCTTGATCACGATCCCCTTCTCGCGCCGCCGCACCGCACCCGACAGTCGCACGCCGCCGAGCCCGATCACCACCAGCACGACACCGGCCAGCACCGCCACGATCTGGCCGAAACCGGTCAGCGACGGCGTATGCAGCCCGAGCAGCCAGACCAGCATCAGCACGCCGATCAGCCAGTGCACATGACCGACGACCTTCGCGACCGTCGAGGTCAGCGCCCCGTCGAACGACGCATGCAACGCGAGCCACGCGAGCCCGATCAGCGCGACGCCGAACGCCTGGCCGACCAGCATCGGCTCCGTTGGCACCAGTTGCAACGCGTCGTACAGCGAGGTCCACGGCGTCAGCACGAACAGCAGGCCGAACGCCAGCAGCAACAACGCATCGAGGATCAGTACAACGCGCAGCAGTGGCTTCATGGGCGTTTAGTCCACGTGGTAGTTGGGCGCTTCCTTGGTGATTTGCACATCGTGCACATGCGACTCGCGCAGGCCCGCACCGGTGATCTGCACGAACTCGGCCTTCTCGTTCATTTCGGCGATGGTGCGGCAGCCGCAGTAGCCCATGCTCGCGCGCACGCCGCCGATCAGCTGGAACAGGATCGCGTTGACCGAACCCTTGTACGCGACGCGACCTTCGATGCCTTCCGGCACCAGCTTGTCGATGTTGGCCGAGTTGTCCTGGAAGTAGCGGTCCGCCGCGCCGTCCTTCATGGCGCCGACCGAGCCCATGCCACGGTACGACTTGTACTGGCGGCCCTGGTACAGGAATACCTCGCCCGGCGACTCCTCGGTACCGGCGAACATGCTGCCCATCATGACCGCGCTGGCGCCCGCCGCGAGCGCCTTGCTGACGTCGCCCGAGAAGCGCACGCCGCCGTCGGCGATGACCGGCACGCCGGTGCCGTTCAGCGCTTCGGACACGTTGGAGATAGCGGTGACCTGCGGCACGCCGACGCCTGCGACGATTCGCGTCGTGCAGATGGAGCCCGGGCCGATACCGACCTTGACGCCGTCCGCGCCGTATTCGACGAGCGCCCTGGCAGCCGCGGCGGTTGCGATGTTGCCGCCGATCACCTCGACGTGCGGGAAGTTCTGCTTGACCCACTTGACGCGCTCGAGCACGCCCTTGCTGTGGCCATGCGCGGTATCGACGACGATCACGTCGACGCCGGCCTGCACGAGCAGCTCGACGCGCTCTTCGTTGTCCGCGCCGACGCCGACCGCCGCGCCCGCGCGCAGCTTGCCGTGCTCGTCCTTGCATGCATCCGGGTGCTCGGTCTGCTTGGTGATGTCCTTGACGGTCATCAGGCCGCGCAGTTCGAATGCGTCGTTGATGACCAGCACGCGCTCGAGGCGGTGGCTGTGCATCAGCGCCTTCGCTTCGGCGAGCGGCGTGCCTTCCTTGACGGTGACGAGGCGCTCGCGCGGCGTCATGATGTTGCGCACCGGCTCGTCCAGACGCTCTTCGAAGCGCAGGTCGCGATTCGTCACGATGCCGACGAGCTGCGAGCCCTCGACGACCGGGAAGCCCGAAATGCCATGCTGGCGCGACAGTGCGATCACGTCGCGCACTTTCATATGCGGCGGCACGGTGATCGGATCGCGCACGACGCCCGACTCGAAACGCTTGACCTTCGCGACTTCACGCGCCTGCTCGGCCGGCGTGAGGTTCTTGTGGATGATGCCGACGCCGCCCATTTGCGCCATGGCGATTGCCAGACGTGCTTCGGTGACCGTGTCCATCGCGGCGGACACGAGCGGCATGTTGAGGGAGATGTTGCGGGTCAGCCGGGTCTTGAGGCTGGTGTCGCGCGGCAGAACATCGGAGAAGGCCGGGACGAGGAGCACGTCATCGAACGTGAGTGCTGTTTGGATCAGACGCATGGCAAATCCTATAGGCGCAAAAGCGAATTATACGCGATACCACCCCGGTTTTCACTGCGCGAACAGCAGCTTAGCGAATTTCAGACGATTTTTTGCCGCTCCGGCCTGCGTCGATTTCGCTTGCCTGTTCGCGTCGGGTTCGATCGGGTTTCGATTGCGCGTTCGCAGGCGAAATCGGGGCAGAGCCGGCGGCATTTTCGCGGCACGTACCCTGTCGAGCGGTCCGAATGCAGGATCGAACAAGACGCCCCGCTCGCAAAACCGCTATTCTGCCGGCCATTCCAGTTTATCCAGCAGAGGCAGTCGATGCAGCGCGGTGTCGTCTATGGCGTCATGGCCGGAGCCTTGTGGGGCATGGTGTTTCTGGTGCCGCGGGTGCTGCCCGACTTCTCCCCGCTCCTGCTCGTCGCCGGCCGCTACTCGATGTACGGCGTCGTGTCGCTCGCCGCGGCGCTGCCGATCGCGCGTTCGCTCGCCAAACGGCTGAGCCGCGAGGATCTGATCGCGCTCGTCAAGCTCGCGCTGGCCGGCAATATCGTCTATTACCTGCTGCTGACGGCCGCCGTGCACCTGATCGGAATCGCGCCGGCCTCGCTGATCGTCGGCGTGCTGCCGGTCACGGTCACGCTGGTCGGCCGGCGCGATCACGGCGCGGTGCCGCTCGCGCGCCTCGCATGGCCGCTCGCGACCGTGATGGCGGGCATCGTCTGCATCAATATCGACGTCTTTACGGTGGCCGGCGCGGCGCCGGTGAGCATCGCGACGCGCCTGCTCGGCGTGGCCTGCGCGGTGGGCGCGCTCATCTGCTGGACCTGGTTCGCGGTCGAGAACGCCCGTTACCTGCAGCGTCAGACGCATTTCAGCGGCAATGAGTGGTCGGTGCTGTGGGGCGTCGTGACTGGCGCGCTCGGCGGCGCGTTGTGGCTCGTGGTCGCGGTGCTGCCGTCGGGCGGCCCGCAGGGTGAGTTGGCCGACCCGCGCTGGCACACGTTCTGGCTGCTCAACCTCGCACTCGCGATCGGCGCGTCGTGGCTCGGCAACGGCCTGTGGAATGCCGCGGCAAAACGGCTGCCGCTAACGCTGTCCGGCCAGATGATCGTGTTCGAGACGCTGTTCGCGCTGCTTTACGCGTTCATTTACGACGAGCGCCTGCCGCGCCCGCTCGAACTCGCGGCGATCCTGCTGCTGGTGGCGGGGGTCTGGTGGTCGGTGCGCCGGCATTCGGACGACGATTCGTCGGGTGCGGCGCGCATCGAGGGCATGAACGATAAGGCGCAGACGGCGGCGCCTTGAGGTGATGTGACGTGATGATGCAAGACGGGCGGCGCGCGAAAAAGTCCGCCGCCGCCCCCCCAACTAGCGCCGCCTAGCGCGAATCCTTGTTCAACCAACGCCGCCCCTCGATCGACCCCGCCTTGCGTGTCTTTTCGACGCGGCGTTGGCGCGACACCTTCGGATCCACCAGCAACGGCCGGTAAATCTCGACGCGATCATGGTCCGCCAGCACTGTATCGAGCGGTTTGAGCTTGCCGAACACGCCCACCTTCTGCGTGTTCAGATCGATCGACGGAAAGCGCTGCAGAATCCCGCTTGCGCCGATCGCCTGTTGCAGCGTCGCGCCCGCGGGCAACTCGACCGCAATCAGCGCCTGCTCGGCAGCGAGCGCATAGCAGACCTCGACCGTTAGCCGCGCGCTCATGACTGACCATAGCGCTGGTTGGCGCGCTTCACGAAAGATTCGACGAAGGTATTGGCGATGTGATTGAACACCGGCCCGATGATCTTCTCGAGCAGGATGCTGGTGAACTCGTAGTGCAGCGCGAATTCGATCTTGCACGCATCGGCGCGCAGCGGCGTGAAGCGCCAGAAACCGGTGAACTTGCGAAACGGACCGTCGGCGAATTCCATGTCGATGCGCGTGGGGCGCTCCATCGAGTTACGCGTGGCGAAATGCTGCTTGATGCCCTTGAAGTTGATATCGATCCTCGCCTCCATGCTGGTGTCGTCCCGGTGACGGATTTCGATGCCCCCGCACCATGGCAGGAACTTGGGGTAATCGTCGACGTCGGTGACGAGGTCGAACATCTGCTCCGCCGAGTGGCGAATCAAAACGGTTTTCTGGACATCTGCCATAAATTGAACAGCGCGTGGCAACGGTGGACGAGCGCCGCGGGCTTTCCTTGCCCCGCTTTGCTAAAATCGTGATTTTAAACGAGTTGGGCACTTTCCATTCATGAGCATCATAGACAACAGAAAAGCCTTCTACGACTACTCGGTCGAGGAACGCTATGAGGCAGGCCTCGTGCTCGAAGGATGGGAGGTCAAGGCGTTGCGCGCCGGGCGCGGCCAGATCAAGGAAGGCTACGTGGTGATCCGCAATGGTGAGCTGTTCCTGATCGGCACGCACATCAGCCCGCTGCCCGAAGCGTCGACGCACATCCATCCCGACCCGGTGCGCACGCGCAAGCTGCTGCTGCATAGCGAGGAGATCAGCAAGCTGATCGGCAAGGTCGAGCAGCGCGGCTACACGCTCGTGCCGCTGAATTTTCACTACAAGAACGGTCGCGTCAAATGCGAGATCGGTCTCGCGAAGGGCAAGAAGATGCACGACAAGCGCGAGACCGAGAAGAAGCGCGACTGGGAGCGCGAGAAGGCGCGCTTGATGCGCTCGCCGACCTGAACGCGATTCGTTTCCGGCTCATGCAATAATGGCCCGCGCATCGATGTGCGGGCCATTTGCTTTTACGTCACGCACTCATTGCGCATGCATTGCCCGTTCGTCAGCGCAAGTCGCCGCGCGGCGGCTCCGCTGCCGCCTTGCTCTTGTTCACGATGGTCAGCGCCGACGCGATCATCGAACTCATCTTCGACATGTCGCCCGGCACGATCAGTGTCGTGCCCTGCCTGGCGAGGTTCGAGAACGCGTTCACGTACTGTTCGGCCACCTTCAGATTCACCGCGTCCATGCCGCCGTTCAGCTGGATCGCCGCCGCGATCTTCTGGATCGCCTGCGCGTTCGCCTCGGCTACCGCCAGAATCGCCGCGGCCTGCCCCTGCGCCTGATTGATCGCTGCCTGACGCTCGCCTTCGGACTTCTGGATCGCCGCCTCGCGGCCGCCCGACGCGATATTGATCTGCTCCTGCTTGCGCCCTTCCGATGCCGCGATCAGCGCGCGTTTCTCGCGCTCGGCGGTGATCTGCGCCTGCATCGCGTGAAGGATTTCCTTTGGCGGCGTCAGGTCCTTGATCTCGTAGCGCAGCACTTTTACGCCCCAGTTCGCGGCCGCCTCGTCCAGCGCGGACACGATGCTGTGATTGATGAAATCGCGCTCCTCGAAGGTCCGGTCCAGCTCCAGCTTGCCGATGACCGAGCGCAGCGTGGTCTGCGACAACTGCGTGATCGCGAACACGAAGTTGCTCGATCCGTACGATGCCTTCATCGGATCGGTGACCTGGAAATACAGCACACCGTCGACCTGCAGTTGCGTGTTGTCGCGCGTAATACAGACCTGGCTCGGCACTTCGAGAGGAATTTCCTTCAGCACGTGCTTGTACGCGACCCGGTCGACGAACGGGAACGCGAAGCTCAGACCCGGCGTCAGCGTCGCGTGATAACGGCCGAGGCGCTCGAGCACCCACGCATGCTGCTGCGGCACGATCTTGATGGTCTGCGACGCGAGCACGATCACGACGATCAGCAGCACTGCCCCGACGATGGTTGAATCCATATCGCTACCCTCCGATTCTGCTTCGAATAGTTGTGCGCAGGTTGGTCGGGCCTGCGTTTTCAGCTTGGGCGGCCGGCGCTCAGATCGTCAGGTCGCGCTCGCGCGCGCCTTCGGCTGCCGGCTCGCGACGACGACGAGGCAACTGCCCCGCAACTCCTTGATCTCGTAGACCTGCGCGTCTTCGGGTTCGCCCGCGGCCAGCTCGATGTCCCATGCCGCGCCACGATATGTCGCGCGTGCTTTGCGCCCCTGCCAGGCCGGCACGTTCAGCGTCTGCCCGATATCCAGATTGACATCCGGATTGCGCGACGCCTGCTCGCGCCTACGACGGCCGAAGCGCGAGCGTCTGAGCACCACGACCGCCGCGAGCGCAACCAGCGCCGCCACTACGAATTGCAGATCGGTCCCGGCGCCGGCAATGCGCGCAAGCGCGGCCGCGACGAAGCCGAACGCGATCATCAACAGATAGAAGGTGCCGCTCATCAGTTCCAGCACGACAAGCACACCCGCCCCGATCCACCAGAACAGTCCACCAGGCGCCACGTCGACCTCCACAAAGCAAAACACCCCGGTTCTACCGGGGTGTTTATAGCACGAAGCGCACGTGCCTTTAACGCGTGCCGAATGCCGCCTGCGAAAGCGGCATTCGATACCTCGCGAGTTACTGCTTCGCCTTTGCCAGCTGCTGCCACGTATCGATGATCGTGTCGGGGTTGAGCGAGATCGACTCGATGCCTTCGTCAGTCAGCCATTGCGCGAAGTCCGGATGATCCGACGGCCCCTGGCCGCAGATACCGACGTACTTGTCGAGACGCAGACAGGTTTCGATCGCGCGCTTGAGCAGGAACTTGACCGCTGGATCACGCTCGTCGAAATCGACCGCGAGCAGCTCCATGCCCGAGTCGCGGTCGAGGCCGAGCGTGAGCTGCGTCAGGTCGTTCGAGCCGATCGAGAATCCATCGAAGTACTGCAGGAACTCTTCCGCGAGGATCGCGTTCGTCGGCACTTCGCACATCATGATCAGACGCAGGCCCTTCTCGCCGCGCTTCAGGCCGAACTTCGCGAGCAGCCCGACCACGCGCTCCGCCTGCTTCAGCGTACGCACGAACGGCACCATGATCTCGACGTTGTCGAGGCCCATCTCTTCACGCACCTTCTTCAGCGCGACGCATTCCATCTGGAACGCCTCGGCGAAGTCTTCCGCGATATAGCGCGACGCGCCGCGGAAACCCAGCATCGGGTTTTCCTCGTCCGGCTCGTAGCGCGAACCACCGATCAGCTTCTTGTACTCGTTCGACTTGAAGTCCGACATACGCACGATGACGGGCTTCGGATAGAACGCCGCCGCGATCGTTGCGATACCTTCGGTCAGCTTGTCGACGTAGAACGCGCGCGGCGACGCGTGACCGCGCGCGACGCTTTCGACCGCCTTCTTCAGGTCCTGATCGACGTTCGGGTACTCGAGGATCGCCTTCGGGTGCACGCCGATGTTGTTGTTGATGATGAACTCGAGCCGCGCGAGACCCACACCTGCGTTCGGAAGTTGCGAGAAGTCGAATGCGAGCTGCGGATTGCCGACGTTCATCATGATCTTCACCGGAATCGGCGGCAGTTCGCCGCGCTGCACTTCGGTGATTTCGGTTTCGAGCAGGCCGTCGTAGATCTTGCCTTCGTCGCCTTCCGCACATGACACGGTGACGAGTGCGCCGTCCTTCAGCACGTCGGTCGCGTCGCCGCAGCCGACCACGGCCGGCACGCCCAGCTCACGCGCGATGATCGCCGCATGGCAGGTGCGGCCGCCACGGTTCGTGACGATCGCCGACGCCCGCTTCATGACCGGCTCCCAGTTCGGGTCGGTCATGTCGGCGACGAGCACGTCGCCCGGCTGCACGCGGTCCATCTCCGACGGGTCGTGGATCACGCGCACCGGACCCGCGCCGATCTTCTGACCGATCGCGCGGCCCGTTGCCAGCACGGCCGACTGGCCCTTCAGCTTGAAGCGCTGCTCGGCCTTGCCACCGCCCTGGCTCTTCACCGTTTCCGGACGCGCCTGCAGGATGAAAATCTTGCCGTCGCGGCCGTCCTTGCCCCACTCGATGTCCATCGGACGCTGGTAGTGCTTCTCGATGATCACCGCGTACTTCGCGAGCTCGATCACGTCTTCGTCTGTGATCGAGAAGCGGTTGCGCTGTTCGTGCGCGACGTCGACGGTCTTCACGCGGCCCGGCTCGCCCGGCTTCGTGAACTCCATCTTGATCAGCTTCGAGCCGATCGTGCGGCGAATGATCGGGTACTTGCCCTGCGCGAGCGTGGTCTTGAACACGTAGAACTCGTCCGGATTCACCGCGCCCTGCACGACGGTTTCGCCGAGGCCATAGCTCGACGTGATGAAGACGGCGTCCTTGAAGCCCGATTCGGTGTCCAGCGTGAACATCACGCCCGCGGCGCCGACGTCCGAACGCACCATGCGCTGCACGCCCGCCGACAACGCGACTTCAGCATGCGTGAAGCCCTTGTGGACGCGATAGGAGATGGCGCGGTCGTTATACAGCGACGCGAACACGTGCTTCATGCGATCGAGCACGTCGTCGATGCCGACCACGTTCAGGTAGCTTTCCTGCTGACCGGCGAACGATGCGTCCGGCAGGTCTTCCGCGGTCGCGGATGAACGCACGGCAAACGACAGTTCCTCGGGCGAGCTCTGTTGCAGCGTGTCGAACCCCGCGCGAATGTCAGCCTCGAGCTGCGGCTGCAGCGGCGCGTCGACGATCCATTGACGGATCTCCTTGCCCGCTTCGGCGAGCGCCTTCACGTCGTCGACGTCGAGCGTCTCGAGACGTTTGGCGATGCGCTCGGTCAGATCGTTGTGCTGCAGGAAGTCACGGAACGCGAGCGCGGTGGTCGCGAAGCCGGTCGGCACGCGCACGCCGGCTTCGGCGAGCTGGCTGATCATCTCGCCCAGCGACGCGTTCTTGCCGCCGACGATCTCCACGTCGGTCATCCGCAACTGCTCGAACGGAACTACATACGCCTTGTCCTTTGCGACGGTAACTGCGTTAGTCATACAAGCCCCTAAGTGTGAAAGAAATTCACGGCTGTGCAAGTGGGCTTGAACACGGGCAGCCCATTGGAAGCCTCGACCCCGTGTCTTGCACAACCTGTTAGATAAGCAATCGCCTGGACGGCAGAGATGCGTTGCATGGCGCGCCGGCCATGGAGCACGAGGCGGACGCACCGCAGAACGCGGTTGAGCGGACTTACCGCTCGATCTGTTGCGTTCAACGCATATTGACATTAGATAACGTGACGTTGAACGACCGTTCGCGGCAAGTTAGCGGCCAATCGCCTGCAATTGCTTATCCAACAGGTTGCCGCTATTCTACCGTGCCGACTCCTGAAATGTGGCAGTCGGTCGAGAATTGCGCCTCGAATCGCGCGCCGACCGAGCCAGCCGGCTTTTGCGGGACCGCCCGCGCGGGACACGAGCGTGGCGCGCCCGCCGCCGCGCGGTTTGATTCGAGCGCGTTGTCGCGCTCGCGCTTTCCGGCTCATTTGCCTTTCACGTTCACAGCTCCTCTGATGCCGCCCACCGTATTCATCGTCTCAGACGGTACCGGGATTACTGCCGAAACCTTCGCGCATTCGATCCTCTCCCAGTTCGACCAGAAATTCCGCCTGGTCCGCGTGCCATTCGTCGACTCGACCGAGAAGGCCTACGCAACGCTCGAAAAGATCAACGAAGCGGTCGTGCAGGACGGCCGTCGACCGATCGTGTTCACCACGCTGGTCGATAGCTCGTCGAATCAGATCGTGAAGGGTTCGAACGCGCTCGTGCTCGACATGTTCCAGACCTTCGTCGAGCCGCTCGAGCAGGAACTGGAACTGAAGTCGAGCCACGCGATGGGGCGCGGCCACCAGAACGCGGACACCGAGGAGTACAAGAACCGGATCGAGGCGATCAATTTCTCGCTCGCGCACGACGACGGTCAATCGAATCGCAATCTCGCAGACGCCGACGTGATCCTCGTCGGCGTGTCGCGCAGCGGCAAGACGCCGACGAGCCTTTACCTGGCGATGCAGTACGGCGTGAAAGCGGCGAACTATCCGCTGATTCCCGAAGATTTCGAACGCGGCAAGCTGCCGACGCCGCTACGCGAGCATCGACAGAAGATGTTCGGCTTGTCGATCGATCCGCAGCGGCTGTCGGAGATCCGTAACGAGCGGCGGCCGGGCAGCAAGTATGCGGCGCCGGAAAACTGCCGCTATGAGATCAACGAAGCCGAAACGATGATGCGGCGCGAGGGGATCAAGTGGCTGTCGTCGACGCACAAGTCGATCGAGGAAATCGCGACGACGATCCTGCAGGAGATCAAGCTGGATCGGCCGTCGTATTGAGGGATGGCCGAGCAGGCCTTGCGTTGCCGGGCCAGAGCCCTCGCAACGCCACTTAAGTCTACTTTTTGCGCCCGCGCTGCTGCCGGCACTGCTCGAACACGCAGACCGCCGCCGCGGCCGCCACGTTCAGCGACTCCATACCGCCGGGCTGCGGAATCGTCACCCGCAACGACACGGCATCGCGCCACGCCTGCGACACGCCCGCCCCTTCGTTGCCGAACACCCACGCGAGCGGTCTTCTCAGGTCGCTGTCATAGACCGCTTCGGCACCGTGCGAATCGGTGATGACGATCGGTACCGCGAGCCGTTCGATCAGCGCACGCGCGTCGACATCCTCATGAATCTGCAACAGGAAGTGCGCGCCCATCCCGGAACGCAGCACCTTCGACGACCACGCGTATGCGGTGCCCGGCGCGCAGAACACGTGCTCGATACCCGCAGCCGCTGCGCTGCGCAGAATCGAGCCGACGTTGCCCGCGTCCTGCACGCCGTCGAGCACGAGACAGTTTTGCTCGACGCGCTCGGGCAGCGGTGCGTCGAGCTTCTCGACGAGCAGCAGGATCCCGACCCCATGCACGACATTCGACAACTGCCCGAACAATGCATCCGGCAGCGTCACGAGCCGATGCTCGTCGATCCGTGACACGATCGCCTGCGCTTCGTCGTGACGCAACGCGCCGTCGGTGACGACGCATAGCTCCGGCTGACCTGCGACCTCGAGATACGTGCTCGCGAGATGGAAGCCCTCGAGCAGCGCGTGGCCGCTGCGGCGCTGTTGATGCGTCGAGCCGGCCAGTGCCTTCAGGCGCTTGTAGAGCGGATTGTCCCGCGAGGTGATGGCTTTCACAGGCAGCGAAGGCGGTGAGAAGGGAAAAGGAATCAGCGGCAATCAACGGCACGCAAGCGCGGAGCGCGCTCGAGCCGCGCTGATGGGGTCGGTCACGCGAAGCCGGCTTCGCCGAACGCATCGCCGTCGAGCAGCAGCGCGTCGGCCACGACGACGGCGTCCGCCGGCGGCAACGGCACGCCAGTGCCGAATCGCAAATGCGCTTCGCGCACCGGCGCGAACGATCGCCGATGATGCTCGCACGGCCCATGCTCGCGCAGCGCCGCGAGATGCTGCGGCGTGCCATAACCGGCATGCGCGTCGAAGCCGTACATCGGATACGTCTGGTGCAGTTCGACCAGCATGCGGTCGCGCGTGACCTTCGCGAGAATCGACGCCGCCGAGATGCTCTTCACGAGCGCGTCGCCGCCAATCACCGCCTCGCTACGGATGCTGAGCGTCGGGCAACGGTTGCCGTCGATCTTCACGAGCGTCGGCACGACCGACAGGCCCTCGACCGCGCGCTTCATCGCGAGCATGGTGGCGTGCAGGATGTTCAGCGAATCGATTTCCTCGACTGTCGCCGACGCGATGCAGTACGCGAGCGCACGCTCGACGATCTTGTCGTACAGCGCTTCGCGCTTGAGTGCGCTCAGCGCCTTCGAATCGTCGAGGCCACGGATCATCGGTTTGGCGGGATCGAAAATCACCGCCGCCGCGACGACCGGACCGGCCAGCGGTCCGCGCCCTGCCTCGTCGACGCCGCAGACGATGTCGTCGGCGCTCTCGAAGTTCAGGCCGGCTTGCGCCACTACCCGAACGGTGGCCGCGATCTTCCGGCGAGGCGCGCGCGCGGCGGTCATGGCCGCCCTGCCCGCTGCTCGACGACGCTCGCCACGACTTCGGCCGCGCGCTGCGCGGTGTTCTGCTTCAGCACGTGATGCATCTCCGTGAAGATTTCCTTCAGCGTGCGCCGGTTCGCCTCGTCGCGCAACTGTTTCAGTGTCGCCTCGGCGAGCGCCTGCGGCGTCGCGAAGTGCTGCAGGATCTCCGGCACCACGAAACGCCCGGCCAGGATGTTCGGCAGGCCGACGTACGGCAGATAGCCCTGGCGGCGCATGATCTGGCCGGTCAGCCAGGGCACCTTGTACGAAATCACCATCGGCTTTTTCAGCAGCGCGGCTTCGAGCGTGACGGTGCCGCTCTTCACGAGAATCGCGTCGGCGGCGGTCATCGCGAGTTGCGACTGGCCTTCGGTGATGGTCAGCACGAGGCCCGGATGTGCATCGACGAGCGGCTGCAGCAACGCGCGCAACGCGGGCGTCGCCGCCGGCATCACGAAGCGCACGCTGGGCTCCTGGTGCTGCATCATCTCCATCGCCGCGAAGAACGTCGGGCCGATCAGATCGATCTCGGAGCGCCGGCTGCCCGGCAGCACCGCGATCACCGGCCCGCTTTCCGCGAGACCGAGTGCGCGGCGCGCACCGAGGGTGTCGGGTTCGAGCGGGATCTGATCGGCCAGCGGATGCCCGACGTACGACGCCGCGACACCCGCCTTTTCGAGCAGCGCGGTTTCGAACGGGAACACGCATAGCATGTGGTCGACGGCCTTGGCGATCTTTTTGATGCGGCCGCCACGCCACGCCCAGATGGACGGGCAGACGAAGTGCACGGTCGGAATGCCGGCGTCGCGCAGTGCGTGCTCGAGCCCGAAATTGAAGTCGGGTGCGTCGACGCCGACGAACACGGACGGCGGCTCGGCGAGCAGCTGACGCTTGAGCTCGTTGCGGATACCGAGGATTTCAGGAATGTGCCGCAGTGCTTCGACATAGCCGCGCACCGTCAGCTTTTCCATCGGCCAGTGGGCGCCGAAACCCGCAGCGATCATGCGCGGACCGCCGATGCCGTAGTACTGCGTGGCGGCCGGCAACCGGCTGGCGAGGCCGTCGAGCAGCGACGCGGCGAGCAGGTCGCCGGACGGCTCGCCGGCCACCATCGCGACGCGCAGCGGACTGGGTTGCAACGTCATCGGTTAGCGGATGATGCCGCGCTGCGACGCTTCGACGAACGCGAGCAGCGTCTGCACCGGGGCGTCGCCGTCACCGCCGGCCGAACCGAGTTCCTTCAGTTGCACCTTCGCTTCTTCGAGCGACAGGCCGTTTTTGTACAGCACGCGATACGCGGTGCGCAGCACCGAGATCGCGTCGGCCGAGAAGCCGCGGCGGCGCAGCCCTTCGACGTTGATGCCGTGCGGCTCGGCCTTGTTGCCCGCGGCGATCACGTACGGCGGCACGTCCTGCACGAGCGCCGACGCGCCGCCGAGCATCGAATGCGCACCGATGCGCACGAACTGATGCACGCCCGACATGCCGCCGATGATCGCGTAGTCGCCGATCGTCACGTGACCGGCCATCTGCGCGTTGCTCGACAGGATCACGTTGTTGCCGACGTGGCAGTCGTGACCGATGTGCACGTAGGCCATGATCCAGTTGTCGTCGCCGAGCGTGGTGACGCCCGCGTCCTGCACCGTGCCGGTGTGGATCGTCGTGAACTCGCGGATCATGTTGCGGTTGCCGATCACGAGCCTGGTCGGCTCGTCCTGGTACTTCATGTCCTGCGGACGCCCGCCGACCGAAGCGTAATGGCCGATGCGGTTGTCTTCGCCGAGCGTGGTATAGCCTTCGATCACGCTGTGCGAGCCGACCGTGCTGCGCGCACCGATCGTCACGTGTGCGCCGATCACCGCATAGGGCCCGACTTCGACGGATTCGTCCAGCTGCGCGCCCGCTTCGATGATCGCGGTGGGATGGATCCTGCTCATGCGTCCTCGCTTCTGATTCTGTTGCGTTGTGTGGATGGCCTTTCCGTCAGGGCCGCCGCGCGCGCGCCTTGCCGCGCCGCGACCTGCCCCGACGCGGGCTTTACGCGTCTTTGTCCGTGTGGCGCACCGCGCACATCAGATCGGCTTCCGCCGCGACGACGCCATCCACTTCGGCGCGCGCCTTGAACTTCCAGATGCCGCGCATGTGACGCTCGAACGTGCAGTTCAGGATCAGCTGATCGCCCGGTTCCACCACGCGCTTGAAGCGCGCGTTGTCGATGCCGACGAACAGGTACAGCGTGTTCGACGGATCGCTCGGCTCTTCCGAGAACGTCAGCAGCGCCGCGGTCTGCGCGAGGGCTTCGAGGATCAGCACGCCTGGCATCACCGGCCGCGTCGGGAAATGTCCCTGGAAATACGGCTCATTGATCGACACGTTCTTCAACGCTTTGATGCTCTTGTGCGGTTCGAGTTCGAGCACCCGGTCGACCAGCAGGATCGGATAACGATGCGGCAGCAGCGTGAGAATCTTATGAATGTCGAGATTGATTTTTTCGGTGCTCATGGTGTTTCTGCTCACGCGTTGACTGCGCGATGATGACTGCGGATGCTGGGTGCAGGTGGGTTGAAAACGCGCACGACCGGCGCCTCTGATGACCGGGTGGTCGTGCCACCCGGTCACGGCCACCGGCTTTGCTTCATGATGCTCGACCACTATTTTACGCGGTGCGGATGGGTCGCCGGGATAACTGTCAGATCTTGTTGCCTGCGGGTTGACCTGCGGCGCCGTCAGTGGCATTGCCGGCTTTGTCGACGGTGGCGTTCTCCAGCGCTTTGATGCGATCGCGAAGCTTGTCGATATTGCGCAGCAGCGCGGCGCTTTTGTTCCAGTCCGCGTGGTTCACGGCCGGGAACGCGCTCGTGTACATGCCGGGCTTCAGCAGCGACTTCGACACGCCCGACTTTGCAGTGACGATCACGTAATCGGCGAGCGTCACGTGTCCGGCAATGCCGACCGCGCCGCCGATCATGCAATGACGGCCGATGGTCGTGCTGCCCGCGATGCCCGCGCAGCCCGCGATCACCGTGTAGGCGCCGACCTTGCAGTTGTGGCCGATCTGCACGAGGTTGTCGATCTTCACGCACTCCTCGATGATCGTGTCGGCCATCGCGCCGCGGTCGATTGTGGTGTTCGCGCCGATTTCGACGTCGTTCGCGATCGACACGCCGCCGACCTGGGGAATCTTGACCCAACTGCCGGTGCGTGCGTCGCCCTCGCCGACGAAGTCGGGCGCGAAGCCGAAGCCGTCCGAGCCGATCACCGCGCCCGCGTGGACGATCACGCGCTCGCCGAGCTTGCAGCCGTGGTACACGGTCACGTTCGGATACAGATGTGAGTTCGCCCCGACGCGGGTGCCGCGGCCGATTACGACGTTGGCGTCGAGCCGCGCGTGCTCGCCGATCACTGCGCCCGCTTCCACGGTGACACGCGGACCGATCACCGCGCTCGCGGCGACCTGGGCGGAAGGATCGACGGTTGCGCTCGGATGCACGCCGGGGACCGCCCTCGGCGCGGCCAGGTCGATGAAGGTTTGCGCGATGCGCGCAAAGTAAGCGTAGGGATTCGGCGTGACGATGAAGTTTCGAGCTTCGCGCGAGGCGAGCTTCGCAAGGTCGCCGGCATTGATCAGCACTGCGCCGGCGCGGGTCGTTTCGACCTGCGACAGATACTTTGGATTGGCGAGGAACGCCAACTGGTCCGGGCCTGCCTGGTCGAGCGGCGCAAGACTGCTCACGCGCTGCGCCCCGTTACCGACTACTTCACCGCCGAACCGCTGGACGATGTCCTCGAGCGTAAATGCCATGCCTATCCTGTCTCCAACCTGTTCAATCATTGCGAGGGCGCGCGCCGAGGCGTGCGGGGCGACCGTGCGCCGCCCTCAGTCGCCCTCATTGCCCTCATTGTCCTTAGTTGCCCGATGCTGCAAGTGCCTTCAGCACCTGGTCGGTGATATCGATGCGCGGGCTCACGTACACCGCTTCCTGAACGATCAGATCGTAGTGCTGCGTTTCGGCGATCTGCTTGATGACCTTGTTCGCGCGATCGAGCACCGCCGCGAGTTCCTCGTTGCGGCGCTGGTTCAGGTCTTCGCGGAACTCACGCTGCTTGCGTTGGAAGTCCGAGTCGAGCTGCGACAGGTCGCGCTGCTTTTGCGCGCGATCGGTCGCCGACATTGTCGCGCCATTCTTGTCGAGTGCATCGGACATCAACTTGAGCTTTTGCGCCATATCGGCGAGATCCTTGTCCCGCTTCGCGAATTCGGCCTCGAGCTTCAGCTGCGCGGCTTTCGCCGCCGCCGATTCGCGCAGGATGCGGTCGGAATTCACCGCGGCGATCCTCGCCTCCTGCGCGTGCGCCATGCCGACCCCGAGGGTCATTGCCAGCGCCAATGCGCACGCTACACGTTTCGAAAACATACCGGTTAGCAAAGTCATCCTCTCGATACTGTAGGTTGGCCGGGTCCGGCGCCGCAGCCGCCCGCCGGCAACGCCGGCCGCCGGGAACACCCGCCGCCCGATCAGAACGCCGTCCCGATCTGGAACTGGAACTTCTGGTACTGGTCGCCAGTGTGCTTCGTGAGCGGGAAGCCAAGGCTCAACTTGAGCGGGCCGATCGGCGAGATCCACGCGAGACCCACACCGTAGCCGTAACGCAGGCCATTTGCGCCGATGCTGTTACCTTCCGTTCCCCACACGTTACCGGCGTCGAGGAACGTGAACACACGCAGCGTGCGATCGTAGCCCGTGCCCGGCAGCGGGAACGTGAGCTCGATATTGCCGACGAGCAGCTTCGAGCCGCCGATCGGGTCGTTGGTCTTCGCGTCTCGCGGACCGAGCGAGCTCGGCTCGTAGCCGCGCACCGAACCGATACCGCCGGCGAAGTAGTTCTTGAAGATCGGATAAGGCTTGCCGCCGAGGCCGTTACCATAGCCGCCCTGGAAGTTGAAGCCCAGCACGAAGCCACGCGCGAACGAGTAATAGTACTGCGCGTTGATGTCGGCCTTGTAGTACTGCGTGCCCCCGATCGGCGTGCCGTACTCGGCGTTCGCCTGCGTGAAGTAGCCGCGGCTCGGCACCAGCGCGCTGTCACGCGCATCGCGCGACCAACCGACCGTCAGCGGTACGTTGTTCGACACCCGGCCGAACTGGTTCACGTAGTCGATATAGCTTTGCGGCGTATTCGAGTCGATGTCGAGCTGGTTCTGCTCGAAGCCGACGCCGAAAAACACCGTGTCGACTTCGGAGAACGGAATGCCGAACTTCAGGTCACCGCCAATCGTGACGATCTTGAAGCTCGAATCGGTCGAATAGTACAGCGGCTGGTACGTGCGGTAGTAGACGTCGGTGATCCGCTTGATGCCGTCCACCGTGAAGTACGGGTCGACCTGCGTAACCGTCAGCGTACGGTACGTCTTCGCGGTATTGATGTTCACCGAGAGGCTCGTGCCGGAGCCGAACACGTTGTCCTGCGAGATACCCGCCGACAGCACCACCTTGTCCGTCGACGAGAAGCCCGCGCCAAGCGTGATCGCGCCGGTCGGTTTTTCGGCGACCTTCACGTCGATGTCGACCTGGTCGGGCGTGCCTTCGACCGGCACCGTGGTCACGTCGACGTCGGTGAAGTAGCCGAGACGGTTGATACGGTCCTTCGACAGCGCGAGGCGGTTCGAATCGAACCACGAGCTTTCGAGCTGGCGCATTTCGCGGCGCACCACTTCGTCGCGCGTGCGCGTGTTGCCGACCACGTTGATGCGGCGCACGTACACGCGACGGCTCGGGTCGACCTGAAGCGTCAGGTCGACGGTGTGGTTGTTCTGGTCGATCTGCGGCTGTGCATTGACGGTCGCGAACGCGTAGCCGTACTCGCCGAGCTTGTCGACGATCGCCTTCGTGGTCGCCTGCAGCTTTTCGGCCGAGAAGCGGTCGCCCGGCTTGATCTTGATCAGCTTCTTCAGTTCCGCTTCGCGGTCGAGCAGATTGCCGGCGAGGCGGATGTTCGAAATCGTGTACGGCTGACCTTCATGCAGCGTGACCGTCAGGTACATGTCCTTCTTGTCCGGCGAAATCGACACCTGGGTCGATTCGATGCTGAACTCGAGATAGCCGCGGTTCAGGTAGTACGAGCGGACGTTCTCGAGGTCGCCGGTGAGCTTGTCTTTCGCGTACAGGTCGTTCTTCGTGTACCACGAGAACCAGTTCGGCGTGGACAGCTGCATTTCGTCGCGCAGCGTGCCGCTGCTGAATGTCTTGTTGCCGATGAAGTTGATCTGACGGATCTTCGCGCTCGGACCTTCGGCCACCGAGAACAGGATGCCGACGCGGTTGCGGTCGATCGGCGTGATCGTCGTGGTGACTTCAGCCGCGTAAAAACCGCGCGTCAGATACTGGCGCTTCAGTTCCTGCTCGGCCTTGTCGACGAGGGCCTTGTCGTAGTAGCGGCCTTGCGACAGCCCGACCGCGCGCAGCGCCTTGATCAGGTTGTCCTTGTCGAACTCGTGGATACCGGCGAAGTCGATCGTGCCGATGGCCGGGCGCTCTTGCACCTGCACGATCACCACGTTGCCTTCGGTCGCGATCTTGACGTCGTTGAAGAAGCCCGTCGCGTACAGCGCGCGAATCGCTTCGGACGCCTTGTCGTCGGAAAAGGTATCGCCTTGCTTGATGGGCAGGTACGCGAACACCGTGCCCGGTTCGACGCGTTGCAATCCCTCAATGCGAATGTCTTGCACCACGAAGGGCGTCGTTGCGTGAGCAACCAGCCCATGCGCGGCGAACGCCGCGGCTACAACCGTCTTTGGACCAAAGCGATGAGGTTTGAACAACGTGCTTCCCCAGTATGTATAGCTGCATCAGGCCTGGCGGCCGCCCTCGTGAACGCCGCCGGACACTTTAAAAATGGATTAAACGAGCCAGATCGTTGAACAGCGCAATCGCCGACAACGCGACGATGCAGGCAAGCCCCGCCCTCTGAAAAACGAGTTGCCAGCGATCGGAGACAACTTTACCGGTCACAGCTTCAACCAAATAATATAACAGATGCCCCCCATCCAATACCGGAATTGGTAGCAGGTTCAGCACGCCGAGGCTAATGCTGACAAGGGCCAGGAACGACAGAAACGCGGCAGGACCCAGACGTGCGCTCTTTCCCGCGTAGTCGGCGATCGTCACCGGACCGGACAGATTCTTCAGCGATGCCTCGCCGACGATCATCCGGCCGAACATCCTGACCGAGTACACCGCGAGATCCCAGGTACGGCGCGCGCCGAGGTGGAGGCTCTCGAGCGGCCCGTAGCGCACGTCGATCGACGGCACCTGGGTCGCCAGCTCCGCGCCGATGCGGCCGATCTGCTGCCCGCTCGCTGCATCGCGCTGCAGCTGCGGCACGATGGTGATTTCTTCGAGCGCGCCCGCCGCATGACCGCCACGGCCCCCGCGCTCCACCCGCAGCGTGACCGGCACGCCGGCGTGCGATTTTACAAAAGCGATGAAGGCCGAGGCATTATCGGTCGGCGTGCCGTTGATCGCGCGCAGCCGGTCGCCGGCGACGAGCCCCGCCTTTTGCGCGGCGCTGCCCGCCTGCACGCCCGCCACCGTCAGCTTGCCGCCGCCGGGCTCGAAGCCGAGGCGCGACATCAGATCGTCGTCGACGTCTTTCTCGCCGAGGCCGCGCAGGTCCATCGGAAAATCGGACGTGCCGTGCGCGTCTTTTGCACTGAGCACGATGCGCTGCTGATCGAACGCGGCGCCGAGCAGCTTCCAGCGCAGATCCGACCACGACCGCACCGGCTCGGTCTCATCGCTATGGCCGGTGCGCACACCGACGATGGTCTCGCCGCCCTCGAAGCCCGCCAGCGCGGCCGGCGTGTTCGGCGCGGGTGTCGCGATCACGGCGGCCGGTTCGGTCACGCCAGTTGCGAACACGAGCGCGAACAGCACGATCGCGAGCAGGAAATTCGCGACCGGACCGGCCGCGACGATCGCGAAGCGCCGCCACACCGACTGGCGGTTGAACGCATGCGGCAGATCCGCTTCGGGAATCGAACCGGGGCCGGTCTCGCGCTCGTCGAGCATCTTCACGTAGCCGCCGAGCGGCAGCGCGGCAATCGTCCACTCGGTGCCCGTCTTCGGACTGACCCACTGAACGAGCGGCTTGCCGAAGCCGATCGAGAAGCGCAGCACCTTCACGCCGCACAGACGCGCGACGCTGTAGTGCCCGTACTCGTGGACTACCACGAGTACGCCAATCGCAACCGCGAAAGCGAGCAGTTCGATCAGCAGATTCATAAACGCCTCACTGGACGGCGCGTTCCGTGCGACGGGCGCCGTCAGGCAGACGCGCGATGAATTCGGTAGCAGCTCGGCGCGCGGAGGCGTCCGCTTCGATGACGTCGTCGAGCGCGTGCGCGCTGCGGTTCGGCAACGCGTTCAGCACCGAGTCGACCGCCTCGGCAATCGCCATGAAGCCGATGCGGCGCGCGAGAAATGCCTCCACCGCGATCTCGTTCGCGGCGTTCAACGCCGCGCTCGCGACGCCGCCTTCCGCAAGCGCCTTCATGGCGAGCGCGAGGCACGGGAAGCGCGCGTAGTCGGGTTTTTCGAACGACAGCGACGCGATCTCCGCGAGATCGAGCTGCGCGACCCCGGAATCGACGCGATCCGGAAACGCGAGCGCGTGCGCGATCGGCGTGCGCATGTCAGGGTTGCCGAGCTGCGCGAGCACCGAACCGTCCGCGTACGACACCAGCGAATGAATCACGCTCTGCGGATGGATCAGCACGTCGATGCGCTCGCCGGGCAGGTTGAACAGCCAGTGCGCCTCGATCACTTCGAGGCCCTTGTTCATCATCGTGGCCGAGTCGACCGAGATCTTGCGGCCCATCACCCAGTTCGGATGCTTGCAGGCTTCGTCAGGCGTCACGTCGACGAGCGTGGCCGGTTCGCGCGTGCGGAACGGGCCGCCCGATGCGGTCAGGATGATCTTTGAAACGCCGCCATGCAGCGACGCTTCACGCGGCAGGCATTGGAAAATCGCGTTGTGTTCGCTGTCGACCGGCAGCAGCACCGCGCCGTGGTCGCGCACCGCGTCCATGAAGATCGCGCCGGACATCACCAGCGCTTCCTTGTTCGCGAGCAGGATGCGCTTGCCGGCGCGCGCCGCGGCAAGGCTCGGCGCGAGACCGGCCGCGCCGACGATCGCCGCGACCACCGTGTCGCAGCCCTCGCTCTTCGCGGCGTCGACGAGCGCCTGCGGCCCGTACGTGACCTCGGTCTTGCTGCCCGCTTCGCGCAGCTTCACGGCGACCTTCGCGGCCGTGTCGGCGTCGCCGACCACCGCCACTTCGGGCGCGAAGCGCAGGCATTGCCCGACGAGCTTGTCGCCGTTGCGATGCGCGCTCAGCGCGTAAATCGAAAAACGCTCGGGATGACGCGCGACCACGTCGAGCGTACTGTCTCCAATCGAGCCCGTGGAACCGAGCAATGTCAGACGTTTTTGCATATCTCTTTCTCTAGCCGAGCAGCAGCATGGCGAGCGGCAGCACCGGCAACAACGCGTCGATGCGATCGAGCACGCCGCCGTGCCCCGGCAACAGGCCGCTCGAGTCTTTGACGCCGGCCTGACGTTTCATCATCGATTCGAACAGGTCACCGACCACGCTGAAAACCACCAGCAGGGTCAGCGCGAGCACCGCGCGCAGCGCACCCAGTTGCGCCAGCAGCGCAGAATACAGGGTCGGCTCGAACGCGTGCAAAAAGATCGCCGCGGCCGCGACGATCATGACCAGCAGCCAGCCGCCGATCGCCCCCTCCCAGGTTTTACCCGGACTGATCGCTGGCGCCAGCTTGTGCTTGCCAAATGCCTTCCCGGAGAAGTATGCGCCGATATCGGCGAGCCATACCAATAGCAGCAGCGACAGCACGAACGGCACACCCTGCATGCGCGCGGCGACGAGAGCATGCCAGCACGCGATGAAACCGACGATTCCGGCAAGAAACAGAAACGCGCGCCACGCGCCCTGCGCGAGCACGGGCTTGCGCAGCAGCACGAATGGACCGGCGATCACCCAGAAAATCGCCGCCGCCTGGAAGAACGGCCGCGCAGGCTCGGTGCCGATGCCCACCCGCGTACTGGTGACGAGTCCGAGTGCCGCGACGAGCGCGTACAGCACCGGACCCGCGCCACCGAGCTTCAGCAGGCGCGCCCACTCCCACGCGGCGAACACGACGACGAAAGCGATCAGCGCGCCGAATGCGCCGACAGGCGCGAACAGCGTGACAGGCAGGAACACTGCCAGCAACACGATCGCCGTGATGACACGGGTCTTTAGCATGGAAGCGAATCGACGTTCTGCGATTGCGGCTCGAGCTGAGCACTGGTGCGGCCGAAGCGGCGTTCCCGCTCCGTGTACGAAGCGATGGCGTGACCGAGCGCGTCGGCGTCGAAATCCGGCCAGAACGTGTCGGTGAAATAGAACTCAGTGTAGGCAAGCTGCCACAGCAGGAAGTTGCTGACGCGGCGCTCGCCGCCGGTGCGGATGAACAGGTCCGGCTCGGGTGCGTAGGCCATCGACAGGTGCTCGGCGAACGCGTCCTCGTTGACCTCGACCGGCTTGCCCGCCGCCGCTTGCTCGACGAGCTTGCGGGTGGCCTGCATGATGTCCCAGCGCCCGCCGTAGTTCGCGGCGATGGTCAGCGTGAGACGGGTATTGCGCGCGGTCTTGGTTTCCGCGCGCTTGATCAGATCGCGGATCTTGTCGTCGAAACGCTCGAGATCGCCGACCACGCGCAAACGGATCCCGTTCGCGTGCAGCTTGCCGATCTCGCGCTCAAGCGCGGTGACGAACAGGCGCATCAGGAACGATACCTCTTCGTTCGGACGGCGCCAGTTCTCCGAGCTGAACGCGAACAGCGTCAGATATTCGACGCCCCGCCGCGCGCACGCCTCGACGGCCGCCCGCACCGCGTCGACGCCGCGCGTATGGCCCGCCACGCGGGGCAGACGCCGCTGCGTGGCCCAACGGCCGTTGCCATCCATGATGATCGCGATATGTCGCGGCACCGCGGCGACTTCAGGCACGCGCACGGTTGAGCTGGTATAGGTCATGGCCGTCGGGACAGTAATGCCAGTAAAGAAGTGGAAATCAGAAGGTGCTGAGCCGAACGGCGTCAGACCGTCATGATCTCGGCTTCTTTCGTTGTGACGAGCTTGTCGATTTCGGCGACGAACTTGTCCGTCAGCTTCTGGACGTCGTCACCGGCACGACGCTCGTCGTCTTCCGAGATTTCCTTGTCCTTGACGAGCTTCTTCAGTTGCTCGTTGGCGTCGCGGCGCAGGTTGCGCACGGCCACCTTGGCCGTTTCGGCTTCGCTGCGAACGACCTTGGTCAGCTCGCGGCGACGCTCTTCGGTCAACGCTGGCATCGGTACGCGGATCACATCGCCATGGGTAGCTGGGTTCAGACCGAGATCCGACTCGCGGATCGCCTTTTCGACGACCTGGACCATCTTCTTTTCCCACGGCTGCACGCCGATCGTGCGCGCGTCGATCAGCGTCAGGTTCGCGACCTGCGAAATCGGCACCGGCGAGCCATAGTAGTCGCACTGGATATGATCGAGCAGGCCCGTGTGCGCACGGCCCGTGCGGATCTTCGACAGGTCGTTCCTGAACGCGTCGATGGAGCGCTGCATCTTCTGTTCAGCGCCCTTCCTGATATCAGCCACAGACATTTTTAAACCTCCGAACCTTCAAAACGGTGCGAGCCGCCCGGCACGCGCGATGCGGCGGCCCGGGCTCGCGTCAAAGCCCACGTAATGTAAACGAAGTTTACACGTGGACGAGGGTGCCCTCGTCCTCGCCTAGCACGATGCGCTTGAGCGCACCGGGTTTGACGATCGAAAACACGCGGATCGGCAGCTTCTGGTCGCGGCACAGAGCGAAAGCCGTCGCGTCCATCACCTGCAGATTGCGGCCGATTGCCTCATCGAAGCTGATCGTGCTGTAGCGGGTCGCGCTCGAATCTTTCTTCGGATCGGCCGAATAGACGCCGTCCACCTTGGTCGCCTTCAGCACCACTTCCGCGCCGATTTCCGCGCCGCGCAATGCAGCGGCCGTGTCGGTCGTGAAGAACGGGTTGCCGGTGCCGGCCGCGAAGATCACGACCTTGCCTTCCTCGAGCTGGCGGATCGCGCGGGGCCGGATGTACGGCTCGACGACCTGGTCCATGCGCAGCGCCGATTGCACGCGCGCCTCGATGCCGGCGTGACGCATCGCGTCCTGCAGCGCCAGCGCGTTCATCATCGTGGCGAGCATACCCATGTAGTCGGCCGTTGCGCGGTCCATACCCGCCGCACCGCCCGCGACGCCGCGAAAAATATTGCCGCCGCCGATCACCACGGCCAGTTGCGTTCCGAGACGGACCACTTCGGCCACGTCCGCCACCATTCGTTCGATGGTTCCGCGATTGATGCCGAAGGCATCGTCGCCCATCAGAGCTTCACCGGAGAGTTTGAGCAGGACGCGTTTATAGGCAGTGGGCATAGGGGTATCCAGATCGCGCAGAACAGGGCAACAACAAGGGACTAATGTAGGGGTGAAATGCTGATTCGGGCAAGCACCGCCAAATTGGCGAACCCTGAGGTTCGCCAGCGGCGGCCGCGCGGCGAGGGTCAACTCGTGCGCGGTCTTGCGGCGCTGCCGACCGCGGCGAGGTCTTGCCTCGCCGCGGGTCCAAACGGTACGGCGGTGAAGCTTGGGTAACGCTTATTGTTGCTTTGCAGCAGCGACCTGGGCGGCCACTTCCGCTGCGAAGTCGTCCTGCTTCTTCTCGATGCCTTCGCCGACCACGAACAGCGCGAACTTCTGCACGCTCGAGTTGCCCGCCTTCAGCATCTGCTCGATCGTCTGCTTGTCGTTCTTCACGAACGTCTGGTTCAGCAGCGACACTTCCTTCAGGTACTTCTGCACGCTGCCGTCGACCATCTTCGCGACGATTTCAGCCGGCTTGCCCGATTCGGCGGCCTTCTGTTCAGCGATGCTGCGTTCCTTGGCGATCAGGTCCGCCGGCACGTCGTCCGACGACAGGGAAACCGGCTTCATCGCGGCGATGTGCATCGCCACGTCCTTGCCGACCTGTTCGTCCGCGCCGGTGTACTCGACCAGCACGCCGATGCGCGTGCCGTGCAGGTACGCCGCCAGCTTGTTCGCGGTGTCGAAGCGCACGAAACGGCGGATCGACAGGTTTTCGCCGATCTTGCCGACCAGCGCGAGGCGCACTGCGTCGACGGTTTGGCCGTCGAGCGGCAGGGCTGACAGCGCCGCGACGTCAGCCGGGTTTTGCGTCGCGACGAGTTCGGCGATCTTCTTCGAGAACGCGAGGAAGTCGTCGTTCTTCGAGACGAAGTCGGTTTCGCAGTTCAGCTCGACGAGCGAACCAGCGTTGCCGTTGATGAACGATGCGACGACGCCTTCGGCCGTCACGCGCGATGCCGCCTTGCTCGCCTTGTTGCCGAGCTTCACGCGCAGCAGTTCTTCAGCGCGCGCCAGATCGCCGTCGGCTTCCGTCAGCGCCTTCTTGCATTCCATCATCGGCGCGTCGGTCTTCGCGCGCAGTTCTGCAACCATGCTTGCGGTAATTGCCGCCATCATTTGCTCCTTGAGTTCTGTCTGTCACACGCCGCCCGCATTTCGATGCCGGCGGCAGGAATTCGTTTCAGCGTTTTCGCGCATTTTTTGCGAGCGACGCGCCTCGCGTCGCCTCGAGCACTCTGCCAGATGCCCGTTACAACAACTGTCATAGACGTCGCGACTTAAAAAAAGGGGGCCTGTAGAAAGCCCCCTTTTATGCCGGACCCTGGGCAGCCTTACGCTTCCGGGTTGACCTCGACGAACTCGTCGCCGTCGCCGCCACGCGCAGCCTGGACCACTTCGTTGACCGCGTTGGCACGGCCTTCGAGGATCGCATCGGCCACGCCAGCCGCGTACAGGGCGACGGCCTTGCTGGCGTCGTCGTTACCCGGGATCACGTAGTCCACACCTTCCGGCGAGTGGTTCGTATCGACCACGGCGATGACCGGAATGCCGAGCTTGTTTGCTTCGGTCACGGCAATCTTGTGGTAGCCGACGTCAACCACGAAGATCGCGTCCGGAATGCCGCCCATGTCCTTCACGCCGCCGATCGACTTCTGCAGCTTGGCCATTTCACGTTCGAACAGAAGCGCTTCCTTCTTGCTCATGCGCTCGGTTTCACCGGCTTCCAGCGCCGCTTCCATGTCCTTCAGGCGCTTGATCGAAACCTTCAGCGTCTTGAAGTTGGTCAGCATGCCACCGAGCCAGCGCGCGTTCACGAACGGCATACCAGCGCGCTGCGCTTCCTGGGCGATCGTGTCACGCGATTGACGCTTCGTACCGACGAACAGGATCGTGCCGCGGTTCGATGCCAGCTGACGCGCGTACTTCAGCGCGTCGTTGTACATCGGCAGCGTCTTTTCGAGGTTGATGATGTGAATCTTGTTGCGATGACCGAAAATGAAGGGGGCCATCTTCGGGTTCCAGAAGCGGGTCTGGTGACCGAAGTGGACACCTGCTTCCAGCATTTGACGCATCGTAACTGCCATGAAATTCTCCACGAGGGTTGGGTCTTAAACCGGCTGCCGTATCGGCCGCGCTCGCCTCTACCTCGGCTGGAACGCGACGACACCCTGGGTGCGCCGGCTTGCGAATTGGTTGCCTGACACGACTTTCTCTCACTCACGACACCCAACAACCGGAGTGCCGCGAGAAGCCGCTCCGCCCAGCTGCCATGCGCGAATTTGCGGACTCGCGAATAAAAGCGGACTAGGACCGACTTAGCCCGAGAGTATAGCACGCGACGACCGACTGACTCAACCGGCCCGACCACCGGCCGATGGTCCTACGCACGGGACCGCGCCGCCGGGCCCGAAGCCCGGCCTGGCGTCCTTTGGGCCGCCAATTTGCCGATTCTGGCGCTTTTCGCCCATTGCCGCCCGATCCTGCGCAACGACCCGGCCCCCACTGCTGTAAAATGCCTCGATTCCGCCACGCGCGGGGGCGTTAAGGATCGACCGGCATTCCGTGCCCGGCAGACGCCCCTCCGCCCGGCCACCGCAACACCCAGCAAGCCTTATCCAGCAAGGCTTCCGAGGAAACCATGGCTATCACCATCAAAAACGAAGACGATATCGCGAAGATGCGCGTCGCCTGCCGGCTCGCGAGCGAAGTGCTCGACTACATCACGCCGTTCGTCAAGGCCGGCGTCACCACTGGCGAGCTCGACCGTCTGTGTCACGAATACATGCTGAAGGACCAGGGCACGGTCCCCGCGCCGCTGAATTACCAGCCGCCCGGCTACCCGCCCTACCCGAAAGCCACCTGCATTTCTGTCAACGACGTGATCTGCCACGGCATTCCGGGCGACAGGGCGCTCAAAACCGGCGACGCGCTGAACATCGACATCACCGTGATCAAGGACGGCTATTTCGGCGACACGAGCCGCATGTTCATCGTCGGCGAAGGGTCGATCATGGCAAAGCGCCTCGTGCAAGCCACTTTCGAATGCATGTGGCTCGGCATCGACCAGGTGCGACCCGGCGCGCATCTCGGCGACATCGGCTATGCGATCCAGAAGCACGCCGAAGGCCTCGGCTACAGCGTGGTGCGCGAATATTGCGGACACGGCATCGGCACCGTATTCCACGAAGATCCGCAGATCCTGCACTACGGTCGCCCCGGCACCGGGTTCGAACTGCAGGCCGGTATGATCTTCACGATCGAGCCGATGATCAACGCCGGCCGCCGTGACATCCGCACGATGCCCGACCAGTGGACCGTCAAGACCAAGGACCGCAGCCTGTCCGCGCAGTGGGAGCACACGGTGCTCGTCACCGAGACCGGCTACGACGTGCTGACCGTGTCGGCCGGCACGCCCGCGCGTCCGCCCGTGGTCGCGGCCACGGCCTGACCGATTCCGACCACACCGCCTTCCTGCCAATGAGTAGCGTTCCAGCCGTCGCCCCCTCCCATGCCTCGTCGCTCAAGGCGGACTACAAAGTGGCCAAAGCCCAGTTGCTGGAACGCTTCCGAACGGCCACCAACGTCGACGCGTTGATGGCCGCCCTCGCGCGCGCCACGGACCATTCGCTGCGCGCCGCCTGGGACACCTGCGAGCTGCCTGACGACCTCGCGCTGGTCGCGGTTGGCGGCTATGGGCGCGGCGAACTCGCGCCGCACTCCGACATCGACATCCTGGTGCTGTTGCCCGACGCGCGGCTCGAGCATCTGGACGCGCGCATCGAGCGCTTCATCAGCCTCGCGTGGGATCTCGGGCTGGAACTCGGCAGCAGCGTGCGCAGCGTGTCGCAATGCATCGAGGAAGCGGCCAACGACGTCACGGTGCGTACCTCGCTGCTGGAAGCGCGCCGCATCACCGGCAGCACCGCACTGTTCGACGATTTCGCTCGGCGCTACCGTGCGGCGCTCGACCCGAAGGCGTTCTTCCAGGCGAAGGTGCTCGAAATGCGCCAGCGTCACGCGAAGTTTCAGGACACGCCCTACGCGCTCGAGCCGAACATCAAGGAAAGCCCGGGCGGGCTGCGCGACCTGCAGCTGATCCTGTGGATCACACAGGCGGCCGGCTTCGGCAGCAGCTGGCGCGAACTCGAAGCACGCGGACTCATCACCGAGCGCGAGGCGCGCGAGCTGCGCCACAACGAAGGCTTCCTGAAGTCGCTGCGTGCGCGGCTGCACGTGATCGCCGGGCGCCGCCAGGACATCCTGGTGTTCGACCTGCAGACGCCGGTCGCGGAAAGCTTCGGCCTCAAGCCGACCGCGACCAAGCGCGCGAGCGAGCAGCTGATGCGCCGCTACTACTGGGCCGCGAAAGCGGTCACGCAACTCGCGACGATCCTGATCCAGAACATCGAGGCGCAGCTGTTTCCGAGCACGAGCGGCATCACGCGCGTGCTGTCGGATCGCTTCGTCGAAAAACAGGGCATGCTCGAAATCGCCTCCGACGACGTGTTCCAGCGCGAGCCGAAGGCGATCCTCGAGGCGTTCCTGCTATACGAGCGCACCCCCGGCGTGAAGGGACTGTCGGCGCGCACGCTGCGCGCGATCTACAACGCCCGCGACGTGATGGATCAGCACTGGCGGCGCGATCCGGAAAATCGCCGGCTCTTCATGGAAATCCTGAAGCAGCCGGCCGGCATCACGCATGCGTTCCGGTTGATGAACCAGACGAGCGTGCTCGGGCGTTATCTGCTGAATTTCCGGCGCATCGTCGGGCAGATGCAGCACGACCTGTACCACGTGTTCACGGTCGATCAGCACATCCTGATGGTGCTGCGCAATCTGCGCCGCTTCGCGGTCGCCGAGCATGCGCACGAATACCCGTTCTGCAGCCAGTTGATCGTCAACTTCGACCGGCCGTGGGTGCTGTACGTGGCCGCGCTGTTTCATGACATCGCGAAGGGCCGCGGCGGCGATCATTCCACGCTGGGCATGGCCGACGCACGGCGCTTCTGCCGCCAGCACGGCATCGAAGGCGAGGATGGCGAGCTGGCCGTGTGGCTCGTGCAGCAGCATCTGACGATGAGCCAGGTCGCGCAGAAGCAGGACACGAGCGACCCTGAAGTGATCAAGCGCTTCGCCGAGCTGGTCGGCACCGAGCGCCGCCTGACCGCGCTCTATCTGCTGACCGTCGCCGACATCCGCGGCACCAGCCCGAAGGTCTGGAACACGTGGAAAGGCAAGCTGCTCGAAGACCTCTACCGCACCACGCTCGCCGTGCTTGGCGGTGCCCAGCCGGACGAGCATTCCGAGCTGAAGTCGCGCCAGGAAGAGGCGCTCGCGCTGCTGCGTCTCGAAACCGTGCCGGAAGGCGCGCAACGGGCGCTGTGGGACAAGCTGGACGTCGGCTATTTCCTGCGCCACGACGCGGCGGACATCGCGTGGCAGACGCGCGTGCTGTACCGCCACGTCGAAACGCCGACGCCGCTCGTACGCGCGCGGCCGTCGCCGATCGGCGAGGCGCTGCAGGTGCTCGTCTACGTGAAGGACCAGCCCGATCTGTTCGCGGGCATCTGCGCGTATTTCGACCGCAACGGCCTGTCGGTGCTCGATGCACGCGTCAGCACGACGCGCCACGGCTACGCGCTCGACAACTTCCTCGTCGCGCACACCGAAGAGGACGTGCACTATCGCGACATCGCCAATCTGGTCGAGCAGGAGCTGACCGCGCGCCTCGCGGGCCACGGCACCTTGCTGCCGGGACCGTCGAAGGGCCGGCTGTCACGGCTGTCGCGCACCTTCCCCATTACGCCGCGCGTCGACCTGCGGGCCGATGAGCGCGGCCAATACTACATCCTGTCCGTGTCGGCGAACGACCGGCCGGGCCTTCTTTATTCGATCGCGCGCGTGCTGGCTGAGCACCGGGTCGGCGTCGCCTCGGCGCGGATCAATACGCTCGGCGAACGCGTCGAGGACGTGTTTCTGCTCGAAGGACACAGCCTGTCGGACAACCGCCTGCAAATTCAGGTCGAGACCGAACTACTGCGCGCGATCGCAGTGTGAGATTTCATGCGAATCAAATTAACAGCGAAGCATCCGCGGCCGGCGTCGTCCGAACGCGCCCCTGTCCGCCCCGGCAGCGCGTCGGCGCGTAAGCCGACCCGTCCAGCGCGGCCGAAGCCATTCGAGGCCGAGGCCGGCGCGAAGCGCGAAGGCGCGGCGTCGACGGGTGGTGGCGCGAAGCGGCCGGTCGGTGCGAAGCCGGCGGGCGCTGGTGCACGCGCGCCGCGTGCCGAAGGGTCGGGCGTGCGCGAACGGGGCGCGGCTGCCGCGGGCGCACCGCGCCGCTTCGAAGGTGCGGCTGAGCGAGGCGAGCGCGGAGAACGCGCGCCGCGTCGTCTCGAAGGCAGCGCTGAGCGTGGTGAACGCGGGCCTCGGCGCGATTTCGGCGAACGGACTGAACGCGCGCCGCGTCGTCTCGAAGGCAACGCTGAGCGTGGTGAACGCGGGCCTCGGCGCGATTTCGGCGAACGGACTGAACGCGCGCCGCGTCGTTTCGAAGGCAACGCTGAGCGTGGCGAACGCGCTCCTCGACGCGAATTCGGCGAACGGACTGAACGCGCGCCGCGTCGTTTCGAAGGCAACGCTGAGCGTGGTGAACGCGCTCCTCGACGCGAATTCGGCGAGCGTGGCGAACGCGCGCCGCGTCGTTTTGAAGGCAGCGCTGAGCGTGGCGAACGCGCTCCTCGGCGCGAATTCGGCGAGCGTGCAGAACGCGCACCCCGTCGTTTCGAGGGCAATGCGGAGCGCGGCGAGCGCGCACCGGGCCGCGACGCCGGCGAACGCCGTCCGTTCAGCGGTCCGCGTCCAGGCACAGGCAGGCCGTCGGAAGGCGGCGCGCGTGGCGATCGTCCGGTGCGCCGGGAGCGCGAGGCCGCCGACCGTCCGCGCTTCGGTAGCGATCGCGGTGAGCCGCAGGAGCGTCGCGGTGGCGATCGAGGTGCGCGCAGCGACAGCACCTCGCGCCGCTTCGAAAGCGAGCGTGGCGAGCGCAGCTTCGCGAAGCCCGCAAAAGGCGGCTACGGCGAACGCACCGAGCGTCGCGAGCGCCCTGCGCGCAGCTTCGACGACACGTTGCCGGCCGCGAACCGCCGCTTCGGCGACGACCGACCGGCCCGCGCCGCCAAGCCGCGAGCCTCGGCATCAGCAACCGCCCGCCCCGTCGACACCCCCGTCGACACCCCCATCGACACCCCGCACCCGCCCCGCCGCGATCGCGAAGACGCGCCGGGCATGCTGCGTCTGTCGAAGCTGATGTCCAAGCTCGGCCTGTGCTCGCGTCGCGAGGCCGACGAATGGATCGAGAAAGGCTGGGTCATGGTCGACGGCGAGCGCGTCGATACGCTCGGCACGAAGGTGTTCCCGGATCAGCGCATCGACATCGACCCGGCCGCCGAAGCCTTTCAGTCGAGCCAGGTGACCGTGATCGTTCACAAGCCGGTCGGGCTCGTGTCGGGCCAGGCGGAGGACGGCTATCAGCCGGCCATCACGCTCGTCACGCCGGAGAATCGCTGGGAAGGCGACCGTTCGGGGATCTCCTTCTCGGCGTCGCATCTGCGCCAGCTCGCGCCGGCCGGGCGTCTCGACATCGATTCGACGGGCCTGCTCGTGCTGACGCAGGACGGCCGCATCGCGAAGCAACTGATCGGCGGTCACTCGGACGTGGACAAGGAGTATCTGGTGCGCGTCGCCTACGGCGATCACACGGTCGACGTCGAAAGCCATTTCCCGGCCGAAAAACTCGCGCTGCTGCGCCACGGCCTGTCGCTCGACGACGTCGCGCTGAAGCCCGCGCAGGTCAGCTGGCAGAACGGCGAGCAGCTGCGTTTCGTGCTGCGCGAAGGCAAGAAGCGTCAGATTCGCCGCATGTGCGAACTGGTCGGTCTCGAGGTGGTGGGCCTGAAGCGCGTGCGCATGGGCCAGGTGATGCTCGGCGCGCTGCCGCCGGGACAGTGGCGCTATCTGTCGGAAGACGAGTCGTTCTGAGGTCCGTCCAATGCGCCTCTTTGCTGAGAGCGGGCGCATCGGCACAACAAAAAACCCACGCACTTTGGCGTGGGTTTTTTGTTGGCGGCAGCTGTGTCAGTCGTCGCTATTCGTATCGAGATCCGGGAACAGGACCTCCGTAAAGCCGAACTTCGAGAAATCGGTAATCCGCATCGGATACAGCTTGCCGATCAGATGATCGCATTCGTGCTGCACAACCCGTGCGTGAAAACCCTCAGCGACCCGGTCGATCGGATTGCCGAACTGGTCGAAGCCGTGATAACGGATCATCGAAAACCGGCTCACCACGCCGCGCAGCCCCGGCACCGACAGACAACCTTCCCAGCTTTCTTCCATGTCCTGCGAGACCGGCGTGACGGTCGGGTTGATCAGCACCGTTTCGGGCACCGGCGGCGCGTCCGGATAGCGCTCGTTCGAACCGAAGCCGAAGATCACCACCTGCAGATCGACGCCGATCTGCGGCGCGGCGAGACCCGCGCCGTTCGCCGCGTGCATGGTCTCGAACATGTCTTCCACGAGCCGGTGCAGTTCGGGCGTGTCGAAGTGATCGACCGGCTCGGCGATTCGCAGCAGGCGCGGATCGCCCATCTTCAGAATGTCGTGAATCATCAGTGCCCCTCCAGGAGCTTGCGCATACCATCTTCGTCGAGTACGGGGATGCCGAGTTCCTCGGCCTTCGAAAGTTTGCTGCCCGCGTCGGCCCCCGCCACCACGTAACTGGTTTTCTTCGATACCGACCCCGCCACCTTCGCGCCGGCCGCCTCGAGCATTTCCTTCGCGTCCTCGCGCGACAGGTTTGGCAGCGTACCGGTCAGCACGACCGTCTGCCCGGCCAGCACGCCCTGCGGCGCCTTCGGCGCTGGCGACCCCTCGGGCCACGTGACCTTGCCCGGCGCGCGCAGCTGTTCGATCACCGTGCGGTTGTGGTCCTCGGCGAAGAACTGGTGGATCGATTCGGCGACGACCGGCCCCACGTCGTTGACTTCGAGCAGTTCCTCCAGCGACGCATCCATGATCGGATCGAGCGAGCCGAAGTGCTTCGCGAGATCCTTCGCGGTCGATTCGCCGACATGGCGAATCCCCAACGCGTAGATAAAGCGCGCGAGCGACGTGTGCCTGGCCTTGTCGAGCGAGTCGAGCAGGTTCTGCGCGGACTTTTCGGCGAAGCGGTCGAGTTCCGCGAGCGTCGTGAAGCCGAGATTGAACAGATCGGCCGGCGTGCGCACCAGGTTCTGTTCGACCAGTTGATCGATGATCTTCTCGCCTAGGCCGTCGATATCGAGCGCGCGCCGCTGCGCGAAGTGCCACAACGCCTGCTTGCGCTGCGCCGGACAGAAGAGCCCGCCCGTGCAGCGCGCGATCGCCTCGTCGGGCAGCCGCTCGATCGCCGAACCGCACACCGGGCACTGCGTCGGCATCACGAACTCGCGCGCGTCGGCCGGACGACGCTCGAGCAGCGCGCTGACCACCTCCGGAATCACGTCGCCGGCGCGCCGCACGATCACCGTGTCGCCGATGCGGATGTCCTTGCGGCGCACTTCATCCTCGTTGTGCAAGGTCGCGTTCGTGACCGTCGCGCCGCCGACGAACACCGGTTCCAGCCGCGCGACCGGCGTGATCGCGCCGGTGCGGCCGACCTGCACGTCGATCGCGACCAGCTTCGTCAGCGCTTCCTGCGCGGGGAATTTGTGCGCGAGCGCGAAGCGCGGCGCGCGCGACACGAAACCGAGCGCATCCTGCTCGTCGCGCCGGTTGACCTTATAGACCACGCCGTCGATGTCGTAGGGGAGCCTGTCGCGCTTCTCGCCGACCGCGTGGAAGAAGCCGAGCAGGCCTTCGGCGCCCTGCACGACCGCGCGCTCGCCATTGACCGGCAAGCCCATCTCCTTGTACCAGTCGAGCAGTTCGCTATGGGTGGCCGGCATCTCGATGCCTTCGAGCACGCCGATGCCATACGCGAAAAACGACAGCGGCCGCTGCGCGGTGATCTTCGAATCGAGCTGCCGCAAGCTGCCCGCCGCCGCGTTGCGCGGGTTCGCGAATTCGCGTTGTTCGGCGGTGCGCTGGCGTTCGTTCAGGCGCTCGAAATCGCGCTTGAACATTAGCACTTCGCCGCGCACGTCGAGCACGTGGGGCACGCGCTTACCCTTCAGCTTCAGCGGAATCGAGCGGATCGTGCGGACGTTTTCGGTGACGTTCTCGCCGGTTGTGCCGTCACCGCGCGTGGAGGCCTGCACGAACACGCCGTCGGCGTAGCGCAGCGAGATCGCGAGGCCGTCGAATTTCAGCTCGGCCGCGTAGTCGACGGGAACCGGCGGCACGCTCGCGTTGTTGCCGAGCGCGTCGCCGATGCGCTTGTCGAACGCGACGATGTCTTCGTCGGCGAAACCGTTGTTCAACGACAGCATCGGCAGATCGTGCACGACCGGCTCGAAACCGCTCGCGGCCTCGCCGCCGACGCGCTGCGTCGGCGAATCCGGCACGATCAGATCGGGATGCTCGGCCTCGATGCGCTCCAGCTCCTTGAACAGCTTGTCGTACTCGGCGTCCGGCAGGTCCGGTTGATCGAGCACGTAATACGCGTAGTTCGCGCGTTCGAGTTCCGCGCGCAACCACACGGCCCGCTCGGCCGGAGCGCTGGTTGCGGAAGGAGGGACGGAGGATCGGGCCATGCTGTCGGAAGCTTCTCGAGAAGAAAGTCGGACATCGGATTATCGCAGGAAGCGTGCCCCTTTACATCGCTGAATCGGGGCGGGCCGCGCTGCGACGCAAGCCGGAAACGACGACGGCCGCACATCGTGCGGCCGTCGTCAAAACGCGTAGAACACTGCAAAAGGCTTACTGGCTGAACAGGCGCCGCGTGGCCGGCGAACCCGCCGGAATACCCGCCTGTTCGAGCTTCGCGTACAGTGTCATCAACTGTTTTTCGATCGCGAGCAGCGCGCTTTCCGGCAGCGGCCGGCGACCGTCGTCGACCACGCGTCCGCCGATGCGCTCGGCCAGCGACTTCGCGTAATCGCACATCAGCCGGAACGGCAGGATGTCTTCGTCGGCGACCGGCACGTCGAGCACCAGCGTGATCATCTCGCCGCCTTTGTACGTGAGGTCGTCGCGCAGGAAGTTGGTGTCGCCGAACTGCAGCATGAACACCGGGCTTTGCCGCGAGTCGAGCTTGACGAAGCGCGTGCCGTCGCGCGACAGCAGCAGACCGTCCTGCGATGCGACCGCCTGCACGTAGTTGGCCGACCACGGCGCGCCGTCCGACAGCACGTTGATCGACAACTGCGCGTCGCACTGGGCGGCAAAGCCGTCGAGCTCGCGCGCCATCGCGACGGTTTCGAGCATGTCGGGGAACTCCGGCGCCGCGTCGAGCGCATCGGCGAACTGCTGTACGCCGGTCACGAACTCGGAAAATTCGAGCTCGTTCAGCGCGCCGCTACGGTTCGCGAGCTGCGCGGCCGCGCGCAGCTCTTCATAGCGCGTGCCGTTCTGCAGCAGCTCCCACGCGCCGCCGCCTTCGGGTTTGCCTTCGATGTGCACGGGCTTGCTGCCCGCCCGACGCAAGCGCTGCGCGAGCGGAAGCACCTTGTCGCCGGCCACGGGGCCGTTCAGCCGGATCGGCACGATACAGTCGATGCGTCGATCGACGATCGCAGGCGGCGCCGACGAAATCGTCGTGGCGGCCGGCAGGATCGGTTCGACCCGCTCGTGCCCGGCGGACGCGGGCTGGGCCGCGGGCGCTTCGGCCGTGGGCCGCTTCGCGTGCGCGCCCGGCGCCGCCGCATGTTCGCCTTCGCCCACGGTATCGGCGTCCGCCGATGGATAACCGTTCGGCGACGTCATCTCGGCCTGGATATCGGCCGGTGTATCGAGCGGTGCGGCGCCCGCGCCGAACGTCGGCTCGACGCGCGCCGCGCTCGGGTCCGCGGCCGCCTCGGCGCTCACGCTCGGCTCGCGCCGCGTGGTCGGCCGGGCCGGCTCGATGAACGGGCTCTGCTCCTCATGCTCGTCCCGCGCAAAGCTCTCGGCGGTGTCGGCCGGCATCGGCCGCGGCATTTTGCGGCGCACCTTCGCGCCCTGCCACGCGTTGTACACGACCACGCCCCCCACCACCACGGCACCCGCGCCGATCAAACCGAGTGTCAACTCGTCCATGCATGCTCCATCAGCAATTCTTCTATCCGCGTGGGCCTGTCGTCCGCTCCACGTACCGCGCGGCGCTCATCGAGGCCGCTGCGCTGGATGCGGATGCCCGCGAAGGCGTTAACTCAAACGATATTCTGGGCGAAACCCGCCGCCGTTTCCATGTCGACCGCGACGATCCGCGAGACGCCCTGCTCCTGCATCGTCACGCCGATCAGCTGCTGCGCCATCTCCATCGCGATCTTGTTGTGCGAAATGAACAGGAACTGGGTTTTGTCGGACATCGCCCGTACCAGATTCGCGAAACGCTCGGTGTTGGCGTCGTCGAGCGGCGCGTCCACTTCGTCGAGCAGACAGAACGGCGCCGGATTCAGCTGGAACATCGCGAACACGAGCGCGGTCGCGGTCAGCGCTTTCTCGCCGCCCGACAGCAGGTGAATCGTCGAATTCTTCTTGCCCGGCGGCTGAGCCATCACCTGGACGCCGGCGTCGAGAATTTCGTCGCCGGTCATGATCAGCTTCGCCTGGCCGCCGCCAAAGAGACGCGGGAACAGCTCGCCGAAATGACGGTTCACTTCGTCGAACGTGCTTTGCAGCAGCGTGCGCGTTTCGGCGTCGATCTTGCGGATCGCGTCTTCGAGCGTTTCGATCGCGCTCGTCAGGTCGGCCGACTGCGAATCGAGGAAGCTTTTGCGCTCGGTCGCGGCCTTCAGCTCGTCGAGCGCGGCCATGTTGACCGGCCCGAGCGCGGTGATCGCGTTGTTGATGCGCGTGACTTCGCCCTGCAGGTACGACGGCTTCATGTCCGCCGTCAGCTTGGCTTGCAGTTCGGCTTCATCGACACCGGCCGCGGCCAGCTGCTCGACGAACTGCTCGCCGCTGATGCGCGCGGCCTGCTCCTTCAACTGCAATTCATTGATGCGGTCGCGCAGCGGCTGCAGGGCGCGCTCGGCGGTGAGGCGCGTTTCGTCGGCCGAGCGCAGCTTCGCGGTCAGGTCGTCGAGCTCGACGCGCGCGGCGCGCAGCGCCTCTTCTTTCACGGCGCGGATGTCGAGCGCGTCCTGCAGCCCGGTGTGCGCGGTCTGCTCGTTGATCGTTTCCAGTTCGGCGCGCGCGTCTTCGAGCGCGCCCGCGACGCGCTCGCTCTGCTCGTGCGCGACCTGGATGCTGCGCTTCAATTCGTCGATGCGGTTCGCCATGTTGCGCGCGGCGAAGCGCGCGTCGGTAGCGGCGCGGTCGAGCTCGCGTGCTTCGCCGCGGGCGGTCGTCAGTTCTTCGTCGAGTGCTTCGAACGCGAGCTGGTGGTCTTCGAAGCGCGCCTGCAGTTCGGCGAGCTCGCCGTCGTGACGCTCGAAGTTCGCTTCCGACTCGGCGCGCAGCGCCCGCTGCTCGTCGATCTGCGCGGCGATTTCTTCGAGTTCCTCGCGAATCTGCGTGCTGCGCTGCGTGTAGCGTTCGTGTGCCTGGGTGAGCCTCAGCACGTCCATCTGCAACGCGTGCACCCGCTGCGTCGCGCGTTCGGCCTGCTGGCGCAGCTCGGCGAGCGCCTGCGCGGCTTGCGTGTGCGCGGCTTCGGCGCGGATCGCGGCGGCCTTCGCCTCGTCGGCGAGCAATGCCTGTGCGCGCACCTGGCGGCCGAGGTTTTCGATTTCCTGCTGACGCGCGAGCATGCCGGCCTGTTCGGAATCGGCCGCATACAGCTGGACGCCGACGCGCGTGACCACGTGCCCCGCCTTGACGACGAACGCGCCGCCCTCGGGCAGCTGCGTGCGCATCGAAAGCGCCTGCTGCAGATCGTCGGCGACGAACGCGAGGCCCAGCCAGTCGGTCAGCACCGCGCGAATACCCGCGTCCTCGATGCGCACGAGCGACAGCAGCGAGCGCAGCGCGCCCGCCGCCGGGGCAGGCTGACCAGCCGCGGGCGGCGCGTAGAACGCGAGCTTGGCCGGTGGCGCGTCGGTTGCGAACGCCTTGACCCAGTCGAGATTCGACACTTCGAGCGCGGCGAGGCGCTCGCGCAGCACCGCTTCGAGTGCGGTTTCCCAACCGGCCTCGACATGCAGCTTCTTCCACAGACGCGGCAGGCTGCCCAGCTCGTGCTTGTCGAGCCACGGCTGGATCTTGCCTTCGGTCTGCACGTTTTCCTGCAACTGCCTGAGCGCGGCGAGGCGCGCGTCGAGCTGATGGATCTGCGCGCTTTCGGCCTGCACGCGCTCCTGCGCGGCGCGGCGTTCACCGTCGAGCCGCGGCAGTGTTTCCTGCGCGTCGGCGAGGCGGGCCTGCGCGTCGTGAAGGATTTCCTCGTGCTCGGCGAGCTGCATACGCAATTCCTCGAGCTGCGCCTCGTCGGGCGCGTCGAGGCCACCCTCTTCCGATTTCAGCCGCTCATGGCGCTGCTGCAGCTGCTGCAACTGCTGATCGGCATTGCGCTGATGCGCGGCTTCGAGCTTCAGCGCCTGCTCGGTCTGCGCGATGCCGCCGCGCTCGGTGTTCAGCTCCGCCTGAGCGTCGCGCCAGCGCGCTTCGAGGGCGGGCAGCGCATCGTGCTTCGCGGCGGCGTCCTCTTCGGCGAGCACGGCCTTTTCTTCAGCGACGGCCAGTTGCTCTTCAGCGTCGGCAATATCGTCCTGCGCCTTGCCGGCCTGCGATTGCCACTGCTCGCGCTGCGCGGTCAGCGCGGCGATCTGCGCCTGCGCGCGGTTGCGCGATTCGACGATGAAGCGGATCTCGGCTTCCAGCCGGCTCACTTCCGCGTTCGCCTCGTACAGCGCGCCCTGCGCGCCCTGCATCGCGTCGCTCGCCGAATAGTGCGCGACGCGCAGCGTTTCGAGTTCCGCCTCGACTTCGCGCAGCTTCGCGGTTTGCGCCTCGAGGTCGATCTGCGCCTGCTCGATCGCGCGTTGCTGGCGCTGCTGCTCGCCGGCCGCCTCGTTCTTGCGCAGCAACCACAGCAGACGCTGCTTTTCCTCGCCGTCGCTTTGCAGCTCGCGATAACGGGTCGCGACGACCGCCTGCCCCTCGAGCTTCTCGAGATTCGTGCCGAGCTCGCGGACGATGTCCTCGACGCGCGTCAGGTTCTCGCGCGTGTCGTGCAGACGGTTCTCGGTCTCGCGGCGGCGCTCCTTGTACTTCGACACGCCGGCGGCTTCTTCGAGGAACACGCGCAGCTCTTCGGGCTTCGCCTCGATCAGCCGCGAGATCATGCCCTGCCCGATGATCGCGTACGCACGCGGCCCGAGGCCGGTGCCGAGGAAGATGTCCTGGATGTCGCGGCGCCGCGCCGGCAGATTGTTGATGTAGTAGCTCGACGTGCCGTCGCGCGTCAGCACGCGCTTCACGGCGATCTCCGCATACTGGCCCCACTGGCCGGCGGCGCGGCCGTCCGCGTTGTCGAACACGAGTTCGACGCTCGCGCGGCTGCCGGGCTTGCGGGCGGTCGAGCCGTTGAAGATCACGTCCTGCATCGACTCGCCGCGCAATTCAGAGGCGCGCGATTCGCCGAGCACCCAGCGCACGGCGTCGATGATGTTGGATTTGCCGCACCCGTTCGGACCGACCACGCCAACCAACTGGCCTGGGACCTGGAAATGCGTGGGATCGACGAAGGATTTGAAACCAGCGAGTTTGATCGAGGTGAGCCGCACGGCGATTTCGCTGTTTGAAAAGAGAGAGTGATAGGTGGCTCGCGAGGTTGCGCCAGTCGTTCACCGCCGCAGCGGGACGGCCCCGCGCAACCTCGCGAGCCTTCGCAATTTGGATGCCGGCTGCATGCGCTCATGCATATCTGAGGCACACACAGGTACGCATGCGCCGGCTAATGAGGGGGAATCATACCATCGCGCGTGGACGATTCTTACCGCCCTTTCGGCGGTCGTCACTGTCGCCGTCAGGGCCGGGTTCGTCACCGCGGTGGTCACCGCGTTTGCTACCGCATTGACCACCGCGTCCATCGCCGCCGCCGGGCCCGTCCGTGCCCCCGATGGCGGGATCGGGCGGCGCCAATTTCGTCCGATGCACCCAGCTCGACAAGGCCGACGCGAGCACGATGCACGCGCCGCCGGCCCATTCGCGCGGGCCCGGTACTTCGCCGGCGAACAGCCACGCCGACAGCGCCGTCACGACGAGTTCGAACAGCATGATGATCGACGCGCGATTGGCCGGCACGCGCGAGAGCCCGTATTGCACGAGCATGTTGTTCGACGCGAGCAGCAGACCGAGACCGAGCACCAGCAGCGCCGCCGTGCCCAGCTGCGCGCCGACGGGCGGCGCGGGCATCGGCTCGAACAGCGACGCGAGCGCGCCGAACAGCGCCGCGCCGCCGAAGATCACCGCGGTGCGCATTTCGGGCTTCATGTCCGGCAGCACGCGGCTCGTCTTCAGGATCAGCACGTTGCTCATCGCGAAGCCCATGCCGCCGGCGAGCCCGGCCCATTCGGCGGGATTGCCGGGCACCGGAATGCCGAGACGCGGCGACCATAGCATCGTCATCGCGCCCGCGAGCGACAGCGCGGCCAGCGCCGCGCCCGACCACGTGAGCCGCTCGTGCAGGATGAAATGCGCGAACAGCGCGGTCCACGCGGGCGTCAGATAGAACAGCAGCAGCACGCGCATCACCTGACCGTGGATCGCGCCCCACACGAAGCCGAGATTCGTGACGCCCGCGGCGAGCGCAAGCGCCGGCAGCAGCCAGTGCCACCGCACGGTCTTCAGCGCGCCATTCCGCACGAGCAGCACGAACAGGCAGCCGGTGCCGCTCGTGAGCGCGCTCGCGGCGGTGCCGGTCACCCCGAGCGCTGCCAGCATCCGCAGCGGATACCAGACCATCCCCCAGACCGACGCGCCCAGCATGATCGCGAGCGTCGGCCAGCCGTTGCGAAGCCAGCTGGTCATGGGGCGGGACTCCGACGGGCGTCGTGGGCGGGTCGTATGAGGGTCCAGCCGGCCGTCTCCTGAACTGCTGCGTACATTGCTGCTCCTGCGTATTCTTTTACGCGAACCGTGGCGGATTCGCGCCGTTCCCGCCGCGGCGCCCCGGTGCGCCGCCTCGCGGATTGCTCCCGCGCCGCGCGCCAGGCTCCCGCCCGGTCCGCGGGCGCGCCACGCTATAATCGCCCGTTCGCCGCCGCCCGCCGGCGCGCGTGCCCGGTTGTCCCGCCATTCGTCCGCGTCCATCCCGATCAGGCCATTTCGTCCGTGAATCCGCTACTCGACTCCCTTCAGCCCTATCCGTTCGAAAAGCTGCGCCTGCTTTTCAAGGACGTCACGCCGCCGGCCGGCCTTGCGCACATCAGCTTCGGCATCGGCGAGCCGAAACATCCAACCCCGCCGCTGATCCGCGACGCCGTCATCGATTCGCTCGGCGGCCTCGCCGCGTATCCGGCCACGCTCGGCTCGGCGCCGCTGCGCGAGTCGATCGCGAAATGGGTCACGCAACGCTACGACCTGCCGCCGCTCGATCCGCTGACCGAGGTGCTGCCGGTGGCGGGCTCGCGCGAGGCGCTGTTCGCGCTCGCGCAGACGGTGCTCAATCCGCGCCGCGATGCTGACGGCGAGCCTGCGATCGTACTCTGTCCGAACCCGTTCTACCAAATCTACGAAGGCGCGGCGCTGCTCGGCGGCGCGCAGCCGTACTTCGTCAACAGCGACCCGGCGCGCAACTTCGCGTGCGACTACTCGGCGGTGCCCGCCGACGTGTGGGCCCGCACGCAACTGCTGTACGTCTGCTCGCCGGGCAACCCGACCGGCGCCGTGCTCACGCTCGACGACTGGCGCGAGCTGTTCGCGCTATCGGACCGCTACGGCTTCGTGATCGCGTCGGACGAGTGCTACTCGGAAATCTATTTCGACGAGTCGAAGCCGCCGCTCGGCGGACTGGAAGCGGCGCACAAGCTCGGACGCGGCTTCGAGCGCCTCGTGATGCTGTCGAGCCTGTCGAAGCGCTCGAACGTGCCGGGCATGCGCTCGGGCTTCGTCGCCGGCGACGCCGCAATTCTCAAGGCATTCCTGCTGTACCGCACGTACCACGGCACGGCGCTGTCGACCGTGTTCCAAAGCGCGAGCGTGGTCGCGTGGAGCGACGAGACGCACGTGCGCGAGAACCGCGCCAGGTACCTGCGGAAGTTCACGACGGTCACGCCGATGCTCGCCGACGTGCTCGACGTGCGGCTGCCCGACGCCGCGTTCTACCTGTGGGCCAACGTCGAGCGCACCGGCCTCACGGACACCGAGTTCGCCCAGCGCCTCTACGCCGACTATAATGTGACGGTTCTGCCGGGCTCGTTCCTCGCGCGCACCGCGCACGGCGTGAACCCCGGCCGCAATTTCGTGCGCCTCGCGCTCGTCGCCGACGTCGACGAATGCACGGCGGGCGCGCAGCGGATCGTCGAATTCTGCCGCTCGCTCAGTGTCAACTGAGTGCAGCCTGAGCCTCGCTTGAGCTACACGGCATGCCCTTCTTCAGACTTCAACCCTTCAGATAATCACGCCTATGTCGCAACAACTTCAGAGCATCATCGATACCGCCTGGGACAACCGCGCCGAACTGTCGCCGAAAGCCGCGCCGGCAGAAGTGCGCGAAGCCGTCGCCCATGCGATCGAGCAACTCGATAAGGGCGCGCTGCGCGTCGCCGAAAAGAAGGACGGCGACTGGGTCGTCAACCAGTGGCTGAAGAAGGCCGTGCTGCTGTCGTTCCGTCTGGAAGACAACGCGCCGATGCCGGCCGGCGGCTACAGCCAGTTCTACGACAAGGTGCCGTCGAAGTTCGCGAACTACACCGCTGAAGACTTCGCCGCCGGCGGCTTCCGCGTGGTGCCGCCCGCGATCGCGCGCCGCGGCTCGTTCATCGCGAAGAACGTCGTGCTGATGCCGTCGTACACCAACATCGGCGCGTACGTCGACGAAGGCACGATGGTCGACACGTGGGCCACCGTCGGCTCGTGCGCGCAGATCGGCAAGAACGTGCACCTGTCGGGCGGCGTCGGCATCGGCGGCGTGCTGGAGCCGCTGCAGGCGAACCCGGTCATCATCGAAGACAACTGCTTCATCGGCGCGCGCTCGGAAGTCGTCGAAGGCGTGATCGTCGAGGAAAACTCGGTGATCTCGATGGGCGTGTACCTCGGCCAGAGCACCAGGATTTACGACCGCGAAACCGGCGCAGTCACGTACGGCCGCATCCCGGCGGGATCGGTCGTGGTGGCGGGCAACCTGCCGTCGAAGGACGGCACGCACAGCCTGTACTGCGCGGTCATCGTCAAGAAGGTCGACGCGAAGACGCGCGCGAAGGTCGGCCTGAACGAGTTGCTGCGAGGCGATTGATGGCGCGCGGCACCAAAACCGTCGTCTACGGCATTCCGAACTGCGACACCGTGAAGAAGGCCCGTGTGTGGCTCGAAGAGCACGGCGTCGAGTTCGAGTTCCACGATTTCAAGAAGGCCGGCGTGACCGAGCCGCTCGTGCAGGACTGGCTCAAGGACGTCAAGCTCGATGCATTGCTGAACCGCCGCGGCACGACGTGGCGCGCGCTGTCCGACGACATGAAGGCGGCCGCGGAAACGCAGCCGGGCGCGATCGCGCTGATGATCCACAAGCCGTCGGTAATCAAGCGGCCGGTGCTGGTCGTGAACGGGCGGGTGAAGTCGCTCGGCTTTTCGGCGGACGAGTACGCGGCGCTGTTTGTCTGAGCGCGGCGCTGAAGCGCCAGGCTCCAGCACGAGGTAGTCGAACGCGTGGCCTCGCGCCGCGTCGTTCAAAGGCTGTTGCCGGCTGCGGTGCCTCACCGCGAGCCGGCATTTTTTCATTTCAAAGTGGCTTGTACTGAATCCATGTCCGGCACCCTCGCCCTTACCGAACAACTGATCGCGCGCGCGTCCGTCACGCCCGACGATCAGCATTGCCAGCGTCTCCTGATCGAGCGCCTCGCCGCGCTCGGCTTCGAGCACGAGACGATCGAATCCAACGGCGTGACCAACCTGTGGGCCGTCAAACGCGGCGTCGACGGCACGCAAGGCAAGCTGCTCGCGTTCGCCGGCCACACCGACGTGGTACCGACCGGCCCGCTCGAACAGTGGCGCTCGGCGCCGTTCGAGCCGACCCAGCGCGACGGCAAGCTGTACGGCCGCGGCGCGGCGGACATGAAGGCGTCGATCGCCGGCTTCGTCGTCGCGAGCGAGGAGTTCGTGGCGGCAAACCCCAGGCACCGCGGCTCGATCGCGTTCCTGATCACGAGCGACGAGGAAGGCCCCGCCACCGACGGCACCGTCAAGGTCGTCGAAGCATTGCAGCAGCGCGGTGAGCGCATGGACTACTGCATCGTCGGCGAGCCGACCTCGAGCGAGCGTTTCGGCGACATGGTCAAGAACGGCCGGCGCGGCTCGATGTCGGGCAAGCTGATCGTCAAGGGCGTGCAGGGCCATATCGCCTACCCGCATCTGGCGAAGAATCCGGTGCACCTGCTGGCGCCAGCGCTCGCCGAACTCGTCGCCGAGCGCTGGGACGAAGGCAACGAATATTTCCCGCCGACCACCTGGCAGGTGTCGAACCTCCACAGCGGCGCCGGCGCGACCAACGTGATCCCCGGCCACGCGGACGTGATGTTCAACTTCCGCTTCTCGACCGCGAGCACCGTCGAAGGACTGCAAAAGCGCGTGCATGCGATTCTCGACAAACACGGCCTCGAATACGAACTGCAATGGACCGTGAGCGGTCTGCCATTTCTGACCCCGAGCGGCGAGCTGTCGAGCGCGCTCGCGCAGGCGATCAAGGACGAAACCGGCGTAGACACCGAACTGTCGACCACCGGCGGCACGTCGGACGGCCGCTTCATCGCGCGCATCTGCAAGCAGGTGATCGAGTTCGGCCCGCTGAACGCGAGTATCCACAAGATCGACGAACATATCGAAGTCGCCCATATCGAGCCGCTGAAGAACGTGTATCGCCGCGTGCTCGAACAACTGATCGCGTAACCTGGAACTTTGCGATGACGCTTCCTTTTTGCACCGTCCGCGACCTGCTGCGTTATGCAGTGTCGCGTTTTAGCGAGGCCAAACTGTCGTTCGGCCACGGCTCGGCCAATGCCTACGACGAAGCCGCCTATCTGATCCTGCACACGCTGCATTTGCCGCTCGACCTGCTCGAACCGTTTCTCGACGCGCGCCTGACCACGGCCGAAATCGAGGCGGTGCTGAAAGTGATCGAGCGACGCGCCGCCGAACGCGTGCCGGCCGCGTACATCACGCAGGAAGCGTGGATGCACGGCTATCGCTTTTACGTCGACGAGCGCGTGATCGTGCCGCGCTCGTTCATCGGCGAGCTGCTGCAGGACGGCCTGCAGCCGTACGTCGAGGACCCCGAGCAGGTCGGCGCGGTGCTCGAACTGTGCACCGGCTCCGGGTGCCTCGCGATCCTCGCCGCGCACGCGTTCCCGAACGCCGACGTCGACGCGGTCGATCTGTCCGCGCCCGCGCTCGAAGTCGCGACGCGCAATGTGCTGGACTACCACCTCGACGAGCGCATCGCGCTGTTCGAAGGCGATCTGTATGCGCCGCTCGCCGAGCGCCGCTACGATGTGATCATCAGCAATCCGCCGTACGTGAACGCCACGTCGATGCAGGAGCTGCCGGCCGAATACAGGCACGAGCCGGAGATGGCGCTCGCCGGTGGCGCGGACGGCATGGACATCGTGCGCCGGATCATTGCCGACGCGCGCAACTGGCTGACCGAAGACGGCGTGCTCGTCATCGAGATCGGCAACGAACGCGAGCACGTCGAGGCCGCGTTCGGCGGTCTCGACCTCGTGTGGCTGTCGACCAGCGCCGGCGACGACAACGTGTTTCTGATCCAGGCCAGCGACTTGCCGGTCTGAGTCCGGCATGCTGACCGTTTGAGCGTCGTTTCAAGCGCGTTTCTCAGGCAGGGTCACGAGCAATCGCCGCGACAGCGCGTGGCCTTGCCCGCAACCGCAGCCTGAGCCCGTTGCCCGACGCGTTCGCCGCAGACCACGGAGCGAGCCCGTGCCCGCCTCCGTTTCCTGAACCACGGCGCTTCGCCAACTGTTCGCGAGCTTATGTCATTCGACCTGCTTCACGTCGGCACGCTGGTTGCTGTTGCCCACATTCTCGGCATCATCGCGGCCGCTCACGCGATTCTCCATACCCGCACCTCGCAAGGGGCGATCGCGTGGGCCGTGTCGCTGGTCGCGATGCCTTATCTGACGCTCGTACCCTACCTGTTCCTTGGCCGCAGCAAGTTCGCCGGCTACGCGGACGCGCGCCGCGTCGAGAACGAGCTGCTGCGCACGCGCGCGCATCCGCTGGTGTGGGACACGCAGGCGTCGTCGGCCGGGGTGCCGACGCAGCAGCTCGGCTCGCGGCTCGTGCAGTCGCTCACGCGCCTCGGCGGCATGCCGTTCCTGCCCGGCAATAGCGTGCGCACGCTGGTCAACGGCACGGCGACTTTCGAGGCGATCTTCGAGGCGATCGAGAACGCGCGCCGCTATGTGATCGTGCAATTCTTCATCGTGCGCGACGACGCGCTCGGCGACATGCTGAAGGACGCGCTGATCGCCAAAGCCAAACAGGGCGTGCGGGTCTACTTCCTGTATGACAGTATCGGCAGCTTCGATCTGCCGCACCGCTACGTCGCGGCGCTGCGCGCCGCCGGCATCGAGATGCAGCCGTTCGCCACGAACCGCCTCTTCGTCAACCGTCTGCAACTGAATTTCCGCAATCACCGCAAGATCGTGGCGGTCGACGGCGAGCGCGCGTTTGTCGGCGGTCATAACGTCGGGGTCGAATATCTGGGCGCGAAGCCGCCGCTGTCGCCGTGGCGCGATACGCACATCGAAGTGCGTGGTCCGGCGGTCGCAAGCATCCAGTTCGTCTTCATCGAGGACTGGTACTGGGCCACGCAGCAGTTGCCCAAGTTCGACGCGCCGGCCGCGGATTCCGTGCCCCCATCCTTCGACCAGCCCGGCGACCACGGCGCCAACGAGCGCGCCGCGAACAACATGCACTGCCTCGTGCTGCCGAGCGGCCCGGCCGACAAGCAGGAGACCTGCTCGCTGTTTTTCGTCGAAGCAATCAACGCGGCACGTGAACGCATCTGGATCACGACGCCCTACCTCGTCCCCGACGAAGCCGTATTCGCTGCGTTGCGCCTCGCTGCGCTGCGCGGCGTCGACGTGCGCATCCTGATTCCGAGCCGGCGCGATCACCTCGTGGTGTTCGCGGCGTCGAAGCTCTATGCGTACGACTCGCTGCGCGCGGGCATTCGCATCTTCCGCTATCAGCCCGGCTTCCTGCATCAGAAAGTCGTGCTGATCGACAGCAGCGCGGCCGCGATCGGCAGCGCCAATCTCGACAACCGCTCGTTTCGCCTGAACTTCGAGATCATGGTGCTGACCGTCGACCGCGGCTTCGCGCTCGAAGTCGAGACGATGCTGCTCGACGACTTTGCCGAGTCGCGCGAAATCGACCGCGACGAGTACCACAAGTCGAGCGCGCTGCGACGCATGCTGATGCACGTCGCGCGGCTCTTTTCGCCGATCCTGTAGGCGCGCCCGCTTACAGCAGCGCTTCGATATCCCCGGTGATCGCCTCGGGCTTGGTCAGCGGCGCATAGCGCTTGACGACGTTGCCGTCGCGGCCGATCAGAAACTTCGTGAAATTCCACTTGATCGCCTCGAGACCGAGCAGTCCCGGCGCCTCGATCGTCAGATAGCGGAACAGCGGGTGCGCGTTCGGACCGTTCACGTCGATCTTGTCGAACATCGGAAACGTCACGCCGTAGTTCTTCTCGCAGAAGCTGCCGATCTGCGCGGCGTCGCCCGGCTCCTGCTTGCCGAACTGGTTGCACGGAAAACCGAGCACCGCGAGCCCGCGCGCCGCGTACGCGTCATACAGTTTCTGCAAGCCCGCGTATTGCGGCGTGAACCCGCATTCGCTCGCGGTATTGACGATCAGCATAACTTTGCCTTCGTACTGCGCGAGACTCGCTTCCTCGCCGCCGAGCGTGCGTGCCGAAAACGAAAAGATCGATGTCATGTGCCCTGCCCTCCCGTGAAAGCCGTCAGTCTATGCCAAAAGCGCTGCCGATACAGTCGGCCGGATGGCCGATGAGCGCTGCGCGCGAAGTGACAGACGGGCAATCGGCGCCGCACGCCCGGCAACGCGCCGGGCAGTCTAAAATAGCGGTTTTCTTCAGCCGGCCACGTCGTGATCCGCTTCAATCAGTTCAGCCTCGCGCGCGGCACCAAGCCGCTTGTCGACAACACCACATTCACCTTGAACCCCGGTGAAAAAGCCGGCCTCGTTGGAGCGAACGGCGCGGGCAAGTCGACGCTGTTCGCCGTGCTGCTCGGCGAGCTGCATGCGGACGGCGGCGATTTCTCGATCCCGCCGACCTGGCGCATCGCGCACGTCGCGCAGGAAACGCCCGCCGTCGACAAAACCGCCCTCGCCTACACGCTAGACGGCGACGCCGCGCTGCGCGACATCGAAGCGCGCATCGCTTCGGCCTCCGCGGCGCACGACGGCGCGGCAGAAGCCGAAGCGCACGCCGCGTTCGCCGACGCCGACGGCTACACCGCGCCGGCTCGCGCCGAAGCGTTGCTGCTCGGCCTCGGCTTCACGCTCGAGCAGACCCGCGAGCCGGTCAGCAGCTTCTCGGGCGGCTGGCGCATGCGCCTGAATCTGGCGCAGGCGCTGATGTGCCGCTCCGATCTGCTGCTGCTCGACGAACCGACCAACCACCTCGACCTCGACGCGATCGTCTGGCTGGAAGATTGGCTGAATCGCTATGCGGGCACGCTGATCGTGATCTCGCACGACCGCGAGTTTCTCGATTCCGCCTGCAACGTCACGCTGCATCTCGAGTACCAGCAGATCAAACGCTACGGCGGCAACTACTCGCAATTCGAAGTGCTGCGCGCGCAGCAGATCGCGCTGCAACAGAGCGCGTACGAAAAGCAGCAGCGCACGGTCGCGCATCTGCAGAGCTACATCAACCGCTTCAAGGCGCAGGCCACCAAGGCGCGTCAGGCGCAAAGCCGGGTGAAAGCGCTCGAGAAGATGGAGCTGATCGCGCCCGCGCACGTCGGGTCGCCGTTCACGTTCGAGTTCCGCACTCCCGACTCCGCGCCGAATCCGATGATGGTGATGGAAGACGTGCGCTGCGGCTACCATCCCGAAGACGGCAGCGAGATTCCGATCGTCGAGCGCGTGATGCTGTCGATCCAGAATGGTCAGCGCATCGGCCTGCTCGGCGCGAACGGCCAGGGCAAGTCGACGCTGATCAAGACGCTCGCGGGCACGCTCGAACCGTTGAGCGGCCACGTACGCGAAGGCAAGGGTCTGCGCATCGGCTACTTCGCGCAGCATCAGCTCGAAACGCTGCGTCCGGACGACACCCCGTTGCAGCACCTCGCGCGTCTCGCGCCCGATACGCGCGAGCAGGAGCTGCGCGACTTCCTCGGCAGCTTCAACTTTTCCGGCGACATGGCGACCGCGAAGATCGCGCCGTTCTCGGGCGGCGAGAAGGCACGCCTCGCGCTCGCGCTGATCATCTGGCAAAAGCCGAACCTGCTGCTGCTCGACGAGCCGACCAACCACCTCGACCTCGAAACGCGCCACGCGCTGACGATGGCGCTCGCGCAATTCGAAGGCACGCTTATCCTGGTCTCGCACGACCGGCATCTGCTGCGCGCGACGACCGATCAGTTCATGCTGGTCGCGAAGCATCGTCTGCAGGAATTCGACGGCGATCTCGACGACTACCGCGACTGGCTGCTGCAGCATGCGGCCGAGCAGCGCGCCGCGCTGAAGGCCAATGCTTCCGGTGCGTCGGACGCAGCGTCCAACGGCGCGGCAAGTGGCGACAGCAACGTCAATCGCAAGGAACAGCGCCGCCTCGAAGCGGAAACGCGGCAGAAGCTCGCGCATCTGAAGAAGCCGCTGCAAAGCCGCATCGCGAAAATCGAAAAGGAAATGGACGCACTCAACACGGAGAAAGCGACGCTCGATACATTCGTTGCCGATCCCGCGAGTTACGAACCGGAGCAGAAGAGCAAGCTGACGGCGGCGATCCGCCGTCAGGCAGACGTGAACGCGCGCCTCGACACGCTCGAAGCCGAATGGCTCGAGACGCACGAGGAACTCGAACAGATCGGCTAGCGGCACCGCGCCGGCATCCACGGGAGCTTGGCTTTGTCATTTGCGAATTCATCGTCCGGGTTATCGGCCCCAGAATCCGTAGCTGCATCGGCAGCCGATGCGCCGCCGTTGCAAGGACTGCGCGTGCTCGACCTCACGCGTCTGTTGCCGGGTCCGGTGGCCGCGCTGCGCCTCGCCGAGCTCGGCGCCGATGTGCTGAAGATCGAGGCGCCCGGCGCGGGCGACCCGACTCGCACGATGATGCAGTCGTCGAGCGATCGTGTCGCGGGCCGACCCGGCGCGTTTTACCGGATGGTCAATCGCGGCAAGCGCGAGACGCGCCTCGACCTCAAGTCCGAAGCAGGACGCCAGGTGCTGCGCGCACTCGCGGCTGAAGCCGACGTGCTGATCGAGAGCTTCCGGCCCGGCGTGATGGAGCGGCTCGGCCTCGGCTACGCGACGCTCAGCGCAGCCAATCCGCGGCTCGTCTATTGCGCGATCAGCGGATATGGCGCGAGCGGTCCGTTCGCGGACCATGCCGGCCACGATCTGAATTACATCGGCTATGCAGGCGTGCTCGATCAACTGGCGAACCGCGACGGTGCGCCGATCCTGCCGAACTTCCAGATCGCCGATCTGCTCGGCGGCGCATTGAGCGCGGTCACGCAGATTCTCGCCGCGCTCTGGCATGTCGCGCGAGGCGGCGCGGGCCGCTTCGTCGATGTATCGATGACGCACACGAGCTATGCGCACAACTTCGTCGCGCAGGTGTCGCTCGTCAACGAAGGTGCGGCGCCCGCCGCGGGCAGTGGTCTGTTGAACGGCGGCGTGCCCTGCTACAACCTCTACCGCACCAGCGATGAACGCTGGCTCGCGGTCGGCGCGCTCGAATTGAAGTTCTGGGAAACGCTGTGCATGGCGCTCGATCGGCCGGAATGGGCGACACGTCACTGGAGCCTGGGTCAGGCGATCGGCGGTCCCGATGCCGTGGCACTCATTCAGGAAGTCGCCAATCTGATTGCGACGCGCACGCTCGGCGAATGGGTGGAATCGCTGGAATCGCTCGATTGCTGCGTGTCGCCGGTGCTGACGCCCGCTGAAGCGGCGCAGCATCCGCTGTTCAATCCGCACGCGTATGCGGCGGTGGCCGCGAGCGCCGCCGACTCACACGACGACGGGGCCTAATGCGCGTGGCGCAGCCGCGACGCGGGCGCAATGAAGATCAAGGCCCGGTCAATCGAAAAACCCGCCGCCGTCAACGCCGCGTCGGCGTCTGCCTCGGCAGCGTTTGCCGCGGCGACTTTTCGTCGTCGTACAGCAGGTGCTTGCGGCCTTCCACATGGCGGCTGATCGTGGCACGCACTTCGGCGGGCGTTACGTCTTCGGCCACCACCCGCCGCGAGATCTGGCCTGCGGTGTCGATCCACTCGACGATCCGGCAAGCGCCGCCCCACGGCTGATGAATCGGTGCGGAGACCCGGCAGCCGCGCACCTGGATGTTATGGTGGGCAGCGGTTTCACGAGACTGTTTCAAGGCGCGATCCTTTTTCGAGCATCAGACGGGATGCATATCATTACAGCTTAGAAAAAAGGCATGGCGACCAGGTTACAGCCAATACGAAGATATTTACCGGGCATTACGGTGCCGCAAGCGTACAAAGTACTGGCGAGCCGTCCCGGCCCCCGTCTATTCGAGCGTGCGGACGCGGTCGATGGCCTGTTCGATCCGTTCGACCGCAACGACCTGTAAGCCTTCGATTGGCTGTTTCGGCGCATTGGCCTTCGGAATCACCGCCACCGAGAAGCCGAGCTTGGCTGCTTCCTTCAGGCGCTCCTGACCGCGCGGCGACGGCCTGATTTCGCCGGCGAGGCCCACTTCGCCGAATACGACGAGCCCCTTCGGCAGCGGCTTGTTGCGCATCGACGAATGGATCGCGAGCAATACCGCGAGGTCGGCGGCGGGCTCGGAGATCTTCACCCCGCCCACCGCGTTCAGGAACACGTCCTGATCGAAACAGGCGATGCCCGCGTGCCGATGCAGCACCGCGAGCAGCATCGCGAGCCGGTTCTGTTCGAGGCCGACCGCAAGGCGTCGCGGATTCGGCGCGTTGGCCGCATCGACGAGCGCCTGCACTTCGACGAGCAACGGCCGCGTGCCTTCCTGCGTGACGAGCACACACGAGCCCGGCACCGACTGCTCGTGCTGCGATAAAAACAATGCCGACGGATTCGCGACGCCGCGCAAACCACGCTCGGTCATCGCGAACACGCCGAGTTCGTTGACCGCGCCGAAACGGTTCTTGATCGCGCGCACGAGACGGTACGACGAGTGCGTGTCCCCCTCGAAATACAGCACCGTATCGACGATATGTTCGAGCACGCGCGGACCTGCGAGCGCGCCCTCTTTCGTCACGTGCCCGACCATGATGATCGTCGTGCCCGACTGCTTGGCGATGCGCGTGAGTTGCGCCGCGCACTCGCGCACCTGCGCGACCGAGCCCGGCGCCGATGTCAAAGCATCCGAATAGACGGTCTGGATCGAATCGATCACGGCGACTTCAGGCCGTTGCTCCGTGATCGTCGCCTGAATTTTTTCGAGCTGGATTTCCGCGAGCAGTTGCAGCTCGCTTGCCTTCGAGCCGGGTTCGAGCAACGCCAACCGTTGCGCGCGCAACGCGATCTGCGCGCCAGATTCTTCGCCGCTGATATAGAGCGCGCGTTTGTCCGCCGCGATTTCCGCGAGCGATTGCAACAACAGCGTCGATTTACCGATGCCCGGATCGCCGCCGATCAGCACCACGCCGCCCGGCACGAGGCCGCCGCCGAGCACGCGGTCGAATTCGCTGACGCCGGTGGAAAAGCGCGGCACGTCCGACGCGTCGATGTCGGCGAGGCGCCGTACCGGCGTGCTCTTCGCGAGCGACTGGAAACGGTGACCGGACGGCGCCTCCGCGACCGATTCGACGAGCGTGTTCCACGTCTGGCAGGACGGGCATTGACCGGACCACTTCGGCGACTGTCCGCCGCATTCCCCGCAGATGTACAACGTCTTCGCTTTCGCCACGCGTTACTCCGCCCGAACCGGCACACGCGGCGCGACCGCGCACATCAGCTCGTAGCCGATCGTGCCGCAGGCCTGCGCGACGTCGTCGATGGGCAGCGCGGTGCCCCACAATTCCACGCGCGAGCCGACGTTGGCGGTCGGCACCGGGGTCAGGTCGACGGTCAGCATGTCCATCGACACACGTCCAACGATCCGTGTGCGCACGCCATCGACGATCACCGGCGTGCCTTCCGGCGCGACGCGCGGATAGCCGTCCGCGTAACCGCACGCGACCACGCCGATGCGCATCGGACTGCGCGCAGTGAACCTCGACCCATAGCCGACCGAGCTGCCTTCGCCGAGCGTCTGCACGGCGATCAGTTCCGACGCGAGCGTCATCGCGGGCTGCAGGCCCGTGCCGTCGATCGCGGCCGTCACGCCGGACGGCGACGCGCCGTACAGGATGATGCCCGGACGCACCCAGTCGAAATGCGCTTCCGGATGCCACAGCGTCGCGGCCGAATTCGACAGACTGCGCGCACCGGCGATGCCCTGCGCGCCGCGCTCGAACGCCTCCATCTGATGCGCGATGCCGCGCTCGGCATCGGCATCGGAAAAATGCGTCATCAACGTGATCTGGCCGACGCCCTGACAGGCACGCGCACGTTCCCACGCGGCACGGAATTTTTCGACCGTGTAGCCGAGCCGGTTCATGCCGGTGTTCATCTTCAACTGAATATTGACGGGTTTCGACAGACGCGCCATTTCGAGCATGCGCAGCTGCTCGTCCGAATGCAGCGCCGTGGTCAAACTGTAGCGGTCGATTACGTCGATGTCGGTCGGCCGAAAAAAGCCTTCCAGCAGAAGAATTGGGCCCGCCCAGCCCAATTCACGCAACTTCACCGCTTCTTCGAGGTCCAGCAACCCAAAGCCGTCCGTAGCGCGCAAACCGGGAAACACGCGCGCGAGGCCATGCCCGTAGGCATTAGCCTTGACGACGGCCCAGATTTTCGATTTCGGCGCATAGCGCCGCGCGACAGTGAGGTTATTGGCGAGAGCAGCGGTATGAATCGTGGCGGAAAGGGGGCGCGGCATGGGATTTTTTCGTAAAGACACTTGCGAATCAGCGGCTTACAGGGCGTTTTCAGCGCTCGGCGGCCCGCTGGGCGGTGCGATCAAGGATTCTGCTAGTCCGAATTCAGCTATTTTCATGATATAAAGCCGTGCGCACAACCCATTTCGATCGGCATAAGCCCGGACACATGACAAACGGCCGGGGCGGACAGACCGCAGCGAGGACAGCATCGCATCAGATGAAAAAAGGTTTTTACACCATCATGGCCGCGCAGTTTTTTTCGTCGCTGGCCGACAATGCGCTTCTGATCGCTGCTATCGCACTGCTGAAAGATCTTCACGCTCCGAACTGGATGACGCCGCTGCTCAAGCTGTTTTTTGTGCTGTCGTACGTCGTTCTTGCCGCCTTCGTGGGCGCATTCGCCGACTCCCGTCCGAAAGGACGCGTGATGTTCATCACCAATACGATCAAGGTGGTTGGCTGCATAACGATGCTGGTCGGCGCGCATCCGCTGATTGCGTACGGCATCGTCGGCTTCGGCGCGGCGGCCTACTCGCCCGCCAAATACGGCATTCTCACCGAACTGTTGCCGCCTGACCGGCTCGTTGCCGCGAACGGCTGGATCGAAGGCACCACGGTCGGCTCGATCATTCTCGGCACGGTGCTCGGCGGCGCGCTGATCAGCCCGCATATCGCCGCGCCGATTCTCAAATGGCACGTCCCCACCGTGAACACGCCCGCGGAAGCCGCGATGCTCGTGATCATGGCCATTTACGTGATCGCCGCGCTGTTCAATCTGCGCATTCCCGACACCGGCGCGCGCTATCCGCGACAGGAGCACGGGCCGATCCGCCTGATCACCGATTTCGCCGACTGCTTTCTCGTGCTGTGGCGTGACAAGCTCGGACAGATTTCGCTCGCCGTGACGACGCTGTTCTGGGGTGCGGGCGCGACGCTGCAATTCATCGTGCTGAAGTGGGCCGAAGTGTCGCTGGGCATGTCGCTGTCCGAGGCGGCGATCCTGCAGGCGGTGGTCGCGGTTGGCGTCGCGTTCGGCGCGATTTTCGCGGCTTCGCGTGTGCCGTTGAAGAAGTCGCTGTCGGTATTGCCGGTCGGCATCATGATGGGTATCTCCGTGATGCTGATGGCGTTCTACACGCGCGATCTGTTTCCCCCGCATTGGGGCGTGTATTTTGGCCGCATGCACGTGTCGGGCTATCTGATTTTCGCGTATATCTTCCTGATGTTCGTGGGCGGCCTGTCGGGCTTTTTCGTCGTGCCGATGAATGCGCTGCTGCAGCATCGCGGGCACGTGCTGCTGTCGGCGGGCCATTCGATCGCCGTGCAGAACTTCAACGAGAATCTGTCCGTGCTCGTGATGCTGTGCCTGTACGCGGTGCTCGTGTGGCTCGACGTGCCGGTCACCATCGTGATCGTGCTGTTCGGCACCTTCGTCTGCCTGATGATGTGGCTCGTGATGCGACGCCATCAGGCGAACCAGCGTGCCTTCGATTCGGTCGCGCTGATCGGCGAAGCCAAGCACTGATCGGCTGCGCCGGGCCGGCCGCGGCACACACGAGCGCGCCCCCCTTCTTCCTCGCTCGACCATGACTCAATCGATTCCCAATGTGCTGACGATCGCCGGTTCCGACTCCGGCGGCGGCGCCGGCATCCAGGCCGATCTGAAGACCTTCTCCGCGCTCGGCGCCTATGGCGCGAGCGTGATCACCGCGCTGACCGCGCAGAACACGCGCGGCGTGAGCGCGATTCACGCGCCGGACCCGGGCTTCGTCACCGCGCAGCTCGACGCGGTGTTCGACGACATCCGCATTGACGCGGTGAAGATCGGCATGCTCGCGAATGCGCCGATCGCGCGTGCGGTCGCCGACGCGCTGCGCCGTCATCAGCCCAAACACATCGTGCTCGACACGGTGATGATCTCGAAGAGCAATCACGCGCTATTACTACCCGATGCGGTCGCGGTGGTACGCGACGAACTGCTGCCGCTCGCCGATCTGCTGACGCCGAATCTGCCGGAAGCGGCCGCATTGCTGGGCATGCAACCCGCCGCCGACGAAGCCGGCATGGTCGAGCAAGGCGAAGCGTTGCGCGCGCTCGGCGCGCGCGCGGTGCTGATGAAGGGCGGCCATCTGAGCGCGACCGATAGCCCCGACTGGCTCGTGCAGGAAAGCGGCACGCTGCGTCTCGGCGGTCCGCGCGTGCCGGTGAAGAACACGCACGGAACGGGCTGCACGTTGTCTTCGGCGATCGCGGCCTTGATTGCGCAGCGCGACGATCTCGCTAGCGCGGTCGCCGATGCGAAGGTTTATCTGACGGGTGCGTTGCAGGCGAGCGAGCGGCTCGACGTCGGCCACGGCGTGGGGCCGGTGCATCACTTTCATCGGTGGTGGTGAGCGACGTCATTGCTTCGCGTAACGCCGCGCGTGCTCGGGCCAGTCGTCGGGCACGATAAAGCCGCGCGAGCGTTCAAGTACACGCCCCGTGTTGTCTTCGATGAATCCGGCGACCATCGTCGGGCCCTGCTGCGGTGAGATCTGCGCGGCGAGCGTGTTTGCGTCTACGTACCACGTGTCGTCCGCACCGGCTTGCGTTCGATATTGCGGCGCGAGCCATTCGAGCCGCGGCAACACCCGCCACCTGTGCGCATGCGCGCACGCGAAAGCCGGCCAGTCGCGATGCGTGACCCACCAGCCGCGACCGTGCGCGGGATCGAGTCCGGCAGGATCGGTGGGCATCTCGCCATGCCGGTAAAACAGCCAGCCTTTGACGAACATCTGCGGCGTCCACGCGCCCGCATAGCCCGTCGAGGCAAATTCCTCACGTGCGCTGAGCGGCAACTGATGATCGAGCAAATGCGCGAGCTTCAGATCGAGGCGGTCTTTCAGATTGGGGCCGACATAATCGGCGAGACGCGCCGCCTCTGCCCCATTCGCATCGCCCGCATGCAGATAGCACTTCACCGCGAGTTCCCAATGCAGTCGCGCGCCTTGGCGCGTGCGCACGAGGAAATCGCATTCACCGAGCGTGAGGCCCGCATGTCGTAGCGGCACACCCGCTGCGATCAGTTGCGTCGCCGGTCCATGACGAAGGAAAAAGCCCAGCAGGCGTTCGGCGTAGCGGCCAAGGCGCGTGATACGCGTTGCCGCGAGATCCTGACGCAGAAGTGCCGGCGCGGCGTCGAGCGCGCGCAGCCAGTCGAGCGTGGCCTGCAATTCCTGCGGCGTGCCGAAAGGATCGGCGAGCGCGCCTGTGGGAAGCTGAGGGCGCAACAGATCGGGACTGAGCAGCAGCCACGCGAGATCGCGGACAGCGGGATCGCGCAGCGCATCGACTGAAGCATCGCCACGCAAACCCAGCAAGGTATCGAGAAGCGCCGCGCGGCTGACAAACGCGGCGGGCATGCGCGCCGCCGGTCCCTCGGGCATCGTCACTTTGATTCGTTCGACGGCACGCCGCCGTTCGCGAGCCACGTGGCACGCGCGAGGCACAGATCCGCCCAGGCCTTGGCCTTGTCGGGCAGGCTACGCAGCAGATAGGCCGGGTGATAGGTGACGATCACCGGCACGCCCTCGTACGTGTGCACGCGGCCGCGCAACGACGAAATGCTCGCGTCGGTCCTGAGCAGACTTTGCGCGGCGAAACGGCCGAGCGCGACGATCAGCTTCGGCTTCACGAGCGACACCTGACGCTGTAGATAAGGTTCACAACGCGCGACTTCGTCCGGCTGCGGATTGCGATTGCCAGGCGGCCGGCACTTGATCACGTTCGCGATATACACGTTGGTGCCGCGCGCGAGCGCGAGCGAGTGCAGCATGTTGTCGAGCAGCTTGCCGGCCTGGCCAACGAACGGTTCGCCTTGTCGGTCCTCGTTCTCGCCGGGCGCTTCGCCGATCAGCATCCAGTCGGCCTCGCGATCGCCGACGCCGAACACCGTGTTCGTGCGCTTCTCGCACAGCCGGCACGCCTCGCATCCGGCGACGCGCTCGGCGAGCGCGTCCCAGTCGAGTGTGTGGGTAGACGGCAGCGCGGGCGCGTCGCGGCGCGCTTCGGCGGGCGCAGGGGCCGATGCGGTTGGATCGTCGAACCACGCGAAGTCGTGCTCGGGAGGGGCGTCGAAAGTCGGCGGGGCTGAAAAGTCAGTTTGCGATTCTGATGTTTCGCGCTGCGCTGCAGTTTCGTCGAAGCGCGGCGTGGATTCGCGCTGCACTTGCGGCGGCTGCACCTCGGCGGACGCGCGCAGCGGTTCGCACGAGGTCTGCGTCGCAGGCTCCGCGCGACGCAAGTCTTCCGCGTGTTCCCGCGGCGACTGCAGCGCATCATGCTGCCCGACCTCCTCTCGCGCCGCGAGTCCGCGACGCACCCACAACGGCGCGAGTCCAAATTCTTCGAGCACCGATTCATGCAGCGCCATCTGCGCCCTCCGTGGCTAACGACAGACGCATCACGATCGCGTCCTCCCGGCCGCGATGCCGCGCCGGATAATAATTTTTGCGCCGGCCGATCGACGCGAAGCCGAAGCGCTCGTACAACCGGATCGCCCGACGATTCGACGGCCGCACTTCGAGCAGCAGCCCCTCGAGCCTCTCCGCGTGCGTGATGCGCACCGCCTCGCGCAGCAGCGCGAGGCCTGCGCCGGCGCCTTGTGCTTGCGGCGTGACGCACAGATTCAGCAGATGCATTTCATCGACGACCGGCATCAGCACGCAGTAGCCGATCAACGTCCCCGTCACGTGACGCAGACAGACGCCGAAATAGCCATTGCGCAGCGAGTCGCCGAAGTTGCCGCGGCTCCACGGAAACTCATACGCAAGTTTCTCGATCGCGGCGACTTCGTCCAGGTCGCTTTCGGTCATCGGCGACATGTAGCGGTCCGTGAGCAGCACGCCGCTCATGGGCGCGCCTCGTCGTGGGACGGTTGGCCGGAGCCGCCATCGGGCGCGTGCTGCGCGGACTGCTCGGCGCTATGAGCCGCTTTGGCTGATTTCGCCGCTTTGTCGGCCATGCGCTCTGCGGTCGTCTGCGCGACCTTGTCGCGCACGTACTCGGGTGCGGCCTGATCGGCGCGCACCGTGCGGCCCGCATGAAACGCGCGCAGCGCCGCGTACGCGAGCGGCAACGCATGCGGCAACGCTTGGCCATCGACGCTCCGCGCGGCCGCGACCGCCGGCAAGCGCTCGCCGAACGCGGCGGCCGCGTTGCCGGCGAGTGTGAACGGCACGTCGGGCAGCACGAGCCGCTCGGGTGCATCGAGCGTCGCCGCCTGCACGGTGCGCCATTCGTGTTGCGTGTCGTCCCACGCGTAGTCGGCCCAGTAGATTTCGTCCATGCGCGCGTCGAGCGCGGCGAGCACGCGCGTCGTCGACGGATCGCGCAGGCGGGCGCTCTCCGCGCACGCGAGCAGCGTGCCGATCGGTACGACCGGCAGGTTCAGGCCGAACGCGAGGCCTTGGGCGACGCCGGTCGCCGTACGCAGCCCGGTGAACGAACCCGGACCCGAGCCGAACGCGATCGCGTCGCAATCCGCCAGCGTGAGGCCGGCTTCGTCGAACAGCTCGCGGATCGCCGGCAGCAGGCGGGTACTGGACACCGCGCCGGTTTGTTCGTGACGAACCCAGACGCGCGGTTCGGCGCTGGGCTGACCGGCGGCATCGACGGACGCGGACACGAGCGCCGCCGAGCAGAACTCGGTCGATGTATCGAGGGCAAGGAGCACTGTTTGAGTCATGGACCGTATTGTAATCGGCGCGGTGCGCCTGAATCGTGGTTTGCGCGGCCGCGCTGCCCGGCTTCGCGGCCGCCATCGTTTGGAATAAGCCCTCGGTCCCGGGGCGGCGGGCAATTGCTATGATTTTCGGCCGATCTCATCTATCCCGCCACGCGGGCCAAACGACCATGACCGACATCAATTCCCAGTTCGAGCAAGCCCAGCAAGACGTCAAGCAACTGCCCGAGCGTCCGGGCAACCTGACGCTGCTGCGTCTCTATGCGCTCTTCAAGCAGGCGAGCGAAGGCGACGTGCACGGCGACAAGCCGGGCTTCACCGACATCGTCGGCAAATACAAGTACGATGCGTGGGCGGCGCTCAAGGGCACCACGCAGGACGCGGCGAAGCAGCAATACATCGAACTCGTCGAATCGCTGAAGAGCGGCACCGCGGCCTGAGTTTCCGGCGCGCCAATCATCTGCCGAAATGGCCGTCTGGCAATGCGGCGACCGCCTTGCGGCGGTTTCGGACACGAAGCTCCGGGCCGCCGCCCTCGCTCGCCTACTTCATTTCGGCACTTTCTTCTGTCGGAACTGCCTGAATGGTGGCGCAGTGCAGCAAATGTCGCTATAATCCTGCCTGCGCTTCACTGCTTTGCCCGTCTTTTCCAGCGGTCCTCGCGGCGCAGCGTCCATAGCGTTTGCTCCAATCCAGTTTAGAACCTGTCCCCTTCTGCCTAGCCCACTCCGGGCTCAAGTCCCAGGCTGGCGACTCGCCATGTTGGCACGTCGCATCCGATACAGCTTCTAACGAAAAACTCGCCTTCATTGTCGCGAGTTGCCCCCGTTTTTCGATTTGCTCGCTGCTGTTTTGCTCGCTGAATCCGACGACTTGGGTATGCCGATTGGCGTTGACGTTTTCATCCGATGAACCACCCAGGATCGTTTTCAAGGATTCACATGACTTTGAGCAACACTCCCAGCAGCCCGTTGAACGTCATCGCCGACGAAGCACTCGGTCTTTCGCCCGCCGCTCCCGAAGTCGCCGCGCAGGCTGACGCCCAGCCGACCTTCGCGTCGCTCGGCCTGTCCGCGGACGTCGTCTCCGCGCTGACCGCCGCCGGCTACGAGCACCCGACGCCGGTGCAGCAACGCGCGGTGCCGGCAGCGATCGCCGGCCGCGATCTGCTGGTTTCGAGCCCGACCGGCTCGGGCAAGACCGCCGCGTTCATGCTGCCCGCCATCGAGCGTTTCTCGCAGCTGCAAAAGACGCAGGCGAGCCAGCCGCGCGAACCGCGCCCGGCCGACGGTGGCCGCGGCCGCCGTCCGCAGCCGGTCGCGCGTCCGACCATGCTGGTGCTGACCCCGACCCGTGAACTCGCGATGCAGGTCACGACCGCCGCCGCGACGTACGGCAAGCACCTGAAGCGCCTGCGCACCCTCAGCATTCTCGGCGGCGTCGCTTATGGCCAGCAACTGATGCTGCTCGCGAAGAACCCCGAAATCCTCGTCGCAACGCCGGGCCGTCTGATCGACCACCTCGAGCGCGGCCGCATCGATCTGTCGCAACTGCAGATCCTCGTGCTCGACGAAGCCGACCGCATGCTCGACATGGGCTTCATCGAAGACATCGAAACGATCGTCGCCGCTACGCCGGCTACGCGCCAGACGATGCTGTTCTCGGCCACGCTCGACGGCAAGATCGGTTCGCTGACCGGCCGTCTGTTGAAGGACCCGGAGCGGATCGAGATCGTCCAGCGCATGGAACAGCGCACCAACATCGCGCAAACCGTCCACTACGTCGACGACCGCGATCACAAGGACCGTCTGCTCGACCATCTGCTGCGTGACGACGGCCTCGACCAGGCCATCGTCTTCACGGCCACCAAGATGGACGCCGACCAGCTGGCGGGCCGTCTGGCCGACGCCGGCTTCGAATCGGCCGCGCTGCACGGCGACCTGCCGCAAGGCGCGCGTAACCGCACGATCCGCGCACTGCGCGAGCGCCGCGTGCGCGTGCTGGTTGCGACCGACGTCGCAGCTCGCGGTATCGACATCCCGGGCATCACGCACGTGTTCAACTACGACCTGCCGAAGTTCGCCGAAGACTACGTGCACCGTATCGGCCGTACCGGCCGTGCGGGCCGCTCGGGTATCGCCGTGAGCCTCGTGCATCACGCCGAACAGGGCGCGTTGAAGCGCATCGAGCGCTTCGTGCGCACGCCGCTTCCGGTCAACGTCGTCGCAGGCTTCGAGCCGCGCAAGGCGGCGCCCTCGGGCAACGGCCGTCCTGGCTTCGGCGGCCGCGGCCGTCCTGGCGGTGGTAACGGCCGTCGCTTCGGCAGCGGCTCGGGCAAGCCGGGCGGCTACGGCGGCTCGCGCAACGGTAACGGCACCGGCAACAGCAACGGCGGCGGCTGGGGTAACAAGTCGGCCGGCGGTTCGCGCGAAGGCTTCGGCTCGCGCGAAAGCCACGGCGGTTCGCGCGAAGGCTTCGGCGGTGGCTCGCGTGACGGCTACGGCGCGCGCCGCAACGACGGTCCCCGTTCGGCACGTCGCGGCAGCTAATAGCGACCCACCTGACCGACCGGATGGCTTCGCGCCGTCCGTGACACAGAAGAAAACCGGCGCTCGGGCGCCGGTTTTTTTTCGTCTATCGACTGCCCGCCCCAAATTTCACGATGTAAAAAATTTTTTTGCGTCGTAAAAAATCATGCTGCAAGGCACAAGAAGGACTATTGCAACAGGGAAAATATCGTTTCTTATCGCGAAACGCAAGCATCAAGTCATTGATTTTATATAAAAATAAATATTGGAAAAACGCTTTGCGGCGTCTATTGCGCGTCCTTCGATTTGCCTAGACTCTTATATAAGACTTCACGAAACAGAACGCCTCTCCGGGCCCGACGCTTCGAGAAGACAGAGTCGCCCATCCTCCATAACTGGCATCGAAGGAGCACATCATGACCATGACCCGCGAACAGCAAGTGCAGCAACTCAAGCAGCAATGGGAAACGGACCCGCGTTGGAAAGGTGTCAAGCGCACCTACTCGGCCGAAGACGTGGTGCGTCTGCGCGGCTCGGTGCAACCTGAGCACACGCTCGCGAAGCGCGGCGCGGAAAAGCTGTGGGCCGCCGTCAACAACGAGCCGTTCGTCAACTCGCTCGGCGCGCTGACCGGCAACCAGGCGATGCAGCAGGTGAAGGCTGGTCTGAAGGCAATCTATCTGTCGGGCTGGCAGGTCGCGGGGGATGCCAACGTCGCCGGTGAAATGTACCCGGACCAGTCGCTGTATCCGGCCAACTCGGTGCCCCTCGTCGTCAAGCGCATCAACAACACGCTGACGCGCGCCGACCAGATCCAGTGGTCGGAAGGCAAGAACCCGGGCGATGAAGGCTACGTCGATTACTTCGCGCCGATCGTGGCCGACGCGGAAGCCGGTTTCGGCGGCGTGCTGAACGCGTTCGAACTGATGAAGGCGATGATCGAAGCGGGCGCGTCCGGCGTGCACTTCGAAGACCAGCTCGCATCGGTCAAGAAGTGCGGTCACATGGGTGGCAAGGTGCTCGTGCCGACCCGCGAAGCCGTCGCGAAGCTGACAGCCGCGCGTCTGGCCGCCGATGTGTCGGGCGTGCCGACCGTGCTGCTCGCCCGCACCGACGCGGAAGCCGCCGACCTCGTGACCTCGGACATCGACGACAACGACCGCCCGTTCCTGACCGGCGAGCGTACCGTCGAAGGCTTCTATCGCACGAAGCCCGGTCTCGAGCAGGCAATCTCGCGCGGCCTCGCCTATGCGCCGTACGCAGACATGATCTGGTGCGAAACCGGCAAGCCGGACCTCGAGTTCGCCAAGCAATTCGCCGACGCGATCCACAAGGAGTACCCGGACCAACTGCTGTCGTACAACTGCTCGCCGTCGTTCAACTGGAAGAAGAACCTCGACGACGCGACGATCGCGAAGTTCCAGCGCGAACTCGGCGCGATGGGCTACAAGTTCCAGTTCATCACGCTGGCCGGCTTCCACGCGCTGAACTACTCGATGTTCAACCTCGCGTACGGCTATGCGCGCAACCAGATGACCGCGTTCGTCGAAATGCAGCAGGCGGAGTTCGCGGCGGCCGAAAAAGGCTTCACCGCGGTCAAGCATCAGCGTGAAGTCGGCACCGGCTACTTCGACGCGGTCACGCAGACGGTCGAGCGCGAAGCATCGACGACCGCGCTGCACGGTTCGACGGAAAACGAGCAGTTCTTCGACAAGAAGGTCGCCTGAGATCAGCCAGTCGGGTTATGCAGTCCCGTGGCCTGAGCGCAGGAACGATCGGCAAACGTCGAGCGGCACCACCAGAGTGCCGCCGACGCAGGGAGGGCCGTGCCGTCCTGGATTGGTGAGAGCGTCAGCGCGAACGCCGACGGCCGGAGAGTCTGAAAGAAGCCAGCACGCGGCAAGCGTGCGGCGAACCTGAACGCGCCGGCAGCGCCGCCGGCGCGCTTTTTTTAGAAGGCGGTGCATGCCGGCACGCTGCCGGCAGTGCCAAGCGATTCAGCGATAGACGATCACAGGAATTTTCGTATGCGTGAGCACGCGCTGCGTTTCACTGCCGATCAGCAGGCTGCCGAGCCCGCGCCGCCCATGCGATGCCATGAAGATCACGTCGCAGCGCCCCTGCTCGGCCGCTTCGATGATGCCGAGATACGGCGCCGGATGCACGCTCGTGCGGCTCTCGACACTGACGCCGACGCGGTGCGCCGCATGCTCGACTTCGCGCAGATGCACGCGCGCCTCACGCTCGCTGCGTTGCAGGAACTCGCCGGGCGGTTCGACCACGACATCGGAGAACGGCGAGTACGGATATTGCGGCAGACAGGCGTATGCGGTAACGCGGGCGCCCACGGCCTGCGCGAGGTCGATCGCGCCCGCTATCGCCTTGCGTGACAGATCTGAACCATCGGTCGGAACCAGGATGTGCCTGAACATGATCCCCTCCGTCGCCGGCTGCCCGCAGACGGCGTCAGCGTCCAACAAAGCCCAGGGTGCAGGTTGCTCGAAACGATTGTAATGCGTATGAATGCGGGTACTCGCGTCTGTCTGGAGATTGGCGCATCAGTCCCAGTAACCGGGTTCGCCGTACGTATGCTTGAGAAAGTCCAGAAACAGCCGCACCCGCAGCGGCAGGTGACGGCGCTGCGGAAACACCGCGTGGATGCCGATCGGCGGCGCGGCGAATTCGTCGAGCACGCTGACGAGGCGGCCCGTCGCGATCTCCGCACCGACCTCCCACCACGAGCGCCACGCGAGCCCGTGTCCGGCGAGACACCATTCGTGCAGCACCGCGCCGTCCGAGCACTCCATCGTGCCGGATACCTTGATCGACACGACCTTGCCGTCGTGCTGAAACATCCAGCCGCGCTGCTGGTTCGCGCTGGCGCCGAGCGCGAGGCAGTTGTGGCGCGCGAGGTCGGCCAGGCTGTGCGGCGCGCCGCGCCGGCTCAGATACGCGGGCGACGCGACACATACGCGCCGGTTCTCCGCGAGCTTCAGCGACACCAGCGACGAATCGGGCAATTCGCCGAGCCGCACCGCGCAATCGAAGCCTTCGTTGACGAGGTCGACGAGACGGTCGGACAGATCGAGCGTGATCGACACGTCCGGATGCGCGACCGTGAACGCGGGCACCAGTGGCGCCACGTGCCGGCGCCCGAAGCCGGCCGGCGCCGACAGCCGGAGATGGCCGCTCGCCTTCACGCCGCCCGCCGACACGCTCGCCTCGGCGTTCTGCATGTCGTGAAGAATGCGCTGGCAGTCTTCGAGAAAGGCCGAGCCTTCGAAGGTCAGCGTGATCTTGCGCGTCGTGCGCACGAGCAGCTTGACGCCGAGGCGCTCCTCCAGTGCGTCGATGCGCCGGCCGATGATCGCGGGCGCGACGCCCTCGGCGAGCGCCGCCGCGGACAGGCTCCCTTTGGCCGCGACAGTGGCGAAGGTCTCGATCTGCTTGAAACGGTCCATGAACGATGCGCGCCGCGGCGAGGCGGAAAAGTGAGCAGTGCGCGTCACATTAGGGACGAAAAAGTAAAAGATCAAGTGATCTTTAGCCTATTTTTTAGCACCTAAGGTCAGCAATACAATCGATCCCGACCTCTGACAGGAGCGCATGGCAATGTCGGCCACAACGACACCTTCCCCGCGAGCAGTGATTTTCGACGCCTACGGCACGTTGTTCGACGTGCATTCGGTGATCGCCGCCGCGGAGCAACTGTTCCCCAGCCACGGCGACGCGCTGTCGCAGCTGTGGCGCCAGAAGCAGATCGAATACACGCAATTGCGCACGCTCGCCGCGCGCAGCGACGCCCCCGGCGAACACTACCGCCCGTTCTGGGACATCACGCTCGACGCGCTGCGCTTCGCCGCGAAAAGACTGCAGCTCACGCTCGGCCGCGCGGCCGAAAAGCGGCTGATGGACGAATACGCGTGCCTGTCCGCATTTCCCGACGCGGTGCCCGTGCTGCGTGCGTTGCGCGAGGCCGCCGCCGCGCCACGCGTGGGGCTCGCGATTCTGTCAAACGGCAATCCGCAAATGCTCGACATCGCGGTCAAGAGCGCCGGCATGAACGCCCTCTTCGATCACGTGCTGTCGGCCGACGCCGTGCGCGCGTACAAACCCTCGCCTGCCGCGTATGCGCTCGGCCCCGACGCGTTCGGCGTGGCCGCGCGCGAGATCGTGTTCGTGTCGTCGAACGGCTGGGACGTCGCGGGCGCGACATGGTTCGGCTTCACGACGTTCTGGCTGAACCGGCAGAACCTGCCCGTCGAAGAGCTCGGCGTGACGCCGCATGGTACCGGTGGCGGCATGAACGATCTGCTGGACTTTCTGCACACACTCGCGACGTCGTCACGCTCGAGCGGCGGCCGTCGAACGAAAATTCATGGCAGTGGCAGTCGCAAGCGCGCCGGCCCGCGCGTATGACGGCACCCCTCGCATTCGGCAATCCACTTCCCCCTTTTCAACCTTCGCATTTTTGCAATCTGACCGACCAAGGAGACAACATGGCTCATTCGCTGTCGTTGCCGCAAGGCATGGAAATCACCGGCGACATCAAGCCCGGCTTTGAAGCGATCCTCACCCGCGAAGCGCTGGAACTCGTCGCGGCCTTGCACCGTACGTTCGAGCCGCGCCGTCAGCAGTTGCTGCAGGCGCGCGTCGAGCGCGCGAAGCGGCTCGACGCGGGCGAGCGGCCCGACTTCCTCGCCGCCACGAAGAGCGTGCGCGAAGGCGACTGGAAGATCGCGCCGCTGCCGCAGGATCTGCAGTGCCGGCGCGTCGAGATCACCGGCCCCGTCGAGCGCAAGATGATCATCAACGCGCTCAATTCGGGCGCCGACTCCTACATGACCGACTTCGAGGATTCGAACGCGCCGAGTTGGGACAATCAGATCACCGGTCATATCAATCTGAAGGACGCGGTGCGCCGCACGATCTCGCTCGAACAGAACGGCAAGGCGTATCGGCTCAACGACAGGACCGCGACGCTGATCGTACGTCCGCGCGGCTGGCATCTCGACGAGAAGCACGTGAAGGTCGACGGCCAGCGCGTGTCGGGTGGCATCTTCGATTTCGCGCTGTACATGGTGCACAACGCGAAGGAGTTGATCGCGCGCGGCTCGGGCCCGTACTTCTATCTGCCGAAGATGGAGAGCCATCTCGAAGCGCGGCTGTGGAACGACATCTTCGTCGCCGCGCAGGAAGCGGTCGGCGTACCGCGCGGCACGATTCGCGCGACGGTGCTGATCGAGACGATCGTCGCCGCGTTCGAAATGGACGAGATCCTGTACGAGCTGCGCGAACATAGCTCGGGCCTGAACGCGGGCCGCTGGGACTACATCTTCTCGGCGATCAAGAAGTTCAAGAGCGACCGCGACTTCTGCCTCGCCGATCGCTCGCAGATCACGATGACCTCGCCGTTCATGCGCGCGTACGCGCTGCTGCTGCTGAAGACCTGCCATCGCCGCAACGCGCCGGCGATCGGCGGCATGAGCGCGCTGATTCCGATCAGGAACGATGCGGCCGCGAACGACAAGGCGATGGCCGGCGTGCGTTCAGACAAGGCGCGCGACGCGGGCGACGGCTACGACGGCGGTTGGGTCGCGCACCCGGGCCTCGTGCCGGTCGCGATGGAAGAGTTCGTCAAGGTGCTCGGCGATCGGCCGAACCAGATCGGCAAGCAGCGCGTCGACGTGCTCGTGGCCGCGACCGACCTGCTCGACTTCCGCCCGGAAGCGCCGATCACCGAAGCGGGCTTGCGCAACAACATCAACGTCGGCATTCACTACCTCGGTTCGTGGCTCGCAGGCAATGGCTGTGTGCCGATTCACAACCTGATGGAAGATGCGGCCACCGCCGAGATTTCGCGCTCGCAGGTCTGGCAGTGGATCCGCTCGCCGAAGGGCAAACTCGACGACGGTCGCAAGGTGACGGTCGAACTGGTGCGCGAGCTCGCGGCGCAGGAGCTCGACAAGGTCAAACAGACGGTGGGCGAAGATACGAAGCCGTATGAGCGTGCCGCGCAGATCTTCGAGCAGATGTCGACTGCGGAGCAGTTCACCGATTTTCTGACGCTGCCGCTTTACGAAGAGATTTGATGGTGCTGATGATGCGGGCTCGAGCGCCTTGGGCCTGCTCGAGCCAGGTGATCGCATCGGCTTGCACGACGGCACGCCGCGGACATACGTGGCGCGCCGTTTTTTTGCTCGCCTTCGTGGACCAGCTCAGCGCGTGCGCCGATGTTCGACCCAATCTCCTGAACGGATCTCGGGCAACCCTTTTACCGCGCTCGGCGCGACCGGATAGAAGCGGCAATTCACGACGTTGCCGTCCACTTTGACCATCACCTCACGTGCCAGAAAACGATCCTCGACGCCCGGATACACGGCTTCGATTTCGTCGAGCACCGCGACGAGCGCATCGTCGATTTCATAGACGTCGCCGCGCACGTCGATGCCCGCTTCGTCGACGACGAGACCCGGATAGGCGCCAAAATCGAACAGATGCCCGCGCACGGTGGTACTGCCGAGCAGGCTCGGTGCGGGGATGTCGTTGCGCGCGGCGGCTTCGCTGATGTCGTTGGTTTCACCGGCACGCAGCGTGCCGTAGACAAAGACGGTCTGCATCGTCGTTGAGTCTCCATGGTCAGAGGTGATGTCGGTGGCTCGGGGGCCATCGGGACATTATGCAACGGCGGCCCGTCGGCAACAGAAACTGGGCACGGCCTACAATGCTTGATGCCCGCGGCGGTGAATGGCCTCGACCGCGCTTCGCCGTTGCCAGCTCCGTGATCCGAACCGACCTTGCCATGACCTCGTCCTCCGACTCCGACTTGTTGAGCCGCGTGCGTTTCGCCGACATACCGCCCGAGTTCGCGCCGAACGAGATGCATCCGATCCGCGTGCGCTCGCGGCCAATGCCGGCGGGCTGGCATATCGCGCGTCATACGCATGCCTGGGCGCAGGTCGCGTATGCGTCGCGCGGCGTGCTGCGGGTCGCAACGACGGGCACGACATGGATGGTGCCGCCATCGCGCGCAATCTGGTTGCCGCCGCATGTGACGCACGAAGTGGTCGCCGTCGAGGATGCGTTCCTGCGCACGCTGTACATCACCGAGAGTACGGTGCCGGCCGGGCTCGATACGCCGCGCGTCGTCGAAGTATCGAACCTGTTGCGCGAGGTGATTGCCGCGCTCGATACGGCTGGCCTGTCCACCGCGCGCGAGCAACTGCTCGGCGCGCTCGCGCTCGATGAACTGACGCGCTCCGAGCCGTTGCCGCTGTCCGTGCCGATGCCCAGCGAAAAGCGCCTGCGCGCGCTGTGCGAGGCCGTGATCGCCGACCCGATGCATGGCCAGTCGCTCGAGCAGTGGGCATCGACGGTGGGCGCGAGCACGCGCACGATCGCGCGGCTGTTCCGCCAGGAGCTGGGTGTGAGTTTTTCGCAGTGGCGTCAGCAGGCGATTCTCGCGCGCGCCATTCCATTGTTGAGCCAGGGACGGCCGCTGTCGCACGTCGCGCAGGAACTGGGCTATCAGAGCCAGAGCGCCTTCTCCGCGATGTTCCGGCGTGCGTTCGGCGCGAGTCCACGCGCGTTTATCGAGCGAGGCGCCGAGCATCGCGCGAGCAACGGCGAGCATGATGACGCGCAAGCGGATGATGAAACGGCACAGGATCAAGCCGGTTCGACGGACGTCGCCGAGCGGTGAATGGCGACAACTTGCGCTGCGCGTCGGCCATCAATGCGGGGCACGCCTCAAACCCGCCGCGCCAGATGACGGATTGCGCCTAGCTGCGCGAGCCGCGGCCCGGCGAGCTTATAGCCCTTGCGCTGATAGAGTCGCGCCGCCGGATTGTCGACGAACACGCGCAACTGCAACTCGCGCAGCCCGCGCTCGCGCGCCCATTGATGCGAGATGTCGAGCAGAAACGTACCGGCGCCAAGCCGACGATATCCTTCGGCGATCTGCACGTCGCGGATATGCAGCGAATCACCCTCCTCGGTGATACGCAGCACGCCCATCGGCACGCCATCCACTTCGAGAATGAAATTCTCCGATTCGCGCCAACTGCCGAGAAACAGATCGCTGCGCCACACCAGATGATGCCGGCGATAGTAGCCGCCCATGTTGTTGCGGGTCAGCGCCTCGGCAAACTCGAAATCGTCCATGCTGGCCGTGCGCAGATGAAACGGTGACGGAGCTTCGGTGGGATCGAACATGGCAGGACCGCGAGGATGAGTCGGATAAACGGTAAAACAGGCCGCGCGCGCTGGCAATGGCTGTTTGTCCCGAGCCTTCCGGGAGGCGCCCGGCAACGGCAGTAGAAACGGAGCGGTTACGGTCCTATGCGCAGGCGCCATCACCCGCTCACCAGCACGACGGCTGCGGACATACACGTTCGCATCGTCGGCACAGCGCACGAAGCAGTGGCCGCGCCGTTCCAGTTCCTTGTCCACCACGTCGAGCAACACGTTGGCCAGCAACGGCGGATCAGCCGGATCACGCTGGCCTCCCCAATTCGTTTTCTGTAGACGGTCAATCAGGATGTCGTGGTTGACCCGGTCGAAGAACTTCTCCAGATCAACGTCCACTACGATTCGCCGGCCCGACTACACGTACGACTGCGCGGCAAGCACCGCGTCGTGCGCACGCCGTCCGGGCCGGAAGCCGTAGCTCTCCTCGTTGAAGGTCGGGTCCAGAACCGGCTGCAGCACCTGCCGCAGCGCCTGCTGGATCAGCCGGTCCGTTACCGTCGGGATGCCAGGCTCGCGCTCACCTCCGTCCGGTTTCGGGATCGTCACCCGCCATACCGGACCGGGCCGGTACGTCCCCTTCTGCAACTGTTCATAAATCGCGGGCCACGCTGTCACCAGATGGTGTTGGCCCGTACCCGTTTGAACGCGTGCTTCAGGTTCTCTTTCGTCAACGCCGCTACCAGCAGCGGTGACCCTGTGTCCCCGGATTCATGGCGCGGGCAACAGGCTTCGTCGCTCACGGAAATAGGCGCAGCTTAACCGCGCGTGCCTCCCGATCGCCCCGCTTGCGCGGGCATCTGACGCAATTCCTGTCGCATCGACATGGCGCTGGACACTCCCTCCCGTTCGGCCCTTCATCACCAGCTCCAGTCTCACTGACCTGTCCTGTGACTACTTACGGCCTCTGCTGACTTCTCGCTCCGGCTCGACGCCGTCGCCCTTTCAGGCATGAGGCGAGATCTCCCCAGGTAAGAGCGCACTCCTTCATGGCACAGCCGCCGCATTTACGCCGCTTCGCCTTGGTCACGAGAGCTTCGCGGTCTATTACCCGCCCGCCCTGCTTGGCAACGCCTTCTATGCGGTTCTCGTTTATCGGCTCGCGACTTACGCTCCACGCTTCCTTCCCACATTCGGCCGCCGTCATGCAGTTGCGCTTCACTTCATTCGCTGTGACCAGCTTATGGCGGGACTTGCACTCGCAGGAGTGCGCCCATGCTGGGCGCACAATAAAAAAAGCCCACTTCTCGCGAAGTGGGCTTTCTCAAATCTGGCGGAGCGGACGGGGCTCGAACCCGCGACCCCCGGCGTGACAGGCCGGTATTCTAACCAACTGAACTACCGCTCCAGATTTTGCATCGCAGCCTGCGAGCCATACTCTCAGCCTGCTGCACCGTTCAAACTTCCAACCGAACGACGCCGATGTTCTGGCGTCCCCTAGGGGATTCGAACCCCTGTACTCACCGTGAAAGGGTGATGTCCTAGGCCTCTAGACGAAGGGGACAACGTACTGCTTACACCTTTAATGAAAAAGCCCGTTCAAGTATGTGTGAACGGGCTTTGTCTGGCGGAGTGGACGGGACTCGAACCCGCGACCCCCGGCGTGACAGGCCGGTATTCTAACCGACTGAACTACCACTCCAGTCTTTACACCCTGCTTGCGAGCGTCGGTTAATTCTCTGCAAGCTGCGCTGCTCTACTACTCGAATACTAAAGCGACGCTGATGTTTGGCGTCCCCTAGGGGATTCGAACCCCTGTACTCACCGTGAAAGGGTGATGTCCTAGGCCTCTAGACGAAGGGGACAAAATCTTTTCAGATCCGTCTCAATTCGCTTTTGACTTGATCAACTCGCGCTAACTTTTCAGTTAATTCGCCAAGCTGTTTTCTGGTCAACAGCGAAGACCGAAATTTTAACTACATTTCAGCGATTTGTGAAGTCTTTTTTCTACAACCATCTGACTTCTTAACCACTTTAACCTCTCTGCTCTCTTGGTGGAGGTAAGCGGGATCGAACCGCTGACCTCTTGCATGCCATGCAAGCGCTCTCCCAGCTGAGCTATACCCCCGCGCACATCAGAGAAACGAGATTTTAGAGGGCGATCTGCGCTTTGTAAATACCCTTTGAGCAATTACATTCGAATTTTCTCCGGAGGCATGCGAAACCTCTGACGCACGCTGCCAACGGATTAGCCAAGCGCTTTTCCGATGCGGCTAACGACGACGTCGCGACCGAACAGCATCAGCACGCTATCGATCGACGGTGTATGCGTCGTACCCGCCACCAGCAGACGCACCGGCATCGCGAGCTGCGGCATCTTCAGCTTGTGCGTGCCAAGCGTCGCTTTCAGCGCGGCGGCGATCGCCTCCTTGGTCCATTCGACCGTATTCAATGCAGCGACCAGATCAGCGAGCGCCGGACGAACCGCGTCGGTGACGTGCTGTGCAAGCGACTCAGCGTCGGGTGCCGGAGTGCGATAGAACATCGCGGCGTTCTGCGCGATCTCCTTCACGGTCGACGCCCGATCCTTCATCAGGCCCACCACGCCCGTCAGATCCGGACCTTGGGCGAGTGTGGCTTCGTCGATGCCGAGCTCCGCGAAGAACGGTTTCGCCAGTTCGGCGAGGCGTGCGTTGTCGGCTTCCTTGATGTAGTGCGCGTTGAGCCAGTTCAGCTTGTCCTGGTCGTACTGCGCCGGCGACTTGCCGAGGTGCTCGAGATCGAACCACTCGACGAACTGCTCGCGCGTGAAAATCTCCGCGTCACCATGCGACCAGCCGAGGCGCGCCAGATAGTTGACGACCGCTTCCGGCAGATACCCCGCATCGCGATAACCCATCACGCTCATTGCGCCGTGGCGCTTGCTCATCTTCTCGCCCTGCTCGTTCAGCACGGTCGGCAGGTGTGCATACACCGGCGGCTCGCCACCGAGCGCGCGCAGTATGTTGATCTGGCGCGGCGTGTTGTTGACGTGGTCGTCGCCACGAATCACGTGAGTGATGCGCATGTCGAGATCGTCGACGACGACGCAGAAGTTATACGTCGGCGTGCCGTCCGGACGCGCGATCACGAGGTCGTCGAGTTCTTCGTTCGAGATTTCGATGCGGCCTTTCACCGCGTCGTCCCACGCGACCACGCCGGTCAGCGGATTGCGAAACCTTAGCACCGGCTTCACGCCCACGGGCGGCTCCGGCAGCACCTTGCCCGGCTCCGGGCGCCACGTGCCGTCGTAGCGCGGCTTTTCGCCTGCTTCGCGCTGGCGCTCGCGCAGCGCGTCGAGCTCTTCGGTCGACATGTAGCACGGATAGACGAGCCCCGCCTCCTGCATCTGCTTCAGCACTTCGCCGTACCGGTCCATGCGCTGCATCTGGTAGAACGGGCCTTCGTCGAAATCGAGGCCGAGCCACGCCATGCCTTCGAGAATCGCGTCGACGGATTCGGTCGTGGAGCGCTCGAGGTCGGTGTCCTCGACCCGCAGCACGAAGGTCCCTTTCATCTTGCGCGCGAACGCCCACGGATACAGCGCGGAGCGGATGTTGCCCAGGTGGATGAAGCCGGTGGGACTCGGCGCGAAACGGGTACGAACGGAGGTGGTCATTAGCGGTTACTCGGAAAACAGGCGCCGGCGCTCAGGCGAACATGGCTGCGAAGCGCGGCAGCGGAGCGTGCCCATGCTGCGCGCGACGTCGCGCACGGCCACGAGGGAATAAGTGCAAGAGCCGAATTATACCTTCCGCACGCGGGTTGCCGCCCTCGTCCGAACGGCCTAAGGCGCATGGGCGAACGGCGTCCGGACATCTGCGTACGCACCTTCCCAGCGCTCGCCCAACTCATCTTGAAAAAGCGCCGCGTCAGTTCCGAATACTTCCTCTGCAACGTTTCATTACAGCGGACCGCGCGAGCCGATCGTTTGCATTAAGATGTGCGCGCGCTGCGATGCGGGCTTACCGCACATCGATCCGATACGGAGCGAACACCGCTGCAGCGCGCGCAATCGCCGTCGGCGATCCGCCCGGTCTGACCTCAGCCTGATCGCGGTACGCGCGACGCCGCTCGCGTCGCGCGCGCCGTTGCTGGAGAACTCGTTGAAACCCTCATCCCCGAACTTGAGCCGCCGCAGCTTTTCGCTGGCGGCCGCATCCGCGGTGCTTGCCGCCTGCACCACGACCGCCGGCAAACTCGATGGCGCGCCGATCACCGCGACGCCCGCCGTTCCCTCGCCGCCTGAAAAAGCGCAACAGAAGCCGGTTCGCGTCGCGCTCGCTCTCGGCGGCGGCGCCGCGCGCGGCTTTGCGCACATCGGCGTCATCAAGGCTCTCGAGGCGCGCAATATCCAGATCGACCTGATTGCCGGCACGAGCGCCGGCTCCGTCGTCGGCGCGCTGTACGCGTCGGGCATGAACGGCTTCGCGCTGAACAAGCTCGCGCTGTCGATGGACGAAGCGTCGATCAGCGACTGGGCGATGCCGTTTCGTACGCGCGGCTTCCTGCAGGGCGTCGCGCTGCAGAACTACCTGAACACGACGCTGAACAACCGCCCGATCGAGAAGATGGCGAGGCCGCTCGGCGTAGTCGCGACCGATCTGCAAACCGGCCAGCCGATCCTGTTCCAGCGTGGCAACACCGGCATCGCGGTGCGCGCGTCGTGCAGCGTGCCGTCGATTTTCGAGCCGGTGAAGATCGGCGGTCACGAGTACGTGGATGGGGGTCTCGTGAGTCCGGTACCGGCGTCGTTCGCGCGCAAGATGGGCGCGGATTTCGTGATCGCCGTCGATATCTCCCAGCGACCGGAAAACGGCGTCACGGCAAGCTCGTTCGACGTGTTGATGCAGACCTTCACGATCATGGGCCAGACGATCAAGGCCTACGAGCTCGACAAGTACGCCGACGTGGTGATCCGGCCGAATCTCGCGGCGATGAGCGGCAGCGATTTCTCACAGCGCAACGCCGCGATCCTCGCCGGCGAGGAAGCGGTCGCGAAGATGATGCCGGAGTTGCAGCGCAAGCTCGCCGCGCGGCGCATGGGAGCCTGAAAGCCCGGCGACGCACGGTCGCTGTGCGTCGCCATGGCAAAAATGCGCGCATCAAACGCAAAAAGCCTGCTTCGAACGAAGCAGGCTTTTTTATCGCCAGGCCTGGCGCCGAATCAGTTATTCCCGCCGATCGTCGCGGTCACGCGCTTGCGCAGATCGTCGGCCTGATACGAGGTCTCGATCCGACGCGCACCCGTAAAGCGCTTTTCCCAGTAGCCGTCATCCATGTCGTCGACGCGGATCGTGCTGCCGGTGGACGGCGAGTGCACGAACTTGTTGTCGCCGATATAGATGCCGACGTGCGAGAACGTGCGGCGCATCGTATTGAAGAACACCAGATCGCCCGGCTTCAGGTCGCTTACCCGCACCTTCTCGCCCACGCGGCTCATTTCCTCGGCACGGCGCGGCAGCGCGAGACCGAGCGTGTCCTGGAACACGTAGCGCACGAAACCGCTGCAATCGAGCCCCGAATCAGGCGTATTGCCGCCCCAACGGTAGCGAACGCCGATCATGTTCAACGCGCCGACCACCACGTCGCCCGCTTTGCCGGCCATGCCCGAAAGGAACGATTTGGCGCTGCCGCTTTCGCTGCCGGCGGCCTTGGTTTGGGGAGTGAGAAGGGAGAGAGGATCCGAGCCGTTGGTGGTCGGATATGAGGCATTCTGATTAAAACCGCTTACTTCGTCGGCGAACGCGCTGGGAGCTGCTGCCATCAAGACGCCAATGAACATCCCGGCGACGACGCGCGTGCAAGCCTGGGTGAAGTTTCTGTGCTGCATTGGTCGGTAGTTTTTGCCAAAAAATCAGGGGTCTAGAAAAAAAGTTTGCTCGATACTAGCCAGTAAGTATTTGCCTGTCAAAAGGAATAGGAAAAATCAATCGACAGACGCACTCAATTGGGGAAAGGGTGAAAAATCAACGATCAAGCGCCGCTTTCAGCAGCTTTCGCGTGTAAGGATGCGCGGGTGCAGCAAAAATTTTCTCGACTTCGCCGGACTCGACGATCGATCCGTTTTGCATCACCACGACTCGGTGCGCCATCGCCCCGATCACTGCCAGGTCGTGGCTGATGAACACGAAGCCGAGGTTGTATTTGTGCTGCAAACCGGTGAGCAGCTTGAGCACCTGCTGCTGGATCGATACGTCGAGCGCGCTGGTCGGTTCGTCGAGGATCAGCACGCGCGGCTCCAGTACCAGCGCGCGCGCGATCGCGATGCGCTGCCGCTGCCCGCCCGAAAATTCATGCGGATAGCGATACAGCGCGGTCCGGTCGATGCCGACTTCGCGCAGCACCGCGACGACCTTGTCGCGCCGCGCCTGCGGAGTCATCTGCGGCCGATGCAGCGCGAGCCCCTCACCGACGATCCGCTCGATCGTCTGCCGCGGCGAAAGCGAACTAAAAGGGTCTTGAAAGACGACCTGCATATTCGAGCGCAGCGCGGTCTTTTCGGCGCCGCGATAGCTCGCGAGCGCCCTGCCCTGAAACTGGATCTCGCCATGCGCAGTGCGCTGCAGACCGAGCAGTGCCATCGCGAGCGTCGACTTGCCCGATCCCGATTCACCGACGATCCCGAGCGTCTCGCCCTGGCGCACCGACACGTTCGCCGCGTCGACCGCGCGAAACCGCCCCGCGCCGAACCAGCCACGCAGGCCGGTCAGTTTCGTTCTGAAGTCGACCGCCACGTCGCGCGCTTCGAGCAGCACCGGCGAGATCGGCAGCACCGGCACGACCTCGCGCTGCGGCCGGCTCGCGAGCAGCCGCTGGGTATACGGATGGCGCGGCGCCTCGAACACCTGCTCGACCGTGCCGGTTTCGACCAGCACGCCTCGCTCCATCACCGCGACGCGCTGCGCGAAGTGGCGCACGAGGTTCAGGTCGTGCGTGATCAGCAGCACGGCCATGCCGCGCTTTTGTGCTTCGTCGCGCTGCAGTTCCAGCAGAAGCTCGACGATTTGCGCGCGAATCGTCACGTCGAGCGCGGTGGTCGGCTCGTCGGCGAGCAACAGGCGCGGCCGGCAGGCGAGCGCCATCGCGATCATCGCGCGCTGCCGCTGCCCGCCCGACAGCTGATGCGGGTAGCTGTTGATGCGCTTCTCCGGCTCGGTGATGCCGGTGCGCGCGAGCAGCGCGACCGCCCGCCTGCACGCTTCGGTCGCGCTGACGCCGTCATGCACGACGATCGTTTCCGCAATCTGGTCGCCGATCGTATACAGCGGATTGAGCGCGGTCATCGGTTCCTGGAAGATCATCGCGATGTCCGAGCCGCGCAGGCCACGCATCGCACGCTCGCTCTTCGCGAGCAGATCTTTGCCATCGAAGCGGATTGCCCCGCTCACCTGCGCGTCGTTCAGCAGGCGCAGCACCGACAGCGCGGTCACGCTCTTGCCCGAGCCCGACTCGCCGACGAGCGCGACGCGTTCACCGCGCGCGATCGCGAGCGTGACGTCGTCGACGGCCACCGTGTCGCCGAACGCGACACGCAGATGGTCGAGTTCGAGCAGCGGCGTGTCCGTCGATTGCGGATCGATTTGCGGCAACGCGCTCATTGACCACCTCCGGCGTGTATCGCGTCGGAGATACGCGTGTCGAGCGCGTTGCGCAGCGCGTCGCCCATGAAGGTCAATAGCAGCAGCATCGCCACCAGCACGCCGAAGGTCGACACCGAGATCCACCACGCGTCGAGATTCGCCTTGCCCTGAGCGAGCAGTTCGCCCAAGCTCGGCGTCGGCGGCGGCACGCCGAGGCCGAGGAAGTCGAGACTCGTCAGCGCGAGAATCGCGCTGCTCATGCTGAACGGCAGGAACGTGATGACCGGCGTCAGACTGTTCGGCAACACGTGACGCCACATGATCTGCCAATGCGACAGGCCCATCGCGCGCGCGGCGCGCACGTAGTCCTGCTGGCGATTGCGCAGGAACTCGGCGCGCACGTAGTCGGACAGGCCGATCCAGTTGAACAGCGACAGCAACACGATCAAAAGAGCGAAGCTACGCTCGAAGATCGATGAAAAGATGATCAGCAGATAGAGCTGCGGCATCGCGTTCCAGATCTCGATCAGACGCTGCCCGACGATGTCCGTTCGCCCTCCGAAGTAACCTTGCACCGCCCCCGCGGCGATGCCGACGATCGTGCTGATCACGGTCAGCACGAGGCCGAAGACGACCGACACGCCGAAGCCGTACAGCAGACGCGCGAACAGATCGCGGCCGCGGTCGTCGGTGCCGAGCCAGTTCTCGCGCGACGGTGGCGCCGGGTTAGGCGCCTTCGAAAAGTAATTGAGCGTGTCGTAGTAGTAATGATTGGGCGGATACAGCGCGAAGTTGCCCGGCGCATCGAAGCGGTGACGGATGTACGGATCGAGATAATCGGTCGGCGTGGGGAAGTCGCCACCGAAGGTGGTCTCGGCGTAGGTCTCGACGAGCGGGAAATACAGATGGCCGTCGTAGCGCACGACGACCGGCTTGTCGTTCGACCACAGCGGCCCCACGAGGCTCGCCGCGAACGCGACGACGAAGATGATCAGGCTCCAGTAGCCGAGACGCTGCTGGCGAAAACGCTGCCACACGCGACGCGCCGGCGACGGCGACATCAGTGCCCGCGCGGGTTCGGTGCGCGCCGCCGCGTCGGCGGAAAGGCGGGCTCGATTCATCAGCGCTCCAGTTGTTCGAATTGGATGCGGGGATCGACCCACACATAGCAAAGGTCGGAGATCAGCCGCGTGACGAGGCCGATCAGCGTGAACAGATACAACGTGCCGAGCACGACCGGATAGTCCCGCCGCATCACCGATTCATACGACAGCAACCCGAGCCCGTCGAGCGAGAACAGCGTTTCGATCAGCAGGCTGCCGGTGAAGAACGCGCCGATGAACGCGCCCGGGAAATTGACGATCAGCGGCAGCAGCGCATTGCGAAACACGTGCTTCCACAACACGCGCCGCTCGGACAAACCTTTGGCACGCGCGGTCAGCACGTACTGCTTGCGGATTTCGTCGAGGAACGCGTTTTTCGTCAGCATCGTGACGACCGCGAAGCTGCCCACCACCGACGCCGTGATCGGCAGCGTGATATGCCATAGATAGTCGAGGATCTTGCCGACGAGGCTCAACTGGTCCCAGTTGTCGGAAGTGAGGTTGCGCAGCGGAAACAGCTGCAGGAACGTGCCACCGCCGAACAGCACGAGCAGCAGCACGCCGAGCACGAAGCCCGGAATCGCGTAGCCGACCAGCACGACGAGGCTCGTCGCGATATCGAAGTGCGAACCGTTGCGCACCGCCTTCGCGATGCCGAGCGGCACCGATATCAGATAGGTGAGAAAGAACGTCCACAGGCCGATGCTGATCGACACCGGCAGCTTCGACACGATCAGCGACAACACGCTCTGATGACGGAAATAGCTCTGGCCGAGATCGAAGGTCGCGAAGCGCTTGAGCATCAGCACGTAGCGTTCGAGCGGCGGTTTGTCGAAGCCGTACAACTGCTTCAGTTGCGCGATCTGTTGCGCATCGACGCCGCTATGCGAGCGCAGCCCGAACGGCGAGGCGCCCTCCGCGCCCTTGCGCAGTTCGTGCTGCATCTGCTCGACGGGGCCGCCCGGCACGAACTGGATCACGACGAAGGTCAGCGTCAGCACGCCGAGCAGCGTCGGGATCATCAGCAGCAGGCGTTTGAGGATGTAGCTCCACATAGGCGGTGTTCCAGTGCGAACGCGTTGGTGGGGGCGATGGATCTGCGGATCAGTCGGCGCTGCCCGTGGGCGTGCGCGCCCGCGGATCCTCGTACCACCACATCGTCGTGATCCAGCCCTCCGCGCCATAGTACAGCGGCAAAGTCTTCGGCCACGCGAGCCCGCGCTTGAACGCGACGCGATGCGTGCCGCTGTACCAGTGCGGCACCACATAGTAGCCATGCGTCAGCAGACGGTCGAGCGCGTGCGCGGCATCGGTCAGCTGCTCGCGCGTTTGCGCATGCACGAGCGCGTTCAACACCGCGTCGACGGCCGGCGACTTCAGGCCGATCGCGTTGTCCGAGCCGGGGGTATCGGCGGCCTTGCTGCCGAAGCGGGTGATCTGCTCGGAGCCCGGCACCTGCACGTCGGGCATGCGAATCGTCGTCACGTCGAAGTCGAATGCGTCGAGCCGCTTCTGATAGACCGCGAAGTCGGTGGTGCGGAAGTTCGCGGTAATGCCGAGCTTTTGCAGATTGCGCGTGAAGGTCGCGATGATCGGCTCCATCGACGAGGCCGAACCCGAGTCGTCGAGTATCTCGAACTGGAAAGGCTCGCCCTTCGCGTTGCGCAGCGCGCCGTCACGATAGGTCCAGCCGGCCTGCTGCAGCAGATCGCGCGCTTGCAGCAGATTCGCACGCAGCGAGCCGGGCGGATCGGTATCGGGCTGCTTCGGCGGCGGCCCGAATACCGCCGGATCGAGTTGGGCGCGAAACGGCTCCAGCAGCGCGAGCTCGCCTGGCGAAGGCAGCCCCTTCGCCTGCCATTCGGTGTTGGCGAAATAGCTGTCGATGCGCGTGTACTGGTTGAAAAACAGCTGGCGGTTCAGCCACTGAAAGTCGAGCGCGAGATCGAGCGCCTTGCGCACCCGCACATCCTGGAACAGCGGCCGGCGCGTGTTCAGGAAAAAGCCCTGCATGCCGGTGCCGTTGTGCTGCGCAAACTCGCGCTTGATCAACTCGCCACTGTCGAACTTCTTGCCGACGTCGCGCCGCACCCAGTTGCGCGCGATGTATTCGACCAGCGCGTCGTACTCGCCAGCCTTGAACGCCTCGAGCCGCGCGGTGCTATCGGCATACAGCTTGTAGACGATGCGTTCGAAGTTGTTCATGCCGACGCGCACCGGCAGATCGGCGCCCCAATAGTGCGGGTCGCGTTTGAACGTGATCGTGCGGCCGTTGTCGTAGCTGTCGATCAGATACGGCCCGCTGCCGACTGGCTTTTCGAATGCGAGCTGGTCGAACGGTACACGGCTGCCGTCGGGCTTCATCCCCCACTTGCGCGAGAACACCGGCATGCTGCCCGCGAGCAGCGGCAACTCGCGATTGCGCTCGCGAAACTCGAAGCGCACCGTGGCCGGATCGACGACGACCGCGCGCTTGATCTCGCTGAAAAGCGATGCGAACTGCGGCGCGGCCTGCGGGCTCTTCAGCGTGTCGAGAGAGAACTTGACGTCGTCTGCGGTCACAAGGTCGCCGTTCGAAAAACGCGCGCGCGGATTGATGTGGAACGTGACCGACAGACCGTCGGGCGCGACGACGATGTCGTCGGCGAGCAGCCCGTAGGCGGACGCGACTTCGTCGCTGCTGCCGATCGTCAGGCTCTCGAACATCAATTCGAGGCCGGGCGCCGCATTGCCACGCAGAGTGAACGGATTGAACTTGTCGAAGCTCGTTAGACGGCTCGGGTTCGCGAGCACGAGCGTGCCGCCTTTCGGCGCATCGGGATTGACGTAGTCGAAGTGCTTGAAGCCGGCCGGATATTTGGGCTCGCCGTATTGCGCGATCGCATGCGCGGCATGCGCGTGCGGTGCGACGAGCAGACTCGCGCACAGCAACGCGACGGCGAGCGCGGCTCGCAAGGGTCCGTGGATCACGCTGTGTCGAAGTCCCTCAGGCGTTTGAACCCGTCGCGAGCCAGTTGTCATGGAGTCGTGCTGGTAAATGGGCAGTGGCGATGTGGGGGATTCTACCCAATTAGCTTGCGCGATCTGGCGGGCGACTGCGACGAAATGCATCAGCGACGGATGTTTCAGCACAAAAAACAAAACCGCCCTCCAAGGGCGGTTCTGTCATCGCTGCGGCCGGTTGGCGCGCTTCAGCGCTGACGAAGTGGCGACTCAGTGCCAGCCGCGATGTTGGTCGTAGTGGCCGCGCGCATAGCCGCCGTGGCCCCGCGGATTGTGGCGATACCAGTCGTCGCGCGCCCAGTAGCGATGGCCGTCCCAGTAACGGTCGCCATGCCAGCCGATCACGATTTGCGGACCGCCGTAGTACACGGGAGCCGGCTGATAGACGACGGGCGGCGGCGGAGGCGGCGGCGGTGCGTAGACCGGAGCCGGTGCGACGTAGACCGGCGCGGGAATGCCGATATTGACCCCGATGTTGAGCCCCGCGGCCATCGCGGCACCCGATGCAGCCAACGTCAACACGCCGAACACAACCGGAACAAGACGAGCGGACTTCATTGATCACCTTTGTAGGAACATGTTTTGTTGGCGGAAATATAACGCAAAGGCAGCAACACGCGTATTTCAACTTTGTAATAACTGATGCTGAAAATCGCCTCGCCGGCGGCGGCGTAATGTCTGGTTACACACGCCAGACGGCGGTGAAAGAGCACCCTCCGCGCGGGCGCCGCTCGCGGCCTGGCTGACATCCCGAAAACGAACATTTTTAAGTTCGAAAGAACATATCTGTTCGATATTTTTCACCACAGTCATCCGATCACCACTCCGATACCAGGCAAAAAAATATCAAATTATCCCGAAAACTCAAGGAAAAACATGGCACCAAGTATGGTTTTCCCGGATATCCAGGTCGATTCCAAGTGATAGGATGACTGCCATTGAAAACCAATAAATGTTCGAATTCGCGCATATCCGAGCACTGCGTCGGAAGCAACCGCTCATGCGCCACGGAGACTAATTTTGAAAACGATCAAGGGATTGCGCTGGTGGATCATCGCCCTCGTGTGCGTTGGGACGATCGTCAACTATCTGTCGCGCAACGCGCTCGGGGTGATGGCGCCCGAGCTGATGAAACTGCTGCACATGAACACGCGGCAGTACTCGTACGTGGTCGGCGCGTTCCAGGTCGGCTATACGGTGATGCAGCCCGTCTGCGGCCTGATCATCGATCTGATCGGCCTGCGCCTCGGCTTCGCGCTGTTCGCGTGCCTGTGGTCGCTGACCGGCGTGTTCCACGGTTTCGCGGGCAGCTGGTTTTCGCTCGCGGCGCTGCGCGGCTTCATGGGCCTGTCCGAAGCGGTCGCGATTCCGGCCGGCATGAAGGTCGTCGCCGAATGGTTTCCCGATCGCGAGAAATCCGTCGCGGTCGGCTATTTCAATGCGGGCACCTCGCTCGGCTCGCTGCTCGCGCCGCCGCTCGTCGTTTTCCTTTCGCTGCGCTACGGCTGGCAGAGCGCGTTCGCGGTGACCGGCGCGCTCGGCTTCGTGTGGGCCGCCGCATGGTTCGTGCTGTACCGCTCGCCCGCCGAGCACAAGCGCGTGAGCGATGCCGAGCGCGCCACGATCGTCGAAGGCCAGGCACCGCCCGCCGCGCGCCGCGCGACCGTGCGTGAAGTGCTGCGCACGCGCCGCTTCTGGGCGATCGCGCAAGCGCGCTTTTTCGCCGAGCCCGCGTGGCAGACGTTCAGCTTCTGGATTCCGCTCTATCTCGCCACGCAGCGTCATATGGATCTGAAGCAGATCGCGATGTTCGCGTGGCTGCCGTTTCTAGCCGCGGACCTGGGCGGTCTGTTCGGCGGCTATCTGTCGCCATTCCTGATGAAGCATTTTCGCGTGCCGCTGATCTGGTCGCGCATCTCGGGCGTCGTGCTCGGCGCGCTGATGATGATCGGGCCGGCATCGATCGGTCTCGTCGCGTCGCCCTACCAGGCCATCGCCCTCTTCTGCGTCGGCGGCTTCGCGCACCAGATGATCTCGGCGCTCGTCAACACGCTCGCCGCCGACGTATTCGATCCGGGCGAAGTCGGCACCGTCGCCGGCTTCGCGGGCATGGCCGCGTGGATCGGCGGCCTCGGCTTCTCCCTGATGGTCGGCGCGCTCGCCGATTCGATCGGCTACACGCCGCTGTTCGGTGCGCTCGGCGCATTCGACATCATCGGCGCGACGCTGCTGATCATCCTGATGCGCGGTGTGCCGCGCCACGGCCGCGCGCGCCACGCCGAACTGAGCGTCAACACTGCTGCCTGACCTTCCTCGAAGACTCATCATGCGTTCACAGATCAATCTCAAACATCCGCCGCGCTTCGCGCTCGTCCCCCACGCTGGCAACCCGGCGGCCAACCCGGTCGTGCTAAGCGCGCAGCCGAATTGCCGCATCGAGCTGTTCGTGCTCGCCGAGGACATCATCCGCGTGCTCGTGCTGCCGGACGGCGAAACGCGCGGCCCGCGCACATGGGCGATCGCGCCCGGGATGGACGACGTGCCGCTCGAAGGCCGCGAGCGCCGCGACCTGAGCGGCTTCACGCCGCCGCCGTTCACGGTGAACGAAGCAGCCGGTCACATCGTGATCGAAACGGCGCGCGTGCGCGTGAGCGTGGCGCTAGATGGCGGCGCCTGCGCCTTGGACATCCTGCACGAAGGCACATGGCATCGCGTGATGAGCGATCGCAAGACCCAGGCGTACAACTTCGGCTGGTGGGACTCGCGCGTCTATCACTACGTCGAGCGGCGCCGCGACGAAATGTACGTGGGCCTCGGCGAGCGTGCCGGCTCGCTCGATCGCGCGCGGCAAAGCTACGAGATGCGCAACATCGACGCGATGGGCTACAGCGCGCGCACCACGGACCCGCTGTACAAGCACATCCCGTTCTACGTGACGTGGCAGCCGCAGACGTCGACGGGCTTCGGCCTGTTCTACGACACGCTCGCCGATTGCCGCTTCGACATGGGCCGCGAGCTCGACAACTATCACGGCCACTATCGGCACTTCATCGCCGAGCATGGCGATCTCGACTACTACTTCATCGCATCGCCCGGCTCGCCGCTCGACGCGGTGCGCCGCTTCACGTGGCTCACCGGACGTCCCGCGTGGATGCCGAAGTGGGGCATCGGCTACTCGGGCTCGACGATGAGCTATACCGACGCGCCGGACGCGCAAAAGCAGATGGGCAAATTCATCGAGCGTTGCCGCGAACACGACGTGCTGTGCGATTCGTTTCATCTGTCGTCGGGCTATACGTCGATCGGGCCGAAGCGCTACGTGTTCAACTGGAATCACGACAAGTTTCCGGACATCGACGGCTTCGTGCGGAGCTATCTCAATCACGGCGTGCGTCTGTGCGCGAACATCAAGCCGTGTCTGCTGCAAGACCACCCAGCGTTCGACGACGTCGCCCACGCCGGCCTGTTGATCGAAGCGCCCGATGGCGATCCCGCATGGGTGCAGTTCTGGGACGAAGTCGGCGGGTACCTCGACTTCACGAATCCCGCGACGATCGACTGGTGGAAAGCTCGCGTGAAGGACGCACTGCTCAAATACGGCATCGCGGCCACCTGGAACGACAACAACGAGTTCGAGATCTGGTCGCCGCATGCGATCGCGCGCGGCTTCGGCAAGCCGTATCCGGCACACCAGGCGAAGGTGCTGCAGACACAGCTGATGATGCGCGCGTCGCACGACGCGCAGCGCGAGCACGCGCCTGACAGGCGCCCGTTCCTCGTGTCGCGCTCGGGCGGCGTCGGCATGCATCGCTACGTGCAGACGTGGTCGGGCGACAACTACACGTCGTGGGAAACGCTGCGCTTCAATCTGAAGATGGGTCTCGGGCTCGCGATGTCGGGCGTGTCGAATAGCGGTCACGACATCGGCGGCTTCTCGGGTCCGGCCCCGGAGCCGGAGCTGTTCGCGCGCTGGGTCGCGTTCGGCATCTTCCTGCCGCGCTTTTCGATTCACTCGTGGAACGACGACGGCACCGTCAACGAGCCGTGGATGCATCCCGAAGTCACGCGGCACGTGGCAGACCTGATCAAGCTGCGCTATCGCCTGATCCCTTATCTCTACGAGCTGCTGTGGCAATCGCATAGCGCGTACGAGCCGGTGCTGCGGCCGCTGTTCGCGGAGTTTCCGCACGATCCGCGCTGCCTCGTCGATGGCGACGACATGATGCTCGGCCCGTCGATGCTGGTCGCGCCAGTGGTCGATCCGGGCCAGAGCACGCGCGCCGTGTATCTACCGGCCGGTTCGCGCTGGGTGTCGTACTGGAGCGGCGAAACGTTCGACGGCGGCCAGACCGTCACGTTGCCCGCGCCGTTCGAGCGGCCGGTGTTCCTGCTGCGTGAAGGCAGCGTGATTCCGCTCAACATCGCCGAGCAGCATTTTGGCCGCCCCGCCGACGAACGCGCATTCCTCGCGGTGCCGTATGCCGACGCGGGCACCGCGCAAGGCGGCTCGATCGAGGACGACGGCGAGACCGAAGCCTGGCGCAACGGCGAGCAAGGCCGCTGGAACGTCACGCTGACGGGCGACGCAAACACTTTGCGGGTGACGCTCGAGCGTTCGCAATGGATGCCGCGCGTGCAGTCACAAGTGCGCGTGTTCGTGCCGATGCGCGAAACACGCGCGGTCGTCTGCGCTAACGGCACGCTCGTCACCGATCACACCGCGGACGGCTGGCGCTGCCTGACGATTTCGGTGCCGCACTGAACAATACACCGCACCGGCCTGAGGGATCAGGCCGTCCCATCAGTCTGGAGACATCCCAATCATGAAAATAAACCAGCGCGCGCGCACCCGCGCGTTCGTCCTCTGCTGCCTGCCGTTCGCGGGCACCGCGTTGTCCACCAGCGCATCGGCGCAAAGCAGCGTCACGCTGTATGGCGTCGTCGACAATGCGTTCGCCTATGCCAGCAACCAGAAGGGGCATTCGAATTTCTATATGAGCCAGGGCAACCTGCAGGCGAGCAAGTTCGGCTTCCTCGGCTCGGAAGATCTCGGCGGCGGCACGAAGGCGATCTTCCGGCTCGAGAGCGGCTTCAATTCGCTGACTGGCGCGCAAAGCACCGCGGGCTACCTGTTCAATCGCCAGGCCTATGTCGGCCTCGCGAACGACCGCTACGGCGCGTTGACGCTCGGCCGCCAGTACACGCCCTACTTCCAGATGGTCGGCGCGCTCGGACCGACCGGCGTGCTGACCGGCGCGACCGGCGCGCACCCCGGCGATCTCGACGCCCTCGACACGACGCTGCGCTTCAATAATTCGGTAACCTACCTATCGCCGACGATCGGGGGCCTGCAGGCAAGCGCGCAGTATGGTCTCGGCGGCGTGCCCGGCAGCGTCGCGAACGGCAGCCTGTTCAGCGCGGCGCTGCGTTATGACTTCCAGCCCGTGTCGCTCGCAGCCGGCTACGTGAAGCTGAAGGACATTTCGACGAGCGCGGCGCTCGGCAGCTTCGCGATCAACTCGCCGGTCAACAACGGTTACGCGAGCGCGCGCAGCGCGCAGCTGTTCGCCGCGGCGGGTCGCTATACGTGGCACGATCTGATGGTGGGCCTCAACTACTCGAATGTGCAGTACGCGCCGGGCCACGGCTCGCTGTTCTTCGACAAGGCCGTGTTCAACACGTACGGTGCGATCGCGACGTACCGGATCACGCCGAGCGTGACGGTCGGCGGCGGCTATAGCTTCACCCAGGCAAGCAAGGCGAACGGCATCAGCGATCCGGCGCACTATCATCAGATCTCGCTCGAACAAACCTACAACCTGTCGACGCGCACCACGCTGTACGCGCTCGAGGCCTATCAGCATGCAGGCGGCAAGTCGCTGATCTCGTCGGGCAGCGGTGTGACCATCGCCGACGCGGTCGCGGTGGTCGGCGACTCGCAGAACACGACGCCGTCATCGGGTCCGTCTCAGTTCGTCGGCATGGTGGGGTTGCGGCACGCGTTCTAAGCGAGGCGGTCTCGGTCAGCGGCACGACGGGATCAGTCATGCGGACTCCTTGCCTGCCGCCCTGGATCTGGCGCGGTTTTCTGCGGACCAGCGTGGCGGGCTAACGGCGCCATGCATTGATCAGCAGACCTGCCTATTCACGTAGGACGTGGTCACACGCTGGAGGGCTGGGAATGCCGCTGACATCGCTGAAGTAGCGAGCGAGATCAAAATCAAGCCCCGCAAAAACAAAAACCCCGCAGAGCCTAGACTCTGCGGGGTTTCGCCACCATTGCTGGCGGAGACGGAGGGATGCAAAATCGCCCGCAAACCCTTGACCAGAAAGGCTCTGAGAAAACGCTTTTCCACTACCCATACTTCTACCCATATTCAAAAAGCCTCGTTTTTTCGCTGTCGGGGACGGCCCGATTCCCGATTTCAACCTGCCGAAAGACGGTTCGAATCCCGATTCAGGACAGCGCCCACGGATCGATGACGGCTATGTCGCACCCGGTGAAATCCTTCACATTACGTGTGGCCAGCGCCGCCCCTCTGGATCGCGTAGTAGCAGCGATCATTGCGTCGAACTGGCTGATCGGCCGGCCGTCGTTTCTGCGCGACACCGCAATCCTGGCGTACTCCTCCGCGGCATCACTGTCGAAGCTCAGGAGCCGGCCGCTAAAATCCTCGGTGAAAATCGCATCGACTGCTGCGGACAGTGCTCTCCTCCGGGTGCCATCCGGCAGGAGACCAAGGCCGTAAAGGATTTCGGCACGGGTTACTGTCGTCGTGAAAAGCGCCGCGCGCGGCTGGGCAGCAAGCCACGCCATTACTCTGGCGTCGGGTAGAGGTCGCAACGTTTCCGACAGAACATTGGTATCCAGGACGATCATGCGCCCAGATCCATCTGTTCCCGAATCGCATCGCGCTCGGGCAACTCCAGGTCGATACCGCCAAGCGGTTCGATCCGGCTCCGGATCGATTCAGCCAGGTTGCGCTGCCCCCCGGTCGATTCGGTCGAGAGCGCCGCACGGAGAATGTCGCGAGCCTCGTCCTCCATTGACCGTCCATGCTGCGCCGCCTGAACGCGCAGACGCGCCTTTAGCTGGTCGTCGATGTTACGAATTGTCATACTGGCCATGTTCGCCTCCAATCATTGATGGCATTTTAATCAATGATGGCAAGCTTTTCAACCACCTCGGCATCTGGACAACTCGAAATTCCAGAGAGCAGAAATCTGTCGTTGGGCGTAACTCCTTATCTGATAGGGGTTACGCGGCTTATCATCGCTATTAGATGCGCCTCGGAGGAGACCATGTAGGTACCATAGGCGTTCCAGAGCACCGCTGCTCCATTGCAATCAATTTGCTTGTCGTGAGGCATCGCCAAGCTGTCTTGCCTTCAGCCCCATGATCGACACGCACCATCGCTGAAGAGGTGCCGGCCCATCCGAAAAGCGAGCGCTGACAGCACACCGACTTATGCCATTCGAATCGCCGACCTGACCTGATCTGGCGATCTGGCATAGCTGGCGCAGCGCCGTTACCGAGCTAGTGCTACCCTGGATATACTCGTGAGCCTCGGGCGGGTACGGCGTGAGTTCACTGCTAGCGCCGAGCAGTTCACAGATAATACGAACGTCGCATTCACTACGGGGAATTTCGTGGCAGAAACTAGCAAGATTGCGCAGATGGCGGTGAAGCTATCTGACGAGGTGTTCGCCGAGTTCTTTTGGGAAAAAGTTGGACCGGAAGACCAAAACTGGCCGTGCGAAGACCCGGATAATCACAAGGTAGCCACACATCCAGCCGATGTCGTTTTCTACTACGACGAGCCTTATTCGCTGAAGCGCACATTCGTCCACTGTGACCTGAAGAGCTACGCGAAGAGCACGATCACAGCTAACGCTGTTCACGGAGCCGTTGAAAGTCTTGCGAAACAAGTCGCCTGCGCCGAGAAGAGCGAAACTTGGCGCAACCTGTACATGCACGGCGACGTCACTCCCGACGTGTGTGGTCTCCTGTTTGTCTATAACCACGATGGTGGTTACGAGAAAGACTTTTCCGCCCATCTCAGCACTGTAAAGGACGATCGCCTACCCCTTCCCCAAGGGGCAAGACTGTTCGTTCTCGGTCCAGAAGACATCTTCTGGCTCGACAATGTCCGCTATGACATACGACAGTTGCGAGGCGCTGCGGGTGGAACAACGCTTCCGGGTGCCCAGTATTGCAAGTACTTCTATCCGCAGCTCGATGGACGCGCGAATTTGCAGCCCGATAAGGCGCGTGCTGCAACGCTTGAGATGCTTACGTCACCTTGGATCGTCCTCGAGTACAAGTACGGATCGGGTCATAGCGAGCGTGGCTGTCTCGTGTATTACCGTCGTCCAGGTAGCACCGAGGAGGAGTTTATGTACCTGCTAGATTACTTGCGGCACTATCAGGTTCTTGACGAGACCACGAAGGTTGAGGTGCGAATGCTTGAAGGGGATGCGGCTGCCTCCGCGCGCTTTCAACGTGCAAAGCAGCGCTACATCGAAGGCCTCGGGGACGATGCACAAACGACGGAGCTTGCGGCTAAGGTTAAGGGCATCAAGTACTCCAAGATGACCCAAATCATCACTGATTTTTCCTCGATCGACATCGGATTGGATTATGCGTGACCTGAGCCAATTGTACTACGCCACTAACCTCGAGATTCGCGATCTGATTCTCTCCGCAAAGCAAAAGATTACTGAGAATGTCTTGCGCGAACTCTTACGAGATCGTGGAATGTTCTGTTCTCCGCGCGACTCACGTGAAGCTCTGGCCGAACGACTCTCGATGTTGACACACGACTACGCTGACGTATGTGGGATCCTTGAGCGTCGCGAAACGTCCAAGCGGGGCGAAAAGACGGCGACGGTAAGTATCAACACCGACCTCACACCTGCCGAGCTCAAGGAGGTTGTAGAAGAGTACCAAAACGATGAGACCCAGGAGAAAATCCACCACCACCAAAAAGGCGCCGCGGGATTTGTCATGAATGTGACTTACTCGGACTTCGACTACTCCAAGACCAGGCTGTTGCAGAGGCAGGAGAGAGACGCCACTATCGAGTTCGTGAAGAAGGAAGGGCGCATGGAACTTCGGCTTCCAGCAACCGATAAAGCCCGTGCAATTGTCGAGAACCTTAAGGGGCGCATAGAGGAAAAGACAAAGCAGGAAATCAAACTTGAAGAAATTGAGTTGACCGAACTTACTTCTCCCGAAGATCGAACGACATTCTTCACACGCCTCATTTCGTCGCTGCCGCAGTTCCCGCTTGAGAACGTCTCGCGTTTGCGGGTTGCCCATTCCAACAGTGAACAGGTTGACGATCTCGACATTGAAAATGAAGAGGTCGAAGACGCCGCGGAACAGATGCTAGGCGTTGTAGAAAACGTTGCACTAACCGGCGAGAATCTGGTGGCATCGGAAATGTATCAGGAGTTGAAGGAAAAGGGATTCTTCATCACATCCATCACGTGGAGGGCTCGTCAGACCGTAGATCCCTACTCCATTGTTGAGTTCGACGCCGGCTTCGAGGACAAACAGGCAGCGAAGAGATTCAGGTACTCCGTACACGGTGCCCGTAGATTCAAGAATGGTAGCTACACCAAGCATAACCGGCCGGTCGAGGAGGTCGAGAAAGCTCAATTGCTGGACATGATCGAAGAAACTGCGCGCAAAGTGCTCGCGGAATTGTTGGCAAAAACATCGGCAGCCGAACCAGATGGAGACAACAAATGAAGCGCTACCGTTGGCTGAAGGCCAAGTGGCCTATCTCGATGCGAGTGCTTGCCAAACGGCTAAAGGCCAAGAGTTTCGAGGAGGATTCAACGGAAGGTTTTGTCATGGATCGGGTTCGCGATGACTATATCGAGGCAAGATTTGTCGAACGGGTTGAGTACGATGACACAATCACCGATCCGTTTGGCAAGGAGCTGTCCTTTCATCGTGTTGAATACAAACAGTGCGAATTCCGGGCGTCGGCCGACGGTCCTGGACTCGAATTGATTGATGCACCAAGAGCTGTTCAAGCAATGATCAGCAGGCTTGCTGAAGCGACTGATTTTGGCCTCGCTATTAGCCCAGTATCGATCAACGCCGTAGAATGGGCCAAAGGAGTGCAAAGATTTCTCAACGTTAATGGATTTGTCGATTCACTCCAAATTGGATCTCTTGAGCTGGCCCCCGGAGTAGAGGCAAAGGTACTGGTCCGCAGTTCGAAAGATGTATTGGGTGCATCCAACCGCCTCGTCGACGGCAAGAAGCACGTTATTGAGAAGGTCCAACTGAAATTGCCGGCGGCGCGCAAAACCGTGCTCATTCTGTCAAGGAACGGAACTGTCCGCATCGATGCCGATACCCCAGCCGACTCTCTGCCGTCCGTTCGGGCGGCTTTGCTGGAGCAGCTAGCGGGCCCTTGAGAATTCGCTTATGGGCTGCGCGATCCTGCGGCGTAAACGCTGCGCATCGTTAAGATGCGCATTCAAGTCAAGTGGATACACGGTCGTCAGGATGGCAGGCTGCTCCGTTCTGCCTGAACTCATCGTAAGCCGGATGGTGGTTCGTCCTGCCGTCATTGCCCCGCCTCTCTGCTGTGTTCGTGTTACTGTCCGCTTTAACACAGCTTGCGAGTATCACGAATTCGCTCTTGGCTTGCGCATACCGCCTGGGCGCTGATCGGGAAAACCGGTCTCCCGCAGCCCTCCCGACAGCTTGCCCCCGAACGGGCAATGCGCCTCGTCCCCGATCTGCTGAATCTCAGGCGCCAATGCCGTCATCACGACCTGGTCGAACGCCGCGCAGACCTGCGCGAACTGAGCCCGTCGCTTGATGTCGTGTGCATGCGCGCACGGTCACGCGGCCGGAACGCACGTCGTGCGCAACCTCGCGCCTGTATTCAGGCCACCACTTCGCAGATGCCCCAGCGCGTATCGAGAATCGCACCCGCCGGCGCGATGACCGCCCCCACCGATCGCGCGCGGAAGGTCACTCTACGGCCCGGCCCCTGCCCGAAGGGTCCAATTTCGACCACTACCAATTCGTGGTCCCGGATCCTGATGCAGGATCCGGTGAAAGCGCTGGTGCGAGAACGCCCGGACATCTGGCCACGCTGTCGCGTCGCATCCAGGGCATTCATGCTCACATCCGCGAGCAGTTCAACATCGACTGTCAAAGGCATGGGTCGCAACGGTCCGTTCTTCAGTCCGGCATTCTAGCAACGATGCCGGAAGCTACGTCACTGCGATCCCAACGCCCGCACGGGGCACCCCCTCCGCTTGCGCTGCGGGCGGGCTTTCATTCTTCGCACCGGGCCGCCTGCGGCGTCCCGGCCCTCGCGGGCTTCAATCCCTGGTGCAAAACCTCAACCCCCGACACCCAACACCTTTAACCTCCAGTCAGGTGAAGGCCGCAGGCGGCCTCCACATTCGCGCTCGCCGCGCGGCGGCTCATCCCGGTCAAACCCGAAGCTTCACATCCACCAGTCCCCTGAGTTCCCGCCCGAACCCCGCGACAGTAGCCGATGGCGGGCAAACGTCAAGGGGCGAGGGACCGTGTTGCCCGCACCCCTCCCTCGCCTTTTTCCTTGACGTTTGCCCGCCATCGGCTCCTTGAGTCGCACGGGCGCGAACTCAGGAGACTGGCGGCAGTAAAGCCAGCCCCGGGTTCCACCGGGACGAGCCCAATCCCTACGAGGCGGGCGGAATCTTGGAGCCCGGTCAGCGCAACACCGTTCAACCCTTTTTGTTGTGGAGAGTGCCATGCAACTCGCTTCCTCCTTCCGTTACGGCTCCCCGATGCTCCGCTCCGACTCGCCCCTGTCGGATGACCAGATCCGCCGTGTCGCCCCTTCAATTTTCGCCGAAGGCAAGCACGACAGCCGCTCCGAGCGCTACACCTACATTCCCACCATCGACGTGCTGCGCGGCCTGCGCAATGAAGGCTTTCAGCCTTTCATGGTCTGCCAGACCCGAGTGCGTGATCAGGACAAGCGTGAATTCACGAAGCATCTCATCCGCATGCGCCCCGCGAACGAAATCACGGGCGAGGACGTCAACGAAATCATCCTCCTCAATTCGCACGATGGGACAAGCTCGTATCAAATGCTGGGTGGCATCTACAGGTTTGTTTGCCAGAACGGCATTGTCGCGGGCGAAACCGTCGGCGAAGTACGCGTTCCCCACAAGGGCTCCATTGTGCAGAACGTCATCAACGGCGCATTCGAGGTGCTCGACGGCTTCGACCTGATCCGCGAACAGAAGGACGGCATGCGCGCCGTGACGCTCACCCGCGACGAACAGCACGCGTTCGCGCGCTCCGCCCTCGCGCTGCGTTACGACCCGACCGACGCGGACGCGCCCGCCCCGATCACCGAAAGCCAACTGCTCAACGTGCGGCGCTTCGAGGACCGCCGCGATGACCTCTGGACGGTTTTTAATCGGATTCAGGAATCTTTAACCAAAGGTGGACTGCACGGGCGCTCGCGCAGCGGACGCTCCATGTCCACCCGCCCCATCACCGGCATCGACCAGAACGTGAAACTGAACCGCGCGCTCTGGATGCTCGCAGACGCGATGCGCCAGATGAAGGCATAAGCAGGGCACGGGCGGCTGCCCATTGCCGCTCGATTCCGTTTCATACCATCAGGACTCCTATCCGGGCCCAGTCCTGACTGGTATCCCGTAACACCGAGACCCGGAACTTTCCTTTTCAACTTTCTGGAGTGAACCATGCAATCCGACGTCAACACGCAAGCAATCGACACCGCAACGGAACCCTCCGCCGCAGACGTGACGGCTACCGCTGCCCCCCTGCTTGAAACCAGTTTCGGTAACGAGCAGCCGGTCGTGACCGTGCCGTATTCCAGCCTGCGGCGCTCGCCGCTTAATGCCCGGACGAAACCGCTCACGGATATTCCCGCCCTTGCCGTTAGCATCCGCGCAAAGGGCCTGCTGCAAAACCTCGTTGTCCATGAGCTGAAGGGGTCGCGCGGCAAACATCGCAAGCTTGGCGTCTGTGCCGGTCAGCGCCGGCAGGCCGCACTCGATCTGCTGTTCGAGCAGAAAGACATTACCGCCGATTACCCGGTCCCGGTGCGGATAGTCAGCGAAGGCGAAGCCCTTGCGATCAGCCTGATCGAGAACAGTGAACGCGAAGGGCTCGACCCGTTCGACGTGCTGCGCTCCTACAGGCTGCTCGCTGAGGAAGGTCGCAGCGCCGACTACATCGCCCTCTTATTCTCGGCCGCGCCGATCACGGTCAAACGACGCATGAAGCTCGCCAGCGCCTCCCCGAGGCTGCTCGCCCTGCTGCGCGAGGACGCGATCACGCTTGACCAGCTTGCCGCGCTCGCGCTCACCGATGACCACGAGACGCAGGAGAGTATCTGGTTCGATGCCAACGAGTGGCAGCGCCAGCCCAACTATCTGCGGCAGGCCATCACGCGCACCGAGATCGACGCGAGCCGCAGCCGTCTGGTTCGCTTCGTCGGACTGAACACCTACGAGGCAGCGGGCGGCTTCGTGCGCCGCGATCTCTTCAGCGACCGCGAAAACGCCGGATACATTGCCGACGCCCAACTGCTGCAACGCCTTGCCGCCGCGAAGCTCGACGCCGCCGCCGAAGAAGTCCGCCGTGAGGGCTGGGGTTGGACCGAACAGCGTATCGAGCGCGATGTGTTGGAACTGAATCGCTACGGCAGGCTGCAACCGGTGCAGCGCGCCCTCACCGCCGAGGAACAGCGGGAAATGGACGCGCTCACCGCGCAGCAGAACCAGTTGGCCGACCAGTTTGATGCGCTCGGGGAGGACGATGAAAACGCGTACGAAGAAGCCGAACGGCTCGAAACCGAAATCGACAAGGTGAACGCCGCGCTCATCGCGCTCGAAAGCCTCACGCAAACATGGGACGCGCAGCAGATGACCGAGGCGGGCGCATTCGTGATGCTCAGCCCGCAGGGGGAACTCGTGATCGAGCGCGGGCTGGTGCGCCGCGAAAACAGCGCAGCACTCGATGCGGCAGGTGCGACCGTGACCGGCACGCCAGAAGCCGAACGCGCATCCGAAGCGACCGAGGAACCCGAGGCGAAGGAGAAGCCGGTCCACAGCGCCAAGCTCTGCCAGCGCCTGAGCGCGCATCGTACCGCCGCCGTTCATGCTGAACTGATCGCGCAGCCCTCCGTCGCGCTTGCCGCCCTCCTGCAACGCCTGATTCCGGCAGTCTTTCCGGAACGGTATGGGATCGGCTTCGCGCCGCACACGCTGGCACTGTCCTGCGACAGCAACCGCGAAAGGCTGCTCGGCGCGGCGGACGACCTGCCCGCCAGTACCGCGTGGAGTGTCATCGAGACGCAGCGCGAGCGGTGGGGCCACGAACTCCCCGCGCGCCGCGCGGACCTGTTGCCGTGGCTGATCGAACAGGACCCCGGCACGACCCTGCTCGACCTGCTCGCGTTCTGCACTGGCACGCTGCTCGACGGCATCGCCGGGGAAGAAAAGCCCCACGCCATCAATGCGCTCGTCAGCGCGCTGAACCTTGACATGACGCAGTACTGGACGCCCACGCGTGCCTCGTATTTCGATCATGTCAGCAAGGCGCGCATCGCCGAAGTCATCGCCAGCGCCGTGTCACCGAAGATCGCCGCCGACATCGGCAAGATGAAGAAGGTCGATGCGGCTGCCGCCGCCGAACTGCGGCTCGCGAGGTCCGCATGGTTGCCGGAAATCCTCACCGACCGCGAAGTCCCGGCAGCGCGCTCTTACGGCGTCGCCCATGACGCGGATGAGGATGACGACGAGGAAGGGGACCCCGGCGATGAAGCGCAGGAGGACGTCGACGCTCACGGCGATGACCACGCCAACGAGCACGCTAATGAGCCCGGTAATGAGCCCGGTAATGACCGGATCAACGGCACGGAACCCGCCGAAGGCACAGGAACTTCATCGCCGGTGGACGGCCCGACCGTGGCACAGGAGCCCGCCCCGACAGGCAGCAACAGTGCGCTGCCCGCGTGGCCCTTCCCGACTGCCGCAACCGCTGCGACCGCTGCGACCGGCGCACCCTCAACGCGGCCTGACGACGCGTCCACGACGCAGGACGCGGCGTAATCCGTGCGGGTTCCGCCGGTCAGCCCGGTGGAACCCGCTGACCGGGCGCAGCCCCGCAGGACCACGCTCCTATCCCGCGTGCCGCCAGCGGCACGCGTATCCAGACAGAGCTCACCATGAAAAAAATCCATCAAGGTCACCGTGATCACAATCAACGACGGGGCTGGCCACGTTTTCACGACTGCCGTTGACGTGACCGATGACGAATACGGCAACGGCGAACACGTCCGCGTCGCAGTCACCCGGACCAGGCTTCGTATCTCCCATGCTGGCTCTGGAGGCCGACGATCTGGTCAGGCTGCTGATGGACATCAGGACATCCATCGCACGGCGCAACGCCATGCACTAACCCATCACGCGACGGGCCGGGAATCCCCTTCCTCCCTCTCGCGCCTGTCGCGCCGGTTTGTTATCCCCGCCATACGGTCAGCCACACAGCGATCGCTGCCGCACCGCCCAGCAGCACTGTCAGCACGAGCGCCAGCATGGCCCCCAGCGCGCGCCAGTACCGGCGCTCTAGTGTTTGCGCCCCGACCTGCGCCCGCCGCCCTGCTTCCCGCGTCGCCCGCTCGAAAGCCGCAACGGCCCCGTCAAGTCGCGCGTGCTGCTCGCGTGCCGCGATGGCGAACGCGCCCACCAGGCGGTTACCCGCAGCATGTGCGATCCGGTTAGTGGCGCGCTCTACCAGCGCATCGAGCGCGGCCTCGTTCAGCCCCGCGAGAGCGGCCCGGTGTCGCTCCTCATGCTCGCGGATCATGTGCTCGGCAAGCCTTATCGTTTCCTTGCAGCGCGCGAGCGCATCACGGTGCTGCGTCATCAGCACATCCGTCGCTTCCCTGGCTTCGGAGCGAACCGTGTCAAGGCTGCCCTCGCCCGCTTTCCTGATGCGATCCGGCATCGCCTCGTACAGCCGCGCATAGTATTCGAGCACGGCGAGCACTGACCAAAGCGCATCGTTATCGTGAAGATTCAGCGCCGCCGACACCCGTCGCATGCGCGCGATGCTCGCGTCGTCCGGGATTTCGCCCGACACGTCGAGGAACAGGCGTGCAAGCGGATCGGGCGGGCGGGCGCGCCGCGCGCGACGCGGACGTCCCGGGCGTGTCCAGGCACTGGATGTTGCGTCAGTCATCGATAATGACACCGGCAAACATCGTGTCATAGAGCGAGCGCCAGCGCAGCAGTTCGGCACGTTGCCCGATGGGCAGCGTCTCTGCCGCCTTGCGCGCCGACAGACGCTGGCTGCGCAGGTCATCGGCCACCCGATCCGCAAGGTCCGGAAAATCCAGAGACAGCCCTTTCGCTTCAATACTCTTGCGAATGTTCGAATCCTGATAGAGCGTGAACTTGTCGGCAGTGCCAAAGTAAGCATTGCGCACGACGTGGGTGGTCGCATCGGGAAACGTCGCACCGAACTCGCGCAGCAGTTCGAGACTGTCGCGCTGCCGGTTGATGACCCAGAACACAACGAGCCGCCGCGCCAGTTCATCAAGCGTACTCGCTAGTGTCGCGCCATACCGCGCCACGCCCGCCTGATTGCGCGCCGCCGTATTGACGATCACGATTGCATCGCGCTTCGCATCGCAGTAGTTGACCAGTCCAATCCAGCCGTCCGCCTCGTCGAGGTCGAACGCTGCACATTCGATCTCGCCGTGGACCGCTTTCATGACATCCGGATTTGACGTGTCCGTCTCGACCAGTACGAGGCTCGCGTGGCGCCGTTGCAGGTGGTCGGCCAGCGCCAGCGCAACAATGCTTTTGCCCACGCCGCCCTTGCTGCCGCCTACCAGATAGATGGGGTTGAGGGTCGTTGCCATTACCGTCCTTTACAGGTCGTCGGTATCGGGTTTGATCGCAAATGCGAGCGAACCCTGTACCGGCATGGGTTGTGATTTGACTTCTGCCTTTCCCCCATGCGCACGCGCTTCAGTGCGCCCCTCAGTACGTCCGTCTGCACGCCCTTCTGTGCGCGGGCGGTTCGCGCGTGACGCGCCACCCTGCACGGTCGCATGCGCGCGCGGCAGTGTCGTTACCATGCCCGGCGCAGGCGCTCCAGTCCCCGAACGTACCATGTTGCCTGTGCTGTTTGCCTTTCCCGCGCCGTTTCCCTTTCCTCCGGAACGCAGCGCATAGCGGATCGTGCCAGCCGTAATATCGATGCCCGCCTGTTTTGCCTGCTCCGCGATCTGCTCCAACGTATATCCCTTGCCTTGCGCATGACGGATATGGGCACGCACGTCTTTCATCGCATCGCGAACACTCAGGCCCCGTTCGGTCTCCGGTTTTTCCGGCAGCGCATCAAGCGTCCGGGCAAACGCATCCCATTGCGATTTCGTATAGACCCTGGCAACAGGCATCGCCACCTCCAGCGCACATTGGTACGCACCGCCTGCGCACCATCCTGCTCACGCATAACGCACCTGTCAACGCCGCCCTTTTGTATCGCAAGACACCGTAGGAACTCCAGGGAACTCGTGGGAACACGGGAGAACAACGCACTTTTTTTCGTGTGTCGTACACACGCAACGCTTCCGCCCAGAAGCACGGCTGTTCGCCGAGATTACGCACGCGGTTTGCGTCGGTCACGGACAACTTGCCGCCACCGTTACGCACTCCGTTTACGCTGAACCCGGCCCCCTTGACGCATCAATATCGCCGACGGTAACGCAACCGGTTTGCACATTGTCGTGAACCCTCGACGCGCGAGATTTGCCAGCGGTTCGCCATTTCTACGCTCATATCACGCTCACGTTGTGCCTTGTGTTGCACACGGCGCCGGACAAGTCCAATATCCGCCCTGCGCAGAAGATACGCTTTCGCCTGTGTTCGGGTGCGCCGCCGGAACGCATTGCATTGTTCCGGCAAAGCGCATTTTTAACGCATGCGGTTTGCGCCTAGTGTGACCACCTTGACGCACGAGGCACACGCACTGATACGCATCTCTGTACGCACGCGGTTTAATCTAAAACGGGATGGCATGACGCACGGGGTTACGCATTTTTTGCGAACCTTGAAGCGCACGGCGTTTACGCTTTCACGGGGACCGTTACGCCATTTCTTCGCACGGGTTACGCAACGTTTCTATAGGGCCTGATCTGTCATTTGCGTGAAAGCCGCCCCCCTGCGCAAAACGTTTACTCCGGGCGACAAAAAGCGCAATGAAAATGAGTGATTGCAGGATAGGCTTGCGCCGGTTTTGGGCGCCCAGGGGGCCAACGCTTGAATTCCAGAGGGTCGTCCGCGCTGCCTCCACATCGTCATCGTGGTCGTACGCGTCGTTTTCGTCGCCGACGCACTGAACTGGATGCCCAACACTGAGCCTACGCAGAACACGACAATAGGATATGGAATGAAGCTCTGACATCAATCAAAATTTTGCTCATTCCTTTTATGTTAAATCCGCTTCTACAAAAACATCTGAGCCGAGTTCCCACGGGCAGTCTTTTTCCCGTGGCCGTCCAGTATGCGTCGAGGCCATGTGGGGTGCCGCATGCGGGTCTCGCCAAGTAGTTGGGTCAAGGCGCGGTGACGAGCATCCAAGTGGATGGACTGCTGACAGACATGCTCTTGTCGCTTGATCTGTGAGGCAACACGGACGCCGTCGAGTCGTGCACCGCAGACTGGTTGCGTCAACATCCATACTGACAAGCCTGACGTGGCACGCGCCGCGCAGCACCGCTCCGAGCCGATTCCCACTTTGCAATAGCCGGCCCGTATGGCCCTTGCGCCTTGCTTGCGCTGTTGATGCGCTGACCGACGAACGTCATCCTGGAACGGTATCGGCCCTGTAATTGTGCGATAGCGCGGTTGTCGCGGACGTCAAAAACTGCTTCGACTCTGGCATTGCCAGGCGTGAACAATCGATCGCAATCGCTCAGACAGCGTTGCCCACAACGCTGTCTGCAATTTGCGCGTCCTGAACGGCTACCCCCGTCAGGTCCGCAACGGTAATCTGCTCGCCTTGAGAATCGTCACGTCCGCGTTTCCCGCTTGCAAGCAAGGTTCCGAGCTCGATCAACCGCTCCTCCTGAATCAGTCCGGCGGATAACGCGTGAGAGACCTCACCGTACTTGCTACATTGCGCGATCGAATCGACCACAATGACGCCTGCGCGCCCGACGATCCAGGCGTCCAATTCCTGTTTGCCAGGACCATCCGCACCAACAGCAGTGATATGGGTGCCGTCCTGAACCCATTGGGATTTCAGCAACGCCTCGCGCGATGGCGTAGCGGTCACAATCAGATTTGAATTGATTGCAACGCCTTCTGCGGACTCGTAGGCATGAACCGAGAACCCGAATACCGACATGTCGTCTGCAAAACGCAGCCGCCGCTCGGCATTCGGTTCCCAGACATGCACGTCGCGGCACGATGTTACCGCGCGCAGATATTCCAACTGTAGCCGCGCCTGCACACCCGTGCCGATGATGCCGATCCCGTGAACCTCGCGCGGAGCGAGCGCGCGTGCAACTAGTTGGCCTGCGATTGCAGTGCGCACGCAGGTCAGCCAGCCTTCGTCCTGCAGCAACGCGACAGGCGCACCGGTCTTTGCCGAGAAGAGCATGACCAGCCCGTCGTTGCTGGGTAATCCCGCTGCGGGGTTGTTGTAAAAGCCGGACGACACCTTCACCGCGAACGTAGCGGCCCCGTCGACGTACGCTGACTTGATGCAGCATTCGCCGTTGCTCGACTCGAACCGGAAGTTCTGAATCGGCGGCACCTGGGCCGTTTTGCGGGAATAGGCGATAAGGCCCTGCTCGACCATGCGTACCGCCCGTTCCATGTCGAAGCGCGCCACGATTTCGTCTTTCGTCCAGATTTTCACTTCACGGCCTCGATGAATTTGTTCAGCATGATGTTCCGGCCGCACAACACGACCGCTACCGCGCGCCCTTGATAGCGTGGCGCGAGCCTGAGCAGCGACGCCAGCGCTACGCCCGCGGCGCCTTCCACCATGAAGCGCTCGGTCTGCGCGAGCAGTTTCATCGCGGCCTTGATTTCCTCTTCGGTCACGAGGTCGGTATCGGAAATGACCTGCCGGCCGATGCCGAACGTAATCGAATCCGGTTCGATGCCACCCGCCGTGCCGTCGGAAATCGTGTCGTACTCTTCGACCTCGATGATTTCTCCCGCTTTCAGCGAGCTATACAGTGCCGTCGAGTTGGCCGGCCAGCAACCGACCACCGCCGTCTGCGGGCTTAAGTGCCGGATTGCTGTCCCTACGCCCGAAATCAGACCGCCGCCGCCGACCGACGCGAACACGGCGGCCAGTTCGACGCCGGCCGCACGCGCCTGTTCGTGCATCTCGATACCGATCGTGCCTTGCCCCGCGATGACGTCGATATCGTTATAGGGCGACACGAACGTCATGCCCTTGAGCTTCGCCTGCCGGCCTGCTTCAAGCTCGACCGCAAGGGAGGTGTCGTCAATCGTGACGACCTCGGCGCCAAGCGCCCGGATCGCGTCGAGCTTGATCGCCGATGCGGAGCTGGTAGCGTAGACCGTGACGGGGACGCCGGCGAGTTTGCCCGCGAGTGCCACACCCTGACCATGGTTGCCGCTCGACACCGTCAACACGCCATTGCGCCGGGACGCCTCGGCGAGCAGACGCAACTTGTTCGTCGCGCCGCGAAATTTGAACGAGCCCGTCAGTTGCAGATGCTCGCACTTCAGATACACGTCACAACCGGTCAGCTTCGACAGCATCGGACTGTATGAAAGCGGTGTAATCGCAACCTGTTGGCGAATGGCGCGATGCGCGTCGTCGATCCGCTGGAATAAATCGTGTGTCACCCGTTACCTCTCAAATCTTTCAGATGGTTGAAAACAGTGGCGCGCCCCATCGACAGCACCTTCGCCACATAATTCGCCGCGCTTTTTCCTTTGAAGGCACCCTCTTCGTAGAGCGCCTCGACGAGCACACGCTTATGCTCGCGCGTGAGCATAGACAGTGTGAGCTTGCGTTCCTGCAACCAGTGATTGAGAAACACGTTCACCCGGTCCTGCCAGTCGTCGTGAAAAAGCTTCTCCGGCTGCGGCTGAAGCACCGCGCTCGAGACCAGCAACTCAAGCGCCTGCCTGGCCTGTTCGAGCGCCGCGAGATGGAAGTTGATACACATCACACCGATCGGCTCGCCCGCTTCGGTGCGGACCACAACGCTGGTCGAACGGACCCTGCGGCCGTCCCAGCCGAGCTTCTCGTAGGGACCGATGACCGTCTCCCGTTCGTCGAACTCAATGTCGTCGAGCGCCGAGTCGTCTCCCAGTTCGCGCTTGGACTGGTTGTTCGCTACGTACACGACAGTCTGCGTTGCGAGGTCATGTAGAACGACTTCCGTGTACGGCGGAAACAGCATCGCGATGCCGTCAGCCACCGCGCAGTACGGCGCCAACGGTCCCAGCGAAGTCTGCCGGCGGCGGGTCCGACCGGCTCCAGTTTTTGCGGCAGGCTTCACCTGCTTTGAGGCATGGGTGGAGCCGTTGGCGGAAGTGTTTGCTCTGGTCATGTGTTTGCCTGCACGGTGCGGAACGCACGCAGCACGCCGCATGTGCGGCCTAGCGCGCGGTAAGGTCCACAGTGAAATACTTCTTCAGAAGCTGTTGGTAGGTGCCGTTGCGCTTCAGTTCCGCGAAAGCGCCGTTGAGCGCGTCAAGCAGTTCGTGATCGCCCTTGCGCACACCAATACCAACACCGGTTCCGATGATTTTCGCATCATTGACCGAGGGCCCGGCAAATGCGAAGCCCTTGCCGTTCGCCTGGTTCAGGAAGCCGAGACTGGCGGCCGTCGCATCGACGAAGGTGGCATCGATACGGCCCGCCACCAGGTCGTCGTACGCAAGGTCCTGCGTCTGGTAAGACTGCACGTCCACATTTTTCGGCGCCCACATCTGAATCGCGTACTGCTCCTGGATTGAGCCTTGCAGCACCCCGACCTTGTGGCCGGCCAACGATTCCGCACTCGGCAGCAACGCGCTTCCTTTCTTCGCCACCAGCTGGGCGGGCGTCAGATAGAGCGGGACTGTGAAGTCCACCTGCTCGGCGCGCTTTGCATTGATGTTCATCGCGGAATCGATCGCGTCGAACTTCCGCGCTTTCAGGGCCGGGATGAGACCGTCGAACGAATTTTCGACCCACACACATTTCGCCTTCAGCTGCGCGCAAAGCGCATTGCCAAGGTCGATATCAAAACCTTGGAGCTGCCCGTGCGCCGTTTTGGATTCAAACGGGGGATAAGCGGCTTCGACGCCGAACCGGATAGTCGCCAGATTCTTTACCTGCGCCGGAATCGGAAACGCGCTCGCCAACAATGCAAAAGCGGCTATCGCACGTAATGCCTGCTGCTTCATGATCAACCTCACTCTTTCTGTGGAGGACCCCAAAATATTTTGGTATCGGCTTCGGCCGCATCTCAGGACAGTCGGCGCGAAGTAAGCGACGGCTCATCGCGCGGCCGGCAAGTGTTGTAGAATCTGTACCAGTTGGTATAGACTAGACTTTAGTGTATAAAAAGTCAAACACCTTTGATCAGAGGTGTTCGACTCGCCGGGCGGGATTTACAGGGATCGTCAGCGAATACGTCCGTGCCGCTCGTTGTCAGTCGTACCGTCAATCTGGACTTTTTGTCTATTTTTTTGAGGCATAGGCAGCGCGCCGCGCGCAGGCCAATCACCCACACTGGGATGGAGGTTCTATGGGGCGGCTTAACATCAACTGGGAGCGCGACGGTCGTCAAGTCGCCTACCTCGAGCTGCCAAGCTCGACCAACACGAGCGCTTGGCAAAACTTGCGAATACCGGTTTTCTATTTCAGACGTGGCGATGGACCCAGAACGCTCCTGATTGGCGGTAGCCACGGCGACGAGTACGAAAGTCAGGTGGCATTGTCAAAGCTTGCGCACACCCTCGACCCGCACACACTGATCGGTTCGATTCTCGTCATCCCGTCGCTGAACCTGCCTGCGGCGCTTGCGGGAGCGCGCCTGTCCCCAATCGACGGAGGCAATCTCAATCGTGAGTTTCCTGGTGACGCGCGAGGGTCTGTCACGCAGCGTATGGCTCACTTCGTTAGCCATGAACTGGTGCCGCGTGTCGACAGCGTGGTCGACCTGCATTCGGGTGGACGCACCCTCCGGTTTCATCCCTGCACCTTCGTTCACGCACAGGCAGACCCGGCGCGCACGGCGGCCTTCCTCGCCGCGGCCAGGAGCTTTGGGGCGCCACTGACCGTCATCCTTCGGGAAGACCATGCGGACGTCATGCTGGACGACGTCGTGGAGCGCGCGGGAAAGTTAATGTTAGCAAGTGAGCTTGGTGGAAGTGCCCTGGTGACACGGGATACTGTCCGCCTCACATCTGAAGGCCTGCGGCAGCTTCTACAGCATCTAGGGCATATAAGTGGCGCGCAATCGCAGCCTACAACCGTAGCGCCCTCAAGGGTGGTCTGCGTGCCAGGGCCGGAATACTATCTGCATGCAGATGACACCGCACTGTTCGAGCCCGTACTGGAGCTCGGAGAAGCCGTTCAGGAGGGTGCTGTCGTCGGGTTTTATCACTACATCGACCGGGTGGACCGTGCGCCTGTTCCACTGTACGCCCCGCGGAGTGGCCTGCTGTTGTGCGTCAATGGACAGGCATTGGTCCATCGCGACGACGCGGTCGCCGTAATCGCGGTCGACTATGAGGGCTAACCGTCTTGCCTAGCGCCCTGTTTTTTTATGTTGCGTACCGATCTTTATGGGAAGCTCTTTCTTGCCGCGGCGCTCTTTCTGTCGGGGAGCGTAGCATGCGCCTTATCCGGTTCGCATGGCCCCATGTTTCTCGATCGTTAAAGAGTTTTGCACAAAGGCAAACAGCTTTCAGCGCACACGCCGTCAGGAAGTCTATGTGTCTACGGAGCGAAAGCAAAACATATCCCGATTGACATGGAAGTCATATCACTTCTGCGCCGGTCAACGTCCGCATAAGCAACATCGCCTTCAGGCGGTTGATCGGCCTTTTCAGTCAGCCGGCAGCGGGCAAAGGTGCGTCCGGTCCGCTTGCGCCTGCGGTTCTTCGTCGGGGCGGAACCCTGCATCAAAAAAACTCAACCCTTTTAAATAAGACAAGTCGTCGCTGTACGCGATCCGATACAACCCAATCAGGCAATGCCCGCAAGCGCAGCAGCAATATCGGCATCGCGTGCCGAGACCATCAGATCATCGCCTGACGCCAAACTTGGAACTTCGGTACGATAAGCCGCCTGTCGCACGAACACACATTCCTATGAACGAAATGACAATGGATTGGGGCGATGTCCGCGTGTTTCTCGCGATCGCCCGTTGCGGCACACTCGGCGCCGCCGCGCGCCAACTGGGACAGACCCAGCCCACCATGGGGCGCCGACTGCGTGCGCTCGAAAACGCGGTCGGTCAGGCGCTGTTCCAGCGCACCGCCGACGGCTTCGTACTGACCGACGAAGGCACTGCTGTGTTGAGTTTCGCGGAGCGAATGGAGGAAGAAGCGCTCGCGTTCACACGTTCGCTCGCAGGGACCACGCAGCAGTTGACGGGGTCGCTGCGCGTGTCGTCTTCGGACTGGTTCGGCATTCATGTGCTCACCCCTGTGTTCGCCGCGTTTCTCTCGCGGCATCCGCAGCTCTCGATCGAGTTAATCACCGATTCGCGGCGCTACAGTCTTTCACGCCGTGAAGCGGATCTCGTGTTTCGCATCACGCCGTTCGACGAACCCGACGTCATCCAGCGAAAGATCATGGATTTGAACTACGCGTTGTACGGGCACGTCGACCTGGTTGCGCCGCAGGCCGGCGATGGCGCAGGGCAGTCGCTCATCACGATGGACAGCGCCTTTGAGGCCTTGCCCGATGTGACGTGGATCCGCCGCATGCTGCCGAATGCGCGGGTCGCGTACGCCAGCAACAATCGTGGCGTCCAGGCGCGCATGTGCGCCGAGAGCGGCGGCTTCGCGGTCCTGCCGTGCGCGCTTGGCGACAACACGCCCGGCCTTCGGCGCATCGACCTCGGCGAAACGCCGCCGGGCCGCCAGGTCTGGCTCGGCTACCATCGCGACCTTCGGCGGCTTGGGCGGTTGCGGGCGCTGATCGACGTTGTCGTCGACAAACTCGCCAACGCGTAATTGACATCTGGCCGCCGCTGAAATCATTCACGGTTGCCGACCCGCGCGACCAGCGTCACTCGATATCGACGACGATTTTGCCGCGCGTGCTGCGATCGGTGATTGCGTCGTACCCTTGCTCAGCCGAGCGAAGATCGAAGCGGCGTGGATCGAGCCGTGGCGTCAATTGACCCGCCTCGGCGAGGCGCGTCGCCTCGCCAAGCATCTCGCCGTGATGCGCCCGATTCTCGCCGGTCAACAGCGCATGCAGGGTGAACACTCCGGAGTAGGTCGCCTCGCGAAACGACAGCGGCGCGAGTGCATGGGTACCCCAGCCGAGCGCGCTGACGACATGGCCGAAATGCTTGACAGCCGCGAACGATGCATCGAGCGTCGCTCCGCCGACCGTGTCGGCGACCAGATCGAAACCCGCGCCGCCCGTATGCTGCGCGACGTATTGCTCGACGTTCTGCGCGGCGTAATCGATCGGCGTGGCGTCTAGGCGCGTGAGCTCGTCGTGATCGCGCGAACTCGCCGTGGCGAACACCCGCGCCCCGAGCGCCCGCGCCAGTTGCACCGACACGTGACCCACGCCACCCGCACCGCCCTGGACAAGCACGGTCTGACCGGCCTGAAGCTTCGCCCGATCCACGATCCCCATGTAGGCGGTGATGAATGCCAACGGCAGCGCGGCGGCTTCGCGCATCGACAGATTGGAGGGCTTCAGCGCGAGCAGATCCGCGTCGACTGCGGCGTATTGCGCGAGCGAACCCTGGATGCCGCCGACGCCGCCCGTCATGCCGTAGACCCCGTCGCCCGCTTTAAAGCGGGTCACGCCCGCGCCCACCGCCTCAACCACACCGGCCATGTCGATGCCGAGCACCAGCGGCAGCGGATGTTTTGCATGGGCGGCGCCGCCTGCGCGGATTTTTGTGTCGAGCGGATTCAGACCGGCTGCCGCGATGCGCACCAACACCTGGCCGGGCAATGGCTCGGGGCGCGCCAGGGCGGTGAGTTCGAGCGGTCCGTTGTACTGGGTGAGAACGAGGGCTTGCATAGTCATGGTGAACGCTCCTTGCAAATACCGGTAAAGGGAAAAAGCAGACAAAGCGAATGATGAACTATGCAGTTAAGATTGACCATTTACAAAATAGCATATCATCCATGCATTTATGAATGGCGCCAATGTGCGGAGCGCTGCCCTTGCCGATGAACCTTTTGACCATAGGCCGCACAGGATCGATGTGGTAGTGTCCCTGTACAGCCTTCGAGGCGACGCACACCTCGCGGTTCTGGCCAATCGGGATAAGTGACGCGTCAGTCTCCCGATCCAATGCTCCTGCTTCCGACCTTGGCGTAGTCGTGCTGCTTATGCAGATGGTCCACATAGTCCAATGCATTCCTGTTAAGCACATCTTCGGGAATGGGGTGATTGGCACCGTGCATCACAAACGTTGGTAACGGTCGCGCCTTTATGAACCGAATCGTTTGCTCGAGCGGCCGGAGTAATTCATCCAACGTATGGCCAAGGCGGCCATTCTTCTGATAGGCGTCAGCGGGACTACCGGTCGACACAGCAAATCCGATCTCTTTCCCTGCTAATCTGTTACCGCCTGGACCGTAAGCCCAGCCATACAGAAACACATCGTCAATCCATTTTTTCAGTAACGGTGGAACGCTGTACCAGTAGACAGGAAACTGCAAGATGATTCTGTCGTGTCGTGCCAATAACACCTGTTCGCGCGCTACATCGATATTCCAGTCTGGATAAGCCTGATAGATGTTCTGCAAGGTGGTTGTTTCCGGCCGCTTGTGAAGCTCTGCGGCCCACACCGCGTTAACCTGCGAGCTTTCAATGTTCGGATGAGCCAGAACCACTAATGTGCGCATTTGCCAATTCCTCAAAGAAATCTTAAACAGCGTTCCGGCCGGCTAAAGCGCTGGTCACACTGAAAGGTAGACGGAGCCTCCTAAGCTCGCCAGTAAAACGATGTGAATTATCGTGACGTCCATGTGTGAAGCCCATCCAGAGTTTGCCAGGAGCCCAGCATAGGAACACCCGGGAGACCGGTGAGGTTTCTAAATAATCCGCTACTGGTAAAATCTGTCTCAGACTGCTGTGTGCGAAGCAGGATGCGGGAGGACCGGATGCATCTTTTCGTGCTCAAATGCCTCGAGCGCGACAATTGACTGTTTGAATTGGAGGTTGGAGATGGGTGTGTACGGCGACCAGATTGGCAGTCATTTCCGCGTGCAAAAACCGCGAACGCTAATAAGCCGTGGTCTAAGCCATGCGACTATCGCAGTCACGGAGTTGCGCTGCGATGCGCCCGATCACGGCATGACAACGCCGATTGCACCGGAAGACGCGTTCGTCGTCGGATTGCAGTTGCGCGACTATTCCGGCGACCTCTGGCTTGACGGAAAGTCCGCGAAGGTTAAACCCATCCATCGCGGACAGATTGCAGTCTACGATCTCAAGGTCGACACACAAGCCTATCTACGGACGCCCTTTCACTGCCTTCAGTTCTACCTGCCGGGACATGGACTGACCAGCCTTGCGGAGCAGAACGGCGCAAGCTTTAATCGCGACCTGAACTGCGCGCTCGGCGTGACGCTGGAGGACCCAATCTGGATGCAGATTGCACAATTGATGATGCCGGCGCTGGAGGCACCCGAACAGGCAAATCCACTCTTCCTCGATCACCTCTCCCTGGCTTTGGCGGCGCATTTCGCCGGCAAGTATGGCGGCATGCATACGAGCGACCGGCTCGTGCGCGGCGGCCTCGCACCCTGGCAGTTGCGTCTGACCAAAGAAATGATCGCGGACAGGCTCGACGGAAATGTCTCGTTATCGGAAATGGCGCAGGCGTGCGGTTTGACGCCCACCTACTTTGCTCGGGCATTCAAGCAAAGCACGGGATTACCGCCGCACCGTTGGCTGCTTACGCAACGTCTTGAGAAAGCCCGATCTCTGATGGTGAGCTCCGCAATGACGCTTCTCGAGATTGCCTTTGCGTGCGGCTTTGCCGACCAGAGCCATTTCACTCGTGTGTTCACTCGCTATTATGGAGTGACGCCGAGCGTCTGGCGCCGGTCTCACCACGGTCGCGAGTTGAAGACAATGCACTGACAAAAAGGTTGTTTTCACCAAAAAGTCACCACTTTCGGCAACCACAGTAGAACATTTACGAAACCTACAAGAAGGATAAGAACGTTCCAGTTACCACAGGAATGTTCAAGCGACCGAAGAAACCCGCAGGTACGATGATTTCGTCCAAATCCCACGTGTCCGAGCCCATGATCACCGAGCCACAAGCCCTGTTCCGCTTTGGGTCTCTCACCGTTGCGCCGTCGCGTCGGGTATTGTCCTGCGACGGCAGGCCAGTGATGATCGGTAGTCGTGCGCTGGAAATCCTGATTGTCCTGCTCGAGCGCGCGGGTGAACTAGTCGACAAACGTACGCTGATGAAGCGCGGCTGGCCCAGCACTGTTGTTGAGGAGAGCAATCTGCGTGCGCAGATTGCCGCGCTGCGGCGCGTCATCGATTCCGTAAGTCCGGACATCGGCGTAACTGGCGAGTTGATCGCCACTGTGCCAGGGCGCGGATATCGGTTTTGCGGTTCAGTGGCAGTCGTCCCAGAATTGCAACCCATTCGCTTTAACCAGCGGGCCGGCATTCCACGACGCCTCAATCGGGTGATCGGCCGCGACGACGCCATTCGCGACATAAGCGAACGGCTTCACACTTGCCGCTTCGTCACAGTCACCGGGCATGGCGGGGTCGGCAAATCGACGATCGCTCTGCAGGTCGCGGAATATGCAGAGCACACCTATTGTGGGGGAGCGCTCTACCTCGATCTTTCGTCGGCAAGCACACCGGAAGACGTCTCCACTTCGCTCACCCAGGCGGCTGGTCTCGCTTTCACCACGGGTGACCAACTTTCCGGAACGATCGCCGCCATTTGCAGCCAGGAAGTGCTTGTTGTTTTGGACGGTTGCGACCACGTCGCACACAGTGTGGCGCTCCTCGCCGAAGCGATTCTGCAAACCTATCCTAAAGCGCGGGTACTCGCCACAAGCCGAGAAACCCTACGTGCCCAAGGAGAACACGTCTGTCGACTCCTTCCGCTGACTGCCCCACCCAATCACGTGGAACCAATCTCGGCTTGGAATGCGAGCCGTTACTCCGCAGTAGAGCTGTTTGTCGAAAGGCTGACCTCGAACATGCACGACTACGCACTGACCGACGACGACGCGCCGATGGTTTCTACCATCTGTCGACGTCTTGACGGTATTCCGCTCGCGCTGGAATTTGCCGCGGGTCGCGTCGATGTCTTCGGCATTCCGGGCACATTAGCGCTCCTCGACGACCGTTTCACGTTGATGTCGCTGGGCAGACCTCACGGCCTTGAGCGTCATCGAACGCTCGATGCTTTGCTCGGCTGGAGCTACGACGCCCTCACCCATCAGGAACAGCTTGCGTTGCGCCGGCTTGGCATCTTCGACGCCCCTTTTCTGCTCAACGCCGCGTCCTTCGTCATAGCCGATGCATCGATCGCGGCTGACGACGCCTATCTCATCGTTGCGGCGCTAGTTGAAAAGTCACTGGTGACTGCCGAGAACATCGGCACAAAACCCACTTACCGTTTGCTTGATGTGACGCGCGCTTACGCGCGGGCACGGCTCGTAGAAACCAGCGAGCTGGACTCCACCAAAGCCAGACTTGAAGTCTGGCTGACCAGGCATGGACAGGAGCAGGGAGCCCCCGTTCCTGCGCAGGAGGAAACTCGCTGCGCAATGCAACGGTGCACGGGAGCGGGCGTTGCTGGCCTTCAAGGTCCACCGGCCGGATGATCAGCTACTCTAACCAATCGGAGATTGCCAAAGCAGCTGAAGCCTTGCCTACTTCGACATCGACCGCTCGCACGACGTGAACCTTGTTTTTGCAGGCAGTCACTTCGGCGAGAATTGAAATCGCGATCTCCGCCGGCGTGCGGCTGCCGATATAGAGTCCGACAGGGCCGTGCAATGCATGCATTTCCTCGGCCGAAACGCCGAACAGTGCGAGCCGCTCGCGACGCGCCGTGCTATTACGCCGAGAGCCTATCGCGCCAATGTAAAAGGCCGGGGTCTTGAGGGCCTCCATCAATGCGAGATCATCGAGTTTTGGGTCGTGAGTCAGTGCGATGATCGCCGTCCGCGAGTCCGGACGCATCTCCGTCACCGTGTCGTCGGGCATCGTGCGCACTACGCGCGTGTCGGGCACGTTCCACTCGTCGGTGTATTCGGTCCGCGGGTCGCAGATCGTGACGTCATAGCCCAGACCGACCGCAATCGTCGCGATGTAGCGGGAAAGGTCGCCCGCGCCAATCAACAACATCCTATAGCGAGGGCCGTGCACGGTGCAGAACGTTTGTCCGTCGAACCGCAATCCCTCATCGCTGTCCACTGCAACGATCTCAACTTCGCCCGTTGCCATGTCGAGCCGACGTGAAAAAAGCCGCCCCTCCTGCATGGCGTCAACGAAACCAGCTACGACGTCCGCGGTGAGAAGTGGCTCAAGCACGAGCCGAACGGTACCGCCGCAAGGTAGCCCGAAACGGTGTGCTTCGTCGGCGCTTATACCGTATGAGAGCAGTTGCGGGCGTACTTCACGTATGCCTTCCCGCCTTACGCGCTCGATCAGATCATCTTCGATGCAGCCACCCGAGACAGACCCGGCCGCCCTGCCGTCGTCCCGGATCGCGAGCATCGATCCTTCCGGGCGCGGCGACGAACCCCATGTCGAGACCACCGTGACGAGCAGCACACGATTCCCGCTTTCAAGCCAGCGCAAGGCATTTGACAGCACCTCTGTGTCCATACTGTCCATCGGCGTTCCCGTTCAAACAGCCGGCGCATCACCCGGTGATGCGTGATGTCCGCAACCGGGGTGATGAACGTGCGTCGCGCTGTCGTCCCACTGCGAGCCGAGGATAATCTTGCAGAAATTGAGCCGCTTGTAGCTCGGATCGCGCAACTCCAGCACATCGGCCTTTACGTTGCCGAACGTGGTGTCAGGTTTCGCGATGGTGCCCTGCGCGAACGCGTCGATAATGCCGTTCTTGAAGTCGCGCTCGCGCGGGTGCGCAGCGACCACATTCACACGATCCTGTTCCGCGAATTCTGAGTACCCAAGGCCCAGCACATCCATTTCGACACCCGCGGTAACCAGCGCCACCACAGGTTTCAAATACCCCGGCACGCCCGGCGTCGTGTGTAAAGCGATCGAAAGCCAGACCTGCTCGATGTCGTATTCGCTGGCTCCGTACTGCCGCAGGAAATCCCCCGCGGCATTCGCACCGTCCACTTCGAAACGATCGTTTTTGCTGCTGTGAGCCGGCATCAATCCCATGTCATGGAACATCGCGCCGATGTATAGCAGTTCGGCATCGTAAGCGAGCCCTTGGCGATTTCCGGCCAGTGAGCCCCACAGGAATACACGCCGTGAATGGTTGTACAGCAGGTCAGTCTCCGTGTCGCGTACCATTTCGGTCGCCGCGCGGGCCATCTGGCCGTCCGGAATCGCAATGCCGGCAATGGTCGTGGTCATGAGTTTCTCCAGGTAGGTACTTGGCTTAGAAGCCGACGTGAGCGTGCGGAATGTAGGAACGTTCGAGTAGCGCAATCTCCTCGCCGCTCAGATCGAGCGAAAGGGCGGCAACAGCATCCTCGAGATGGAGAGGCTTCGACGCCCCGACGATTGGTACGGTCACCTCACGCTTTTGAGCGACCCACGCCATTGCGACCTGTGCACGCGGAACACCGCGTTCGCGCGCCACCATGGCGACCGCTTCAATGACACGTCTATCGGCATCGACTGTCTGACCGTAAAGGGACGCACCGATTTCATCGGTTCTCTCCCGTTCGGTCAGTTCGTTCCAGTCCCGCGTCAGACGGCCACGAGCAAGCGGGCTCCACGGCATCACGGCCAGCCCTTGGTCAGCGCACAAAGGGAGCATCTCGCGCTCCTCCTCCCGGTTTAGCAGATTGAGATGGTCCTGCATGCTGACGAATTCGGTCCAGCCATGCAGCCTTGACGTGTACAGTGCTTTCGACAATTGCCAGGCAAACATCGACGACGCACCGATGTAGCGCGCCTTCCCGGCTTTCACCACATCGTGGAGCGCTTCGAGCGTCTCTTCGATCGGCGTTGTGGCATCCCAACGATGGATCTGATAGACGTCGACGTAGTCTGTGCCGAGCCTGCGTAAGCTGTTGTCGATCTCGGAGAAGATAGCCTTGCGTGACAGTCCCGCGCCATTCGGTCCCGGATGCATCCGGTTGTTCACTTTGGTGGCAATAACCACTTCGTCGCGCGTCGCAAACTCCTTGAGCGCACGGCCGACAATTTCTTCCGACGTGCCATCCGAATAGACATTTGCCGTATCGAAGAAATTGATGCCCATATCGAGCGCCTGACGGATAAGCGGGCGGCTGGTTGCCTCGTCGAGGGTCCACACGTGGTTGCCGCGCTCGGCAACCCCATAGGTCATGCATCCAAGGCATAGGCGTGACACTTCCAGCCCCGTCCTGCCGAATTTCACATAGTCCATTTCGTATCTTCATTAATGCCGGGTTTCATTTTGCGAGCGTGTATCGCCAGATCGCTGAAGCACATTCTGGACGACACACCCTCTTCCACACAGTGAATCCTCGTGAAATGCCGTGAGTCCCAGCGCGGCGGATAGGTTCACAGGCGGCCTGAAAGTCGAAGCGCGTCGTTCGATGTGACGTCTTTTTACAAGGATTTACTAGAAACGCGTCTAGCGGTCGACCAGACTTGCCCTGACTGCGCGATTAAGCAAATACGAGCACATCAAGTAGAGGTCGCAATGGACTATGACTCAGCGATGAACCGCACGGCACCGTCGAATCCTGACGATGCGTACCTGCACGACCTCAGCAGCGCCACGCCGAGTTCGCGACGCACAGCCAATCCCGCATTGGCCTATCTGGCAGCAGCAATCTCCCTGTGGTGTCTGATCGAATTTCGTTGGGAGGCGCGATGGGAATTCGGGCAGAGCGATCACGGAGTGCGGATTGCCGCGCTTGTGGTGTCGAAAGCCATCGTAATTGGTCTCGGACTAGGCGTGCTGGCCGGACGCCCGCCAATGCGCATGGCATTTCTATTCCTGTGCATCATCAGCGTGGCTTGTCTCGTCTGGAGCCTGCCCCATGTTTACCACGTATCGCGACCGTTTTTCCTGCTGTCACTGGTCGAGTGTGCGTTTAAGACGGGTTTCGTCGTCGCCTTTGCGCTCGACGTTACCGATGCTCAGTAAGGAGTTGCCGTGAGCCCAATCGAAGCGATGCGCGTCTTCTCCACGGTGGTCGAGCGCGGGTCGCTTAGCGCAGCCGCCCGATCATTGCACATGTCAACAGCGCACGTCTCCCGTGCGGTCCAAATGCTCGAACGCCGTATCGACGCGCCTTTGCTGGAGCGCGCCGGTCGCCGAACCCGGATCTCCGAGTTCGGTCGGGCGTACGCGCATGGTGTGACGCCGATGCTCGCTTCGCTGGATGAATCGGCAGTCAGGCTCGCGCACGCCAGGCTTGCAGAGGGCGGCAGGCTTCGCATCGGCGTCTCAGCGGCACTGGCATCTACAGTGCTGCTGCCGGTGCTGGCCGATTTCCGGACGAGATTCCCTGCAATCGAACTCACGCTGACCGACGCGCCGGAACGCGCACTGCTGGACGGTTCCGCTGACTGTGTCTTGACCTACGACGCACCCTCCGAAAACTCCCTGGTCAGCCGTTCGCTGGGGAAAGTGCCGCTGGCGTGCTGTGCCAGCCCGAAGTACATCGGCCACGCGGGTCTGCCGGGCCATCCTGCGGAGATTGCGGTTCGACATAGCGTGGCGCTTCGAATGACCGGCACGCCGCGCCGCCCACAGTCGCTGACGTTCCAGCGCAACGGCGAGTGTCTGAATCTTTGCGGCGCGACCAATGTGGCCATGGACGATGACGCAACGCGAATCGCGGCGGCGGTCGCGGGCGTAGGCGTGATACAGGCGCCCTATGTATTGCTACGCCAACAGCTAGCCACCGGCGCACTCCTACCCTTGCTTGACAACTGGTGGCCATCGATCAGTGTGCAGTTGTTGTACCAACCCGATCGTCACATGTCGCGACGACTGCGCGCGTGGATCGACTGGTCGATACTGGTCGTGGGCGCTGCGCTAGAAGCACCGCGACCGCAAGTCGGCCCGGCCGCCATAGGGACCATTTTCGACGCGCCCGACAGCGCCACTTATTAGGAGCGCATTGAAAACGAATTGGCTAGATGCGCCCGCAGCATCCTATATTGCCTGGCTTTACGGCACTGGCCGCCACTCAAACTTCATCCTATCTTCAGAATGGACCAGCTAACAGCAATGAGGGTCTTCGTCCGTGTGGTCGAGGCCGGCAGCTTGACCCGTGCGGCGGAGTCTCTCGGCATGCCCACAGGTTCCGTTTCACGCACGCTTCAGCAACTCGAAACCGCCCTTGGCGGGCGTCTGATCAACCGTACCACCCGCTCAAATAGTCTGACCGACGATGGCTCCGCGTACTACAACAGGTCGCTCGGCGTACTGGCAGAAATCGACGAAATGGCCACCCTGATCTCGCAGGCAACACAACGCCCGAAAGGCAAGATGAAGGTAAACATGCCATCCATGATGGCCAATAGCCTGCTCATCCCAGCGCTGCCGCAGTTCTTCGAGAAGTATCCCGACATCGAAGTCGAAATGGGACTCACGGACCGCCCTGTCGATCTGGTTGAGGAGGGTGTGCATTGCGTGATCCGGGTTGGCGAGCTCGGCGACTCCGGCCTGATCGCGCGCCGCATCGGCAACGTGGCGCGGCTGACCTGCGCGTCGCCAGCGTATCTGAAGCGCTGCGGAGAACCAAAAACGCTTGACGATCTGTCTCAGCACGTTGGAATCAACTACTTCTCAAGCAGCACGCAGCGGGTGCGCGGTTGGGACCTCGAGGTAGACGGCAATCTTCACACGGTTACGATGAAAAGCCAGATCACTGTCAACGACGCGACGTCCTATGTCAATTGTTGCCTCGCCGGCCTTGGAATCGTGAACGCCTCGCGGTATGCACTCGATCCGTACCTCACTCGCGGTGAGCTCCGCGAAATACTCACTGACTACCCGAGTGCGTCAATGCCGGTTTCAGTGCTCTACTCGCCGAACCGACACCTGCCGCTGAAAGTCCGGGTATTTATCGAGTGGGTTGCGGAGCTATTTCAGCAGAAACCGGCTCTGCAAGCGGGAAGGCTCGCGAATTGAAGCCTGACTGCAAAACGCTACCTTCGGCTGGTTTATACAAGATCGTTTCCTGGATGCTGGCTCCGTGCCCTCCGTACAACTGCGCCCTTTCAGCTTGCCCGAATAGTGCGAAAGGGCTACTGCTGGCCTTCGACGCCCGCTCAGGGTTTCCGCACAGTGGTAAGCAAGCGCGGCATCAGCATGTGCGGCTCACCGTGCTTCACATGCAGCACCGGTTCTCCGGATTCCTCCTTGATCAATACACACGCCTCGGGCGACTACGCCTTCAAGTTCTCAGCGACGCGCACACCATCGCGCATGAGAGCGTCGAACGGCGCCTCCGGCACACAGATGCATACAGTTGGACTAGTGACTGGATGCGTGCCTCGACAAAGCCCGCATCGAGCTACGCACGCTCACGTTCGTTTGGGCCGTTAAAGCGCTCGAGCATTCCCCCTGTCGTGTCGGCTGCACAACACTACTACACATGTCTGCTGCGCTTAGCCGCTTCAACTTCATTAGCAACGTTTATCGTCAACCCGACCCGAACGAATTGGCCCGCCAGGACCGCATTCCTTATAGTTCATCTCACGGACAGCACAACGTTGTCCTCACCAACCAAGGAGCTGAACATGAAGAACGCTATTGCCACTCTCGCTTTCGCCATCGGTGCGGTCGCAGCATCTTCCGCATTTGCTGACGAATCGCTCACGGTTTCGCGGGCAGAAGTACGCGCTGAACTGGCGCAAGCTCGCGCCGCAGGTTCTTTCAACACGGCGGACGCGCAGTACCCCGCAGGTTTCGTAAACGCACCTGCCGCTACGCCGCGTGCCAGGGAAAAAGCACCCGGCGAGCATCGCACATTCGCCGAACGCGTTCATGCGCTGAAGGCCAAACTTGCCCGCCCCGCCACCAGCCGAAGCATCGGCAACAACAGCGATCTCTATCTGCACAGCTGATTGCGATCATCGACACAGGCACGCGAGCCGATAATCCTCTCATCGAACGCGTGCCGCCTCCGTCCGAAAAGGCCTCACCATGAAAGCAATAATCGAACGTCAATTGCAGCGACCGGAGTTCTTTATCCCGCTCGCATCGCTGAGCTGGCTGATGATTTCTTCGGACTTCAATCTCGGCAAGATCGCACTGATCCTCGCCTTCCGCGGCGGCAGGAATCTGCTTAACGTCCTGGCCCGGTAACGCGCGCCGCTTCAATATCTAGAGCGCGCGAATGCGCTCAACGGCGGGGTCGACACTACGCGCCTTACACAATGCCCGCACCATCGGTCTTCAGCCAACTCACCCAACGCAGAATTCGCATGAGCCGCTTCCCGCGCCTCGCGATATGTCACCACATGTTCAATGAGAAGGTCGGATCGCGACGCCGTTCCACACGTCAGCGAGGTGGTGATCAGCGCGCCGAACCTTCGATAATACAATTCGACGCGCTAGCCCCGACCATGCTTGGACTTCCCGCGCCACTCAAGGCAACTGGGCGGTAGGCCGAACAATGATTTCGTTGACGTCGACTTCGGCCGGCTCACTGATCGCGAAAGCCACAGCGCGCGCTATCGATGCAGCTGGAATCGCCATCTTGCGATAATCGTTCATCTGCTTACGTAACTGATCGTCCGAGATGGTCTCGGCAAGTTCAGACTCGACGGCGCCTGGCGACACGATCGTGACACGAATCTTTTCACCGACTTCCTGGCGCAGCCCCTCAGATATCGCCCATACCGCGAACTTGGTGCCCGAATAGACCGATACGTTGGGGCGAACGTTATGTCCCGCCACTGATGCCAGATTGATGAAGTGGCCACTGCCCTGTTTCTGGAAGACGGGCAGTGCGGCAGCGATTCCGTACAGCACGCCCTTGATATTCACATCGATCATCCGCTCCCACTCGTCGACCTTCAACTGGTCGAGACGGGATAACGGCATCAATCCTGCGTTGTTAAGCAGCACGTCCAGCTGGCCGAATTGACGTTGGGCGAAAGAAATGAACGAGGCGACGCTGTCGCGATCGGTCACATCGAGCGCTTGATAGACAGCTTCGCCGCCCTCGGCGCGGATCTGCCCCGCGAGGGCGTCAAGCCGCTCGGTGCGGCGCGCGCCGAGCACCACCTTGGCGCTCAGCGCCGCCAGATGCCGTGCAATCGCTTCGCCGATCCCGCTGCTCGCACCGGTGATCGCAACAACCTTGTCCTGAATATTAGGCATGACGTTCTCCGAAAGAAGGAGACTTAATTGTGGTCCGAGCTCGGCCTGGCGGCCAATTTGAAGGCAAACGCAATGTGATAAGCGCTGGTTATGGCGCGATCTCGCCGTTCTAATTGGGAAGCGCCGGGGGCGACGTCGATAATCAGTTCACTCGCTACGAAATGGATGACCGTCATGGCAAAACTTCTCAAGATCGATTTTGTTTCAGACGTTGCGTGCCCGTGGTGCGCCATCGGTCTGACCGCACTCGAACAGGCGATTGAGCGTGTGGGCGACGAAGTCGAAGTCGACCTGCTATTCCGCCCATTCGAACTGAATCCCTACATGTGGCCTGAAGGCCAACCGGTGAAGGACTACATGGTCGGCAAGTACGGCAGCACAGATGAACAGATCCGCCAGAATCACGCGATGATCACGGCCCGAGCGAACGCAGCGGGCTTCGCCATTCGCATGGACCTGCGCACACACGTGTACAACACCTTCGACGCACACCGCCTGCTGCATTGGGCGAAACTTGAAGGTCATCAGCGCGCCGTGAAAAAAGCCCTGTTTCAAGCGTATTTCGTGGAAGGTAAAAATTCTAGCGATCACGATGTACTGGTCGAAGCGGCCGGACGCGCCGGCCTCGACATTGCCCGCGCCCGCGAGATGCTGAGCAGCGGCGAATATGCGGCCGACGTGCGAGGACTGGAAGAGCGGTATGTGAATATGGGTATCCGGTCTGTGCCGTCAATCATTTTCAACGAGCAACACCTTGTATCGGGTGGGCAACCCGTCGACGTGTTCGAGCAGGCGATCCGTCAAACCCTCGCAAAGGAGTGACACGTCATGAACACCGTCTCTGACCCGCAACGCCAGGAGGTCGCAGAAGACGTCGGCGAACCGATGTCTTCTGACAGCCGCAAGGCAATGGGTGCCGTTCTGCTCGCTGTCGCGCTCGCGAGTCTCGACACGGCTATCGCGAACACGGCACTGCCGCAGATCGCCGCGGACCTGCACACCACTCCCTCAGCCTCGGTGTGGATCATCAATGCCTATCAACTTTCGATGGTGGCGACTCTGCTGCCGTTTGCATCGTTAGGCGAGCGCGTCGGCCACAAGCGCGTGTTCATCGGCGGGGTGTCAATCTTTTTGATCGCGTCGCTGCTATGCGCGCTCGCGCCGTCACTGAATGCGTTAACAGCGGCGCGCGTGCTGCAAGGCGTCGGTGCCGCCGCCGTGATGAGTGTGAACGTCGCGCTGATCCGTTTTCTTTATCCCGCCCATCGGTTGGGCCGCGGTGTCGGGCTCAACGCGCTGGTAGTGGGTGTGTCCTTCGCAGTGGGTCCAACCGTGGCGTCGCTGCTACTAGCAATCGCATCGTGGCCCTGGCTGTTCGCGATCAATATTCCACTCGGGCTGCTCGCGCTCGCCTTCGGCTTGCCGAACCTCCCCGCTACACCAAAGCGCGACGCGCTCTTCGACCCGCTCGCCGCATTGCTCAACGCAGTGGCCTTTGCGGCATTGATCTTCGCGCTGGGCCACGCGGCGCAGCGGGCGAGCTGGCAAACCGTCGTCATATCGCTCGGCGTAACGCTCGCCGCCGGTGTCCTGCTGATTCGCCGCGAGGCCGGGCATCGGGCGCCGATGCTGCCGATCGACCTGTTTCGCCGGCCGATGTTCGCGCTTTCGACACTCACCGCGATCTGCGCTTTTGCCGCGCAGGGTCTGGCATTCGTGTCATTGCCGTTCTTCTTCGAGAATGTGCTTTCACGCAGCCAGGTCGAAACAGGATTCCTGATGACGCCATGGCCAGTGATGGTGGCAGCAATCGCACCCATTGCCGGGCGCCTGTCGGACCGCTATTCGCCGGGTGGGCTTGGCGGCATCGGGCTCGGCCTGCTGTGTATCGGCATGACATTGTTGGCGTTGATGCCGGCCCATCCGGGCGTGCTCGACATCTCCCTTCGTATGGCGCTGTGCGGCCTTGGCTTTGGATTTTTCCAGTCGCCTAATCTGAAAGCATTTATGGCAAGCGCGCCGCCTGAGCGTAGTGGCGGTGCGAGCGGTGTGATCGGCACCGCACGCTTACTGGGTCAGGCGACCGGCGCCGCTCTGGTTGCCTTGAGTTTCGGCATTGCTGGACATCACGGGCCGGTCCTGGCGCTTGCGTGGGGAGCCGGTTTCGCTGCGGTAGGCTGCGTGGCTAGCGCGCTTCGGGTGATGGGCGGCAAGGTGAGCATGAAACATTAGATGCCCACATCAGATAAAGCGGCAGTTCGGCGGACGCTGAGCGGCCGCCTTCCGCGCCGTGAAGCGAAACGAGGATCCTACAGGTATCGACTATTTAGCGGCTGGCCTCTTCAATGACCGCTGCGACTGCGTCCGGCTTCGCGAGCATCGCGACGTGGCTGCTGTCGACCTCAGTGACGTGAGCACCGATCTTTTGCGCCATTGCCCGTTCGAACGTTGCCGGAATCATGCGGTCGTTGCGCGCTACCACCGCCCACGACGGCCGGGTCTTCCATGCTGCTGTCGTGACCTTGTCCTGCAAGCAGTGACTCTGCCATGAGCCCTGCGTCGCGGCGAGCGTTCGCGCGGTAGCCGGCGAAAGGTCCTGAGCAAAGTACGTTGCCACGGCGGCAGGCGTCAAGGTAAGGAAACCGCCTTCGTCGGGCACGAGACTCTTCGCATATGGCGGCGGCGGAGCGTCTTTGGTCATGTCGGCGATGGACTCACCTTCAGCGGGAGCGAAGGCTGCTACATAGACCAGTGACTTTACCTTGTCGTTGTTGCCCGCCTCCGTGATGACGACACCGGCCCACGAATGGCCGACAAGGACGACTTGACCGGGCTGCGCATCAATGACGCGTTTCGTCGCAGCAACGTCCTCGGCGAGCGACGACAACGGATTCTGCACCGCGACCACTGTGTAGCCTTTTTGCTGCAGGATCGGGACGATCTTGTCCCAACTGGAGCCATCCGCGAACGCTCCATGCACGAGTACGATCGACGGCTTTGCAGACATTGCCTCGGCAACGGAGTCGCCGGATCCTGCGGCGCGCGCAGGCGAAATCTGAAGAAAAAACGGCAGCAACGCGGCTGCGACACACGTGGCCGATTTGCGCAAGAAAAGAGAATTCATGGATGTGCCCCACATAGTTATAAAAAATGCTGCACGACCGGTTCATCTCGAAGGAATGGTCTCACGACACGATCGACGGGAAGCCGGGCAGCACGGCCCATTGTGGTGACACACGATTCGAGCCGCGAATGAATTGCTGTGAATTTGTGTGGGGAGACCGAATGCGTTCAGGAAGACGCACTCAGCGTCGAGTCCGCAATAATCGAGCGATAGCGGAGTTCGACGGAGTTGAGCTTCGTCGACGAGCGGCGCGTGTGGGCAAGCCATTCCCCGAGCGCCGTCGAGAACGCACGGATGAGCGCCTCCGGTTCGAGCCATACCCGGTCTTCGTCGCGGTTCTGGTACTGGCGATAACCTTGCAACGCAGATGGAAGGATCAAGCGGATTCGGCCGCCGTTGGCAGGAAGCGCCGCGAATCCAGGTCGCAGCGAGTCGCGCAGTACAATCAGATCGTTGGCACTCACGTATAGCGACGCAAGATCGACGTACACCGTCAACCAACCGCTGACTGCGTCGGCGTCTGGATACACATCGTCATCGTCCCCGTCCAGGTAAATCACCGCGTCGACCATCTGGAACAGCAACCTGAGGCTCGCGACATACTGCCGGTTGTTGAACAGCAACCTTATCGGAACCAGGAAGTCGTCGTGAATCTGTCGGGACAGCAGAGAAGGCGAATTACCGGTAACTGGCGTGGGAGAGGGTATGGCGTCCGTCATAAATGGCAAGGTTGTCAGCGGGAGTACTTTCCTGTATTGAGCCAGAACCAAAGGCGTGACGCGGTGCAATTTCGTGAATTTCCGTGAAGTGTCCGATGTCGGGGAGTCGCTGCTTCCCTGGCTTTGGCACTCGTCGCGATGACCCAGGCATGCGCGAGACGAAGTTTCCTGACCATTTTCACGCAACACCTGCGTGCAGTGAAAGTGAACACACTTCAACATCAACGCCTCTCCGCACTTCGCCACGAATCCTCACCACCAACAATCTTGATGATCCGCACCGTGCATCATTCAAACGTAGTACCCGCCCAGAGCGACGACAGTTACGCTGCACATGTGTTTAGTCAAGTGCCCCCGCCATCGCCTAAACAGGCTGCGTATCCACATTCATAAATTTCACGACAACCTTTGCCAGCTTGGTTTTCGTCGCGAAATTTCACAGTTTTCACAACGTTTTTGAAATTTCATTTGACGTGCAGTCCTGCTGCACATATATTTCGGCTCACTGCACACAGCATAGTAGTGAGGGCAGATCGAGTGTCCATCGATCGATCGGCTTTGCGTCCCGAAATGCTAGTCCAGCCAAGCAAGTGGCTCGAGCAAGTTGTCGGATTTGTGCAGTAGCAGTGCATCTTCCGCACAGCCACACCGATTGGAGAACTTGAATGCAATCTGGAACCGCCTTGGATTCTGAACGCCTGAAAGCTTGCGTCCGCGCCAACAGCGATGATGCCGCAGTGTGGCGCTGGTACTCCGACATGATGGAAGACCGCCGCATCGAGTGCCTCTGCGTCAACGGCAATTGGGCGGTCAAGCTCGACGGCCGCGAGATTGCCGCCGACCGCTCGTTCGATCGGGCGGCAAGACTGTCTTACGCGACATCACGCGCACTGATCGCGATCGCTGCAAACGGCTGATAGACGGCCATCCAATTACCGACGTCGGCGTAAAACGCGCGCGTCCAAAGAATAAGGAGTCACCCGTGGATCTATTGCATGCGATCAAGGTGTTCGGCAAGGTGGTCGAGGAAGCGTCGTTTTCAAAGGCTGCCGGTGCGCTAGAGCTCTCCACGTCGAGCGTGACGAAGACCATTCAGAATCTCGAGGATCATCTGCGGATGCGGCTGATTCTGCGGACGACGCGCAAGGTCGCCGTGACCCCGGAGGGCCGCGAGTACTACGCTCAAGCGACCCGGATCGTACAGGATCTGTATGAGGTGGAGCGCTCGTTGAAGGGCGAACGCAATGTCCCCGCCGGACGCTTGCAGATCGGCGTCGCGCCGGTCGTCGCACGTCTTTTGCTCGTGCCGGCGCTGTCCAGTTTTCAATCACTTTTCCCCGACATCCAACTCGAGATGAGCATCGGAGAACGCCCATTCGACGTCGAAAACGGGGAGATGCAGTGCGCAGTCACGTCCGTAGCACCAACCAGCAGCGAAGTGGCCGTGGATCAGATCGGCGAACTCGCGCTGGTCACATGCGCGGCTCCTCAATACATTGACCACTTCGGCATGCCACACAAGCCGTCGGATTTGCGTGACGGACATATCGTCGTCCGCTGCGCCCCGCATGAGCGCCTCGAAGGCCAAGGGCTGCTGCTCGACCAAGACGGTGAATCGGTCCGAGTACCGTGCGATTGTCGTCTGATGGTCAGCGACAGCGATGTCCAGCTAGCTGCTGGCCTGGCCGGCCTTGGCATCGTGCAATTGCACGAGGTGGCCGCACGCGACCATTTCGCCGCTGGAGGCCTCGTACCGCTTCTCGACGCCTGGCGCCCGGCGCCCCAACCGCTATACCTGGTCTCGACGGCAGCGCAACAGGCCAGTCCACGGGTGCGGGCGTTCAATAGATGGGTAACCGAGCTTGTGCGAGACCCGCTGGCGTTCGGCCGTATCTCCGCCGGGCCGGCGCCGCGCAAACTGCGCAGCGAGTTCGGCAATCACGCGCCGCGCTCCCTCGAACAGGTGTGGGCAGGCATGTCCACATCGTTAATGGAACGCAGCGCATTGGGCCAAGCCAGCGCGGCGTAACTACTCCGGCTCGGGGATGTTCGCGGAGCGCGAGGTTGAACCAGAACTACTACTCACCGTGCAAGCTGCGCGTCATCGTCCAACACGTTGTGCGTTTGCACACAGTTCAGGTGCTCGCAGAGTAATCGCAAAGCTGAGCCCAATCACGACCAAGGCATTGACAAGCATGGCCACGAGGCCCGGCACGCACTGCGGCATATGGACGGCCAGCCATTCGCGCGACGCCGGTGCCAGCAGAATAAACAGCCCTGTAAGCAGCCCCGCCAGTACGGCCACAGCCTGCGTTCGCCGCCACGCAAGGCCCAGATATACACCGGGAGCAAGCATACCGATCGCCGAATACGCCTCCAGCAGGACCTCGAATAGCGAATCGCGCTGTCGCAATGACAGCCACGCCGCCAGCGCGGCAATGACCACCATCGCAAGACGCGAGACACGTAAGGCCGCGCGGGACGACTCCCCGGTTGTCCAACGTGCTGCGATATTGCGCGTGAAGATCGAACCCGCCGCGAGCAGCAACAAGGTGCCGGGGACCAGCGCTAGCAGAATGCAGGTGGCGGTGAACAGGCCGGCCAGCCACGGCGGATATCGAGCGACGATAAATTGCGGGAGCGCCGCATTGAGATCCCCGCCAGCGGGCGTCGTACCGGCGACGAGTGCGCCGAGACCTAACATAATGATGAAGAAATACGCGAGTGCATAAACAGGCTGTAACGCGGCATTGCGCCGGATCAGTTGCGGATCGCGAACCGCATAGAACATCTGGAACAAATGCGGGAACATCCAGTTCGCAAGACCGATTTCCAGCGCTGCCGTCATGAACCACCATGACGTAGTCGATGCACCCGGTTCGCGCCCCGGCAATACCGTGATGCCCGGAGCCCGTTCTCGAGCCAGCGCGAACACGTCGGCAAGCGAGTGTGCCCCTACGTTGCGAGCCAGCGGCACGCATAACATCACTACGACGGCCAGCATCAATACATCTTTGATTGCCGCAGCAACTGCGGCAGGACGCAGCCCGTGGAACACCCCGAACAGCACCATCAGTGCGGCCGCGCCGATCATTGCCACGTCGCGCGGCACGCGTGAGCCGAACGCGATGTCGACAACAAGGCTCAGCGCAACCAGTTGGATCTGGATATAGATGACGATGCCGACGATCCCGACACCCGCGACCACGCCGCCGAGCCATGGCGCACGATAGCGCGACGAGAAGAAGTCCGCCTGAGTAACGAGACCCGCGCGACGCCCCGCTGACCAAATACCCGGCCCAAGCAGGTACGCAAGCGCATAGCTCACCGACACGGAACTGAAGGCGATGTACGCGGGCGCCCCGGATGCCCATGCCATACCCGAAACTCCGAGTACTGCAAAGGTGGTGTACATCTCGCCGGCGTTCATGAACCAGAACAGCACCGGCCCGATCATCCGGCTACCGACCGCCCAATCGGTGAAACTGGTGGCACGATGGTCACGCCCATAAATCGTCGCAGCGACGAGAGTCAGCGCGACGACCGCCGCGATCACCGCGGCCATGGTCTCACGCGGGCTCAATGCACCACTCCTTCGCCTCTCTCGCGCGCATCGACTCGGCAGTCGATCGCGTAGACGAGCCCGAGCACGCCGCCGCTGAGCAGCGTCGCCAGCATTTGCCAGAACAAGGGGAAAGGAATGCCGAATGGCTCTAGCGTACTTGCATTTGCAAGTGGCATGAGGCCCGCGTGAAAAACGAACGGAAGCACTAGCATGGCCCGATGAGGGCGCCGGCGTAAAGTCATGAATATCGGGCAAGCGTCACGAAGAACACTGACCGCGTGGAATCGCGGCTGCTTTTGCTTCGCGCGCAACCACTCGGGTCGCTGCGTTTAGCAGCGGCCGATTATCGCACAGGCTTTCCGATATTCAATTTACGGACTGGGAGGCGTCACCGAAAGAATGACCTCGGTTTGCTGGTCGGAACAATTACAGTAACGGTGCGGCAAGCGGGCGTCGAACGACACGCTCTCACCCGCCAGCAGATCGTAGTTCACGCCGCCGATTTCGGCCCTCAAAACACCAGCCACGACGTACGCGCATTCGGACGACGGGTGCCCGCGCGGCTCTGCCGCCGACTCCTGCCCAGGTTCGAGTACGGCGCGCAAGACCTCGAGCTGACCGTTGCCCCCCGTCAGACGTTCGTAGCTGACACGGCCTTTTGCGGCCATTAGCACGGTGCGGCTGCCTGGCTTGCTGACCCACACCGATGGCAAAGCTGGATCCGCGAACAGCGACGCAATCGACTGGCCGAACACACCTGCCAGCCGGCGCATTGTTTCCAGGCTGGGGTCTGTTACGGACCTCTCCACCTGGCTCAACAAGGTAGGCGAAACGTCAGCCAGACGTGCAAGCTCCCGCAGCGACATGCCGTGTTCAGAACGCAGTTCCCTGAGTCTCTCTCCAATCATTTCATATCCCATACGCAACCGAAAGATGGTTCGGTGCGACGAGTCTATGTGTTGCTGGACTGCACGTCAAGCAACGTTTTCCCCGCACCCAATAGTTACGCGCCAAGGCTCCTCCATTCCACGGCGGGCAATTAGAGCCCGGCCCGAGCGTTCTTCGTGCAGCGTGCGCCATATGCAGGACCGCAATACTGCTAATCACCACGCTTTTCGATGTGCAGTCGCAATGCACAAGCATCGGAAGTCTTTGAGCCATCAATGTAATTTCGGGCAACGTGGGGTGGATGCAGCCAGTCCTCCGCTGTCCGGTGCAACACGCTAGCGGTCCAGCGGGACGCGAGCCCACCTGCGAAGGACGCAATCTGTGTCGCGCCGTGCGCCGAATGTCTCATAGCAGGGCTCGCCATGATCGTCATCGCGGCCGGTTCAGGCGATGCAGGCACCGCGGCGTGTGCTTGTACGGCGTGGACGCCCTGAAAATCGGAATCCGCACTGGACAGAAACGCTCGTTCGAAAGTCGGCACGCGATAGCGTACAAAACCGCGCGAGCATTCTGCTATCAGCCGGGACTGGTTGACCAGCCGTCCGATCGCAGCCGCCACACAATCCGGTGGACACGGGCGCGCGCAAGCCTGGAGTTCGCCCTGCACCGCCGCTTCGGCAGCCATCGCGCACGCGTCGGTCAATGTGAAGTCACCGCGCCACGCGGCGAATCGCTTCAGCAAAGTTCGCTCCGGATCGGCAAGCAGATCGCGCTGCCACTCGATCAGCATACGCAGAGACGAGTGGCGCTCCACCGGCACGCGACGGGACAGATCCAGCAGTTGTCGCGGCTGCTGCGCAAGCGCGCAAAGGCCACCGACACCGAACGCCTCAACGTGCCCTGCAAGCAGTTCAATGACGAACGGAGAGCCCTCGATGTGCCGGCAAAGGTCCGCAAGCAGTGGGACCTCGCTATCGTCGAGACGGAAATCATGACGTCGCGCGACCGCGTGGTCGACGAACATTCGCAACGCTGGAGATGCGCTCAGCGCGGCGTGATCCAAGGTTCCCGCGTCTGGTACCGAGAGTCCTCCGATCCGGAAGACATGCTCTCCTTCCGCGCGCAATGCCTCGCGACTCGAGATCAGGAACGCGCCCCGCGCGCCCACACTCAGACTGCGCTCGACGATATGCGCCACCATATCGGTCACCCGCTCGCAACTGTCGATCAGTAGTAGCGCTTGTTGGGTGGCGAGCTGCAACGCTATGTCGTCGGCTGACGCACGCGACGATAGGGGTAATCCGCACGAAGCCGCAATTGCATCGCGCACATCGGCAAGCGTAGCGGCTTCAGAAAGGTCGACAAACCGCGCGCCGCCCGCAAAGGTGTCCTGAAGTTGGCGCGCGACCTCAACAGCAAGCCGAGTCTTGCCGATGCCGCCGGGGCCCGATACGGTCACGAAACGCCGCAGCACAAGCGTTTCCGCAACCCGCCGTACATCCGTGTCGCGGCCGTGCAACTTATCAGCGTAGGCCGGCAGCCGCCTGGCGAGCATGGTGTCGCCAGGCTCTTGTGTCAAGGCGTGCGTAACCGGCGCAATGAACCGGTAACCGCGGCCTGGGACAGTCGCCAGCATATTCTGCCCCTCCCCGCTGTCCCCCAAGGCGAGTCGAAGCGCCGCAATTTGTCCGCGCAGATTGCTTTCGTCCACAACGGTAGTCGGCCACACGACTTCAATTAGTTCGCGCTTACTCACGACCTCGCCCGCCCGGCGAATCAGCGCGAGGAGCAGATCGAATGCACGTCCGCCAAGCGCGACCACCGTGTCGTCGCGATAAAGACGAAATTGCTGTGAGTCGAGGCGATAAGAACCGAAGAAATAGCAAGCGCCAACTGATGTCATCGCAATGTCCCTAACAGGAAGAGCAAAAGCTCGATGACGTCAGTGTGCGCAACAACGGATTGTCCTGCCTGGGGAAACATCGCTACGCATTTCTTGGGCAACGCGAACAATCGCATGGGACCACAGCACGCGAATTCACAATGATTAACTTGGGTAGTAGGCGGTTGCTCGTCCAGACTGGCAGCATCGACTCACCATGCAGGAACTACCGGAAACCACCATGAACCTCGACGAAACGCTCGACCAACGCGTGCGCAATGCTTACGACGACATTCACGACCTCAGTCAATACTCACTGCGCGTGACACATCGCCGCGATCGTGCCTCCTCACGCCATATGACAGTCGTGCCCATCGCAGCGGTATGTGCGTGGTCGCTACTGGAAACGCGATGGGAATTGAGCCCGGCGGACGGCTCGATGTTGATGCTCGCCTTGGCTGTGGCCAAACTGATACTGCTCTGCTCGGGAGTCGCAGCCATACTCGACGTGCCCAATGCTCGCCCGCTGTTCGTCTTTCTTTGCGGCGCGAGCCTGATGGCGGTCGCCTCAGCGCTGCCGTTCGAATACACCGCATCGCGCGAACTGTTTGGCCTGTCGCTGATCGAGTGTCTGTTGAAAGCAGCCGTCGTTGGGCTCTATGCATTCCGCCGCCCACAGCGCCGCTGAATGCGATAAAAGTACACCGGAGATGTCAAAGCTTCGGCAATACCATGCCGCGCTGCACCGCCGGTCGCTGACCGATGCGTTCAAGCCAGGCCCGTACCGACGGTTTCGTCTCGAGCATCGGCAGCACATACTCCTGCATCAGCGTAGTCGCAGTGACGGTCCAGGGATACGCGGCAATGTCCGCGATCGTGTATTCGTCTCGGGACAAATACATATGTTTCTGCAATTGACGGTCCATCACTCCGAATAGCCGGTTAGCCTCTTCACGAAACCGTTCGATGGCAATCGGCAGCCTTTCGGGCGATCGCACGCCGAAAAATCCTAACTGACCCAACATTGGGCCGAGCCCACCGACCTGCCAGTTCAACCATGACAGCGTCCGGTAGCGCTGAGCGCCGGTGGGAGCCAAATACTGGCCACTCAGGTCTGCCAGATACGTCAGAATCGCGCCACTTTCGAAGAGCACCAGCGGTCCGCCTTCGGCATCCTCATCGACAATCGCCGGGATCTTGTTGTTGGGCGAGACTTCGAGAAACGCAGGTGCGAACTGCTCGCCTTCCGACAGATCGACAGGATGAATCCGGTATTGCAAGCCCAGCTCCTCGAGCATGATCGTAATCTTGCGACCATTCGAAGTTGTCCACGTATATAGGGTAATCATTTCACAAACTCCGGTATGACGGACGGCCATCAGGCCGCCCGCGAGTGTCGTGATTCAGTCGCCGCTCAGTCGCTTGCGGACGAACACGATCGCCAGCGCCGCGCTACCCGCAAGGAACGCCGCAAATACCGTGGCAGCCGCTGCCATCCCGATAGCGTCCACCAGATAGCCCGTTCCGACTGCAAACGCACCTGCCGGAACATACGCACCGAAGTTCAGAATCGAATTGGCTTCCGCGCGCCGGTCGTCGCGCACATGGGTGCCGATCAGCGTCAGGCCGCCCAGTTGCCCAAGTCCCTGCCCAGCTCCGGCAAGTACCGCCGACGCGATTTGCAGCACCGCTATCGACAGGTTGGCGGCGAGTGCGAGAGAGACCATGGATGCAATGCTTGCCAATGCACCGAGCACGAGAATCGTCCTCACATGGAGACTACGCACCGCGAACTGCACGGCTGTCGCCGACAGGAACATCAGGCAGACCATGCCGCCCGCCACCAGCGGACTATGAACGTGCAGCAGCCGCGAGAGCAGCGAGGGGCCGAGCGCCGCCACGAACGTCGTCGCCGAAAGTCCAGGAGCGAATACTGCTACGCCCAGTGCAAGGTGGATCCGGTTTTCTGCCGGCACTGACGGTAGATGCATCGCCCCTACGACCGCCGCAGGACGCGCCAGCGGCAACAGCGCCGCTACCGCGAGACCACTAGCAAGCACGACCCCGAGCAACGCATAAGTCCCACTGACCGGGTGGACGGAATACTGCGCGAAAATACCCGCCAGCAGCGGACCGAGACCAGCTCCGAGAACCATCGCCACGGATGCCGCGAGCGAAGCAAGGCGTCGACGCGCCGGACCGCCGACATCGACGACGCTCGCCATTCCGGCCGACACGATCACGCCCACGGAGATGCCCGTCAACAGACGCGCAATGCCCAACGTGACGACCGAAGACGCTGTGGCAAACAGCACGCACGCGACTAGCGCCGTGAGCAAGCCCGGAATGAGCACGGGCTTGCGGCCGACGCGGTCCGACAATTGTCCCGCCACCAGCAGCGCAACGAGCAAGCCTACAATGTAGGCTGCGAAGACCAGCGTCAGCGTGCCGGACGAAAAGCCGAGTCGCTGCTGCCAATGCACGTACAGTGGCGTCGCCGAGTTCGACAGCATGAATACCGCAGTGACCATCCAGGCGGCGGACCACATGCGCCGTACGGGATGCGTTTCGGGGACGGCGCGCGCACTGCGCGCCTCAGCAACACCGCTTGTCATCACAAACTCCATCGGAAGGGTAAGAACCCGGCGCGCCCAACCCTAAGCGGACACGCCGGCGAGCGAAGCTTTACTTACGGCTCGACGTGTAGATATGCACATGCTCCGCGCGGTGAACCGGGCCGAACTCGAGCGGCACCCAAGCGTATCCATCGCCCTCGATCCGCACACGGCCCATACCCGGGAACGGCAGATGGGCTGCACTGACGATCTCTCCGGTGGATGCCGCTTCGGCGAGAATCGCCCGGCGCGTTGCGACCGATGCCGTGGTGTCGACGTCGAATTCGATAGCGATCTCCGGCCGTGCGAATTGCAGCGCCTGGTTATGGATCGCATCCCCCCACGTGAAGAAGCGCTCGCCCTCCGACGTGAACACGAAACCGGTATGGCCCGGCGTATGTCCCGGCAACGGCATCGACCGGACACCCGGCGCGAGCATGTCGCCCGCTTCAAACGTCTTGAAACGACCTGCTTCGATATACGGGGCAACCGAGCGGCGGGCGATCTTCGTCACCTGAGCCACGGCATCCGGCGCGCGGAGTTGCGGATCATCGCTCAGCCAGAAGTCGGCTTCACGCTTGGCAACGTAGATATCGGCATTCGGAAAGGCCCGCGAGCCGTCGGCCGCAATCAAGCCAGCGACGTGATCCGCGTGCAGGTGGGTCATTAGTACCGTGTCGATCTGCGACGGTTGATAGCCCGACGCGATCAGGTTGCGTTCGACCCAGCCGAGGCTTTCACCGAACGTATCGGCCGCGCCGGTATCGACAAGGATCAGGTTCGAGCCCGTGTTCACTACATAGATGTTTCCCGAGCCCTGAATGGCCGGTGCATTGATATACATCTTCTGCAATAGCGCCTGGATCTCGCTATCCGGGGCATGCATGAACAGGTTCCGGTCGAAATCGACATAGCCGTCATAGAGCGCGGTGATTTCGAAATCCCCAACCGCGATCCGGTAATAGCCCGGCACCTGGGTGTTGATCTTGGAAGGTACGGGTGCGTCGATCGAGCGGGTCAGAATGTTGGTCATGGTACTTCTCCTTGATGATAAACGAGGCACGAAACGATGCGTTTCGGCACATGGATGTAGAAAGGAAACGTGATGGCGGTAAGCGCTACACGTCAGAATTCCTGCACTGTCGGGCGCACGATGATGTCGTTGATGTCGACGTCGGCCGGCTGCGAAATCGCGTATTCGATTGCACGCGCAATGGTGTCGCTCGGAATCGCGACTTTGTAGAACTGCTCGAGGCCTTCAGAACTCGCTTCATGCGATGTGCCCAACTTGAGCTCGGTTTCGATTGCGCCAGGGGAAATCGTCGTCGTACGGATCGAGCCGCCGACCTCTTGACGCAAACCCTCCGAGATCGCCCGTACCGCGAATTTCGTCCCACTGTAGACCGTGCCACCCGGTGCGAACACCTTATGTCCGGCGATCGATGCGACGTTGATGAAGTGGCCGCTGCCCTGCTTCTGGAAAACCGGCAGTGCCGCAGCGATGCCGTACAGCACACCCTTGATGTTGATGTCGATCATGCGATCCCATTCGTCGACCTTTACATCGCTGAGCGGTGCAATCGACATCAGACCGGCGTTATTGATAAGCACGTCGAGACGGCCGAATCTCTCGATAGCGAAACGGGTGAGTGCTTCCACATCGGCGCGGGACGTCACGTCGGCTGCGAAGGCTTCCGCGGTCCCGCCGGCGGTGCGAATCTCTTGCGCGAGCGATGTGAGCCGCTCGACACGGCGCGCTGCAAGTACAACGCGCGCGCCATTTTTCGCGAGACGCCGTGCGGTCGCCTCGCCAATGCCGCTGCTCGCGCCGGTGATGACGACTACCTTGGTGTCGATGCTGTTTTCCATGATTGAAATCCTGTCCGATGAAATGCGTTGGAAGTGCAACCGATGCGCGATGTGCCGCACACCCTGAACTGAGCAAACGACCTGTTTCGCGGTGTGTCGAAACGTGTTTGCATGGATTGCATTCTGGTCGCGCGGACCGGGACGCGCCAATTAGATCGCCCAGACCGATTGATTAGGCACGGTTATGGATAGCCGCCACGTTCGCATAGGCGCTCAGGTTCACGTTCCTCCAGGCGAAAAAAATGCGCCGACCAGGTCGACGCATCACTCTCTGCGGCTACTACAAAGCCATCTCACATAGGCGGCGCGACCCCGTCTTTTTCGACGACCACATTGCGAGCCTCCAGCTTTCCATCGCTAGCTGGCGCCGCAATGACGAATACCTTCTTACCCGCGACGAGGTCACCCGGCGAAGCTGGCACCGACGTGACGATCGGTACGGTCGGCGGCACGGTAATCTGATTCGATCCGCCTTTATAGGAAAGCTTCAGGTCGCGTCCGCTGGTGCCTGTTACCACGGTGTCGACATTCGCGTTCGTCATCGTGCTGTTCGCCCCAAGATCCCATCCGTAATGTCCCTCGCCAGTTCCGCGCGCCGCTTCGGGAAAGACGACCACCTCCAGCGCGGTCATCTTGCCGTCAACGCCAGTCTTCGACGCAACGCCTACATACGAGCCGGGCTTGATGTCGGCAAGCGCCACGGGTTTGACCGTTAGCACCGGCTGCGCCGGCTTGAGGCTGATCGCAACAGTGTCGCCGCTACGCCGATGCACCGTGACCGCGTCTGAAGTTGCGGATACGATGTCACCGCGGATACGCGCCGGAGCACCTGCACCTTGTGCGAAAGCGGCGGGCGCGATTGATGTCGTCACGATAGACGCCAGCGTCAATGCCGCCATGACGCCGCTCCTGTTTTGTTTCTTCATCTCTTGCTCCAAAAAAACTGCGCACGGCGCAGCAAACGGTGAAATTCACGAACCGCCGAACCAGTTATAACCCTGGTTTTCCCAGTAACCGCCCGGATAGGTGTTGGTCACCGAAATCGCCACAATATGTTTCGGGTTCTTGTAGCCCAATTTGGTCGGCATGCGCAGCTTCATGGGAAATCCGTACTTCGGCGGCAATGTCTGGCCGTCATAGCCGAGCGTCAGCAGCGTCTGCGGATGCAACGCAGTCGGCATGTCAATGCTGGTGGAATAGTTGTCGGCACATTCGAAGGCGACGTACTTCGCTGACATGTCCGCTCCAGCGCGTGCCAGAAACTGCGAAAACGGGATGCCGTCCCAACGGCCGATCGCGCTCCAGCCCTCAATGCAGATGTGACGCGTGATCTGACTCATTTTGTGGCAACGTGCCAAGCTCGGCGAGCGTCCACTGCGTCTTGCCGCTAATCAGGCCTCGTACTTCCAGCTTGTATGTCGCTCCATCGATCTGCGGCACGTCGTCGATATCGTAAAAGGCATTGAACGGAAACGGCCGTGTAACCATCGCTTCGAAATACGTGGGCGCAAGTCTGCGCGGATCGAACAGCCAGCCTTGCACCCTGTCGTTAAACCGGGAGATGTTGCGCAGCATCGCGTCGACCGATCGTTCATCGGTGAGGCTGCAACCGGACAGCAGCGCTAGGCCACCCTGAGTCAAAATGCGTTTGCCAAGCGCACGGCGCAGCGGGTCGGCCATTTCACGGCTGACGTCTTTGATAATCGACTGTGCGTCGAGCGCTGGCTTGCGTTTATCACGCACGATAGAGGCCATCGGTTACTTTCCTCGAATCATCGTCAACAAGGACCGCGGCACGATCGCGACCATCACGACATGGACGGCAACGAATCCGACCAAAGTCACCATTGCAAAAAAATGTACAACCCGTGCATCATCGAATCCACCGAGCAGATCGCGCAGGAAAGGAAGTTGCACCGGCTTCCACAGGGCGAGCCCCGAGGCAATCAGCAGCGATAGGTCGAATAGCACGAACAGATAGGCAAGCTTCTGCACGGCGTTGTAGCGCGATAGATCGTCATGAGAGAGCCTGGCGGTAAGCGCGGCACGCAAGTCAGTCCATACGCTCGACGGTGTGAGCGGGAAGAAGCGTCGCCGCCAGCGTCAAGTTAACGTATTAGCGATGACATACAAAGCCAGATTCAACGCGAGCAGCCACATCGCCGCGAAATGCCAGAGCAACGCGCCGCCAAGCCATCTGCCAAGCGTAATCGATGCGGGGAAACGGATCTGTCCGAAGATACGCGACGCGTTGTACACCTGCCAGCCGCTTGTGACCATCAGCACGACGGCGATCAGGTTGATCCAATGCCAGATTCGCAACCATAACGGGTGAATAGCGACGCGATGCGTCATGCAGCCTCTCCTTTCTCTCCATGGCGTTGCCTGCAACGCGAGATCGACGCGGCGGCACACCATAAACCGGTGTGCCGCCCGCGGCCTGCATGCGACTCAAAGCGTGCGCGTGCCGTGTCAATCGAAGTTCGTCGCTGAGGCGACCGGTTCCCAGGCAGTCACTTCCTGGCTGAACGTATCGAGCTTGCAGCGGATAAACGCGAGCGCGTCCGTCCCCAAGGGCAGATGGACCGGCGGCTTCGGCGAATCCACCAGCGTCAGGATGGCCGATGCTGCCTTGGCCGGATCTCCCGGCTGCTTGCCGCTGCGTTCCGCGCGAGCTTTGCGCAACGGTGCGAAGAGCGGCTCATAGTCCGCAATGCTTGCACTGCCCCGGTTCATCGAGCGTCCAGCCCATTCGGTGCGGAATGCGCCAGGCTCCACCGCCGTCACCCTGATACCGAGGTCCGCCACCTCCTTTGACAGCGCCTCACTGATCCCTTCGAGCGCAAACTTGCTTCCGTGATAGACGCCGAGACCGGGAAACGTGACGATCCCGCCCATCGAGGTGATATTCACAATATGGCCGCTGCGTCGCGCCCGCATATACGGCAAGACCGCCTGAATCGCCGACACGGCACCGAACACGTTGACGTCGAACTGCTTGCGGTATTCATCGAGCGGCGTTTCCTCGATCGTGCCTTCATGACCATAGCCGGCGTTGTTGACCAGCACGTCGATCGGGCCGAAACTTTCTTCGACCAGAGCCACTGCCCGGCGTACGTCATCGTGCCGCGTCACGTCAAGGCGCACACCGAGCGACAGCCCCGGCTTAAGCGCATCGAATGCCGCGCGTTGTTCTTCGCTGCGCAGTGTTCCGGCCACACGGTCCCCGCGCTCAAGTGCCGCTTCAGCAAGCGCCCGCCCAAAACCACTACTCACGCCCGTAATAAACCAGGTTTTCATCTCACTTCTCCTGTGGAATCCGCGCGGACTTGGCTCCGCGCGACAGGGGCAGTGTCGTCGAACGGCCGTGCAGCTCCCAATTCGAAATGACAGTAGTGCTGATAAGCGGCTCTAATCGGCCCGAAAGCCTTGTCCAGCAAGGCTCACGCCGTCACACTCAGGGTTGGGCCGTTGCCTTGCGAAGCTTCGTGACCTCGGCGGCATCGACTGCGGGAGCGCGGTTGTTCCAGTTGCCGCGCACGAAGGTCAGGACGTCGGCGATCTGCTGATCATCCAGCACCGGGTGATAGCGCGGCATCGGATAGGCGGCCTGCAGACCGCCGATCATCAGTGGCCCGGTTCCGTTCAGCGTCACATTGATGAGCGAAAGAGGGTTGGGTTCGAGCACGTTCGGATTACCTGCGAGCGGCGCTAGCCAAGGGGCGGCTCCTCGCCCGTCCGCCCCATGGCAATGCAGGCAATACGTCGTGTAGATCGTGGCGCCAGGATGGCCCGCCGGCCGACGCAGCAGGCCCGCAGTATTCTTCAGATCGGTCACATCGGGCTTATAGGGCTTCCATGGCGGGCCTTCTTCCGCCCGCGTCGCTGGCAGCGATTTGATGTAGTGCGCTATCGCCCGCGAATCGACATCGTTCAGCGCCTGCGTACTGTTGTTGATCACGTCGGTCATCGATCCGAAGGCGGTGGCATGTGCGTTTGCACCGGTGCGCAGGAATACGCTCAGATCCTCTTCACTCCACCGGCCAAGGCCCGTGTTCGTATTGCCGGTGAGATTCGACGCGAACCAGTTGTCGACCGCGGCGCCGCTAAGGAATGCATGTCCGCCGTCATCGCTTGCCTTTTCCTGGAACGCGATCCCGCGCGGCGTATGGCATGCGCCGCAATGGCCGAGGCCCTGCACCAGGTAGGCGCCACGATTCCATGAGGCGTCCTTGTCCGGACGCGACTCATACGGCTTATTGTCGAGAAAGACCATGTTCCAGAATTTCAGCGGCCAGCGCATGTTCACCGGCCACGGAATGTCGGAGACAATGTTGGGTTGAGCGACGGGTGCTACGCCCCGCATGAAATACGCGTACAGCGCCTTCATATCGGCATCGCCGACTTTGGCATACGACGGGTAGGGCATCGCGGGATACAGGTTGTGGCCGTCTTTCGCAACACCTTCGCGCACCGCGCGGATGAAATCCGCTTCGCTGTACGTTCCTATTCCGTGTTTCGCGTCCGGTGTGATATTGGTCGAATAGATACGACCCATCGGCGTCGCCATCGGCAGGCCACCCGCAAACGGTTTGCCTCCCGGCGCCGAGTGGCAGGCAATGCAATCTCCCGCTTTAGCCAGATAGGCCCCTCGCGTCACGAGGCCCCCGTCGCCCTGTGAAAAGGCGGGCGTCGAAAAGAGCGCAATGCCTAACACATAGAGAAAAGTCGGCGCAGCGCGACGCATCGCCCGGATAAAAGTTGAATTCAATCTGGTTCTCCTCACGCGGACTCTGAGGTCTGCAACTGATTGCCCACCGGCAGGCGTCGCACCCGCCGCCCACTAGCCGCGAAAATCGCGTTGACAAGCGCTGGAGCGACGGCGGCCGTACCTGGCTCACCCATGCCGCCCGGCGCTTCGCTGCTGGCGACAATATGCGTGTCGATATGCGGTGCTTCGTTGATGCGCATGACGCGATAGTCGTTGAAATTGCTCTGCTCCACGCGGCCGTTCGAGAAAGTGATCTGGTTGAACAGCGCGGCGCTGAGACCGAAAATTGCACCGCCTTCCACCTGCGCCCGAACCGTGTCGGGGTTCACCACCTGTCCGCAATCGACGGCGCACACAACCCGTTCTGCCCGTACGCCGCCGTTGTCCATCGATACCTGGACGACCATGCAGAAGAAACTGCCGAACGCATTCATCACCGACACGCCGCGCCCTTTTCCCGCCGGCAAAGGGCTACCCCAGTCTGCCGCCCGTGTCGCGACATCGAGCACATGCAGCAAGCGCGGCGAACGGCCGAGCAGCGCGCGCCGGTACGTGACTGGGTCGGTCTTGGTTTCGTGCGCCAGTTCGTCGATGAAACCCTCGACGACGAACGTACTGCGCGTCGGCCCGACGCCCCGCCAGAATGCTGTTGGCACACCTCGTGGCTCCTCCCGCACGTAGTCGACGAGTTGCGCGGGAATGTCGTACGGCAGCTTGTCTGCGACCTCCACCGCGTCGGGATCCAGCCCGTTCTTGAACCAGGCCGGCGCCCAACGCGCGACAATGGAAGACCCGGTGATCCGGTGAGTCCACCCGGCCGGTTTTCCGGACGAATCCAGCGCAGCGGCAATGCGGTCGTAGTAATACGGCCTATACATGTCGTGCTGAATGTCTTCTTCACGTGTCCACAGTACTTTCACCGGAGCGTTGACCTGCTGCGCAATCCTGACCGCCTGCATCAGGACATCGACCTCCAGCCTGCGTCCGAAGCCTCCACCAAGCAGAGCGTTATGCAGGACGATCTGGCCGGGCGGAAGGCCGGTGATTTTCGCTGCGGCATCCACGACACGAGTGGGCACCTGCGTGCCGCACCATATTTCGCAGCGGCCATCGTGCAGATGCACGGTGCAGTTCATCGGCTCCATCGTCGCGTGCGCGAGGAACGGCAATTCATATACCGCTTCGATCTTGCGAGATGCCTGGCTAAATGCGGTCGCCACGTCGCCGGCCTTGCGAGCCACTGCGCCCGGCCGTTGCGACGCGCGCTGCAGATCACCGACCAGCGTCATGGTCGTCATCTGGGAATTCGGGCCTGAATTCCATTCGATCGCCAGCGCACTAGCCCCCGTTTTGGCTGCCCACGTATGCGTACCGATGGCCGCGACCGCGTTGTCGAGCCTGACGATCTGGCTTACACCCGGCACCGCCCGCGCCACCCTGTCGTCGACCCGCGCAAGAGAGCCGCCAATTACTGGGCAATTGACCACCACTGCGTACACCATGCCGGGCAGTTGGGCGTCGATACCAAACCGGGCGACGCCATTCAACTTCTCCGGAGAGTCGAGCCGCTTCACCGGTTTGCCGATGATGGTGAACGCCGACGGTGACTTCAGCACGATCGACTTCGCCAGATCGGACGTCATCGCCAGCGAAGCAGCGCACTCGACCAGTTGACCGTATGTCAAGGTGCGGTTACTCGCCACATGCCGCACCACTGCGTTGCGTGCGACGCAACCCGCAGAATCGACGCCCCATGCCTGCGCTGCCGCATGCAGCAGCAGTGTTCTGCCAACCGCCCCGGCTCGCCGCATCGGCTCCCACATGGCCCGCATCGATGTCGACCCGCCCGTGACTTGCATGCCAAGCAGCCCGTCCGCGTATAACGCGGCGTCGGGTGGTGCGTGCTGGAGCGTGACGTTATCGAGCGGCACTTCCAGTTCTTCGGCAATCAGCATCGGGATTGACGTGTAGACGCCCTGGCCCATTTCGACCTTCGGTACAACGATAAATACGTGCCCTTCCCGACCGATCCTGATAAATGCGTTCGGCGCTAAGTCACCTCCCGGCGCGGGTACCTGACCGTCTCCACCTATGACGCTGCCGGCGGAGCGAATCGCCGCGGTGATGCCGCCGCTTGCGGTTGCCTCGGACGCGCTGTTTGCTTTGAAACTCACGCCGAGCAGCAAGCCGCCGCCCGCAGCAACCCCCACGCTCACGCCAAGCTGCAGGAAATCGCGCCGGCTGAACGATCGCTTGTCCAACAGTCGTGTGGCCATATCAAGCGCCCTTTGCTGCTTGCTTGATCGCCGCGCGAATTCGCACATAAGTTCCACAACGACAGATATTTCCGGCCATGGCTGCGTCGATGTCGGCGTCGCTAGGCGCTGGGTTCGATGCAATCAGTGCAGCCGCGGACATAATCTGGCCGGATTGGCAATAGCCGCATTGCACGACGTCGATGTCGAGCCATGCCTTCTGAACCTTCTGACCGGCCGGCGTCGCGCCGATCGCCTCGATCGTCGTAATCCGCCGGCCGCCGACCGCCGCGACAGGCGTCACGCAGGAGCGGGCCGGCTCGCCATCGAGATGCACGGTGCAGGCTCCGCACTGAGCAATCCCGCAGCCGAACTTCGTGCCGGTCAGTCCGACGATGTCGCGTATGACCCAAAGAAGCGGCATTTCCGGTGGTGCATCGACGACGTGGTTCTGCGCGTTGATGGTTAGTTCAATCATGGTCGGTTTCGTCGCCTGGAGTGTTTAGAAAGGATGTTTGCCGCGACCTGCACGCGTCGGCCGGATCATCCCAGGATGAGTCCGCGTGTACGCGCAATCAGCACCGCTTGTGTGCGACTCGACGCTTTAAGCTTGTCGAATGCACTGGATACGTGTTTCTTGACGGTGGCCTCGCAGATTGCAGCGCGCGCGGCAATCTGCTTGTTCGAATGGCCAAGCGCCACGCGTTGCAAGATGTCGAGCTCGCGCAACGTGAGCCTCGGTTGCTCGACTCGCGATGCCAGCTTCGCCGCAACCTGATCGGGAGGTGCGTAACACTCGCCACGCGCGACCGTCTCCAGGCAGTCCAGAAGCGTCTCGAGCGAGGCTTCCTTCAGCAGATACGCGCGAGCGCCGGCATTGAGTCCACGGTAGATGTCCTCTTCACCGTCGAACGTCGTGAGAATCACGATCCGCGACTGCGGATCGATTCGACGAATCTGCTGGATCACCTGCACGCCGCCATAGTGCGGCATCCGCAAATCAGTCAGCACGATCCGCGGGCGATGGATACGGAATTGAGCAACCGCCTGAATACCGTCGTCGGCCTGGGCAATCACGTGAAACCGGCCCGTCGACTCGAGCAACGCGGCGATACCGGCGCGGACCACGCGGTGATCGTCTGCCAGCAAGACAGTAATGGCTGTCGACGCACTCATCAGCGGGCCTCATCCGAATAGGGCACCGTCACCGTGATGCGTGTGCCTCGTCCCAGGCTGCTAATCACGTCGAGTTGAGCTCCGATCAGATCGGCACGCTCATGCAAGCCGAGAAGACCGAATCCGGAAACGGGCTGGGACAAGTCGAACCCGCGCCCGTCGTCCCTGACCTCAACCAGCAGGCCGGCGCTGCCGTCGACGATCGTGCATTCCAGCGTGTCGGCCTGCGCGTGCCGCATCGCGTTCGTTGCGGCTTCGGATACGATCATCGCGATCTCATGAACGACGTGAGCGGACAGCAATAGCACCTCATGCCGCGTGTCGAAGTACACGGATGTGCACGTTGCGCGGGCGACGCTGAGAGCAAGACACTCCCTGACGGGCCGTATCAAATCACATGTGCCGTCGGCACCGCACCCGGGGAGTGCCATCGGGGGGTCGCGCAGCTGACGCATGAAATCGTTCAGTTGTCGCAGCGCGCTCGATGCCGCAGCGAGTGCTTCGTGAACAGGGTCGCTCTCTTGCGTACCGGCATCCTGGCACCGTCCTGTTTGCAGCGCCTTCATGGAGGCCACGCGCAATTGCACGACGACACCGGTCAGCCCTTGCGCGAACGTGTCATGAACGTCTCGCGCGATCCGCGAACGGTCTGCCTGGAGCGCGCCAGCAATGAGTGCCTGCGTCCTCAGATCCGTCAGGGGCGAGGCAGCCGCCCGTGCACGGTCGATCGCGCGCCCGTCGTTCTTCGCAAAGTCGCTGATCGACTCGCGCCCGAACGAACGCAACGTCCGATCGAGAGACGGCCAGACAGGCTCCGCGCCGTCGTCCTGCACGATGGAATGACTCATGACTGCTCCCCTGTCAGTCCGACTGCGCGGACAATGAAACGCTTTCCCAAGCGGTGATTTCGGCTTTCAGCGCGGCTATTTTTTCCCGCACCCATTGCACGGCGTTCTCTCCTAGCAGCAAATGAGCGGGCGCGGCGCCGGTCCTGAGCGCCGCGAGCAATGCGCGCGCTGCGCGGCCTGGATCAAGCAGATGAGACTCCGTCACGGGCACCGCCCGCGATGCGCCGAGTGCCCATGCATAGTCCGCGTGAAGGGTCGACGTCTGCGTTCGTGCCGGGACGCCCGACGAGAAGTCCACGGTGACCGGGTTGCCTGAAGCCGCGGGGTTTGAATCGCCGGTTGATGGCTCGTTCGACCGTCCGTACCCTGGCTGCAAGCCGCCTATCTCGACAGCAGTCACGTCGATTCCGAGCAGTTTCAATTCCTTGCGCAGACTCTCTGTGAGCCCTTCGAGCGCAAAGCGGCTTGCGTGGGAGAAGCCGAAACCCGGGAGTCCGACCAACCCGCCGATCGTCGTCACATTCACGATCTGGCCGGCGCGGCGTCGCCGCATCTGTGGCAGAATCGCCTGAATCAGAATCGTCGGCGCAATCAGGTTGACCGCCAGTTGGTGCTCCAGGGCCTCGATCGGCGATTCTTCAACCGTTCCTGCATGCAGGCAGCCTGCGTTGTTGACCAGCACGGTGATTGGCCCTGCCTCGAGTTCGATCCGTTCGACGAGCAGTGCGATTGCGCCTTGATCGGCCAGGTCGAGCAGATAACCGTGCGTTTGTCCCGGAGCCAGCGCCTCGAAGGCCAATCGCGCGGCTTCGTTACGTACGGTGCCGGCTACTCGGAATCCCTCCTCGAGCGCCGCCTGTGCGAGTGCACGGCCAAAGCAGGAATTAGCTCCGGTGATTAGAATGGTCCCGCTCTGCGACATCATGCCGAAGCTCCCTATGATTCCCACTAGGCCGATTCGGCTGACTTACCGGCGACTCGAGGACTTGCTGCGAGTATGCGCATCACCCGGGGAGCCACCAAAGTGAATCGTCGTGAATTTATGTGAGAGAGCGACAGAAAATTGCATCCAGACATGCGTAAGCCTTTCTGAAGTGCTAAAACGGTTCAACGGCATTTCGCCGCCACCAGTCAATCCGACATCGATGTATCCGTCTGATATCTGTTTTGCATTCGGCGTATTTCGCCTCTTTCCTGCACAGCAAAGATTGCTGCGCAATGGCACGCCCGTCGCTGTCGGCGGCCGCGCCATGGATATCCTTTTGGCACTAGTCGAACAGGCCGGACAGGTGGTGGACAGGGAAACGCTGACTAACCGGGCATGGCCCACCACCGTAGTGGAGGACAGCAATCTCCGGGCGCAAGTCGCCGCCTTGCGGCGTGCACTGGGCGACACTGGCAGCCGGCAACAAGGCTCCCAACCGCTGATTGCAACCGTGTCGGGGCGTGGTTACCGGTTCACGGGGGTTGTAAGTCGCGATAGCGGCACTACGGCAACCGCTCTACCGGTGGCGATGGAACTTTTACGGGCAGAAACGTCGCCGCCCTCCAGCGTCGCCCGAATCCAGGGCAACCTGCCAGTGCGCCTCACACGCATGGTCGGCCGCACGGAAGCGGTGTTCGCTATTGCAGGCAAGTTGCGCGATCGCCGCTTTGTCACCATCACCGGAGCCGGCGGCATCGGCAAGACGACGGTCGCGCTGGCCGTCGCGTCGAGCTTGGCCGGCTCTTATCCCGACGGCGTGTTCCATGTCGACTTCGCACCTCTGGCCGACCCTCGCCTGCTGCCGGGGGCGCTGGCCGCGGCACTTGGAATCGCACCAGGTAACGCAGCACCGGAAGTCGCGATCGGTCACTACGTCGAGAACCGGCGGATGCTGATCGTGTTCGATTGCTGCGAGCATGTGCTCGATGCGTCGTCGTTTCTTGCCGAATCCCTGCTCAAACAGTCGCCCGGCTTGTATCTGATAGCAACAAGCCGTGAACCGTTACGCGCCGATGGCGAGCAGGTCTACAGGCTCGCGCCGCTAACGTCGCCCCCGCCCGACGTCGAGCCGTCTGCGGAACACGCATTGGCTTATCCCGCCGTGCAACTGTTCGTCGAGCGGGTCACCGCCAACCACCACCAGTTCGAACTCACCGACCCGGAAGCGCCGCTCGTGGCGGATATTTGCAGGCGCCTGGACGGCATCGCGCTGGCGATCGAGCTAGGTGCCGGCCGCGTCGATGCGTTCGGCATTCACGGGCTTGCCACGCTGCTCGATGACCGGTTCCGCTTGCTGATGCTTGGCCGCCGCACTGCGTCGCCGCGCCATCGAACGCTCGCGGCCATGCTCGACTGGAGCTATCAGTCGCTGCCGGAACGGCAGCAAGTGCTGTTGCGTCGTCTTGCATTGTTTCCGGGCACATTCGCCTTCGATGCCGTGCGCGCGGTAGCGGGCTCGACGATTGACGAAGGAGGGCTGATCTTCCTGCTCGCCGACCTTGTGGGAAAGTCGCTGGTTTCCGCTGACACCGCCGGCCCGGTCCCACGCTACAGGTTGTTGCACATCACGCGGGCCTATGCCCTGGATCGGCTGAACGACGCCGGGGAGACACGCGAGGTCGCCAGGTTCGCAGCGCGGCATCTGCTGACCCTGTTGAAGCAGCACGCGCACACGGCGGGGAAAGAGGTGAATGGCAGTGCCGCGCATAGCAGCCCAATCGCATGGGAAATCGACAACGTTCGGGCCATGCTGGCCTTGGCCTGGTCCGACGATGCTGATACGTCGCTCGCGCTCGAACTCACCGCCGCTACCGTTCCATTGTGGTCAACGCTGTTTCTCTTCGGCGAGTGTTCGCGCTGGGTGGATCGGGCGCTCGCAACGGATCCGCACACGACACTCGCCCGCTCCAGTCTGGACTCTGCGCTTCAGCTTGAACTATGGCGCGCACGCGCGGCCGCACTGACGCACCGCGACGGAGGCGGCGAGACCATGCGCGCCGCGTGGCAGGAGGTGTTCGTCCGCGCTGAGCAGATCAACGACATGGAGCGACAGGTCCAGGCGTTGTGGGGAGTATGGGCCGCACAGCGAAATGCCGGCGACTATGGTTCAGCTTTTGAAACAGCGCGTCACGCCGCTTTGCTGGCTGCCCATACCGGCAACGCCGCGCATGTGGCGCTGAGCGACCGGATCCTGGGAACGACTCATATGTACAAAGGCGAACTCGAGGAAGCGCGGTCGCGTCTGAAGTCCTCGATCGGGTATTACTCGACTGTCGAGCCGGTGAAGCGGATAGGCGAGCTGCTGCAATTCGACCAGCTCGTCGTTGCTCGTGCGTTCGATGCACAGGTTCTCATGTTGCAAGGCGATATGGAGGAAGCGCTGGCCGCAGCCGCGAGCAATCTCGACGACGCGCTGGCAACCGACCATCTCCCTACAGTCGTCTATGCCCTGGCGTACGGCGCCTGCCCGGTTGCCCTGTACACCGGCAACGCAGAAATCGCCGAGCGGTACGTAACCATGCTCCTGCACGATACTTCCCAAGCCGGCCTCGAAGCGTGGCAAGAACTCGCACAGTTGTTCGCTGGTATGCTCGCCGTACTGCGGGATGGTCCGACTGCCGGGTTGCCGGTCCTCAAAGCAGCTCTCGAAGCCGTCGCGCCGATCGGCCAAGGGCCGGTATATTCGCTTGCGCAGATGGCATACTGCGACGCGTTGACCCGCTCCGGCGACGTGGCGAATGCTCGCATCGCGGTTGACGCCGCGCTTACGCGCGCATCGGGCTGTGACGAAGCGTGGACGATGCCAGAGCTTCTTCGTATCAAGAGCGAGGTTCTGTTTCAAGATCCAGCACTGCATCCCGAAGTCGCACGCGCTGCCGCTGAAGCCCGCCTGTCGCGCGCTCTTGCTATCGCTCGCCGCAACGGTGCAGGGCTCTGGGCCAGGCGGTGCGCCGATAGTTTGATGCGGCTCGCACACGCGCGCGAACCGTCGGCATTGCCACTGACAGACAACGAATCCTGACAAATTAGCGAAGCACGCTTCCTTCTTCGTCCGAACCAATCAGTCGAGCTGCCTTGCCTTCTGACCCGGCAACCCCCACTACTTTCGACTGATGCCGCGCGTCGCGGCGTTCTCCACGCTATATCCGTATCGCGCGGGATCCGCCTGCCGTACCGATACTTATCAGTACCAGTCGCGTTTCTAATTGGCCCGGTGTACTGCGCCTGGACACAATGCTTTCCATCGGCCGGCACCCAATGCTGTTGAACTGGAGACCGGCGATACGCAAAGCAAGCCTGTGCCGCGCAACGCGTGCACCGCGGGCTCACTCAACGAATCCGCGACAAAGGAAATACTGACATGTCATCCCACACGCTTTTCGACCCGCTGAAGTTGGGCGCACTGGAACTGCCGAACCGAATCGTGATGGCTCCGTTGACGCGGCTGGCGAAAGGTCACCGATGCGGTGCACGCACGCGGCGGGCGAATGGTCCTGCAGTTGTGGCGAGCGCCGCAGTAGAGGAAGGCCTCGTCGACGCCGTCGCCTTCGGCCGCTATTTCATAGCCAATCCCGACCTCGTCGAACGTCTGCAACAGAATGCGCCGATTAACGCCTACGACCGCCCGACTTTCTACGGCGGCGACGCGACTGGCTACACCGACTATCCGGCGACGAGTACCGTCGACGCTTGACGTTCGCCGCTACAACCCGTTGCAAAGCGGACGGGGAACGTACGCCGAATCCACCAACGCGTTTTGCGTCTGGTGGATTCATGCATTCCCTCACGGTCCGTATCTCGCCCGAGTGAACCACAGCCTGCTTTCCCGGCTTCGCTCTTCTGCGATGCCTGTCATACTCCCTTCGTCTACCGTCGTGCCTCACTCCACACCACCCGGCTTGGACACCCGGTAGAATCAGATCTGGTTACCGGATTGCGCTGTACCGCATGTAGCCCGCCCTTAAAACCCGCTGTCCATTTTGCCGAGGCCTTCATGCGAGGAGTCGAACTCCGCCAGCTGCGCTACTTTTCCATCCTCGCGAAGGAATTGCACTTTGGCCGCGCCGCCGAACTGGCCTTCGTCACGCAACCCGCGCTCAGTCAGCAGATCGCCAAGCTCGAAGAACTGGTCGGCGTGCAGCTCTTCATGCGCGATCGTCGCCAGGTCATGCTGACACCTGCTGGCGCAGCGCTACGCGACGGCATCGACAAAGCGTTTTCGCAAATCGAACTATCGCTGCGTCTAGCCCGCGAAGCCGGCGACCACCAGGAATTCGTCGTGTCGATAGGACTCGTCGAATACACTAACTTGCCGTTCGTGCCGCCATCGCTGATCCGTCTTCAATCGCTGTATCCGGACGTGAAGATCGTGCGCCACGAAATGAACGCGGCGCAACAATACGAGGCGCTCCTGAAGCATCAGATCGACGTCGGCTTCGGTGTGCCGGTGGTCCCGCTGCCGCCCGGCGGCGAACTTCGCGGGGAGCCACTTGTCAGTTCGGGCTGGGCGCTGCTGATGCGCGATGATCACCGGCTTGCGTCACTCGATCGCTTGCGGCTCGATGATCTGGCCGCGGAAAAGCTGATCATCTTCAGCCGCAACGTGAATCCGCCGCTGTACGACTCGGTGGTGGACCTTTGCCGCGGAGCTGGCTTCACACCGCATTTCGTCTACGAAACCATGCAGGCGCAGATGGGCGTGACACTTGTCGAGCAAGGCTTGGGCGTCATGCTCGGCGCGACCTATGTGTTTGCGTCGTTGCCAGCAGGGCTACGCTGCGTGCCGATCGATGGCTTCAACGAACTGACCGTGCACCAGTTCTATCGTGCCGACGAAGCGAACACGTTGATTCTCGACCTCATCGACGTGGCAAACGAGGAAGCGCGGCGAACTCAACTGCGCCTGAATGCAATGGCGGGAACGCCAGAAGGCGTGTAGCACCAGGACGTACGGGAAGCGGAGCCACGCCGCCCAGCGTGGCAAGGCAAAAGAAAAAAGGGACGTGCGCAGCGCGCGACGTCCCTCTTTCTCGCCTGATGATCGGTTATCGACCGGCGAGTTCTTCCGCAGCCTGAATCGCTTTGGCCACGCCCGCACCATAGGCCGGGTCAGCCTTCGTGCAATGTTCGATGTGGCGATGCTGGATAGGTTTCGACACGCCGGTAATGGCGCGTGCGGTGTTATCAAACAGCGTCTGTTGCTGCTCTGCCGTCATCAGACGAAACAGTGCGCCAGGCTGCGAGAAATAGTCGTCGTCCTCACGATGGTCCCAATGGTCTACCGCCCCTTGCAAAGCGAGCGGCGGTTCGCGCAACGCGCGCTGGTCAGCCCACTCACCACGCGAGTTGGGGTTGTACGAGGTTGTGCCGCCACTATTGCCGTCGACCCGCATCAGACCGTCGCGGTGATAACTGTGCACGGGACATTTCGGTGCATTCACCGGAATCTGGTTATGATTGACGCTCAGACGGTAGCGCTGCGCATCTCCATACGAAAACAGCCTGCCTTGCAGCATGCGATCGGGCGAAAAGCCGATGCCCGGCACAACGTTCGCCGGGTTGAACGCAGCCTGCTCTACATCGGCGAAATGATTTTCAGCGTTGCGGTTCAATTCGACCACGCCTACTTCAATCAGCGGATAGTCTTTCTTCGGCCAAACCTTCGTGAGATCGAACGGATTGAACTGGCACGTCGCCGCTTCCTGCTCGCGCATGATCTGAACATAAAGTGTCCAGCGTGGAAACTCATTACTTTCGATGCTTTCGTACAGATCGCGATGCGAGCTCTCCCGGTCCTTGCCGGCGAGCGCCTCGGCTTCGGCGTCGGTCAGATTCTCGATGCCCTGCTGGGTACGAAAATGGAACTTCACCCAGTGCCGCTGGTTATCCCCATTGATGAAACTGAAAGTGTGACTGCCGAATCCGTGCATATGACGGAATGACTTCGGCAAGCCTCGGTCACTCATAACAATCGTCACCTGATGAAGCGCTTCGGGCAGCCCCGTCCAGAAATCCCAGTTGCTTTCCGCGCTACGCAATCCTGTCCGTGGGTCGCGTTTGATCGCGTGATTCAGGTCAGGGAAATTGAGCGGGTCACGAAGAAAGAAAACCGGCGTATTGTTGCCGACCAGATCCCAGTTGCCCTCCTCCGTATAGAACTTCAGTGCGAACCCCCGGATGTCACGTTCCGCATCAGCAGCGCCGCGCTCACCGGCGACCGTCGAGAAGCGCGCGAACATTGGCGTCGCCTTGCCGATCTCCGAAAAGATCTTCGCGCGCGTATAGCGCGTAATGTCGTGCGTCAACGTGAAGGTACCGAATGCTCCGGATCCCTTTGCGTGCATACGTCGCTCGGGAATAACCTCGCGGTCGAAGTGCGCCAGCTTCTCGAGAAACCAGACGTCCTGCAACAGCGCGAGGCCCCGCGGACCGGTAGTCTGGATATTGTTGTTGTCGACTACCGGAGCACCGAAAGCCGTCGTGAGTTTCTTCATAGATCGTCCTGACTGAAAATGATAAGGACGCCAAGTGGCGCCCGCTAGATAAAGCGCAGCGAATTATTCGAACGCACGTGCGTGAATCATCGCGTCAACGTTGACGGGCAACCAATGCCCGCGACTGCGCGGGCGGTACACAGCATCCCCCCGGCGGATCGCGACGCCACTTACAGCGCAAACACCAGACTGTCGAGCGATACAGCGCATCCAGACCTGATCGCCGTAGTGACACGCCGTGCAACGCCAACTGAGCGTTACCGCCACGCTGGAAAGACGCTCTATCAGGGTAACGACTGGCGCAGATCGCGCAGAATCGCCGGACTGTCTTGCGGTACGTGAGCGCTGGGTCCCCTCTAAATTTTCTTGTCCCGGCCCTGCGACGCCGGAAGACAGAATCCTCAGGAGTTGCAGCGTCTGACTCCATGCATCCCGCGTCCATCCGCTAGTGACAGGTATCGCACATCCATTCGCGTGCCTGCGCGAGGCGGAAGACAAAGTTTCCGATGCATTCATCGATCACCTCAGTGTGAGTTCGGTCGGTTGGAGCGCATCAGTACCGTGTTACCGACGCAATCTCGTTGTATTCGACCCACTTCGCAGAACTCGGGCCTCTGCGCAGGAGCCACTAATCGATCGTAGTCCCACGAATGAATTAAGGCGCGTGAAATGTCGTGAAATGACGCAAACCGTGAATCTGATCGATCACCCGCCGGATCTGTGTTGCATTCGATTCGCGCCGCTTATCGAAATGCCCAGCATTTCCGATTGGCTCCGCGCGTCCCACTCGGAGATGATTCGAGCATCCGCCTGGGTCTTTTCGGTCCTACCTGCACGAGCATGTGGAACGCCGCCCAGTTCGTCCCGTCTCTTCGCCAGCGAGCCATCATGGAACCTGTATCGAACTTCTTACCAGACGCGCACCGCAACGGCATGCGTTCGTCGGGTCGCCGTGGTATCTCGTGGATGAACTATGCAGGAGCCGGCGCTCTGGTTGCGGTCGGTTATATGGATCCAGGCAATTGGGCAACCGCGCTTGCCGGGGGAGCTCGATATGGATATCGGCTGCTCAGTGTGGTCGCATTGGCGAGCCTGATGGCAATGCTTCTTCAATGGATTGCCGCACGCGTGGGCGTGGTCACGGGGCGCGACCTCGCGCAACTGTGCCGCGAGCGTTTTTCGCGGCGCACCACACTGGCGCTGTGGATTGCAAGCGAGGTTGCGATCGTCGCCTGCGATGTCGCTGAGGTCGTAGGTAGCGCGGTGGCATTGCAACTGCTGCTTCACGTCCCACTATGGGTCGGAGTCTTGCTGTCGGCGCTCGGCACACTTGGGATGCTGGTGCTCCACGGACGCTCCCGCTCGCTCGAAGCGACGATCACTCTGTTGCTATTGTTCATCGCCATATGCTTTGTTGCACAACTCGCCCTGGCCGGACCGGACTGGAGCGAAGCCGCCCACGGCCTTGTGCCTTCGAGCGGATTGGTGCGCGATGCAGGCATCGTCTGGCTTGCCGTCGGCATCGTCGGGGCGACGGTGATGCCGCACAATCTTTATCTGCACTCGGCGCTCGTAAAAAACCACGGTCTGGAAGACGCAAAAAGCACATTCGCAACTGCGCGCGGCAAAGCTACCGCGCTGCTCACGCCACTGCAGACGGCCGAGACACGACGCAAACTGACCGCGACTCTCCGCGCTGTATCCATCGACACGCTCGGGTCGCTGTCGTTTGCTTTCGCAATCAATGCGTCGCTTCTCATCGTTGCCGCTGCCGTCTTCCACGCCAGCGGACACACGGACGTCAGCGATCTCAGCGAAGCACACCGGTTACTGGCGCCACTGGTCGGCTCCCATTGGGCAAGCCTGCTGTTCGCCTCCGCTCTGCTTGCGTGTGGGCTTAACTCAACGGTAACCGGCACACTCGCGGGACAGGCCATCATGGAGGGTTTTCTGCAACTGCGTCTGGCCGCCCCGCAACGGGCGCTCGTGACGCGCGCTCTGGCAATCGGACCCGCTCTCGCAGCAGTGCTTATCTGGGGCGAACACGGCTCGGCCAACCTGCTCATCGCCAGCCAGGTGGTACTGAGTCTCACGTTGCCGCTTGCGGTCGTGCCGTTGATCCGCTTCGCAGCCGATCGTACGTTGTTGGCCGATTGGAGACTTCGCGGTATCACGTTATGGCTTGCGTGGATGGCAGCTGGCATCATCGTGCTGCTGAATATCGTACTTCTCTGGCAAAGTGTTACTGGATGATAGGCACTAGCCCCTGACGCCCGTCGGTTCACATGCCGCCCGATTCGATGTGATGTTCTGGATATGCAGATGTTGAACCCGGCACCGCCCAAACGACTCAAACCTTCCAGGTAACAGACATGAGCACTGTCCCTCCTGAAACTATCGCCGCCCTTGCCCCGCACGGCGTCCTGCGCGCCGCTATCAACCTCGGCAACGCAGTGCTGGCGCAACCGCGCAATAGCACACACGGCGATGCGGCACCGACAGGCATTACGCCCGAGATTGCCTTTCGTCTTGGCGAAGAATTGGGCGTGCCGGTCCGCCTGGTGCCGTTCAATGCTGCCGGTCTCGTCGCCGAGTCCGCTGCCAACGACGTGTGGGACGTTGCATTCCTTGGAATCGATCCGCAGCGTGCAGCACACATCGCATTCACCGCGCCGTATCTACTGATCGAAGGAACATATGCCGTGCGAAAAGAAACGCCTTTCGTGAGTGTCGCAGATGTCGATCAGCCGGGTATGCGCATCGCCGCAGCGCGCAAATCTGCCTACGATCTCTTTCTCAAACGTACGCTCAGACACGCCGAACTGGTCTACACAGATACTTCTCAGGCCGTTGTCGACTTGATGCTTAAAGAGGATCTGGATGCGGCAGCAGGTATTCGTCAGCCTTTGATCGCGGCCGTGGCACTCCACGAGGACATACAGGTGTTGGCTGACCAGTTTATGTCTATCGAGCAGGCGATGGGCATGCCGCTCACCCGCCTCGGGGCAGGCCACCGTTTCCTCTGCGATTTCGTGGAGCGGGCGAAGTTCTCTGGATTTGTCGAGACGACGCTGCAAAAGTACGGTGCGAGGGGAGCGACTGTCGCGGCGAGCGCCGAATAGTCCAGCGGCTTGGTTAGGCCCGCGAACGCATTTCGTCGATCCAGCCAGGCACCGCGCCAAACAGATCGCCCACCAGACCATAGTCGGCGACGCTGAAAATCGGCGCTTCCGGGTCCTTGTTGATCGCGACGATCACCTTCGAGTCCTTCATGCCGGCCAGATGCTGGATCGCGCCTGAGATACCGACTGCCACATACAGTTGCGGCGCGACGATCTTGCCCGTCTGGCCGACCTGATAGTCGTTCGGCACGAAGCCCGCATCGACCGCCGCACGCGATGCGCCCAGCGCCGCGTTCAGCTTGTCGGCCAGTGGCTCGAGCACCTTCATGTAGTTCTCGCCATTGCCCAGACCACGGCCACCCGACACGATGATCTTCGCGCTCGTCAGTTCCGGACGATCGAGCTTCGTCACTTCGCGGCTCACGAACTGCGCGAGGCCTGCGTCGGCTGCCGCTTCAATCTTCTCGACCGCTGCGCTGCCGCCTTCGGCCGCGACGGCATCAAAACCGGTCGAGCGCACGGTGATGACCTTGATCGGGTCAGCCGATTGCACGATCGCGATTGCGTTGCCCGCGTAGATCGGACGCTCGAACGTGTCGGCGCTATCCACTGCGGTGATGTCGCTGATCTGCGCGACGTCGAGCTTCGCGGCGATACGCGGCGCGATGTTCTTGCCGTAGGCGGTAGCCGGCGCGAGGATGTGCGTGTAGTGCTTCGCCGCATCTTGCACAAGCGTCAGGACCGTTGCTTCGACGTTTTCCGCGAGGCCTTCGGCCAGTTGCGGCGCATCGGCGAGCAGCACCGTGCTGACACCAGCGATCTTCGCTGCCGCATCGGCCGCGCCCTGCGCGTTATGCCCCGCGACCAGCACGTGAATATCACCGCCGATCTTCCGTGCCGCTGCGATCGTGTTCAGCGTCGCGGCCTTGATCGACGCATTGTCGTGTTCTGCAATTACCAGGTTCGTCATTTCTTGGGTCTCCTCACAGCACCTTCGCTTCGGTCTTCAGCTTCTCGACCAGCGTCTTCACGTCCGGCACCTTCACACCGGCGGAGCGCCTGGGCGGCTCGGCGACTTTCAGCGTCTTCAGACGCGGCGTGACATCGACGCCGAGGTCTTCGGGCTTGACCGTTTCCAGCGGCTTTTTCTTCGCCTTCATGATGTTCGGCAGCGTTACGTAGCGCGGCTCGTTCAGGCGCAGATCGGTCGTGACCACGGCCGGCAGCGTCAGCGACAGCGTTTCCGCGCCGCCGTCCACTTCACGCGACACCGTCGCCTTGCCGTCCGCCACGACAAGCTTCGACGCGAACGTCGCCTGCGGCAGATTCGCGAGCGCGGCGAGCATCTGGCCGGTCTGATTGGAGTCGTCGTCGATCGCCTGTTTGCCGAGGATCACCAGTTGCGGCTGCTCCCTGTCGACGAGCGCCTTGAGCAGCTTCGCGACGGCGAGCGGCTGCAGGTCTTCGTTCGATTCGATCAGGATCGCGCGATCCGCGCCGATGGCGAGCGCGGTGCGCAGCGTTTCCTGCGCCTGCGTCACACCGGCCGACACGGCGATCACTTCGGTCGCGACGCCCGCTTCCTTCAGACGCACCGCTTCTTCAACCGCGATTTCGTCGAACGGGTTCATCGACATTTTCACGTTCGCGATATCGACGCCCGTCCCGTCCGATTTCACGCGGACCTTCACGTTGCAATCGACCACTCTTTTGACTGGCACCAAAATTTTCATCGTTCCGTCCTTACCCTTCCATCTCGTCTTCACAGGTAATACTTATGCGCTAGTTCCCGGTGATTCTCACGGAGTTCAGCGCCCGCGCCCTGCGCGATCATATGACCGTCGCGCAGCACATAAAAGCGATCGCTGACACGCGCGGCCATCGCGATGTTCTGTTCGACCAGCAGCATCGTCGTACCGCGCGCCTTCAATTCGAGCATGATCTTGCTGATCTCACCGACAAACAGCGGCGACAGTCCCGCGAGCGGTTCATCGAGCAGCAGGATGCGCGGCCGCGATAGCAGCGCCCGGCCGATGGCGACCATCTGCTGCTCGCCACCCGACATCGTTTTCGCTTTCTGACCAACCCGCTCTCGCAGACGGGGAAAGAAATCGAACACCTGCTCCATCTCGGCGTCGTCGATCCGCGAGCGCGTGACGGCACCCATCCGTAGATTTTCGAGAACCGTCATCTCGGGAAACAGTTCGCGCTGCCCCGAAGCCTGCACCACGCCAGCCGCAAACACCTTATGTGAAGAGCTGCCGCGCAACTCCGTTCCTCCGACCTTGACCGAGCCGCTCCACGGCCGCACGAAGCCACACACAGCGTTGAGCAGGGTGGTCTTGCCGCTGCCGTTCGCCCCCAGCACGGTGACCACTTCGCCTGGCTCGAGTCGAAGATCGATGCCATGCAGTACCGGAAGTTTCGCGTAGCCGGCCGTCAGTCCCGAGATATGCAGCGATGTCGTATCAACCAAGATAGGCCTCCAGTACGGATTCGTTCGAACGGATCTGCTCGGGCGTGCCGGTCGCAAGCAACTGACCATAGTTCAGCACCGCGACCTTGTCCGAAGCCTGCATAACCAGGTTCATGTTGTGTTCGATCATCAGCACGGTGACGCCACGCGACGTGACCTGCCGCAACACCTCAGCGAGCCGGTCGCAGTCGGCCACCGAAAGTCCCACCGCGGGCTCGTCGAGCATGATCAGTTCGGCTCGTGCAGCGAGTGCCCGTGTAATGTCGACCTGTCGTTGCAAGCCGAACGGGAGTTCCGAGACGAGGCGGTCTGCGTGGGATGCAAGCTGCATGTCGTCCAGGAGTAGCATTGCCCGATCCACCGCTTCGCGTTCGGCCCGGCGTGCAGACGGGAAGCCGAGCAGCGTGCCAAGGAACCCGGTGCCCAGCGTGCCCTGCATGCCGCACAGCACGTTCTCGAGTACGGTCATATCGCCGAACAGGCCGCCACCCTGGAATGTGCGGCGCACACCGGCTTTGGCAATTGCATGCGTCTTTCTGCCCGCGAGTTCAATACCGTTAAACTTGACGCTCCCCTCACTTGGCGTGACAAACCCCGTGATCGCGTTAAACAGCGTTGTCTTGCCAGCACCGTTCGGTCCGATCATCGAGCAAACGGTCGCGGCCTCGATATCGAGCGACACATCAGATACTGCGACTAGCCCGGCGAAGCGCACCGTGACGTTATTCACTGAAAGTGCAGTCGTCATCAGCGGTCTCCCGATGAAACGAACAGACGTTCCTTGCAGAACGGAAGCCGTGCCGAAAGCACACCGCCGAGACCTCGCGGTGACACGCGCAGCACCACGATCAGCAGCAGGCTGAAGATGATTTCCTCGTAGCCCGCGAAGTTGCGCAGGAATTCCGGCGCGCCAGTAAGCAGCACGGCACCGAGCACCGAACCCCACAGGCTCCCGAGGCCACCAATCATCACCATCGAATATTCGATCAACATCTCGCCGAGGCCGAAATTTTCCGGTGCAATGCGCGACGTCAACATGGCGAACAGGCCGCCCGCGACACCCACCACACACCCGCTCAGAGCGAACGCCAGAATCGTTGCTTGCGCTGGCGCCACGCCGACGGACATAGCGGCGAGGCGGTTGTTGCGAATCGCGACCAGCGCGCGCCCGAAGCGCGATCCAAGGATGTTCCGTACCAGCCACAGCATCACTGCCACCGTAACAATGAACGCGAAGTACAGCCGCGTCTGCGAGTCGACTGCCATGCCGAACAGTTCCGGCGTCGGGACGAGAAGGCCGGTTGAACCCTGGGTCACCGTATCCGCGTGGATATAAGCCCAGCGCAGCATTTCGCCAAACGCTAACGTCACGATCGCAAGGTAGTAGCCGGACAGACGTAACGCGGGCAGCGAAACGAGCAGCCCGGCAAGCGTGCCGGCCAATGCGCTGCCCAACACGACAAGCACGAACGAATGCGTCAGATGCGTGGCGACGAGTCCCGCGGTATAGGCGCCCACGCCGTAGAAGGCGGTGTTGCAGAACGCTAGCTGGCCCAGATAACCAAGCACCAGATTGAAGCCGACGGTCACCAGCACATACACAAGGATCAGATTGACTACGTACTGGATATAGTCGTTCGTTACGACCGGCACTGCGGCGAGCAAGGCAACCAGCAGGATCAGCGGCACCGCGAGCAATCTGCGGCTATACCGCGTGCCACGCACCGCGTGACGGGAGGCGAGATCAGACACGGGCAAACTCCCTTCTGCCCAGCAAGCCAGACGGCTTGACGGTCAGCACGAAGATAATCACGAGATATGCGCAGATATCGATCATCCCGGTCGACACATAGCCGCCCGATAGCTGTTCGAGTATGCCGAGCAGGAAACCGCCGAGCACCGCACCGCCGACCGTGCCGAAGCCGCCCAGCGCCATCGCCGCGAACGCCTTGATCAGGACCCCCGCGCCCATGTCCGGGTACAGCAGCGTGATCGGCGCGATCAGGATGCCGCTCGCCGCCGCCATCATGCCGGTGACACCCCAGATCATCCGATTGAAGCCAACCACGTCGACTCCGACCATTGCCGCCCCACGACCGTTTTGCGAGACCGCCTGCGCGAGCCGGCCAGGTTTCGAGCGATAAAAGAACAGCAGGAACGCACCGACGATCACGAGCGCGGCGAGCGTGATCACGATGTCCTGGGTGGTCCACACAATGTCCCCCAAAGTCACGGGCGGATACGAAAACACTGCCGGCATCGATATCACGTCGCGGCCCCAGAATATCCGCGCAATGCCGCGCAGCATGAACGACACGGCAACCGTCATCATCACCACCGAAGTGTGCGGCGCGCGCGCCATCGGCTCGATAAACAGGATATTGATGCCGACCGACATCACGCCGAGCGCGACGAGTGAACAGAGCGCTGCTAGCGCGTAATTTCCGTTGAACAGTTGCATGAACACGTACAGCGAAAACGCGCCAGCCATCAGCATGTCGCCCTGCGCAAAATTGACGACAGTCGTGCATCGAAACAGCAGAGTCATACCTAATGCGACAAGCGCGTACACACCGCCCTGCGATATGCCGCTGAGAAAGAGCTGGATCAGCATCATGAGCCCCTGGTTACTTCTGAAGCGTCTGGACGACCGTCGCCTTGCCGTTCACGTAGGTCAGCATGCTGCCAGTCTTCAGTCCCGCGTGATCGGTAGCCGTGAAGGTCAGCGGCGCAGCCATCACGCCGGTGTCGAAACTGTGAAGATTGTTCATCGCCGCGATGAATCGCCCGCGCGTCAGGTCGCGACCAGAATCTTTAAGCGCCTGCACGACGGCCGCCGCGCCACCCATACCCAGAAACGTGAAAGTCTCGGGCTGCCCCCCGCTGCCGTAGCGATTGACGAGCTTCAGCCATGGCTGCATCCGCGCATCGTCGAGCGGTGCGACAAGCGGATAGAACACGTAAAGGTTGTCGGCCGCATGCGGATTGCCCGCACGCTGACGCGTGTCGTCAAGCGAGACGCCCTGGCTTCCGAGTACCGGAACCTGGAGGCCGTACTTGTAGGCATCACGCATGAAGATCGCGAGTTCGGCTGGATAAAGCATCGCCAATACCACCTGCGCGCCGGACGTTTTGACCTTCAGCACTTGCGGCGTCGCATCGCTGGTGCCGCGCTCCATCGACAGGTCCGCTACCGGTTGCAGATTGAACTTCTGCATCAACTCCGCAACAGCAGGATCGCGGTTCGATTTGCCCCAGTCGTCCGAATGGCTGATGATCGCAACTTTGGTCGTGCCCGCCCGCGACATCGCGAAATCGGCCATGCGACGTCCAACGGCATCGGTAGTTGCGACGGGTTGGAAGATGTTCGCGGCAAACGGCATGGAGATCATCACACTGGCCGCCCCGAGATCCATGAACGGCACGCCGCTTTTGATCAGTTCGGGCCTCGCCGCGAGTACAACCCCACTGCAGACGCCACCATGAATCATGAACACCTGATCCTGCGAAACCAGTTTGCGAACTGCCGCAATGCCTTTCGACGGATCGCAGGACTCATCTTCCCTTACGATCTCGATCTTGCGACCGTTGACACCGCCCGCGTCGTTTGCCTGCTTGTAGACGGCCTCGGCGCCATACACCGACTTGCCGTACAGCGACGCCGCACCGGTCATCTCGCCGAATAGGCCGATTTTAATCGTGTCGTTGGTCACGCCTGTTTCTGCGTACGCCGGTATCGAAACGATCGATACGGTGGACACGAAAGCGACGGCAACACCAATCCACCGCACGAATGTGCGTGCTTTCATGATCGTCTCCTAGATTTTTGTATGAAGTTGGGTGCTGTGACGGGCTGCCTTCGTCAGCGTTTGCGGCTGCGTTGCGCCAAAGCGGCAGCGCGCTCGCCGGCGGTCTTGCCGAACACCGCGCCGCGCATCACCGACGTCGCACCGGTATAGACCTGGTAGTACAGACCCGCAGCCTCGCCTGCGGCATACAGACCCTCGATCGGACGTCCATCGCAATCGACGACCTCCGCGTGACGATTGGTCTTGACACCGCCGTAGGTGAAACAGATGCCAGAAATGATCGGGTATGCGGCGAACGGCCCTTTTTCGATCCGGCGCGACCAGTTGGATTTTTTGGGGAACAGACCATGTGTCGCGAGTCCATCGACCTCCAGCGCCTTGAACTCGCCCTCCCCACACGCGTCGTTGTATGCGGCAACCGTCGCTGAAAGTCGCTCCGGCGCGAGCCCGAGCTTGCCGGCCAATGCGTCGACCGTATCGGCCGTGATCGCCGGTTGATCGGTCCTGATGCTTCGCTTCCAGTTCGGCACGTCGTCAATGGAGGCGTCGTAAATGACATACGCGATCCCGCCCGGCTGATCAGCAATCGCCCGTGAGATATGGTCGTAGTGAATATCCACTGGACCAGGCGCTTCATCTACGAAACGGTTGCAGTCTCGGTTTACGAGAATGCCATAAGGGAAATTCATCACCAGCGCTTCGGGCTGCGCAGAGCGCGGGTCGAGGGGCTCCGCATGATACGCACTGAAGTCGCCTGCCGGCGCTGCGCCCGCGTCGAGCGCCATGCGGATACCCTCGCCGCGATTCTGATATCCGCCCCGCGCCACAGGACGCAGGTAGCGGGCCGCACCGCCGATATACTGAGCCAGCATTTCCGGGTTTCCCTCGAAGCCACCGGAGCCAAGGACGAGCGCTGCGCTGTTAAAAGCGATGCGTCCCTTCGCGCTGGAACAGGCGAGCAGAAACCGGTCGTCAAGAGTACGAGACAGCGACTTTGCGGTGGTCTCGTAGAAAATCTGGACGTCGAGCTTCAACGCGTGGTCCCGCAATGCCTCGATCAACGCGAGACCGCCGCCAACAGGCATCAGCCGCGGCGCAGCGGCCGTGATGAAATAAGTCGGCAGCGTGTCAAAACGCACTCCGAAGGTCTTGAGCCATTTGACCGTCTCAGCTGCGCGTCCTGCCAACTCGGAGATCAGTTCCGGATCAGGCATCCCGTGCGCCTTCACGAACGGCGGCCAGAACTGATAGGGTTGCGCAACCTGCTCGATGATGTACGGGTCCAGATGGTCGCCCGCGTTTTCGGCAAGCCGTTCCTCAAAGTCGGCGCTGACCTCGTCTTCCGATGACATCCGGAAATACGCCTCCGTCCAGCGGGTGTTGCCACCAAACTCCTCCTCCGGCGCGCGCTCGAGTACCGCGACGCGTGCCCCCGCGCTGGCCGCTGCGACGGCGGCAGACAGTCCTGCAATACCGGCGCCGACCACGGTCACGTCGAACAACTGTTGGTGCGAATCGGACATGATGTCCCCTATCCTCTTATCGGTTTAACTCCTCGTCCCGCCGCCAACGGGCAGCGGGACGACATACTTTACCCGTTACGGCTTCAGTACTTGCGGATGAACGGATCCGGCATATCGAGATCGGTCGAGATCCACACGCTCTTCGTTTCCAGATATTCCTTCACCGCGTCGATGCCCCCTTCACGGCCGATGCCGCTGTCCTTGAAGCCGCCAAACGGCGTCGTATAGCTCGTCGACCGATAGTTGTTTATCCACACCGTACCGGCGCGAAGTTTTTCGCTCATCAGCATGGCGCGCTTCAGGCTTTGCGTCCAGACGCCGGCCGCAAGGCCAAAGCGGATATCGTTGCCAATTCGCAGCGCATCTTCTTCGTCCTTGAACTTCATAACCGCGAGCACGGGACCGAACACTTCCTCCTGGGCAATGCGCATGGAGTTATCCACGTCGACGAAAATCGTCGGCTCGACAATTTGCCCGCAACCGTATTCTGGTCCCTGTGGCGCGCGCCCTCCAGCGATGCAGCGCGCACCTTCTTCCTTGGCGATGTTGATGTAACGCATCACCTTTTCGAACTGTGGACGCGTGGCAACTGGACCGACCTGGATACCTGGTTTGGACGGATCGCCGACCTTCGCGTTGCGCGTGATCGTCAACAGTCGCTCGACAAACTCATCGTGGATGCTCTCCTGAAGCAACAGACGGGAACCGGCCATGCAAGTTTGGCCGCCGGCGGAGAAGATGCCGGTGATCACACCGTTAGCTGCTTTCGCGAGATCGGCGTCGCCGAAGACAATATTCGGTGATTTGCCGCCCAGCTCCAGCGACACCCGCTTGAAGTGCTTGGCGCCGAGTTCGTTGACCTTGCGGCCGCCCTCGTCGCCGCCGGTAAAGGCAATGCGCGGCACCAGCGGATGCGTGACCAGCGGTTCGCCCGCTTCCTGGCCGAACCCGGTGATCACATTGAACACGCCTGGGGGAAACCCCGCATCGACGAACAGGCGGGCGAGTTCGAGGAGCGATACCGACGTAAATTCCGAAGGCTTGGGCAACAACGGTGTTCCCCGCCGCTAGCGCCGGCGCGAGCTTCCATGCCGTCAGTAGCAGCGATGAGTTCCACGGCGTGATGGTGCCGACCACACCGATCGGCTCGTAGCGCGTGTAGTTAAACACCTTGGGCTTGTCCATCGGGATAACCGCGCTCTGGATCTTGTCCGCGAGACCGCCATAGTAGTAGAAGTACTTTGCGACGTACCGCACCTGCCCCGCCACCTCGCTTTGCAGCTTGCCGTTGTCACGGCTTTCGACTTCGGTTAGACGTTGCGCGTTTGCATCGATCAATGCGCCTAAGCGATGCAGCAGCATGCCCCGGTCGCTGGCCGACATGCTTCCCCACGGACCGCGCATCGCTGCGTCGGCCGCACGCACCGCCGCGTCGACATCTTCGGCATTCGCCTGCGGAATCAGCGCCCACGGTTCGCCCGAAAACGGATCGAGGCTCTCGAACCATTTGCCCGAACGCGGTTCGACAAATTCGTTGTTGATGAACAGCCCGTATTTCTCGCTCATTTCACGTCCTTTCGCTTTTGAAGTCCTCAGCCAGGCAAATCGCGCATCTCAGCTTTGCGCCTTTTCCGTGGCTTCAGTGGTTGCTCTGGTGACGTCATCCTGACAACCCGATGGATCATCCTCAAACGAAAAATCGTCACAATTTAGTGACTGTTTCTCAAGTACCGTTGGCGGTCCAAACGCTGCAAGCCTTGCGGCACGGATGTTTGACGGCACCTGCAACACTGTCATGGGACGGTCTCGGACGAATGAGTTTCCGCATTGGCACCAGGGTTTATGCCGATCGATGAGCGGAATGCAGTCGTTGCTCTCAGGCGCTGTGTTGTGCATTCCATACGTGTAAAGTAACGCCTGTCGTCAGCCGATCGATGGAAAATAGTTGGAGGTGGAGACAGGAATGCGCAGGAAGATACCGACCTTGGGCGCACTGATCGCGTTTGAAGCGGCCGCGCGGCATGAGAGCTTTTCGCGCGCGGCGTCCGAACTTGCTCTGACGGAGGGCGCAATTAGCCGCCAGATATCGCAGCTGGAAGACTATCTCGGCTTGCCGCTGTTCAATCGCGTGAAAAAGCGCCTTACGCTAACGGCGACAGGACGTACCTATGCGACGAAAGTACGTGAAGATCTAAGCCGGATAGAGCGCAATACGATAGCGGCGATGATCCCGCAGGATGTCAACAAAGTCGTTGAGCTTGCGGTGATGCCGACGTTCAGCGCGAAGTGGCTAATTCCGCGCCTCGGCGAATTTCAACAGATCCATCCCGACATCACCGTCAATCTCAACGAAAGACCACATCCTTTCCTGTTCGGCGATTCGCACCTCGATGCAGCGGTTCACTTCGAACATCCCTCCTGGGCAGGCACCGTGCAGGTTCACCTGTTCGAAGAGGAGCTGGTGCCGGTGTGCGCACCAACGCTCAAGAATATCGAGCAATGCGAGAAAGCCGTAGATCTCGCCAGCTTCACACTGCTCCATAAGACCTCTCGCGAAGAGGCGTGGCCTCGCTGGTTCGAGGCTGCGAATGCGAGACGTGATTTCGATTTTCTGCGCGGACCCCGCTATGACCTGTTCTCGATGCTGATTGCTGGAGCGTTGAGTGGAGTCGGTGTGGCGCTAGTACCGCGCTTATATGTCCAACAGGAGATCGCAGACGGGCGGTTGATCATTCCCGTCGACAAGTCGATCCGAGGACTGAAACGCTACTGCCTCGTCTACCCGGAGCACAAGGAAATGTCGCCTTCGTTGCGATTGTTGGCCGACTATCTGCTCGAATGCGCGGCGCAAGCACGCGACGCGCCGTGCGCGATGTCGGTTGACACAGAAAGCGAAAATGTATCAGGGAAGTGAAAAAATAGCTGCCGCAAATAGTGAACAAATCCGGCTGCGGCTGAAGACAAACGCCCGAAACACCAGGGTGTTGTCTTCGGCGGGCGCGCGGAGCGCCGCTGTGCGTCGCTGACGACGCCGGTGTTGTCTCGATCGTCGAGCGGCTGTCGACCCACATCGGCCCTCCAGCTTTCCCAAAAGCGGTCACTCGTAAGCGAAAATCGACGATGCCGCCCTGAGCCATGCCGCTGCTGTACGTCGCTACCGCACAAGCTTATTCCGAACTTCAAGCGCGTTTACAGCACGCTTCGGACGGTCGTTCAGTTCACCGTGACAACAATCTTCCCAACTTGCTCATTCGATTCAAGGAAGCGCGTTGCATCCTGGATTCGATCGAAGTCGAATGTCCGAGAGATCAAAGGCGAAAGAGCGCCGGATTCGAGACCCTCGTTGATAAACGCCTTGGCGCGTTCCAGCAGTTCGTCGTTGCTCGTGACCTCGATGTAAAGATAGCCCTTGAAGGTCAGACACTTGCCGAGCAAAGCGAACTGCGGAAACACCCCCTCGTCGGTGCTCAACGCGCCGTACTCGAGGAGGATGCCACCGAACGACATACACTCCGCAAGTTGAGCGATTGCTGGGCCGCCGATTGGATCGAACACGACGCGCGCTCCCTTGCCATCCGTGATTTCCTTCACTCGGGCCGCCAGGTCCTCCTCGATCGTGGCGATCACGTGGTGAGCCCCGGCATCCTGAAGCGGCTGCGCCTTCGCGCTGGTGCGGGTCGTTGCAATAACGGTTGCACCGACGCTCCGTGCGATCTGGATTGCAGCGATGCCAACGCTGCTCGATGCCGCCGACACGATCACGAAATCGTCGGCGCCCAGTTTCCCTTGCACAACCAGCGCACCCCACGCCGTAACGTACTGCATCCACGATGCAGCGGCCTGTTCGAAGCTTAGCCGCGCAGGATGTTTCACAACATACTTGGCCGGAATGTTGATCACTTCCCCGTAAGTTGGCCAACGCGACATGTCCAGGGTCGGAATGACGCTCACGGCATCGTTTTCGGAAAAATTAGTAACGTTTGCACCCAGCGTCTTCACGGTGCCCGCGGCCTCGTAGCCGAGCTGGGACGGAAATGCTGCTTCTTGAAGATATCGGCCGGTGCGAAACATGACCTCGGCACGGTTGAGCCCAATGGCCTTGACGGTAATTTGAACTTCGTCTACAGCGGGTGCGGGAACGTCCACGTCTTCAATGCGCAGGACGTTCGCATCGCCATATTCATGGAAACGGACAACTCGGGTCATAAAAAAACTCCTTTTGGGGTGAACTCAGCCTGGATCGCTGAGCATTCACTCCATTGTTTTGCCACGCGCCCGGAACCGCAATACTTCAATTTTTTACATATACTACCCAAAAGGGTAGTGTGACCAGACTGCCAAATGCTGCTGGGTTTGAAGGATTCTATGCCGAAGCGTCGCAAATACGACGAAGCGCCACCGTGCGCAATAGTTGCCACACTCAACCTGATCAATGGACGTTGGAAGGGTGTGGTCCTTTACTATCTGCTAACGAAAGGCACCATGAGGTTCAATGAGTTACAAAGGCACTTGCCCGGCTGCACACCCCGCTTACTTGTGAAGCAACTGCGTGAGCTCGAGGAAGATGCCTTCATCACGCGCACCGTCTATCCTGTCGTGCCTCCCAAGGTCGAATACGCATTGACGGATGAGGGACGCACGATCGGACCCATACTCTTGCAACTCAACGAATGGGGAGTGGGTTGGCTTGAACGGCGCGGTTTGCGACAGAAGACTGTCAAAGCGGCTTGAACTGAACAGAGCTCGTCCAATGCGCCCTCTACGCCCCATACGAGCTGGAGCGCGCACCCGATTGCTCACGAATCAGCCGTCAGCAATGAGCGGCCGGTTTTGGGCGAACTCGGTCCGCGCGTTCGAGCGACCATACGAGTTCGTTCGCGACTTTTTCTTTCATTGCACGATCTGCGCGCCCTTCCACTTTTCACAACACACGGACGTCGCGAACCAGACAAAAGGATTGAAAGGGCCGGGCGAGGTCAGATCGCAATTTTTCACGAACTGTGGCAGCGGACACGAGAGCTGAGCGCCGGCGACGGGCTCACGCTTGCGCACTGCTAGGCCTTCCCGGTTCGATGAGTGATTCGATCTGGAGCGGGTATGAACTGCATCGCGTCCGCCACCACTGCCTCAAGCATGGCACGCGTAGCGCCGTCGCGTGCCTGAACGTGCAGACCTTGCAGCACAGTCATTACGAAGCGTGCGAGCCGCTCGGCGTCCGTGCCCAATGGCAAATCGTGGCCCTTGACCCCGCGCTCGATGCGCCGTCGAACGCCCGCCTGCGCGTCGATCCGGCGTTGCCGCAAATCCTCCTCAACGATACTTGACCCCGCGGCACAATTCGCCGCTGCACCAGTCAGAAAGCAGCCGCGTGGATGTCCACTCGACGTATAGATCCTCACGGCCTCGAGCAGCATTCGCTCAAGCGCTTCCCGCAAGGTGATTGACTCGTAGAGAAATCGATAGATCCTCGCCGAGTACTGTTGGGTCCAGTAATCCGCAGCTGCGCGGAATAACGTTTCCTTGTTGCCAAACGCCGCATACACGCTAGGCGCAGTCAGGCCAGTTGCATTCAGCACGTCGGCCATCGACGTTGCTTCATAACCGTGCTGCCAGAACAGGTTGGTGACCGCCTGCAGTACAGCATCCTGATCGAAGCGACGACGAGCCGGACGGCTGGGTTTAATCTTATCCATAGCGATCATTATACGATGTAGATCATGTCAAGAGGGTCCGAGGTCGCGTGGGGCGTAGCGGAATATCGTTCTTTTAAAGCAACAATGAGCAGCATACCATTAGTTTTTCTCTGCGGATCGATAAGAAACACGAATCGTCAGCTTTGATTGTTTTTCTATAATGATCGTTATAGTTAATTCAAACCGGTCACCGGGGACATTGAACTGACTATCCGATCAACGAACATCACCAACGCTATGACGACTACCGAACTTTCAATCAAGCGCCGCTCCTTTCTCAAGGCAGGCGCCGCCGCGGGTGCCGCAGCGCTTGCTAGCGCACTCACCGCTTCAACCCCGGCGCGCGCCGCGGTGCGCGGCATCGAATTACCCGCCGCAACAACCGAGCCGACGCCATTCCAGATTCATGTGCCGCAGGCGCAACTCGACGACCTTCGCAGCCGTCTTGCCAACGTCATCTGGCCGAACAAAGAACCTGTCGATGACTGGTCGCAGGGGGTGCCGCTCGCGAGCATGCGTGAACTGACGGACTATTGGCGCGATCACTACGATTGGCGCCGTGTCGAAAGCCGTCTCAACAGTCTGGGCCAGCATCGAATCGAGATCGACGGTCTCGGCATCCATTTTCTGCACATCCGATCGAAGCACGCGAATGCGCTGCCCCTCCTGATGACCCACGGCTGGCCCGGCTCAATCGTAGAGTTCATGAAAGTCATCGATCCGCTGACCAACCCGACCGCCCATGGCGGGCGTGCCGAGGACGCGTTCCATCTCGTACTGCCGACTCTGCCGGGATACGGGTTCTCGGATAAACCGACCACTACCGGCTGGGACGATGCGCGGGTCGCGCGCACGTGGAATACGCTGATGGTCAAACTGGGTTATCGACGCTACGTCGCTCAAGGAGGAGACTGGGGAGCGTGCGTGACGACCGCGCTGGGCCAGCAACAGCCGAAGGAACTCGCCGGCATCCACCTCAATTGGGCATTCGTATTTCCGAAGCAAATACCCACGAGCGGCCTGCTGCCGGACGAAGAACAGGCAGTCCGCGACGTCGCGCAGTTCCGCGAAAAGGAAGGTAGCTACTACCACCAGCAGGCCACCAAACCGCAAACCATTGGCTATGCGTTATCGGATTCGCCCGTTGGGCTCGCGGCATGGATTTACGAAAAATTTCACTCGTGGACGGACAGCGGTGGCAAGCCGGAACGTGTGCTGACTCGCGACGAGATGCTCGATGACATCACGCTCTATTGGTTGACCGATACCGCTGCCTCTTCTGCGCGGATGTATTGGGAGAATCAGGGGGATCTCTATGCTGCCGGGCAGGTCAATGTGCCCGCTGCGGTAAGCGTGTTTCCGCACGAAATCTTCCGTGCTCCGGAACGCTGGACGCGCGACACGTTCCCACAGCTCGTCTATTTCAACAAGGTCGAGAAAGGCGGCCATTTCGCAGCTTTCGAACAGCCTGAGATATTCGTTCGCGAGTTGCGTGACGGCTTCCGGAAGATGCGTACCTGAGCGCGAAATGCACGATTGCGCGCGTTACGGTGTCAGCGGTGGCCGATCAACGCAACGATCGATTAGCGCCATTTATCAATTGCCGGCGCAGTTCGAATTGGGCGCCGTGACGCGTACTCCGTATATTGCAAAGCAAGGACGCACACTTTCGTTCGCGTCCATCCTTGATAGAGAGTTGAACATGAAATCGCTTATCCTCACGTTGGTCGCAGCGTCCTCATTGATCGCCTCGGCCACCTCGTTTGCCGGCGAGTCTGCACCCCTGACACGCGCGGAAGTTCGCGCTGAACTCGCGGATGCTCGCGCGGACGGTCGTGTCGGTGTGGTCGATCGCTACGATCACATCGGCCCTTCGGTCGTGCAGTCGGAAAGCGCGAGCCGCGAGTCGATCGCCAATAGCGAGAAAAAAATCGACCGCAGTGGCTTTGGCGGCGTTCGTTCGCACAATGAAAGTGGAACGGCCGTGCGTCATCCCGCCCCCTTCGAACAAGTCTTCTTCGGCCACTGAGCGGGACGACACAGAGGCGCCGTGGCGACGCCGCGTAGTCCGGCGATCGCCCCGCTTCTTAAGCTGGGTGAATGCAAACGCCGGTCATACCTTCAACATCGCGGGATTGATCGGCAGCTTGCGGATACGCGTGCCGGTGGCAGCCGCCACTGCATTCGCTACGGCCGGGAATAGCGCCGACGTGCCCGCTTCGCCGATGCCGCCGGGCGCCTCGGCACTATCGATGATATGCGTTTCGATCGCCGGAGCCTCGTTAATGCGCATCACCCGATAGTCGTTGAAATTGCCCTGCTCAATGCGGCCGTTGCGGAACGTGATCTCGCCCCAGAGCACTGCCGACGACGCAAAGACGATGCCCCCTTCGATCTGCGCACGAATCGTGTCCGGATTCACGGTATGTCCGCAGTCGACTGCGCAGACAATCCGGCGGATCCGAACTTCTCCTTGCTCGTTCACTTCGACCTCTGCGACTTCAGCGAGATAGGACGCGAATGCAAACTGAACGCTAATGCCCCTGCCAACGCGGACTCCGGGTTTCGCTGCGGGAAGTGGCGTTGTCCAACCGGCTTTGCTTGCGACAGTCTCCAGGACACGTTTTGCACGAGGCTGATGCGCCAGCAGCGCACGGCGGTATTCGAACGGATCCTTGCCGGCAGCGTGCGCAAGCTCGTCCATGAAGCTCTCCACGACGAACACATTGTGCGTGGGGCCGACGCCACGCCACTTGCCAATCGGCATCGGCGTTTCGTAACGAACGTAGTTCACCTTCACGTTCGGAATGTCATACAGCAGATTGATCGCGCCGTTGACTGCATCGGGATCGACGCCATTCTTGAACGTACTCGGCAGATAGCGCGCCATCACCGCGGCGCCGGTCACTTTGTGAGCCCAGGCTTGCGGTTGCCCACTCGAATCGAGAAGTGCCTCGAAGCGGTTCAGGTAGTACGTCCGCGGCAGGCCGTGCTGGATATCCTCTTCCCGCGACCAGACGAATTTGACTGGCCCCTCTACCTGCTTCGCAAAACAAACCGACTGTGTCACGTAGTCCACTTCGAGACGGCGCCCGAACCCGCCGCCAAGATATTGATTGTGCACGCGGACTTTTTCCAACGACAGACCGGTGACCTCGGCCGCAGTAGCCTGCGCGCGCGCCGGCACCTGGGTACCGCACCACACGTCGCAGCCGTCCGGTGTCACGTGGACCGTGCAATTCATCGGCTCCATCGTTGCATGAGCGAGAAAAGGCAATTCGTAGCGCGCTTCGATGCGATTTCCTTTTCCGTTCAGCGCATGCGCAACATCTCCGACTTGCTGCGCAACCACGCCGTCGTTCGCCGACGCCTCTTCCATCTTCGCGATCAAGGATGCGTTGGAGAACCGTGCGTTGACACCCTCGTCCCATTCGATAACCAATGCTGCCAGCCCCTGCCTGGCCGCCCACATATGGTCGGCGACCACCGCAACCGCGTCGTCGATTTGCACAACCTGCTTCACACCCGCAATCTGCAGGGCTAGCCGTGCGTCTACGCTCTTCAGCCTGCCGCCGACCACCGGACTAGCTGCCACCGTCGCGATGCGCATTCCCGGCACTCTCACGTCGATGCCAAAGCCTGCGCTACCATCTACCTTGGCGCGCGCGTCGAGCCGCTTGACGGGCGTACCGACCAGCTTGAAAGTATGCGGATCCTTCAGCGCAACGTTGTGTGGCAAGGGGAGCTTCGCTGCAAGCACGCTCAGCGGGCCATAGCTCAACGTGCGTCCCGTCGGCACATGCCTGACTGTGCCATTTTCAGCGCGACAGCTGGCTGGGTCTACTTTCCAGTTCATCGCCGCGGCATTGACAAGCAATACGCGACAAGCGGCACCGGCCTGCCGCATCGGTAACCATTCGCTTCGAGTCGATGCAGATGCTCCGGTAATCTGACTGCCGATCACCGGGTCGCGATACAGAACGTCGTTGGCGGGCGCGTGTTCAAGTGCGATGTTGTCGAGCGCTATCTCCAACTCCTCCGCAATCAGCATGGGGATCGATGTGTAAGAGCCCTGCCCCATCTCCACGCGCGGCATGATGAGCGTGACCTGCCCCGAGGGCGCTATCCGAATGAATGCGTCGGGTGCGAACACATTTGCCTCGGAACTATCCGGGACGATCGGCGCCGCATCGACTGCGGTCGGAAAAGCGATACCGAGCATGAGCCCCCCGCCCGCCGCCGAGAACATCTTCAGGAATTGACGCCGCGATAATGGTGCGCGCGCGGGTGACATGTTAGACATACAGTAAATCCCTCCTCGATTGCGGGCAGTCGCTCAGCTGCCGTTGCCGTTGCCGTTGCCGTTGCCGTTGCCGTTGCCGTTGCCGTTGCCGTTGCCGTTGCCGTTGCCGTTGCCGTTGCCGTCAACGGTAGCGTGCGTTACGTCGAGGATAGGCGCCATGAACGCGCAATTGGGGTGAATTCTTGTGAAATGACGTGAGCGGCGCGGCCAGGCCGCGCCGCCGAGGGAACGTCAGTACATCGGCAGATAGTCCACCGGCACCCAGACATAACCTTTGCCCGCTTTGCGCAGATGGCCGATACCCGGGAACGAGATGTGCGCGGTTCCAACCAAGTAGCCACGCTCAGCCGCCTCGTCGAAAATCCTGCGGCGCGACACGATTGCCTCCTTGGAGTCGTTATCGAAGGCGATGGTGATCGACGGATTGTCGAATTGAACAGCGGGCGGATGGATAATGTCGCCGCAGATCAACATCGTCTGACCGTTGCTGTCCACGCGATAGACCGTATGTCCTTCAGTGTGCCCCGGCGCAGGAACGCTACGAATGCCCGGGATCAGCTGAGTTGCGCCTTCGAACGGCTGGAAGTGGCCAGCCTGGATGTAGGGCGTCAACGCCGCGGTTGCCTCCCCAAAGCGGAAGTCGTTGGGCGCCTGCTTAGCGTTTGCTTCATTCAGCCACTCCGCAGCCTCGTGCCGGTCCGCTCGTACGATCGCATTCGGGAAGGTCATTTTTCCGTCGGTCACCAGACCGCCGACGTGATCCGGATGAAAGTGCGTGACGTAGATTTCGTCAATCTGCTCCGGCGATAACCCGCAGCTTTTCAGGTTCGCCAGCAGATGCCCTGCTCCCGGCCCATACCCTCGATCAAAGGCTCCGAGCCCAGCGTCGATAAGCACCAGCTTCGACCCGGTGTTAATCAGGTAGGCATTGATCGACATGTTGATCGGGTTCGACAGGAACGCACGCTTGAGTCCCTGATTGACTACCGCCGGGGTGGTGTTCGTCATCAGTTTCGCGACCGGCGCAGCGAATGTGCCGTCGGAAATCGTGGTCACCTCAAAGTCACCGAGCATGATCCGGTAGTAGCCTGGCGCCGATGTCTTGACCATCGGCGCTGCCGCATAAGCAGGGGCGGTCATGACGCCAAGCAGTGCACCGGCCACGACTAGAATTAACATCTTCGAAGACCGTAGAACCTTGTGTTTGTTGAGCATTCGTTTTCCCTTGTTTATCGGTCTGATCGCACCGCGCCGGTTGGCGACGTATGCGCAATTCCGCCGCCTCGCGCGTGCGTAAGTCACTTGCGAAGCAACGGAACTTATCGACGATGCCAAGTGGACGATGCCGGCTGGGGAATACTACGAAAGATGCATGCCATGACCTGGACAAGAAGAATCAGGTCGCGAACGAAAACTGATGCTTGCGTGGTCTCAAGCCGCAAAAATCAGCCTTGTTCCGCGTTAGCCGCAGCAACGGCGTGAGGAAGATCGTGCCGCAATTCGGTCCAACGCAGGATTGCATCGAGCGCTGGGCACAGTGCCTGCCCGACTTCAGTGAGGCGGTATTCCACCTTGGGAGGCACTTCGGGATAGACCGTGCGTTGCACGACACCGTCGCTCTCCAGCTCACGCAAATGCTGGCTCAGCATTTTCTGCGACACCCCATCAATTCTGCGCTCCAGTTCTGAAAACCGCAGGACCGACTCACTGAACAGATGAAAGATGATGATCATCTTCCAGCGGCCTTCGAGAACACGCAAGGCATCCTCGACACCAGCAGCTGCCGCCTCTGGTGTCCAATCATCGTACTTACTCGCAGGTAAGTACGCCACTTTCTCGTGCGTACTTGTCATGATGTCACTTAAGGAGCGATCCTTCGCATTCGCAAATCAATGCCACAAGGCCGAAAGGAGTGCACTTGCAAGTTCAACTACCGCCGCTGATCGCGGCCTACTTCGATGCCGTCAACGCCGAAGCAATTGAGGAACAGGTCGCCTGTTTTTCGATCGACGCAAATGTCAACGATGTCGGCGAACACAAGACCATGGCGGGACATGACGCGATCCGCAAATGGCTTACCGACACCGCGAAAGCATACCGCTTTACCGTAACTCCTGCTGATTGCCAGAAATCGGGAGACACCGTCTGGACCGTCCAGACACAGATCGCCGGCAGCTTCCCAGGCAGTCCGCTTCCCTTTGCATATACTTTCACCGTCGCTGAAGGCAGCATTCACACACTGTTGATCGAGCAAAAATGACAATGCCACCCATGATCGAATTATCCCGCGAACTCATCGGTAAGCGAGCGCTCGTCACTGGGGGCACCAAAGGAATGGGCGAGGCGATCGTGCGGCGGCTGCGCGCAGCGGGTGCCACGGTCTTCACGACAGCGCGCACCGCCCCAGCGACGTTGGAACACGAAGATCTTTTCCTTGCTGCGGACATTGGCACCGCGGAAGGCGCGGCACGCGTTGTCGAAGCAGCACTCGCACGACTTGGGACTGTGGATATTCTCGTCAACAACGTCGGAGGCTCTTCCGCCCCCCCTGGCGGAGCACTAGCGCTCGACGATGCCCTTTGGCAGGCCGCACTCGACCAGAATTTGCTTGCAGCCGTGCGGCTTGACCGCGGGCTCCTCCCACCGATGCTGGCGCAAGGTTACGGTGTCATCGTGCACATCTCGTCGATTCAGCGCCGTCTGCCGCTATACGACGCAACACTGGCCTACGCGGCCGCGAAAGCCGCCTTGACCAACTATAGCAAGGGCCTGTCGAACCAGTTCTCGGGGTCCGGCATCCGGATCAACACTGTGGCGCCAGGTTTCATCGAAACGACGGCGGCTACGGCGCTCATCGAGCGAATCGCCAGTGCATCGAACACGGACGCCGATGGCGCACGTCAGATACTGATGGACTCGCTCGGTGGAATTCCGCTAGGCCGTCCCGGACGGCCGGACGAGGTCGCGGAACTGGTCGCGTTCCTTGTCTCCGAGCGCGCTTCGTCGATCACGGGCAGCGAGTACGTGATCGATGGTGGCACTATTCCAACTGTGTGAAGTTAGAAAAATGAGAGCCCCGAACGATTTCGTTCGGGGGTCTTGTGCTGCCGCTCCTAAGATGCAGCGATCCGCGTCTTTCGAATCGGACCGGGCCAAACCTCGGTTGCCTCACAACGGTGCAATGACGGCGACACCGTCGGCGGCTAGCACGCCCTCACCGGCGCGCAGAACGAAAACCAGGTTGATCTCCGCTTCGATGAGTCGCTCGCCAAGCTGCGCAGCCATTCGCGAGAACGCGACGAGCGCAGAAACTGTGGCATCGACATCCGCTCTCGGTTGGCCGCGATAACCGTCGAGCAGCGGCCACGTCTTTAGCGACTGGAGCATCGTCAATACCTCCTCGTGCGATAGAGGGGCGCTTGCGGGCAGCAACTTCATCGTCGTATCCTTGAACAGCTCCGCTGTGACGCCGCCCATTCCCAGCAGGACCGCCGTGCCAGGCGAATCTCGGTGCAGTCCAAAGAGAAGCTCAATTCCACCTGTCACCATTTGCCGGGCGTCTATCCTTAACGAAGGCTAACCGCATCGCACATCGATCAGCGTCCGGCACGCCAAGGCAGGAAGCAGAGATCACGCGTGTCGCGTTTCGCACCACGATGGACGAGTGGATAGTCCACGGACACTGCCGCGCGACGTGGCAAGCCGGTATCACATCTATCGCAGCGCTGCGACTAAAGCAGGAACCGAGCTACACATTCAAGATCACTCTCTCCAGCGAACATTTCGATTAGCCGCAAATCGAAGAAAATATCGCACCCCTCCTCCCGCCTCTTGGCGGACAGATTCGCAAACGGCTCGCTGCATCCTGCAGCCCAGACGGCGCTCGCTGGAACGTCATATTTCGTCTGTTCCGTAGGCAACCCATCAACTATTTCCTTGACGACAAAAGCGCAATCGCGCTCCAGCCCTGTCCATTAACGTTGACGCGCACGCTTAACGGAAATTCACAACGTTGCACTGTATCGGTTCAGGCCGCTCGCGCATTATCAATCTGGTCGATACCTTCGAGCTCGCCTGGCCTGTCGTGGCGACCTCAGCTAACAAGGGAGCCCGCGCCACCAGCGCATGCTCTTTCAGCACAAGAAGGAATCTTTCCCAACCTTTATGCGGGCTCAGCGATATGAACGCATCCGACACATCATTAAACGGCTCGATTGCCCTCTACAGCGATTTCGATAAGCAGTACATCTCGGGACAGTCCCGCTATGGAAACGGCAACGGCGAAATCCGGGACCTCGATCCATATACGAGTGCCGTCCTCACGGAAATTCCGGTGGCCAGCCGCTCGGATGTCGATGACGCATTTCAGGCAGCCCATACAGCGCAAGTCGAATGGGCTCGAACCAGCGCGGCCGAGCGCGCCGGAGTCCTGTTGCGCGCAGCCACGATCATGGAGCGTCGCAAGGAGGAGATCGTCGGCTGGCTGATCCGCGAGTCGGGGAGCACGCGCATTAAGGCAACACTTGAATGGCAGGCCGTCCACGCGATGATGACGCAGTTCGCCGGCTACCCTTATCAGGCTAAGGGTGAAATCCTACCCGCAGACGTGCCCGGGAAGGAGCATCGGGTGTATCGCCGTCCCATAGGGGTGGTGAGCGTAATCAGCCCGTGGAACTGGCCACTGCACCTGACTACCCGCTCAATCGCTCCAGCCTTGGCACTAGGCAACGCGGTCGTCGTGAAGCCGGCGAGCGAAACGCCCGTGACCGGCGGGCTGCTGCTCGCGCGCCTGTTCGAAGAGGCCGGTCTGCCGCCCGGTCTGCTGAATGTCGTGATCGGCAACTCGTCGGAGATTGGTGATCATTTCGTGACGCATCCGCTATCGCCATTCGTTTCTTTCACTGGATCAACGCCGGTTGGCCGACATGTAGGTTCCCTTACGATGACGGGGCCGACCCTGAAACGAGCAGCCCTCGAACTGGGAGGCAACGCCCCGCTCGTGGTGCTCGAAGATGCGGATCTGGAACTAGCGGTTCATGCGGCAATTGTCGGCAAATTTCTGCATCAGGGACAGATTTGCGTGGCCACCAACCGGATCATGGTGCATCGGTCGATACATGATTCCTTTGTTGAGGCCTTTGTGGCACGCGCATCCGCACTCAAAGTCGGCAATCCAAACGATGCTGATACGGTCATTGGTCCAGTGATCAGCCAGCGTCAAGCCGACGCACTCAAACGGTTGCTGGCCCGAGGTCTCGAACAAGGCGCCAAGCCCGTACTCGGCGGCCAATTCAATGGGTTGGTTTTACCGCCGCAGGTGCTGACGGGCGTGCAGCCTGAGCACGAACTCGCACAACAGGAAAGCTTCGGCCCCATTGCGCCAATACTGAAGTTTAACAACGAAGAAGAGGCATTGGAGGCAGTGAACGGCACGGAATTCGGCCTGTCCAGCGCGGTGTTCACCCGCGACCTAGAGCGCGGCGCACGCTTCGCGAGTCAGGTGGAAGCGGGTATGACCCATATCAACGACTTCACGGCCAACGACTACCCGAACACGCCGTTCGGCGGCGAAAAGAATTCCGGACTCGGCCGCTTCGGCGGACAGTGGATCATTGACGAGATGACCCGCACACACTGGGTTTCCGTGCAGCACGCACCACGGACGTACCCGTTCTAACGCACCGCCCCACAAGGAGTACCGCATCATGCCTCAAGACATTCGCAAGACCTTCTTCATCACAGGTGTGAGCACCGGCTTTGGGCGCGCGTTTTCCGAAGCGGCACTAGCCGATGGCCACCGCGTTGTCGGCACGTTGCGCAACGAGCAAGCCCGTGCTGAATTCGAGCAATGGGCACACGGTCGCTCGTTCGGCCGCCTGCTTGACGTCACCGACACAGATGCCATCGCACCGACTGTGGCAGAAGTCGAAAAGAACATTGGTCCGATCGACGTGTTGATCAACAACGCCGGCTACGGTCACGAGGGTACGATCGAAGAATCGCCACTTGAAGACTTGCGCCGTCAGTTCGACGTCAATGTGTTCGGCGCAGTCGCGGTAATCAAAGCTGTGCTGCCGTTCATGCGCGAACGCCGCTCGGGGCACATCATCAATATCACATCGATGGGCGGTTTCGTAACGTTCCCTGGACTTGGCTATTACAACAGCAGCAAGTTCGCGCTGGAGGGCCTGTCCGAAGCGCTTGCGAAGGAAATAAAACCCTTCGGCATTGCCGTCACGGCGGTCGAACCGGGCGGTTTCCGAACCGATTGGGCAGGCCGGTCGATGATCCGCGGCGCACGCAGCATAGCCGACTACGACGCCACCTTCGAGCCTATCCGCAAGACGCGTCAGGAGCGCAGCGGGAAACAGATTGGCGATCCGTCCAAAGCCGCACGAGCCATCCTGACGCTTGTGCAGTCGGTCAATCCGCCATTCCATTTGCTGCTCGGTAGCGACGCACTTGGTTTCGTGCGTGAAAAGCTTGCGAGCCTCGACAGCGATATTAAAACGTGGGAACCACTCACGCTGTCGACCGACGTTGACGCTTAGATCGCGTCAACGCCTGATGTAGGCGTGCCCTAGCCGGGCCTGGAAGCGCACCTGTCTCAGCCCTATCCCGTCAAATTTAAGGATTTCACCATGTCGAATCACATTTCCGCAGCACATGCCGGTCAGTTCATGGTCGGTGGCGATATTCCCGTCAACCGTCTCGGCTTCGGGGCAATGCGTATTACCGGCCCCGGCATCTGGGGCGAACCGGAAGACCCACAGGGCGTCCGGGACACGTTGCTGCGCTTGCCGGAGATAGGCGTCAATCTTATCGACACCGCCGACAGCTACGGCCCATTCGTCAGTGAAAATCTGATTCGCGAAGTCCTGCATCCGTACACCAACATGTTGATAGCGACAAAGGGCGCGCTCACCCGGCCTGCAGCGGACGCATTCTGGGAACCGGTTGGACGCCCGGCTTACTTGCGGCAATGCGTGCGGATGAGCCTGCGACGATTGAACGTCGATCGCATCGATCTCTGGCAACTGCATCGAATCGATCCTAAAACGCCTCGTGAAGAGCAATTCGAGGTGGTTGCCGAGATGCGCAAAGAAGGTCTGATTCGCCACGTGGGTCTAAGCGAAGTTAGCGTCGAGGATATCGAGGCCGCCCAAAAGTACTTCCCGGTAGCAACCGTGCAGAACGAGTACAACCTCGTCAATCGAAAGAGCGAAGCCGTGCTGAATTACTGCGAGCAACACGGTATCGGCTTCATTCCATGGTTTCCGCTCGCCGCGGGCGATCTTGCGCGGCCGGGCTCAGTTCTGTCGGATATCGCGGAGCGGCTCGGTATCACGACGTCGCAAGTCGCGCTGGCCTGGATCCTCAAACGGTCCCCAGTGATGTTGCCGATCCCGGGAACATCGCGCGTGAAACACTTGGAGCAAAACGTGGCGGCGGCGGCAGTCCCGCTGGCCAAGGCCGACTTCGACGCGCTCGAAAAGGTGGGGCAAGCAAGCACGTAGAACAAGCGCGGCCTCAGCGCACGCCGAAGTGATCCGGACAGCGGCGACCGGTGGGAGGGCAGGTATGTGTGCCGATGGTGGCAGCCCAGCCTGACGTTTGGACAAGCAAACATCACCGCAAGGCGGGACGTCGCTATGCGGCGCCCGCCACCATTATTGATTCTTGTACGGCTGCGCTGATCCCCTCGCCACGCTCTAGACGTTCGTCCTGCTTGACCGCCGTCGGGCAGCGCCGAGTACGGCTCGGGCTTCGCATTCGCGGCGATCAATCCGTCCACGCGTGCTTCATGCGCTTAAACCGGGGATACCCACCATGGATTTTAGTGACGCAGTTGATCTGTCACGCGTGCAGTTCGCAATGACAGCGATTTTCCACATTCTGTGGCCAATCCTGACGATCAGCCTGGCTGCCTTCCTCTTATTGATCGAGCTGCTATGGCTTAAAACTAACGACGTCATGTACTACCGGCACGCGCGATTCTGGAGCAAGCTGCTCCTCTTGAACTTCGCCGTTGGCGTGGTAAGTGGAATTCCGATGGAGTTCCAGTTCGGTACCAACTGGGCAGGATTCTCGAAATATAGCGGCCAATTCGTAGGCAACATTCTCGGCTTTGAGGGCGCGATGGCTTTCATGCTGGAAGCCGGCTTCATCGGTGTGATGCTGCTCGGCTGGGGACGCGTGCCTCGCGGTGTGCACCTGTTCGCCACCGCGATGGTTGCGTTGGGCTCCAGTATCTCCGCGTTTTGGATCATGGTTGCAAATTCATGGATGCAGACGCCCGCAGGTGTCACGGTAGTGAACGGCAAAATCGTCGTGACGGATTATGTCGCCGCTATTTTCAATCCGGACATGGCATGGGGCGTTTCGCATATGTGGATGGCCGCAATCGAGACCGGCATGTTCGTGATCGCCGGAATTTCCGCCTACAACCTGCTGCGCAGGCGGCATACCGAGTTCTTCGTCCGCTCGTTCAAAATCGCATTGCTCGCGCTGCTGTTCGTCGCTCCGATTCAAATCTGGTTGGGCGACTCGAGTGGCGGCGCCGTGTTCGCATCGCAGCCCGCAAAGGGTGCGGCTATCGAAGGCCACTGGAAGACTAACAAACCCGGTACTGGCGCCCCATGGTCGCTGCTGGCGTGGCCGAACCAAAGAGAGCAACGCAATGACTGGTCGATCGAGGTCCCGGGTCTATTGAGCGTTATCGCCACCCACTCTCTGGATGGACAGGTGAAGGGGCTGATGGAGTTCCCCGCTACCGACCAGCCGCCCATGTTGCCGTTGCTCTACTACGCATTTCGTGTGATGGCGGGAGTCGGCTTCGTAGTTATGTTACTGGTCTTCTGGACAGTCTATGGGCTCCGCAAGACGCGTGGCAGTCTCGATCGGCTATTGGCTCAGCCGAAGCTTCTGCTCACATGGGTCTTATGCATCCCGCTGCCTTACCTCGCTGTGGAGTGCGGCTGGATCGTCCGTGAAGTGGGACGGCAACCGTGGGTGGTGTACGGTTTGCTTCGTACCAGCGCCGCGGCGTCACAAGTTGGCGAATCTGCGGTGTCCGGAAGCATCGCGATGTTCTTCACGTTTTATCTTGTGCTTTTGGTCACCTTCTTCGCCCTGGCTCGGGCGTGGCTACGCAAAGGTCCGGACCTCACAATCCTTCCGCCGACTATCGTCCTCACACAGGCCGTAGTTACAGTCGACTAATCTTAGGCGGCCACTTTTCAGAAGCGAGGATGTCCCATGGAAAGCACCACTCATACAATGCTCGCGATCACCTGGTTCGGCTTACTGGGTCTGATGCTGGCGTTCTACGTCGTGACGGATGGCTTCGATCTCGGCGTTGGAATTCTAAGCCTTCTAAGGCGAAATCGCGAAGACCACGACGTGATGGTCAAGACTATCAGCCACGTATGGGACGCCAATGAAACCTGGTTAGTCGTGCTAGGTGGAGCGCTGTTTGGTGCGTTTCCCGCCGCATACGCATTGTTGCTTCAAAACCTGTACGTGCCAGTGATGGCGCTGATCGCCGGATTGATCATGCGCGGTGCGGCAATCGAATTCCGTCACAGCGTGGAGCACGGCCGACTGTGGGATACGGTGTTTGGCATCGGCAGTCTGGTCGCGGCGGCGTCGCAGGGTATTGTGCTCGGAAAAATCCTTACTGGCCTGTTACCTGGTGGTCTCAGCGGGCTCTTCGTGACCGTTTCGGCAGGCGGCGTGGTTGCGGGCTATTCGCTGCTCGGCGCAACGTACCTCATGAAAAAGACGGTCGACTCCATCGAACGATGGGCGCGGCGCATAGCTCTGATATGCGCCTTGCTGACGGTCGCAGCCGCGCTGCTGATGACGGCGGCGACGTGGTTTTTCAGTGGCATCGGTCACATTCGCTGGACTCAGCCTGGAGTCTTCCACCTGTTGATCGCACTCGGTTTCGCAGCAGCACTATGCTTCGCCTATCTCGTCGTTTCGCTCAATAGTGGCAACACGTCCGGACCATTTCGTGCGTCGGTTGCCCTGTTTCTCTTCTCGTTCGCCGGGCTCGTCATCAGCCTGTTTCCCGATTTCATTCCCGGTAAGTTAGGCATTGTGGATGCCGCGTCCGATTCGCCGACGCTGATCTTCATGCTCGTGGGCATCGGACTGATTTTTCCGGTGATGATCGGCTATAACCTTTTCCAGTACTTCATCTTCCGTGGGAAGGTCACCCGTAGACCGCATTAAAACTGTCATCGTTGCGTCAATACGGTGTCAACAGGCGACCCATGCGAGTCCTCAAGTGCGGCGGAACCTTACCGGGCAATCGTTTGGAGCGTGAGAAATAAATTCGTTACCGGCCTGCGCCGGGTGGGCGCCGCTTCCTCAGGTGGGAGCCGAGTCCGCGGACGCGGACGCGGACGTAGCCGACGGTACTCGGCCGCGTGAGGCAGTTCATGCACGCTCCGAGTGCGACGCCCATCCGGCCAAGTTCCGCCGGATAGCAGTCACTGGTCACCGCCTCGGGCCACGGAACAAGCCGAACCGCTCTTCAACGCTCGAAGTAGGTCAAGCCCAAAGCGCTTTTCACCTCGGACAATGTCTGGCCCGCCACATCCCGGGCGCACACCGTGCCTCGATTCAGGATGGCAAGCACCTCAGCCCTGTCTCCCGCTAGCTCGCGACAGCGTGCGCAAATCGGTTCAATAAGCGATTGGAGGCGCTCGTTCAACACTCGGTTGACCGCGCTATCGCCCAGTCCACCTAGCGATAGTGCGACATCAGCTCGTCCACCTTGGGCGCGTCGTTCGCCTCTTCCTCGGTTTGTCCGGAAATGAAAAGGGAGATAGCCGCAATTGTGTACCCTTCATCTACGGACTGAAGCAGCGATTCGATGGATCTGAGCGACGTGGGCGAGTTGCACCCTCTCGCCGCCGTCTTTCACGGATACGCGGTGCGGTCGTGCTCACTCCTCGTTAATTGGACCCTCGAACAGATCCAACGTCGTGCCACGCTGCAGCGGCGGCAGTGCCCCGCTGCGGACCTTGGCAACCACTTCTTGCGGCAGCCACGCGTCTTCCATCGCGTCGACGCCTTTCTCGATCAACTGCTTGAGAAAAAACGACTGGCTGCGCCCCGTGACTTCCGCCAACAGTCTCAATCGCTGCTCGATCGCCGCCTCGACGCGTACCGCGATGACGTGCGAGCTGTTCCCTGACTTCCTTCTCAACCTCTACTCCTGATCGCATGTGCGCCGCGGACCGGCGCATTCGCGCGCTGTTTTACCACAATCCTACCGAGCGGCGTCGGGGAGCGGAGATCGCTGCCCGGACTCACACCGCGTCGACGGAGAACGGTGATCCACGCCAGTTCCCATCCCCGCGCCACGCTGAGTAATAAAGAGCTACCGACTGTATGTCAATGCGGACACCGGCCTATCCATCACAACAGCGCCGCGCCCCAATCTGTGAAGATGCATTTGCGAAAAGCGCATCCGAGACCCGGTCAATTAGATAAGTTTGCCTATATTAATAGCTCCCTATTCAAGCAACTCCTAGTCTTCGCGAAGGAGGCTGCCATTCCGCCCGGACAACCGACTCGTGCCGGACCCAAGACAGGAGCTTTGGCTACCGAAACGACCTCTATGAAGACACGGCCGCCTACATTAGGATTACGAACTAAACAGGAGGCCTGTCGCCCCTCCCGCTAATACAACAATTGCTGCCTGCGTTGGAACACCGCCGCTATGGATCGACAGCATGTGGTGCGGGCAACTGACAATGTCCGTAAAGCCACGCACAAACCGGAAATTGGCGCATGGTCACAGCTTCGAATCCTGTACGGCCTACCAGCGATTATCTGTTGGGAAAACCAAGGGCCTGCGCAAAACGGGCCCCTGATCAATGACGCTCCTGAGACTTCAACCGAAGATTTCAAGACCGTTCCTTTGCACGAGCTGAAGCATACGCGCCACGATGCCACTGGACTTCTTGTCGCCTTGTCCGAATCCCTGTCGAATCGAACGTCGACGCTGGCGACCGGATGAAGCCTGTCACCAGGAATCTCCTTCGCCAGACGCATTTCTACTTCCTGCCAGTTCTGGCGCCTGGCAGATCGCCGCGGCAGTCGCGCTTCCGCATCTGAATCGATCACGTTGCATTCGTCAGTCAAACGTCTATATTTCGCAGATGAAACCTCGCTGCTGCCTGAGCCCATGTCTTGGCCGGAGCAGGTTTATGCCGCAAAGCGTGCCTGAAGGAGCGAATCATGGGTTGGCTGAAACTCGCGCTGATCGTCGCTATCGTCGTCGCTGTCGCAAAAGGCCTCCAGCTGTTCAACCGGCACTGCCGGCGCCGGTTCGGCCATTCCTTCTTTACAACACGCGGATTCTGGCTCACCGCCATCGCGATCAATCTGCTCTGGTGGGGCTTCTATTTCTGGGGGAAAGCACACCTTCAGCACACGACAACATCCGACGGAATCATCCTGATGATCTTCGGGCTTGCCGCCGTTGCGTGGCTGCTGTACGAGAATATCCGCGACACCGATCTCGTCCACGGAATCGGTGGCTCAACGCTGCAACTGCTCCTGTTTTTTCCGCTCGCACTTTACAGCTTTCCGTTGCTGATCATGGGCATGGTCTTCGTGCTGGTCGCCTCGTACAAGGCGGGCCCCGCACTGCTCATGGATCGCTGACACCAGAACGTGAGTCGAAGCGCGGCGCCAGACGCGCTCAAACTGGCGCCGTTACCAATGTCAGAATGGTCCCACAGGGTCTTTCGACCGGTCCCCGCCGTAGATAATGAGTTCGCTGCGCGGCGCGGTATTTCCTACGCCGCCAACGGTGTACTGGATATCGACGCATTCCATATCAAACTGCGCGAACAACGCCCTCATCGCCGGGTGGTTATTGAGCGTCAGGATCGCCCGCCCCCGCGACCCGCCCAGCATTCCCGCCATACGCTCGTACTGTTCAAATTCAAACGGCAGGCCGCAGCCCTCTGTTTCCCAGTATGGGGGGCAAGATAGAAAAAAGTGTGTGGCCGATCGTACCGGTCCATGCAGGCATGCCGGTCCAGCTTTTCGATATACGCTCGCGACAGCCTGAGATGGGCCGCCGACAGCGTCTCCTCCAGGCGCAACAGATTGAGCCCCGGCGACGAGGTCGTCGCGGTACCGAAAGTCCGCCCTTCAACCCGGCCACCGAATCAGTTCTGCTGGAGGTAGTAGAAGCGCGCTGCACGCTGGATGTCGGTCAGTGTGTGACTCTTCGAGGTGATGCTGCACCACGCGGTACAGGTTCACGAGCTCATCGTTCACGTCGTTCAGGACTTCGACCGCCGCGGGCGGCCGCATGAAGAAGAGCGCCGCTGCACCCGCGAAGACCTCAACGTAACAGCTGTGGGCCGGAAACCGCGGAATGAGTACGTCCGCGAGCCGCCGCTTGCCGCCTATCCACGGAATGATCGGCATCGCCATTCACATCTCCTCTGCTCACCGCTCCACGCGGACATCCAGATCGTCCAGAAACAGTTCCTGCTGGGTCTCACCGCGGTCCGTGCGACGTAATCCACGCTCACGCATCGAGCTACGACGACGTATCCCTTCATTCGGGCCGGTGCGTCCGGTGTCGGGCCGGTCGTACTGGACCGGCATCGTCTGCACAAACTCTGTGATCATTTCCGCCAGGTTCCGGTCATCAGCACTCTGCGAGCCAGCCATCGCGTGAACGACGCCTTGCCATGCTTCGAGCGGCCCAGCGTGTGCGTGCCACAAGGCAAGGCGGGTCGGCTCGTCCAGCCCCGATCGCCAGTAACGTGGTATTTCTCCGCGCGCGGTCAGATGCACGACAGCCTGTTTCGGATAGCGCCGCGTTTCGCCACGGGCGAGTCGCGGCGTCGCGTTTGCCTCAACTCCGTGCTCCCGCAACTGCCCGGCAAACCGTTCGCGCCAACGTTGCAGGTCCTTCCTGCGCGGGTTGAGCCGCCTGCCGTCCGTCCCGCGTGCCTGCACGCTCAGATGCACGTGCGGGTGCGCTTCGTCATCGTGCGCCGCAAAGACATACCGTTTACCGTCACCGAATTCCGCAGCCGCGAACGCGCGCGCGGCGTTGCGCACCGCCTGCCGGTCCGTCCCCGGTGGCATTGACAGCAACACGTTGAACACCTCCCGCCTGCGGCTTTCCTCTGGAATACCCCATCCACCGAGGTGCCACGCGTCCGCGAGATCGTGCAGCGCCTCGCGACCAAGCACGGTCATCCCGTCCTGGTCCTCGAGTTCCACCTTACCGTTGCGCGAGATGTAGCGCAGATGACGGCGCACAGCGCCCATGCCCTGCGCGCTCGACGCCTTGTTCGTGATCTTGACCATCACCTCGGGGATACGCCTGAGCGTGCGGGCGAGCTGCTCGCGCATGTGTCGCACATCCCGCTGGAGTTCGCCGCGCGACACACGCGGCGCCCGCACGTGCCGCAGCGGGTCGTGAAAGAGCCGGTCACCCCAGTTCAGCAGCATCTGATCGACGTATGTCTTCGGAAAAGGCATGCTAGCGGCTCCAGCGATCGAGATTGGCGCGCAACACCAACATGACTGCACGCAAGTGCGTATCGATCACGGCACGGGCGCCCTCGATCATGTGCGTCATGTGCGCCGCGTCGCGCGCATCACCATGCGCCTGCAACCGTCCGAGCAACGTCACGATCGTGGCCAGATGCTGGTTTGAATCTGCAAGCAGTCGCATCTCCCGCTCGCCCAGTTGCGGCTCGTGCACAAGCTGCGCGCGGATCACGGCAACCACCCAGCGGTTGACATTCAGTCCACTTGCCAATGCACGCTGTCGGGCCGCTTCGAGTTCCTCCTGTGTGAGGCGAACTTCGATGCGTTCGCGATGCCCGTCGACCGGAAAATGGCCTTCATGCCCGGCGAACCCGTCCGGCGACTCGTCCTGCCCCAGCACACCGTGGACCAGTTGCCGCACACCATCGGCCGCCGTGACGCCGTGAAGGACGCACCACGCCTGCCAGCGTGGCTTCGCCGGCCCGAGATCCACACACAGTCGCATACGCGTGGTCATGCGCGTGCTCCTACAGGGACGGATGCGCCGGTTCTGCCGGACCACGTTCGACCTCGCGGGTCGGGACGCGCTGCGCTGCCGTGCGAGTGCGGCGGTTGCGTGCGGAAGGGGCCTCGGGATCAAACACGCGCGGTCGCGGCACGGTGACGCCCTCCGCCACGAATGCGGCCAGCAGCCGTTGCGCGTGCTGCTGCACGCGCGCAATGGATCGCTCGCTGAAACCCTGCTGCCGCATCGCGGCGGTCAGCACAGCCATCTGCACGGCGTGCTCTTCGGGTGACGCGACGGGAGTTTCACGCCGCACGGCCTGGGTGTGCTGCGGAGTTGCCGGCCGCGCAGTCCCGCTCCTTCCCGCCTCGCCCCTACTGTCGGACGCCTCGCGACGCGACTGCGTCGGCTCCTTCCCCACGACATCGACCTTCCACGTATTGCGATAGACCTCCTTTTCCTCTTCGCCAATCACATTTCCCGTCGCGTCGAGAACCGGCACCATCACCGTCACGAGACGCCGGCCAAGGTTTTCAAGCATCGCCTGCTGTCCGGGGAGTGCGCCGGACTCCGCAACGGCCCGCTCCAGATCCGCACCCCAGACGACACGGTCCGCACCACCCGCATCGCGATAGACAACGTAATACGAGTCACTGCGCGCAGGATTGTGCTGATAGGGCGCGCCGCCGTACTCGACCAGTTCGCCCACGTAGCGCTGACGCTCCTGCCCCTCAGATTCAGCAACGTGTGGCCCGGTTTTGGCGGCTGGAGCAGCATGCGGCGGTTCGCCAGCCGCCGGTCGCGCGGCGGCGCCCTTCTCCAGTTGCCGGGAGGCATCGCGCTTCGCTGGTTGCGCCGCCTGCGATTCCGTGGGACCAGTCGTCACCGCAGGCGCTTTCGGGGAATCCGCAGGAACCCGCGCAGCCTCAGCCGTTTGCGACACGTCAATGCGGTTCGTCATCCGGTCACGACGACCTTCGGCCAGACGCGCCAGGTCGACTGCCTTCGGCTCGTATCCGCTCACCTCGATGCCGAGCAGCATCGCCCGGACCCACACCTCGCGCCGGAACTGCTCGTGGCCTGACACCCGCACGCGCCCCCAGGCCTTGGCACGAACCATGTCCACCATCGACTCAACGACGTCCGGCCGGTTGTATTCCGTCACCAGGCAGGGACCGATATCCTCGAATGCGAGCTGATGCGGCGCATCCTTCAGGAAATACTGATTGCCCGCCCGCAGGTAGCGCTTTCGCACTGTCTCTGGCGGATTCCCAAGCGGCGCCCATCGCATGGCGGCCGCATCGTCGCTGCCACGCGGCGTCGCTTCCGATGCCGGTTGCCGTGCCGCAACCTGCGGCGGGGCCTCCGCCTGGATGGCCTGATCGCGCAGCCGCGCCCGCGCGGCATCGAACTCGCGGCGCCGGCGTGCGCCCAGCGCATCGGCCGCCGTCTGGTCGAAGCGGTCTGCGCCCGCAGCGCCGCCCTGCGGATCCTGAAGCGGCGGCGGATCTGGTTCGATCACGTTGATAACCGGATCGTCCGCAGGCGTGCCGGTCGAGGTTGTGGTTTCATCCATCATGGATCTCCCTCTGGTCGCTGGCTGACACAGCGTCGCGCGCGATCAGCGTTGCTGCCCTTCACCCTGTTCGCGGCCGGCGCGCTCCTTCGACTGCGCGAGGGCGGCTGCCCGTGCTTCCCTCACCCGCGTCCATGACACGCCCTGCAACTGGTCGAGTGTCGCATCGAGGTCGTTGCCGAAACCCACCTCGCGTGCGGACTTCTTCAGGGATGCAACCGTGCGCTCGAACAGATCGCGCGCACGGTCCCACGGATACACCTTCCCGTGGTTGCCGTCGTAGCCAACCTGCACCTCCGCCCCATTGAGGCGCTGGTTTTCGTCCATCCACCGCAGCCGGTCCGAGACGAATTCCACACTCGCCTTCGCGTGGAATACCACGCTACGCGTCGACACTTCCTGGATCAGGTAGTGCTCGGTGTTGATCACCTCGCCACGGTACGGACCACCATTCTCACGGGGCGTCGCCATGCGGATCTGTGCGCCGAAACGATGCTGGGCCAGCGCCTTGATCTCGCCCGGCACCTCGTCGAGTCCATACAGCGGTTCGCCCACCTGACGGCGCACCGGCGCATCCGGCGCACGCGCTGGTGGAGACTCAACGTTCGGCGCCTTGGTCACGCGCCGGTCCTGTTCCGGCGGCTGGGACTGTGGCTGCCCGGCTGCAGGCGCCGGGTTTTCCTGCAGTGCCAGTCCTGGCGCGTCCTGATTCGCCGCCCGCCGACGCGAGGTACGACGCCGGCCCGACGCCTCTGCGTCACCCACGAGTTTCTCTTTCACGTTACCCATTTCACCCTCCTTCAGTGCATCGCCCGATCCGTCTTCAGCCATGGCCTGTCCAGTCACTTCCGCATCCACAACCGCCCGCCCAGGCGCCTCGTAGAGTGACTGCCGTAAAAGCTCACCAACGGCACGGGATCCGGACAGCACGGTCATGTCATCGAAGTCAGTCGGCATCTCGCCGACAATGCGGGCCTCCGGTGCAAAGTGCGGTTCTGCCAGCAGCGACGACGTGCCGAGCGCGGCCTGCTTCGCATGTTCATACCCGGCACCGAGATCGGCGAGCACCGCGATCTCCCCTTCCGGGTAACGGCCGCGCCACATCGCTGCCACCGGCCGCAGGTTGCCGCTCGACAGCGCGGCGACGCTGAACCAGCCAGTCGCCTGCCAGACTGCCAGTGCCGTTGCCACCCCTTCGGCGATCAGGATCGGCGTGACCGCACCCTCGCGAAACTGGCCCGGTTCAACCACCCAGTAGCCGCCCGACTTGGCACCACCGGCCAGCGCAGACTTGCGTCCTTCGGCATCGATCAGTTCCAGTGTCGAAAGGGTCTCGCCGATGCGGACCGGCACCACCAGCACGCGGCCGGTGAGCGGCTCCCCGGCACTGCGCGGCGCATATCCGAGCAGCGCATGCAGCTCCTCGGCCTCGAGTTCGCGCAGCGTGGGGACCGCCCTGACCTGCTTGCGTTTGAGATACGGATGTCCGGGCCCCACCGGCCGTGCCCACTTCCAGATCGCCAGTGCCTCCCGCGCGACGGCCGCCTGTCGCGCACGCACACGCGCCTCAACTATGTCCTCCTGCTGCGCCTGGTCCACGGACGGACGCGCTGATGGCACGCGCGGTCGGTCCGTCGGTTCCATCGCCGCGCGCGACGCCCTGACATCGAAGCCGTGCTGCTGCGCCAGCCAGAAGAGCGACGCGAGTGTCTTGCCGCCCGACTCTCCGGCCGAGCGCCACGTCACCCGCGCCGCACGCTCGCTATAGTTGTGGGCGGTGCGGCTCCATTCGTCCCAGATGTCGAAGCCGGCCTCGCCGAATCCCTGCTTGAGCGCGAACGCCATGTCGACCCAGGTGGTGTAGTCTTCGGCTGGAATCGTGGCCAGTGCCGCGCGCGCACGCTCCTCTTCACTCAGGTACCGGGCATTCATTGGCGTTCTCCGTGAAGCGGCACGACATTCGAACTGTCACCCACATGCGATGCAGCTCGCCCGCGCTGGGTGCGACATGCGCCCGCGGCGCGCGCAGACTTCCGCCTAAGCGTGCCATCCGAGGGGCGCAGTTCCGCGACGTCGAGATCAGACGGCGACAGCCGCCGCGCCGCGACGGCAATGCGCGCAGCCGGCACCCCTAGCAGCATGAAATGCCGCTCGGCATAGGCGGCGGCCTCGTCGTCGCTCATGTCGTTAAGGTGCCGTGGCAGGTCGCGCGGATCCCAGGCCTGGAGCACTTCCAGATACTCCGGCGGAATGTGCATCACGCCGGCTTCATCCACGTCGTCAGGTTGCACATCCCTCACGCGCCGTTCGACCTGAGCCACAAAACGCACGAGATCCATCGCCGGGACGGCTGGCGCCGTGCGCAGGCGGGAGGTGAACACCGGATCACGCCAGTAGCAGATCCGTTCGGCCAGGATCGGCTTCGTGTTTTCGAGCAGGATGATTTCCTTCTCGCGCCCCAGTTCCTTCAGTTCCTGAGGCAACAGCAGGGGCCGGCGCTGCTCGGAGAAGCTCTCGCTCGAGCCGCCCCGGCCGCCAAAGATCGCGGTCGACCGGCTCACACTGCGCGAGCGGTCCGTGAAGGTGCCGAGCATCTCCGAGTATTCGTTCGCATCCTTCTGCTCACGTGGTGCGTAGATGATCTGCATCGCGTGATTCGTGACGAAAGTCCTCGCGTCCGCGCGGCCATAGACCGATTCAAGCTGTGAGATCGACTGCACGATCGAAAGCAGCCGCAGGTTGTATCCCGCCATATAGGCGACAGCGCGGGCGATGATGTGAATCCTGCCGACCGACGTGAATTCGTCCATCAGCATCAGGCACTGTACCGTCAGCTCCGGGTTGTCCTGGGGCAGTTGCCGCGTGTTCAGATTGACGAGTTGCGAGAACACCAGGTTGACGACCAACGCGGCCTCGGCCAGATGGTCCGGCGTGATGCCGACATACACCGACATGCGGCGCCTGCGCACGTCGCGCAGGTCGAAGTCATTGGCGCTCGTCGCGGCATCTACGATCGGATTGGCCCAGATCGTCAGCGTCGCATTGAACGTCGCGAGTATGCTCGCAAGGACCTTGTCGTCGTTCGCAAGAAAGCGGTTCAGCGCGTCGACGCACGCACCAGTGAGCAGCCGCCGGTTCTGCAGCAGCGCCTGCTGGAGATACACCTTGACGGGCATGCCGTTACCGGACGACTGCCGCAGCACCTCGCCCATCGTCACCGGATAGTCGGGCACATCGGTGTCGCCGCTGCGGCGCGCATCGCGCCACTCGCATAGCAGCAGTACGATCCCGAGAAACAGGTTGCGGGCCTGATCCTTCCAGAAGTCGTCGTGACCGCCGACCGGATACAGCGCATATCCGATTGCAAGAATATCGCCGACGCGGAACGATCCGTCCGGGATCGGCGACAACGGGTTATACCGGTGCGTACGGCCATCCTCGGCAAACGGATTGAACAGGTACACGTCATGGCCGTGTGCGCGACGAAACCCTGCCGTGAGGTTGAAGTTCTCCTGCTTGATATCGAGCACGACCACCGAATCCGGGTAGCTGAGCAGGTTGGGCACCACGATGCCGACGCCCTTACCCGACCGTGCCGGCGCCGCAAGCAGCACGAACTGCTGGCCCGTGAACCGAAGGTAGCGGCCACGCCAGACGCCCACGACCAGCGGCGGGCAGCTGAATGCTTCTGATGTCGTCACCGTGCTCATAGCAGCCCTGCCCGGCGGATGTCCGCCTCGTTTGCGAACCGCGCGCTGCCATAGAGACGCCGGCGGCCGGAGCGACCCAGCAGCGTGTAAGCGCCAAGCGCCGGCGCACCAAACGCGAGCACGAGGCCGAACAGCGCGGCGCCAGCAAGCCGCCGCCCCTGCCCTGGCAGGCGTCCGTCGTACCAGGCCAGTGCAGCATCCGGCCAGGCATGAAACCCGGCATGAAGCGGATTGGCATGCTGGCTCGCGACGAAGAAAAACGACGCCGGCCAGAGGGCGAGGATCAGACCGGCAGCAGCAGTGGCCACAATCGCGAGCGTGACCAGCGCGCGCACCGCGTGATACCCGCCCCCCCTGGTGGTTGACCGTACCGTTCCGGTTGACTTTCCGATGTCCATGACCTGCTCTCCTTTCACCGGAAATCCGCCTGATGGCGATGCAGCGGATCGAACCAGACTTCCGTCATCGACCATCGCCGGCCGGTCTGCTCACCTGACCCGTCGAAAAGAGCCGTAGCCTCCATGTGCGCCACCACATCGATCGTCATGAAGAGCAGCCGGCGCAGTGCCGCGTCATCCCACGTCGAAGCTTCCGGATGTTCCTTCGCCATCAGCGCGAACCGCTCGATCGCGACCGGGGCGCTCGATGCGTGATAGCTCGTGATCGAACCCGAATGGCCCGTGGTCAGGAGTTTCAGAAAGTCGTACGCCTCGCTGCCGCGCAGTTCGGCGAGCAACACGCGGTCGGGACGCATGCGCATCGTGCTGGCGATCAGGTCCGCGGGCGTCACCCGCGCCTGAGCGTGACCACCCTTGCTGTAGATCAGGTGCACGCAGTTGTCGATGTGGCGGATGAAGAGTTCGCGCACATCCTCGATCGTCACGATGCGCTCGGTGGCCGGAATGTACCGGCACAGCGTCTTCATGAAGCTCGTCTTGCCCGAGCCGGTGTTGCCCACGATCGCGAGGTTCAGCCGCCCGCGCACCGCCCGCTCGAAGAAGGCCGGGAAATCACGCGCTTCGAGGTACCTGGCGAGTTCGCGATCGAGAGGCCGTAGCGCCGGCATCGCCTCATCAAGTCCAGCCGGGCGGCGCCACGTGGTGTGCGCGAACAGGCCCTCGCCTGCATACGTATCGAGCGTTTTCTCGCGCGAAGAGGGACGGCGGATCGTCACCGACACGGTACGCGGAGGTACCACCGGCGGGATCACGATCTGGATGCGCGCATCACCTGGCAGCAGCGCGGAGAGCTTCGCCTCCCGTGGCCGGTAGCGCCAGTTGCCGGGCAGCTGCGCGAACCACGCCGCGTCCGCCACGAGGTCGACGAGCGCGGTCTGGAAGCCCACGTCCGCGAGCTGCGTGCGCGCCTTCGCCACGTGCCGCGCTACCTCGTCCGGGCGGTCCCCGAGCACGGCAAGCGAATAATGGTATTCGCCCAGGACGAAATCGCCATTGATCAGGTCGTTCAGCGCCTGGTCCATCGCCTCGACCTGTGACACCGCGACGTCCTCGCCGGCAATCAGCTGGTTGCGCTGTCGCTCAAGCGCTTCCTTTGCCGTGGGACGGTCAAGGATCGTGAAGCTCTGCGTCTCGATGTACTCGAAGTCGCCGTAGAGCAGACCGTCGAGCATCCCGGGCTCCGTTTCTTCGGGGTAGTCCTTCAGGTCGAGCAGCGCCGCGTAGCGCGTTGCGCCCGGCATGCGGATCTCGACCTTCTCGGTGCGGAAGAAAAGTCTCGACGTCGGCAGTGCCTCGGCAATGCGGCCAGACGGCACCGGTACGGGCTCCCAGGCGGCGTTGACGAGGTAACCGAGGAACTCCAGTGCCGCCGAGAAACGCACGGGCCGCTGCGTGTGGTGGATCTGCTTCGCGTCGCGAACCTGGTTCCTGTAGACGCCAAGGGCCACCGGATCCCACGGTTTCAGGCCCGATTCGACCTGCGCGGCGAGTTCCGCCATCACCTTCAGCGCCTCATACTCGTCCCGCCTGATATCGTCGGCGGTGCGACGGGCTGCGTGACTGAAGATGCGCCCCAGACGTGTGCGGTGCGGCCGGTAGACGACCGTCAGGTACAGCTCGTTGGCCATCATCCGGTAGCCCGCAAAGCTCGCGTAGTACCGTGTGGCAAGCTCCTGGCAGAACGGGTTGCCGTAAGGCGTGGCGAAGTGGTCAGTCACGCGCCGGCGGAGCCGATGGGACCAGAGTCCCACATGGCCACCCGGCAGGCTGCGCACGAGCTGGTTGAACCCTTCGTGACGCACCACGATGTCACCTGGATCGGCCGCCTCGAAGGCAATGCCGGCGATCTTCCACACGCGCAGATAGTCGCCTTCCCGCGTGCGGATCACGTGGTCGGTCACGTGCGATGAGAACGGCACGAAGTCCGCGAGCACGACCTCGCGTTCGGCCACATCGATGAGGTGCGGTTGCGCAGCCATGTCAGCCCCTCCTTTTGACGCGAACCGGCACGTAGGCGTGCGCGCCCCACAAGCGGCGATTACGCTGGCGAAACGCCATACGAACGCACAGCACACACTGCGCAAGCCGCTGGTCGTCGTGCCGCGTGACCGAACGCATCGTCACGAACACCGGAACGAGGAGCAGCACGATGCCGACGCCCACCGGCGGGCTTGCGAGCAGCGCCCAGATCGCGGGAATCAGGATGCTGCCGCCCATCATCAGGAACGGCACAAGCGGCACGCCCCACAGCATCGCGGGTCGTGTGCAGCCCTTGAAGACGGGATCCCTGAGCTGGTCCATGTGCGCCTCCGGATCAGCTCGTCGGGATCAGCATCGCTGCGATCACCGTGGCGCAGCCCACGAACAGGCCGCCGATGAACACGTTGGCGATATCGCCAAAGCGCGCGTGCTGGAACATCATCTTGAAGCCCGCCCAGATGATTGAGATCGAGCACACCACTGCACCCACGCTGAGTAATGTGGTCTGGATCGTTGTCAGCAGGGTGTTGACCTGAGAGAGCTGCGCATATGCCGGCGTCACCGTCAGTGCCAGCAGGGGCGCAATCGCGAGCCCGCGCCGGACGGCTCGCGCCGACCCACGCATCCACGTCTCCCGTGGAATATTTCTCCATTTGATTTGTAGTCCTGATTTCATGGGCTGCTCCTGTTACACACATGGGTCTCGCTTGGTCAGAAGACGACCGCGCTTTCCTGCGCCATGTCGCCGGGTAGACCAGTCTGGCGATTTCGTCTGCGGCCCGTGGTCGAAGGCGTTCCATCCGGGATGCGCGACGGACCGGAACGCGCGCCCTGCGGACTGGACGGAATGACGCGAATGGGCGGGACGTCGGCGGCAGTCGCCGGAACCACCGGATCAGGGAGCGCAGCTTCGGCGACGACCCTCTGCACATAGCCCGTGCGAAATCCCGTGGAAAAGTCGCCGCTCGCGTAGCACGACAGCCCCGCGCGCAATGCGTCCTGCGCTCCTGCATACTCGTGCCGCGCGCGCTCGAAGCAGCCCTGGAGGATGGCCGCGCCGGCGGCGAGATTGCGGCACGGATCGAAGACGGTCTCCGGCGTCAGGCCGAACCGGATCCAGTTCGCCCGGTTTACCTGCGCGAGACCTGCGCTGTAATCCCACCCGGCCGCCTCCAGCTCGCGCGCCGTCGCAACGGCCTCGTTGAGGTTCGCTGGCTGGCGCTCGAGGCGGCCATGGACAACCCCGATCGAGTACGGGTTGAAACCCGACTCGACCCGCACGATGGCTGCCATCGTGGCGGGTGCCACGGCCGGCGCGCACTGCTGTGTCAGGGCCAGGAATGCGGTGAGTGGAATCATCCGCCACCTCCCTGACCGCCCGAGCTTTCGTACTCCCGCTCCAGAAAGAGACGTGCGGACTGGGTCGGCTCGTACGGGATAGCGGTACTGCCGGCTCCGTAGAACTCAGTGATCGTGCGGTCTGCGCCTCCCGCGTCCCACCACACCCGCGTGTACAGGGCGCCGTCGATTTCGACATTGATTGCGCCGCGCGCATTGCATAGCAGTTCACTCTGCTCAGGGCCGCCCCAGTACAGCAGGTCCTCGCGGCAGTACCCGGTGCCCGCAAAGATGTTCACCGCCGACGTCTCCTGCGAGCCACCTGCACCGAAGTCACACGCCGGAAAAGGATCGCCATGGCGCAAGGCTGCCCACAGCCTCTCGATCGGCGGGACACACTCGCCATACTGCTCAGGGCCACCCGGATTCGAGAGACACAGGATCACCTGGCAACCCCAGTCGTCGGCATGGGCAGTGCCAGGCGCCAGGATTGATGCACCGACGAATGCGGCGAGGACAATCAACCAGCGGCGCAACACCCGCAGCAGCCCGCGGCCGGCGATGGCAATGTCGAATGAGATGGCTGCGTCATGCATCGCACACCTCTGCACGACGAAGGGCAGGCATTGCACCGTTCCCGATTGCATCGAGCCGGCGAGCGAGGACCTCCAGACAGGCGACTACTGTCCGCGAGGATTCGGCTACCCGGACATCCTGCGCGGCTGGCCGGCCGCGCGGCACTGAGGAACCCGCGGCGCGCCCGACAGCTGTCAGGCAGGGCAGCCAGGCGTATCCGTGGGGAAAAGCCTGGTCTGCGATCAGCCATTCACGCAGCGTCGTTTCCATCACCTTCACCCACGCTTCTTCCATCGGTCCAGGGATTGCGACGACGGGCAGAAGCCCGACAAAGTGCAGTGCCGGATTCAGTCGCGCCCGGATGTTGCGGATCCCGTACGTGCCGTTGATCATTTCCGAGGCGCAGTCGACGCATTCCGGCGACATCGCTATGGGGCTCAGTACCGCGTCCACCAGCGCCTCTGCACAGACAGCGCGCAGGTCGGGCAGCACGGGAGTATCGATCAGGCACACGTCGAACCGCGGCGCCACCACGCATAGCAGATGACGAAGGTTCGCGTAGTAGCGGGTGCGGGCGGGATCGTCACGCGAGCGCAGACCTTCGACGGCGTCGCCGCTGAGCACGCGAACGCAGCCGCCGGGTGCGGGTCGGGCGCGCCAGGGCGGGTCCGGCACCGGGTTGCCGGACCCGATCGCATCATGCTGCCCGCCGGCGAGCATCTGTGCGCAGCGCGGCGGCTCGGCAAGGTCCAGTACCAGCACGCGCCAGTGATTGACGCGATGCAGGTGACGGGCAAGCAGGCAGGTCAGCATCGTCCTGCCCGAGTTACTCTTTGCCGAAATGATCAGAAGCGATTTCATGGTTCATCGTCCTCAGCGGCGCCCGCTGTCGATGAACCTGCGAAGAAAAAGGAACCCGCGGCGCCGGAGAGGCTGACCGCAGGCTCAACGGGGGATCATTGCATCAGCGCCAGAAAGCAGAAAAGCCTGCAGATGCAGGCTTTTTGCGAATGCGTCACGGCACACCACGTCGTCGCACAGACATCGAACTGCGGGGCCGCTAACGCGTACTCGGTCGTGCGGGGCACGTTGACCGGATCAGATTGTTGGCTTCAATCTAGATCAGCCCAAGACGCAATGCAAGCGCCCGGGAGAGCGTCTCCGCCTATCCATCTACCCACGTGTTCCATGGAGTTCTCTCGTGTTCCCAAAAAAATTTCACATCTTGGAGCTTCGACACCGACACCCGCCAGCGGAACGACGCCGCACAGTAAAATGCCGGCCGCCCGGGGCATTATCGCCCGAAAACAGGCTCGTGCGTTTCATGTTTCTTCGCCGGGAGGTAGCCCGCTGGCACCAACTTCCTTCATCCTGCCGGCAAGGGCTTGCGCGAGCGCTAAACGCGCTGCCGCGAGTTCCAGGTCGAAGCGTTGCGCCGGCCGCCGGGCTATGCGAAGCCGTCGGCAAACAACCTCGCGATCGGCATGCCACAGATAGACCATCCTCAGTATTTCCCGATGCGACGGATGCAACGTCTGCCATGCTTTCGTCACCAGCGCCGCATCGATCGGATCATAGGCACCGCGTGACACGTTTCCCCAGTTCTCAAGTCGACGGGCGAGGGGCGCCTCGGCGAGGTCGCGGCTCATGGCAACAACTCCGCATCGTCCCGGTGTTCCGGCTCCGGTGCCCGGTAACGCGCCGGATTCGCGAGAAACTGCCCGATGTCAGTTGCGCGCCAACCTACCATCCGGCCCCCCAGTGATATTGCCGACGGAAACGTGCCGACCCGCATGCGCCGGTATATGGTTGAGCGTGATAGCCCCGTCTTCGCTTCGACCTGCCGGCGGCGCAATATCGCCCGAGATTCGTTGTCTTCGACGGACATGACTTCCCTCCTGTGTTTTCTTTCCGGCCCGGATGGCCGGACCACACAGGGCATTCAAGCAGCGATTGCGTCCGACGGCCAAACCCGTCTTATCGTCGGGAGGCACCGTCGTGAAAGCCTGACCGGTCACCATGTGAGACGAACCCCAGTCGGTATCTTTAAGAGTTACTAAACGATTCAGGATAGGTGCATTACGAAGGAGAAACGACGATGATCGGTGGCGATCCGGGACAATAGCTCGAAAGCTACGTTGCGCAGCTCGTCGAGTCCGGGCGATACGGCTCAAAGTGAGGTGGGTCGCGAAGGCGTGTGTCCATCCGGGATCGCCAGACGTAGCCCGCCTCGCTCGACGCCTCGATACCCGCGGCCTGGCCGATGCAGACGGCGGCCGGACAAATCCGGCCGACGAAGTAGTCGACAGGCTTGACTTTTCCGCCTCACTGGCGCCGGCCGAACGGGCAAGCGTGCCAAGACATCAGCGGATCGACAGGGACGCCAGAACTTCGTCCTCATACCAGCGCCCAAGTGTTGCCTGACGACACGCTGTGTTATTGCATCGTAACGCCATGCAGCGTAAACGTCGATTCGCTTCGAAAGTAGTAGTCGTACCTAAGGGCCGCCGACGGATTCCCGCCCACGACACCAACACGCTGCCTGCTCCGACCTGTGGACTCGCCCCCACCTGTATGAATCGTCCGTAAGATCATTGTTGCCACCCGTTCGTACTGGACGTAGAACTGCGCTGCCCGTAACCGGTCCCGTTCCGGAGCCACGCGGTCCTCTCCCGTCACGCCGTTGAGAAAGAGCGACGCCGTATGAAGGCTCTGGACGGTGGCCGCCGCGGAAACGGCCCCACGAAGTACAACCCATTCGCGCTGCAGTTGGCCTGCCCTGCTCTACATGGTACCGTTTCGCTCATGACGAACCCCGGTGCTTTCGCCAGCAAGGGCTGCGGACTACGGGGACCATTCAAGCAAGTGGATCAAGCGACGGGCAAACCCGTCTTACCGTCAGAGCGCCCCGTCAGGATCGGGGTCGCGTGTGATGACGACTATCAGCTTCTTTTAGCCAGTCAGGCCGAATCGCAGAAGCGTACGTCTGTCCGCTGCGCGACGCTTCTCCATTGGGCTGGCCTTTTAGGTTTAATCGTTTGTCGATCGCATGCGCGACCACAGACGACTTGGGAGGATTGTTCTCGTCATAGCTCGACCAGAACGTGTGCATGATATCGAACATCCCGGACAGAATTTCGGTGATGAACGGTAGGTGAATTGTGATTCCGTCGGACTGCTCCGACGGCCCCGCGCTCGTGTACAGGCAAGCTTTCCACACTGGAATTATCGCACGTAGAGAGTCAATTTCCTCCTCCAGCCCTTCCTCGGTTGCGTGATGCAACGCTACCGTGCGCAGCAGCGCCTTCCCCATCTCAGCTAACTGTCGATCCTTTTCTCGCAACCGCTCGGTTAGCCGGCGGACATCGGCCTCGGCCCGGTCCACGCGCCGCTGCAATGTGTTGAAGGTAGCCCTTGAGACGATTCCGTCGCAAGCGCCTGGTGCCTGGCACGCGTTATGTGAGTGATCCATGATCGTCCTCATTGGCTGCAGCGTTATGCCGCATCACTCTCTGCCCCCCGACGGGTCCGCTCAAAACTTTCCCGCATGACCAGATGGGCCATCTCCTTCATCGACGGGCTTGGGCCTGTTGTGCAATGACGCGCCCTGCGTTTTTCTTGTTCGGTGACGCTTTGGTCCCACCGACGTAAAATCGGCTTATCTTCACAAACTCAGTAGGCGAGAGTTTAATCCGTCACTCCTAGCATCGGGGCGATGCCATTTTGCATTGACTTTTCCAAAATACCATGCTAAAGAGGGCGAAATATGTATGATTTGGATGCTCTCAAGAAATTTGACCTGATTATCGACGCACGAAGCCCGCGCGAATTTGCCGAAGACCATCTGCCTGGGGCCATAAACCTTCCGGTCGTCTTCGACGATGAGTATGCGGAAGTCGGTACTACTCATCGCACCAATCCGATGCGCGCGTATCAGATCGGTGTCGCCTACTCCCTAAAGAACATCGCCCGGCACCTCGAGCTTCCGTTTTTTCGGAGCGATCGACGAATGTCAGTCCTGGTTTATTGCTTCCGTGGTGGGAAGCGAAGCAAACTTTGGACAGACGCTCTGGAAACCATCGGCTACAAGGTCGACAGGCTGCCGACTGGTTGGAAAGGATATCGAAATTGGGTGCGTCAGACTCTCGAAGAGGTCCCCGCGCACTTGCAGTTCAATGTGCTCTCTGGCCCCACCGGATGCGGAAAAACTCGACTGCTACTCGCGCTACGGACGGCAGGTGCACAGGTCATCGATCTAGAGGACCTTGCCTCGCACCGCGGCTCGATCATTGGGGCAATTCCAGGGCGAGCCCAACCAAGCCAGAAATTTTTTGACAGCCTTTTGCTTGCCGAGATAAGTCGTCTGGACTCGGCAAAGCAGATCTGGATCGAAAGTGAAAGCAAGCGAATCGGTCACGTCCAATTGCCGACTGCGCTGTTCCATAGAATGCATGGCGGACGTTTATTCGCCGTCGAGACCCCGATGCGCGAAAGAATTGCAATGTGGCGTCGCGAGTATCCCCACTTCGAAAGAGACCCCACGGGCCTAGTCACACAACTTGGCCACCTAAAAGCACTCGTAAGCGGGGCGACACTACAGAAGTGGGCGTCGATGGCTGAACGCCGCGAGATCGAAGCTCTCTTCGAGAGCATCATGGTCGACTATTACGACCCTGCGTACACTCGCTCGACGAAGAAAAATTATTTGCATACGGAGCACGCCATCAAGATCCAACTTGAAACGCTTGACTCATCGTATCTCGCAAACGTCGCAAGACGTTTGATTTCTGAGAGTGACGCTCTGACGTCGCCTCCGCCTGAGTAAGACCTTCGTTCGTCGATTCATTATCGAAAACCAGAACGGCGAGAGAAGCGTCAACCAAAGCATTTGAAAGTAGCCACCCGGCAAAGTGGTTCGTTGCGCGGTGAGACTCTGATATGGCGTTTCACCGTCCTGATGGTGAGCATTATGGAAGCCGTTGTTCACGAGTAGGCAGTTCGACAACCAAAAGTCAACATCCCACGACGTAAGCGCAGTGCGCGAAATGTCAGCATCGAATCCGTAGTGCTGCATGTACCCGACTGCCTCAACGACAAACACGCTCACAACAGCGTATCCGATGTAGAAAAGCGCAATCTTCCATTGCAGAAGCGCGGCGAAGCCCAGCAACAATATTGCGAAAAGTGCATTTCGAAAAAGGCTATACGGTACCTTTCCCCCCGGATGGGAACGCCGCGAAAACGACGAGAGCAACCCCGCTGCATAGGAGCGTCCAACATGACACCATACCGTCGTGCCCAATGAAGCAGTCGAACCGAATTGCGGATTTCCAACATGTCGATGATGCAATTGGTGCGCAACCCGGTAATGCGGATAGCCGGCAATGACGAATGCCAGGTCACTAACGTGCTGCCATATTCTGGCTGGTCGGTGCGTAAGCTCATGCAGGTGTGCCATTGCGGTAGCGCTTAACACTCCGCACGCGACACCAAGTCCGACCAGTTCCACCCATGATGCAGTTGACGCACGGTACGCACCGATTCCGAGTGCCAAGGCCCAAGAGAAAGCAAACCAGCCAGGTACCTGATCTTCATCTGTTTTCTCGATGGCTTGTCCCGACTTGGGAGCTCCTCGCCCTATCGTTGCGTCCAGCGCGGGAACAACGAACAGGACCACAGCCACAAATGCCCAAGGGCGTCCGACAAAGAACAGGGCGCCTGCAGCCGTGGGTAAAGTGAGCGAGAGCCAAAACGCTCTACCCGAGTTACGCCAGAAGGTCATTCACTTCCGCGAACTTAACCGCTTCTGAGATGTGCGAAACACCAATCTTGTCCTTTATTTTTCTATAGTTTACGTAGACGGTCTGAACGGAGATGTCCATCTCGCGAGCAATGTCTTCCGCAGTAAATCCACTTCTAAGGTACCCCACTACACGGAGATCCATTTCAGTAATACCATGCGCCTCAAGGACCTCGCGTCTAGCCATTCGGATGGACCAATCGAGCAATTCCATGGCAAGCGCTCTGAAATACAATCGGTGCGCGGTCAGTCTATTTTCCCCGACAGCCTGGCTATCGTCTGATCCGATGTACAGAACACCCATACGCTCTGTGGCGCTGGCGTGGACCGGCACCACGATCCCGCTTCTGAAGCCGTGTTTGCTTGCCGCGACGAGCATTTCGCGCTGGCCTTGTGTTTCGGCGACAATCTCGGACCCCGTTATTGGAGCGGTGTTACTTCGCGCATACTCTAGAAACGGGTCAGTCATGTACCATTTATTGGCGTTATACATCTGACACCATTCCGGGCGGCAGCCAATGAGAAAGCGATGCGTCGCACGGATAGCCGTTGTCGCGCTGGGATGGAGTGAAACGAACACGTACGACTCACCGCCAAGCGCTGTGACGATTGATTTGACGCAACTTGCCAGTTCAGAGTCGTCCTTGGCGACCATGAGCTCCTCGAAGAGACTGCCAACTTCAGGGGGCGCCTGTTGGGCAATCATTTCCTCAACCTCCTCAACCCCTTCAGGCGCTTGCGTAGCTATTCGGCCACGCGATTTTCTACGAGGTGACGCCGAACTTCGTAATACAACGGAGCCAGTTCCTCCGAATACGGGTCCGCGTCTGCAAATCGGTGTAGATCGCCTAACGCAGAAATCGGCAGCACTTGAACAGATGCTGTTTGATCCCTTTCAATAAGCCGCCGTTCAAGCGAAAAACCGCGCGCCGTTTGGAAAAGGCTGAGCACGACGTGTTCCCCACCGAGATTGAGCCCGCGCTCAAAAACAAGACTCTTCATCATCGGCTCCGGCAGGGCGATTGCGATGACCACACGAAGAGCAGGCGATCCCTTCGGGATCGATTATCGAGACGCTCGTGATAAAGTCTTCAGATCCACAAGCGAGACATTCGACAATCAAACCGTCATACTCGGTGCCGCAGCACTGGCAAGTTAGGCGGTGAATCTCCCCCGCAGCGAGCACTTCCCAACAGTCTTCCATCGGGACGCCGCACTTAGGGCAAACAAAACCTAGTTCGGATATTACATTTGTCATGTTCGAAAGCTTTATGAAACAATTCGCGTTCCGACAAGTAATGACTTAGCTTAGCACTGTCCTATTTCGTCTGCGCAATCAGCCACAATTTGCCGGTGGTTCCCAATCAACTGGAGCGCCACCTCACTGCAACAGCACCGAACCAAGTCTGGAAGGAGTGGTATCACCTGTCTCGCGAAGACCGAGGGCTGGTGTACCGTCAAATTCTCGTAGCGAAATTTGCAATGCCAGATGAACTACACGAATCACCCTAGAATGGGAGCAAGGTACAGCGAAAGGAAAGCTCAATGCCTTTACGAATCAAGCTCGTGAGGCCGCCTGGCGCGTGCCCTTACCATTCACTATGGTTCCAACCGTACTGGAGAACCGGGGCGCCTTTGTCTGACTAGCAAGCAATTGCGTGCCTCGATGGCGTCCCGCATAAAATACCTGGCAGTACGACGCACGGTACGTTTATTGCACGGATGACAACATCGCACTCGGAGTACCAGAATAAGCCACTTCATCCTGGCCCGCGCCGTCCCGCCTCCATGCGGTTAGCGATCCATGCGTCAATCTCGCTTTCCAGCCATGCTACTCTGCCGCCGCCAATCTCCACCGGCCGTGGAAATTTCCCGACCGCCAGATACCGGTATAAAGTGCTTGCACCGAGGCCAACGCGGGTACGTACCTCGCGAAGGCGAATCAGGCGCACTCTCGCGCCAGCGCGTTCGACAATCTGTTCGTCCATTGTCCTGGCCCTCCCGACTACGTCCGGATAACCCCGGACATCGCCAATCTAGCTTGTCGCAGAAGGCGCTGCAAACTTGCGATGAGGAACAGGATTGCGGAAATCCGGAGCCACACTCCGAAGGCGATTTCCCCTGGATTCCCTGCTGTTCCCACTCTCCAGGGACGACGGGGCAATCCTCCCACCGGCAAGCCACCAGAGAGCGAAACTTCGCGATTTGCCCGAAACTAATCCTTGCGGCCCGTGAGAGATGCGTGCGCCAGGAAACCCTACCTGTTCGCAGCGGCCGCGCCGACAAGGCCTCAGACAATCCGCGCACGACATCAGGCTGCTTTCGCTTTCGGGCTGCAGTAAGCCACCCAGTCATCCATCATCTGCCTGCGTCGCTGGAACATGTCCCCTCGACGATAGGCGGCCTCAACCTTGTCGTCCACCGCGTGAGCGAGCGCCATTTCGGCCATTTCGTTGGGGTACGTTGTACATTCGGCGGCCCAGTCGCGGAAGGTCGAACGAAAGCCGTGCACGGTGAGGTCGGCGCGCTGCATGCGGCGAAGGACGATAAGCATTGCCATGTTCGACAGCGGCTTGCCCTTCTTCGCGCCCGGAAAGACCAGTTCTCCGTCCGTCTCATCAAGCAGGCGGCGAACCAGCGCAAGAGCCGACGCGGACAGCGGAACCCGATGCGGGCGCTCAGCCTTCATCCGCTCCGCAGGGATTGTCCACGTCGCGGCATCGAGATCGAACTCGCTGCGTATCGCGCCGATCACTTCGTTGGTCCTGCCCGCAGTGAGAATCACGAGTTCCAGCGCGCGTGCTGCGAGACCATCCTGAGCCTTGAGAGCCTTCATGAATGCGGGCGCTTCGCCGAAGGGCAACGCGGGATGGTGCCGAACCTTGCGCACCCTGATGCGCGCAGGCAGGATTTTGTCGAGATGGCCTTTCCATCGTGCCGGGTTCTCTCCCTCCCGATACCTGTGCGCGGTTGCCCAGTCAAGCACCGACTCGATGCGCCCCCTCACGCGACTGGCCGTCTCGGGCTTCGCCTCCCAGATGGGTTCGAGAACACTCACGACGAGCGTTGTATCGATATCGCGCACGGAAAGCTGGCCGAAAAATGGAGAAGCGTAAGTGGCCAGGGTGTTCTCCCATTGCGTCACGTGCTTTTCATTTTTCCACCCTGCACGGTTGGCCTTGATGAATGCCTTGGTGCACTCATCAAACGTCTTGTTATGTGCGGCCATCGCAAGCTGCTGCGCGCGTTCGGCACGGCGCGCCTCGATCGGATCGACACCTTCGAAAAGCATCTTCCGGTAGCGGGCTGCGAGCTCGCGTGCATCGGCAAGCGAGACGACATGCAGTGGCCCCAGGCCCATCTCACGCAACCGGCCCTTGCGCCTGAAGCGGTAGACCCATGAGCGCGTACGCGCCACCGACACCTGAAGGTACAGACCACCGCCATCGCAGTAATGGCCAGGCTGCTTCAGACGCGCGACGCCGAGCGCGGAAAGACGGTGGATGGAGCGTGAAATCGTGCTCATGACTGCCTCCTTTCTACCCATACTACTACCCATACTTTTGTTTGCGATTGGGTGGTATGGAGCGGGAAGGTCCGGCACAAGAAAAAACCCCGGAAGGCCCATGCGGCGGCCTTCCGGGGTTTGGCCCGGGACATTGCGAGATGCCCCGGGAGGTGCTCCTGGCGGAGACGGAGGGATTCGAACCCTCGATCCAGGTTTTGGCCCAGATGCTCCCTTAGCAGGGGAGTGCCTTCGACCTCTCGGCCACGTCTCCCAAACTTTCTGTCGCACAGGGAGTCAGTGCGACGAAGCCAAGATCATAGCGGGCCGGGCCGATAAGGTCAATGTCTGACGAACATTATTTGTGCCAACGTGGCGTCTCATCACGCAATTCATTCACATGAACGCCACAAAACAGACGGGACGCTCCAGAGCGCCCCGTTTTTCCCGCCATTTATGCCTGATCGAGTTCGAAGGCCTTATGCAGCGCGCGTACCGCGAGCTCCATGTACTTTTCGTCGATCAACACCGAAATCTTGATCTCCGAGGTCGAGATCATCTGAATGTTGATGCCCTCTTCCGACAGCGTGCGGAACATCTTGCTGGCGATGCCGACGTGCGAGCGCATCCCGACGCCGACCACCGACACCTTCGACACCTTCGGGTCGCCCAGCACCTGCTCGGCCTGGACGTGCGCCTTTACCGTGCCGGTGAGGATTTCCATTGCACGCGCATAGTCGCCGCGGCCAACCGTGAACGTGAATGCCGTCTTGCCCTCGACGCTCTGGTTCTGGATGATCATGTCGACATCGATATTCGCGTCCGCCACCGGGCCGAGAATCTGATACGCGATGCCCGGCTTGTCGGGCACGCCCATCACGGCGATACGAGCTTCGTCGCGCTGGAACGCGATACCCGAGATGACTGCTTTTTCCATGGTCTCGTCTTCTTCAAAAGTAATCAGGGTGCCCGACTTCATTTCTTCGTCGAGTGGCATCAGCGGATCGGTCAGGCTCGACAGCACGCGCGTTTTCACCTGATATTTGCCGGCGAATTCCACCGAGCGGATCTGCAGCACCTTCGAACCCAGGCTGGCCATTTCCAGCATTTCTTCGAACGTCACGCGGTCGAGCCGGCGCGCTTCTTCAACGACGCGCGGGTCCGTCGTGTACACACCGTCGACGTCCGTGTAGATGAGGCACTCGTCGGCCTTCAGCGCGGCCGCGACCGCGACTGCCGACGTGTCCGAGCCGCCGCGGCCGAGCGTCGTGATGTGGCCGTCCGGGTCAATGCCCTGGAAGCCGGTGATCACGACCACCTTGCCGGCTGCGAGGTCTTGCATGACGCGCTCGCCGTCGATGTCGCTGATGCGCGCTTTCGTAAACGCGCTATCGGTCTTGACCGGCACCTGCCAGCCTGCGTAGCTGACCGCTTCGACGCCGGCTTCCTGCAGCGCGATCGCGAGCAGACCCGAGCTGACCTGCTCGCCGGTGGCGGCGATCATGTCGAGTTCACGCGGGCTCGGTTGAGTCGTGATTTCTTTCGCGAGGCCAAGCAGGCGATTGGTTTCGCCGGACATTGCCGACGGCACGACGACCATCTGATGGCCGGCCTTGTGCCATTTCGCGACGCGCCTGGCGACGTTCTTGATGCGCTCGACCGAGCCCATCGAGGTGCCGCCGTATTTGTGTACGATGAGTGCCATTGTCGTTCTGAACTGGAAGAGAAACCGCGCTGGCGCGCTGGAGACGACCGCACAGAAAGCACAGGGGCGCAACGTCTCGTGAACGGCGGCAAAGTGTGTGGCGGCGTAGATGCAGCACGCGTGCAGCACGCGCGGATTTGCCCGGGATGAAATCGCAAATGGCTGATCGGAATTGAACGGCGACGACGGATCACGCACGCCTGCCGGCACTAACGACCGATAGCGACAAAAGCGACGGCGAAATCGGGTCGGGCAAACAAGCTAAAGTACCTGATTAGTCGCAAAAAGACAAGACGCAACGAGCGCTCAAATGCGTCGAATCAGGCCTGCAATGGCCTGTTTTATCGTTGATTTGCGCCCTGTTTCACGCTTTCGACATCTGCACGCACGGCTTGCGCGACTGTCCGACCGACGCTCAGGCGATCAGCAGATCCTCGCGCCAGACGATTTTCACGCACGCTTCGCGCTCCGGAGATGCGTCGCGCACAGTCCCGCGATTCACGCCGATCAGTGGCACGAACAGCAGTTCATCGCCAACGTAAAGCAATGGCACGTCGCGCTTCCATGCGGGAATGCCGCGCTCCTGAAACAGCTTCTTCAGCGTGCGGCTGGGCGTGTTCGGCACACCGATGCGCATGCGTTCTCCGCCGCGGCGAGCCCGCACGCTTAGAGATGCTCGTTGCAGGACGCTGACGGGAACCATGTCGCATGCTTCGTTACGTGGCGCTGCGTGCGCTGCGTCGGCTACGTCGGAAGCAGCGGCTGCATCCACCGTCGCGAACACGAACGTGCCGCGCCATTGCGGCAAATGCCAGATCTCTTGCCCTTGCCACGCGAGTTCACTGATCTCGCGCTCGACGAGCGCGGTTTCGTCGGCGGGTTCGCTGCTATCGCCGGCTTCCCAGTAGACGAGGCCGCGATAGCTGCGCAACGCATGCCCCGCATGATCGATGCGGAGCCGATGTCCGTCCTGCCCCGCAGCCACTTCGCGCAACTGCCGCAGTGCATCCGCGACACGCGCGCTCGATGCCGCGACGAAGCCGAGCGTACGCATCCAGTAGCGCAGCAGATTCAGCGCGCGATCGTCGTCGAGAGCGAGCAGCGCGTCGTGCGCGAGGGCGCGTCCTTCATCGCGCGACGCGCTTTCCATGTCGGCGCGCGCGAGCGTGTCGAGCAATCGCTGCGCCGATGCCGAATGCGCGGCCGTGCGCGCGAGCGCATCGCGAAAGCCCGGGAAGTGCACCGCGAGCACCGGCATCACCTGATGACGCAAGGCGTTGCGCGCATAACGCGTGTCCGCGTTCGATTCGTCGTCGATCCAGCGCAGCTTGCGCGCGCTCGCATAGTGTTCGAGCTGCGCGCGCAGCAGATGCAAAAGCGGCCGCACACGTGTCGTCGACGCACCTGTCGGCAGCGTGCCGGGCGCCATCGCCGCGAGACCCGCGAGCCCCGCGCCGCGCAGCAGTTGCAGCAGCACGGTCTCGGCCTGATCGTCCGCATGCTGCGCAAGCCATAGCGTGCCAATGCCGTGCGTTGCGCACATCGCTTCGAGCGCACGATAACGCGCGTCGCGTGCCGCGGCCTCGATGCTCAGGCCCGGCGCGCGCGAAACATCCACGCGTCGCGCGTCGAATTCGACGCCACGTTCGCGCGCGAAAGCCTCGCAGTGCGCGAGCCACGTATCGGCATGTGGACTCAAACCATGATGCACGTGCAGCGCGATACAGCGCGACGCACCCGCGACGCGCACCGCCGCATCGAGGAGCACGCTCGAATCGACGCCGCCGCTGAATGCGACCGCAATGCGCGCGTTCGAATCGAGCCCGGACAGCGCGGCGCCGAGCGCCTCGATCACGAGGCGCTCGGCGGATGAGTCGGCGGTGGTGGTCACGTCGTTAGCGCGGAAAGCGCCGGTGGACGAAAGAGACAGGCCAACGCGCGGGCTTATGCGCCCGGCGTCGTTTCCTTGAATTTGCCGTACGCCATCAGCCGTTCGAAACGGCGTTCGCGCAGGTCGTTGGTGCTCATACCCTGGAACTGGCGCAGCGAATCGGCGAGCGCACGGCGCAGCATCGCCGCCATGCCCTTCGGATCGCGATGCGCGCCGCCGAGCGGCTCGTTGACGATCTTGTCTATCAGACCGAGCGCCTTCAGACGATGCGCGGTCAGGCCGAGCGCCTCCGCTGCTTCCGGTGCCTTGGCGGCGCTTTTCCACAGGATCGATGCGCAGCCTTCCGGCGAGATCACCGAGTAGGTCGAGAACTGCAACATCAGCACGCTGTCGCCCACCGCGATAGCGAGTGCGCCGCCCGAGCCGCCCTCGCCGATGATCGTCGCGATCAGCGGCGTCTTCAGCTCGGCCATCACGTACAGGTTGCGGCCGATCGCTTCGGACTGGCCGCGCTCTTCCGCGCCGATGCCCGGGTACGCGCCCGGCGTGTCGATGAACGTGAAGATCGGCAGGCCGAACTTCTCGGCGAGGCGCATCAGCCGCTCGGCCTTGCGATAGCCTTCCGGACGCGGCATGCCGAAGTTGCGCAGCGCGCGCTCCTTGGTGTCGCGGCCCTTCTGATGACCGATCACCATGCACGCCTGGCCGTTGAACCGCGCGAGACCGCCGACGATCGACAGATCGTCCGCGAAGTTGCGGTCGCCATGCAGTTCATGGAAATCGGTAAACAGCTCGCTCACGTAGTCGAACGTGTACGGACGCTGCGGATGACGGGCGATTTGCGAAACCTGCCACGGTGTGAGGTTCGCATACAGATCTTTGGTGAGCTGCTGGCTCTTCTTGGACAGCCGCTCGATCTCTTCCGAAATATCGACGGCCGAGTCGTCCTGCACGAAGCGCAATTCTTCGATCTTCGCTTCGAGTTCAGCGATCGGCTGTTCGAAATCCAGAAACGTGGTCTTCATTGGTTGTAATCCTTGGACTTACCGGGCAGCGCGTATTCTAACCGCGTGTGCCGATGTCAAAACCATTTCTCAACTATCGATATCATATACGCGATAGTTTTTGAAACGGCTTCGTTTCCTGTTCTTCTTTAGTAGTCGACCGGTAACGGATCGAGACTACGCCACATGTACCAGGTCGCCACCGTGCGCCACGGCTCCCAGTTCGCGGCAACCTCGCGCGCTTCGCTGCGCGTGACGGGTTCGCCGCTGAAATAGTTGACGCTGATCGCGCGGATCAGGCCGAGGTCGTCGAGCGGTAGCACGTCGGGACGCGACAGGTTGAAAATCAGGAACATCTCCGCGGTCCAGCGGCCGATGCCGCGAATCTGCGTGAGTTCGGCGATCACCGCCTCGTCGTCCATCGACGTCCACTTGCCGACGTGCAACGCGCCCGACACGAAATGCCTCGCGAGATCGAGCACGTACTCGGCCTTGCGTTTCGACAAACCGCACGCGGTCAGCTTCTCGAGACCGAGCTTGATGAACTGCTGCGGCACGAGCTTCGGACACGCGACTTCGACCCTCGCCCACACGGCCTGCGCCGAGGCGACCGAGATCTGCTGGCCGACCACCGAGCGCGCAAGCGTGACGAAAGGATCGCCACGACTCAGCAAATGCACGGGGCCGAACTTCGGAATCAGCTTCTTCAAAATGCGATCGCGCTTGACGAGATCCGCGCACGCCTTGTCCCAATACGCGGGACGCGTGACTTCAGGCGCGAGACCGCCGATCTGCACCGGCACCGCGACTTCGTTCGCGAGCGATGCGACACCGGCCGCTTCGCCGCCCGCGCTGGCCGTGCTCGCCGAGGTGGCCGAGGTGGCCGACACGCGCGTCTTGCGCACGACTTCGCCCGCGTTCGTATCGCGCGCGAGTTCCTGCACGTCGCCGGCGAGCTCGGCCGCGAGTTTGGCCGGCAACGCACCGTTGCCCTTCGCACGCGACGTCGTTTTCGCGCGTTTCGCAGGCGCGTGCGCAGCTTCAGTGGCCGCGCCATTGAGCGAGCGTTTGACTGCGCTCTTCTTTGCCGCGGTCGAGTCGGCTTTCGCCGCCGCCCCGCCCGCTTTCGAGGGCGCTTTGTCTACCGCGCCGCCGCCCGCACGAGTCGACTGAGCTGCGGCAGCCGATGCTGCGGCAGCCGACGCTGCGACAGCCGATGCCGCGGCTGCCGCACTGGTTTGAGACGCCGCGCGTTTAGCCGGCGTCTTCGTGGCCGTTGCCATCCTGCCTCCTGCCTGGCGAGTCGTTCAGAGGGAAGTACGAGGTGCGCTCACACGCGCCGCCACTCGGTCAGCCCGCCGGGTTTGTCTTCAAGGGCAACGCCGGCATCGAGCAATTCGGCCCGGATCCGGTCTGCTGCCGCATAGTCCTTTGCCTGCTTGGCGGCGATACGCGCGGCGATCTTCGCTTCGATCGCGGCGGGCTCGAGCGCGCCTTCGGCTGCAGCACCCGCTGCCTGCTGCAGGTATGCACGCGGTTCGCGTCCGAGCAGCCCGAGCACCGCGCCAAGCGCGCGCAATTGACGGGCCAGCGCGGGGTCGCGCGTGCGGTTCACTTCGGTGGCCAGCTCGAACAGCACCGACACGGCCACCGGCGTGTTGAAGTCGTCGTTCATTGCCGCCTGGAAACGCTGCGCGTGCGCTTCGTTCCAGTCGAGCACGGCGCTATCGGGCGTCACGTCTTTCAACGCCGTGTACAAACGCGCGAGTGCATTGCGCGCGTCGTCGATATGTACGTCGCTGTAGTTCAACGGCGAGCGGTAATGCGCGCGCGCGATGAAGAAACGCACCACCTCTGCATCGTACTGCGCGAGCACTTCGCGAATCGTAAAAAAATTGTTCAACGACTTCGACATCTTCTCATTGTCGATCTGTACGTAGCCGTTGTGCATCCAGTAATTGACGAATGTTTGTCCGGTCGCGGCCTCACTTTGCGCGATCTCGTTTTCGTGGTGCGGAAACTGCAGATCCTGGCCGCCGCCGTGAATGTCGAACTGTTCACCGAGCAGCGTGCAGCCCATCGCCGAGCACTCGATGTGCCAGCCGGGACGACCGCGCCCGTACTTCGAATCCCAGCCGCTGTCGGCCGGTTCCTCGGGCTTCGCCTGCTTCCACAGCACGAAGTCGAGCGGGTCCTGTTTCGCGTCGTTGGCCGCGACGCGTTCGCCAGCGCGCAGGTCTTCGAGCGACTTGCCCGACAGCTTGCCGTAGCCTGCGAATTTGCGTACCGCGTAGTTGACGTCGCCGTCGCTCGCCTGGTAGGCGTAGCCGTTTTTCTCGAGCGTCTCGATCATGCCGAGCATCTGCGGAATGAAGTCGGTCGCGCGCGGCTCGATGTCCGGACGCTCGATGCCGAGCGCGTCCGCGTCTTCATGCAGCGCGGCGATGAAGCGATCGGTCAGCGATTTGATGGTTTCACCGTTCTCGACTGCACGCTTGATGATCTTGTCGTCGATATCGGTAATGTTGCGCACGTAAGTCACGTTGTAGCCAAGCGCACGCAACCAGCGCTGCACGATGTCGAACACGACCATCACCCGCGCATGACCGACGTGACAATAGTCGTACACGGTCATCCCGCAGACGTACATCCGCACGACACCTTCGCGCAGCGGCACGAAAGTCTGTTTGTCACGCGCGAGCGTGTTGTAAATGCGCAGAGATTCCATAGAGAGCGGTGCGTGGGCCGAAAGAAGTCCGCATTGTGCTTCATGCGCGCCGCGACCCGCGAAACGAACAGGATAACGGGTGCATCGCATACAGCTGAAACCGGCGCACCTCGTGCGGCGATCAGGCTGCAGACGAGGCTGCGAACCGGGCGGAGACGGCCACGAGTGGCGAAAAGACAGTCGGCGGTTCGACGGAACGCGCAGACCTTTTGTTAGAATGGCTCGGAGTATAACATCCAGACCTAAGCCTATGAAACACTCCAGCGGCCGCGCGCACAGCGCTGCGACCCTCGCCGCGACTGCGTTTGGCAACGTTGTCGGTGGCGTTACTTTCGAAGCGGCGCGTGCCCTCGCGTGGCGCGTCACCGTCGTTGCCGCACTTGCCGCGGTGCCGGTCGCGAGCGCTTACGCGCAGAAGACCGCGGTGATGCCGCAAGGCCCCGCCGTGCGTGACAATACGCCGGAAATCGACGCGTCGATCGCGCAGAAAAACTGGCAAGCCGCGCTGACCCAACTCGATGCGCGCGTCGCCGCGAATCCGCGCGACGCACAAGCGAAGTTCAAACGCGCAAACGTGCTCGTGCACCTGAATCGCGACGACGAAGCGATCACAGCGTTCACCGAACTCACGCAGCTGTATCCCGAGTTGCCCGAGCCGTACAACAACCTCGCCACACTCTTCGCGAGACAAGGCCGTCTGACCGAAGCGCGCGCAGCGCTCGAGATGGCCACCCAGGTCAATCCGAACTACGGCCTCGCGTTCGAGAACCTCGGTGACCTCTATCTGCGCCTCGCCGACGCCGCGTACCGTCGCGCGGAGAGCCTCGGCAAGGCGAGCCCGAGGACCGCGCAGCGTCTCGCGGATATCCAGAAGGTCGTGTCGCCGGCAACGCCCCCTGCCGCGGCGTCACAGCCTGCCGCCGAGCAGACGACCGTGCCCGCCGCGCACCCCACGTCGAACATCACGGACAGCCCGAGCTTCCAGTTCGGCGGCCCGAATGGCTCGCTCGCCATGCCGCCGTACATGGCGCCGTCGCGCTGAGCGCCGGGCTCGTTGCCTGCCGCAAGTTTTCTCCAACCCCGAGGACTTTCATGAAATGGTTGATGTTGGCGCTCGGCAGCGCCGCCCTGATCGCAAACGCACCCGCCTTTGCGCAGTCCGGTTCGCAGGCCGCTCATCCTTCCGTGCTGCTGAAGACGTCGGAGGGTGACATCCGCGTCGAGCTGTATCCCGAGAAAGCGCCAAAGACGGTCGCCAATTTCCTCGACTACGTGAAAGCCGGCCAATATAGCGGCACGATCTTCCATCGCGTGATTCCGGGCTTCATGATCCAGGGCGGCGGCTATACGCAGAGCTTCGTCGAGAAGCCGACGCGCGCGCCGATTCCGCTCGAGAGCCGCACCGGTCTGAAGAACACCGCTGGCACGATCGCGATGGCGCGCACCAGCGACCCGAATTCGGCCACCGCGCAGTTCTTCATCAACACGGTGGACAATGCCAATCTCGACTACCCGAATCCGGACGGCAACGGCTACGCGGTATTCGGCAAGGTCACGAGCGGCATGGACGTCGTGAAACGCATCGAAGCCACGCCCACCACCACGCGCGGCCCGATGAGCGATGTGCCGCAGAAGCCGGTCGTGATCCAGTCGGCGACGGTGGTGAGCAAGTAAAAACGAACGGGCAAGCAAACCCGCGCGGCCGAACCCCGGCCCCAACCAACGCCCCGGCGCGGCCGGTCGTCAGCACATGACGACGCGCCGCGCCTTTAATCCACCTGTTCATCAAAGGATTCCATCATGGTTGAACTGCATACGAACCACGGCCTCATCAAACTCGAGCTGAATGCCGAAAAGGCGCCGAAGTCGGTCGAGAACTTCCTGAACTACGTGAAGGCCGGCCACTACGACAACACGGTGTTTCACCGCGTGATCGACGGCTTCATGATCCAGGGCGGCGGCTTCGAACCCGGCATGAAGCAGAAGCCGACGGCCGAGCCGATCACCAACGAGGCGAACAACGGTCTGAAGAACGAGAACGGCTCGATCGCGATGGCGCGTACCAACGACCCTCATTCGGCGACCGCGCAATTCTTCATCAACGTGAACGACAACGACTTCCTGAACCACTCGTCGCCGACGCCGCAAGGCTGGGGCTATGCGGTGTTCGGCAAGGTCGTCGAAGGCATGGACGTGGTCGAGAAGATCAAGAAGGTCAAGACCGGTTCGAAGGGCTTCCATCAGGACGTGCCGGTCGATGATGTCGTGATCGAAAAAGCTGTCGTCGTCGGCTAAACCGTGAGTGAGTCGCGCCTCATGCGGGCGTCGACTCCTTTGAACTGAAATCAGGCACCTTCAATGCTGCAAGAGACGCCGCTGCGAAGCGTCGCCGCGGGCGTACCAGGCGAGGGCCGACGCCCGCACGCCGCGCGCCCTTTTTTCTTCCTCTCCGATCTGCATCTGAGCGAGGCGGTTCCGCGCACGGTCGCCGCGTTCGAGCATTTCATCCGCGTGAGCGCGGAAGCGGCCGACTCGGTGTTCATCCTCGGCGACCTGTTCGAGTACTGGGTCGGCGACGACATGCTGAGCGAGCCGTTCGTCGCCCATATTGCGGCGCTGCTGCACACGCTGTCCGAGCGCGGCATCGCGCTTTACATCATGCACGGCAACCGCGACTTTCTGCTGGGCAAGCGCTTCATGAAAGCGGCCGGCGCGATCTGGCTGCCCGATCCGTTCGTGATTACCGCGTTCGGCACGCGCATTGCGCTCGCCCATGGCGATGGTCTGTGCACCGCGGATCGCGGCTATCAGTTGTTCAGGTGTTTCGCGCGCAATCGACTCGCGCAGATTCTGTTTCTCGCGTGGCCGTTTCGTTGGCGTCGCAAGCTCGCCGAGAACATGCGCTCGAAGAGCGAGCATGGCCGCACGCGGCCGATGCCGATCAAGTATGACGTGACCCCGCAAGGTGTCGCCGCGCTGTTCAGGAAATCGAAGACCGCGACGATCATTCATGGGCATACCCATCTGCCCGCGCGGCATCGCGAGCCGGGCGGCACGCGCTGGGTTCTGCCCGACTGGGATCTCGATCACGGGGAGCGCCGGGGCGGCTATCTGAAGATCGATGCCGACGGGATTCGAGCGTTGCCGCTGGATTGACCTCGTGGATACGGCGTGCGCTTCGCGCTGCCGAGGCGCCGATACCTAGCGCTCCCCCGCCAGCCCCTCCACCTTCCCCGCGATCGCCGCCGATAGCCGCCGCAAATCGAGCAACGCCGCATCCGCGCCTTGCAGACCTTCGAGGCTCGTGCCGAGCCGCTCGAGCGCATCGACGATTTCATCGATACGTCGCGCCTGAGTAGCCGCATGGTCGATCAGACCGTGAATCGCGAGCGAAACCGGATCGTCCGCGTTGGGCGTGATGCCGTATGCGCAAAACGCGCTGATTTCGCTGCCGCGCTTCGCATCATGCGCGGCGTTGTTCGCATTCGGATTTGCACCGTTCGCACCGTTCGCAGCCGCCGCGGCCGGCACGATGATCCGCGCCGGATTGCCGAGCGCCGTGCCACGCGCGGGCACCGGCTTCGTCACGACCGCGTTCGATCCGATCTTCGCGTCCGCGCCGACGGTGAAGCCGCCGAGCACCTTCGCGCCCGCACCGACGATCACACCACGCTCGAGCGTCGGATGCCGCTTCGCGCCGCGCGTGAGCGACGTGCCACCGAGCGTCACACCCTGGTAGATCGTGCAGTCGTCGCCGATCTGCGCGGTCTCGCCGATCACGACGCCCATGCCGTGATCGATGAACACGCGCCGCCCGACGCTCGCGCCCGGATGAATCTCGATGCCGGTCATGAAGCGCGCCATCTGGGACACGAAACGCGCGAGCCAGCGGCGCTTCGCGCGCCAGCACGCGTGAGCGATCCGATGCAGCGCGAGCGCGTGCAGCCCCGGATAACACGTGAGCACTTCCCATGCGCTGCGGGCGGCGGGATCGCGCTCGCGGATGGTGGCGATATCTTCGCGAAGTCTCGTGAACATGGCAGGGACTGTATTGTTGGGGGAAAACCGTCTGCGTGAGCGAATCCGCGCGGTTTGCGCATGCGCGGGACTCTGCGTTTCGCGCCATAGCCAACGGCATCGCTGCCGCTTAGCACGGCGGCAGCTTTGCTTCTAACGTTTCGTGGATTGTAGGGCGATTGCGCGAAACCTGCCGGAAGTCCCCGTCACCTGCAAGGTTGTCGTCAGACGAAGGCGGCGCATCAGGTGCGCCGTCACGGGCTGGTCAACGGACCGTCAGCCGGTCCGTCTGGTCTTGAGCAGGATGTGCTTGGCGATGCCGCGCACGATGTTGACCTCCTCGCGCTCGAGGCCCGAGCGCGCGAAGAGCCGCCGCAGCCGTGACATCAGCTTCTTCGGATTGGCCGGATCGAGAAACTCGAGCGCGACCAGTGCGCTTTCCAGATGCGCGAACATGCTCTCGATCTCGTCGCTAGCCGCCATCTGCGCGCGTGGAGCGGCGGATTCGGCCGGCGCCGCGTGTGCTCCCGCGGTGGGTGCGCCGTCGCTCGCTTCGTCGGCGCCGAGGTACGCGGTGCGTAGCTCGTAGGCGAGCACCTGCACCGCCTGCGCGAGATTGAGCGAGCTATAGGCCGGATTGGCCGGAATATGCGCGATCGCGCTGCATCGCTCGACGTCCTCGTTCGACAAGCCCGTGCGTTCGTTGCCGAACACCAGCGCGATCTCGCCGTGCATCGCCTCTGCGTGCGCGGCGGCGGCAGCCGCGCGCGGCGTCCATTGCGGCGGACCGTATTCGCGCAGCCGCGCGGTCAGCGCAATCGACCAGTGCACGCCAGTCAGTGCATCGGCGAGCGACGGCACCACGTGCACGGAGGCGAGTACGTCGTCGGCGCCGCTCGCCATCGCGATCGCTTCGGGGTCGTTCTGCACGTTCGGCACGCGCGGCGACACGAGCACGAGCCGCGAAAAGCCCATCGTTTTCAGCGCGCGCGCCGCGGCGCCGACATTGCCCGGATGGCTGGGCTCGACCAGCACGAAACGCGTCGACGTGAAGCCGCCGCGCAAATCGGCCACGGCGGGGTCGGAGGAATGGTGGGTGTGATCCACGATGAAACTCGGCTGGCTAGGACTCAAGACGCGTATGGTAGCGCCAACGGGCACCTATGCCGAATCAGACGCACGCGCGAGCCACGCGCGCGGACGAGGGTGCACCATCGGACCGGCACTGGCGGGCGCCTGTGCGGTACATCAGCCGCACGTGAGCGAGCATGCGCGAGGGCGCCCGGACTCAGGTAAAATACCGCTTTTCGCGTCCGGCGCCGACGTTTGCTGAAGCTTGCGTCGAACCGGTCGCACCGTTCTTATTCAATTCGTCTCCGTCGACGGAATGCTCTCCGGTTTGATAGCCGGTCTGCCCGTTCCGTGCTGTTTTTGCGTCGTTGCGGCGCCCGTCAGCGCAGTTTCGCGCTTATTTACCGGCCGGCAGCCGTGCTGCCCCGGAACAAGGATCAGTTTATGCATCCCATGCTCAATATCGCTGTGAAGGCCGCGCGCCGCGCAGCTCAGATCATCAACCGCGCATCGCTCGATCTCGACCTGATTCAGGTCAGCAAAAAGCAGCACAACGATTTCGTCACGGAGGTCGACAAAGCGTCCGAAGCGGCGATCATCGAAACGCTGAAGACCGCTTATCCCGATCACGCCATCCTCGCCGAAGAGTCGGGCAAGTCGGACCACGATTCCGAATACCAGTGGATCATCGATCCGCTCGACGGCACCACCAACTTCATCCACGGCTTCCCTTACTACTGCGTGTCGATCGCGCTCGCGCACAAGGGCGTCGTCACGCAGGCCGTCGTCTACGATCCGACCCGCAACGATCTGTTCACCGCATCGCGCGGCCGTGGCGCGTTTCTCAACGATCGCCGCATCCGCGTCGCCAAGCGTGACCGCCTGGCCGACTGCCTGATCGGCACCGGCTTTCCGTTCCGCGCGCAGGACAGCCTCGAATCGTACGGCCGTCAGTTCGCCGAGATGACCGAAGCCTGCGCCGGCCTGCGCCGTCCGGGCGCCGCCGCGCTCGATCTGGCCAACGTCGCGGCCGGCCACATGGACGGCTTCTTCGAGCAGGGCCTGAACGCATGGGACGTCGCGGCGGGCAGCCTGCTGATCACCGAAGCCGGCGGCCTGGTCGGCAACTACACCGGTGATTCGGAGTTCCTGCACGTCGGCGAAGTCGTCGCGGGCAACCCGAAGGTCTACGCGCAGATGATTCCGATCCTGTCGCGCTACAGCCGCACGCGCCAGCAGTCGGCGTAAGGTGCGCCGCCGCGGCCGGTCCGCGGCAACGCATAACGGTTGCAGAGAAAAGCGGCCTCGGCCGCTTTTCTGTTGGCGGCGCTCCAGTGTGCGGAGTGTCGTGCTAAAAAGCGGGAAGTCATTCGGGGCGGTATTCCGGCGGGACCGTTCCCTGCTCCATGCCGCTTTGACCCTGCCCGACTTTCGCCCCGGGCGCAGCCTCCAATCTGCCCCATGAAAAAAGGCTTCCATACGATCATCGCGGCACAGTTCATTTCGTCGCTGGCCGACAATGCGCTGTTGATCGCCGCCATCGCCCTGCTTTCCGTGATGCGCTCGGCCGCGTGGGTTACGCCGCTGCTGCAGATTTTTTTCACGATCTCGTACGTGCTGCTCGCGCCGTTCGTCGGCGCGTTCGCCGATTCGATGCAGAAGCGTCACGTGATGTTCATCTCCAACGCGCTGAAAGCGAGCGGCTGCCTGATGATGATTCTGGGCGTTCATCCGATGATCGCCTACGGCGTGGTCGGCTTCGGCGCAGCCGCGTATTCGCCCGCCAAGTACGGCATCCTCACCGAGCTGCTGCCCGCCGGAAAGCTCGTGCAGGCGAACGCGTGGCTCGAATCGGCGACGGTGCTGTCGACGATCGCCGGCACGATGCTCGGCGGTGCGCTGATCAGCACCGTCGTCGAGCATTTCATCACGCGTGCGCATATGCCGCTGATCCGCTCGGCCGCCGATCTCGCGATGGGCGCGGTCATGCTCACCTACGCGATCGCCGCCGCGATCAACATCTTCATTCCGGACACTGGCGCGCGCTATCCGAACCGGCTGACCGAGCCGAATAAGCTGGTCGGCGATTTCCATCACTGCTTCCGGGTGCTGTGGGCCGACAAGCTCGCGCAGATCGCGCTGTGGGTGACCACGCTGATGTGGGGCGCCGCCGTGACGATGCAACTGCTGGTGCTCAAATGGGCGAACGTGAACCTTGGGCTGTCGTTGTCGAAGGCGGCGGTGATGCAAGGCGTGACCGGCTTCGGCATCGCGATCGGCGCGGCGGGCGCGGCCGCGCTGATTCCATTGCGCCACTCGCTGAAGGTGTTGCCGGTCGGCGTGCTGACGGGCGCGGTGGCGATCGCGATGGCCTTCTACAACAAGGACCTGTTCCCGGCGGGCGCGGGCCTGCGCTTCGGCACGCACGTCGCGCCCTACTACATTCTGCTGGCCTATCCGCTGATGATCGTGCTCGGTGCGTTGTCGGGCTTTTTCATCGTGCCGATGAATGCGATCCTGCAGCATCGCGGCGCGACGCTGCTGTCGGCCGGTCACTCGATCGCCGTGCAGAATTTCAACCAGAACCTCGCGGTGCTGCTGATGCTCGGCGTGTACGCGCTGCTGCTCACGGCGAAGATACCCGCGCAGTGGATCATCGTCGTGTTCGGCACCTTCATCACGCTGCTGATGTGGCTCGCGAAACGCCGCAGCGCGGCGAACGAACGCAGGGTGGACATGCGGGCGATGATCGAGGAATGAATGCACCACGGTGCTCCAGCAATGACAGCGCGAGGCTCGGCTCGACGGCCGTAACCCGCCGCGACGGCGTGCAACCCCCGCTTTGATCGAATAGGTCATGCTGACATTCAGCTCTTGTGTTGGGCATCGTCCGTTCGCCCAGGGTCCGCTCGCCGCGCCGGCGGGTTAAACTCACGCCCTGAGCATCTACCGCAAGAAGACACGAAGGATGGGTATTCAAACCGCAGCGGCCAACGACGTCGCACAACACACGCCGATGATGCAGCAGTACCTGCGCATCAAGGCGGAGCATCCGGGCACGCTGGTGTTCTACCGGATGGGCGACTTCTACGAACTCTTTTTCGACGACGCCGAAAAAGCCGCGCGCCTGCTCGATCTGACGCTCACGCAGCGCGGCGCGTCGGCGGGCAATCCGATCAAGATGGCCGGCGTGCCGCATCACGCTGTCGAACAGTATCTGGCCAAGCTCGTGAAGCTCGGCGAATCGGTCGCGATCTGCGAACAGATAGGCGACCCGGCCACCTCGAAAGGCCCGGTCGAGCGCAAGGTCATGCGCGTGGTTACGCCTGGCACGCTGACCGACGCCGCGCTGCTGTCCGACAAGAGTGACGTCTATCTGCTCGCGCTGGGCGTCGCGCACAATCGCCGCGGTGTCGCCACGAGCGTCGGTCTCGCGTGGCTCAATCTCGCGAGCGGCGCGCTGCGCCTCGCCGAAGTCGCGCCCGATCAGGTCGCCGCCGCGCTGGAGCGCATCCGTCCCGCGGAAATTCTGGTCGCCGACGCCACCGCCGATTCGACCAGCTGGACACCGCCTGTCAACGCCAGCGCGCTCAAGCGTGTACCGGCCTGGCACTTCGATATCACCTCGGGCACGAAGCGCCTGTGCGACCAGCTCGAAGTCGCGAGCCTCGACGGCTTCGGCGCGCATTCGCTCGGCTGCGCGTGCGGCGCGGCCGGCGCGTTGCTGCTGTATGCGGCGTCCACGCAGGGCCAGCAACTGCGCCATGTGCGCAGCCTGAAGGTCGAATACGAATCCGAATACATCGGCCTCGATCCGGCCACGCGCCGCAACCTCGAACTCACGGAGACACTGCGCGGCACCGAATCGCCGACGCTGTGCTCGCTGCTCGACACCTGCTGCACGACGATGGGCAGCCGCCTGCTGCGGCACTGGCTGCATCATCCGCCGCGCGATTCGGCGGTGGCTCAGGCGCGTCAGCAGGCGATCGGCGCGTTGCTCGATGCGCCGCCGGGCGCCGACCTCGATACATTGCGCAGCGCATTGCGGCAGATTTCGGACATCGAACGGATCACCGGACGTCTCGCGCTGCTGTCGGCGCGGCCGCGCGATCTGTCGAGCCTGCGCGATACCTTCATCGCGCTGCCTGCATTGCGCGCGCAGCTCGCGGCGGTGGCCTCGAACGCGGATTCGCTCGCGCGTATCGACGCGGCGCTCGAACCGCCGCACGCGTGCGCCGATTTGCTGAAGCTCGCGGTCGCGCAAGAGCCGGCCGCGATGGTGCGCGACGGCGGCGTCATCGCGCGTGGTTATGACGCCGAGCTCGACGAACTGCGCGATATTTCGGAGAACTGCGGACAGTTCCTGATCGATCTCGAAACACGCGAACGCGCGCGCACCGGCATCAGCAATCTGCGCGTCGAGTACAACAAGGTGCACGGCTTCTATATCGAAGTCACGCGCGGCCAGACCGACAAGGTGCCGGACGACTATCGCCGTCGGCAAACGCTGAAGAATGCCGAGCGCTATATCACGCCCGAGCTGAAGACCTTCGAGGACAAAGCGCTGTCCGCGCAGGAACGCGCGCTCGCGCGCGAACGCGCACTGTACGACGCGTTGTTGCAATCGTTGCTGCCGTTCATTCCCGACTGTCAGCGCGTTGCGCTCGCGCTCGCCGAACTCGATCTTCTGGCCGCGCTCGGCGAACGCGCTCGCGCGCTCGACTGGGTTGCGCCGACGTTCTCGGCGAACGCGGGTATCGACATCGAGCAAGGTCGTCATCCGGTGGTCGAGGCGCAGGTCGAGCAGTTCATCGCCAACGATTGCTCACTCGCGACCGAGCGCATGCTGCTGTTGATCACCGGTCCCAACATGGGCGGTAAGTCGACTTTCATGCGCCAGACCGCGCTGATCGCGCTGCTCGCTTACGTGGGCAGCTATGTACCAGCGCGACGCGCGGCCTTCGGACCGATCGACCGCATCTTCACGCGCATCGGCGCGGCCGACGACCTCGCCGGCGGCCGCTCGACCTTCATGGTGGAGATGACCGAAGCCGCCGCGATCCTCAACGACGCGACACCGCAAAGCCTCGTGCTGATGGACGAGATCGGCCGCGGCACGTCGACGTTCGACGGCCTCGCGCTGGCGTGGGCGATCGCGCGCCACCTGCTCGCCCACAACGGCTGCTACACGCTGTTCGCGACGCACTATTTCGAGCTGACGCAACTACCCGCGGAGTTTCCGCACGCGGCCAACGTGCATCTCTCGGCAGTCGAGCACGGGCACGGCATCGTGTTCCTGCACGCGGTCAACGAAGGGCCCGCCAATCAGAGCTACGGTCTGCAGGTCGCGCAACTGGCCGGCGTGCCGAACGCGGTGATCCGCGCGGCACGCAAGCATCTCGCGCATCTGGAGCAGCAATCGGCCGCGCAGCCCGCGCCGCAACTCGATCTGTTCGCGACGCAGCCTGCCATGCTCGCCGAAGATGCGGACGACGACCATGAGGCGGCGGGCGACGCAACGCCTGCGTCGCCCGCGATGCAGACACTCGTCGAGCGTCTGCGCGGCATCGATCCGAACGATCTGCGGCCGCGCGAAGCGCTCGATCTGCTGTACGAACTGCATGAACTGGCCGTCGCGCCGGATGCGGACCACTGACACGCCGGGACACCCGCCGCGCCCGCGCCGGCTTCGCGCGGCGCTGCGCCACGTGCTCGCACCGGCAGGCGGCATCGTCGTGCTCGTGGCAGTGTGCGCATGGACCGCGCCGGCGCACGCCGAGGCCTCGCGCTTCGCGTTCGCGGTGATTTCCGGCACGATGCACAGCCCCGCCGACGAAGCCGCCACGCAACGGCTGCTCGAGGCGATCGGCCGCGAGCGCGACGTGCGCTTCGTCGTCTACGACGGCAATCTGAAGGGGCCAAAGGAAGTTTGCCGCGACGCGCTGTTCGAGCGCCGCCACGCGTTGCTCGACAGCTCGCGCACTGCCCTCTTCTTTATCCCCGGCCAGCATGACTGGGTCGATTGCGGCACGGCGGAAGGCGGCGGCTTCGATCCGGTCGAGCGGCTCGACCAGTTGCGGCAAACGCTGTTCGCCGATCCAACGTCGATGGGGCAGAACCCGATCGCGTTGACGCGCGAGAGCGAGGTGTCGCGCTTCCGCCCGTTCCGTGAAAACGTGCGCTGGGTGGTCAACGAAAAAACGAACGACAAAGCGGACACCAAAGCCGGCGACATCGTCTTCATCGGCCTGAACGCGCCGGGTCCGAACAACCACTACCTGAGCGCGGGCGGCCGCAACGGCGAGTTCGAAGATCGCGTGATCGCCAACGCATTCTGGCTCGAGCACGCGGCCGAATACGCGAAGCGCCGCGACGCGCGCGCGATCGTCGTGTTCATTCAAGGCGACTTCGACCCGGAGCGCTACGAGCGACCCGAACGGTTCGCCTGGCTGCACTTCGCACATAGCTCGCGCCGCGACGGCTTTCTGGAATTCAAGCGCAGTCTGGTCAAGCTCGCGCAGATTTTCCCCGGACCCGTGGTCGTCATTCATGCAGACGACGACCGGCCGGCCGGCGGTTTCGTCATCGATCAGCCGCTACGCAACGACAAGGGGATGGTCGTGACGAACCTCACGCGCATTGCGCTCGCGCCGCATGATCGTCTCAACCAATGGATTCAGATAGAAGCGGATTTCGGCAGGAAGCCGCCGTTCAGGGTCAGCGTGCGCGACGTGCCGAAGCAGATGCCGCTGCCCACCACGCCGCCGGTCTTGCCGCCCGCATCGCCGCGCGACGAATCCGGCGCGTCGATGCCGATTGCGCCGGAGATGCCGAATGTGGAAGGTTTCGGGCCGGCGTCGGAATTGCCGCCCGTATTGCAGAGACCTGGAGAGTCGCAGGAGCAGCAGCCGCGCATCCCGTCCGACCAGGGCGGCAGCGACTATGGGCCCGCTATCTCGATGCCGCCGGGGTCGATACTGCCAGCCTCGCCTGCGTTGCCCGCATCGGTGCCGTCTGCCCCCGCGACGACACCGCGCATGCCCGCAAGCTCAGTGCAGGGTCGGTTTTGACCTGTCTTCTTCGTCCTCGTCTTCATCGTCGTCGAGAACTTCGAGGCCGTCCGCGCCATGCGCGTGCTCGTGCTGAATTTCGTCTTCAGTTGCCGGACGCACGTCTTTGACGGTCAACGCGAAACGCAGCGCCATGCCGGCGAGGGGATGATTGCCGTCGAGCACGACCTTGTCTTCCGCGACGTCGGTCACCACGTACACCAGCGCATCGATTTCCTCGTCGCCATCTTCGGGGGTGCCTTCGAATTGCATGCCGACTTCGAGCGGTTCCGGGAAGCGATCGCGCGGCTCGATCTTCACAAGCTCGGGATCGTATTCGCCGAACGCGTCTTGCGGCTCGAGCTGGATCTGGGTCTCGAAGCCAGCCTCGTGGCCGTCGAGCTCTTCCTCGATCTTGGGGAACGTGCCATCATAGCCGCCGTGAAGATAGACCATCGGCTCTTCGCTTTCCTCGATCAGATTGCCCTGCGCATCCGACAGTTTGTAGGCGACCGACACGACGGTGTTCTTTGCGATTTTCATTCGATTCTCCAAAATACAACTCACATTATACGATGCCCAGGCGGCCCACTCACCTCCCGGCCGATGCAGGTTCGGCAAGCAATTCGCCGTCTACTGCAAAGCCGGCCACGCGGCCCATTCTTCCGCCCTCGCCCGACGTTCCGACCGCACTTCTCGGCCATCTGAGCCCGTCGCAATTCATGCGCCGCTACTGGCAGAAAAAGCCGTTGCTGATCCGTCAGGCGATTCCGGACATCGAAGCGCCGCTGTCGCGCGACGAGTTGTTCGAGCTGGCCGATCGGGACGACGTCGAAGCGCGCCTGATCACGCACTTCCGCAACAAATGGCAGCTGGAGCACGGGCCGTTCGCGCCCGACGAACTGCCGTCCGTCAAACAGCGCGCATGGACACTGCTCGTGCAGGGCGTGGATCTGCACGACGACCGCGCGCGCGCGTTGCTCGACCGTTTCCGTTTCGTGCCGGACGCGCGTCTCGACGACCTGATGATTTCGTATGCGACCGATAGCGGCGGCGTCGGCCCGCACTTCGATTCCTACGATGTGTTTCTTTTGCAAGTAAAAGGCAAGCGCCGCTGGCGCATTAGCGCGCAGAAAGATCTGACGCTGCAGCCCGGCTTGCCGTTGAAGGTTTTACAGCACTTCGAGCACGAACAGGAGTGGCTACTCGAGCCCGGCGACATGCTGTACCTGCCGCCGCACATCGCGCACGACGGCATCGCCGAGGGCGAATGCATGACCTGCTCGATCGGTTTTCGCGCGCCCTCCGAAAGCGAGCTGACCGCGCAGTTCCTCTACCACCTGGCCGAGCGCGGAGAGGCCACGGGCAAGGCGGGCGCCCTTTATCGCGACCCACGGCAGGCCGCCGTCGAACAGCCGGCCGAGTTGCCCGCGGCGCTCGTCGAACGGGTGGGCGCGATGCTTGCTCAAGTGCGATGGAATGAGCAGGACATTGCGTCGTTCCTTGGCACGTACCTCAGCGAACCCAAGCCGAGTGTCGTCTTCGATCCGCCGCAACGGCCGCTCAACGAAGCCCGTTTCATCGGCGCGGCGTCGAGATCCGGTCTACGGCTCGATCGCAAGACTAACCTGTTGTATGAACGACGTTTTTTCTTCGTAAATGGAGAAGAAATATCGTGGATCGGCGCGAAAAAATGGCTGTTTGAACTCGCAAATCTGCGGTGCATGAGTGCGATACGCTTTGTAACACTATCGCACGATTCATCGGTGACAGCACTGCTACACGAGTGGTATTGTGCGGGCTGGATACAGGTAGGCGAGATTGCGTAACTCTGCCCGCCTGTTATACCGTACGGTGAAATTTTGTATGAGAAAGACAACGTATTGACCCGCATTTATCGACTGTCAGTACGAAAGTGCATATAATTTCCGCCCAAGCCGTAGGGAAGATTCCAGCTCGTCAAAAGAGCATCTCCACCAGCGGCCCAGGTCGGTGTTGGAGCACATTACCGGTTTTATTTTGCGCTGTTGCTTACCTTTAAACCATAAAAGGACGTGATCATGAAGAAATCCCTCCTCGTAGCATCCCTGTTGGCAGTTGTGGCACTCGCTGCATGCAACAAGAGCAACGATCAGGCTGCTGCACCGTCGGAAGCTGCGTCCGCACCGGCGGCAGCATCGCCTGCTGAAGCAGCATCGCCGGCAATGGCAGCATCGCCGGCCGAAGCAGCATCGCCGGCCGAAGCAGCATCGCCGGCAATGGCAGCATCGCCGGCTGAAGCAGCATCGCCGGCAGCAGGCGCAAGCCAGTAAGCCGCAACGGTTCGGCGCTGTAGCGGCGCTCCCGCTACAGCGCCTGCGCATGAAACGTTTGGAGGCTGGCCGGAAACGGCGCGGGCCGCAAACGGGAAAAGAAAAACGCCACGGATTCACATCCGTGGCGTTTTGTCATTCAGGGCCGCTTTCCGCTGCGGAGCTCGTCGCATGTGTGGAACACATCCCCTATCGAACCGGCGCCGCTGGCCCAGCGCTCTCCTCAAAGAACTCACGCACCACGTCGATCTCGCGGGTGCGCTTGAACGGCGGCAGACTCTGCCAGATGCGGCGGCCATAAGGTTTATCCACGAGACGTGTATCGCAGATCATCAGCACGCCCCGATCGGTCTCCGCGCGAATCAGCCGGCCGGCGCCCTGCTTCAGCGTGATGACGGCCTGCGGCAGCTGATGCACGGCGAACGGGCTCAAGCCCTTCTTCGTCAGCGCGTCGAGCCGCGCGGCCAGCACGGGATCGTCCGGCGGCGCAAACGGCAGCTTGTCGATCACGACCAGCGACAGCGCGTCGCCGCGCACGTCCACCCCTTCCCAGAAGCTCTGACTGCCGACCAGGATCGCATTGCCGTAGGCGCGAAAGCGGTCGAGCAGTTCGGTGCGGCTCGCATCGCCCTGCACGAGCAGCGGATAGTCCCAGCCGCGCGACTCGATCGCGTCGCGCAGCTTCGCCGAGATACGATCCACCGCGCGCAGCGTCGTGCACAGCATGAAGACGCCGCCGCCCGAGGCTTCGATCGCGGGCAATGCGGCATCGAACACGGCGTCGGTGAACATCGGCGATGACGGCTGTGGCAGATTGCGCGGTACGTACAGAAGCCCTTGCGATGGATAGTCGAATGGGCTCGGCAATGTCATCGAGCGCTTCGAGTTCAAGCCCATCTGCGCCGCATAGTGCGTGAAGTCGCCGCGCACCGACAGCGTCGCCGATGTGAAGATCCACGCGCGCGGCACGCCGGCGCGCTGCTTCGCGAAAATCGGCGCGACCGACAACGGCGTTTCGTGCAGCTGCACCGTGTGCGAGAACACCTCGATCCAGCGCACCTTTTCATTCGGATCGGCGCGCTCCGCGCTGGCGTCACCCTCGCGGGTCGCAACCGCGTCGCGTTCTGCACTCGTGGGTGGCGTGGTCCAGCCGCTCAGCACGTCCTGCAACTCGCGCGCGCGACGCAAACACGCGCCGAGCGATTCGGCTCGCTCGGCCTGGCCCGCCAACGCCGAGGTCAACGCGTCGAGTTCGGCCTCGAGCGTCTCGAGCGCGGCGAACAGCGGGTGATCGTCGGGCAGCTGGCCGATCGACAGACGCACCGAGTCTTCCTTGAACGCGAGCCGCACGTCGCGCGCGGCGCGCTCGAGCGTCGCGCCGAGCTTGACCCAATCGACCGCATCGCGTGCGTGACCGAGGCCCTCGGCGACCGAATCGCGTGCGAGTTCGAGAAACTGCGCGGTCGATAGCGTCTCGCCGAAAAACAGCGTCGCGGTTTCGGGCAGCTGGTGCGCTTCGTCGAAGATGACCGTATTCGCAGTCGGCAGCAGCTCCGCCATGCCGGTATCGCGCAGCATGATGTCGGCGAAAAACAGATGGTGGTTGACCACCACGATATCGGCCTGCTGCGCTTCGCGGCGCGCCTGCATCACGAAGCAGTCCTTGTAGTGGGGACACTCCTGGCCGAGACAGTTGTCGCGCGTCGACGTGACCATCGACCACACCTGCGCCGTTTCCGGCACGCTCGCGAGTTCGGCCTTGTCGCCGGTGCGCGTGATCTTCGCGAAGCGCACGATGTCCTGCAGATACGAGGTCTCCTGGCGCGACGGCAGACGGCCGTTGTCCGCGGTGCGTTGCAGGTAGTAATGGCACAGGTAGTTCGCGCGGCCCTTCAGCATCGCGACCGACACCGGCACCGCGAGCGCGTCGCGCACGGTCGGAATGTCGCGCTGGAACAGCTGATCCTGCAGATGCTTGGTGCCGGTCGAGACGATCACCTTGCCGCCCCACAGCATGGCCGGCACGAGGTACGCATAGGTCTTGCCGGTGCCGGTACCCGCCTCTACGATCAACGTATTCTCACCACCGTCGACGCCATCGGCTTGCGCGTTGCTCCCGGTCGACTCAGAGACGGCTTCAGCGCCGGCCTGCTGCAGGCGCCGCGCCGGGCGCTTCTGCGTCTCGAACATCGCGGGCTCGGGCATCGCGCGGCCCGACGCCTCCATCGCCGCGGCAACCGCGCGCGCCATCTCGATCTGCGACGCACGCGGCCGATAACCGTCGATCTGCCGTGCGAGCAGACCGTTGTCGGCGAAGATGTCGTCGAGCTCGCTCGCGCGGCGCCGATTCAGCGACACACCTGGCACCGGTGCTGCCGCGCGCGGCGCGGGCGTGCCCGAAGCAGATGCGTTGTCCGGCGCGGCCCGGGATGAAGTGTCATGCGATGAATTCAAGGCAAGCGTTCCTGCTAAGTCCGGCTCGCGCGCTGCGCGCCCGGCGCCTGCCAGGCCGCGAACTCAGGCGCGCGCGTCCGGTTCGAGCTGCAATTGCAGCAAGATGATGGTGTCCTTGACTTTAAGTTTGCGCTTTTTCAGGCGCTGCAACTCGAAGTCGTCGATGCCGGGTTCATCCGACATCCGGTCGATCAACCGGTCGAGTCCACTGTGCTCCGATTCCAGTTGCAGAATGCGGTCGCGAAGTGTGTTTGCGTCGATGACGTGATGACGATCGCGCATGCTCGCCTCCTCTGGTCGGCGGCACGAACCGCGTGCGCGCGGTCCGATGCCTGAGGTTGCTGTCCGCCTCAAAACGCATTACGACGACTACGGCGGCCCTGGCCACGACGGCCCCACGGCTTACTCTACGATACAGCCACTACAGCACGCTTACTGTTGCTCTTGTTGCTGCTTTTGCTGCTCTTCGAGCTGTTGCTGCTTCAGCTCGTCCTGACGCTTCTGCTCGGCCTTCTCGGCGGCCTGCTTTTGACGTGCTTCGACATCGAGCTTGTGCTGCGCGGCCTCGGCCTGCTTCCGCTCGAAAGTCTCCTGTTTCTGCTGGCGCTCCGCGGCCTTTTGCGCGCCCTGCCGATGCGCTTCCTCCAGCTTGCGCTGGTAGTCGCTCTGCTTCTGGTCGTAGGCCTTCTGATTGGCCGCCGCCTGCGCAGGCGTGACACCACGCTGCGCCTGATCGAGCGCGTGCTGGCGCTGCTTCTCCTCGTAGGCCTGCGCATTGGCTTCGTGCTGCGGAGCCGCGGCGTTACGCTGCGCCTGATCGAGCGCGTGCTGACGTTGCTTCTCCGCGTAGGCCTGCGCATTGGCTTCGCGCTGCGGCGCCTCGGCGTTGTGCTGCGCCTGATCGAGCGCGTGCTGACGCTGCTTTTCCTGATACGCCTGCTCGTTGCGCGCGTCTTCGGCGGCACGTTGCGGCGCTTCCGCCTCGTTTTGCGCGCGTCGCAACGCGGTGCGTTCGTCGCGTTCACGGGCGCGCTGCGCACGCTGCTCGGCGTCGAGCGCGAGCTGTTCCTTGCGGATGTCCGCCTGCACGCTGCGCATCGCGTCGCGCGCGCGGTTCAGACAGTGATTGACGAAGAAGCGGCTGTAGCAGTTGTGTTGCGCGACAGCGAATTGATAGTTGTTGTCGTCGGTGCGCTGATTGAGCACCTGTTGCCGCTCGTCGAACGACTTGTCCAGCACGGCTACGTCACTTGCGCTTTGAGGGCCGTCGGCGGTTGCGGCGGCTTGCGCGCCCGAGGCCGCGACGGGCGCCGTACCTTGCGCCGGCGTCGTGCTTTGCGCCGCGGCCGACACCGGCACGACGAGCGCTGCGGCGATCACGCACGACGCGGCAGCCGTTAAAGCCGACCGACCGAACGAGCGCAAAGAAACCAGCGGCAATTGAGACGAACCCGGCAGTAAACCCGGCAGTGAACCTGACGCCAGCGAAGAGACCAGGCGGTTGAGGGACAAGGAGATTGGCAACGTCGTAGAGGGTCAACGGAACATGCCCGAAATTCTAACACCCCACGGTTGAGCCCTTTGGCATTTATGGCAAAATGCCCCGCTCTAGCAACCTGGTCGCGGCGCACGCCGGGCCTGTCCCGATTTGCCGCCCGCGCGCGGCCCATCACTGAGTCCGCAGGAACACCAAGACCTTATGACGGAAACCGTAGCACTCAAGATCATCCAGCGCATCGCCACCGAACTGTCCGTCCAGCCGCGCCAGGTCGCGGCCGCAGTGGAACTTCTCGACGAAGGCGCGACCGTTCCGTTCATCGCCCGTTATCGCAAGGAAGTGACCGGCAATCTCGACGACACGCAACTGCGCAATCTCGAGGAGCGCCTGCTCTATTTGCGCGAGCTGGAAGACCGGCGCGCGGCGATCATCGCGAGCATCGACGAACAGGGCAAGCTCACCGACGAGCTGCGCGGCGCGATCGAAGGCGCCGACAGCAAACAGGTGCTCGAAGACCTCTATCTGCCATACAAACCGAAGCGCCGCACGCGCGCGCAGATCGCGCGCGAAGCCGGCTTGCAGCCGCTCGCCGACGCGCTGCTCGGCAATCCACTGCTCGATCCGCAAGCCGAAGCCGCGGCGTACGTGGACGCGGACAAAGGCGTCGCCGATGTGAAGGCCGCGCTCGACGGCGCGCGCGACATCCTCTCCGAACAATTCGGCGAGACCGCCGAACTGCTCGGCAAGCTGCGCGACTATCTGTTCAACCAGGGCGTGGTGTCGTCGAAGGTCGTGGAAGGCAAGGAAACCGCGGAAGAGGAGAAATTCCGCGACTACTACGACTACGCCGAAACGATCCGCACGGTGCCGTCGCATCGCGCGCTCGCACTGTTCCGCGGCCGCAATGCCGGCGTGCTGATGATCAAGCTCGGCCTCGGCGAAGAGCTCGACGCGCAGGTGCCGCACCCGGGCGAAGCGCTGATCGCGCGGCACTTCGGCATCGCCAATCAGAACCGCCCCGCCGACAAGTGGCTCTCAGACGTGTGCCGCTGGTGCTGGCGCGTGAAGGTGCAGCCGCACCTCGAAAACGAGCTGCTGACCAATCTGCGCGACGAAGCCGAACACGAAGCGATCCGCGTGTTCGCGCGCAATCTGAAGGACCTGCTGCTCGCGGCGCCGGCTGGTCCGAAGGCCGTGATCGGTCTGGATCCGGGCTTGCGTACCGGCGTGAAGGTGGCGGTGGTCGACCGCACCGGCAAGGTGCTCGCGACCGACACGATCTACCCGCACGAGCCGCGCCGCGACTGGGACGGCTCGCTCGCGAAGCTCGCGCGAATCGCCGCGCAAACGCAGGCCGAGCTGATCAGCATCGGCAACGGCACCGCGTCGCGTGAGACGGACAAGCTCGCGAGCGAACTGATCGCGCGTCACCCGGAGCTGAAGCTGCAGAAGATCGTCGTGTCCGAAGCCGGCGCGTCGGTGTACTCGGCGTCCGAGCTTGCCGCGAAGGAATTCCCCGCCATGGACGTGTCGCTGCGCGGCGCGGTGTCGATCGCGCGACGTCTGCAGGACCCGCTCGCCGAGCTCGTCAAGATCGAGCCGAAGGCGATCGGCGTCGGCCAGTATCAGCACGACGTGAACCAGCGCGAACTCGCGCGCTCGCTCGACGCGGTCGTCGAAGACTGCGTGAATGCGGTCGGCGTCGATGCGAACACGGCGTCGGTCGCGCTGCTCGCGCGGGTGTCGGGTTTAAACGCAACGCTCGCGCGCAACATCGTCGACTATCGCGATGCGAACGGGCCGTTCCCGTCGCGCGAGCATCTACGCAAGGTGCCGCGTCTCGGCGACAAGACCTTCGAGCAGGCTGCCGGCTTCCTGCGCATCAATAACGGCGAGAATCCGCTCGACCGTTCGTCGGTGCACCCGGAAGCGTATCCGGTCGTCCAGCGCATCCTCGCGAAGATCAGTAAGCAGGTCGGCGAAGTGCTCGGCAATCGCGATGCGTTGCGGGGACTGTCACCCACCGAATTCGTCGACGAGCGTTTCGGTCTTCCAACCGTGCGCGACATCCTGGTCGAACTCGAGAAGCCGGGCCGCGATCCGCGTCCCGAGTTCAAGACCGCGACGTTCCGCGAAGGTGTCGAGAAGGTCAGCGATCTGATCCCGGGCATGGTGCTCGAAGGCGTCGTGACGAACGTCGCGGCGTTCGGCGCGTTCATCGACGTCGGTGTGCATCAGGATGGCCTCGTGCACGTGTCGGCGATGTCGACGAAGTTCGTGAAGGACCCGCATGAGGTCGTGAAAGCCGGTCAGATCGTCAAGGTCAAGGTGCTCGAAGTCGACGTGAAGCGCCAGCGTATCGCACTGACGATGCGTCTCGACGACGAACCCGGTGCAGCGGCCGCGCGCAGCGGCGGCGGTGCGCAGCAGGATCGCGGTGGCTCGGGCGGCAGCTTCAATCGCGGCGGAGCGGGACGCGGTGCGCCGCAACGCTCGCGCGAACCGGAGCCGGGCGGCGCGATGGCGGCTGCGTTTGCGAAGCTCAAGCAGAAGTGAGCGTCACGGACCGGAGCACGTCGTCGCACGCGCTCCGGTCCGTGACATGACTGCGTCGCGCGCTCAACCGCTTGCACGCGCGCATGAACAAAAAGCCCACGCATTGCGTGGGCTTTTTGTTTGCGCTCCCGCACGTCACGCGCGAGCCGTCAAATCTCGATCTTCGTTCCCAGTTCCACGACCCGGTTAGCCGGGATGCTGAAGAAGTCGGTCGGCTTCGCGGCGTTCTGATGCATCCACGCGAACACACGCTCGCGCCATACCGACATGCCCGGCAATTGCGTCGGCACCACCGTTTCGCGCGCGAGGAAGAATGACGTGTCCATTATTTCGAAGGTCATGTCGTGCGTGCGGCCGACGTCGAGCAGCACCGCCTTCACGTCGGGCGTTTCGTTAAAGCCGTAGGCTGCCTTCACCAGCCACAGGCCACCGTTCATGTCCTTCACGGTCACGCGATCGGCGTCCTTCACGTACGGAATGTCGCGCGTGACGAAGGTCAGAAAGATCGTGCGCTCGTGCAGCACCTTGTTGTGTTTCAGATTGTGCAGCAGGCTCACCGGCACCAGCGAATCGCTGCCGGTCAGATAGATCGCGGTGCCCGACACGCGATGCGGCGGATGCGCGAGCAGGCCTTGCAGGAACGGCATCAGCGGAATGCCGTCGGCGGCCGTGCGTTCCTTCACGATCATCCTGCCCTTGAACCACGTCATCAGCAGGAAGAACAGCAGGCCGCCGATGCACAGCGGCAACCAGCCGCCCTCTTCGACCTTCAGCAGGTTCGCGCCGAAAAAGCCCAGGTCGACCATCATGAACACGCCGATGATGAGCCCAACCAGCAGTTTGTTCCAGTTCCACACCTTCACCATCACGACGCAGGCAAGGATCGTCGTGATTACCATCGTTGCCGTCACCGCGATACCGTACGCGGCCGCCAGATTGTCCGAGCTCTTGAACGCGATCACGATGCACAGGATGATGAACAGCAGCATCCAGTTCACGACCGGCACATAGATCTGCCCGATCGCGAGTTCGGACGTGTGCAGGACCTTCATGCGCGGCACGTAGCCGAGCTGGATCGCCTGGCTCGTCAGCGAGTACGCGCCCGAAATCACCGCCTGCGACGCGATCACCGTCGCGACCGTCGACAGCACGACGAGCGGCAACAACGCCCAGTCCGGCGCGAGCAGGAAGAACGGATTTTCGATCGCCTTTGGGTCGTGCATCAGCAGCGCGCCCTGGCCGAAGTAGTTCAGCACGAGCGAAGGCATCACGAGCACGTACCACGCCATGCGGATCGGCTGCGCGCCGAAGTGGCCCATGTCCGCGTACAGCGCCTCCGCGCCGGTCAGCACCAGCACGACCGAGCCGAGCACCACGTAGGCCTGCAGCACGTGCGCGGCCATGAACGTGTACGCGTAGTAGGGATTGAGCGCCTGGATCACATTCGGCGACTGCATGATGTGCCACAGGCCGAGCACGGCGAGCACGAGGAACCAAAGCGTCATGATCGGCCCGAACAGACGGCCGACCGTGGCCGTGCCGTGCCGCTGGATCCAGAACAGCACGATCAGGATCACGACGGTCAGCGGAATCACCAGATGCGCCAGATGCGGCGCGGCGATCTGGAGACCTTCGACCGCCGAGATCACCGAGATTGCCGGCGTGATCACCGCGTCGCCGTAAAACATGCAGGCGCCGAAGATGCCGAGCATCATCAGAAGGCCGGCCATTTTCGATTTCTGATCGACCGAGCGCATCGCCAGCGCCATCAGCGCGAGGACGCCGCCCTCGCCGTTGTTGTCGGCGCGCATCACGAACAGCACGTACTTGACGCCGACCACGATCACGATCGCCCAGAACAGCAGCGAAATAACCCCAAGGATCGACTGATCGGTCAACGGGATGCCGTGCGACGGACTGAAGGCTTCCTTCAGCGCGTACAACGGGCTCGTACCGATGTCGCCGAACACCACTCCGATCGCGGCAATCGCAAGGGAAGGCAGTGGCTGTTTGTGTACGTGATTGTTATCTGTCATGGACGCGAGGAAATCCGTTCCCGGGCGGAAAAAACGACCGCTATTTTAAACTGCCCATCCGGTACCGCCCGGCTTGTTGTGGATACGCCACGTGGATGTCCGCGCAGTGTAGCACTGCGATATGGACGCGCCTGTCGCGGTGCGGACGTCCTGGCGCCGCGCGTGACGCATAAAAAAACGGAGCCCGACTGGGCTCCGTTTTCTGACACCGCGATGACGCGCGAGATCCGATGCGACAAAGCGTGAGGCGCGCGGCTTCGCGTCAATTGTCCGACGCCTCATCGGCCTGGGCGATGCCGCGCTTGATCCACGCGCCGAGGTTATGCGGACGCACCGTGTCCCACTCCTCGAACGGCTGATGAATCCACGGGTTGGTCGGCAGATACTGCACGTGGTAATCGGGCTTCACCTTCGAGCAACCCTTGTACCACAGCACGGCCGAGCGCACCGCGGTGATGGCCGGATAGCGTTCCTTCAGATGCTGCTGCACGCGCGCGAGCGTGACGCCCGAATCGACGAGGTCGTCGACGAGCAGCACGTTACCGTGCAGTTCGCCGCGCGTCATCGTGATGTATTGCGCGATGTCGAGTTCGCCCTGCTGCGTGCCCGCTGCCTCGCGATAAGAGCTCGTTGCCAGAATCGCCAACGGCAGATCGTAGATGCGCGACAGCTGGTCGCCGACGCGCAGACCGCCGCGCGCGAGGCACAGGATCTTGTCGAACTTCCAGCCCGATTCGTGCACGGCAAGTGCGAGCACCTCGATCAGCCGGTGATATTCGTCCCAGCCGACCCACAGGTTCTTGTCGTCGTTGCGCGGATCTTTCATCGCGATCATGGGTACACCTTGCATCGCTTAGACCTTGAACGGATGACGCAGCAGAATCGTTTCGTCGCGGTCCGGACCGGTGGAGACCATGTCGATCGGAATGCCCGCGACTTCCTGCACGCGCGTCAGGTACGCACGCGCGTTGGCGGGCAGCTTGTCCCACTCCTTGATGCCGACCGTGCTTTCCTTCCATCCCGCAAAGGTTTCGTAGACCGGTACGCAGCGCGCGACTTCCGTCGCGCCGCGCGGCAGCAGATCGACGTTGTGGCCGTCGATCGTGTAGCCGACGCACAGCTTCACTTCGTCGAGACCGTCGAGCACGTCGAGCTTGGTCATGCACAGCCCCGTCACACCGTTGATCTGGATCGAGCGACGCAGCGCGGAGACGTCGAGCCAGCCGGTGCGGCGCGGACGGCCGGTGACCGAGCCGAATTCCTTGCCGACGGTGGCGAGTTCGAGGCCGATCGGGTCCTGGCGCGAGGCATTGTCCGCATCGTACAGTTCGCTCGGGAACGGGCCCGAACCGACACGCGTGCAGTACGCCTTCGTGATGCCGACGATGTAGTTGAGCTTCTGCGGACCGACGCCCGCGCCCGCCGTCGCGGCACCCGCGACGCAGTTGCTCGAGGTGACGAACGGATAGGTGCCATGGTCGATGTCGAGCAGCGTACCCTGCGCGCCTTCGAACAGCAGATTGCCGCCGTTCGCGTTGACGTCGTAGAGACGGCGCGACACGTCGGTGACCATCGGCTTCAGTCGGTCGGCGTAGCTCAGCATCGTGTCGAGCGTTTGCTGGAAGTCGACCGCGGCGGCGCCGAGGTACTGCGTGAGCACGAAGTTGTGATAGTCGAGGTTTTCGCGCAGACGCTCGGCGAAGGCTGGCGCGTCGAACAGGTCCTGCACGCGCAGGCCGCGGCGCGCGACCTTGTCTTCGTAGGCCGGGCCGATGCCGCGGCCGGTCGTGCCGATCTTGCTCGCGCCGCGGCGCGCTTCGCGGCCCTGGTCGATCGCGATGTGGTACGGCAGGATCAGCGTGGTGGCTTCGGAAATGAACAGGCGCTTCTGGACGTCGATGCCGGCGGCTTCGAGTTCGCCGATTTCCTTGAACAGCGCTTCCGGCGACAACACGACGCCATTGCCGATGTAGCACGCGACGCCGGGATGCATGATGCCCGACGGAATCAGACGCAAGATGGTTTTCTTGCCGCCGATGATAAGCGTGTGACCGGCATTGTGACCGCCCTGGAAGCGAACGACGCCCTGAGCGTGGTCCGTCAGCCAGTCGACGATCTTGCCCTTGCCCTCATCACCCCATTGGGTACCCACGACGACGACGTTGCGCCCGGGGTTCACATTCACTGCGCTGGCAGACATGTTGTTTCGTAAGCTGGTTAAAAACGTATTTTACCTAGGTTCGCGGAAGCTTCCGGAATTTTTCCGTTTCCGCTCAACGGTATGCACGTTATGTTGAGTATTGGGAGGGATGCGCGGCCGCGAAGAGTCGCTCGACCGCGCGCGATTCGGGCGGTGGTTGCGCCGCCCTCGGGCGAACGTCGGGGGACGGGTCCCCGGCAGCGTAGATCGGAACGCGCGGCTCAAGCGCGCGGTTCAACCACCCATGCGCCATTGCGCTCGACCAGCACCCGGTCGAACGCGAATTCATCGAGATCGTGCTTGTGGCCAGGCAGCGCCTGGATGACCACTTCACCGCCATCGCGCAATGCCGCGACCGCCACGCGCAACGCTTCGTCGTGCCGCCACGGCGCGAGGATCGCGCTGCTGCGCGCTTCCACCGGCGAGATCCGCGCGACTTCGCGCAGATCCAGCGAAAAGCCGGTTGCCGCGCGAGCGCGGCCATAGGCCTGACCGACGTGGTCGTAACGGCCGCCGCGCGCGACCGCGTTCGGCACGCCGTCCACGTAAGCGGAGAACATCACGCCGCTGTGGTACGCGTAGCCGCGCAGATCGGCGAGGTCGATCATCACTTCGGCGCCGTCGACCTGGCTCGCGAGGAACGCGAGGTCGTCGAGCGCGCGGGCGATCGCCGGTGAATTCGGCAGACGCGCGCGGGCCTCTTCGAGCACCGACGCGTCGCCGTACAGCGTCGGCAGCGCGCGCAGCGCATCGCGAATCACCGGCGAGAATTGCGCGGTCATCTCGACCAGACGCGGCACGTCCTTGCCGGCCAGCGCGTCGTAGAGCGCCTGGCCGAGTTCTTCGGCGGCCGGCTCGGCTTCGATCAGCGCCGCCAGCACGCCCGCGTGACACAAGTCCAGACGCACCTTCGCGAGGCCGGCGAGACGCAGCGAGTCGAGCATCAGCTGCTGGATTTCGAGGTCCGCTTCGAGCCCCGCGTGGCCGTAGATTTCCGCACCGATCTGGATCTGCTCACGGGTCGCATGCAGGCCGCGCGGGCGCGTATGCGCGACGTTGCCCGCATAGCAAAGACGCGTGACGCCCTGGCGGTTCAGCAGATGCGCGTCGATGCGCGCGACCTGCGGCGTGATGTCGGCGCGCAGACCGAGCGTGCGGCCCGACAGCTGATCGACGAGCTTGAAGGTGCGCAGATTCAGATCGTGCCCACCGCCCGTCAGCAGCGACTCGAGGTATTCGAGCAGCGGCGGCATCACCATCTCGTAGCCGTACGAGCGGAAACGGTCCAGCAAATGACGCCGCAATTCTTCGATCTTGCGGGCCTCCGACGGCAGCACGTCGGCGATATTCTCAGGAAGCAACCAGGTCGACATCGATACAGTCCTACGGCGTTGAACACGGCGTCTTGCAGCGCCGATGATGAGTGTGAATGACGTAGAGCGGCTTGATTCTGGCGGCTGACACAGACGCCCGGGCGGCGCTTTGCGGCACGCGCGCGACGCGCGGCGGCGTGGCCGGTCAGTACGCGTTTTGCTCGGGCCGGCAAAACACGCCGCAACACGCGGCGTTCGTCAGACAAGCAAGCCGGCTTCAGGTCGCGATGAACAGTAGAACCAGCCCGAGCAACATCACGATGAGCCCTCCGACACGAATCTGATGCGGCGGTCGTTCCGCTATTTTACGGAACGTGTCGCGCCAGGCGGTTGGAAAAACGAACGGAAACATCCCCTCGATAATCAGCATCAGCGCGATCGCGAGCAATAACGAACCAGCTATGTCCATGCGAGTGAAGCGGCCGCGATGCGGATGCCGCGGCCTTCGGTAATCAGCGTTTGCGCGCAGCAGGCGCGGAAGCGTCCGGGGCGACGCCGCCGGTCGGGCTACGCATGAAGCGGAAGAACTCGCTACTGGAGTCGACCACGATCAGGTCGCCCGGCTTGAAGGTCTTCCGGTACGCCTGCATGCTTTGATAAAACTGGTAGAACTGCGGATCCTTGCCGAACGCTTCGGCAGCGATCTCCGCGGCCTTTGCATCGCCTTCGCCGCGAATGCCCTGCGCCTGCGCGAGGCCGTCGGCGAGCACCGCCTGCTGCTTCGCGAGCGCGTCCGCGCGGATCTGGTTCGCTTCGGCGGCGCCCTTCGCTCGCTCGTCCGCCGCGACCTGCTGGCGCGCGGCGATCATGCGCTTGAATACCGAGTCGGCCACCGCGGCCGGGAAATCGACGCGCGTGAGTTGCACATCCACGACCGATACGCCGAGCGATGCCGCGCCCTTGTCCATCGCACCGCGGGCCTCTTCGGCGACCGCCGGTTGTTTGGCGAGCGCGTCGGACAGCGTGAACTTGCCGAACGCGTCGCCGAGCGCGCCGCGCGACAGCAGCGCGAGCCGGTCGGGCAGACTCTGCGGATCTCCCTTCGTTTCGGCGATCAGCTTCAGCGGATCGGTCACCCGGAACTTGATCACCGGGTTGACCAGCAGATCGGCTTTGTCGGACGTCACGTAATGATCTTCGTCGGGTGCGTCGAGCGACTGGATGCGATTGTCGACGAACACGACCGTTTGCAGCGGCGGCGGCAGCTTCACGTGCAGCCCCGGGCCGAGCAGCGTGGGCGTCGCGTCGCCGCGCGCGGACAACACAGCCATATGCCGTTGATCGACGACGAACACCATCGACGATGCCGCGAACAGCACGATGACGACCGCGACGACGAGCGCAATGATTCGGTTCATATTCTTGTGCGCTCCTTATTGAACGTCGTCTTCGCGCATGCGATTGCGGAACGCTTCGCGCGAGCGCAGCGACGCGGCGCTCGGCCGGCTCGCTGGCGCAGGCGCGGAAGCAGCGGGTGCGGATGCGCCATCGGCGGCGGAGCCTGCCGCGGCACCGGTCTCAGCGGCCGACGCGGCCGACGCGGCCGACGGCGCGGCCGCACTCGCCGCTTGCGGCGCGCCCGCGACAGCAGGACCCGAAGCGGCGGCGCCCGCCGCCGCGGCCTGGCGTTCGCGGTTCTGCTCGACGAGCCTGTCGAGCGGCAGATACAGCACGTTGTTGCCGTTCTTCGCGTCGACGAACACCTTGGTCGCGTTCGCGTAAATCTGCTGCATGGTTTCCATGTACAGGCGGAAGCGCACGACGGCCGGCGCCTTCGCGTATTGGGCGTAGACCTGGTTGAAGCGCTCGGCCTCGGCCTGCGCCTGCGCGACCGTGGTCTGGCTATAGGTTTTGGCTTCCTGGACCTGACGATCGACGTCGGCCTGCGCGCGCGGCAGAAGATCGGCCGCATAAGCCTGCGCATCGCGTTTCGCGCGTTCGTTTTCGTCGTGCACCTTCGCAGCGTCGGCGAACGCCGGTTGCACCTGCTCGGGCACCTGCACGCTCTGGATCGTCACGCCCGTGACTGCCAGACCGGACTGGTACTGATCGAGCGATTGCTGGATCGCCGCGATCAGCTGCTGGCGCAAAGTTTCGTGATCCTGATCGAGGATATCGCTAGTGCTCTGCGCGCCGACGATGCCGCGCACCGCCGCCTGCGCGGCGTGCATCACGCTCTGATCGGGATCGACGCTGCGAAACAGAAAGTCGTTGGGATTGCGCACCTGGTACTGCACGGCGAAGCGCACGTCGACGATGTCGCCGTCGTGCGTGAGCATTGACGCGTCCTTCACGTTCGCGAGACGCACCACATTGCTACGGCCGATCTCGACCTGGCGGATCTGCCCGACATTGACGAACTCGTGGGACTCGAACGGAAACGGCAGACGCCAGTGCACGCCCGGCGCCGCGGTATAGCGATACTTGCCGAACTGCAGCACGACGGCCGCCTGGCCATCCTGCACGACGAACACGCCGCTGCCGAGATAGATCGCGATCAGCACGCCGATCACGATGCCGACGCCGATGCGCGCGCCACGGCCGTTGTCAGGACGGCCACCGCCGACACCGCCGCCCCGGCGCCCGAAAATCCGGGACAGACGGCGATTGAAATCACGCCACATTTCGTCGAGATCGGGCGGACCTTCACCGTCGCGTGCCGGTCGCTTCGGATCGTTCGGCCGTTGCCGGTCGCCGTTGCCGTCGCCCCGGCCCCAACGCGGATCGTTCAGTGAAAGCAAGGCGCGCATACGCAGCCAGATACTCCGCTCGTTGTAATCGTTCACCTGTGTTCGTTCACCAGAGTAGACAGCGGGTCAGTGCAATTGGAACGGGTCAGTGCCCGAGTTCTGGAACCTTGTGGTCGTCGCGCAGTTGCGCCGCGCGGTCATCTTGCGACGCATCGAACGGCATGTCGGCAAGCGGTTCGGCTGTAGCGATTTCGGCGATGGCAGCGCGCAATGCATCCAGCCCCTGCCCGGTGCGCGCGCTCAAAAAGACGCGCGAAATATTACCATACTCGTCCCGCTCGACCGCGTCGCCACGGGCTGCCAGCTCTGGCACCGCGTCGATCTTGTTGAACACGAGCACCTGACGGATCGTGTCCGCGCCGATCGCGTGCAACACCTCGTTGACCTGATCGATCTGGTCGAGCCGCACCGCGCTCGATGCATCGACGACATGCAGCAGCAGGTCCGCGTGAATGGTTTCCTCGAGCGTCGCGCGGAACGCGGCGACGAGCTGGTGCGGCAGCTCGCGGATGAAACCGACGGTATCGGACACCACCACCTGCCCCGCTTCGTCGCCCAGATACACGCGCCGCGAGGTGGTATCGAGCGTGGCGAACAACTGGTCGGCGGCATACGCCTGCGCCTTGGTCAGCGCGTTGAAAAGCGTCGATTTGCCGGCGTTCGTGTAGCCGACGAGCGACACCGACATCGTCTGGTTGCGATCCCGCGCCCGGCGTTGCGTGCCATGCTGGCGGCGCAGCTTGTCGAGGCGGATCTTGAGCGCCTTGATGCGCTCGCCGATCAGCCGGCGGTCGGTTTCGAGCTGCGTCTCGCCTGGACCGCGCAATCCGATACCGCCCTTCTGACGTTCGAGGTGGGTCCACGCGCGAATCAGCCGGGTCGACAGATATTGCAGCTGCGCGAGTTCGACCTGCAGCTTGCCTTCGTGGCTGCGCGCGCGCTGCGCGAAAATATCGAGGATCAGACTGGTGCGATCGACCACGCGCCGATTAAGCGCCCGCTCCAGATTGCGCTGCTGCGCAGGCGCCAGAGCATGGTTGAAGATCACGAGTTCGATGTCGTTTGCTTCGCACGCAAGGCGCAATTCTTCGGCCTTGCCGCTGCCGACGAACATCTTCGCGTCGGGACTGGAACGGCGTCCGGTGAGGGTGACCAGGGGGTTCGCGCCCGCGCTTTGCGCGAGCAGGCTGAGTTCTTCGAGACTGGCTTCGAAATCGATCTTGCCGAAGTCGATGCCAACGAGCGCTGCATTGATCAAATTGGAGGGTATCAAAATGACGCGGCCGGGAGTGATCGCCAACGGGCGACAGTGTGCCGGCCGCGGCGAGGGTTAGGACTGTTCGGAATCCGGGTGGAAATTCACCGGACGGGCAGGCACGACCGTCGAAATGGCGTGCTTGTAGACCATCTGGGTGACCGTATTCCGGAGCAACACGACGTACTGGTCGAACGATTCGATGTTCCCTTGAAGCTTGATGCCGTTGACCAGGTAGATCGACACCGGCACATGCTCTTTACGCAGTGCGTTCAAAAACGGGTCTTGTAACAATTGCCCTTTGTTGCTCATAGCAAACTCCGTATTTTTTTGCAGGTTGACTGAATTGACGGCGAAGAAAAAGAGATCCGCCGCCAACCGCTACACTATAGCTGATTTTCATTTCGACGCGCGGGCCCGGGACTCCCGGCCAAACCCAGCATACACGCGGGTTTCAGCCCAGGTTTAAGACCAGCTTCAGCTTGCTTCAGCCTTTGTCCGCGTAAGGGTTCGTCGACGATCTGAACTCTATTCGCAATGGAGTCCCCGTCAGCTTGAAAGTTTCCCGGAAGCGATTTTCGAGGTACCGCTTATACGTGTCGGTGATCGCGTCGAGCGCATTGCCGTGAATCACGATAATCGGCGGATTCTGTCCGCCCTGGTGTGCGTAACGCAGCTTCGGACGCACTGGACCGCGACGGCGCGGCTGCTGGAATTCGACCGCCTCGATCAGCGCGCGCGTCAGCTTCGGCGTCGGCAGCTTCGACATCGCGGCCGTGTACGCGTCGTCGACCGAACGCATCAGCGGCCCGATTCCGGTTTTTTCCGCGGCGGAAATGAAATGGAATTTGGCGAAGTCCAGAAATTTTAGTTTGCGTTCGAGGTCGGCTTTGGTGCGCTCGCGCACATGCGGATCGAGACCGTCCCATTTGTTCACGCCAACCACCAACGCGCGGCCCTGCTCGACGACGAAGCCAGCGATGTGCGCATCCTGATCCGAGATGTCCTGACGCGCGTCGAGCAGCAGGATCACGACGTTCGCATCGGAGATCGACTGCAGCGTCTTCACGACCGAGAACTTTTCGATCGCCTCGAACACCTTGCCGCGGCGGCGCAGGCCGGCCGTGTCGATCAGCGTATACGGCTTGCCGTTGCGCTCGAAATCGACGTAGATCGAGTCGCGCGTAGTGCCGGGCATGTCGAACGCGATCACGCGCTCTTCGCCGACCAGCGCATTGATCAGCGTCGACTTACCAACGTTCGGCCGGCCGACGATGGCGATCTTCACGCCGCGCGCTTCCTTGTCTTCCTCGTTCTCTTCCGGCTGACCGGCATACGCGACTTCGAGCGCCTCGTTGATCATGTCGGTGACGCCGTCGCCGTGCGCGGCCGAAATCGCGCGCGGATCGCCGAGACCGAGTTCGTAGAAGTCGGCCGCGACGTTGGCGTACTTCATGCCCTCGGCCTTGTTCACAACGAGGAAGATCGGCCGGCCGACCTTGCGCAGATAGTCGGCGATCGACTTGTCCTGCGGCGCGAGACCGTTGCGCCCATCGACGATGAACACGACGACGTCCGACTCCTCGACCGCCTGGCGGGTCTGGCGCGCCATCTCGTGCAGGATGCCGTCTTTCGCGACCGGCTCGAAGCCGCCGGTGTCGACGACCAGATACGGCCGCTCGCCGGCGCGTCCTTCGCCGTAATGGCGATCGCGCGTGAGACCGGGCAGGTCGGCAACCAGCGCATCACGCGAACGCGTAAGGCGGTTGAACAGCGTGGATTTCCCCACATTGGGGCGCCCAACGAGGGCAATAACGGGTTTCATCTGATGTTGTTCACGGTGAAACGCGGGATCGCAACCGATCGCGCGCGTAGCGACGCCAGGCGGCCGCCACGGGGTGGCGTTCTGACGAAATTATCACGAATTCAGCCTGCTCCGGATGCGCGATCGATATGCGCATCCAGGCGGACGGGCGTGGGCTGCACAGACGCCGCCGGGGGCGCCTGCTTCAGACCGGGCTGCTCGACGGCTGACGCGCTCGTGTTCGAGGGCGTCTTTAATTTGCAAGGCCGTCGACGAAGCGCACGCGCCGCCTTGCATGCCGGCGGCCACAGCCTCGATCCGACTTGCCGGACCAGCCCGTCCGGCGATTTTTTCTATTGAGCCTGCCCGATCACGCGACGGGCAGCATGGCAACCCGACGCAGGAGCCGCACGCCAAAGCCGGCGCAGACTTCAATTAAAAAGCGCGCGGCCGGCAAAGCCGGCCTGCGCGCCCGACATCATTTATAGCGATCAGCGCGGACGATAGCCGAACAGGCCGCCGTCGCGCGTCTGTACGACCAGCGTGTCGCCAGCCAGCACCGGCGCCGCGGTAATCGCGCTGCCGTCGGTCTTCACTCGTGCGACAAGCGTGCCGTCGACGGTCGACAGGAAATGCACGAAGCCCTTGTAGTCGCCGAACACGGCCGCGCGGCCGAGCAGCGTCGGCACGCTCAGGTCGCGGTTCTTCAGCGTGTCGTTCTTCCACAGCACCGAGCCGTTGCTCACGTCGAATGCGGACACGACCGACCAGTCGTCGGCGGCGACCACGCTGCGCTCATCCTGCGCGAGGCCGCTCGTGCTCGAGAACGGCTTGCCCCACAGCGCGCGGCCCGAGTTGGCGTCGAAACAGCCAATCTGGCCCTGGAACGTCACCGCGCAGGTCTCCGAACCCACCAGCGTGGGCGGGCCGGTCACGTCGTTGATACGCTCGACCTCGGTCACGCCCTTCGGATATGACACCGGCGTTTGCCAGTAGGCGTCGCCCGTCTGCAAGTTGATCGCGGCGAACGAGCCGCCCGGGAAGCCGGCCAGCACGGCCGCGTCACCTGCGAACGTCATGCCCGACGACACGCGCAGGTTCAGCGGCACGGCGCGGTTGCGGAAGTTCCACTTCTGCTCGCCGGTTTGCGCGTTGAACGCGACGATCTGGCCGTCGATCGTGCGCACGATCACGAGGCCGTTGCCGACGAGCGGCGGCGTAATGATCTCGCCCGGCGCCTTCGCGGTCCACAGCTGCTTGCCGTCCGCGCCTAGCACGTACACGTCGCCCTTCAAGCCACCGACCGCGGTGAGCGTACCATCGCTGCCGACGCCCGCCGACAGATCATCGTGCAACTTGACGCGCCACACGTCCTTGCCCGTTTGCGCGTCGATCTTGGCGACCGTGCCATTCGTGCCGGCAGCATACACGGCATTGCCGACCGCAACCGGCGAGAACAGGTAGCGGCCCGCCTTGCCGACGCTCGCCGACCAGGACTGCTGCACGTCGAGCACGGGTTTGAACTCGGTGAGCGGCGTCGGCACACGGCGCTCGTCTTTCGTGGATGAGCAAGCCGCCAGCGTGAGAACGGTCATCGCACAGATAACGGGCACGGCGTAACGTTTCAGCAGATTCATCGGTGGACGAAGCATTCGGGAAATTGGATTAAAGGAGACCGCCTTGCGGTCGTGGCTCGCGGCGCGCCGCGCGGGACGCTCAGCCGCCAAGCGCATCCAGCTTGAACTGGATCAGCTGGCGCGCCGAACTGTCGCTGTTCGACAGCGAGTCGAGCGCGAGCTTGTAGGCCGCGCGCGCGTCGTCGCGCTTGCCCTGGGCGGCGAGCAGGTCGCCGCGGCGGTCCGCCACGACGCCCTTGAAGGCATCGGATTGTGGCTCGGCCAGGAGCGCGAGGCCCTGGTCGTATGCCTTGTCGTCGAGCAGCAGCGATGCCATGCGCAGCTTCGCGATCTGCTTGAACTCGTCGTCCTTCGCGTGATCGATCGTCCATTGCAGCTGCGCTTTCGCGCCGGCTTCGTCGCCAGCGGCGTACAGCGCCTTGGCGGCGCCCAGCGCGGTCATCTGCGCGTAGGCAGTGCGGCCGAACTTGTCTTCCATGTCGGCGGCGACGCGCGCAATCTGCGCCTTATCGCCCGATGCCTCGGCTTGCTGAACCTGGTCATACAGCACCGCGGCTTCCGCGGCCTGACGACGCTGCCAGAAATTCCAGCCGTTCCAGCCCGCGCCTGCCAGCAACACCACCAGCACGATCCACGTGGTCGCATTGCCCCACTGCGTCCACCATGCCTTCAGACTTTCAATCGATTCTTGTTCGTCGTGGTAACTCATTGCCCGGCGATTTCCTCATTCTTGCTACGTGTGCGTGTCGAGCCAGCCGGCCCAACGACATCGCGATCAGTCGTCGCCGTCTTCGGCGGATGCAACCATCGCATTGATTAGATATTCGGTCAAGTCTTCGGCGGGCACGTTCTGTTGCTCGTTCTTACCGCCGTGGGCTTGCGTATCGCGCAGCGGTTTCACGCCGACCGTGCCGTTGGCGATCTCATCTTCGCCGAGCACGACCGCGAACGCGGCGCCGCTCGCGTCGGCGCGCTTCATCTGCGACTTGAAGCTTGCCGACTGACCGTCCGCGCTGCAATGCAGGATCACGTCGAGACCGGTATCGCGCAGACGCTCGGCGATGATGAACGCCTGCTCGCGCGCGGTGTCGCCCTGATGGACCACGTACACGTCGCAACCTTCGTCTTCCGGCACGAGGTGTTCCTCCTTCAGCAACTCGAGAATCCGCTCGACACCCATCGCCCAGCCGCACGCAGCCGTCGGCTTGCCGCCGAGCTGTTCGATCAGCGGATCGTAGCGGCCACCCGCCGCGACCGTGCCTTGCGCGCCGAGTTTGTCGGTCACCCACTCGAACACGGTCAGATTGTAGTAATCGAGACCGCGCACGAGACGCGGATTGATCGTGAACGGAAGGTTGTTCGCCTTCAGCAGACGCTGCAGAGCTTCGAAGTGCGCGCGCGATTCTTCCCCAAGAAAATCGATCAGGTTCGGCGCGTTCCGCGCGAGTTCCTGCAGCGCAGGATTCTTCGTATCGAGCACGCGCAGCGGGTTCGTATAGAGACGGCGCTTCGCGTCTTCGTCGAGCACGTCAATGTGCTTTTCGAGATACGCGATCAGTTCGACACGATGCGCGGCGCGCTCTTCAGCGAGGCCCAACGAGTTGATTTCGAGCTTGATGCCAGTCAGGCCGAGGTCGTCCCACAGACGCTGGCACATCATGATGATTTCCGCGTCCGCATCCGGACCCGCGAAACCGAGCGCCTCGACACCGACCTGGTGGAACTGGCGATAACGGCCGCGCTGCGGACGCTCGTGACGGAACATCGGACCGATATACCACAGACGCTTCGGGCCATCGTACAGCATGTTGTGTTCGATCGACGCGCGCACCACGGCCGCCGTGTTTTCCGGGCGCATCGTCAGGTTTTCGCCGTTCAATGCGTCGGTGAAGCTGTACATCTCTTTTTCGACGATGTCGGTCACTTCGCCGATACCGCGTGTGAACAGCTGCGTATGCTCGACGATCGGCGTGCGGATATTCTGGTATCCGTACGAACGCAGCATCGACTTGACGGTGGTTTCGAAAAATTCCCAGAGCCCGGCTTCCTGCGGAAGGATGTCGTTCATGCCCTTCACGCCAGACAGCTTCTCGAGCTTTTTCTTCTGTTCAGTCATCTGTGTTTCGATAGCCGGTATTTAGTTGAGCGCGTCGGCGCGGCCATAGCGGCGCTCGACGTAGTCGCTCACGATTTGCTGGAATTCTTGCGCGATGTTCTCGCCGCGCAGCGTCTTCACCTTTTCGCCGTCGACGAACACCGGCGCGGCCGGATTCTCGCCCGAGCCCGGCAGGCTGATGCCGATATTCGCCTGCTTCGATTCGCCCGGACCATTGACGATGCAGCCCATCACCGCGACGTGCATCTGCTCGACGCCGGGATACTGGTCGCGCCACACCGGCATCTGCTGACGAAGGTAGGTCTGGATCTGCGACGCGAGTTCCTGGAACAGCGTGCTCGTGGTGCGGCCGCAGCCGGGGCACGCGATCACCATCGGCGTGAACGACCGGAGGCCCATGGTCTGCAGAATTTCCTGACCGACGATCACTTCGCCTGTGCGCGACGCGCCCGGTTCCGGCGTCAGCGAAATACGGATCGTATCGCCGATGCCCTGCTGCAGCAGAACCGACAGCGCCGCAGTCGACGCGACGATGCCCTTCGAGCCCATGCCCGCTTCGGTCAGGCCAAGATGCAGCGCGAAATCGCAACGGCGCGCGAGTTCGCGGTACACGGCAATCAGATCCTGCACGCCGCTGACCTTGCACGACAGGATGATCTGGTCGCGCCCGAGGCCGAGTTCGACCGCACGTTCCGCCGAGCCGATCGCCGACTGGATCAGCGCTTCGTACATCACGCTTTGCGCTTCCCACGGAGTGGCGCGCGAGCCGTTTTCGTCCATCATCTTCGCGAGCAGGTCCTGGTCGAGGCTGCCCCAGTTCACGCCGATGCGCACCGGCTTGTCGTATTTGACCGCCGTCTCGATCATCTGCGCGAACTGCGTGTCGCGCTTCGCGCCGTGCCCGACGTTGCCCGGATTGATCCGGTACTTCGACAGCGATTCCGCGCAGCCCGGATAGTCGCGCAGCAGCAGGTGGCCGTTGTAATGGAAGTCGCCGATGAGCGGCACCATCACGCCCATGCGGTCGAGTTGCTCACGGATCGCCGGAACGGCCGCCGCCGCTTCCGGCGTATTCACGGTGATACGCACCAGTTCGGACCCGGCTTGCGCCAGTTCCTTGATCTGGATAGCGGTGCCGATCGCGTCGGCGGTGTCGGTGTTGGTCATCGACTGCACGCGCACCGGCGCATCGCCGCCGACGGTCACGAGCTGGCCGCCCCATCGGACGTTGACCGCATGCGACTTGCGCCGCATCGCGGGGCCGCCGAACACCGGCTCGTCTGAAACGATCTTGCTACAGGATTGGGATTGAGCTTCGGTTTGCATCGAAAAACCCATTTACGCCGCACGCGCTATGCAAAAACGCAGCGCCTGAATTGAAAAAGCGCCGCGGACCGGTTGACCGCGGCGCGTACCGTATCTGTCAAGGCAGCGCAAAGCGCGCCACGTTGCCCTTGGCTGTCGCATATTTCGACGGATCGACCGGCTGGCCGTCGAGCGTCACCGACTCGAGACCCGCCTTGTTGCCGACCGTGACCTTGAACGGACCGACACCCGTCACTTCCTTCGGATCGCCGGCATGCACGAGGCCGGAGAACAGTTCCTTGCCGTTCTTGTCACGCACGCTGAACCAGCTGTCCTGCGTCACGCGCAGCGCGACGACCGCCTCGCCGAGCGCTGGCGTGACCGCCGGTGCCGACGCGTTCGCCACGACCGCCGGTGCATTTGCGCTCTCCATGGCGGCCTGTGCCTGAGCCTGCGAGCCGGCCTTCGGTGCCGCGGCCGTCGGTGCCGGCGTTGCCGCTGTATTCGCTGCCGGGGCCGAGCCCGGCGCGGTGCCAGTGGCAAGCGGAGCCGGCATCGGCGTTGCCGACGCAGACACCGCATTATCCGCGCTCGCCGCGTTGTCAGCCGTGGCCGCCGCGTCCGGCGCCGATGCCCCTTCCGCCGCCGTCGCCGGACCCTGAGCGACCGCGCCCGAAGCCGCCGTGTCGCTGATAGTCGAACTATTCGCGCTTGCCTTCAGGCGCGCGAGCCACGCGGACGAATCACCGCCGTTAGTGCGCCACATCCCGAGTGCGATGACCGCGACGACGATCGCGGCAATGCCCCACAGCCACGAACGGCTCTTATGCCCGCTGTCGCCGAGCGACAGCGAAACCTTGCCGCGCGGCAGATCCTTGCCCGATGACGCCGGCATCGACAGATTCGGCGCCGGCACGCCCTTCTCGCGACGCAGCGCCGCCGTAAAAGGCGCCGGATCGGCGCCCAGCATTTTCGCGTAGCTGCGCACGACGCCGAGTGCAAACGTCGTGTCCGGCAGATGGCTGACGTCGCCCGCCTCGAGCGCGCTCAGCTTGACGACCGACACCTTCAGCCGCGCCGACACGTCCTCGATAGTCCAGCCTTTCGACTCGCGCAACTGGGTCAAGCGCGCGCCAACCGCTGCCAACGAATCAAGGGCCGGCTGCACGACAGGCTGGACCACCGCCCTTGCAACGGGTGCCGGATGGCCATCGCTCGTGTCTGTCTCGTGCGGCTGCGGGTGCTGCGGCTCACTCATCCCAAATCCTTTCGCGTCGATTCTTTTAATCGTGCGACCGGACGGGCTCGAGCGTCACGTCCAAATCGCAGACCGTTTATAACAAAATGTGCGGCTTTGTGTACCGCTCCCGATCGATTCTGCAAACTTTCTTTTAATCGCCGGTGGCATGGGAGCTTTTTTGCGCTCGCGGTGCTTTCCGCCGAACGCCGACGCCCTGCCACCCCTCGCGATTACACGGCGCGAACCTCGATCACCTTCGCCGCCTTCCCGGTGCGCTCAGCAAGACGCGTGCGGTCTTTCACCGCGCCGGCCAGCTGACCGCAGGCAGCATCGATATCGTCGCCGCGGGTCTTGCGCACAGTGGTGACCACGCCAGCGTCCATCAACACCTGCGCAAACCGCTTGATCTGTTCCGGCTTCGAACGGATAAGGCCCGATTCGGGGAACGGATTGAACGGAATCAGATTGAACTTGCACGGCACGTTACGCGTGACGGCGAGCAACTCGCGCGCGTGCGCCTCGCTGTCGTTCACGCCATCGAGCATGCAGTATTCGAACGTAATGAAATCTCGCGGCGCGACTTTCAGATAGCGCTCGCACGCCGCCATCAGCTCGTGCAGCGGATACTTTTTGTTGAGCGGCACCAGCACGTCGCGCAGCGCGTCGTTCGAGGCATGCAGCGACACTGCGAGCGCCACGGGCAGATCCGCGCCGAGCCGGTCCATCATCGGTACGACGCCCGAAGTGGACAACGTGACGCGCCGGCGCGACAGGCCGTACGCATTGTCGTCGAGCATCAGGCGCATGGCCGGCACGACCGCGTCGTAATTGAGCAGCGGCTCGCCCATCCCCATCATCACGACGTTCGTGACGACGCGCTCGCCCTTGCCGTCGCCCCCCATCGCGCGGCCGCCGGCATCACCACGTGACGCGCGCAGCACAAACTCAGCCATGCGTAACTGGCCGATGATTTCGCCGGTGGTGAGATTGCGGGAGAACCCCTGCTTGCCGGTCGAGCAGAACCGGCAGTTGACCGCACACCCAGCCTGTGACGACACACACAGCGTGCCGCGCGTTTCTTCGGGGATGTAGACGGTTTCAACGGCGTTGCCGTTTCCGACGTCGATCAGCCACTTGCGTGTGCCGTCCGACGAAACGTGGTCGCTGACGACGCCCGGCATCGTGATCGCGGCGCGCCCTTTGAGCTTTTCGCGCAAGGACTTCGCGAGATCGGTCATGCCGTCGAAGTCGGCAGCGTTGTATTGATGAATCCAGCGCTGCAATTGCTTGGCGCGAAACGGTTTCTCGCCCAGGCTGTCGCAATAGGCGACGAGCCCTTGGGCGTCGAGGTCGAGAAGGTTGACGGAGGGACTGCTCGTCATATCGAATCCTGCCATTTCATTGCGAGACTACGTTCATGCAACAAGCTGCATGAACGCCGTGCCCGTTCGCGCCCATTCCTGCTGCTTTTACCTTACTACTTTGCCGTGCAACGCGCGCGATTCATGCGATAAAACAATTCGGCTGCACGAAACGCGCCAGGCGGACACGGCTTGCGACCGAGGCCAGTGCCTGACCTCAGCGCGAGGCGCTCAACGCGAGTAGACGTTGACTTGGGGGAAGAAGAATGCGATTTCAATCGCGGCCGTTTCCGATGCGTCCGAGCCGTGCACCGCGTTGGCGTCGATGCTGTCCGCGAAGTCGGCACGGATCGTGCCCTTTTCTGCCTTCTTCGGGTCAGTCGCACCCATCAGATCACGGTGTTTCAGGATCGCGTTTTCGCCTTCCAGCGCCTGCACGACCACCGGACCCGAGATCATGAATTCGACGAGGTCCTTGAAGAACGGACGTGCTGCGTGCACGGCGTAGAACTTCTCGGCGTCAGCACGCGACAGATGAACCATGCGCGATGCCACGATCTTCAGACCAGCGTTTTCAAAACGGGTATAGATCTGGCCGATCACGTTCTTGGCCACTGCGTCCGGCTTGATAATCGACAGGGTGCGCTCGATCGCCATAAAAACTCCAAAAAATTAAGAAGTTACAGATTCAAATGAATCCGCTATTGTAGCATGTTCCCCGTGCGCCATTGCGATTGAACCCTTACAGCACTGAAAGAATCAAAGCAAAGGGCGCGAAATACTGGTAGCGTAGGCCATGTGGGCGACTGGAGGTATTGAAACTCCGTGCTGCCGCGCTAATCTTACGGATGAACGGTGCGCCCGCCGGCGCTTCGCAAATTGCCGTATCACCATCACGAAACACGCTTCCGAGGTAAGGAGAGATCATGAACGAACATCCGTATATGTTTGGCCGCAACGGCGCGGTCAGCACGGTCGAAACACGCAACCGCGTGCTACGGAATACCTACTGGCTGCTCGCGCTGTCCATGATTCCGACCGTGCTCGGCGCGTGGGTGGGTCTTGCCACCGGCTTCTCACTGTTCGCCGCCACCAGCCCCGCCATGAGCATGCTGGCATTCTTCGCGATCGCCTTCGGCTTCATGTTCGCGATCCAGCGCACCAAGGACAGCGCCGTCGGCGTCTTCGTACTGCTCGGCTTCACGTTCTTCATGGGGCTGATGCTGTCGCGCATTCTCGCGTTCGTGCTCGGCTTCTCGAACGGCCCGTCGCTGATCATGCTCGCTTTTGGTGGCACCGGTGTGATCTTCGCGGCCATGGCGACCATCGCCACGGTCAGCAAACGCGACTTCTCGGGCCTCGGCAAGTGGCTCTTCATGGGCGTGATCGTGATCCTGCTGGCTTCGGTCGCGAACGTGTTCCTGCAACTGCCGGCGCTGATGCTGACGGTTTCAGTCATGGCAATCGTGATCTTTTCCGCCTACATCATGTTCGACGTGCAGCGCGTCGTGAACGGCGGCGAGACGAATTACATCACGGCGACGCTGGCGATCTACCTGGATCTGTACAACGTGTTCGTCAATCTGCTTGCGCTGCTCGGCATTTTTGGCGGCAACCGCAATTAAGTTTGCCCGGCCGTGCGGCGTGCCCCACGCCGCACTCGACGCTCAAATTAGAAGCCCATAACGATTGCTCGTTATGGGCTTCTTCATTACCTGACCACCCGGCGCATGGCGTGCAGCGCGACCGGACGCCAACCGGGTGCCACAGTCACACCGTCAACCACGCGAAACCTTCGCTCTGCGACGCAACCACCACCTCCGTGGGAGCCGCGTCAAGCACGCCCGCCAGCGCCGCCTGCGCAAGTTCCGGCAGATTGTTCTGCTGGCTCAGATGCGCTGCGACCAGATGCCGCAAGCGCGAGCGGTCGAGCGACGCCAGGATTTCAGCTGCCGCGTGATTGTTCAGATGCCCGTGATTGCCGCCGATACGCGCCTTCAGCGACGGCGGATAACGACTGCCCGCGAGCATCTGCACGTCATGATTGCATTCGAGCACGAGCGCGTCGCAGCCACTCAGCACCGCGCTGATATGCGGCGTGGACGTGCCCACGTCGGTGAGCACGCCAAGCCGGCTCGCGCCGTTCGAGAACACGTATTGGAGCGGTTCGCGGGCGTCGTGCGGAACGGTATAAGGGAGAACGCTGAGCTCTCCGATCGATACCGCCTCGTCGCCCCACAGCACCTGCAGGTCAACATCGGCTTCGTCGGCGCCCACCGCGCGCGCGGTGCCCCAGCTCATGTACAGCGGAATCGACCACTTGCGCGCCAGCGTCAATGCGCTGCCGATGTGATCGCTATGTTCATGCGTAATCAGGATCGCGTCGAGGTGCTCGGCACTCGCGCGGAGCCGCGTCAGACGCCGCTCGACTTCGCGCGCGGAAAAACCGCAATCGAGCAGCACACGCGTGGTGACCGCACCGCTGCGCGCCTCCACCAGCAGCGCATTGCCTTCACTGCCGCTGCCGAGACTTGCGAAGCGCACGACCCGCCTTAGTTCAGTTGCGCGTGCAGCAGCGACACGATGCGCTGCGCGTCCGACGACGTGTCGATCTGCCCATTCGCGTCGACGACCGCGACCTGCGTCACCGCGTCGCCCTTCGCGCGCACGTTGACGAGGAATTCCTGGCCCGGCTTGCGCGTCGAATTGCCGCTGTAGAACAGTTTGCCGAACAGGCCTTCCTTCTTCAGTTCCTGCATCGAATCCGCGTAGCGCACGTAGTAGATGCCCTTCTCGCGATCGCGGTTATCGACCGTAAAGTTGGTGCGATCGAGCGCGAGGCCCACACGCAGCCAGGCACGGTCGAACGACTCCTGCAGATCGAGCGTCGACGCACCCGCGTTCTGCTCGATCGTGGTCGGCGCGGCGGCGGTGCGCGCGTCGGTCAGCAGCTGCTTCGATTGTGCTTCAGTCAGGCCGAACTTCTGCATCAGCTTGGCGAGAAACAGCGCCTCGAGCGCCGGATCACGCGGACGCTCTTCCCAGCGCGAAGACGTCTTGTCCTGCCCGGTCATCACCTCTTCCATCGCGCTGTGCGTGATCGAGATATCGGTCGCGCTGTCCGGACCGCGCGATACCAGCGTGCGGAAACTGTCGCGGGTGCCCGACGAATAGGCGAAGTCGATGACCTTGCCGATCGTGCGGCGGAACCAGTCGTCCGGAATGTTCGCGCGGTTTTCCGCCCAGTCGGTCGTCATGATGCCGGTGGCCGGCGCATCGGTCTTCAGCACGAAGCCGTTTTCCTGCCAGAACTCCTGCAGCTGCGGCCAGAGCTGTTCCGGGGAACGGCCGTCTACCACCAGCCAGCGACGGTCGCCGTCGCGCTCGATATGCATGCCGAGCGGATCCTGCGCGTTCGGCTGACCTTCGGTCGCGTTGCCGGCCGCCGTGACAGCGCGCGTCGGCGTGCCACCAAGCGCCAGATTGGCCGGCGGTGCCACATAGCGCTGGTCGTTCGGCGACGTGCTCAGATCGCTCGGCACGGCGAGCGGCGGCGCGCTCGAGGTCGCCTTGTAGTTGACGCGGTCGGAAGCGAACCAGTCGTTCAGCGTGTCACAGCCGGCGAGCGTCGACAGGGCAAGCGCCAGCGCCGCCATGCGGGTTGCGTGGAGGGAAAGTGCGGAACGTTTCATGAGGTCCTTCGTGATGCTGGAACGCGATGCCTCGTTCGATCTGCCGGGAACGTGGGCTGAAGCGACGTCGGTTAATGAAATGCCGGTGGCGGTCTTGCGTGGGCAGCGGGACGGTCGGCCCGTTCAGCCGAGCAGGCCCGCTTCGCGCAGCGCGCCGCGCACCACTTCGTGGTATTGCGCGTCGAGCGGCGTGAGCGGCAGGCGGATGCCGCCCTGCACACGCCCCAGTTGCTGCAGCGCCCACTTCGCCGGAATCGGATTCGCTTCGGCAAACAGGTACTTGTGCAGTGACAGGAGTTTCAGATGAATGTCGCGCGCGGTCTTCACGTCCGCGGCGAGCGCGGCCTTGCACAGTTCGCTCATTGCGCGCGGCGCGACGTTCGCGGTGACCGAAATATTGCCGTGACCGCCGAGCAGCATCAGCGCGATCGCGGTGGGGTCGTCGCCGCTATAGATGCCGAAATGCGCCGGCGCCGACTTGATCAGATGCGCGGCGCGGTCGATGTTGCCCGTGGCCTCCTTCACGCCAACGATGCCCGGCACCTGTGCGCAGCGCAGGATGGTCTCGTTGCTCATGTCGGCGACGGTGCGGCCCGGCACGTTGTACAGAATCACTGGCAGATCGACGGTTTCGGCGATCTTCGCGAAATGGCGGTAGATGCCTTCCTGGGTCGGCTTGTTGTAGTACGGCACGACCTGCAGCGTGGCATCCGCGCCGACGTCCTTCGCGTGTTGCGTGAGTTCGATCGCCTCAGCGGTGGAATTGGCACCCGCGCCCGCGATGACAGGAATGCGTCCAGCGGTATGCTCGACCGCGGTCTTGACCATCAGCACGTGTTCTTCGACCGACAGCGTGGCCGACTCGCCGCTCGTGCCGACCACGACGAGCGCATTCGTGCCTTCCTCGACGTGCCAGTCGATCAGTTTGCGAAACGCCGGCAGATCGAGGCTGCCGTCTTCGAGCATCGGAGTGATGATGGCAGGAATGCTGCCGCGGATCTGAACGCCGTCCTGGTGACCGCTGTGGTTGCCGTTAGTCATGAAACGCCATGAATATGATCAGGTAAACCGCGATTGTAGCGGATTAGCCAGCCAACTCGTAACAAGGTGGCGCTGTTGCCCGTGCGGGATCATGCGCCCGGGCCGTTTCCCGAACCGCGCAGATGCGCTGAATGTAGGCCGGACGCGGCTCGGCGAGAAATCCGTCCTGAAATGCGATCACCCGCAGGTGGCCCCGCACGGTGTCGAGCAGTTCGCCAGGCGCGAGCAAAAACGCCGGATTGGAGGGTTTGCCGACGCTTTCGTTTCCTTGCGCGAAGGTCTCGTAAACCAGTACGCCGCCGGGCGCGAGCGCGCGCAGCAACTGCGGAAAAAGCGGCCGGTGCAGGTAGTTGGTGACCACGACGGCGGCGAACGCCGCATCGGCCGGTAGCGGCCACGTCGCGCCTTCGAGATCGGCCACGAGAGGTGTGACGAGCGGCGCGTCGCGCAGCAGGTCGAGAGCAGCCGCGTCGCGATCGATCGCGGTGACCGGATGGCCGAGCGACGCAAAAAAGCGCGCATGCCGCCCGGCCCCCGACGCGACGTCGAGCACCGCGCCGCCCGGCGCGATCAGGTGCGCCCAGTGACGCACCCAGCGCGACGGTTCACCGAGGCCATGCAAGCCACTGGTAACGGGCGTGCTCATCGCTGCACCGCGGTGCGTCGGGTGCGCATCAGTTGTACGACAGCCCCATCGCCTCACGGACGTCGCGCATCGTTTCGGTCGCGAACCGGCGTGCCTTGTCGCAGCCATCGGCGACGATCGCGCGCAACAGCGACGGGTCGTCCATGTACTTCTGCGCGCGCTCGAGCATCGGCTGCTGCTCGCGCAGAATCCCTTCGACGACCGGCTGCTTGCAATCGAGGCAACCGATGCCTGCCGAGCGGCAGCCCTTCTGCACCCACTCGTGGGTCGCTTCGTCGGTATAGACCTGATGCAACTGCCACACCGGGCACTTGTCGGGATCCCCCGGATCGGTGCGGCGCACGCGCGCGGGGTCGGTCGGCATCGTACGGACCTTCTTCGTGATGGTTTCCGCGTCTTCGCGCAGGCCGATCGTGTTGCCGTACGACTTCGACATCTTCTGGCCGTCGAGACCCGGCATGCGCGACGCCTCGGTCAGCATCGCCTGCGGCTCGACGAGGATGATCTTGCGCGAACCTTCGAGATAGCCGAACAGACGCTCGCGATCGCTCATCGACAGGCTTTGCGATTCCTGCAGCATCGCCCGCGCGCGTTCGAGCGCTTCGTCGTCGCCTTCCTGCTGATACGCGTTGCGCAACTCGTGATACAGCTTCGAGCGCTTGCCGCCGAGCTTCTTCGCGGCTTCGTTCGCCTTCTCCTCGAAGCCCGGCTCACGGCCGTACAGGTAGTTGAAACGACGGGCGATTTCGCGCGTCATCTCGACGTGCGGCACCTGGTCTTCACCGACCGGCACGAGCGAGCCGCGATACAGCAGAATGTCCGCCGCCATCAGCACCGGATAGCCGAGGAAGCCGTAGGTGGACAGGTCCTTGTCCTTCAGCTTTTCCATCTGCTCCTTGTAGGTCGGCACGCGTTCGAGCCAGCCGAGCGGCGTGCTCATGCCGAGCAGCAGCGCCAGCTCGGCATGCTCGGGCACCTTGCTCTGGATGAACAGCGTCGCCTGCGCCGGATCGATGCCGGAAGCGAGCCAGTCGATCAGCACGTCCCACACGTTCTTTTCGATCACTTCGGGCGTTTCGTAGTGCGTCGTCAGTGCGTGCCAGTCGACCACGCAGAAGAAGCAGGGGTATTCGGACTGCAGCCGCACCCAGTTTTTCAGCACGCCGTGATAGTGGCCGAGGTGCAACGACCCGGTGGGCCGCATACCGGAGAAGATACGGTCTGGGAACATGGTTATTTAGAAAAGCGAAACAAGTGGAGTCAGAATTGCGGTGATCGCGCTATACCCGAGCGTCACGAGTGGCCTCAACCAGAAACGCGTGAGCGTACCCGTCATCACCAGCGCCATCACGATGAAAAAGCCGTACGGCTCGAGCCGCGACAACGCGATCGATTGCTTCGGCGGCAACAGGGCCATCACCACGCGGCCGCCATCGAGCGGCGGCAGTGGAAACAGGTTCAGCACGCCGAGCACGAGATTGACGCCGACGCCCGCGCCCGCCATGCGCGTGAAAAACGGTTCGTTGACATTGAGCCCCGCGAGCGCAACGCCGAACACGCCCCAGAACAGCGCCTGGATGAAATTGCACACGGGCCCGGCCGCCGCGACCCATAGGCTGCCCCAGCGCGGGTTGCGCAGATTGCCGAACGCGACCGGCACCGGCTTCGCATAGCCGAACACGAACGCGCCGCTCGTTGCGAAGTACAGCAGCAGCGGAATGGCGATCGTGCCGAGCGGATCGATGTGCCGCATCGGGTTCAGCGACACGCGGCCGAGCACGTACGCGGTGTTGTCGCCGAGCCAGCGCGCGACGTAGCCATGCGCAGCCTCGTGCAGCGTAATCGCGAAGATCACCGGCAGCGCGTACACCGCAATCGTCTGTATCAGGGAAGAATCCATAGCTCGCTATTGTAACAATGCGCTCGCGCGTGTCTGTCCGCTTTCGCTCACGACGCTCACGCCGTTTCCTCGAGACCGAACGGCGCGAGCGAGCCGCGCCCTGCCCGCACCAGCACCGGCTCCAAGCCGGTCAGATCGATCACTGTCGACGGCTCGCACACGCACGCGCCGCCGTCGATCACCAGATCGAGCTGCTTTTCGAGCCGCGCGCGGATTTCCTCGGGGTCGTTCAGCGGCTCGGTTTCGCCGGGCATGATCAGTGTCGAGCCGAGCAGCGGCTGGCCGAGCTCCTCGAGAATCGCGAGCGTGATCGCGTGATCCGGCACGCGCAGGCCGATCGTCTTGCGCGACGGATGCGACACGCGCCGCGGCACTTCCTTGGTGGCCTGCAGCACGAACACGTACGGACCCGGGGTCACCGACTTAAGCAGCCTGTACTGCCAGTTGTCCACCATAGCAAAATTGGCGAGCTCCGACAGATCACGCACGAGCAGCGACAGTAGTTGCTTTTCGTCGAGTCCGCGGATGCGCCGCAGACGTTCGACCGCATCCTTGTCGTCGAGACGGCAGGCGAGCGCGTAAGTCGAATCGGTCGGCAAGGCGACCACGCCGCCGCCGTTGATGATCTGCACGGCCTGCTTGACGAGACGCGGTTGCGGATTGTCGGGGTGAAGTCGAAAGTATTGGGACATGGAGACTCACGATGGCGGCAGACGAACTGCGGCGGATGGGCTGCGGCGAGCAGAGCGCGTGCCGCATCCAGCCGGCCCCCGCGCGCGCCGTGCCGCTCCGGCACGGCGCGCGGTCACAGCCAGCGTTCCCAAACGGGCTTCAGATCGGCGGGTAGCGGCGGCAGTGCACCGAGTTCGATGCGGCCTTCGCCAGGCGCATGGAAGTCGGAACCGCGCGAGGCCTCGAAGCCATAGCGACGCGCGACGTCCGCATATTCGCGGTACTGGTCGGGCGTGTGGCTGCCGGTCACGACCTCGATCGCCTCGCCGCCGAGGTCGATGAATTCGCCAAAGAACGCGTCGAATTCAAGTTGCGAATATGCGTAACGACCGGGATGCGCGACGATCGCGACGCCGCCCGCGGCCTGGATCCAGCCGAGTGCGTCGGCGAGCCTGGCCCAGCGGTGCGCGACGTAAGCCGGCTTGCCGTCGCCGAGATAGCGGTCGAACACTTCCTGGGTGTTTGCGCAGTGGCGGTGCTCGACCAGGAAGCGCGCGAAATGCGTGCGCGACATCATTTCGGGATTCGATACGTAATGCAGCGCGCCCTCGTACGCGTCTGGAATGCCGAGCGTGGCCAGTTGCTCGCCGATTGCTTCGGCGCGCGCGGCGCGGCCGTCGCGCGTGCGGGCGAGACCGTCGATCAGGATCTGGCTGCCCGGATCGATGCCGAGTCCGACGATATGCACGGTGCGCCCCGCCCACGTGACGGAAATCTCGACGCCGCTCAGGTAATCCATGCCGAGAGCCTCGGCCGCGGTGCGCGCCTCGTGCTGGCCGCCCACTTCGTCGTGATCGGTGAGCGCCCACAGCGTCACGCCGTTAGCGTGCGCGCGGCGCGCGACGTCGGCCGGCGCGAACTGGCCGTCGGAAACGGTGGAGTGGCAGTGAAGATCGGCGTTCATCGTGGTCCTGGAAGGGTTCTGCGGTCATTTTACTGCAATGCAGTAAGGGGCCGCAGGGGTATCTCGCGACGCCAGTGCCGGTTGCCGGCGTGCCGCGAGGTCAAGACCAGTCAGCGCCGATCCCGCGACCTCCGGGCGACCCACGAGCGCCGTTTCAAACGACGCTTCAGGCGCGGTGTCAGGTGCAGAACCCCTCGATCAACGCGGCGATCTGCTCCGGCTGGTCGTGATGCAGCATGTGCCCCGCGCCGTCGATGATCTTCTCGCGCCAATCGGGAAACGCCTGGAAACGCGCCTTGAATTCGTCGACCGGAATGTCGCCGGCGATCTGCGCGAGCGTCGGCGAGCCGGCGGCCTCGACGTGCAGCACCTTCGCGCTGACCTTACGCCACACCGCCATCACCTCGTCGAGGCGATACAGCGTCGGGCCGCGGACCTTGTGCGCCGGATCGGCGAGCAGCATGAAGCGCCCTTCGCCATCCGGCTTCGACCAGTGCTGCGCGAGAAACTGCGCACGCCGCGGATCGAGGCGCGGATTGGTTTTGATCAGGCGCGCGGCGACCTCGTCGAGCGACGCGTAGCGCTTGAGCTGCGGTGGATCGCGCAATTCGTCGAGCCAGTTGAGCAGGCGCTTCGGCGCCTGCGCCGAATGCGATCGCGCGAGCCCGAAGCCTTCCAGATCGACCACGCGCCGTACCCGCTGCGGCCGCACGCCCGCATACAGGCACACGACGTTCGCGCCCATGCTGTGACCGACGAGGTTCACCTGGCCGTCGGGCGCGTAGTGGTCGATCAGCGCGTCGAGATCGCCGAGATAGTCCTGCACCCAGTAGCTGCCGCCGCCGCGCTCGGCGACCGGCCAGTCGGACAGACCGAAGCCGCGCATGTCGGGCGCAATCACCTGCCAGTCGCCACCGAGCGCGTCGACGACGAACTGGAACGACGCGCCGACGTCCATCCAGCCGTGCAGCATGAACAGTATCCGCGCATCGGGATGGCCCCAGCGCCGCACGTGCAGCCGGACGCCGCGCGCGGCAACGAACTCAGAGCGGGATGTATTCATGAACGGCGCACCCGTAAAAAAGAATGGTCGTTCGATTATAGGAACAGCGGCGCAAGAAGTGGTAACGGTTTATTGACGCGATGCTCGGTCGTCCGTTGCCTGCATGGCTTGCTGCGCATCCTGACTCGCGAGCGCGGCGAGTTCGGCATCGTCGAAACCAGCGTCGCGGCGCGCTTCGAAATTGAACGGGCCACGCAGTTTCGGCGCGTGATACTGGTCGGCGAGACGCAGATAGGTGTGGTGCGGATCGAGGCCGTCCGCGTCGCACAGGTGACGAAACCAGCGGTTGCCGATCAGCACGTGGCCGATTTCATCGCGCAGGATCACGTCGAGAATCGTCGCCGACGAGTGATCGCCGGCCTGCTGCAAACGCGCGCGGATCGGCGGCGACGCGTCGAGGCCGCGCGCTTCGAGCGTACGCGGCACGAGCGCCATGCGCGCGAGCACGTCGCCACGGGTGCGCTCGCACATGTCCCATAGGCCGCCGTGCGCCGGGAAGTCGCCGTACGCGTGGCCATATTCGGCGAGACGCGCGGCGAGCAGCGAGTAGTGATACGCCTCTTCGGCGGCGACTTTGAGCCAGTCGGTATAGAACCCGGCGGGCATGCCGGGGAAACGCCAGATGGCGTCGAGCGCCAGATTGATCGCATTGAACTCGATGTGCGCGAGCGCGTGGAGCAGCACCGCGCGGCCCTGCGGCGACTGCATGCTGCGTCGACCGAGTTGGCGCGGTTCGACCAGTTCGGGCCGTTCGGGGCGGCCCGGCAGGCCAGCGGGCTCGGCGAGATCGAGGCCGGAGTCACAGAGCGCGCGACCGTCGAGTACCGCAGCGTACAACTCGCGGGCCGCCGCGGCCTTCGCGGCCGGATCCCGCTCGCGCAACGCGGCGAGCGCGGCGCGGCGCGCGCACGGCGGCTCGTCGTGAGAATTCGATGCGGGAGAAGCGACAGAAACGGGCGAAGCGGCGGACGTCATGACAAACAGATCGGCGTTGGAGGCGGTAAAGACGACGGACAGACGGCGGCTGAGCCGCGCGCGAGCGGCCAAGCGGCTCATGCACACAACCGTTTACAATACCCGATTCGACCAACCGGCGCGCTTTCGGGCACGCCCGTCAGTTGGCGACGCAAGACCGCCAACCTCGCACCGCACCGGCTGCGCGCCGCCCCGCGCATGCGTGGCAACCGATCAGACCATCATCGTGCACAGGATCGGAGTCACCGAAGGCCCGGCTCTGACCAACAAGGAGACATTGTGACGATTTACAAGCTGGGCGAAGCCGCCCCGATCATTCATGAAAGCGTGTTCGTCGCGGATTCGGCGAACATCATCGGCAACGTAACGCTCGAGGAGAACGCGAGCGTGTGGTTCGGCGCGACACTGCGCGGCGACAACGAGCCGATCACGATCGGCGCCGGCAGCAACGTGCAGGAAAGCGCGGTGCTGCACACCGACCCCGGCTATCCGCTGACGGTCGAGTCGAACGTGACGATCGGCCATCAGGCGATGCTGCACGGCTGCACGATCAAGGAAGGCGCGTTGATCGGAATTCAGGCGGTGGTCTTGAATGGCGCGGTGATCGGCCGCAACTGTCTGGTCGGAGCGGGCGCCATCGTCACCGAGGGCAAGGTGTTTCCCGACAATACGCTGATCCTCGGCGCGCCCGCGAAGGCGGTGCGCGAACTGACGGAAGCGGATATCGCCAACATGCAGCGCGGCGCGGCAAGCTATGCCGGGCGCCGCGAGTATTTCAAGGCGCGGCTCGTACGCATCGGCTAGACGGCCGGCGCGCGGTGCGCAAAGGCGCGGCGTCATGCCGCGTCATTCCAGCGAGGAAAAGTTGTGAGCGACCAGTTGCAAAAATTCATGTTCAGCGCGGCGCCGGTGCGCGGCGAGATCGTTTCCCTGCGCAATACCTGGCAGGACGTGCTGACGCGCCGCGATTATCCGGCGCCCGTGCGAACGATTCTGGGCGAAATGATGGCCGCGTGCGCGCTGCTGTCGGCGAACCTGAAGTTCGACGGCACGCTCGTCATGCAGATTTTCGGCGATGGCCCGGTCAAGATGCTGGTCGTGCAGTGCAGCTCGAACCTGACGATGCGCGCCACCGCGAAGCTGTCCGGCGAAGCCGCCCATACGATCGACGACACGACCTCGCTCATCGATCTGGTGAACGCGAGCGGCTACGGCCGCTGCGTGATCACGCTCGACCCGGCCGCCAAGCAGCCCGGCCAGCAGCCGTACCAGAGTATCGTGCCGCTGTCGGGCGTGGACGGAGCGCTGAAGTCGATCGCCGAGGTGCTCGAGCACTATATGCATCACTCCGAGCAGCTCGACACGCGCATGTGGCTCGCGGCGAACACCGAGCGCGCGGTCGGCATGCTGCTGCAGAAACTGCCGGGCGACGGCGGCATCGTCCCGCATCCGGGCGAGCTCGACGCAGATACGTGGGAACGCGTGTGCACGCTCGGCGGCACGCTGTCGCACGACGAGCTGCTGAAGGAAGAACCTGAGACGGTGTTCCGACGCCTGTTCTGGCAGGAAAACGTCCAGCATTTCGAGCCGGTTACCGCGCGCTTCGAATGCACGTGCTCGCGCGAAAAAGTCGGCGCGATGCTGAAGATGCTTGGCCGCGATGAAGTCGACAGCGTGATCGAGGAACGCGGCCACGTCGAGATTCACTGCGAGTTTTGTAATCAGCGCTACGAGTTCGACCCGGTCGACGTCGCGCAACTTTTCGTGGCCGGCGGACTCTCACAGGGTGTGACGCCGGCAGCCGCGCAGCGGCACTAGACCGCGCTTTCGCCGAAGCGGAGTACGTGCCCGTGAACTGATCGGGCTCTTCAACGCAAGTCCTGACCGCGCCGCCCCATGCCTCGTCACGGCTCGGGCGGCGCGTTGCTTTTGAGCGCGGCGTTGATACTTTGGCAGGATGCATGCGGCGCTGCGCGTTGGAAGACGCTTGCTCGAGCCTCGGACCGATGGAGATTCGACCATGAAGCACACGCTTTCGGTGATCCTTGCCGTCCTCACGGGCAGCGCGGTGCTGGCCGGCTGCTCGATCGATCCGCGTGGTCCAGCGCCGATTCTGAGCCGTCTGCCGCCCGATCAGGCCGAAGCCATCAGTGATACGCAGACGCTGACACCGGAGGAACGCGCGCGCTATGACGCGATCGAGCAACAGGTCATGTTCGAACAGAATCAGACAATGGCCGCGGACGCCGCCGCGCAAGCCTGGTCGCGCTATTACTCGCGTTCGCCGCCCGTGAGGTTTTCCGCGGGCTTCTCGAGCGGCGGCTGGGGACGTGGCTGGGGAACCGGGATCGGCGTCGGGTTCGGGCCGTATTGGGGCTGGTAGGGCGAACACGGCAGCATAAAAACAAAAAAGCGCGGTTCAAGATGAACCGCGCTTTTTTTGCGCCTTCCTGCGAGGCCGATGCGAAATATCGAACCTCAGTGCACCGGCTTCTTCTCCTTCGCAGCCGGTGCCTTCCCGCCATGCTTGCGATCCGGCTTCGCGCGCGACTCCGGATTCGGCACCACATGCAGCGGCGCGGCCGACACCTCACCGCGCGTCGAGGTGTTCGCCGACGGCGTATTCGCCAACGGCAACGGCTGGTTCGGCGACACGAACTGCACGAACACTTCGCCGTCCTTGACCATGCCCATTTCGTAGCGCGCCCGCTCTTCGACCGCGGCCGTGCCATTCTGCAGGTCCTGCACTTCGCCCTGGATGCGCTCGTTGCGCAGCTTCGCGTCGGCATTCTTCTGCAGTTGCTGCGCGAGTTGTCCCTGCAACTCATGCACGCGCAGCCAGCCGCCGTGCCCCCACCAGAGCGGGTACTGGATCAACGCCAGCAGAACGATCAGGACAGCAGTGACAAGCCGCATGAAGTAAGCACAATAAATACGCGCCGCCCTGCGCTATACGCAGGGCGGCGAGGTCAATCAGAAACGAAGGATAACCGGCTCATCGATCGGCGTGAACAATCTGGCGAAGACCGCTTAGCGCAGATTGTAGAAGGCCGACTTGCCCGGGTAGCTCGCGATATCGCCGAGATCTTCCTCGATACGCAGCAGCTGGTTGTACTTCGAGATGCGGTCGGAACGCGACAGCGAACCTGTCTTGATCTGGCCGGCGTTCAGACCGACTGCGATGTCCGCGATCGTCGAGTCTTCAGTTTCGCCCGAACGGTGCGAAATCACCGCCGTGTAGCCCGCGCGCTTGGCCATTTCGATCGCCGCGAAGGTTTCCGTCAGCGTGCCGATCTGGTTGATCTTGATCAGGATCGAGTTCGCGATGCCCTTCTCGATGCCTTCCTTCAGGATGCGCGTGTTCGTCACGAACAGGTCGTCGCCGACCAGCTGGACCTTGTTGCCGAGCTTGTCGGTCAGCGTCTTCCAGCCTTCCCAGTCGCCCTCGTGCATGCCGTCTTCGATCGACACGATCGGGAACTTGTCGGCGAGGTTCGCGAGGTAGTCCGCGAATTCCGTCGACGACAGCTGCAGGCCTTCGCCCGCGAGCTGGTACTTGCCGTCGTGGTAGAACTCGCTGGCCGCGCAGTCGAGCGCGAGCAGCACGTCTTCACCGGCGCGGTAGCCTGCTTTCTCGATGGCTTGCAAAATAGTGGACAGGCATTCCTCGTTGCTGCCGAAGTTCGGTGCGAAGCCGCCTTCGTCGCCGACTGCCGTGCTCATGCCGCGGTCCGACAGGATCTTCTTCAGCGCGTGGAACACTTCGGCGCCGCAGCGCAGTGCTTCGCGGAAGCTCGGCTGGCTGACCGGCACGATCATGAATTCCTGGATGTCCAGGCTGTTGTTCGCATGCGCGCCGCCGTTGACGATGTTCATCATCGGCACCGGCAGTTGCATGGCGCCCGAGCCGCCGAAGTAGCGGTACAGTGGCAGACCGGCCTCCTCGGCCGCGGCCTTCGCGACGGCCATCGACACGGCCAGCATCGCGTTCGCGCCGAGGCGCGACTTGTTGTCGGTGCCATCGAGCTCGAGCAGCGTCTTGTCGAGGAACGCCTGCTCGGAAGCGTCGAGACCCATGATCGCTTCGGAGATTTCCGTGTTGATGTGCTCGACGGCCTTCAGCACACCCTTGCCGCCGTAGCGGCCGGCTTCGCCGTCGCGCAGTTCGATCGCTTCGCGCGAGCCGGTCGACGCGCCTGACGGCACGGCCGCGCGCCCCATCGTGCCTGACTCGAGCAGCACGTCGCATTCGACGGTGGGGTTGCCTCGCGAATCGAGAATCTCTCGACCGATGATGTCTACGATAGCACTCATGGTTTCCTCAAAGGATGACGTTGAATTCTTTACTGTGACCTTGCATCGCGCTGTCGAACCGGAATTGGCGCTTTAGCGCCTACTCCGGTCCCATGCAAAGCGCCTGCCGGTCTCCCCGACAGACAGCTCGCGCGCCGATACGTTCGACGACCATTATGCGAAAACGCCGCGGGTCGATTATCGAGGGCAATCGTGACACGCGGCGCACACCTGAATCAGTTGAAATCGCTTTCGAGGAACGGCCCGCGCTTGACGGCCCGGTCGAGCGTGACGAGCGTCTCGAGCAGGTCGGCCATGCGATTGAGCGGCACCGCGTTCGGCCCGTCCGACTTCGCTTGCGCCGGATTCGGGTGCGTTTCCATGAACAGACCAGCGACGCCGACCGCGACCGCGGCGCGCGCGAGCACCGGCACGAATTCGCGCTGGCCGCCCGAGCTCGTGCCCTGACCGCCCGGCAACTGCACCGAATGCGTCGCGTCGAACACGACCGGCGCGTTGGTCTCGCGCATGATCGCGAGCGAACGCATGTCCGACACGAGGTTGTTATAGCCGAACGACACGCCGCGCTCGCACGCCATGAAACGGTCTTCGGACAGACCCGCTTCACGCGCGGCGTCGCGCGCCTTGTCGATCACGTTCTTCATGTCGTGCGGCGCGAGAAATTGGCCCTTCTTGATGTTGACCGGCTTGCCCGAGCGCGCGCACGCGTGGATGAAGTCGGTCTGACGGCACAGGAACGCGGGCGTTTGCAGCACGTCGACGACCGACGCCACCTGCTCGATCTCGTGTTCGGCGTGCACGTCGGTCAGCACCGGCAGACCGAGCTGGCGCTTCACTTCCGACAGGATGCGCAGACCTTCGTCCATGCCCAGACCGCGAAACGACTTGCCGCTGCTGCGATTGGCCTTGTCGTACGACGATTTGTAGATGAACGGAATGTCCAGCTTCGCGCAGATTTCCTTCAGGCGGCCGGCCGTGTCGATCGTCATCTGTTCGGATTCGACGACACAGGTGCCGGCGATCAGGAAAAACGGCTTGTCGAGCCCGATTTCGAAATCGCCCAGTTTCATGCTTTCTCCTCGACCCTCGACTGCTGATGCGCGAGCGCCGCTTCGACGAACGACTTGAACAGCGGATGACCGTCACGCGGCGTGGACGTGAATTCCGGGTGGAACTGCACGCCGACGAACCACGGGTGCATGCTGCGCGGCAATTCCATCATTTCCGGCAGATCCTCGCTCGGCGTACGGGCGCTAATGATGAGGCCGCCGCCTTCGAGTTGGGGCACGAAACGGTTATTCACCTCATAACGGTGACGATGACGCTCGTTCACATCCGTGCCGTAGATCTCTTCGGCGAGCGTGCCGGGTTTGATCGGGCAGCGCTGCGAGCCGAGGCGCATCGTGCCGCCGAGGTCCGATTCTTCCGTGCGTTTCTCGACGCGGCCTTCGCGGTCGTACCATTCGGTGATCAGCGCAACCACGCGGTTCTTCGTTTCCTGATCGAACTCGGTGCTGTTCGCGTCCTTCAGGCCGACGACGTCGCGCGCGAATTCGATGACGGCGAGCTGCATGCCGAGGCAGATGCCGAGATACGGCACCTTCGCTTCGCGCGCATGGCGGATCGCGGCGATCTTGCCTTCGGTGCCGCGACGGCCGAAGCCGCCCGGCACGAGCACCGCGTCGAGATGCTTGAGGCTCTCGACGCCTTGCGTTTCGATCTCTTCGGAGTCGATGTACTCGATGTTCACGCGCGTCGACGTATGCATCGACGCATGACGCAGCGCTTCGATCAGCGACTTGTACGACTCGGTCAGATCGACGTACTTGCCGACCATGCCGATCGTCACTTCGTGCTTCGGGTTCTGCAGCTTCTCGACGAGGTCCGACCACATGGACAGGTCCGCCGCCTTCGGCGTGAGCTTCAGCTCTTCGCAGATGATCGCGTCGAGACCCTGGTCGTGCAGCATCTGCGGAATCTTGTAGATGCTGTCCGCGTCCCACACGGAAATCACCGCGTCTTCGGGCACGTTCGAGAACAGCGAGATCTTCGCGCGCTCGTCGTCCGGAATGCGGCGGTCGGCACGGCACAGCAGCACGTGCGGCGAAATGCCGATTTCGCGCAGCTTCTGCACGCTGTGCTGGGTGGGCTTGGTTTTGAGTTCGCCGGCCGTGGCGACCCAGGGCACCAGCGTCAGGTGCACGAAGCACGCGCTGTTGCGGCCGAGGCGCAGGCTCATCTGGCGCGCGGCTTCGAGGAACGGCAGCGATTCGATGTCACCCACCGTGCCACCCACTTCGACGATGGCGACATCCGGCTCGCCGCACGTCGCAGACGCTGCGCCGCGCTCGACGAATGCCTGGATTTCGTTCGTGATGTGCGGGATGACCTGCACGGTCTTGCCGAGATAATCGCCGCGGCGTTCCTTGCGGATTACCGACTCGTAAATCTGGCCCGTGGTGAAGTTGTTGGCCTTGCGCATCTTCGTGCTGATGAAGCGCTCGTAGTGGCCGAGGTCGAGGTCGGTTTCCGCTCCGTCTTCAGTCACGAACACTTCGCCGTGCTGAAACGGGCTCATCGTGCCGGGGTCGACGTTGATGTAGGGATCGAGTTTGAGGAGGGTGACTTTAAGACCGCGCGATTCGAGGATCGCGGCGAGGGAAGCGGCGGCAATACCCTTGCCGAGGGAAGATACTACGCCGCCGGTGACGAAAACATATTTGGTCATCGCTGGATGCTCGCGGGAAAAACGGATTATACCGTAAAGGATGGTCCCGACCCAGCAAAAAACGGCCGACCCACGCGTGCCGAGGCCGCCTCGCGTGGCAGCCGGCGCAGCGGTTTGGGGCCCGCTTCGTGCGCGCAGCACGTCAGGCGGTTCGCTCCAGCTCACGCAGCATGCGTTGCACCGCGCGCGCGGTTTCGATCGGCTTTTCCATCGGATACAGATGGCTGCCCTCGATCCACTCGACATGCCCGCCGGTCACGCGTCGCGTCGCGTCGAGCCCGGACTGGCGGATTTCCTTCGAGCGTGTCCCGGCGATGAACCCGACCGGCACCGGCGCGCCGCGCGCGAGCCGCGCGCCGAGCGTATGCGGCAGCGTCCGGTAGATCTGGTATTCGATGCGACGATCGAACGCGAGCACCCGGGTGCCGTCGGGCGAACTCTGCGGAATGCCGAAGTCGATGTAGTCGGACAGCATGCGCTCGTCCCAGCGCGCGAACGCGGGCTTCGAATGGAAGTGCCGCCATGCTTCGTCACGGCTCGTCCATTGCGTGCGCCGCTTGCGCGTCGCGGCGGCGGGCGACAGCCGCTCGTCGAGCCCGGTCCATTGCGACACGCGCAGCATGCTGCTGCGCCAGCCGGCGATCACCGGCGAGTCGAGCATCACGACGCCCCTCACCCACTGCGGCTTTTTCAGCGCCGCCATCAGCGACAGATAACCGCCGAGCGAATGCCCGACGAGCCACACCGGCTGCTCGTACTTGCGGGCGATATCGTCAAGCAGTTGCTCGACCAGATGGGGCCAGTCCTGCGTGACCGGAAAGCGCGGATCATGGCCGATCCGCTCGATCGAGCGCACGTCGTAGTCGTCGGAGAGCTCGGCGAAGATCGTCCGGTAAGTCGAGGCCGGAAAGCCGTTCGCATGCGAGAAATGGATGATGTTTTTCAACTGCGGCGATCTCCGTTGTGTTTTTCACGCGTGGGCGGTGCTTTGCCTGTGCCGCTGCTTATATCGCTGCTTGCGCCTGTTGTCTGCGCTGTTGCGCTCATCGGGCCGCGACGCGCTCAGGGCTCCATCCAGTAGCGGCGCTGCGTGTCCCGATAACGCTCGAGCGTTATCGCGGCGCCCTCCTCACCGCGCGCGCCCGGATCGACGTCGACCCTCACGGCGCCATCGCGATCGCTGCGCCCGAGTTCGATATGGCGCGCCGCGTAGCGCGCGAACACGCCCGCATTCGGATGATGGAAGCGATTCTCGTAGCCTACCTGAAATAACGCGATGGACGGATCGATAGAGTCGAGGAACGGCTCGGTCGACGACGTTTTGCTGCCATGATGCGGCACCATCAACACTTGCGCGCGCAGCATAGCGGGATCGCGCGCGAGCAGCGCGCGTTCGGTCGGCGCTTCGATGTCGGCGGTCAGCAGGGCCGTGAAACGCGGTGCTATCGCACCGACGAACGCCGCCGCCTGGCTCGCGTTGGTGGGCGGCAACGTGCTGACCCTCAACACGCAGCAATGCTCGTTCGCCTTGCCCGTGAGTGCCCCGACGTCAGGCCACAGCACGGCGAACTCAACACCATCCCACTGCCAGCGCTGCCCTGCCACGCACGGCAGCGTCTGCGTGCCATGCTGTTTTGCCTTCGGCCACAGCGGATTGTCCGGCTCCAGAGCAGCCACCAGCTGACGCACCTCGATCGCATCGAAAACGGCAGGGGCGCCGCCCGCATGATCCGAATCGGCGTGACTGATCATCAGCGTATCGAGCGTCGTCACGCCTTGCGCCCGCAGGAACGGCACCACCACGCGCTCGCCAGCGTGGCTCGATTCCGGACCGGGACCCGCATCGAACAGCAACGCGTGATGCGCGGTCTGCACGAGCACCGACGAGCCCTGCCCGACATCGAGCGCAGTCAGACGGAACGCGCCTGATGGCTCGGCGAGTGCGCCGCTTGCGCTGGGCATCAGCAGCGGCAGCCACGACAGCGGCGCCGCCCAGCGCAGTGGCCAGCCGCGCGGCGCGAGACACCACAGCACACCGAGCGCCGCCGCGGCCAGCGCCCACGCATGCGGCTGCGGCAGCCACCACAGCGTCCAGCGCGGTCCCGACGCCAGTTGCAGGCCGGCCGCGAGACCATCGAGCAGCGTGTGCGCGGCGCGCCACGCGAACGCATCGAGCGGCGCGGGCAATGCGACGCCCGCGAGCACCGTCGGCGTGACGAGCAGGCTCACCCAGGGAATCGCGAACGCGTTCGCGAGCGGACCGGCGAGCGGAATTTGCGCGAACCAGTAGGCGGTCAGCGGCGCCAGCGCGACCGTCACCGCGAACTGCGCGTGAGCGGCGCTGCGCAACCGTTCGGCGAGCACGCGCAGACGCCGGATCGATACGGGACGCGCCGCGCTGCCCTCCTCGTCTTCATGATGACGGGACGCCAGTGGAACCCGCACGCGCGGCCGCCCCGACATCGCGAACAGGATCGCGCCGACTGCGCAAAACGACAGCCAGAATCCGGCCGACACGACCGCCCACGGATCGACCAGCAGCACGAGCCCGAGCGCCCACGCGAGCACCGTGGAGCGCGCTAGCTGCCGGCCGCCGACGAACGCCAGCGCGACGAGCGCGGCCATCCAAAGTGCGCGTTGCGCTGGCACGTTGAAGCCCGCGAGCGCGGCATGCAGTGCGGCGAACATCGCACCCGCCGTCACGCCGACGAGCTGCGCGGGCAAGCGCAGCGGCCAGTTGCGGCCGAGCCACCCCGAACGTCTCCAGATTGCCGCCGCGAGCCAGCCGGTCAGCCCCGCGACCAAGCCGAGATGCAAGCCCGAAATCGCCACCAGATGACTCGTGCCGGTGCCGCGCATCAATTGCCAGTCGGCGGGGCTCACTTCGTCCTGCGCGCCGATCGCGAGCGCGACGACGATGCCGCGATGCGGCGCATCGGCAAGCACCGTGTCGATACGCGCACGCAACCCGGCGCGCCAGCGGTCGACCAGCACGGCGAGCCCGCGCGCGTGACCGGTCAGGCGCCGCGCATGGTCCGGCACGCTCACGTAGCCGGTCGCGCGGACGTTGCGCGCGAGCAGACTCGCCTCTGCATCGCGCACGCCGAAATTCGCGTTGCCGTGCGGGCGCTTCAGGCGCACGGTCAGACGCCAGCGTTCGCCCGGTTCGAGCCGCGGCGCCGTGGCGCCGCGCGCGATCCAGGCTAGCTGGATCACGCGCGGGAAAGCGGCGAGCCGCGCACCGTTCGTATCGACGTCGAACAGGAAGCGCGCGCCTTTGTCGTCACGCGTCGGCAATCCCTTGATCGTGCCGACCACCTCGATATCGCGCCCTTCCCACTCGTGCGGCAGGCTCACCGCGAGCCGCGTTTGCGCGCGCACGGCCGCGTAGCCGAAGCCGACGCAGATCGCCGCGCACCACACCGCGCCCCAACCGGCCACCCGCCGCATGCGAGCGTCGCGCCATACGCGGGGAGCGAGCTGGTGCGAGAAGCCCCGCTCGTATTCGCGCTGGAGCGCCGCACCGGCCGCACCTGTCACACCTGTCACACCTGTCACACCCGCGGCCGCAGCCGCTGCGCCGCCACGCAAACCCCACACCGCAACGCCGGCCGCCGTGCAGCCGACCAGTATCAACGCGCACCATGCGCCTGTACCCGGCAACACCGCCTGTCGCTGCAGCCAGACCACCCCCAACGCAAATCCACACCAGACCGCCCGCATCCGCCCTCCGTACCCGCTGGCGCCGGGCCTCGTCACCGCGCCAGTGAACGGGCAGCAGCGAGCCCGCCGGGCGTGGGGATCGCCCGACGCGAACCCTTTCGATCAACGGAATCGATTATGCAGAGGAAAGCGCCAGTCGCGGCAGCGCGGCGAGCGCGTTAGCCGTTGTGCCAAGGGCGGCTGCGTCGGAAGTGACACCGCGCAGTCGTGCGAGGCTCGCGCCGATCGCCGGAATCTGCTCGGGTGAATTGCGCTGCCTGTACATCCACGACGGTGCGATATCCGGCGCGTCGGTCTCGACGACCAGCGCATCGAACGGCAGCTGTTCGGCGAGTCGCCGGATCTGCCGGGCGCGCTCGAACGTGAGGTTGCCGCCGAACCCAAGATGCATGCCCTGATCGATGTACGCCTGCGCCTGCTGGAAACTGCCATTGAACGCGTGCGCGATGCCGCGATGAATCTGATGCCGGCGCAGCCCTTTGATGACCTGATCCTGCGATTTGCGCACATGGCAGATGACCGGCAAATCGAATTCGCGCGCGAGCTGCAACTGGCCGTTGTAGAAAAACTGCTGGCGCGCATCGTCGAGGCCGTCGACGAAATAGTCGAGCCCGATCTCGCCGATGCCGACGAAGCGCGGATCGTCGAGACTCGCCTCGATCTCCATGCGCAACAGGTCGAGGTCGGCATCGACGGCGTGCGGCGTGAACAGCGGATGAATGCCGAGCGCGTACGCGCCGCCGTCGACGCGATGCGCGAGCTCGCGCACCGCCGCGAAGTTCCGTGGCCCGATCGCCGGAATCACGATGCGCGACACCCCCGCATGGCGCGCGGACGCCGCAACCGCATCACGGTCGGCGTCGAACTCCGAAGCGTCGAGATGGCAGTGCGTGTCGATCCACATGAGTTATCTCGCTGGCAAGAGGACGGACCGTGCCGGCCCGCACTCAGACCGGCACTGGCGGCTCTTCGTGCAGCACGCCGTCGCGCAACCGCATGATGCGATCACAGCGGCCCGCCAGCTCCGGGTCGTGCGTGACGATCACGAAGCTCGTCTCGAGCGTGCGCGACAGTTCGAGCATCAGGTTGAAGACCGTGTCGGCGGTGCCGCCGTCAAGGTTACCGGTCGGCTCGTCGGCGAGCACGCAGGCGGGCTTCGTGACGAGCGCACGCGCGATCGCGACACGCTGACGCTCGCCGCCCGACAGCTCGCCCGGCCGATGCTTCGCGCGATGCCCCATGCCGACGCGCTCCAGCACCGCCATGGCCTCGCGGCGCGCGACTTCGGTCGTCTCGCGACGAATCCGCAGCGGCATCGCGACGTTATCGAGCGCGGAAAACTCCGGCAGCAGATGGTGAAACTGATACACGAAACCGAGCGCGCGATTGCGCAGGTCGTTGCGCTCGCGCTCGGAGAGCTTCGTGAACGGCTTGCCGAGCACCGACACGTGGCCCGCGCTCGGGTCGTCGAGACCGCCGAGCACGTGCAGCAGCGTGCTCTTGCCGGAGCCCGACGCGCCGACGATCGCGAGCTTCTCGCCGCGCCGCACGGCGAGTTGCGCATTGTTGAGCACCTGCACGTTCAGCCCGCCCTGCACGAACGCTTTGGAAATGCCGGTGGCTTCGAGCACGAACGGATGCGACGCGGAGTCCTGAGCGGTCATGGATGAATCGGTTGAGGGATGGACGAGGCGGTCATTCATAGCGCAGCGCCTCCGCCGGACGGACCTTCGCGCCGCGCCAGCTCGGATAGAGCGTCGCGAGCGCCGACAGCACGAACGCGATGAGGCCGATGCGCGCGACGTCCGCCGGAACCAGCTCGGACGGCAGCTCGCTGATGAAGTACACCGACGGCGGCAGGAATTGCACGCCGAGCAGATGCTCGATCATCGGCACGAGCCACGGAATGCTCCACGCGATCAGGCAGCCGAGCGCGACGCCGGTCGCCGTGCCGATGAAGCCGATCGTCACGCCCTGCACGACGAAGATCTTCATGATCGAGCCGGGCTGCGCGCCGAGCGTGCGCAGGATCGCGATATCGGCCTGCTTGTTGGTCACCGTCATCACCAGCGACGACACCAGATTGAACGCGGCCACCGCAATGATCAGCGTCAGGATGATGAACATCATGCGCTTCTCGATCTGCACCGCCGAGAACCAGGTCTTGTTCTGCTGGGTCCAGTCGCGGATGTACAGATCGCCCGACAGCGTGCGCGCGAGCTGATGCGCGACTTCCGGCGCGCGCTGCATGTCGGTGAGGCGTAGCCGCACGCCGGTCGGCGCGGGCAGCCGGAATAGCGCCTCTGCGTCCTTGATGTTGATCAGCGCGAGCGTGCTGTCGTATTCGTAATGGCCCGACTCGAAGATGCCGACCACCGTGAACTGCTTCAGGCGCGGCAGCATGCCCGCCGGCGTGATCGTGCCTTCGGGTGCGACGAGCGTGATCTTGTCGTTCAGCTGCACGCCGAGATTGGCCGCGAGATCGGCGCCGAGCACGATGCCGAAGCCGCCGGGCACGAGGTCGGCCAGCTTGCCGCCTTTCATTTCCTTGCCGATGTCGGACACTTCAGGCTCGAGCGTCGGCTCGATGCCACGCAACGCGACGCCGCTCACCGCGTCCTGGCGCGTCAGCAGCGCCTGGGCCTCGACGTAGGGCGCCGCGCCGATCACCTCCTTGTTCTGGCGCGCCTCCTTCGCGGTCAGCTGCCAGTCGGGCATCGAACCGGTCGGCGAAAAGATCTCGACGTGCGCGAGCACCGACAGCATGCGGTCGCGCACCTCTTTCTGAAAGCCGTTCATCACCGACAACACGACGATCAGCGCCGCGACGCCAAGCGCGATGCCCGACATCGACACCAGCGCGATGAACGAAATGAAGCCGTTACCGGTCGTGCGTTTGCCGGCGCGTGTGTAGCGCCAGCCAATCTGCCATTCGTAGGGAAATTTCAAGCGAATCCTTTTGTGCGTTCTTCGACTGTATGTCGGGACCGGCGGACATCGACGTCCGCCGTGCGGCCCGAGCGTCGTGATCGTTGGGCTCGCGGCGGCGCGGATCGTTCCTCGCGCGCCCGGCCGCGGTGCGGCTCTGCCGGCGCATAGAGGCGCGGCGCCGCGGTGCGCCACCCTGCCGGGTCCGGCGATCAAGCGCGAAGTTTGCCACACAATGCCGCCGGCTCGCGCAAAGGACGTGCCTCGGCCGCGCCATCGACGAACCGGCCGCGCTTCGTCGAAATACTCGCACCGTTTGCCCTACAATGCGCAGCATCATGCCTGCCGACCGCCTCCATCTTCTGCTGCCCTTCGCGCTGCCTGCCGCGGCCGACGCCTCCACCGCGCTTCACGACATCCAGTGCCCCGCTCTCGACAGGCTGATCGCGCGCGCGACGCTGATCGAACGCGTGATCGGCGAGGATTTTCAGCGCACGCTGCCGCACGAGCGCTGGGTCGCGCGACAATTCGGCGCGCTGCCCGACGGCGCCTCGGCCGCCGCCGACGAAGCCCCGCTCGCGCCCTACATGCTGCGCGCCGACGGCGGCGAACCCGGCAACGCGACGTGGGCCTGCGTGCAGCCGGTACACGTGCACATCGCGCACGACCATCTGGTGCTGATCGACCCGGCGTCGCTCAATCTGTCGGACGCCGAAGCGAGCACGCTGCTCGCGCTTGCGCGTCCGCTGATCGAGGAACTCGGCGTGCGCATCGAGGCGCCCAAGCCAATCCGCTGGTATCTGTCGAGCGACGCTTTCGGCTCGCTCGCGGGCGCGTCGCCGTTGCGCGCGAGCGGCCGCAACATCGAGATCTGGTTGCCGCACGAAGCGCATTCCGGCGAACGCTCTCGCGCGTGGATGAAGCTGCAGAATGAAGTGCAGATGGCGTGGTTCGAGCATCCGGTCAACGAAGCGCGGGAGGCGCGCGGGCTGCCGGCCGTCAACTCGATCTGGTTTCACGCGCAAGGCGCCGCGCGGAGCGTGCGCAGTCCGTTCGCGCAGGTGCTGTCCGATGCCGCCGCAACGCGCGGTCTCGCGCTCAGCGCGGGCGTCGCGACAGGCGCGCCGCCGGCGTCGTATCGCGAACTGGCCGCGGCGCTGCGCGGTACCACCAACGGCAGCGGCGCAACGCTCGTCGAACTCGACCCCTTCTCCGCGCCCTACATCGAACAGGACTGGGCGCGCTGGAACCAGGCATTCGCCGCGCTGCAGACCGACTGGTTCGCGCCCGCGCTCGCGGCATTGCAGTCGGGCGAACTCGCCGAGCTCGGCCTTACGCTGTGCGGCGACACCGGCTCGGTGACGCTGACGGTCACGCGCGGCGATCTGCGCAAATTCTGGCGGCGGCGCGTGCTGGCCTCGCTTTTCATCGAATGATCCACGGCCCTTCCGCATGACCCGAATCGTTACACGCCCCTGTTCCCCCGTCGACGCCGAAGTGTTGACCCGCTGCGGCCTGCATCCGGTGCTCGCGCGCCTGTACGCAGCGCGCGGCGTGTGCCTGCCCGAGGACGTCGAAACCGGCCTCGCGCGGCTCGTGCCGCCCGCCGAACTGAAGGGCTGCGACGCGGCCGCCGCGCTGCTCGCCGACGCGCTCCAGCAGCAGCGCCGCATGCTGGTCGTCGCCGACTACGACTGCGACGGCGCGACCGCCTGCGCGGTCGCGGTGCGCGGGCTGCGCATGTTCGGCGCGCGCATCGACTACCTGGTGCCGAACCGCATGGAGCACGGCTACGGGCTCACGCCGGACATCGTCGAGCTGGCGGCGCGTAGCGCGGCCGGCAAGCCCGATCTGTTGATCACCGTCGACAACGGCATCGCAAGCGTCGACGGCGTCGCGGCGGCCAACGCCCTCGGCATCGACGTGCTCGTCACCGACCACCACCTGCCCGGCGACGAACTGCCCGCCGCGCGCGCAATCGTCAATCCGAACCAGCCGGGCTGCACATTCCCGAGCAAGTGCCTCGCCGGCGTCGGCGTGATGTTCTACGTGCTGCTCGCGCTGCGCGCCGAACTGCGCCGCCGTGGGGCGTTCGGCGACGCGCTGCCCGAGCCGCGCCTCGACGGCCTGCTCGATCTGGTCGCACTCGGCACCGTCGCCGATGTCGTGAAGCTCGACGGCAACAACCGCGTGCTGGTCGCGCAAGGTCTGCAGCGCATCCGCCGCGGCCGCATGCAGCCTGGCATCGCCGCGCTGTTTCGCGCCGCCGCGCGCGACGCGCGCAACGCCTCCGGCTTCGACCTCGGCTTCGCGCTGGGACCGCGCCTGAACGCGGCGGGTCGGCTGTCGGACATGTCGCTCGGCATCGAATGCCTGACCACCGACGACGTCGGCCGCGCATGGGAACTCGCGCAGCAGCTCGACACGATGAACCGCGAGCGCCGCGAAATCGAGGCCGGCATGCAGCAGCAGGCGCTGGACGACCTGTCGACGGTCGATCCCGACGGCGCGACCACGATCACGTTGTTCAATCCGGGCTGGCATCAGGGCGTGATCGGCATCGTCGCGGGACGGCTGAAAGAGAAGTTCCACCGCCCGTCGTTCACGTTCGCGCCGGCCGACGGTACCGGCGTGCTCGTCAAGGGCTCGGGGCGCTCGATCGCGGGCTTCCATCTGCGCGACGCGCTCGATCTGATCTCGAAGCGCGAGCCGGACCTGATCGTCAAATTCGGCGGCCACGCGATGGCCGCGGGCCTGACGATCGCCGCCGCCGACGTGCCGCGCTTCACCGCCGCGTTCGAGGCGGTCGGCCGCGAATGGCTGTCCGCGGGGGCGCTCGCACGCACGATCGAAACCGACGGCGAGCTCGAAGACGCGTACTTCACGCCGCAATTCGTCGAGATGCTCGACGCGGCCGTCTGGGGCCAGGGTTTTCCGGCGCCGGTGTTCTCCGGCGAATTCGAGGTCGCCTCGCAGGCGTTGGTGAAGGACAAGCACCTGAAGCTGCAACTGCTGCGCGGCCGCCAGCGCTTCAACGCGATCTGGTTCAATCACACCGACACGCTGCCCGCGCGCACCACCGTCGCCTACCGGCTCGCGAGCGATACATGGAACGGCGTGTCGCGCGTGCAACTGATCGTCGAGCACGCGGTGAGCTGAAATCTTCCGCAAAATCAATCGCGAACACGCGCTGGGTCGCCCGCGAGGCTCCGGCGCGGCGTGCCGATCGGCTATAATTTCTGCTTTTTACGCAGAATAGAAGATCGACATGGAAGCGGAACGTCTCAACGCGATCGAAGCCTCTCTGGCCGACCTGCGCAAGCGCGCGGACGACCTACGGGGGTATCTTTGACTACGACGACAAAGCACTGCGTCTAATCGAAGTCAACCGGGAACTCGAAGACCCGGACGTCTGGAACGACTCGAAGCACGCCCAGGCGCTCGGTAAGGAAAAGAAGCTGCTCGACGACACGGTCGGCAAGCTCACGTCGATCACGAACGACGTGCGCGACGCTCAAGACCTGTTCGCGATGGCACGCGAAGAAGCCGACGACGACACGCTGCTCGCCTGCGAGGGTGACGCCCAGGCCATCGAGGCACGCGTCGCCGACATGGAATTCCGCCGGATGTTCGCTAATCCGGCCGATCCCAACAACGCCTTTCTCGACATCCAGGCCGGCGCCGGCGGCACCGAGGCGTGCGACTGGGCGTCGATGCTGCTGCGCCAGTATCTGCGTTATTGCGAGCGCAAGGGCTTCAAGACCGAAGTGCTCGAGCAGACCGAAGGCGACGTCGCCGGCATCAAGAACGCTACGATCAAGATCGAAGGCGAATACGCGTACGGCTTCCTGCGTACCGAAACCGGCGTGCACCGGCTCGTGCGCAAGTCGCCGTTCGACTCGTCGGGCGGTCGTCACACGTCGTTCTCGTCGGTGTTCGTGTACCCGGAAATCGACGACTCGATCGAAGTCGACATCAACCCGGCCGACCTGCGCATCGACACGTACCGTGCTTCGGGCGCGGGCGGTCAGCACATCAACAAGACCGACTCCGCGGTGCGTATCACGCACATGCCGTCGGGCATCGTCGTGCAGTGCCAGAACGACCGCTCGCAGCACCGCAACCGCGCCGAAGCAATGGCGATGCTGAAATCGCGCCTGTACGAAGCGGAAATCCGCAAGCGTCAGGCCGAGCAGGACAAGCTGGAAGCCGGCAAGACCGATGTGGGTTGGGGCCATCAGATCCGTTCGTACGTGCTCGACAACAGCCGCATCAAGGATCTGCGCACCAACGTCGAAATCAGCAATACGAAGAGCGTGCTCGACGGTGACCTCGATCCGTTCATCAGCGCGAGCCTGAAACAGGGCGTCTAGGCGCGCACGGCGCGGCCCCGTTCACCGATCGGGACCGCGCCTTCTTCGTTGCTGCTTTTGCGTTGCCTCCACGCTATTTATTCGCCGTTTTTCCAGTACCGCCTGAGGTTTTTACACTGACTGGCTTCCCGCCAGCGGAGCACTCCGCGGCGGGCCACCGAATACCAAATCATCATGACTGAACCGACCCAGCCGACTGTCGTGCCCGAAGCGGACGACAACAAGATCATCGCCGAGCGCCGCGAAAAGTTGCGCGAACTGCGTGAGCGAGGCGTCGCCTATCCGAACGATTTCCGTCCCACGCACCACGCCGAAGATCTGCAGGCGCAGTACGAGCACGCCGACAAGGAATCGCTCGAAGCGCATCCGCTCGAAGTCGCGATCGCTGGCCGGATGATGCTGAAACGCGTGATGGGCAAGGCAAGTTTCGCAACCGTACGCGACGGCTCGGGTCAGATCCAGTTCTTCGTCACACCGGCCGACGTCGGCCAGGAGACCTACGACGCGTTCAAGAAGTGGGACATGGGCGACATCGTCGCCGCGCGCGGCGTGCTGTTTCGCACCAACAAGGGCGAGCTATCGGTGCGCTGCACGGAGCTGCGTCTGCTGTCGAAGTCGCTGCGTCCGCTGCCGGACAAGTTCCACGGTCTCGCCGACCAGGAAATGAAGTACCGCCAGCGCTATGTCGATCTGATCGTCACGCCGGAAACGCGCCGCACGTTCGTCGCGCGCACGAAGGCGATTTCGTCGATCCGCAAGTACATGGCCGACGCGAACTTCATGGAAGTCGAAACACCGATGCTGCACCCGATTCCGGGCGGCGCGGCGGCCAAGCCGTTCTCGACGCACCACAACGCGCTCGACATGCAGATGTTCCTGCGCATCGCGCCGGAGCTGTACCTGAAGCGGCTGGTGGTGGGCGGCTTCGAGCGCGTGTTCGAGATCAATCGTAATTTCCGCAACGAGGGCGTATCCGTACGCCACAACCCGGAATTCACGATGATCGAGTTCTACGCGGCCTACACCGATTACAAGTGGCTGATGGACTTCACCGAGCAGCTGATTCGCCAGGCGGCGATCGATGCGCTCGGCATGGCCACCATCACTTATCAGGGCCGCGAGCTCGATCTGTCGAAGCCGTTCCATCGGCTCACGATCACGCAGGCGATCCAGAAATACGCGCCGCAATACACGAACGAGCAGCTCGCCGACGGCACGTTCCTGCGCGCCGAGCTGAAGAAGTTCGGCGTCGATGCGTCGCAGCCGCAGTTCCTCAACGCGGGCGTCGGTTCGCTGCAACTGGCGCTGTTCGAAGAGACCGCCGAGTCGCAACTGTGGGAGCCGACCTACATCATCGACTACCCGATCGAGGTGTCGCCGCTCGCGCGTGCGTCGGACAAGGTGGCAGGCATCACCGAGCGTTTCGAGCTGTTCATCACCGGCCGCGAAATCGCCAACGGGTTCTCGGAGCTCAACGATCCGGAAGATCAGGCCGCGCGCTTCAAGAAGCAGGTCGACCAGAAAGACGCCGGCGACGAGGAAGCGATGTTCTACGACGCCGACTACATCCGCGCGCTCGAGTACGGCATGCCGCCGGCGGGCGGCTGCGGTATCGGCATCGATCGTCTGGTCATGATGCTGACCGATAGCCCGAGCATCCGCGACGTGATTCTGTTCCCGCATTTGCGTCGCGAAGACTGAGCGACGCTGGGCGCGAGCGCTCGTTGTGCTTCGCGCAATGCGATGGTTTGAAGAGCGCCCGGTTGATGCCGGGCGTTTTCTTATGCGCGCGCTTTCGCTTTGCGGGACCGTTTTCTGCTTCTCCTCGTTTGTAACCAGCGGTAAAAGCTGCTCGTTCGCGCGCAAGTCGCCGCGGACTCAATGGTCTTAGAAGTTTGTTGACACCAAAGCGCACCGCGTGAAGGGCGCCTACCCACGCCCGAGGGCGCCACCTGAGCGGTTACAAATAGAAACGCTGCCCGGATCGAATTGCCCGACACTCAGTCTCACAAGAAGTCGGCTCTGTCAGAAACGGAGGCCCTACATGGACAACCCTACTCATCAACCCACGCAGCCACGTCGTCTTCATCCCTTGATCGCGGTGGCCGCCGGCGCGGTGCTCGTCGCGAGTCTCGTCGCTACCGCGGCGATCACCGGCGTGTTCCCGAAGGCGTCGGGCAACGGCGCACAGAACGATCAGACGCAGGCCGCGCAGGTCAGCACACAAGCGCCGGGCGTCGTCGATTCGGCCGCGCCGGTCAAGCCATCTGCGCAACAGCGGCAGGATCAGGATCAGCAAGCGGCGCCGGCCGCCCCTGCCGCCGCTCCGACCCAGCAGCAATACGCGCAGCAACAGCAAGCACAGGCCGCGCCGCAGTATGCGCCACAGCCCGAGCCGCAAGCGGCGCCGCAGTATGCGCAGCAGCCGGCGCCGCATGCCGCTTATTGCTCGACTTGCGGCACCGTCGTCGCGATCTCGGCGGTTCGGCATGAAGGACATGGCACCGGCATTGGCGCGGTCGGCGGTGCGGTGGCCGGGGGCGTCGTCGGTAATCAATTCGGCGCCGGCGGCGGGCGTACCGCGATGACGCTGCTCGGCGCGCTGGGCGGCGGGTTCGCCGGCAACTCGGTCGAAAAACATCTGCGCAGCACGACGTCGTATTCGGTGCGCGTGCACATGGAAGACGGCAAGACGCGCTACTTCACCTATAGCGAGCCGCCGCCGTTCCGCGACGGCGAGCGCGTGCGCGTTCAGAACGGCGGCCTCGTCGCCGACTGAGCTCGGCGCCCAACGTTCGTCGACGCACCATGAAAAAAGGCGATTCCATCGGAATCGCCTTTTCTTTGGAGTTCAATGCACCCGTTCGAACACGCGTTCAATAATCCGCGTCTTCGATCCATGCCGCCTGAATCGCTTCGAGAATCTTTTCGCTCGAACGGTTCGGATCGTCGTCGAAGCCTTCGAGCTCGGTCACCCAGCGGTGCAGGTCGGTGAAACGCACCTGCTGTGGATCGACGTCCTGATGCTTGTCCGTCAGAGCCATCGCGATGTCTTGCGTATCGGTCCACTTCATGGCGGCACCCTCCTGTTAGTGATTTTCCTTCGCGTGATTGATCGAGTAACGCGGAATTTCGACGACCAGATCCTGCTCGTCCGGCATGACCGCCTGACACGACAGGCGCGAAGCCGGTTCCAGCCCCCATGCCTTGTCCAACAGATCGTCCTCGTCTTCCTCGGATGGCGTCAAGGCGGCGAAACCCTCACGCACGATTACGTGGCACGTCGTGCACGCGCACGACTTCTCGCACGCATGCTCGATTTCGATACCGTTATCGAGCAGGTTGTCGCAGATACTCTTGCCGGGAACGGCGTCGATCACCGCGCCTTCCGGGCACAGTTCGACGTGAGGCAGCAAAACGATTTGAGGCATACAGTTTCCGTTTGGGTCTGAGGCACGGCGGCTGCCAGCAATGCCGCGTGCAGGCTCCGTACAATTTTACTGGCGCCACGCGGACTTTTTAAGTCCGCGCGGGCGCGATCGGTGGTTCGTGGGGGGCGCAGTTCGTGCGTGGCCTGAGCGCAAGTCGCGTGCACGTTGCTGTCGCTACGCTCGCCCGTTCAGATCTCGTCGAGCTTGCGGCCCGACAGCGCGCGGCGAATTCCCTTGTTCATGCGGCGCGCGGCGAATTCGTCGGTGCCTTCGGCGAGCGCCTTCGTCGCGGCTTCGATGGTGCCGACGTCTTCGCCTGGCGCGACGTTGCGCAGCGCGGCGAGCAGCGCGTCGAGTTCGGCGCGTTCGCTGTCGTCGAGCAACTCGGCGTCGGCGGCGAGCGCCGCGTCGGTCGCTTCGACGAGACGCTGCGCTTCGACCTGCGCCTCGCGCAGAGCGCGCGCCCGCATGTCGATTTCAGCCGTCGAAAAGCTGTCTTCGAGCATGCGCGCGATGTCGTCGTCGGCGAGGCCATACGAAGGCTTCACGACGACCGATGCCTCCACGCCCGACGCCAGCTCGCGCGCAAACACCGACAGCAGGCCGTCGGCGTCGACCTGATAGGTCACGCGAATGCGCGCGGCGCCGGCGGCCATCGGCGGAATGCCCCGCAGCTCGAAGCGCGCGAGCGAACGGCAATCGCTGACGAGCTCGCGCTCGCCTTGGACGACGTGAATCGCCATCGCGGTCTGGCCGTCCTTGAAGGTCGTGAAATCCTGCGCGCGCGCGACTGGAATCGTCGAGTTGCGCGGAATGATCTTTTCGGTGAGGCCACCCATCGTCTCGACGCCGAGCGACAGCGGAATCACGTCGAGCAGTAGCCATTCGTCGCCTTCCGCCCCGCGGTTGCCGGCCAGCAGATCGGCCTGGATCGCGGCGCCGAGTGCGACGACCTGATCCGGATCGAGATTGACGAGCGGCGGCTGGCCGAAGAACGCCTCGACTGCGCGGCGGATCACCGGCATACGCGTCGCGCCGCCGACCAGCACGACGCCCTTGATTTCCTTCGTGGTGACCTTCGCGTCGCGCAGCGCCTTTTTTGTCGGGCCCAGCGTGCGTTGCACCAGCGCGGCCGTGATGGTCTCGAAAGTGGCTTCGTCGATCGTCAGATCGAGCGCGGTGCCGTTGGCAAGCGTGAGCTCGAGGGTAGTGTGCGACGCGCTCGACAGCGCCTCCTTGGCCTCGCGCACGCTATCGAGCAGCAGGCGCACGTCGTGCGGCGCGAGCGTCTGCGACGCGATGCCGGCCTGTTCGAGCACATGGCGATATAGCGCATGGTCGAAGTCGTCGCCGCCGAGCGCGGAATCGCCGCCCGCCGCGAGCACTTCGAAAACGCCCTTGGTGAGCTTCAGGATCGACAGGTCGAAGGTGCCGCCGCCGAGGTCGTAGACCGCGTACAAACCTTCCGCGCCGTTGTCGAGACCGTAGGCGATCGCCGCAGCGGTCGGTTCGTTGAGCAGACGCAGCACGTTCAGCCCCGCGAGGCGCGCGGCGTCCTTGGTCGCCTGGCGCTGCGCTTCGTCGAAGTACGCGGGCACCGTGATTACCGCGCCGACGAGCTCGTCGCCGAGCGTGTCTTCGGCGCGCTGGCGCAGCGTCGCGAGAATTTCAGCCGATACCTCGACCGGGCTCTTCACGCCGTCGACGGTGCGGATCTGCACCATGCCGGGTGCATCGACGAAGTCGTACGGCGCGTTTTCGGCGCCCTCCACCTCGGCCTTGCCGCGGCCCATGAAGCGCTTGACCGACACGATCGTGTTGCGCGGGTCGGTCGCGGCTTCGGCCTTCGCCCGGCGGCCGATGCGACGGCCGCCCTGCTCCAGGTAACGCACCACCGACGGCAGCAGCACGTGCCCGTCTTCGTCGGGCAGCACATCAGGCACGCCGCTGCGCACGGCGGCGACGAGGGAGTTCGTGGTGCCGAGATCGATACCGACCGCCAGACGCCGCTGGTGAGGCGCCGGCGCCATGCCGGGTTCGGAGATTTGCAGTAAGGCCATCTGGATCTTCTCGGGGACGTTGTGCCCCGTCCTGAATGTTCGCGTTGCTGGGGTGATGCCGCGGCTCGCGGCCGCTCTGGTTTTTTGTTTGTCGCTTACTACGTCGCTGCCTACTGTTGCTGCTTGCCCGCGCCGCGCTTTTGCGCGCGTCGCGCGAAACCGCGCTAGCCTTCGAGCCGCTCGATCTGGGCATCGATTTCCGACGCGACGCGCTCGATGAACATCAGCTGCCGCACCGCCTCGCCCGCCGCCTGATTCGCGCCGTGATCGAGCGATGCGCCGAGCTTGTCGAAGCGCCGACGCTCCTCGTCGCGCAACTCGATGAGCAGCGCGTCGAGCGCGTCGACGTTCTTCGCCGCGGCCGCGTCCTCGATGTTCTCGCGCCACTCCATCTGCTGCATCAGGAACCCGGGCTCCATCGCCGTGTTGTTCTCCGCGCCGACATTGATGCCGCGCAACGACAGCAGGTAGGTCGCGCGCTTGAGCGGATCGCGCAGCGTCTGATAGGCCTCGTTCGCGCGCGTCGCCCACTGCATCGCGATGCGCTTTTGCGCATCGCCGGCCGCCGCGAAGCGATCCGGATGCACCTGCGCCTGCACGGTGCGGTACGCGTGATCGAGCGTGCTCGCGTCGAGCGCGAATTGCGCCGGCAGACCAAACAGATCGAAGTGGCTGTCGTTCAGCGAGGCCATCGGATTAAAGTCCGTTGATGAAAACTGGTATGGAGACGTCGGGCCTTGTCAGGCGTGACCGGTTCAGTGGAGCGCGGATCAAACTAAAAAGGCGGCCCGCGCCGCCTTTTATCCGCCGCACGCGGAAGGTAACGAATCTAGACGCGGAACGACTCGCCGCAGCCGCATTCGTCTTTCACGTTCGGGTTGTTGAACCTGAAGCCTTCGTTCAGCCCTTCGCGCGCGAAGTCGAGCTCCGTGCCGTCGATATACGCGAGACTCTTCGGGTCGACGACGACCTTCACGCCGCCCGTCTCGAACACCTGGTCTTCCGGCGCGAGTTCGTCCACGTACTCGAGCTTGTAGGCGAGGCCCGAGCAACCGGTGGTGCGCACGCCGACGCGCAACCCGATGCCCTTACCGCGGCGGGTCAGATACCTCTGGACGTGCTGTGCTGCCTTTTCGGTCAACGTAATTGCCATAACGTTTCTCAGTTGCCAGAGTGCGCGGCGCGCGTGTTCGCGCCGCGCTCCCCGGTTGCTTCTTTCTTACCCTGTTGCTCAGGCGGCCTTGCCGTCTTCGACAACCGCTGCTTCGCCGTGGCGCTGCTTGTAGTCGGCGACCGCTGCCTTGATCGCGTCTTCCGCGAGGATCGAGCAATGGATCTTCACCGGCGGCAGTGCCAGTTCTTCGGCGATCTGCGTGTTCTTGATCGACATCGCCTGGTCGAGCGTCTTGCCCTTCACCCATTCGGTGACGAGCGAGCTCGATGCGATGGCCGAGCCGCAGCCGTAGGTCTTGAACTTCGCGTCTTCGATGATGCCGTCCGCGCCGACGCGGATCTGCAGCTTCATCACGTCGCCGCAGGCCGGCGCGCCGACCATGCCGGTACCGACCGTGTCGTCGTCCTTCGCGAAGGAACCGACGTTGCGCGGGTTTTCGTAGTGGTCGAGGACCTTGTCGCTATAAGCCATGATTACACTCCTTGATTCGTTTCAACCTGCAATGCGATGAACGTTCGATGTCCGCTTCGTCCAGCCGGCGCGTCAGTGCGCGGCCCACTGGATGGTCGACAGATCGATCCCGTCCTTGTGCATTTCCCACAGCGGCGACAGATCGCGCAGCTTGGAAATCTTCGACTTCAGCAGGTTGATCACGTAGTCGATTTCCTGCTCGGTCGTGAAGCGTCCCACCGTGAAGCGGATCGAGCTGTGCGCGAGTTCGTCGTTGCGGCCAAGCGCGCGCAGCACGTACGACGGCTCCAGCGACGCCGATGTGCACGCCGAGCCCGACGACACCGCGACGTCCTTCACCGCCATGATCAGCGATTCGCCTTCGACGAAATTGAAGCTGATGTTCAGGTTGTGCGGCACACGCTTTTCCATGTCGCCGTTCACATACACTTCCTCGATTTGCGACAGGCCTTTCAGCAGCCGGTCACGCAGCATGCGGATGCGCTCGTTTTCGGTCGCCATCTCTTCACGCGCGATACGGAACGCTTCACCCATGCCGACGATCTGGTGCGTGGCGAGCGTGCCCGAACGCATGCCGCGCTCGTGACCGCCGCCGTGCATCTGCGCCTCGATACGGATACGCGGCTTGCGACGCACGTAAAGCGCGCCGATGCCCTTCGGGCCGTAGGTCTTGTGCGCCGAGAACGACATCAGGTCGACCTTCAGCTTCTGCAGATCGATCTGGATCTTGCCGCTGGCCTGCGCCGCGTCGACGTGGAAAATGATGCCCTTCTCGCGCGTGATCTCGCCAATCGCCTCGATGTCCTGGATGACGCCGATCTCGTTGTTGACCGACATCACCGACACCAGAATCGTGTCCGGGCGCAGCGCCGCCTTGAACGCGTCGAGGTCGATCAGACCGTCGTCCTTGACATCCAGATAGGTGACTTCGAAACCTTCGCGCTCGAGCTCGCGGGTGGTGTCCAGCACCGCCTTGTGCTCGGTCTTCACCGTGATGATGTGCTTGCCCTTGCTCTTGTAGAAGTGCGCGGCACCTTTCAGAGCGAGGTTGTCCGACTCCGTCGCACCCGAGGTCCAGATGATCTCGCGTGGATCGGCGTTCACGAGCGCGGCCACCTGCTCGCGCGCTTCCTCGACTGCGCGCTCGGCGGTCCAGCCATAAGCGTGACTACGCGACGCGGGATTGCCGAACTGCTCGCGCAGATACGGGATCATCTTGTCCACCACACGCGGATCGATCGGCGTCGTGGCGCTGTAGTCCATGTAGATAGGCAGATGGAGAGAGTCGTTATTCATCAATTGCTCCGGGGACGTCAAGTGCTCTGGCTTCTGGGTTCGATATGGGCCTGCGGCGAGGGTTTTCTATTGCGTGCCGCGCTTCACGAACCGGCCATGTTGAAAACGGAATTGGGACCCTTGGGCGCCACGCGCACGGGTTCGACCGCCGGCGCGTCGTTGCGCCTGTCGCGCAGCACCGCCGGCGTGCCTTCGCGCGAACGCTGCTGATCCGCCAGATCCTTCAGCGAAACCGAATCGAGGTATTCGACCATTTTCTGGTTCAGCGTGGACCACAGCTCATGCGTCATGCAGTGGCCGTCGTGCTGCTTGGTGCCTTCGCATGTGCCCTTACCGCCGCACTGGGTGGCGTCGAGCGGTTCGTCGACCGCGATGATGATGTCGGCCACCGTCACCTCTTCGGCACGGCGCGCGAGATTGTAGCCACCGCCCGGTCCGCGCACGGATTCGACGATTTCATGACGGCGCAGCTTGCCAAACAGCTGCTCGAGATACGACAGGGAGATGTGTTGGCGCTGGCTGATACCCGCAAGCGTCACCGGGCCCTGCTCCTGGCGCAGCGCCAAGTCGATCATCGCCGTGACGGCGAAACGGCCTTTCGTGGTGAGTCTCATATGATGTGGGAACCGCAATTCTCGACAAGTTTGGTCAAGTATAAATACATGAGCGATTTAGTCAAGTATGGGTGGTAAATTTTGTGTCATTCGCTTAATTGATCGCCATACGTCGACGCCGCGCCCCCCACCCGTGTGGTGCGTCTGCGTTCTTCGCCCGATGCCTACGCGAGCAACTGCGGGCGCAGCGCGGCGATCAGCCCGCGGCAGGCTGCTTCGCACTGATCGAGCACCAACTCGAAGCCTTCCGCGCCGCCGAAATACGGATCGACAACCTCTCGCGCGCCGCTCCAGCGGCCATCCGACTCAGGCACGAACTCCATCAGCAGACGGATCTTGTCGCGCTGTGCGGGCGGGCACAGTTGACGCAACGCGGCGACGTTTCGGTCGTCCATGGCAATCAGCAGATCGAAGCGCTCGAAGTCCGCGACCGTGATCTGGCGGCCGCGCAGCGCGTCGAGCGCATAGCCGCGCTGGCGGGCCGCGTGTTGCGCACGTTCGTCGGGCGCCGCGCCGATGTGCCAATCGCCGGTGCCGGCCGAATCGATCAGGATGCAGTCCGCAAGCTTCACCTCGTCGACCAGATGACGCATCACGCCCTCCGCCGTCGGTGAACGGCAGATATTCCCGAGGCAAACGAAACAGATGGACACAGTTTTCATCAGGGATTTTCGACGCTCGAGACGCCGCGCGTGAGGTCGTCAGACAGTCAGCGGACTGCGCCGCGATTATACAAATCTCGACAGATTCGCGCCGAGCGGGGCGCAGCCAGCAAGATCAGCGGCTTCGGAGCGTCGCGGTCCGCCGCGCCGGCTTACGATGCCTCGGCGAGCGGCGTCGCCGTGGCGGCACGCATCGGCTTGGCCGGCAATGCCGACGCCGTGTCGATCATGCCGTACGACACCGCGCGTGCGAGTTCGGCGGTCAGATGGTTGGCGTCGAGCGGCATCTGCGAAGCGCGCGAAGCGGTTTGGCCGTTGACGTGCAGAAACGCGAGCACCGCGAGCGGTACAACGATGGCTAGGGGCCAGTACACCGATATTGTCTTTTTCATGATGTGTTTTTCAATTAGGGGCGCATGAGCTTATGACGCACTATGCCCTAACGAAATGCTATAGAAATTCACAATCGGGAAAAACCCGCCCGCGCGAGATAGATCGTTGCTTGATACGAAACAGTCAATTGAGACCTCTTTCGGGAACCATTGGCGCATCGCTGGCACACAAAAGTAAAGCTTACAAACGCATACAAAGCCGCCGCGACGGACGGCGACAATGACGGTCTTATTCTTACCCTTACATTTCTTTGCACCACAAAATGAAACGCATTGCATCTCTCGTTGGCCTGATGGCCGCCGCGCTGCTCGCCGGCTGCGCGGCCTATCCGGACGGCACGCCGATGTACGGCAACGGCTACGGCGCCTATAGCGGCTACAACGGTTATGACGTTTCCGCATACGCGCCGGGTGCCGCGGTCGTGCCGCAAACCAATGTGTACCTGGGCTACGGCGATTACGGTCCGGGACGCTACTACGGCCCGGCGCCGGGCTCCGGCTATCGCGGCTATCCGGATCGCGGTCATCCGAACGACAACGACTGGCACCACGGCGATCACGGCAACGGTCATGGCAACAATGGCGGCGGCCCTGGACAACCGCACGGCGGCCCGCCGCCGCAGGGCGCAGCGGGCGGTCCGCACGGCCCTGGTGGCGCCAATGGCGGCCCGCACCCCGGCGCGGGCGGCCCGCCGCCGGGCCAGCCGCAAGCCGGCAACGGCGGTGGACGAGGCAACGATTTGGGGAGAAATGCGCCCGCGCGTCAGCCGGGGCAGATGACCGAACATTGAAGACGGAGCGGCGCTGAAGCATCCCGCCGGCTTCTTCGCCCATTTCGACGGCTGCGCGAGCGCGCAGCCGTCAAATCAATCCCAATGCCGCCCGCTCAGCCAATATGGCTACGCTGCGCGGCATACAACTCGCGGAACGTACGACCCACCGGCGCCGGCATGTCGCGCGTATCGGTCCAGCCCGCGCCGCCGAGCGGCAGTTTGGCGATCGACCGATTGCGCCCACCCATGCGCTCCAGCACGCGCACGGCGAGTTTGGTAAAGAGCGCATAGGCATCGGGATGCAGCGCGAGCCAGCCCCACAGCGCCAACCCGGCGCGCTCCGTCCACGGCCGCAGGTGTCGCTCCATCTGCTTTTCGCGCAGCTTGCGCAACAGATCGGACAGCGGGATACCGACCGGGCACACGCTATTGCATTCGCCGCATAACGTCGCCGCTTGCGGCAGGTCGAGCGCCTTGTCGATGCCGACATAGCTCGGCGTCAGCACCGACCCCATCGGCCCCGGATAGACCCAGCCATATGCGTGCCCGCCGACCTTCTGATACACCGGGCAATGGTTCATGCACGCGCCGCAGCGGATGCAGCGAAGCATCTCCTGGAAGTCGCCGCCGATCAGCCCTGTGCGGCCACCGTCGACGAGCACCACGTACATATGCTCGGGCCCATCCTGATCGCCCGCGCCACGCGGCCCGGTCAGCATCGAAAAATAGTTCGAGGTGGCCTGACCGGTTGCCGAACGCGGCAGCAGGCGCATAGCCGTCGCGAGATCCTCGAGCGTCGGCAGCACCTTCTCGATGCCGGTGACAGCGACATGCACGCGCGGCATCACCGTGCACATACCTTCGTTGCCCTCGTTGGTCACGACCGCGACCGAGCCCGTTTCCGCGATGATGAAATTGCCGCCCGTCACGCCCATGTCCGCGCTCAGAAAATGCGGCCGCAGCATCTCGCGCGCCTCACGCGTCATGTCGGGAATCTCGGTAAGCCGCGGCCGGCCGTGCGTCTTCGCGAACAGGTCGGCGATCTCGTCCTTATCCTTGTGAACGACCGGCGCGATGATGTGGCTTGGCGGCTCGTTGTCGTTGATCTGCAGGATGTATTCGCCAAGGTCGGTTTCGATCGACTGCACGCCCATCTGCCCGAGCACTTCGTTCAGACGCATTTCCTCGGTGACCATCGACTTGGTCTTGATCACCTTCTTCACGTCGTGCTTGCGCGCAATGTCGCCGACGAGCCGCGCGGCCTCCTGCGTGGTCTCCGCGAACAGCACCGTCACGCCGCGCCGGGTCGCCTCGCGCTCGAAGGTTTCGAGCCACACGTCGAGATTCTCGAGCGCGCGATCACGGCGCTCCTTGAGCGCGGCCCGCGTCGCGGGGAAATCGATCGCGGTCATCGCGCTCGCGCGCGCCGACACGAACTTCGTGGACAGCTTGGTCAGGTTCTGCTGCAGGCGCTGGTCGGCGAGTTTCTGACCGGCGCGAGCCTTGAACTGCATCGATTGGACTTGCATGGCGGCCCTGATGAGATCGGATTGAAACGCGCGGCGCATTCGCGCCCGACGCAATGCGTGACAGACAAGATAAACGTGACGCGAACAATGGCGGTGTTCGCCGCGCGGGGATTACACGTCGCCGGCCAGCACCTGTGCGATATGCAGCACGCGCGTTGTCGAGTCGCCGTTGCGGCGCAGCCGCCCTTCGATATTCAATATGCAGCCCAGGTCGCCGAGCACCACCGCACCGGCGCCGCTCGCGGCGATGTTCGCGCACTTTTCGTCGACGATCGCGGTCGAGATATCGCCGTATTTGACCGCGAAAGTGCCGCCGAAGCCGCAGCAATGCTCGCAGCCTTTCATCTCGGTGACCGCGACGCCGACCTGCGCGAGCAGTTCGCGCGGCTGTTCCTTGACGCCCAGTTCGCGCAAGCCCGAACACGAGTCGTGATAAGTCACCTGTCCCGCGAACTCGCCCGGTTGCAACTGCACCTTCGCGACGTTGACGAGGAAATCCGTCAGCTCGAACACCTTGCCGCGCAGGCGGCCGAAACGGTTCATCAGTTCGGGATCGTCGCGGAACAGGTCGCCGTAGTGCGCGCGGATCATGCCGCCGCACGAGCCCGACGGCACCACCACATAGTCGAACTGTTCGAACTCGCGCAGCGTTTTCTCGGCAAGGTCGCGCGCGAGGCGGCGGTCTCCCGAGTTATACGCAGGTTGCCCGCAACAGGTTTGCGCGGGCGGCACTACGACCTCGAAACCGGCGCCTTCGATCAGCTTGATGACGGAGAAACCGATCTCGGGACGCATCAGGTCAATCAGGCAAGTGATGAACAATCCGACTCGCATGAGCCCTCCTTGCGGGGAAACGTCCCTGATTATCCGCTGTTTGCCGGTGCAATACCAACGGCCGGAAGGCATAGGAAGCACGCCGCGCCGGATTGGAAGCGCGCCTCGAAGCGTTCGCTTTTTTCACAATACGAGATACAATCAGTTTTTCGCTGTTTGACGCATCCACCGATTCTCATATGAGCGATACGAACCCGGATCCCAAAACTTCGATCCAGGTGATCGAACGCATGATGCGCCTGCTCGACGCACTGGCGGCGCATAGCGACCCGGTCAGCCTGAAAGAACTGGCCATCCGCACGGAGCTGCATCCATCCACCGCGCACCGCATCCTGAACGATATGGTGATGTGCCGGCTGGTCGACCGTTCAGACCCCGGCACCTACCGTCTTGGCATGCGCCTGCTCGAACTGGGCAATCTCGTCAAGGCGCGCCTGTCGGTGCGCGACGCGGCGCTCACGCCGATGCGCGAGCTGCACCGCGAGACCGGGCAGACCGTGAACCTGTCGGTGCGTCAGGGCGACGAAATCGTCTATATCGAACGCGCGTATTCGGAGCGCTCGGGCATGCAGGTGGTGCGGGCGATCGGCGGGCGCGCCCCGCTTCATCTGACCTCGGTCGGCAAGCTGTTCCTCGCGGCCGACGAAGCCACCCGCGTGCGTGCCTACGCAACACGCACCGGTCTGTCGGGCCACACGCAGAACAGCATCACCGATCTCGCGAAACTCGAGCGCGAGCTGTCGCATGTGCGCCAGCAGGCCTGCGCGCGCGACAACGAGGAACTGGAGCTGGGCGTGCGCTGCATCGCCGCCGGCATCTACGACGATACCGGCAAGCTGGTCGCGGGACTGTCGCTGTCGGCGCCGGCCGATCGTTTGCAGGATTCATGGCTCGGGCAGTTGAGCCAGACCGCGTTGATGATTTCGGAATCGCTCGGCTACCGGCCGCAGCCACAGCAGGACCATGCGCACGGCGGGCACGGCTCACATGGCTCGCACGGCCAGCATTAGTGAAGGGGGCGGCCGCCCAACCGCCGTTGCACCCTTTGCCCTCCCGCCGGCGCCATGAAAAAAGCCTCGCATCCGCGAGGCTTTTTCTTTGCACGTCAGCTGCAGCCGGACTGACTACCACCGGCTGAGTATGCGTTGCGGCTTCAGGTACCCGGACCGCCGGCATCGGCGCTCGTGATACGCGGCTGGTCGCCGCCGTTGTCGAGCCACGTACGCAGACGCGTCGCGTCCGCGAAACGCGAGTACTTGCCCGACGAATCGAGCAGCACCAGGATCATCGGCCGGCCGTGGATGGTCGCCTGCATCACGAGACACTCGCCCGCTTCGTTGATGAAGCCGGTCTTCTGCAGACCGATGTCCCACGTCGGGTTGCGCACCAGCGCGTTCGTGCTGTTGTACGCGAGCGTGCGCTTGCCGGTGTACACCTCATAGCTGTGATCGGTCGAGAACTTGCGGATCAACGGGTACTGATACGCCGCGTTGACCATCTTCACGAGATCGCGCGCGCTCGACACGTTCATGCTCGTCAGACCGGTCGGGTTCTCGAAGTGCGTGTCGTTCATGCCGAGCTGCCTCGCCTTCGCGTTCATCGCCGCGAGGAACGCCGGACGGCCGCCCGGGTAGTAGCGCGACAGCGCCGCCGCCGCGCGGTTTTCCGACGCCATCAGTGCGATGTGCAGCATGTCCTCGCGCGACAGCACCGAGCCCACCGACAGACGCGAACCGGTGTTCTTCTCGTAGTCGCGGTCTTCGTCGGTGACTTCGATCTGATCGGTCATCGGCTCTTTCGAATCGAGCACCACCATCGCCGTCATCAGCTTGCTGATCGATGCGATCGGTACCACCGCGCGCGAGTTCTTGTCGAACAGCGTCTCGCCGCTGTTCTGGTCGATCACATAGGCGACGCTCGAGCGCAGCATCAGCGCGTCCGGCGTCTCGTGCAGACCAAACGCCTGGCCGACGCTCGGCTGGCGCGGCTCGTACGCGACGCGTCGCATCACCGAACGGTGTCGGCCGTTTGCCGTGAACGTGACGCGCTTGCGTTTGACGCCGGCGTGCGGGGCATCTTCATCCGCCGCAGCGGCTTTCACGGCCTCACCCTTGCCGGCTTTCGCCGCATGGCTCGACACCTTTGCGGTGGCGGCCGCCTGCGCAGGCTTCCTGGCAGTGTTAGCGTGTTTGGAAGTTTTTGCGGATGCAGCAGACGTAGCTGCGAAAGTGCTGACAGGCGTAGCGAACGCCGCTGCGACGGCCAGCGAGACGGCCACCGATAGAGCGGTGCTGCGCGCCGCGCCGTGGAGCACTTTTAGCGACGAAAACATGTCGGTTTTCATGGGTGTTCGATAGGGAGCGGCGAGAGGTTTCCGCAAGTGTAGTAAAGCAACGAAAAATTAGCAATTTGAAGCACTTATACGCGCTCCTTAAACCGGCTTGTCAGCTCCGATCGCGAAAACACGAATAAGTGCCGCGCCTCGATCGAAAAAAACGATCGTCGTGAGCAAGCCTCGCCATCGCCGCCCGGCCCAATCGAGCAGATCATTGCAGGATAACGGCAATTTTGAGACAACCTTGATCCGGGGAAATACTGTCAGAGCACAGGCCGAAACTACTGCGCCGCGCCATGAAGGCGTTGCGAGCGTGCGACGGACTTTTTTAAGTAAGTGTCTGACGAAAGTCGCTAACGCGCGTTCGACCGCCATCGTTCTTTAACGTTCCTTGTCATCTTGTGGTTTACATCGAATTGATGATGATCGGTTTTTCAAGGGCGAATTGCTGCCACACGGAAAAATAATCTCCCGACGGCCTGCTGAACGGTTGGTTTATGTCGCACCAGCACGGTGCAACGAGCAATCGTTCCGCGTCATATTAATGACATGCCTACTGTATAACCTATTGTTTTGTCGGCGTTTTCTTAACATTGTGCGATGCACAAAAACCGCTTGACATTCCTTGTAGGCATCCTAAAATGGGAACCATTGCTGCGATGCACAATACATCGCGGTCCGGGGAGACGATGAACCTGCGTCTCGCCACCCACCCAATGCGGTCCGCACAGACCGGCCGCAATCCAGGAGCGTAAACCATGACTCTGCTGACCCCTGAGCAATTCGCCGCAGCCCAGAAAGCCAACTTCGAAACCCTGTTCGGCCTGACGACCAAAGCATTTGAAGGTGTCGAAAAGCTGGTCGAGCTGAACCTGCAAGTTGTGAAGTCGACGCTCGCCGAAAGCCAGGAAAATGCCCAACGCGCGCTGTCCGTGAAGGACGCGCAGGAACTGCTGGCACTGCAAGCAAGCCTCGCGCAGCCGGTGGCTGAAAAGGCGCTGTCGTATGGCCGCCATGTGTACGAAATCGTTTCGGCAACGCAGGGGGAATTCACCCGCGTCGCGGAAGCGCAATTCGAAGAGCAAAACCGCAAGGTTCAGGCGCTCGTCGAAAACGTCGCCAAGAACGCACCGGCCGGTTCGGAAACCGCTGTCGCCGTGATGAAGTCGGCTATCACCGCCGCCAACACCACGTACGAAACGGTCCACAAGGCAACCCGCCAGGCTGTCGAAATCGCCGAAAGCAACTTCAACGCAGCTGCAACGGCCGCTTCGAAGGCAGCTTCGCAAGCCGCTGCGCAAGCATCGCGCGCCGCCGCCAAGAAGGCCGTCTAAGCTTCCACGCGTCAACACGCCAGGCTTTATGCCTCGCGTCGTCTTTCACGCCGGCCCAGCCTATGCGCTGCGCCGGCGTTATCGCAAGCAACAGCGTCGTGCCGTTGCCGCTTATACGGTTTGATGAGCCGAACGCTCCGATACGTTGCAATGGCGTATCGTTTGCCCGGCCGCCAAGCCGGGATTTTTTTGCCCGCCACTGGCCGCCACGAAAACAGAAACGGCGCGCTCCGCCATGGAGCGCGCCGTTTTTCTTTGCCGTACGGCTCGACCGGCTTTGCCGCGCCCGCATGTCGTCATGCAGGCGCGGTGCACCGCGTTACTTCTTCTTGACGGGTGGCAGATCGGTACAGACGCCTTCATACAACTCGGCCGCCATGCCGATCGATTCGCCGAGCGTCGGATGCGGATGGATCGTCTTGCCGATATCCGTTGCGTCCGCGCCCATCTCGATCGCGAGACAGACTTCGCTGATCAGGTCGCCCGCGTTCAGACCGACGATACCGCCGCCGATCACGCGATGCGTTTCCTCATCGAACAGCAGCTTCGTGAAGCCCTCGTCGCGACCGTTGGCGATCGCGCGACCCGATGCGGCCCACGGAAACACCGCCTTGCCGAACTTGACGCCTTCGGCTTTCAGCTGGTCTTCCGTCTTGCCGGCCCAAGCCACTTCCGGATCGGTGTAGGCCACCGACGGAATCTGCAGCGCGTCGAAGTACGCCTTCTCGCCATGCGCGGCTTCCGCCGCCACGTGGCCTTCGTGCACGGCCTTGTGCGCGAGCATCGGCTGACCGACGATGTCGCCGATCGCGAAGATGTGCGGCACATTCGTGCGCTGTTGCCTGTCGACTTCGATGAAGCCGCGATCCGTCACCGCGACACCGGCCTTTTCCGCGCCGATCCGCTTGCCATTCGGCGAGCGGCCGACGGCCACCAGCACGAGGTCGTAGCGTTGCGGCTCGGCCGGCGCCTGCTCGCCCTCGAACGACACGTAGATGCCGTCGTCCTTCGCTTCGGCGGCGATGGTCTTGGTCTTCAGCATCACGTTCGCGAAACGCTTGCTGTTGTACTTCTCCCAGACCTTGACCAGATCGCGGTCCGCGCCGGCCATCAGGACGTCGAGCATTTCGACCACGTCGATGTTCGCGCCGAGCGTCGAGTACACGGTTGCCATTTCGAGACCGATGATGCCGCCGCCGATCACGAGCATGCGCTGCGGAATCTGGCGCAGTTCGAGCGCGCCGGTCGAATCGACGACCCGCGGATCTTCCGGAATGAACGTCAGCTTCACCGCTTCCGAGCCCGCTGCGATGATCGCCTGCTTGAACCTGACGACCTTCTTGCCGCCCTCGGTCTGCACTTCCATGTGGTTCGGATCGACGAACGCACCCGTACCGACCACCACTTCGACCTTGCGCGCCTTCGCCATGCCGGCGAGACCGCCGGTCAGCTTCCTGACCACGCCGGACTTGAAATCGCGCAGCTTGTCGAGATCGATCTGCGGCTTGCCGAACGTGATGCCGTGGGCGGCAAGATCAGCCGCTTCGTCGATGACGAGCGCAGTGTGCAGCAGCGCCTTCGACGGGATGCAGCCGACGTTCAGACACACGCCGCCGAGCGTCGGATAGCGCTCGACCAGCACGGTCTTCATGCCGAGGTCGGCGGAGCGGAACGCGGCCGAATAACCGCCGGGGCCCGAACCGAGCACGAGCATGTCGCACTCGATGTCGGCGCTGCCCGAATAGCTGCCGGCTTGCGCAGCCGCTGCGGCGGCCTTCGGCGCCGCAGCGGCAGGCGCCGGCGCGGGAGCCGCCTTCTCGGGCGCTTTCGGCTCCGCAGCGGCCGCAGCCGCGCCGCCCGCCGTTGCCTCGACGAGCGCGATGACCGTGCCCTGCGAGACCTTGTCGCCCGGCTTGATACGCACTTCCTTGACGGTGCCGGCGGTATCGCTCGGCACTTCCATCGACGCCTTGTCGGATTCGAGCGTCAGCAGCGACTGCTCTTTTTCGATGGTGTCGCCCGGCTTGATGTTGACTTCGATGACGTCGACGTCCTTGAAGTCACCGATGTCCGGCACTTTTACTTCGACGAGACTCATGGTGTCCCCTTCTCTTATTGATCGATGATGAGCGCGCCTTCGCGCACAGCGCACGTGAGCGCGAACGCGCGGACGGCGCGACGCGGATCGGTCGAAACCATCCGCGCCCGCGCCGGCGGACCTCACCAGCCGGTCAAAGAATCACACGCCGGAAATCGGCAAGAATCGAACCGAGGTATGCGTTGAAGCGCGCGGCTTCCGCTCCGTCGATCACGCGATGGTCGTACGACAGCGACAGCGGCATGGTCAGGCGCGGCTCGAACAGCTTGCCGTCCCACACCGGCTTCATCGCGCTGCGCGACAGGCCGAGAATCGCGACTTCAGGCGCATTGATGATCGGCGTGAAGTGCGTGCCGCCGATACCGCCCAGCGACGAGATCGAGAAGCAGCCGCCCTGCATCTGGTCCGGCTTCAGCTTGCCCTCGCGCGCGGCCTTCGACAGGTCGGCCATTTCCTTCGCGATGTCGACGAGGCCCTTCTTGTCCGCGTCGCGAATCACCGGCACCATGAGGCCGTTCGGCGTGTCAGCGGCAAAACCAATGTGGTAGTACTGCTTGAACACCAGGTTGTCGCCGTCGAGGCTCGCGTTGAAGGTCGGGAATTTCTTCAGGGCCGCCACGCAGGCCTTGATCACGAACGCGAGCATCGTGAACTTGACGCCCGCCTTCTCGTGTTCCTTGTTCAGCTTGACGCGCAGCGCTTCGAGCTCGGTGATGTCCGCCTCGTCGTTGTTCGTGACGTGCGGGATCATGACCCAGTTGCGATGCAGGTTCGCGCCCGAGATCTTCTTGATGCGCGACAAAGGCTTCGGATCGATCGGACCGAACTTCGTGAAGTCGACCTTCGGCCACGGCAGCAGATTCAGCTCGCCACCGCCGGCGGCCGGCGCAGCCGCACCAGCCGGCGCCGCGCGCTGGCCCGTCATCACGCCCTTCACGAACGCCGTCACGTCGGCCTGCGTAATGCGGCCCTTTGGACCCGTGCCCTTCACCTGGCCGACATCGACGCCGAGTTCGCGCGCGAACTTGCGCACCGACGGCGACGCATGGCTCGGATGACGCGAGCCGCCTTCTCCAGCCGGGATCAGCGGCGCCTGCGCGAGCGCGGACGGCGCGGCCGGTGCCGGGGTCGGCGTGGCCGGCGCGTCGAACGGCTTTTCAGTCGGCGCCTTCGCGGCCGGTGCCGGGGCGGGTGCCGGGGCAGCGCCGCCTTCCGCTTCGATCACGACGATGACCGAGCCTTCCGACACGGTATCGCCAACCTTGACCTTCACTTCCTTGACGACACCGGCGGCCGAGCTGGGCACATCCATCGTCGCCTTGTCGGATTCGAGCGTGACGAGCGACTGTTCCTTCTCGACACGATCGCCGACCTTCACCGCGATCTCGATCACGGGGACGTCTTTGTAGTCGCCGATATCCGGCACCTTGATTTCCTGCACGCCGCCTGCCGCCGCGGGTGCGGGCGCCGCAGCGGGAGCTGCCGCCGGCGCAGGAGCAGGAGCCGGTGCGGCAGCCGGCGCGGGCGCCGCGGCAGCGGCGTTGGCGCCTTCGAGCACGATGATCAGCGTGCCTTCGGACACCGCATCGCCGACCTTGACCTTCACTTCCTTGACGACGCCGTCGGCCGAGCTCGGCACGTCCATCGTCGCCTTGTCGGATTCCAGCGTCACGAGCGATTGCTCTTTTTCGACGGTGTCACCCGCCTTCACCAGCACCTCGATCACAGGGACGTCCTTGTAATCGCCGATGTCCGGCACCTTGACTTCGATCGCTTGACTCATTGTTAGTGTCTCCTGGGCCGCGCACGCCGCCGGCCCCTCGCGATGAGGAGCAAGCGCGTGCATCGTGGCACACGGGTGATGCGTTAGACGGTCATCGGGTTGGGTTTGGCGGGATCAAGGTTGTACTTCTTGAGCGCCTCGGCGACCACCTTGCGTTCGATCGTGCCTTCGTCCGCCAGCGCGTTCAGCGCGGCGACCGTGACCCAGTAGCGATCGACTTCGAAGAAGTGACGCAGCTTCTCGCGCGTGTCCGAACGGCCGTAGCCGTCGGTGCCCAGCACGACGAACTTCTGCGGCACGAACGCGCGGATCTGCTCGGTCAGCGCGCGCACGTAGTCGGTCGATGCGATGACCGGACCCGGCGCATCCTTCAACAGCTTCTCGACGTGCGACAGCTTCTTCTCTTCGGTCGGGTGCAACAGGTTCCAGCGCTGCACTTCGTGACCTTCGCGCGCGAGCTCCGTGAAGCTCGGCACGCTCCACAGGTCGGCGTTGACGCCCCAGTCGTTTTTCAGCAGGTCGGCCGCGGCGATCACTTCGTTGAAGATCGTGCCCGCGCCCATCAGCTGCACGTGCGGCGCCTTTTTATCGGCTGCGGTCTTGCTGAACGCGTACATGCCCTTGATGATGTCGGCCGCCACGGTCTCGCCCTGCGGGATCGCCGGGTGCTCGTAGTTCTCGTTCATCACGGTGACGTAGTAGTAGACGTCTTCCTGGTCGGCGACCATGCGGCGCAGACCGTCCTGCACGATGACCGCGAGTTCGTAGCCGAACGTCGGGTCGTAGCTGATGCAGTTCGGCACCGAAGCCGCCCACATCAGCGAGTGGCCGTCTTCGTGTTGCAGGCCTTCGCCGTTCAGCGTCGTGCGGCCCGCCGTGCCGCCCAGCAGGAAGCCGCGCGAGCGCATGTCGCCAGCGGCCCATGCGAGGTCGCCGATGCGCTGGAAGCCGAACATCGAGTAGAAGATGTAGAACGGGATCATGATCTCGCCGTGCGTCGAGTACGACGTCGCGGCCGCGATCCAGTCGGCCATGCCGCCGGCTTCGTTGATGCCCTCCTGCAGGATCTGACCGGTCTCCGACTCACGGTAGAACATCAGCTGGTCGGAATCTTCCGGCACGTACTTCTGGCCGTCCTGATTCCAGATACCGATCTGACGGAACAGTCCTTCCATGCCGAACGTACGCGATTCATCCGGCACGATCGGCACGACGCGCTTGCCGAGCGCCTTGTCCTTCAGCAGGATGTTCAGGATCCGCACGAACGCCATCGTCGTGGAGATCTCGCGGCCTTCGCCCGTGCCCTTCAACAGCGGCTCGAATGCCGACAGTTCCGGCACCGGCAGCGACTCGGCCTTCTGACGACGCGCCGGGAGATAGCCGCCCAGGTCCATGCGCTTCTGGCGCATGTATTCGAGTTCCTTCGAGCCTTCCTCGAACGTCAGGTACGGCACATCGACGATCTGCTCGTCCGTGATCGGCAGACGGAACTGGTCGCGGAACTTCTTCAGCTGCTCCACCTGCATCTTCTTCTGCTGGTGGGTGATGTTCATCGCCTGGCCGGCTTCGCCCATACCGTAGCCCTTGATCGTCTTCGCGAGGATGACGGTCGGCTGGCCCTTCGAATTCGTCGCTTCCGTGAACGCCGCGTAGATCTTGTGCGGATCATGGCCGCCGCGGTTCAGATTCCAGATGTCGTCGTCGGACCAGTCGGCGACCAGCGCCTTCAGTTCCGGCGTGTTGAAGAAGTGTTCGCGCACGAACGCGCCCGACTCCGACTTGTACGTCTGGTACTCGCCGTCGACGACTTCCATCATGCGGCGCATCAGCGCGCCCGACTTGTCGCGCGCGAACAGCGCGTCCCAGCGGCTGCCCCAGATGACCTTGATCACGTTCCAGCCGGCGCCGCGGAATTCGCTTTCGAGTTCCTGGATGATCTTGCCGTTGCCACGCACCGGACCGTCGAGACGCTGCAGGTTGCAGTTGATCACGAACACGAGGTTGTCCAGACGCTCGCGACCGGCCATGCCGATCGCGCCGAGCGATTCCGGCTCGTCCGTTTCGCCGTCGCCGAGGAAGGCCCAGACCTTGCGGCCGTCGGTCTTCGCGATGCCGCGCGCCTGCAGGTACTTCATGAAGCGCGCCTGGTAGATCGCCATGATCGGGCCCAGGCCCATCGACACGGTCGGGAATTGCCAGAAGTCCGGCATCAGCCACGGATGCGGATACGACGAGATGCCCTCGCCGCCGACTTCCTGGCGGAAGTTGTCGAGCTGCTTGTCGGTCAGGCGACCGAGCAGGAACGCGCGCGAGTAGACACCCGGCGACGAGTGGCCCTGCACGAACACGAGGTCACCGCCGTGCTCGGCCGACGGTGCGTGCCAGAAGTGGTTGTAGCCGACGTCGTACAGCGTGGCGGCCGATGCGAACGACGCGATGTGGCCGCCGACGTTGGTTTCCTTGCCGGCGCGCAGCACCATCGCCATCGCGTTCCAGCGGGTGTACGAGCGGATACGGTGTTCGATGTCCTGGTCGCCGGGGTTCTTGGCCTGGCGCGCGACCGGAATCGTGTTGATGTAAGGAGTGTTAGCAGAGAACGGCAGATGTTCGCCGTGCACGCGTGCGAATTCGATCTGTTTTTCGATCAGGTAGTGGGCACGGTCAGGGCCTACTGCAGAAATCACGCCATCCAGCGCTTCCAGCCATTCGCCGGTTTCCTGGGGATCGTCGTCTTTATCGGCGGCGACATATTTCATGACTTCGTCGGGTACAGCGGACATGCTCGTCTCCTGGGTATGGGGAACGCACTTTGAACAGACGACGCGGACGCAGGAACGGCCGCGGCAGCTCCGGCCGATTGTAATAAGGGTCCCGACGTCAGCGCAACCAAATTTTCAAATTACGAGATCAATTCTCATAATGCGGAAAATTGCTGCAACGCAACCTGGTTTGACTGCCGATCGACTGATCCGCCGGCTAGTTTGCACCGATTAACTGCACTTTCCGTGCTTTTTTGCGCCATTTGTCGGGGACGTGCTGAGCTACAATGCCACGCATGTTGACCGAACGGCTCTTCTCTCGCTCGGCGCGCACCGCGGGTTCGCCGGCGGATTCGTCGCCGTCCTCGCGCTGGCACCACGGACCCTGGTGGTCCAATTCCTATTTGCTGACGCCGCTCCTGTCGATCCTGGTGTTCCTCGTCGTCATGAGCCTGATTCTGTGGAGTCTGAACCGGCGCGAGCAGCAACAGCAGGAAGACACGCTGTACCGCAACGTCGCGTGGGCGCAGCAGCAGATCCGCCTGTCGATGACGGGCGCGCAAGAGCAGATCCAGGCACTCGCGCGCGACCTCGCCGCCGGCCATGCCGACGAGCATTCGTTCCAGGTGAGCACCACGGACATCATGCAGGGGCATCCTGAGATCCTCTACATGAACTGGTACACGGGCCAGCAGCAGCCGCGCTGGCCCAACGCCGCGCCGCCGGTGCTCGGCCAGCGGCTCGCGCGTCCGAACGACGCGCAGATGGACGAAGCTGTCAAGGCCGGCTTCGCCGAGGCGCGCAACACGCGCCGCCAGGTGTACTCGCCGCTCATCTACGACGACCTCGGCGACGGCTTCATCACGCTGCAAACGCCGATCTTCCGCGACCGCGATTTCCTCGGCACCATCGCCGCGGTGTTCTCGGTGGAAGGCATTCTGAAGCGCGACATCCCGCCCGAGCTGTCGGCCAAATACAAGATCTCGATCATCGACGCGAACAACCGCGAGTTGACCACCACGTCGACCCGCCCGCGCCTGCCGCGCGACATGTTCTACGACCTGCCGCTCGACCCGCCGGGCCAGGGCATTTCGGTGCGCGTGTACGCGTTCCCGCAGATCACCAACTTCACGAACAACACGCTGGTGTGGCTGGTGGCCGGCCTCTCCTGCTTCGTACTGTGGAGCCTGTGGAGTCTGTGGAAGCACACGCGCCAGCGCTTCGAGGCGCAGCAGGCGCTCTACGCGGAAGCGTTTTTCCGCCGCGCGATGGAAAACTCGGTGCTGATCGGCATGCGCGTGCTCGACATGCACGGCCGCATCACGCACGTGAACCCGGCGTTCTGCCGCATGACCGGTTGGGACGAAAGCGACCTCGTCGGCAAGAGCGCGCCGTTCGCCTACTGGCCGCGCGACGCGTACCCCGAGATGCAGCGTCAGCTCGACATGACGCTGCGCGGCAAGGCGCCCTCGTCCGGCTTCGAGCTGCGCGTGCGGCGCAAGGACAGCTCGACGTTCCACGCGCGGCTCTACGTGTCGCCGCTGATCGACAGCTCGGGCCGCCAGACCGGCTGGATGTCGTCGATGACCGACATCACCGAGCCGAAGCGCGCGCGCGAAGAGCTCGCCGCCGCCCACGAACGTTTCACGACCGTGCTCGAAAGCCTCGATGCGGCGGTGTCCGTGCTCGCCGCCGACGAAGCCGAGCTGCTGTTCGCGAACCGCTATTACCGGCATCTATTCGGCATCCGCCCGGACGGCCACCTCGAACTCGCGGGCGGCGGCTTCGACGCCTCGCAGGCGTCGTCCGATTCGATCGACATGGTCGACACCTTCGTCGGCCTGCCCGCCGCCGCGCTGACTGAAAGCGCCGCCGACGCGCAGGAAATCTACATCCCCGGCATCCAGAAGTGGTTCGAGGTGCGACGCCAGTACATCCAGTGGGTCGACGGCCATCTCGCGCAGATGCAGATCGCGACCGACATCACGACCCGCAAGCGCGCGCAGGAACTCGCGCGCCAGCAGGACGAAAAGCTGCAGTTCACGAGCCGCCTGATGACGATGGGTGAAATGGCCTCGTCGCTCGCGCACGAACTGAACCAGCCGCTCGCCGCCATCAATAACTATTGCTCCGGAACCGTCGCACTGGTTAAATCCGGTCGAACGACGCCCGACAATCTGCTGCCGGTGCTCGAAAAGACCGCGCAGCAGGCGGTGCGCGCCGGCATGATCATCAAGCGTATCCGCGAGTTCGTGAAGCGCAGCGAGCCGAAGCGGCAGGCCACGCGGGTCGCGGATATCGTCGCGGACGCGGTGGGTCTCGCCGAAATCGAGGCAAGGAAGCGGCGCATTCGCATCGTTACCGATCTGCGCTCGCGGCTGCCGGTGATCTACGTCGATCCGGTGCTGATCGAGCAGGTGCTCGTGAACCTGCTGAAGAACGGCGTCGAAGCGATGGCCGAAGCGCGCCCGAACGCGGTCGACCCAGTCATCCGCGTGGTCGTGCGACTGGAGAGCGGCTTCGTCTGCATCAGCGTCGTCGACCAGGGGCCCGGCGTCGACGAAGCGACCGCCGAGCGTCTGTTCGAACCGTTTTACAGCACCAAGTCCGATGGCATGGGCATGGGGCTGAACATTTGCCGTTCGATTATCGAATCGCACCGCGGCCGTCTGTGGGTGGTCAACAACGTCGAATCCGACGGCCACATCACGGGCGCCACGTTCCATTGCAGTCTGCCCATTGGGGAGCCTGACGGCCCGAGCAACGGCGGGTCCGAGGCGCCGATACCACAAACCGTTACGGGAGAGCTATGAACAGCCCAGTCACCACACAGGAAACCGTCTTTGTCGTCGACGACGACGAGGCCGTGCGAGATTCGCTGCGCTGGCTGCTGGAGGCGAACGGCTACCGCGTTCAATGCTTCTCGAGCGCCGAGCAGTTCATCGACGCATGGCAGCCGCATCAGCATCCGGGCCAGATCGCGTGTCTGATCCTCGACGTGCGGATGTCCGGCATGAGCGGGCTCGAGTTGCAGGAACGCCTGATCGCCGACAACGCGTCGCTGCCGATCATTTTCGTGACGGGCCACGGCGACGTGCCGATGGCGGTGTCGACGATGAAAAAAGGCGCGATGGACTTCATCGAAAAGCCGTTCGACGAAGCCGAACTGCGCAAGCTCGTCGAGCGCATGCTCGACAAGGCACGCAGCGAAAGCACCAGCGTCCAGCAGCAGCGCGCCGCGGCCGAGCGCCTCGGCAAGTTGACCGCGCGCGAGCATCAGGTGCTCGAGCGGATCATCGCGGGCCGCCTGAACAAGCAGATCGCCGACGACCTCGGCATCAGCATCAAGACGGTCGAAGCGCATCGCGCGAACATCATGGAAAAGCTGAACGTCAACACGGTCGCCGATCTGCTGCGACTCGCGCTGTCGAACAAGCCGCAAACGGCGCAGTAACAGAGGCACGGGCGGCCTTTCGTTCGGAGGGGCCGTTGGTACGTGGCCGCCATCCGTGGCGGTTGCGTCGCCGGTTCGCGACGGCCTGACCGACGCCGAGTCCGGCGTGCGGGTGGCGTGCGAGCGGCCTGCCCCGCCGCTCGCAGTGCGCTTCCTGGCCGCCACAGGACCGCCGCCTCACCTCCCGGACGCTCCCACGCGCGCCGCGCGCCCCGAATCCACTGCGAAAGCGCGCTGCCGCGCCGGTATAATGTCGGACTTCGCGGCGGCGCCTTGCCCGAACCGGCAGCGCGCCTGTCGCAGGGCGACGGGGCTCCGTCAGCCAGCCGAAGCACGCCGTCGCGCGCCCCTCCGCGCGAGCGCTTCGCCCGCCTGCCAAACCGTCTGTCCCGACCTGATTCCCGATCCCAATCTCGACCCAACGTTCGACCGACCATGACTGCCAAACTGATCGACGGCCTCGCCCTCTCCAAGACCCTGCGCGCCGACGTCGCGGCGCGCGCCGCCGCCCTGACCGCCCGCGGCCATCAGCCGGGCCTCGCCGTGATTCTGGTCGGCGACAATCCGGCCAGCGAAGTGTATGTGCGCAACAAGGTGAAGGCCTGCCACGACAACGGTCTCGGCTCGTCGTTCGACCGCTATCCGGCCGATCTGCCCGAAGCCGACCTGCTCGCGCGCATCGACGAGCTGAATCGCGATCCGGCCATCCACGGCATTCTCGTGCAGTTGCCGCTGCCGAAGCACATCGACAGCCACAAGGTGATCGAGGCGATCGCGCCCGAGAAGGACGTCGACGGTTTCCACGTCGCCAATGCGGGCGCGCTGATGACGGGTCAGCCGCTGTTCCGTCCGTGCACGCCGTACGGCGTGATGAAGATGTTCGCGGCCTACGGCATCGATCTGAAGGGCGCGAACGCGGTCGTGATCGGCCGCTCGAACATCGTCGGCAAGCCGATGGCGCTGCTGCTGCTCGAAGCTGGCGCGACCGTCACGATCTGCCACAGCAAGACGCGCGATCTGGCCGCGCACACGCGCAACGCCGACGTCGTGGTCGCCGCAACCGGTCTGCGCAACATCCTGACCGCGGACATGGTGAAGCCGGGCGCGACCGTGATCGACGTCGGCATGAATCGCGACGACGCCGGCAAGCTGTGCGGCGACGTCGACTTCGCGGGTGTCAAGGAAGTGGCCGGCCATATCACGCCGGTGCCGGGCGGCGTCGGCCCGATGACGATCACGATGCTGCTCGTCAACACGATCGAAGCGGCCGAGCGCGAGGCGGACGCGGCCAAGGCGTAACCGCCGGGCGGTGAGCGCGAGGCGGAGTGAGGCGACTCATCCGTCTCGTCCACCGGGTCATCACCCGCCCTTCTCTCTCGCAGAACCACCGCCTCCTTACCGCGTCGCCGGATCCCGCGGCCCACGCCCCGTCCCAACGCGCGCCCAACGCGCCGCAACATCTGTTAATTTGTCAGCCGATGGATTGGAATCGGCGCCCCCGCCCCAATAATGTCCGTAGCCGGTGCCGCCATGCGCCGTGCGCCGGGCGTCGAGCGACCCAGCACGAGACGGCACGCGCGAGCGCCGCACCGCCCCCTTCACCCGCGTCAGACAGGAAGCCTTATGTCCACTACCGCCACGCATCAAGACAACCCGCTCCTCGATTTTTCCGATCTGCCGCGCTTTGGCTCCATCCGACCCGAACACGTGACGCCCGCCCTCGACGTGCTGCTCGCCGACGCGGCGGCCGCCGTCGAGCGTGCCGCGTTGCCGGCCACGCCCGCGTCGTGGGCCGACGTCGTCGAACCGGTCGAGCGCGCCACCGAGCCGCTGTCGCGCGCGTGGAGCGTGATCGGTCATCTCAATGCCGTCGCCGATACGCCCGAGCTACGCGCCGTGTACGGCGAGAACCTGCCGCGCGTGACCGAGTTCTGGTCGAGCGTCGGCCAGAATCTCGCGCTCTACGAGAAGTACAAGGCACTGAACGCCAGCGACGAATTCGCATCGCTGAACGGCGAACGCAAGAAGATCCTCAGCAACGCGCTGCGTGATTTCCGTCTGTCGGGCGCCGAGTTGCCGGAAGACCAGAAGCCGCGTTTCGCCGAATTGCAGGAGCGCCAAGCGGCGCTGTCGAAGGCGTTTTCGGATCACGTGCTCGATGCGACCAACGCGTATGCGTACATCGTCGATGCGGGCAACGAAACGCAACTGGCGGGACTGCCCGAAGACGTGATCGAAGCCGCGAAGGAAGCCGCCGAGCGAGACGGCAAGACTGGCTACAAGTTCACGCTGCACTTCCCGTCTTATTTCCCGGTCATGCAGTACTCGGAAAACCGTCCGATGCGCGAAGCGATGTATCGCGCCTATGTGACGCGCGCGTCCGAGCTCGGCGCGCAATACGGCAACGGCAAGACCGAGTGGGACAACACCCAGGTGCTCGCCGACGAACTGAAGCTGCGCGCCGAAGAAGCGCAGATGCTCGGCTACGGCAACTTCGCCGAAGTGTCGCTCGCGCCGAAGATGGCCGAATCGCCGGCGCAGGTAATGGCCTTCCTCGAAGACCTCGCGACGCGCGCGCGTCCGCATGCCGAGCAGGACTGGAAAGAGCTGCGCGAATTTGCCGCGAGCGAACTCGGCATGACCGATCTGCAGCCGTGGGACATGACGTTCGCCGCCGAGCGCCTGCGCCAGAAGCGCTATTCGTTCTCGGAAAACGAAGTGAAGCAGTACTTCCCGGAAGACGCGGTGTTCAAGGGCCTGTTCAAGGTCACCGAGACGCTGTTTGGCGTGCGCATCCGCCGCGACGAAGCGGCCGTCTGGCATCCGGACGTGCGCTTCTTCCGCGTCGAGAATCAGGACGGCGGCCTCGTCGCGCAGTTCTATCTCGACCTGTATGCACGCGAAGGCAAGCGCGGCGGCGCCTGGATGGACGACGCACGCGGCCGTCACAAGCTCGCGCACGGCGCGGTGCAAACACCGGTCGCGTATCTGACCTGTAATTTCTCGGCGCCGGTCGGCGGCAAGCCCGCCTGCTTCACGCACGACGAAGTGATCACGCTGTTCCATGAGTTCGGCCACGGCTTGCATCACATGCTCACGCGCGTCGATGAGCTCGGCGTGTCGGGCATCAACGGCGTCGAATGGGATGCGGTCGAGCTGCCTTCGCAGTTCATGGAGAACTTCTGCTGGGAGTGGGACGTGCTGTCCGACATGACCTCGCACGTCGATACCGCGAAGCCGCTGCCGCGCGAGCTGTTCGACAAGATGCTCGCCGCGAAGAACTTCCAGAGCGGCCTCGGCACGCTGCGGCAGATCGTGTTCTCGATGTTCGACATGCAACTGCATACCGGCTTCGACGCGAACGGCGCGAAGAGCGCCAACGAACTCGCGCGCGAAATCAACGAACGCTTCCACGTCGTGCCGCAAGCGCCGTTCTCGCGCTGGCCGAATACGTTCAGCCATATTTTCGCGGGCGGTTACGCGGCCGGCTACTACAGCTACAAGTGGGCCGAAGTGCTGTCGGCCGACGCGTACGCGGCGTTCGAGGAAGCCGCGCAAGCCGCGGGCAGCGTGCTCGATCAGTCGACCGGCATGCGTTATCGTCGCGAGATTCTCGAAGTGGGCGGCAGCCGTCCGGCGATGGAATCGTTCAAGGCGTTCCGTGGCCGCGAGCCGAATATCGATGCGCTGCTACGGCATAACGGCATGGCGCCGGATGCCGCGCACTGAGCGATTGAAACGTCGCGATGATCGTTCGTTCGGCCTGGATGCGATGGCGCTGAATGAACGATGCCGGTAGAAAAACCGGCGGTCTGCTCGCGTAGGCCGCCGGTTTGTCATTGATGCGCGAGATATGTCGCTACGCGCGATGCAGCTTGAAATCGACCTGCTCAGGCCGCCCTTCGAGCGATAACGACACGCTCGCGGCCGGCGCGCGGCCGACCACCCTGCCCCGGCTCACCACCACGAGCCGCGCGGCGCGCAGACGGATCGCCTCGAGCTCGTCGCGCGCATCGAGCACGACGAGATTGGCCGCGCATCCGGGCGCGATGCCATAGTCTTCCAGACCGAGAATGCGCGCCGCGTTCACGGTCACCGCGTCGAAACAGGCGTGCATGCCGTCGACGCTGGTCATCTGCGCAACATGCAGGCCCATCTGCGCGACTTCGAGCATGTCGGCCGAACCGAGGCTGTACCACGGGTCCATCACGCAGTCGTGGCCGAACGCGACCGCGATGCCCGCGGCCAGCATCTCCGGCACCCGCGTCATGCCGCGCCGTTTCGGGTACGTGTCGCTGCGGCCTTGCAGCGTGATGTTGATCAGCGGATTCGCGATCGCCGCGACGCCCGACTCGCGCATCAACGGCAACAGCTTGCTCACGTAGTAGTTGTCCATCGAATGCATCGACGTCAGGTGCGAACCGGCGACACGTCCGTGCAGGCCGAGCCGGTGCGTTTCGGCCGCGAGCGTTTCGATGTGGCGCGATAGCGGATCGTCCGATTCGTCGCAATGCATATCGACGCGCAAGCCCTTTTCGGCCGCGTACTCGCACAGCATGCGCACCGACTGCGCGCCGTCGGCCATCGTCCGCTCGAAATGCGGAATGCCGCCGACCACGTCGACGCCCATGTCGATCGCGCGCTTCAGATTATCGAACGCGCCGGCGCTGCGCAGCAGACCGTCTTGCGGGAAGGCGACCAATTGCAGATCGAGATACGGCGCGACGCGGCGCTTCACTTCGAGCAATGCCTCGACCGCGAGCAGACGCGGATCGCACACGTCGACGTGGCTGCGGATCGCGAGCAGGCCGCGCGCGACCGCCCAATCGCAATACTGCATCGCGCGTTCGATCAACGCTTGCTGCGTGAGCTCGGGCTTCAGCTCGCCCCATAGCGCGATGCCTTCGAGCAGCGTGCCCGACGCGTTCACGCGCGGCAAACCGTACGACAGCGTCGCGTCCATATGGAAATGCGGGTCGACGAACGGCGGCGTGACGAGCGAACCGGCCGCGTCGATTTCGTCGCGCGCGCTCGCGGCCAGGTTCGGCTCGATGGCGACGATACGGCCCGCGTCGATGCCGATGTCGATTGGGGACTGGTGATGCGGGGACAGCTGGGCGGCACTGCGCGGCAGCGTCGCGTGGCGGATGATCAGATCCATGTTCGCTCCGGTTGATCGCGTTCGGACTCGCTACGATTCTATCGGCGCCAGAAAAATTCGGGCACCGATGCGTACCGGCGCGCAGGCCGAAATCCGTACCGGCTGCGCGCGATGCGACGCGCCTATACTCGCCGTTTCGGCCATGCATTGACGGAGCGTACAGATGAAAACGATCGGCGTGATCGGCGGAATGAGCTGGGAGTCGTCCACCGAGTATTACCGGCTGCTGAACCGCCACGCGAAGGCGCGGCTCGGCGGCCATCACAACGCGCGCAGTCTTCTGCTGACCGTCGATTTCGCGTCGATCGAGGCGAACCAGCGCGCCGGCGACTGGCACGCGCTCGGCGAACAGATGGCCGACGCCGCGCGCCAGCTCGAACGCGGCGGCGCCGACCTCGTGATTCTTGCGACGAACACGATGCATCGCGTGTGCGAATCGATCGAGCAGGCGATCACGGTACCGTTCCTGCACATCGCCGATCCGACCGGCGCGGCGCTGCGCGCGGCGGGCGTCGAGCGGGTGGGCCTGCTCGGCACGCGCTACACGATGGAGCAGACATTCTATATGGGCCGGCTGCGCGAGCGCTATGGACTCGACACGCTCGTGCCTGATGAGGACGAGCGCGCGGACGTGCACCGCATCATTTACGACGAGCTATGCCACGGTAACGTGGCCGACGCGTCGCGCAAGGTTTATCAACGCGTGATCGAGCATCTGGCCGCGCGTGGCGCGCAGGCGGTGATACTCGGCTGCACCGAGATCACGCTGCTGATCAAGCCCGAAGATTCGGTGCTGCCGGTGTTCGATACCACTGCGTTGCATGCGCAGGCGGCGGTGGAGTGGGCGATCGGGGCGGAGTGAAAATGGGCGCGGGGCTCTGGTTTTGCGCCGGAAGGAAAACAGATTCGCCTCCCTTTGGCAGTGAGAGAAGGCGCGAGTCGAAAGCGATAGATCGATACTGAGAACGTCCCGTGCATAGACGTCGGACCGCACGGAACTGTCCGCAACTGGCAACAAGCCGATTATTCGCTCAGAACACGCTGGATCTCGTCGAGAAAAGAGGCGGTTGTGTAGCCCCAGCCTTCGGGACGAAACCCCCTCCTGAACACCTGTTTGAAAGTGGCGTCCAGGTCACTCGGATGTTCGCTCCTGAACGAGTCAATTTCGCGAACCAAATTTTCATAATCGTAAGGGCTGTCTTTCTTGTAACACGCGACAATTTCTTGCACGTTCTCCCCGAACAGGTCGAAGTCCTGGCCGAAATACACATTAAAAATATGCTCCATTGCTGGATAGCGCTCGGAGTAACTCATTGATTTCTCATTCAAGGTAGGCGGTAAGGACGTAATATGGCATGCCGTTATAGGTTTCGTATTTCAGGACGACGAACACCTGGTTCATGCGCGTGAATGTGCCTGTTTCCCGCGTCACTCCATATCCAATGTCGCCTGAGACGACTTTGGTTACCATGATCGTCGCGCTTCGAGTCGAAGACTGCGCCCACGTCCTGATTCTTCCAGCATTGGCATCCACTGCTTCAGAAATGGCACGTTCGGCCTGCTCGAGATTTGTAAATGACGACACGATGTCTCGCCCGGACTCGCGTTTCAGCCGCTCCCTGAGCCATGCTTCGTTCTTACCAACATGCTTCTGGAGCGTGTGCCCTCCGAGCCTTGGATTGAGCGCTTTCGCCTCGTGCATTTGCAGATGGATCCGGCCCATCGTAACGCTGGCCGCACGTGCAGCCTTGATCGAGCCAGCAAAGCCGAACGGCACGGCCATATCGATAGACAGGCCGATCTGGTCTGCCATGTCAGGGCTGACCCGCATCGCCTCTGCCAGCTTCGCCGTGCCCTGCTGAGTCAGGCTGGCGGTATCGCGCCCTGTCCAGACCTGACGCAGGCCCGCCGCGGCCGTGTCCGAACCATGCGCCCCGAACACTACACACCCGGCCTTGCTTGCCATCGTCGGTTCGGGCAACACGCACAGCGCTGCCGCTCCGGCCATTTCAAGCACCCCGCCGACAACCTGCAAACCGCCCCACAGACGGTTGGAAAGCATTTCGGTCGGGCTAATCGACTGGCGAGCCAGTACGGCCGACAGTTGCGGGGCGCTCAGCACCACGCGCACGCTGTCTGAATCCTGTTCATATGACATCTGAAACCTACTCTTGGTCGTTGGGACGACCACGCTAACCGTCGGCTTAGAGATCGGATATGGGCGATGGATGATTCTTGCGTCCCATCGGTCAACGAAGATTCGGATACTGACTCGCGCTCGGCGAACGGATGGCCAACGCCGCGCGCCAACTCGAACGCAGCGGCGCCGATCTCACGATCTTCGCATCGAGCCGGAAGATCCAGTGCTGCCCGGCTTCGATACCGCCGCGTTGCATGACGAGGCGGCGGTGCAGTGGGCGATTGGAGGAGAGAGACGATGGGCTCGAGGCCTCGATCCCGCGCGAATCGTGTTGCATCTATTCACGCGCACAGCATACGCAGCAAGCGCCACAAGCAAAACGTAGCGCCGAAAGTCAAAAAGCCCGCATGGCTTGCGCGATGCGGGCTTTCAACAATGCTTTGGTTGCGGGGGTAGGATTTGAACCTACGACCTTCGGGTTATGAGCCCGACGAGCTGCCAGACTGCTCCACCCCGCGTCAGAGAAAAAAGAGTATATCGGATCGCTGACACAACGTCAAATGTTGGCGCGAAATACATATCGAGTGCGGTCGAGCAAGCGGCACATTCGCGCGGCGCGATGCGTCGCACGCGCTACGAAACATCGCAACGGCAAGTTGCACACTCCCCGCTCGCGCACGCGATAAGATGCGGGACTACCGCGAATCGGAGCAACTGGCCGGGACTTCATTCATCGAGCCTCGCCCGCGCGAACGCAACAACGCAAGAAGCTATCTTCATCGTTGAGCGGAACTTGATATGACGTATCCACCCGATGCAATTCTTGCTGCGCTGCCCGTGAAAATCTCTTTGCTCAAGTTGCGCAGGCATCGGCACCCATGCACGAGGAATCAACACGGCATTTAAATTTTTCTGCTGGGAGCACGGTCGCTCATGCTCATGCGTATTGCGCCGTGAGTCGTCCCTTCGTGCTTCCAATCGATCATCTATTTGCGTAAGCGGGGATACGCGTTCACGCGATACACCATTTCTTTCAATCAAGACTGTTCATCTTGCTGCGCGCGGTGTGCGGCTTTCCTGCTCGGATGAACGCATCTTCCTGCGGCGGCTGTTGCTTTATTTGCGCGACCACGGTCAACGCCGCTCACCGGATTTGCGGACGGCAAATTTAAAGACATAAAAACGATTGGCGAGCTTTGCAACTGGCTATGCCCGGAGGAAGCTGTGGGCCTGAAGTAACATCGGCTATAACCGCCCTGCCGATAGTGGCCACATCAGTGTGACCGCCATGACACTTCTATCTTTGGTCTTGCATCCTTCCAGGCGTGTCATCTCAGGTTCCCGGTATCGCGGCGCTTCGAAGGTCGCGGCTTCGCGCGCGAAGGGTTGAGCAACGCAATCGACCACGTCTTTAGCACGCTGCAACTGCATTGCGCAATGGCGAATTACCGGCCCGACAATCTGCGCAGCGCGCGACTCCTCGAGCCGCTCGGCTTTGAAAACGAAGCCCTCGCGCGTGCGTCTCTGAAGATCGACGGCGCGTGAGCCGATCATGTGCTGACATCGCGAATCAACTCGCGCGACTGACGCCGATAGCCATGCAAGCGCCGCAGCGCGCCGCGCGGCCCTTGCTGCGCGACCACCGCCACCGCCTGAAACGCGACCGGCGCAAACACCAGCCCGAGCAAGGTCGCCGTCACGACGCCGCCGAACACGCCCGTACCGATCGACCGGCGGCTTTCCGCACCGCCGCCGCTCGCCAGCACCAGCGGCACGACGCCCAGCAGGAACGCCGACGACGTCATCACGATCGGGCGAAATCGCGCGCCCGCCGCGCGTATCACCGCGCGCGTCAGCGGCACGCCGCGTAGGCTCAGGTCGCGCGCGAATTGCACGATCAGAATCGCGTTTTTCGCGGACAAGCCGATCACTGTGATCATCCCAACCTTGAAGTAGACGTCGTTCGGCATGCCGCGCATCAGCATCGCCGCAATGGCGCCGACTACGCCAAGCGGTACGACCATCAACACCGCGAGCGGAATCGTCCAGCTTTCGTATAGCGCGGCCAGCGCCATGAACACCGCCAGCAGCGACAGTCCGAGCAGCAACGGCGTCAGCCGCGCCGCCGCACGTTCTTCGCGCGCCGCATCGACCCAGTCGAACGCGATGCCCGCAGGCAAGCTCGCCGCGAGCCGCTCCATCGCCTCCATCGCCGCCCCCGAACTGACACCGTTCGCCGCACGGCCGTTCAGATCGAGCGACGGATAGCCGTTGTAGCGCGTCAATGCGACTGGCCCGATGGTCCAGCGGCGCGTCGCAACCGACGACAGCGGCACCATCGCGCCCGACTGGTTCGGCACCGACAACGCCAGCAGATCGGTTTCCGTCATCCGCGTCGACGCATCGCCCGCCACCAGGACGCGGCGCATCCGGCCACCCGCCGGAAAATCGTCGACGTAGTACGAGCCAAAGGTGCTGCCGAGCACGTCCGCAATCCGGTCGAACGATACGCCGAGCGCGTACGCCTTCGCGCGGTCCACGTCGAGTTCGATACGCGGCGCGTCGGGCAGATCCTCGAAATGAATCGACGCCAGCGACGGATCGGCCTTCGCGCGCTCGGCAAGCTGGTCGCGGGCGGCCTTCAACGCGTCACGGCCCAAGCCGCCGCGATCTTCGAGCCGGAACGTGAAGCCGTCCGAATGCCCGACGCCCGGCACCGACGGCGGCAATTGCGCCTGCACGTTGCCGTCGAGAATCCGGCTGAACGACCGGTTCAACGTGTCGCGCAGCGTCATCGCATCAACGCCGCGCTGGCCCCAGTCTTTCAGCGTGACGAATGACATCGCTACGTTCTGTCCGCTGCCCTCGAAACTCCAGCCGATCACGCTTGTCACATTCGCCACCGCCGTTTGCATGCGCAAAATCGACTCGGTTTTTTCGACGACGGCGAGCGTGCGCGCCTGCGTCGCGCCGGCCGGCAACTGGATCATCACCTGCAACTGGCCCTGGTCTTCGACGGGCAGGAAGCCGCCCGGCATCCGCCAGTACAACGCGCCGCACAGCAGCAGCAATACGGCATACACCGCGAGCAGCGGGCCGACCCTGCGCATCGCGGCGGCCGTCATGGCCCGGTAGGCGCGCGACGCGCGATCAAAGCCCTGTTCGAAACGCGTCGAGAGGCGGGCCGCAACGCCACGCAAACCGCGTCGCGCGTCACGCTGACGGACCGATTGCGCAGGCGCGCTCAGCAGGTTCGCGCACAACGCGGGCGTCAACGAAAGCGCCATGAAAGACGACACCAGCATCGACGCAATCATCGCGACCGCGAATTGCCGGTAAATCCCACCGACGCCGCCAGGAAAGAACGCCATCGGCACGAACACGGCGGTCAGCACCGCCGTCACGCCGACGATCGCACCGCCGATCTGTTTCATCGCTTTCAATGTCGCGTCGCGCGGCGCCATGCCCTCTTCGTCCATCACGCGATGCACGCTCTCGACCACCACGATCGCGTCGTCGACCAGAATGCCGATCGCCAGCACGAGGCCGAACATCGTGAACACATTGATCGACAAGCCGAATGCGTACATCGTGACAAACGCACCCATCAGCGTGACCGGAATCACCACTGTCGGCACCAGCGCGTAGCGCAGATCGCGCAGGAACAGCCACATCACGAGAAACACCAGCAAGATCGCCTCGGCCAGCGTGATCAGCACTTCGCGAATCGCAACGTTGACGAAGCGTGCGCTATCGAACGGCACCTGAACCGCGACGCCCGGCGGCAAACGGTTCGCCAGTTCCGCGAGCCGCGCCCGAATCGCGTCCGATGTTTCGAGCGCGTTGCCGCGCGGCCCGAGTTGAATCCCGACCGTCGCCGACGGCTTGCCGTTCAGGCGCGACCAGAACGTATAGTTGTCGCGGCCGATCTCGACCCGCGCGACGTCGGCAAGCCGCACGGCCGAGCCGTCGGGGTGCGCTTTCAGCACGATCTGGCCGAATTCCTCCGGCGACAGCAACTGCCCTTTGACGTTCACCGACGCGCTCAGCTGCTGGCCGTCCACCAGCGGCGCGTCGCCGAGTGTGCCTGCCGCGACGCTCGCGTTTTGCGCGGCAATCGCGGCGTTGACGTCGGACGCGGCGAGGCCGAATTCGCGCAGCTTCATCGGATCGAGCCAGACGCGCAACGCTTCGTCGGCGTCCCACAGTTGCGCGGAACCGACGCCCGGCGCGCGCTTCAGTTCGCGCATGATGTCGCGGCTGAGGATGTCGCTCAGTTGCGCGGAATCGCGCGTGCCATCGGTGGATGTCAGCGCGACCAGCATCAGGAACGTGTTGGCGGCCTTGAAAACGCTGATACCCTGCTGCACCACCTGTTGCGGCAAACGCGGCTCGACCTGCTTGAGCCGGTTCTGTACGTCCATCATCGCGATATCGGGGTTGGTGCCGGGCGCGAAGGTCGCCGCGATTTCAAGGTTGCCGAGGCCGTCGCTGGCGGTTTCGTAGTAAAGCATCCCGTCGGCACCGTCGAGACTTTCTTCGATGATGCTGCCAACGTTCGCATCCACGGCTTCCGTCGATGCACCCGGATAGACGGCATCGATCACGATACGCGGCGGCGCGAGTCGTGGATATTGCGCGACCGGCAGTTGCGTCAACGCGAGCGCGCCCGCGATGATTACCGCAAGCGCCAGAATCCACGCAAAGACCGGTCGGTCGATAAAAAAGGCGGCCAAGGCATGCTCACGCGTGTGGGTTCGGTGCGAGCGCGACCGGCGAAGCGAACACCGGCGCATCGGCGAAACGGGCCATATGGAATGCATCGACCAGCTTGCCGTCGCGCATCGCGAACGCTGGCGAGCGTCCTTCCTCGACGAAACCGAAGCGCTGGTACAGAGCGATCGCGCGGTGGTTGTCGACGAACACGGTCAACTCCAGCCGACGCAGGCCGAGCAGCGTATCCGCGCACTCGACGGCCGCCGCGAGCAGCGCCGTGCCGACGCCGCGCCCGACGTAATCGTCATGCACGCAGAGACCGATTCCCGCGCAATGCGCCATCCGGTGCATGCGCGGCAACACGTCGATCATCCCGACCACGCGACCGCCCGCCTCCGCGCACAGTCCGAGCGTGTTCGCGGGCATTTTTTCGAGCCAGCTCCCGACCGTCGCGTTCGAGCGATACGGCGTCTGCAACGTGCCATGCCGCGCGCCGGGGCAGTTCATCAACGAAGTGATCGCGTCGAGGTCGGACACTTCGCGGGCGCGGATAACCACATGCGCCGTGTCGGGTTTCAACGAGACGTTCATACGGCCGCCTCGATTTCCGCTTGCAGATGACCCATCGGCGCGCGTAAGCGGCCCATGAACACCGAGTCGATCAGCCTGCCGTCGCGCAGCACGGCGCCGCGAAGGGTCGCTTCGTGCGAAAAACCGAACTTGCGATACAGCGCAATCGCGCGATGGTTGTCGGCGAACACGTTCAGCTCGAGACGGCGCAGCCCGTACCAGTTGTCGGCGGCATCGATCAGTTCGGCCATCAGCCGCGTGCCGACGCCCTTGCCCTGCCAGTCGTCGTGCACGCTGATACCGAGCCAGCCGCTATGCGCGCGACGCAGCGCGCCCGGATGCAGATCGGCCGCGCCGACCAGCGTATCGCCCACCAGCGCTGCAATCGCCATCGACGGCGCCGCGAGCTTCGCGAGCCAGCCTTGAGTCTGCTGCAAGGTCGGATACGGACGCATCGGGTTCTGGCGCATCACACCGGGGCATGAACGCAGCGCGTGGAATTGCGCGGCGTCGTCCGGATGCAGCGGCCTGATGCCGATCTCGAACGGTTCGGCCCCGAACCGTGTCGTGCTCTCAAATATTGTCGTTGGTTCTGTCATTGTTATGGCGTTCAGTCTGTCATCGGAAACTCACTCACAGCGTCAGTTCGAACGAGCGTGCCAGCAAGCCGGGTAATTTCCAGCCGCCGGTCTGCCGCTCGCCCTCCGTTCCATCGTTCAGCAGCAGTTCCGGCTGGGCGTCGAGACGTTCGAGTTCGCTCGACAGCAAACGGTACAGGCTGTCGTCGAAACGCATCGCGTCGACCGGCGCGACGATCTGGCCGCGTTCGACCCAGAACGTCGCGAAACGCGTCATGCCGGTCAACCGGCAATTCATCCGGTCAGAAAAATTCACGTACCAGAGATTGCCGACATACAGCCCGGTATCGAGTGCGGCAAGGATATCGGCGGCGTCGAGGTCGCCGCCAGCCATCGCCAGCGACTCGGGCGTTTCGCTGGCGAGCGCGCCGTTCGGCGTCATTCCGTATTCGCGCGCGCTACGGGCGTTGGTCAGTTGCCCGGCATTGCGGCCGTCGTGAATCAACGGCACGCTGTCGCGCTGATAACCGTCTTCGTTGAAGCGCGGCGTGATATTCAGGCTCAGGTCTTCGGTCATCGACACGCGCGGATCGAGCGCGGCTTCGCCCCTGTGCAGCCGGTAAAACGGACTGCGCGCGGTGGCGTTCGCGCGCGCGGAAAACCCGCCCCACGACGCCGTGCCGACCAGTTCCTGCATCGCCGACGGCGCCAGATACGTGCGATACCGCCCCGGCGACAACGCGCGCGGCGTGTGTCCAAGCACCGGCAAACGTGCGGCGGCCTGTTCTACCTTCGCGGCGAACACGCTGTCGTCCCAGTGGTCGCCGGTGTACGTGCTTTTGATCGCACGGCCGCTCGGGTCGTACAACGACCAGCTAAAGCTGAAGTTGCTGACTTCGTACCAGCCGCGACTGCCGCGCGACGACGAGAAGCCGCGCACCATCGAGCCACCTGCATAGAAGCCGACGAAATCGAGTCCGCGCGCGCTTTCGGTGGCGATCCGCAACAGTGCGTCGGGCGCGGGCAGCTTGCCGCTGCGGCGCGTCGATTGGGTCCATTGGGTGGCGTCGTACAACAGATGCGGGTCGTCGGGCGCATCGCGCAAGCCGTCGCGCAAGGTATTCAGCGCATCGGCGATATCGCGCAGGTCCGTCGCTGGATCGCCGCATACCGTGAAGCTCGAATACGCCTGCCTGGCGCCGTCGATCAGGCGGACGGTCAGTTTGCCTTGCGACACCTGGCCGATCTGCCGAACCTTGCCACCGTTGAAGCGGATAAAGTCGGATTGCTCCGCCGACAGCCGCGTCAACGCCACTTCGTCGCCGCTGAGCAACGTGTCGATCGCATCGGCGAGCAGCGCGAAATGCGCGTGCCAATCCGGCGACTGCGCGTTCGAGGCGAAATCGAAGCCGCTCGATGCATTGATTGCATGGGTTGTAGTCATCGCGCGCCTCCGAATACATCGACATGCGTGAACACGCACGGCGGCGACGCATGGCCGACGCGCACCAGCTGCACCGGTTCGCCTTTGCCGCACATCGACGTGCCGAACACTTCGCGCGTGCCGGCATTGCCGACCGCGCTCAGGCTGCGCCAGAAATTCGCGGATATGCCGCGATAATTCGGTTGCTTGACGATTTGCGTGAGCTTGCCGTTTTCGATCAACTGGCCGAACTCGCAGCCGAATTGAAACTTGTTGCGGTGATCGTCGATCGACCACGACGTATTGGTGCGCATCAGGATGCCGTGTTCGATGCCGGAAATCATTTCGCTCAGCGTGCTGGTTCCCGGTTCGATATTCAGGTTCGCCATCCGGTCGATCGGCGCGCGATTCCAGCTCGACGCACGCGAATTCGCGACGCCCGCCATCTTTGCGCGCTGTTGCGACAGCGCGCCACCGAGCGGACGTTCGAGCACGCCATCGCGAATCAGATACTGTTTGCGCGCTTCAGTGCCGTCGTCGTCGAATGCGTACGACGCGGCTTCTTCGCGCAACGACGGATCGAATGTCACGTTGAGCAGTTCGGAGCCGTAACGGTAAGTGCCGAACATCTCCGGCTTCACGAAACTCCATCCGGCGAAGTTGCGTTCGTCGCCGAGAATCCGGTCGAGTTCGAGCGGATGCCCGATCGATTCGTGAATCTGCAACATCATCTGATCGGGCATCAGCAGCAGGTCGCGCGGACCAGCCGGACAGTTCGGCGCGGCCAGCAAGGTCAGCGCGTCGGTGGCGAGCCGCACGCCTGCGCCGTCGAACGCGTAGCGGTCCAGCACTTCGACGCCGCCTTGCGCGAGCGTGCCGTAATTGCCGCCGAGCGTGCGCACCTGCGTGTCGCCGTTCGCGTGCGCCGCGACGCTCATTTCCGGCATCACGAGGCAAAAGCGCTGGTCGATTCGCGCGCCGTCGCTGGTCAGATAAACCTGTTCGGTGCGCGTGATCTGCACGGATGCCGTGCGCTCGACGATCCGGTCGTCGATTTTCGCGGCGGCGCATTCGTGCGCGAGACGCGCGAGCCATTCGCCGCGCGTCGGCAGCGGCTGGTCGGCATTGGGCGAGACATACGCGCCGCTGAGCGCTTCGCGCGACACCGCGCGATGGTCGATCAGCGATGCGCCGGCGCTCGCCAGCGCACGTTGCGTCGCGATATCGAGCGCAGCCTGCAAGCCCGCGATGGACAGATCCGTGCTCGCCGCATAGCCCGCGCCCGCGCCGGCCCACGCGGTCAGCATGGCGCCGCGTTCGCGCTGCGTGCGCAGCGGTTGCGCGACGTCGTTGCGCACTTCGTGGTCGTCGATCTGCTCATCGCAAATCCGTAAGGACCAGAACGCCGCGGTGCTCTTCAACGCACGGGCGGCCTGCGTCCAGCGCGATTCACTCATTGCAGCACCTCGGGTTCGTCGTGCTCCGGCGCGATCATCGACGCGGCGAGCAACGACTGCGTATAAGGATGTGACGGCGCATGCAGCACGTCGAGCGTGTCTCCCGCCTCGACCACGCGACCGTTCTTCATCACGATCACGCGATGCGCCATCGCACGCATCACCGCCAGATCATGGGTGATCAATAGATAGCTTAACCGGTACTTCTTCTGCAAGCCCGCCAACAACTTAAGCACCTGTTGCTGGATCGACACATCGAGCGCGCTGGTCGGTTCGTCGAGAATCAGCACTTCCGGTTCGACCACCAACGCACGCGCGATCGCTATGCGCTGCCGCTGCCCGCCGGAAAACTCGTGCGGATAGCGCAGCATCGATTCTTGCGGCATGCCCACTTCTTCGAGCATCGTCCCCACCCGCGCGCGGCGCGTGCGCGCGTCGATTTCCGGCCGGTGCACCTCGATCCATTCCCCGACGATCTGCTCGACCGTCATGCGCGGCGATAGCGACCCGAATGGGTCCTGAAACACCACCTGCATCCGCGAGTACAACGCGCGGCGCGAGTTCGCGCCACGCAAAGCCGACAACGGCGCGCCGTCGATATGGATATGACCGGCGGCGGGCCGTTGCAGACCGAGCAGCGTCGCCGCCAGCGTCGATTTTCCGGAGCCCGATTCGCCGACCACGCCGAGCGTCTCACCGCGACGCAGCGTCAGATCGACGTCGTGCACTGCGCGAAACGTCGAACCGCTGAACAGCGAGCGCCAGCCTTTCGCGGCCGTCCGGTAATCGACCGCGAGGCCTTGCACCTCGAGCACCCGACGCGCGTGCGGTTCGATCGGCTCGATCTCGCGCTGCGGTTCGCTGTCGACCAAGCGCTGCGTGTAAGGATGCTGCGGCGCTGCGAACAGCGCCTGGGTCGTATTGGTTTCGACCAGCACACCCTTTTCCATTACCGCCACGCGTTGGGCGAAGCGGCGCACGAGATTCAGGTCGTGCGTGATCAGCAGCACCGCCATGCCGCGATCGGCAGCTTCCTGTTCCTGCAACTCGATCAGCAGATCGACGATCTGCTGACGCACGGTGACGTCGAGCGCGGTAGTGGGTTCGTCGGCGAGCAGCAGGCGCGGACGGCACGCGAGCGCCATCGCGATCATCGCGCGCTGGCGTTGTCCGCCGGATAGTTGATGCGGGTAGCTGTCGATCCGCCGTTCCGGCTCGGAAATGCCGGTACGGCGCAGCAGTTCGATGCCGCGGGCGCGCGCCGCGTTCGACCACAAACCCTCGTGCAAACGCAGGCTTTCGGCGATCTGCTGACCGATCGTGAACAGCGGATTGAGCGCGGTCATCGGCTCCTGAAACACCATCGCGACGTCGGCGCCGCGAATCCCGCGCATCTGCTGCTCGGTTTTCTGCAATAGATCGACGCCGTCGAGACGGATCTGGCCGCTGGTCTGCGCATGTTCGACGAGGCGCAGGATCGACAGCGCCGTGACGCTCTTGCCCGAACCGGATTCGCCGACCAGCGCAACCCGCTCGCCGCGCCCGATCGTCAGATTCAGTTCGCGAACCGCGACCTTGTCGCCGAAACGGATCGAGAACGTGTCGATTTCCAGCAAAGGCTTGTGCAACGTTGCGTCGCCCATCACTTCCTCCCGCCGAACGCCGACCCGCGCGAACGCGTGTCGAGCGCATTGCGCAACGCGTCGCCCATGAACGTCAGCAGCAGCAACGTGATCACCAGCGCGGCAAACGCAGATACCGAAATCCACCATGCGTCGAGGTTGTTCTTGCCCTCCTGAAGCAGTTCGCCCAGGCTCGGCGTGGGCGGTGCGACACCCAGCCCCAGAAAGTCCAGACTCGTCAGCGACAGAATCGCGGCGCTCATCCGGAACGGCAGGAAGGTGATCACCGGCGTCATGCTGTTCGGCAGCAGATGACGCCAGATGATCTGCCAGTTGCTCAAACCCATCGTGCGCGCGGCGCGAACGTAATCGAGCGAACGGTTGCGCAGGAATTCGGCGCGCACATAGTCGGACAACACCAGCCAGCCGAACATCGACAGCAGGATAAACAGCAGCCACAAACTCGGCTCGAAGATCGACGCGAAGATGATCAGCAGATACAGGTCCGGCATCGAACTCCATACTTCGATCAGGCGCTGCCCGATCAGGTCGGTGCGGCCGCCGTAAAAGCCTTGCAACGCACCCGCCAGCACGCCCAGCACGATACCCGACACCGTCAGCGCAAGCGCCATCAACACCGACAGCCTGAAGCCGTACAGCAATCGCGACAGCACGTCGCGGCCGTATTGATCGGTGCCGAGCCAGTTGGCCGCGGACGGCGACGCCGGAAACGGCCGGGTCGCGAAGTAATCGATCGTGTCGTAGTGGTAGTGATTCGGCGGGTAGATCGCGAAGTTGCCTTTCTCCGTCAACTGCTTGCGGATAAACGGATCGAGATAGTTCGCGCGGGTCGGAAAATCGCCGCCGAACAGCGTTTCCGGATAGTCCTTCACGATCGGAAAATAGTCATGGCCGTCGTAACGGACCATCAGCGGCCGGTCATTCGCGAGCACTTCGCCGAGCAGGCTCAGCACGAACAGCGTCACGAACACGATCAGGCTCCAGTAACCGAGCTTCTGCCGGCGGAAACGCTGCCATACGCGTCGCCCGGGTGACAGGGACACCGGCAACGCGCCGGGCGGCAGCTTATCGGTCCAGGCTGTTGAACTGGATGCGGGGGTCGACGAGGACATAGCAGACGTCAGCAATGAGTTTGGTCACGAGACCAATCAGCGTGAACAGGAACAGCGAACCCAGCACGACCGGATAGTCGCGGCGGATCACCGAGTCATAAGACAGTTGGCCCATGCCGTCGAGCGAAAACAGCGTTTCGATCAGCAGGTTGCCGTTCAGGAAGGCGCCGATAAACGCAGCGGGCAACCCGGTCAGCAGCGGAATCGCGGCGTTGCGCAATACGTGCTTCCACAGCACGTCACGCTTGGGCGCGCCTTTCGCCCGCGCGGTCAGCACGTATTGACGACCAATCTCTTCGAGAAACGTATTCTTGGTCAGGATCGTGACGATCGCGAAGTTGCCAACCACCGACGCCGTCACCGGCAACACGATGTGCCATAGATAATCGAGCACCTTGCCGAACGCGCTGAGTTCGTCGAAGTTATCGGACGTGAGGCCGCGCATCGGGAAGACCTGCCAGAACGTGCCGCCGCCAAACAGCATCAGCAGCAGCACGCCGAACACGAAGCCTGGAATCGCGTAGCCGGTCAGCACCATCACGCTGGTGGCGGTATCGAAGCGCGAGCCATTGCGCACCGCTTTCGCAATCCCGAGCGGCACCGACACGATGTAGGTCAGCACGACCGTCCATAACCCGAGCGTGATCGACACGGGCAGTTTCGAGCGGATCACCGCCCACACGCTCTGATGGTGATAGTAGGACTGGCCGAGATCGAAACGCGCGTAGTCCCTCAGCATCTTCAGATAGCGCGTCAGCGGCGGTTTGTCGAAGCCGAACTGCTTCCTGATCTGCTCGATCTGCTGCGGATCGACGCCCTGGCTGCCGTGATACGCGCTGCCGCCGCCTCCGCCTTCGCCGCCGCGCTGCTGGCCGTGACGCAACTGCGTCATCATCTGTTCGACCGGGCCGCCCGGCACGAACTGCGTCACGAAGAAAGTCAGCGTAACGACGCCGATCAGCGTCGGGATCATCAGCAGCAGACGTTTGATGATGTAGATAAACATAAGCCCCTCACTTCGCCTCGGCGGTATTGGCCGCAGCGGACGGCGGCTTGCGATACCAGTAGCTGACGATCCAGTCCTCGCCCTGGAAACTGACCGGCGTCACCGACGGGTAGCCGAGCGCGCTTTTGTACGCGATCCGCGTATCCGGCGCGAAATATTCGGGCACCAGGTAATAGCCGTTGATCAGCACGCGGTCGAGCGCATGGGTCGCGGTTTCGAGTTCGTTCAGCGTGCTCGCGCGCATCACCGCGCGCACCAGCGCATCGACCGCCGGCGACCTCACGCCCGGATAGTTCTCCGAGCCGACCTGCGATGCCGATGCGCTGCTGAAACGACGCTCCAGTTCTGAACCGGGAATCGTCACGCGCAGATAGACGAACGTCGTCATATCGAACTCGAAGTTGTCGATCCGCTTCTGATACAACGCACTATCTATCTCGCGCATATGCGCGTCGATGCCGAGCAGTTGCAGGTTGCGCATATACGCCAGCAGTACGCGATCCATGCCAGGCTGATCGTCGATGATTTCGATCGACATCGGGTTGCCGTGCGCGTCGCGCAACTGGCCGGCGCGCACCGTCCAACCCGCTTCGGCGAGCAGGCCGCGCGCTTCGCGCAGGTTCTCGCGCAACGTGTGCGGCGCAATCGTGTCGGCCTGCCTGACCATTGGACCGAACACGGCCGCCGGCAAACTCGCGCGATACGGGTCGAGCAGCGCGAGTTCGGCATCGGTCGGCACGCCTTGCGCGGCGAACGGGCTATCGTCGAAGTAGCTGTTGGTGCGCCGGTACTGGCCGTAGAAGGTCATCCGGTTCAGCCAGTCGTAGTCGAACGCGAGTGCAAGGGCATGCCGCACCCGCACATCCGAAAACATCGGCCTGCGCGTGTTGAACATCAGCCCCTGCATCTGCGCGCCGTGATCCGGAAAGAGTCTGCGCTGCAACGCGCCGTTCTCGAAGTTCTTGCCGATATAACGGCGCGCCCATTGCATCGAACTGTATTCGACCATCACGTCGGTATCGAGCGCTTTCAGCGACTCGAGCTGCGTGTAATGATCGTGATAGAGCTTGAACGCGACGCGCGCGAAATGGTACATGCCGCGCCGCGACGGCAAATTTGCGGCCCAGTAAGCCGGATTGCGACGGTAGACGATCTGCGTGTCGTTCTTGCGCTGCTCGATCAGATACGGGCCGCTCGACACCGGCGGCACGTTGGTCAACTGATCGAACGCGATGCGCGTGCCGTTGGCTTGCATTGCCCACTTGCGCGAGAAAACCGGCAGGTCGCCTGCGATCAACGGCGCGTCGCGTTCCACGTGCCTGAAGTCGAAGCGCACCCGCGACGGGTCGAGCACCGTGGCGCGGCTGATCACCGCGAACTGCGAGTTGAACACCGGCGATGCCTGCGGGCTGGTCAGCGTATCGAACGAATACTTGACGTCGTCGGCGGTGATCGGATCGCCGTTCGAAAAGCGCGCTCGCGGGTCGATATGAAACACCGCTGATTTGCCATCCGGCGCCACCTCGACGTCGTCGGCGATCAATGCGTATTCCGACGCGAGTTCGTCCCAGCTGCGCTGCATCAGCGTATCGAACATCAGATGCAGGATGTCCGGCGCCGGCGCACCACGTGTCAGGAAAGGATTCAGCGAATCGTAGCTTTGCGCTTCGTCGTAGTTCTGGAAAACCAGCGTGCCGTCGGTCGGCGCATTCGGGTCGGCGTAATCGAAATGCGTGAACCCGGACGGATACTTCGGCGCGTCGTATTGCGCGATCGACGCCCTCGCGAACGCGGGCGCCGTCGTCAACGGCACGACCAGCAGGCCCGCGACGAGCGTCACCGCAACCTGCGCCGCGAGCATCTTAACGACGCGCGCGCGCGGGCCTCGAAACCTGTCGGTTGTCATCATGCGTGTCTGGACGCAATCGGCTCGTAGCCGATGCGCGATGCTTCGAAACCGCGCGGGCGGCGGCGGGTAGCCACCGCTCGCGCGGTTCCGGGTTGAAGGCCGGATGGGTAAATTGCGAAGGCCGGAAGTTCGCGTCGAAGCTGAGCTTATTCGTCGTCGTTACTCGTCGTGGTTACTCGTCGTCGGACGGTGTGGTCTTGAACGAGAACTGAACTTCGCCGACATACGGCTCGGCATTCTTCTCGCACTTGTACGCCTTGCCTGCGGCAATCACGGCTTCGTTGAACACCGACGTCGGCGGCGTGACGCGCATGATCTTCACGTCGCTGACATTGCCGTCCGTACCGATCGTCAGATGCGCGATCACGTCCGCCGAAATACCGTCCGTCAATGCCTTGCGCGGAATCACCGGCTGCACCGACTGGCAATGACCGCGGCCGTCCACCACGCCATGCAGCGCGGGCGGCGCCGGCGGCGCGGCCGGTGCCGGAGCGGGTGCCGGCGCAGGCGTCGGCGAGGCGATCGCCGGAGCGTTCGGAGCCGGATTCGCCGTGGGCTGGATCACCGGCTGCGGCGTCGGTCGCGGCGGCGGCGGCGTCGGGGTCGGCTTCGGTATTTCGTGCTTCGGCTGCGCTTTGGGCGGCGCCGGCGGCGGCTCCAGCTTCTTCACCTCGGGCGGCGGCGGTGGCGGAGGCGGCGGCGCAATCTGCACGCGCATCTCCTTCGGCGGCGGAGGCGGCGGCGGCTGGAACTTCATGTGCGACACGCCCAGAATCACCAGCGCCTCGACCAGCACCGCAACGCCGATCGCCAGCTTCATGGGCATGCGACCGTGATGCGCCGGCGTCGTCGATGCCCAGAGTGCACCGTCAAGGCGGTTTTGCGGATCTTTCATGTCGATGGCCGGTGAACTCATGTCGTCGGGTTCGTGGCCAATGCAACCGAACTGATGCCCGCCGCGCGCACCAGGTCCATCACCTTGACGATATTCTTGTAGCTCGTGCCTTCGTCGCCGGCAATCGCGACATCTACTTTCTTCGAGTCGTGAACCAGACCTTGCAGACGCGCGGTCAGTTCGTCAGGCGTCACGGGCTTCGAATCCAGATAGATTTCATCCGTCTTCGTCACGCCGATCGATACCTTGATGGTCTGCTGCAACTGCTCGGCGGTGCTCGATTGCGGCAGGTCGAGCTTGATGCCTGCGCCCTGGATCATCTTCAGCGTCGCGAGCATGAAAAACACCAGCAGGAACATCATGATGTCGATCATCGGGATGATCTCAATGCGCGCTTTCTCTTCACCGCCGAGGTAATGGCTGCGATGGTTTCGCATGGTCCGTCTCCTTGAGTGCCGGCGTCAGACTGCGAAGCGCGATACGAGCAGCGACTTGATGAGGTCGAACTGGTTGACCGTCATCCGGATACGCTTGTTGAAGTAGTTCAGGAAGATCACGCAGATGATCGCGATGGTCAGGCCGCACGCAGTGGCCGTCAGCGCGTGACCGATGCCGCCCGTCACACCGTTCGGGTTCGCGGTGCCGCTGGTGCCGAGCACGTTGAACGATTCGACCATGCCGATGATCGTGCCAAGTAGACCCAGCAACGGGCCGAGCGTCACGGCCGTATCGAGAATCCACAGGTTACGGTCGAGACGCGGCAACTGGAACATGATCGTTTCCTCGATCTCGCGTTCGACCACGGCTTCGCTCTTGCCCTTCACTTTCATCGCCGACTTCACGAGTTCGCCTTGCACGGTCTGCTTGTAGTGCTCGGCCACTTTGGCGGCATCGTCGGGATTGGCTGCATCGACGAGTTTCAGGTCATGTTCGAGGGTCCTGCCGGCACGCACGGCACGCGAGAAGAACATGAATCGTTCGATGATGATCGCGATGCCGAGCAGGAAGATGAACGCGAGGAGAGGGATCAGACCCATCGACTGGATCGAGTAGTTAATGAGGGTATTCAGCACTGCGGACTCCGGTTAGTACAGGCTCAAGCGGCCGTTGAATAACGGTAGGTTTCGAGATGCCGGCTGCCTTGTGAGTCGCCGGCTAAAGGCCCGCCATCTATGCAAAGCCCGTACCAGGTCAGGCGACTGGTTTCTCCGTAACGAACGTCGCCAGTCCTTACACGGGACGCTTTGCCTTTTATTTCATGGACTTGCCGAGCGCGACAAAGATCTCGCATGCCCGCGGCTTGCGTGGCGCTCGCGCACGCATATAGCAAAACAAATTGATTTTTGTAATTAGAGTAAGTCCGTTTTCCAAGACTGATTCTGCCAAAGCCTTTAATTCTCTATTGCAGAAATGGTGCGAAAAGTCGCACTTGAAGCGTTTTGGTGCAATCTCAGAATGCCTATAGACAATTTCATTACATATACCTTTCATATTACTTTCGATTTAGTATGGCGATAGGCACCAATTGAAGACCAGCTACCACCCACAAATGCCTACGCGTAGCGCGAAGCAACCTTACAGAATCGCTTTCTTACACTTATTACCGTTCATTTCAACGGCACATTAATCGCCCAGAATTAGGGAATTTAATTGCCATGGATCATTTTTTATTTAATGCACCAATTCTGTAATTAAGCATTCTTACGGTGCGTAAGCTGCACCAAATGGTAATTAAAATAAGCCGTCTAACTTTATTTTTTTCTAATGGAAACTTTCCTGCGTTCTGTTACGCGCGAGGAATGCCTTATTTCCAGGCACTACCCGCGCGACACAATTTTTCGTAACTCTGAATTCCTAAGCAAATCAATCGCTTCGATGCATTTGCGGAGGCCGCTCAAGGCCTTTCCGACGGTCCGCGACCTCACACATGGCATATCTCGTGCTCTTGCTGCGCTCGCTTCAAGACCAAGGCGCGCGCGTCCGACACGATCGGCGACGCACCCTGGACGGGATGTGCGGGACGGCGCGGGGATGCGCCGGACAGCGAAGAACTCGCTGACGTCAACGCACTGCATCGCACGCGCAACTCGCGCCTGCGTTTGCGTGATCGTTCAACGGAAGTGGCCTTAACAACAAGAAGGAGCGCAAGTGAAACAAAAGCGATTGGCCTCAGCCATCAAAAGAATCATCGGAGCCGAGCTGGTGTTGACAGCGGCGTTCGTCCCGCTGGCACACGCACAAAGCCAACCTGATACAGCGGCCGTTCCGACGGCCGCAAGCACGCCAGCGGCGACTCCCCCCGCCGTCAGCAAGCTCGAAAAAGTAGAAGTCACCGGTTCGCTGATCCGCACATCGGACAAGACCGGCAACGTCGAAGTCCAGACCGTTACAGCAAGGGATATCCAGCAAAGCGGCTACACGACCGTGGCCGACTTCCTGCGCGGCATGTCTGCCAACTCCGCGTCCAGTTGGGGTTCCACCACGATGAACGGCACGGCGCCGGGCGGCTCGGGGATCGCATTGCGCGGTCTGTCCGAGAAGTACACGCTGGTGCTGGTCGACGGCCAACGCGTCGCGAACTACGCACAGGCGGTGAACTTCACCGACACGTTCTTCGACGTCAACACGATCCCGCTGAACATCGTCGATCACATCGAAATCGTGAAGACGGGCGCCGTGTCCGCATACGGTTCCGACGCGATTGCCGGCGTGGTCAACATCATCACGAAAAAGAACTTCCAGGGTCTTCAGGTCGACGGGCAGCTCGGCAAGGCACAGCATCCGGGTAACGCTCAGGGCAACTTCAGCGTGCTCGGCGGCTTCGGCGACCTGAACTCGGATCGTTTCAACGTGACGGCAGCCGCCAGCTACTATCGCGATTCCGGTTCGACGCTCGACCAGCGCGACATGACCAAAAACGAAGACTTCAGCCAGTACCCAGGTGGGTCGGCGGGTCCTCTGGGTCCGAACCAGCAGTCATTCTGGCAACTGCCGGACGGCTCGACCGCCGCGTTGAGCCCATGCCCTCCGGGCAGCACTAACGCGGCGGGCGCATCGTGCGTGTACAAGAACGCGAACACGTACTCGCTGATTCCACAGACGACGCGTCTGAACGCGAAGGTGCGTGGCACCTTCAAGATCAACGACGACATACAGGCTTACGCCGACTTGTGGGCGAGCCGCAACGAGACGGTCCAGTACTTCGGCAGCCCGGCCATCAGCAGCGTGTCGAACGTGTTCAATCCAGTGACCGGCTCGGTGTCGCAACTCGACCGCACGGTGTCGGCGCTGAATCCGTACAACCCGTACGGTGTCGATACGCCGATCAACCTGACCTTCCCGGGCATTGCGCAGCGCGCAGACACGGCATCGACGTTCTGGAAGGCCTCGACGGGCGTGAAAGGTTCGTTCACCACGCCGAAGGCCGGCGACTGGGACTGGTCGGTGGACTATGGTCATTCGCAGAGCACGGTCGACACGACGTACTCGAACATGATCAACACGGCCGCGCTTGAAAACCTCCTCGGCCCGAACGGCGGCTACAACTTCGCGAACCCGGCATCGACGCCGAACGGTCTGAACGGCCTGTTCCAGAACGACTACCAGCAGGCGATCTCGAAGCTCGACAGCGTGACGGCGAAGACCTCGACCGGCAATCTGTTCAACCTGCCGGCTGGCCCGGTCGGCATCGGTTTCGGTACGGAATTCCGTCACGAAAGCTCGCTGATCAACCCGCGCACGTACTCGTCGCAAGGGATCGTCGTGCCGGCGAACGTTCAGTCCGTCGACGGCGAACGCAACATCGCGGCTGTGTATTACCAGATCGATATTCCGATCATCCACAACCTGACGTTCACGCAAGCGGGCCGCTACGACCACTATAGCGACTTCGGCGGCGCGTTCTCGCCGAACTTCGCACTGCGCTTCCAACCGGTCCAGATGCTGACGACGTACGCGTCGTACAGCCGTGGTTTCCGCGCGCCGACGCTGATCGAAAACTCGCAGGCAACCTACCTGGCTCACCAGAACCTCGTCGATCCGAACGACCCGAGCGGCGTGCCGACCAAGCACTTCACGACGGAACAGATCAACGGCAATCCGAACCTCCAACCGGAGCACACCAAGAACTACAACATCGGCTTCCAACTGTCGCCGGATGCGTCGACCGATATCGGTGCAGCGTTCTACAAGATTCATATCGACGGCGTGATCGGTACCGACGATCCGAATGCCGTGCTGGATGCCAACGACCCGTCGAGGGTCGTGCGCAATCCTGACGGCACGATCCGCTACATCTCGCAACAGTTCATCAACCTCGGCTCGCTGGATACCGACGGCTTCGACATGAACTTCCGCAAGTCGGTCGGCACGAAGTACGGCACGTTCACGCTGTCGGGCGACTGGGCGTACGTGTGGCACTTCAAGCTGAACAGCCCGGGCGCTGCAACGCAAGACTTTGCGGGTAACAACCTCGCGCTGCTGCAACCGTTCGGTGCGTCGAATCCCCGCTGGAAGGGCAACACGAGCCTGACGTGGGATTACCGCAAGATGACCACGACGCTGAGCTGGCAGTACACGGGTCCGTACACCAACGCAGTGGCAGCCGAGTTCGGCGACGGTGGCACGGGTTCGGTGGCGTCGTATAGCCAGTTCAACCTGATGATGACGTATCGCGGCTTCAAGAACTGGACGATCTATGGTGGCATCCAGAACATCTTCGACAGGACGCCGCCGTTCGACGTGGAGTGGCAATCAACGCCGGACATCACCGGCTACGACCAGTCGCTGTACACGAATCTGGGCCGCTTCTTCCAGATCGGTGCGACCTACCGCTTCTGATCGTCGCAGCGGGCTTTATCGCAGGACCGTAGGTCTCCTCTTGCCTCTTCTTCGTTGTTGAAGAGGATTGGCGGCGGTGCCTCGCGCACCGCCAGCTTTTTTGCTATTCGGATGCCACTTGAAATACGCAATGAAACCGATTCACGCCACTCGGGCGGCGTTGGCCGCGTCGGCGCTCGCCCTTCTCTCTCCCGCCCACGCCGTGACGATCCCGCCCGGCGTCACGCTCGCAGCCACCCAGGAACTCACGCGGCAAACACCCGTCGAGGCAGAATCGATCGACCCCGCGCATATCGAATCCTGGGCCGCTAATACCATCGGCCTCGACCTGTTCGAAGGCTTGACGCGAATCGCCGCCGACGGTGCGGTCGTGCCGGGCGTCGCGCAATCGTGGAGCCGCAGCGCGCCCGATACATGGATCTTCAAGCTGCGCCACGACGCGCGCTGGAGTAACGGCGAGCCGGTCACGGCCGCCGATTTCGTCTATTCATGGCAACGCGTGGTCGATCCGAAGACCGGCTCGAAATACACGATCCTGGTCGAGTTCGTGAAGAACGCGAAGGCGATTCTGGCGGGCAAGGCGCCGCTCGCGAGTCTCGGCGTGCGCGCGGTCGATCCGTACACGGTAGAGGTCAAGACCGAAGACCCGACCGCGTTCTTTCCCCAACTGACCGCAATGTCGACGATGGCGCCGGTGAACCGCGCGACGGTCGCGAAGTACGGCGACGAATGGACCCGTCCCGGCCACATGGTCAGCGACGGTGCGTATGCGTTGAGCGACTGGCAACCGGGCAACCGTCTCGTGATGGTGAAGAACGACAAGTACTGGGATGCGAGCAAGGTCGCGATCACGAAAGTCACCTATCTGCCGATCGAAAGCGACGAAACGGCAATGCGGATGTATCAGGCCGGCCAGTTTGATTACACATATTCGATTCCGTCCGGCATCTATAACCAGGTCAGCAAGCAGTTCGGCTCCGAACTGAAGACCGGGATGTTTATCGCCACCTACTACTACTCGCTGAACAACGCCGACCCGGCCTTCAGGGACAAGCGCGTGCGCGAGGCGCTGTCCATGGTGATCGACCGCAACCTGCTGACGTCCAAACTGACCGCAAGCGGCGAGTTGCCGCTGTACGGCCTGATTGCAAAAGGCACGCAAGGCGCGGCGCAATTCCAGCCCGACTGGGCCGCGTGGCCGATGGCGAAGCGCATCGAAACCGCGCGAGACCTGCTGAAACAGGCGGGCTATTCCGCTGCAAAGCCGTTGACGTTCACGCTGACATACAACACCAACGACCTGCACAAGAAGGTCGCGCTATTCACGACGTCGGAATGGCGCACCAAGCTCGGCGTCAACGTAAAGCTCGAAAACGTCGAGAACCGCGTGCTGCTGAAAATGCGCCACGACGGCAAGGTGCAGGCGTCGCGCGACGGCTGGTTCGTCGACTACAACGACGCGATGTCGTTCTTCGATCTGATCCGCTGCAACAGCGTGCAGAACGACCAGCACTACTGCAATCCGAAGGTCGATGCGTTGATCGATCAGGCGAACCAGCAGATGGACGAAGCGAAGCGCACCGCGATGCTAACGCAGGCGCACGACATCGCGATGAACGACTATCCGCTGATTCCGATGTTCCAGTACTCGGCGGTGCGGCTCGTGAAATCGTATGTGGGCGGCTATTCGCCGACCAACTACGTCGATCAGCGGCAGTCGCAGGACATGTACATCATCAAGCACTGAGCGCAAGGAGCCTTGCCATGCTGGCTTATACATTGCGCCGCGCGTTATGGGCGATCCCGACGATTCTCGCCGTGATCACCGCGTGCTACCTGCTGCTGCACCTGACGCCCGGCGGCCCGTTCGATTCGGAGAAGCATCTGTCGGCGGCCGTGCTTGCCAATCTCGACGCGAAATACCACATCGATCAGCCGCTGTGGAAGCAGTATTTGCTGTACATCGACTCGCTGCTGCACGGCGATCTCGGCGCGTCGTTCCGTTACACGGACTGGTCGGTCAGCGAACTGGTGTGGAAAGCCCTACCGGTCAGCCTCGGCGTCGGCGGCATTTCGGTGCCGATCGCGCTGGTGATCGGTGTGGCGCTCGGCACGGTTGCGGCGGTGCGCCGCAATGGCGTGATCGACTATGGCGTGATGTTGCTCGGCAATCTGGGCGGTGTGGTGCCGCCATTCATCCTCGGCCCCGTGCTGGTGTGGGTCTTCGCGATCCTGATCAAGCGCGGCGAGCATGGTCTGCTGCCCGCTGGCGGTTGGGGTGACGGCGACTGGCACTACCGCGTATTGCCGATCGTACTGCTCGTGATCATCAACGTATCGACGATTGCGCGCGTGATGCGCGGCAGCATGATCGAAGTGCTGTCCGGCAATTTCATTCGGACCGCGCGCGCGAAAGGTCTGGCCGGCCGCACCATCGTCTTGCGTCATGCGCTGAAACCGGCGCTGATGCCGGTCGTATCGCTACTCGGCTCGCTGTGCATTTCGTCGATCACCGCCGCGGTCGTCACCGAATCCGTATTCGCGCTGCCCGGTCTCGGGCAACTGGTCGTGAACGGCGCGATCAATCGCGACTACACGCTGGTGCTCGGTCTGGTCGCATTGATTACGGCATTCGCGGTCCTGTTCAATCTGCTGGTCGATCTTGCTTACGCATGGCTCGATCCGCGCATCCGGTACTGACATGAAGATTCGTCGATTCAACCTGGCCGCGCGTGCGTTCGTCGCGCCGCCGGCCGATGCGGCGTCCGCAGGCGGCTGTATGTCCGGCGGCATCGTCACGAAGGCTTCGCGCGGACCGTTCGCGATTGCCGGTATGCGCTTTTTGCGTAATCGCGCGGCATTTGCAAGTCTCGTAATCCTGCTGCTGATCGTCGTCGCATGCTTTGCGGGGCCGCTGTCTCTGCCCAACAATCCGGTCGACAGCGACTGGGGATCGATCAGTCTGCCGCCGTCGTGGCTCGGCATGCATCTGTTCGGTACCGACGAACTCGGTCGCGACCTGCTCGCGCGCACGCTGGTGGGCGGGCGCGTATCGCTCGAAGTCGGGTTGCTCGGCACGCTGGTGTCCGGACTGATCGGCGTCGCGTGGGGCGCGACAGCCGGCTTCATGGGCGGACGCGTCGATGCCGTTATGATGCGCGTCGTCGACGTGATGTACGCGATTCCGTACATGCTGATCGCGATCATGATGATGACGCTGTTCGGCCGCGCATTCTATCTGGTCGTGCTGACCATCAGCGCGTTTTCGTGGCTCGATATGGCGCGCGTGGTGCGCGGTCAGACGCTGTCGCTGCGTTCGCGCGAATTCGTCGACGCGGCGCGTGCGACTGGCGTCAGCACCCGCGCCATCATCGCGCGGCATATCGTGCCGAACCTGATCGGCGTGGTGGTGGTGTATGCCACGGTCACAGTGCCGTCGATCGTGCTGACGGAATCGGTGCTGTCGTTTCTCGGACTCGGCGTCCAGGAGCCGATGACGAGTTGGGGCGTGCTGATCGAAGACGGTGCCCAAAAACTCGAATCGATGCCGTGGCTGCTGCTCTGCCCAGCCGTCATGCTGTGCGTGACGCTTTATTGCGTGAACTTCGTCGGCGACGGTCTGCGCGACGCTCTCGACCCCAAGGATCATTGACATGGCGCTACTCGAAGTGAAGGACCTGAGTGTGCGCTTCACGCGCCGCGAAGGACCGCCGGTCGATGCGGTCCAACGCGTGTCGTTTTCGCTCGACGCGGGCAGCACGCTGGGCATCGTCGGCGAATCGGGGTCGGGCAAGAGTCAGACCGTGATGGCGCTGCTCGGTTTGCTGTCGTCGAACGGCAGCGTGTCGGGCACCGCACTGTATCGTGGCGAAGACGGCGGCGATCTGCTGACGATGAACAACGCAGCGCTGAACAGGATTCGCGGCAACCGGATCGGCATGGTGTTTCAGGACCCGATGACGGCGCTCAATCCGTTTTTGACCATTGAACGGCAGATGACGGAATCGCTGCAATTGCACAAGAAGCTGTCGCGTCGCGAAGCGCGTCGGCGTGCCATCGAGGTGCTCGACACGGTGCGGATTCCCGATGCCGCACGCCGCATCGGCATGTATCCGCATGAGTTTTCCGGTGGTATGCGGCAGCGCGTGATGATTGCGATGGCGTTGCTGTCCGAACCGGAAATTTTGATTGCAGACGAACCGACTACCGCGCTCGACGTCACCGTTCAGGCGCAAATCATCGAATTGCTGCGCGAACTGAATCGCGAGCGCGGCACGGCAATCGTCCTCATCACGCACGACATGGGCGTGGTCGCCGGTTTGTGCGATACCGTGATGGTGATGTACGCAGGGCGCACGGTCGAGCAGGCAGACGCGCGCGCGCTGTTCGCCGCGCCGACCCATCCGTACACGATTGGCCTGCTGAACGCGCTGCCGCGCATCACCGACGACGACGACCGCCCGTTGCAAACCATTCCGGGCAATCCGCCTTTGCCGGGGCAAATCGGCGCGGGCTGCGCGTTCGCACCGCGTTGTTCGTTTGCAGACGATACTTGCCGCACCACAGTGCCCTCGCTCGACGCGCGTAGCGATCTGGCGGGTGCATTGCGCGCGTGCCACCGTCCGGTTCCAGCCATTCTGGGGGCCGTTCGATGAACCAGCATTCCGCTTGCAACAGTACCGAACCGCTGCTGTCGGTGAACGAACTGAAGGTGCATTTCAGCGTGCCGCGCGGCAAATTACCGTGGTCCGGCAAGGCCACGCTGCGCGCTGTCGACGGCGTGTCGTTCGATGTACGGCGCGGCGAAACCGTCGGGCTGGTGGGTGAATCCGGTTGCGGCAAGTCCACGCTCGCGCGCGCGATCGTCGGTCTTGCGCCTGCGTCGGGCGGCAGCGTCAAGCTTCATGGCGTCGAAACCGTGCAAGGCGCGAAGCGCGATCTCGGCATCTTGCGGCGCGACGTGCAGATGATCTTTCAGGACCCGCTGGCGTCGCTCGATCCGCGCATGACGATCGAGCAGATCGTCGCGGAGCCGTTGATCACGCATCGGCCCGATGTCGCGCGCGCCGATGTGCGCGCTCGCGTGCTGACCATCCTCGAACGCGTCGGCCTGAATGCGCAGCATCTGCGGCGCTATCCGCATGAGTTTTCGGGCGGGCAATGTCAGCGCGTCGGAATTGCACGGGCATTGATCAGCGAGCCGCAACTCGTGATCTGCGATGAACCGGTGTCCGCGCTCGACGTGTCGATTCAAGCGCAAATCGTTAATCTATTGCGCGACTTGCAACGCGAACTGTCGTTGTCGCTGCTGTTCGTCGCGCACGATCTGGCCGTGGTGAAAGCAATCAGCCATCGCGTGATGGTGATGTATATGGGGCGCGTGATAGAGTTCGGCGAAAAACGCGCGGTGTACGCGGCACCTGCGCATCCCTATACCCGTGCATTGCTGTCGGCCGTACCGGTTCCCGACCCGACCGTCGAGCGCGCGCGACGGCATCTGCTGCTTCAAGGCGAGATTCCGTCGCCCTTGCAACCGCCGTCGGGATGCGCGTTCCGCACGCGCTGCCCCGCCGCGATCGACGCATGCGGCGATGCGCAACCGCAAGCGGTTTCCCGGCAAGGTGATGGACGGCGGGTTGCGTGCATCCGGGTTCCCGTTCCTACCGAATAGCGCCTGTTTCATGGGCGCGAGTTCAACAACCGGGACAGCGGCGAAAGCCCACGCTCGACCGGCCCGAACTGATGGCCTGGTGATGGGCCAAAAGCAAAAAGCCCGTTCAAGTTCCCATGAACGGGCTTTGTCTGGCGGAGTGGACGGGACTCGAACCCGCGCCCCCCGGCGTGACAGGCCGTATCATATAGGCTGCGACGCCGGACTGGCATGGCGTGTGACTCCCGAGTAACGGAACACCACTCGTGAAATGGTATATCGATACGTATATCAGGACCACATCAAGTCAAATATTTATTGAAAATCAACAGCTTGTGCAACCGATGAAAATCGCCACCTGGAACGTCAACTCCCTCAAAGTCCGCCAGCAACACGTCATCGACTGGCTCGCGAGCAGCGGCACCGACGTGCTGTGCCTGCAGGAACTGAAGCTTCCCGACGAAAAGTTTCCGCGCGCCGAACTCGAGGCGGTCGGCTATCGAAGCTGGTACGCGGGTCAGAAAACCTATAACGGTGTCGGCATTCTGGTGCGCGAAGGTTTGAACGTCGACGAAAGCAGCATCGTGCGCAACATCCCCGGTTTCGAGGACCCGCAGCAGCGCGTGATCGCGGCAACCATCGACGGCGTGCGCATCATCTCCGCGTATTTCCCCAACGGCCAGGCGCCCGGCACCGACAAGTTCGCGTACAAGCTGCGCTGGCTCGACGCGCTGCACGACTGGCTCGCAACAGAGATGACGCTGCATCCGAAGCTCGCCTTGCTCGGCGACTACAACATCGCGCCCGACGATCGCGACGTGCACGATCCGAAGGCATGGGAAGGTCAGAATCTGGTGTCGCCCGAGGAACGCGCGGCGTTCGTGCGGCTGATCGGCCTCGGCCTGCTCGACGCGTTCCGCCAGTTCGAGCAGCAGGAAAAAATCTATTCGTGGTGGGACTACCGGATGATGGCGTTCCGTCGCAACGCGGGACTGCGCATCGATCACATCCTGCTGTCGAAGGCATTGGCCGACATCTGCTCGGCGTGCGACATCGACAAGGTGCCGCGCAAGTGGGAGCAGCCGTCGGATCACGCGCCAGTGTTCGCGCAGCTGGGCTGATCCGGAATACGGCGACGAAACGAGGCAGCGCTGCCTCGCGTCCCTATTGCTTCAAGCGCCGCCCAGCACACCCCACAAGAACCCGAACACCATCGCATCATGCTCGGCCTGCTCCAGCTCATCGGAGCCGCCGTGGCCGCCTTCCGTATTCTCCCGATACCACACGTGCTGCGCGCCCAGCGCCTGCATGCGCGCGGCCATTTTGCGCGCATGGCCGGGATGCACGCGATCGTCGGCGGTCGACGTCGTGAATAGCACCGGCGGATACGCGACACCCGCCGCGAGGTTGTGATACGGCGAATACGCGGCGAGCGCACGCGCTTCATCGGGTTCGTCGGGGTCGCCGTACTCGTCGATCCACGAGGCGCCCGCATGCAGCAGGTGATAGCGGCTCATATCGAGCAACGGCACCTCGCAGACGACCGCGCCGAATAGCTGCGGCCGCTGCACCATGCAGGCGGCCACGAGCAAACCGCCGTTGCTGCCGCCCTGAATGCCGAGCTGCGCGGCGCTCGTCACGCCGGTCGCGATCAGCGCCTCGGCGACCGCGATGAAATCATCGAACGCACGCTGGCGATGCTCGCCTTGCGCCGCCGTGTGCCAGCGCGTACCGAACTCGCCGCCGCCGCGAATATGCGCGACCACGTACACGCCGCCGCGTTCGAGCCAGCCGATGCCCTGCCCCGTCAGATAGCTCGGCAGCAGCGGAATCGCGAAGCCGCCGTAGCCGCTCAGCAGACATGGGCGCGGCGGGCTTTCATCGCCCGGCGATGACTGCGCTTCCTTCGGCCCAATCACCGTGTAGGGTACGCGCGTGCCATCGGCCGATACCGCATGTCCGCGCGTCACCGCAACGCGCGTCGCGTCGAACTGCGTCGGCCAACGATCGAGCAACTCCCATTCGCCAGGCTCCTCGAACGCGAGATCGGAGAGCCAGTAGGCGGGCGGTTGCAGATAATCGTCGGTGTCGACGAACACTTCGTCGTTCAGTGTCGACTCGACCGGCGACACGTCGACCTGCGCATCGCCGCGCGACGCGAACACGCGCTCACGCCACTGCCAGGTGCCGTCCTCGCGCTGCGACGGCGTCCAGATCAGCGTCTTGCCGCGCACGTCGTCGAGATACGACACGATCAGATGATGGCGCGTATGCGACCACTCGCAGGCCGAGGTAAGCGGCGTCGGCGTGAAGAGCGGCGTCACGTCGCGCTCGCCGCGCAGAAACGCGTCCTCGCGAATCGCGAGCAGCGCGCCACCCGGATAGCGTGCGAGATTGCCGTCCCACTCGCACTCCCAATCGAGCCGCGGCTCGAGCAACAGCCAGCCCTGCCACGCCCCCACCGCGACGTGCGACGGCACTTCGTAACGATGCCAGGCGTCGCTAGCGTCGTCGAGGTAATACGTGTGCGAATCGAAAAAATCGACGCTGCTCGTCACCGTATGCCGGCGATCGACCGGATCGTAATGCGCCTCCACGCCGATGTCGCCAAACTCGCCGCGAAACACGACGGGCGCATCGGCGAGCGCCGTACCGCGGGTCCAGCGCCGCACGTCGCGCGGATAACCGGAGCGCGTCAGCGTCTTGCGCCCATTGTCCCAGCCGACGTACAGCGTATCGTGATCGATCCACGACACCGTGTGCTTGCCCGCCTTCGCAATCGCGAAGCCATCGTCGACGAAACGCCGCGCGTCGAGATCGAACTCGCGCACGACGAGCGCATCCGAACCGCCCGGCGACATCGTGATCAGCGCGCGGTCGCCGTCCGGATAAAGGATATCGAGATCGACGCAGACCCACGGCGTGCCGTCGGCTGCGCCGAGCGCGTCGAAGTCGAGCAGGTTCTGCCACACCGGCGCGCCGTTGCGCCATGCGGCCCACACGGTGCGTCGCCAGATACCGCGCGGATTGCGCTCGTCCTGCCACAAATCGTAGGCCCAGTCCTTCCAGCGATCCGGAATCACCGGACGCTCGCGCGGCAGATAGGCATCGGCGAGCCGCCGTCTGAGCGAGTCGAACGACTCGCCGCTGCACCACGCCACGCGGGTGCGCGCATTCTGCGCGTCGACCCATGCGAGTGCGTCAGCGTCGTACAGCTCTTCGAGCGACAGGAAAGGATCGGGGGAAAGCGGCCACCCGAACGGGGCGGGAGAAGCTGAAGAAGCTGGCATCGTCGGCTGTTGGATCGGAACAGCGTTGATTATGCCTCGTGCGCGGTGGTTGACGGTTTGCCGCGGGGGTTTGCCGCGGGGCGCGATGCAACAACGACGAAGGCGGCCTGAGCCGCCCCCGCCTGCCATGCAGCATCGCTCAGAACGAGCGTGTCAAGGCTCCAGATTGAGCTCCTGAATCTTGCGCGTAATCGTATTGCGCCCGATGCCGAGCCGCTCGGCCGCCTCGACCTTGCGGCCGCGCGTGAAGTCGAGCGCCTCGCGGATCACGGCCGCTTCGAAGCGGCGCGCGAGTTCGTCCATCACGTCGGCCGCGTTTTCGCGCAGCATGCGCGCGACTTCGGTGCGCAAGCCACCTTCCCATGCGCTCAGCGCGGTGGCGACCGACGCACCGGCCGCCCCACCCGGATGCACGAGCGCGCCGCCGTTCGTGGCAGCGAGCGGCACGCCGCCCGCGATTCCCGCATGGGTCGCCACGGTGCCATCCGTCGTCGCGCCGGCAGCGGCGCCCCCACCAGGCTCGCTCCCGGCGCCGTGCGCGGGACCGAGATCGGGCGGCAGATCCTTGGTTTCGATCGTCTGCGCGGGCGCCATCACCGTGAGCCAGTTCGCGAGGTTCTCGAGTTGCCGCACGTTGCCCGGAAACGGCAGCGACGCGAGATACGCGACCGCCTCCTCGGACACGCGCTTCGGTTCGACGCCGAGATCGCGCGCACTCTTTTGCAGGAAATGCCGCGTCAGCAGCGGGATATCCTCGTTGCGCTCGCGCAACGCGGGCAAGCGCAGACGGATCACGTTCAGACGGTGATACAGGTCCTCGCGAAACAGTCCCTGCCGCACGCGCGATTCGAGATTCTGGTGCGTCGCCGCGATCACCCGCACATTCGCGCGCAACGGATTGTGGCCGCCCACGCGATAGAACTGCCCGTCCGACAGCACGCGCAACAAACGCGTCTGCAGATCGAACGGCATGTCGCCGATTTCGTCGAGAAACAGCGTGCCGTTCTCGGCCTGCTCGAAGCGTCCCTGGCGCATCGCCTGCGCGCCGGTGAACGCCCCGCGCTCATGACCGAACAGTTCGGACTCCAGCAAATCCTTCGGAATCGCGGCCGTGTTCAACGCGATGAAGGGGCCGTTCGCGCGTGGGCTATGTCGGTGCAACGCACGCGCGACCAGTTCCTTCCCGGTGCCTGATTCGCCGGTAATGAGCACGGTGGCCGCCGAATGCGACAGGCGGCCGATCGCGCGAAACATGTCCTGCATCGCGGGCGCCTGGCCGAGCATCTCGGGCGCTTCGGCGACGCGGTCGTCCCACGTCTGCTCGCCGCGCATGCTTTCGTCGACCGCGCGGCGAATCAGCTCGACGGCCTTGTCGACGTCGAACGGCTTCGCCAGATACTCGAACGCGCCGCCCTGGAATGCGGCGACCGCGCTATCGAGATCCGAGAACGCGGTCATGATGATGACCGGCAAGCCCGGCACCTTGTCGCGTACGGTTTGCAGCAACTCCAGCCCGGAGCCGCCAGGCATGCGGATATCGGAGACCAGCACCTGCGGGCTGTCGTGATCGAGCGCGGCCGACGCTTCGCGCACGTTCGCGAAGCTGCGCGTCGCGAAGTTCTCGCGCGCCAGCGCTTTCTCGAGCACCCAGCGAATTGATTGATCGTCGTCTACTATCCAGATCGGCTTCATATAGGTCGGTCAGAAGTCTTGAGGTGCTTGTGTTATCTAGAGATCGAGCGGCAGCAGAATCTGAAACTCGGTATGGCCCGGCCGGCTGTCCACCTCGATCAGACCTTCGTGCTGCTGCACGAAGGTCTGCGCTAGCGTGAGACCGAGACCGCTGCCGTCCTCGCGCCCCGACACGAGCGGATAGAAAATGCGGTCGCGAATCTCTTCGGGAATGCCTGGGCCGTTGTCGATGATATGCAAGTCCAATGCCAGCTTGCACAGGCGTTTTGAAATCGTGACCTTGCGCGCGATGCGCGTGCGCAATTCGATGCGCGCATCGCCCTGCGAGATCCGCTCGCGCAACGCCTCGGCCGCATTGCGCACGATGTTCAGCAGCGCCTGGATCAGTTGCTCCTTGTCGCCGCGCAGATCCGGCACGCTGACGTCGTAGTCGCGCTCGATCGTCAGGCCGCGCGGAAACTCCGCGAGAATCACCTGACGCACGCGCTCGCACACCTCGTGAACATTCACGTCGCCGACGATATGCGGATGCCGGTGCGGTTCGAGCAAGCGGTCGACCAGCGTCTGCAGACGGTCCGACTCCTTGATGATGACCTGGGTGTACTCGCGCAACTCGTCGCGCTGACGTTCGCCGAGTTCGAACTCGAGCAGTTGCGCGGCGCCGCGAATCCCGCCCAGCGGATTCTTGATTTCGTGCGCGAGATTGCGGATCAGATGCTTGTTGACGGCCGTCAGGTCGTTGATGCGCTCTTCGCGGTCGGTGCGCAGATGCCGCTCGTTCTCGAACAGTTCGAGCGACACGTAGTCCTGCGCGCTTTCCAGAAAACCGACGATCGCATGCACGTGCAGCGGCTCATGGCCGGGACGCTCGAGCACGGCGTCCAGATGCGTCGCGTGAAAACGGTGCGCGGCGATCGCGGTGATCGTCGCGACCAGTTCGTCCGCGTTCGAGAAGATGTCCGGCCACGCCATCTGCGTGAGTTGCTTGCGAGACAACTCCAGCATCGACTCCGCCGACGGATTCGCGAACGCGACGCGCAGCGTGCGCTTCTCGAGCACCAGCAAGACGGTCGGCAGCGCCTCGAAGCCTGGCAGCAAGCCAGAACTCACGAGCTGCATGTCGTCCGACAGCGTCTGTTCGTGTCCTTTCCTTGCCTTGATCAGATTCTTGAGAACCATCTTGCAGTCTGGCCGGTAGGAGATGGTGATAAATCAGGAGTGCTGCTTTATTGTGCTTCACCGAATGCCGTGTTGCCCGCGCGCGGCCGGCCATGCGTGCGGCCTAACGAAAAAGGGACGGCGCCGCCGTCCCTTCGTGACCGATCGCGAGCGTCGGGCAAAGCGCTTCGCCGGGTGAAGGGCGAAGCGCCATGGCCGCTTACAGCGAGTAATACATTTCGAATTCGATCGGGTGCACCGACTGACGATAACGCTGCAGTTCCGTCGTCTTCAGTTCGATGTACGCGTCGAGCATCGCATCCGTGAACACGCCGCCGCGCGTCAGGAACTCGCGGTCCGCGTCGAGCGAGTCGAGAGCCTGGTCGAGGCCCGCGCACACGGTCGGGATCTTTGCATCCTCTTCCGGCGGCAGGTCGTACAGGTTCTTGTCGGCGGCTTCGCCCGGGTGAATCTTGTTCTGTACGCCGTCCAGACCCGCCATCATCAGCGCGGAGAAGCACAGGTACGGATTCGCCAGCGGATCCGGGAAGCGCGTTTCGATACGGCGGCCCTTCGGGTTCGACACGTGCGGAATTCGGATCGATGCCGAACGGTTGCGAGCCGAGTAAGCGAGCTTGACCGGCGCTTCGAAGTGCGGCACGAGACGCTTGTACGAATTCGTACCCGGGTTCGTGATCGCGTTCAGCGCGCGAGCGTGCTTGATGATGCCGCCGATGTAGAACAGCGCGAATTCCGACAGACCTGCGTAACCATTGCCCGCGAACAGGTTCTGGCCGTCCTTCCAGATCGACTGGTGAACGTGCATGCCCGAACCGTTATCGCCGACGACCGGCTTCGGCATGAACGTTGCCGTCTTGCCGTACGTGTGCGCGACGTTTTGGATGATGTACTTCAGTTGCTGCGTCCAGTCGGCGCGCTGCACCAGCGTCGAGAACTTCGTGCCGATTTCATTCTGGCCCATGCCCCCCACTTCGTGGTGATGCACTTCGACCGGAATGCCGATCTGTTCGAGCAGCAGACATATTTCCGAACGGATGTCCTGGAACGAATCGACCGGCGCGACCGGGAAGTAGCCGCCCTTGGTGCCCGGACGGTGGCCGGTGTTGCCGCCTTCGAATTCCTTCGCCGACGACCACGGTGCTTCTTCCGAACCGATCTTCACGAAGCAGCCCGACTGATCCGTGTTCCACTGGACCGAGTCGAAAATGAAGAATTCCGGTTCCGGACCGAAGTACGCGGTGTCGCCAAGGCCCGAGCTCTTCAGGTACGCTTCGGCGCGCTTCGCGAGCGAGCGCGGGTCGCGCTCGTAGCCCTTGCCGTCAGCCGGTTCGACGACGTCACAGGTCAGCACGAGGGTCGATTCTTCGTAGAACGGGTCGATGAAGGCCGTGTTCGCGTCCGGGACCAGCAACATATCCGATGCTTCGATGCCCTTCCAGCCGGCAATCGACGAACCGTCAAACGCATGGCCGCTTTCGAACTTGTCTTCATCGAATGCCGACACCGGCACCGAAACGTGTTGTTCTTTGCCGCGCGTGTCGGTGAAACGGAAGTCGACAAACTTGACGTCTTCGTCCTTGACGAGTTGAATGACGTCGGCCACGGATTTACTCATAACCTATCTCCTGATTAACAATTTCGGCGGATTCAGCCGCCGCCCAATCTAGCTGACCCATCCCGGCACGTCCACTTATATGGCGTCGCGGGCGGAAAATTCTGCCGGGATAAATCGATCGGCACCAATAAAGCAGATAGTGTGCCACCTCTGGACCTCGGATGGGCCAATCCGGCGCACACCATTGCGCCGCTGACGTTTGCCGGCCACGCACGAGGCGAGAGCAGCCTCGCAAACAAACGTGCAGGCATCGCAACGCACCAATCTCGCACATTCACCGCTTTGGAAACGACGATCACTACCATTTTGGTGCATGCAGCAGGAAATGCACCATATTTGCGCATCGAGGTTGGGACGGCGCCCGCGACTGCCTGGCGCCGTCCAGTCTACACAGGTCTGTGCGCTGCCTGCAGCGCGCTAGAATGATCATTTGGTCCGAAGGAGATTGACGCTCATGAGCACGCTCGAACAGCTTTACGCGAAGGCGGACGCCCGCCGCACCGAGAACCAACTGCCCTACGCGGGCGCGGTATCGCCGGCCGAGGCGTTCGAACTGCTGGAACTCGATCCGCGCACGCGTCTCGTCGACGTGCGTACCCGCGCCGAGCTCGACTGGGTGGGCCGGCCGGTGATCGGTGATGGCCAATACGCGCATGTCGAATGGACGCGCTATCCGGGCGCGGTGCCCAATCAGGAGTTCGTGCAGCAACTCGCGCAGGTCGCCTCGCCCGACACGCCGGTGCTGTTCCTGTGCCGCAGCGCCGCGCGCTCGAAGCTCGCCGCGATCGCCGCGACCCAGGCCGGCTTCACGAAGGCGTATGACCTGCTGGAAGGCTTCGAAGGCGACAAGGACGGCCAGGGGCATCGGAAGACGGTGTCGGGATGGTGTTTTCGCGGCTTGCCGTGGATCGGAGCCTGATGACGCGTGGCGCACTGCCCGCATCGGCGGAAGCCCGTGGCGCGGCGCTGAAGCACGCCGATTGAAACGGTTCGCGCCGACCACGCATTGATTGCATCGTCGGCGCGGGTTGTGACACTGCGATGTCGCGGTTCGCGCCAACCTAACCCTCAGGCGCGGACCGCTTGTTTCGTCGAGCGCCGCGCGCGCGGCGCTCCATTGTGTTCAGGGCGCGGCCGAAATCCCGAACACGTGCAACTTGCCCGCGCTGACCTGTTTCGGCAGCGTGACGCTCGCCACGAGCTTGCCCGGCGGCATCGCGATAGTCTGCCCCACCGCCACCGCGTTATCGAGCGGGCCGCCAGACAAGACGAAGCTCGCGCCACCGAAGGAGAACGGTTTGCCCGGCACCGCGCCCGCCGCCGTCAAGACCTGCGACGAGTAGCTGAACAGCGAGCCGTCGAAGTCCGCACCCAGACCATCGGTATTCGGTGCTGCCGTCGCTGCCGATGCCGGGGTTGTTGAATGCGTCGGCCACATTCCGCGCGAGCGGCACGCCATACGAAGGGGGTGCGTCCGCCGCGCTCGTCCCCCACCGGGAGGGAGACGAACCCATCACGAAGTTCAGCGTGGCGCCGTTGGCGAGCGCCTCGATGTCGAGCCACGAACCATGGTGGGCCGCACCGTTGACGCTCAGGCTCTGCACATACTTCGCGCTGGGCGCACCGGGCGCATGGATACGCAGCGTCTTGCCGTTGCCCAGATGAACGGTGATCGACGCAAACTGCGGACTGCCGATCGCGAGACCGCCGACACCCGGTATCTCCGGATAAAGACCCAACGCCCCCCACACGTACCATCCCGACACCGCGCCGAGGTCGTCATTGCCGGGCAAACCGTTCGGCCCTGTGCCGAAGGCGCTCGCCATGATCTGCTGGACCACGTTCTGCGTGCCCGACGGCGAACCCGCCCAGTTATATAGCCACGGCACCTCGAAGGTCGGTTCGTCGCCCATATAGAAATTGGGCAGACTCATCCCCTCGTTCAACACCGTAAAGAACGCGTTCAGGCGCGACACCGCCGCCGTGTTGCCGCCCACTTGCGCAAACGGTCCGACCGGGTTGAACGGCACCATCCACGTGTACTGCCCGGCATTGCCTTCGACATAGTTGTTGGTGCTGCTCTGCGTCTGGGCAATCCAGCTTCCGTCCGAGTTGCGCGCGGCGATCAGAGGCGGCGGCAGCGACGTGTTGAGCAGGTTCTGCCAATAGGCCGAGCGGCTCAGCAGCATCTTCTGGATCGTTGAATTGCCCAGTTGGCCGGCAAACTGCGAAATGGCGAAATCGCTGCTCGCGTATTCGAGCGTCGACGATGCCTGCCCCCATTCGCCATTCGTGATGTAGCCGAACTGCAGATAACTGGCGCGGCCGCCGTTCGTGGTCACGCCATTGCACGCCGTTCCGGGAACGTTGGCCATCTTGATCATGTGCTTCAGCGCGCCCGAGGTATCGAACGCTCGCGCGCCGAATGCATAGGCGCCCGCCACGATCAGCGAGCCGGCGTCGCCGGGCATCACGCCATCCTCGACGTTGTCGTTGACCCAATGCGGAATCGCGCCGCACTGATCCGCATCGTTGACTAGCGACTGCGCCATATCGCTGGTTTTCTGAGGAAACAGCGTGGCTTTGAGCGCAATCAGCGAGCGATAGATGTCCCAGCCCGAAAAGCTGGTGTACTGCGCCGCGTGGCCCGCGCTAACCGTATGGACCTGCTGGTCGAAGCCGATATATTGGCCGTTGGAATCGCTGAATACGCTCGGCGCCCACAGCGCGTGATAGAACGCCGTATAAAACTTCGTCAAGCGCGGACGTGTCCTGACTGCTCACCTGAATCGTATTGAGGGCCCGCTCAGCTTCACGGCTTACCCGTGGCCGCTGCCGCCGCTGCTGCTGCCGCCGCTTCAGGCTCGACGATATCGCCACCGAGCAGATGCACTCCCTCTCGCAGTTTCACGAACGCCGCGGCGACGGCTTCCGGTTCACCCTTCACACCCAGATCGATGTGATGCCGCGCATACACGCCGCCGCGCTCCGCATCCCCGACGCTCGGCAGGCTGAACACCCGCACGCCCGGAAAATCGCGCTCGATTTTCTCCATCAGCGGCGTCACGCGCGACTCCGGCAACTCGAACACCAGCAGCGATTTTTCAGCGTGCGGCGTCGTGTGATGCAGATGCGCGTACTGCGTGTCGAGCACCCACTCGATCATCGGCCAGGCCATCACCGGGAAACCCGGCACGAAATGGTGTTGGCGGATCGAAAAGCCCGGAATCTTGTTGTAGCCGTTCGGAATGATGTCGGCGCCCTGCGGGTACGTGCCCATATTCAGGCGATGCCGGTTCTCGGGCGAGTTCAGATCGAGCGGCGCCGGCGAGTTCGCCGGATACATGTCGCGGATACGCTCCTGGATCAGCTTCGCGGCTTCCGGATGCAGCTCGAGCGGCACGCCGAGCGCGGCCGCCGCGCACTGGCGCGTGTGGTCGTCCGGTGTCGCACCGATACCGCCCGTCGAGAACACGATGTCGCCCGACGCGAACGTGCGCCGCAGCGTCGCCGTGATGCGCTCCGGATCGTCGCCGATGTACTCCGCCCAGCCGAGCGACAGCCCGCGCCCGCGGAGCAACTCGATGACCTTCGGCAGATGCTTGTCGACGCGTCTGCCCGACAGGATTTCATCGCCGATGATGATGACGCCAAATGCCATTGCCGCCTCTTTCGTTTGATCAATAGGGAACCGGCGCGACCTCGCGCGCGCCACCAGGCGCTTCCGCCCGCATGCGCTGCAGCGCGCGCAGGCAGTAGTTGCCGAACCATAGCGCCGAGAACACGAGGATGAACGCGTAAATCCAGATCGTCACCGTCGTGATCACCGGGAACAGCACAATCAGCCATACCGACGACGCCCACAACAGCGTCGGCAGCGAACCTAGCAGGCCGCTCACGATACCGATCAGCAGCAACGGCAGCCGGTGGCGCCGCACCAGTTCGCGCCGCTCGTCGCGCGTCGCATGCAACGAGAGCGCGTCGTAGGTCATCACGCGATACGTGAGCCATCCCCACAGCAGCGGCGGAATCAACGCGAAGAACGGCGGCACGAGCCACAGCGGCAACGTGACGATCAGCAGCGCCAGACACAGCAGCGTGGTCCAAAGCGCCTGACCGAGGCTACCGTACCACGTTCCGCCGTGGCGCATCTCCAGCCCGGTGAACTGGCGGGCCGCGAGAAAGCGGATCACGGCCGGCATCGACAGCATGGCGATCAGCAGCAGCACCGTGACGACGATCAGCGGGATCGCCATCGCAATCACGATGAACGGCGCGATGACCGCGTGCAGCGTCGAAAAACCGAGCACGTCGAACAGATGATAAAGCGTGGCGGTGAAGGACCAATCGTCGAGCCAGGTGCGCGTCGCGCCGGTCAGCGTCTGCCAGAAGAACCACAGGAGTACGCCCCAGCCGACCGTCGCGACGATAAACGGTTTGAAGGTCAGCCAGAGCATGCGCGGATGCAACGCGCTTGCGAGTGCGCGCCCAAACGAGCGCAACAGATCATTCATGCGAGCCAGTGCCTGCGAACGAAACGATGGACGGGAGAATCGCGCCGCGCCCGGGCCAGGCATGCTGGGGCACTGGAGGGTGCGCTCGAACGTGCACAGCATAAACCAAGGGAGGCGCCGCCGGCGGAAGTGAGCAGCACGGCGGAGTGCGCGCTCGAATGGATCCGCAGTGGACTCAGAACGGACTTTGAACCGACTCAAACGGCAGCGGTGTCGTTGCCGGGTGCGCGGCGCTTCGATACGAGGCGATGCGCGATGCGCACGAAGGCGAACCAGTGCTGCGCCCAGAATCCATCGCCATAGCGGCGGCCTTCGAGCTGATCGCTGATACCGGTCGGCTCCGTGTCGCGGCTCCACGACACGCTGCGGAACAACATGTCCCACCACGGGAACAGCACGCCGAAATTGCAACCGTAATTGAGCCCTTCATGACCGTACCCGATCGCGTGGTGACGGCGGTGGAACGCCGGGCTGACGAGCAGCCGCTCGCCGAGCCAGCCGTAATACAGGCGGATGTTCGCGTGCTGCACGCTTTGCGCGAGATTCGTGATCGCAACCAGCACGACGAACTGCGACGGCGGCACACCGATTGCGAGCGCGATCATCGCGAAGAACGACGCCTGCAGCAGATCGTCGAGCAGATGGTTGCGATCGTCGGACCACAGCGACATCTGCCGCTGACTATGGTGTACCGCATGCAGTTCCCACCACACGCCGAAGCGGTGCTGCCAGCGGTGATACCAGTAGCCGGCGAAATCGAGTACGAGCAGATACATGACGAACGTGACGAGCGGCTGCGTGGTCACGCCGGGCCACAGGTTGTCGAAGTTCAGGTTCGCGATGCCGTGCAGCCGCAGCCAGCCTTGCACGTTGTCGAAGAACGGTTGCAGCGCGAAGAAAAAGAACAGGTTCAGAATGCCGAGCTTGGCGATCCACGTGTACAGCACGTCGACGCGCACGGCCTTGCGGTTCTCCCATTGCTCGACCGGGCGCAGCGCCTCGAGCGGACGCAGGATCGCGTACATCGCGAGCACCTCGAGCACACCGACGATGAGCCAGTACAGGCTGTCGTAGGTGTCCTCGTCGTAGTCCATCAGATCGAACCGGAACAGCAGCGGCTGCACCACGTCGACGTACAGCCACGTCTGCGCGGCTGAAACGAAGCTGTCGAGTGAGGAGAAAATCAGATGGAACATAATGCTGGCCTGTTACTTCATCCTTGGTGGCTCGTGGCGTCCTGGCTCTGCCCTGTTGCCCTCAGGCACTGTCGGGCGCCCTCAGGCCCCTCAAGCGCCGTTCGGCGCCGTCACCGGCGCGCGGTCGAAGAAATAGATGCCGTGCGGCGAGCGGCCCACCGCAATGGTCTGGATCAGCTTGCGCGTGTTGAGATCGATGATGCCAACGTGCTTCGCGAAGCGGAAGGTCACCCACAGATAGCGTTTGTCGGCGGAAAGTTCCATATCGTCCGGTCCCGGCATCAGGCCGGTGATGTCGCCGACGTTGGTGAGCGTGTCTTCGTCGATGATGCTGATCGTGCTAGCGACGCGGTTCGACACCGCGACATGCTTGCCGTCGGCGAGCGAGCGGAAATTGTGAGCGCCCTTGCCCGTGTGAATCGTCTTGACGACCTTCTGGTTGCGCCAGTCCACCACGGCGACGCAGTCCTCGCCGGTCATGCCGACGAGCAGGTACTTTTCCCCCGGCGTCATCCACAGACCCGCGGGCACCTTGCCGACCTTCATCTTCCATTTGACGGTTTGCGTGGGCAGGTCGATGGCGGCGAGCTCGCCCGAGATCTGCAGCGAGACGAACACCGTCTTGCTGTCATTCGAGAACGCCATGTGGCTCGGCATCACCGCGAGCGGCAGCCGTGAAGCCAGCGTCATCTGGTTTTTCTGGTTGTCGTAGTGATAGATGTCGCGTCGATCGAGCCGCAGTCCCGTAGTGACGAGCCACTTGCGATCAGGCGAAAAACCGATCTGATAGGGATCTTCGATGTTCTCGACCCAGCGCTGTAACTGCCCCGTTTTCGGATCGACGAACATCAGGCTGTTCGACACCGAATTGGCGACGATCAGCGAGGAATTGTCCGGCGTGGCCATCAGGTGATGCGGTTCCTTGCCCGTGGGCACGGTGCCGATGACCTGGCGGCTGTTCTCGTCGATCAGGCTCAGCGTGGCCTCGCCGGAATTGAGCACGATCACGTTATTGGCGTGCGCCGCCGGAGAAAAAAAGCCTGCGGCGGCGACCAGCACCGCGGTCGCGGCGAACGTGGCACTCAAGCCGGGAAGAAAAAATTTACGCATGAAAACTCGCTTCGGAGAACAACGGTCATTGTAGAACGTTTGCCGGTCCGGACGGTTGACGTAAGTCACTGGCGACGACCGAAAAATGACGGGTGCGATGAAGCGCGGCCGCGTGCGGGAGGTTTCGTCCGCCACGTCCGGTTTGATGCTCGCGCCGTGGGTTTTCGAGTGAGGAATCAATGTGCTCTCCCTGTCAGGGTCAATCATGCATCAGCCACACGTTAAAATCGCGCAAATGATTAGCGGGAACAATAAGAATACTCCTCTTTCCTTATCAATAAAAACCTAGCCGTATTAATATATTTTTTAGCCCGATTGAATTTCGGAGTTGGCTGATATCTGAATTGCACGCGGACATCGGAGAATTCTCCATACGCGCCGCCCCGGTAGCGCCTCCCCCATGAATCCCGAGCGCACATCGCCGGCCTGACGCGCGCTCGGCCAGATAACGCAAGCCTTACCAATGACCGGCGTTTTTGTATTTTCAATATTTTCAAACCCACCAGGCAATAACTTCACGTCAAAGTCGGAATAAGCGCTGCGTGCCACTAAGCACAATAATGCGGAGGATTTTTAATTGATGAACAAGAATATTTCGATAATTCGCCATACCACGTCTCAAATAAAAGTCGCAGCGCCGCGAACTGCCTGCCTGCAAACACACCGTGCTTCCGCGCGCCAGAAAAGCATCGCCCGGGCGGTTCGAAGTACCGCGGGTGTTGCAATAGCGGCGGCGGCCCTTTACGTCACGGAAGCGACAGGCGCCGGCGTCGATTCCGTCGAGGTAGGCACGGCCAGCGCGCCCGGCGACATCGCGGTCGCGATAGGTGCACAGGCCACCGCAAGCGGCAACTCATCGCTGGCGGTCGGCTCGCAGGCGAACGCGCAAAACGACGGCACGATCGCGGTAGGGGCGAACGCCACGGCGCACGGCGATAGCGCCGTCGCCATGGGCCTCTCCTCTTCCGCACAAGGCGAAGGCGCGAGCGCCTTCGGGCCTTATGCGAATGCGCAAGCGGAACGCGCGACCGCGGTCGGTCTGAACGCGTCGGCGCTTGGCGTCGACTCGGTCGCAGCGGGCTCCGGTTCAATAGCGGCGCACTCGGCCGCCTCCGCGTTTGGCTCCCTGTCCACGGCAACCAGCGTCGGATCGACCGCGCTCGGCTATGTCGCTCAGGCCGGAGGCGCCAGCTCGCTCGCCGCCGGAGCATGGGCCTCGGCGCTCGCGGACTCGAGCGTCGCGCTTGGCAGTAATGCCGTCGTCAGCGGCGTCGGCGCCATCGCCCTCGGCGTTGCCGCGCAGGCACGCGGCGCCTACGCCAGCGCAATCGGCTTCGGCGCAACGGCCGCGGGAGCCGGCGCGACCGCGCTCGGCAGCAACGCAAACGCGAGCGCCGACAATAGCGTCGCGCTAGGCGCCAACGCCAGCACCACGACGGACCTGTCGCAAAGCGCGTTTGTGCCCGTGGGAACGGGCGCCACCCCGATCGCGGCCTCCAGCGCGACGGGCGAAGTCTCGCTCGGCTCGGCGAACAATGAGCGTCGCCTGACCAACGTCGCCGCGGGCGCCGCGCCCACCGACGCGGTCAACGTGAGCCAGTTGAGCGCGGTCGACAACAAGGTCGATGCACTCGCTCAAAGCAGCGCGCTGCATTACTTCAGCGCTGCTGACCCGGCTGACGGCTCCAACGAGGCGCTCGCAGACGGCACGCACGCGCTTGCCGTGGGCAGCAACGCCAGCGCTATGGGCAGCAACGCAACCGCATTCGGCACCAGCGCCAGCGCCAGCGCAACCGACTCGACCGCGATCGGCGCGGGCGCCGTCGCCGGCACGGCCGACGCGACCTCGCTGGGCGCGTCAGCGTCGGCCTACGGCTCCGGTGCGACGGCGCTCGGCTCGAACGCCACGGCGAGCGGCGCCGGCGCCCTCGCGCTCGGCTCCGGTGCCAGTGCAGCCGCCGACAACGCACTTTCGCTCGGATCTAACTCGAGCGCGCTAGTTGCAAACTCCGTCGCGCTCGGCCAGGGCTCGATCGCCGATCGCGCGGGTACCGTGTCGGTCGGTTCAACGGGCAACGAGCGCCAGATCACCAACGTCGCGGCTGGCACCGCCGACACCGATGCGGTCAACGTCGCCCAGCTGAAAGCGGTGAGCGACCAGAGCAGCGCGACCGCAGCGAAGCTCGACGGCGCGGTCATGTACGACACGAACGCCGACGGCAGCATCAACCGGAACAGCGTTACGCTCGGCGGCGATACCACAGAGGGCACCGTCATCCACAACGTCGCAGACGGCGTACAGGCGTCCGACGCGGTCAACCTCGGTCAGCTGAACGCGGCGCTCGAAGGCGCGATCAATAACGCGACCATCGGCTCGGCCGACGCGTTGTTCAGCGCGGCAGGCGATAGCGCGACTGAGAGCGCGCAGGCGTCCGGCGCGCACGCGATTGCGGCCGGGGCGAACGCGCGGGCGAGCGGCGTCAATACGGTCGCCGAGGGTGCGAACGCAGAGGCGGCCGGCACGAACGCGATTGCCGTCGGAGCGAATGCACAAGCAAGCGGCACCAACGCGGCAAGCATCGGAGCGAACGCCATCGCCAGCGGCAACAACGCGACGGCGGTCGGTGCCGCGGCCAGCGCGAGCGCCGACAACGCGGTGGCGTTAGGCCAGGGCTCCATCGCCGACCGAGCGAACACGGTATCGGTTGGCGCGGCGGGCCAGGAACGCCAGATCGCCAACGTCGCGGCCGGCGTGCGAGGCACCGACGGGGTCAACGTCAATCAGTTGCAGCAAAGCGTGAGCGGCGCGATCAGCGCGTCGAATCGCTATACCGACGACCAGATCCGCTCAGCCCGTCGGGACAGCTACGGGGGCACGGCATCGGCGCTCGCGATGGCAGCTTTGCCGCAAGCGGTCCTGCCGGGACACGGCATGGTCGCCATGGCGGGTGGCACGTACGGTGGTCAATCTGCGCTCGCAATCAGCGTGTCGCAGTTGTCGGACACCGGCAAATGGATCTACAAGGTCCAAGGCAGCACCGACTCTCGCCGACAGTTCGGCGCATCGATCGGCGCGGGGATGCATTGGTGAAATCAGCTCGTGCGAACGTATCGGACCGAGTCCGGCCGCGACGGTGCTCAGAGGACGCTCGGTGTACCCCGCGCGCACCGGTGCGCGGGCCCGCTCATCGGCCGCGGTGCACACCCAGTGTCCAGCGTCCGCGAGCGAGCGCCCTGGCTTTAGCGCTGCATCGACTCCCACACCTTGTGCAGGCGCTTCACCGAAACCGGCATCGGGGTGCGCAACTCCTGCGCAAACAGCGAGATGCGCAATTCTTCGAGCAGCCAGCGGAATTCCGCAAGCCGCGGATCCACGACGCCGCCGCGCTGCGACACCGCGCGCTGATAGTGCTGCAGCAGCGGCTGGAATTCGGCGAACTGGCGCGCGTCGCGTATGGCGTCCGCGCGCAGCTTGTCGATACGCAGCGCCATCCCCTTCAGATAACGCGGGAAATGTGCGAGTTGGGCATACGGCGTATCGACGACAAAACGCTTGCCGATCAGCGCATCGAGCTGATTCTGCAGATCGGTGTACGCGGCCGCGAATGGCTTCGCCTGCAGGAGCTTCTTCGTCAGGCTCGTGTATTCGCCAAGAATCTGACCGACCAGCCGCGAAATTTCCTGCGCGAGCAACGTGAGGCGGCTACGCCCTTCGTCGCGGCGGACATGGAAGCTCGCATGGTCGTCGGGCAGCGGATTCTGCAGACACGCGCGGTCGAGTGCGGTGTCGATCAGCTGATCGCGCAGTTCCTCCTGCGTGCCGCGCGGCATGAACTGCATGGCCATTTCGCGCAGGCCCGGCAGATTCTTCTCCAGATACTTGATCGGCTCCTTCAACTGCAGCGCGAAGAGCCGACGCAAGCCCGCCCGATGAATCCGCGCGGCTTCTTCCGGCGAATCGAACACCTCGACGTCGCAATGGGTGCCACGGTCCACGAGCGCCGGGTAGCCAAACAGCGTCTGACCACCACGGCGAATTTCGAGCAACTCGGGCAACTTGCCGAAATTCCACGTGGTCAGGTTTTCATAGAGCGCGGTGGCTGGTGCGCCTTCGGGTGTCGCGGGTTGCGGCGCGGCAGCGCCCTTGCCGCGCAACGCGCCACTCTGAGCCAAATCTGGAGAGCGTGCAGGTGCCGCAACACCACCGCCGCCCGCGTCGGCCAAGGCGGCGCCCGCCGCGCCCGAAACGAGCTTCTGGAAATGCTGCTGCGCCTGAGCGCCGAGCTCGGCGCGCAGTTGCGACAAATTGCGCCCCATCGCGAGCTGCCGGCCATGTTCGTCGATGACCTTGAAGTTCATGAACAGATGCGCGGGCAGCGTCTCGAGCTTGAAGTCGGACTGCTTCATCGCGACCTGGGTCTGCTCGCGCAGGTCGGCGATCAGCGCCTCGAGCAAGCCTCCTCCTCCGAAGCGCTGTGCGCCGTGCCGTTCGGCGAAGCCCGCCGCGTACTCGGGGAGCGGCACGCAATGCCGACGCAGCTTTTGCGGCAGCGACTTCAGCAGCATCTGCGCCTTCTCTTTCAGCATCCCGGGCACGAGCCACTCACAGCGGCGCGCGTCGACCTGGTTCAGCGCGTACAGCGGCACTGCGAGCGTCACGCCGTCGCGCGGCGTGCCCGGCTCGAAGTGATAGGTCAGCGCCATCTCGATGCCCGCCATCGTCAGCCGCTTAGGGAACAGATCCGTCGTGACACCCGCCGCCTCGTGCCGCATCAGATCGTCTCGGGACAAATACAACAGCCGCAGCTTGTCCTCCGCCTGGCCGCTCTTTTCGACCTCGTCGCGATACCAGCGCTCGAACGCGGCGCCGGTATGGATGCCGTCCGGCAGCGCCTGATCGTAGAACGCGTAGATCAATTCGTCGTCGACCAGCACGTCCTGGCGGCGCGACTTGTGCTCGAGCTGCTCGATGTCGGCGAGCAGCTTGCGGTTGTGCGCGAAGAACGTAAGCTTCGTGTCGAACTCCCCTTCAACAAGCGCACCGCGAATGAACAGCTCGCGCGCCCGCGCCGGGTCCTGCTTGCCGAAGGCGACGCGCCGCCGGTGATAGATCGGCAGGCCGTACAGCATCGCGCGCTCGAACGCGGACACCTGCGCCGCGCGCTTTTCCCAATGCGGCTCGGACAACGACTTCTTGAGCAGATGCGCGCCGACCTTCTCGACCCACTCCGGCTCGATTTTCGCGATACAGCGCGCGTACAGACGGCTCGTTTCGACGAGTTCGGCGGCCATCACCCACTTGCCTGCCTTTTTCACGAGCGCCGAGCCGGGCCACAAATAGAACTTGATGCCGCGCGCGCCGAGGTAGTACGGCTCGTCGTCGGCTTTCAGGCCGATGTTGCCGAGCAGACCGGTCAGCAGCGCCAGATGGATCTGCTCGAATGTTGCCTCCGCTTCGTTCAGCCGCCAGCCGTGCTCGCGCACCACCGTCAGCAGCTGCGAGTGGACGTCGCGCCATTCGCGCAGCCGCAGTTGCGACAGGAAGTTCTTGCGGCACTCGTCCTGCAGCTGCCGGTTCGATTTCTTGTGCGCGATCGCTTCGTCGAACCAGTTCCAGATCTTCAGCCACTGCAGGAATTCGGAGCGCTCGTCGGCGAACCGGCGATGCGCCTGGTCCGCCTGCTCCTGCGCTTCGATCGGGCGATCGCGCGGGTCCTGCACGGACAGCGCACTCGCGATGATCAGCACTTCCTTCAGCGCCTGCTGGTCGCGCGCGGCGAGGATCATGCGGCCGACGCGCGGATCGAGCGGCAGTCGCGCGAGTTCGCGGCCGAGCGGCGTCAGGTGGGTGTCGTCGTCGACGGCGCCGAGCTCGTTGAGCAACTGGTATCCATCGGAAATCGCACGGCCCGGCGGCGGTTCGATAAACGGGAAGGTTTCGATCGCCGTCAGATGCAGCGACTTCATGCGCAGAATCACCGAAGCAAGCGACGAGCGCAGAATTTCCGGATCGGTGAAGCGCACGCGGCCCTGGAAGTCGCTGTCCTCATACAGACGAATGCAGATGCCATCGGCGACCCGGCCGCAACGCCCCGCGCGCTGGTTCGCGGCGGCCTGCGAAATCGACTCGACCTGCAATTGCTCGACCTTGTTGCGATACGAGTAGCGCTTCACGCGCGCAAGGCCGGTGTCGACCACGTAGCGGATGCCGGGTACCGTCAGCGAAGTTTCGGCGACGTTGGTCGCGAGCACGATGCGGCGCGCGTTCGACGGGCGGAACACGCGCTCCTGCTCGGCGGCCGAGAGCCGCGCGAACAGCGGCAGGATCTCCGTGTGGGGCGGATGATGTTTGCGCAGCGCCTCGGCGGCGTCGCGAATCTCGCGCTCGCCGGGCAGGAATACCAGTACGTCGCCGGGGCCTTCGCGGCACAGTTCGTCGACAGCGTCGACGATCGCCTCCATCAGATCACGATCAGTCTCGCGCTGCGTCTTCGGGCGCTCGCGGCCAGACGAGGTTGCACCCGAGGTCCCTTGCGCCGCCTTGACCGCCGGGCTGTCCTCGACGACCGGACGGTAACGTACCTCGACCGGATACATCCGGCCGCTCACTTCGATCACCGGCGCGGGTTTGTCGTCGCTGCCGAAATGACGCGCAAAACGGTCGGCGTCGATTGTCGCCGAGGTGACGATCAGCTTCAGGTCGGGACGCTTGGGAAGAATCTCCTTCAGGTAGCCGAGCAGAAAATCGATGTTGAGGCTGCGCTCGTGTGCTTCGTCGATGATCAGCGTGTCGTAGGCATTCAGCAGCGGATCGGTCTGCGTTTCCGCAAGCAGAATGCCGTCGGTCATCAGCTTGACCGATGCGCCCGGCGCGAGGTTGTCGTTGAAGCGCACCTTGTATCCGACCACTTCGCCGAACGGCGTGCCGAGTTCCTCGGCGATACGGCGCCCGGTCGCCGACGCGGCGATCCGGCGCGGCTGCGTATGGCCGATCAGACCATTGCCGCCGGCACCGAGACCACGGCCAAGCGCGAGGCAGATTTTCGGCAACTGCGTGGTCTTGCCCGAGCCGGTTTCGCCCGACACGATCACGACCTGATTCTCCGCGATCGCCCGCGCGATCTCGTCGCGACGACCGGAGACAGGAAGCGCTTCGGGGAACGTGACCGGTGGAATCGGATTCGGCTCGACGACCCGCAACAGCCGCGCTTCGCGCGGCGCGCGAGGTTGTTCCTTGCGCAGCTCGCCCGATTGTTTGTCGCGCGATCCGTGACGTTGCTCGCCGCGGGTCGATCCGCGTTGCTCGCTACGTGGCCCGCGATCTCCCTGTTCGTTGCGAGACCCACGACGCTGTTCAACGCGAGGCGTGTCCGAGCGCGCGTCGCGGATTTCATTGCGCGGCTCGCTTTGCCGCGCATCACCTCCCTCGTCGAGAGCCTGCTGGCCATGCTCACCGCGAGGCGCGGCCGAAGGCGTATTGCGGCGCTCGCCTTGCGGCCCACCCCTCTGCCCGCTTTGCGGCCCATCGCTCTGCTGCTCACGGGCCGCGTTATGAAGCGCAGTACGGAATTGGCCAAGCTGCTCGCTCAACGAAGCGCCACGTTGCTCGCCACGAGCCCCACCGCCCCGCTTCGCACCAGACGTGTCATCCGATTCATCGCGGGATTCACCGCGCCGTTCGTCATGCGCGCCAGCGTGCTCTTCGCGACCTTTTCGACCTTCACCGCCCCCTTCAGGCGGCACCTTTCGCGCAGACGCGCCCGCCCCCCGACGCGCGTCACGCGCCTGATCGGGTTTCGCATCCTGCGCTGGGCGGCGCATCGTGTCGCCGGGGTTGGCCGGCTCGCCGGCCGACGCCGGTTTCTCGTTCGCCCCAGCGGGACTTTTGGGTACATTCGACATGGGGGCGCATTATAATCCCCGGCATGAATTCCCAAACCGACCTCGTCCCCGCGCCCGCGAGCGTCCCGGCCCCCGCCGACTCGCCGGAAACCCTCGCCCAGCACGCGCAATTCGTCGACTGGATGCGTTCCGTCGCCCCGTATATCCACGCGTTCCGAAACAAGACATTCGTCGTGGGTTTCGGCGGCGAAGTGGTGCATCAGGGGCTGCTGAATGCGCTCGTGTCCGACATCGCGCTGCTGCAGGCAATGGGCATCCAGATCGTGCTCGTGCATGGCTCGCGCCCGCAGGTCGAGGAGCAGATGAGCCTGCACGGCGTCGAATCGGAGTTTTCACACGGCATGCGCATCACCGACGCGCGCGCGCTCGAGTCCGCGAAGGAGGCGGCCGGCGAAGTGCGTCTCGACATCGAAGCCGCGATCAGCCAGGGTCTGCCGAACACGCCAATGGCGCACGCGCACATCAGCGTCGTATCGGGCAACTTCGTGACGGCGCGCCCCGTCGGCATTCTGGACGGCGTCGACTTCCAGCACACGGGCCTCGTGCGCAAGATCGACGCGGATTCGATCCGACACTCGCTTGCGAGCCGCAAGCTCGTGCTGCTGTCGCCGCTCGGCTTCTCGCCCACCGGTGAGGCATTCAATCTGTCGATGGAAGACGTGGCCTCGGCCGCGGCGATCGCGCTGCGCGCCGACAAGATCGTGTTCCTGACCGAAACGCCGGGCCTGATGGAAACCGGCGAAAGCGGCACCGAGCTGATCCGAGAACTGTCGCTCGACGACGCCTACAAGCTGCACGAAAGCGGCGAAGTGACCGGCGACGCCGCGTTCTACCTGAAGCATTCGATCCGCGCCTGCCGCGGCGGCGTGCCGCGTGCGCACATCATCCCGTACGCGCTCGACGGCAGCCTGCTGCTCGAACTGTTCCTGCACGATGGCGTCGGCACGATGATTTCGTACGAGAACCTCGAAAGCCTGCGCGAAGCAACGCCGGACGACGTCGGCGGCATTCTCGCGCTGATCGAGCCGCTCGAAACAGACGGCACGCTGGTACGGCGCGGCCGTCACCAGATCGAACGCGATATCGACCATTTCTCGGTGATCGAGCACGACGGCGTGCTGTTCGGCTGCGCGGCGCTGTATCCGTATCCGCAGGAGCGCATCGGCGAAATGGCGTGCCTGACCGTCGCGCCCGAAGCTCAAGGCACCGGCGACGGCGAGCGCCTGCTCAAGCGCATCGAACAGCGCGCGCGGGCACGCGGCCTCACGCGCATTTTCGTGCTCACCACGCGCACCGAACACTGGTTCCTGAAGCGCGGCTTCGTCAAGGTTACGGTCGACGACTTGCCCGAAGACCGCCGCCGACTCTATAACTGGCAGCGCAAATCGCTCGTGCTGATGAAACAGCTTTGAGTACTTCGTGATCGCCCCCATCTGATCCGAACCGGCGTCTGCCCGCCCCACATCGATGACAGGAGAAGCACAGCATGACTCGTATGGTTCAATGCGCGAAGCTCGGCAAGGAAGCCGAAGGCCTCGATTTCCCGCCGCTGCCGGGCGAACTCGGCAAGCGGATCTACGAAAGTATCTCGAAGGAAGCCTGGCAGAGCTGGTTGAAGCAGCAGACCATGTTGATCAACGAAAACCGCCTGAACATGGCCGATCCGCGCGCGCGGCAGTATCTGATGAAGCAGACCGAAAAGTTCTTCTTCGGCGAAGGCGCGGATACCGCGTCGGGCTACGTGCCGCCGTCGGCCTGAGCTTGCATCGTCGAGGACGACACGACACAACGCGTCGCCCAACCCGAGCAAACACACGCCTGAAAGTCCGCGCCGCGAGCGCGGATTTTTTTCGCGCCAACATCGGCCGCGCATCGCGCCCGCCGCTCGCATCGTCTTCGCCTCAAAAAGCGCTCGCCAATGTTCTAAGCGGTCTGTTTTTCAGGGCCGTTCCGACCCCGCCAGATCTCCCGTCCCGCAACGGATCGAGTCACATTGGCGGCCCTGCCTCGCAGCACCGATTTGCATGATCCTCTGGCATCGTGCTAACATGTGCCCTCGTTTCAGCCGCAATTCACCTTCATTCGTGTTCTTTCAAGTTGGTTCATCGTGTGTTTTTCCGCGCACGCGCCATCCTGAATTGAACTGTTTTTAAACAAGAAGGCTCGTCGGTCGTTTCCCCGCCTAAAGCGGAAAATTCAAGACCGGCCTTTTTCGTTTCAAGCCTTCAGTGGCGCATGGGTCAGTTTCCCGCCAGCCCCGCGTCCCTCATGCATCTGCCCCCCTTCCACGGCCACGCAGGTGCAACAGTCAGCACAATCTAGTCGAGTGTTTTTTCGCGAACTTACCGCGAGGCACGGGCGTTTGCTTCTTTTCGCCATCCGTTGCGCCGCCGGATAACCGGTGCCGCGAATAGCCTCGCCTTGCTCACGAAATTACACTTCCCAGCAACCGTGGCGGAACGCATCACGAGTTTCGTCGCAGTCATTGGAGTTTCAACCTTGACCGCTCCCAGCAACGGCTTCTGGCGACATCACAAACCGGAACAGCGTCTTTCCCTCGACGACATCACCGTCGTCGATCACTCCCTCCTGAAACGGGCCGTCGGCGCCATGGCGCTCGGCAACGCGATGGAATGGTTCGATTTCGGCGTGTACAGCTACATCGCGGTCACGCTCGGCAAGGTGTTCTTCCCCTCGTCGAGCCCTTCGGCGCAACTCATTGCGACCTTCGGCACGTTTGCCGCGGCGTTTCTCGTGCGGCCGATCGGCGGCATGGTATTCGGGCCGCTCGGTGACCGCATCGGCCGTCAGCGCGTGCTGGCAATGACGATGATCATGATGGCCGCGGGCACCTTCGCGATCGGCCTGATCCCCAACTACGCGACGATCGGCATTCTCGCGCCGGCGCTGTTGCTGCTTGCGCGCCTCGTGCAGGGCTTCTCGACCGGCGGCGAATACGGCGGCGCCGCGACCTTCATCGCCGAATTCTCGACCGACAAGCGCCGCGGCTTCATGGGCAGCTTTCTCGAGTTCGGCACGTTGATCGGCTACGTGCTCGGCGCGGGCACAGTCGCGCTGCTGACGGCGACGCTGTCGAACGACGCGCTGCTGTCCTGGGGCTGGCGCGTACCATTCCTGATCGCCGGACCGCTCGGCCTGGTGGGTTTGTACATCCGCATGAAGCTCGAGGAAACGCCCGCGTTCAAGAAACAGGCCGAAGAGCGCGAAGCCGAGGACCGCGCGCTGCCCAGCCAGTCGTTGCGCCAGCTGCTCGTGCAGCAGTGGAAGCCGCTGCTGCTGTGTGTCGGCCTCGTGCTGATTTTCAACGTGACCGACTATATGGCGCTGTCGTATCTGCCGAGCTATCTGTCCGCCACGCTGCACTTCAACGAAACGCACGGTCTGTTCCTCGTGCTGCTCGTGATGATCCTGATGATGCCGATGACGCTCGCCGCCGGCCGTCTGTCCGATGCGATCGGCCGCAAGCCCGTGATGCTGCTCGGCTGCGTCGGTCTGTTCGCGCTGTCGATTCCCGCGCTGCTGCTGATCCGGATGGGCACGGTGCTGCCGGTGTTCGGCGGCCTGATGATTCTCGGCGTGCTGCTGTCATGCTTCACCGGTGTGATGCCGTCGGCGCTGCCGGCGCTGTTCCCGACCCGGATCCGCTACGGCGCGCTCGCGATCGGCTTCAATATCTCGGTGTCGCTGTTCGGCGGCACGACGCCGCTCGTGACCGCATGGCTCGTCGACCGGACCGGCAATCTGATGATGCCCGCCTACTACCTGATGGGCGCATCGCTGATCGGCATCGTGTCGGTACTCGCGCTGCGCGAAACGGCGCGCAAGCCGCTGCTCGGCTCGGGTCCATGCGTCGCGACGCGCGCTGAAGCGCACGCGGTGCTGCGCGATGAGCGCGAGGCCGAGGAGATGGATGAACGGTTCGCGGCGGCTGCGACCGCGCGTGCCTGACCTGCGCAGTCATCACGTCAGGCGTAGTTTCTGAAGCGGGCCGGCGACATTCGCCGGCCCGCTTTTTTACGTCAGCAGCGAATCGAACGTCGCGCCAACCTGCGCGCCTTCGACGGTCAGCATGCCCGCGCACACCGGCAGCCTGAAGCGCCGCGGCCCCGCGCTGCCAGGATTGACGTACAGCACGCCGTCGCGCTCGGCGATCGACGGCTTGTGCGAGTGGCCACTCACCACGACGCGAATGCCATCGTGCTGCGGCACGCAGCCCAGCTCGGCGATGTCGTGCACGACCAGAATCGTCACCTGCTGGATCGTCAGCCGCGCATGCGTCGGTAGAGACGCGGCCCAGTCACCGGTATCGTTGTTGCCGCGCACCGCGGTCAGCGGCGCGATCCGCGCGAGCGCGTCGAGCACGTCCGGGTTGCAGATATCGCCCGCGTGAATGATCGCGTCGCAGCCGTCGAGATAGCGCAACGCTTCGGGACGCACGAGGTTGTGCGTATCCGAGATGAGCCCGATGCGGGTAGCGGTCGAAGGTGAGCGATGTGAAGCCATGCGCAGTCTCACTCCGTCTGCGGCTGCGCCAACTCTCGCGCCGCCGCCTGAGCACGGCGCTGCCCAGCCAGCATGCGCCGCGTCAACCCCTGCACGACGACCGACACCACCGCCGCGCACGCAAACGCCGTCGCCACACCGTACTGCGGCAGCAGCATCGCCGTCACCGCGAAGAACGCCGCGAACGAGCCGCGCCCGACCACCATGCCGCGCATCAGCAGCGCCACGAAGTCCGCGCCATGCGCACGCTGCGCCGACACCGCGAGCACGATGCCGAGCAGCGGAAACACCGACACCACGCCACTCCACGCGGCGCCCATCGATGCCGAGGCAGCCGTCACCGCGAGCGTCAGCAATGCGCCCGCGAGCATCCGCACGGCCAGATCCGCACGCCCGACGCGCGCCGCCGGCACATGGCCCGTCGCGCGCGGCAAGCAGCTCTGCGACACCGCGACGGCCGCGCACGCCGCCGCCAGCGCCCACCCAAGCGAGCCGGGCATCCGCACGATCAGCAGTCCCGCGCCGAGCCAGCCGGCCATGCCCGCGACCAGTGCGAGCGGCCAGTCGAAGCGTCGGCAGCTCCATCCATAAGCAAGATTGAATGCCTCGGATGCGGCGATCGCCGCAACCGACGCCGCCGACGCCTGCGCCGCGAACGCCGGCCCGCGCTCGACTGCGAGCAGCAGCATGATCGGTCCGGCGACGACCGGCAGTCCCGCGAGCCATCCCGCGACCGACGGCCCCCAGACGCGCGCGGCCGCCGTCAGCGCGGCGAGAAAGGCCGGCACCAGCACGAGCTTCAGCGCGAGCAGCATGCTCAGGCCTCCAGCACGTGTTCGATGCGACGGTCCGGTACGAACCACCATGCGGCGGCGAGCGCGTACAGCACGGCCGACGCCCACGGCACGACGAACGCGAGCCCGATGCCGGTCAGGTAAATGACGACGGAGACCTTGCCCTTGAAGTCGTTGCCGAGCGCTTTGGCCAACGTCGAGTCGTGTCCATGCTGAGAAATCAGCGTGCGCGTCAGGATGAAATACGCGATCGCCGCCATGAACAGCACGATGCCGTACATCGCGGTCGGCCACGCGGCCAGATGGTTTTCGCCGACCCAGTGCGTCACGGCCGGCAAGAGGGATAGCCAGAACAGCAGATGCAGGTTCGCCCACAAGACCTTGCCGTTGACCTTCTGCACCGCATGGAACATGTGATGGTGATTGTTCCAGTAAATGCCGACGTAGACGAAGCTCAGCACGTATGCGCAGAACACCGGTACGACCGGGCGCAGCGCCGCGAGATCGTGGCCTTCGGGCACCTTCAGCTCGAGCACCATGATCGTGATGATGATGGCGATTACGCCATCGCTGAAGGCTTCGACGCGTCCCTTGCCCATGCGAGTCCCGAAGATCGATGCGGTGGGGCGCACAGCCCGCCTTCGCCTTGCGCGCGGGCCGCGCCGCTGCCGATTATCGGTGATGGTGTGAGGATTTGTCGATGCGCGAGAGCCGGCCGCGCGGATGGCTCGATCCGCCGCGGCTCACGGATAATGGACGGCGAGCCACACACTCGGCTCGGTGTCGCTCGTCCATGCGACGCGGTGGCGGCAATGCGCCTCGATCAGCACGTGATCGCCGGGCTTCATCGGATGCGGCTGGGGGTCGTTGTCGAATTCGAGCATCGCCGCGCCGGTGAGCAGCACGACCCATTCGGCGCGCGGGCTGTCGTACCAGAAACCGGGCGGACTCGCCTGCCCGGTCGAGACGATCCGCTCGATCGTCACGCCGCCCCGCTCGACGAGCGCGTCGACCTGCTCCTCGGGTGTCGTCCCCAACTGTGCGACGGCGTCGAACAGGTTGCCGCTGTTACGTGCGGGTTTGAGCGAGCTTGTCATCAGCGTGTCGCGCCAGCGTCAAGACAGTTCATTGCATCGGCTTGAGCCCATCGAGCAGCGTCGGCACCAGTTCGCAGATGGTCGGATGCACGTGCATCGCGTATTGCAAAGTCGGATACGGCGCGCCTGCCGTCATGATGTCGACGAACGTATGGATCGCCTCGTCGCCCTCGATGCCGTGAATTGCCGCGCCGAGTATCTGTTTGCTGTTCGCATCGACGAGCGCCTTCATGAAGCCGTCGGTTTCGCCACGCTCGCGCGCACGGCCCACGCGCGACATCGGCATCGTCGCGATCAGCGCTTCGCGGCCGCTGTTGCGCACCTCCTGCTCGGACATGCCGACGCGCGCGAGCGGCGGATCGACGAACACCGCATACGTCATGATCCGCGTGTCGACGCTGCGCGCGCCGCCGTCGAGCAGGTTCGCCGCGACGATCTGATAGTCGTCGTAGGACGTATGCGTGAACGCGCCGCGGCCGTTCACGTCGCCGATCGCCCACACGCCCGGCACGCTGGTGCGCAGCTGGCCGTCGACGATGATCGTGCCGTGCCGGTCGGTCTCGATGCCGGCGACGTCGAGGCCGAGGTCGTCGGTGTTCGGCCTGCGGCCGGTGGCCAACAGCAGATGCGACGCCTCCATGGCCGGGATGTTCTGCTCGAAGCCGATGCACACGTCGTTCGCGCGATGCGCATGCGGCTCGACGCGCGTCGGCTGCACGCCGAAATGAAACTCGACGCCCTCGCGCGCGAGCACCTTCTGCACCGACTCCGCGAAATCGGCATCCTCGCGGTTCAACACGCGCTCGCCGCGCACCAGCACGCTGACGCGGCTCCCGAAGCGGCGAAACACCTGCGCGAATTCGAGCGCGATATAACTGCCGCCGACGATCACCAGATGATCGGGCAACGCGGTCAGTTCGAGCAGCGTCGAGTTCGTGTAGTACGGAATCCGCTGGATGCCTTCGAGCGGCGGCACGACGGCGCGCGTGCCGGTGTTGATGAAGATTTCGAACGCGCTGAGCTCGTCCAGCAATTCCCCGTCGCGCCCGCAGATAGCGAGCGTGCGCGCGCCGGTGAAGCGTGCGTGGCCGTTGATCACCGTGATGTTTTCCGTGCCGCGCAGCCATTTTTCGACGCCGCTGCGCGACTCTCCGATGATCCGGTCCTTGCGCGCCTTCACGGCCGCCAGATCGACGCCGACCGAACCCACCTGCACGCCGAGCTCCGCCGCATGGCGCGCCACGTGCGCCGCGCGGGCGCTCGCCACATAGGATTTGGTCGGCGTGCAGCCGACGTTCACGCAAGTGCCGCCGAACTCCGCGCGTTCGATCACCGCGGTGCGGCGCCCGCTTTGAGCGAGGCGCACGGCGAGCGGCGAACCGCCTTGTCCGGTACCGATCACGACTGCATCGAAGTGCTGTGCCATGGCAACTCTCCCCGGCTGGGTGCAGGTCGTAGCATCTTACGCTCAGTGCCACGCGCTGCCATGTCATGTCTGATTGTGCGGGCGCTTTGGCGACGGCCCGTCTTCCCACGCGCCGCGCGCGAGGCGGCGCCAATCAGTTTGGATTACTGCGTAGGCTGCGCGGGAAATCTCAGGCGTGGCAATGAACCGCGCAAATCAACTCGCGCGAACGTTGCAGTGCGGCCTGCGCGCCGCGCGCCGCGAACACCCAGCCGACCTGGCCGAGATTGAAGTCCTGCGACACCATCACCTGCATCAGCGCGACCATCGGCAGTACGACCGCTGGCCGGTAAAGCTGGTTTCTGATCAACTCTGACATCACGACCCCCAAACGCGGGGCGCCGCTTCGGCACCGCGCACCAATAATGTTTCGATGGGGGAATTTTAGGGAGTGCGTCGCCGCCGATAAATAGCGGCAACGCGAAGTCACTTGTTCGGCAATCTGAACAATCGCGTCAGGACGCCTTCGCCATGCCGATCAGCTGCGCGTCGTACAGCGTGCGCGCATACGCGCTCGCGCCGACCGGCCGGCTGTACAGATAGCCCTGCTGCTTGTCGCAATCGATCGCGCGCAGGAACGCCGCCTGCTCGGCGGTCTCGACGCCCTCGGCGGTGACGTTCATGCCGAGCGAGTGCGCCATCGCGACGACCGCCTGGGTGATCGCGACCGAATCGCGATGATCGGGCAGCCCCGCGACGAACGACCGGTCGATTTTCAGGTTATGCAGCGGAAAGCGCTTCAGGTACGACAGCGACGAATAACCGGTGCCGAAATCGTCGACCGAGACGCGCACGCCCATTGCGTTCAGCGCGCTCAGCATCGGCAGCACGGTATCGCTGTCGCTCATCAGCAACCGCTCGGTGATCTCGAGTTCGAGCGCGGCCGGTTCGAGCCTGGACTGCGCAAGACAACGTTCGATGCGCTCGAGCAGCCCGTCGTTGAACTGCCGCGGCGACAGATTGACCGCGACGGTCAGATGCGGCGCGAGCGAGCGCCGCCACTGCGCGACCTGCTGGCAGGCGTGCTCGAGCACCCAGTCGCCGATCTCGACGATCAGCCCGGCATCCTCGGCGACCGGAATGAATTCGCCCGGCGACACGTTGCCCAGCTCGCTGTTGTACCAGCGCAGCAGCGCTTCCGCACCGATCGTGCGGCCGCTCTGGCTATCGACGATCGGCTGGTACACGAGGCTCAGCTCGTTGGCCGCGAGCGCGCGCCGCAGCGACTGTTCGATCGTGAAACGCCGCTGCAGATGCTGGTTCAGCTCGGCGGTGAAGAACTGGAAGTTGTTGCGGCCGCGCTGCTTCGCGTGATACATCGCCGAATCGGCGTTGCGCATCAGCGTCGCGACGTCCTGGCCGTCTTCGGGAAACAGGCTGATGCCGATCGACGCGCCCAGGTAGTACTCGTTGCCCGCCACCGCGAACGGCACCGCGATCATGTCCAGAATGCGGTGCGCGAGGCCGATCAGCTCGCCGGTATTGCCGTACGCACTGGCGACGATCACGAACTCGTCGCCGCCGACGCGCGCCAGCGTGTCGCCGCGCCCGACGCAGGCCGACAGCCGTTCGGCGACGCTGCACAGCAACGCGTCGCCGGCTTCGTGACCGGCGGTGTCGTTGACCTTCTTGAAGCCGTCGAGATCGACGAACAGCACGGCGACGCTGGTGAGCTCGCCGTCATGGTCGCCGGCCGCGCGCGGCGCGAACAGGTCGCGCATCCGCTCGGTCAGGTAGGCGCGGTTGTAGAGGCCGGTCAGCGAATCGCGCGTGGCGAGGTACTTCAGCTGAAGCTGCGCCTCGCGCACCGGCCCGATGTCGGAAAACGAAATCAGCACGGAGTCCGGCTCGCTGTCGCCGGGCCGCAGGATCGGCACGACGTTCTGCGTGATCCACACGACTTCGCCGCCGATCAGTTCGAGGCCGACCGTCACGCCGAGCATCGGCTTGCCGGTCGCAAAGACCTCCGAGACTGGACGGTTGACTTCGCCGATGACCGAGCCGTCCTCGCCGAACGCGCGTGTCATCACGGTCCGCATGCTGCTGCCGACGACCTCCGGTGTCACGTGCAGCATGCGCTGCGCACTCGGATTGCAGGCGAGCACGATGCCGGTGCGCGACTGCACGACGATGCCCTCGCTGAGATGATCGACGACCAGCCGGTGACGCTCCTCACTATGCGCGAGGCGCTGCGCCATCGCGTCCTGATGGACTGCGAGGCCCACGCTGCTGCCGATGTCGCGCAGCATCGCCTCTTCCTCGGGGGTCGAACAGCGGGTGGCGCGGTAGTAGACGGCGAACGCGCCGAGCACGATGCCCGCGTCGTTTTCGAAGGGCACGGACCAGCATGCGCGCAAGCCGTGCGGCAACGCGAAATCGCGGAAGTTTTCCCACAGCGGATCGGATTCGATGTCGTCGACGATCACCAGACGCCGCTCGAACATCGCCGTGCCGCACGAGCCGACGCGCGGACCGATCGCCGCGCCCTCGATCGCGGCGCTGTACGCGGGCGGCAGCGACGGCGCGCCGCCGACGCGCACATGCACGCCGTCCGGGTCGAGCAGCAGGATCGAGCAACACGCGCCGTCGCCGAGCAGCGCCTCGGCGCGACGGCAGACTTCGTCGAGCAGTTCGGGCAGCGGCGTGTTGCGGGTGATCAGCCGCAACACGCTGCGCTCGGACGCGAGTACCTCCTCGGCCCGTTCCGGCCGATAGCGGCCGCCCTCCGGCGCAGCTGTCGTCGTGCCACGTGATGTTGCTTCGCAAAGCATAGTTGCGCCCCCCCAACCCAACATCGGCAAGTTAGTGTACGCGGCACACCCGGGTTTACGCTAAGTCCAGCGTGAAAATCTGCCATGCATCGCGTGCGGACGGCTCCGGTGTGGCGTGCCAGCATCGGTTGATGCCGGTACGACGGGCGACGGCAGTGCTGGCGCAGTCTGTTCGTGGCCCGCAGGCGCCGCAGCGGCTCGACGCTGGGCCGGCAGTTGCGCGACGACCGGGTAGTCGGCCGCAGGGCCCGCGCGCACGTTGGACCCGCTGTTCGTTATAGGCCTGTGACTGCGCGCTGGCCGCGCCGGGTAAAGTCAGAAGGCCCGCTGCCATGCAAAGACCGATCACGAGTCGTCGTTGCATTCGTTCTCCCTCTTTCAATGGCCGCCTTTGACCACCCCGGCCCAAGTGCCCCCACTTCCAATATATAGACGTTGCGCCTACTTCATGACACGCGAAGGTGCGCGAGCGCCGACCTGGGCCGGCAGCCCGCGCGGCAACATCTGGTAACGACCCGCCCGAATTCCCGCATTGTTCGGACGTCCGCGAGGCGCGCGACCGGTCGATCATCGGCGGCATGATCAACCGATGCACCGCCCGGACCCTGATGACCCTCTTCCGCCCCCTCCTGATCGCCGGACTGCTGCTCGCGCATCCGTACGCCAACGCTGCGAGCTTCGATTGCCAGCGCGGCCGCTCGCCGGCCGAGCGCATGATTTGCGGCGACGCCGCCCTGTCGACGCTCGACGACACGTTGGGCCAACTCTACTGGAAGGCACGTCGGCGAGTCGCCCAGCGCCGCGCGTTCATCGACGACAGCGACAGCAAGTGGGGCTGGCGCGAAGCGAACTGCCGCGACGCCGCGTGTCTGCGGACGTGGTACGCGACGCGTATCGACGAATTGCAGCGACTGCTGGCGAGCCTGCCGAGCGGCGCGCGGCACGCGGCGTCCGTGGATGCGGATGCGCACTCCGACCCGTCGACGCTGCAATGCACGGCCGCGCAGCCCGACCTTGTGGTGAACGAGCAGTGTGCGAGCGTGATCGGGCAGTCCAGCAAGCGGTGGAAGTATCAGCCGCGCGATGCCGACTGGTTCTGCGGCGTGGCCACGCTCGAGGCGGCGGACATGGCGCCATCGCAATCACAACCGCAGGTGCAGGCGAGCGTCGGGCAATGAGACGGCGGAACGCGCTGACTACGACAACAATCAGCCCGTGCGCCGGATCAATTGCGCGCCGGCGGCAGTTGCGCCGGGACGCTCAGCCGGCGGCCGACGGCTCGCCGCCCTCGCTCGTGCCGAACAGCTCCGCGCAAAGCTGCGCGCCGATTTCACTCAGCGACGCGGCCCCGGTGCCATCGTCGTGGAACATCGTATCGACGAGACCGCTTCCCGAGAGCGCTGTCAATTGCCGCCGCAAGCTGCTCATCGGCACGCCGGCCTGCTTCGACAGCTTCGCGAGCGACCACGCGCGCCAGGGTGTCTCGCGATGCGCGCGCCATAGCTGCGCGAGTATCGCGGCGAGTTGCGGGTCGATGTCGTCGTCATCCATGTCGGTCTACCTGTCGTGATGTGTCGTTTTGCATCGCCGTAGCGCCTGTCACGCCATCGCCGTAGCCAGCTCACCGAGCGTCTTCAACGCCGCTTCGGCCTGCGCGGTCCACGGATAGCTGTAGTTGAGCCGGATGAAGTGCCGGAAATCGTTGCGCGTCGAAAACATCATCCCCGGCCCGACCGTGATCCCGCGTTCGAGCGCCGCCTGATAAAGCCGCATCGAATCGATCGCAACGGGCAACTCGACCCACAGTACGTAGCCGCCCCGCGGCGTCGACACGCGCGTGCCGACCGGGAAAAAGCGCAGCACCAGCGCGCTCATGATGCTCGCCTGCTGCCGGTACACGCGGCGCAGGTGCCGCAGATGACGGTCGTAGCCGTCCTGACGCAAATAATCGGCGACCGCGATCTGGGGCACCGACGGCGTCGTCAGCGTATTCAGGAACTTGAGCTTCTCGACCTGCGCGCGATAGCGCCCCGGCAGCGCCCAGCCGATCCGGTACGACGCCGTCAGGCTTTTCGAAAACGACGCACAGTGCAGCACGAGCCCCTGGGTGTCGAAGGTCTTCAGCGTCGACGGCCGCGTGTCGCCGAAATACAGCTCCTGGTAGACATCGTTCTCGATCGCCGGAATCTCGTGCGCGGCCAGCAGTTCGACCAGTTGCCGCTTGCGCTCGTCGGACATGCAGAAACCGAGCGGATTCTGGAAATTCGGCATCACCATGCACGCGGCGATTTTCTGCCGCGCGATCGCCTTCGCGAGCGCGTCGATGTCGATGCCGTCGACCGGATGCGTCGCCACCTCGATCGCGCGCATGCCGAGGCGCTCGATGGCGTGCAGCATCGCGTAGTAGGTCGGCGACTCGACCGCGACGGTGTCGCCCGGCTTGGCGACCGCCTGCAGGCTCAGGTTGATCGCCTCGGTCGCGCCGAGCGTGATCACGATTTCGCCCGGATCGACCGGCAGACCGTTTTCCGCATAGCGCCGCGCGATCTGCCGGATCAGCTCGGGGTTGCCCGGCGGCAGATCGTCGATCAGATTCCAGCTCGCGTGCCGCCGCGCGATCGCGTTGGCGTACTGGTTGATGCGCCGCCACGGGAACAGCGACGGATCGGGATACGGCGAGCCGAACGGCACGGCGTCGTGCGCGCGGATGCTGCGTAGCGTCGACAGCACGAGCCGGCTCACATCGACCGTCGCGGGCACCGGCGGCGGCGCGGACTCGCGACCCGCGCGGGCCGCGGCGGGCGCCGGCGCGAGCGCCCGCGCGGCCGCGTCGCGCACGAAATAGCCCGACTGCGGCCGGCTCTCGACGATGCCGCGGCTCTCCAGCAGCGCATACGCGTGCAGCACCGTCTTGATGCTGACGCCGTGCTGCTGGCTCGCCTGACGCACCGACGCAACCCGCTCGCCGGCCGCGAACACGCCGCGGCGCACGGCTTCGGTGATTTCGTCGGCGAGTTTTTCGTAGAGCTTCATGCGATTCGGGTGGATTCGGGCGGCCTCAGGCATCGTCGCGCAACTGTACTCCTATTCTTTCCGATTTTCTGTATCCAACGTGGTTTGTGGAACACAGTACGCTCTCCAGCATTGGGCTGCAAAGCCTGTCGAATCTGTCCACCGCCACGTCATGAAGAACGAAACACAAGCCGAAGCCCGCATCGAGCCGTACAAGCACCCCGCCGCTGGCTGGGGCGCGCTGAAGTATGTCGCCATCAATCTGGTCAAGGAAAAGGTCGCGGGCCGCAACTACCGCACGCTGCTCAAGCAGAACCAGCCTGACGGCTTCGACTGCCCCGGCTGCGCGTGGCCGGATCGCGAGCACGCGTCGACATTCGAGTTCTGCGAAAACGGCGTGAAGGCCGTGGCCGCCGAGGCCACCGGCAAGCGCGTGACGCCCGCGTTCTTCGAGCGGCACAGCGTCACGGAGCTGATGACGCAATCCGACTTCGAACTCGAGCAGCACGGCCGCCTGACCGATCCGCTCGTCTACGACGCCGCGCGCGACCGCTATGTGCCGATCGGCTGGGACGACGCGTTCGCGCTGATCGCGAGCCATCTGAAGCGTCTCGACGATCCTGACCGCGCCGCGTTCTATACCTCGGGCCGCGCGAGCAACGAAGCCGCCTTCCTGTACCAGCTGTTCGTGCGCATGTACGGCACCAACAATTTTCCCGATTGCTCGAACATGTGCCACGAGGCGACGAGCCGTGGCCTGCCGCACACGGTCGGCATCGGCAAGGGCACGGTCACGCTCGATGACTTCGAACACGCGGATACGCTGCTGATCTTCGGCCAGAATCCGGCCACCAACCATCCGCGCATGCTCGGCGAGCTGCGCGAATGCGCGAAGCGCGGCGCCACGATCGTGTCGATCAATCCGCTGAAGGAGCGCGGCCTCGAACGCTTCGCGAGCCCGCAGCATCCGGTCGAAATGCTGACGATGGGCAGCACGAAAATCAGCTCGGTATTCATCCGTCCGAAGGTCGGCGGCGATTTCGCGCTGATCAAGGGCGTTGCCAAACGCGTGCTCGAACTGGATGACGAAGCGCTCGTGTCGGGCCTCGAGCGCGTGCTCGACTTCGGCTTCATCGCCCAGCACACAGTCGGCTTCGCTGCCTTCGCCGACGATCTGCGCGCCGAGCGCTGGGACACGATCGTCGCCGAGGCAGGCGTGCCGCTCGATGAGGTGCTGAAGCTCGCCGATATCTACGTGAAGGGCCGCGCGGTGATTTCGACCTGGGGCATGGGTCTCACGCAGCACAAGAACTCGGTCGAGACGGTACAGCTGCTGTCGAATCTGATGATGATGCGCGGCAATATCGGTCGGCGCGGCGCGGGGCTGTGCCCGGTGCGCGGCCACTCGAACGTGCAGGGCGACCGCACGGTCGGTATCGAGGAAAAGCCTGCTGAAGCGTTTCTCGACAAGCTTGGCGCAGCCTACGACTTCGCGCCGCCGCGCGAGCACGGACTCGACGTCGTCAACACGATTCAGGCGATGCTCGACGGCAAGGTGAAGGTGTTCATCGGGCTGGGCGGCAATTTCTCGATCGCGACGCCGGACACGCCGCGCACGTGGGACGCGATGCGCGCATGCGATCTGACCGTGCACGTGACGACGAAGCTCAATCGCAGCCACCTCGTGCATGGCCGCGACGCGCTGATCCTGCCGACGCTCGGACGCACCGAGATCGATGTTCAGAACGGCGTGGCGCAAGGCGTCAGCGTCGAGGATTCGATGAGCATGGTGCACATCTCGTATGGGATGAACAAGCCGGCGTCGGACAATCTGCTTTCCGAAGTGGCGATCGTCGCGCGCATGGCGCATGCGACTTTGGGCAGCGGCAAGGTGGACTGGCTCGCCCATGCGGCCGACTACGCGCTGATTCGCGACGGCATCGCGAAGGTGATCGACGGTTTCGACGACTACAACGAGCGTCTGAAGAAGCCGGGCGGCTTCCATCTCGGCGTCGCATCGCGCGATCGCATCTGGAAAACGCCGAGCGGCAAGGCACAGTTCATCGTCCACGCGATCGCGCTCGACACGCCGATTCATCAGGCGAAGAAGCAACATGGCGAACGCCTGATGACGTTGATGACCACCCGCTCACATGATCAGTACAACACGACGATTTACGGTCTCGACGATCGCTATCGCGGCGTGTACGGACAGCGGCGCGTGCTGTTCGCCAACAAGGACGATCTCGCGATGCTCGGGTTCGCGGCTGGTCAGCGCGTCGATATCACGAGCGTGTGGGCCGATGGCATCGAGCGACGCGTGGACGGTTTTCTGCTCGTCGAGTACGACATTCCGCGCGGCTGCCTCGGCGCTTATTATCCGGAGACGAATCCGCTGGTGCCGCTCTCCTCGGTCGCAGATGGCGCGGGTACGCCGACGTCGAAATCGATTCCGGTGTTGTTGACGGCGTCGATGGTGGAGGATGCCGCGGAACTGGCGGCTTGAAGTCAGCTCTGCTTGTCGCGCCTGCCGCGCCTGCCGCGCGGCGTACCTCACACGGTCTTCTTCGCCAGATCGCGATGCGTCAGATACAGACGTAGATCGAATTCGATCTGGTGGTAACCCGGCTGCATGAACTCGCACAGACGATAGAACGCTTTGTTGTGATCGTTCTCCTTCAGATGAGCGAGTTCGTGCACGACGATCATCTTCAGAAACTCCGGCGCCGCGGCCTTGAATAACGACGCGATGCGGATTTCCTTCTTCGCTTTCAGCTTGCTGCCCTGCACCCGCGAAATGCTCGTGTGCAGGCCGAGCGCGTGACGCATCACGTCGAGTTTGCCGTCGTAAGTGACCTTGTCGATCTGCTCGGCGTTGCGCAGGTGTTCGCGTTTGAGTTCCGCGCAGTACTCGTAGAGCGCGCGGTCGGTTTGCACCTCGTGCGTGCTCGGGTACTTCTGCGCGACGTAGGAGCCGAGCTGATCGGCGGCGATCAGCTTTCTCACCTTGTCTTGCAGAGGTGCGGGGTAGCCGGTGAGGTATTTGAGGGGGGACATGAAGGCGGAGTGAGGTTGGCGGGGGTGATGTTACGCATGGTCCGGCCTGGCGACAAGTTTGATCCTTTCCGGACGACTTAAGGCGCGTAGGCGTGCATGTTGTCGATGATTTCACCGCCTGATTCAACGCCTCCATCGTCGTGCAAGATGGCGTTGTCGTCACCGCGCAATTGATTCGCTCGCTTCATCGCATCAATCACCCTGCATGCTTGACGTCGAGCGACTACAAGAAATCCGACTTCGCTGAGGCGGTACGGCTTACGGCAGAGGGAACTGATCCGGCCTCACGCACAAACGCTGCTTCACTTCGGGGTGATATATCGAGAGGATGCCAAGCGCACAGCCCCGAGGCGGTTGGCGACATTCTCTGTCAGTTCATCACCTGGAATGGCGTCAAGCCGCCTATGGCGCAAATATCGGAGGAGAAGTAAGCGCGTAGATTGATGACGCGACGTAGGCTGCGCATGTCGTGCCCGAACTTGATGTGTTCGCGCTTCCATCGTGACGCGGATGCCTGATCCAGGGAATCGGCTCGCTCGCACGCGGGCCGCTCATTTGTGTGGAACGTTCACGCCCGTAATCCAATCAGGGCGCCGGCTTTGTGCTCACACTCGAGGCGGCGAATAGCGCCGGCTAAACGCTTGTGAACTCTAGTGGTGGATGACGCGTCGCAAATGCCGACACGTTCACCGGTGCGCAAATGTGCGACGTGTGGCTGCGTCCTCATGGAGCGAGTGCACCGCAACCTGTCCCGGTCACATTGAATGAGTCTGGCGGGAACGACGCGTTAGCTACCTCAGAAAATTCCCGCCTAACTACCTCCCCGCACAGCTTCAGTATGGGATCGAGGCCCTCGTCGTGCGTTACGTATTTTCGAGGCCCGATTCTGCTTGCTGGCGAGCATTTGGAGAGCGATGTCGACGGCCCGTCGATATGTGTGGAGGCGAAAAAACGGATGCAGGCTGATGTTCGATGGTGTCGACCTGCCATTCGGAGTTAGCGGTCTTCATTCGCCTGTGAGTGATCCTATAGCAGCCGTCGGACGTCCTCGCCTTCCAGCCAAGCTGCCGTCTGCAGCAGACCTGCGCGTCGCGCCCGCTCGATCAGTTCGTCACCTTCCCAATGTGGATGGCGCTTGCGCGCACGCAATTCGCGGAACGCCCCGGCTGCACGCTTTTCGTTCAGGTCGATCAGGTCGCGCACAAACGAGTCCGGGTGAATGACCTCGATCGCGAGGTCGTCACGCAAATGGTCAACGGCAAAATCCTTCAGGTTGAATGTCACGATTGCATCGGCGCGCGTTGCAATGGCCGTCATCGCAACATGCCGGTCCTTCGGGTCGACGGGCAGCACTGCCTGGGAATCTGGTGGCACGTTCTGGACGAGCGCGTCCGGGAACGCCCGATCCATCGCGGCGCACGCTATCGATTCGTGCGGCCGCGTCGCCCGTCGTACCGCGCTCGTCAAGTCGCGAGACGAGGTTGGCCATCCAATCCGCATGGATGCGATCCGACCACCTTGGGTTGTAAAAACCGTGGTCGGCGAGCGTCAGCAATACATCGCGGGTGAACATCGGGAACAGCACGCATGCGTCCAGGACCACGGTAAAACGGTCAAAGGCCAGCCTCACAGGTCGTAACCACCCATCGCTTCACTTTGCGCCACCATCTCATCCATTGCCGCCTTACGTTCCACCTGCATGGTCGCCTTGTACGCAAGAACGTCATCCATACGGACACGGCGGTGTCGCCCAACCTTGCGGAATGGCAAATCGCCCGCCTCGAGTCGGGCAATCAGATACGGACGCGACACGCCGAGCATGTCGGCGGCCTGCCCCGTAGTGAGTTCGCTGTCGGCCGGATAAAGCAGGAAGGTCTGCTGGCTAGCCATCATCGCGAGCACTTTGGACAGGATGCGCAGCGTCGCCGGCGGCACATCAATGCGCGCGATGTCGCCGTCCTCCCCCTCCTCTACCAATGCCACCCGCGCCGCGCGAGCACGATCCAGTGCTTCGCCCATCAGATGGCTGGCGCTCGCAAGCAGCGCGACCTGGTCGTCGGTCAGCTCGATGCGATCGGGGGTGGCAGTGATCATGGAAGGCTCCTAATTGCGTCTTTAATCATACGCCGAATGATGCACTAACGCAATAAACGAATCAAACGAAATAAAGTAAACGACAAGCTAAAATCCCGCCGGTGCAGTTCACGAAAGAGCTTCAGATATCCAAGAATCCCTGCACGACTCTCAAACCGCTGGCGGGCGGCAATCCATACGTACTCATTTCCGTTCCGGAACGCGCACTGATCGAACTGGCGCGTCATATCGGCAAAGGACAATCGTTGGAGGAAGCGATCAACCTGATGCCTTCCCTGAGAAATGTCCGGTCGCCGCCCTCGAGCAATTCATGACGCACTGCAAGCGCTGGTTCGCGACCCGGGCAAGACCAGAAACTATCGGTGGGGCGCAGACCTGCAACGATACGTGGACCGACCTGGCGCCGGGACACGTTGGTCCAACGTGAACAAAGACGGCGAACGTCTTACGCTAAATCCAAAATGAAGAAGCCGATCCCTACCAGCTGACCGTCGACCCCGTCGTCGATTTCACGAGCGGGTATCAAGGCGGCAAGTGGTCGGCCCTGTGGGAAGATTTCTACTGCGACTGGCGTGGTTACTGGTTTAATCAGCGCATCGAGCCGCCAAGCTGGATTATTGGTGACGAAGTTATTGCGACTGGTGCGAAAGGGATCCTGTTCAGGTCACGTCTGTCGCCGGAAGGAGTGAACCTGCTCCTTTACGTGGATGAATTGGAGCCGGCGGATCGACTTGAAGTGCACGATCCACAGGGTTCGCTTCCCCGGGACCAGCGGTCCTGGACGTAGAAACCCCTGCCCGTGCTCATCATCGATGAACTTCGCCCTCAAACCGCTGCATCCGCCTCACGATGAAGAACTTCCACGACCTGATCGCCGCCAAGTACGAGCGAGCGACGTCGATCCTGACATCGAATCTCGACTTCAGCGAAATGGGGCGCCGCGTTCCCCGACTACCCCATCCTCGGCGGTTGCCAAATCGGGCAAAAAACCGCATTCTTGAAGCCGTTCGAATCTGCGCATTCTGCGCGTTTCTCCTGGCTCCTTTACGCCGCCCCGTGACACTCGGCGTGAAGCGGGCACAGCCCGCACGCGAAGGCGGCATCGAAGCCAGGTTGCCGCTCGACAGCGCTTCGCGCCGGTCGGGTGCCGGGAGACGGCAGCTCAAGAGCGCTCCGGGCTTCCCTCGGGAGCGTCTGAAGTAACAGAATTTTGGACGGCTGCGCATCGGAGTTCCTGCATGGCTCACGATCTGATTCCTTCGAACGCGACGATCAGGGCGATCACGCGCGGATATGCTCCGCAGCGCCTTTCGGAGACAGGCCCGCAAGCGGAAACCCACCACGACCTCGCGCGCTATTCTTCAGGCGTCACTTGGCATCGGAAAGGCAGGGCCTGATGGACGGCAAGTTGATGGGCCTGGCGCTCAATGCCCCGCGAAAGAGGCCGCAGACGCTCAAGCGCTATGGCCTTGCCTTGGCGTTGGCGGGCCTGGCGCTCGTCATCCGCGGGGCGCTTCCAGCGCCGGAAGGCACGGCCATCTACCAGCTTCCGCTCGCGGCGGTGGTCCTGAGCGGATGGTTCGGCGGTCGCGGGCCTGGGCTGGTCGCGTTGCTGGCCTGCGTGGCGGGCATCCTGTACTGGTTCATCCCGCCTGCCGATTCGTTCCACCTGCCGCCGGAATACACGCTGGGCTTCGTCATATTCATCGGCCTGGGTGCGTTGCTCGTCGAATTCAGCGGCGCACGGCGGCGCGTCGAGCTCGCTCTCCAGGCGAGCGATGAGCGATTCCGCGTGCTGGCGGAATCATCGCTGACCGGCATCTACCTTACGTACATGGAGCGCTTCTCGTACGTGAACCCGGCCTTTGCGAAGATGTTCGGGTACACGGCCGATGAAATCGTGAACGGGCTCGGTACACGCGATCTGGCCTGCCCCACCGACCGCCCGCTCGTGGAGGAGAACATGCGTCGGCGCCTGGATGGCGAGGTCGACGAGCTTCGCTACGAGTTCCGCGGGTTGCGCAAGGACGGCTCGGAATTTCCGGTCGAAGTTTATGGCCGCCGCATCACTTACGGCGGCAGGATCGGTGTGCTGGGTACGCTCATTGACAATACCGAGCGCAAGCACGCGGAACACGAGCTGCGCGAAAGCGAGCAACGCTACCGAACCCTGTTCGAGAAGGCCTACGACCCGATATTCCTCGAGAACGATCGCGACGAGATCCTCGAGGTCAACGAGCGAGCCTGCACGCTCCTCGGCTACTCGCGCGATGAATTGCTGAAGATGACGGTATCCGACCTGCAGGCACCGGAAGTCCGCGGCCTCTCCGGGCAGGTCGTTCGCGATGAGATCGCCCAGCATGGCAACGCGACCTTCCAGGCTGTCGACCTGCACCGCAGCGGACGCCGGATCCCGGTCGAGGTGACGAATTCCGGCATATCCGATCGCGGCGAGAACCTCATCCTCTCCGTTGTGCGCGACATCACCGAACGCAAGCGCGCCGAGGAAAACCTGCGCGCGAGCGAAGCGCGCTTTCGCACGTTCGTCGACCATGCGACCGACGCGTTCTTCCTCCACGATGAGCGGCTGACGGTGGTCGACGTCAACCGCCAGGCGTGCTTGAGCCTCGGCTACAGCCGGGACGAGCTGATCGGGATGCAGCCGAGCGCTTTCGACGTCGGTCTCGACGAGACCTCGATCATCCGCTTGGGGGAGCGCGTCGCCGCCGGCGAAACCGTCACCTTCGAGACGCTGCACCGACGCAAGGACGGTGTCGCGTTCCCGGTCGAAATCCGCGTCCGCCGGTTCCAGCAGGGCGACGACCTCTATCGCCTGTCGCTCGCCCGCGACATCAGCGAGCGCAAGCTGGCAGAGAAGGCGCTGCGGGCAAAGGACGACGCGCTGCAGGCGGCGCGCACCGAGCTCGCTCGAGTGTCGCGGCTGACGACGCTCGGCGAGCTGACGGCGTCGATCGCTCACGAGGTCAACCAGCCGCTGGGAGCGATGGCCATGAGCGCCGGCGCATGCGCGCGCTGGCTCGCGGCCGAGCCGCCCGCCACGGCGAGGGCGCGGGCGTCGTTGGACAACATCGTCGCCGACGCCAAGCGGGCGGGCGAGGTCATCGCGCGGATTCGCGCGCTCACGAAGCGTGAGGATCCACGCAAGGATCGGCTGGACGTCAACCAGAACGTCCTGGAGGTGCTCGCGCTCACGGCACAGGAGTTGCGCAGCCGCGACGTCGTCGTTCGCACCCGGCTCGAGGCAGAGCTGCCTCCGGTCGTCGGCGACCAGGTCCAGCTGCAGCAGGTGCTTCTCAATCTGATCGTGAACTCGATCGACGCGATGAGCGACATCCACGACCGTCCGCGCCGGTTGACCATTGTTTCGCGGCGAGACGGCGACAAGGCCGTGGTGGTCGAGGTCCGCGATGCGGGTACCGGGCTCGACCCCGGACGCGCCGAACACGTCTTCGAGGCGTTCTACACGACGAAGACGGAAGGCCTGGGCATCGGCTTGTCGATCAGCCGCTCGATCGTGGAGGCGCACGGCGGGCGGCTGTGGGCGAGCGCGAACAAGCCTCACGGGGCGGTTTTCCAGTTCTGGCTGCCGGTAACCGAGGATGGATACTCATGAACGCCATGTCGAACGCTCTACCCGAATACGTGCGAGCCTCGGTCCCGAGGCCGCCCGGCGATCGCCAGCCTTGGTACAAGAACACGGCGCCGTCGTACGCGGGCATCTTCCTGTGGGTCGGGTTCTACCTGCAGCTCGCAAATGGAACGATCAGCCAGATGGGCCTGGGCCTTGCGGTTGTCGCACTGATCGCCGCGGGCTTGCTTTGCTTCGGCCTTTACTACTACGCGCCGGCAATGCTGGGAATGCAGACCGGGCGGCCGTTGTACATCGTCGGCACTTCTACGTTCGGGACACGCGGCGGGTACCTGGTGCCCGGTCTGCTGATGGGTCTGTTGCAGCTTGGCTGGTTTGCCGTCGCTACCTACGTGGCGACCGATTTCATCATGAAGGGCTTGCACCAGACGTCCGCGGTCCTGTTCACCGTCGTGGCCGTGCTGTGGGCCTATGGCTTCGCGTTCGTCGCGATCAAAGGGATTTCCTACGTGGCGCGAGCGGCGCAGTTCCTGAACTGGGTGCCACTCGTCATGATCGTCATCGTCGCCGTCGCCACCGTCGGCGGCGTGCCGAACTTCCATCCGAAGGAGCATCATCCCTGGCGCGGGTTTGCTGCCGTGCTCGAAATCGTGATCGGCTTTTCCGCCGCCGCCGGAGCTGCAGGGGCAGACTTCGGAATGAACAACCGCGATCGACGGGATATCGTGCGCGGCGGGCTCGTCGGAATCGCACTCGCGATCGTCGTCGCCGGCGCATTGCCTTTGCTGTCGATTGCGGGAATGCATGGCAGAGGCGGCACCAGCTATGACTACGCTGACGCAATCGCCAGCGTGGGAGACGTCGCACCGATCATGTTCTTCCTTTTCGCGGCCGCGACCGTCGTGCCCACGTGCTTCTGCGCGTTCATCGCTTCCAATAGCTTCGCGACGATGCTGCCGCGAATCCCGAAGACGGCCTCGACGCTGGTCGGTGTCACGATCGGCGCGCTGCTGGCCGTCACGCACGCAGCGCAGAATCTCATCGGCTTTTTCGTCATCGTGGGCGCTTCGTTCGGGCCGATTTGCGGCGCGATGGCCGCCGACTACCTGCTCGCGGGCAAGCGCTGGTCCGGTCCGCGTGCGGGCATCAACTGGGCCGGGTACATCGCCTGGGCGCTCGGGTTCATCGTCGGAATTCTCAACCACATTCCCGGTGTGCCCGCAGCCTTGGTCGCTGCCGTTCATCCCGCGGGGCTCTACGCCTTCGTCGTCGGTTTCGCAGTCTATTGGGCGTTGGCCAAGGCCGGGCTTCGGCCTGCGGTGGTACCGGAGTTTCAATGCGCCGGAAACGTGGAAAGCGCAGCTCTTGTGGCCGAGAAGGGACCGTCATGACCGAGGAGCGCGCAGTCGTCTTCGTCGAATATTTCAGCCAGGCTGCCGGGCTGGCGCAGCTATACCAAGGTACGGCCACGTGCCGCCGGAATTGGACTTGCGTAGTGATCCTGCACCTTGCGCTGCCTGCAGCAAGGTTCGCGCGGCAGGTCCACGGCAGGCAGGTCGGCATACAAGGCCAACGGCACGCCGGTGCGCGACGTGCTGCAGCGCTGCACCCGAAGCATGGTCACGCCAGCCTCGACGCTCGCCGCCCCGCGTATCAGTGAGAGCACCCCATCGGACTCACCTGATGAACTCGCCGCTCCACCGGTCACGGCCGCTCCAGAACGGACACTGCGGACAGATTTCGCCTTCCGGATAGTCGATGCCTTCCTCCTGCGGGGGCACCCGATGATGCGATCGACGGCGACGACCGAGCGCGCATCATGCTGTTCAATGAACCGGACGACTGCCTCGGTGATTTCCGGATCGGTTCTCGCATCGGACGTTTCACAGAACCACCGCTCAACAGGATCAGAATCCGCGCCTTCGTACGCGACAACGCCGAGCGCAACCTTTGTCGCCCGCCTGTCATCGGGCCCATAGAAGGCCACCGTTGCGACCGGGTAGCCGCAGAAGCCCTTGCGGCTTTTTTTCGCGAGCCTGTCCCGGTACCACTGCGCTTTCAATGTCATGTCGCCTCCGTGCCTCCGCGCGACTGGCCGATGCGACTACGGCATCAGCGGTAATCGGGGGCGCTTCAGAAAACGGAAAATAAAGCACGTTAGCGACGGACGAACGTCGCCAGACGACCCGCTTCGGCCGTTGGACGCCTCACCATGTAGACGGCAGCTTCCGAGGCGCAACGGTCATCCGTGCCTCCGCGGCTGCCGGCAGGCTCTCGGCCTTTACCTTCGGTCGCGGATCGCAAAGATCGGGTCTCACGGCTTTGTCCGGTGGCGTTGGCGAGCCGGAAAATTGTCGAGAGATGGGCCACGCTGAAGGCACCCGCATGAAGTCTGATGGAGGTGCGGAGGGGCACGAACCAGGAGCGCCTCTGCAGCGAACCCTCCGCGGCACGGTTCGGGTCGGCCTTGGCCACGGCGCCGAAGCCGCGTCGGTGGCGCGCCAGGCCCCACCCATTCGACGGCACAGTCCGAGCAGCGTGCAGGTTCTCGCCGCGGCCCTCCGACCCAATCCCGATGGCGCCAGGTCGCCGAGGTGTATCCTGACGAGACGCTTGCGGCGGTAGAACGTTGCAGCCCATAGCGATGCCGTCGCACCACTTGCTTTTCGAGCGCACTCGGCCCGTTCAGGCGGACGGATGCTAACGTCCTCTTAACTCAAGAGTAGGCAGCAGTCTGACGGCAGAGTGCGACAGATAAACGCCTACGTATGGTTCCGGCGCGATGCGTAACAGCTTTCAATTCTTGTGGGACGATGGTGAACGCGTCTTCTCTCGAGGGCGGCGCCCGGGCGATGGCGATGGCAACAACCTCCTGATTGCGCGGCCCGCCGCCGAACATCCACCACTCGGCATCCTCGAACGCCTCGCGCACGAATTCGGATTGAAGGACGAACTCGATGGCGGGTGGGCAGTGCGGCCACTGGAGCTGGTGCGCGAAGGCGGCCGGACTCTGCTGGTGCTCGAGGATCCGGGCGGTGAGCCGCTCGCGCAGTTGCTCGGCGCGCCCATGGAGGTGGGACGTGTGGTGCGGCTCGCTGTGGGCATCGCCGCGGCGCTCGGCAAGCTGCACCAGCGCGGCCTCGTCCATAAGGACCTCAAGCCGGCCCATATCCTGGTGAACTGCGCGGACGGCCAGGCGCGGCTCACCGGCTTCGGCATCGCCTCGCGGCTGCCGCGCGAACGACAGGCGCCCGAGGCGCCCGAGACCATCGCCGGCACGCTCGCCTACATGGCGCCCGAGCAGACCGGCCGGATGAACCGCTCGATCGATTCGCGCAGCGACCTCTATTCGTTTGGCGTCACGCTCTATCAGATGCTCACCGGCACGCTGCCGTTTACGGCCGCCGACCCCATGGAATGGGTGCACTGCCATATCGCCAGGAAGCCGGTGCCGCCTGGCGAGCGGTTGGAGACGGTCCCCGCTCCGCTCTCCCAGATTGTTATGAAGCTGCTCGCCAAGACGGCTGAGGCGCGCTACCAGACCGCGGCCGGCGTCGAGCGCGACCTGCAGCACTGCCTGGCCGATTGGGAGCGTCAGCACCGCATCGATGACTTCCCGCTGGGCGAACACGACACCCCCGACCGGCTGCTGATCCCCGAGAAGCTGTATGGGAGAGCGCGCGAGATCGAAACCCTGCTCGCGTCCTTCGACCGCGTCGTCAAAGGCGGCGCCCCGGAGTTGATACTGGTGTCCGGCTATTCCGGGATCGGCAAATCCGCACTCGTCCATGAGCTGCACAAGGTGTTGGTGCCACCGCGCGGGCTCTTCGCCTCCGGCAAGTTCGACCAGTACAAGCGCGACATTCCCTATTCGACGCTGGTGCAGGCGTTTCAAGGCCTGGTGCGGCCGCTTCTCGGCAAGCGCGATACCGACCTGGCGCGCTGGCGCGACGCGTTGCTGGAAGCGCTGGGCCCGAATGCACGGCTCATGACCGACCTCATCGCCGAACTAAAGCTCATCATCGGCGACCCGCCGCCGGTCCCGGAGCTCGAGCCACAGCAGGCGCAACGCCGTTTCCAGCAGGTGTTCCGCCGCTTCATCAGTGTATTTGCCCGACCGGACCATCCGCTCGCGCTCTTTCTCGACGATCTGCAGTGGCTCGACGCGGCGACGCTCGACCTGCTCGAGGATCTGCTGACCCGGTCGGATCTGCAACACCTGATGCTGATCGGCGCTTACCGGGACAATGAGGTCGATGCCAAGCATCCGCTGATGCGCAAGCTTGAATCAATCAAAAACGCAGGCGCGAAGATCGACGAAATCGCGCTTGCGCCGCTCGCCCGTGCGCACATAGAGCAGTTGATCGCGGATGCCCTTCACGGCGAGTCGAAACGCGCCGCGCCGCTGGCGCAGCTCGTGCATCTAAAGACCGCGGGCAATCCGTTCTTCGCGATTCAGTTTCTCTACACGCTCGCCGAAGAGGGCTTGCTCCGCTTCGATCACGACGCAGCACGCTGGGTCTGGCATCTCGATCGCATTTACGCCAAGGGTTACACCGAGAATGTCGTCGACCTCATGGTTGGCAAGGTGACCCGCCTGCCGGCCGACACGCAGCGGGCGTTGCAGCAGCTCGCGTGCCTCGGCAACGTTGCCGCGACCGCGATGCTTTCCTCCGTTCTCGCGATCCCGGAGGAGCAGGTGCATGTAGCTCTATGGCCGGCAGTCCGTCAGCAATTGGTCGAGCGCCTGGAGGGCTCCTACAAGTTTGTTCACGACCGGATTCAGGAAGCCGCCTATTCGCTGATCCCGAAAGCCTCGCGCGCCGCGGCGCATTTGCTGATCGGCCGGTTGCTGCTGACGCACACGCCGCCGGAACAGCGGGAGGAGGCGATCTTCGAGATCGTGGGTCAGCTCAGCCGAGGCGCGGCCTTGATCACGTCGCGCGACGAGCGGGAGCAACTGGCCGAGTTCAACCTGCTCGCCGCCCGGCGCGCCAAAAGGTCGACAGCCTATGCCTCGGCGCTCACCTATCTCAACACCGGTGCGGCGCTGTTGGCGGAGGATAGCTGGGAGCGCCGGCGCGATCTGACCTTTGCGCTGGAGCTGAACCGGGCCGAATGCGAATTTTTGACCGGCCAGTTGCCGGTCGCAGAGGAGCGATTGGCGGCGCTGTCCAATCGCGCCACGACAACGGTCGAACAAGCCAGCGTCGCGTGCTTGCACATCGACGTCTTCACGACCCTCGATCAGAGCGGCCGGGCGGCCGCCGTTGGTCTCAACTACCTCCGGCAGGTCGGTATCAATTGGTCACCCCATCCGACGGACGAGGAAACACAACACGAATATGAGCTGATCTGGTCGCAACTTGGTAGCCGCCCGATTGAGGCGCTCCTCGACTTGCCCTTGATGAGCGACCCGGCATCGCTGGCCACCGTCGATGTATTAATCAAGTTCTGGGTGGCAGCCATGTTGACGGATGCAAACCTGGCTTCCCTGTCGATTTGCAAGGCGGTCAGTTTGAGCCTCGAGCGCGGCAACTGTGATGCTTCATGTTTCGCCTATGTCGTACTGGGCAGGATCGCGGGACCGCGTTTCAACGACGATAGAGCCGGATTTCAATTCGGTCAACTCGGCTACGAGCTCGTCGAACGACGCGAGCTCAGGCGCTTCGAGGCGAGCACGTATGTTTGCTTCGCGGGCTTCGTCCTGCGCTGGATGAAACACGTGCGGGCTTGCTTTGATCTACTGCGTCGCGCTTTCGAAGCAGCAAACCGGAACGGCGATCTCACATACGCGGCTTACGCAAGGAACCATCTGAACACGAACCTTCTGTTCGCTGGCGAGCGGCTATCTGAGGTGCAAGCCGAAGTCGAAGATGGCCTCGCCTTCGCCGAGAAGGCGCGGTTCGGCCTCGTCATTGACATCATCGCAGCGCAGCTCGCATTGATCCGGATGCTGCGCGGCTCGAAGTTGAAATTCGGCTGCTTTGATAACGAGCATTTCAATGAGCTTGAGTTCGAGCGCCATCTGGCGGCTAACGAGGCGCTGGCGCTTCCCGAATGCTGGTATTGGGTTCGAAAACTGCAGGCTCGCTTCTTTGCGGGCGACTATGCGACCGCCATGGCCGCCGCAGAGAAAGCGCAGGGGCTGCTCTGGACTTCATCCTCGTACTTCGAGGAAGTCGAATATCACTTTTACGCCGCGCTGACTCGAGCCGCCGCTAACGATTCCGCAGAAGCGGACGAACGACAGCAGCAACTCGCCGCCCTCGCCGCGCATCACACGCGACTGCTGCTTTGGGCGAAGAATTGTCCGGACAATTTCGAGAACCGCGCGGCACTGGTGGGCGCAGAGATCGCTCGCATCAAGGGCCGCGACGCCGATGCGATGCGTCTCTACGAAGAGGCGATTCGCTCCGCGCGAGCGAACGGTTTCGTAAACAACGAAGCGCTCGCCAATGAGCTTGCGTCCCGCTTCTACGCAACGAGAGGATTCGAGAGGTTCGCGGACGTTTGTCTGCGGGCCGCCCACTCCTGCTACCTGCGTTGGGGCGCCGACGGCAAAGTGCGGCAACTTGAGGAGATGCATCCGCGCCTTAGGACGGAAACCCTCGCGCCCGGCCCAACGAGCACGATCGCGACCCCAGTCGAACACCTCGACCTTGCGACCGTAACCAAGGTATCGCAGGCCGTCTCGGGTGACATCGTCCTGGAAAACCTGATCCATACCCTAATGCGCACGGCGATTGAGCAGGCGGGTGCCGAGCGCGGCCTGTTGATTTTGTCGGACGGCGGCGGACAGCGGATAGCAGCGCAAGCGTCGACCGGCGGCGAGACTGTCCTCGTGCAGCTGCGCGACGAGCCCGTGAGCGCGGCGTCACTGCCGGAGTCGGTCCTCTACTATGTCGTGCGCACCCGGGAGAGCGTCATTCTCGACGATGCCGTGGCCGAGCCCCCGTTTGCGACCGATCCTTACATCCGTCAGCATCGTGCCCGTTCGATTCTCTGCCTGCCCCTGATGAATCAGGCCAGGCTGACCGGCGCGCTCTACCTCGAAAACAGTCTGACTGTCCGCGTGTTCAGCCCGGCCCGGATCGCCGTGCTGAAGCTGGTGGCCTCGCAGGCCGCGATCTCGCTGGAGAATGCCCGTTTGTACCGCGACCTCGCGGAACGCGAAGCGAAGATCCGGCGCCTCGTCGACGCCAATATCATCGGCATCGTCGTCTGGAATGCCGGAGGTGACATTCTTGAGGCCAATGACGCATTTCTTCGCATCGTGGAATACGACCGCGAGGATCTCGCCTCAGGTCGCGTGCGCTGGACGGACTTGACACCGCCGGAATGGCGTGAAAGCACCGAACGAGCCCTGGCAGCGGTCGGGGAAACGGGGCGCGCCCAGCCTTACGAGAAGGAGTACATCAGGAAGGACGGCAGCCGCGTGCCCGTCATGATCGGTGGGGCCAGTATCGAAGCAGGTGGCAAGGAAGGTGTCTCGTTCGTGCTCGACCTGACCGAGCGCAAGCGCGCCGAGGAAGAAGCGCGCGAAAGCGAACGGCGCTACCGCGAAGTGCAGACGGAGCTGGCGCACGCAAACCGCGTGGCCACAATGGGCCAGCTCACGGCCTCGATCGCCCATGAGGTCAACCAGCCGATCGCCGCGATGGTCACCAGCGCCCAGGCGGCGCTGCGCTGGCTCGCCGCCCAGCCTCCTGACATGGAGAAAGTCCGGCAGGGCCTCGGCCGTATCGTCAACGACGGCAATCGGGCGGGGGACGTAATCGGCCGGATTCGTGAGCTGATCAGGAAGGCGCCACCACGGAAGGAACGGATGGACCTCAACGAGGCGATCCGCGAGGTGATCGAGCTCACGCGTGGCGAAGCAACGAAGCGCGGCGCCTCGGTGCAGACGCAACTCGCGGGGGGCTTGCCGCATATCGAAGGCGACCGAGTGCAACTGCAACAAGTCCTCCTCAATCTGCTTATCAACGCGATCGAGGCGATGAGCGGGGTCAACGATGGCGCACGAGAATTGATAGTCACCACTGGGACAGCCGACGCTGGCTGCGTGCTCGTGGCAGTGCTCGATTCGGGGCCGGGCTTTGCCGCGGACAGAGCCGAACACGTTTTCGCCCCGTTCTACACCACGAAGTCCGCCGGTTTGGGGATGGGACTGTCAATCTGCCGTTCGATCATCGAAGCGCACGGCGGCCGATTGTGGGCGAGCGCGAACGTGCCGCGCGGCGCTGTCTTTCAGTTCACCGTGCCGGTTTATCCAGAACCTTCATCGTGATTGCACGCAGCACGAGCACTTTTCTGGCGGTTGCGGTCCGCGAGCCGGCTGAGCCGGCGATGCGGCAGCTAGGGTCGATCGGCCAGCGTCCGCTGTCTGGCTCGAAGCCGACGTTGCAATGTCCGCCGCGGCGCGCCTACGAGTGTCTCAAGATGGCCGACTCCGAATATCTCACCGCCCGTCGATGCCATCTTGTGTCGCAAGAATTTGACGGCGATCTGGCAATTGGCCGCGGGCGTCGAAGCGGGTCATAAGCCCGCGATCCGGATGAGTCCCACGGAGATCGTAGCGTTTGCAGACGGCACCGATCAGTTGCTGGCCGGCAAGCGAGCTTTCCGGCCAGCGGCATTTTCGCTGTTCGAAACGTCGAAGGACGCTCAATCGTTTGCCCGGAGCGCGGTCGGGCGCGACTTACTACCGATCGTGCGAATCGTCGACGGGTGTGGCACCGCCTACCTGCGGGCGCTGGCGCAGCGAGTTACGCCCGAGTCAGGCGCCGACTACGTGATCTCGACCGTGCTCCGTGCGAAGGGACTGGAATGGAAACGGGTGAAAGTAGCCAATGATTTTCGCTTCAGGACCGTTGACGGGCGCCTGACGCTGGACGAGGACGAGATGCGCCTGCTTTACGTGGCCGTCACGCGCACAGCATGTGCTGGACATCTCCGAGCTACGCGAGAGCTTTTACGGTTGTTCAACTCGCGTCGGTGACTGCGCAGGCCTGCTCCGTGCCAGTATGGCTTTCAACGCCGATGCTTTGCGCTGCTGGCGGTGGACGCCGACGCCGCCCCTCAAGGCAATACCGTGGTTGGACGACATCTGCTTGGGGACGCTTCAGAAAACGGAAAACAGGCACGGTAGCGACAGAACGATCTGTCGCAAATCGACCCACTTCGGACCTCGGAGCCGGCGGGAAGTCAACGGCAGCTTTGAAGGGTACAACGGCCATGTGCGCGGTCTCGTCGCACGGCAAGTGCTCGGCGCGCTCATGACGCTAAAGTACCTCGCCGCCGCTCCATCCATCAACCATTAGAAATGCTGTCTCATACCTGCGTACGACGCGCTTACCGTGACGGCTCCCGTCACATCGCCGCCAAGACTCGAACACTCGCCCATGGACGCCTCTATGCATCCGAAAGTATGAGCGCGTTGTGCCCACGGAGGACTGCAGCGACCGTTCGTAAGATGGTTTTATTTTCGTCGTCCGTCTACCTTGATTCCATGGAGTTTGAGATTTCATTTCGCATCTGCATCCAGTGAAGTTCACGATGAGCAGGAGCGGAAGGAGAGTTGGTCCAGCTGCGTCGAGACGATCGGATGTCGGCGGTAGCGACCAGCGTCTTCTACGCGGCCGGCGTCGAATGTGGCTACCTAATCTGTCGCACTACTGCACAAGGAATTCCTCGCTACTTACTCAGGTAAACGAACAACAGAGTCTGACACAACGCACCCAATGGAATCAGTTGCTTAGCGAGGCCGTAATCACGTCCCGATGAAATACAGTTTCCACACAAAACGCAGCTCGACCCGATTCGCGCAGAGATCTTGCGACAGGAGGGTTTGACACAAGCGGTGGCGCTACAAGGGGGACATGGGCGCCGACACTTTCACCCACTGCCGATCCCGCACGCCACTCAACAAGCAGGAAATCGTTACAACCGCAAACCTTCAGAAACGTAACAATGTGCCGTAAGCACATATGCAAACGTTTGCTTAACGCTTCACCGAACCTTGGAGCATTCCTTGGAGTTCCGTCCGGATATATGCGGCTCCCCTGGCGCCGCGCTCGGAAATCGCCTTGCGCCGATGAGCAAAGCGAGGTGTCATTCAGCGATCTGCGCACCATCGCCGCACCGGTGCATGAGTTTACGTCGCTTTGCGAACGTTGGCAGTCGTGCCCACGACCGTATGCGCCAGCCCCAAGTCGGCGTCCACGTCAATACGGCACGTCGCGCCGAAGCGCCAGGTCTTGGTCTGATGCATCTCAGGGCCGCGCTCGCCGCCCTTGTTCGTCGTCGAACACGGCGTGGCAATCAGCATCGCATCAACCGCCGTGCCTTCCTATAGGCGTCAGGGCTCAGTGGCGTGTGCTCATTTATGCGCATCAACGCTCCGACGGCAAACGGCGGGGTGGCCCTTCGCCCAGGCTTGCGCGTGCGGTGCAATCAGCGCCATCAATTCTTTCCACGCGCGAGGTGCGCCTTATCTCGTCGAGAAGCGCGCTTGTGCGTGCTGTGCGTCGATTGGTCAGGTCAGCATTCGGGTCGGTTTGTCTCACACGTCCTTTCGTGCCCGGCATGCGCCGGCTCCAACATCAAAGTCCAGGCGAGCTTTGGACTCTATCTATCGCTGTCCCACTCCATCGCCAAAAGGAAGGTGTCTATGAAAAAACCGAATCAAGACGCGACTCAAACGATAACGGAATACGCAGCGGCAGAAATCGGTCGGGGCGACGAGGGAGGCGCCCTGTTCGACGTGTTGTCGTCCCTAAAAAGCAACATGTCGCGCCGCAACTTCCTGCAGGGACTCGGAGCGCTTGCTCTGACGGGATGCGGCGCCGGCTCGGGGTCCGACAGCGATACGGGAGCAGCGAGTGCAGCGCGCAGCCAGCAGGCAGTCGCAAACGCACAGGCAATCGTAAACGGACCGTCTGGAAGCAGTTCATTCGTCCATCCCGGGCTGCTCCATACGCAAGCCGATCTGAACCGGATGGCCCAGAAGGTGGCAGCCAAGGCTTCGCCGTGGATCGACACCTGGAACCTGATGCTCACAAGCCCTTACGCCAGCACGTCATGGAAGCCCAGTCCCCAAGCGGTCATTTATAATGCCATGCCCGGCTACGCGGACAATTGCGGGTATCTGTACAACGACGTCGCCGCCGCCTATGCCAACGCGTTGCGCTGGAAGATTGCCGGAGACACGACGGCCGCCAATACGGCGGTGGCCATCATGAACGCCTGGGCGTCGACGCTGACGCAAATCGCCGTGTCCAACGGTAACTACGGCGGCTTCTTGCGGGCGGGGCTCCAGGGTTACGAGTTCGCCAACGCCGCAGAATTGATGCGTGACTACCCGGGCTGGGCGCCGGCGGACTTCGCGGCGTTCCAGAACATGATGCTCAACGTGTTTTATCCGTTGAACGGAGGTGTCGCCAGCGGGACTGGCGCGGCCCTCGCCGTCTACGCAAGCTGGGATCTCCTCGCCACCGCAATGGTTCTAGCGGTAGGTGTCCTCTGCGACAACCAGACGATCTTCAACCAGGCGATCAGCTACTTCCAGCAAGGCCTTGGCAACGGCGCCATCGAGAATCTGGTCGTTCACCTTCATCCTGGCTATCTGGGCCAGACCCAGGAGGCTGGGCGCGACCAGGGACACGATACACTCAGCATTGCCGTGTTAGGTCCCATCTGCGAAATGGCGTGGAACCAGGGCACCGACCTGTACGGCTACGACAACAACCGGGCCTTGGCTGCCAGCGAATACGTCGCGAAGGGCAACCTCATCCAGTCAGGCACGACCTACTATTCCGTGCCGTTCGCTCCCTATTACTGCCCTACCAACAGTGCGTACGACACCGTCTTTTCGACCTCAGCTCAGGGCAACCTCCGGCCGGAATGGGCGCTGATTTACAACCATTATGTCAACCGGAAAGGCATTGCCGCTCCATACTGTCAGAAGTTTGCGACCTCGCACTCGCCGGAAGGCGGACTTGGCACTGGCGGCAATTCTGATCAGTTGGGCTATGGCACCTTGACCTTCCAGCGCGACCCGATTGCTCAAGGGACACCGCCCTCGGGCCTGACCGCGCCGACGATTGCCGGCCAGATCGTCCTGTCCTGGTGGGGAACCGCCTATGCGACCAGCTACAACGTCTACCGGAGCACGACGTCCGGCGGCCCCTACACGCTTGCCGGGAGCGGTATTTCCGATCTTCTGACGTATACCGACGCCAACCTGCCCGCAGGCGCTTACTACTATGTGGTGACCGCGATCACGCCGTCCGGCGAAACGACGCAGTCAAGCGAAGCGATGGGCGTGAGTGGCACGCTGCTATACACCAACCTGACTTTCGACCAGGGGAGCGGCACCACCGCCTCCGATGCGACGGGCAATGGCAATAACGGCACGCTGCTCGGCGGCGCAACATGGGCGGCCGGCAAGCACAACACCGCCGTGCAGCTCAACGGGAGCGGCGCCTATGTCACCCTGCCGGCCGGCTTCATCTCAGGCATCAACGACTTCACCATCGCGGCCTGGGTGTACTGGAATGGCTCCTCGAATTGGCAGCGTATTTTCGACTTTGGCAACAACAGCACTCGTTACATGTTTTTGACACCGCGAAGCGATAGCGGCAAGGTGCGGTTTGCGATTACGGACAGCGGCGGTGGGAATGCCGAGCAACGTATCGACGGCACTGCGGCGCTGCCGATGTCGCAATGGGTGCATGTCGCGGTGACGCTGTCCGGTGCGACTGGCACGTTGTACGTCAATGGAGCCGTTGTCGGAACCAATACCTCGATGTCACTTTCGCCGTTCCAATTGCGAGGTACGACGAACAACTGGCTGGGACGTTCACAATTTAATGACCCGTATTTCAGCGGTCTGATCGACGACTTCCGTGTCTATAACGGCGCCATGAGCGCCAGCGACATCGCCACGCTCGCCTCGTCCTGAGGTAGGTAGCATCGCACCGGCTTTTCGCGAGCCGGTGCGATCGGCTTCAGGAAAATGGCCAATTGGGGCAGACCACGGGCGCCAGTGTCGGCGTGGTGTACGGACCGCGAGTGCCTGATGCCAACGGGCTCAGCACAGCACAGATGAGCGCTGCGTCGTCGTTCGTTGGCTATGACTGCGGCCGGAACAGGGGTGTGCGCGCTGCGCGCAGTGCAACGCATGCTGCGCTGCGCTGGCAGATCACGCCGTGGCACCGGCAGACGCGGCAGGGGGCTTTGCCAGCCGGGTGAGTTGTGGCCGTCGCCACGCTCGCCGCATACCGGCAATGGGCCGCTTTCGAGGGGTAGCGGACGTACGAATGTCCTCGTGCGAGACCGGGCGAACGGCGCTTCCTGGCCGCACCCGGCCGGATGGCGACCGTCTCAGTTCGCCCCCACTCCGGGCCAAACTCCAGCGGCGAAATGAAACTACCTTCCGCAGCGAGACGAGTAAGCACCTCGCGACGGCCGTCCGCAACACGACGCCCGCGTAAGGCATGATCGGGAATCGGGCTACCTGGTTCTAACTCGCTGGCAATCAATCATTAGACGCCGATGGGCCAGCCTGCCGAGGCAGCTTCCTGGCCACGTTCCAGGGCAACAGTTCGTCGATGTGGTTAATGGGATGGTCAGCGATATGGGTCAGGACGTATTCAAGGTAGGCGCGCGGGTTGATCCCGTTGAGCTTGCATGTGCCGATCAGACCGTACATCGCGGCTGCCCGCTCGCCTCCGCTGTCGGAGCCGGCGAACAGGAAGTTCTTGCGGCCCAGACTCACACAGCGCAGCGCGTTTTCGGCCAAGGCGTTGCTGATCTCAGCACGACCCTCTTCGCAGTACAGCGCGAGCGCGTCCCACTGGTTGAGCGAGTAACGGATCGCTTTGGCCAGTTCGGATTTCTTCGACAGCGTTGCGAGCTTGTCCGTCATCCACGTCTTGATGGTCGCGAGCAGCGGCACGCTTTTCTCCTGCCGCAGGCACAGCCGTTCAGCAGCGGGTTTGCCACGGATGTCCGCCTCGATGCCGTAAAGTCCACCGATCAGTTCGAGCACCTCTCGGGTCGCCTCGGTAGGCGTTCGGGCATGCACGTCGTAGAGGTACCGTCTCGCGTGGTCCCAGCATGCAGCTTCACGGATCTTGCCGCTCTCGTACAGTTCGTTGAAGCCACTGTAGGCGTCGGCTTGCAGGATGCCCTCGAATCCAGCGAGATGGGTCTGGGGGTGGATGCCTTTGCGGTCGGGCGAGTAAGCAAACCACACCGCGGCCGGTTCGGTCGAGCCCGAACGGGTGTCATCGCGCACATACACCCACAGTCGCCCGGTCCTTGTCTTCTTCTTGCCCGGCTCGAGCACCGGGATCGGCGTGTCATCCGCGTGCAGCTTCGACGGTGCCATCGTGTGGCGGCGAAGCGCCTCGGTCAGCGGCACGCAAAGGGCCTCGCACTGGCCGACCCAGCGTCCCATGCTGGCCGGATCCAGCTTCACGCCGTCGCGCGCGGCAATCTGCGACTGCCGGTACAACGGCGCGTGGTCAGCGTACTTCGAGACGAGGATGTCGGCCAGCAGGCTCGGATGGGCAATGCTGCGCGTGATCGGCAGGCCGGGCATGGACGGCTGCGAGAAGTGGTGGCCGCACGGACAGACCGTCTTGCGCCGGATCGTGCGAATCACCTTGAACATTGCCGCGACGCGGGCGAGCTGCTCGGACACGTCTTCTCCGAGCGGCTGCATGGCGCTGCCGCACTTCGGGCAGGTCGCGTCGGCGTCGAGTACGCGTTCTTCGCGTGGCAGATGCGGCAGCAGCGCTTCTTTCGGCGATGCGTCGCCCACAGGCGTGCTCGCGCTTGATTCGTGGGCGCGTCGCACATCAGCGACACCACGCTCACCGGTCAAGTCCTCGAGCGCGGTTTCGAGCCGCGCGACCTCCCGGTCCAACTGCTCGGACTTGCGGCCGAACTGCATGCGCTTGAGCTTGTCGATCTGCGCCTTGAGCTGCCCGATCTCCAGATCGCGCTCAGCAAGCTGGGCACGGGCCTCGACCAGCAAGGCCCGCAGAGTTTCAACATCGTCAGGAAGTTCGGCGCCGTTCGACATGCGGCGCAGTTTACGAGCCTTCCTCGCGGTTTACAACATCGACAGCGCAGCCGTACGACGCGGCTGCCGCCAATCGATGCCTTCGAGCAACATCGACAGTTGCGCCGCCGTCAGATGGACCTTGCCGCCATCGGCGTGTGGCCAGACGAAGCGACCATGCTCAAGCCGTTTCGCGAGAAGCCAGAGCCCGTCCTCGCTCGCCCACAGAACCTTCACGAGATCGCCAAGCCGCACGATATTCAACATACCGATCGCAAATTGTTACGATCGCATACCGCTGGCATCCCGCCTACGGCCAGGAATACAGGCTGGTCCGCCGTACCGGGCGCCGCGGCAATCAGATGGTTCACCTCGACGTTCCGCAACAGATCTCCCGCGAGCTGCCAGCCTGGATGCTCGATGCGTCGATATGCTCGGCAATGTCGCTCGGCGAACCGCAAGTGAGCGCCGAAGCGCTGGCCTTCCTGTACCGCGTCCTGTCTGATCGAAAGCGCCACTCCGTCGAAGGAGGATCATCGAAACCTCTGTCAACGGAGGGCCATTCCGATGAGACGACCGCAAAGAGAACCCGGCGTACAACTTCCGCTGGAACTGCATCGAGATCCAACCTTCAACGCAGCCATAGTTGGGAATCGACGGGAGGAAGTGATCGACGCGCTCGCGGCACTTCTGCTGGAAGCGCTGGGCAGACCCGTGAACACAAACGACTCAGGAGATCGCGATGAGCCAGAAGATTTCCGCTGAGCACCTCTGCCGCGGTGCAGTCGTTTATGTCCGGCAGTCAACCATGAGCCAGGTAGTGGAGCACACGGAGAGCCAGAATCGTCAGTACGCGCTCGCCGAATCTGCGCGAGCCATGGGCTTTGCTTCAGTAACAACCATCGACGATGATCTTGGACGTTCAGGGTCCGGCAGTGTCGAGCGGCCCGGATTCCAGAAGCTGGTCGCGTCAGTGTGCGCAGGATCCGTCGGCGCCGTGTACTGTCTCGAGGCTGCACGACTCGCGCGCAACGGCCGCGATTGGCACCATCTCATTGATCTTTGCGCACTGGTCGGCACGGTCGTGGTTGATCACGACGGTATTTATGACCCGAGGCTGGTCAACGATCGACTCCTGCTTGGACTCAAAGGAACGATGTCGGAGTACGAACTCAGTCTGCTGCGACAGCGCGGCATTGCCGCCCGTGATTCGAAGGCCCGGCGTGGGGAATTGCGCTTCGCGCTACCTCCCGGCTACTGCTGGAACGAGCTTGGGCAGATAGAGATGGATCCAGACGAACGGGTTGCCGAGTCCATCAGGGTGCTATTCCGTAAGTTCCGCGAACTTGGCAGTGCCCGTCAGGTGCTGCTATGGGCCATACAATCCGACGTGAAGCTGCCCGTAACGCGGCACGGCCCCGCCGGCATCCGGATCGAATGGAGCCGGCCTGCATATCATACGGTTGTCCAGATCCTGGAACATCCGGTTTATGCTGGGGCGTATGTGTTTGGAAGGACGACCCAACGCACTGCCGTCGTCGACGGACGGGCTCGCAAGACTGAAGGCCACTCCAAACCGATGAAGGACTGGAGCGTCCTGTTGCGAGACCATCACCCTGGGTATATCACGTGGGATCAGTTCGAGGAGCATCAAAGGATGATTGCCGAGAACACACACATGAAGAAGCGGGCTTCCCGCCGATCTGCTCGTGGCGGACGCGCATTGCTGACTGGCCTGGCGCGATGTGGCCGATGCGGTCGAATGATGCGGGTGAACTACGGCATGAGAGCCGGTCACGCGCATCGCTATTACTGCCGCGGCGACGAGGCACATGTCGGAGCGATTCTCTGTATCGGAATCGGTGGAGTACGTGTCGACAAGGCGGTGGCGGCCGCGATTATCGAAGCCGTTTCGGAGCATGCAGTGGAAGCAGCCATTCGTGCTGCACAGCAAACATCGCGCGCAGATGACGATGTGCGTCGCGCGTTGGCCTGCGAGATCGAGGAAGCGCGCTACGACGCATCTCTCGCCGCACGCCGGTATGAGGTTGTCGATCCGATGAGGCGGTTGGTTGCGCGCGAGCTTGAAGCGCGCTGGAATGCGGCCCTCGAGCGTGTCGCTCACCTCGAAGAGCGCGCAGCGCTTCTGGACCGCGAGGTCGCAAGTCGGCCCGCGATCGACCAGGCACAGCTGATGACGCTCGCACACGATCTCCCAGCGACGTGGAATGCACCGGGCACTGACATGCGGACAAAGCAGCGGCTGACCCGTATTCTCATTCATGAAGTCGTGATTGATCTGGACGACATCACGAATGAAGCGGTCGCAACCGTTCACTGGACGGGTGGTCGGCACACTGAGCTACGCGTCGCACGGGTAAATGTTGGTCGATATCCATCCAGCCAACACTTCAGTGCTGTTGAGGTCATGCGCAAGCTCGGTGGGCAGTGGCCGGACAGGGAGCTTGCGGTGACCATGAACCGCATGCGATGCAAATCGCCAGACGGCAAGACCTGGACCACGGTCCGTGTTACCGAACTGCGCGAACGGCTAGGAATTGCGCCATTCGATCCAAGGGCATCGCATGCGGAGACGATCAGCGTGGAAGAGGCCTCACGACGACTGGGAATCTACGGGAGCTCGATCCACCGCCTGATACGTGAGGGAATACTGCCGGCGACCCAGCTCATGCCCTCGGCGCCCTGGCAGGTTCCTGTTGCTGCACTCGATTCCGAAGCCGTCAGGGAAGGTGTACGGGCTATCAAGGAACGGCGCCCACCTCACTTCAAGGCCCGACAGGAAGCAGATAAGTCACTCAAACTGCCCGGCTTTTAACCAAAGGATGCACTATGTCACGAGACTCCCCCGGCGTCCCCGGAAGATGAACACGTTGCCATCCAGCGGATTCTCCTCGAGCGCCGTCTGCACCCTCGCCGCCAGCCCCTGGAACCCGCAGCGCTTATGTGGTGCACCACATAAGCGATGTTATGCGGAGTTGCCGGTTATGCGCAGGCGAGATGAATTTCTGTTCCACAAGCTGGGGGAGATCGCTGTTTAGGGAACTTGCTTACTTTGCATAACGGGAGCCTTCTGAGGGCGCCGCCATGCTGGCGGTCGAAGGAGGTTTGGCTATGACTGCCCTGAACAATTCTTACGCGGCACAAATGCACGCCCTGACTCCTGGTGCGCTCGGATCGTACCTCGATGAGTTCGCCTCGGAACTCGCACGCAAGGGTTATGCACCAGTGACTATTTCCGGGTACGCCGCATCGATCGCGCATTTTGGAGGCTGGATTGAACGCCGCCATATTGCTGTTGAAGCGATCGATGACCAATGCGTAAAGGCTTTTGCCGCCCATCGATGTCGGTGTCCGGGCGCACGCCAACATCAGTCAGTCTCTCGCAAGTATGTTGCACGTGTTGCGCTATTCATCGGGTATTTGCGGCAGCGAGGCATACTCAGCCAGATCGGAGATCCCGTTCGCCCTGAACCGCCCGCTGCCCTCGGCGAATTCTGCAACTGGCTGCTCCATCATCGTGGCCTGTCCCCACGGACCATTGACCGGCATAACCGTTTGATCAGCAAGCTGCTGCCGGCGTTGGGCACCGACACGACGCGATGGGACGCTGCAATCGTACGTGATGTCACCACTGCAGAAGTGAAGCGCAACAAGATTCCCAATGCCAAGTGTGTCATCTCGGCTTTGAGGATGTATCTGCGGTTTCTCGCATCGGTCAGTCTATGCCGCCCAGCTCTGGACCTCGCGGTACCGACAGTTGCACACTGGCGGCTGTCGGCGCTCCCCAGGTATCTGGCGGAGGACGATATTCAACGTATCGTCGACTCATGCGATCTCGAAAGAGATACCGGTGTACGAGACCATGCAATTCTGCTTCTCCTGGCCCGTCTCGGTTTGCGTGGAGGTGACATCGTAAATCTACGTCTTGACGATATCGACTGGCGCTCGGCGCAGCTTCAGCTCAGGGGTAAAAGCCGTCGGGAAGTCCGGCTCCCGTTACCACAAGATGCGGGCGATGCATTGCTTGAGTATCTTGTGCGAGTTCGGCCTCCGACTCCTGTCGATCAGGTGTTCCTCTGCATGAATGCGCCGTGGCGACCATTCGCGACCTCTGCGACCGTGTGTTCGATCGTCGGCTTTGCGTTATGCCGTGCCGGCATTGGCGAACCTCCATCGAAGGGTGCGAATCTTCTTCGGCATTCTGTCGCGACATCAATGCTACGGGGAGGTGCCACCCTGGACGCTATCGGGACGGTCCTCCGGCATCGATCATCCCAGACAACAGCCCACTACGCGAAGGTCGACGTGGTGTTGTTACGCGAGATCGCGCAGCCTTGGCCTGGGGGTGTGTCATGCTAGCTACCGCCGTCAGCCGTTATGTCGAACTGCATCATGCTATGGGCTTCAAGTTTCATGCACAAAGTGGGCTCCTGCGAGGCTTCGCGGCATTCGCCGATGCACGCCAGGACGGATTTATTCGAACGCAAAGCGTTATCGATTGGGCGGGACAGGCGCCATCTGGCGCACAACGTCGAAATCGTCTGCTCACCGTACGACGATTCGCATTGGCCATGCAGGCAGAGGATCCACGCCACGAATGCCCGCCAGGTGATGTATTTGGCCGCGAGTCCCCCAAGCGGGGTATCCGGCACATATATTCCCGCTCCGATCTGTCTACACTGCTGGCAGCAGCGGCACAACTTGAACCTGCTAGATCGCTGCGCCCGGCAACGTACGTCACATTGTTCGCGCTACTCGCGGCAACAGGACTGAGAATCTCGGAGGCGCTCGCGCTGACGATCGACGACTTTACTGATGATGGGCTCGTCATCCGGGCGACCAAGTTCAGCAAGAACCGGCTGGTGCCGCTTCATGAGACCACCGATCTGGCATTACGCGCCTATCTTGCGAGACGTGCGCGAGTCGGCGCCTGCGATTCGAACTTCTTTGTCTCGGCTAATGGGCATCGCCTCTGCTACGACACAGTTATGTCTGTGTTTCTAAAGCTTGTCCGTTCAAGCGGACTACGCGAAGGTCCCGGCAAACCAGGACCGCGGATTCACGATTTACGCCACACATTTGCTGTGCGATCGCTGGAACAGTGCACCGGGGACCGACGCTCCATAGGACGACATGTGCTTGCCCTCAGCACATACCTGGGCCATGCCCACGTGGCAGACACGTACTGGTATCTACAGGCTACGCCGATCTTGACGGCACAGATTGCCGCCGCCGGCGAAGTCCTGTTCTCGGGAGATCGACTGTGACCAAGCTCGCACACCATCTCGGATGCTTTCTGCGCGAGCATCTACCGCGCGAGCGCGGGGCCAGCGCAAACACGTGCGATGCGTACGCATATGCCTTCCAGCTGCTGGTCTGTTTTGCGGCAAAGCGTATGCATACCCAGCCGTCCTTGCTGGAGATTGATCAGGTTGACGCTCCACTGATTCTCGCATTTCTGGAGCATCTGGAGAGTGAGCGACGATGCTCGTCAAGGACCAGGAACGCACGTCTCGCCGCGATCAAATCGTTCTTCCGCTATCTCGAATATCATGATGTTTCTTGCCTCGACCAGGCAAGGCGCATTCATGCAATCCCTCAGAAGAGAACCGACGAGACGCTCGTTGACTACCTGACTATGCCCGAGATGCAGTCGATCCTGGATGCCCCGGATTCGACGACTTCAATGGGTATTCGTGATCGTGCCATGTTGCATCTTGCCTTCGCGGCGGGCCTCCGAGTTTCAGAGCTGGTTCAGTTGCGGCTCGACCAGTTGGAGCTTTCGCCGCAGGCTGCGGTTCACGTCTATGGCAAAGGGAGGCGTGAACGTGTGCTCCCGTTATGGAAGCAAACCGCTACGGCAATACGTGCATGGCTCGCCGTGCGAGAGCAGGTGAGCGATCCAGAACTGTTTCTGAATGCACGCGGCGGTGCCATGACACGCGCCGGCTTCGAATACATCCTGGCCAAACATGCGAAGGCTGCCGTAGTACTCCAGCCATCGCTTGCGGCGAAACGCATCTCGCCACATGTGCTGCGACATTCCTGCGCGATGCATACCCTGCAGGCAACACACGATGTCCGAAGGGTTGCTCTCTGGCTCGGGCACGCCAGAGTTCAGAGCACGGAGATTTATCTACGCGCAGACCCGACAGAGAAACTGGAGGCGCTCGCCGCGACCGGAATTCCGAACCTTCGACGAGGTTGTTTCCGTCCGCCTGACGCTCTGATCGAGATGCTCAGAACGAAGCACTAGCCCATTATACGCAGCGTCACCCAGCCCACGGCCCCTTCTGACCCGTGTACTGCCGGCCAACTGCGCATAACCGGCAACTCCGCATAACAGCGCATGTCAGTGACGCCCGCCACCAGCCAGACGCGTGTACCCGTGGGTAGAGAGATCACGATCGCACGCTCCCCAGGACGACGCGTAGCGTGTCGGCGTCGACAACGCCGTCGACCTTGACTACCACGTCACCGAACCGGATCTCGATCGTCCCGGCTCGTGCAGTCCGGTTGCAGACGTCCCTTGCATCCGGTGGCATCGCCACGCGCGCCGGCAGCGTTTCATGAACCACCGCCACGGGAATCAGGGACATCGTTTCGGCCTGCAATTGCGCGCGATACCGACGCCGCCATGTGAACAGCATGTTCGCATTGATGCCATTCTCCCGCGCCAGCTTCGCGACCGACACACCGGGCTCACAGGCCGCGGCTGCAAGTCGGCGTCGAAACTCCGGATCATGGTTCGGGCGTCCCTTGCGGCTACCCGGCTTGACTTCCGACTCTGTCACAGTGATGTCCATCAAATCGAAAATGATGGGCACTACTTTGATGTCGGTCCTCGTCGCCGTCTACGACGGCCGTCGTGAGGTGCTTACACATCAACTACGCGCACGGAATTGGTGTCCGTCACGTAGTCATCGAGGGCTTCAGGGAGGAGAAAGCTTTGCGTACGATTGTCGCCTTGAACGAACCGTTTCATCTTGCTCATCCTTCGCTATCGGATGGCAAATTGTAGTGCTCCAAAATGCGTTTTGACACGATCTGGGCCATGAAGAGACACTCACGAGGCGCCACCGACTCGACACTCTATAGCGGCCGATCCACCCAGGAAGCGGTCTTACAGGTGTCCGTCGATCAATGCACTGACATCACGAGCGTGAATGCGGTACCGATGCGCTCTGTCCGAGCGCGGAAAGAGCGAAACTGCCAGCGCCGAAGCAGGTCTGAAACGGCCCGCGTACGTCAAGCCTATCTGCGACCTCTTCGTTTGCGGGAGCAAGAGACATCCCAGCGCCCGGTTGATCGATCGATTCCACAAGCTCCCGATGGGGCGACGCTAGCAGTCGGCTAGGGATAACGGCGACGGTGCGCCGCGATGACGCTTTCGTCTCCACGCTCGAACCGTACGAGTCCAACTGCGTGGTCTCATCCGCAGTTCGATCAGGCGGCGCAGCCTTGAGGCTGCCGCAAAGTGTCGTCACGACTATCAGGACGGCCTTCGTCAGCCTGTTCACGCCTGCCCCCGACGTTGCTTCGCCTTTCATCGTTCAACCTCCATCGTCCGACGGCGATACACACGACCTGCCTCGACAAATCCCTGCGGTGTTAGCTGAAAGCGCCGAGTGGAGCGGTAGCCGACCTACTCGACGCGCCCCCGCCTCTTGCCGCAACCGGAATTCTGGTCTGGCGGAAACATCCATCGGCGAGTGCAGCAACAGCAACAGCAGCATCAGCGCGATTTCATGGCCGCTGAAGCGGCGGCGCAACCTCGTAAGCGGCTTGGACGGGATGCTCATCGACATGGCTGGCTCGTGCGTGATCGTCATCGGGGCGAGTCTCCACCTCAGAAATTCAGCCCGATCGCGACCGCTTGTGTATCGATGAGAACGGGTGAATGAAGTGCGCGGTGAGTTTACGTCCAGTACTTGAAACTGGTCACGCTTCGCTCGTAGCCAGTCATGCCACGGCGCTCGCGTCGAATGCGCACGGGAGAGTTGTATTCTTCTAGCATTTGCGTGGCGGGGCGGCCTTGCGTCGGGACATGCGCCTTCCATTCGGAACGGTCGGCGACGGGAACAGCAGGCGAGGGCTCGGCGTTCTCTGGACTCTCTGCGGCCAGGCATTCGAGCGGCAATTGCGCATTCGCACCGACGACGAGAATGGCCTGCATCAGACCGGGCGTTCGAGACGCACACATTGCGGCTATTGCCACAATACACGCGGCAACGACATAGCTTGCCCGAATGCGAGGTAGTCTGATCGTGTGCATCTTGCGTTCTCCATCACGCGCGAAAGAAAGTCACACAGCGCGTTTTTAATTGACCAACGACGATAAATGTCTGACGGTTCAGGTTGTATTGCGTACATCAGAAAGGCCCGAAGCCAAACAAATCCGCGCAACGCGATTGAGCGCTTCGCTGGCGGGCACGCTCCCGAAACTGCTATCGAGCGTTTCCCTCAGGTGCGACGTCATAAAGTCGACGAAGGTTTTGATCTTCGCGTCGATATGATGTCTACATGAATAGACGACGAACACTCTCGTGCGTTGAAGACGACACTCAGGGAATAACTGAATGAGCTTTCCATTCCGGATGTCGTCAATCACGCAATGGACCGGCAATGCCGCGATGCCTGCGCCTGCCAGCGCCGCGAGACGGGTCGCCTCGGTGTCGTTGATGACGAACTGGCTGCCCGCTTCAGGTTCCGCGGACCTGACGAGGCTCAACCCGATGGGATGGTCGTCGGGTTTGGCGTTGAAGGGGATCGGCGTCAGCGCATGATCTTCGAGGTCGCTCGCTCTTTCGATCCGATGCGTCTGAAGAAAAGCGGGCGCGGCCACTAGCACACGTTCGCATTGCCAGATCAGCTTGCATACGTTGCGCGAGTCGGGCAGCGTCGGCGCGGACACGATGGAGACGTCCACCTCGTCTGCGATCAGGTTCGCCATACGCGGCAGGAACTTGAGATGCACTGAAACGGCAGGAAAACGCCTGCGATAGTCGATGATCGAGTGCGTCAACTGTCCGAGGCCGAGATCGGTTACGCAGTGAACGCGGAGTTTTCCGCGCGCGCGGGTGTGGGCGTCGCGTGCTTCGGCTTCGGCATCGTCGAGGTCGGCCAGGATCCTCTTGCACTTCTGGTAGTAGCGCTTGCCGGGTTCCGTCAGCGATACCCGACGTGTCGTGCGTTGCAGGAGCCGCGCCTGCAGCTGGTCTTCGAGTGACAGGACAGCACGCGATACGTTCCCCTTGCTGCAACTCATATGCTCCGCAACGACGCTGAAGCTTCCCGCCTCGACTACTCGGGAGAAGATGCGCATGCTCATGAACTTGTCCATGGAACCGTTCACCTCGTGCTGTCTGATTCGGGTCGCTCTTCAGCGCAATGAGACTTTCCCGCTTGGAAGAACGATAGACCGAGGCGAACGATTGAACCATCCCTACATTGGGATCGTCGCTTAATCCATGTGGTCAGCCGGCGATACGTTGGTATAGGTGTCGATCTTGCTGCGCAGACTGTCGCCAGCCAGCGGCATTTCGCCGGCTCGGTAGCCTGTCGCGTCGAACAGATCCAGTCATGGCAGAGAGAGGATATCAATGCCACCGTGCCTTTCCGACCATGCGGCGCGTTTATCAACCGAGGATCAAACATGACTGTCAAACACTACGTCATTGCCTTGCAACAGGCGTTCGTGACTGGAGAAGGGCTCGCAGAAGTCGGCGCGGTCGTTTCGTCGCATAGCGAGCGTTGCGGAACAGCGGGCTCGCGTCGACGCGGAGCGCAACGACCTTGTCGCGGAGCGCAGCCAATTCACCGACACATTTCCGGCTATGGCGCACGTTATGACCACCGGAATGTCCGCTTATCAGTGCGCCAGATGGCAGCTCAGGGTGGCGTGCTGCCGATCGGCGACGACAGTAGCACCTGCAACGCGGCGCCTTCGGGCGCTGTTTCACGTCCTGCAAGGGAATACAGCTTGAGCGATCGCTGATCGAGCAGCTACTGGGCCGCTGCTGTGAGCTTTAACCCGGGCCGCAAAGCTTGCGGCGGCTCTTGCTGACCTTTGCGCTGGTCGGATACCTGCTCGATGCCCTTCTTTACAACTTCTTCAAGAAACGTCAGGCGAGCCCGATAGTAGTCAGCACGCAGTTGCGCATCCAGCACCTGCTTCTCAGCCTGAAACAACTCCATGCGCAGATCGTTCAGCGCACGTTCAGCCTGCTTCTCTGGAGTAGGGGCGTGAGGCGAAGTCCAGTTAGCAATCCACCGCAGCATGGTGAAACCCTCTCAACGCCGCAGGTTGGTCTTGGCGAGCTCGATCACTTCGTCGCCGCGGCCGTTGATGATGGCCTTGAGCATGTAGAGGCTAAAGCCTTTGGCCTGTTCGAGCTTGACCGCCGGCGGCATCACCAGTTCCTGTTTGGCGGTCACAACGTCGACGAGCACCGGACCATTGTGCGCAAATGCCTTGCGCAGCGCCGGCTCGACATCCTCGGACTGCTCGACACGCAGACCGAGCACGCCCATCGCATTGGCCATCGCGGCGAAGTCGGGGTTCTTCAGGTCGGTAGCCGTATCCAGATAGCCGCTCGCCTTCATTTCCATCGCGACAAAGCCTAATGACGCGTTGTCATAGACAATGACTTTTACCGGCAGGCCGAGCTGAACGAGCGAAATGAAATCGCCCATCAGCATTGAGAAGCCGCCGTCACCAGACAATGAGATGACCTGGCGCCCCGGAAACGCGGCTTGTGCGCCGAGCGCTTGCGGCATCGCATTGGCCATCGATCCGTGGTTGAACGAGCCGATCAGGCGGCGCTTGCCATTCATGCCGAGATAGCGTGCGGCCCAGACAGTGGGCGTGCCCACGTCGGCAGTAAAGATCGCGTCCTGGGTGGCCAATTCGCTGATGAGCCGGGTCAGGTACTGCGGATGAGTCGGCCGCCCCGGCGCCGACGGCAGGGCGAGATCGTCAAGGTCCTGGCGCGCATTCGCGTAGTGCTTAAGCGTTGCGTCGAGGAAACGCCGGTTCGTCTTCGGCTGCAGTTTGGGCAGCAACGCGTCGAGCGTCTCTGCAACGCCGCCGACGATACCCAGATCGAGTTGCGCGCGGCGGCCCAGTGCGTCCGGATTGACGTCGATCTGCACGATCTTCGCCTGGCTCGGGTAAAAGTGCCGATACGGAAAATCCGTACCGAGCATCACCAGCACATCGCAGTTCAGCATCGCCTGATAGCCCGAACTGAAGCCGATGAACCCGGTCATCCCGACATCGAACGGGTTGTCCCATTCCACGTGCTCCTTGCCGCGCAGCGCGTGTACAACGGGCGCCCCCAGTTTATCGGCTAGTGCGACAACCTGGTCGTGGGCGTCCGCGCAGCCGCTGCCGCACAACAGCGTGATCGCCTCGTGGCGGTCGAGCACTTCTGCGAGGCGCTCGAGTCCTGCTTCGTCGGGCAGCACCCGGGCACGCATCGGCGGCGCCCAGTGCGCGGTTGGAACCGCTGCCTCCTGCAACGCGACGTCGCCAGGAATCACGATCACGGCCACACCGCGCTTGAGGATCGCCGCGCGCATTGCGCGGTGCAGGACCTGCGGCATCTGCGCGGGGTTGGTAACCAGCTCGACGAAATGGCTGCATTCCTTGAACAGTTCCTGTGGATGCGTTTCCTGGAAGTAGTTCAGACCGATTTCCGATGACGGAATATGCGCTGCGATGGCCAATACCGGTACGTGGTTGCGGTGCGCATCGAACAGGCCGTTGATCAGATGGAGGTTGCCCGGCCCGCAACTGCCCGCGCACACCGCGAGTTCGCCGGTGGCTGCGGCGTCCGCGCCAGCGGCGAACGCCGCGACTTCCTCGTGGCGTACGTGAAGCCACTGAATGCTCTTCATGCGGCGCAGGGCGTCGCTCAGACCATTGAGACTGTCACCGGTTACGCCCCAGATACGCTTCACACCGGCCTGTTCCAACGTCTTTGCCAGTTGGTCCGCTACGGTAGTTTTCGCCATGATGTTTCCCTGTTGTCGGTTGACGCCTGGAGCGGTATCGGGCAATGCAGGTTGAAGTCCAATATTTTAAGCGTGGGTGATTTCGATATCTTTCGGTAAATAACAGGATGCTTGGGAAACACTGATTTATCGGGCTCGGTCGTCATCGCTGACGGTCATTTCGGTGAAGCACTTCCCACAACACACGGCAGTAATATTCGGCCAATAGTTCACACGCTTCTGAACGTCTTCCTTCATCTCGCCGCATTCATCGCAGCGATCCAGGACACTGACCTGCAGCGGTCGGGAGCGCCACTGTTCGAGCGCCTTCATGTCAGCAGCCCTCGTGTTGATCTGCGGCGCCGATGGCGATGATGTTCGCGGCCATCTCCGCAGTTCTGCCGACGTTGGATCATCTCGGCGCAGCTCGAGCAATCTCTTTCGTTCGTGCTCATCGTGGCCCTCACTGGATACCGAAGGTGGCTAAGGTCAACAGTCCGGCGATACTCGTTCTTGTTCAGCCAGGGGACGAACGTGTAGCGTCGTACGCGTTGCTAGCGATATGAATCCGGTTATGCAGAACGTTTAACATGGCGCCCCTCAAATGAAATCGCAAAGTCCATGGAATCAAGATAAATGGACGACCCGAAGAAAGCCATTCTACGAACGGTCGCTGCAATCCTCCGTTGGCATAGCGCACTCATACATTTGGATAACTCGAGGCATCCGTGAATCTTGTGTTCGAGCCTTGGCCCCTTGGCGGTGATGTAACGTCAGCCGTTGCCCGTCAGACAATCATACGCAAGGATGAGACAGCAATTCCTAAGCAGGAGCAATTCCTGCCGTTCGTAGAATGGTCTTTTCTGTCTTGGGAGGTTAGTTTGATTCCATGGTCGCTGCCTTCGCGCAGCACACCTGCAAGGGCACCGTCTTCTTTGGTCAACGGTTTCGTCGGTCCTTCGGTCGGAGACCGTTGCGCTGGACCTGGTCTCCAAAGGCAACGGGGCGAAGGCTGTCAATCGATTTATCAGGTCGGGTTCGTCCAGGCTGCGCCCTTTGGCTTACGCCCGGAGTCTGGCAGAGCAAACGGAGATCGATTCGTGAGCACAGAAGACACAACTTGCACCGGAACGGACGTCAATCTGCCCGGTCAGCCCCGGTTACGCGAAGTGGCTACGCAGGTTGCTTATCAGGCGGCCAAACAGGCGCGCGATGACGGACTCACTGAACAGAAGCCGGGCGATGCAAAAATCGAGAAACTCATCGCGGCCAAGATTTGGCAGCCCGTGTATCAGGACCTTCGCTCCGCCTCGAACGTCGACGGCAATGTCGGCTCGCCCGATACCCAGTCATGATAGCGACCATACTTGATGCATTGCTGCCCGTCGCAGTCGCCATATGCCTGGGCTGGCTCGCAGGCAGATTGCGACTACTCGCTCACGACAACGCGCGAGTCCTCGCTGTGTTTGTCATTCGCTTTGCACTGCCGCTAGCGCTGTTTGAAGGTGCCGTCGAAACAACGCCTTCTAAGCTGGGAAACATTCCGTTGGTGGTGACACTCGCAGTTGGCTTGATGAGTATATTCCTGCTGGCACTCATGGTCGGCAAGTTTGCATTCAGGCACGACCTCAAAACGGCTTCCATTCAGGCGCTTGTTTGCGCCTTCCCCGACATGGCGTACTTCGGCGCGCCGATACTACTGGCCGTCTTTGGTCCCGAGGGCTTCATCCCGGTATTACTGGGCAACCTTGTAACGAGCCTGCTCATGTTGCCGCTGACGATTGTGCTTATCCAGGTGGCCGACACCAGCAGCGCAGCAAACGGGTCTCGAGGCATAGCATCGATTCTCCTGCACAGCATTGGAGCGGCGGTCACCAATCCGATGGTTTGGCTTCCTGTGTCCGGCGCAATCCTGTCTTTTCTGCATGTCCATCTGCCGCACCCGGTGATGGCGTCTGTCTCGATGGTTGCGAAATCGGCGGGAGGAACATCACTGTTCGCCTTGGGGCTCATGCTGTACGGAGAACCGTTCCGCATCAATGCGAACGTCTCAGTTAATCTGCTTCTGAAAAACTTCGCTCAACCGGTGGTCATGGGTGTCGCGGCATTGACGTCAGGACTCGGCGGAGCTCCCGCGCATCAGGCAATCATCACAGGTGCAGTTCCGACGGCAACCGCCGCAGCTATGTTTGCCCTGAAAAGCAAGACGTACGCTGCCAACGCTACTGCGACCATCCTCATCAGCACCATTCTCGGCATCGTTACGCAGGCAGCAATCATCGCATTCCTGCACTAATCCTTGACGCTCAACCAACCGTGCCCTCAGTGCGGTGGTAAGTTGGGAGCCCCAGGTGGCAAATACAAAAGAACGTAGAAGGAACGCTGTTGCGGATCGGCGACTACGAACCGGTCTGCCATAACTCACTCTGCGAACGACCGCGTCGGGTAATTTTCAAGTGCAGTTGCGGGTCGCGTGCCGCCAATTGCCCTCAGGCAGGGACCGGCCAGGAAGCGCCGGTCGCCTGTATCGCCAGGCAGACTCTCGGGTGAGCATTTTGCACCAGCAAGCGGCCGTTCGCTCGCCGACCTCATCCACGCAACCGCGGGCATCCGCAGTCCGCGCGGCCGCCTGGTCGCCTCGTCCTCTCACGTGCACTGACATGGACCCGACCGGCCCGCTCAGTGATGGTCGAAAAGCGCGAGTTGACCGCTCTTGTACATCTGCCGGACCTTCGTACGAAACGACGCCTTCGGCGACTTCTGGCACTCGGCAACAAGCGCGCCGATTGGTGTCGCAGTATCCTCCACCATCGTGTCAGTTTCCGTTACGCCGAGCTTGTCCACTCCCGCCACGTAGTAGACGACAGCGGGTCGGTAAGCTTCATCCACCGCCACGAAGTCCTCGCATTTCATTTTCAGCGGATTCATTTTTGTCGGGGCTTGCGCCCATGCCGGCATCACGATGACGGCTCCCAGAAGACAGGTGGCAGTCACAAAGCGCTTCATGTAACACTCCCAGACTCATGCGGGGGACGGCAAAGAAAGCCACCCGCTATTGATGACCCTCGGAAAGAACGAGGGAACTGACCGATTCGGCGATTCCGCAAGGTCTGCGTGCAGCGTGCGGAATTTCCTTCAAGCAGGATCGGCGCTGTCGGGAGTAAAGACAATTGGACTTTGGTATAGCTTGACCCTGACGGGGTCAAGGAATTTCCCCCCAACCAACTCATCTACTGCCGAATCCATCGTACGCAAACCGCGGACACGCTGTGCACGCCGCGCGGCCCACATTGCCGCGGGCATCGTTCGCTGCGGCACAAAACGATGTGCGCGGTTCAGAGAGTCGCCACGTCGTGCAGTACGCAGGCCAGAATCATCGCTTCCGCATTGATGGGCGTTGGGCGTGAGATCGGCTTGTAGACGGCGTCGCCGGGATTGATCGCTTGCCCGCTCATCGCGCAGAAGCCCGGCATGCGCGCGCGCCATGCGCCAGACCTGGTCGCCGAAACAGCCGCGCGTCGCATCGCGCCACGCAATCGTGGCCGTCGACGGCGTCGGCCGGTCGATCAGCGTCACCGCGGCGGTAAAGCATCCGTCGGCGCCGTGCGCCTTCTGACAGCGCTGCTCGGCCCCTTCCACAGCGGCCAACAGGCGCGAAGGCGTCCCCAGCAGACAGATGGTCTGCGCCCACGGATCCATCACGTTTGCGTTTGCCAGCATGTCGAAACTCCTTGCGAAAGCGATCGGGTTAGCATTGCTTCTGGACTTTGGGACGCGGCGAAGGGCAGCGCGCGCCGTTCTCTCCTGCGGTCCTAGCTGTCTCATCCTCGATGTCAGGCTGAAAGGCGAGAGCGGGCTGGCCTTCCAGCAGGCGATGGCGCGCGAGGCATTACATATGCCGGTGCTTTTTATATCTTTCGGCATCCCAACCGGTCGTCGGCTCTTCGATTGTGTAAGGAACTGACCGGGCCTGGTGCAGTTCGCGTCGCCTGGACAGATATCGACGCCCGGAGGCACGCAATCTTCGGAGGCGTCGAGCGCGACAAGAGTAAGAATTCGAGCAGCAGCAGAGGCAGGCAGGCAGGCAGGCAGGCGCGCCGGGCTGATCGAGCGGATACCGTTGCACTACAGAACCTGAAAGGCGGTGAATGCGCCGCCCACGAACACTTGCTGGGAGAAGATCTGCCAAAGCCCGCCCACTCGCACGCCAATCATGCACATGTATTGGAGTGGATTTGCGCCAACGCCCGGCTCCGGGTAGCCATTTGGAAAGCCGGCGATGTTGCTGTGCCCTGCGCCATAGACCATGAAAGGGGCGGCGCCTGCATGATTCGCGAAATCGCCGGCGCCAACGTTAGCATTCATTCCGCAGAGCTGCTGGGCCATGGTAGTGCCGACGTGCGGGTTCGGATGCCCCGGAATGCTGGGCGAAATATGAGCGCCATAGATCACCCCTCCCACGTCCTTCATGCAAAAACTGCAGCCGGTGAACTGTGTGGTGACCATCACGTCGGAGCCATCGAGACGTATACCGTCGATGGCGCCAAAGCTGGCAGCGCCCGGCGGTGGCCCCGGAATTACCACGATTCCTCTACCGGGGACGGCGGTCCAGTGCACGGCGCGCACGCTTGCTGCTGAAAAGCCGTACGCGCCTGCAGGAACCGGAACCCCCGCGACAGGCACGAACATGTAGCGATCCTGGGCCGCGTCGTAGGTGAAGTAAAAGTTCACGAGATTGCGGTCTAGCGCATCTGGCGCATAGCCCGTCGAACCGCGAACCATAATCTTGTTGTCTGTGAGAAACTGCAGTGGCGCGGCCGGGATAACGGTCGTCAGCAGATTTCTGCTGCCGTGGTCGCGCGCATGATGTGCATCCTCTACTATCCTGGCTTTCTGCAACAGGCGGCGATACTCAGCTGCCAACAATCCGGCACCGAGCGTCGTGGCCCGATTTGCGAGCGCATTGTTTCCAATGGCATGCCACAGGAGATAAATGACGCGTCGCATTTCGCGCTGGGCCTCGTTACCCGCGTTGTGCAGATTCTTCATCGACATCCCGTTTGAGAAATTCACGTAGCCGGCCTGGTGCGCGTTGGCCGGGGGATAGTGGTTCTGAATATAGGAACTGGCCAGAGCGTGCGCGCAGGCCTTCTCGGCGAAGGTCCCGATTGCCGAGGTTTGAATGAATCCAAGCGTGTCGTTGATCCTGACAGTCACGTCTTTCATGGCTATTCCCAAAGTGTCGTGTGCCGCAGCAATGGTCTCGCACCGATCCGTCCGCTCTCATGCATCTTTGACGCGAGTGGCGTAACAGCCCGACTCCTCTTGAACCCAAAAACCACAAGATCGTTGATATCAACTTCCCATCTCGACCTGGTTTTCGCGTCCAGATCGCTCGGGCAGAGGATGAGTAATCCGGGACGCATATCGCCACCCTCGCGGATCCTCGTGTAATTTTGCGTGCCTGGACGCCACGGTGATTCAAACCACGTGAACGAAATCCAGGTGCTTGTCCAGGATGTGAAGATGATCGCTCGGCGTCTGGATATCTTCTGTCACGGCGATCATCATCCCGTCCCTCCCCTCTCGCTTGAGGTTTTCGCGAACGGCGTCATTGTCACTGGCGGTAATGTTCACCTTCGACGACCGCTTGATCCCGATGGTGGGATTGCGCTTGCCGGTATGAAACGCAAAAGTGCACAGATCGGAGGTTGGGCTGGGGGTGAAGACTTTCCCCTTTCGCGCCTGGAAAGCCTGCTGGTTGACCAGATCCCCGCTGTGTTTGTTTTTGATGATGACGTCAGCGTTGTGGTAGTCGAGCACATAGGTCGCCACATCGGCGCATCCCAGCGCATTCTGAATCTGACTGATGTTGTGATATTCCTTACTTCCCACGTTCCAGCCGGCGATATAGAGCTCGTAGACCCTGTCACCACCGATCAACGCGACGGCGCGCGCGAACAATGTGTTTGTGCTGCCGCGCCAGCCCTGGGTTTTGTGGACGCCCACGAGCCGGTCGACGAGTACGCAGATAATCGCAGAACAGGTCGACATCGTGGGAAATGCGAGCGCTGTACCCTCTCCCGTCTGATCATCGTGAATCGACATCACGGTCCTGGTAACCGGCATGACATTCTCCTGAATTCCCCCTGCTGTCTTCGGTATCTGACCGGCCGGTAATCTCACGTAGCCCGGGCCACTGGCGCTCCCGCAGATGCCACGGCCTGCTCCCGTCACTCATGCCACGCCTCCAAGACATGCTGAAGCAGCCCCTGTCAGGCCGGCATCGCCGCGGGGCCGCTCGCTGCGTCAATCCGACTTCTCTTCCTCCTCGATCCAGGCTTTAGTGGGTCTGGTCCGGTTATCCGTCGCCACTACACCCACGCATTTGAACTTGCTGTTCTCACGTTCGAGGCAATTCTGCAGATTTTCGGCGTCCGTCGTCTTCGCATCGACCAGCATGCCGGGCGGGATGCAGCCATTCAGATCCTGAACCACGGGTTTCAGGGCTTCGTAGATGAGGCTGTAGCGGTTTCCCTTTTTCAAGGCCACGAAATTTTGCGGGCCCAACAGAAAGTCCTTCGCCTTCTGTGATTGCAGGGACATGTTGTGCAGCGCGGCGTGCAGGCTGGCTGCCTGAAAACAGTACGTGACGAACTGCGAGCAACTGATTCCCTTGCGACTGGAAAGCTTCACGCCCGTGATCCCGCGGTGCCAGGCTCGCACCGCGCGGACCAAAGAGTCGGCAGTCCAGGCTTCATTGGTCTGGCATTCATCTCCGCGCCGTCCGAAGGGAACGGTCGCCTTCACGACCTGTTGTTTCGTTTCGGCATATTTCACCATCCCAACCACCATGGGATCGTCGCTGCGCGTGGCCCATCTTGCGGCGAACCACGCTGCCGCCTCGGCCACGGCGGAGTTCCCGTAACGATAGACGAAGTACTTGATGTCGTCGTCGGTGACCGCTAGCGCGCCGACGGACTGCTGCACGACTCCCTGCAGGTTCCCGACGTCCTTGCTGTGGATGACGGTTTTTCCCTTGGCGTCAGCCACCCAGATCAGCGCATGCTTCGCTTCGTCGGTACTGTCGTCGTACTCGATAATGATGTCGCCGGGGGAAAAGTCCATATCTCGATCGGCTGATCAGAGCGGCCGTTGCTGTTGCGGAATGTGTGCCTGAACTGGGTACCTGAATTGCAGAGGCACCGTCATCGTATGCAGAGATCGGCCTTGACCAGAATCGCCGGGTTGATCCCGCCACTCTGGACGATCTGAACCACGATTGCACGCCCTCGCCCCGCCTCCGACGAATATTCAACGGGCTCCTCCACGACGACCCCTTCGCTAGCATCGATACTGTGACGAAAGCGCACCGCCTTGCCTTCCTTGGTGGTGGTCACCTTGAATTTTCCGTCACCGATATCTGTCACGGAATGGGTAATCTGAAATCCTGAGCATGGCGCAACCGTCCACGGTTTCGTGCCATAGACGAAGACCTGGTATAGAACCATTTCACCCGGGCCGGTTAGTGCGATCTCGGCAGGAAAGCCGTGCTCATCGTTGCTTTGTCCCAGGTATGTATCCACCTTGCTGGAAACATGAAAACCTCGATTGGCGAAACAGCCTGTGGCCTTTATCGGCGCGGATATGAGCTCGTTGCTATACACCCCCGCGAGATGCAAAAGATTGCCATCGGCAGATTCCCAAACCATCTTCACATCCATTCCGCATTTATCCTTCATCACCGTAAGCGGCACAAAGTGATCAAAACTGTAGTTGCAGGGATAACTGAAGACTGTCTTTGGAATGGTGATGGTTAGCCCAAGTTTGTTGGGTGTAGACATGTCCGCCCCTTCCGCTGAGTAGCACACGGGCCGCACTTAAGCCCGGATAAAAGGATAGGTAAACTGCACCGCCCAATCAACAAGATCAGACGTTTGGGTCTCGTCGACTCCCAAGCCGCCAGAGACGCATTTTTCCCGTTCCTATCGCTGCTCCTTCGCGACACTCTCCTCCAGGCCGCGCTTAACCTTCGCCACGTTGATCCTTCCCGCGCCCGGCGTATCGACAAGCGGCATATACGATGCAGGCGTGTGCAGCAAGCAGGCCTGCATCTCGTCGATCACGATCCGATCGCTTGAGTCGTACCCCATGCCCTCCAGCTGGCGCGTCAGCCCCTCCCCTCAACGCGCCAGCGAATTCTCGTTGCTGCGAAAGATCAACGGCCGCTCGGCCACGGGTTTGGGATGGCGCGCCACCTGCACCGCTTGCACGACTTGTCCGTGATGCGCCGACTTGGCGCAGACCGGATCGGCCGCGGCCGGGTCGCCGGTCAACATCCAGGCCTGGCAGCGGCAACCGCCGTGATCGCCATGCCGTTCGTCACAGTCGCGACATGGCTCGCGCATCCAGCCTTCGCCGCGAAACGCGTTGAACGCGTCGCTTTCATACCAGATCTGCCGGAGCGACATGTCACGCAGGTTGGGCAACGCAAGCCCCGGCAGCGAGCGCGCCGCATGACACGGCAGCGCGGTTCCATCCGGCGCGACACCGAGAAACACCGAGCCCCAGCCGTTCATGCACGCCTTCGGACGCTGCTCGAAATAGTCGGGGACGACGAACAGGATCCGGCAGCGCTCGCCAACCAGCTTGCGATAGCGGTTCACCGTGTCCTCCGCTTCGGCAACCTGCTCCGCGGTCGGCATCAACTGGTCGCGGTTGAGCATGGCCCAGCCGTAGTACTGCGTGTTGGCGAGTTCGAGGTAGTCGGCGCCGAGATCGAGCGCCATCTCGATGATCTGCCCGACATGCGGCAGGTTGAACCGATGCAGAACGCAGTTGAGCACCATCGGATAATCGTGCGACTTGATCAGCCGCGCGACCGCGCGCTTAAGCTCGAACGTGCGCGTGCTCGTCACGAAGTCGTTGAGCTCGTGCGTCGAGTCCTGCAACGACAGCTGGATATGGTCGAGTCCCGCGAGTTTGAGCCGCTCGATGCGCGCCGCGGTCAAGCCGATACGAGGTGATCAGGTTCGTATACAACTGGTTGCTAGTTTCGTGAATGTCGCCGGCGTCCTGCGAGCCGCACAGTCACGAAACTAGTGTCGTGAGTTGGAAGTTCGTTGCATTAATGTCCTGTACTGTCAGCGATGACGAAGTGCTGCTTAAAGAGCCGCTCGGACTCACGTAATCCTTCTTCGGTGAAGATGACAGACTTCGTTTTATTAACCGGGTCGCCAATGAGGCCTCGTTCGTAGAGCCGATTCAGCACATCCCAGTCGAAGCCCTTCCATGCCCGGTTGTGATCGTGCAGGGTCAGGTAAAGAAGTGCGAGGGCGACTTCGTCGATCGCGTCGGTATTGATGTTCATCGCGCGCGTCCTTCGACCTTCTGGACCCGCACGCAAAACCGTTCAAGGCTGGTCAGGATCTCATCGGCCGACTTGCTCCAGGCGAAGGGATGGGGATTTGCGTTGTAGCCTTCAAGGTAATGGCGGATGGCGTCTTCGAGTTGGCGGGTCGAACGATGCGTGCCGCGTCGAAGGTACTTCTCTGTGAGCGTGGCGAACCATCGTTCAACCTGATTGAGCCACGACGCCGAGGTCGGCGTGAAATGAACATGGAAGCGAGGATGGCGAGCGAACCACGCCTTGATCGAGGGCGTCTTATGCGTGCCGTAATTATCCATCACCAGATGCACATCCAGCGACTGTGGAACGTTGGCTTCGATCGTGCGCAGGAACTGCAGAAATTCGCTGCTGCGATGGCGTCGGTGCAACTCCCCGATCACTTCACCGGTGGCGATGTCCAATGCCGCGAACAGCGTGGTCGTGCCGTGACGCATGTAATCATGGGTGCGCCGCTCGGGAATGCCCGGTGCCAACGGCAGGATGGGCTGCGTGCGGTCCAGCGCCTGGATCTGGCTCTTCTCGTCCACGCACAACACCATGGCCTTGAGCGGCGGATCGAGGTAAAGCCCGACGATATCGCGAACCTTGTCGACAAACAGCGGATCGCTGGAAAGTTTGAAGGTCTCCTGCCGGTGCGGCTGCAACCCGAAAGCTCGCCAGATCCGGGTCACTGCCGTTTGCGAGAGGTTCATCTCGCGCGCCATCGTACGCGTGCTCCAGTGCGTGGCCACCGCAGGGACAGACTCGAGCGTCTTCGCGATCACTGCGTCGACGCGCGAATCATCGATCGTTCGGGGCGCGCCCGGGCGCGGCGCGTCGAGCAATCCATCCAGACGGTCTGCAACGAAGCGCGCGCGCCACTTGCAAACAGTCTGCTGACTTACACGCTGTGCCTTTGCGACCATCCGGTTGTCCATGCCATCGGCACAGGCCAGCACGATGCGCGCTCGCAAAGCCAACGCCTGCGCTGTCTTGCGTCGCATCGTCAACGCCTTAAGCTGTTCGTGCTCCGATTCGCTCAGCACAAGCTCCGCCTTAGGTCTTCCGCTCATCGCCACGTCCTCATACCAGTGCTACACAAGACACTTTAGTACGCAGCGAACATATTTCAATGAATTTTTAACTCACGACACTAGCAACCAGTTGCTTATATCTATTGGTCGGGGCGAGAGGATTTGAACCTCCGACCACCTGCACCCCATACTGTCGCTCGAACTTACACCGATTCGGAGTCAGCCTGCCACGCCACCAATACGAATTATCTTTGCGCCCGCCTTCAGCTTGTCTAGATAGTCCGCCCACAACTGCATCATCACTCGGCGCTCCCTGATGAACTTAGTCCGGTTATACGCCGAGCCAAGATTGTCCGGTACGGCATGTGCGAGTTGGTGCTCGATCACCTCTGGTTTCTGCTCCAGTTCCTCGTGCAGGATGGTACGGGCCATCGCGCGAAAACCGTGGCCGGTAATTTCCGTTCGGGTGTCGTAACCCAGTCGTCTGAGTGCGGCATTTATCGCCGCTTCGCTCATCGGACGCAACGTCGAACGAGCGCCGGGAAAAACAAAACGCCCTTTACCGGTCAGTGCCTGCAACTCTCGCAGGAGAGCCACAGCTTGGGTTGCAAGTGGCACCAAATGTTGAGTCCGCGTCTTTGTCACTAGATAGCGCCACTCCCCCTTATCCAGGTCGAATTGCACCCACTCGGCCCGGCGAAGCTCGCCAGGCCGCACGAACAGCATCGGCGCAAGCTTGAGCGCGCAGAGCACGGGAAACGTCCCCGAGAAGCCATCGAAGGCCCTGAGCATTTCCGCCACCTTCGCGGGTTCGGTCAGCGCAGCAAAGTGCTTTTCTATTGGAGGCGGAATCGCCCCGATCAGGTCTTTTGCCGGATCGCTTTTTTGCCTTGCCTTCCTTGATCGCATATCGGAAAACGTGGCTGATTTCACTGCGTACCCGGTGCGCTGAATATCGCGCACCCCTACTATCGATCCGCTTGAGCACCACCAGAATCTCGGGCGCGTCGACCTCGGTGATAGGACGCTTGCCCAGCCAGGGGAATACGTCATTTTGCAGACGGGCGAGTGTCTTTTCGTGCTGACCGATCTGCACAACCGACTTGCGCTCCTCCAGCCAGTCGCGGGCTACACCCTCAAATGAATTGTTGGCGTTGAGCCTTGCGGCGCGCTTATCAGCCTTTTTAAGTCGCTCGGGTCGATCCCGGCCGCCAGTTGTTCACGCGCCGCACTTCGCTTCCTGCGCGCTGCCGCGAGCGATACGTCAGGGTACACACCTAGCGCTAAACGTCGTTCTCTACCACCGAATCGGTATTTGAGGCGCCAGTATTTCCCTCCCGACGGCGCAATCTCCAGATACATCCCGCCACCGTCAGTCAGTCGATAGGCCCTCTCGCGAGGGGCTGCGCTACGCACAGCAATGTCAGTCAGGGGCATGAAGACCTCCTGGGGGCATTTTTCGCAAGGACGTCGGCTACTCACCAACATTCCCCCTAAGATGTCCCCACATGCCCCCGGATGTCAATGGAACTCCGCGAATTTTCTGGAAAACAAAAAACCCTCGAAGCATTGCTGCATCAAGGGTTCAAGGAATTTACAGGAATCAGGTGGAATACTTCTTGGTGCCGGGGACCGGACTTGAACCGGCAAGCCCGAAGGCGGCGGATTTTAAGTCCGCTATGTTTACCAATTTCATCACCCCGGCAGAGGTGGCAATCGCGCGTGGTCGCGAATTCTACCATCGCCTCGCAGCAGCCCCAAAAAAGCGCCCGACACCCGCATTCATCCCAAAGTCACAAACGTTGCCGATAATCCGCTCACGAAAACGATTACAGCGGGCCGAAAACCGATGACGCCGACGATCAAGGATGTCGCCGCCCACGCGGGCTTTTCCATCGCCACGGTATCGCGCGCGATCAACGCGCCGCACACCGTGAACCCCGTCACGCTCGACAAGGTACGTCAGTCGATCGACGCGCTGAACTTCCGCCCGAGCCCGCTCGGCCGGCAATTGCGCGGCGAGCGCACGCGCCTCGTCGGTGTCGTTCTGCCGACGCTCGCGAACCCGGTGTTCGCCGAATGCCTGCAAGGCATCGACGATCTCGCGTCAGCGCAAGGCTATCGGCTGATGCTGATGACCACGCAGTACGACGTGGACCGTGAACGTCACGCAATCGAAACGCTGCGCGAGCATCGCGTCGAAGGACTGATCCTGACCGTCGCCGATGCCGACACCCATCCGCTGCTCGACGAACTCGACCGCGACGGCCTGCTATACGTGCTGATGCACAACGACACGGTGCGCCGCCCATCGGTGTCGGTCGACAATCGCCTCGCCGCCTACGACGGCGTGCGCCGGCTCATCGCGCACGGCCATCGCCGCATTCTGATGCTGGCCGGCTCGTTCGCGGCCTCGGATCGCGCGCGTCAGCGTCATCTCGGCTACACGCAGGCGATGCAGCAGGCCGGCCTCACGGCCGCGCCCGCGCTCGAAGTCGATTTCAACGCCGACGAACTCGCGCCGTCCGTGCTCGCGCACCTGACGCACGGCGCAAACCGTCCGACCGCCCTCTTCTGCAGCAACGATCTGCTCGCGATGGTCGTGATGCGCGGCCTGCGCCGCGCGCGTCTGAGGATTCCGCAGGACATGTCGATTCTCGGCTTCGACGGCCTCGCAATGGGCGAACTGCTGTCGCCGGCGCTCGCGAGCATCTGCGCGCCGAATCGCGAAATCGGCTGTGCGGCGTGGCAGCGCTTGCTCGCACGCATCGGCGGCGTGCGCGACGAGCGCGCGTTCTGCACAACCTCCCGCGCGTTGACGCTGCCGCATAGCTTGCGCGAAGGCGCGACGATCGCGGCGCCCGGCTCGCACGCGAATCTCGACGAAGCGTCGCCGACCCACGTCCCGAACGCTGCGGCCGCCATCGAAAAGCCGCTCGCATAAGAAGCCCAATGAAGGCACGCGCATACGCGCGCCCTAGCTGTCATCCCCAACCCTCGCAACCCATCCGACACAGGGAGACCCGCAGTGCCCCGCTCAACCTCACGCTTCGCATCCTCGCTCATACCGCTGTGGCAAAAACTCTCGCACGCCGCCGCGACTGCACTGCCGGCGAGCCTGCTCGTCGCCGGCGCGGCGCTCGTCGCGCTCGCGCCGCAAGCCGCGCGCGCCGACGAAACCGCGATCTGCTACAACTGCCCGCCCGAATGGGCCGACTGGGCGAGCCAGATCAAGGCGATCCAGCAAAAGACCGGCATTCGCGTGCCGTTCGACAACAAGAACTCAGGACAATCGATCGCGCAGCTGATGGCCGAGCAGAAAAGTCCGGTCGCCGACGTCGTGTATCTCGGCGTATCGTCGGCGTTCCAGGCCAAGGACAAGGGCGTGATCCAGCCGTACAAGCCCGCGCACTGGGACGACATTCCCGCCGCCCTGAAAGACCCGCAAGGCTACTGGTTCACGATCCACTCGGGCACGCTCGGCTTCTTCGTCAACAAGGACGCGCTCGAAGGCAAGCCGGTGCCGCGCTCGTGGGCCGATCTGCTGAAGCCCGAATACAAAGGCATGATCGGTTATCTCGATCCGTCGAGCGCGTTCGTCGGCTATGCGGGCGCGGTCGCGGTGAACCAGGCGCTCGGCGGCACGCTCGACAACTTCGAGCCGGGTCTCGACTGGTTCAGAAAGCTCAAGGCGAACGCGCCGATCGTGCCGAAGCAAACCGCGTACGCGCGCGTGCTGTCCGGCGAAATTCCGATCCTGCTCGACTACGACTTCGACGCGTACCGCGCGAAGTATAAGGATCACGCGAACGTCGAGTTCGTGATTCCGCAGGAAGGCACGATCTCGGTGCCGTACGTGATGAGCCTCGTGAAAGGCGCGCCGCACGAAGCGAACGGCAAGAAGGTGCTCGATTTCGTACTGTCCGACGAAGGCCAGAAGCTGTGGGCGCAGGCGTATCTGCGGCCGGTGCGCGCGAGCGCGATGAGCGCCGAGACGGCTGCGCAGTTCCTGCCAGCGAGCGAATACGCGCGAGCGAAGCCGGTCGACTTCGCGAAGATGGCCGACAAGCAGTCGAGCTTCGGCGAGCGCTATCTACAGGTGATGCATTGAACGAAGTCACGTTCCCGCTGCGCTGGCGCATCGCGTTGCTCGCGCCCGCGCTCGCGGTCTTCATCGCGTTCTGGCTGCTGCCAATGGTCGCGCTCGCGCAGCTCTCCGGCGGCGGCCATGCGTTCGCGACGTATCGCGCAATGCTGACGAATGCGCGTTACATGTCGAGCCTTGGCGCGACCGTCGTGCTGGCGGCGGCGGTCACGGCGGCCACGCTGGTGCTGTCGGTGATCGCGGGGCTGCTGCTCGCGCGTCGAGAGTTCGCCGGCAAGCGCACGCTGCTCGCGCTGCTGACGTTTCCGCTCGCGTTTCCGGGTGTCGTCGTGGGCTTCATGGTCATCATGCTCGCGGGACGTCAAGGGTTGATCGGCGCGCTGTCGCTGAAACTCGCGGGCGATCGCTGGGTGTTCGCGTATTCGATGAGCGGCCTGTTTCTGGGCTATCTGTACTTCTCGATTCCGCGCGTGATCGTCACCGTGATGGCTTCGGCGACCAAGCTCGATGCATCGCTCGAAGAGGCCGCGCGCTCGCTCGGCGCATCGCCGTGGCGCATCATGCGCGACATCGTGTTGCCGGCGCTGTCGCCCGGACTGATCGCGGCGGGCGCCGTGTGCTTCGCGACCGCGATGGGCGCGTTCGGCACGGCGTTCACGCTCGCCACCGACATCGACGTGCTGCCGATGACCATCTATACCGCGTTCACGCTGAACGCGAACATGGTGACGGCCGCGGGCCTGTCGATCGTGCTGGGCATCGTCACGTGGGCAGTGCTGGCGATCGCGCGCAGCGCGAGCGGTTCGGGCGTGGCGGCGAGCGCGTGAACGGCGCGTCGCCGCAGCCACGCGTTCGCGAACGCAACGACTACCTACCTATGAACTCAATCACCGCCCCTTCGCCGTCTTCGCAACCGGCAGCGGGACCGCGCGCGCGACGCGCGTGGCCTTCCACGCGAACATGGCTCGCCGCGGGTCAATGGTTCGTCACACTACTGCTGTGCGCATTCCTGATCGTGCCGGTCGTCATGTCGATCGTCGCCGGGCTGACGGTCAACTACTTCAAGGGCGTGTCGAGCGGACTCACGCTGCGTTGGCTCGTCGAAGTGTGGACCCAGTATCACGACTCGGTGTGGCTATCGCTCGAAGTGGCCGCGGCGACACTCGTCGTCACGCTGCTGACCGGCGTGCCCGCAGGCTATGTGCTCGCGCGCAGCAAGACGCGCTTCGCACGCATCGTCGAAGAGTTTCTGGTGCTGCCGATCGCGCTGCCCGGCCTCGCATCGGCACTCGCGCTGCTGGTGATCTACGGCGGCTTCACGGCGTTTCGGATGAGCGCGGCGTTCATCGTCGTCGGGCATGTGGTGTTCACGCTGCCGTTCATGGTGCGCGCGGTCGCGGCGGTCTGCGCGAGCAGCGATCTGCGCACGCTCGAAGAAGGCGCGGCGAGCCTCGGCGCGAGCTTCTTCACGCGCTTCGTCACGATCGTGCTGCCGAACGCGCGGCCAGGCATCGTCGCGGGCGCGCTCGCGGTGCTCACGCTGTCGATCGGCGAATTCAACCTCACGTGGATGCTGCACACGCCCGACACGAAGACGCTGCCGGTCGGCCTCGCCGACACCTACGCGTCGATGCGCATCGAGATCGGCAGCGCGTACACGATCCTGTTCTTCATCATGACGATGCCGCTGCTCGTCGCGATGCAATGGCTCGGCGTCGATGCGACCGGCCAGCGCAGCGCGTCGAAGAAGCGCGGCGCCGCCTCTTCCGCGAAGCCCATCGACACGCCATGAAACTGACCTCGGTTCCCATCACGCTCACGCAGTGCGCCAAAACGTTTCGCGGCACGCGCGTGCTCGAACCGATCGACCTGACCATCGGCGCGGGCGAAACCCTCGTGCTGCTCGGACCGTCGGGCTGCGGCAAGACGACGACGCTGCGCCTGATCGCGGGCCTCGAAACACCTGACGCGGGCGGACGCATCGCATTCGGCGACGACGACGTGACTACGCTGCCGATCGAAAAACGCGCGGTCGGCATGGTGTTCCAGAGCTACGCGCTGTTTCCGAACCTGACCGTGCGCGGCAACATCGGCTACGGTCCGAAGATCAAGCGCGTGCCGGCCGCAGTCGCGCGACAACGCGTCGACGAACTGCTCGGCATGATGCGGCTCATCGCGCACGCCGACAAACCGATCGATCAACTGTCGGGCGGCCAGCGTCAACGGGTGGCGCTCGCCCGCGCACTCGCGGTGCAGCCGCGCGTGCTGCTGCTCGACGAACCGCTGACCGCGCTCGACGCGCGTCTGCGCGACGCATTGCGCAGCGAGATGAACGCGCTGTTGCGCGAACTCGGCATCACGACCGTCTACGTGACGCACGATCAGGCCGAAGCGATGGAGCTCGGCGATCGCATCGTCGTGATGAGCGCGGGACGCATCGAGCAGATCGGTTCGCCGCGCGACATCTACTATCGTCCGGCCAATCGCACGGTCGCGCAGTTCGTCGGCACGATCAACCGTGTCGCGGGCGAGCCGCGCGACGGCATGCTCGCGACGAGCGGCGGCGCCGTGCCGTTGCCCGCGCATGCGTCGAACGCACGCGGTGCGCACGAAATCTTCTTTCGCCCCGAGGATGCCCGGCTCACCGACCCCGCGCTCGCGCAGCTGCGCGGCCAGATCGAAAGCACCGCGTTCCTCGGCGAACGCACGCGTCTGACGATTGGCGGTGCCGCGCCCGAGCCGCTCTTCGTCGACGTCGCGGGCCGCATCGAGCTTGCGCGCGGCACGCCAGTCGGCATCTCGATCGAACCGGACGCACTGATTGCGCTATCGTAGGTAAAAACAGCGCCGCATCCTGGCGCCCGACACGAAGCAACCCGAAGGACCTCTGTCATGCTGCTGGCTCAAATTAGCGACCTGCATATCAAGCAACCCGGCGCACTCGCGTATCGCCGCGTCGATACCGCCCCCTACCTCGCGCGCTGCGTCGACGCGCTCAACGCGCTCACACCGCGCCCCGACGCGGTGCTGATCACCGGCGACCTCGTCGATCAGGGCGACCCCCAGCAGTACGCGCGCCTGAAAACACTGCTCGCGCCGCTCGCGATCCCCTACTTCCTGATGGTCGGCAATCACGACGAACGCGACGCGCTGCGCGCGGCGTTTCCCGAGCGCGAGGAATTGCTGAGCGGCGGCGAGTTCGTGCAGTACGCGCTCGACGTCGGCCCGCTGCGCGTGATCGCGCTCGATTCGCTGGTGCCCGGTTCGAGCGCCGGCATGCTGTGCGACACGCGGCTCGCGTGGCTCGAGCGGCAGCTCGATGCGGCGCGCTGCAAGCCGGTCGTGGTCGCGCTGCATCACCCGCCGTTCGCGTGCGGCATCGGGCATATGGACGAGATCCGGCTCGACCGGGCGGCGTCGCACAAGCTCGCGGCGTTGATCGCACAGCATCCCAACGTCGAGCGCGTGCTCTGCGGGCACGTGCATCGGTCGATGTTCGTGCGCTTCGGCGGCACGATCGCGAGCGCGATTCCAGCGCCCGCGCACCAGGTGGCGCTCGATTTTCGCGAGGACGGACCGTCGGCGTTCGTGATGGAGCCGCCCGCGTATGCGCTCCATTACTACGATCCGGCGACGGGCATCGTCACGCATCATGCGTATGTCGACGCGGCCGACGGCCCGTATCCGTTCTACGACGCTGGCGCGTTGATCGACTGAACCACCGGACACACTTCGCAACCGCCTGACACCGGATGCGCGGGCGAGCCTCGCGCGGCCGTCAGCACGAACCCCGCCGCTCCGGTATGATCGGCACGCTTGAGGACCGCGCATGGGCCGGTCCGTCGATCCGCCCCTGTCATGTCCACTTCCGACGCTTCCACTTCCGCTTCCTCCGCCCGGTCGCTGCGCGGCGTGTTGCTGCTGCTCGCGACGATCGCCGGTGTCTCGGTCGCAAACATCTATTTCAACCAGCCGCTGCTCGATAACTTCCGCCAGTCGTTTCCGGGCAGCGCGTCATGGGTCGGCGCGGTGCCGGCCGTCACGCAGCTCGGCTACGCCGCCGGCATGCTGTTGCTCGCGCCGCTCGGCGATCGCTTCGACCGGCGTCTGCTGATCCTGCTGCAGATCGCCGGCATGTGCGTCGCGCTCGTCATTGCGGCGTCGGCACCGACGCTCGCGGTGCTGATCGTCACGAGTCTCGCGATCGGCGTGCTCGCGACGATCGCGCAACAGGCGGTGCCGTTTGCGGCCGAACTCGCGCCGCCGTCCGAGCGCGGCCACGCGGTCGGCACCGTGATGAGCGGCCTGCTGCTCGGCATCCTGCTCGCCCGGACCGCGGCGGGCATCGTCGCCGAATACTTCGGCTGGCGCGCGGTGTTTGGCGCATCCGTCGTCGCGCTGCTCGCACTCGCGGTCGTCATCATTTTGCGTTTGCCGAAGAGTCAGCCGACCTCGACGTTGCCGTACGGCAAGCTGCTCGTGTCGATGTGGCACCTGGTCACCGAGCATCGCGCGCTGCGCGAGGCGTCGCTGACCGGTGCGGCGTTGTTCGGCGCGTTCAGCATTTTCTGGTCGGTGCTCGCGCTGCTGCTCGCGGGCGCGCCGTTTCATCTCGGGCCGCAGGCGGCAGGGCTGTTCGGTATCGTCGGCGCGGCCGGCGCGCTGGCCGCGCCGCTCGCCGGCAAGTTCGCCGACCGGCGTGGACCGCGCGCGATCATCACCGTGTCGCTCGTGCTGGTCGTGATCGCGTTCGTGATCTTCGGTGCGTCGGCGAAGAGCATCGCGGGCCTCGTGGTCGGCGTGATCATTCTCGACATCGGCGTGCAGGCCGCGCAGATTTCGAATCAGTCGCGCATCTACGCCTTGAAGCCCGATGCGCGCAGCCGCGTGAATACCGTGTACATGGTCGCGTATTTCATCGGCGGGGCGCTGGGCTCGGGTGTCGGCGCGATCGTGTGGCCGGTGTTCGGGTGGGTCGGCGTGACTATCGCGGGGATCGCGTTTGCCGGGCTCGGCGCGTGGAATCATTTGCGGTTGCCGGCGCGAGCTGGGCATTGATATCAGCCGGAGAATCGTCTGTAATGAACGACACGTGGCTCGATCTCGCTCGGTTCATCCGCGAAATGCGCACTCCCGCCGGGCTGCCTCTCGACGACAAGCTGACCCGTGACATGGATCTGTATCACGATCTGGATTGGGAGCCGGCGAAAATCGTCGAGGTGATGCAGGCATGGGCTGGGCGCTTCCATGTGGACCTGCGCGATTTCGACGTCGCTTACCACGTTCCATCCGCCAACATGCGAAAGCGCGACATCGTTGTGGCCGCGTTGAAGTCCCCGTTCAGTTCCAGCGCGCGAGAATTGCTCGGCGGACGTTCGCTTACCCTTGGGATGCTCGAAGAAGCGATGAAGCGCGGAGTGTGGAAACAGGACTAGAAACGCCAACTACGGTCGAGTCGTTACACCCCGCCACCCCGCCCCAACGCATACTCATGCAGCGCATCGAGCACGCGATCGAACTCGAACGATTTGTCGTAAAAGTGCCGCACGCCATACTGCTCGCAGCGCTCGCGGTACGCGGGCAACGCGTGATTGGTCAGCACCGCCGCGAACATCGAATCGATCAGCCCCTCGCGCTGCAGATACGCGAGCACCGGCACGCCCGAGCCCTGCTTCAGCTGCAAATCGACGATCACCGCGTCGAACGCTTCGTCGCCGAGCAGCGCGATCGCCTGATCGGCGGAATCGGCATAAGCGGCCACGCGCAGCAGGCCCGACGCATCGATCGCCTCCACGAGGCTGCGGCGGATCAGCGGCGAATCCTCGATCAGCAGCACGCGCAACGGCGCGCGGCTGGCTGACTCGGTAGCGGGGTTCGGTTCGCTGTTCATCGGAATATCTCGATCGTCCGTCATTCGATCAGGCCATTCTTGATCGCGTAATACGTGAGGTCCGCGTTGTTCGCGAGACGCATCTTCTCGAGCACCCGCGCGCGATACGTGCTCACCGTTTTGACCGATAGATGCAGCTCTTCAGCAATCTCGGTCGGCAACTGGCCGGCCGCGAGCTTGCAGAAGATCTGGAATTCGCGCTCCGACAGCGCTTCATGCGGACGCCCGGCGGCAGGCTTGTCGAGATTGTCGGCAAGCGTATCGGCGACCGCCTCCGACAGATAGCGATGCCCGCGCGCGACCGAGCGGATCGCGCGCACGATTTCTTCCGGCTCGCAGTCTTTGTTCAGATAGCCGTTCGCGCCCGCGCGCAGCAGATTGATCGCGTACTGGCTCTCGGGATAGCCCGATAGAATCAGCACGCCCTGCTCGGGACGCACCTGCTTGATCACACGCAACGTGTCGATGCCGTTCTTGTCCGGCATCGCGATGTCGAGCAGCACGACGTCGAATGCCTGCTCGCGCACGAGGCCGATCGCTTCCTCGCCGGTGGCGGCCTCGGCGGCGACGCACATGTCCGGCTCGTCGGCGACGAACTGTCTGAATCCACCTCGAACGATCGCATGATCGTCAGCTATCAGCACTCGAATCATCGGTTGGGTTCCGTGCAAAGGGAGTCGCTCCGATGCGGACATTGTAATGATCCGGGGCCACGGCCGGACGCGGAATGCGAGGGCGGCTTCGCACCGCAGCTGCCGGCATTCCCGAGTTCGCCCGCGACCCGGTCCGTCGACGCTTCCTTGTCGCCTGGTGCGCTACTCGCGCCCCGCGAGCAGATCCGCCATATCGTCGGCATGCTCTTCTTCGACCGCGAGAATCTCCTCGAACAGCCGGCGCGTGGTCACGTCCTTCTCGCCAAGATACCGTACGATCTCGCGGTACGTGTCGATCGCGATGCGCTCCGCGATCAGGTTCTCGCGAATCATATCGGTCAGATCGGTGCCTTCCTTGTATTCCGAATGCGCGCGTGCCTTGATGCCGTCCGGCGCGAAATCCGGTTCGCCGCCAAGCTGCACGATGCGCTCGGCGATGCGATCGGCGTGCTCCTGCTCCTCGGTTGCGTGCTCGGCAAATTCCCTCGCGACCGCTTCGGAATTGATGCCCTTCGCCATGAAGTAATGGCGCTTGTAGCGCAGCGTGCAGACGATCTCGGTGGCGAGCGCGTCGTTGAGCAGCTTGAGCACCGTCTCGCGATTCGCACCATAGCTCTGCGTGACCGGACCATCCGACATATGCTTGCGCGCGTCCTCGCGGATCTTCTTGATGTCCATCACGAACGTGTCGCCAGATTGCTTCGCCATCGAACTTCTCCTTTATCCGGTATTGGCTGAATCGCGCCTCAGCACGAATCGCGCCTGATGCGCCCAGGGTGGAATGACGGCGCGCTTCGAACGCGGGCGCCTCAATCGGGGATTCAAACGCCGCGCGTTCACGCGCCTTGTTGACTACCTGTTCCTACATTGCGTACTTCGCTGCCTACCGCATGTTGCGTTCATCCGGCTCGCGCGGCTAGGTTCGAAACACGCCGAGCAGCAACGTGACCACGAACACGACGAGGAAGATGTAGAACAGGATCTTCGCGATTTCGGCCGCGCCGGCCGCGATGCCGGTGAAGCCGAACACGGCTGCGATGATCGCAATCACGAAGAAGACGATGGCATAGTGAAGCATGGCATTTCTCCCTTTTGTTGGCCTTCCAATCGACTACCAGCAAATCGCTCGCCTGCTGTGAGGGCGCGGCTTGCCGCCACTGCGATGGCCGCGCTAATCGATCATTTTCTTCGTCACGACGAAGCCCAGCACGAGGAACACCACGCACAGCACGACAAAGACGAAGAACAGGAACTTCGCGATCGCCGCCGCGCCGGCCGCGATGCCGGTGAAGCCGAGAAGACCGGCGATCACCGCGACGATCGCGAAGAACAGTGCCCACTTCAACATGATGGCTTCCTCCCGAAACATTGCATGAACGATCGGGTCCATGCTATCGATGCGCGGCGCCGCGCGCATTCCGACGCTCGCCGTTTTTCGTGTGAGAATCCGCTTACATTGGATTACGACGACATTACGCGCGCGGCTTCGCGCGATGCCGATGTCGATGCCGCTGCCGATGCCCTCTTTCTGGAGCCGAAAGTGTCGAATCTGCAGAACCCGCCGGAACAACCTGGCGCGCGCGCCACGGCGCGGCTCGCCGAGTGGATGCGCAATCGCAGCTGGGCGATCGCGATGACGGTGGCGATCGTGATCACGGTGGGAGGCCTCGTGATTCTGGAGACCGCGCGTCAGCGCATCACCGCCGAGTATGAGACCGCGCTTGAAGCGCGCGACGTCACCGTGCGACTGAGCACACTCGCGAGCGAGCTGTCGCGCCTCACCGCGCAACAAAACCAGTTTCTTCTGACGAAGGACGACGCATCCGCCCACGCGTTCTGCGCGAGCGCCGCGCGCATCCGCGACACCACCCAGCAGTTGGACCACTTCTATCGCGGCGGCCGCGCGGACAGCGCGGAACTCGCGAGCTTCACGCAGATTCTCGCGCTGATCGACGCGCGCATCGGCGCGGGCGCCGCCGCGATGCAGCACGCCGCGCCGCATCCGCTCGATCTCAGCGCATGCGGGAGCGCGAGCGACGTCAACCCGGCGGACGCGTCGTTGATCGACAGTACGCTCGCGCTGCTGCGCGACAACGAGGAGCGCCGCGCTCAGCACGCGCTGGCCGCGAGCCGCGCCGACCAGCGGCTGTCGACGCTGTGCGCGGCGGGTCTGTCGGCGCTGAACATCGTGCTGTTCATTCTGCTGTTTCGCAATCTCGGCATCCAGATCGACCGGCAGGCGCGCGCGCAGCGTCAGTTGATCACTCAGCAGGAGGAACTCGACCAACTCGTCAACGAGCGCACGCGGCAGCTCGAAGCGCTCGGCTGGCATCTGCAGGCGGTCAGCGAAAACGAAAAGACCCAGCTCGCGCGCGAGTTGCACGACGAACTCGGCGCGATTCTGACCGCATGCCGGATGGACGTCACATGGGCGCGCCGCAAGCTGAAGGACAGCGAGCCGGACATCGCCGACAAGCTGCAGCGCGCGCTCGCCAATCTCGACCAGGGCATCGCGTTGAAGCGGCGCATCATCGAGGACATGCGGCCGACCGTGCTGGCCAATTTCGGGCTCGTTACCGCGCTGCGCACGCTCGCCGACGAAGCCGCGCAACGCAACAACTGGACGCTCGAGCTGCACCTGCCCGCCGACGATATCCAGCTCGACGAGCAGACCGAAATCGCGCTGTTTCGGGTCGCGCAGGAATCGCTGACGAACGCCGCCAAGTACGCGCGGGCCTCGAAGGTCGGTATCGCATTGCGGGTCGGCGACGGCGAGGTCGCGCTGCATATCGCGGACAACGGCGTCGGCATCATGCCGGCCGACCTGAAGCGCACACATACGCACGGCCTGCTCGGCATGCGTCAGCGCGTGGCCGCGCATGGCGGGCGCTTCGACATCCGCCGTGGCGCGCAAAACGGCACCGACATCGACGTCGTGATGCCGAGCGCGAGCGCCGCGACGCCTTCGGTCGATCAGCCGCTGACGTCGCCCGCCACGCCGCCCACTTCGTCGCAAAGCCCCGTCTGACAGATGCTCGCCGCAGCGCCCCCAAGCCGTTGTAGGAGTGCGCCGACGCAAACACCGGAGCACGCCTACGACAAAATCGCGGCACGGCCGACAGCGCCGCCCCCCGCCCTTTTTTTACCATGCAATCAGACCGGTTCGAAACCGGATCGAGACCTGATCGACTGGCATGGCCCCGGTCGGACGACATCAACCGATGCATTCTCGACAAGGAGAAGTTTCATGACTCGACTGATCGCTTTGCTTGTGCTCGCAGGAACTGCCATGCTTGTCACCGGCTGCAACACGATGGCGGGCGCCGGCGAAGATATTTCGAAGGGCGGCCACGCCATCACGAACGAGGCGGAAAAGGCGAAATAAGCCGGCACATGGCAGCAGGATTTGCAAAGCCCGTCGCGGGATGCCGCTGCGGGCTTTTTTTTCGTGAATGATTGCGTGCTGGCTGGCACTCGACGCGACGCGTTTTCAGAACGCGATGAAACGGCACGGCGACCGCACCCTCGCGGATCGCCGTGCCGCCCCCCGGGCGCGCGGTGTATCGTTCGTGCTGCCCCCTCTTACGCGGTCCCTGCATGTCTTACCAACGTCGCGACCGGCATCGTGCCGCGACGGCCGGCGATTGCCGGCATCGATGGGCCCAACGTGCTGTCGTATGTCGACGTGCTGCGCGGTGCGCCGGTCGGCGCGCGCGTCGCCGTGATCGGCGCGGGCCTCGGCAAGACGTCGGGCTGGGTGCATCGCGCGACGCTCGCGCGCAACGGGGTGCAAATGCTCGGCGGCGTCGAGTATCGGGAGATCAGCGCGCGCGGTCTCAGAATCGCGCGTGACGGTGCCGACGCATGGCTCGACGTCGATACGATCGTCGTGTGCGCGGGGCAGGAGTCGTTGCGCGAGCTGTTGCCGTCGACGGTCGATGGCAACCACGACAGCGGCGGCCCGCGTTTTCATGTGATCGGCGGCGCGAAGCTCGCGACCGAGCTCGATGCGAAGCGCGCGATCCGCGAGGGCGCGGAGCTGGCGGCAAGGCTTTGACAGCGGGCGCGCGGTTCGACGAGAACCGCGCCGCTATCAGGCGCTGCGCTTCTTCCGATAATCGAACCAGAAAGACAGGCCGACGCTGATCAGAATCATGATCGTCGCGATTACCGTCGAGCGGGTGACCGGCTCGCCGAGCAGCAGCGCGCCCAGCGCGACCGCGACGACCGGATTCACGTACATGCAGCTGCTCGCGATGATCGGGCTCGTGTGGCGAATCAGATAACCGTAGGCGACGTACGCCGCCATCGTCCCAATCAACATCAGATACAGGAACGCGACGAGAGGCAGAAAATGCAGCTCGAACATCCGCTCGCCCGACGCCCACGCGACCAGCGTCGACATCGCGCCGCCGAGGCCGATCTGCAGCGAGGTCGACAGAAACAGGTCCGCCGGCAGCTTCAGCTGCCCGGCCAGATGCGCGCCGCCGGCCCAGAACAGCGCGCCGCACAGAATCGCGAGACTGCCGCCCGTCGAGCCCGGCGTGCTGTCGCCGTGACTCAGAATCACGATGCCGGCGAGCCCGAGCCCGACCGCGAACCATTCGCCGCGGCCGATCTTGCGTCCGGCGACGGCCGCGATCACGGTCGCGAACAGCGGCACGGTCGCGACCATCACGGCCGCGGTGCCGGTGCCGACCGTGCGCATGCCGTAGGCGAGCATGCCGCTCGACAGACCCACCAGCATGGTGCCGACGAGGCCCGCGTTGCGGATTTCGGCGAAGCTCGGCCAGATCGGCTTGCGGCGCGCGGCGAACACGAACAGACCGATGCCGGCGAACAGGTTGCGCAAGCCCGACATCAGCAGCGGCGGGAACGAGCCGAGCGCGACGTGCACGCCGAGGTACGTCGAGCCCCACACCAGATAAACGACGGCAAGCGCGAGCGCGATCCGCCCGTTGCGCGACTGCGGCAGACGCAGCGGCCAGCCGCGCGGAGAAAAAGCTGAACGTTGCAGCGACATGCTTCAGTCCGCCGTCGCCACTCGACCCGCGCGATGCGCTCGATGCCCGCGAGGCGCCGAGCCTGCGTCGATACCTTTCGGGCGGGATGGTGGGCACCGCATCGGCGATGCGGTCGGACGGGCGAGGCTGGCGGACATGTCGGTGGAACGGTAAGACGATGGGCGGCGCCGGAAGCGCCAGAAACGGCGGTGGCGGCGGCGTCGGTCAAAACGACACGATGCAACGCGGCCGCGCTGCGCGGCGGCAAGGTTGGCAAAGCCGCGGCGCGCACCGCATTATGCAGTAAGCGCCGAGAACACCACGCGAGGAATCGTAACTTTTGGGTTTCCTGCAACAGAAAAGCCGGGGACGCATCCCCGGCTTGCGGTCAGTGTCGGATCCGTTCGATGCGCGGCCGCGCATCGGCAGGATCGCCAGGCACCCTCGGCGCCGACTCAGTTGCCCATCGCGCCCGATGCCTCGTGCTTCATCGCGTCGCCGCCCTTTTTCATCGAGTCGTGCTTCATCGTGTCCTTTTTCGTGCCGTCCTTCGACATGCTGTCTTTGGACATCGAATCTTTCGACATCGCATTCTTCGACATCTCATCGTTGGACATCGCGCCGCTCGCCTGCGCGAAGGCCGCGCCGCCGCTTGCCAGCATCAACAACGCGATCGTGGTAACTGCAATCTTCTTCATGGGATGACTCCTTGGTGGTGGATGAATCGAAGCCGGCGAGAGCCGGCGTGCTTCCGAAGCCGCTGCCGCAAGCGCGCGTGCGCCCGCATGCGTCAGGAGCCTCCGAACCAGTTGTAGCCCTGGTCGACCCAATAGCCGCCGGGATACGTGTTGGTAACGAATATTTCGACGATGTGCTTCGGATTCTTGTAGCCGAGCTTGGTCGGCATGCGCAGCTTCATCGGATAGCCGTATTTCGCGGGCAGCCGTTCGCCGTCGTAGGAAAACGTCAGCAGCGTTTGCGGATGCAAAGCGGTCGGCATGTCGATGCTTTCGAAGTAGTCGTCCGCGCATTTGAAGCCAACGTACTTCGCCGTCGTGTCCGCGCCGACGCGCCGCAGAAAATCGCCGAATGGCGTGCCGCCCCAGCGGCCGATCGCGCTCCAGCCTTCGACGCAGATATGTCGCGTGATCTGCTCGGCATGTGGCAGCGCGTACAGTTCGGGCAACATCCACACGCGCTGGCCGGTCACGAGGCCGCTCAGCTTCAATTGATAATCTGAGCCGTCGACGTGCGGCACGTCGTCGATGCCGTAGTACGCGTTGAATGGAAACGGCCGCGTGATCTGCGCTTCGGTGTAGGTCGGCGCGAGCTGCTTCGGATCGAACAGCGCGGCCTGCGCGCGATCGTTCAGCCGCGACACGGCGGTGAGAAAACGGTTCACGGAAGCGTCGTCGGTCAGCGAGCAGCCGGTCAGCATCGACAGGCCGCCGAGCGTCAAGAGCTGCTTGCCGAACAGGCGTCGCGACGGCATCGCCAGTTCGCGCTTCGCATCGAGCAGGATCGACGCGCGGTCGAGCTTGTGGCTCACACGATGTGTGGATGGGTCCGCTGGTTTCTCTATCGGCTTGTTCATGATTCGGTATCCGTTTGGAATTCGCGTTGCGATTTCATGAGCGTGAGCATGCGCGTGGGTAGCCGCGGGCTCAACGTCCGCGCAACATCGCGAGCAACGAGCGCGGCACGAGCGCGACCATCGCCAGATGCACGGCGAGAAACGCGGCCAGCAGCGACATCGCGCTGAAGTGCACGATGCGCGCGTTGTCGTAGCCGCCCATCAGTTCGCGCAGCAGCGGAAACTGCACCGACTTCCAGATCGCGAGCCCCGATAGCACGAGCACGATCAGATCGGCGATCGCGAACAGGTAGGCGAATTTCTGCACCGCGTTGTAGACGCGTAGATCGCCATGCGACAGCTTCCCGCGCAACGCGGCGATGAAATCGCGCAGTACCGCGCGCGGCGTCAGCGGCAGGAACTTGCGCACGAAACGCCCGCTCGCGAGATTCAGCGCGATATACATGAGACCGTTGAACACCAGCAGCCACATCGCCGCGAAGTGCCATTGCAGCGCGCCGCCGAGCCAGCCGCCCAGCGTGATCGCGGTCGGGAAGCTGAACGCCGGGAAGATCGGCGACGCGTCGTAGATGCGCCAGCCCGACAGCATCATCACGATCGCCGCGAGCGCATTCAGCCAATGCGTGATGCGCAGCCACAGCGGATGAATGACGCCGCGCTTCGGCGCGGTGGGCGCGGCGGGTGCGCTGGGGCGCAAGGCGTGGGGTGTGGACATGGGGCTCTCCTCGAGCAGCGGTAGTGAATGCGGCGCGCGCGAGGTCGATCAACGGCACGCGGGAAGGTCGGTCGCTTGCAGCACGTCGCCGCTCGCGTCGCTTTCGACGAACGCGACCACGCCGAAGCGGCCGGCGGCGTTGGCGCCCGGATCGGCTTGCGCATCGACGCTCGCAGCGTGTACATCGATGTCCTGATGAATCCGCGCTTGACCGGAGACGAGTGGCACGGGCCCGAACCAGGCGCGCACGACGCGCTCGTGATGCAGCGTCGCGCCGCGGTTTTCGCCCGCGCCGACTTGCGTCGTCAGCGCGTTCTCGTAGATCGCGAGATAGGCGCTCAACGCACCCGTGGCGGCGGCTGCCGTCGTGCTGAACTGCGCATCGACATCGAACGCGCCGGGCGCACGCGGGCTCAGCGCAAGTGCGACGCTCGCCTGGGCGGGTTCGGCGACGAGCTCGTCGATGCGGCGCTCGAAACTGTCGCGTTGCGACCAGTCGCGCAGCTCGCGGCCCGCGACGAACACTTCCGGCGTATAGAGCGTGTGCGCGCCCGCGAGACGCGTCAGCGTTTGCTGACGTTCAGTGAAGCGATGCTGGGAAAAGCGGTCGGTCCAGCCGAGGCTGTTCCAGTAGTCGACGTGCAGCGCGAGCGGCACGATGCCGTGCGCCGCGCCGTCGCTTTTCCATTGACTGAGCCAGCGGTCGGCGGGCGGGCAGCTATCGCAGCCCTCGCTGCTGTAGAGCTCGACGAGCGCGACGCGGTGCGCGGGGCTGTGCGTGGTGCATAGGGGCCCGGCCGCGTCGGCCGCACTGATGCCAGAACCGCTCAGCAGAAAAAGCGCGAGGCCGACGGCGGGCGTCGAAAAAGTCGTAAAGCGCTGAAGTATCGAGCGATTGTGCGCGGTCGACATGACGTGCTCCGATCGTAATCTGCACGTTTGTCGAGCCGCGCGGCCGGTTATGACAAGCCTCTTTTAATTTTTTTTCCGGCGCGGGATGAGCCAGCCAAAGCTCGCCCGCGACTCAGTCGTAACTGACCACCACCGTCACGCGCGTGTCCGTATCGGTGCGCTTCGCGTTCAGCGACAGCACGCCGCCCGCGCGATCGACCGCGTAGTGGCCGTCGCGGGCCGTCGCGACGCGCCCGGTGCCATCGACGAAACGCGCCGCCACCAGATCGCGCGACTGCGTGCCGCCGTTCACTTCGAGCGCGACATCGGCCCCGCTGACGACGCCCGGCGGCGCGCTGAACGTCACCGTGCGCGAGAAGCGCTGACCCGCCACGCTCGCGCTACCGACGGCGACGCCAGGGGGCGCCGTATCCACGCTGATCTGTATCGGCGGTGCAACGATCATCCCCACGAACCGGATCACGCCGCCCGTCACCGTCGATGCCGCCGGCGCCGCCAGCGGCGCGGCGAGCAATGCCACCACCGCGACTGTGCGACCGAACGTTCGCCACCGCCTGCTTTCCGCTTTCATGTGCACCTCTTTGTCAATCGGCGCGAGTCGCCTCGCGCCATTCACGCGCCATCCCGCGAATCGCTTCGCTGGAGTGCGGCCTTCGCTGCACTTTGTTTAACGGCAATCCTTTGACTGGCTTGAACGCAATGCGGACCACACCGCTTTCTTCTCGCACCGCACAAAAACGGTCAATCGACGGGCGCGACGTCGCAAACGGGGCTGCGTGAGACAGCGTGCTAACATCAAACTTTCGTCTCGCTGCTGCCGCGCGGCCTCACGCTTTGTCGCCCGGCACCTCTCGATCGCTGTTCCCCAACACCTGGTCGTTTTGCCCGTGACTTCTCTGCGTCGTCCGACTTTCCGTGCTCTCGCCCGCTCGCGCCCATGCCGCGCAGGCGAGTGCGCGCGCGCGCGCGTCGCGTCGCACGGCCCCGGCGAGACGTCCCGAACGGTCCCGCTTCACGCCGCCCGGCGCCCTCGCTGACGCAGCCCGCCAATTCCCAGGGCCGCGTCGCCGGGCACCGGGCTCTCCCATTCGTCCACTCATCCGCCGACCACCCCATGGGTCGTTGCATGCGGCCATCCATGACCGCCTTATCCGGAGTCCTGATGATGAAGAAGATCAAAACCTGCTACCTGACCGAACTCGACGTGACCCGCCTCGAGAAATACGCGGCCACCGACGCCAAGTTGCAGCACATGCTCGACGATGTGCTCGAACGCGCGGTGATCGTCGACTCGCACGAGATCCCCGCCGACGTCGTCACGATGAACTCGCAAGCGACGCTGAGCGACACAGCGAGCGGCGAACAGATGACGTGGACCGTCGTCTATCCGCCCAACGCCGATTTCGCGCAAGGGCGCCTGAACGTGTTCTCGCCGGCTGGCCTCGCGCTGCTCGGCGCGCGCCGCGGCGAGAGCATCCGCTTCACGCCACCCAGCGGCGATCAGAAAGTGCTCAAGCTCGACAAAATCCTGTATCAGCCTGAAGCCGCCGACGATTTTTCACTGTAAGGCGGCCGTTCCCTCGCTGTAAGTTGCCCTGTCTGATGCGGTCTCGATTCAAGCATAGGAGATGTCTGGGGTTTCATCCGGACCAGTTTTTTTGAATCATTCAGACAGGTTGCCAAACCGCGGGCGGGCGGTGTATCGTGTGCGCTGCTAACGCGGGGGTCCTGCGTAGCGCGGAGCTGGAGGTCCGTGTTGCGTGGGTGAGAAATACCCTTTGAACCTGATCTGGATAATGCCAGCGCAGGGAAGCGTACGGATTTCGCTCCAGCCTCAAGGGCCTCACCTCTGCGCGATTTCCGACTACTTCCATCTCGGTCTCCTGCTTAGCCGCCCCACTTTGTACGGAGACTTATATGAACGCCAACCCGAAGTTTATTTCCGCCGAAGCCCACGTGGACGAGGCCGCCGTCGCGCCGTTGCCGAATTCGCGCAAGGTCTACGTGACCGGCTCGCGCCCCGACATCCGCGTGCCGATGCGCGAAATCTCGCAGGCCGACACGCCCGACAGCTTCGGCGGCGAAAAGAATCCGCCGATCTACGTGTACGACACGTCGGGCGCCTACTCCGACCCGGACGCCAGGATCGACATCCGCGCGGGTCTGCCCGCGCTGCGCGAGGCGTGGATCGAGGAGCGCGGCGACACCGAGCCGCTGACCGGTCTGTCGAGCAGCTTCAGCCGCGAGCGCGCCGCCGATCCGGCCACCGCGCAGCTGCGTTTTCCGGGACTGCATCGCACGCCGCGCCGTGCAATTGCCGGCAGGAACGTGACGCAGATGCACTACGCGAAGCAAGGCCTCATCACGCCGGAAATGGAATACATCGCGATTCGCGAAAACCAGCGCCGTGCCGAGTACCTCGAGACCCTGAAGACGAGCGGCCCGAACGGCGCGAAGCTTGCCGCGATGATGGGCCGTCAGCACCCCGGCCAGGCATTCGGCGCGAGCGCGTTCGGTCCGAACGGCCTCACCGAAATCACCGCGGAATTCGTGCGCGAGGAAATCGCGCGCGGCCGCGCGATCATCCCGAACAACATCAATCACCCGGAAAGCGAGCCGATGATCATCGGCCGCAACTTCCTCGTGAAGGTCAATGCGAACATCGGCAACTCGGCGGTGACATCGTCGATCGGCGAGGAAGTCGACAAGATGACGTGGGCGATCCGCTGGGGCGGCGACACGGTGATGGATCTGTCGACCGGCAAGCACATTCATGAAACGCGCGAATGGATCATCCGCAACAGCCCGGTGCCGATCGGCACGGTGCCGATCTATCAGGCGCTCGAAAAGGTCAACGGCAAGGCTGAAGACCTCAGCTGGGAAATCTTCCGCGACACGCTGATCGAGCAGGCCGAGCAAGGTGTCGACTACTTCACGATCCACGCGGGCGTGCGTCTGCAATATGTGCCGCTCACGGCGAACCGGATGACCGGCATCGTGTCGCGCGGCGGCTCGATCATGGCGAAGTGGTGTCTCGCGCATCACAAGGAAAGCTTCCTGTACGAGCATTTCGAAGATATCTGCGAAATCATGAAGGCCTACGACGTGGCCTTCTCGCTCGGCGACGGCCTGCGTCCCGGCTCGATCTACGACGCGAACGACGAAGCGCAACTGGGCGAGCTGAAGACGCTCGGCGAACTCACGCAGATCGCGTGGAAGCACGACGTGCAAGTGATGATCGAAGGTCCGGGCCATGTGCCGATGCAGCTGATCAAGGAGAACATGGACTTGCAGCTCGACTGGTGCGACGAAGCGCCGTTCTACACGCTCGGGCCGCTGACCACCGACATCGCGCCGGGCTACGACCACATCACGTCGGGCATTGGCGCCGCGATGATCGGCTGGTTCGGCACCGCGATGCTGTGCTACGTGACGCCGAAGGAACACCTCGGTCTGCCGAACAAGGACGACGTGAAGACCGGCATCATCACGTACAAGCTCGCCGCGCATGCCGCCGATCTCGCGAAGGGTCATCCGGGTGCGCAGGTGCGCGACAACGCGCTGTCGAAGGCGCGCTTCGAATTCCGCTGGGAAGACCAGTTCAATCTCGGTCTCGACCCGGACAAGGCGCGCGAATTCCACGACGAAACGCTGCCGAAGGATTCGGCCAAGGTCGCGCATTTCTGCTCGATGTGCGGCCCGCACTTCTGCTCGATGAAGATCACCCAGGACGTACGCGAGTTCGCCGCGCAACAAGGCGTCACCGACGACGAAGCGCTGAAGAAAGGCATGGAAGTAAAGTCGATCGAGTTCATGAAGCAAGGCGCGGAGATTTATCAACGGCAGTAAGCGGGTTGCGCGATTCGCGCGAACCAGCCCTGCAGTATCGAAGCCCGCCGGCATGGCGGGCTTTTCTATTCCGCCGCATCGAGCAGGCACGTTGCGTGCTCAGAGAAGGAAACATCTGTTTCCAACAACGAGCGGAGTCAGCATCATGAAATCGATCCGTCATCTCGGTACTCGTCTTGGTACGGTCGCAGCCGCCCTTTCACTTGTCGCGGGTCTCGCGGCATGCGGCGACATGTCTCCACGTACACGCGACACCGCGATCGGCGCGGGTGTCGGCGGCGCCGCTGGCGCGGCGATCGGTGGCAGCGGCTTGTCGACGTTGGGCGGCGCGGCGGTAGGCGGCGTCATCGGTAACCAGGTCGGCAAGTGAGCGGCAAGTGAGCGTTGCGTCCGATGACGCGTCTAACGATTCATACAGGAGAGCAAACGATTTTTTCGGACCACGATCCGGACTGCCGAGGGCGGCGGATGCGGTGCGCCCTCGTCCCGACAACGCGCGTGGAAATTGGCTGAAATATGGGGTTGCGGTTTTGCCACAGCGCTGCCGCAGCAAGAGCGTAAGCTCCTCATAACGACGTCGCGCAAGGCGGCATCGGTTCATCGAGGAGCGCGCCATGAAGTCCCGCGTCGTCACCCATCTTTGCGTGGTGCGCCTCTCGACGCCACGCGATTCGTCCAGTTTTTCCGCGAGATTCGCGCGTCCCGCCACCGCGATTTGCGTGGTCGCCTCGAGTCTCTTTTTTGCAGGCTGCTATTATCCCGCCGGCTACTATCCCGCCGGCTATTACCCGTCGTACTATTCGACCGCGCCCGCGACCACAGCCGACCAAACCGCGCCGGCGACCGATCAACAGCAGCCACCTCAAGCCCAGGCGCAAATGCAGGTCGCACCGCAAGACATGCCGCCCGGTTATGCGGTCCCCGCGCCCGTGTATGCGGCGCCGCCGGTTTACCCCGCCTACTATCCGCCGCCGGCTTATCCTTATCCCGCTTATTACGGCTACCCCGCCTACTACGGACCGTCGATTGCGATCGGCATTGGCGGTTATTGGGGCGGGCATTGGGGCGGTCATGGGGGCGGTCATGGGGGCGGCCACTCGCATTGACCTGTCCTCTTTCGTCGCGGAGCGCGCGCGCCGGCACTTCAACTGCCGGCGCGCGCGCTTCTTCATGAGTCGTTTTTCCGCACGTATCGCCCTCCGCCGCGCATACCCCGCCCGTACTTTCCCGGCTTGACGCGCCGGTAAGGCGCTCTATCCTTGGAAGGTTTCATGCAGCACCCGCTTAAATCGGGCGACGCCGCTTTGTCGAGGCCACTTGCGAGCGGCCGCCGTGTCAGAGCGACGCGCCGTCATGCGCAATCCCCCGCGTCGAATTACACAACAACGAAGGAGACGTGATGTTTCATCAACTACTCACTCCGGTTGGCAATTCGCTTTTTCCGTCGTTCATCGTCGCCGCGCTGCCGATCATCGCCGTGCTCGCGCTGCTCGGCTGGGCGCGCAGGCCCGCGTGGCAAGCGTCGCTCGCGGGACTGATCATCGGTTTGATCGTGGCGATTTTCGTCTGGCAGTTTCCGGTCGGGCTCGCATTCAACTCGGTCGCGGCTGGCGTCGTGTTCGCGATCTGGCCAGTGATGTGGATCGTGTTCACCGCGATCCTGCTGTACAACATCGCGCAGCGCTCGGGACGCTTCGAGGCCTTCCGCCTGTGGATGATCGACAACCTGCCGAACGACCGGCGCATCGTGCTCGTCGTGGTCGGCTTTTCGTTCGGCGCGCTGCTCGAGGGCATTTCGGGTTTCGGCACGCCGGTCGCGATCACGAGCTCGCTGCTGATCATGCTCGGCTTTCCGACGCTCGAAGCGCTGACCTTCACGCTGATCTTCAACACCGCGCCGGTCGCGTTCGGCGCGCTCGGCGTGCCGATCACGGTGCTCGGCGCGGTCACCCATCTGCCGTCCGATGTGCTCGGCAAGATGGTCGGGCGGCAATTGCCTTTCTTCGCGGTCCTGCTGCCCTTCTATGTGATCGCCGTGTACGCGGGCTTTCGCAACATGCTGCGGATCTGGCCGGTGCTGCTGGTCGCGGGCCTGAGCTTCGCGCTGACCCAGTTCGTCGTCTCGAACTTCATCAACTACAGCCTGACCGACGTGCTGTCGTCGCTGGTTTCGCTGATCCTCACCGTTGCGTTCCTGCGCGTCTGGAAGCCCGCCGTCGATCCGAAATTCGCGGTCAACGTCGATCGCATCAGCGAGGTGCGCGGCAAGATCGGCGGCGCACAGGGCTGGTATCCGTGGATCATCGTGTCGGTCGTCGTGATCATCTGGACGATCGCGAGGATCTTCACGATCGGCGACATCAAGGTGTCGTGGCCCGGTCTCGACAAGGCCGTGTTCATCACGCTCTACAACACGCCGTACGGCGCGGTCTGGGACTTCCAGCCGCTCGCGACCGGTACCGCGATCCTCGTCGCCGCGCTCATCACGGCGTTCGTCGTACGGCTCTCGCCCGCCGAGTTCGGCAAGGCGATCTCCGATACGTGGGTGCAAACGCGCATCGCGATCCTGACCGTGGCAACGATCGTCGGCCTCGCTTACCTGATGAACTACTCGGGACTCACCTACACGCTCGGTCTCGGCGTTGCGTCGGTCGGGCCGCTGTTTCCGCTCGTGTCGGCGTTCCTCGGCTGGGTGGCGGTGTTCCTGTCGGGCAGCGATACGTCGGGCAATGCGCTGTTCGGCAATCTGCAGGTGGTCGCGGCCAACCAGCTCAATCTGAATCCGGTGCTGATGGCGGCGACCAACTCGTCGGGCGGCGTGATGGGCAAGATGATCTCGCCGCAGAACATCGCGACCGGCGTCGCGACCACCGAGTTGAAGGGCAAGGAAGGCGTCGTGTTCGCCAAGACCTTCAAACATTCGATTCTGCTGACGGTGCTGCTTGGCGTGCTCGTCTGGGCGCAGCAGAACGTCCTGCCATGGATGATTCCGCATTGAGGTCGCGCCAGTAACGGTGCAATGCAATTCACATCTTTTCGGACGGCCGCCCGCGCATCGCGGGCGCCGTTTCCGATCCCATCCCCACTGCCGTTCCGCCGATCGCAATTTTTCTCACATATCGGCGAGAATTGCTCGTTTGGCGCGCGCCCTCGCAGCGCTTACCATCTACCTCATCGGACGCGGCCGTCTCCCGGATCTTGCCGTTTCATCCTGTACTGAAACGATTCGCGCGATCGCACTGTTACGATGAGCTGGCGTCCCGACTCAACTGCGCGCGGCGCCATTCCAATGAAAACCAGAAACCTGCTGCAACTGCTGATCCTCGCTGCCCTGTGGGGCGCATCGTTCCTGTTCATCCGCGTCGGCGTGACCGACTTCGGCGTCGCGCCGCTGATGGCGCTGCGCGTCGGCATCGGCGCCCTCTTTCTCGCGATCGTGCTGATCGCGCGACGGCCGCTGCAACAGTCCGCCACCGTGTTGCGCACGCACGCAGCGCCGCTGCTCGTGGTCGGTATCGTCAATTCGGCGGCGCCATTCTGCCTGTTCGCGTATGCCGAGCTGACACTGTCGGCGGGCGTCACGTCGGTGATCAATGCGTGCGCGCCGCTGTGGGGCGCGCTGGTCGGCTTCCTGTGGCTGCGCGACCGGCTCAGCGCACTGCGCACGCTCGGTCTCGTGGTCGGCTTTCTCGGCGTGCTGATGCTCGTGTGGGATCAGATCGCGGCGCCGGCCGGCTCGGCCGCCTCGCCGCTGAGCGTCGCGCTCGCGGCCGGCGCCGCGCTCGGCGCCACGCTGCTCTACGGCATCGCCGCCAACTACACCAAGCGTCACCTGACTGGTGTCGACGCGCTGACCGTCGCGACCGGCACGATGATCGGCGCGACGATCGTGCTGCTGCCGCTCGCGGTCATCTACTGGCCCGCCGCGCCGATCTCGCTGCGCGCGTGGGGCGCGGTGATCGCGCTCGGCGTAGCCTGTACCGGCATCGCGTACATGCTTTTCTTCCATCTGATCGCGGTCGCCGGGCCGACGCGCGCGATCACCGTGACCTTCGTGATTCCGATCTTTGGCATTCTGTGGGGCGCGTTGTTTCTCGGCGAGACGGTGTCGCCCGGCATGCTCGAAGGGTGCGCGGTGATTCTGGTCGGCACCGCGTTGGCGACCGGCGTAGTCAAGCGCTTGCCGTGGATGGGGACGCGGCGCGCGGATACCTGAGCGCACGGAGTCAATCGGCAACCGCGCCGGGTCGCGGCTTGCCGATCCGGTCACGTTACATCGGCTCACGCGCGCGCCGTTCGCGCGTCAAATGCATAGTCAAAAAAAACCGCCCGGATTTCTCCGGGCGGTTTCGTCGAACCGGCGGCGTCGGCCGCGAGGCTCTCGTATCAGTGCAGCTGGTCGGCCATCAGGCTCATGATCTGCTTGGCCTGCGAGCTTTCGTCGAGTTGCCCCTTGTCGTCGACCACGGCCACGCGGGTCTGGTTCGGCGTCACCGCGCGCACGTTCACGCGATACTGCCTGGCGACCTTCTCCTTCTTGCCGTGGAAGACCTGGCTCCAGAAGCCCTGCTCGGCCGATGACATATCCTTCGGATCGACGTAGCGCACGAAGTAGAGGCCGCGGCTCATGTCGCGATCGTCGACCGTGAAATTGCTGCGATCGAGCGCGAGGCCCACGCGCAGCCACGCGCGGTCATACGGCTCGGCGAGCGTGAGTTCGGTCGATGAGAGCTGCGCCGACGTGTTGTTGGCCGAATCCGCGTCTGGCATAGGCGGTTGCGCCGCGAGCGCGACGTTCTGCGCGACAACGGCGGCCGTCGCCGCGTTCGGCGCGATCTGCGTGCTCGCGGGCGACAGCTCGGCGTTCTGCGTGCCACCCGCGTTGCTACCCGAATCGGCCCGCGCGAGCGAGACCATCAGGCGCTTCAGATATTCCTGCTCGAGCGCCGGGTCGTTCGGCTTGGGTTGCCACTGGGTCGACTCGTTGTTCGTACCGGTGATCGCCTCACGCATGCCTTTCTGGCTGACGAACACATAGGTGCCGCCGTTCGGCGCCGCTTCCAGACGCGTGCGGAACTTGTTGCGCTCCGAACTCACGTAGCTGTTGCCCATCGCCTTCGACAGCGTGTTGCGGATAAAGCCGTCGTTGATCTGCGCGTGGGTTTCGTTCCAGTCGGTTTCCATCACGCCCTTGTCGCGCTGGTCGACGACGAGCAGGAAGCCCTGCTCCTGCCAGAAGCGGCGGATTTGCGGCCAGGCCTGATCGGGCGTTTTGTTGTCGATCACGAGCCAGCTCTCGGTGCCGTCGCGCTGGATGTGGATGCCCTGGACGGGCGGCACGACCGCGACCGCGTCGCCGGCCGGCGCCTGTGCCTGCACCTGTTTCAGCATGGACAGCGAGGTTTCGCCGCCCTGCGGCGGCAGCGAACGCTGATCGGCCGTCTCGTCGATCATGTTCGGCGGTACGGCAAGCGATACCTGCTTCGAACGGGAGTCGCTCCTATAGTCGATTTTGGTCGGCGACGAGGTGCCGCAGCCGGCGACCAGCCCGCCTGCCATGAGCATTACTGCAAACCGCTTGGTGAGACGAAAATCAGTCATGTTCAGGGAATCCTTCCGCTACGCCACGGCAAGTTTCCGTGGATCAACCCAACATTTTACCGGTCCCGGCGAGGCCTGTGCAAAAACTGGGGTTTGCCCGCGAATCGCCACATGCCACGGCTACGAAGCGACCACGGGAAAAAAGTCCGCGCCCGTCATGCTATTTGCCTTCTTATGAGGTAAATTTAACACTCAATAACACTTTCGGGTTGACCTTGGGAGTATTCCCAAGTCTTTGCCGGAGGCCCGCCGAATAAGGGCTTCCGGTCTGCATGCGGCTTGTTTTTAAACATGGCGCGCGGTCCTGTCCGCCGCGATGTGCAAAGACCAGAAAAAGCCAGCGCCAGGTTAATCGAGTTATCTCAATAAAAAATCCGGCGCCAAACGAGGAAGGCCTCATGTCCCAGTCCTGTCTCAATCCATCCGCGATCGCCTCGGCGATCGCCGTCGTCGCGTGCTGCGCGAGCTTCGGCGCGCATGCCGAATTGGGCGGCACGATGCCGAGCCAGGCGGTGTCGGGCGCGAGCGCGCCGCGCACGCTGCTCAATGGCGCACTGCGCGAGCGCACGTGGACCGACGCTGGCAATACGACCATCAACGAATACGCGACCAGCACCGGCCTGATCGTCGCCTACGCGTGGCAAGGCCCGACGATGCCGGATCTGCACGCGCTACTCGGCAAATACGGCGACTCGTACAAGACAGGCGCCGCGGCGGCGGCCGGCAGCGGCAATCTGCATTCGTCGCGGGTCACGCGCGCCGACGTGATCGTCGAGTCCGGCGGACCGATGCGCGGCTACGTCGGCCGCGCGTGGCTGCCGGCGGCTTTGCCCGCCGGCGTGACCTCCGACGACATCCAGTAACGCGTGCGCCCCGCACGCGTCGCTCGCGCCCCCTTCACGCCTGAGTTCCACCCGACGGATCGCCACGCCATGAAATCCGCCTTGCGTTTCCATGCCCTGCTTCTGATCGTCTGCGCGGCCCTCGTCGGCTGCGGCGGCGGAGGCGGCAGTTCCTCGTCCAGCTCGTCCGGCTCGGGCTCGACGCCGTCCGCGACCGCGCCGACCTCGTCGACCAGTTCCACGAGCGCGTCGAACACGACGCAGAGCGCGAACGTGCCGCAATCGACCACGCCCAACGTGCAGCTGGTCACGGTCGGCGTATCGCCCGGCGGTACGCGCAACATGCTGACGACGAGCGTCACCGTCTGCCAGGCCGGCACCAGCAACTGCGCGACAATCGACGACATCCAGGTCGACACCGGCTCGAACGGCCTGCGCATCCTCGCATCGGCGCTGCCGACGACCCTGTCGCTGCCGACCATCGCCGCGGGCGGCGGCGTGAGCGCCGAATGCGCGGTGTTCGGCAGCGGTTATGCGTGGGGCTCGATCCGGAACGCGGACGTACGCATGGCTGGCCAACAGGCGTCATCGATTCCGATCCAGGTAATCGCCGACAGTGCGCTGCCCGCCGCACCCACCGACTGCGCGAACTCCGGCGCGTCGCTGCTGACGGTGTCGAGCCTGCACTCGAACGGGATCCTCGGCGTGGGCCTGTTCCCGGTCGACTGCGGCAACGGCTGCTCGAACTCCGCATTGCCGCGCTGGTACTACAGCTGCACGGCGAGCGGCTGCACCGCAACCGCGCAGCCGCTCGCACAGCAGGTGACCAACCCGGTCAGCAGCTTCCCGCTCGACAACAACGGCGTCGTGATCGACCTGCCGGCCGTCGCCGATGCGGGCGCGGCCAGCGTGTCGGGCTCGTTGATCTTCGGCATCGGCACCCAGTCGAACAACACGCTGACGAGCCCGAACGTCCTGAAGGCGAACGCCGTGACCGGCTACGTGACGACGAACTCGGACGGTCAGACCTATGCGGTCAGCTATCTAGACAGCGGCTCGAACGGCCTGTTCTTCCACTCGACGCAGTTCCCGTTGTGCGGCTTCTGGTACTGCCCGACTTCGACGCAGTCGGCGAGCGCGTCGATCACCGGCATCGATGGCGTGTCGAGCACGGTGTCATTCGACATAGCCAATTCGAGCACGCTGTTCTCATCGTCGAACAACGCGTTCGACAATCTCGCCGGCAATTCGAGTCAGGGCTTCGGCTGGGGCTTGCCGTTCTTTTACGGCAAACGCATTTACACGGCGATTGCGGCGCGCAATACGTCGGCCGGCCAGGGGCCGTATTACGCGTTCTGAGGTTGATTGGGTTGGATGCGCAGCGATGGCGCGAGACGCGGACGGAACTCAGCCCGCCGCGCTGGCCGGTTGCGCGGCCGGCGCGGCCAGCTTTGCCGGCGCGAGCCAGCGGAATACGTCCAGCTCTTCGCCGTGGAACGTGCACTCGGCGGCGGCCGGCGTGCTGACCCTCTTCGGCTCGGCCTGCTTCGCGGCCACGTTGACGTCCGTCGCCGCTTGCGATGCCGATGCCGCGAGCGGCGCGGAGACCGCCACCTCCGACGCGCTTAGCCGGTGCTCGATCGTCCCCTCCACCACGACGCGCGAGCCGCGAATCGCGGCCCCGCGATGCGTGACCCGCAGCGTATCCGACGACATCCCCGACGACGCCTCGGCCAGCTTGCTGCGCATCAATTGTTCGCATGCGCCCGAGTTGCGGGTACCGATCGTGCAGGCCGCCAGCAGCGCCGCGGCGCTCGCGACACAGGCGATAGAGAGAAGGCGAATCTTCATCGATGTTCCGTTGTTCCAGGCCTCGGTCATTGTAGCTTACGACCCCATCGCCCGGCTTAGCGGCCGCCTGCCGCTTGACCTTGACGCGGCGCATCGGCATTGTGTTGACCGGTCGCGCCCTCGATGGCGCAGCCGGCAGCCCGGTTGCCCACATTGCGCGGCGAATTCAAAACGACTCTACCCCCGGTAACGATCTCGGCTTCTTCATGCTCAGCCTCGTCCTGCTCGCGATCGTCGCCTACGCCGCGACCAATATCGACAACCTGTTCGTGCTGCTCGGCTTTCTGACCGAAACGGGCGTGGAGCGGCGCCGTGTGGTCGCGGGACAGTACGCGGGCTCTTTGATCCTCGTCGCCGCGGCGCTCGTGCTCGCGGCCTTGCTCACGCGCCTGCCGGCCGGTTATGTGGGCCTGCTCGGCTTGCTGCCGATCGTCGTGGGCCTGCACAAGGCCTGGCAGCGCTTCGGTCCCGGCCACGCGCGGCGCAACGCCAGCGAAGATAGCGAGGACAGCCACGCAAGCGCCCCGCCATCCGTTCGCGGCTCATCGAGCTGGACCGTCGCGAGCGTCGCCATCGCCAACGGCTCGGACAACCTCGCCGTCTACGTGCCGCTATACGCGAGTCGTACACCCGCCGAGAACGCGCTGGTTTCGCTCGTGTTCGTCGTGATGATCGGGCTCTGGTGCGCGGGCGCGGCATGGCTGGTCGACCACCCGTTGCTCGGCGCGCCGATCCGGCGCTACGGCTCGGCGCTGCTGCCGCTGATCCTGCTCGCGATAGGCGTATCGGTGATGGTGAACAGCGATACGTTGCGACTTTTGTCCGGCGCGTGATCAACGCGGGGCGTCGACGAAGACTGCGCGGCACGCAACGGCTTCAGCTTGCCGCCTTCAGCGTCGTAGTCTTCGTCTGCCGATCCTGCTTCGCCAGTCTCAATTCGCCGGCTGGGTCGGTTGCACGTAAGTACGCACGCCCGCCAGCGGCGCGCCATAGCCGCCCGCGCTCGCGTTGTTCGGCAAGCCGTTGACCAGTTGCGCACGCGGATCGGTCGGATTCAGATTCAGCTCGCCCGCCTGCTGGTTGCCATGCGTCGGATACTCGCTGCCGCGCGCCGCCTGCGGCATCAGACCTGTACTGTTCTGCGGCGCGTTCATGTCGTTCTGCGCGCTGAGCCCCTGCGCGCCGACCTGCCCGGCGAACCCACATGCCAACGCCGCGCACGCGCAGATCCTCGCGAGGCCGGATATCTTCGCTACCCTTTTCATGTTCACCTCCTGCTCTGTGAATTGACGACGCCTCGTGAGCTCACCCCTGAATCGAGTGCCGCGCGAGCGTCCCACGGCACCTTCCATGCGAGCGGCCGCTCGCCCCCTTCTGCAGCCGAGCAGGCCGCGGCCCACTCCACCTCGGCCCTTGACGCTTTCTCAATAATATGTTCCCATTGCGCACTATGTACCGCGCCCAGACCTCCCTATCGCTACTACTAGCCCGCTCTACCGGGCTAGGTCTGCTGCTGCGCGCGTCCGCTTCTCTCTGATACACCGAAGCATCGCTTGAATCCCCAGTAACTGACCCAGCCCCGGTTTCCGACCGGCGGCCCAGTATCGCGTTTTCGTCGTCCGGTCGACACCCATTCCACGGTCTCTCCCCCGGATGATGAAAATGTTGAAAAACCCTGCTACCAAGTACCGTTCGTTCAAGCCGATCAATTTGACGGATCGCCAGTGGCCGTCGCGCACCATCACGCGCGCGCCGATCTGGATGAGCACCGATCTGCGCGACGGCAACCAGGCGCTGTTCGAGCCGATGAACGCCGAGCGCAAGATGCGCATGTTCAAGACGCTGGTGCAGATCGGCTTCAAGGAAATCGAAGTCGCGTTTCCGTCGGCATCGCAGACCGATTTCAGCTTCGTGCGCGAGTTGATCGAGGGCGGCCATATTCCCGACGACGTGACGATCGAAGTGCTCACGCAGGCGCGCGACGATCTGATCGAGCGTACTTTCGAATCGTTGCGCGGCGCCCCGCGCGCGATCGTCCATCTGTACAACGCGACCGCGCCGGAATTCCGCAAGATCGTGTTCGGCCTCGAAAAGAGCGGCGTGATCGAACTCGCGCAGAAGGCCGCGCGCACGATGAAACGCCTCGCCGACGCGCAACCGGACACGCACTTCACGCTGCAATACAGCCCGGAAGTGTTCAGCGGCACCGAACTCGAATTCGCGAAGGAAGTCTGCGACGCGGTGTTCGACATCTGGCAACCGACGCCCGAGCACAAGGCGATCGTCAATCTGCCGGCCACCGTCGAAATGGCCACGCCGAACGTCTACGCCGACCAGATCGAATGGATGCACCGCAATCTCGCGCGTCGCGACTCGCTGATCGTCTCCGTCCACCCGCATAACGACCGCGGCACGGCCGTCGCGGCCGCGGAGCTCGCGGTGATGGCGGGCGCGGATCGCGTCGAAGGTTGTCTGTTCGGCAACGGCGAGCGCACCGGCAACGTCGACCTCGTCACGCTCGCGTTGAACCTGTACACGCAGGGCGTCGACCCCGAGCTCGATTTCTCGAACATCAACGAAGTCGCGCGCACGGCCGAGGAATGCACGCAGTTGCCGGTGCATCCGCGTCATCCGTATGTCGGCGATCTCGTCTTCACCGCGTTCTCGGGCTCGCACCAGGACGCGATCAAGAAGGGCTTCGCCGCGCAGAAGCCGGACGCGATCTGGGAAGTGCCGTACATGCCGATCGATCCGAGCGACCTCGGCCGAACCTACGACTCCGTGATTCGCGTGAACAGCCAGTCGGGCAAGGGCGGTATCGCGTACCTGCTCGAGCAGGGCTACGGCGTCGTGTTGCCGCGCCGTCTGCAGGTCGACTTCAGCTCGGCTGTGCAGCGCTTCACCGACCAGAGCGGCCAGGAAGTCACGCCCGCGCAGATCTGGGAGCTGTTCCAGCAGGAATACGTGCGCACAGCCGAGCCGGTCCGCTATATCAGCCACAGCCTGTCCGAGCATGACGGCCGCGAGCACATCAAGCTCAACGTCGAAATCAACGGCACGCCGCGCGTGCTGGGCGGCGCCGGCAACGGCCCGCTCGACGCGCTGATGCACGCCTTCGACGTGCCCGTGCGCATCCAGCACTACGAGGAACGCGCGCTCACGCAGGGCGCCGATGCGCGCGCGATCGCGATCGCCGAAATGGCCGGCACCGATGTGGCCGGCAGCGCGTTCGGCGTCGGTGTCGATGCGAACCTGATCACCGCGTCGATCCGCGCGGTGATCAGCGGCGTGAACCGCGCGTATGCACGCGTGAACACGGATGCCCAGGAGCGCTTCTTCGACGCCGCGCTGAGCGACGCGACGGTGTGAGGCCAGCGTCTGCCGCGTCGAACGTGCGGCACGCCGCAGGTTCGACGGGCTGACGACAACCAAGAAGGGGCGTTTCGACGCCCCTTCTTTTTTAATGTGGATTTATCCGCGTCAACGTCGGCCGACGGTCAATGAAACACGTCCCGGCCGAAGTACTTCAGCGAAATCCGCTGATACGTACCGTCTTTTCTCATGCCGGCGAGCGCGTCGTCGATCGCCAGGCGCAGCTTCGGATTGCCCTTGCGGATCAGTACGGCCGACTTGTCGCTGCTATCGGGCGACGTATCGACCGCGACGACCTTGATCCTCGCCTCGGGCTCGCGCTTCCTGTAGTCGAGAAACGACAATGAATCGTTGACGGTCGCGTCGACGCGGCCCGCGAGGAGCAGCTCGATCGATTCGTCGAAGCCCTGCGCCGGAATCACCTGCGCGCCGTGCGCGGCCGCGATCCTGCCGACGTTGCTGGTCAGCGTATTGGCCGATTTGCGGCCCTTCAGGTCGTCGAAAGATTTGATCGTCGTGTTGTCCGATGCGACGATCAGCACCGCGTGCGACGTGATGTACGGGTCCGAGTAATCGTATTTGAGCTTGCGCTCGTCGGTGATCGCGACCTCGTTGATCACCGCGTCGTAGCGATTGACGTCGAGACCGGCGATCAGTCCTTGCCATTTGCCTTCGATGAATTGCGGCTTGACGCCGAGACGCTGCGCGATCGCGCTCCCAAGCTCGACGTCGAAGCCGGTCAGCTTGCCCGGCGTCGTCGTGGTAGGTGAACGGGGCGTACGTACCTTCGGTGCCGATCCGGAACACGCCCGATGCCTTGATCCGCGCGAGATCGTCGGCACTAGCCGGATGCGCGAGTGCTGCCTGCAACAGCGCAATCATCGCAAGTGAACGAATCGGCTTCATCGGACGGCTCCGTCTGAGTGCCTGCGCAGGTGGCGGACTGCCGCGTTTGGCGGGGAGTGCCGGCGTGCGGCCGGCTGTGTGGGCCGACTGTAGCAAACCGTCCGCGATTTTCAAAGCGCTTCGCGCGCGGTGCGTCGATCCGCACAGGTTAGCCGCTGCGCTCTTCCGTCAAGCATATGGCGCAGGCAAAAAGGCCCCGCAAGCGCTCATGCTTTCACGAGCCTTTGCGGAGCCTTTTCGCGGAGCTTTCGGTGTGGGTCGGCGTGTCGGCGCGCCGCTCAGTACGTCTCCAGATGCAGCCGCCCTTCCCGCTTCAGCTTCGCCCACAACGCTTCCCAATCGATCTGATGCTGCTCGCCGATATCCTTGAGCGCCTGCAGCACACCGTCCTCCATGCCCTTGAGGCCGCACACGTAGATATAGGTGTTGTCGTCCTTCAGCAGGTTCGCGACGTCGGCCGAACGTTCGCGCATTGCGTCCTGCACGTAGCGCTTCGCCTGTCCCGGGGTGCGCGAAAACGCGAGCGTGGTGTCGATGAAATCCTTCGGCAGATTCGTCAGCGGTCCAAAGTACGGCAGCTCCTCCTTGGTACGCGCGCCGAAGAACAGCATCAGCTTGCCGGTCGCGCCTTTGAGGCGCTTGCGGCGGCGATACTCGGTCATCGCGCGCATCGGCGCGGAACCGGTGCCCGTGCAGATCATCAGCAGATGCGAGTTCGGATGATTCGGCATCAGGAAGGTGCTGCCGAACGGACCGATCACGTTGACCACGTCGCCCTTCTTCAGATCGCACAGATAGTTCGAGCACACGCCGTCGATCGCGTCGCCGTGCTGCTGCGACACCCGCTTCACCGTCAGCGACACGTTGTTATAGCCGGGCCGCTCGCCATCGCGCGGACTCGCGATCGAGTACTGGCGCGCGTGATGCACGCGGCCGTCGGCGGCAGCTCCCGGCGGCAGAATGCCGATCGACTGGCCTTCGAGCACCGGAAACGGCATCGAGCCGAAATCGAGCACGATGTGATGGATGTCGCTCGACGTCGCGCTGTCGGTGAGCCGGTAGTTGCCGACCACCGTCGCGGTGGTCGGCGCCTTATGCGTGTAGAGATTCACGTACGGCTTCGCGGCCGACCACGGCGGCACGACCGCGCCGCGCACGGTATCCACTTCGATGCCGTCCGCTTCGGCGGCGCTGTCGCCCGCGGTGGACGCGGCCACCGGTTCTTCAGCCGGCACCGCCATCGTGTTCTGCTCCGGCAACACGTCCCACGTAAACTGCTCGTCGATCGAATACGCGTCGGCCTTCAGCACGGTGCGCCAGTTGTCGATCGCGCCGGTCGGGCACGGCGGCACGCAGGCCATGCAGCCGTTGCAGACATCGGCCTTCACGACGTAGTTGTTGTCGTCGTGCGTGATCGCATCGACCGGACAGGTCTCTTCGCAGGTATTGCAGCGAATGCAGATCTCCGGATCGATCAGATGCTGCCGCAGAACTTCGACCGATACTGGCCCGTTCATGACTTCCTCGCCTGCTTCAGTTGAAGCGCACGTATTCGAAATCGACCGGCTGACGGTTCACGCCCATCGCGGGCGGCGCGATCCAGTTCGCGAACTTGCCCGGCTCGGCGACGCGGCCCATCAGCGAGGCGACGAACGCGCGGTCTTCAGGCGTGGCGAGCCAGTTCGCTTCGTTGGCGGCCCATTCGGCTTCGCTGAGCACGCGGCCGTCCGGCGACACCCGCGTGCCGGCGAACGTGCCGATCTGCCGGTTGAACGCCTTGTGCGGCACCGTCATGCGAAAGTCGACGCCGGCCTTCTCGAGCACCTTGTTCCAGCGCCCAACGCCGGCAACCGAGTCCTTGATGTAATCGTCGCGCAGCACTTCGTTCATCGCGTTGAGCATCGGCACTTCGCGCTCGACGAGCTTGCCGTCCTGCACGTCGAGCAGCTTGTAAGCATGCTCGTTCAGGCGATGATCGTCGTCGCGCTTGCCTTCCTCGTAGCGGCCCTTCAGACCCGAGCTATAGAACGTCGCCGCGTTCGACGAATGATCGGCGCCGAACAGGTCGATCGTGACCGAGTAATGGAAGTTCAGATAGCGCTGGATGGTCGGCAGATCGATCACGCCGGCCGCGCGGATCTTCGCGACGTCGTCGGTGCCGAGTTCGTTCATCACCTGAGCGGTGCGCTGGATCACGCGCGACACGCCCGATTCGCCGACGAACATATGATGCGCTTCCTCGGTCAGCATGAACTTCGTCGTGCGCGCGAGCGGATCGAAGCCCGACTCCGCGAGCGCCGACAACTGGAACTTGCCGTCGCGGTCGGTGAAGTACGTGAACATGTAGAACGCGAGCCAGTCCGGCGTTTTCTCGTTGAACGCGCCGAGAATGCGCGGGTTGTCCTCGTCGCCGGAGCGGCGGCCGAGCAAGGCTTCGGCTTCCTCTCGACCGTCGCGGCCGAAGTAGCGATGCAGCAGGTACACCATCGCCCACAAGTGGCGGCCTTCCTCGACGTTGACCTGGAACAGGTTGCGCAGATCGTACAGGGACGGCGCGGTCAAACCGAGGTGACGCTGCTGCTCGACCGAGGCCGGTTCCGTATCGCCCTGCGTGACGATGATGCGGCGCAGGTTCGCGCGATGCTCGCCGGGCACGTCCTGCCACGCGGCTTCGCCCTTGTGCTCGCCGAAGTGGATCGTGCGATCCTGCTCGCCCGGCGTGAGGAAAATGCCCCAGCGGTACTCGGGCATCTTCACGTAGTCGAAGTGCGCCCAGCCGCCCGCATCGACGCTGACCGCGGTGCGCAGATACACGTCGTACCCGTGCGAGCCTTCCGGGCCCATGTCGCCCCACCATGACAGAAAGTTCGGCTGCCATTGTTCGAGTGCGCGTTGCAGCGCGCGGTCGTCGGCGAGGTTGACGTTGTTCGGAATCTTTTCGCTGTAGTTGATCGAGGACATGGTCGGTTCCCTGGGTCAATTCCCTGTTCGGAAGCTGCAGTGGCGAGAGGCGCGTATCGGCAGGCGGCGTCGTTTAGTCGGAGTGAGCGCGGCGCATCTCACACGCGCGACACATCGAATTGCGCCTTGCTGCCCTTGCCGTACACCTTGAGCGCACCCTTCTCGCCCACTGCGTTCGGCCGGTTGAAGATCCAGTTCTGCCAGGCGGTGAGACGGCCGAAAATGCGCGTCTCCATCGTCTCCGGCCCATTGAAGCGCAGATTCGCTTCGAGGCCGGTCAAGGCATCGGGCGACATCGCCGCGCGTTCTTCGAGCGCGATGCGGATTTCGTCGGCCCAATCGATATCGTCAGGCGACGCGGTGACGAGACCGAGGCGCTCCGCGTCGAGCGCCTTGACCGGCTGGCCGATCAGCGCGCGCGCCGCGTCGAGCGGCTCGGCTTCCTCGTAGAAGCGCCGCGCGAGCCGCGACTGATGCGTCACCATCGGATACAGGCCGAAGTTGACTTCCGACAGCGTGATCGCCGGCTCCCCGTCCTCGTTGTCGGGCAGCGCGGCCATGTAGATGCGATCGGCGGCGAACGCGAGTTCCGCGAACGTGCCGGCGAAGCATGAACCCGGCTCGATCAGCGTGAAGATGGAGCGCGACGACACGTCGAGGCGCGCGAGCGTGCGGCGCAGCATGCCGATCGTTTCGCGCACGAACCAGTGATCCCGGTGCTGCAGCAGCGTCGCATCGACCGCGAGCAGGTGGCGCGCGTCGCCTTCGGTCTTGAACACCCAGGTGCCGATGTCGAGCGCGTTGGTGCGCATCGAGAGGATCGCGTCGTCGAGTTCGCGGGCGAATTGCAGCGGCCACCAGTTGGCGCCGGCCGCGGCGATCGCGGCGATGCCGGTCGGTTGCTCGGTCTGTGGCGCGCGCGCGGTGAAGGTCGCCACACGTTTCGCGCGATCGATCGTGACGTCGACCGTCTGATAGCTGAGGCCAGCTTCGCGATCCGTGCGTTCGATGCGCGTGAGCGCGACGCCCGGCGCTCCGGCCGGACGATCGCTGTGCGCGCCGAGTTCGAGCGCGCGCGCCTGAATGGCCTGCTCGAACTGGTTCGGCTTCACGACTTCGTCGACGAGACGCCAGGCCTTCGCGCGTTCGCCGCGCACGCCCTCGACCACCGTGCAGAAGATATCCGCGCGATCGTGGCGCACCTTGCGCTTATCGGTCACGCGCGTGAGTCCGCCGGTGCCGGGCAGCACGCCGAGCAGCGGCACTTCCGGCAGCGACACCGAAGAGGAACGATCGTCGATCAGATAGATTTCATCGCAGGCGAGCGCGAGTTCATAGCCGCCGCCCGCGCACGCGCCGTTCACCGCGGCGAGAAACTTGAGCCCCGAATGGCGCGACGAATCTTCGAGCCCGTTGCGGGTTTCGTTCGTGAATTTGCAGAAGTTGACCTTCCACGCGTGCGATGACAGCCCCAGCATGAAGATATTCGCGCCCGAGCAGAACACCCGGTCCTTCAGGCTCGTCACCACCACCGTGCGGACTTCCGGATGCTCGAAGCGAATGCGCTGAATCGCGTCGTGCAGCTCGATGTCGACGCCGAGATCATACGAATTGAGCTTCAGCTTGTAGCCGCCGCGAATGCCGCCGTCCTCGGCGATGTCGACGCCGAGCGTCGCGACCGGACCGTTGAAGCTGAGCTTCCAATGCTTGTACTGCGACGGCTCGGTGCGATAGTCGACCGGCGCGGCCTGAGCAATGGCGGTGGGTGCTGTGGACATGGGGCGTCTCCTGACTGGACGATGCAATCTGTTTTTTGAACAATAGTGCATCGTCGTACCAGCGTAAAGCACTTTAGTGCATTTTTACGGGGAAACCCTGGCGCCCGCGATCGGTCAGTTCACGCGCGCCTCGTCGGGGACTTCCGCCGCGAGCCGCGCGGCGAGACGGTCGCGCAACTGCAGGTACGCATCGGCGAGCGTCTTTTCGCTGGTGTCGAACGACATGTCCGCGCGTCCGTACAGCTCGGCGCGCCCGGCGAGGATGCGCTTCAGGTCGTCCATCGCCTCGCGGTTGCCGGACATCGGCCGCAGATCGCCTTGCGCGACGACGCGGCGCATATGTTCCTCGGGCGTCGCCTGCAACCACACGGTGAAGCAGTGCGACAGCAGCACGTTGAACGTGCCCGCTTCCGACACGAGCCCGCCCGGCGACGCGATCACCGCGTGCGGATGCTCGTGGATCACCGCCTCGAGCGCGCGTTGCTCGTAGCGTCGATACGCGCTCGCGCCGTACAGCGAATGAATCTCCGACGGCGGACAGCCCGCGAGCTGTTCGATCACGCGCGTGAGCTCGATGAACGGCACCTTGCGCTCCTGCGCGAGCATGCGCCCGAGCGTCGACTTACCCGCGCCGCGCAGGCCGATCAGCGCGATGCGGTCCTTGCGGTGTGGGTCGCGCGGCGCCTGCGCGAACATCTCGGCGAGCGCGATGCGCGCGCGCTGCAGTGCCGCCTGGTCGCGCCCCCGCAGCAACTCGCGGATCAGCAGCCATTCGACGGACGCGGTGGTTTCGTCGCCGATCACCTCGGCGAGCGAGCAGTTCAGCGTGGCCGCGAGCTGCCGCAGCACCAGCACCGACGCATTGCCGACGCCCGATTCGAGGTTCGCCAGATGCCGCTCCGACAAACCGGTTTCGGCCGCCAGCGTCTTGCGCGTCATGCCGCGGCGCGCGCGCAGCAAACGCACACGCTCGCCCATCGCGGTCAGGAACGGATCGCGTTCTTCGCGCTCGCCGCCACGTTCGGCCGTGCGTTCACCCGCGCGCCCGGTGCGTTCGGCGCGGGCCGCGCCGTCGTCGGTTTCGTCCAACGGTGCGGGAGGGTACTTTTGATTCATGTTTTGCGACCTCGTGACTACGATACATGTACTATAGTGCTTGACACGCACCAAGTGAACGGTTTAATTTTCGCCAAAAGCTGATCCAATCACAAACACAGTCGCGCGCCGCCTTGGCATTCCGGCCGCGTCACGGAGACGGCGCCGCAATACGCATGCACCCAAGTTCCGGTGGCCGGCGATCCGGCGGCCGGCGACCCGGCGGCCGGCCTGCGTGAGCGCGCTTCTGGAGGCTCGCATGTCCCCACAGGAATTCCAGCGCCTGATCGCAGGCGTCACTGTGCAACTCGCCGGGCGGCCGCTCGACGCCGCGCTCGCGGACTGGCTGAACGACACCTGGCCCGCCAGCAGCCCCACCTTTCACGAACTCGCGAACGCATGCCGCAGCGGCGTCGCCGAAGGCTGGCTGTGCAACCGCGAGGCCGGCGGCATCCGCTACGGCCGCATCTTCAAGGCGCTGCCCGACACGCACGGCTTTTCCGTCGACGTCGTCGACATGCAGGACATTGCCGGGCCGCACCACGTCCATCCGCACGGCGAGATCGATCTGATCATGCCCGTCACCGACGGCGCGACGTTCGACGGCCATCCGGCCGGCTGGTGCGTGTACGGCCCCGGCTCGGCGCATCGTCCGACCGTCGCGAACGGCCGGGCGCTGGTGCTGTATCTGCTGCCGCAAGGGGCGATCGAATTCACGCGCGCGTGAGCCGCGAACAGATCACGATCACACAAGAGCCGGACCGTGTCCACGGATGGAGGAGACATATGGAAGCCCTGCTGGAAACGAGCGCACGCGAGCCGGTTGCGCCGCCGCCCCCGCTGTTCAACTTCGCGAGGCATCTGTTCCAGTTGAACGAAGCGCGCGCGGGCAAAGTCGCCTATATCGACGACGACGGCGCGACGACCTACGGCGAACTCGAACAGCGCGCGCGGCGCTGCGCCAGCGCACTACGTGCGCTCGGCGTGCATCCCGAGGAACGCGTGCTGCTCGTGATGCTCGACACCGTATCGCTGCCGGTCGCATTTCTCGGCGCGCTTTACGCCGGTATCGTGCCGGTCGTCGCGAACACCTTGCTGAGCGCCGCCGACTATACGTACATGCTGACGCACAGCCACGCGCGAGCGGTGATCGTATCGGAACCGTTGCTACCTAACGTGACGGAGGCGCTGAGCAGCATCGACGACGACGGCTGCCAACCGATCGTCTCGCAGCCTCACGCCTGCACCGAAGCGCCGCTCGGGGCGCCCCGCTTCGAAACGCTGGTCGACACCGCGCTACCCGCCGTCAAAGGCTGTGCAAGCAACGCGGACGACATCGCGTTCTGGCTCTATTCGTCGGGCTCGACCGGCAAGCCGAAAGGCACCGTCCATACGCACGCGAATCTGTACTGGACCGCCGAGCTGTATGCGAAGCCGGTGCTCGGCATCGTCGAGAGCGACGTGGTGTTTTCGGCGGCGAAACTGTTCTTTGCATATGGGCTCGGCAACGCGCTGACGTTTCCGCTGTCGGTCGGCGCGACCGCGATCCTGATGGCCGAGCGTCCGACCGCCGAGGCGATTTTCGCGCGCCTCGTCCGGCACCGCCCGACCGTGTTCTACGGCGTGCCGACCTTGTACGCGAACATGCTGGTGTCGCCCAACCTGCCCGCGCGCGCCGACGTCGCGATCCGCGTGTGCGCGTCGGCCGGCGAGGCGTTGCCACGCGACGTCGGCGAACGCTTCACCGCGCACTTCGGCGTCGAGATTCTCGATGGCATCGGCTCGACGGAAATGCTGCACATCTTCATGTCGAATCGCGCGGGCGAAGTCGAATACGGCACGACCGGGCGCCCCGTGCCGGGCTACGAAGTCGAGTTGCGCGACGAAGCCGGGCGGCCGGTGCCCGATGGCGAAGTCGGCGATCTGTTCATCAAGGGGCCGAGCGCGGCGCTGATGTACTGGAGCAATCGCGAGAAAACGCGCGCGACGTTTCTCGGCGAATGGATCAGAAGCGGCGACAAATATCGGCGTCTCACGAACGGCTGCTATGTCTACGCGGGCCGCAGCGACGACATGCTGAAAGTGAGCGGCCAATATGTGTCGCCGGTCGAGGTCGAGATGGTGCTCGTCGCGCATCCGGCGGTGCTCGAAGCGGCGGTGGTCGGTGTCGAGCATGGCGGGCTCGTGAAAACGCGCGCGTTCGTCGTGCTCAAGCGCGACTTCATGCCGTCCGACCTGCTCGCTGAGGAACTGAAGACCTTCGTCAAGGAACGGCTCGCGCCGCACAAGTACCCGCGCGATATCGTGTTCACCGACGATCTGCCGAAGACCGCCACCGGCAAGATTCAACGCTTCAAGCTACGCGAACAGTCATAGGTGATTCATTGATGCAGAACCGAGGTACCGCCCCTGCCACTTCCTCCGCGAGTGCCGCCAGCCGCCTTGCCGAACTGCCGGCGAGCGCGTCGCATGGACCGCTGCGCATCGAGTACCGCTGGGTCAACGAGCAGGCGAATGCTCAGCAGGACGATTCGCCGATCGCGGTATTCCTGCACGAAGGTCTCGGCTCGATCGCGATGTGGCGCGACTGGCCGCAGACGTTGTGCGCGCGACTCGGCATGCGCGGGCTCGTCTATTCGCGGCCAGGCTACGGACTCTCGACAGCGCGTGCGCCTGACGACAAATGGCCGGTCGATTTCATGACCGCCCAGGCGCGCGACATCCTCCCCACCCTGCTCGACGCGCTCGATATCGACCTGCGCCAACGCCAACGCATGTGGGTGATCGGTCATAGCGACGGCGGCTCGATCGCGCTGCTGTATGCGGCGCTGTACCCCGATGCGCTCGCGGGCGCGGTCGTGATCGCGCCGCACGTATTCGTCGAAGACATCTCGGTGCAAAGCATCGCCCAAACGAAGCAGCTTTACGAAACCACCGATCTGCGCGCGAAGCTCGCCCGCTATCACGCGGACGTCGATTCCGCGTTCTACGGCTGGAACGATATCTGGCTCGACCCTGCGTTCAGGCGGTGGTCGATCGTCGAGGCGCTCGCGCCGATCCGTCGACCACTGCTCGCGATCCAGGGCCACGACGACAACTACGGCACGATGGCGCAGATCGACACGATCGCCGCGCGCGTGCCGCACGCGCAACTCGTGAAGCTCGACGCATGCGGACACTCGCCGCATCGCGACGCGCCCGCCGCACTCAACGACGCCATCGCGGCATTCGTGCGCGCACAACGATAAGCGGCGCCCGTCTGTTACCGATACTTCATAAAAATTACACGGATCGCCGATTATGCTGCTGCATCGCTGACCTCGGCACATCGATTGCGAGGCATCCCTTCCCCGCCCGGAGACAGTGCCATGTCCTTCGTGTCGAAGCCGAGTCGTGCGCCCCGTCGCAAACGTTTGACGGGTGCCATCGCGGTGATCGCGCTGTGCGCGCTAGCGGGAGCGTGCAGCGACGACGCCCCGCCCGCCAGCACGAATACGATCAGTTCAACCGAATCATTCCGCCGCTGATCCCGGCGACCCATCGATCGCCCCGCCGCCGGCCGACTCCGCGCCGCCGACGCTGACGATCCAGACACCGGCGGCACCCGCATCCGAAGCCGGCACGGCGCTGTCCGCCACCTCGCCGCCGCTGGCCAGCCCCGTCATCCATACCGTCGATTGAGAATCGCGCCGCGCGCGGCGGCTAGCCTGCCTTCGCGCGTCCGACGCAGCATCGCCGTTTCAGTACCGCAATTTGTCGTCCCCGTGCCTTTCTCCTCCACCGAAGATCAAAGCCACCACCGCCCCAACCATGACCTCAAACAATCGTCGTGATTTTCTGCGCTCGGCCGCGCAAGCCGCCGGTTCCTTCACCGCGTTGAGCATGCTGCCGCCGGGCATCCGCAATGCGCTCGCGATTCCGGCCAACAACCGGACCGGCACGATCCGCGACGTCGAGCACATCGTCGTGCTGATGCAGGAGAACCGTTCGTTCGACCACTACTTCGGCACCCTCAAAGGCGTGCGCGGCTTCGGCGACACGCGCGCGATCAACCTCGCGAACGGCCAGCCGGTGTGGTATCAGCCGCAAACCGCCGACGCCAGCGGTGCCAGCTACGTGCTGCCGTTCCGTCCGGGCGCGCCGAACCTCGGCCTGCAATTCCTGCAGGATCTCGCGCACGACTGGGGCTCCACGCACGCCGCATGGAACGGCGGCCGCAACGATCAGTGGGTACCGTCGAAAGGCGCGACCACGATGGCCTACCTGACGCGCGACGACATCCCGTTCCACTATCAGCTCGCCGACGCATTCACGATCTGCGACGCCTACCACTGCTCGCTGATGGGTCCGACCGATCCGAACCGCTACTACATGTGGAGCGGCTGGGTCGGCAACGACGGCAGCGGCGGCGGTCCCGTGATCGACAATTCGGAACTCGGCTACGGCTGGTCGACCTTCCCCGAAGTGCTGCAGAACGCGGGCATCTCGTGGAAGATCTATCAGGACATCGGCACCGGGCTCGACGCGAACGATTCGTGGGGCTGGACGAAGAACGCGTACATCGGCAACTACGGTGACAACTCGCTGCTGTATTTCAATCAGTACCGCAACGCGCAGCCGGGCAACCCGCTATACGACAACGCGCGGACCGGCACCAACGCGGCCAACGGCGACGGCTACTTCGACATTCTGAAGCGCGACGTGCAGAACGGCACGCTGCCGCAGGTGTCGTGGATCGTCGCGCCCGAAGCGTACAGCGAGCATCCGAACTGGCCGACCAACTACGGCGCGTGGTACATCGATCAGGTGCTGCAGATCCTCACGTCGAACCCGGACGTGTGGAGCAAGACCGTGCTGCTGATCAACTACGACGAAAACGACGGCTTCTTCGATCACATCGCCGCACCGTTCGCGGCCGCGTCGAGCGCGAACGGTCTGTCGACCGTCGACATCACGCACGAAATCTATGCGGGCGACGCGAAGAACGTCGCCGGGCCGTACGGGCTCGGACCGCGCGTGCCGATGCTGGTGGTCTCGCCGTGGTCCAAAGGCGGCTACGTGTGCTCGGAAGTGTTCGACCATACGTCGGTGATCCGCTTCATCGAAAAGCGCTTCGGCCAGCAGCACAATCTCGGCGAATCGAACATCACGCCGTGGCGTCGCGCGGTGTGCGGCGATCTGACCTCCGCGTTCAACTTCGCGAATCCGAACGCGTCGGTGCCGTCGCTGCCGGGCACGAGCGGCTACGTGCCGCCCGACCAGAACCGTCACCCGGACTACGTGCCGCAACCGCCGACGGTGCAGACGGTGCCGAAGCAGGAAGCGGGCGTGCGCCCGGCGCGCGCGTTGCCGTACGAACTGTTCGTGCGCGTCGACGAAGGCTCGAACGGCAAGCTGACGATGCGCTTCGTCAACACGGGCCGCGCGGGCGCGGTGTTCCTCGTGTACGCGGCCAATAGCGCCGACGCGCCGCGCAGCTATACCGTCGAAGCGGGCAAGCATCTGCAGGACGCGCTGCTGCTCAACGCCGACGGCAGCTACGACTTCAGCGTGCACGGGCCGAACGGCTTCCTGCGCCGCTTCGCGGGCCAGGTGGTCGCACGGAACTGGTGGAAAGGTTCGGACACCGCACGGCCGGCCGTCGCCGACGGCTACGATGTCGCGAACGGCAATCTGCAACTGCGGCTCGAAAACGTCGGCAGCGCGCGTTGCCAGTTCACGATCGTCAACGCGTACGACGCGAGCCATGTGATCAAGCATTCGGTACGCGGCGGCGACACCGACAATCTGTACCTCGATCTGCGCAAAGCATACGGCTGGTACGATCTCGCGATCACCGTCGATACGGACCCGACGTTCGCGCGCCGCATCGCCGGTCATGTCGAGACGGCAAACAACAGCATGAGCGATCCGGCGCTGGGCGGCTGAGCGTCGTCGCTGTAACCCAACGCTGCAAAAGCAACGGCCGCTGGCTCTTCGAGCACAGCGGCCGTTTTTCATCCAGCTCTCGAACGCAAGCCCGCCATCGCGCGCGCGTCTACGATTCGAAATCGAGCCCGCCGATCAACGTAACCGGCTCACCCTGCGTGTGCGTGGAGAAATCGAGTTCGCGCGCCTGGGTCCACGCATTGAGCTTGCGCGGCAGCGCGGCCAGATATCTGGCGAAACGCGTCGCGCCCTGCTCGCCCATCAGCCTTTCTATTTCGTCGCTGTCCCAGGTCAGATACAGATTCAACGGATGCGGGTAATGACCGAGCTCATCGAGCGGCGTGGCGTGAATCCGCACGCGGGTGGGCTGACCCTGTTCGCCATGCGGCAACACGTCGGTGTGCACGGTCTTGGCGATACACGCGGCGATCGCCTCGGCAATGCGCGGCGCGAACTCCTGGTCGAAACGCATTGCACTCTCGGGGCGCATCCAATCTCTCCGCTGTGATTCCCATCGTGGGTTGGTCATCGTAGCAGACTCAGTTTTTCGCCGGTGAGATCGCGTCCGGACCGTGCGTCACCGCCTCGCGCAGCGTCTTGCGGATCACCTTGCCGGTGGCCGTCATCGGCAGGCTTTCGAGGAAGCGAATCTCGCGCGGATATTCGTGCGCGGCCAGACGCGTCTTCACGTGCTGCTGGATCTCGCGCACGAGTGCATCGTCGCCGACGAAACCCGCTTTCAGCACGACGAACGCCATCACGATTTCGGTGCGCTCGCGATCGGGGGCGCCGACCACGGCCGCCATCGCGACGGCCGGATGACGCAGCAGCGAATCCTCGATCGACGCCGGTCCAATCCGGTAACCGGCGCTCGTGATCACGTCGTCGCCACGACCGACGAAGCGAATGAAGCCGTCCGCGTCGCGCGTGCCGAGATCGCCGGTCAGCAGAAACCTGCCGCGGAATTTGTCGTTGGTGGCCGCAACGTTGCGCCAGTAGCCGAGAAACATCACCGGATCGGGCGCGGCCACCGCGATATCGCCGATCGCGCCGGGCGGCAGTTCGTTGCCGGCGGCATCGACGATCGCGACATGGTGCCCCGGCACCGCGCGCCCGATCGCGCCGAAGCGCGGCTCGAACAGCGCCGCGCACGACGACACCACGACGTTGCACTCGGTCTGCCCGTAGAACTCGTTGATCGTCGTGCCGAGTGCGTCGCGCCCAGAGCCGATCAGTTCCTCGCCCAGCGATTCGCCGCCGCTCGCGACCGATTGCAACGCGAGACGCAGATGAGCGGGCCGCTCGACGCCGCGCATCATCTTCAGCGCGGTCGGCGGTAGAAACGCATGGGAGACCGCGTGACGCGCGAGCAGATCGAACGCGGCGTGGCCGTCGAATTTCGCAAAACGGCGCGCCAGCACCGCGACACCGTGATGCCACGATGGCAGCAGCACGTCGAACAGACCGCCGATCCACGCCCAGTCCGCGGGCGTCCACATCAGCGTCGCGCGCGCGGGAAAGCCCTGCTGCGACATCTCGACGCCGGGCAGGTGCCCGAGCAAAGCGCGATGCCCGTGCAACGCGCCCTTCGGTTTTCCGGTCGTGCCCGACGTATAGATGATGATCGCCGGATCGTCCGCGGCGGTGTCGGCCGGCGTGAACTCGGCGCAAGCGCCATTCAACGCCTGCCAGAACGACCGCACGGGCGCGTCCGATGCTTCGTCATCCTGCTCGATATCGACACTGAACACGTGTCGCAACTCGGGCAGCGCGCCGCGAATTTCGTCGATCTTTTGCACGCCGGCGTGATCGGTGATCAGCGCGACCGCAGCGCTGTCGCCGAGCCGATGCTCGATCGCGTCCACGCCGAACAGCGCGAACAGCGGCACCGCGACCATGCCGGCCTTGTAAGCCGCGAGATGCGCGATGGCCGTTTCGATCGATTGCGACAGAAAGATGCCGATGCGCTCGCCGCGCCGCGCGCCCGCCGCGAGCAGCGCATTGGCGAAGCGGTCGGACAGGGCTTTCAGTTCGTCGAACGTATAGCGGGTCGCGCGGCCGTCGGCGTCTTCGTAGATTAGCGCGAGACGCCCCGAGCCATCGGCCCACTTGTCGCATGTGTCGACGCCGATGTTGTAGCGCGGTGGAATACGCCACGCGAATCTGGCCGTGAGCGAATCGTAAGTCTCGCCGTCGAGGTTCATCGGGTCTCCTGGATATCGTCGTTGTCGCTGCATGGCGTGATGCATGGTCCGTCGCTTGCTGCCTCTGCGCGCATGGCCGGTGTTCCGCAGTTTAGCCCACGACCTTGCGCACTCAGTTGATGCATTGCCGTGCGCAACTGAATTCGCCAGATACGACATAGTCCCGCTCATAATCGCCGACTCGTTGCGCTGAACTCAATGTTTTGCGACAACTCCTTGCGATTCAAGCCCTTTACATCTGACCTGTGCCGTGCCCGTCCAGGATCGTTACACAGGTTCGGCGCGCATGTTGCGCCGCACGATCGCTACCGGATGACATATGCGCAAGGCAAGGTTTGCATCGTTCTGGCATGGCCCGGAACTTTCTCCCTACGAGATCGCCTGTCTGAATTCGTTTCACGCTGTACGGCAGCGAGGTCGCGCTCTATAGCTACGAGCCGATCGACACTCTGCCGCCCGGCGTGATCGCGAAGGACGCGACCACGATACTGCCGCGCGACTCGCTGAACGACTTCCCGATTCACGGCGTGCCGTCGATGCAGCATTTCACCGACTATTTCCGCTTCGTGATGTTCACGAAGACCGATGAGATCTGGGTCGATACCGACATGCTGCTGCTACGCGATTTCGATCTCAACGTCAAGGGCGATCTGATCGGCCGGGAAACCCAGTCGAGCATCTGTAATGCGATTCTGAGGCTCGATCTGGATCAGCCGCGCTTGCACGAGGCGATCGAACGGGTCGAAGCGATGAAAGGCCGGGCACTGAAGTGGGGCGACACCGGCCCGCGTCTGCTGACCGCCATCTACGGCGTGAAGGCCGGTCTTCCCGAAAGCCTGTTCTATCCGGTGCACTTCAACGATTACTACAAGGTGTTCCTGCCGCGCTATTTCGACGAGTGCGCGGCGCTCTGTTCCAATGCGTACACGCTACCGGGTGGTCAAGATGGGCCTGTTCAAGCGCATCGGCCCCCCGTTGGGTCGCTCCTGCACCACGTGTTCGAGCAAACCGGCGCCAACACGCTGTTTCGCGAGTTTTATCCGGCGAGCGTGATGCAGGCGATGATCGACAACGCGGTGGAGAAAGTCGGTAGCGACGAAGGCGTGCGCAAGCTGCTGCGGGTCGGCGTGCCGATGGTCACGACGGCCATCGCGCGCAGACTTGGCGCCTGAGTTCGCAGCTTCAGTTCGCGCCGCCCCTGCCCGAGCCCTGCGCCTGCTCCAGCACGAAGTCGATGAACGTCGCCGCCGCGCGCGTGTGATGCCGATTCGGCATGTACAGCATGTACATGTGCGTGCCGAAGATGCTGAGCCGCCAGGCATCGAGCGCGGTCAGCACGGCGCCGAGCTTCAGATCGTCCTGCACCACGTAGTCGGGCACGAGTCCGACACCGAGACCGGCCAGGACCGCCTGGCGCAAAAATAGAAAGTTTTCCGAAATAATCGTCGGTTCGAGCAGGACTTCATGACGCTCGTCGCGCAAATACGCGGCGAGCCGCAACTGCTTGCCGATCACGGCCGCGGTAATCAGCGGCGCGGTGCGCAGGTCGTCGAGCGTCGCGGGCATGCCGTGTGTCCGCGCGAATTCGGGGGATGCGCAGGCCACGTACCGGACTGTCCCCATATCCCGCGCGACGAGGTTTTGCGGCGGCTCCGACATCACGCGCACCGCAATGTCGATCTCGTCGCGCATCAGATCCTCGACACGGTTCTCGAACATCACATCGAGCACGATACCCGGATACAGCCGCTTGAACGCGATCAGCCAGCCGGACATCACGAGCTGGCCATAGCCGCTCGGCACGCTGAGCCGCACGCGCCCCTGCAGGCTCTGGCCCAGTGTCGTCACCGACTCGCGCGCGGCCAGCAGCGCGTTGCGGATCGTGCGGCCGTGCTCGTAGAGCCGCAGACCGATCTCGGTCGGCTCGACGCGACGCGTGGTGCGTCGCACCAATTGCAGGCCGACCGAACGCTCGAGCTGATTCAGGTGATAGCTGACGTTCGCGCGGCTCATCTTGAGCCGGCGTGCCGCTTCGCTCAGATTGCCGGCGTCGAGGATGTCGACGAGCAGGGTCAGCGAGTTGACGTCCATCGCCCAGCCTTTGTCAAAATAATTTTGACAGTCTGTCAATCAACGGTGTCATTGTCAATGAACGTTGACCACTCCAGAATGGGACGATCCGGCGCGCCTCGCCATCCTCAAACGGAGACACCTACCGATGACCCTTTCCTCCTCAGCCGACGTCGTCACGCGCGAATTGCACGGCAAGGTCCTGCTCGTCACGATCGACCACGCGCCGGTCAACGCGCTATCGGCCGACGTGCGGCGCGGCCTGCTGGCCGCGATCGAAGCCGCCGACGCCGACCGCGCGGTCGAAGCCGTGCTGATCGTCGGCGCGGGGCGCAACTTCATCGCCGGTGCCGATCTTCGCGAGTTCGGCAAGCCGCCGGTGCCGCCTTCGCTGCCGGACGTGTGCAATCGCATCGAGGCATGCACGAAACCCGTGATTGCCGCGCTGCATGGCGCCGCGCTCGGCGGCGGGCTCGAAGTGGCGCTCGCCGCGCATTACCGGATCGCCGTCGACGGCGCGAAGCTCGGCCTGCCCGAAGTGCAGCTGGGTCTGCTGCCTGGCGCGGGCGGCACGCAACGCACGCCGCGTCTGATCGGCGCGCCGGCGGCGCTCGACCTGATGCTGAGCGGCCGTCACGCGAGCGCGAAGGAGGCGCTCGCGCTCGGCCTCGTCGACCGTCTCGGCGACAGCGGCGACATCCTCGCCGAAGGGCTCGCCTACGCGCACGAGCTGCTCGCCGCGCACGCGCCGGTACGCCGCACGCGCGACGCCGCCGCATTGATCGATCGCGCCGCGAGCCGCGCCGCCGTCGCGAAAGCGCGTGACGAAACCGCGAAGAAAGCGCGCGGCCTGTTCTCGCCGCTGAAAATCGTCGATGCCGTCGAAGCCGCGATCGAACAGCCCTTCGAGGAGGGCTTGAAGCTCGAACGCAAGCTGTTCCTGCAATGCCTCGACAGCCCGCAGCGCGCCGGCCTGGTTCACGCATTCTTCGCCGAGCGCGAAGTGCTGAAGGCGCCCGAAACGCGCGACGCGAAACCGCGCGCGCTCGAGGCGATCGGCGTGATCGGCGGCGGGACGATGGGCGCGGGCATTGCGGTCGCAGTGCTCGACGCGGGGCTGCCCGTCACGCTGATCGAACGCGACGAAGCGGCGCTCGCGCGTGGCCGCGCGCACATCGACAAGGTCTACGACGGGCTGATCGCCAGGGGCCGCCTCACCGCTGAGAAGAAAGCCGCGACCATGGCGCGCTGGAGCGGCAGCACGTCGTACGATGCGCTTGCTCACGCCGACCTCGTGATCGAAGCCGTGTTCGAAGATCTCGACGTCAAAAAGGCCGTATTCGCCGAGCTCGATCGCGTCTGCAAGTCTGGCGCGGTGCTCGCGACCAACACGTCGTATCTGGACATCGACACGATCGCAGCCAGCATCTCGCGCCCCGCCGACGTAATCGGCCTGCACTTCTTCTCGCCCGCCAACATCATGAAGCTGCTCGAAGTCGTGGTGCCGAAGCAGGTCAGCGCCGACGTCGTCGCGACCGCGTTCGAGTTCGCGAAGAAGCTGCGCAAGACGCCGGTGCGCGCCGGCGTGTGCGACGGCTTCATCGGCAATCGCCTGCTTGCCGTGTACCGCGCCGCCGCGGACGCGCTGATGGAAGACGGTGCATCGCCGTATCAGATCGACGCGGCGGTGCGGGCGTTCGGCTTGCCGATGGGCCCGTTTCAGGTGGTCGATCTCGCGGGCGGCGACATCGGCTGGGCGGCGCGCCAACGCCGCGCGGCCACGCGCGACCCGAACGCGCGCTACGTGCAGATCGCCGACCGCCTGTGCGAGCGCGGCTGGTTCGGCCAGAAGACCGGCCGCGGATTCTATCTGTACCCCGAAGGATCGCGCGGCGCCATGCCCGATCCCGAAGTCGAGGCGATCATCGACGCCGAGCGTGCGCGCGCGGGCATCACGCCGCGCAGCTTCACCGACGAGCAGATCATGCGCCGCTATCTGGCCGCGATGATCAACGAAGGCGCGAACGTCGTCCACGAAGGTATCGCGCTGCGCCCGCTCGACGTCGACGTGACCCTGCTGTACGGCTACGGCTTTCCGCGCTACCGCGGCGGTCCGATGAAATACGCGGATAGCGTGGGCCTGCCGACGATTCTCGCCGACATCCGCGAGTTCGCTAAGGAAGACCCGCTGTTCTGGCGGCCGTCGCCGCTGCTCGTCGAACTGGTCGAGCGCGGCGCGGATTTCGCGAGCCTGAACACGACGGCCTGAACCACCACGAATACTGACGGAACGACTGCGATGGATCTGAACTTCACTTCCGAGGAAGAAGCGTTTCGCGCCAGCGTGCTGGCGTTTCTGCGCGACAAGCTCCCGCGACGTCTCGCCGGCAAGGTGCACGGCGGGCGGCGTCTGACGCGCGACGACATGGCCGAGTGGCACGCGATTCTGAACGCGCAAGGCTGGCTCGCGAATCACTGGCCGAAAGAGTACGGCGGCCCGGGTTGGAGCGCAGTGCAGAAATTCATCTTCGAAAACGAATGCGCACTCGCCGGCGCGCCACGCGTCGTGCCGTTCGGCGTCAACATGCTCGGGCCGGTGCTGATCAAGTACGGCAGCGAGGCGCAGAAGCGTCACTGGCTGCCGCGCATTCTCGATGGTTCCGACTGGTGGTGCCAGGGCTATTCGGAGCCCGGCGCGGGCTCCGATCTCGCGTCGGTCAAGACGACGGCAGTGCGCGGCAAGGACGCGCAGGGCGAGCACTACCTCGTCAATGGCCAGAAGACGTGGACCACACTCGGTCATTACGCGAACATGATCTTCTGCCTCGTGCGCACCGCGACCGACGTGCGCAAACAGGAAGGCATCAGCTTTCTGCTGATCGACATGAGCACGCCGGGCGTCGAAGTCCGGCCGATCATCACGCTCGACGGCGAGCACGAGGTCAATGAAGTGTTCTTCACCGACGTGCGCGTGCCGGTCGGAAATCTCGTCGGCGAAGAAAACAAGGGCTGGACCTACGCGAAATATCTGCTTACGTACGAGCGCACCAATATCGCCGGCGTCGGCTTTTCCGTCGCCGCCTTCAACCGTCTGCGCAAGATCGCCGCGACACAGCTGCGCAACGGCCGGCCGCTCGCCGAGGATCCGGCGTTCGCGGCACGCATGGCGCGCGTCGAGATCGATCTCGAGAACATGAAGACGACCAATCTTCGGGTGATCGCGGCCGTGGCAGGCGGCGGCGTGCCCGGTGCCGAGAGTTCGATGCTCAAGATTCGCGGCACGGAGATCCGTCAGGAGATCTCGTCGCTGACGCGGCGTGCGATGGGCGCTTATGCGCAGCCGTTCGTCGAGCAAGCGCTGCACGAAGGCTTCGACGGCGTGCCGGTCGGCCCCGACGAAGCCGCGAGTGCCGCGTCGCAGTACTTCAATAATCGCAAGCTGTCGATCTTCGGCGGCTCGAACGAAATCCAGAAGAACATCATTTCCAAAATGATCCTCGGACTGTAAGAGGCGCACGTCATGAATTTCCAGCACACCGAAGATCGCCGCATGCTGGCGGATACGCTGAATCGGTTTATCAGCGAGCAGTACGGCTTCGCGACGCGCGATGAAATCGCACGCTCGACGCAAGGCTTCAGCACCGAATTGTGGGCACGCTTCGCGGAGCTTGGCGTGATCGGCGCACTGTTCGACGAAGCGAGCGGCGGTTTTGGCGGCGGCGGGTTCGATATTTCCGTGGTGTTCGAGAGCATCGGCCGCGGGCTCGTCGTCGAACCGTTTCTCGATACGCTGGTCGTCGGCCGGGCGATCGCTCGCAGCGGCAGCGACGTGCAGAATGCGGCGCTGGGTTCGTTGATCGACGGCTCGCGGATCGTTGCGCTCGCGCATGGTGAACCGGACAGTCATTACGAGCTTGCCCGGGTCGCGACGACGCGCGCGCGCCGCAGCGTAAATGGCAACAGCGGCGTGTGGACGTTGCACGGCGCAAAGGCCGTCGTTCAGCATGGCGAGCATGCTCAGGCGTTCCTCGTCTCGGCACGCACGAGCGGCGAGGACGATGCCGAAGCCGGCATCACGCTGTTTCTGGTGCCGAGGGACGCGACGGGTGTGAGCGTGCGCGGCTACCGCAAGATCGACGGAGGACGCGCGGCCGAAGTGACGTTCGACGACGTCACGCTCCGCGACGACACCGTGCTCGGCTCAGTGGATCACGGCTTTGCGACGCTCGAATATGCGGTGAGTTGCGGCGTGCTCGCGCTGTGCGCGGAAGCGGTCGGCGCAATGGACGTCGCGAAAGACTACACGCTCGACTATCTGCGCACGCGCCAGCAGTTCGGCGTGCCGATCGGCAGCTTCCAGGCGTTGCAGCATCGCATGGCCGATTTGCTGCTTGAAATCGAGCAGGCGCGCTCGGCGGTGATCAACGCGGCGGCGGCGCTCGACGGCGAACGAAACGCGCGCGAGCGCGCGGTGTCGGCGGCGAAGTACAGCATCGGCCGGATCGGCACGCGAGTCGCGGAGGAATGCATCCAGTTGCACGGCGGGATCGGTATGACGTGGGAACTGCCGCTCGCGCATTACGCGAAGCGGCTCGTGATGATCGATCATCAGCTTGGGGATGAGGATCATCATCTGGAGCGGTTTGTGGCGTTGGGGGCTCAAGGGCGGTGATTCGTGTGCGCTTGCGAATGCGAACGCGTGCCGGTGACAAGTCTGCCAGATTGCACTCGCCTATTCTTGAGGAGCTGAACGTGCCAAACGAATCAAAAAAAAGTTGAGCGATGCCGGATGGACTGCATTGCGGATGCGCGAGGGCGCTGTCCTTCGCTACGACAACGACGTAGCGAACAATTGCACCTTCGGGATAGGCACGCCTGCGTACTTTGGCCGATGCACCAATGACGAAATGCGGCGGCCGGTGACCTTGGCAGATGTCAACGCTCAACTCGCAACAAGGGTTCGTGCCGCGGAAGGTTCGGTCAAAAGCCGAGTTACGGATCATGAGCTAACGCAGCGGCGGTTCGACGCTCTCGTGAGCTATACCTATAACACGGGCGCAACCGGCGCCCGACAGGCGTTAGCGGTAGCAAATCGTGGGCAGAACGATGAAGTCGCAATCGAAATGGCACGCAACGTCTATGTACATCCTCGCGATGCCCACGGGCGACGGCTACCGGCAGTGCGAATGCCAGGCTTGGTAAATCGCTGCCGCGAAGAAGCGGCGCCGTTCCTGATGCAGGGCCGGCAATGAGACGGCTGTGTGTCGCGCTTGCGCTTGTTAGCAGTTCGGCACTGGCCGCCGCATCCACTCCAGCCGACGTCATCGCAACCCGCAGTGGACTGCCCGCCAGTGAGGTCGACGCGGCCCTGTCGCATTGCGACGCGAATCAGATGAGCATGAATCTGTGCGCGTGGCACGATCAGATCGTCGCGGAGCAGAAGCTGGAGCAGCTCGTCAAGGGCAAGGCCGCGGTGTCGGCGAGTTGCAAAGCGGCGATCGAGAAGAGGCTCACCGCGTGGAAAACGCGCCGTGACGCCAACTGCAAAAAATCGGCTTCGCGAGAATGGGGCGGCGGGTCGATGCTGCCCACGGCGGTCGCGATGTGCAAGACAGCCGAAACCGAGCGCATGAGCAAAGCAATCGAGGCTTCGGGATGCAGATGAGCGTGGGCGAAGCGTTGACAGCGGGAAACGCTGCCCCGCGCGACGGGCAAGAAAAAAGGACTTACGGCTTTCACCGTAAGTCCTTTTGATCTTTTTGGTCGGGGCGAGAGGATTTGAACCTCCGACCACCTGCACCCCATGCAAGTTTTTGTCGGTTCCACGGACTTCCAACGTCTTCCGGAATATGCCTTCAACCCATTGATTTTATAATGAATTATTAGAACACCTTGTCCCACAATTTCCACTACGATGCCCTGCAAGCCCCCGAATCTGTGGGGGCAATTGTGGGGGCAAAATTTGCCCACGGGAGAATGCAATGGGCACGCTCGCCACGAGGGAATTGCAAGCGCTAACGCCGGCAGACAATGGACGACGTCTCGCTGACGGACACGGTGTCTTTGGCGTGGTCCGCGCAGGGGCAAAGGGCATCTCCGTCCAATTTTCGCTGCGCTATCGAGCAGGCGGCCGGGTACGCGAACTCCGCCTCGGCACATTCCCGAAGTCGAGCCTTCGCCAAATCAGGGATGCCCGTGACAGTGCGCGCGCACGCATTAGTTGCGGAGAAGATCCGCTGGAACACAAACGCATCGAAAAGCTGAAAAAGCTAGCCGAGACGGGCGCAGAAGTCCGTAGCCTCGAGGGCAAGCTCGCACGGAAGACGTTCAGACAGCGATTCAATGAGTGGGCCTACTCCGCTCTGCAGAAGCGGGCCGACAAGGGGCAAGAAATCCGTCGCGCATTCGAAAAGGATGTGCTACCAGTGCTCGGCGACATGGCGATGGAAGACGTGCGTCGCGCTCACATCATGTCGTCACTTGATGCGATCATCGCGCGAGGCGCCAACCGCCTCGCCAACCGGACGCTCACAGATCTCAAGCAGTTCATGAAATGGTGCCAAGCGCGAGAATACGTTTCCGTCGATCCCCTGCTTATGGTCTTAAAGAAGGATGTCGGTGGTACAGACGGTGAACGGGAGCGAACGCTCTCGGATCATGAGATCAGTGCCCTACCGAACGCCCTTGAGTCCGCGAATTTGCCCAAAACGACAAAGCATGTGTTGATGCTGATCCTGGCAACCAACGCGCGTGTGGGCGAGGTCCTCAAGACACGCAAACGCGACGTCAACCTTGAACTGCGAATTTGGCGCGTGCCATTTGAGAACGCGAAGAACGGGGACGCTCACATCGTATTTCTGTCCGACTTCGCCGCGAAGCTCATGGGTGCACTCATCCAGCTGTCCGACAGCAAGGAATGGCTGCTGCCCGCCTACCGCCGCGAAGACAAACCCGAAACGCACATCGGCCTCAAAAGCATCACCAAGCAGGTGTCGGATCGCCAGTTGGTGTTCTATGAACGTGACGCACACGCCAACCGAACCGCTAAAACTAACTCTCTCGTTCTCGGCGACGAGAAATGGACGCCGCACGACCTGCGCCGAACAGCCGCTACCTTGATGCAGTCGATCGGCATATTACCCGCTGTGATCGACAAATGTATGAACCATCGCGAGCAGAACCGCATGAAACGCATCTATCAGCGGTATCCGTATACGGTCGAGAAACGCGCCGCATGACAACTGCTGGGTGCGCGGCTGGAAAAGTTGACGGGGCAAGGTGCACCCACCGAGCAAACTCAAGGGGACGCGTCGGCCGAAATTAGAGAGCACGCCACACCGGCCGGAGCGATCGACGTCGCGACGGTGGAATAATCGACGGCAATCTGCCCGGCGCGTTCTTGATATGTCCACTCGATCGTCAATCGGTGACGGGGACCCTTGTGTATACGGCTTCTCCGGCCGGTCGGGAGTGACGATACCGTCAGCCATACCGAAAAATCCAGTCGGCAGTTTTCAGCTCTGGACAGACTGCAACAGAGAATCCACGCGCACTTTCGTTCAAACATCGCGAACACAGGGCATCCGAATGCCGACTTCTTCAGGAATACCGTCTTCGATACCGTCAGGCACTTTCCAGCGCGATCCTGGCAAAGCTTGAAGAAGCCATGATCCCAACTGCGGCCATGTTACCGACCGGAAACGATGCAAACCGTGCTGCAACCCCGGCGAGCGCAGCGCAGCGGCCGCTCGACCGGAAGATGCTGCGCAACCACGACTGGCAAGTGTCTCAATCTTCAGCAGGCGCGATCAAACTCATGTCAAGGGCAATTGTGCGTATCGCGAAACCCCGCATCGGGGAGCCCGCGCGATTCTCAGAGCCGATCAGGACACGCTAGCACGCGTCGGGCTGAGTCGGAGTTCGCCTCCATGGCGGGCCGTCGTCCCGGCGCGCTCCACGTCGGCTTTCAAGGTACAACGGCCATTCGTCTACTCGCACAGGGAGACTGGAGTTCGGCCACAGCTGTCGTTCGTGTGTCGACGCGGACGTGCCTGCTTACCGCTGCTCACCGGTCGTTCATCGAGGAGCGGCGGCGAACAGCCGCTACCGAGTTCAACGAACGCGTACTTTCGACCCCATCCGGTCACTGGATCCCTCGCCCCTTCAATGGCAGCTTCCAGGGGCGGATTCAACCGGTCGATGCAATAGTTCGATGGAACCGTTCAGCCGGCGTTTCGTAATCCAACGTCTTCCTTGGACGCTCGTTCAGCCTTCGAGCCACGGCGTTGAGTTTGGCCTGTGAGTAGACCGACAGATCGATGCCTTTCGGGAAGTATTGTCTTAACAGGCCGTTGGTATTTTCATTCGAGCCACGTTGCCAGGGGTGTTTCGGATCGCAGAAATACACGGCAATGTCGGTGGCGATGGTGAACCGTTTATGGTCCGTCCTCGTGCCGATTCCTTTGCAGACTGTCGAGCTGGTTTGTCTTTCTTCGATGGGTATAACGCGTACTTGACAGAGCCAACGCTAAAATCAACGCCCTTCTTCCGTGCATGTTCAACGATTTCATCCAGCGTATATCCCTTCTTCCTCACCGCACCGATTACCAGACGCATCTCTTTCATCGCATCGGTAATAGAGACGCGCTGCTCGGCCTCTGGCTTGACCGGCAGTGATTCCAGAGTGCGGACAAGCTCATCCCATTGCGCCCGGGTATAGCTTTTCGCAACTGGCATGGCTCGCTCCGTCGTGCTCTCTTTATCCCATCTTGTTCACTCGGGAAGACCTCGTCAACACCTGTTTTTGGCCGGATTTTCGCTATCGGAACGTCATGGAATCAGACGGATCGCGTTGGAATAAAAGAAATATTTTGGACACGTCTGGCACGAGCAACGGACCGGGCCGATGTCCGGAAAGACGTAGCGAAGGGATTCCGGGCAAACTTCACGACGGCGCAGGCGCAGAACGATCACAGGCAACAGGCTGAATCGTTCTGGCCATCAGGATTCACACAATGGAACTGCGAGCCGATAGAGACACGATAGTCTCGCAGACTATATCCCTTACTCTACGAACTCCCGATAGCCCTGCCTGCATATCTTTGGGAAAGACCGGCGAGATTTTAGGAGATCAACAGCCGCCCGAAGCTGAATCGACGTTGCCGATTCAGCGCGTGCGATTACCGACTCCAGCCGCGGCCCTCGCAGACATCTGACATTCAGGTAGCGGCAGTGGACCGGATCACTACGCAGAAATCCGCCTGCCCAGTATGCAGACTCGTTCAATCGACATCCCGCACCATGAGATACGGTGTGCGGTCGAGCAAAGGAAGAACAGCGGATTCATGGGGTGCATCCCGCGGACGCATCTGGCCGCCTTACGGAAATTCCCGGCCAACCTCGCTGAAAGCGCTTGGCCGGAAGATAAAAACGGACATTGAAACGAGGTATGGCAGGATAGGCTTGCGCCGGTTTTTGGCGCCCAGGGGGCCAACGCTTGAATTCCAGAGGGTCGTCCGCGCTGCCTCCGCATCGTCATCGTGGTCGTACGCGTCGTATTCGTCGCCGACGCACTGAACTGGATGTCCAACACTGGGCCTACGCAGAACACGACAATAGGATATGGAATGAAGCTCTGACATCAATCAAAATTTTGCTCATTTCTTTTATGTCTAGGTGAGTAGCCCATGGGAATCGCACCCACAGACCCTCTCAGGTAGGGTCGAGAACTGGCGCGCGCACTGTAGGGCTTTCGCGGTCGACAAGCAGGCTCTTTCGTTGAGCGTGCCGATGGCTTACTGGGCCGACCGCGCCTTCAACGCAAAGCTCGCGAGAACGTGGAATGCGGCGGCATCGAGCGTCCACTTGCGGCATCCGGCACGCTTCGTCGTGCTGGCGACACTGCCGATGCTCAACCCTCACGGCGCGATCGACGAACTCGAACGCGCCGCCGGATTGCCCGGCGTCCGCGGCGTCTACATGGACACCAACATCAACAATCGCGGCCTCGACGACCCGCTGTTCGAACCGGTCTTTGCGCGGATCGAGCAACTGGATTTGCCGGTTTTTCTGCATCCGCAGCAGACTGTCGGCGGCGCACGGTTGGGCGACTTCTATCTGAGCAACCTGCTCGGCAATCCGTTCGACACGGCGATTGCCGGCTCGCACCTGATACTCGGCGGTGTGATGGATCGCCATCCCCGCTTGCGCATTACGCCGCCGCACGCCGGCGGCGCGTTACCGATCCTGATGGGCCGCATCGACGCGGGCCGGACGGTTCGTCCGGAAACGCGAAGACTGGCGCAAAAAACCGAGCAGCTATCTGCGCCGCTTCAGCTACGACACGGTCTCGCATTCAGGCCCTGCGCTGGACTTTCTGATTCAGAACATCGGTATCGACAGACTGCTGCTCGGCAGCGACTACTGCTTCGACATGGGTTATGAGCAACCGGTCACGTTTCTCGATCGTCTTGCACTGCCACCGGAGCAAAAGAACCTGATTCTCGGCGGCAATGCGGCGCAACTCCTGAGCATCTAGCGCACCCCACCCTCTCCAACCATGCAGGTCATTTGCTCGATCACAGAGGCAAGAATCATGGCGGTGGCATTAGCCGGGGGAGTGGGTCGCACTCTCGGCTTGTAGATCGAATCCTCGCGACGGACGACCGCGCCGCTCACCGCACAGCGCCCTTTCACGCGGGCGCGGCAACTGATCCACACCTGATCGACGTAGCGGCACCGCGTCGCGTCCTGCCAAAGCACGGCAATCGACGTGTCGGAAAGGCGCTCGATCACTTCGACCTGAATGTGCGACGACGGCGCATAAGTGGCGCGGCGAGACGCCGGCCGCGCAAGGTATGCGTCGCCCAGGCCCTCGCTCCGATATCCGGGCAGAAGCGCATGGATCACGTGGTCCCATACGGACGCCCCAATGTCGTTTATCGTGGCGTTTGTCTTTTCGCACGAAGCACAACGCGCTTCGTGACGGATGCCGTTCGCGCGATGCGTGTGAGGCATGAGCGCAATCGCTTCTGTTTCCATATGCCGTTCCTCGATGGGGTGAGAGGCAAACCAGGCGCCGACATCATTGCGCGGGTGAGGCGTCGTAATTGACCGGCACCCAGTCATACGCACTGCCATATTTCCTGATGTGCCCCAATCCGGGAAAAGCGATATGCGCGGCGCCGACGAGATAATGTTTGTCCGCGGCGAGCTTGAGCGCGTAGCGGCGCGAGCGCCGCGCCGCTACCGCGTCGGAGTCGTACTCGACGGACGCCGCAGGGTTGCGCAACTGGATCGCCGCGACATGAATGACATCGCCCCACACAAGCAGATCTTTGGAATCGCTCTCTACGAGATATGCCGTATGGCCCGGCGTATGGCCGGGAAGCGCAGCGGCCCGAATCCCGGGATCGAGTTCGAGGTCCCCGCTGAAGGGCTTGAAGCGGCCGGCCGCCACATAGGGGGCGACGGATGCGATTGCCGCATCGAAAAATGTGCTGAGAAAAGCGGGCCTTTCGTTTTGTTCGCCGGATTCAGCCAATAGTCCGCTTCGGTCCGGCTGGTCCGCACAACCGCATTCGGAAACACCATCGCACCGTTGGCGACGATGCCACCAACATGGTCTTTATGCAGATGCGTGAGCAATACCTCGTCGATCTGCCCGGGCTGATAGCCCGCGGCGCGCAGATTAGCCAGCAGGCGTCCGCAGCAGTCGCCATAGAGCACGCCCGCGCCGGTGTCGATAAGAATCAGCTTCGAACCGGTATTGATCAGAAAGGCGTTGATCGATCCTTGAACCGGTGCCTGCAAAAAATCGCGCGCGAGGTCACGTTCGACTTCAGCCTTCGGTACACCTTCAATTACCGTGTCGATCGGAAACGGATGCGTGCCGTCGAGCAATGCGGTCACTTCGAACTGACCGACCATCATCCGATAAAAACCTGGGCCCTGCGTTTTGACCTGCGGCGCAGCGGCAAACGCACTGTTCGGCCCCACCCCCGCTACGATGCTCAGTATCACGATGCACCACGCACCGACATTCGTGGATAATCCGCGCCGAATCAGCTTCATTACTTTGTTCCTCGTGGTTGGCTCCAGCATGGAAAAAGCATACGACGGCACGTTCGAAACCGTTGCTAATTTTTATTAATAGTCCTGAGCCAACGCGGTGATCAATGGCCGGCGGCAAGCACAACTGCTGATGCCGCGCTAGAGTGCGATATCGCAAGAGTCAGAAACCTAGGGAAATGCTGATTAATGTGCCGCCCGCGCGGCTTGCAGATGAAGCGGCGTCGAATTTTACGGATAACGAATCGAATCGGCGCTCATTTCGATGAATCTGGCTCGTAAACGAGCTTCTCTGCTCGCCTTTTTCACACGCAAGACGGATTGCTCCCATGAACCGATCGCAACAGATTTCGCGCAATCACCAGATTCGCCAGAGCGAACAGGCTGAACAGTTGCGCGGTGTTCTTCGCCAGGCCCTTGTATCGGGTCTTGTGATGGTGAAACAGGTTCTTGACGATATGGAACGGATGCTCGACCCGCGCCCGGATCTGCGCCTTGGTTCGTTCAACCGCGATCACCAGGTCCTTCAGCGGGCCTTCCGACATCGCCTTGATCTTTCCGCGCTTGACCGCGACGTGCCACTTCACTGCCTTGCCCTGCATTTCGTCGCGCTTGTCTACGCCAATGTAGCCCGCGTCGGCGAACGCTTCCTCCTCATGGCCGTGCAGCAGCAGATGGGCTTGCGACACATCCGACACGTTAGCCGCCGTGCCGACCACACTGTGGATCAGGCCCGACTCGGCGTCCACGCCAACGTGGGCTTTCATCCCGAAGTGCCATTCGTTGCCCTTCTTCGTTTGATGCATCTCCGGGTCACGGCTCTTCTCAGTGTTTTTGGTCGACGGTGGCGCTTCGATGATCGTCGCATCCACCAGCGTGCCTTCCTTCATCAGCAGTCCACGCTCACACAGCGAGATACCAATCTCGTCGAACAGCTTCCGTGTCAGTTCGTGCTCGGTCAGCAGACGCCGGAATTTCAACAGCGTGGTCGCATCCGGCACGTTCTCGACTGCCAGATCAATGCCGGCGAAAGCACGCAGTGCGACGCTGTCATACAGTGCGTCTTCCAGTCCTTCGTCCGACAGCCCGTACCACTGTTGCAGGAAGTAGATCCGCAACATCCGCTCCAGGCCAATCGGCGGACGGCCTCGCGCGCCCTTCGGGTAATGCGGCTCAATTGCCGCCAGCAAGCGCTGCCAAGGCACAATCTTCTCCATCTCCGCCAGGAAGCGTTGGCGCCTCGTCACGCGCTTCTTGCCTGCAATTTCCGCTTCCGCGAAGCCGATCTGCCTCTTCATCGTCGGGGGTCCGTTCCGTGAGTTGCCTTCTATAACGTCCTCGGCCACGTCAACGATGACAGCCAAGCCGCATTAATCAGTGTTTCCCTAGACTGAATCATTGAATGGACACTGCACCACGAACATGAAAATAGCCATTGCCGGCGGTTCAATAGCAGGACTCGCATGCGCGTTGACGCTGACGTGCACGGGTCACGACGTGCACGTCTACGAGCGTGCCACGGCGCCGCTTCGCGGTCGCGGCGGCGGCGTCGTGGTGTTGCGGCAAATGCTACGGTTTCTCGAACAGCACGGCCATCGGGTCCGCGCCATGTTGTCGGTACCCACGCACCGCCGGCGCTGGATCGATCGGAACGGTAACGTGATTCGCGAGGACCCCGAATTGCTGCCGTTTTCTTCCTGGGACGCCGTCTACCGGTCGCTATGCAGCATGCTGCCGCCCACCGCCATTCTCTACGGGCACACCGTCGAGAGTGTCGCTGAAGTTGCGGACAGCGTCGATATCCGATTCGCAGATGGCGCGGCACCGGTTCGCGCCGACATCCTGATCGCCGCGGACGGCACCGGTTCGCGGCTTCGCTCGATGCTGTTTCCCGATAGCGCTTCGTCGTATGCGGGCTACATCGCGTGGCGCGGCGTGGTGGATGAAAGCACGTTCAACCGCGCCGACATCGCGGATCTGGTCGAGAACATGACGCTCTTCCATGCGGCAAGCGAACTGTTCATGACGTTCCTGATTCCCGCGCTGGACGGCTCCCTCGAACCGGGCACGCGCCGCTTCAATTGGCTCTGGTACAGGAACGAAACCCATGCGGCGTCAATCGGGGCGTTTCTCACCGGCCGCGACGGTCTGCGTCACCATGCGTCGGTGGCGCCCGGCGAACTGTCGGAGCGATCGCTGGCGCACCTGCATCAGGCGGCGCTGGAGCGCCTTCCACGCACGCTGTCGCAACTGGTGGCCGCAACCGGAGCCCCCTTCCTGCAGGCGATCTCCGATGCGCTGAGTCCGTCGTTCGCCAAAGGCCGCATCGCGTTGGTCGGCGACGCCGCGTGCACGCTGCGGCCCCATACCGGCTCGGGCACGTCGAAAGCCGCCGATGACGCCGTGAGCCTCGCGCAAGCGCTCGCGGAGCCGGGTCCTGATGTCGCCCGGATACTCGCGGAGTGGGCCACGGTTCGACGTGCAGCCGTCGAACCCCTGCTTCTCAAGGGGCCGCGGCTCGCTCAATCGTTCGGCCTTGGTTCGCCATAATGCACGCACCGCCATTGCAGCAGACGCCTTCGCATAAGGCGTTGAGCATGCGCACCGCGTCCGACATCGGACTGAAATAGTCGACGTCCACAATCGCCGACTACAGGCACGCCTTGTTCATCGTTCGATTCCGCCAGTCATGTCGTCGACGCGAAAATAAACACGCTCGTTCGCCCCCGAAATACCGAAAGCTAAACAAAAATTAATATTTGACCTCGATTATTTTCGAGATAATTGCGCATCCCGCCGATTATCACCATCTGCTGATCTTGGCAACGCGAACCGGCAAGCGGCTGTAGCGAGACGAACAGAGGTGACGGATCATGCTTGACCATTCAGAAGCTTTCACTGCGACGGCATTCCGGCACAAGGACTCGCTGGGATGCGTTTCGAATCAACTGCACAAAGACCTTGAACTCGATACGGGCGAATTCGCGTTTTATCGCAAATGCAGGCGTCGCGAACAAACCAGCGAGGTAGCGACGCCCGCCTCGGATCGCGGGTTCCTGATCGGTGTTTCGCTGACAGCCGGCCATCGTAGGCGAATCATCTCGGGCAGTCGGTCGGCATTGCACGACTTCGAGAAGGACTCGGTCTACATTCGCAATTTCGAAGAGGACTACCGCGCGGACTTGCACGGCGCATTCGATTTCGTGCTGGTGGAACTCTCGCGCGCCTTTATCACGAATACCTGCTACGAGCGCAGCGGGTCCGCCATCGCGGGCTTCTCATCGCTGCCGGGCCGCAAAGACCCGATCTTCGGTCATCTGGCACAGGTATTGGCGCTCACGCTCGACAGCCCGGATAACGTCAGTCCGCTCTTCGTCGAGCAACTGGGCGTGACCATCGGCACGCATCTGATCGACCGGTATGGCAACGCGCCGGCTCAATCGAACAAGAAGAGCCGGCGGTTGTCGAGCCTGCATGAAACGCGCGCCAAAGATATGCTCCTCGCGAAGGCACAAGGGAGCGTTTCGCTCGAAAAAATCGCGAGCGCGTGCAATCTGTCGCGCAGCTACTTCATCCGCGCATTTCGCGAGACCACGGATCGCACGCCGCATCAATGGCTGTTGGAGCAGCGCATCGATCGCGCCCGGGATCTGCTGCGGCATTCCGACGGATCGTTGTCGGATATCGCGATTGCATGCGGCTTCTCGGATCAAAGCCACTTCACGCGAACCTTCTCGCAATTGGTCGGTATGCCCCCGGGTACCTGGCGCCGCCACGCACGCAACTGAATCGCGTGGCTCCCAAGTTCTGCTGCAAAGTTTTTTGATCAGACATTAGGCAAGCAGGGCGTGGCACGCCCTTCCCGCGGCACCGGACTTTCCTACAAAGCATCGCACTAACGTGCAAGACGCGCGGCCGTCGCCACGGTATGTTCGCTCATGCCCGAACCCGGCATCCGCGAATGCCTTCCCGCCCCTGGCATTCTTTCGTATCTGGCTCATTCTGAATCTGATAACGCGATGATCGAAATCGGCAGCTTTCTGATCGATCTGGAAATGCGCACTTTGCGGCAAAACGGCGAAGTCGTGCATGTCGGATCCCGCGCGTTCGACATTCTTGCCGTGGTCGCTTCCGCCGGTGGGCGCCTCGTCACGAAAGACGAGCTGATGAATGCAGTCTGGCCCGACACCGTTGTCGAAGAGAACAACGTACAGGTGCATCTCTCCGCACTGCGAAAGATACTCGGCCCGGACCGCGATCTGATTCTTACTGTACCGGGCCGCGGTTATCAGCTTCTCCAGCGGCAGAAGAGTGCCGCTTTCAACGAATCCGGTTCGCAGGCGGCCGGCGGAGGCGGTCTGCCGGCATCCAGCTCCGTGCTGCTGGGGCGTGACGCCTCGGTCGGCCTGATCCGCGCGATGCTGGCGCAAACGCATGTGCTCACGCTGGTCGGCGCCGGCGGCATCGGCAAAACAAGTCTCGCCATCGAAGCGGCTCGCCATACCTCGCCCGACTTTGCCGAACCCGTCTGTTTCATCGAACTGGCCGCGTTGAGTACGCCAGAGGCAGTGCTTGGCGCCATCGCCGAAAGCTTGGGAATAAACCTGTCCGGCCCGCATCCGGACATTGCGCAGGTGGCGTCCGCGCTTGGCCGGCGACGTAAGCTGCTGGTGCTCGATAACGCGGAGCATGTCATCAGCGCGGTAGCGCAAATCGTCGATGCGCTCGTTCTCGGCAACGACATGCTGCGCATACTGGTCACGAGCAGAGAATCGCTTCGCATCATGCCCGAGATGGTGTTCAAAGTTGATCCGCTGGCTGTGCCGCTGCCTCATTCCACCGATGTGGAGATTCTGCGGTGTTCTGCGGTAAGCCTGTTCCTCCAGCGTGCTAATTCGCTGCAAGGAACCGTATGCGCCGACAGCGCGGAAATCCGGCTCGTCGGCGAGATTTGCCGCCGGCTGGACGGCATTCCACTGGCGATCGAACTCGCGGCGGCCCGCGTCGTGGCACTCGGCGTCGAAGGCGTTTATCGCCGGCTCGACGACCGCATGGCGATACTCGGAGGTGGTTACCGGACCGCGCTGCCGCGCCATCAGACCTTGCGCGCGACGTTCGACTGGAGTTTCGCCATACTCGACCTGGCCACTCAGGCGCTCTTCCGGCGTCTCGCGGTCTTCAGCGGCAGTTTCACTTTCGAGGCGATGTGCGCGATCGCGTGCGACGAGGAGCACTCGATGGCGAACGCGATCGGCGGCATCACGGAGCTGGTAGCGAAGTCACTGGTCAACGTGGAGTTCGAGGGGCCGGTGGCGAAATACCGCCTATCCGAATCGACCCGCGCGTATGCCAGGGAAAAACTGCAGGCCGAAGGCGAGTTGCAGGAAATGACCTCGCGCAATGCGCGCTATCTCTCCTGCCTCTTTCAGGCGCAAACGGGCGGCGAATTGCGCAGCGACAACAGCAATCAGCCCGATCTCCAACAGACGCTCGACGATGCGCGCGTTGCCTTCGACTGGGCCTTCTCCCCCGATGGAGATCCGCGAGTCGGTGTCGAACTGGCGTCGAACCTGGTCAGTGCGCTGCTCCATTCAGGCCTGATCGAGGAGTGCTGCACGCGCGCCGCGCAAGCCGTCGAGGCACTCGACCGCCTGCCCCCTGGATCGGTGGACGCCGCACGCGAAATGCGCGTGCGCGCGGCGCTGGCGTCGGCCTTGCCCTATGTGCGCGGTCCGGTTTCACGGCCGGCGGAACTGTGGCGTGACGTCCTCGCGCTCGCGGTCGAGTCCGACGACAACACCTTTCGCATTCACGCGCTATGGGGCCTGTGGAACACGATGTTCTCCTTCGGCGACATCAATCAATCGATGACCTTCGCGAAGCAGTTTCACCAACTGGCAATGCAGCAAGGCACGCCGTGGCAGAAGATCGTCGCCGACCAGATCATCGCGATTTCGCAGCACTATCTCGGCCAGCACACGGAGGCGAAGCGAGGCCTGATGAGCGCCAGGCAGCGCCTTGCGCAGCTGCGCGGCGAAGCGCTGCGCGAGGGCCGCTTTGCCGTCGACCCGGTCGTCTTTTGCAGCGGCGTGCTTGCCCGGATCGCATGGCTCCAGGGCGACCCAGATGAGGCGACGGCGCTGGTCGATACGCTCGTCGACTCGGTTCGCTCGGAGACGATGGAACCTTCACTCACGCACGTGCTGGGTGCCGCCGTGATTCCGCTTGCGCTCATGTCCGGCGATTTACGGCGCGGCTCGCACTACATCGACATCATGCGATCTCAAGCCGCGCTCCACGGCTTCGCAATCTGGCTGGACTATTGCGACTGCCTGGCGGCCTACCGCGACATTCTCGACGGACGTACGGAACAGGCGTTGCCGGTCCTCGAAGCCAAGCTCGACGCGCTGATGTCACGCGGTTTCCGGCGCATGATCACGCCGTTTATCGTCGCGCACGCCGAGGCGTTGATCAAACAGAAGCGCGTGCCGGAGGCGGAGAACCGGCTCGGCGAAGCGCTGGATTTTTGCCAGAACAACGGCGAACTGTTCTTTCTGCCGGAGGTCTGGCGAGCACTGGGTGTCGCGGCACACGCCGAAGCGGAACTGCACGCTCGAACGAGCGAGACTCGCGCCAGTGGAATCGCCATCGCGTCCTGCCGATTTTCCAATGCGATCCAGCTTGCCCGCCAGCAGGACGCGAAAATGTGGCAGCTGCGCGCGTCCATGGGTATGGCGCGTCTTCTGGACGTGCAAGGTCGGTCGGAAGAAGCCGCTGAACTGCTGGCTCCGCTGGCAGACGAACTGGAAAGCGCTTCCTGCACGTCCGACATGCAGGCACTGCTCGAACTGCTCGCGTACCTGCGCGCGCGCCGTGGCCCGCGGCGCTCGTCGACCGCCGCCGGACGCGCGAACCGCGCCGTCGGCGTACTGCTTTACGACTGAATGAACGCCAGCAGATCCGCATTCACGCGGTCCGCGTGCGTCGTGCACAGACCATGCGAGGCGCCTTCGTAAATCTTCAGCTCGGCGTTCGGCAGGAGCTTCGCCGAACGCATTCCGGAAATTTCGAGCGGCACCATCTGATCATCGTCGCCCTGCAACACGAGCGCCGGCACCGTGACCTGCTTGAGGTCGCCGGTGAAATCCGTTTCCGAGAATGCCTTGATGCAATCGTACGAGGCTTTGATCGAGCCTTGCATTCCGGCCAGCCAGAACGCGTCGATCGTGCCTTGCGACACCTGCGCATCCGGACGATTGAAGCCGTAGAGCGGCAACGCCACGTCCTTGAAGAACTGCGAGCGGTTATTGCGCACGCCCTCGCGCATGCCGTCGAATATCGACATCGGCAGGCCGCCCGGATTCGCTTCCGTCTTCAGCAGGAACGGCGGCGCCGAAGCGATCAGCACGGCCTTGGCGACACGCTTCGCGCCATGGCGAGCGATATAGCGCACCACTTCGCCGCCCCCCATCGAATGGCCGACCATCACGACATTGTTCAGATCGAGCGTGTCGATCAGAACGGCGAGATCGTCCGCAAAGGTGTTCATGTCGTTGCCGTTCCACGGCTGCGACGAACGTCCGTGACCGCGGCGGTCATGCGCAATCACGCGATAGCCGCGCTCCGCGAGAAACACCATCTGCGCGTCCCATGCATCCGCGTTGAGCGGCCACCCATGGGAGAAGAGAACCGCTTGGCCCGCACCCCAATCCTTGTAATAGATTTGCGTGCCGTCCCGGGTGGTGAAAGATGCCATTGCGATTGCTCCATTCAATGTGGTTTGTCGGCATACACCGTTGTGCCATGCGCCATACGAGTACTCGGGTAAAAGGACGGATATGCCTACGCGGCAGCCGCCGTCAGCCGGCTCAGGTACCCATGGATCTGACTCACCACCGCAGCGCCGTCGCCCACGGCTGCTGCCACGCGCTTCGCGGACTCCGAGCGCACGTCGCCAACTGCGAACATGCCTGGCACGCTGGTTTCGAGCGGGTAGCGCGCGCTTGCTTCAGGCGAGCCATGTTCGCTGAGCGCGAATCCGGTGACGACAAACCCGCGGTTATCAAGCTCCACGCCGCTCGAGTTGAGCCAATCCGTCTTCGGATCCGCGCCGATAAAGAGAAACAGATGGCGCGTGGCGATCGCCTCATCGGTCTGTTCGTTTTCCTTACGGATATGAATCTTGACGAGTCCGGCTTCATCGCCTTCGAGCGCGCTTAGCGCGCAGCGCGTGCACAGCGTGACGTTGGGCAGCGAACCGATACGGTCGATCAGGTATTTCGACATACTCGCGTTCAGGTCGTTGCCGCGAATCAGCACCCGAATGCTGCGAGCAAAATTCGCCAGAAAGACGACCGCCTGTCCCGCCGAGTTGCCCCCGCCCATCAGCACGATATCCTGCCCCCTCACCAGCTTGGCCTCGATCGTCGATGCCCAGTAGTAGGTACCCCGCCCTTCGAAGCGCTGGAAATCCGGCACCGCCGGCTTTCGATAGGCGGCGCCGCTCGCCACGACGATGGTCCTGGCGCTGATGCGCTGACCGTCGAGCAGCGACAGCAGGAAGATGCCATCTTGCCGCCGCACGTCCATGACCTTGCCGGGAATCGCCAGATGCGCGCCGAACTTCAACGCCTGCTGGAACGCTCGCGCCGCGAGCGCCTGGCCGGAAATGCCGGTGGGAAAGCCGAGGTAATTCTCGATCCGGGAACTGGCGCCCGCCTGGCCGCCTGGCGCGCGCTGGTCGAACACCGCGACCGACAAACCTTCCGTGGCGGCATAGACGGATGCAGCCAGCCCGGCTGGCCCGGCGCCGACAATTGCGACGTCGTAGGTATGCGATTGCTCGAAGATCGGCACGAGTCCGAGGCATGAAGCAAGCTGCGCCTCGTCAGGCGCGCGCAGCACATAACCGTTGGGGCAGAACACCAGTGGGAAATCGGCCGGGCCGGTGGTCATGCCGCCCAGCAGCGTGATCGCCTCGGGATCGCTGCGCGCGTCGATCACCGTGGCCGGGTACGCATTGCGGCGCAGGAACCCTTGCAGTCCGACGAGCCGCGCGTCGTCGCCATTGCCGACGATGATCGGGCCGAGCCCTTGCTCGATCAGTCCGAGCCGCCGCAATATCAGCGCGCGCATGATGTGCTCGCCCAGTTGCGCGTCGGCAACGATCAACGCGCGCAGGCGGTCCGGTTCGATCACGAGCGTTTCCACATCCGTCAACGCGACGCCGTCGATCAACGCGGGCTTACCGGATAGTTGCGCCATCTCCGCCATGAAGTGCCCGTCTTGATGTTCGGTGACGAGCGTCGAGCGTCCGAAGCTGTCGCGCGAATAGATGCGCACACGCCCATGCAGCAGCACGAACAGGCCCAGTGCAACCTGCCCGGTCTCGAAGATCAGCTCGCCCGCCTTGAACGACATCGGCCGTGCGAAGCGTCGCAGGCTTTGAATCTCCGCCGCGGACAGACGTGGAAACATCTGATGCTGACGGTACTCCAGCGAAGAAAAGGGAATCTCGAGTTCCGACGGCGCCACGGCGTCGGAAGATAAGTCCGGTGTGCTCATAACATGGCCTCCTCTGGCACGTCGTCGTGATGACGGTATGGCAACGAATGGCATTTGGCATGAAGGCGCATATCGGCGCCGATGCCGACTCGGGTCTGGTGCATAGCCTGGTGGGTACATCGGCCAACGTATCGGACGTATCGCAAGCCCATGCTTTGTTGCACGGGCATGAGCAGGAAGCGTTCGGCGATTCCGGCTACACGAACGTTGAAAAGCGCGACGAGATGCACGGCAATCCTGTGCAGTGGCGTGTGGCTGTGAAGCGCGGAAAATCAAGGCAATGCGTGACGGTGCGCTGAAGGATCTGCTGATCCAGGTCGAGCGAACCAAGGCGCAGATTCGCGCATGGGTCGAGCATCCGTTTCATGTCGTCAAGAATCTGTTCCGCCATCGCAAGGTCCGCTACAAAGGTCTAGCCAAGAACACGGCGCAACTGTTCAGTCTGTTCGCCTTGGCCAATCTGGTGATCGCGAAGAACCGACTGCGCTCGACACATGGGGAAAGTCCGTCATGTGTATGAAAAACGCGAGCAGTTGGCCCGTATTCGAGCAAAACTCATCCCGTTCACAACAAAAATTCGTTCGCCGTTCTGACGCTTTCAAACTGACTCGTCGACAACGGTGGCGGCGAACCCATTGATCAGCGTTTCCCTTGAGTAGCCAATAGAGGAGCCCGACGCCGAAGCCGACTCCCAGCGAAATGATGTAACCCATGCTGTCCGTCCTTTGAATAACAATCTGTCAATTTGACCAGTCACATCCCAACACCAGTCCGCAGAAATTCAGACGGCGATAATTCGGATCCCACCGGTCCAGCACATCGGCATTCACCGTCCCGAATGTCGTGGCAGGACGATGCTCCATGCCGCGCGCGTAAGCTTCGATCAGCTTCTTCTTGAAGCCCGATTCGCGGGGATAGGCTTGCACGATTTCGTCCCGCTGCTGCGCGGTAAATTCGTCGTAACGGGCCCCCCGAATATCCATCTGCACGCCGGCGCTGACCATTGCGATCAAGGGCGACAAATGTTCCGGAATGCCAGGTGTCGTGTGCAATGCGATCGCCACCCAGACTTCATCGATCCGCTGATCGGCGACGGCGTACTGCCGCAGGAATTCGCGCGCCGCGTTCGCGCTGTCCACCTCGAACCGGTATGGCGAGTCTTGATACTTCGCGTTCAGCCCGGCGTTGTGAAACATCGCGCCGACATACAGCAGGTCGGCGTCGAAGGCCAGATTCTCGCGATACCCGGTCAGCGCACCGAACAGAAATGTCCTGAGCGCGTGGTGAAACATCAACTCGGACTCCGTGCCTCGCGTCAGATCAGTCGCCGCGCGGGCCATGGCACCGTCGGGAATATCAACGCCGGCAATGGTTTTCTTCATGTCAACTCCTCCGTGTCAGACATCCTTGCTCCGGCGCGCCTGCGCACGCGTGCCGGCCTGGCCTCGCAGCCGGGCGCGGGCCCATTCGAAGTCTTTGGCAGATCCTGTCCACGGCAGCGTAACGAATAAAACCTATAAAGACTTTGGCGGATTCTTAAAAAGACTTAAGCGACACAACGGTTATGCGAAATCCGTCAAATCGCCAGTTCATGGATGTGCTTCACGGCCATTGGATCAGCGCGTCCTTGCCGATCGGGTCGTCGAACGAATCGACGAGGACATCGGCGCCGGCCGCACGCGCCGCCTTGACCGCCTGATCGATATCGGTGACCAGATAGCCGGTTCGCTCATTGCCGAACGGATACGGAATCGGCGTTTCGAAGCCGAACACCGACAGCATGCCGACCGGCGTTTGCACGTACTGCGACGCGGTCTTGCTCGGCGTGGGCGTCACCGTGAAGCCTGACCTACGATCAGGGCAAGGAAATGGCGCGACATACCGAACTCACTGCCGCCACCGGCGTGCGCGTGTACTTCTGCGACCCGCACAGTCCGTGCCAACGCGGCACCTGCGAGAACACCAACGGGTTGCTGCGTCAGTACCTGCCCAAAGGTACGGATTTGTCCGTGTGCAGCCAGGATGAACTTGACGCCATCGCTGACAGCATGAATAGCAGGCCACGTGCTACGCACGCATTTCACTCGCCTCTGGAGGTCTTCGCACGCATGCTCGAAGCCGCTTCACTGCCTCCGCCTGCGTTTCATTAACCCCGTTGCGCTTCACCCTTGAAACCGCCATGGGAGGACATGCCGCACTCGCTTGAAGTGCGAGAAAAACTGAGATCCAGTCTATCGACGGTTTTGCCCAGAGTCCTTGTTGAACTCCTTAATCGTTCTTAAAAAATAACAACCAGGAAATTCGCGGCACGGCGCGTGGCGAACGGTCGCTCAGAACATTTCATATTTTCTGCAGGACTTTATTTGTGCGACGTTCCTACACTTCAGGTGCCGGATTCGGAAACACCCGTTTCACCGGCTGACAACTCAAAAGGAAAAGCCATGAAAGACGAACTGAAAGCAGCAGCACATCGCGCGGCGCCGCTAAAAACACCGAGTCGCCTGACGGAAGACGCGACACGCGACATCGCCCGGCCGTGAGCTTGCCGTAATCGTCGTTGTCCATTGACAGGTAGGTCTGGCGACCAAATGCATTCTTGTTCGAATTGCTGAAGGCACCCGTTCCCAAACTGACACCGCTCTCAATCCGGAATTCCATCCGGGTGCCACCGCCGAGATCCTCCACGCCGCGCAACCCGAATGAAGTGGCCCACGTGCCACTGTCGTTGAACGCATAGATATGTCCGGCATTACTTCCGTTTGCCGCGGGGTAGTGCGACGCATAGAGCAGCCCCGCATCCAGCACACCATAGAGCGTGACGCTGGATTGCGCATAAGCGACCCCGCCGCAAAGTAATGCGCCGCCAGGCAGCGCGCAAAGATACGGTATCTTCCGAATAGAAAAAGAGCACGGCACGATATTTGTCTCCATTTGTATTTATTTTCGATCGCGAAAAGCCTCAGCGATTAGGAAAGCGTTTGTCCGATTCGCGCTGCACAGCCATGCGTTCGGCAATCAGCCGATGCAGCAAGCGCGACCGTGCATATAACAGGGTGCCGCGCCGCAATAACCGAAAGGATTTAACCACAGTTACCGCGGCTAGTAGAGCGCTACCCAACGGCATGCCGTGCCGTAAGCTGGCGGACGGTACGGCCACGGTGGTGGGGTATGGGAGCAGCAGATCAGAAAACCCCTTTTAGCTTTGAAATTATATAAATCTGCGAAGGTGCCTTTGAGACGTATCTAATTTCAAGTCTTACTACACAGGATGGTTAAATGAACTGTAGCGGCTTCGGGCTCAGTGCGCCCCGCTCTTGCGCCCAATAGCAAGCTCGATGGAAGCGAGCAGAACTTCTTCCTCAAAGGGTTTGCGCAGGAAACTGACCGCGCCGTGCTCCATCGCCCGCCGCACCGTCTCGTCGTCGCCATGTGCGGACATGAACACGACGGGGATATGCCGGTGTTCCGCGTTCAGTTGCCGCTGCACTTCGAGACCCTGCATGCCTTGCATTCTAATGTCGAGCAAAACACACAAAGCATCGTCGACCATCCGGGAGGCAAGGAATTCCTCTCCCGATGAAAATGTCACAGTCGCGTAACCCACTGCTTTAAGAAGGTTTCCGACGCCACTTCGTACCGAGGCATCATCGTCGACGATGCAAACAAAGCTCATAGCTGCCAATACTCCAGTTGCGCCGACGTAGTAGCAGAGAAAAATATCCGGCGCGATATTTACTGCATCAGGATGCTCATCGCGTCCGGCGTATCACTTCCCACATCTGGGCGAGATCGATGAGCGTCTTCGCCTGCATCTTGCTCATCACCCGCCGCTTGTGAACCTTGACCGTGACCTCCTGCGTGCCGAGTTCATGCGCCATCTGCTTGATCATCATGCCTTTCACCGCCAGTTCGAACACGTCCATCTCGCGGGGCGTAAGCGAGGCGGCACGCTGTATGACGTCTGCGTTGAACGCACGCTCGGCGAGGTTGGCCTCGTCTTGGGCCAGCGCTCGCCGGACCGCCTCGATCAGTTCTTCATCGTCGATCGGTTTGGTCAGGAATTCATGCGCACCTGCCTTGATCGCACGCACCGACATCGGAATCGAGCCGTAGCCGGTCAGGAAAATAACGGGCACCTGGATGCCCTTTTGCGCGAGCTGGCTTTGCACATCGAAGCCACTCGTCGTTTTCAGGTTCATGTCGAGCAGGACGCACATCGGCACACTCGGCCATTCCTGCGACAACACCTCTGCGGGCGACGCAAAACTTCGGGCGCCGAAACCCGCTGATCGCAACAGCCGAATCAGCGCATTGCGCACCATTTCTTCGTCGTCAATCACATACACCAACGGTTCGAGTTCCGCAGGAACAGGCATTCCAGATTCCAGAATAAATTGGGTTTTGAGTGCCGTCATGGTACCTGAGACCCAACGCCGAACGCACCTGTCCAGTCCGCGGACAACACCATTTTCATCGCGATGCGACGGCTACCATCGCGAGCCTGCCGCCAGACGCCGGTGCGCCGAAAATGCGTCCATAAGGCTGCTCGTCAGCGGGCGCCAGACAGGTCGCTTTTCTCGTCAGCACTTCGTCTGCTTCATCCGATTCGTACAGCTTGAGCAATGCGTATTCCCGCGTCGTCTCGAGCAGGAAGTATTCCTTGGTCTTGCTATCGAAGGTCGTCATCAGAAAACACTTCGAAGCGAGGCCGACGATCGCCTCCGTCACGTCGTTGTGCGTCAGGCGTCCGCACGCGGCGACAGCACACGCGGCTTCGAGTGAAAACCGGGCCGGGAACACGCTGAGCCGGTGCAGCACTACGCGCTCCGTTGCGCTCAAAAGCTGGTAACTCCAGTCGAGCGCGGCCTCGAGAGTCTGCTGCCGCGGCGGCGCTGTCCGGCGGCCGCCGGTCAGGGACTGGAAGCGGTCGTCGAGTTCGGCGAGCAGCTTTCGAATGCCGAACACGGCCGCACGAGACGCCGCCAGTTCGAGCGCGAGCGGCACGCCGTCCAGCCGGCGGCAGATCGTCGCGACCATCTCGAGACTACTGCGGTCGTTCTCGACCGACGAGTTGAGCGCGTTCATCTGTGCAAGGAACATGCGCACCGAACTGCAGGCGAGTATGGCTTGCGGACTTGCGCCTTCGCCGGGCGTTTCGAGCGGTGCGACCCAGTAGAACTTCTCGTCGCGTGTACGCAGCGGCTCGCGGCTCGTCGCCAGAATCCTCAGATCCGCGCTGGCCTGCACGAGCAGTTCGCAAATGGTGGCCGCCGACTCGATCACATGCTCGCAGTTGTCCAGCAGCACCAGCAGCTTCCGCCCGCGGATCGCATCGACCAGCGCCTGCAGCGGCACGTCGCCGCCGGTATGCGGCACGCCCAGTGCTTGCGCAACCGTATTGACGACGCTCTGCGCGCTGTTCACCGAGGCCAGCGTGATAAAGCACACTTCCCGCTCCGATGCAGCCGCAATCGACCTCGCCACTGCAATGCCGAGTTGCGTCTTGCCGATGCCACCCGATCCAAGCAAGGTGACGATCGGCGTTCGCTTTAGTGCGCGGGTGGCGTCGGCAACCGCCTCTCCACGGCCGATCAACGGCGTGTGGCAAACCGGCAAACCGCTTGGCCGCACAAGGCTTGCATGAGACGCTGCTGCCGCGCCACAAGGATCAGCCGGCTCGGCCGCTTCGACCGGAATCGTCAGGCGGTAGCCGCGGCCGGAGAACGTGCGAATGACCTGCCTATCGGCGCCGAAGATCTTCCGCAGCGCCGATAGCTGCACGTGGATATTGTTTTCCTCCACCACCGAGTTCGGCCAGACGTGCTGAAGAATCTCGTCTTTCGTGACCGTCTTTCCCGCCGCGCGGATCAGCAGTTCGAGAATATCGAATGCGCGCGAGCCGACCTGAAGCAGCCGGTCCTCCTGGTACACTTCGCGCATTTCCAGCGACACTACGACTCGACCGATCTTGATCATGCTGCTCTCACGCGTGGTTGATTAGCGGGACGGGCACGTTCCGGCGATGGACCCATTGCAGCGACGAAGCCCATGCGTGGCTTGCGTCGTTAGAACCATACTAATTGGGAAAGTCATCCGAAACTATTATCCATAGGGATACGATGAGCGCCGCCGCCATCGCCCCCCAGCGCCGCCGACACCGGCCCCGGCCCTGCTGGTGGCGGCTTCCAGCGCGTTCGAAGCGGCTCGCCGCCGTCGTGGCATCAGACCAAGGTATGACCCCGTCATGCGTCCGGCTGAACGCAATCAGGGCGGCGCTCCGGGCCGTTCGCGCAGTCTCGTGCCGAACTCGCCTGCTGCGTGCGAATCGGCAAGCCATCGTGCAGCCGTGAAAGATCGGGACGGGCCGGACCACGATACTGGGTCCATCAACGCCTCGCCCATCGATTCAATTGCGCAGCCCGTCGCGGTCGGCGCCCGGAGAACACATCATGCTCGCCGTGAAAGCCACATGGTTTCGTCCCGCTTGCGGCTACGCGGCCGCTACCGTCTGTGTCGCGCTCGCAGCCTGGGGGGGCGCAAGCCCGCCGCCCACGCTCGGCATCATGCGCGCGCTCGACCAGACGGAGCGCGACACGCAGTTGCCGCTCGAACGGTTTGCGATCAAAGCAGGCAATGTGGCCGCCTCGTCCTCGCTGGCACCGCGGCCGCAGCGGCAACAGCCGCAGCAGACCGCGCAGCCGTCGCGGCCCAATCGACGCATCAGCGAGTATCTGCGCGGTCGGGCGATCAAGGCAGACACATCGCAACGGGAAAGCGGCGCGCACGGCTATTACCGGAAGATCGACAACTGGAAGAACTGGACGTAACGCGTCTTATCATTGCTCAATCGATCTCACACGAATCGTCGGAGGTATCCCATGATCGCCCCATCGCAGCAACCAGCCATGCTCACGCGACTCAATACAGCAACGAGAGCCACGCCGACCGCCGCTATCGCGGACCCGAAAATCTGGCGCTGGTATGCGGATCTGATGGCCGACCGGCGGCTCGTCTGCGAACACGATGGCGCACGCTGGGTCGTCGCCGTCGACGGAAGGCGCCTTGCCGACGAGCGCGCGTTCGAGGCCGCGGTCCACAGCGCCTATGCGATGGCGCGCGCGCTGTTGGCGCTGGACAGAACAAGAGCGGCCTGAGCCGCTCGCAAAAGAACACGGGAAGGAAGACGCCCTCTCTCAGACAGGCAATGAACGGCGCCGCCGCAGCGGCGCCTTCCGGCTCATTCCTCGTCGGGATAGACACCTGCCGACACGAGGCAAACAAAGGCAGTCGCTTTCAATACGCATTCCACCGAAGACAGCACGAATCCCAGCGGGAACACCCGATACTCGGCCGGCAATCCAAAGGCCACCGCCATCAGACCGATCGTACAAAGAAATGCGTAGGCAATCCGCGCCACCCGGCTGCCGACGAGCACGAAGCCGACCAGCGCGACCCACAATACCTTGGCCGTGACGCAGGCCACCGCGTCACGCGTGGATATGCTGACCCACATTTCGAACGGCAACTCGAACACCGACCAGACCGCGGTCGCAACGACGATCCGGCGCGTCCAGCGTCCGAGCACGGCCGGCGCAGCCGGTTCAGTTGCCCTTTCTGACACGTCCTGCAGCGCTGCATGCACGCGCCAGTCCGCTGCGTCGGCGCGCTCGGTGGCCGACATAAAGCCAGAATTGCTGCTGTTCATGTCGCGGTGTGACTCGTCCAGATATCGCATGGGGATGCTCCGGTGGTGCTCAGCGGTCTGCGCGCGGTGAGACGCGAGGAATGCGGCTTCGCTGCGTCGAGATCACGCGGCCTCGCCGGGTGGAAACCATTATTGGCCGACGTGGCGCGCCAATCTTTTCAGAACGCCTGCGACGTTTAGAAAATGCACTGCGCTGCCGGTACGCCGTGACCGTGTACCTGACGCGCGCCGCATCGGGCGTGCGAATCTGAAACGGACGGGCATTTGAACAAGTGCCGTGCGCGACGCCAGCCCATCCTTCGACCGTATGTTCCTCAACGAAACACCAGGAGACGGTCATGGCCAAAGGAAAAGCGATACGCATCTATAGCGAGCCTGCGGGCGGCTGGGGTGCGCTGAAGGCAACCGGCGAGGCGCTCGCGCTGCAAGGCGTGGCCGTGTCGGGCGCGAAGACGTTGCTGCGGTTGAACCAGCCCGAAGGCTTCGACTGTCCCGGCTGCGCGTGGCCGGATGCGAAGCACACGTCCTCATTCGAGTTCTGCGAGAACGGCGCGAAAGCCGTGGCCTGGGAGGCAACCGCCTTTCGCTGCACGCCTGATTTCTTTGCCGCGCATAGTGTCTCGGAGCTGACCGCCTGGGACGACTACGACCTCGAAATGGCCGGCCGCCTGACTCACCCGATGGCTTACGACAAAGCCACCAACCGATATCTGCCGATCGAATGGGACGACGCCTTCGCACTCGTCGCGAAGCATTTGAAGGGTCTCGACAGCCCGAATCAGGCCGACTTCTATACGTCGGGGCGCGCCTCCAACGAAGCCGCGTTTCTCTACCAGATCTTCGTGCGCGAGTTCGGCTCAAACAACTTTCCCGATTGCTCGAACATGTGCCATGAAGCGACCAGCGTTGGCCTGCCCGAATCGATCGGCGTGGGCAAAGGCACAGTGCTTCTCGATGATTTCGAGAAAGCCGACGCGATTTTCATCTTCGGCCAGAATCCTGGGACCAACAGCCCGCGCATGATGAGCGATCTGCATAGCGCTTCACGGCGCGGCGCGAAGATCGTGTCGTTCAACCCGTTTCGCGAACGCGCGCTGGAACGCTTTGCTTCGCCGCAGAATCCGGTGGAAATGGCGACGCTGGGCTTCACGCAAATCAGCTCGTTTTTCTATCAGGTTCGTGTAGGTGGCGACGTTGCGGTGCTCAAGGGAATGATGAAAGCGGTGATCGAGGCCGACGATGCCGTCCTCGCCGCCGACGAACCCCGCGTGCTCGACATCAAGTTCATCGAAGGACATACGCACGGCCTCGAAGATCTGCTCGCCGACCTGCGCGCCACCACGTGGGACGCGATCGTGCAGCAAAGCGGCCTGTCGCGCGACGGCATCCAGAACGCCGCCAACATCTACATGAACGCAAAGAACGTGATCCTGGTGTATGGCATGGGGCTCACGCAGCATCATCGCGGCACCGGGACGGTCCAGCAGGTCGCCAATCTGGCGCTGCTGCGCGGCAATATCGGCCGGCCCGGCGCAGGTGTATGTCCGGTTCGTGGACATTCGAACGTGCAAGGCAACCGCACCGTCGGCATTACGGAAAAGCCGTCACCGGCATTGATCGATGGGATCGAACGGGCCTTCGGTTTCCGGCCGCCCGCAGCGCACGGCCACGACGTGCTCGCCGCGATCGATTCGATGATGCGCGGCGACGCGAAGGTGTTCATCGCGCTCGGTGGCAATTTCGCCGCCGCCGTGCCGGATTGGGTCCGCGTACAGGCCGCGATGCGCGAGCTCGACCTGACCGTATACATCGCTACCAAACTCAATCGCAGTCACCTCGTGCATGGCAAGGACGCGTTGATTCTGCCCTGCCTCGGCCGTACCGAGGTCGATATCCAGGCCGACGGTCCGCAGTCGATTACCGTCGAAGATTCGATGTCGATGGTACATGCCTCAGGTGGACGCAACGAACCCGCCTCGCCGCATCTGAAGAGTGAACCGGCGATCGTCGCGGGGATTGCGCGCGCAACGTTGGGTCCCGACTCGCATGTCGAGTGGGAACATCTCGTCGCGAGCTACGACCGCATTCGCGACAAGATCGAAATCGTCTACCCGATTTTCCAGGCGTACAACGAACGCATTCGCGTGCCGGGCGGATTTCATCTGGCCTCGAGCGCGCGGGAACGTGTGTGGGCCACGTCCACGGGTCGCGCCAATTTCCTCGTTTTCAAGGGACTCGACGAAGATCCGGTTCAAAGCGATCCTGACGCGCTGTGGCTCACCACGATGCGCAGTCACGATCAATACAACACCACGCTCTACTCGCATTCGGATCGCTACCGTGGCGTGTTCGGTCAGCGCGACGTGATCTTCCTGAATCCGCGTGAATTGCAGAAGCGCAAGCTGCGAGCCGGCGATCGCGTGGACGTGTACGCGCTGTCGACCGATGGCATCGAGCGCGTGATCGGCGGTTTCATGGTGATCGAATACGGGCTGCCGGATGGCTGCTGCGGCGCTTACTACCCGGAAGCGAATCCGCTCGTGCCGCTCTATGCATTCGATCAGAAAAGCCGCACCCCTTCGTACAAATCCGTTCCGGTGAAGATCATGCGCGCCGCGGCGGCCGGGGCCCACTCCACACAACAGGCAGCCGTTACCGGTGCCACGCGAGCTCATCATGCATCTCAGTGACGTCCTCGACCTGTCTCGCGCGCAGTTCGCGATGACAGCCATTTTTCACATCCTGTGGCCGATTCTGACCATCAGCCTGTCGGCGTTTCTCGTTCTGATCGAAGTGCTGTGGCTGCGTACCGGCAACGTCGGCTATTACCGCCACGCGCGCTTCTGGAGCAAGCTGCTGGTGCTTAACTTCGCGGTGGGCGTAGTGAGCGGCATTCCGATGGAGTTTCAGTTCGGGACCAACTGGGCCGGCTTCTCGCGTTACAGCGGACAGTTCTTCGGCAATATTCTCGGCTTCGAGGGCGCGATGGCCTTCATGCTCGAAGCGGGCTTCATCGGCGTGATGCTGCTCGGCTGGGGCCGCGTGCCGCGTGGCGTGCATCTGTTCGCAACCTCGATGGTCGCGCTGGGCTCCAGCATCTCCGCTTTCTGGATCATGGTCGCCAATTCGTGGATGCAAACGCCCGCGGGCGTGACGGTCGAGAACGGCAAGATCGTGGTGACCGACTATGCCGCTGCGATCTTCAACCCCGACATGGTCTGGGGGTCACGCACATGTGGGTCGCGGCAATCGAAACCGGCATGTTTGTGATCGCCGGCATTTCCGCGTGGAATCTGTTCAAGCGACGCAATCCGGAATTCTTCGAGCGCTCGTTCAAGATCGCGCTGCTAATACTCGTTTTCGTCGCGCCAATCCAGATCTGGCTCGGCGATTCGAGTGGTGGCAGCGTATTCGCGACGCAGCCAGCCAAAGGCGCCGCAATCGAAGGACACTGGACCACGAACAAGCCCGGCACCGCCGCGTCGTGGTCGCTGCTCGCATGGCCGAACCAGAAAGAGCAACGCAATGACTGGTCCCTCGAAGTGCCCGGCATGCTGAGCTTTCTCGCCACGCACACGCTGGATGGCGAGGTGAAGGGCCTCAAGGACTTCGCACCCGCCGACCAGCCGCCGGCGCTGCCCTTACTCTATTACGCATTCCGCGTGATGGCGGGCATCGGCTTCGCGTTCATGGTGCTGGCGTTCTGGACCGCTTACGTCTTGCGCAAAACGCGCGGCAGTCTCGAACGCCTGCTCGAACAACGCAAATTGCTGCTCGCATGGGTGCTGTGCATTCCGCTGCCGTATGTGGCGGTCGAAGCCGGCTGGATCGTGCGTGAAGTGGGACGTCAGCCGTGGGTCGTCTATGGGTTGCTGCGCACGAAGGATGCTGTGTCGACCGTAGCCGCTTCATCGGTGACGCTGAGCATTGCGATGTTTTTCGCCTTTTACGTCGTGCTGCTCGGTACGTTTTTCGTGCTGGCACGCAACTGGCTGCATACCGGCCCGGACCTCACATTGAACCCGCCCGCGGCGGTCAAAGCCCAGGCGGCCGCGACCGTGACCCAGTACTAAATTCTTCCCGCTGCGAGAAAATCTCATGGACAGTTCCACACACACGATGCTCGCCGTCACCTGGTTCGGTCTTATCGGCCTGATGCTGGTGTTCTACGTCGTCACCGATGGCTTCGATCTCGGCATCGGCATACTTAGCCTGTTGCGCAAACGTCGCGAGGATCACGACGTGATGGTGCAGACGATCGGCCACGTCTGGGATGCCAACGAAACATGGCTCGTCGTGCTCGGGGGCGCGCTGTTCGGCGCCTTCCCAGCGGCTTACGCGATGCTTTTACAGGACCTGTATTTGCCGGTGATGTTGTTGATTGCCGGGTTGATCATGCGTGGCGCCGCCATCGAATTCCGTCATAGCGTGTCGCACGGTCCGATATGGGACAAGGTGTTCGGTATCGGCAGTCTGGTCGCCGCCATTGCTCAGGGCGTGATACTTGGCAAAGTGATCACGGGGCTGCTTCCGGGCGGTCTTAAAGGCGTGTTCGTCGCCGTATCCGCTATTGGCGTGGTAGCGGGCTATTCGCTGCTCGGCTCGACTTTTCTCGTGAAGAAGACCGTGGGATCGATCGAGCAATGGTCGCGGCGTCTCGCGTTGTTGAGCGGCTTTGTCACGGTGGCGGCAGCCGTGGTGGTGACTGTGGCGACGTGGTTCATCAGCGAGGTGGGACACGATCGGTGGACGCAGCCCGGCGTGTTTCATTTGCTGATTGCACTTGGGCTGGCTGCTGCGCTGACGTTTGCTTACATCATGGGGGCGCTGTATCTGGGCAGTTCGAACGGGCCGTTCCGGGCTTCGGTGGCGTTATTCGTGCTTTCGTTTGTTGGGTTGGCGGTGAGTCTTTTTCCGGACTTTGTCCCGGGGAAGTTGGGGATTATTGAAGCTGCTTCTGATGCTTCGACTCTCGTTTTTATGTTGACTGGGATTGGGTTGATTTTTCCCGTTATGATTGGGTATAACTTGTACCAGTACTATATTTTTCGGGGGAAGGTAGTCGGAGGGGCTCACGCGGGCGAGTGAGCGCCAGGGCGCGGTTGACCGTGGCTTTTTTTGGTTATTTTGCGCTGGCTCTTTTTGGGAGGTGGCGTTTTTTGACTTTTTTTTGTTTTTACTGCGCGTTTTGGTGTTTCCTGGCTTAGTGGTTTATTAGTGTTGCCCCCTGTGCGGACCTATCCGTGATTTTGTGTGCGAGGCTATTTAAAAATCCTTATCCGCGAGCGCGGGTAAAGCGCTCGCCAAACAGGATAGCAAACTCGTTCATTGCTGTTTTCCAGTCGAATGTGGCTCGCACGGACTTGGCCAGCACATTGCGCAGCGCCAGCCAGAGCAGCTTGATGGCGGCATCGTCGTTGGGGAAGTGTCCACGGGTCTTAATGATCTTGCGCAGTTGCATGTTCAGACTCTCGATGGCGTTGGTGGTGTACACGACCCGGCGGATCGCGGGCGCAAACACGAAGAATGGCGTGACGTGTTGCCACGCGCGCTGCCAGGATTGCACGATGGTCGGATACTTCGCGCCCCATGGTCCTTCGGCAAAGGACTGCAGCGCCTGTTGCGCGGCCTGTTCGCTCGCGGCTGCGTAGATCGGACGCAGCGCTGCGGCGACGCCCTTGCGGTCCTTGTAGCGCCCGTATTCCAGACTGTTGCGCATCAGATGCACGATGCAGGTCTGCACGGCCGTGCGCGGGTAGGCCGCGCCGATTGCCTCGGCTAGTCCCTTCAGTCCGTCGACCACCGCAATCAGGATGTCTTGGCATCCACGCGTCTTGAGTTCGTTGAACACCTTGAGTCAGAACTTCGCGCCCTCGGTCTGTTCGATCCACAGGTCGGGCACGTCACGCTGGCCATCGGCCTGAATGCCCAGCGCGAGATACACGGCCTTGTTGCTCACCACACCGTCGTCACGGATCTTCACGCGTAGCGCGTCGAAGAACATCACCGGATACATCGGCTCAAGTGGACGGCTTTGCTAGGCGAGCGTTTCAGCCATCACTTCATCGGTGACTGAACTGATGAAATCGGGTGACACCGCGGTGCCGTAGCTTTCTGCCAGAAACGCCCGGATCTCGCGCACGCTCTTGCCCCGGGCGTACATTGCGATGATGCGTTCATCAAAGCCCGTGAAACGGCGCTCCTGTCTGGGAATCAGGATGGGCTCGAAGCTGCCCTCGCGATCGCGCGGCAGATCAACCCTGACCGGACCGCGTTCGGTGATCACCGTCTTGCCGCTGGCACCATTGCGTTCGTTGGTCTGCCCAGAGGGTTGGGGCTTGCCCGCAGGGTAGCCCAGATGCATGTTCATCTCGGCGCCCATCGCGCGCTCGATGAGGGCCGTGTTAAACGCCAGCGTCAGGTCCTGAACCTCGGTGGGCGTCATCGGGCCCTTCACCAGTTCGTCGAGCAGACCTTCCGGCCTCTCAGGCAGCGGCCCTCGGGCCGCTGCCTGAGAGGCCACAGTGCGTTTCTTCTTCATGATTGGCATATCCATGACTTTCGCCCTTCATGATATATGCCTCGCCCACAAAATCGCGGATAGGTCCGCCGTCAGCTTCGCCTCGGCGATGTGCTCAAACTGTGCGCGCCTCCGGGATCCGTGCCCGTCCGAGACGTGCTCGACCCGACCGCGCCGAGGTGGACAGGATACGGTTAGCTATTCGAAGGAATTCCCGCGCACTGCCGTGAACTCACAATGGAGGACAACGAGAATTCGAAATGGGGTGGCAAACATTGAAGCACAAAGCCGAGGGTCGGCGCCGCCGCGAGACGAAGCGATCGGTGTGGGATGAACCGATCCGGCGAGCACGTAGTGCGAGACGGGATGTGCGATGGCAATGTTACTCACGCGGAGTGCGCGACGCGCCGGATGCCCCGGGGCCACTGCGGATAACGCGCCGCTGATCACTCATAGCACCGGCGGTTCAAGCGGCTTTGTTTGCCGCGGCAAAGAAAGTAAGTGCCCGCACAGGGGCAACGCTAATACAGCTAATAGACCACCAAGAATTCAAGAAAAGCCAACAACACCAAACCAACCCAAAGCCCACGGCAAAAACATCAAACCGAAACCGCCTCATTAACAACACACCGCAAAATCATAGCTCCAGCATTAAGCGGCGCCGGCCTGCAAGGCCTAGGCCTATAAATAGCATCACCAGCCCGAATGGCCCTCCCACTCATAGCACAAACCCCAGCCACACGCGCCCGGGTCGCGTGCCAAACCTGATCGCCATACGAGCACTGCGTCGGATCCCTCCACACTACAGTGGCAGTCGACTGCGTAGGCCGGTCGATAACATGCACCTGAACATTGAACCGTTCACCCATGACAGGCAAATGCGCGCCTTTGCACCCACCGCGCGCCGCAACAGCGGCCACATCGACTGCACCCGCATCGACATCGCCGGACAAAATCGATAACAACCCAAGGGTCTGCAGCCACGGATCGGTAAAACTCGCCTTCGTCAGCATGATGGCACTCCTGTATTAGTAAAACCCGTTGATCATCGAGACGGTCCCGCCAGAAATGGTCAGCACCGTTTGCCTCTATCCGCGCATTCGATTGCGCTCATGCACCGTCCTGTCTGTACGCCGGCATGGCATTGCCGCTCTGATTGCCATTGCCGTTGTTTTCCGTATTGCCCACCACACCCAATCCATCGAGCGGCGACCATCCATCGCTCATCACCCCGGCTCCGGTCTGCCGGAGAAAGCTTTCGCTCACTTCGAGAAACGCGTGAATCTGTTTAACGATCGACATTCGTCTTCATCCTCCAGCAATGCGGCGTCTCGCCGACCAGGCGCTTGAACACCGTCGTAAAGTGAGCCTGTGAACGGAAGCCGCAGCTCAACGCAACGTCGAGCACGTTATGCTTCGACTCGCGCAAAAGGTGTTGCGCATGTTCGATCCGGCGACGCAGCAGATATTCATGCGGACGCATGCCAGTCGCACGACGGAACTGCGACGCGAAATGCATCCGCGTGAGCCCTGTGCTGTTGGCGATATCCGCGAGTCCGATCGATTCGGACAGGTGCGCGTCGACAAACTCAATCGCACGGCTGAGGCGCCATGACGGCAACGCGCTCGCCTCGCGGGTCTGCCGATCGACCACGGTGAAATGCCGTGCGATCACGCGCGACACGATCGCGAGACTCACGCTGTCGGTGAAAACCTTGCCGAGCGCGGCGTCGTCCGACTGGGTGACGGCAAGCGCCTGGCCAAGACGTTCGAGCGCGGGGTCACGCACGAGTTTGGGATTGTCGACCCGGATATCGCCCGCGTGCGGGCGGCCGAACATATCTTCGAAGCATTCGCCGAGCACCTGCTGCGAAACAAACAGGTGCAACACATCGCCCGCCGACTCGAACACGGCACTGCACGCCACGTTCGGCGCGGTGATCTGCACGGCACCCGCCGTCATCCTGCCGCGCACGAGCGTACGGCCAGCATGGGAGAACGTCAGGGACGTGCACTTGAGATTCATCGCGATGCAATGATGCGCAGTGCTGCCAGGATTGACGACCTCCAGCGGCTGCGTGTCGTTGCGAGTCCAGCGCGACACGAGGATATCGCCGCGTTCGCGCGCCTCGCCATCTTCGGCACAGGGGAAACGCCATTGATGCTCCGTGCCGATCCGGCTCACCCGACTCTTCTGGACAACACCCACTGCGGGTTCGGCATATAACGTCGACGAGCTGATCATGATCTGGTCATCCGGGTTAAGTGGTGAATCAGTGCGGGTTAAGAGCGGCGCTGCATTGACTCCAAGGTATCGCACGGCAATGCGTCCAACTAGCTCTACATACGGTTGCCTGAAATGACCAATGGTTGGGTCGTCTCATATCCAGGTTTAGTCGTATCCCGAAGCGTGCAGCCGACGCTGCGCCGCGCCGGGCGGGGGTATGCCCCGGCGCGTGTCGGAATGATTGGAGAGCTGCCGTGTTCCTTGAACAGAAACGGTGAATTACCGATACCTGCGTATGACGTCAGGGCTGCGGAGGCTGCGCTTATGCAGCGATTTCACACACGACCCAACGCGATCAGGCACGCGAACTGCGCGCCGGCGTCGTCGTGACTTGTGGCGCCTTGATGCCGAGCGCTTCCGCCTTCAGCACAAAATCGGCAAGCGAGCGCGCACCCATTTTGCGCATCGCCTGGCCGCGATGAATCTTCACCGTGATTTCACTCAGGTTCATTTCGCCCGCGATCTGCTTGTTCATCAGACCGGTGGCGACAAAAGCCATGACCTCACGTTCACGCGTCGTCAACGAGTCATAGCAACGACGTAGATCCGCCACCGAACGGCTTGTCGCAAGTCGCTTCTCGTCGCTCGCCAATGCGTGCGCGACGGCGTCCAGCATGTCCTGATCGCGAAACGGCTTGGCGAGAAAGTCTTTCGCGCCGGCCTTCATCGCCTTGACCGTCATCGCAATATCGCCATGCGCGGTCATGAAAACGATTGGCATACCCAACTGACTCGCGGACATCTGCTCCTGCACGGCGAGCCCGCTTTGTCCTTTGAGGCGCACATCGAGGATCAGACAGCTCGGCACGTCTGGCACGTCGAACGCAAGAAATTCCTGCGCGGAACCGAAGGTTTCGACGCTCAGGCCCACCGAGCGTAACAGGTTGCTGACGGCGTCGCGCATCGACTCGTCGTCGTCCACGACATACACCATCGCGGCGCTCGCATTGCTGCCGGCGTCGGCGTTTGCCTCGCTGTGCGAATTACTGCTCATGACAACTCCCTCCATCAATGGGCAGAACGAACTGAAGCACCGCGCCACCCGTTGCCGGCGACTCCGCCCAGATGCGGCCGCCATGCGCTTCGACTATCGAGCGGCAGATCGACAAGCCCATGCCCATGCCGTCGGCCTTGGTCGTAAAGAACGTACTGAACAGACGTCCTGCGTCTTCTTCGCTGATGCCCGTGCCCGAGTCCTGCACGATCACCTGTGCCTGCCTTTCGTCGAAACTGCGCGTGGCGATCCGCAGCGTGCGTGGCCCGGCGACCTCCGCCATGGCCTGCACGCTATTCATGATCAGGTTGATCAGGACTTGCTGCAGTTGCACCCGATCGCAGCATACCGTGAGCGACGGCAGCGCGAGGTCAAGCCGCAACTCGACGCGATGACGCTCGAGATCGCGGCGCACCAGTGCGATCGACTCGCCGACGATGCCGTTCAGGTCCACTGTCGCCGGCAGACGTTCGTGCTTTCTCGCCATCGAACGGATTCGCTGAATCACCTCGTCCCCGCGTTTGGCGTCGCGAATCATCTGCGCGACCGACTGTACCGCCTCATTGATTTCCGGCGCGGGGCGGTTCAGCCAACGCAACGCCGCGCCGCCGCACGTGACGATCGCCGCGATCGGCTGCGTCACCTCATGTGCGATCGAAGCAGCCAGTTCGCCGAGCATGGTGATCCGCGTGACGTGGGCGAGTTCGTCGTTGGAACGCGCCAGCGCTTCCTGGGCCCGCTTGGTCTTGGTGATGTCCATCAGCGCGCCGACGTACTCAGTGTGGCCGGACTCCGTCGTGGCGGGACGGGCGACGAAGTGCACGTACTTGGTCTTGCCGTCGGGCATGACGAGCCGATGCTCGATGTCGACTAGCGATTCGCCGGCAGCAGCCTGTTCGAATACGCCACGCACGAGCGCGAGATCGTCGGGATGTGTTCGCGCAAAAATCACCTCTGGCGACGGCACGGTGTCGCGTGCGTAGTCGAAAATGCGATAAGCCTCATCGGACCACCACATCTCGCCATCTGGAAAGCGCACCGCGATACTGCCGGTGGCGCTCAGCCGCTGCGCGTCGCACAGGAAGGCTTCGCTGCGCTCGAGCGCCTGCTCCGCGTGCTTGCGGCCGGTGATGTCGTTGTTGGTCGCAAGTACGACACGTGGATTGCCCTTTGAGTCGCGCCACAACGCGGCCCGGCTCGAAATCACGACAACGCTGCCGTCACGCCGTACGCGCCGCAGCTCGCCATGCCAACGGTCAGAGCGCAGCAGTTCGGCGCGGATCTGTTCGGACGGAACCGGAAAGGACGTCTGCGTCATTTCCTGCAGCGACTGCCCGAGCGCCTGTTGCGCGGTCCAGCCATAGAGCGCCTCGGCGCCACGGTTCCAGAAGGTGATGCGATCGTTCATGTCATGCACGACGATCGCGTCGTGGGCGAGATTGAGCAGTTCGACCTGCTCCTGCAAGGTCGTGGTCGCAGTCAGGTTTCGCAAGGCGAGCATCGAGGTGGCGGCGATTGCCAGCAGGCTCACCGCGCAGCGCGCGACCGCGCCGCTCGAATACGCATCGTCGTGCGACATCACGAAGCCGAGCAATGTCAGCACGACGCAGCCCCACGCGGCCGTGACCGTGGTCGAACGGTTGCCACTCGAGGCAACCATCAGCACGACCACGACGTAGAAGACGGCAACCGCGATATCGAGCGGCGTCAGCGCGTCGATCGCAAAAACGACGAGCGCGATGACGGCGGCCAGCATCGACACGACATTCGCGTCGCGTGGCAGCGTTGGGAAGGCTCGGCGATAGGCTTTCATGACGGCCCGGGTCAATGGGCCGCCAGACGGCAGCGGAGCGTAGCAAATAACGGGAGCGTGGACATGGCGTTCGAAGCGGGCATTCGTTGACGAATACCGGCGGCCGGTCCGTCACGATGACAGCCAAAGCGGCTGTCAAAGCAGATGACATTCAGCCCTACCGGCGAGCGATAGCTTGCTATCTGAATAGCATCATGCGCGAGCCCGCGTCAATGGCGGTACTTATTTTTCCTTAAACCTTCCAAAATCATATCGGCGGCGGCCCCGCGCCGCCGCGAAAAGCCCATCTATCAATGGTGGCCGAAATCCTTACGGGCGATCGGAACCGCGCGGACCTTTGCGTACTGGAATACGGGCAACGCCTTGACCACGTCGCGCGTCGCGCCGGCCCAGACGAGCTTGCCGTTCACATAGTCCAGTTGCGACATCGGAATCGCCACGTCGTGCTGCGACACGCCGAGGAACTGGTGAGCCGCCACGATCCCGAACGAAACAGCGTCATCCGGCGCAATGATGATGTCGTGCAGCACGCCGACCTTCTCGCCGCTGTCGTTATAGATGCTGTTGCCGAGCAGGCTCTTCTTGACGCTCCAGCCTTCGATCACGAGTTGCGCCTGCTCGACGCTGATGCCGATCGGCTGCGCGCCCGCGATCTGCGCGTTTGCCTGCTGGCACACCGTGCCGAACGCCGACGCCGCCAGGAATACCAGTGCCCACTTTGCTTTCATGATGATTTTCCCCATGAGATGCGTTGATTGAAAACGGCTGATCGCAATGCGGTGACTGCTTCTAACGTGCTGCTTGCCGCGCTTGCTGACCGATATTCTCAACCCGTTTCGCTCGACATGTTTTCGAATTCGCACGATGGCGTGCATACCTTTTGCGTACGCACTGCGATCCGGCGCCGCGCCCGGCTCAGTGGGCACCCTGCGGCCGCAGCGTGACCGTGCAGGTCATGCCCATCGCGAGCTTGACGCCGGCGGGAATCTCGTCGAGGTGAATGCGCACCGGCACGCGCTGGGCGAGCCGCACCCACGTGAAGATCGGATTGACGTCCGCCAGCAGATCGCCGTTGCTGGTCGGGTTGTCGCGGTCGGCAATCCCGCTTGCCAGACTGTCGACGTGTCCCTGAATGTCCTTGCCGCCCGACATCAAGCGCACTACCGCGTGGTCGCCGACATGCACGTGCGGCAGCTTCGTCTCTTCAAAATAGCCGTAAACCCAGAACGAATGCGAGTCGATCAGCGCCATGCGTGCGGTGCCGGCCGTGGCGAAATCGCCGGGATACAGGTTCAGGTTGGTGATGAAACCGTCGGACGGTGCCCGCACTTCGCTGCGCGTGAGATTCAGCACGGCCGTCTGCTGCGCCACCACAGCCGCTTTGACGGCGGCTTCTGCCGCGCCGTAGGCCGCAACGTCGGCGGAATAGTCGGATGCGGACTGTTTGGCGACCGAGGCCGAATCCAGCCGAGTTTCGTCCGAGATCACGTCGCCCGCGACGTTGGCGCGACGCGCTGCCTCAGCGCGCTTCATGGCGAAGCTGGATTCGCTCGCCGCCATCCGCGCCCTGGCCTGAGCCATTTGCGCCTGAGCACGCAGCAGATCGGCGTCGGCCTGCGCGACCGCGTAGTGAAAGCGCGCCGGGTCGAGCAGGAACAGAATGTCGCCTTTACGCACCAGTTGGTTGTCCTTGACCCGCACTTCGCTCACCAGCCCCGACACGTCGGTGGCGACCTGCACGACCTGTGCGCGCACGCGCCCGTCGCGCGTCCACGGCGCAAACATATAGTCGAGCCACAGCATGCGAACCAGCACGATCGCCACCACGAGAAGCGTGAGCGTGAAACCTGCGCGCAGGATGGATTGCGTTTTCATCTTGGTGACCTGGCGTGAGCGTGAGCAGTCAGTGGATTCATGGGAATGGATGTCCGTCGGGGTTCATCGCCACAACAGCAGCGACGCGCCGCTGAACAGCGCAGCGAACATCGCGGCCCGGAACAGGCTCGGGTGCCACGTCAAGCGATAGAAGCCGAGCCTCGCCAGCACGAGGTCGAGGACGACAAAAAACAGCACGCAGCCCGCGAGAATCGGCAGCAGGCCGGGCACGAGCAATGAAAAGAGGTCAATTTCCCCGGGCATTGGCCACTCCCTGCGCTGCATGATCGGGCGGCGTCGACACGTAGCCGCCGCCCAGATCCTTCATCAGCAGCGCCCATGCATCGAGCCGTTTGGCCTGAATCGCCGCGAGGCTTTCTTCCTGTTGCAACTGTTCGTTCTGCGCCGCCAGCACGTTCAGGAATTCGGTGATGCCGCTGCGATAACCGGTGTCAGCAAGCTGGAAAGATTTGCGCGCCGAATCCAGCGTGTTCTCAACCGATGCCTGCTGCTGCTCGAGCGAGCGCAACGACACCACCTGCGCCGCGACGCCCTGCATCGCGTTCACGATGCTCTGGTTGTACGCGTCCACGGCGGCATCGCGGGAGGCCACCGCGACGCCGTAATTGCCGCGCCGCCGGCCGCCGTCGAAGATCGGCAGCGAGATCGCCGCGCCCACACCGTGGCCCATGCCGTCGCTATTGAGAAAGTTAAAGAAGCCGCCGAAGGTCGCCGCCGACCCCAGCGACGCTGTCGCCAGCAAGTTGATGTCGGGATAGAAATCCGCGTGCGCCGCGTCGATGCCCTTGTCCGCTTCGAGCACACGCCAGCGCCCCGCCACCACGTCCGCGCGATGCCCGATCAACTCGGCCGGCAACGATGCCGGCAAACTCACCGGCACGCTCAGCGCGAGGCTGGGACGGCGCAGCGAATCGCCGTAACCCGGCCCCTTGCCGGCGAGCCCGGCGATGCTGATGCGCTCGAGCGCAAGTTGCTGTTGCGCCTGCTGCACCCGCGTCGTGCTCATCGCGAGTTGCGTCTGCGCCTGGCTGACCTCGAGTCCGCTGCCGACGCCCGCGTGCCAGCGGCGCATCGCGATGTCGAGGGTGCGCTGCTGTTCGGTTTGCACGGCACGGTAGACGTCGAGCAGTGAATACTGCAGCGACAACTGGACATAGCTGCGCACCACGGCGGTCTGCAATTCGACCTCCGCGAAACGCGCGTCCGCGGCCGTCGCGTGCACATTGTCCAGCGAGCCTTCGCGAATCGCGCGCGACTTGCCCCACAGATCGAGATCATAGGAAAGGTCCGCCTGGATGCTGTTGCTCCACACCGTCGTGCCGCCCGGCGGCGCCGGGGTCGTGTAGCGCGCATAGCGCCGGCGCTCGAAGCTGCCGCTTGCATCGAGTTGCGGCAACTCGGCGGCGCCGGCGATCTGCGCCTGGAAACGCGCCGCATCGATCCGCTCTTCGACCGCGCGCAAGCCGGGATTGCCCTCAGTCGCGTCCTGCACCAGCGTGTCGAGTTGCGGGTCGTTCCATTGACGCCACCAGCCGCCCGCCGGCCATTTCGCGTCGGCTTGCGTGGCGCGCAGCGCGGCGCCTGGATCGAGCGTGGTCGGGTCGATCATCGATTCGTGCGTGTGAATCCCTCCGCTCGTGATGCAGGCCGAGAGCAACAGCGCAGAGGCGAGCGCGGCGGAAAGCGCCCGACAGGTTGCGCGCACAGGCAAGGCCAGACAAGGCGCTTTCATACCTGCACCTCCGGCTTTTGCCACAGCGTCAGGGTCTCGTCACGCAGCGTCAGTTCGGTGAAATGCAGCAGCGCCCGCATCCGGTAGCGCGTGAGTGTCATTGCGTCCACCGCGATGTTTTCGCCGAGCGGCAGCATGTCAAGCGCGCGCCGCGTCGCTGTCAGCGCGCCCTCGGCGGCCTGCGGCGTGGCCGCCGTGAACACCTCGGCGAGCGCCGCCAGCCAGGCGTCCTGCTCTGCGGGCCAGCCCGTCGGCAACGCCGCGCCGAGTTCGTGCGTATCGAGACGCATCTGGATCATCGAACGGCCGATCTCCAGCGCGGCGAACGCCCAGCCGATCAGATGATCGCGATTCACGCGCGCGTCGACCGGTGCCGACGCGATCTGCAGGATGAAATTCCGCAGGCTCAGTTCGAATGCGTACAGCAGGTCGTCGAGGTCGGCCTCGCGCGCGTCGTGCGTAATCAGTCCACGAATCTGCTTCATGTACTGCGCCGAGATCCAGTCGCCCGCGCGCGGCACGAGAACCGAGAACGCGACGGCGGCCACCGCGATACCGCACAGCAGCGCAAAGCCGGTGTCGAGATACGCGCTCGGGTTGTAGACCGTCGGATTGGTGATGCCGACAGTGAAACAGAAATAGAGGCTGAAGCCGAGCCCCAGAATCGCCGTCTTCGCGAACGTGTTCATATAACTGCCGACCATCACGACGATCGCCATCGACGCAGCCAGCAATTCGAACGTATCGATACGCGGCAGAATGAAGAAATTTAGCGCGAAACCGGCGAGCCAGCCGCCGAGGCAACCGCCGAAAATCTGCCAGCTCGCGACCGCGGGATTGGGCGCGAGCGCGAACAGCGCACTCGTAATCGCCACCGCGACGATCGCGGTCGCACCGCCCACCCAGCCTGACGCGATCCACGCCGCGCCGACCACGAGCACGGCCACCGCCGCGCGCGCGCCAGCAATCGTCGCGGACGTGCGGTTGGCGCTCGCGCGCGTTCGGCCGATGCGGCTGATCGCCTGAAGCACCGATTGCGGCCACGGCAGACGGCCGACCGTGCGTGCGTCCACGTAGCTTCGGCACATCACCCGCAGATCGGCGATCGAAAAGAACAGCGCGGCACCTGCGGTCGCAACGAACTGACGCTGATGCGGCGAGAGATCCGCAAGGGATTGCAGCAGGCGGCCCAGGTGCGCGGGCAAATCCCGCTCGAAAGCGCCGAGTTGGCGCGACAAAGTCCCGACCTGTTCCGTCGTGATTAGCCCCGATTGCGCCTCGTTCGGCACAATGGCGAGCAAGCCGTCGATCATTTCATCGGCTGCGGCGAGCGCGCGCGGATCGGCTTCGGCGGCGACCCTTGCCTTCAATTGATGCAGCGCATGAATCCACGTGACGGTGTCGAGAAAGCTCCGGTCGAGGTCGAGATAGACATGGTTGTGCAAACGGATCGACGGGTCCTCGAACACCGCCCCGCTGCGCAGACTTTCGACGCCGACTCGCTCGCGAATCAGAACGAGAAACGTGTCGAAGCCAGCGACGCTCGTCGCACGGTCGAGCATCGTGTGCATCGCATTCAGCAGGTCCGTGAAATTCTTGCGACTCGACGCATAGAGCTCAGGCACGACCGAGCGTGGGAACACCACCGCACTGATCACGCATGCACATGCCACGCCGATCACGACCTCGCTGACGGTGAACACGACGTTGTCGTAGACGCCGTAGGGATTGGACCAGACCGGTATCGCCGTGATCGCCGTGCCGTACCCGGTCAGCACGAAACCGTACGACTGGAAATTGCGGTAGTACGAGGCGCCGAACACACACACGCCGATCCATACGGCCAGTACGCCGAGAAATAGCAGCGGCTGCTGAGGAAAAATCGTGATGAGCAATAGCCCTGCGAAGCTGCCGCACACCATGCCCAGCCCACGATAGAAACCACGCGCGATCACCATGCCGCTTTGCTGATGCATCATCACGATGACGCAGGAGACCATCGCCGTGGCCGGCGTGCGCAGTTCGAGGCGCATGCAGAGGCCCATCGCGAGCGTCATCGCGATCGCCACCTTCGCGATATGCCGGAAGCGTGGGCCATCGTCCATCCAGTAGGTCTTGAGCTCCTCCCGCCATCGAGGCAGGGCGGCGCTGCTGGCATCTGCTTGCGGGGTCATAGGGTTCTCGTCTGTCGCTCGTCATGCACTCGTGGGCAGACACGCAGGCACCCTGGCCTCGTGATTACCGCGCTATTTGCTAGGTGTAGTCTGCGACAGGAGGAATGGCCGGCTTTGCGGATTCGCACGCTTTTTGCACATGCGCTGGGTGGTGAATGTAGTTGATGCGCCGCCTGCGAGCGCCGTTCGGGCGGGCGCCCGGGATTCCGGGCGCCCTGACATGCCGCAACCGTCCTCGCGCGGTTAGCGCAAGTTGGTGCGCGCCAGTTCGACGATCTCGTCGCCGCGTCCGTTGAGGATCGCGCGCAGCATATAGAGGCTGAAGCCCTTGGCCTGGGCGAGTTCGACGGAGGGCGGCATCGCGAGCTCGTGCTTGGACGTGACGACGTCCGCGAGCGCCGGGCCAGGATGGTCGAACGCCTGCTTCAGCGCAGCCGCCACATCTTCCGATTCCTCGACGCGGATGCCGAAAATGCCCGCGCCCTTCGCGATTGCCGCGAAGTCGGTCTTGGCGAGATCGACGTTGCTGTCGAGGTAGCCACCCGCCTTTAACTCCATCGAGACGAAGCCGAGCAGGCTGTTGTTGAAGCAACTGCGCCCCTGCGCATGCCGGAGTGCGCCGAGGCTGGTCGCCGCGCGCAACTGAAACGAACGGCATCCTTGCACGAGCGCCCCGTCCAGCGCCGCGACCAGACAGGCCTCTGCGTGCCGCACCATCATCTTGGACAACCCGTCGCGACGCGCGTTTCACACGCACTGCGCCAGCGAACGATGCCGCAGCGTCGCCTAGCCAGACCAGGCTAATCTTTGTATGATGCGTCCGAACATACTGGGTACTCAACAAGCCATGCCGAGAAAAGTACGGACGGTCGAGACAGCGCAGAGCGAGATGCATGAGCACGAGAAGCCCGTCACGCGCCGGCTCGCGCCTGAAGTACGGGAACGCCAGATCGTGCTGAAGGCCGTCGACCATTTCGCCACGCATGGCTTTTCCGGCAGCACCCGCGAACTCGCGCGCCAGCTCGGCGTGACGCAGCCGCTTCTGTACCGCTACTTTCCCAGCAAGGAAGCATTGATCGACCGCGTGTACGAAGAGGTCTATCAATGGGACTCGAGTTGGGAACACCTGATCAAGGACCGCTCGGTTCCAATCCAGGAACGTATGGTCAGGTTCTACTCGTCGTATTCCGAGGTGATCTTGCGACGCGAGTGGATCCGGATCTTCATCTTCGCCGGCTTGACGCGCGAAGGCATCAACTCCAAATATCTGGCTCGGCTGCGTGAGCGCGTCTTTCTGCCGGTCATGGCGGAAATCCGCTCGGCCTACGAGCTGCCCGCGCCCACCGGCGCGAAACAACGCGAAATCGATCTGGAGCTGATCTGGAGTCTGCACGCGAGCATCTTCTATCTCGGCGTGCGCAAATGGATCTACGGCCTGCCGGTCACGGACGACATCGAAGACCATATCGCCCGTCAGGTCGACGCATTTCTCAACGGCGTGCCCGCCGCGCTCGGGCACGCTTCGAAAGAGTTCGCCCGCGCGAAAACCAGCTCCAGGGCCTGACTCCGGCCCACCGCGCGGTCCGCATGGCTGCCCGCGCCGGACTCCGCGCCACACCTCGTAGCAACGCCGGCCAGCGGGCCGGCCGTCCCTTTCCGCTCTCATTGCACTCGTGCCGCCCGCGTATTTCAGGGTAAACACCTGCGATACGCCGCTTTCTCCTGCTCGTGCATTCACCTACAATTTATCCATCGATCACTAATCGATCGATAAATAGCAGGAGTCGAAGATGCCCGTTACAAAACTTGCCCACTACTCGATTCGCACCACCGATCTCGAGCAATCCTGCCGCTTCTACGAGCGGATCCTCGGTTTCAGGCAGGGCTACCGTCCGCCCTTCGACTTTCCGGGCGCATGGCTCTACAAAGGCGGCGATGAAGCCGACTTCGGCACGGTCCATGTCATCGGTACCGATCCGAACAATCCCGCCGGACTCACCGCATATCTGGGCGACAAGACGTTGCCCACGAGCGGAACCGGCACCGTCGACCACATCGCGTTTCTCGCCACCGGCGTCGAAGCAATGTGGGACACACTGAAGGCCGAAGGCATCGCCTGGCGCGATCGCACGGTGCCGAGCCTCGGTCTGCATCAGGTGTTTATCGAAGACCCGTCCGGCGTGACCGTCGAACTCAACTTCCCCGCCGAAGAAATCAGCCGCCTCACCGAAGTACAAGCGGCCATCGCACAATCCGCCGTCAACGCAGGAGAATGACCATGACCCAAAGTTCTGCGCGTAAAAGGGCGATCATCGTCGGCGGTTCGCTGGGCGGACTGTTCGTGGCCAATCTGCTGGTGCGCAACGACTGGGACGTCGACGTGTTCGAACGCGTTCCGGATGAACTGGCCGGGCGCGGCGCCGGTATTGTCACGCACCCCGAACTATTCGAAGCACTCGCGGCAGCCGGTATCGAATATGACGACTCGATCGGCGTCAAGGTGCAGTCACGCGTGACCTTCGCCCAGAACGGCGACGTGCTGTCCGAGCGCGATCTGCCGCAAACGCTGACCGCGTGGGGCAAGATGTACCACGTCTTGCGCGCCGCGCTTCCGGATGTTCATTACCACGCTGGCGGCACGGTCGCCTCGGTGCAGGACGGTCCCGATCAGGCGGTCGTCACGCTCGGCGACGGTACGGTACTGCATGCTGACATCGTGATTGCGGCAGATGGTTTCAAGTCGTCGATTCGTGAGCGTTTTCTGCCTGACGTCAGGCTTCAATACGCCGGTTATGTCGCATGGCGTGGCCTCGTCGACGAAGCCGCGCTGTCGCGCGAAACCCGCGACGCGCTGTTCGAGAAGTTCGCGTTTTGCCTGCCGCCGCGCGAGCAGATTCTCGGCTATCCGGTTGCCGGCCAGGGCAACAGCACGACGCCGGGCGAGCGCCGCTACAACTTCGTCTGGTATCGCGCGACCAGCGAAGATATTCAGTTGCCGAACCTGCTGACCGATGCGGCCGGCAAACGCTGGGTAGGCGGCATTCCGCCCACACTGATTCGCCAGGAAGTACTCGCCGACATGGAAGACGCGGCGCTCACGCTACTCGCGCCGCAATTCGGCGAAGTCGTGACCAAGGCCGCGCAACCGCTCTTCCAGCCCATCTTCGATCTCGAAGTACCGCAGATGGCGTTCGGCCGGATCGCCTTGCTTGGCGATGCCGCATTCGTCGCGCGGCCGCATTGCGGCATGGGCGTGACCAAGGCAGCCAGCGACGCCATGGCACTCGTCAAGGCGCTCAATGCGCACAGCGGCGTGCAGGACGCGCTCTCGGTCTATAGCAATGAACGCACCCAGGTGGGCGCAGCAATCGTGCAGCACGCACGCCACCTCGGCGCGTACATGCAGGCGCAATTGAAGAACGAAGTCGACCGTGAAATGACCGAGCGCTATCGCACGCCGGACGCCGTGATGCGCGAAACCGCGGTACCTGCGCGCTTCTGATATTCATTGCAGTGATGGCAGCTCCGAGTTGCTGTTGCTGCACCAAAGAGAAGCCGTTTCGAAAGGAGACAAAGTGGAACATGGCGCCCCAACCTATTCGATGAGCGCGCAGTACGCCGCCACCGACCCGCCGCCGCCTGCGGCGAATCCGCTGCTCGACGATCCGCGCTTTCGCACGCTCGTCCGCAAGCGCCGCACCTTCTCGTGGATCCTCACGGTCCTGATGCTGGCCGTGTACTTCGCCTTCATCCTCACGCTTGCGTTCGCGCCGGCGCTGCTCGGCCGGCCGATTGTCGAAGGTTATCCCGCGACATGGGGCATTCCAGTCGGCTTCGGCATGTTCGTCTTCACGTTCGTGCTGGTCGCGGTTTATGTAGCGCGCGCCAACACCTTGCATGACCACGCCGTGAATGAAATCCGGCAAGGAGTACAGCAATGAAACGACTCTCTCATTCGCGCAGTCCGCTCGTCAGCGCAATGTTGTCTGGCGCTTTCAGCGCGTTCATCGCATTGCCGGCCGCTGCCGCCGAAAGCGCGGCGCCGACGCGCTCGCACAATCCGATCGCAATCGGTATGTTCCTGCTGTTCGTCGCGTCGACGCTGTTCATCACCCGCTGGGCGGCGAAGAAGAACAACAGCGTATCCGACCACTACGCGGCGGGCGGCAAGATCACCGCGTTCCAGAACGGCTGGGCAATCGCGGGTGACTATATGTCCGCTGCGTCCCTGCTCGGCATTTCCGCGCTCGTCTTCACGAGCGGTTATGACGGCCTGATTTATTCGATCGGCTTTCTCGCCAGCTGGCCGATCATTCTTTTTCTGATCGCCGAGCCACTGCGCAATCTGGGCCGCTATACGCTCGCCGACGTGGTGTCGTACCGGTTGCAACAACGGCCGATTCGCGCCTTTGCCGCGTCGAGTTCGATCGTGATCGTGCTGCTCTATCTGGTCTCGCAGATGGTCGGCGCCGGCAAGCTCGTCGAATTGCTGTTCGGCTTCAACTACACGGCTGCCGTGGTCATGGTCGGCGTGTTGATGGTGGTGTACGTGTTCTTCGGAGGCATGCTCGCCACCACGTGGATCCAGATCATCAAGGCGGCGCTTTTGCTGGCGGGCGCCGCGTTCATGGGATTCATGGTCATGAGCCGCTTCGGCTTCAGCATGAATGCGCTGTTCTCGCAGGCAATTCTCGCGCACCCGAAACATGCGGCGATCATGAGCCCGGGCGGTCTCGTGTCGGATCCGGTGTCCGCTGTCTCGCTCGGTCTCGCGTTGATCTTTGGCACGGCGGGCCTGCCGCACATCCTGATGCGCTTCTTCACGGTGGGCGACGCCAAAGCCGCTCGCAAGAGCATTCTGTACGCAACGGGGATTGTGGGCATCGGCTACGCGCTGATCATCATCATCGGCTTCGGCACGATCGCGCTGGTGGCTACCGATCCGCAATACCACATCGCCTCGGGCGCGGTGATCGGCGGCGTGAACATGGTGGCGATCCATCTGGCGCATGCAGTGGGCGGCAACGTGTTTCTCGGCTTCATCTGCGCAGTGGCGTTCTCGACGATTCTCGCGGTAGTTGCCGGATTGACGCTCGCCGGTTCCTCGGCGGTTTCGCACGATCTGTACGCCAACGTGATCCGGCGCGGCGCCGCCACGGACCGCGAAGAAATGCACGTATCGCGGATCACCACGCTCGTGCTCGGCGTGCTCGCGATTCTGCTGGGCATCGCATTCGAGAAGCAGAACATCGCGTTCATCGTAAGCCTGACTTTCTCGATCGCGGCCAGCTCGAATTTCCCGGTGCTGCTGCTCTCGATCTACTGGCGCGGACTGACCACGCGCGGCGCGGTGACCGGCGGCTCGCTCGGTCTGATCTCGGCGGTGACCTTGACTATCCTCAGCCCGACCGTCTGGGTCCAGGTGCTCGGTCACGCGCATGCGATCTATCCGTACGAATATCCCGCGCTGTTCTCGATGATCGTCGCCTTCGCCGGCGTGGTGTTTTTCTCGATCACCGACACCTCGGCACGCGCAGCCCGCGAGCGTGCGTTGTACGGCAACCAGCTCGTCGACTGCGAACTGGGCATGGTCAAGCACGGCTGACACCCGACATTCGAAACCTATAACGGAGACTGACGCATGGATTGCAGCTGCTGTATTTCACCGAAGCGCCGGCGCTTGCTCGGAACGATGGCCGCACTCGCCGGCGGCCTCGCCTCGGGCGTGCCGGCCACGGCCGCCACCACGAATTCCGCCGCAGGCGTTGCAGGCAAAGCCGGCGCCGCGGGCAAAGGCCGCTCGATCGATATTCACGCGCACTACTACCCCGAGAGCTATTGCGAACTGGTGGGCAGCGAAGGCGCAAAGTTCGGCGGCAAATTCACGTGCAACGCAACCAGCTTCAGCTTCCAGACGCCCGCCGGCGGCCTCGGCCCCCTGCCGCTGAAGTTCATCAAGATCGACGAACGGCTCGCCGACATGGACGCCTCCGGTGTCGATATGCAAGCGCTGTCGTTGAGCGTGCCGATGGCGTACTGGGCCGACCGCGCCTTCAATGCAAAACTCGCGAGAACGTGGAACGCGTCGGCATCCGCGATACACGTGCAGTATCCGAACCGTTTCGTCGTACTGGCCACGCTGCCGATGCTGAACGCGCACGACGCGATCGACGAACTCGAACGCGCATCCGGGTTGCCGGGCGTGCGCGGCGTCTACATGGGGACCAACATCAACAACCGGGATCTCGACGACCCGCTGTTCGAGCCGGTCTTCGCACGCATCGAACAACTGGACCTGCCGGTGTTTCTGCATCCGCAGCAGACGGTCGGCGGCGCGCGACTCGGCGACTACTACCTGAGCAACCTGCTGGGCAATCCGTTCGACACCGCGATTGCCGGCTCGCATCTGATCCTCGGCGGCGTGATGGACAGGCATCCGAAGCTGAACATCACGTTGCCGCACGCCGGCGGCGCATTGCCGATCCTGATGGGCCGCATCGACGCAGGCTGGACGGTGCGCCCCGAAACGCGGCGGCTCGCACAGAAGCCGAGTAGCTACCTGCGCCGCTTCAATTACGACACGGTTTCGCATTCCGGTCCCGTGCTCGACTTCCTGATCCAGAACATCGGCATCGACCGGCTGGTGCTCGGCAGCGACTACTGCTTCGACATGGGCTACGAGCAGCCGGTCACTTTCCTCGATCGCCTCGACCTTCCGCCCGAGCAAAAGAATCTGATTCTCGGCGGCAATGCGACACACCTGCTGAAGATTTAACGCAGATCGCCCGCCCCTACCACGGCGGGCATCTGTTCGATTACCGAGGCGGGAATCATGGCGGCGGCATTCGCCGGCGTGCTGATTTTATTAATTGTCCTGAAGCGGGAAGCAGCCGCCAGTTCGTACAGGCATCATTCAGCCGTGACACGCCAAGATTCGATCAAACGAAAAGCCACCTTCAAAGGCCCACGGCTCGCGCAATCGTTCGGACCGGGTTCGCCATGACGCGTCAACGGCCGGCGTTTTCCTCCTGCCTCCCGCCAACCGTCGGGAACCCCTATACGTGCGGATGAGAAGCGTGAATGCATGAGTGACAGCGCGAGCCCAATGTAGGGCTAGCGCAAGGCCGCCGCGGATCGTATTGTTTCCACATCAGGCAAGACGTGTTGTCGGAATCAACCCGATCAAGAGGTCACAGCGGCTATGGACAGAATCTTCAGCATGCGCGTGTTTTCGCGAGTCGCGGAAACCGGTAATTTCAGCGCAGTTGCCAAACATATGGACTGCAGCGCCGGTAATATTTCACGCGCCGTGGTATCGCTCGAAGAGCATCTCCACACGCGACTCCTGCAGCGCACCACGCGCAGCGTCTCACTCACCGAGTGTGGCGAGCGCTATTACCGGCGCTGCAAGAAAATCCTCGCCGATATCGACGACGCCGATGCGGAAGCGAGCGACGCGCACACGCTGCCGCGCGGCAAATTGCGGGTGCATGCCGTGCCCGACATCGGCCTGAAACAGTTGACGTCCACTATTGTCGAATACCGGCACGCCTTTCCCGCGGTGTCGGTTGATCTGAAACTGCTGCCGCATATGGCGAATCTGATCGAAGACGAGTTCGACGTCTCGATCGTGTCCGCTTCGTCGTTACCGGATTCGCGCAATGTGAGCCGGCTGATCGGCCGGTGCGAGCGTATTCTGGTCGCCGCGCCGGACTACCTCACGCGGCATCCGATCCGCACCATCGCCGATCTGCCGAACCACGCGCTCATGCAAACCAGTTCGTCTTTCGATCCGCCCGCCGAGTGGCGGTCCGAGCTTGCCGGCGATGCCGTGGGTGAAACGGAGCCGGCCGGGCATTTCGTCGTCAACAATATGCAGGCATTGCGGGTTGCCCTGCTGGCGGGCGCCGGCGTGGGCGCCGTGCCGACCTATTCGGTTGTGGACGAACTCAGGGAGGGCAAACTGGTCCAACTGTTTCCAGAGTATCCACTTCAGACCACCAATGTGTTTGTGGTTTATTCGTCCCGTCAATTCGTCGATGCGAAGATAAAGACCTTCGTTGAATTTCTGGTCGTGGCTCTCAAACAGAAAATCGATTTGCGAATTACGAATCTGGCGCCGGCGGCCGTGCCCACACCCGCTCAACTGGCGTTTCAGCCTTGAAGGACAAGGATCTGAGAAAACCGCCGAATTAAATTATCGCTTGCAACTTCCAAACCTGAACGAAAATTAAAAACCCTCGTAAATAATTCCCGCGATAATCGCGGTACTCCGCTGGGTACTACCATCTCTTGATTTTGGCAACGCGAACGGGCTTGTCTTCCTGATTGCCCGCATTTTTCAGATTCGCATGGCTGAAGGCCTGCTTGCCGCGTGGTCACGTTTGAAGCGAAACCGGCATCCGATGCCGTCGCGTCCGCTGAGAACGGTTCGCAGTGCAAATTCGCATGACAACGTCCCGCAGTGAATCCTTCTGCGCCGAAATGCCCTACGCTTCAGTCATCCCATGTGAGCGCCCCGGCTCACCTGACACCAACATCCCACCGCGTGCCGTGCGCGCATGAAGCCAGGCAAGCTTCAGTCATCAGGAAACCGTTAGATGGATCGTCAGACTCGCCTTGCAGCGACCGTATACGTTCATCGTACTGGCCGTCCTGCTTTTCAGCCTCGGTCCGCTTGCGATCATGCGCACGCCTAAGGACATTTTCCCCAACATCGACATTCCGGTAGTCAGCATTGTCTGGTCGTGCAACGGCTTTTCCACCGAAGACATGGCGCACCGGATCACCTCGAACTACGAGCGCGCGCTGACCACGGACGTGGACGATATCGAACACATCGAATCGCAATCGCTCAACGGCGTCTCCGTCGTGAAGATCTTTTTTTCACCCCGGCGCCGACATCAATCGCGCGATTGCCGAGGCCGCGTCGAACTCGGCTTCGATCTTGCGCGTGCTGCCGCCGGGCACGCTGCCGACGAACATCATTACGTATAACGCGTCGACGGTGCCGGTGCTTCAACTGGGACTGTCGAGCAACACGCTTCCTGAACAGACGCTATACGACCTCGGCAACAGCTTCATCCGCACCCAGCTCGCGACCGTGCAAGGCGCGGCCGTACCGCTGCCGTTCGGCGGCAAGATCCGCCAGATCATGGTCGAACTCAATCCGCAGGCATTGCAGGCGAGAGGCCTCGCACCCGCGGACGTGGTCAACGCCGTGAATGCGCAGAATCTGATCCTGCCGGGCGACACCGCAAAGATCGGCACGAAGGAATACAACGTGCAGATGAACGGCAGCAGCAACACGGTCGCCGCGCTGAACAACCTGCCGATCAAGACGATCGGCGGCGGCGTGGTCTACGTGCGCGACGTGGCGCACGTGATCGACGGTTATGCGCCGCAAACCAATATCGTGCGCAGCGACGGCAAGCGCGCGGCGCTGCTGCAGGTGGAGAAAACCGGCAGCGCCTCGACGCTCACGATCATCCAGCAGGTCAAGGACATGCTGCCGAAGATCGCGGCGGGGCTGCCGAAGGCGCTGGTCATCACTCCGCTGTCGGATCAGTCGGCGTTCGTGAAGTCGGCGATCACCGGTGTGGTGCGCGAGGCAATGATCGCGGCGTGCCTCACAGCCGTGATGATCCTGCTGTTTCTGGGTAGCTGGCGCGCCACGCTCATCATCGCCGTGTCGATTCCGCTTGCCGTGCTGACCTCGCTGATCGCACTTTCCGCGCTTGGCGAGACCATCAACATCATGACGCTAGGCGGCCTCGCGCTGGCGGTTGGCATTCTCGTCGACGACGCCACCGTGGCGATCGAGAACATTACCCATCACCTCGAGAACGGCGAGCCCTTGCACGATGCAATCCTGAATGGATCGGGCGAAATCGCCGTGCCGACCTTTGTGTCGACCTTGTCGCCGCGGAACTATCGCTCAGGCTCACGCAGAACCGTTATCGGGCCGGCGCGGTGAGTTACCTCGATGTCGTCACCGAGCAGACCATCGCGCTCTCCAACGAGCGCACCGAAGCGCAAATTCAGGCGCGACGCGTGAAGGCAAGCGTGCAGTTGCTGAAAGCACTCGGCGGCGGCTGGGACCGCGCAACACTGGCATTGTCGCAAGGCACCGACTGATTTCGTAGCGGCGCCGCCTTGCGAATTGGGAAGATAGACCGCTTTGCCTTTGCGACACCCGATTTTCGCGAACGCGACTGACAACCCGCGCCGCATTCCATGCAACGACATCATCGTGATAGCTACCAGAGAGGTGAAAAAATGAGTCAGGACAACATCGTCATTTCCGCATTTTCGAGCCACGACGCCGCTGACGAAGCCGTCAAGGAATTGAGCCAGAACGGCTTCGACATGACCAAACTGTCGATCGTCGGCAACGGCTATCACTCCGAGGAACACGCGGTCGGCTTTTACACCGTCAGCGACCGCATCAAGTCGTGGGGCACGACCGGGCGCGTTCTGGGGCGGCATCTGAGGCCTGCTGCTGTCGCCGGCGCTGTTTCTCGTACCCGGTCTCGGTGTGGTCGGCCTTGCGGGACCGATCGTCGCCGCCGTGATCTCGGCACTCGAAGGCGCCGCGATCGGCGGCGGCGTGACCGCGATCGGCGCGGCGCTGCCGGAACTGGGCGTGCCGAAGAACGACGCCGTAAAATGGTTTGGACAACTCATATCCAAGTGTGAATCGCGCAGAAGAAGGCGCATCGCGGACGTAAATGGACCGCGCCCGCTACGGGAGCGGGCGCGTTCTTCGAGTGGCTATACGAAAGTAAGGCGTTGCGCGTGGAAATGCAGCTAGGCCGCTGCCGGCAAAGTGAAAACGAACACCGTTCCGCGTGGCTCGCCCGGGCCGGCCGTCAGTGTGCCGCCGTGCGCTTCGATGATGGATCGGCAGATGGCAAGCCCCATTCCCATGCCGGTTTTCTTCGTCGTGAAGAAGGCGTCAAAAATGCGCGATGCGATGTCCGCATTTATCCCGCTGCCGTTGTCTTTCACGGACACGACCACTGAGCCCTGATCGCCGACGTTCGACGTCACGCTGAGCAGCCGCTGCCGCGCATCGAGATGGCCCATCGCATCCGCGGCATTCATGACCAGGTTGAACAACACCTGCTGCAATTGCACCCGGTCGGCCATCACCGAACGGTTGGCGCCCAGATCGATTCGCACCACCAGGCCGCGTTGCTCGATTTCCGCCGCGGCCAGTTCGAAGACCTCGCGCACCACATTGTCGACATAAGTTGGCACGAAGCTCGGTTTGGCTTCCTTCGCGAGAGACTGCAACGCGCGGATGATGTCGCCCGCCCGCTTGCCGTCCTTCACGATATCGCGCAAGCCGTTCAACGCTTCAGGAATGTCCGGCACCGGCCGGTTGAGCCAGCGCACGCCCGCGCTCGCATTCGACACGATCGACGCCAGCGGCTGATTGATTTCGTGCGCGATCGATGCAGCGAGTTCGCCCATCGTCGTCGCACGCGACGCCTTCGCCAGTTCGAGCTTGGCGTTCTGCAACGCCAGTTCGGTCGTATGCCGGTCGGTCACATCCGTTACCACGCCGACAAAGCTGCTCACGCCCGAGGGCTCGCCGAGCACTTCGAGGTGCTTGAGCGTGCCGTCCGGTGAAACGATCCGGAACTTCTGCCTGAATGACGTGCGATTGCGCGCGGCCCGCTCGACGACTTCCTGATAGAGCGCGACGTCTTCGGGATGAATCCGGTCGAGAATCGTCTGGGTGCCGGGGCTGCCGGCGTCCATCGGCAGGTCGAATACGCTGTAAAGCTCCTTCGACCAGTAGCGTTCGGCTGTCAATGTGTTCCAGATGTAGCTGCCCGAGCGGCCGATTCTTTGTCCGAGCGCGAGGGCCTCCTCACTCATGCGCAAGGCCATTTCCGTTTCCTGGCGCCGCTTGTTTTCTTCGAGCAGTTCCGCGTAAAGGCGCGCCGTTTCGAGCGAAATGGCCGCTTGCGAGGCCAGCAATTCGAGCACAGACGTACGGCTTTCCGTGAACACGCCCGCGGTCAGATTGTTCTCCAGATACAACGCGCCGACGGCATTGCCCTGTTTGACGAGCGGCAAGCAGCACACGGAGCGAACCAGGCGTTTCGCAAAGGCTACGTCGAATGAAAAGCGCGGATCGCGTTGCGCATCTTCCACCACGACCGGCTTGCGCGTGCGCAGCGCCGTATAGAACACCGAAGCCGGCAGATCTTCACGCGTGAGCTGGTCGCCGCCCAGCGCCACCTGAACGCCGTGCGGTGCATCCTGCCCGCTCGCTTCGATAACCGGCATATTGCCCTTCAACAGGATCAGCATCCCGCTCTGCGCGCCAGCGTGCACGATGGCCAACGTAACGAGCGTGCGGATGAGTTTGTCGAGCACGATCTCCTCGGAGAGTGCCTGCGACGACTTTAAAGCGGCGACGAGATCGAACCGCTGTTGTGCATCGGCGATCTCGATCGAGGGACGCGACGCGACCGGCTGCTCGACCGACAATTGCGCTGGACGCCCGCTGCGCTCGAGTAGCTCGACTTTGGCCAGCGCGCCCCAACGCATGTAGCTGTCGATCGCGCGACGGCGATGGTGGCGCGCTGCGCTGAAAAGACCATTCGCCTCGCAGCACAGCGACGCCATCTCGTGAGCCAGCGCATTGCTGTGATTGAAGCCGCTTTCGGATGCCACGGCGGCGGCCTGCTCGTACAGCGCCATGGCCGCAAGCGGCGTGCCGTTCAGGCGCGCCACCTCGGCTTCGACCAGCAGCAGTTTGTCGCGGAAGGTCGCCGGGTTGAGTTGCGCCCAGGTCCTCACTCTCGCGAGATGTGGTTCGATCCGCGCGACGGCGTGAGCCGCCTCGCCTTCGGCGGAATAGACCTTCGCGATAGCGAGCGCGGCGTAGAGGTGATAGTCGAGCAGGTGAATGTGCGCGGGCGTCGCCCACTTGAGTTCGCCCGCTTCGGCAAGGCAATACAACGCGTTCTGATAGTCGCCGTGAAAGTAGCAGGAAACCCCTTTCAGCAGCCAGATCCAGAAGCGCAGCGTGGTCATCTGCGTGTCGAGCAGGTCGGAGTCGAACGTCATGCGTCCGTCGACCACGACGCCGAAATTGCCAGGCAGCCCGGGGCCGCCCGTCAAACTGTGCACGTAGCGTTTCTGCAGTTCGAGGATGTCTTCCACGTCCTTGAAGCGCACGCGTCTTGCGAACGAGAGGCCGAGATCGATTTCCCTGTCGACCTGCTCCAGTGGCGCACCGATCGTCAGCAGATCGGAGACGATGTGATTGCACGAATAGCAGCTCATGGTCAGATCGCCGCTGGGGCGCGCCGACTCGAAAGCGTTGCGCGCGCATTCCAGCACGTAGGGCAGCGGCTGGGTCCAGACGGCGATCGTATCGAGCGCAACCAGCGTGCTCGTGACTACCGCGTTGAAACCTCGCGTTTCGACCAGCGTGCGTGCCAGCCGCGAGAATTCGAAGCCTTCCTCATAGCGGCCGAAAAACTCTCCCACGTAGACGCCGAACCACGAAAGACAATGTGCGGAAGCCGCCGTGATGCCGTGATCGATCGTGAGCTGCACCATATGGCACAGATGCAGGAAGCCGAGCCGTTCGTTCACGAACGACGCCGGCGCATAGACGCTTGCCAGCAGGTTCATCTCCGATTCGATCTTCTCGTCACGCAAGATCGGCAGATCCGCGAGCGAGGCGATCGTGCGCGACGCGAGCGAATCATTGAGCCGGCTATACGCGGCCTCGACATCGGCGGCCTCCGGATAGCGCGGCAGGCAGGTGCCGAACAGCCTGACGCCCTCGAGCGCGGTTTCAACCGCGGCTTCGTAGTCGGACAGATGCTGTTGCATGTCGACTTTCAGCTTGTAGACCGATGCGCGCGCAACGATCGAGAGATCCTGGCGCAGCAGCTTCGCGATCTCCGTGCCGGCCGCATCGAAATTCGCGTTCAGGATGTAGCACTGCACGCGCAGCACGCCAATCTCATAGCCGAGCGATTGCACGTAGTCTTCGCCGCTTGCGTAGAGCAGCTTTTGCGCGACGTCGAGATAGCTCAGCGCGGACTGCATGGCGATCGCTTCTTTCGCGTGACGCGCCGCCTGCAGACAGATTCTCGCGAATGCCTTCGTCTCGCCCGAATCCAGATCGCGCAACGCGCCGGCCGCCTGAGCCCGTTCGATGTGGTGCGCGATGTCGAACGCCGAATTCTGCACGGCCCGCACGTCGAAATCTTCCATCAGAATGCGGGCGATGCGCGCATGCCCGACACCGCGCTCGTCTGCCGGAGTCAACGCGTACGCCGCCTCCTGAATCCGGTCGTGCGCGAAAGCAAAACCCATTCGGTCGGACACGACGAGACCCGCCTCGATCGCCGGACGCAGACGCCGCTCCAATTCCACGCCGCCGGCACGGTCGATCCGTACCAGCGTCGATCCGTCGAGCCGGCGCCCCATGAACGCAAGCAGCTTGAGCATGGCCTGGGCATCCCGAGGCAGGCGCGACAGGCGCGCTACCATCAGGTCGACTACGTTATCGGACGATTCATATTCGCCGATACGATCGATATCCCACGTCCATCTACCGGCCATGCCATCGTAGGCGATCAACTGCTGGTCGGCCAGCGCAAGCAGCAGTTGCTTGACGAAAAACGGATTGCCACCGGTCTTTTCGTGGACGACCGCCGCCAACGGATAGACGTGCGCGGCGTCGCAATGCAGCGCGTCGGCGAGCAAGGACATCACGTTCGCGGTATCGAGCGGCCCCACGGCGAGCGTGGTGACGCGCGCACCGGTGCTTGGCGGCGACTTGAGAAAGGCCTTGAACTTGGGCGAGCGGTCAACCTCGTTGTCGCGGTAAGCGCAGATCAGCAGCACGTGCCGGATCTCGACGGTCGCCACGAAGTTCGCGATGAAATTCAGCGTGGCGTCGTCGAACCAGTGCACGTCGTCGAAGAACAGGATCAGCGGGTGCGCTTGAGTCGCGAAGACGGACAGCAGACGCGTGATCAGCGCCTGAAAGCGCAGTTGCGCTTCCACCGGCGGCAGATCCGCCACATCGGGCTGCGCGCCGAGCACCAGCTCCAGTTCGGGAATGAAACCCACGATGAGTTTGCCTTGCAGCCCGATCGCTTCGCGCAGTACCTCGCGCCAGCGGTCCAGATCGCTATCGGTCTCGCCGAGAATGCGCTGGAACAGCGAGCGTATCGCCTGCATCAGCGGTGCGTAGGGCGCATTCTGCCCGTACTGTTCGAGCTTGCCCGAAGCGAAGAGCGTGGAGGTCTGCGCGGTAGCGCGGTGCACGCTGCGTACGAGTTCGGATTTTCCCGCGCCCGAATAGCCGGACACGAAGATGAGTTCGGCCGCGCCCTGCATCGCGTTGCGCTCGAAAGCGCCGAGCAGCGCCTTATATTCGACCGCGCGACCGAACAACCGATGCGTGACGGCGAGATTCCTGACGTTGTCTTCCGCGGCCGGTTCAAACGGAACGATGTGCTGCATCTCGTTCCAGTCGGCGAGACAGCGGCGCAGATCGGCCTCGAGGCTCGACGCGCTTTGATAGCGCTCGCCAGGGCTCTTGGCCAGCAGCCGGAGCACGATCGAACCGAGCACCGTGGGCAAGGACGCGCGATATTGCCGTGGATTGGCGGGCTGACGGGCGACATGGTTATAAACCCATTCGACGGCGTCGGCCGCCTCGAAAGGCAACTGGCCGGTCAGCAGTTCGTAGAGAGTGACGCCGAGCGAATAGAGATCGCTGCGCTCGTCGGCTTGACCTTCCGCACGTCGGGCCTGCTCCGGCGACATATAGGCGAGCGTGCCGTACAGCGTGTCCGACGATTCTGCCGAGGGATCGCCGGCCAGGTTGAATGTGTCGCGAAAGCCCAGCAGGCGCACCGTGCCGTCCGTGCCTTCCAGCAGGTTGGACGGCTTGATGTCGCGATGCAGGACGCCACGCGTATGCGCGAGCCGCAAAGCGTGCGCGGCGCCGACCGCGATGCGCAAAAACCGGCTGAGTGAGATCGTGCCGTCGGCCGGCGGCAGAACCAGCGCACCGCCGTTGTCTTCGTACACGAGTATCGGGCCGCGCGCGAGACGCACGAGCGCGAGCGGCCGCACAGCCCACGCCGAATCGAGTTTGTCGGCCGGGGCGAACTCCTGCTGCAAACGCCGGAATACGGCTTCGGAGGGCAGATCGGTGGGCACGGCAACCACCCACGACTGCGCGCCGTCCGGTGTTCTCGCCCGATAGCGCACGATGTTGCCGTCGACCAGCAGCGCTTCGAGCACGAGCTGATCGAACCAGACCTGATCGAAATGCACAGTGGCGCCGGCCTCAGGGGACGCCCCGCGAAATCCCTCGATAAATGCCTCTGTGCTCACTTCGCTTCTCCGTGTCGTTCGATGGCAATCGAAATGGAATCGAGTAACACGTCTTCTGCAAAGGGCTTGCGCAGAAAAGCCACGGCGCCGTGCTGCATCGCGCGGCGAACCGTTTCGTCGTCGCCTTGCGCGGACATGAACACGACAGGAATGTGCCGTTGCTTCTCGATCAGTTGACGGTGCACGTCGACTCCTTGCATGCCTCGCATTCTAAGGTCGAGCAATACGCACAGGGCGTCGTCGTCCACGATACGAACAAAGCTCATTGCTACGGTTTTCCCCTTGCGCCAACGTGACGGTTCGGCTCGGTTTCGGACGCGCTTTCTCCACGGCGTCCGGCGCGTCCGGATCCGGCTCATGCCCGGTTTTCTTTGCATGTTAGGTGCCGCTCCCAGCCTGACACTATCACACTTGGGTATAACGCCGTCATGCGGCGCGGCGGACCTGCCGAGCCCTATGTAGGATGGTCCGCTTGCGCCATATCTCTTACTGTGAGGCCGTGACGCGACGGCCCGACACCGGCCCGCACCGCCTTTGGAATCCGCCATGCCGGCCAGCCGGCAGGCGTTTTCGCCACAGCAGCGAACGGAGTCACAGTGGGCAAGATCGAGCGGAAGAAGACAGGGCATGGCAATTTATCCTGGACGGACGTCCGCCTGACCGAGCTGCCCGTGGACGCCCTGGCGCGGCCGCTCGAGGTTCTGCGCCTTTCGGTGATCGACCAGTGCAACTTCCGTTGCACCTACTGCATGCCGAAAGAGGTCTTCAGGCCGGGCTACCCGTTTCTGTCGGCTTCCGAATGGCTGTCGTTCGATCAGATGCATGCGCTGTGCAAGGCCTTTACGCAACTGGGCATCGAGAAGATCCGCCTGACCGGTGGCGAACCGCTGCTACGCAAAGGCATCGAACACCTGATCGAGCAGCGGCGCGTAGTTGGGCGCCTTGGTGTGCCAGTAGAGCTGCATCGTCAGACCGCCCGGCCATTGGATCACCGCGTCCTTGCCGATCGGGTCGTCAAACGAATCGACGAGGACATCGGCGCCGGCCGCACGCGCCGCCTTGACCGCCTGATCGATATCGGTGACCAGATAGCCGGTTCGCTCATTGCCGAACGGATATGGAATCGGCGTTTCGAAGCCGAACACCGACAGCATGCCGACCGGCGTTTGCACGTACTGCGAGGCGGTCTTGCTCGGCGTGGGTGTCACCGTAAACACGGCGCGCGGGGACGCCTTGCCGCCGAACGTCGCAAGGAAGCTGTTGACGAACGCGTCGAGGTCCGCCGAGGCGACATACACGTGAGTCGTGTCGTACTGCGGGCCCACGGACACGTCGGGGTGTTTCACCAGCGCGGCCTTGCCGGCCGGCACTTCCGGCGGCCCCGCATCGGCGAATGCGGATGAAACGGGCGCCAACCCGATCAGCAGCGCCGCGGACAGCAGCGCGACAGGACGGAACAGATGAGACAGATTACCCAATAGTGTTAGCAATGTTTGAACGATCGACCTCTGATCGAGGTGGCCACAGGGTGTGTTGTTTGCGAAGCGCGTGAGCCGCAACCTGGCGACTCACGTCGCTCCCCTGCGCATCCAGGCCAAAATCAAAAGAACGACGACGGGCAACGCAATGGCGATGAACGACAGGTTCACGAAGGCGAGCGCGCCGAGAATCGCCCCTCCTGCGAAGCCGGACATCGCCGCCAGCGTCCATTGGAGCCGCTCGCGAACCTGCTGCCCATGCCCGCCTCGCGTGCCCCGGTGAATCAACTCGATCACGTCCAGCACGATCTGTGTGACATTGCCGGTCATTACCGTGTTCGGCAGCCCGGTGACCTGCAACAACCTGCCGCGCGCATTCTGAACACCCATTGCCATGGTTCCCAATACGCCGCACACCAGCACCATCGCGGCAGTCGCATTCGTGATCGGCCGCGCCAGCACGATCGCTTTCGCGACGCCTCGCGCCAGAATATGAAGCTCATGCCCGCTCTCGTCCGCAGCCGTGTAGATGGTTTCGGCGACGTCGAACTCATGTTTGGTCAATTGCCGGGCCAGTTCCGCTATTTCATCATCCTCGAGCGTCCGGAAGATCAGCACGTTGCGCAGCAAACACTGCCTCTCGTCCACCTCGGCAATGACAGGTTCGGGCACCGACAACGGCCACAACACGACACCGCGCGACAGCAGATGTCGATGCTCAAGATCGAACAGTTCATTGCGCACGGCGATCTTTTTGCCCAGTTCGCCGACGTAGCAGACGATCTCGTACTCGATGGCGTCGTTGGTCGCGCGGCGCACGCTCACGATCGGCTGGGGTTCGTTCAGCACGTCACCGGCGCTCCTCGCAGCGTTTGACAGCGTCTCCAGCACGAGCGCGGGCCGGACCGACGGCTTGACCGGCAGCATCACGCTGATGCCGTGCGTATGCATCGGCTGGTTCGCGTTGACGATATTGGTGCGCGCCGCCACGCTGTTGGGAATCACGACGATATTGCCCTGACCGTTCAGCAGACTGGTCGCGCGCCAGTTGCTCTCGACCACTTTCCCTTCCACGTCGCCGATCGTGACCCAGTCGCCGAGGCGAAATGGCTGCGTGGCGTTCAGCACCACGCCGGAAAATACGTCGGTGAGCGTGCTCTGAATCGCGAGGCCGAGCACGACCGCCAGCGCCCCGGAGGTCGCGAGCAATCCGCGCACCGGCAGTTGCAACACAAAGCAAAGGCAATCGCACCGACCGCCGCCGCCAGAAACACGAGCGCGCCGAACACGTCCTGAAACAGCCGCTCTTTGTGCCAGGACTCGGGCAGCACGGTGCGATCCAGCACGATCGTCACAAGACGCGCGCCCTGCAGCCACCACACCACTTCCAGCACCTGCGCGAGCAGATGACGCAGCGGCTCGTCCGGCCAGGGCGCAGCGCGCAGCGGATTCATGCCCGAGCTGAACAGCACGTAGGTCGACAGGCCAAACATCAGCGCGCGCAAGGCAAGACGCCCCTGCTTGCTTTTGCTGTCCATGAAGCGCCAGGCGAGGAAATCGAGAACCAGAATGCCTAGTCCATACAGCACACCATCGGTGAGAGTCGGCATGAGGGTTCTCGCTCGCCTCGTGGTACGAACGCGCGGCGGTTAGAACGCGAAACAGCTACATCCCAGCGCGCCCCAGAAACCGTTCGAATCGCTGACCGGCACGTTTTTGCGCCATGCCCAGCCATGCGCATGGGCATGCACGCCGCACAGATTCACGCAGCCGTCCACACACGCCACCGCGGTCGGTTTGTAACGGCTGTAGCCGCCGAACTCCGCGACCGGCGACCACGACGGGCTGACCGGCAGATCAGGCGGTGCGAGCGGCGCGAAATCATCGGCCGCATACACGACCTTGCCGCCTACCACCGTCATTACGGATTCGAGGAATTTGATGTGGCTCTCGTCGACGGCAAAGTAATCGTCGCTGAGCACCGCGAAGTCCGCGAACTGGCCAGGCACCAGCGCGCCTTTGCGGTCTTCCTCATTCGAGAACCACGCACTGCCCACCGTGTATCGGCGCAACGCTTCCATGCGGTCCAGCTTGTTCTCACTCGAATACATCGAGGTGCCGCCCACTGTCTTGCCCGACACCATCCAGTACAGCGAAACGAACGGGTTGAAGCTCGCGACGCGCGTTGTATCCGTTCCCGCGCCGACGGGCAGGCCGGCATCGAGCATGTGGCGGATCGGCGGCGTGCGCTTGACGGCCTCTTCGCCATATTGCTGGATGAAGTACTCGCCTTGAAAGGCCATGCGGTGCTGGATCGCGATGCCATCGCCCAAAGCGCGCACGCGGTCGATATTCTGCTGCGTGATGGTCTCGCAGTGATCGAAGAACCAGCGCAGCCCGTTGAACGGAATGTCGGCATTCACGCGTTCGAATACATTCAGGAAGCGCTCGATCGATTCGTTGTAGGTCGCATGCAGACGGAACGGCCAGCGGTTTGCCACCAGCAGCCTGACGACGGCTTCGAGCTCGGCTTCGAGCGTGTCCGGCAAATCAGGCCGCGGCTCCAGAAAGTCTTCGAAGTCGGCGGCGGAGAACACCAGCATTTCGCCCGCGCCGTTGACGCGCCGGAAATCGTCGCCCTCGCCGGGCTTCGTCATCTTCACCCACTTCGCGAAGTCTTCGATTTCCTTCTTCGCGTTTTGTGTGAACAGGTTGTAGGCGATACGCACAGTCAGTTCATTGTGCTTCGCCATGTCCATGATGACGGCGTAGTCGTCCGGATAAGCCTGGTAGCCGCCGCCCGCGTCGATCGCGCTCGTCACGCCGAGCCGGTTCAGTTCGCGCATGAAGTGGCGGGTGGAATGACGCTGATCGTCCAGCGCGAGCTTCGGGCCTTTGGCGAGCGTCGCGTACAGGAGCCCCGCGTTCGGCCTGGCGATGAGCATACCCGTCGGATTGCCGCGCTTGTCGCGCTGGATCTCGCCGCCGGGAGGATTGGGCGTATCTTTTGTGTAGCCGACCGCGCGTAGTGCCGCCGAATTCAGCAAGGCGCTGTCGTACAGATGCAGGATGAACACCGGCGTATCCGGCGCAATCGCGTTGATTTCTTCGAGCGTCGGCGCGCGGCGCTCGGCAAACTGAAATTCGTTCCAACCACCCACCACGCGCACCCATTGAGGCGCGGGCGTGCGGGCCACCTGCTTGCGCAGCATGTCGAGCGCGTCCGCCAGCGACGGCACGCCGTCCCAGCGCAACTCCATGTTGAAGTTCAGCCCGCCACAAATGATATGCAGGTGGGAGTCGTTCAGACCGGGAATGACCGTGCGGCCTTTGAGGTCGACATGCCGGGTGGCGTCGTTCACGTGACGCATCACGGCATCGCGCGAACCCGCGGCGATGATGCGGCCATTCGCAACGGCGACCGAGTCGGCGAAAGAACGCTTATCATCCTGCGTGGCAATCTTGCCGTTGAAAAAGACAACTTCGGCCGGTGTCGGCGCGGAAGTGTTGGAAGTCATTGCGATCCTCATTAGGACCGTAGTCATGGACAGCGGCCGCTCGTCGCGTTTCGCATCCATGAGGTATTCAGAAGCAGAGTGCAGCCCACGTGCGGAATTCGGGACCCAGATGTTCCGCTCCCGAATTCCGCGCGATGTGTTTAATGCGCTGGTTACTTCACCTTAGCCGGCACCGGCGCCAGGATTTCGTGCTGCTGAGCCGTACGCTGAGCCGCCTTGTGCACCATCGTGTACGCGTAGTCCACGCCCATTCCGTACGCGCCGGAGTGTTCCTTGGCGATCTTCATGACCGCGTCGTAGGTCTCTTTGTGCCGCCAGTCGCGTTGCCATTCGAGCAGCACCTGTTGCCACGTGACCGGCACCACGCCGGCCTGAATCATCCGTTGCATCGCGAAGTCGTGAGCTTCCTTCGAGGTGCCGCCCGACGCGTCGGCGACCATGTAGATTTCGTAGTCGCCTTCGTCCATCGCGCACAGCGCGAACGTGTTGTTGCAGACTTCGGTCCAGAGACCCGCCACGACGACCTTCTTGCGGCCGGCGGCAGCCAGCGAGCCACGGACCTTCTGGTCGTCCCACGAATTCATCGACGTGCGGTCGAGCACCTTGTGATCCGGGAACACGTCCAGCAGTTCGGGGTACGTATAGCCCGAGAAGCTTTCCGTTTCCACCGACGTGATCGTGGTCGGAATGTTGAACACCTTCGCAGCCTTCGCGAGACCGACCACGTTGTTTTTCAGCGCCTGGCGGTCCATCGACTGGACACCGAAAGCCATTTGCGGCTGCTGGTCGATAAAAATGATCTGCGAGTTTGCAGGCGTCAGGACTTCGAGTTTCGGATTTGCCATGGCTTCGTGCATCCTAAAGGGCTGGTTAACATGGGAGGACATGTCGCACTCGCTTGACGTGCGAGAAAAACTGAGACTCAGTCTATCGACGGTTTTTCCCAGAGTCCTTGTTGAACTCCTTAATCGTTCTTAAAAAAATAACAACCAGGAAATCGGCGGCATGGCGCGTGGCGAACGGCCGCTCAGAACATTTCATATTTTCTGCAGGACTTTATGTGCGCGGCGTTCCTACACTTCAGGTGCCGGATTCGGAAACACCCGTTTCACCGGCTGACACCTCAAAAGGAAAAGCCATGAAAGACGAACTGAACGCAGCAGCACGTCGCGCGGCGCCGCTAAAAACACCGAGTCGCCTGACCGAAGACGCGACACGTGACATCGCCGCCGCGTTGACCACACTGCTAGCCGACGTGTTCGCGATCTATCTGAAGACGAAAAACTTCCATTGGCACATGTCGGGCCCGTACTTCCGCGACTATCACCTGTTGCTCGACGACCAGTCCGAGCAGATCTTCGCGACCACCGATCCGATCGCGGAACGCGCGCGCAAGCTCGGCGGCCGGACGCTGCACTCGACCGGCCAGGTCACGAAGCTGCAGCGCATTCTCGACAACAATGCGGAGTTCGTGACGCCAGCTGACATGCTCGCCGAATTGCGTGAGGACAATCTGGCGCTATCCGGCTACATGCGCGAGACGCATTCGCTATGCGACGAATATGGCGATGTCGCCACGGCGAGTCTGCTCGAAAACTGGATCGACGAAGCGGAGCAACGCGTGTGGTTCCTGTTCGAATCCGGGCGGAATGCGTAAAGCTGTATGACCCGGCATCGCGCACGTGGATAGGCGAACGCACGTGAGACGTGGCACGTGGGCGCGTCGCCGATCACCCTTCGAGCGTGGCGTGAAGCCGCGCTTCGAGAAACTGAATGAGCGCGTGCACTTTTCTGGAGTGACGGCGATTGGGCAGATACGCTGCATAGACGACTGCATCGCCTTGATGAGGACTCGCTTCGAAGTTCTCGAACAGGCGCAACAGGCGGCCCGCACGAATCTCGGCGTCGACGTGCCATTCGGGCAGCAACGCAATGCCGCGTCCCGCCATCACCGCCTCGAGCAGGACGTCGAGACTGTTCGACAACAGATGACCGCGCACCTCGACGCGCTGCGCCACACCTTCGCGCCGGAAGGCCCAGACCTGGCGAGTGCGATAGCCGCCACCGTAAGCGAAGCGAAGACACTCGTGCGCGTCGAGTGCCTGCGGTGTCCGAGGCATGCCGCATCGTTCGAGATAGTCGTGGCTGGCGACGACGTAGCGCGGATTGTCGGCGAGCTTTCTGACGATCAGATTGGCGTCGCGATCTTGCAGGCCGATCCGGATCGCGACGTCGATCCGCTCGAGCGCGAGATCGACGAAGTGATCCGCGACGACAACGTCGAGGAATACACGCGGATTGTCGGAGAGGAAAGCCGCGAGGTGCGGCGCGAGCCGCAAGCGGCTGTAGGTTGACGGCACCGAGATTCTGAGCGAGCCGACCGGCGACGCGCCGCTGTCGAAGACGCTCTCGTCAGCTTCGGCCAGATCGTCGAGCACCTTGCCGATCTGTTCGACGTACGCAATGCCGGCGTCCGTGAGACTGACCTTTCTGGGCGTACGGGTTAGCAGCGCGGTCCCCAGCGAGGCCTCCAGCGCGTCCATCAGTCGTGTGACCGAGGAGGTGGCCACGCCGAGACGTTGTGCGGCCTTTGAAAAGCCGCCGGCGTCAGCCACTTCCAGCAACGTTTTCACGGCAAGGAACTTGTCCATGTTCGGTCTCAGCGATATTGCAGTTGCAAAGATGGTTGCGATAAACGCAACACGGGGTTGCATTTTATCCCCATTCACCGAGCCTCACGCAACATATAAGCTGCATCCATTAACTAGCGAGGGGTGCAACATGCAAGCCATTCAAGTCGACGTCTATTACGACTTCATTTGTCCGTGGTGCTGGATCGGCCAACGGAATCTCTCCGCGGCGCTCGCGGAATCCGGCGTCGGCGCGGCTGTTTCGATTCGCTATGTGCCGTTCGAATTGAATCCTTCCATGCCCGTCGAAGGAACGGACCGGCGCGCCTATCGAACCCATAAATTCGGCACCTGGGCGCGCTCGCAAGTCATGGATGCGCAGGTGACGGCCGCCGGTCTGACAGCAGGCGCGCCGTTCGACTATGGCAAGGTGCTGCGCACGCCGAATACACGTCTCGCGCACCGTCTGATGCGGTTTGCTCAGGACCGCAATGAACCGCTTACGACTGCCGCGCTTTATCAAGCCATCTACGCCGCCTATTTTTCCGAAGGCCGCGACATCGGCTCGCTCGACACGCTCGTCCAGATCGCAACCGAGCACACGCTCGATGCGGGCGAGGTTCGCGCGTATCTGCTCTCCGCTGCCGGCAATCCGGAGATCGACGCGGCGCGCGAGCAGGCCGACAAGCTCGGAATTCAGGCCGTGCCGACCATGGTGATCGACTGCAAGGCAATCAGCGGCGCGCAGCCGCCCGTCGTGTTTGCCAATGGGCTGCGCGCGGCGGAACAAAGGAATGCAGCATGAGATCGTTCGAAAAACCACGTGCCGTCGTAATCGGCGGCTCGCTCGGCGGACTGTTCTCGGCCACCGCCTTACGCGCAGCCGGCTGGCAGGTCGACGTGTTCGAGAGCTCGTCGAATCAGCTCGAAAGCCGCGGCGGCGGCATCGTACTTCAGCCTGACGTGCTGGACGCACTCCGGTTCGCAGGCGTTGTGTTGCCCGATCCGCCCGGCGTGATGTCAGGCGAGCGCATCTATCTGGACCGCGACGACAATCGCGTCGAACAACTGTATATGCCGCAGATGCAGACGTCGTGGAGCCTGCTGTACCGCGCCATGAAAAATGCGCTGCCCGCGGATTGCCTGCACACGGGCGAGACCTTTGTTGATTTCCGCATGGAAGGCGAGCAGATCGTCGCGCTGTTCGAGAGCGGCCGCAGCGAGCAGGCAGATTTGCTGGTCGGCGCCGACGGCATACGTTCGACGCTCAGACGGCGCCTGCTGCCCGAGGTCGTGCCTGCCTACGCGGGCTATGTCGCGTGGCGCGGACTCGTCGAGGAACCGGACTTGCCGTTGCGTGCAGCGAACATACTGCGTGACCGGTTTACTTTTCAGCAAGGCGACGGGCACCCGGCGCTCGCCTATCTGATTCCGGGCGAACACGACTCGAGCGTGCCTGGCGAACGCCGGTGGAACTGGGTGTGGTATCGCAAATATAGCCGCGAACAGCTCGACGAGTTGCTGGTGGACCGCCACGGCGTGGCGCGCGCGTTTTCGTTGCCGCCAGGCGCGACCAAGCGCGCCGACATCGACCAGTTGCGGGATGACGCGCAGGCGCTGCTCGCGCCGACGTTTCGCGCGCTCGTCGATAGCACCGACGATCCGTTCATGCAGCCGATCGTCGACCTGCGCGCGCCGAAGATGGTGTTCGGCCGCGCGGTGCTGCTCGGCGACGCCGCATCGGTTCCGCGTCCGCATACGGCGGGCAGCACGGCGAAGGCCGCGGCCAATGCCCATGCTTTGGCGCTGGCGTTGTCATCGACATGGCAGAACGGCGCAACGATCGATTCAACCCTCAAGCGCTGGGAGAACCAGCAATTGCAACGCGGCCGGCTCATGACCGATCTGGGCATTTCGCTCGGCGGCCGGCTGATGAACATCGCCCGCTGAGCACACATTTTCCGTTTTTTCTTTTAGGGAGTTGCAATGTCAACCCAACCATCCATCACGGCGGGCGGCGCCGGCCATGTCAAGCTGACACGCGGGCTGATCGCTCTGTTCGCATTCTGCTGCGGCGCGATCGTCGCAAACCTGTACTACGCGCAGCCGATCACCGAATTGATCGCGCCGGACATTCACATGTCCGGCGGCACAGCCAGCCTGATCGTTTCGCTGACGCAAATCGGCTATGCGTTCGGCCTGTTCTTCCTCGTGCCGTTGGGCGACCTGCTGGAAAACCGCAAGCTGATGATCATCACCGCGCTGGTCTCGATTGCAAGTCTCGGCGCGGCGACGGTCGTGCATCAGCCGGGCTGGTTCCTCGTGATTTCCTTGCTGATCGGCTTCAGTTCGGTCGCCGTGCAGATTCTGATCCCGCTCGCCGCGCATCTCGCACCCGACGAGTCGCGCGGCAAGGTGGTCGGCACCATCATGAGCGGCCTGCTGCTCGGCATTCTGCTGTCGCGCCCGATCTCCAGCGTGGTGGCCGGCCACTTCGGCTGGCGCGTGGTGTTCGGTGCCGCGGCTGTGCTGATGGCCATCGTCACCAGCGTGCTCACGCTGACCATTCCGCGCCGCCAGCCTGATCACCAGGCCACTTACTTCGAACTGATCGGCTCGCTCGGCCATCTGGTCCGCACGATGCCGGTGCTGCGCCACCGCTCGCTGTATCAAGCGCTGATGTTCGCTTCGTTCAGCCTGTTCTGGACCGCGATCCCCATCCAGCTGACCCGGCAGTTCGGGCTCTCGCAAACCGCCATCGGCATCTTCGCGCTGGTCGGGGCGATCGGCGCAACCTCCGCGCCGGTGGCGGGACGTCTGGCCGACGCGGGGCATACGGTGCGCGCGACGCTGATTGCGCTGGTGGTGGGCGCACTCGCTTACACGCCGGCGTTGATCCATCCGACCTGGGGCGTGATCGGGCTCGTCGCAACCGGCATCGTTCTCGATTTCGCCGTGCAGATGAATATGGTGCTGGGTCAGCGTGAAATCTACGCGCTGCATGCGGCAAGCAGAAACCGGCTGAACGCGTTGTATATGACCAGCATCTTCGTCGGCGGTGCGTTCGGCTCGGCGCTCGCCAGCCCGCTCTACGAACACGGTGGCTGGACGTTGGTCGCGAGCGTCGCGACGGCCTTTCCGATCATTGCACTGATCCACTATCTCGCGATCGGCCGTCCGCACGCCGCACGCATTGCATGACGGCATTTGGGGCAAACCGGGCGGTATGCCCTCCGGATTAACAAGATTTCAGCCTGGTTTCAGGAATTCCCGTGACGGTCACGATACGCTAGCCAGCATCGTCACGCACCTGAACGACGTTCAATCGTTTAAAAAGGAATCACCATGTCGTCTCTTTCCCCTTTGCTCAACGGCTACGATCTGCCTGGACTGCACTTGCCGAACCGCGTCGTGATGGCGCCCATGACCCGCTCGCGCGCACCGTTGCGCGGCCGTCCGACGGAAATGATGGCGGAATACTATGCGCAGCGTGCGTCGGCGGGGCTGATCATTACCGAGGCGACCAATGTGAGTCCTGCCTCGGCGTCCTTCGAGCTCACGCCGGGCATCATCACGGCCGAGCAGATCGAGGGCTGGCGTCACATCACGAGCCAGGTGCATGCAGCCGGCGGCCGCATCTTCATGCAGTTGTGGCATGGCGGGCGCGTCGGTTCGTTCGCACTGCTTGGCGGCGAGGCACCGCTCTCGCCCTCCGGCGTGAATGACGATCTCGACAAGTTGCAGGTGTGGGCGCAATTGCAGAACGGCCAGTACACCAGAATCCACGCCACGCCGTCGCGCGCCATGTCGCTCGACGAGGTGAAGCTTGCTATCGGCGCGTTCAGACAAGGCGCGGCCAATGCGATTGCCGCCGGCTTCGACGGCGTCGAAGTCCACGCGGCGAACGGCTACTTGCCGCATCAATTCCTGTCACCGACCACCAATACGCGCGACGACCGGTACGGTGGCTCGCTAGCGAACCGCGCCAACTTCCTGCGCGACATACTCACGGAGATCGGCTCGGTGGTTTCGCTCGACCGGGTCGGCGTACGCGTTTCGCCGTATGCGCAGTACAACAACGTGCGCGATGTGGATCCGGACGGCACCTACGACTACGTCGGCAAGATGCTCGACGAGTTCGGCGTCGCCTACGTTCACGCGGCGGACACGAACGCCTGGAGCGGCGCACCGGACCTGCCGCGCATCATCGAGCGTATACGCAAGGCGTTCTCCGGCACGCTGATGGTCAACGGCGGCATTGCCATCGACCAGGCCGACCAACTGATCCGCGACGGCCCGGCGGACCTGGTCGCGTTCGCGCGCGCCTATATCGCCAATCCCGACCTCGTCGAGCGCATTGCGACTCACGCGGCGCTCGCGACGCCCAAGGCGGCCGGCTGGTACGGCGGCGACGACGCCGGCTATATCGACTACCCGTTCGACGGCAGCGCCGGCCATAACGCACAAGCCGTATAAGCACGCGCCGTGCAGGCATGACGCATCTCCCGGCCGCGCGCACAGCCTGTGCGTGCGGATTCTTCGATTCATGACTTCAGTGACAGGTACGTGATGACGCACAAGTCTAGACTGTTGGCGATGGGCGGCGTGATCGTCGTGGCCGCGCTAACCGGCGCGCTGCTGTTGATGTGGAAGCCCGCCATTGCCCCGGTCAATCCTCCGGCGCCTGCGTCGTTCGACACGCAGACGAAGCTCGCGGGCGCGCGCGTGGTCGCGCTCGGCGACTGCATTGTCTGTCACACCGCGAAGGGCGGCAAACCGTTCGCCGGCGGCCTGCCGCTTGCCACGCCGTTCGGCACCATTTACGCGACCAACATCACGCCCGATGTCGAAACGGGCATCGGCAGCTGGTCGCTCGAAGCATTCACGCGAGCTGTGCGTTACGGCGTGGCGCGCGACGGGCACTTGTTGTACCCCGCGTTTCCGTTCATTCACTTTACGCGTATGTCCGATCGTGACATTGCCGCGGCCTACGCATACCTGATGACGCGCGAGCCGGTCAACGCGACCACGCCCGCGAACGATCTAATCTTTCCGCTGAACTTCCGGCCTCTACTGGCCTTCTGGAACGTGTTGTTCCTGCATCCCGGCGAGCAGGTGGCAGGCGCGTCGAAAGACGCCGAGTGGAACCGCGGCAAGCTGCTGGTGGATGGCCTCGGGCACTGCGCGTCGTGTCATTCGCCGCTCAATATGATCGGCGGCGAAAAGTCGGCACACGCATTCGACGGCGGTATCGTCGACGGCTGGGAAGCGCCCGCGCTCAATGCGCTCGGCGCGGCGCCGAAGCCGTGGACCCAGGAACAGCTCGTGACCTATCTGCGCAGCGGCCGCGCCAGCGAACACGGCGCGGCGGCCGGCCCGATGCTGCCCGTCACGCGCGACCTCGCTACCGTGCCTGAAGAGGACGTGCAGGCCATCGCCACCTACATCCTGTCGATTCAGAAGCCGCAGCCGGCCGTCGCCGGTGTGTCGTCCAACGCAGCAGCGCAAGGCGAGAAGTCACCGGAGGCCCAGCGCGGCGCACTGCTGTTCGCGGCATCGTGCGCCCAGTGCCACGGTCCCGCTGCACCGATGCAATCGATTGGCGAGCGCCCCACGCTCGCGTTCAGCACCGCCATCAATGCAGCGACGCCGCGCAACGCGGCTCAGATGATTCTCAGCGGCAACGGCTGGCACGGCGAGGACAGCATGAACTACATGCCGTCCTTCAGCGAAATCTACAGTGATCAGCAGATCGCCGACCTGGTGTCCTATATCCGCGCGACCTATTCGCAGCGCGGCGAGTGGAAGGACGTCGAGGAAACGGTGGTCAAAGTCAGAAAGGAGAATAACGCGCGATGATCAACCTTACCGTCAATGGCGTGCAGCACGTGCTGGATATCGATCCGTCGACGCCACTGCTCTACGCACTGCGCAATGACCTGCACCTGCACGGCGCGAAGTTCGGCTGCGGTCTTGGACAATGCGGCGCGTGCACGGTGATCGTGGGCGACAAGGCTGCATTTTCCTGCCTGATTCCCGTGTCGTCGATCGGCAGCCGCCCCGTGCGCACGATCGAAAGTCTCGGCACGGTCGAACATCCCGGCTCGCTGCAGAAGTCCTTCATCGAACATCAGGCCGTGCAGTGCGGCTATTGCATCGCCGGCATGATCATGCGCGCCCAGGCCCTGCTCGAGCGCAACCCGCGGCCGACCGAGAATGAACTGCGCGAACACATGGAGCCGAATCTTTGCCGTTGCGGCACCCACATGCGCATCCTCGCTGCGATCCGCGAAGTCGCGCACCTGCCCGCACCCGACGCTACGCCCACCCCGCCTGAAGGCGCGGTGACCCACGGAGGCACGCAATGAGCGTCAACGAAGACGATATTAACGAGGGACGCCGCCGCTTCATGATGTCCGGCGCGCTCGTGGTGAGCTTCAGTCTGTTCCCCGGTATCAAGGCCATGGCGCAGGAGGTGATCGCGGACGAAGGCGCTGCGGTACACGTGGCGAAAGCGACCGAAACGCTCGCGGGCAGTCTGAAGACCAATCCGTTCCTCGATGCATGGATCAAGATCGATCCCGCGGGCAAGGTGACTGTCTACACCGGCAAGGTGGAATTAGGCACCGGGGTACGCACCGCGCTGCTGCAGATCGCAGCCGAGGAGCTGGACATGGCGCCCTCGCTGATCACGTTTTTGACCGCCGATACGGGCGCCTCGCCGGACGAGGGACTCACGGCAGGCAGCCACACCATCGTCGACAGCGGCAGCGCCTTGCTGAACGCGTCTGCCCAGGTCCGCGGCCTGCTCGTCGATGCGGCGGCCAAACACTTCGGTGTCGAGAGCAGCGTGCTGACCGTTCAGGACGCCATCATCAAGGCACCCGACGGCCGCACGATGACTTACGGTCAGGCGGTCGGCGCGGTGGATCTCCATCGCATGGCGACGCCGGTGTCGCCGTTGAAAGACCCAGCCAGATTCGTGACGATCGGAACGTCATTGCCGCGCCTGGACATTCCGGGCAAGGTGACGGGCGGCCCGAGCTATGTGCAGGACATGTCGATGCCGGGCATGCTGCATGCGCGAGTGGTGCTCCCGCCGGTCTATGCTGCGAAGCTGCTGAAGACCAATACGCCCGACATTCTGAAGATGCCGGGCGTCGTCAAGGTGATCAGGGACGGCAGCATGCTGGCGGTGGTCGCCAAAGGCGAATGGCAAGCGGTGCAGGCGCAGCGCGCGCTGGCCACGGGAAGTCAGTGGAGCGCCGGACGCACATTGCCCGACCCGGCTGCAGTACACCGCGATCTGAAGACGATTTCCACGCAACACATCGAGATCGCGAATACGCACAATGCGGCCGGCACACCCGCCAAAACGCTGAGCGCGAAGTACACCAAGCGCTACATGATGCACGGTTCGATCGGCCCGTCCTGCTCAGTCGCGCAGTTCAAGGACGGCACCATGACGGTCTGGACGCACTCGCAAGGCGTCTATCCGCTGCGCGATGCGCTCGCGGAAATGCTGTCGCTGCCGAAAGAGAATGTGCGCTGCGTTCATGTCGAAGGATCGGGCTGCTATGGGCACAACGGCGCGGACGACGTAGCATCGCACGCCGCCTTGATCGCCCGCGAGATGGCGGGCCAACCGGTTCGTGTGCAATGGATGCGCGAACAGGAACATACCTGGGATCACTTCACACCCGCGATGGTCACCGAAGTGAGCGCGTCGCTCGACGCGAGCGGCAGCATCGTCAACTGGGACTACGCGCTGTGGAGCAGCTCGCACAACGAGCGGATCGTCAACGCGGGCCGGCTCCTTCCCGCGCGAATGCTGGAGAAACCGTTCGTGCCGGCGCCGTCGGTGCCGATGATGCAGCCCGAAGGCGGCGGCGACCGCAACGCGATTCCGCTGTACGCGTTCCCCAACATGCATGTGATGAACAACTTCTCGCCGACCATGCCGTTGCAAACGTCGGCGATGCGCTCGCTCGGCGCGCACATGAACGTCTTCACGATCGAGACGTTCATGGACGAGTTGGCCGCCGCAGCCGGCGCCGACCCCGTCGCGTTCCGGCTCAAGCATATGCAGGATCCGCGCGCCCGAGACGTGATCCGGCTCGCGGCCGAGAAATTCGGCTGGCCGCGCGCGCCCCGCAAGGCCAATCACGGCGTCGGCTTTGCGTTCGGCAAGTACAAGAACCTGATGTCGTATGTGGCGATGGCCGTGGAGATATCCGTGGTGCCCGAGACGGGCCAGGTGATTCTCGAACACGCCGAAGTCGCGGTTGACGCGGGGCAGATCGTCACCCCCGACGGCATCCGCAACCAGATCGAAGGCGGCGTGATTCAATCCGCAAGTTGGACACTCTATGAAGAATTGCGGTTCGACACATCTCGAATCCGCAGCTTCGACTGGAGCAGCTACCCGATCCTGCGGTATTCCGCCGTGCCGCGCAGTTTGAACGTGCATCTGATCAATCGGCCGGGTGCGCCCTTTCTCGGCGCCGCAGAAGCGTCGATGGGGCCGACCGCCGGCGCGCTCGGCAACGCGTTGTTCGACGCGACCGGAAAGCGCTTTCGCGACATGCCGCTGGGTGGCGATAGCCTGCGCCGGCTGACCGACGTTTAGAGAGCCCGCACGGCGCCGCCTGCAGCAACGGATGAATCTGCCTCGCGGACATAAGCACATGAAGTTTCTACAAGGAGCAAGGAAGTGATCATCGATCTATCGGGCAAGATCGCCATTGTGAGCGCGTCCAGCGGGGGCATCGGCGTCGCGATCGCTACGGGGATCGCAACGGCCGGCGCAGACACCATTGTCAATCTCCGGGAAACCCGGGGCGGTTCAATTGCCGATACCCGCCATCTTCGTATTCGACAGCCCCTTGAGGGCCTGAATGAAGCAGACCGAAGCGACCGGATACAGCAGCGTGACGACGTAGATCGCCAGCACGAAGATGGTCGGGTTGATCACCGTGTGATTGATGACTTCCGTCCCTGCTCTCCTTTATGACCTGCGCGCGACTTCGCCATCGCGGGACAGAAACGTGGCCGCGACGATATCGTCGGAGAGATCAATGTTCAGCGCGCCTTCCTTCGTGACAATCAGATTCAGGAAGTCGAGCAGATTGTGCGCGTAGAGCGACGACGCGTCGGCCGCGGCCATCGACGGGACGTTCGTGTAGCCGACGAGCGACACGCCGTGCTTCGTCACGACAAAGTCCGCTTCGTTCAGCGGGCAGTTGCCGCCGCGCCGGCCTTCATATTCGGCGCCACGTCCCGCCGCGAGAGTCCGTTGTGCCGTCTGTGGGCGCTACGTAGCGTTTGTCGTCAGCGACGCGACGGCATCGGGAATGTTCGGCAAAATGCTAGCCCCCTCCGAAACCTTCAGAAAACGGCATGTCGTTACCGGTGTGTGCGGTTGCCGTGGACATAGCACGCACCGGTAAACGCGCGAGCAAAGCCGTCCCGAACTGAGCAACGAACGCGTCCGGTACCCGTCCCCGAAAATTCCGCTTTGTTCCCGCGAGAGCCGTCCGTCCTGTGGGGGCAAACGTGGGGGCAAAATCGGCCCCAAACGAAAAAGGCTCTCAGAGCCGAAGCCATGAGAGCCTTATATCTATTGGTCGGGGCGAGAGGATTTGAACCTCCGACCACCTGCACCCCATGCAGGTACGCTACCAGGCTGCGCTACGCCCCGAACAGAAGAAAAATTATAACAGACACTTCATTCGATTAGAACCGCTCGACACGAACAAAGCGAACAAGTCCATGAACTAGTGGCCCAGCAGATCGATTACGTTTTGCAGTTCCTTGCGTAACTTCTCGATATCGACCGCAACCGTTGCCGCCGATGCCTGCACCTGACCCGCGACTCCGGCGGTAGCCTCACCCTCTTCGACCACCGCATCCGGCCCACCGCCGCCATGCGAATCGAGCCGGTTGCGCGCCCCGTTGATCGTAAAACCCTGCTCGTACAGCAACTCTCGAATCCGCCGGATCAGCAGCACCTCGTGATGCTGATAATACCGACGATTGCCGCGCCGCTTGACCGGCCTCAACTGGGTGAACTCCTGCTCCCAGTAACGCAGCACGTGAGGCTTTACCCCGCAAAGTTCGCTGACCTCACCAATCGTGAAGTACCGCTTCGCCGGAATCGGAGGCAAGACGACTTTTTCGATCGTCGCTGTCATCGTCAGTTAGCCGTGATGGGTTGCCCGAAAGCGCGCCAGTCAATCAGCGCGCGAGAAGCTCGCTTCGGCGCCGTTTTCGACGAGCGCCTTCAGTTTTTGACTTGCATGAAACGTCACCACGCGACGTGCCGCAATCGGAATCGCCTCGCCCGTCTTCGGATTTCTGCCGGGACGCTGCGGCTTGTCGCGCAACTGGAAGTTGCCGAAGCCCGACAGCTTCACGCTGTCGCCGCTCTCGAGCGCATCGCGGATCACCTCGAAGAAAGCCTCGACCATGTCCTTCGCTTCCCGCTTGTTGAGCCCGACATTGTCGAACAGCAACTCGGCAAGTTCCGCCTTGGTGAGTGTCGGCGTTTCATTGGAAACGACGGCGGATGATGTCGGAATATCTCGAATCATGGCGCTGCGTTGCGCCGTAAGAAGGGCTTCGAAATCACTCGAGTTCATTTCATTCATATCTATCAAATGGCGCGCCAAGCGTAAAACAATGGATGCGGAAACAGCCGTGCAATTGTTAAATGCGGGTTATCCGCGCAACCGTGCGCCATATACTCGAGCTAGACGTTCCACCAGAGTTTGAATAGCCAGATCGACCGTTTCATCCTGAAGGGTTCCGCCAGTATCTTGCAAGGTCACCCGGAACGCAAGGCTTTTCTCGTGCGCGGCCAGACCACCGGAAGTGTTTGATTTTGGACGAAATTCGTCGAAAAGTGCAACCTTCTGGACAGCCTTGCAGGCCGGTTCGGACTGGGCCTTCTGAAGCTCGTCGAGCAGCGCCTGAACCTCGATTTTCTGATCGACGACCACTGCGATATCACGTCGTACCGGCGGGAATTTTGAAACTTCCGACGGAATCGGCAATACCCGCTGCATTAATGCTTCCGCTTCGATTTCAAACAGAATCGGCGCATGCGGCAAATCATATTTTTGCATCCAGCGCGGATGCAATTCGCCAATCCAGCCCACTGCGCGACCATTCAATTCGATCCGCGCGCTGCGTCCCGGATGCAGCGCCGGATGCTCGGCCTGTACGAACCGCGCGACCGCCGGTGCGACCAGCGCTTCGAGGTCGCCCTTCACGTCGAAGAAGTCGACGGCACGCGTCGGTGCGCCCCACTGCTCGTCGAGCGCGGGCCCATAGGCGAGCGCGCCGATCATCTTCGGTTGCGCGAAACCTTCGACGGTCAACTCGCCGGCCTTGATCGACGGATCGTGCAGGAATACGCGACCTGCTTCAAACACGCGCACGCGGTCCGCCGCGCGACGGTTCAGATTCGTGCGCAACACATGAATCAGGCTGCCGAACAACGTCGTGCGCATCACCGACAGCTGGCTCGCGATCGGGTTGATCAGACGCACGGGGTTGCTGTTGCCTGCGAAGTCCCGCTCCCACTCGACGTCGACGAAGCTGAAGTTCACCGTTTCCGCGTAGTCGCGCGCGGCGAGCGCATGACGGATCGCGTGGATGGAGCGTTGCGTCTCGTTGGTCGCGCGCATTTCGCTGGTCGCGACCGGCGGGCGCGCCGGAATCTTTTCGAAACCGTGGATACGCGCGACTTCTTCGATCAGGTCCTCTTCGATTTCGATATCGAAGCGGTACGACGGCGGCATTACCGAGAACGTATCGCCGTCACGCTCGAACGAGAGGCCGAGCCGCGTGAAGATCTGCGCGATTTCATCGACACCGATCGCGACGCCGATGATGCGGTTCGCGCGCGAAACGCGCATCTTCACGGGCGCGCGCTTCGGCACGTTGACGATCTGATCGTCGACCGGACCCGCTTCGCCGCCGCAGATGTCGAGGATCAGCTGCGTGATGCGCTCGATATGATCGACGGTCGTCGCGTAGTCGACGCCGCGCTCGAAGCGATGGCCTGCATCGGTCGAAAAGTTGTACTTGCGCGAGCGACCACGAATGCTGTCGGGCCACCAGAACGCGGCCTCGAGATAGATGTTGGTGGTGTCGAGCGTGACCGCGGTGCTGTCGCCACCCATGATGCCCGCGAGGCTTTCGATATGCTGCTCGTCGGCGATCACACCGACCGTTTCGTCGAGCTCGACCGTGTTCCCGTTCAGCAGCTTCAGCGTTTCGCCCTTGCGGCCCCAGCGTACGTCCATGCCGCCGTGGATCTTGTCGAGATCGAACACGTGCGACGGACGCCCCAGCTCGAGCATCACATAGTTCGAGATGTCGACGAGCGCGGAAATGCTACGCTGGCCGGAGCGCTCGAGACGCTCGACCATCCATTGCGGCGACTTCGCGCGCGCATTGACGCCGCGGATCACGCGGCCCGAGAAACGGCCGCACAGATCGGGCGCGGAGATTTTCACGGGCAGCGTTTCGTTGAGCGCGACCGGAGCCGGCTTGATTTCGAGCGGACGCAGCGGCGCTCCGGTAATCGCCGACGTTTCTCGCGCGACGCCGAATACCGACAGACAGTCGGCCTTGTTCGGCGTCAGCTTGATTTCAAAAACGGTGTCGTCGAGATTGAGCGTGTCGCGGATGTCCTGGCCGATCGGCGTGTCTTCCGGCAGGATCATCAGACCGCTGTGATCTTCGGAGAGCTTCAGCTCGCGCGCCGAGCACAGCATGCCCTGGCTTTCCACGCCGCGCAGCTTCGACAGCTTGATCGCGAACGGTGCGCCGCCCTCTTCGGCCGGCGGCAGTTGCGCGCCGACCAGCGCGACCGGCACCTTGATGCCGGGCGCAACATTCGGCGCGCCGCACACGATGTTGAGCGTCGCGCCGGTGCCAGCGTCGACCTGACACACGTTGAGCTTGTCCGCATCCGGGTGCTTGACGACTTCCAGCACCTGGCCGACGACGATCTTCGAGGTCGGCGGCGCGGCCGTCCGCAGGTCTTCGACTTCGAGACCCGCCATCGTCAACGCGTGCGACAGCTCGTCGGTGGTCAGTTGCGGATCGACAAAAGTTCTGAGCCAGGATTCCGGAAATTGCATGGTTCTGTGTACGTTGTGATCAGGTTAGGTCCACGTCCGGCAGATGCTTCGTAAAGCCCGGTGGTCTTGCGCCGGTTCAGCGAGCTCTGCCGGGGACGCTCGCGGCGCGCACCAGGTGCGCTGCCGCGATTTATGCTTCGTCGCGCTCGCGCGCGCCGGGTCACGCGAATTGACGCAGGAAACGCAGGTCGTTTTCGAAAAACAGGCGCAGGTCCTGCACGCCGTAACGCAGCATCGTGAGACGCTCGAGGCCACTGCCGAAAGCGAAGCCGATGTAGCGCTCCGGGTCGAGACCCATGTTGCGGATCACAGTCGGATGCACCTGGCCGGAGCCCGAAATTTCGAGCCACTTGCCCGCGTTCTTGCCCGTTTCGAACTGCATGTCGATCTCGGCCGACGGTTCGGTGAACGGGAAATACGACGGACGGAAGCGCACGAGAATGTCGTCGCGCTCGAAGAATTTCTTCAGGAAGTCGGTATAGACGCCCTTCAGGTCCGCGAAGCTGATGTTCTCGTCAATCCACAGGCCTTCGACCTGGTTGAACATCGGCGAATGCGTCGCGTCGCTATCCACGCGATACGTGCGGCCCGGCACGATCACCTTGATCGGCGGCGTGTTGGTGCGCGCGTAGCGCACCTGCATCGGGCTCGTATGCGTGCGCAGCAGCAGCGGGCGGCCGTCGGCATCCTTGCCGTCGACGTAGAAGGTGTCCTGCATCGAACGCGCCGGATGGTTTTCCGGGCTGTTCAGCGAGGTGAAGTTGTACCAGTCGGTTTCGATCTCGGGGCCGTCGGCCACGTCGAATCCGATCGTACGGAAAATCTGTTCGACGCGCTCCCAGGTGCGCATCACCGGGTGCAGGCTACCCGCATTGGCGCCGCGGCCCGGCAGCGTGACGTCGATCGCTTCAGCAGCGAGACGCTGGTTCAGAAGTGCGTCGGCGAGCGCCTGACGACGTGCCGTCAGCGCGGCCTCGACCTGTTGCTTGACGAGGTTGATCCGTGCGCCTTCGGTCTTGCGCGTTTCGGGATCGAGTTTGCCAAGGCCCTTCAACAGCTCGGTCAGCGCACCCGCCTTACCGAGAAAGCGCGCTTTCTCGTTCTCGAGGGTGGTGATGTCGGGGGCTTCTGCGAAGGCTTTTTGCGCGTCGGCGACAATCTGGTCCAGATCCATTGATCCCATCATTTCAACGTCAGTGTTCTATCGAAACAAAACTGGTTCTACCAACAAAAACGGGGCTCGGTGAGGAGCCCCGTTTTTGTTGCAGCGTCACCGAGACTACCGGATGTTCGCTGCAACGAACCACGCAGTTTTAATTGCCAGAAGCGCAATCAGGCTGCAACGGCGGCTTTCACCTGCTGAACGATCGCAGCAAAAGCAGCCTTGTCGAACACAGCCATGTCGGCCAGCACCTTACGGTCCAGTTCGATCGACGCCTTCTTCAGGCCGTTGATGAACACGCTGTACGTCATGTCGTGCTGACGCACCGCCGCGTTGATACGCGTGATCCACAGTGCGCGGAACACACGCTTCTTGTTGCGGCGGTCGCGGTAGGCGTATTGGCCTGCGCGCATGACCGCCTGCTTGGCGATGCGATAGACGTTATTGCGACGGCCGCGGTAACCCTTGGCCAGCTTGATGATCTTCTTGTGACGGGCCCGTGCGGTAACCCCACGTTTTACTCGAGGCATGTTTCGCTCCTATGAGTGTCGGTTAAGGGTTAAGCGAACGGCAGCATTGCGCGAACGGAGTTCAGATCGGAATCATGAACTGCCGTGGAGCCGCGCAGATGGCGTTTGTTCTTGGTGGTCTTCTTGGTAAGAATGTGACGCTTGAAGGCCTGACCGCGCTTGACGGTACCGCCCGGACGCACCACGAAGCGCTTTGCAGCGCTCTTCTTGGTCTTCATCTTCGGCATGACAACTCCATTATTAGATGGACATGGGTGTGCGGTCGGCCAGATGGCCATTTCCCGCCCTTCGAAACCCATTCCACTTGGTATGCAGACCGCCGATACCGCCAGCGGCCGCTTTTCGGGAACCACTGCGCACTTGCATGCGCGACGTTCCGAAACCTTCCGACACCAAGCCGGACACCCAGCACAGCATCAAACAACCTTGCGCCGCCGGAGCGCGCGCCACATGGCACGCCGTCGCTCCGGCCAACTGCTTCGCGCTTACTTCTTTTTCTTCGGAGCGAGCACCATGATCATCTGGCGCCCTTCCATTTTCGGCATCTGCTCGACCTGACCGACTTCGTCGAGGTCGGTGCGCAGGCGTTCGAGCATGCGCATGCCGATTTCCTGGTGAGCCATTTCGCGGCCACGGAAACGCAACGTGATTTTCGTCTTGTCGCCGTCTTCGAGGAAGCGGACGAGGTTGCGCAGCTTGACGTTGTAATCACCGTCGTCGGTACCTGGGCGGAATTTGACTTCCTTGACCTGGATGACCTTCTGCTTGAGCTTGGCCTCGTGTTGCTTCTTCGCTTCCTGGTACTTGAATTTGCCGTAGTCCATCAAGCGGCAAACTGGCGGAACCGCTTGCGGAGCGATTTCGACCAGATCTACGTCCTGCTGTTCCGACATTCGGAACGCATCAGCGAGTTTCACGATGCCGAGCGGTTCGTTCTCGACGCCGACCAGTCGCACCTCGGGTGCTGTAATTTCACCGTTGATGCGGTGCGCAGACTTATCAGTAGCGATGTTACGTTTCCTCTAAAAATTAAAAAAAACGAGCCGGGTACCAAGTGGCTCAGTTGAACGACTGCACGTCCTGGCGCAGACGCTCAATGAAGGCGTCAACAGGCATTACACCCATATCGACACCACCACGGGCACGCACGGCTACCGTTTGCGCTTCACGCTCCTTGTCGCCGACCACCAACAGGTAGGGGACCTTTTCCAGCGTGTGCTCGCGTATTTTATAGCTAATCTTCTCGTTGCGCAAATCGGCCTCGACTCTAACCCCTTGTTTTTGCAACGATTGGGCTAGCGCCTGCGCGTATTCGGCCTGACTTTCCGCAATATTCATCACAACGACCTGCATCGGCGCGAGCCAAGCGGGCATTGCACCAGCATGGTGCTCGATCAGAATCCCGAGGAAACGCTCCATCGATCCGACGATCGCCCGGTGCAGCATGATCGGGCGACGGCGACTGTTGTCTTCGGCAACGTATTCGGCACCCAGCCGCTCCGGCAACACCATGTCGAGCTGCAGCGTACCGCACTGCCACGAGCGGCCGAGCGCGTCCTTGATGTGATACTCGACCTTCGGGCCGTAGAATGCACCCTCGCCGGGCAACTCTTCCCACGTGACGCCGCAGGCCGTCAGCGCCTCGCGCAGTCCCTGCTCCGCGCGATCCCAAGTTTCGTCGGTGCCGGCGCGCGCATCCGGGCGCAGTGACAGCTTGATCTCGACGTTATCAAAGCCGAAGTCGCGGTAGACGCTCATTGCCAGCGTGTTGAACGCGATCGATTCGCTGATGAACTGATCTTCGGTACAGAAAATATGCGCGTCGTCCTGCACGAAGCCGCGCACACGCATCAGTCCATGCAGCGCGCCCGACGATTCGTTGCGATGGCACGAACCGAACTCCGCGTAACGCAGCGGCAGATCGCGATACGAGCGCAGACCGTGATTGAACACCTGCACGTGACCGGGGCAGTTCATCGGCTTGATCGCGTAGTCGCGCTTTTCCGATTCCGTCGTGAACATGTTTTCACGATAGTTCTGCCAGTGGCCCGACGCTTCCCACAGCGAGCGGTCCATGATCAATGGCGTCTTGATTTCCAGGTAGCCGGCGTCGTTCACGCGACGGCGCATGTACTGCTCGACTTGCTGCCACAGCGTCCAGCCGCGCGGATGCCAGAACACCATGCCCGGCGACTCGTCCTGCATGTGGAACAGGTCGAGCTGCTTACCAAGCTTGCGATGGTCGCGCTTCTCGGCTTCTTCGAGCATGTGGAGATACGCTTCCTGGTCTTCCTTCTTCGTCCAGGCCGTGCCGTAAATGCGCTGCAGCTGCTCGTTCTTCGAGTCGCCACGCCAGTACGCGCCCGCGACTTTCATCAGCTTGAAGACCTTCAGCTTGCCGGTGGACGGCACGTGGGGGCCGCGGCACAGGTCCGTGAAGCCGCCATGCGAGTACAGTTTGATTTCGTCGCTAGCGGGGATCGATTCGATGATCTCGGCCTTGTACTTTTCACCGATGCTCTTGAAGTACTCGACCGCTTCGTCGCGGGACACCACGCGACGCGACACCGGCTCGTCCCTCTTCGAGAGTTCCTGCATGCGCTTTTCGATCTTTTCGAGATCTTCCGGCGTGAAAGGACGGTTATAGGAGAAGTCGTAATAGAAACCGTTGTCGATGACCGGGCCGATCGTGACCTGCGCTTCCGGGTACAGATCCTTCACCGCGTACGCGAGCAGGTGCGCCGTCGAGTGGCGGATGATATCGAGACCGTCTGCGTCCTTCTCCGTGACGATGGCGAGCGCCACGTCGTGATCGATCAGCATGGACGTATCGACCAACTCCCCGTCGATCTTGCCGCCGAGCGCGGCTTTCGCGAGACCGGGGCCGATCGAGGCGGCCACTTCGGCGACGGTCACCGGATGCTCGTACTGTCGAACAGAACCGTCAGGCAAACGTATCGAAACCATTGCGTTCTCCGTGGTGCCGACCGGCGGCGGCACATACAACCAGGGTCAAAAAGACAAAAAAAATGCGGCCCCGCTTTCGAGGGGCCGCATTCACATTTTATGCAAACTTCACTGGCGAAAGTGGTCCTCGACTAGCGTCGTTCCGAAGTGGTTTCGGTCAACGTTCGCGGTGTCATAACCGTATTCGCCTTTTTGCGCTCAAAGCGCTTACTGCAGTTTGCGAAACCCCAGCGAGGCCGGAATTTCATTTTCGTTGGTAGGCTCGATTGGACTCGAACCAACGACCCCCACCATGTCAAGGTGGTGCTCTAACCAGCTGAGCTACGAGCCTGAAGAAACGAGAGTATATGGGGTATAGCGCAGCTTGGCAAGTACTTTTATGCGGCGACTTTAATCCGTCGCGCCACTAGCGGGGCTTTTTCCAACCGCCCGCGCCTCAGTTCTTGCGCGTCGCGCGCACGACACCCGTGATCTCGCCCAGCAGCGTGCACGCGCGCTGAATCTGCGCGGAGCTCGACACCTCGACGGTAAATTGCATGAACGCGGCATTGCGGCGCGATTGCGTCTTTACGCCGATCACGTTCATCTTTTCCCGCGCGAATACTTCGGAGATATCGCGCAGCAGACCTTGCCGGTCCGTCGCCTCGATGCTGAGGTCGACCGGGTAGACGGAATGGCCGCGACCGCTCATCACGTCCGCCGACCACGCCGTCTGAAGCACGCGCTCCGGCGCGCGCTCCGCCATCCGGCGGAACGTCGCGCAATCGCTGCGATGAACCGACATGCCCTTGCCTCGCGTAACGAATCCGCAGATGTCGTCGGGCGGCGCCGGCCGGCAGCAGCGCGCGAGCTGGGTGAGCAACGCATCGACGCCGACCACCAGCACCCCCGTGGATGCGCCGCGCGCGACGCTCGCGCCGCTGCTGCGTTTCTCGAACTTCTCCGGCGCATCGACCTCGGGCTCGGGCGGCGGCGCATCCTGCAACGCCTGCTCGACGAGCCTCAGACTGAACTCCTCCTTGCCGACCACGGAGAACAGGTCGTCGGTGGTCTTGAAACCGAGCCGCGCGGCCAGTTGATCGAGATTGACCGAGGTCTTGCCTTCGCGCTGCAGGGTTTTTTCAACCATCGCGCGACCGTTCGCGATGTGCTCCTGTAACTCCACCGCGTTGAACCATGCGCGCACCTTCTGCCGCGCGCGCGGGCTTTGCAGATAGCCAAGTTGCGGATTAAGCCAGTCGCGCGACGGACCGCCTTCCTTCACCGCCACGATCTCGACCGTCTGGCCGTTCTGCAGCGGCGTGTTGAGCGGCACCATCGCGCCGTCGACGCGCGCGCCGCGGCAACGATGCCCAAGCTCGCTGTGCAGGTGAAACGCGAAGTCGATCGGCGTCGCGCCGTGCGGCAACGGAATCACGCGCGCCTGCGGCGTCAGCACGTAGATGTGATCGTCGTCGAGCGTGGCCTGGCGCAATTGCTCCCACGGTTGTGCCGAGCCCGCTTCGCCATGCTCGCCCTCGGAGACCTCGTCCTTCCACGCGAGCAGCTGTCGCAGCCAGGCGATCTTCTCGTCGTATTTCTCGCTCGCGGTGAACGTGCCGCCATAGCCGCGCGCACCCGCTTCCTTGTAGCGCCAGTGCGCGGCCACGCCGTATTCGGCGAAGCGATGCATTTCCTGCGTGCGGATCTGCACTTCGAACGCGCGGCCGTCGTCGCCGATCACGACGGTGTGCAGCGACTTGTAGCCGTTCGGCTTCGGCCGGGAGATGTAATCGTCGAACTCCTTCGGCACCGGCTGCCACAGGTTGTGCACGATGCCGAGCACGGTGTAGCAGTCCTTGATGTCCGGCACGATCACGCGAAACGCGCGCACGTCGTACAACTCGGCGAAGTCCAGCTCCTTGCCGCGCATCTTGCGCCAGATGCTGTAGATATGCTTCGGCCGACCGCTCACTTCCGCGCGGACATGCGCGGCGGCCAGCTCCTGCTGCAGGCGTTCGATCGCCTGCGCGACATAGCTCTCGCGCTCGACGCGCTTCTCGTCGAGCAGTTTCGCGATGCGCTTGTAGGTGTCCGGCTCCTCGAAACGGAACGCGAGGTCCTCGAGCTCCCACTTCAATTGCCAGATACCGAGGCGGTTCGCGAGCGGCGCGTAGATATCGAGCGTTTCGCGTGCGACGTCGGGCGACGGCGTGAGCTTCGCGGCCGCGTAGTAACGCAGCGTTTGCAGCCGCGACGCGAGGCGGATCAGCACGACGCGAATGTCCTGCGCGAACGCGAGCAGCATTTTGCGCAGCGCCTCGACCTGCACGCGGCGCGCAGCCTGCGCGTCACGCCCGGCCTCGGGCATCGCGTTTTGCGCCGCGCGCAAACTGACCGTGCCGAGCCGCAGCAGCTTGCGTACGTCGCCGACCAGTTGGGCGACTTCTTCGCCGAAGTTGTCGGCGATCACGCGCTCCGGATCGCGCAGATGCGGTGTCAGCGCAAACAGCGCAGCGGCCAGCACCGCCGGCGGATCGACGTTGAGCTTGCGCATGATCGACGCGGTGCCCGCCGCGTGATCCGCGAGCAATTCGCCCGACGACAGCCGCACCTCGCCCGCATGTTCGCGCACGAACGCCATCGCTTCGTCGAAGGAACGATGGGGATGAGGCGCGCTCGGAACGGTATCGGTGTTCATGGTGCGACGGCCCGCCGGGCCAGACGATTCAACGGAAAATCAACCACGGTGCTGCCGGACGGCCGCGACTCAGTTGCGCTGCGCCGCGATCACGACGATTTCGACGAGGCACTTCGGATTCGCAAGCTTTGCCTCGACGGTCGCGCGCGGCGGCGTGTCGCCCTGCGCGACCCACTCGTCCCACACGGCGTTCATGCCGGCGAAATGCGCCATGTCCGAGAGATAGATCTGCACCGACAGCAACAGCGACTTGTCGCTGTTCGCTTCGGCGAGCAGACGGTCGATGTGGCCGAGCACTTCGCGCGTCTGGCCGGCGATGTCCTGATCGTCGTCTTCGGCGATCTGACCCGCGAGGTACACGGTGCCGTTGTGCACGGCCATTTCCGAGAGACGCTTGCCGACGTGATAACGAATGACTGCCATGAAAAGTCCTGAGCTGAGGGGTTAATCGAACTACGTCCCACACGACACTGCCGATGAAATCGTCATGCGGAACTCAATATTATGACGCGTTCGCGGCCTAACCGATGAAGAACTCCCTCGCGAGCGCGATCTGGTCCGCCGCCAGGAACGCCGGCGCATGCCCGACGCCGGCGATCTCCACGCTCGATGCGGCACGCGCGGTCGACACCATCTTCGCGACCGTTTCACGCGACAGCAAATCCGACTGCTCGCCGCGCACCACCAGCACCGGCCCCTGGAACGACGCGAGCGAATGCCACAGCGCCGCCTCGCCAAGCTTCGCCGCTTCCTCGGTGACCGCCGCGAACGGCTGCGCGATGCGCGGGTCATAGCGCAGCACCCATGCGCCGTCCTCTTCGCGCAGCAACGGCGTATTGATTTCGCGCCATTCGTCCGGAGTCAGCGGTCCGAAGCTCTGCGCGAGCTGCGCGGCATAGTCAACGCCCTGCTGCAGCGTTTCGAAGCGTGCGGGCTTGCCAAGGTAATCGCCGATGCGCTTGACCGCGACCGGCTCCAGATGCGGCCCGACGTCGTTCAGCAGCAGCTTGCGGATTGGCGTGTCCGGCAGGCCGGCGAGCCCCATGCCGATCAGGCCGCCCATCGAGGTGCCGAACCAGTCGACGGTGTCGACGTCGAGCCGCGCGATCAGTGTGACCATGTCGGCGACGTACTGCGGCACCGCGTATAAGTTGGGGTTCGCGAGCCACGACGACAAGCCCCGGCCAACCACGTCCGGGCACACCACGCGATAGGTGTCCGCGAAGTTGGCGGCGAGGCGGTCGAAATCGCGCCCCGATCGCGTGAGTCCGTGCACGCACAGCAACACTCGGGGATTGTCCGGGTCGCCCCACTCGGTATAGGCGACGCGATGCAGGCCGGCAGCGCTCGCGCACCGCACGTAACGTTGACGCGGCGCGGGCCGCCCGGTGGTGGAAGCGGAATTCGTTGCGGTCATCTGGTGTCCTTGCAAAGACGCTGCGGATTGGGCTGCAAACGATTGTAAACCGCTTCGTCGCGCGGCAAGCGTCGGCCAGAAGGCTTAGGAAGGTCGATCCAACCGTCCGGCGCATCCGCCGCCGTGCGCCAAATACAGAACGGGCGAGACTCACGTCTCGCCCGTCCGGAACACACCGTTGCCGCCGCGCGGTCGCGCCGACGCGCGCAGCGGCGTTTCAACCCGCCTCAGCTCACCGCGCTCACATCGAGCGGCGCGCCGGTTTTCGCCTTGATTTCGTCGACGCTCACACCCGGCGCGAGTTCGGTCACTTTCAAGCCGTTTTCGGTCACTTCGATCACGCCGAGATCGGTGATGATCTCGTCGACCACACCCACGCCCGTCAGCGGCAGCGTGCATTCTTCGAGGATCTTGTGCTGATCGCCCTTCGCGACGTGCTCCATCAGCACGACCACGCGCTTGACGCCCGCGACCAGGTCCATCGCGCCGCCCATGCCCTTGATCATCTTGCCCGGGATCATCCAGTTCGCGAGATCGCCCTTCCTGCTGATCTGCATCGCACCGAGAATCGCGAGATTGATGTGGCCGCCGCGAATCATCGCGAACGAATCCGCCGAAGAGAAAATCGACGAACCGGGCAGCGTCGTCACCGTTTGCTTGCCGGCGTTGATCAGGTCGGCGTCGACTTCGTCTTCGGTCGGCGACGGGCCGATACCGAGCAGACCGTTCTCCGACTGCAGCCACACTTCGACGCCCGCCGGCACGTGGTTCGCGACCAGCGTCGGCAAGCCGATGCCGAGGTTCACGTAAAAGCCGTCCTGCAGTTCCTTCGCCGCGCGCGCGGCCATTTCGTCACGAGTCCATGCCATGATCAGTCTCCTTTCGCGCGGACGACGCGTTGTTCGATGCGTTTTTCCGGATGCGCATTCAGCACGATGCGCTGCACGAAGATGCCAGGCGTATGGATCGCGTCCGGATCGAGCTCGCCCACTTCGACAATCTCTTCGACTTCCGCGACGGTGATGCGGCCCGCCATCGCGCACATCGGATTGAAGTTGCGCGCGGTGCGGCGATAGATCAGGTTGCCGGCCTTGTCGGCCTTCCATGCCTTGACGAGCGCGACATCGGCGGTCAGCGAATGTTCGAGCACGTAGTGGTTCTCGCCGAACTGGCGGGTTTCCTTGCCCTCGGCGATCTGCGTGCCGTAGCCGGTGTTCGTGAAAAACGCCGGGATGCCCGAGCCGCCCGCGCGCAGCTTCTCGGCGAGCGTGCCTTGCGGCGTGAATTCGAGCTCGAGTTCGCCGGCCAGGTACTGGCGTTCGAACTCCTTGTTTTCGCCGACGTACGACGAGATCATTTTCTTGATCTGACGCGTCTCGAGCAGCAGGCCGAGGCCGAAACCGTCGACGCCCGCGTTGTTGCTGATGCAGGTGATGCCCTGCACCTTCGAATCGCGCAGCGCTGCGATCAGCGCCTCAGGAATGCCGCACAACCCGAAGCCGCCGACGGCGAACGTCTGCCCGTCCTTGACGATGTCCTTCAGCGCCTCGGCGGCGCCTGGATAGACCTTGTTCATCTGTATGTCCCTTCCTTTATGGAAACCCGAAACGTGTACGCAGGCCGCCGGATCATTGCGGCTGATATCGCAACGGGTGAACTTCACGTCGCCTCACGATACCGCTACGTCATTCTAGTCATCCGCGGCTTGAGCCGCATTGTCATCCGCCCGAAAGAGTACGCTGGGCCCGCCATGCGGCACAATACGCAAAAATACATAAGTACTTGCCGCCCCCCATGCCCGCCCTGGATTACCGCACTGCGTTTCACCTCGCGCCGATCGGACTCGTGCTGTCCCGCGAGCGAACCATCGAAGACTGCAACGACGAGCTAGCGTCGATATTCGGCTACGCGCGCCACGCGCTGATCGGTCAGTCGTTCCAGGTGTTGTATCCATCGGCGGACGAGTTCGAGCGGATCGGCGCGCGCATTCCGCCGATCATGACCGCGCAAGGCAGCTACGCGGACGACCGGATCATGAAGCGCGCGAACGGCGAGCTGTTCTGGTGTCACGTGACGGGCCGCGCGCAGCAGCGCACCGACCCGCACGCGGCGGGTGTCTGGACCTTCGAGGATTTGAGCGCAACCCGGCGGGTCGCGGTGGAACTGACGCCACGCGAGCGCGAAATCGCCGCGCAACTGGTGACGGGCAAGACCAGCAAGCAGATCGGCCGCATGCTCGACATCAGCCCGCGCACGGTCGACGTCTACCGCGCGCGGCTCATGCGCAAATACGATACGGGCAATGCGACCGAGCTGTTGCAGCGGCTGCTCGGGGATTGAGAGAGGGCGTTTGAAGCGCGCGACAGCGCTGTCAAGCCGCGCGCTCAGGCCGCCTTGACGAGCGCCGCGCTCTCGATGGCCGCGCGCAGTACGTCAGGCACCGGCACCGACTTGCCCGCCGCGTAGTCGATCCACACGCATCGCGCGGCGCCTCGCGCATAGAGCGTATCCGGCTCATCGGCGCGCAGGAGCTCGAAAGCCGTATCGAAGCTGCTGCGCCCCGGTGTCGCCACCGACATCCGGCCGATCACGTCGCCCGGATAGTGCAGCTGCTTCAGAAACTCCATCGACGCATTGACGATCACCGGCCCCTGCCCGTGCGCGCGCTGGCCGACAAAGTCCATGTGCTCGAACCAGGAAATCCGCACCTGCTCCATGTAGCGGAAATAAACCGTGTTGTTGACGTGACCGAAGGCGTCCATGTCGCCCCAGCGGATCGGCATCGTCATTTCGAAAACTGCGTGAAAATCGCTCATCTGTACTTCCGTTCTTCCTTTTTCTGCCTGACTTTTGAAACTTTGGACGACCCGCTCACGCGAGTCCGAAGCCGTCGTCGGCGACGATCACCGAGCCGTTGATGAACTGCGATTCATCCGCCGCGAGCAGCAGGAGCAGCCCATCGAGATCCTCCGGCTTGCCGACCCGATGACGCGGCAGCATCGCCACGAGTTTCTGGCCCTGATCGGTCGACCAGTGGTGATGGTTGATCTCGGTGTCGATATACCCGGGGCAGATCGCGTTCACATTGATGCCGTGCTTGCCCCACTCGAGCGCCATCGCCTTCGTCATGTGGACGACCGCGGCCTTGCTCATCGAATACAGGCCGATTTGCGGCAGCACGCGCAAGCCCGCCATCGACGCGATGTTGATGATCCGGTACGACGGCTTCTGCGCGTTGCTGCCGCGCATGATCATGCGCTTGGCGACTTCCTGCGCCACGAAAAACGCGCCGCGCGTATTCGTGTCGAACACGTATTCGAAGTCCGCCGGCGTGACCTCGGACAGCTTCTGCGTGGTCGACACCCCCGAGTTGTTGACGAGGATATCGATGGTGCCGGCCTCGGTCTCCGCATGCGCGACCGCCGACTTGATGCTCTGATAGTCGGTCACGTCGAGCGACACGACGTGCGCGGCGCCGCCGGACGCCTCGATTTCCGCGCGCAGCTCCTTGAGCCGCTCGGTGCGTCGGCTCGCCAGCACGACCTTCGCGCCCGCCTGCGACAGCACCTGCGCGAAGCGCTTACCCAGCCCGCTCGAGGCGCCCGTAATCAGCGCGACCTTGCCTTCCAGATTGATCGAACGGCCCATTGTCTTTCCTTGTTCGGTTGTGGTGACAACTGCGGTTGACGGGTTCGGTAGGACCCGACTAAGGGTCTATACCGTATCGTAAAATAGTACGGTCGTGCTAATCTGTGGCTTTCGGGTTGCGGCGCGGGAATCGATCGCCCACAATACGAACCCGAAAAAAGCATTCTAACGGTAAGAGGAGCATCAATGACCCCCGCAAGTCTCATTGAGCAGTACGGCCCGCGCGAGTCGATGGAGTATGACGTCGTCATCGTCGGCGGCGGCCCTGCGGGCCTGTCGGCGGCCATTCGCCTGAAGCAGCGCGCCGCCGAACGAGGCGCTGACATTGGCGTGTGCGTACTCGAAAAAGGCTCTGAGATCGGGGCCCATATTCTGTCGGGCGCGGTGATGGACCCGCGCGCGCTGACCGAGCTGATCCCGGACTGGAAGGAAAAAGGCGCGCCGCTGACGGTCGACGTGACCGAAGACCGCTTCCTGTTCCTGTCGGAGACGGGCGCGAAGAGCGTGCCGACCTGGGCGCTGCCGGACAATTTCAAGAACCACGGCAACTACGTGATCAGCCTCGCGAACGTGACGCGCTGGCTGGGTCAGCAGGCCGAGGCGCTCGGCGTCGAGATATTCCCGGGCTTTCCGGCGGCCGAAGTGCTGTACAACGACGACGGCTCGGTCAAGGGCGTCGCGACCGGCAACCTCGGCATCGGCAAGGACGGCGAACCGACCGAAAACTTCCAGCTCGGCATGGAGCTGCACGCGAAGTACACGCTGTTCTGCGAAGGCGCGCGCGGCCACCTCGGCCGCCAGCTGAACGAGAAGTTCAAGCTGCGCGACGGCGTCGATCCGCAGGTGTACGGCATCGGCATCAAGGAACTGTGGGAGATCGATCCCGCGAAGCACAAGCCGGGTCTGGTGATGCACACGGCCGGCTGGCCGCTCGAAAACGACACCTACGGCGGCTCGTTCCTCTACCACATGGACAACAACCAGGTCGTGGTCGGCTTCGTGGTCGGCCTCGGCTATTCGAATCCGTATCTGTCGCCGTTCGAGGAATTCCAGCGCTACAAGACGCATCCGGCGATCCGCGCGATTCTCGAAGGCGGCAAGCGCGTGTCCTACGGCGCGCGCGCGATCACCGCGGGCGGCCTGATGTCGTTGCCGAAGCTGGTGTTCCCGGGCGGTGCGCTGGTCGGCGACGACGCGGGCTTCCTGAACGCGTCGCGCATCAAGGGTTCGCACGCCGCGATCAAGACCGGCATGCTCGCCGCCGATGCCGCGTTCGACGCCGTCCAGGCCGGCCGTCAGTCGGACGAACTGAGCGCCTACCCGGAAGCGTTCAAGACGTCGTGGCTCCACACCGAGCTGTATCGCGCGCGTAACTTCAAGCAGTGGATGAGCAAGGGTCTCTACCTTGGCACGCTGATGGTCGGTCTCGAGCAGAAGCTGCTCGGCGGCAACGTGCCGTGGACGCTGCATCATCAGCATTCCGATCACGAGATGCTGAAGCCGGCTTCGCAGTGCAAGCCGATCACGTATCCGAAGCCGGACGGCAAGCTGACGTTCGACCGGCTCTCCTCGGTGTTCATCTCGAACACGAATCACGAGGAAAATCAGCCGGCGCACCTGACGCTGAAGGATCCGACCGTGCCGGTCAACGTGAACTGGCAGACCTACGCGGGACCGGAGGCGCGTTATTGCCCCGCTGCAGTGTACGAGTTCGTGAAGAACGACGATGGCAGCGAGCGGCTCGTCATCAATGCGCAGAACTGCGTGCACTGCAAGACCTGCGATATCAAGGACCCGACGCAGAATATCGTGTGGGTCACGCCGGAAGGCGGTGGCGGTCCGAACTATCCGAATATGTGATTGATGTGCTGTCTGCCTGTGCGGCGCTGCGCGATAACCGGCAGCGTCGCGCAGGCAAATTCCGATAGCGCGCTCGCGCTTTCGTCTGCGCGCATTCTTGCGCGTTTCGTTGGTCCCCTTCCCTATTTTTTTATGGCGGCTCGTTCGCCGCCAATCGCGGGACCGCGTCAGGGTTACGGCGCGCTCGCCGCGATCTTCGGCGTGCTCACGGCCACATCGCCGCATTGCGCGCGATGGCGCAGCGCGTGATCGATCAGCACGAGCGCAAGCATCGACTCGGCGATCGGCGTCGCACGAATGCCGACGCACGGGTCGTGCCGCCCGAAGGTCTCGACGATCGCGGGGTTCCCCGCCTTGTCGATCGAACGGCGCGGCGTGCGAATGCTCGAGGTCGGCTTGATCGCGATCGACACCGTGATGTCCTGCCCCGTCGAAATACCGCCGAGCACGCCGCCCGCGTGATTGCCGACGAAACCTTCCGGCGTCAGCTCGTCGCCATGCACCGAGCCGCGTTGCGCGACGCTCGCGAAGCCCGCGCCGATCTCGACGCCCTTCACCGCGTTGATGCCCATCATCGCGTGCGCGATGTCGGCGTCGAGGCGGTCGAACAGCGGCTCGCCGAGGCCGACCGGCACACCGGAGGCAACCACGTTGATGCGCGCGCCGATCGAATCACCGTCCTTGCGCAGCGCGTCCATATACGCCTCGAGCTGCGGAACGATCTCCGCATTCGGCACGAAAAACGGGTTTTCGCGCACCTGCGCCCAATCGACGAACGGCACGTCGATCTCGCCGAGCGCGGCCATATAGCCGCGAATTTCGGTGCCGAACTTCTCGCGCAGCCACTTCTTCGCGACCGCGCCCGCCGCGACCGCTGGCGCCGTCAGCCGTGCCGACGAGCGCCCGCCACCGCGGTAATCGCGAATGCCGTACTTTTGCCAGTACGTGTAGTCGGCGTGGCCGGGGCGGAACGTTTCCGCGATGTTGCCGTAGTCCTTGCTGCGCTGGTCGGTATTGCGGATCAGCAGCGCAATTGGCGCGCCGGTGGTTTGACCTTCGAACACGCCCGACAGGATCTCGACCTTGTCTTCTTCCTGGCGCTGCGTCACGTGGCGCGACGTGCCCGGCTTGCGGCGATCGAGTTCGAACTGGATGTCGGCTTCGTTGAGCGCCATGCCCGGCGGGCAGCCGTCGATCACGCAGCCGATAGCGGGGCCGTGCGATTCGCCGAAGGTCGTGACAGTGAAAAGCGTACCGAGCGTGTTGCCGGACATGAGCGTCGTCCAAAGAAATACGGGGAGAACGCTATTATGCCAGCCCGCTCGTCTCGAAGCCGGGCCTGGCGACGGCGATGGCCGATCGGCCAGGGCGCACTCGGCCGAACGCGGGTGATGGCGGGCGAGCCCGCCATCTCGGCGTCCGCGCACCGGCCCACGGCTACTTGCGGGCGCCGCGCAGCTCGGTCACGATCCGCTGCAGCGTCTCCGGCGTCGCGAGCGCCGGGTCGATCGGCTCGCCGACGGCGAGGCTCAGCCGGCTCATCACACCTTTGCTGATCGGCCGCGGCCAGGTTGCGTCCACCGCGCGCGAAAACACGCTGCCCCACAGCCCGCGCAACGCCATCGGAATGACGGGCGCCGGCGTCCGCCTGACGATCTCGGCGACGCCGTGGCGAAACGGATTCAGCTCGCCGGTACGCGTCAGCTTCCCTTCGGGAAAGATACAGACGAGTTCGCCGTCCGCGAGCGCCTGCGCGCACAGGTCGTACGCACGCGCGAGCAGCGCCGCGTCCTGATGCGCGGACGCGATCGGAATCGCCTTCGCGTGCCGGAACAGCCAGCCGACGAACGGCGAGCGGAAGATCTGGTGGTCCATCACGAAGCGGATCGGCCGCGGGCTTTCGGCCATGATGACGATCGCATCGACGAAACTGACGTGGTTGCACACGAGCACCGCCGCGCCCTGCTCCGGAATCCGCTCCGCGTGCACGAGCCGGATCCGGTAGAACGTATGCACGAGCAGCCACGCGATGAAGCGCAGCAGGAACTCGGGCACGAGCGAATAGATGTAGCCCGCGACCACCACATTCAGAAGCGCGGTGACAAGGAAGATCGCCGGAATACTGAAGCCCGCGGCGGTCAGGCCCACCGCCATCAGCGCCGACAGGATCATGAACAGCGAATTGAGGATGTTGTTCGCGGCGATGATGCGCGCGCGATGGCTCGGCTGACTACGACTCTGGATCAGCGCATACAGCGGCACGCTGTAAAAGCCGCCGAACATCGCGAGCAGGAACAGGTCGGCGAGCACGCGCCAATGCGCGAGCCGCGCGAGAAATTCGCCAACGCTGAGCAGATGCCCCGCCGGCGGCAGCGCGTGGCTCGCGAAAAAAAGATCGATCGCGAACACGCTCATGCCGATCGAGCCGAGCGGCACGAGGCCGACTTCGATCCGCCGCTTCGAGAGCCGTTCGCACAACAGCGAGCCGATGCCGATGCCGATCGAAAACGTGGCGAGCAGCACGGTCACGACGTCGGGATCGGCGGACAGCACGTCCTTCGCGAAGTTGAAGAACGACGCGAGGAACGTCGCGCCGACGAACCACAGCCACGAAATGCCGAGCAGACCAAGAAACACCGTGCGGTTTTCGTGCGCGAGCTTCAGATTGCGCCACGTTTCGCTGACCGGGTTCCAGTTGATGCGCAACCCGGGCTGCGGCGCGGGCGTAGCCGGCACGAAGCCCGACACGGCGCGCCCGATCAGCGCGATCGCGATACACGCGCAAGCGAGCACCACCGCGCCATGCTCGGCGAACCCCGCGCCCGCGCCGCCGACGATCGTGCCGATCAGGATCGCGACGAAGGTGCCCATCTCGACCATGCCATTGCCGCCGACCAGCTCCGCCTGCGACAGATGCTGCGGCAGATACGAGTACTTGACCGGCCCGAATACCGTCGAATGCACGCCCATCAGGAACGTGCACAGGTACAGCAACGGCGCGCTGTGCAGCCAGAACCCCGCGCCGCCGACCAGCATCACCGCGATCTCGAAAGTCTTGACGAGGCGCGTGAGCAACGCTTTGTCGTACTTGTCCGCGATCTGGCCGGAAGTGGCCGAAAACAGCACGAAAGGCAGAATGAAAATCGCGGAGATCAGGAACGCCGCGGTTTTCGGGTCGACGCCCGAAAACCGCGCCGCCTGATACGTGACGAGCGACGTGAAGCCGATCTTGAACACGTTGTCGTTCATCGCGCCGAGAAACTGTGTCCAGAAGAACGGCGCGAAGCGGCGCTGGCCGAGCAGGCGGAACTGGGATTCGTGCGCTTCGTGCGCGCGAGCGGCGCGGCGGGCAGCGGGCAACGGACGATCGTTCATGAAGTCAGGAGAACGGCGCGGAAAAATGGCGATGACGCGGGCGGCACGGCCGGCAAGCGGATCGCCGCGACTCGCGCACGCGGCTCCCGCAATCCGTCCGCACCAGCTCCAGACACAAAAAAAGCGCCCGCTTGCGCGCGCGCCCTGTCGGCGGATTCGCGCTCGCGGCGACGGCCGGAGCGCGACCTTCGAGCCACGCGCATCAACGCGCCGGCTGCTGGTCCTGTCCTTCCTGCTCTTCCGGCCAGTCGCGGATATAGGCCTTCAGCATGCGGTTCTCGAACCCCTGCTCCTCGACCACCGCCTTCGCGACGTCGTAAAACGAGATGACGCCCATCAGCGTGCGGCTTTCCATGACGGGCAGATAGCGCACGTGATGCTCGAGCATCATGCGGCGCACTTCGTTGACGTCGGTTTCGGGCGTGCAGGTGAGCGGATGGTCGTCCATCACCTTGCGGATCGTCGAGGTGCCGACGCTGCCGCCGTTCTCGCTCAAGGTCAGAATGATTTCGCGAAACGTCAGCATGCCGACGAGGTCGCCGTACTCCATCACGACGAGCGAGCCGATGTCGTGCTCGGCCATGGTACTGACGGCGTCATGCAGCGTGGTATCCGGCGTGACCGTAAAAAGGGTATTGCCCTTGACTTTAAGAATGTCGCTGACTCGCATGATCTATCTCCTGATACCGCCAATCTTGCAGTGCATGAAATGTTTTTTCGATCCTATCGGAAAGGCCCATAAAAGGAAAGCGGCCCGCCAGCCAAGGCGCGGCGGGCTTCGGAGACTCGAATTCGTCTGACTTCCAGACTGCGAGCATGCCCCGCTCCCGGCACGAGCCGCAGGAACCCGCGGGAAAACCGCGCTTGAAGCGGCGCGCGCCAATGGTAGGATGGCCGCCCACCCCGATCTTTCGCGAGGCCGCTCGCGGCCCGCCGCCCACGATGTCCGCCAACCGTTTCGATACGCTTGCGCTGCACGCCGGCGCAGCCCCCGACCCTGCCACCGGTGCGCGCGCGACGCCGATCTACCAGACCACGTCGTTTTCGTTCCGCGACTCGGATCATGCCGCCGCGCTGTTCAACATGGAACGCGCCGGCCACGTCTACTCGCGCATCTCGAATCCGACCGTCGCCGTGTTCGAGGAGCGCGTCGCCGCGCTCGAAAACGGCGCCGGCGCGATCGGCACCGCGAGCGGCCAGGCCGCGCTGCATCTGGCGATCGCGACGCTGATGGGCGCGGGTTCGCACATCGTCGCGTCGAGCGCGCTGTACGGCGGCTCGCACAATCTGCTGCATTACACGCTGCGACGCTTCGGTATCGAGACGACCTTCGTCAAGCCCGGCGACCTCGACGCGTGGCGCGCCGCGCTGCGCCCCAACACGCGCCTGCTATTCGGCGAAACGCTCGGCAATCCGGGCCTCGACGTGCTCGACATCGCCGCGCTCGCACAGATCGCGCACGCGCACCGCCTGCCGTTGCTGGTCGACTCGACCTTCACGACGCCCTACCTGCTGCGCCCCTTCGAGCACGGCGCCGACCTCGTCTACCACTCGGCGACCAAGTTTCTCGGCGGCCACGGCACGACGATCGGCGGGGTGCTGGTCGACGGCGGCACGTTCGACTTCGAGGCTTCCGGCCGCTTTCCCGAATTCACCGAGCCGTACGACGGTTTCCACGGCATGGTATTCGCCGAGGAAAGCACCGTCGCGCCGTTCCTGCTGCGCGCGCGTCGGGAAGGCTTGCGCGACTTCGGCGCGTGCCTGCATCCGCAGGCCGCGTGGCAGCTGCTGCAAGGCATCGAGACACTGCCGTTGCGCATGGAGCGTCACGTCGTCAACACACGGCGCGTGGTGGAGTTTCTCGCCGGTCATGCGGCGGTCGAATCGGTCGCCTATCCCGAGTTGCCGACGCATCCCGACCACGCGCTCGCCAGGCGGCTGCTACCGCGCGGCGCGGGCGCCGTGTTCAGCTTCGACCTGCGCGGCGACCGCGCGGCCGGGCGCGCCTTCATCGAAGCGCTCACGCTCTTCTCGCACCTCGCGAACGTCGGCGACGCGCGCTCGCTGGTGATTCACCCGGCATCGACGACGCACTTCCGCATGGATGCCGCCGCGCTCGCCGCGGCCGGTATCACCGAAGGCACGATCCGTCTGTCGATCGGGCTCGAAGATCCGGATGACCTGATCGACGATCTCAAGCGCGCGCTGAAGGCCGCGCAAAAAACCGCGCAACCGGCGAGCGGCGGTCGTACCGCAACGCCGAGCAGCGCCTCACAACAGACCGCCACTGCCGCGCCCGCCGCCACGAGCACCCCCGCCCGCCCGGAGTCCGCATGATCGTCACCGTTCAAGGCAAACCGGCCTACGCCTACACCGGCGGCAAACCCTTCGAAGCGAGCCTGCCAAGCGCCGTGTTCATCCACGGTGCCGAGCACGATCACAGCGTGTGGGCGCTGCAAAGCCGCTACTTCGCGCATCACGGCTTCGGCGTGCTCGCGGTCGATCTGCCGGGCCACCGACGCAGCGCCGGCCCCGCGCTCGCCAGCATCGCCGCGCTGGCCGACTGGCTCGCTGCGCTGCTCGACGCCGTGGGCGTCACGCGTGCGTTCGTCGCCGGTCACAGCATGGGCTCGCTGATCGCGCTCGACTTCGCCGGCCGCTATCCGCAGCGCGCAACGCATCTTGCGCTGCTCGCCACCGCGCTGCCGATGACGGTCTCCGACGCGCTGCTCGACGCCGCGCTCAATCGCGAGCCCGAGGCAATCGGCATGGTCAACCAGTGGTCGCATTCGACGCTCGCCGCGAAGCCCTCGTGCCCCGGCCCCGGTTTCTGGCTGCACGGCATGAACCAGCGGCTGATGGAGCACGTGTCCGCCAGCGGCGAGCCGCATCTGTTCCACACCGACTTCACCGCCTGCCATACCTATGCGCACGGCCACGCTCGTGCGGCGCAGGTGCGTTGTGCCACGCGCCTGATCGTTGGCCGGCGCGATGCGATGACGCCGCCGCGCGCGGCGAAAGCGCTTGCCGATGCGCTCGCGCAGGCGGGCACGCCGGTCGACACCGTCACGCTCGATGCGGGCCACGCGTTGATGACCGAGCAACCCGACGCGACGCTCGATGCGCTGTACGGCTTCGCTTCGCGGCCGCCGCACGAAGCGGGCTGAAGGCGCGCGCGATGGCCGCTCGCCGCGCGCCTCGGCGCTCCGCGGGCGGCCGTCGGGAATGCCGTTGCGAATCGCCACCGAATCACTATCGAACGACCACGATACCCACGCCGAACCCGCCGCGCCATCTGCCGAATGGCCAGGTTGCGCCAGGCAGGCGATCGCCGGAGAATGATTGAAGCTGTCTTTTTCAGCCTCCGGAGGCCGTCATGGCTCATACAGCACATACCGATCACTTCGCGAACTTCGCGGAGTTTTATCCGTACTACCTGAGCGAGCATCGCAATCTCGTGTCGCGGCGGCTGCATTTCGTCGGCTCGCTCGGCGTCATTGGCTGCCTCGCGATGGCGCTCGCCACCGGCGACTGGCTATGGTTGCCGGCGGCCGTGGTGTGCGGCTACGGCTTCGCGTGGGTCGGCCATTTCTTCTTCGAAAAGAACCGGCCTGCCACCTTCCGTCATCCGTTTTACAGCCTGATGGGCGACTGGGTGATGTTCAAGGACATCTGCGTGGGGAAGATTTCGTTGTAGTTTTATCGGGGCGGCTCGAAGTCTGGCCGCCCTATCACGCTGCCTGGTGCGGCATCGAAGCCGCCGCGCGCTCGCCATCGCCGGGTCGCGCCGTCCGTGCCGCCGCGCGCGAGGCGAGCAACGCGGCAAGCGTCACCTTCAGCTGGTCGTTGTCGAGCGCGGCGAGCAGCATGCCGCCGTCCACGCGTGTGGAGTCGAGTTCGAGCTGATACGTAAGCTCCGCGCGGTCGATCACGAACAGGTCGTACAGCCGCTGCACGGTCACCTGCGCCGGGTTCGCGAGGAGCACGAAGTGCGGGTCGGTATGGTCCTCCTCCAGCCGCGCGATCCACTCGATCTCCTCGAGACGCTGCAACAGCATCAGCGTCGTATCCTTGTCGCGGCGAAGCATCCGAGCAAGCTCGGGCATCGTGTAGCCGCGTCTGCCGCCCTCACGCGCCTCGCACAGCCGCGCGAGCAATTCGAGCGAATCGAACAGATTGCTGCCATAGAACACAGGGCGGTGAAACTGACCGATGCGAATCGCCGGCAACGCCGATGCGATCATCGCGCCGGTCAGCGTGATGAACCAGCACAGGTACATCCACACCAGGAACAGCGGCACCGCGGCGAACGCGCCGTACACCGCCGTATAGGTCGGAATACGGCGCACGTAGTAGCCGAAGCCGCGCTTGGCGAGCTCGAACGCGAGCGCGGCGATCACGCCGCCGACCACCGCGTCGCGCCATTCGACACGGCAGTTCGGCAGATAAACGTAAAGGATCGTGAACGCGAGCATCGTGAACGGCAGCGAGGCGCTCGCGAGCGCCCATGCGATCAGCGGTGTGATGCGCTGCGCGGCGCTAAACGACATCGATTGCGTGAACACATACGACGAGATGGACAGGCTCACGCCGATCAGGATCGGACCGAGCGTGATGATCGCCCAGTACACGAGAATGCGCTGCGCGACGGGCCGCGCCTTGCGCACGCGCCAGATCACATTGAACGCGGACTCGACGGTCATCATCGTCATCACCGCGGTGACGAACAGGATGATCATGCCGATCGTGGTCAGCCCTTTGGCCTTCGATGCGAACTGGTTCAGATACTTGAAGATCTGATCGTTCAGTTGCGCGGGCATCAGGTGGTCGGCAAGAAAAAACTGCAGCGACACCTGGAACGAGCTGAAGATCGGAAACGCGGTGAACAGCGCAAACGCGACGGTGGCGAGCGGCACGAGCGCGAGCATCGTCGTGAACGTCAGGCTGCCCGCGACCTGCGGAATCCGGTCCTCGCCGATGCGTTGCGCCGCGAATTGCGCGAGCCGTTTGAGCGTGTCGAGATCGAAACGCACCCTAACCAACAAACCTGCCTCCTTGCTTGCTGAACCGTCAGACCGGGACTGCGGGAACTCCGCACGGCGTTTGGCCGAAGCGCCTGGCCGAACGGCTATGTACGGCCTGTGCAACTGACCGAACCCCTATAATACCTGTTCAATGATGAGGCCTATGAAAGACATTCTCGTGCTTTATTACAGCCGTCACGGCGCCACCCGCGAGCTCGCGCTGGCGATCGCGCACGGCGTCGACAGCGTCCCCGGCATGCAGGCGCGCGTGCGCACCGTGCCGGCGGTTTCCACGGTTTGCGAGGCGAGCGAGCCGGACATTCCCACCGAAGGACCACCGTACGTCGAGCTGCGCGACCTCGAAGAATGCGCGGGCCTCGCGCTCGGTTCGCCGACCCGCTTCGGCAACATGGCGGCCGCGCTCAAATACTTTCTCGACGGCACCACGCCGCAGTGGCTATCCGGTGCACTGTCGGGCAAGCCGGCCTGCGTGTTCACGTCGACCGGCAGCCTGCACGGCGGCCAGGAATCCACGCTGCTGTCGATGATGCTGCCGCTGCTCCATCACGGCATGCTGATCGTCGGCATTCCATACACGGAGAGCGCGCTGTCCACCACGCAGACCGGCGGCACGCCGTACGGCGCGTCGCATTACGCGCGCGCGGGCACGACCGGCCATGGCATCTCCGCCGACGAACGGACGCTGGCGATTGCGCTTGGTGCGCGCGTTGGGCGCACGGCGGCGTCGATGTCCGAAAGGCCGTGAGCGTAAAGCCGTGAACGAACCGGATCCGCAACCCACCGAACGCGATGACGCCCGTCGTGACGCGGGTGGCGCTGAACTCTCGGCCACGAACTCCGGGGGCCACGCGAACGCGGCGCCCGCAAGCCTCGCGGCCAACGCGTCGGCATCTACGACCGTCGTGCCCGTGCAACCCAAAGCTGCCGCCGCGCTCGTCGCCGCTTTCACACTGGTCTCGATGATCGTGCTTGCCGTCGCATGGGAATGGTGGCTCGCGCCGTTGCGCTCTGGCGGCTCGCTGCTCGTGCTGAAAGCGTTGCCGCTACTCTCCGCGTTGCCGGGCGTGTGGCGACGTCGGCTTTACACGATGCAATGGGCGTCGATGCTGATCCTGCTGTATTTCGCCGAAGGCGTCGTGCGTGGCTGGAGCGATCATGGCTTGAGCGCGCGGCTCGGCTGGCTTCAAGCGGCGCTCGCCATGATCTTCTTCACCTGCGCACTCGCGTATGTCGGACCGTTCAAGCGCGCGGCGAAACGAGCCGCGAAACAGGCCGCGAAACAGGCCGCGAAGCAGGCTGCAAATCAGGCTGCAAATCAGGCTGCAAAGCAAGCCGCCAGCGAACCGCCCCCGCCCGCCTGAGGCCCAAGCCCCAACACCGTCAACCGATCCACATGACCCACACCGCTTTTCTCGCCGCCTGCCGCGACGCCATCGGCGCGACTTACGTACTGACCGATCCGCACGACACCGCTCCCTTTCTGACCGACTGGCGCCGCCGCTACACCGGCGCGGCCTGCGCGGTGCTGTGCCCGGCCACGTCCGCGGAAGCCGCCGCGCTCGTCAGGCTCGCGGTCGAACATTGCGTCGCGCTGGTGCCGCAGGGCGGCAATACCGGCCTCGCGGGCGGCGCGACACCCGACGCGAGCGGCGCGCAGGCGGTCATCAGCCTGCGCCGCCTGAATCGCGTGCGCGACATCGATCCGCACAACAACACGATCACGGTCGAAGCCGGCGTGATCCTCGCCGACGTGCAGAAGCACGCCGAAGCGGCCGGGCGTCTGTTTGCGCTGAGCCTCGCCGCCGAAGGCAGCTGCACGATCGGCGGCAATCTGTCGACCAACGCGGGCGGCACCGGCGTGCTGCGCTATGGCAACACGCGCGAGCTATGCCTCGGCCTCGAAGTGGTGACGCCGCAAGGCGAACTGTGGGACGGCCTGCGCGGGCTGCGCAAGGACAACACCGGCTACGATCTGCGCGACCTGTTCATCGGCGCGGAAGGCACGCTGGGCCTGATCACCGCGGCGGTGCTCAAGCTGCATCCGCAGCCGGCCGCGCGCGTCACCGCGCTCGCCGCGCTCGCTTCGCCGCATGCGGCGCTCGATTTTCTCGCGCTCACGCAACGCGTCGCCGGGCCGCTCCTGACCGGCTTCGAACTGATGTCGGATTTCTGCCTGCGCCTCGTCGGCCGGCATTTCGAGCAGATGCGTTATCCGTTCGCCGAACCACATGCGCAGGTCGTGCTGCTCGAACTGTCGGACAGCGAAAGCGAAGTGCACGCGCGCACGCTGTTCGAGGGGCTGATGGAAACCGCGCTCGAACAAGGTCTCGTGGAAGACGCCGTGGTGGCGGAAAACCTCGCGCAGTCTCGCGCGTTCTGGAATCTGCGCGAGCACATTCCGCTCGCCCAGGCCGAGGAGGGCCTGAACATCAAGCACGACATCGCGGTGCCAATTTCACGCATCGGCCACTTCATCGAAACGACCGATGCGGCAATCGCGCAAGCCGCACCGGGCGCGCGCATGGTCACGTTCGGCCATCTCGGCGACGGCAATCTGCACTACAACGTGCAGGCGCCCGAGGGCGTCGATGCGAAGGCGTTTCTGCGGCAGTACCAGAGCCCGATCAACCGGATCGTCTACGACAGCGTCGATGCGCATCGCGGCAGCATCAGCGCGGAACACGGACTCGGCCAGTTGAAGATCGACGAAGCCGCCCGCTACAAGCAGGACGTCGAGGTGCGGATGATGCGCGCGATCAAGCAGGCGCTCGATCCGCTCAACCTGATGAATCCGGGCAAGGTGCTACGCTAATATCTGAAGCCTGCGCGATCCGGCGCGCAGGCGTTTTGCAGGAGTCGCGTCCGTGAAGATTCGCGTGCTGTCCGATCTGCATCTGGAAAACGACGAGCCTGAACTGATCCCGCATGCGCAGGCGGATCTCGTGGTGCTGGCGGGCGACATCCACAATCATGCGGCCGGCCCGCGCTGGGCCGCGCAGGCGTTCGACGACACCGTGCCGGTCGTCTACGTGCCGGGCAATCACGAGTACTACGACGGTGAATTCGGCGCGCTGGAGAGCGCGATGCTCGACGCGGCCGCGCAGGTCGACAACGTGCATGTGCTGAACAACGCCGCGCTGGTCGACAGCCAGGGCCGCTGGCGCGTGCTCGGCACGACGTTGTGGACCGACTTCGCGCTGTACGGCGCGACGCCGGATGCAATCGAGGAATCGATCGTCGCCGCGCGCCGGGTCATGCTCGACTATCGCGGGCTGATCCAGATGAACTGGCCGCACGACCCGCGCGACGCCGCGCGCGACTTCACGCCCGCCGATTCGCTCGCGCTGCACCGGCATGCGCGCGCGTGGCTCGAAAGCGAGCTTGCCAAACCGTTCGCCGGCCAAACGATCGTGGTCACGCATCACGCGCCGCATCGGCTGAGCCTGGCCGGGCGTTTTGCCGAAGACCGCGTGTCGGCGGGCTTCGTCAACCATCTGCCCGAGCTCGTGCGCGCGCCTGTCGCATTGTGGATTCATGGCCACACGCATACGTCGTTCGACTACGTGGTGGACGGCACCCGCGTCGTGTGCAATCCGCGCGGCTATTTCGACCGGCGCACGCGCCAGTGGGAAAATCCGCTGTTTGCGTGGGACAAGGTCGTCGAGATCTAGCGGGTGCTAGCGGGCCTCTTGCATCAGCTCAACCCGCCGCCGCTCACCGCTCGCGCCGCGGCGCATCCTGTGACTCGACCTCGACCGGCACGAGCTGCGGTTGCTGTTCGCGCATGCGGCGCAGCAGATCGCGCGACGCGGCGACGCCGATCAGTCCAAACATGACGGCCAAGCCGATCATCAGGTGCGTATCCATGAGTGTGTCGTCCTTCAGTGGTTGCGAGGCGCCGAACGGCGCCGAATCCAGCGCGTCCGGCCGGAGCGGCGACGCGTGAACGACACGTTAACAAATCGACTGCGCGGGAGAAGTAAAGAAATGTTGCGGCGCGGCGCGTGTGTAACAGGCTGTCACTCCGCGTGCCCACTCCGCGTGCCACACTCCGCGTGCCGCACTCCGCGTGCCGCACTCCGCGTGGCGCTCGAACGTCAATGCATGACGAGCAGACCGTTCAGGTCCGCGCGAACTGCCGCAACTCCTCCTGATCCGCCGCCAGCGTCGAAGGCAACTCGTCGCGCAGAAATTCGACCCACGTGCGGATCTTCGCATCGAGATACTGCCGCGACGGATACAGCGCATACAGATTCATCTGCTGCGACGTGTACCCGGGCATCAGCCACACCAGTTCGCCGCTGCGCAAACGGCTGATCGCCGAGTAGATCGGAATCAGCGCTACGCCCATGCCCTGGGCGACGGCCACGACCATCGCCTCGGCCACGTTCACCTGAAACGTCGCCGCGCCGAGCGAGACGACTTCCTCGCCGTTCGGGCCGTCGAAGGTCCATTTGTCCGGCGGATTCACCGGCGTCACCATCTGCAGGCAGGTGTGCTGCGCGAGGTCCGCAGGCGTTTGCGGCACGCCGCGCCGTTCGAGGTACGCCGGCGACGCGCACGCAATGCTGAACGCGCTGCCAAGGCGCTGCGACACGAGCCCCGAATCCGGCAGGCCGGTCGCGAGCGTCAGCGACACGTCGAAGCCTTCGTCGAGCAGATCGGGCATGCGCTGCGCGAGCGTCAGTTCGATATGCACGTCCGGGTAGCGCTGCTGGTAACGGCCCACGGCCGGCACCACGTAGTGCTGGCCGAAGCTCGTCATCGCGTGCACCTTGAGCTTGCCGGACGGACGCGCGTGCGCGTCGCTCGCCTCGGCCTCCGCCTGATCCACGTACGCGAGAATCTGCTCGCAGCGCTGCAGATAGCGCTCGCCAGCTTCGGTGAGCGCGATGCGGCGCGTGGTCCGGTTCAAAAGCCGCGTGCGCAGATGCGCTTCCAGATCGGAAACCGCGCGCGACGCGTAGGCCGTCGTCGTATTCAGATGCTGCGCGGCGCCCGTGAAGCTGCCCGCTTCGACGACGCGGACGAAAACGCGCATGTTTTGAAGCGTGTCCATACCTATCCTCAGAAATCGGCAGCGATTGTTACACGATCAGCAATGGCGATTGTCTCATGTCTGGTAAAAATGCCTTGCATCATTACCGGTTATTCCGCAATCGATCAAAAAATATAATTGCGCACAAGCTTCTATAGTCAAATTTGGAGGAAATCGTGCAGTCTCCGGTACCCAAAGGGATCGCCGCAGCCGCGGTTCTTACGATCCTATTAACAATCGCCGGATGCGCAAGTACCGGAGGCGTCGCGCCGCAAACGCACACGATCAATCCTGCGTCGCTCGATGCGGGCAACGCAATCCGCGCCGCCAACGCCGACGCGCAGTGGCCCGCCGCCGACTGGTGGCGCGCCTATGACGATCCGCAGCTGGACCAGTGGATCGCGGACGCGCAAGCCGGCAATCCCAGTCTCGCGGTCGCCCAGGCGCGCGTGCGTGAGGCGGCGTCGATGGCCGGCGTCGCGCGCGCGGCGCTCGCGCCGCAAGTCAACGGCAGCCTGTCGATCCAGCGCCAGCAGTGGGCCGACAACGTGTTCTACGGTCCGGGGCCGCTCGCGGGCGAGCAGTCGTGGAACAACACCGGCACGCTCGGCCTCGCGTATCACCTCGATTTCTGGGGCAAGGACAAGAACGCCGCCGAGCGCGCGCTCGACCTCGCGCACGCCAGCGCCGCCGACGCGCGCGCCGCGCAGCTCGAACTGCAGGCGAACGTCGTGCGCACCTATATCGAGATGTCGCTGAACTACGCGTTGCTCGACATCGCGAAGGCCACGCTGCAGCAACAGCAGCAGATCGTCGACCTCGCGAACCGGCGCCTGAAGGGCGGCATCGGCACGCAGCTCGAAGTGAGCCAGGCCGAGACACCGATGCCCGAGTACGAGCGCCAGATCGATGCGATCGAGGAGAAGATCGCGCTCGGCCGCAATCAGTTGGCCGCGCTCGCGGGCAAGGGTCCGGGCGCCGGCGACGCGATCCAGCGCCCGGCGCTGTCGCTCGCCGCGCCCGCTGGTCTGCCGGCCGCGCTGCCCGCGGATCTGATCGGCCACCGGCCGGACGTGGTCGCGGCACGCTGGACGGTCGCCGCGCAGGCGCGCGGCATCGACGTCGCCAAGGCCGGGTTCTATCCGGACATCAACCTGCTCGCCTCGATCGGCGGCTATGCGGCGATGGGGCCGCTGTTCCAGTTCCTGAAGAGTCCGTCGCATAGCTGGAGCGTGGGTCCCGCGCTGACGCTGCCGATCTTCGACGGCGGCCGGCTGCGCTCGCAGCTCGGCGCGGCGTCGGCGGGCTACGACGAGGCCATCGAGCGCTACAACCAGTCGATCGTGGGCGCGCTGAAGGACATCTCCGACCAGGTGATCCGCATCCGTTCGCTGACCACCCAGGCCGACGACGCCGACCGCTCGGTCGCCGCCGCGCGCAGGAACTACGAGCTGTCGCGCGAAGGCTACCGGCGCGGCTTGAGCGACTATCTGAACGTGCTGGTCGCGCAAAACCAGTTGCTGCGCGCGCAGGAAGGCGTCGCCAAAGTGCAGGCCGAGCGGCTCGGCGCGCATGCGTCGTTGATGACGGCGCTCGGCGGCGGTCTCGACGATCCGGCCAACGGTCCGCGGGATAACGAAACGTTGCCGGCGCATGGCAAGGGCAGCGGCGAGAGCAAGAGCGGCGCGGCGAGTAGCGACACGGCAACAGCGGATGCCAACGTCAACGCCAAGACCAACGCAGTCATCACCGCCACCACCGCCTCGCGCGCCCCGAACGCGCCCGCGTCCGAGTAAGGAAGGTCATGTCCTCCTCGCCCTCCCCGTCGAGCGCGCGCCCCGCCTCGTTCGCCGCGCTCTACGAAGCCGCCGCCCACTGGGCGCGCACCGACGGCCTCGTATGGATCTATCTGTTCAAGTCGCTCGCCGCGTGCTTCCTCGCGCTCGGCATCGCGATGAAGCTCGATCTGCCGCAGCCGCGCACCGCGATGACCACCGTATTCATCGTGATGCAGCCGCAAAGCGGCGCAGTGTTCGCGAAGAGCTTCTACCGGATCTGCGGCACGCTGGTCGGTCTCGTCGTGATGCTCGCGCTGATCGGACTGTTCGCGCAGCAGCCGGAGCTGTTCCTCGTCACGACCGCGATCTGGGTCGGCATCTGCACCGCCGGCGCCGCGCGCAATCGCAACTTCCGTTCGTACGGCTTCGTGCTGGCGGGCTACACGGCCGCGCTGATCGGCATCCCCGCTTCGCAGCATCCGGACGGCGCGTTCCTGAGCGCGCTCACGCGGGTCGCGGAAGTGGTGATCGGGATCATCTGCGCGGGTGCGGTCAGCGGCCTCGTGTTTCCGCAGTTCGCCGGCCTGCAGATGCGCGGCACCGTGCGTGCGCGCTTCTCGGCGTTCGTGGAGTACGTGTCGGCGTCGCTTGCCGGGCGCAACGACCGCGCCCAGATCGAGGCGACCAATGCGCGCTTCGTCGCCGACATCGTCGGGTTCGAGGCCGCACGCAGCATCGCCGTGTTCGAAGGCCCCGATTCGCGGATGCGCGGCGGGCGCCTCGCGCGTCTGAACAGCGAGTTCATGACCGCGTCGACGCGCTTTCACGCGCTGCATCAGCTGATGAACCGTCTGCGCGACAGCGGCACGCACGGCGCGGCGATCGCGATCGCCGCGCTCGAACCGTACTTCAAGGAGATCGCGCCGTTGCTCGCGAAGTCGGGCGAGCCGGTGCTGAGCGCGGCCGACGCCGCGCACGCCGCGGCCCAGCTCGACACCTACAGAAGCGAGTTGCCCAAACGCGTGCGCGCGACGCGCGACGAGCTCGAAACGCACCCCGACGCGCCGTTGCTCGATTTCGACACGGGCGCCGAGCTGCTGTACCGCTTCATCGACGACCTGCATGCGTACGCGGCGACCTACGCGTCGCTCGCCGTCGACAAGCACGCGCGCGAACGCTGGATCGAGCGCTACGAGCCGAAAACCAACGCGATCGCGGCCGGCGTCGCGGGCCTGCGCGCGGCCATCGTGATGATGGTGCTCGGGGCGTTCTGGATCGCCACCGCGTGGCCGAGCGGCTCGACGTTGACGCTGGTCGCAGCGGCCGTGTGCGCGCTCGCGTCGGCGTCGCCGGATCCGAAGCGCACCGCGTTCAAGATGGCCGGCGGCACGGTGCTCGCGACGCTGATGGGCATGATCGCGGTGTTCGGCGTGTATCCGCACATCGACGGCTTCGTGATGCTGTGCGTCGCGCTCACGCCGTTCCTGCTGCTCGGCGTGTTGATGACCACGCGTCCGACGCTCGCGGGCTACGGCGTCGGCTACTGCATCTTCTTCTGCTTCCTCGCCGGCCCCGACAACGTGATTCACTACGACCCGAGCGCGTTCATGAACGATGCGCTCGCGCTGGTGCTGTCGATGCTGGTGTCGTCGATCGCGTTCGCGGTGTTGCTGCCGCCGTCGACGCCGTGGCTGCGCAACCGCCTGCTCGTCGACCTGCGCCGCCAGGTGGTGCTGGCCGGCCGCGCGGGTCTGGCACGCGTGCGCTCGCGCTTCGAAAGCGGCGCACGCGATCTGATGTTCCAGATCAACGCGCTGTCGCAGAACGAGCCCGAAACGAAGCGCGACACGCTGCGCTGGCTGTTTTCGGTGTTGGAGGTCGGCAACGCGGTGATCGACCTGCGCCGCGAAATCGCGACGCTGCCCAACGAGCCGCGCTACCACCAAGCGGCACCGTGGCGCGTCGCGCTGCGCGCGCTGCGCGATGCGCTCGCGGCGCTGTTCGAGCGGCCGCGGCAGCAGCACTTCGCGCGCGCGCTCGCGGCGACCGCCGATGCGATCGCGCAAGTGCAGCAGCTGATGGCCGGCTTCACGCCATCGCGTGAAGAACGCCATCAGCTGTTGCGCATCCTCAGTCAACTGCATTTCATCCGTACCGCGCTGCTCGATCCGCAGTCGCCGCTTGCCTCGGCGATCGGCGCGCGCGCGGACGCATCAGAAGAAAAAGGAGTTCCTCATGCCGCGTGATATCGCCGTGCTCGATGCCTATGTGCCAGCCATTGTGCTGCTGTTCATCGCGGGCGCCGCGCTGACCTGGCTCGTCGATCGCGTGATCGCCTATACGGGCCTCTATCGCGTGGTGTGGCACCCCTCCCTGTTCCGGGCCAGCTTGCTCGTGTCCGTGTGCGGCCTTCTCGGCCTCGCCGTTTATCGTTGATCAGAGTCGAAACATGACCATCCGAAATCTTGTGGGCTTCATCGCGACAGCCGTCATTTTCATCGTCGCGATCGTGATTGGCCGCGTGCTGTGGGTCCATTACATGGACGAACCGTGGACCCGCGACGGCCGCGTGCGCGCCGAGATCGTCAACGTCGCGCCGGACGTGTCGGGCGCGATTGTCGATCTGCCGGTCAAGGACAACCAGTTCGTGAAGAAGGGCGACCTGCTGATGCAGATCGATCCGTCGCATTACCAGATCGCGGTCGAGCAGGCGCAGGCCGCCGTTGCCGCGCGCAAGGCCGAATTGCAGATGAAGCGCGACGACGCGCAACGGCGTGCCGACATGGATTCGCAGGTGGTGTCGAAGGAAAGCCGCGAAAACGCGACGCATACCGCGTCCGCCGCCGATGCCGCCTATCAGCAGGCACTCGCCGCGCTCGACGCCGCGAAGCTGAACCTCGAGCGCACGCGCGTGGTGTCGCCGGTCGACGGCTACGTGACGAACCTGTCCGTGTTCCGCGGCGACTATGCGAGCGCGGGCGCCGCGAAGCTCGCGATTGTCGATAGTCACTCGTTCTGGGTGTATGGCTACTTCGAGGAAACCAAGCTGCCGCACGTGCGCGTCGGCGATCAGGCCGAAGTGCGGCTGATGAGCGGCGGCACGCTGCAAGGTCACGTGGAGAGCATCTCGCGCGGCATCTACGACCGCGACAATCCGCAAAGCCACGAACTGCTCGCGGACGTGAATCCGACCTTCAACTGGGTGCGCCTCGCGCAGCGCGTGCCGGTGCGCGTGCGGATCGACTCGGTGCCGCCCGACGTGATGCTGGCGGCGGGCACGACCTGCACGGTGGTGGTGCGGCCGGGGACGGGCTCCGGCTCCTCGTTGGCCAACGCGAGCTGACGCCCGCGCCGCCTTTTATAGCCTGAACTGCCCCACCATCGCCTTCAGCCCGCGCGCCTGATCGTCGAGCGAGCGGGCCGCGGCGGTGGCCTCCTCCACCAGCGCGGCGTTCTGCTGCGTGCCCGAGTCCATCTGCGTGACCGCGAGACTGATCGCCTCGATACCGGCGCTCTGCTCGGACGACGCCGCCGAAATCTCGCCCATGATGTCGGTCACGCGCTTCACGGCCTTGACGACTTCGTCCATCGTCTGACCGGCGTCAGCGGCCAGCGTCGAGCCGTTGCCGACGCGCTCGACCGAAGCCTGGATCAAGCCCTTGATCTCCTTGGCGGCCGCCGCGCTGCGCTGCGCGAGATTGCGCACTTCCGCCGCGACGACCGAAAAGCCGCGCCCCTCCTCGCCCGCGCGCGCCGCCTCGACGGCCGCGTTCAACGCGAGGATGTTGGTCTGAAACGCGATCCCCTCGATCACGCCGATGATGTCGCCGATGCTGCGCGCGCTGTCGTTGATGTCGTTCATCGTCGCCACCACGCGGCTCACGACCGCGCCGCCCTGCTCGGCGATCGCCGACGCGTTGTTCGCGAGCGTGCTCGCCTGCTTTGCGTTGTCGGCGTTCTGACGCACCGTCGAGGTCAGCTGCTCCATGCTGCTCGCGGTGCGCTCGAGCGCAAGCGCCTGCTGCTCGGTACGCTGCGACAGATCGAGGTTGCCCATCGAAATCTGCGCGGACGCGGTCGCGATCGCATCGGCGCTCGACGCGATGTCGGCAACCGTCGTCGCGAGTCCGCTTTGCATGTCGGACAGCGCGAACAGCATGCTCGCACGGTCCTTGCCGCCGAGCGCGATGCGGTTCGACAGATCGCCCGCGGCGATGCGGCGCGCGATCTCCTTCGCGTACGCGGGCTCGCCGCCGAGCTGCGCGGTGAGCCGCCGCACGACCCACGCGGCGATGCCGAACGCGAGCACGATCAGTGCGAACGTCATCACCGCGATCATCACGAACGACGAGTGATAGATGAAACCGGACGCGTCGATCGTCGCCTTCGCGGCGGTGCCGCGCTGCGCGACGAGTTCGTCGACGAGCTTTTCGAGCTTGCCGGTTTCGACGAGCAGCGACACGTCCTGCGTGCCGACCTGCCAGTTCATCTGCGACAGATCGAGCGGCTGCGCTTTCACGAGCGTGACGAAGTCGCGCAGGTGACTGCTCCATGCCGCGACCGCCGCGGCGAACGCCTTCTGCGCGCCGACCGCCTTCGCGTCCGACTTATCGACGTACTGCTGGAGCGTGCCCATCTGCTCGTTGAGACCTGCGAGGCCGCGCTCGATGTCGGCCCCGAGTTCGTCGCGCTCCTTCGCGGTGGTCGCGGTGAGCAGCATCTTTTGCGCGCGGCTCGCGCGCAGCATGTGGCCGCGCGCTTCCTCGGCGGCGCGGCTCGCGACGTGGCCCTGGTCGTAGATCGATTGCGCGGACGCGTTCAGCCGGCCGATCTGCAGCAGCGAAAACACGCCGATCAGCAGCGTGCCGGCGAGCAGAATCGCAAACGCGATCCGCAGCGTCGCCTTGACCGACAGGCCGTTGAACTTCGTTGCCGCTGCGCTGTGTGCCACTGCTTTCATCATCCCCGTCCCCACATGTCGACGCGCCGGACGGTCGGTTCCGGCATCACCACTTATCTCTCCGGGTCTACGGCAGCGCGCCCCGCGATCTTGAATTTCGCTTGTGCAGGCCGGGGCGGGTCGTGCGCCGCTTGCCGTTCCCGGTTCCATGTTCGACGCGCTGCTTCGTGAGCCGCGCAAATCGCGAGCGCTTTATACCGTGGCCAAAAACTCGCCAAAAAAAGTTTCTTCAGGCAAAGAGCTGACGACTCGTCCTTTCACCGCCGAATGAAAAGTCATCCGCCCCCTTGTCCGATTCGCGACAAAACTTGTCCTTACAATTCGCTTCGGCCACATTAAACTTCGGCTAAATATTCAAAACGCCGGTTGCCGCGACGAAACGCCGTAGTGCTTCGCGGAACGCGCCTACGAGGCGTGCTGCCCGCACCGGTTTTCGGTGCCGATCTTTCATTCCACCGTTTTCCCGATCTTTTTTTCTAGCGTATGGAAACGAGCCTCGATAAAAGCGCCCTTGCCGGCGCATCCGCCACGGGGGCGAGCGCGTCCCCGGCCGCCGCTGCGCCGGCGGCCGCCAAGGTCCAGCGCACGGTGTATTCCGTGCTCGGTGCGATCAGCTTTTCGCACCTGCTCAACGACATGATCCAGTCGCTGATCCTCGCCATCTACCCGATGTTCAAGGACAACTTCTCGTTGTCGTTCGGGCAGATCGGTCTGATCACGCTGACCTACCAGATCACCGCGTCGCTGCTGCAGCCGCTCGTCGGCAGCTATACCGACAAACATCCGAAGCCGTACTCGCTGCCGGTCGGCATGGGCTTCACGCTGACCGGGCTGCTGCTGATGTCGGTCGCGCCGAACTTCGGCGTGCTGCTGGTCGCCGCGGCGCTGGTCGGCTGCGGATCGTCGGTGTTCCATCCGGAGTCGTCGCGAGTCGCGCGGATGGCCTCGGGTGGCCGTCACGGTCTCGCGCAGTCGTTGTTCCAGGTCGGCGGCAATGCGGGTTCGTCGCTCGGGCCGCTGCTCGCCGCGCTGATCGTGATTCCGCACGGGCAACGCAGCATCGCGTGGTTCTCGGCGGCGGCGCTCGTCGCGATCGTCGTGCTCACGCAGATCGGCCGCTGGTACAAGCGTCATCCGTCGGTCAGGAAGGCGCGCGGTCAGGGCGCGCACGTGACGCTGCCGCGTAACAAGATCATCCTGGCAATGAGCGTGCTGGTGTTGCTGGTGTTCTCCAAGTACTTCTATCTCGCCAGCATCAATAGCTATTTCACGTTCTATCTGATCGACAGGTTCCATCTGTCGGTGCAGGCCGCGCAGATCCATCTGTTCGTGTTCCTCGCGGCGGTCGCGGCGGGTACGGTGATCGGCGGGCCGATCGGCGACAGGATCGGGCGCAAGTACGTGATCTGGGTGTCGATTCTGTGGCGTCGCGCCTTTTACGCTGCTGTTGCCGTATGCGAATCTGTTCTGGACTGGTGTGCTGACGGTTGTTATTGGGGTGGTGCTCGCCTCGGCGTTCTCGGCGATTCTTGTTTATGCGCAGGAGTTGATTCCTGGGAAGGTTGGGATGGTGGCTGGGTTGTTCTTTGGTTTTGCCTTTGGGCTTGGCGGCGTGGGCGCCGCCGTGCTTGGGGAACTCGCTGACGCTACCAGTATTGCGTTTGTTTATAAGGTTTGTTCGTTTTTGCCGTTGATTGGGGTGCTCACTGTTTTGTTGCCGGATGTTGAGGGGAAGCGGGTTAAAGGGTGAGCGCGTGCCGCGAGGTTGGGGCTTTTTCCTTATCGTGTGGTGTTGGCCTTTCCTTGCTGACTTATCGGTCTATTAGCGTTGCCCCTGTGCGGGGCGGCACCTACTTTCTTTGCTGCTGCAAAGAAAGTAGGCAAAGAAGACAGCTCAAACCGCCAACTCTTAAGCGGGCCCCTCGGTCTGCATGAGGTAGTGGTGCATCTGGAATCCGTGCCCCCGCACATTCCGCCGTTCGTGACAAAGCCATCATCCCTCCCACTCCGCACTACGTGCGTCGCGGACGGGTCTGCCTGGGAAACCAATGGTTTGGCCCGCGCAGCGGGGGCCCTCGGCTGTGCCTCGGCGATGCGCCGAAACAACCAGTGGTTTTTGAGCGGGGTTTCGGCGCGCGTAGCGCCGCCGGAAGAATGACAGCCTTGTCACAAGCGCGGAATGTGCGGGAGCACGGATTCCAGATGCACCACTACCTCATGCAGACCGAGGGGCCCGCTTAAGAGTTGGCGGTTTGAGCTGTCTTCTTTGCCTACTTTCTTTGCAGCAGCAAAGAAAGTAGGTGCCGCCCCGCACAGGGGCAACGCTAATAGACCGATAAGTCAGCAAGGAAAGGCCAACACCGCCAGAACAACGAAAAAAACCCAACCCATATCCAGAAGAACAAAAAAACCAAAAAAAGCGCCGCCCCCGCCGGGGCATATAATGTCCCCCGAACTGCGCCTCAGCAAAAAAATGCCCGACCTCCTCTCGAATCTAAACCCCGAACAACACGCCGCCGTAACGCTCCCGAATGAGCCCGCCCTGATCCTGGCGGGCGCCGGCAGCGGCAAAACCCGCGTCCTGATCACCCGCATCGCGTGGCTGATTCAGCAAGGCCTCGCGTCCCCCGCGACCGTCCTCGCGGTGACCTTCACGAACAAAGCCGCCCGCGAAATGATGGCGCGCCTCTCGGCGCTATTGCCGATCGACACGCGCGGCATGTGGATCGGCACGTTCCACGGCCTGTGCAACCGTATGCTGCGCGCGCATCACCGCGACGCCGGGCTGCCCGCCACATTCCAGATTCTCGATACCGCGGACCAGCTGTCGGCGATCAAGCGCCTGATGAAGGGCCTCAACATCGACGACGAAAAGTACCCCGCGAAAAATCTCCAGTACTTCATCAACAACGCGAAAGAGCAGGGCCTGCGCCCCAAAGACGTCGACGCCACCGACAACTTCAACCGCAAGTTCGTCGAACTCTACGAAGCCTACGATCAGCAATGCCAGCGCGAAGGCGTCGTCGACTTCCCCGAGCTGCTGCTGCGCTGCTACGAACTGCTCGCGCACAATCCGCCGCTGCGCGCGCATTACCAGGCGCGCTTCAGGCACATCCTCGTCGACGAGTTTCAGGACACCAACAAGCTGCAATACGCGTGGCTGAAGCTGCTCGCGGGCCAGCACAACGCAATCTTCGCGGTCGGCGACGACGACCAGTCGATCTACGCGTTCCGCGGCGCGAACGTCGGCAACATGCGCGACTTCGAGCACGAGTTCAACGTGCGCAATCTGATCAAGCTCGAGCAAAACTATCGTTCGCACGGCCATATTCTCGATGCCGCCAACCAGCTGATCGCGAACAACTCGCGACGCCTCGGCAAGAATCTGCGTACCGACGCGGGTCACGGCGAACCGGTGCGCGTCTACGAATCGGCGACCGATTCGCAGGAGGCCGGCTGGATCGTCGAAGAGATTCGCGCGCTGATCAACACCGGCCTGTCGCGCAGCGAAATCGCGGTGCTCTACCGCAGCAACGCGCAGTCGCGCACGATCGAGCACACGCTCGTCAACGCGGGCATCGCGTATCGCGTGTATGGCGGCCTGCGCTTTTTCGAACGTCAGGAAGTCAAGCACGCGCTCGCCTACCTGCGCCTGATCGACAACCCGAACGACGACACCGCGTTCGGCCGCGTCGTCAATTTCCCGACTCGCGGCATCGGCGCGCGTTCGATCGAACAGCTCGCCGACGCGGCGCGTCTGTACAACTGCTCGATGGCCGCGGCGATTCCGTACGTCGCCGGCAAGGCCGGCTCGAGCCTCGCCGCGTTCGCGAACCTCGTCGGCAAGATGCGCGCCGACACGCAGCAGATGAGCCTGCCGGAGACCGTCGAGTACGTGGTCCGCGCGAGCGGTCTCGCCGACTTCTATCAGAACGAGCGCGAAGGCCAGGAGCGGCTCGAGAACCTGCAGGAACTCGTCAACGCGGCCGCCGCGTTTGTCAGCGAGGAAGGCTACGGGCTCGATACGCCCGCGCGCTCGATTCCGCTGCGCCCAGGAGCCAGCGCCGCGCCCGAACTCGCGGTCGCGACCGACGATCCGACCACGGTGGTCCTCGACGCACCGGGCATCGCCGATCCGGCGCAAAACCCCGACACGATGACGCCGCTCGCGGGCTTTCTGTCGCACGCATCGCTCGAAGCGGGCGACAACCAGGCGCAGGCCGGCCAGGAAGCGGTGCAGCTGATGACGGTGCACGCGGCAAAGGGGCTCGAATTCACCGCGGTGTTCATCACCGGCCTCGAAGAGGGGCTGTTCCCGCACGAGAACAGCGCGATGGAGGCCGACGGCCTCGAAGAGGAGCGGCGTCTGATGTACGTCGCGATCACGCGCGCGAAGGAGCGGCTGTACCTGTCTTTCGCGCAGAGCCGGATGCTGCACGGCCAGACCCGCTACAACATCCGCTCGCGTTTCTTCGACGAATTGCCGCAGGAAACGCTGAAGTGGCTGACGCCGAAGGTCGAGGCGGGCTCGCGCTGGGGCGGTCGCTCGGACAACGCCGGCTACGGGCGCGACTGGTTCGCGCGGCCGGGGTACGGCGGCGGTTCGGCGTCGACGGCGGCGGTGACCTCCGCGCCGGCGCCCGCGTTCGCGAACGAGCAACGCGCGGCCGACACGGGCTTCCGCGTCGGCCAGCAGGTGTTTCATACCAAGTTCGGCGAAGGCACGATCACCGCACTCGAAGGCAACGGTACCGACGCGAAAGCGCAGGTCCGCTTCAAGCGGCACGGCGAAAAGTGGCTGGCGCTGGCGGTGGCTAAATTGCAGGCGGTCGAATGAGCACGCCCTTGAATCTCAGCCACGATGGGCGGCGGCCGCTCGGCGTTCTGGCCGCGTTACCGCAGGAACTCGGCGACCTGATCGAAGCGATGCGCGCCGCGTCCGGCGTGCGCACGGTCACGCACGGCCAGCGTGACTACCACGTCGGCACCGTGCACGGCACGCCGTGCGTCGTCACGCTCGCGCGCGTCGGCAAGGTCGCGGCGGCCGCGACGGTCAGTGCGCTGATCCACGCGTTCGATGTCGAGGCGATCGTGTTCACCGGTGTCGCGGGCGGTGTCGGCGGCGACGTGCATGTCGGCGATATCGTCGTTGCGAGCGCGCTGATGCAGCACGATGTCGACGCGTCGCCGCTTTTTCCGCGCTTCGAGGTGCCGCTGCTCGGCATGTCGCGCTTCACCACCGATGCGGCGCTCGCCGACCGTCTAACCGCCGCATGCGAGCAGTTCGTCGCCGAGGAAGGGGCGGCCTGCGCGGCGCGCTTCGGCACGCGCGCGCCGCGCGTGCATCGCGGCTTGATCGTCAGCGGCGATCAGTTCGTCGCGAGCGCGGCGGCCGTCGCGGCGTTGCGCGACGCGCTGCCCGACGCGCTCGCGGTCGAGATGGAAGGCGCGGCGATCGCGCAGGTCTGCTACGAGTACGGCGTGCCGTGCGCGGTCGTGCGCACGATCTCCGATACCGCCGACGACCACGCGCCCGGATCGTTCATGTCGTTCCTGACCGGGATCGCGGGCACGTATTCGAACGCGATTCTCGCGCGCTTTCTCGGCACGCGGGACAGCGCGGGCTGAGCGCCCGCTGGTTCGTCCGCCTGGTCGCCCGCTGATCGGCCCGCTTATTCCTTCCTGCCGTCGCCGAGCGCGTCGCGCACCTGCTGCAGCGCGGCCGGATCTTCGATCGTCGGCAAATCGCCCGGCTCGCGCCCTTCGGCGAGCGCCGCGATAGCGCGGCGCAATAGCTTGCCGGAGCGCGTCTTCGGCAGCATCGATACCATCACCACGCGCGCGGGCCGCGCAATCGAGCCGAGATGGCGGTCGACCGTCATCGCCAGCTCGGCTTCGAGCCGCGCGCGCTCGCTCGGGTCGCCTTCTCCCTGCGCGCCGCGCAACACGACGAAGGCCATCGCCGCCTGACCCTTGACCGGATCGGTCACACCGACCACCGCGACTTCCGCGACAGCCGCATGGCTCGACAGCGCCTCCTCGATCTCGCGCGTGCCGAGGCGATGGCCCGCGACGTTGATGACGTCGTCGGTGCGGCCGAGGATCGTCACGTAGCCGTCCTCGTCCTGCACGCCCCAGTCGAACGTCGAATACACCTGCTGGTTCGGCACGCTCGACCAGTAGGTGCCGACGAAGCGCTTGTCGTCGCCCCATACCGTCGACATGCAGCCCGGCGGCAGCGGATAGTCGAGCGTCAGCACGCCTTTCTCGCCGGGCGCGCAGGGCTCGCCGGTCAGCTCGTCGCGCACGCTCAGGCTATAGCCGATCGAGGGCACGCCCGGCGAACCGAGCTTGGTCGGCAGTGCCTCGATGCCGCGCGGAATCGCGAGCATCGGCCAGCCGGTTTCGGTCTGCCAGTAGTTGTCGATCACCGGCTTGTTCAACGCGTTGGAGATCCATTCGGCGGTCGGTTCATCGAGTGGTTCGCCGGCAAGAAACAGCGTGCGCAGGCTCGACAGATCGGCTGCCTTCATCAGCGCCGGGTCCTGCTTCTTCAGCACGCGTATCGCGGTCGGCGCGGTGAACATCAGGTTGATCTTGTGGTGTTCGACGAGCCGCCACCAGATGCCGCCGTCCGGACGAATCGGCGTGCCTTCGTACATCACGGTGGTCAGCCCCGCGATCAGCGGCGCGTACACGATGTAGCTGTGGCCGACCACCCAGCCGACGTCGGACGCGGTGAACATGGTGTCGCCGGGCTTGCCCTCGAAGATGTATTCCATCGATGCCGCGAGCGCGACCGCATAGCCGCCGACATCGCGCTGCACGCCCTTCGGTTTGCCGGTCGTGCCCGACGTGTACAGCACGTACGACGGCTCGTTCGATTCGAGCCACTCGCACGGGACGTGGGCGTCGAAGAACTGTTCGCGCAGCGGCTCGTAGGCGACGAGGTAGGGTGCGTTCAGTCGCGCGGGCGCGAGCTGCCGGTCGATCAGCAGCACATACGGTGTCTTGTGCATGGCGCGCGCGAGCGCTTCGTCGACGAGCGGCGTGTAGTCGACCACCTTGCCGCCGCGCGCGCCGGCGTCGGCAGTGACGATCAGCACGGGCTTCGCGTCGTCGATACGCGCGGCGAGGTTCGGCGCCGCGAAGCCGCCGAACACGACCGAGTGGATCGCGCCGAGCCGCGCGCAGGCGAGCATCGCGAACAGCGCCTCGGGGATCATCGGCAGATAGATCAGCACGACGTCGCCGCGCTTCACGCCGAGCGAGCGCATGACGGCGGCCATCCGGTTGATTTCGGCGTACAGATCGGCATACGTGTAGTGCCGCTCGATGCCGGTTTCGGTCGATACGTAGACGAGCGCGTTCTGCTGCGAGCGTTCGGCCAGATGCCGGTCGACCGCGTTATGGCAGAGGTTCGTGCGACCGCCGACGAACCAGCGCGCGAACGGCGGCTTCGAGCGGTCGAGCACGGTGCCGAATGGCGTGTGCCAGTGAATGCGCTGGGCTTCTTCGCGCCAGAAGGCTTCGGGGTGGTCGATCGAGCGGCGGTGGAAATCGCGGTAGCGGGTCATCGGCGGCGATCCTCGTGCGGCGGGAGTGGACGGGGTTGGATGAAACGGAATCGCAAATTGCGCGCCCGGTGCGGCGCTGGTTATGCGCACAAGCATAGCCACGGGCGGGAGGGGGGGCAAGCTGGTTCGCCGTAAGGGCGAAGGGCAACAGAAGAAAGTCGTTGTTCGTCATTTTCATCCGTCGCCCATTTGTTGTTTCTGCTCCGCCAGGTAAGGTAGAGGCGATCAACGTGACAGGTCGTTTCCCCCAGATATTGAGGTTTGTATGTCCGATCGATACGCCTCGGAGCGTGGTAGTCCGCGTGTTCCAGCTTGCGCGAGGTCTCAAGTATTTCTAAACTTCAACGGTCGTTTTTTGACCATGAGTGGTCCGACTTCCCGTATCTATGCCGCCGTGTCCGGAAGAACGGATAGCGGCGGAAAATTCGATTATTCGTCGATGCGTCAGCGCAAAGATGGTGTGGGTCCAATTCCCCCGGCCAATATTGGATTGAGCCTTCGCAGATGTGGGAGAACCATTGGTACAACTTTGCCCCGCGTGCTGCCTGGGGTGATCATCGGATCACGATTCATGTCTATCCCGGAACACAGACGTATGGACGGGGCGGCTTTTTTATCCACGGCGGCACGCATGCGGGTAGCGCGGGTTGTATCAACCTGCATGCCGGGATGGAATCTTTCGTACGCGACCTGAAGGAGGCGGCTACGCCGTCGCCAGATTGCTACATTCCCTTGACGGTTAGGTACTGACATGCGGAAGTCCAGCATCGCCCGTTTTCTCGCTGGCGTAGTTCTGCTTGCCCTTGTCGTTGCGGTTGCTGCGTTTAACGTGATTAACCTGGACGAAGCGTATGGAAGCGGCGAGCCCTATTATTCGCGCACGACGAACATGGACAAGTGGAGCGATCCTTTGCCGGTGCTGGCTGTTGTCGACGGTGTTGCGGTTATCGTCATTGCGGTGGGTTTTTTGCTGTGGAGGCGGATGCGGGGCTAAGGCGAGGGTGGTGTTCTTTGCGGTGTTGGCCTTTCCTTTGCTGACTTATCGGTCTATTAGCGTTGCCCCTGTGCGGGGCGGGGCTTTTTTCGTTGTTCTGGCTTTGTTGGCCTTTCCTTGCTCACTTATCGGTCTATTAGCGTTGCCCCTGTGCGGGGCGGCACCTACTTTCTTTGCTGCTGCAAAGAAAGTAGGCAAAGAAGACAGCTCAAACCGCTAATTCTTAAGCGGGTCCCTCGGTCCGCATAAGGTAGTGGTGCATCTGGAATCCGTGCTTCCGCACATTCGGCACCAGTGACAAGGCGGTCATTCTTCCGGCGGCGCTGCGCGCGCCGAAACCCCGTTCCAAAACCACCGGTTGTTTCGGCGCATCGCCGAGGCGCAGCCGACGGCCCCCGCTGCGCGGGCAAAACCATTGGTTTCCCAGGCAGACCCCTCCGCGACGCACGTAGTGCGGAGTGGGAGGGATGATGGCTTTGTCACGAACGGGGAATGTGCGGCGGCACGGATTCCAGATGCACCACTACCCCTTCCAAGCCAAGGGACCCGCTTAAGAGTTGGCGGTTTGAGCTGTCTTCTTTGCCTACTTTCTTTGCAGCAGCAAAGAAAGTAGGTGCCGCCCCGCACAGGGGCAACGCTAATAGACCGATAAGTCAGCAAGGAAAGGCCAACAAAGCCAGAACAACGAAAAAAGCATAACCCCTGTCCACACCGGCCGCCGGCCGGCAAAAAACCTCGTCCAGCTATAATCAACCCTTCCCCGCCTCCAAAATCCTGCCTTTAACAGAAACATGAGCGACACCCCGAGCGACCCGACCTCGACGCTTGCAAAAAGCTTCGAACCCCACACCATCGAAGCCCACTGGGGCCCTGAATGGGAAAAGCGCACCTACGCCGCGCCCTCCTTCGACGCGAACCGCAAGGATTTCTCGATCCAGTTGCCGCCGCCGAACGTCACGGGCACGCTGCACATGGGCCACGCGTTCAACCAGACCATCATGGACGGCCTGACCCGCTATCACCGCATGCTCGGCGAGAACACGCTGTGGGTGCCGGGCACCGACCACGCGGGCATCGCCACGCAGATCGTCGTCGAACGCCAGCTCGACGCACAGGGCGTGTCGCGCCACGACCTCGGCCGCGAGAAGTTCGTCGAGCGTGTGTGGGAGTGGAAGCAGCAATCCGGCTCCACGATCACGAATCAGGTGCGTCGTCTCGGTGCATCGATCGACTGGTCGCGCGAATACTTCACGATGGACGACAAGACGTCGGCCACCGTGCGCGACGTATTCGTGCGTCTGTATGAACAGGGCCTGATCTATCGCGGCAAGCGCCTCGTGAACTGGGACCCGGTGCTGCTCACCGCCGTATCCGACCTCGAAGTGGTCAGCGAAGAAGAAAACGGCCACCTGTGGCACATCCACTATCCGTTGACCGACGGCTCGGGCCATCTGACCGTCGCCACCACCCGTCCGGAAACCATGCTCGGCGACACCGCCGTGATGGTGCACCCGGAAGACGAACGCTACGCCCACCTGATCGGCAAGACCATCACGCTGCCGCTGTCGAACCGCGAAGTGCCGATCATCGCCGACGATTACGTCGACCGCGAATTCGGCACAGGCGTCGTCAAGGTCACGCCCGCGCATGATTTCAACGATTATCAGGTCGGCCTGCGCCACAAGCTGCCGCAAATCGAAATCCTCACGCTCGACGCGAAGATCAACGACAACGCGCCCGAAAAATACCGCGGCCTCGACCGTTTCGAAGCCCGCAAGCTGGTGGTCGCCGATCTCGAGGCGCTCGGTGCGCTCGAATCGGTCAAGCCGCACAAGCTGATGGTGCCGCGCGGCGACCGCACCGGCGTCGTGATCGAGCCGATGCTGACCGACCAGTGGTTCGTCGCGATGAGCAAGCCGGCGCCCGAAGGCACGTTCAATCCGGGCAAGTCGATCACCGAAACCGCGCTCGACGTCGTGCGCAACGGCCAGATCAAATTCGTGCCGGAAAACTGGACCACCACGTACTACCAGTGGCTCGAAAACATCCAGGACTGGTGCATCTCGCGTCAGCTGTGGTGGGGTCATCAGATTCCGGCGTGGTACGGCGAGAACGGAGAAGTGTTCGTCGCCAAGACCGAAGAGGACGCGCGCGCGAAGGCCGTCGCGGCCGGCTACACGGGGGCGTTGAAGCGCGACGAAGACGTGCTCGACACGTGGTTCTCGTCCGCTCTGGTGCCGTTCTCGTCGCTCGGCTGGCCGAACGAAACCGAAGAGCTCAAGCACTTCATGCCGTCGTCGGTGCTCGTCACCGGCTTCGACATCATCTTCTTCTGGGTCGCGCGCATGGTCATGATGACCACGCACTTCACGGGCAAGGTGCCGTTCGAAACGGTCTATATGCACGGTCTCGTGCGCGACGCCGAAGGCCAGAAGATGTCGAAGAGCAAGGGCAACACGCTCGACCCGATCGACATCGTCGATGGCATCGACCTCGACGCGCTCGTCGCGAAGCGCACCACCGGCCTGATGAATCCGAAGCTGGCCGCGTCGATCGAGAAGAAGACCCGTAAGGAGTTTCCGGACGGCATTGCGGCGTTCGGCACCGACGCGCTGCGCTTCACGATGGCGTCGATGGCCACGCTCGGCCGCAACGTCAATTTCGACCTCGCGCGCTGCGAAGGCTATCGCAACTTCTGCAACAAGCTGTGGAACGCCACGCGCTTCGTGCTGATGAACTGCGAAGGCCACGACTGCGGTTTCGGCCAGCCGGCGCAATGTGGCGAATGCGGGCCAGAAGGCAATCTGCATTTCTCACAGGCAGACCGCTGGATCGTGTCGCAACTGCAGCGCGTGGAAGCGGAAGTCGTCAAGGGTTTTTCCGACTATCGTTTTGACAATGTGGCCAACGCCATATACAAGTTCGTATGGGACGAATATTGTGACTGGTACGTCGAACTCGCCAAAGTGCAGATCCAGACGGGGCAGCCGAACCAGCAGCGTGCCACGCGGCGGACGCTTTTGCGTGTGCTCGAAACGGTGCTGCGCCTCGCGCATCCGGTGATCCCGTTCATCACCGAAGCGCTGTGGCAGAAAGTGGCGCCGCTCGCGGGACGCTACCCGGAAGGCAAGGCCGAGGGCGAGGCGTCCATCATGGTGCAGCAGTACCCCGTCGCGGAGCCGTCGAAGCTCGATGAAGACGCCGAGCGGTGGGCGACCGACCTCAAAGCGGTGATCGATGCATGCCGTAATCTGCGCGGAGAAATGAACCTGTCGCCGGCGGTGAAGGTGCCGTTGCTCGCCACCGGCAATGCGGAGCGTCTTCGTACTTTCGCGCCTTACGCTCAGGCACTTGCGCGTCTGTCCGAGGTGCAGATCATCGCCGACGAGGCCGCGCTCGACGCCCAGGCGGATGGCGCGCCTATTGCTATCGTAGGAACGGACAAGCTCGTGTTGAAGGTCGAAATCGACGCAGCGGTCGAACGCGAACGCCTGTCGAAAGAGATCACGCGGTTGAGCGCCGAAATCGTCAAGTGCAACGGTAAGCTACAGAATCAGGCCTTCGTTGCGAAGGCGCCGGCGGCGGTCGTGGAACAGGAGCAGAAGCGGCTGGCCGATTTCGAAGCCACGGTCGGCAAGCTGAAAGCCCAACTGGCCCGCTTGCCGGCCTGACCGACGCGCCCGCCCCCTCAACGGCGGGCAAGGATTTAACCAGAGGACTCAGGGTATTCACATGCTAAAAGTTACGAAGGCGGTCTTTCCGGTAGCCGGTCTTGGCACCCGCTTCCTCCCCGCCACGAAGGCTAGCCCGAAGGAGATGCTGCCGATCGTCGACAAGCCGCTGATTCAGTACGCGGTCGAAGAGGCGATGGCGGCCGGCATCACCGAAATGATCTTCGTCACGGGCCGCAGCAAGCGCGCGATCGAAGACCATTTCGACAAGTCCTATGAGATCGAGGCCGAACTCGAGGCGCGCGGCAAGGACAAGCTGCTCGAACTCGTGCGCAGCATCAAGCCGAGCCACGTCGACTGCTTCTACGTGCGCCAGGCTGAGGCGCTGGGCCTCGGCCACGCCGTGCTGTGCGCCGAGAAGCTGGTAGGCGACAACCCTTTCGCCGTGATTCTCGCGGACGACCTGTTGTACGGCACGCCGCCCGTGATGACGCAGATGATCGAGGTGTTCGATCACTATCACAGCTCGGTGATCGGCGTCGAAGAGATCCCGCCGCAAGATACAAAATCGTACGGCATCGTCGACGGCAAGGAATGGGAAGACTCGATCATCAAGATGTCGGGCATCGTCGAAAAGCCGGAGCCGGGCGTGGCGCCGTCGAACCTCGGCGTGGTGGGCCGTTATGTGCTGAAGCCGCGCATCTTCGATCACCTGCGCTCCATCAAGCCGGGCGCGGGCGGTGAATTGCAACTGACGGACGCGATCCAGTCGCTGCTCGCCGACGAACAGGTGCTCGCGTACAAGTATCACGGCACACGTTTCGACTGCGGCAGCAAGCTGGGCTACCTGAAGGCGACCGTCGAGTTCGCCCTGCGTCACCCGGAAGTAGCCGCCGATTTCGAAGAATATCTGCGTACCCGCTCGCCGGTTCTCGAAGGCTGACGTCGAAAGTCCGGCTGAAACGAAGAAGGCGCTGTACCCTGAATAATGGGGACAGCGCCTTCTTTTTTACATCGGACCGACAGTTTTACCCAATGCAGCTCAACGACGCCGCATCAGAAACGTAAACACCTTGTCATGCGCCGAGCTTTCGACGATCTCGTTGCCGGTCTGCTTCGCGAACGCGGCGAAATCGCGCTGCGAGCCGGGATCGGTGGCGAGCACCTTGAGAATCTGGCCGCTTTCCATGTCGGCGAGCGCCTTTTTGGCGCGCAGGATGGGCAGCGGGCACATGAGCCCGCGCGCATCGACTTCCTTGTGAATCTGAATTTGCATCGACGATGACCTTCGGGACGGGGCGTCGCTGACGACGCCGGACAGAGGGTCAAATTCTACAGCAGGCGGAGCGGCGCCGCCGGGCATCGCCACGACGCCCATTTCCACGCGCGAGCCGTGCCGCGCGCCGTTACAGCGTCACCGCCTCACCGCTTTGCAGCGACTCGCGCAGCGCCACGCCGATACGCGTCGCTTCGAGCGCATCGGCGAGCGTCGCGCCACTCTGTGCCGCATCGCCCTTCCCCGGCCCTTTTTGCACCGCTGCAACGAACGCGCGTGCCTCGTGCAGAAACGCGTCCTCGAACCGGTCGAAAAAGTTCGGCGTGCACTCGTTGCGAATGCCGGTCGCGTCGTAGATCTCGACGCGGTTCGCGCGCGGATTGCGGCCGATCGTCAGCGCGCCCGCCGTGCCGATCACTTCGCTGTGCGTATCGTTGCCGTGCGCCTGGGTGCGCGACGCGTAGAACATCGCGAGCTTGCCGCCCTCGAATTCGCAGATCGCGACACCGTTGTCGACGTCGCCGAATTCGCGCAGACCCTCGTGCAGCGCGACCGTGCCCGCCGCGAACACGCGCGTCGCGCGCGGCTTGCCGAGCAGCCAGCGGGCGACGTCGATGTCGTGCACCGTGCAGTCGAGAAAGATGCCGCCTGAGGTCGCCGCGAAGCGCACGAAGAAACCGTCGTCGTCGTTTTTATCGGTGGTTTGCGAGCGCACGAGGAACGGCCGGCCGATCTGGCCGGCGGCGATTTTATCGAACGCGTCGCGGTAGCTCGGATCGAAGCGGCGCATGAAGCCGATCGTCGCCTGCAGGTGCGGATAGCGCGCCGCTTCGGCCAGCACGCGCTCGCATTCGGCGACATCGAGCGACAGCGGCTTTTCGCAGAACACATGCTTGCCGGCGCGCAATGCGTCGACGATCTGCTGCGCGTGCAGCGACGACGGCGTGACGAGCCATACCGCGTCGACGTGCGGATCAACGAGCAGGTCCGCGTAATCGGTGTAGAGACGCGGCTCATGCAGCGACCCATGCATTGCCCCATGCATCGCAGCACGCGCCCATGCCAGTTCATCTTCGAGCGGACTGCACGCGGCCGTGAGCGTCGCGCCCGGCACGCGATACGCGAGATTCTCCGCATGCCGCTTGCCAAGCCGCCCAAGGCCGACCACGCCGATCCGCAAGCGCTCCGTGGCGGGCTTCATCACGCTGCCTCGCCGAGTTTGATCGCACGGCCCTCGCGCCACGACCGCGTCGCGGCTTCCGCGAGTTCGAGCGCTTTCAGGCCATCCGCGACGGTCGTGCGCACCGGCTTGTCATGCGTGAGCGCGTCGAAGAAATGCGCGATTTCGAGCGCGTAGGCCGCGCGATAGCGTTCGAGAAAAAACGCCTCGGGCACGTCGGTCGATACTTCCGTCTTCGAGTACGCGGTGACTTCGGTGGGCCGAACGTTGCCTGCTTGCAGCATGCCGGTGCTGCCGAGCACTTCGCAGCGCTGGTCGTAGCCGTAGGCAGCGCGCCGCGCGGTGTTGATCTGGCACAGCCGCCCGCGCTTCGTGCGGATCGTCACCGCGGTCGAATCGATGTCGCCCGCGTCGGCGATCGCGGGGTCGGTGAGGCAACTGCCGGTGGCGTGCAGCGTGTCGGCTTCGTCGTCGAGAATCCAGCGACAGATGTCGAAGTCGTGAATCAGCATGTCCTTGAAGATGCCGCCCGAGTGCCGGATGTACTCGAGCGGCGGCGCGCCCGGATCGCGGCTCGTGACGACGAGCATTTCCGGCGTGCCGATCTCGCCCGTGTCGAGACGCGCTTTCAACGCGGAAAACGTCGGATCGAAGCGCCGCTGAAAGCCGATCATGCACACGACACCGGCGCGCTCCACCGCTTCTGCGCACATCCGCGCGCGCTCCAACGTGAGATCGACCGGCTTCTCGCAGAACACGTGCTTGTTCTGCGCGGCCGATTTGACGATCAGGTCCGCATGCGTGTCGGTGCTCGAACAGATCACGGTCGCACCGATCGATGCATCGCCGATCGCGCCGTCGCTATCCGCAACCTGCGCGCCATGCTGCGCGGCGAGCGCGGCGGCCGCCTCGCGATTCACGTCGACCACGTATTTGAGCCGCACGCCGGGCTGCCGCGCGAGATTCGCCGCATGGATCTTGCCGATGCGCCCCGCGCCGAATACGGCGACGTCGATCGTGTTTACCGCGTCAGTCATCGTAGCCTCCAGTGTCGTTGGATTCTTCAACGTTCAGTTCGAGCTTGTACGCGAGCGCGATGAAGAGCGCCTGGCACAGGCAGATCGTGCTGGTCAGCGAGCGGAACGCGAACGCGCTGCCCTCTTTCACGTACAGCTGCGTGCTGGCGTAGCGTGCGAGCGGCGATAGTTGGCTATCCGTAATGACGAGCGTCTTCGCCTGATGATGATGCGCGACGCGCAGACAGTACTGCGTCTCCTTGCCGTATGGGGCGAAGCTGATCGCAATCACCACGTCGCCCTTCCTGACACTGCGGATCTGCTCGCGATACATGCCGCCGAAGCCAGACACCAGATGCACGCGCTTGTGCGTGTGCTGCAACGCATAGACGATGTAGCTCGCGACCGGAAACGAGCGCCGCACCCCGATCACGTAGATGTTGTCGGCCTGTTGCAGCATCTTCACGGCGGCGTCGAACTGCTTGTCGTCGAGGCCCGCTTCGAGTTCTTCGAGGCCGCCGCGCGACGCGGCGATGAACTCGCGCGCGACCGCGCCGCCCGACAAGGTGCCGGGCTTCTCGTCGATCAGCTTGCGGATGCGCTGCTGATAGCTCGACGACGACACGCCCTGCCCCGTATACGCCTGACGAAACACCGCCTGCAGATCCGAAAACCCGGAAAAGCCGAAGCGCTGCGCAAAGCGCACGACCGCCGACGGATGCACGCCGCAACTCGCGGCGATATCGCTCGTGCGATCCATCATCACGCTCGAGCGATGCTGCTCGATGTACGTCGCGACGCTTTTCAACTGCCGCGGCAGCGACTCGTAGGTATCCGCGATGCGCTGCATCAATTCGTCGACGCTCGGCACCGCTTCTTCGGTGATCTGTTCCGCCATGACAGCCTCTCGGGGTTTCCTGCAATGCGGCAGACGCGCCCGCGGCCCGCCGCAACGTGCATCCGACGTTGCCGAGTATAGGCGGCCGCCCGGTCAAATGGAACGTATTTTCCATTTTTATTTCTCATGAAATTTTCTTTGCAAGGCTTCGGAAGATGACCTACTCTTGGTCGTGAGCGATGGCGCTTCGGCCTCGTTGTGTGGGTCATCGGAATGGAAAGCCGCCCGCCAGTCGCTCCCTCAATAACGAACGACAGACCGAGAAAGGTGGAGACAATGAGACTTTGCAGAGGCAAGGCAACGCTCAGGATTCTGGTAACGGCGTTGACGTTGGCGACGGGATTCGGCGCGACCTCGGCCGCCCGCGCGGCGGACGCGCACTTCGTGCTGATCAGCCACGCGCCGGATTCGGACTCGTGGTGGAACACGATCAAGAACGCGATCAAGCAGGCCGACGAGGACTTCAACGTTCAGACCGACTACCGCAATCCGCCGAACGGCGACATCGCCGACATGGCGCGTCTCGTCGAGCAGGCGGCCGCGCGCAACTACGACGGCGTGATCGTGTCGATCGCCGACTTCGACGTGCTGAAGAGCTCGATCGCGAAGGTCACCGAGAAGCACATTCCGCTCGTCACGATCAATTCGGGCACCGAGGAGCAAAGCGCGAAGCTCGGCGCGATCATGCACGTCGGCCAGCCCGAGTTCGCGGCCGGCAAAGCCGCCGGAGAAAAGGCCAAGGCCGCCGGCATCAAGTCGTTCCTGTGCGTGAACCACTACGCGACGAACCCGGCTTCGTTCGAACGCTGCCGCGGTTTCGCCGAAGCGATCGGCGCCAACTTCAAAACCTCGACGCTCGACACGGGCCAGGACCCGACCGGCGTGCAGTCGAAGGTCAGCGCGTTCCTGCGCAACCATCCGGATACCCAGGCGGTGCTGACGCTCGGTCCGCTGTCGGCCGATCCGACGCTGAAGGCGCTGCAGCAGATGGGCCTCGCCGGCAAGATCTGGTTCGCGACGTTCGACTTCGACAGCGACATCGCGAAGGGCATCCAGGACGGCACGATCCAGTTCGCGATCGACCAGCAACCGTACTTGCAGGGCTATATCCCGGTTGCCGTACTCGCGATCGTGAAGAAGGACCACACCACCGATCCAGCCAAAATCCGCGAGATCCTGCAGGCGAATCCGAAGTTCAAGGAGCGTCTTGCCACTTATGGGCTCACGCCGTCCTACGGGCCGCGCAATATCGGCTCGGGCCCGGGCTTCATCACGAAGGCCAACGTCGACAAGGTGCTGAAGTACGCCGGCCAGTACCGCTGAACGCACGGCAACGCATCGCATCGCGCGCCTGAGCCGCCGCGCCGGCGGCAAGGTTGAAAAGGCAGTGACCGGCGGGACGCATGGCGTCTTGCCGGCGCCCGCCCGCTCAGCGGATTCGCAAACGCCCACGGCATTGCGCCGACCCGCCGGTCGCGGGCGTATCAAGGAGAGCTTCAATGGGTGTCGCCGACCTGTTTCATCCCCATCACCGCAAGCAACCGCCGCCTGATCCGCAGGACCCGGCGAAGTCTGCTGCGACGACCGCCCCGCAATCCGCTGCCGTCGACGAACGCGTGCGCGAGGAATCCTGGTTCCGCCATCTGCTCGGCCGACCGGAATTCGCGGCGCTCGCCGGCACCGTGATGGTGTTCATCGTGTTCGGCGTGGCGGCCGGCAACTCGGGGATGTTCAACCTCGACGGCGTGATGAACTGGTCGCAGGTCGCCGCCTATCTCGGTCTGATCTCGGTCGGCGCGTGCCTGCTGATGATCGCCGGCGAGTTCGATCTGTCGATCGGTTCGATGATCGGCTTTGCCGGCATGATGGTCGCGCTGCCGACCATGTACTTCCACTGGCCGATCTGGCTCGCGATCGTGTTCGCGTTCGTCGGCTCGATGCTGCTCGGCGCGCTCAACGGCTATCTGGTGATGCGCACGCGCCTGCCTTCGTTCATCGTCACGCTCGCGTTCCTGTTCATACTGCGCGGTCTCACGCTCGCGCTATCGGTGATGTTCGCCGATCGCACCATCATCTCCGGCGTCGGCGACGTCGCGCGTCAGGACTGGTTCGCGCACACGTTCTTCCAGGGCGTCGCGTTCAAAGGTCTGTTCGTGTGGCTCGGCCACCTCGGCCTCGTGAAGCTGCTCGACAACGGCACGCCGCTCGTGCCGGGCATTCCGAAGGTGCTGCTGTGGTGGCTCGTGCTCGCCGTGGTCTGTGCGTTCACGCTCGCCAGGACGCGCTTCGGCAACTGGATTTTCGCGGTCGGCGGCGACGCCAACGCGGCCAAGAACGTCGGCGTGCCGGTGCGTCGCGTGAAGATTTCGCTGTTCGTGCTGACCGCGTTCTGCTCGGCCCTGTATGCAGTACTTCAGGTGTGCGACATCGGTTCGGCCGCGGCCGACCGCGGTTTGCAGGCGGAGTTCGAGGCGATCATCGCCGCGGTGATCGGCGGCACGCTGCTGACAGGCGGCTACGGCTCGGTGATCGGCGCATGCTTCGGTGCGCTGATCTTCGGCGTCGTGCAGATCGGCATCACGTACACCAACGTCGATTCCGACTGGTTCCGCGTGTTCCTCGGCGTGATGCTGCTGTTCGCCGTGCTGTTCAACCACTACGTGCGCGGCCGCGTCGCGGCATCGCGCTAGACGGAGGTTCCTGATGAGCACCCCCGAACAGAACACCGACGACATCATTTTGTCGCTGGAAAACGTCAGCCGTTATTTCGGCAACATCATCGCGCTGAACGACATCACGCTGCGCCTCATACGCGGCGAAGTGCATTGCCTGCTCGGCGACAACGGCGCCGGCAAGTCGACGCTGATCAAGACGCTCGCGGGCGTGTATCAGCCGAGCAAAGGCACCTACCGGGTGGACGGCAAACCGGTGCACTTCACGTCGCCGAAAGACGCGCTCGATCTCGGTATCGCAACCGTCTACCAGGATCTCGCGCTGGTGCCGCTGCTATCGGTCGCGCGCAATTTTTTCATGGGCCGCGAGCCGCAGAAAAAGCTGTTCGGCCTTCTGAACGTGATGGACCTCGAAACCTGCGCAACCACCGCGCGCGACAAGCTCGCCGAAATGGGCATCAACGTGCGCGACCCGCATCAGCCGATCGGCACGATGTCGGGCGGCGAGCGTCAATGTCTGGCGATTGCGCGTGCGATCCACTTCGGCGCGCGCGTGCTGATTCTCGACGAACCGACCGCCGCGCTCGGCGTCAAGCAGAGCTTCAACGTGCTGAAGCTGATCCACAAGGCGCGCGCCAAAGGCATCTCGGTGATCTTCATCACGCACAACGTCCACCACGCGTATCCGATCGGCGATTCGTTCACGCTGCTCAATCGCGGCCGCTCGCTCGGCACGTTCACCAAACAGACGATCAGCAAGAACGAAGTGCTCGACATGATGGCCGGCGGCGCCGAGATGCAGAAGATGATCGGCGAACTCGAAGGTGCGACGATCTGACCGATTCGCGCGGCACGTCCAGCCTCGGCGCGTTTCGCCCGGCTGGCCGACGCGCACCCACCGCGCACTGTTACTCAGGACTATTCATGGCTCACTCCAGCACCTCCAGCGGTAACGCAGCGGGCAGCCGGTTCGCGCCGGGGCGCGCCCGCGACATCGTGTGCCTCGGCCGGCTGGCCGTCGATCTGTACGCGCAGCAGGTCGGCGCACGGCTCGAAGACGTGTCGAGCTTCGCGAAGTATCTCGGCGGCTCGTCGGCGAACATCGCGTTCGGCTGCGCGCGGCTCGGGCTTGCCGCGGCCATGCTGGCGCGCGTCGGCAACGATCACATGGGGCGCTTCCTGACGGAGACGCTCACGAAGGAAGGCTGCGACGTGAGTCACGTGCGCATCGATCACGATCGGCTGACCGCGCTCGTGCTGCTCGGCCTGAAGGACCGTGACACCTTTCCGCTGATCTTCTACCGCGAGAACTGCGCGGACATGGCGGTCGACGAGGCCGACTTCGACGAGGCGTTCATCGCGTCATCGAAAGCGCTGCTGATCACCGGCACGCATTTCTCGACCGAGCAGGTCAATCGCACGAGCCGTCGCGCGCTCGACTACGCGCGCCGCAACGACGTGCGCACCGTGCTCGACATCGACTACCGCCCGGTGCTGTGGGGACTCACGGGCAAGGCCGACGGCGAGACGCGTTTCGTGGCGAGCGAAGGCGTCAGCGCGCATTTGCAGCGGATTCTGCCGCTGTTCGATCTGGTGATCGGCACCGAGGAAGAGTTTCGCATCGCCGGCGGCAAGACCGACCTCGCCGACGCGCTCGCGATGGTGCGCGCGGTGACGCCGGCCACGCTCGTGCTGAAACGCGGGCCGCTCGGCTGTCAGATCATCGACGGCGAGGTGCCTGCATCGCTCGACGATGCGCCGATTCATGGCGGCGTCGAAGTCGAAGTGCTGAACGTGCTCGGCGCGGGCGACGCGTTCGCTTCCGGCTTCCTGTCCGGCTGGCTGCGCGATCAGCCGCTCGACGCCTGCGCGCGCGCCGCGAATGCGAGCGGCGCGCTGGTCGTGTCTCGGCACGGCTGCGCCCCGGCGATGCCGACATCGGCCGAACTCGACTACTTCCTGCGCGAAGCGCAGGCCGATCCGCAACGCATGCGCCGCCCCGATCGCGATGCGAAGCTCGCAAGACTGCATCGCGTGTCGCCGGCACGCAAGGCGTGGCACGAGGTGCTCGGCTTCGCTTTCGATCATCGCAACCCGTTCTTCGAACTCGCGCAGCAGACCGGTGCCGACGAAGCGCGAATTGCCCGGTTGAAGGGCTTGTTCGTCGAAGCGGTCGCGCAAACCGAACGTGCATTGAACTTGCAGGGACGCATCGGCGTACTGATCGACGACCGCTATGGTCAGGACGCGCTGAATGCCGCGACCGGTCGCGGCTGGTGGATCGGCCGCCCGGTCGAACTGCCCGGCTCCGTGCCGCTCGTGTTCGACCATGGTCGTTCGATCGGCACCACGTTGATCGCGTGGCCGCAGGAACATGTCGTGAAATGCCTCGTGCAGTTTCATCCCGACGAGCCGATCGAGCAGCGGCTCGAACAGGAGGCGCAACTGCGCGCGCTGTATGACGCGACCCAGGCAAGCGGCCACGAACTGCTGCTCGAAGTGATTCCTCCGAAGCATGTGTCGCTGCCGCAGGGACCGGACATCGTATATCGCGCGTTGAAGCGCCTGTACAACCTCGGCATCTACCCCGAGTGGTGGAAGCTCGAACCGATGGACGCCGCGCAATGGCAGGCCATCGACGCGCTGATCGCCGGGCGCGATCCGTATTGCCGTGGCGTCGTGCTGCTCGGTTTGTCGGCGGCGGTCGAGCAATTGAGCGAGGGCTTTCGCGCGGCCGCGCAAGCGGCGACGTGCCGCGGCTTCACGGTCGGCCGCACGATCTTTCACGAACCGAGCCATGCGTGGCTCGCCGGTGAAATTGGCGACGACGAACTGATCGCGCGCGTGCGCCTCACGTTCGAAACGCTGATCGCCGCGTGGCGCGGTGCGCGCGGCGAACCGGCGGCGCATGGCACACCTCATCACGCTCATCAGGAGCAGGCAGCATGAACGAGCGCATCATGCATGACGACACCCCGTCCGCCAGCGGCGCGACGCAAGCGCACGCGCCTGCGCGCAACGGCGGCACGATTCGCCTGACGATGGCGCAGGCGCTCGTGCGCTATCTGGCCGCGCAACGCGTCGCCAGCGAAGACGGCACCAACGTCGAACCGCTGTTCGGCGGCGTGTTCGCGATTTTCGGTCACGGCAACGTCGCGGGCATCGGCGAGGCGCTGTATCAGCATCGCGACGCGCTGCCGACGTTGCGCGCGCACAACGAGCAGGCGATGGCGCACAGTGCGATCGCCTACGCGAAGGCGCACTTTCGCCGCCGCATGATGGCCGTGACGACGTCGATCGGCCCAGGCGCCACCAATCTGCTGACCGCGGCCGCGCTCGCGCACGTGAACCGTTTGCCGGTGCTGCTGTTGCCCGGCGACATCTTCGTGTCGCGCGCGCCCGATCCGGTCTTGCAGCAGGTCGAGGATTTCAACGATGGCGGCGTCTCCGCGAACGACGCGTTCAAGCCGCTGTCGCGCTACTTCGACCGCATCGTGCATCCTGCGCAATTGCTGAGCGCGCTGCCGCGCGCGATCCGCGTGCTCACCGATGCCGCGTTGTGCGGCCCCGTCACGCTGGCGCTGCCGCAGGACGTGCAGGCGCAGGCGTGGGACTTCCCGGAGGACTTTTTCACGCCGCGTGTCGTGCGCTTTCACGCACCCGCGCCGCGTAGCGACGATATCGACGCCGCGTGCGCGCGCTTGCGGCACGCGAAGCGTCCGTTGATCGTCGCGGGCGGCGGCGTGCTGTACAGCCGCGCGGCCGATGCGCTGCACCGCTTCGCGAGCGCGCATGGTGTGCCGGTCGCGGAAACGCAGGCCGGCAAAAGCTCGCTCGCGTGGAACGATCCGCTGAATGCAGGCGCGCTCGGGGTGACCGGCTCAGCGGCTGCCAACGCGCTTGCGCATGACGCCGACTGCGTGCTCGCGCTCGGCACGCGGCTGCAAGACTTCACGACCGGCTCGAACACGCTGTTCACGCAAGCCGACGTGATCGCGATCAACGCGAACGGATTCGACGCGCTCAAGCATCGCGGCTTCGTCGTCGAAGCCGATGTGAAACTCGCGCTCGCTGCGCTAACGGGGCCGCTGCATGGCTGGCACGCCGAGCGCAGTTGGACCGCGCGCGCACACAAGCTCGCGGCGAGCTGGCGCGACACCGTGCAAACGCTCACCCATGCGCCGCAACGCGACGCGGTACTGCCCTATGAGGGCGACGTGATCGGCGCGGTGCAGCGTTCGAGCGCGCACTCGCCGACCGACGACATCGTCGTCTGCGCGGCCGGCACGCTGCCCGCCGATCTGCACAAGCTATGGCGCGCGGGCCGGCCCGGCGCGTATCACGTCGAATACGGCTATTCGTGCATGGGCTACGAGATCGCGGGCGGCCTCGGCGTCAAGCTCGCGCGGCCCGAGCGCGAGGTGATCGTGATTCTCGGCGACGGCAGCTATCTGATGATGAACAGCGAGATCGCGAGCTCGGTGATGCTCGGCGCGAAGCTGATCGTCGTCGTGCTCGACAACCGCGGCTTCGGCTGCATCAATCGACTGCAACAGGCTTGCGGTGGCGCACCGTTCAACAATCTGCTCGACGATTGCGTGCACGCACCGGAAGGCGTGCCGCGCATCGACTTCGCCGCGCATGCGCGCGCGCTCGGCGCGCAAGCCGAGCATGCGCGCAATCTCGCCGAGCTCGAAGCGGCACTGCAACGCGCGCGCGCGGCGCGAGGCACGTACGTGATCAGCATCGACACCGACCCGGCTCGCACCACCGAAGACGGTGGCTGGTGGTGGGAAGTCGCGGTGCCCGAAGTGTCGACGCGCACCGAGGTGCGCGAGGCCCGCGCGAAGTACGACGCGCAGCTCGCCGCGCGCGCGGCGCCGCCCGCGACGCCTGCGCCGTCACAGGGCGCCGATCACGACTGAGAACCATGAGGACTCCGGCATGACTGCTTTCGACGTACGCATCGGCATCAACCCGCTGTCGTGGATGAACGACGACCTGCCGTCGCTCGGCGGCGAGACGCCGCTCGAAGTCGCGCTGACCGAGGGTCGCCAGATTGGCTATCAGGGCTTCGAACTCGGCAACAAGTTTCCTCGCGAGCCGCAAGCGCTGAAAACGCTGCTCGCGCAATACGACCTCGCGCTCGTGTCCGGCTGGTACTCGGGACAACTGGCCAGGCGCAGCGTCGCCGAAGAAATCGACGCGGTCGGCCCGCATCTGGAGTTGCTCGCGCAGAACGGCGCGACCGTGATGGTGTATGGCGAAGTCGCCGATTCGATCCAGGGCGCGCCGCGCCCGCTGTATCAACGGCCGCGCTTTTTCGGCGACGCGCAATGGGCCGGCTACGCGGCACGCGTCGATGAATTCGCGCGTTATACGCTGAGTCGCGGCGTGCGGCTCGCCTATCATCATCATATGGGCGCGTACGTCGAAACGCCTGCCGACGTCGATCAGTTGATGGCGCGCACAGGCGACGCGGTCGGCCTGCTGTTCGACGCCGGGCACATCACGTTGGCGGGCGGCGATCCGTTGGCCGTGCTCGACAAACACATCGCGCGCGTTTGCCACGTGCACTGCAAGGACGTGCGCCCCGCCGTGATGAAGCTCGCACGCAATCGCAACTGGAGTTTTCTCGATGCGGTGATCGCCGGTGCGTTCACGGTGCCCGGCGACGGCGCGGTCGATTTTCCGGCGCTGATCGACCGGTTGAAGCGGCACGGTTATTGCGGCTGGCTCGTCGTCGAGGCGGAGCAGGACCCGGTGGTCGCGCCGCCGTTCGACTATGCGCAGAAGGGATATGGAACTTTGCGGGCGCTCGTCGATGCGCCGCTCGGCAAGGAGGCAGCATGAGCTTATTAGTGAAGGCAGAGCGCGAAGGCCAGACGATCGCGCGCGTGACGCCGCAGTCGGCCTGCTGGCGCTATGTGGGATTCGCCGCGTACCGGCTCGGCGCGAACGAACTCGTCTACGTGTTCGAGCCGGCGCGCGAAGCGTGCATCGTCGTGCTCAGCGGCGCGGTCGATATCGAAACGCCGGGCACGACGTGGAGCTCGCTCGGTTCACGCGACAGCGTGTTCGAAGACGCGGCGCCGTACGCGGTGTATTTGCCGCCGAAGGTGCGCGCGACGGTGCGCGCATGCCGCGACGCGGAGATCGGTGTCGCGAGCGCGCCGGCCAAGGGCGAGTATCCGGCGCGGCTGATCGAGCCGGCGTCGATGAAGCGCTCGACGCGCGGTAAGTCGCTGAATACGCGTTACGTGTGCGACATTCTTCCGCACACCGAGCCGGCGGAATCGCTGCTGGTGGTCGAAGTGAGAACGCCGGGCGGGCACGCGTCGAGCTACCCGCCGCACAAGCACGACACCGACAATATCCCGCTCGAAAGCTCGCTCGAAGAAACCTATTACCACCGGCTCGATCCGCCGCAAGGCTTCGCATTCCAACGCGTGTACACCGACTCACGCGATATCGACGAATCGATGGCCGTCGAGGATCACGACGTCGTCATGGTGCCGCGCGGCTATCACCCGGTGATCGTGCCGTACGGCTACGACTCGTATTATCTGAACGTGATGGCGGGCAGCCGGCGGGTCTGGCATTTCCATAACGATCCGGCGCACGCATGGATCATCAACAAGGATGCTTGACTAACTTGTCCGTAGTTTGTCCGTAGTCGCGCGTCAGCCAACCCCGAGCCATTCGCGCATCACGTCGTCGCGCGACATAAACGACGCCAGCGCGCCGTCGAACACGATCTCGCCGTGCCCCATCACCGCGACGCGGCACGCGATGTCCCGCGCGATCACGAGCCTCTGCTCGATCAGCAACATCGCGACGCCACGCTCGCGCAGCGTGTGCAGACAGGCGGCGACCTGCTGCATCACGAGACTCGCGAGCCCTTCGCCGGGCTCGTCGATCAACAGCAGATCGGGATCTCCGAGCAGCGCCCGCGCGAGCGCGAGCATCTGTTGCTCGCCGCCCGACAGCGCGCCGGCGCGCGTGCGCTTGCGCCCGGCGAGCACCGGGAACAGCGCGTACGCGTCGTCGAGCGTGAAGCGCGGCGCGCGGCCGCGCGCACGCGATGCGGCAGCCGGCGCAATGCCGAGCAGCAGGTTTTCATGCACGCTCAGCGCGGCGAACACGTCGCGATGCTCGGCCACATAGCCGAGCCCGAGCCGCGCGATCTCGAACGTGCGCCGACCGGCGAGCGAACGCCCCGCGAAACGCAGTTCGCCCTCGCAGCGCACGAGGCCCATGATCGCGCGTGCGAGCGTCGAGCGGCCCGAACCGTTGCGGCCGACCAGCGCGACCACTTCGCCGGGCTCGATGCTCAGCGTGACGCCGTGCAACGCCTGGCTCGCGCCATACCACGCATTCAGGTCGCAAATGTCGAGCAGCGCGCTCATCGGCCTGCTCCATGGTCCGGTTCATCACCCGCCCGCGCGCCTGAGCCGACGTCGAAGCGTTCACCCAGATACGCGGCCCGTACCGCCGCGTCGGCGCGAATCGCGGCCGGCGATCCACTTGCGATGATGCGCCCTTGCACCAGCACCGAAATGCGATCGGCGATCGCGAACACCGCATCCATATCGTGCTCGACCATCAGCAGCGTGCGGCCGGCGGTGGTGTGGCGGATCAGCTCGATCGCGCGTGCCGCTTCCGCGCGGTTCATGCCCGCCGTCGGTTCGTCGAGCAGCAGCGTGTGCGCGCCGCCCGCGAGCGCGATGCCGAGGTCGAGCGCGCGCTGCTCCGCGTAGCTGAGCGTGCCGGCCGCGACGTCGCGGCGCGCGCCGAGGCCGACCGCGTCGAGCACGTCGGCCGCGCGCACATCGACCGCGGCCGTGCCGGTCAGACGCTGCCACCAGCGCGTGCGATCGCGTTCGGCAAGCTGCGCCGCGCAGCGCAGGTTGTCGAACACGGACAGCCGCGCGAACACGCTGGTGCTCTGAAAGCTGCGCGCGAGGCCACGGCGCGCGATCGCGGCCGGCGCGAGCCGCGTGATGTCCGCGCCGAACAGGTGGATACGCCCCGCGCTCGGCCGCGCGCCGCCCCCGATCAGGTTGAACAGCGTGGACTTGCCCGCGCCGTTCGGGCCGATCAGCGCGTGCCGCTCGCCTGGCTCGATCGCGAGATCGACGCCGCGCAGGATTTGCGTCGAGCCGAAACGTTTTTCGATGCCGTAGAGCGCGAGTGCGGGGATCATCGTGCGGCTCCGGGGAATCGTGCCGCGCGTGCGTGGCCCGTGATGCGCGCATGCGCGCGCAGCGCATGGCGCGTGGTCAGCGCAGCCAGAGCGGCGAGCGCAACGAGCGCCAGCGCAAGAGGAAGCGGCGACAGCGGCGGCGCGACGGTGACTTCGGTACCCGCGCCAGCGCCCGCACCTGCCCCGGCGCCGAACCATGCGCCGAACAACCCACCTGAAACCGCACCTTCGTCCGCGCCGAACTGCGCCGCATAGGCCCACTGCACCGCGAACACGATGGCCGCGAGCCACAGCACCCCCGCCGCCGCGCTCCAGCAATACGCGGCGCGGCAACGTCGCCAGCCGTTGGCGGCAATCCGCGCCGTCTGCCGCGGGGCAAAGCCGGCGAGCCCATCCGGCGCGGCCAGCACGACGACGACGAAAAACAGCCCGAGATAGAACAGCCACGCCCGCGTGACACTGGCGACCACCACGCTGAAAAACGTCAGCACGATCGCCCCCGCGACCGGCCCGAAGAACGCCGCCGTGCCCCCGATCACGGTCGCGATCAGCACCGCGCCCGAGCGCATCATGCCGACGCTCTCAGTCGATACGAGTTCGATATTGATCAGCCCGAGCGTGCCCGCGACGCCCGCGAAAAACGCCGACAGCACGATCACGCCATAGCGAATCCGCCGCGGATAGCAGCCGATCGCCGCCGCCCGCGCCGGGTTGTCGCGCACAGCGTTCGCGAGCCGCATGAACGGTGTGCGCGACAGCGCGAACATCGCGACACTGGCGACGACGCTCCACAGCGCGATCAGCGCATAGGCCTCGCGCGCCGGACCGAAGCTCCAGCCGCCGAGGGCTGGCCCGCTCGCGCGATCGATCGCGACGCCCGCCTCACCGCCGAACCAGCCCGGCAGCGTCCACGCGGCCGCGACGACGAGCTCGCCGAGACCGAGCGTGATCATCGCGAATGCGGTGCCGGCACGACGCGTCGCGATGAAGCCGAACAGCACGCCGCACAGCGCGCCGCCGATGCCGCCGACCAACGGCAGCAGCACGAGCGGCATGCCGCCCGCGTTGAACACCCGCGCGGCGATCAACGCGCCGAGCCCCGCATAAGCGGCGTGCCCGAACGACAGCAGCCCGGTCCCGCCGAGCAGCAGGTTGTACGACAGCGCGAACACGATCATCGTCGCGCTTTGCGCGAGATAGCCGAGCAGCCAGCTGTGCGGCCAGATGAAAGGCGGTACGGCCAGAAAGGCAACGAGCGCGAGCCACGGCGCGAGCGCACGGCCGCCCCCGCGAGGCGGCGCCTCGCTTTCCAGCGCGTCTGACGACCCGCCCCGCTTACGCATGATCGTCTCGCCGTCCGAACAGCCCGCGCGGCCTCGTCGCCAGCACCGCGACGAGCAGCAGGTACGGCAGCAGCGGCGCGAGTTGCGCGAGCGTCAGCGCGTCCCATTTGGGCGGCAGAACAGCGCCGGCGAGCGACACCACGTCGCCCAACGACAGATCGCTCGCGACCGCCAGCGTTTGCAGGCACCCCACCAGCAGCGACCCGACGAGCGCCCCGCTCAGCGACCCGAGCCCGCCGATCACGACCACGACGAACACGATCGAGCCGAGCGACTCCGCCATCGCCGGCTCGATGACGAACAGCGGCGCGCCGATCACGCCGGCCAGCGCGGCGAGCGCGGTACCGGCCGCGAACACGCCGGTGAACACGCGCGGCACGTCGTGCCCGAGCGCTTCGACGGCCTGCGCATGCGTGAGCGCGGCGCGCACGATCAAGCCCGTCTTCGACACGCGCAGCATCGCGACGAGCGCCGCGAGCATCGCGAGCGACACCGCCATCATGAACGCGCGGTAGCGCGTGAAGACCGCGCCGTACAGCGAGAACAGCGGACCGTCGAGCACCGCCGGAATCCTCGCCGACAGCGGACCGAGCCCCCAGCCGAGCTTGACGAGTTCGCCGAGCAGATAGGCGGCGCCGAACGTCAGCAGCAGTTCGGGCAGATGCCCGTGCCCGCGCACGCGCCGCAGCAGCCAGCGTTCGAGCGCCGCGCCGAGCAGACCGACGAGGAGCGGCGCAACCACCAGCGCGCTCCAGAAGCCGGCGCGCGCCGCCACCGAAAAGCCGACGTACGCGCCGAGCATATAGAAGCTCGCATGCGCGAAGTTGAGCACGCCGAGCATGCTGAAGATCAGCGTCAGCCCGGCCGACAGCATGAACAGCAACAGCCCGTAGCTCAGGCCGTTGAGCAGAGTGATGATGAACGACTGCACGCGTCTAGTCCGCCGGCCCGACGACGCACAACGGTTCGAGCGCCGCGCGCAGCTCGGCGGGCAGGTTCACGGGATGACGCGTCGCGCGATCCACGTAGACGTGCACGAAATGCCCTTGCGCGGCGGGTTCGGCGTCGCCATCACGAAATAGCCCCACCTCGTAGCGCACGCTCGACGTGCCGAGCCGCGCGACGCGCAAGCCCGCGTCGATGCGATCGGGAAACACGAGCGGCGCGAAGTAGTTGCACTGCGTCTCGACGACCAGCCCGATCGTCGTGCCGTGCTCGAAATCGAGTACGCGCGCGCGGATCAGATACTCGTTCACGACGGTGTCGAAATAGCTGTAGTAGACGACGTTGTTCACGTGGCCGTAGACGTCGTTGTCCATCCAGCGCGTGGTGATCGGCAGGAAATGCGGATACGCGGCGCGGCCGGCGGGGGCGGGTTTGTTCATCGGACGTGGCGGTTGGTGGAGGCGAGGATCACAGCGACTCGGTCAGCATGCGGCGATAGTCGTCGCCGCTCGCCTCGCGCGGATTCGTGCGATGACAATGGTCGACCAGCGCGCCCTGCACGACCTTGTCGAACATGCTTTCGTCGACGCCCATCTGCCTGAGGCCGGTCGGCAGTCCAAGCCGCGCCGTCATGTCGAACAGCGCCTGCGCGAGATCCGCATGCTCGGGCACCCCCATCACGCGACGCATGCGCGCATAGCGACGCTCGGCCACCACGCTCGGCGCGCGCTCGTTGAAGCGCAGCACCGCGGGCAGCACGACCGCGTTCAGCGTGCCGTGATGCAGCGACGTGCGGCCGTTCACCTTCAGGCCGCCCAGCGGATGCGACAGCGAGTGCACACAGCCGAGGCCCTTCTGGAACGCCATCCCGCCCTGCATCGACGCGCTCATCATGTTCAGGCGCGCCTCGCGATCGCGGCCGTCCGCGCACGCGCGCTCGATGCTGTGCCACGCGCGTTCGAGGCCGTCGAGCGCGATACCGTCGGCGGGCGGATTGAAGGCCGGCGCGAGGAAGGTCTCGATGCAATGCGCGATCGCGTCCATGCCGGTCGCGGCGGTCAGCCCCGGCGGCAGGCCGAGCGTGAGACCGGGATCGCACAGCGCCGATTTCGGCAGCAGATTCCACGAGTGAAAGCCGAGCTTGCGGCCGTCGTTCAGGATCACGATCGCGCCGCGCGCGACTTCGCTGCCAGTGCCGGCCGTGGTCGGAATCGCGATCAGCGGCGCGACGGCGTCGGTGATCTTCGCGCTGCCGCCTTCGATCGTCGCGTACTGCGTGAGCGGCCCCGGATGCGTGGCCGCGATCGCGACGCCCTTCGCGAGATCGATCGACGAACCGCCGCCCACCGCGATCAGCCCGTCGCAGCGCTCGTCGCGATACACCTGGGCGGCCGCGAGCACCATTTCCTCGGTCGGGTTCGACGGCGTGTCGTCGAACAGCGGCACGTCGCCGAGCTTCAGCGCGTCGAGTGCCTGCCGCGCAATGCCGGCCGCGACGACGCCCTTGTCGCTGATCACCAGAGGCCGCTCGATGCCGATGCGCGTGCACTCGGACGACAGTTGCGACAGTGCGTCGTAGCCCAGATGAATATGGGTCAGGTAGTAGATGTAGGCCATGCCGTTTTCTCCCTGAGCGTGCGCTCATTGACCGCCGATTGACGTGGATGATCGGTTCGGTGATGCGTCGATGGATGTGCCGAGTCGTGTGGTGTCGCGTGCGTTGTGGGCTCTCTCCATGTTGGCTGTGATTTCTGCGTCGTCTGTGTGCTGGCCAATGTTGCGGCTCGATGGGCCGAACGCCTCACTGCCCCGGCCGCTCGACGAATTCGAACGGCAACCCGCGTCGCCGCATCCATTCGCCGAGCGCCTGGCCGGTGCCCGCGCGCCACGGCCGCAGCTTCGCGGGCTCGACGAGCCGGTATTCGAGCAGCTCGGGCGACAGCGCGATCGTCCCATGCGCCTTCACGTGATACGCGATGATCAGCTCGTTCTTGCGAATGAATTCGTACACGCCGATCAGCTCGACCGACCCGGCGTGCAGCGAGGTCTCCTCCATCACTTCGCGCGCGATGCCCTGCTCCGGCGTCTCGCCGTTTTCGAGGAAGCCGGTGATCAGCGCGAACATGCCTTCGGGCCACGCGGCATTGCGCGCGAGCAGAATCTTGCCCTCGTACTCGACGATCGCCGCGACGACCGGCAGCGGGTTATTCCAATGGACGTAGCCGCACTCGGTATCGGGACAGCTCTGACGGACGCGGCCGCCCTCGTGGTCGGGGTCGGCGCGTTCGGTCAGGGGTTTCGCGCAGCGGGGACAGAATCGGTACTCGGTCATGGCGGGGGACGTCTCTTTGTTTCGTGTTTTCTGGCGGGGCGTAGTTGGGTGGCTTTGCGCGTGTGCCGAGTGGTGCATCGAGGCGCCGTTGGTAACTCGGGTTCCAGCAACCTCACGCGTCTTCCATCACGCGACGCACAGCTCACGCACGTCGGCGGCGAAACGCTCGACCGTGTCGGGCTGCGTGTCCCACGCGCACATCAGCCGGCAACCGCCCGCGCCGATGAACTCGTAGAACTTCCAGCCGCGCGCGCGCATCGCCTTCGCGGCATGCGGCGGCAACTGCGCGAACACCGCGTTCGATTCGCTCGCAAACATGATGCTCACGCCGGGGATTTCCTGCAACCGCGTCTCCAGCAGACGCGCCATCGCGTTCGCGTGACGCGCATTGCGCAGCCATACGTCGTTGTCGAGCAGGCCGAGCCACGGCGCGGAGATGAAGCGCATCTTCGATGCGAGCTGTCCCGCCTGCTTCAGCCGATAGGCGAAATCGTCGGCGAGCGCGCGGTCGAAGAACACCACCGCCTCGCCGACCGGCAAGCCGTTCTTGGTGCCGCCGAAACACAGCACGTCGACGCCCGCGCGCCATGTGATTTCCGACGGATGCACGTCGAGTGCGGCGACCGCGTTCGCGAAGCGCGCGCCGTCCATGTGCACCTTCAGATGACGACGCTTCGCGATCGCCGCGATGGCGCGCACTTCCTCGACGCTGTAGACGGTGCCGACCTCGGTCGACTGCGTCAGCGTGACGATCTTGGGTTTCGGATAGTGGATATCGGCGCGCCGCGTGATGATGGACTCGATCGCATCGGGCGTGAGCTTGCCGGCGATGCCCGGCGCCGTCAGCAGTTTCGAGCCGCCCGAAAAGAACTCGGGGCCGCCGCACTCGTCGGTCTCGATGTGCGCGAGTTCGTGGCAAATCACCGAGTGGTACGACTGGCACAGCGACGCGAGCGCGAGCGAATTGGCCGCCGTGCCGTTGAACACGAAGAACACTTCGCAATCGGTCTGAAACAGGTCGCGCAGACGGTCGCAGACCTGGTTGGTCCAGGAGTCGTCGCCGTAGGCCGGCTCGTGGCCGCTGTTGTTGGCGGCGATCAGCGCGTCGAGCGCTTCGGGACAGATGCCGGCGTAGTTGTCGGACGCGAAATGTTGCATGGTCGAGCGACGCGCCCTGCGACAGGCGCGAGGGAATGACGGAAAGCGGTCATTTTAGTGCGCCCGTGCGAGATTTGTTTTCGCGTCTTAGCTGCAACCGCAATCCGGCATGCGGCCACGGCGCGGGCCACGCGGCACGCGCGTCACTGCGATCAGGCCCGCCGCCCCCGCCAGTAGCGCGCCTGCGGCGAGCCACAGCGCCAGCGAAAACGACCCCGTGTGCGCGGCAATCGGCGCGGCCACCAACGGACCCGCGATCTGACCGATGCCATAGGCCGCCGTCGCATAACCCATCAGCCCGGCCGCGTCGTCGCCGCGCAGACGCCGCGCCTCGCGCATCGCGAATAGCGTGATCGCGGTGAACGGCAGGCCGATCAGGATGCTGCCGAGCGAGAACCCGCCCGCCGTCGGCCATACGATGCCCAGCGCGATGCCGAGCGCCTGCAGCAGATACGAGCCCGCGAGCAGCGCGCGGTTGTCCCAATGCACGGGCAAACGCGCGGCGAGCAATGCGCCGACGATCAGCGCCGCACCTAACATCGGCCAGAACAGGTCCGGCCACGCCGAGCCCGGCAACGCGTGGCGCGCGATGACCGGCAGAAAGGTCGCGGTGATGATGTAGCCGAAGCCCGGTATACCGTAGAGCAGAACCAGCCAGAACGCGTCGGCGCGGTGGACGGCATGGCTCGTCTGAATGCCGGCCGTACGAGGCGGCTGGTTTGCGCCGGCGCGCGATCCGGTGGCGGGCTTTGCGGTTGCGGAGCTTGCAGCGGCAGGCTTCGCTGTTCCCGCACGCCGCGCTTCGCCAAACACCGGCCACACCAGCACCGACAGCACCGCGCCGATCGCCGCAAAGCCGATCCATCCGACCACCGCGCCATAGCCACCCGCGATGCTGACCAGCAAGCCGGTGCCGACGATGCCCACGCCCGGCCCCGTATAGATGACGCCGCTCCACGCCTGCGCGCCCAGTTCGGCGAGCCGCCGCAAGCCCCACTGCGACGCGAACACGAAGGTCCATGCGCTGACCGCGCCGGCGACGAAGCGCACCAGCGCCCACGCCCAGAACTGGCCAGTGACGCCCATCGCGAGCGTCAGCAGCACGGTCGCGGCGAGTCCGACGCGCACCATGCGCGCGGGCTCGACCCGCAGCGCCGCGCACGTCATCGCGCCGGCGAAATAGCCGGCGTAATTGAACGACGCGAGCCAGCCGCCATGCTGGATATCGATCTGCGGCTGGCCGAGCGCGGCGCCGTGCAGCATCAGCGGCAGCAGCGGCGTGAATGCGAAGCGCCCGATACCGAGCGCGACGGCCAGCGTGACCATGCAGGCGAGCGCCGCGCGCCGGGCGGCGTGCGGCTCGTGGAAGCGCGGGTGCGCGTGGGAAGCAAGATCGTTCATGATCGGACGGTCAAACGGCGATGGTATGAATTCATACTAGCTTGACCTTTGAATCACGAAAAATGAATAATTAGAATGTTATTCATCGCCAGGAGAGAATCATGGATCTGGCCGCTCTGACCATTTTTCGCGCGGTCGTGCGCGAAAACGGCGTGACGCGCGCCGCGGCGAAGCTCAATCGCGTGCAATCGAACGTGACCACGCGCATCAAGCAGCTCGAGGAGCAGCTCGGCACCGAGCTTTTCATCCGCGACGGCCGCCGCCTCGTGCTGACGCCGGCCGGCGAGACGCTGCTGCCCTACGCGGAACGGCTGCTCGCGCTCGCCGACGAGGCGCGGCACGCGCTGCGCGAGGATCGTCCGAGCGGGCGTCTGCGTCTCGGCACGATGGAAAGCGTCGCGGCGACGCGTCTGCCGGGCCTGCTCGCGCAATATCACCAGCAATGGCCGGCCGTCGAACTGGAATTGGAGACGGGCACGACCGGCAGGCTGATCGAGCGGGTGCGCGAGTTCGAGGTCGATGCGGCGCTGATCGCGACGCCGCTCGATCCGGCCACGCTCGGCGATCTGTTCGAGACCGTGCCGATCTTCCGCGAGGAACTCGTGATGCTGACGCCGCGCGGTCATCGGCCGATCCGCGAAGTGCGCGACATCGCACTATCGACGCTGATCGCGTTCGAGCGGGGCTGCGCGTATCGCGCGTATATCGAGAAGTGGTATCTGGAGCACGGCACGCGGCCGCAACGGGTGCTGGAGCTCGGCTCGTATCACGCGATCGTCGCGTGCGTGGCGGCCGGCGCGGGCGTCGCGGTCGCACCGCGCTCGGTGCTCGATCTGGCGACCGACACGAGCAATATCGCGGTGCACGAATTGCCCGATATCGGCATGATCGATACGCTGCTGGTGTGGCGACGCGGGCATTTTTCGGCGGCGCTCAATGCGCTGCGACGCACGCTGGTGGCGTCGCAGGAAGGGGCGGCCGAGGTGGATGCGGTGGCGTCCGCGGATGCGAATGTGGTCTGATCGTCGAATCCGCCCCGGCAACAAGGTTCGACGCAACCCGGTCGGCTTCAGCAAAAGCGAAGGGGGCCACGCAACGCGCCGAACCTGCTGGCGCACCGCGTGGCCCCTTCGTCGAACCCGGCTCGACTTCGCGTCGAGCCGGACTCAACCGACCATCAGAATCAAAGCTGCCCTTCGACCCAGCCCTTGACGCCCGCGAGCGCCGCCGGCAGGTTGGCCGGCTCGGTACCGCCGGCCTGCGCCATGTCCGGACGGCCGCCGCCCTTGCCGCCCACCTGCTGGGCCACGAAGTTGACCAGTTCGCCCGCCTTGACCTTCTTGCTGGCGTCGGCGGTCACACCCGCGATCAGGCTGACCTTGCCGCCTTCCACCGACGCGAGCACGATCGCCGCGCTCTTCAGCTTGTCCTTGAGCTTGTCGACCGTTTCGCGCAGCGTCTTCACGTCCGCGCCTTCGAGCGTCGCCGCGAGCACATGCACGCCGCCGATTTCGATCGCCTGGCCCGCCAGTTCGTCGCCCTGGCTCGACGCCATCTTCGACTTCAGCGCGCCCAGTTCCTTCTCGAGCGCCTTCACCTGGTCTTGCACCTGGCCGATGCGCTGCGTGAGTTCCGCCGGTTGTGCCTTCAGCACGGCCGCGGCCGCGTTGACGCGCGCTTCGAGCTCCTGCACGTAGCGCACCGCGTTGTCGCCGGTGATCGCTTCGACGCGACGGATACCGGCCGCGACGCCACCTTCCATCACGATCTTGAAGAAACCGATGTCGCCCGAGCGATTCACGTGCGTACCGCCGCACAGCTCACGCGAGAAGCCGAGGTCGAGCACGCGCACTTCGTCGCCGTACTTTTCGCCGAACAGCGCCATTGCGCCGCCCTTCACCGCCTCGTCGTACGACATCACACGCACGATGCCGGGCGCGTTCGCCAGCACTTCGGCGTTGACGATTTCCTCGACGCGGCGGATCTGCTCGTCCGTCATCGGCGCGTTGTGGGCGAAGTCGAAGCGGGTCTTGTCGGCGTCGACGAGGGAGCCCTTCTGCTGCACGTGCGAACCGAGCACTTCGCGCAGCGCCTTGTGCATCAGGTGCGTGGCCGAGTGGTTGCGCGCCGTGCGGGCGCGGCGCACCGCGTCGATTTCGGCCTTGACGATGTCGCCGAGCTTCAGCGTGCCCTGCTCGAGCGTGCCGTGGTGGCCGACCACGTCGGCCTGAACCTTCAGCGTATCGACGACCGCAAAGCGCGTGCTGGCGTTGGCGAGCACGCCCTGATCGCCGACCTGGCCGCCCGACTCGGCGTAGAACGGCGTGTGATCGAGCACGACGACCGCCTGCTGGCCGGCCTGCGCCTGCTGCACCGACGCGCCATCGACGTACAGCGCGACGACCTTCGCGTCGTCGAAGACGATTTCTTCGTAGCCGTGGAAGGTGGTCTTCGCACCCGAGTATTCGAGACCCTGCGCCATCTTGAACTTGCCCGCCGCGCGAGCCTGCTCGCGCTGACGCGCCATCGCGTCGTCGAACGCGGATTCGTCGACCGTCACTTCGCGCTCGCGGCAGACGTCCGCGGTCAGGTCGAGCGGGAAGCCGTAGGTGTCGTGCAGCTTGAACGCGAGTTCGCCGTCGAGCGTCTTGCCGCTGGTTTTGCCACCTGCGGCGTCGAGATCGGCCAATGCGGCCTCGAGAATCGACATGCCGTGCTCGATCGTCTCGAAGAAGCGCTCTTCTTCCTGACGCAGCACGTCGGTCACGCGCTGCTCGGCCTGCTTCAGTTCAGGGTAAGCGTCGCCCATCTGCGCGACGAGGTCGGCGACGAGGCGATGGAAGAACGAACCCTTCTTGCCGAGCTTGTAGCCGTGGCGGATCGCGCGGCGCACGATACGGCGCAGCACGTAGCCGCGGCCTTCGTTGCCCGGAATCACGCCGTCGACGATCAGGAACGAGCACGCGCGGATGTGATCGGCGATCACCTTCAGCGAGTTGTTGCCCAGATCGGCCACGCCGGTTTCGCGGCCAGCGGCTTGAATGAGCGCCTGGAACAGGTCGATCTCGTAGTTGCTGTGCACGTGCTGCAGCACCGCGGCGATGCGCTCGAGGCCCATGCCGGTGTCCACGCATTGCTTCGGCAGCGGCGTCATGTTGCCCTGCGCGTCGCGGTTGAACTGCATGAACACGAGGTTCCAGATTTCGATGTAGCGGTCGCCGTCTTCGTCGGGCGATCCCGGCGGCCCGCCCCACACGTCCGGGCCGTGGTCGTAGAAGATTTCCGAGCACGGGCCGCACGGGCCGGTGTCGGCCATCTGCCAGAAGTTGTCTGATGCGTAGCGCGCGCCCTTGTTGTCGCCGATGCGGACGATGCGCTCGACCGGCACGCCCACTTCCTTCGCCCAGATGTCGTGCGCTTCGTCGTCTTCCTGGTAGACGGTGACCCAGAGCTTGTCTTTGGGCAGCTGGTAGACGCCGGTCAGCAGTTCCCACGCGTAGTGGATCGCGTCGCGCTTGAAGTAGTCGCCGAACGAGAAGTTGCCGAGCATCTCGAAGAACGTGTGGTGACGCGCGGTGTAGCCGACGTTCTCGAGATCGTTGTGCTTGCCGCCGGCGCGCACGCTGCGCTGCGCTGTCGTGGCCCGCGAATACGGACGCGATTCCGCGCCGAGGAACACATCTTTGAACTGCACCATCCCCGAATTGGTGAAGAGCAGTGTCGGGTCGTTGCCGGGCACGAGGCTCGACGAACGGACGATCGTATGGCCCTTCGATTCGAAGAACTTGAGGAATTTCTCGCGGATTTCAGCGGCTTTCATAGCGGGCGGGGGACGGTCCTGACGGTTCCTGACGGAGACTGGCGGTCGGTGGGATGCGCCAACTGTCTGTTTCTTTAAACGACTGATTATACGGGATCGGCAAGCGCGCGCGGCGCTGCGCGCCGCCTGGTTGGCGCTCGCTTGTCCGCTCGTCCGATCCGCGCCATGACGTTCGGCTGACTGCGCCCGCGAGCGCGAATCGCTTAAGATGACTTCCGCGAAACTTCGCGCGAAATAACGCATGGCAGCTCGCCGCGCGGCCTGCAACCATCAGGAGACATTCAGGAACATGGGCGCTCTCAGTCACATCCGCGTGCTGGATCTCACCCGCGTGCTCGCCGGTCCATGGTGCGCGCAGACGCTCGCTGATTTCGGCGCCGACGTCATCAAGATCGAACGCCCCGAGGTCGGCGACGACACGCGCCACTGGGGGCCTCCCTATCTGAAAACGCCGGACGGCGCGGACACGCGCGAGGCCGCCTACTATCTCGCGGCGAACCGCAACAAGCGCTCGGTCACGCTCGACATCGCGTCGCCCGAGGGTCAGCGGATCGTGCGCGAACTGGCCGCGCAAAGCGACGTCGTGCTCGAGAACTACAAGGTCGGCCAGTTGAAGAAGTACGGCCTCGACTATGAATCGCTCAAAGAGGTCAAGCCCGACCTGATCTACTGCTCGGTCACGGGCTTCGGGCAGACCGGCCCATATGCGCAGCGCGCCGGTTACGACTTCATCGTGCAGGGGATCGGCGGCTTCATGAGCATCACCGGCGAGCGCGATGGTCAGCCGGGCGGCGGCCCGCAGAAGGCCGGCGTCGCGATCGCCGACCTGATGACCGGCATGTACTCGACGATCGCGGTGCTGACCGCGCTCACGCACCGCGACCGCACCGGCGTTGGCCAATACATCGACATGGCGCTGCTCGACGTGCAGGTCGCGATGCTCGCCAACATGAACTCGAACTACCTCGCGAGCGGCCAGCCGCCGGCGCGCTGGGGCAATGCGCATCCGAACATCGTGCCCTACCAGACCTTCCAGACCAGCGACGGATGGATCATTGTCGCGGTCGGCAATGACGGACAGTTCCGCAAGTTCGTCGAAGTGGGCGGCCGCCCGGAACTCGCCGACGACGAGCGTTTCGCAACCAACCCCGCGCGCGTGCGCAACCGCGAACTGCTCGTGCCGATGCTCGCGGACATGGTCCGCCTGCAGGGCAAGCAGCAATGGATCGCGGCGCTCGAAGCGGCCGGCGTGCCGTGCGGGCCGATCAACAACCTCGACGAAGTGTTCGACAACGAGCAGGTGGTCGCGCGCGGTCTGCAGGTCGATCTGCCGCATCCGTCGGGCGGCACGGTCAAGCTCGTGCGCAATCCGATCACCATGACCGGCACGCCGCCGCAGGCGCTGAGCCATCCGCCGCTGCTCGGCGAGCATACCGAGCGGGTGCTGAGCGACGTGCTCGGATACGACGCGCAGACGATTGCCGAGTTGAAGCGCAAAGCGGTGATCTGATCGAGCAGGCGGCGAGACTCAGCGCATCGCCGTTAGCGAAGCCAGCCAGCCCCGCCCCTCGTCCCAATCGTCGAGACCGCTGTCGGCGTTGATGTGGCCGCGCGCGCCGATCCCGATCCAGCGGCTGCCCCACGCGTTCGCGCAGGTTTGTGAAAACGGCACGCCGCCATAAGGATCGTCGCTGCTCGCCACCACGATCGTCGCAAACGGCAGGCGGGTGAGCGGCACCGGCGCAAAGCCGCCCGCGTCCCTCGGGAAGTGCGCTTCGTCCGGATCGGGCACGGCGACCAGCAACGCGCCGGCCACCTTCGCGAGCTGCGCCGCGCTTGCGTACTGCGAGGCCCAGAACGCCGTGGTCAGGCAGCCGAGGCTGTGAGCGGCGAACACGACCGGCGCGTCCACGGCGTCAAGCGCGGCGGCCAGCGTACGGCACCAGGCGTCGCGCGAAGGGTGGTCCCAGTCCGGCATCTGCACGCGGACGACCGCGGGATCGAGCGCTTCCCAGCGCGTTTGCCAGTGGCCTGGGCCGGAGTCCAGATAGCCCGGCAGTACGAGTGTGGTTGGTTGGTGTTCGCTCATCGTGCTTCCCCGTGTTCGGCTTATCGCCCGCTCGCGGGATAGCGCGGCGGGCCGTCTACCGTATCACGCGTGCCACGCCGCCACCACGGGGATCGCTCGCGGGCTCGGGTGTCGTGCCGTCCACGCGGATCATCTGCACGTCGCCGTTGAACGACTGCTGCTCGACCGTAAAGCCGAGCGCCTTCAATTGCGTGGCGAGCTCATCCGGCGCGGGACGGTACGGCTCGAAGTAGATCGTCTTTGGCGGCAGCAGTTGATGATGGAAACGCATCGCGGCGAGCGCGTCCGTCGGTGACATGTCGAAGTCGTACAGATTCGTCATCACCTGGAAGATCGTCGTCAGGATGCGAGAGCCGCCGGGCGTGCCGATCGCTAGCGCGATCTTGCCGTCCTTCAGCAGCAGCGTGGGCGTCATCGACGAAATCGGGCGGCGGCCCGGCGCGATCGCATCCGGCTCGGCATCGGCGGCGCCGGGTGTCGACGCCGCGCCCGTCGCGCCAGCGACGGCTGGCTTGATCACGAAATCGTCCATCGCATCGTTCAGCAGGAACCCGCCGCCGTCCACCACGACGCCCGAGCCGAAATCGCCGTTCAGCGTGTAGGTGTTCGACACCGCGTTGCCCCATTTGTCGACCACCGAGAAATGCGTGGTTTGCGCCTTCTCCGTCGCCGCGCCGCCGTCGACACCGGGTTTCACCGTCGCGGCGGCCGGCGCTTCATCGGCTTTGACTTCGGCCGCGCGCTGCGCGAGGTAGGCGTCGTCGATCAGCTTCGCGACCGGCACCGGCGATGCGTCCGGGTCGCCGATATGGCGCTGCCGGTCCGCGAACACGCGATCCTCGATCTGCGCGATCAGATGGATGTACGGCGCTGAATTCAACGCAAGGCCGTCGAACGCCGGCTGCAGATCGGCCCGCATCTTCAGCATCTGGATCAGTCCGAGGCCGCCCGAGCTCGGCGGCGGCGCGGTGATCACGCGGTAGCCGTGCCAGTCGGCCGCGAGCGGCTCGCGCCACAGAGCCTTGTACTGGCTCAGATCCTGGCTCGTGATCAGGCCATGGCCGTACATCTGCGCGGCGATCATTTGAGCGGTGCGGCCCTCGTAAAACTCGCGGCCGCCGTCGCTCGCGATCCGTCCCAGCGTCTGCGCGAGTTCCGGTTGGCGCAGCATCGCGCCCGCCTTCAGGTTCGCGAAGTAGGCGTCGAAATTGGTTTTGCCGGCGAAACTCTTGGCGGCCGCGTCGCGTCGCTGCTGCAGCCGCGGGTCGACCTGGAAGCCGTCGGTCGCGTAATGGATCGCGGGCGCGAGCACCTGCTTCCATTTGAGCTTGCCGAAGCGCCGCTGCGCTTCCCACATGCCATCGACAGTGCCCGGCACGGCCGCCGCGCGATGCCCGACCGTGCTCATGCCCGGCGCCACGTTGCCCTTGTCGTCGAGGTACATGTCGCGGGTCGCCTGCTGCGGCGCGCGCTCGCGATAGTCGAGAAAATACGGCTTGCCGTCGACCAGCAGCGTCATGAAACCGCCGCCGCCGAGGTTGCCCGCATCGGGCCGCGTGACGGCGAGCGTGAAGGCCATCGCGACCGCGGCATCGACCGCGTTGCCGCCTGCGGCGAAGATCTGCTGCGCGGTGTCAGCGCTGTAGCTATCCGGCGCGGCGACTGCCGACGCATCGAGCGCCGGCTTCGGCCCCGGTGTTTTCGCGGCGGCGGACAGCGGCGCGGCCACGTTCACGGCAAGCGCGGCAAACCAGGCCGAAGCGAGCACACGACGGTTACGGCAAGAAAATCGGGCGCTAGCCAAAGCGCGGGCAAAGGGCGCGCGAAACGCGCCGTGCGTCGGGACAGACATCCGAGAAAACTCCGGCAACGAGGCGAGCATGGCGCACGAGCAGCGGAGCCTCGTGCAGGAAGATGAAGGACAGCGTGGACGGCTCGGGCAAGCCCGCCCCGCGCGAAGGCCCAGCACAGGCGCGCGGGCCGCGCAGCAGCGCATCCTAAGTCGGCGCGTCGCGCGTCGCCAACCCGTTTTACCTCCTGTTACAGCCCCGCGGGCCGGCTTGCCTGACTCCGGCAGCCGCGCCAAACCCACTGCGCCGTTGGCTGCGCGCCGCAACCACCTGCCGCGAACGGGCTCGTCAGGTAGAATTGACGGCTACACGGGCGCATTGCGCGCCCCCACGGACTCTCATCTTCTCGCATGAATATCGAACGCAACGACGCGCCCGCGGCATCCAATTTCATCCGCAACATCATCGACGACGACAACCGCACCGGCAAATGGAGCCAGCGCGTCGAAACGCGCTTCCCGCCGGAGCCGAACGGCTATCTGCACATCGGTCACGCAAAGAGCATCTGCCTGAACTTCGGCGTCGCGCGCAGCTACGGCGGCGTGTGCCATCTGCGCTTCGACGACACCAATCCGGAGAAGGAAAGCGTCGAGTACGTCGAGTCGATCATCGACTCGGTGCGCTGGCTCGGCTTCGAATGGGAAAAGGACCGCACCGAGCATCTGTACTTCGCGAGCGACTACTACGACAAGCTGTACGAGTTCGCGGAGCTGCTGATCCAGCGCGGCAAGGCTTACGTGGATAGCCAGTCGGCCGAGGAAATCCGCGCGAACCGCGGCTCGGCCACCGAAGTCGGCACGCCGTCGCGCTTCCGCGAGCGTTCGGTCGCGGAAAACCTTGACCTGTTCCGCCGCATGAAGGCGGGCGAGTTCAAGGAAGGCGAGCACGTGCTGCGCGCGAAGATCGACATGTCGTCGCCGAACTTCAACATGCGCGACCCGGTCATCTACCGCATCCGCTTCGCGCATCACTACCGTACCGGCGACACCTGGTGCGTGTACCCGATGTACGACTACACGCACTGCATCTCGGACGCGCTCGAAAACATCACGCATTCGCTGTGCACGCTCGAGTTCGAAGATCACCGCCCACTGTACGACTGGATCCTGAACGAACTCGCCGAGGCCGGTGTCTTCGGGCGTCCGCTGCCGCAGCAAATCGAGTTTTCGCGCCTGAACCTGACCTATGCGATCACCAGCAAGCGCAAGCTGCTGCAACTCGTCAACGAAGGCCATGTGGAAGGCTGGGACGACCCACGCATGCCGACCATCGTCGGCTTGCGCCGGCGTGGCTTCACGCCCGAGTCGATCCAGCTGTTCTGCGAGCGCATCGGCGTGACCAAGGTCGACTCGTGGATCGACATGAGCGTGTTCGAAGGCGCGCTGCGCGACGATCTCGACGAGAAGGCGCCGCGCATCGCCGCCGTGCTCGATCCGGTCAAGCTGATCATCGACAACTTCCCCGAACGCCTCACCGAGCCGTGCCACGCACCGGTGCATCCGCATCATCCGGAACAGGGCCTGCGCGAGTTTCCGATTTCGCGCGAGCTGTGGATCGAGCGCGAGGACTTCACGCAGACGCCGCCGAAGGGCTACTTCCGCCTGTTCCCGGGCAACAAGGTGCGGCTGCGCTACGGCTACGTGATCGAATGCACGCACGCGGACAAGGACGAGAACGGCAATATCGTCGCGGTGCACTGCAACTACTTCCCGGACAGCAAATCGGGCACCGAAGGCGCGAACAATTACAAGGTCAAGGGCAACATCCACTGGGTCAGCGCGGCGGCCGCGTGCCCGGCCGAAGTGCGCATCTACGACCGGCTGTTCAAGGAACCGCAACCGGACGCCGGCGGCCGCGACTTCCTCGAAGCGCTGAATCCGGACTCGAAACGCGTGGTCCAGGCCTACCTCGAAACCGGCGCGCGCCATGCGCTGCCGGAGCAGCGCTACCAGTTCGAGCGCCACGGGTACTTCGTCGCCGACCGCGTCGATTCGAAGCCGGGTAAGCCCGTATTCAACCGCATCGTCAGTCTGCGCGACAGTTGGGGCAAGCCGGCCTGAGCCCGCGCCAGCGAGGGCCCGGCGTCGCGGGCCCATCCGGGTTGCCGGATGTTTCGATCGACACTCACTGCGCGCTCGCCTGAGCGCGCCGGTCCGGGAGGTCCGATGAAGGTTGCAGGCCGCCACGGGGAAAGGTCTCAAGGCAGGGTTCGCGTCGCACGGAGCGCGTGCGGCTCACGCTTCCCGCGTCTGCTGCGCGGCATGCACAGCGTGCTGCTTACGCTGGCCGCCTGCGGCGTGCTCGCGTTCACCGGCCCCGCCCGCGCGGATGAACTGACCGGCACGCTGAGAAAGATCCACGACGACGGCGTCGTCGTGCTCGGCGTGCGAGAGGCGTCGATCCCGTTCTCGTACTTCGACGGCAAGCGCACGGTCGGCTACTCGCAGGCGATCGCGATGCAGATCGTCGATGAAATCAGGAAAACGCTCGGCATGGCGCAGCTGCGGGTTCACGAAATCACGGTAACGTCGTCGAACCGCACGCCGATGCTGCTGAACAACCAGATCGATCTCGAATGCGGCTCGACCACGCACACGGTCGAGCGCGAAAACGTCGCCGCGTTTTCAGACAGCTTTTTCCAGTACGCGGTGCGCATGATCACGCGCAGGAACAGCGGCATCACCGATTTCCCCGATCTGGCCGGCAAGCCGGTCGTGACAACCGCGGGCACGTCCGACGAGCGCCTGCTGCGCAGCCTCAACACCGACAAGCAGCTGAACATGCGCATCATGAGCGTGCGCGACCATCAGGACGCCTTCAACGCGATGAAGGACGGTCACGCGGTGGCGTTCGTGATGGACGAGCCGATCGTCTACGGTTTCAAGGCGACCGACCCGCATCCCGACGATTTCATCGTGACGGGCACGCCGCTTGGCTACGAGGTTTATGCGTGCATGTTCCGCAAGGGCGACGAGCCGTTCCGCGCGCTCGTGAATCGCGTGATCGTGCGCTCGCAGACGTCCGGCGACGCCGAGCGTCTGTATCGGCAGTGGTTCACGCAGCCGATTCCGCCGCATGGCATCAACGTCAATTTCCCGCTGTCGGAGCAGAACCGCGCGTTGTTCGCGCATCCGAACGACCACGCGCTCGATTGAAGGCGGCGTGCGCCGTCTATAGCGACCGGTGCAACTCCGTGAGCGACAGCGTCGTCTCGAAGAGCCGCGTCAGACTACGGCTCGCATAGCGCGGCACCTCTTCGATCGACGCCCAGCGGTAGTCGTCCATTTCGGGGATCAGCGTGCCGTCCGAGCGGCGCGGAAACAGCGACGTGCAGGTGCACGTGCTCAGATCGAGCTCGCCGGCACCCGCGCGCGCCGCGAACAGATGCAGGTCCTTGTCGCGCCGATAGACGAACAGGCCGAGATCCTTCAGCCGATCGGCCTCGAGCGCGATGCCGGTTTCCTCGACCATCTCGCGCAGCGCCGTCACGTGCGGCGCCTCGCCGTCCTCGCCCTGGCCTTTCGGGATGTCCCAGTGCGTCGTTTCGGTGGCGTGCGCGAGCAGCACGCGTCCGTCGGGATCGAGCAGCACGATCCCGCACGAGACGATTCGCGGGCTCATCGCGCAGCCTCACTGCATCGACCTCTCGCGCCGCGCTCACGCATGCTCAACGCTTCTGCAGCTGCCAGGCGCCACCTTCCTTGCAGAAGTTCGGACGCAGGTTCATCGATTGCCCTTTCGCATTGAGTACGACCCCGAGGGTGCGGCAGGTGCGTGCGCCTTCGGTCGAGGTGCTGTCCATCGAGATGGTCGCGTCGATCTTCACGCTATTGCCGGTGCCGTCGTTGACCCACGTGAAGCTCTCGCCGTCCTTCCTGTCATTGAGCGCGCTCATGACCGCATGCTTGATCGAGTCGTTGTCACGCTGTCTCATATAGGTGATCGGCGTGTCGCCCAGAAAGCCGAGGTTCGCCGCTTGCGCGCCGATCGCCGCGCCGAGCAGGAGGCTCGCGGCACTGAGGTGGAACAGCACACGGGTTCGCGTCGACATGTAGGACTCTCCTCGAAGTGTGCACGGCGCGCACGGGCGCACGGCGGCTTTTGATCCTGACCTCAAAAGCATAGCATGCACACTTCGGCAGGCAGCGCGCCATCGACGCGGCCATCAACGCGCGGCGGCCGTCCCCTGCAGGCGGAACGTGTTGACGACGTCGCGCAGCATCTGCGCCTGCTCCTGCATCGACTGCGCGGCGGCCGCCGCCTGTTCGACCATCGCCGCGTTCTGCTGCGTGGTCTCGTCCATCTGCACAATCGCGAGATTGACCTGCTCGATGCCGCGGCTCTGCTCGTCGGACGCGGCGGAAATCTCGCTGATGATGTCGGTCACGCGCTTCACCGCATCGACGAGCGACTCCATCGTGCCGCCCGCCTTCTCGACGAGCGTCTTGCCGCTGCCGACGCGCGCGACCGAATCCTCGATCAACGTCTTGATCTCCTTGGCCGCGTCGGCGCTGCGGCGCGCGAGGTTGCGCACCTCGCCCGCGACGACCGCGAAGCCGCGGCCCTCCTCGCCGGCGCGCGCGGCTTCGACGGCCGCGTTCAGCGCGAGGATGTTGGTCTGAAACGCGATGCTTTCGATCACGCCGATGATATCGACCACCCGCGCCGAGCTCGCCGCGATGCTCTGCATGTTCGCGACGACGTGCTGCACGGCCTCGCCGCCCTCGCCCGCGAGCTGCGACGCCGAGCGCGCCATGCGGTTGGCCTGCAGCGCGTTGTCGGCGTTCTGCTTGACGGTCGCCGTCAGCTGCTCCATGCTCGCGGCCGTTTCGCCGAGCGACGACGCCTGCTGTTCCGTTCGCGCCGACAGATCGAGATTGCCCGCGGCGATCTCTTCGGCCGCGACCGTGATCGTTTCGGTGCCGCCGCGAATGCGCCGGATCGCGTCGGCGAGGCGGCTTTGCATGCGCTGCATCGCGAACAGCATGCTTTCCTGATCGTCGCCGGCCAGCGTGACCGGGCACGACAGATCGCCGTCGGCGATCGTCTGCGCGACGCTCGCCGCATAGGCGGGCTCGCCGCCGAGACTGCGCTTCACGTTGCGGATGATCAGCACGAGCGCGACGGTGCTGAAGCTGCCGATCACGAGGATCGTCAGCAGATAGCGCAGCAGGTCGGCGCGGAACGCCGCGTCGATGTCGTTGACGTAGACACCCGAAATCAGGAACCAGTCCCACGCGGCAAAGCGCTTGACGAAGCTGATCTTCGGCACGCGCTCGTTGTTGCCGGCGAGGCGGCCCATGTAATCGACGAAGCCCTGCCCGTGCGCCTGCGCGACCTTGACCATTTCGACGAACAGCAGCTTGCCGTCGCTGTCCGCGTAGTGCGACATGTCCTTGTTGCGCAGATCGGCGAGCATCGGATGCATGATCACGACCGGCGTGGCAGTCGACACGATCATGTAGCCGCTGCCGGGGTAGCGCATCGCGGAGAGCCGCGCCAGCGCCTGCTGCCGCGCCTGTTCGGGGGTCAGCTCGTGCCTGGTCGGCGCGCTGCGCGTAGTCGGCGACGATGCCGTACGCGCTTTCCACGACGTTCTGCACCGCCGACTTGCGCTCGGCCAGCATCGTCGCGCGCGACTGCCATGCGGCCCAGCCGCCGAGGCCGAGCAGGCCGAGCCATGTAATCAGCAGCGCGAGCCAGAGTTTGGTGTTGAGGCTAAGTCGGTTCACGCTGATTCCCCCATCGCGGCGCGTCACACGGTTCTGTTGAATTAACGGCGCCGCGCGCGATTTCCTGAGTTGGGAAACACCCGAAGCGAGCCGTGCGAACACGCGACAACCTGGCAGCCACCGGGCGCGCAACATTGCACAAAAACAAAAAGGGTTACAGGCGCGAAACCTGTAACCCTTCGATGATTCTGGTACGGCAGGAGGGGCTCGAACCCCCGACCCTCGGCTTAGAAGGCCGATGCTCTATCCAGCTGAGCTACTGCCGTATGGATCGATATCTGCATGAAACCGGCACTCGCGGCGAGCCGCCCGATTTCCCACAAACTAAAATTCTAACTGACCTGCAACCAACCGGGCCCGGATTATAACCGATCGCCCGGCGCGCTCAGACCGGCTGCGGATGCAGCATGAACCAGCCGAGGAACAGGATCCCTGCGATCGCGCAGTACGCGCCGAACGACGCGAGACGTCCGCGGCCTTCGAAATAGCGCATCAGGAAACGCACGCTCAGGTACGCTGCGATCGCGGTCAGCACGCCGCCGAGCACCGCGTCGGCAAGCTGGCTCGGCGCGTGAAGCAGCTTCGGCAGTTCGAGTACGCCAGCCGCGAAAATGATCGGCGTGCCGAGCAGGAACGAAAACTCGGCGGCTTTCTCGGTGGTGAGGCCGGCCGCATTGCCGGCGATCATCGTCAGGCCACTGCGCGAGAAGCCCGGAATCAGCGCGCCGATCTGCGCGAGGCCGACGAAGAACGCCTGGCGGAACGTCAGCTTTTCCGGCGGTTGATGCGCGCGCGCGCGTTGCAGACGATCGCCGAACCACAGCAGCACGCCATTCACGATCAACGCAATCGCGACGATCCGCAAATCATGAAAAAGCGCCTCGAGGCGCTTTTCCAGCACGAGACCGACGAGGCCCGCCGGAATCGTACCGATGATCAGCGCCCACATCATGTGACCGTCGTCATTGCGGCGGCCGCCGAGCGACGCGAAGAAACCGCGCACCAGCGCGTACCAGCGCGCGCGGAAGTACCACAGCAGCGCGAACGCGGTGCCGAGATGCAAGGCGACGAGGAATGGCAGCAGTTGCGGTGCATGCTTGTCGATATGCATGTCGAACAGGGCTGGCACGAGCAGCGTGTGGCCAAGGCTGCTCACCGGGAACAGTTCGGTAACGCCTTGCAGCACGCTCAGAAAAATGAGAAACGACAGGTTCACGCGGCGGTCCTTGTAAGCAAAGTGTGGGGAACTGCGCGCCGCACAAAAGGGGGAGCCGGCGCGTCAAAGGCGCACCGATTATGCCTGGCTACACACCCAGCGCCAAGCGGTTAGGCCACATTCGGAGAGATATTGACGCGCCGCGTCACAACTCGACACCGTTGTTACGCGAGAGCAAGAAAGCGGGCGGCGGATTCGTCGCGCGCGTGCTGCGAAAGCAGGGAATGAAACCAGCGGATCAGCGCTTGAGAGAGTGGAAGAAGTAGTACGTGCTGGCGGTGAATATTCCGAATAAGCCCACCGCCATTGCCATTGCGAGATCCATGATGCCTCCTGAGCCGATTCGCCCGGGAGTCGGATGAACCGGACGCTCCGACGGATTATCAATAGGATTCGCCCTTTTCCGACACCCGCAATTTCCCGGGAAGGGTTTCCCCGTAGCGCAAAGCAGCGCAAAATCGCGGTTTCGCCGCGCGAGACGCAGCCGCAGCGAATGGCGCAAGACGCCGCTTCGATGCAGATGCAACGGCCGACCCACGCGGCCGCTTTGCGCGACCCTCAACCTCTATCTGGCTAGCTATTGACCATGCCCCTCTCCCCGGAACAGGACATTCTCGAGATCGCCCAGGACGCCTCGGTGCTCCGTTTTTCGCCGCAAGCCGGCGGCCGTCTGCTGTCGTGGACGATCGACGGCGAAGAGGCGATTCACTGGCCCGAGCACGCCGACTGGAGCGTGCCCGCGCGGATTCGCGGCGGCAATCCGCTGCTGTTTCCATTTCTCGGCCGTCATCGCGTCGACGGCAAGATCGGCTATTGGCGTGACGCGCGGGGCACCGTGCGCGAGCTGCCGATGCACGGCTTCGCGCGCGACCTGCCGTTCGAGCCTCACGCCGACGTGCATGGCGCCGGCCTGCGGATGGTTCTGACCGACAGTGAAGCGACCCGCGGCTCCTATCCGTTCGGCTTCCGCTTCGAGGCCGCCTACGAGCTCATCGATCCGCGCACGCTCGACGTGACGCTGACCACCACCAATACCGGCGACGCGCGCCTGCCCTACTACGCCGGCCATCACTTCTACTTCACGCTGCCGCACACGCAGCGCGCGCAGACGACGATCGAACTGCCGCGCACCGAGCGGTGCCGTCAGCTCGAGGACGGCTCGATCAGCCCCGCCGAGCCGGGCGAAGCGAGCTACACGCTCGACGAAGATCGCATCTACGACCGCTTCCATTGCCTGACCGGCACGCCCGATCGACCGGTAAGGGTCGAGGCGCCGGGCATCTATCGCGTGATCACGATCGATCTGCAGCGGCCCGGCTCGGTGCCCTGGTACGCGGTGACGACGTGGACTGAAACGCCGCAGTCGGACTTTTACTGCGTGGAGCCGTGGCTCGGGTTGCCCGATGCGATCCACAACGGCCGAGGTTTGCGCTGGCTCGAGCCGGGACAAACCGAAACGGCGGCACTGCGCATTACCGTCGAGAAGACCATCTGATACGCCGGCGCCGGCGGCGAGCCGCTCGAAGCGGCCGCCCGCCACTTCGCCCCCCTCGCCGGGGGGCGCAACACAAAACCGTTAGAATCGAACGCTTTGTCTGTCTGTGCCGCGTGATCGGGATCAGCGCGCGGCAGTGCTTTGCGAGGTCCAATGCTGGAAACGACAAGAATCAAACGACTCGGCTGCGCGGCATTGCTCGCGCTGCTCGCCGCGTGCGGGTCGGCGCCGGTGGGACCGGGCTACTACCGGGTCGAACGGGGCGACACGCTGTCGAAAATCGCGCGCGGCAACCGGCAATCGGTGCAGAACATCGCACGCTGGAACAACCTGACCAATCCCGACAGCATCGAGGTCGGCCAGGTGCTGCGCGTCGCGCCACCGGGCGGCGCGGCGTCGACGAGCGGCGCGATCCGCAGCGGCGGTGGCGGTAGCAGCAGTGGCAGCGCGAGCGCGGCGGCCGCGCCGCGTCCTGCGCCCGCGGACACTACGCCGGCGACCGCACCCGCGCCGATCTCGCTGGTATGGCCGGCCGACGGCACGGTGTTCCGCCGTTTCGACGGCGGCAACTCGAAGGGTATCGATATTGCCGCGGCGGCCGGCACGCCCATCGTCGCGGCGGCGCCTGGCACCGTCGTCTATGCGGGCAACGGTCTGCGCGGCTACGGCAATCTGCTGATCCTCAAGCACAACGCCGACTATCTGACCGCTTACGCGCATAACCGCGCGCTGTTGGTGAAGGAAGGCGAATCGGTCAAGCGCGGCCAGAAAATCGCCGAAATGGGCGACACCGATACCGATCGCGTAATGCTGCATTTCGAACTGCGCTACCAGGGCCGTTCGATCGATCCGTCGAAACAACTGCCACCGCGCTAGGCGGCGGGCGCGGGAACCCGCCGTGCTATAAACGCTCAATTCGAAGCGGCGTGGCTGCGCGCCACGCCCTTCCGTTATTTGCAAGGAATCTGAAATGAAAAGCCCATTGGCGCGCGTCGCGGCGGCTGCGACGATCAGTCTTGGCCTCCTGACGCTCGGCGGCCTCGGCGGCTGCTCGACCACGACCACGATGACCTATCTGCCGAGCGGCGACACCGGCTTCGCGATCAACTGCAGCGGCAGCGATGCCAGCACGAGCTGGGCCGAGTGCTACAAGCGCGCGGGCGAAACCTGCGGCAACTACGGGTACGACGTGGTTTCGAAAGACGTCGACAACGGCGCGACGTCGGGCGGCACGATCGGTGGGATTTTCGGCGCGAATGTGAAAAACCGTTCGATGGTCATCCGCTGCAAGCAGTAAAGGCAGCGCGCCGTGCGGCACGGGCGGCCGCCGAGCGGCAGAGCGTCACCGCTTAGCGGCGTCGCCAGCGCCCGGAGCGCGGATCGATGCGCGCGGCGAAGCGCACCAGCAACGCGAGCGCGATTAGCCACACGCCGACAAAAATGATCACCCCGGTCATGAGTCTCGCGCCGAAAAAAATAATCCGCCATCATCGGCCGCACATGTGAATTCGCGGTGAAGATCGCTGCGGCAGGTTAAACATCCGCGTAAATCCATTAAAAAAAAGCCCGGCACGAGGCCGGGCTAACGGGGGTTCGGCGCATATCGGCAAAGGACCGGTTCACCATGCGCCAGAACGAAATCTAACAATCCGCATTTCCAAGCGCAATGTATTAATTTTGCAGCCAATGTTACACGGCGTACGGATTCCGCAATCCGTGAATCGGAAATGTCGGAATCAGACCGGCTTAATGCGCCGCAGCTGGGATACTCCACACGCCAAATCATTCAAACCAGGAATGTCGGAGTATCGCACCGGTTAATGCTCCTGGGCTGTCGGCGGAAAGTCCCGCCAAACCAGCAGAGGAAAGAGGTCTGGCCGAATAACACTAACTCATTCGGCAATAACGCCGCTTTGGCTTGCGAATATTAACTTGGTGCGGAAACGCACGTAACGCATCGATTAGTCGCGGCAACTCTTCCGAATAAGCGCCGATACTTCTTCACAACAAATTCGCGAATAGTGAAATCCTTAACATTGACAATTCCGCCGACAATATTGAAACCGCATTCAAACTCGTTTCAGTTTGGAATATTCGGACGATTAATAGCCGGTGCTGATAGGCGGCACGCCTCGTGTGCCGCCGTCGTTGAATCCGCCGGCATCCAGGTTCAGAATCCGATTCAGTCAGCGCTGCATAAAAACCGCCCGGCACGTTGCGCAAGGCCGCCACGCGGCCCGCCGGTCCTTGCCAATAGTTTATAGTGACGGCCCCGTCCGACCCTGTCCACGATGACTTCCAACGACGCCTCCCAAAGCCCCCTTTATGCGAAGCTGCTCGGCGAAACCGCCAAGATCGGCTGGAGCGAACTCGAACGTTTTTTTGCGCGCGGCATACTGCTGCACGTCGCGCGCGACCTCGATCTCGTGAGCGTCGCCGAGGCAATCGCCAACGACGACACCACCCGGGTCGCCCAATGGTTGTCCTCCGGCCTCGTCGTGCGCGTTCAGTCGGAGACGGCCGCCGATTTCGCCGCGCGCGACCCCGAGCTCTGGGCCGTCGTCGTCTCTCCTTGGGTGTGCGTGCAGGAGCGCTCTTGAACGACGCGAGGACGCCCGATGCCGGTACGCCCGATGCCGGTACGCCCGACGCCGGTATGCCCCCCGCCGCGCGATCCGAAACCGCCGCACACCCAGCCAGCGCGCCCGCGCTGCCGGTGCGCTGGCATCGCCGGGTGCTCACGCTCGCGTTGCCGATCGTCCTCGCGAATCTGACGCAACCGATCCTCGGCGCGGTCGATACCGCCGTCGCTGGTCATCTGGACAGTGCCTCTTACCTCGGCGGCGTCGCGCTCGGCGGGCTCTTCTTCAACTTCGTGTTCTGGGGCTTCGGCTTCCTGCGCATGGGCACGACCGGCCTCGTCGCGCAGGCGCACGGCGCGGGCCGCAGCGACGAGTTGCGCAACACCGTCGTGCGCGCACTGCTGATGGCGGCCGCGATCGGCGCACTGGTGCTGCTCGTGCAGCAACCGCTGATCGACTATGCGCTGCGGGGCGATCGGCGGCAGCGACGCCGTGCAGCGGCACGCGCAGGTTTATTGCCACGCGCGCATCTGGGCCGCGCCGCTCGCGCTCGGCAACTACGTGATACTCGGCTGGCTGCTCGGCACGCAGCAGGTGCGGCTCGCATTGCTGTCGCAGGTCTTCATCAACAGCGTGAACATCGCCGCGGTGCTGCTGTACGTGTACGCGTTTCATTGGGGCGTGGCCGGCATCGGCGCGGCTACCGCGACCGCCGACGCGCTCGGCTTCGTGCTCGGGCTCGCCCTGCTATGGCACGGCAGGCCGCGCGGCCTGCCCGCGCTGAATCGCGCCGCCTTGTTCGACGCCGCCGCGCTGAAGCGGCTCGTCGTGCTCAATCGCGACATCTTCGTGCGCACGCTGTGCCTGCTGTCGTCGTTCGGCTGGTTCGCGCATCTCGGCGCGCGGCAAGGCGACGCGACGCTCGCCGCGAACGCATTGCTACTCAATTTCCAGACCTTCATGGCGTACGGGCTCGACGGTTTCGCGCACGCGGCCGAAGCGCTGGTCGGCGCGGCGATCGGTGCGCGCGATCGTCACGCGTTCGCGCAGGCGGTCAAGGTCACCGCGCTGTGGTCGGCGCTCGGCGCGATCGGCTTCTCGTGCGTGTACTGGGGCGCGGGCGCGTGGATCATCGAGCGGCTGACCGATCAGGCCGCCGTGCGTGCCGCGGCCGAAACCTATCTGCCGTGGGCGGCGCTGTCGCCGGTCATTTCGGTGTGGGGCTTCCTGCTCGACGGCGTGTTCATCGGCGCGACGCGAACGCGCGAGCTGATGATGTCGATGGCGGTGTCGCTTGCGGTGTTCGTGGCGGCGTCGTCGGCATTGCTCGCGTGGCACGGCAATCACGGGCTGTGGATCGCGCTGCTGATCTTCATGGCCACGCGTGGCGCAACGCTCGCGCGTTACCTGCCGGGCGTGTCGCGGGGGATCGCGGCCGCCTAGCGCGGTGCGCTGGGCACCGTTGGCTATTCGGCGGACGACAGACCGTTACGGCTTGAAACAAGCGCATACATATCGCATAACGAGCGCGTCCTGGAATGCTCTCAGCCCGTGCTCTCCGCGCGAACAGTCGGCACGGGTCAGAAGTGCCGGCGTGCCCGCGCCGGTGCTTCGCTTTGCCCGCCCTTTCCCGATCGTTTTCACGTCAACGAGCGCTCACTGTGCGACGGGCGCGGGCACCATCGCGGGCGGCCGATCGTCGGTGGGCACGCCGTGGTAGTCGGCGGGATCATGTGGTGGGCTGCCGCGATGCGCGGACGGATTGTCCGCACAGCCGGCGACGCCGGCGCACAACAGCAAGGCAAGAGTCAGAACGCGGGTCATTTTGCAATCGTCTCCGGGAAAAAGCGATGGCGGACGTCCGCCGGCGCGCCGAGAGTCTAACCGCAAAGCGCGTTCGGCGACGCCATCACACACCTTGTGCGTCGCTCGTTCCAATTCGTGAGATTTCGCCGGACCTGCGCTACTATGGGTTCATGGCTGGACCTACCGGGAGACTGCCATGGACGGTGAATCGATCGCGGGCCTGATCGGGCTCGCAATAGGCCTGATCGTGCTGGTGGCGTTGTCGATTTTCGAATCGCGGGCCTACCGGCGTGAACACGATGGCGAGGGCATGCTGCACCACTGGACGCATCAGCATCTACATATGCCGCATTGGAGGCGTCCAAGGCATTGATGCGGGTGATCTTCGACTCTGACCGAATGGCCTCTGGCCGCGGCACCGGCATGTCACGGTGCCTCAGTCGCGCGGTCCGCTGGGTGACGCGTTGACCGGCGTTGCGGCGCGTGCGCGCATCGAGGTCCGCTGGACGTGCGCAACGCCTTTCCGGTTCTTTGGGCATACCTACATCGAACGACGACGCTTCCTGCGTCGCTCTCTCCTTCTGCGCTTTCGTCCAAGGCCTCACTGCATCGAGCTTAACGGGTGATGGGCACATGCCTTGCTGGTTCCGATCCAGCAACAGACGTGCGACACGCGCGTCGATTGTCGCGGCGCGCGCGCGCCAAACCAGCGTGAAGATGCGGCCAGCGATTTCGCGGCCCCCTCAAAAAGGAGAACGCCATGACCGTCGGAACCATCCTGCTAATCGTGCTCATCCTGCTGCTGATCGGCGCGTTGCCAAGCTGGCCGTATAGCAGCGGCTGGGGCTATCGGCCGACTGGACTCGTCGGCGTCGTGCTGATCATCGTGATCGTTCTGCTGTTGATGGGGCGTATATAGCCCACCGCGAGGCCGGCGCGAGCCCGCTACGGTGAACGTCGTTGCCCGTGCGGTTGGGGCCGCCAAGGGATTGACGCTCCTGCCCGCACCCCCTATACTCCCGGATTCGTCGGAGCGTAGCGCAGCCTGGTAGCGCATCTGATTTGGGATCAGAGGGTCGTAGGTTCGAATCCTATCGCTCCGACCACGAAAAGCAGGTCGAAACCCGCGAAGCCTCCGGCTTCGCGGGTTTTTGCTTTTTTGGCTCGCGTTCACATGGACGCCGACAGCCGACCCGGCAGGCACTCGCCTTGCAAATCATCACCCGCGCATGCGACAGTGCTTGGGGCAGGTACCTCGCTGCGAAGACGCGCAAGCCCGCCGCAACGCCATCCCAAGCCGCTCAAAAAGGAGACTCCCATGGACCTGATCCTCTGGCGTCACGCCGAAGCAGAAGATGTCGCCGCGAGCGATCTCTCCCGCGCGCTCACCACGCGCGGCCGCAAGCAGGCGCAGAACGCCGCGAAATGGCTGCGCGCCCGTTTGCCCGACGACGCAGTCATACTCGCGAGCCCCGCCGTGCGCACCATCCAGACCGCCGAGACGTTGAGCGACCAGTACCGCGTCGTGCGCGAACTCGCGCCGAACGCGAGCGCGAACGACGTCCTGGAAGCGGCCGGCTGGCCCGGCGGGATCGCGCAAACCGTGGTGATCGTCGGCCATCAACCGACGCTCGGCCACGTCGCCGCGCAACTGCTCGGCGACAGCCGTGCGAGCTGGCCACTGAAAAAAGCCGGCATCTGGTGGATCGAGAGCCGCGAGCGCAACGGCGAAGATGAGGCGGTGTTGCGCGCCGCCATCAGCCCCGATCTGATCTAAGCGCGCGTGTCGCGCGACACCTCCGACATTACAGGCACCCACGCGAGGGCTTACGGGCAGTCATCCAATCGTCACGGCTTTGCCATGCGAGCGTCACCGCGCGTTACTACATTGGCGAAAAAAGAAATCCTCACTCTTTTCGACCAGGACAGCCAATGCGAGAACTGCCGACGCCCACCCTGCCCTTCGCCTCGCTTTTCGAACCGCGCCGTCTGCCACACGCCGAGGAAACGGTCACCGCGCAGCATCGCCTGCAAGTGTCGTGGGCGCGTACCGACGAAGAGCTGCGTGAAGCGCAGCGTCTACGCTATCGCGTCTTCGCCGACGAAATGGGCGCACGCCTCAGCGGCCCCGCGGGCCTCGACGTCGATGCCTTCGATTCGTACTGCGACCATTTGCTGGTACGCGATCTCGACACGTTGAAAGTAGTCGGCACGTATCGCGCTCTGCCGCCGCATCAGGCCGCGCGCATCGGCCGTCTATATGCGGAAAGCGAGTTCGACGTGTCGCGTCTCACGCATCTGCGCGCGAAGATGGTCGAGGTCGGCCGCTCGTGCGTGCATCCGGACTATCGCAGCGGCTCGGTGATCATGTCGCTATGGGCTGGGCTCGCCGCGTACATGAAGCACAACGGCTACGAGACGATGCTCGGCTGCGCGAGCGTCGCGATGGCCGACGGCGGCCACTATGCGGCGAACCTGTATTGCTCGCTGCGCGACAACGTGCTGACCGCGCCCGAATATCGCGCGTTCCCGCATACGCCGCTGCCGGTCGACGAACTGCAGACGGGTGCCGCCGTCGCGCCGCCCCCGCTCGTGAAGGGCTACTTGCGTCTCGGCGCGAAGATTTGCGGCGCACCGGCGTGGGACCCCGACTTCAATACCGCGGATTTCCTGACGCTGCTCCGTCTGTCCGATATCAACGCGCGCTATGCGCGGCACTTCCTCGGCGATGCGTTGCCGCGATAAGCTGCGCCGAGATACGAAAAAGCCCTGCATTTGCAGGGCTTTTTTTGTTCGTGCACACGCCGCGAATCGACGCGTGCGTCGATCCGCATCGCGTCAATCGTCCGTATAAACGACACGGTACGGAATCCCGACTTTCTCCCACTCCGCCGCCTCCTGGATCAGGCTGTAATCCGTCAACGGATTGTTGGCGACCCACTCGTTCGGCAAACGCACCTCGTAACCGCCGTTCGCCTGAGCAACCGTGATGCCCGGCAGGCCGACGTCCGCGCGTCGACGGCACAGCAACGCCGCGAGCCGCAGACAGAACAGCAGTGGCCATTCGACGTCGCGCGTCTGCGACAGCTTGCCGAGCTTGCCCGCGTGACCGAGCACGAGCGCGGCGAGGCGCGCCTGGTCGGTACGCGAAAAGCCCGGCATGTCGGCATTGCTCGCGATATAAGCCGAGTGTTTGTGATACGCGCTATGCGAGATCGACAGCCCGATTTCGTGTAGCGACGCCGCCCAGCCGATGAACATGCGGTTTTCCGCGCGGCGTTCCTCGTCCGGTTCGACGAACTGGTCGTAGAAGCTCGTCGACAGATCGCCGATGCGCCCCGCCTGCGGGCGATCGACGCCATAGCGGCGCATGAAGCCCTCGACCGTCACCGTACGCATGTCCTCGTGCTGCGAACGGCCGAGCAGGTCGTACATGACGCCGAGGCGCAGCGCGCCGTCGGTGGTGTCGACATAGTCGACGCCCAGTTCGTCGAACACCGCGATCATGATCGACAGCCCGCCCGCGAGCACCGGCACGCGGTCGCTCTTCAGCGCAATCAGTTTCAGCCGGTTGACGTTTTCGGCCTTGATCAGCGCGCGCTTGAGCCGCTCGAGGCCGCCGCGCGAAATGCCGTGGGTGACGCCCGCATCGTTGAAATTGTTCGCCTCGACCAGTTCGGCGAGCGCGCGCGCGGTGCCCGACGAGCCGATCGCCTGCTCCCAGCCGGTCTTCTTGTATTCGGCGGAAATGATCTGGATTTCGCGGCGCGCGGCGAGCTCGGCCTGGCGCATCGTGTACTCGTCGACGTTGCCGGCCGGGAAAAACGCGCGGCTATGGCTCACGCAGCCGATATACAAACTCTCCATCATCATCGGCGTGTAGTGCGAGCCGATGATGAATTCCGTCGAGCCACCGCCAATATCGACGACGAGCCGCTTGCCCGCGCTCGCCGGCACCGAGTGCGCGGCGCCCGCATAAATCAGGCGCGCTTCCTCGCGCCCGGCGATCACCTCGATCGGAAAACCGAGCGCGGCCTGCGCTTCGCCGAGAAATTCGCCCGCATTCTTCGCGATGCGCAGCGTATTGGTCGCGACCGCGCGCACGTGGTCCGGATGAAAATCGCGCAACCGCTCGCCGAAGCGCTTCAGCGCATCCCAGCCACGCACCTGCGATGCGCGATCGAGCATCTTGTCGCTCGATAGCCCGGCCGCGAGCCGCACCGGCTCGCGCAAGGCGTCGACCTGATAGATCTGGCTGCCCGCGTCGGTTTCCTCGACCCGGCCCACGATGAGCCGGAAGCTGTTCGAACCGAGATCGACGGCGGCGAGGAGATGAGGAAGATTGACCATCGGGTAAGCGTACTCCATGCGCGCGAGCGCGGCGGCTGCGGCCGAGGGCGTGACGGCGGACTCCGGCAGCGCCACGCGCCTGCCCGGCGCCTTCGGCGCATGGTGCGCGTCGCGGCCGGCCGCACTGTTCAAAGACGCCATTCTAAGCGTAGCAGCCTTCACGGTGTCACCTCGCGGCGCAGGGAGTTCGGTATCGTCGCATAGGTAGCGCGTCATATTGACGACAGACGACGATTACGGCATAAAATGTTAAAAACATCGCCGATGTCATCAGGACGTCATCAAACCGTGAGAATTTCCGAGCGTCTTTCCGTCTCCATTTCAGATATTCCAATCCCGCCGCCGATGTCCGTCCGCTATCCCCTATTGAATCGCGAGCTGGGCATTCTGGGTTTCAACGAGCGTGTGTTGGCGCAAGCCGCCGATCCCGCCGTCCCCTTGCTCGAACGTCTCCGCTTTATCTGCATCACCAGTAGCAACCTCGACGAATTCTTCGAAGTCCGCATGGCCGGGCTTCAGGAACAGATGGGCGACAACCCCGGCGCATTGTCGCCCGACGGCATGTCGCTGCTTCACATGTACGACCTCGTGGTCGAACGTGCGCAGAAGCTCGTGCATCGCCAGTACACCATGCTGCACGACACGGTGCTCACCGCGCTCGAACAGGAAGGCATCTATTTCCACGGCAACGAAGCCTGGAGCGACGCGCAGACCGAATGGGCGCGCAACTACTTCTTCAACGAACTGCTGCCGGTGCTCACGCCGATCGGTCTCGACCCCGCGCATCCGTTTCCGCGCGTGCTGAACAAGAGCCTGAACTTCGTCGTCGAGCTCGAGGGCAAGGACGCGTTCGGCCGTCAGGCGATGATGGGCATCGTGCAGGCGCCGCGCGCGCTGCCGCGACTCGTGCGCATGCCGCAGGAGCTGTCGGGTTATCCGCATGGCTTCGTGCTGCTGAGCTCGCTGCTCCAACACTTTGTCGGCGAGCTGTTTCCGAATCTCTTCGTGCGAAGCTGCAATCAGTTTCGCATCACGCGCAACAGCGAGCTGTTCGTCGACGAAGACGAAATCACCAATCTGCGCGTCGCGTTGCAGGGCGAACTGCCGGCGCGGCATCTGGGCAATGCGGTGCGGCTCGAAGTGTCGGCGGAAACGCCCACGCATGTGGTGCGGCGCCTGCTCGACGAAAGCGGTCTGTCGAACAAGGACTGCTACTACGTGAACGGCCCCGTCAATCTGGTGCGGCTGATGCAGCTGCCCGAGATGGTCGACCGGCCGGATCTGAAGTTCGTGCCGCACATTCCGTCGACGCCGAGGCAGATCGCCAACAGCGCGAGCATGTTCGATGTGATCGATCAGGGCGACGTGCTGCTGCATCATCCGTACGAGAGCTTCCAGCCGGTGCTCGAGCTGCTGCTGCAGGCGGCCAAGGACCCGAACGTGGTCGCGATCAAGCAGACCATCTATCGGACCGGCACCGACTCGCCGCTGATGGATGCGCTGATGCAGGCCGCGCGCAACGGCAAGGAAGTCACGGTGGTCGTCGAGCTGCTCGCGCGCTTCGACGAGGAAACCAACATCAACTGGGCCTCGCAGCTCGAAGCGGTCGGCGCGCACGTGGTCTACGGCGTCGTCGGCCACAAGTGCCACGCGAAGATGATGCTGATCGTGCGACGCGTGTCGGCGGGCGGCAAGTCGAGCCTGAAGCGCTACGTGCATCTCGGCACGGGCAACTATCACCCGCGCACCGCGCGCCTCTATACCGATTTCGGTCTGATGACCGCCGATCAGAAGATCTGCGAGGATGTGCACCATGTGTTCCAGCAGCTCACCGGCATCGGCGGCGAGCTGAAGCTGCACGAGCTGTGGCAATCGCCGTTCACGCTGCATCCGAAGCTCGTCGACGCGATCCGCAAGGAAGCCGAGCATGCGCGCGCGGGCAAGAAGGCGCGCATCGTCGCGAAGATGAACGCGCTGCTCGAGCCGACGGTGATCGCCGAGCTGTACGAAGCATCGCAGGCCGGCGTGAAGATCGATCTGATCGTGCGCGGCGTGTGCTCGCTGCAGCCGGGCGTGCAAGGGCTCTCCGAGAACATCACGGTGCGCTCGATCGTCGGGCGCTTTCTCGAACACCATCGCATCTACTACTTCTACGACGGCGGCAAGGAACAGGTCTATCTGTCGAGCGCCGACTGGATGGATCGCAATCTGTTCCGGCGCGTCGAAGTCGCATTCCCGGTCAACAACCGGCGACTGAAGCGGCGCGTGATCGCGGAAGGGCTGTCGGCGTTTCTCGGCGACAACCAGTCGGCCTGGTTGATGCAGAGCGACGGTCACTATCGCCGGCGCCGGCCGGGCAAGGCGTCGCGCAATGCTCAGATGAGTCTGCTCGGCAAGTTCTGTTCGTAGTCGCCCGCGTTTCGGGTGCTCGCCGCGACGGCGGGCACCCGACGATCCGCGCGCATAAAAAAACCGCCTTTTTCAGGCGGTTTTTTTATGCGTCGACCAGTCGTACGACTGCCGCGTTCAAACCTGTGCGGTTTGACAGCGCGCCGTCCGATACACCGGAAAGCGCACCGTGAACGTGCTGCCGCGCCCTTCTTCGCTCTTCACGTCGAGTTGCGCATCGTGCCGTTGCAGTACGTGCTTGACGATCGCGAGACCGAGCCCGGTGCCGCCCGTGTCGCGCGAACGGCTGCGATCGACGCGATAGAAGCGCTCGGTGAGCCGCGGGATATCGGCGGCCGGAATGCCGAGGCCGCTATCGGTGACCGAGAACACCGCATGGCCACCCTGCGCACGCCAGTTAACCTTGATCGAGCCGCCGTCCGGCGTGTAGCGGATCGCGTTCGTCACCAGATTGCCGAATGCGCTGAAAATCTCGGTTTCGACGCCGGTGACGGTCAGCGCTTCGTCGGCATCGAAGACGATCTTGTGATGATCGCTGGACAGGCTCTGCGCGTCGTCATGCAGATGCCGCAACACCGCGCGCATGTCGATCATCTGATCGCTCGGTGGCTTGTTGTCGCCTTCGAGCGTCGCGAGCACGAGCAGATCGCTGACGATATGACGCATGCGCGACGCCTGCTGCTCCATCAGCTCGAGATAACGCGCGCGCTCGGCTTCGCCCAACGGCAGCTCGCGCATCGTCTCGAGAAAGCCGGACAACACGGTCAGCGGCGTTTTCAATTCGTGCGACACGTTGGCGACGAAGTCACGCCGCATCGCATCGGTGCGCTCGAGCTCGGTGATGTCCTGCGACAGCACGAGCTTGCGATTGTCGCCGTAAGGAAACACCTGCACCGACAGCACGTTCTGGCGCTTGTCGCCCATGCCGCGCATGATCAGCATTTCCTCGTAGCGATGCGAATTCAGATAGCGCACGAAATCCGGATGACGCACCAGATGCGTGATGTGCTGACGCAGATCGCGCTTCGCATCGAGCCCAAAGTGGCTTTCGGAAATCGCGTTGCACCACTCGATCTGATCATGATCGTCGAGCATCGCGACACCGTTAGGCGACGCCTGGATCGCCTGGATGAAACGCGAATGCTGCTGCTCGACCTGGCGCACCTGGGCATGCCAGCGCTTCGCGAGCTTGTGCAGACGGTAATAGATTTCGCCCCAGATGCCGGGGGCGCTCGGCACTTCGCCGTACACCGGCGCGTCGAGCAGACGCCACAGACGCTGCTTGTGGAAGGTACTGAAGACGCTCTGTGCGAGCAGCAGGACGATGGCGAGAGCGAGCCCTGCCTTGACGTTCAGCAGTGCGCCGACCACCGCGCACAGAACAGCAAGCAGCACGACCGACACGATGGAGCGCGCCCAGATGATGTTCATGGTCTAGCGATCGAAGAGAAAATACAGCGCAGGAGGGAGGTACGGCGACACAGCGCCATGTGATGCAGCGCGCCGACGACGGCTATCAGGCGCTCTTCGCCAGCCGGTAACCGCTGCCGCGTACCGTTTCAATCATAGCATCGCACCCGGCCGGCTTGAGTGCCGCGCGCAGACGCTTGATATGTACGTCGACGGTCCGCTCTTCGACGAACACGTGATCGCCCCACACCTGATCGAGCAGTTGCGTGCGGCTGTGCACGCGCTCCGGGTGAGTCATGAAGAAGTGCAGCAGACGGAATTCGGTCGGGCCGAGATCGAGCTTGATCTCGCTGCCTTCCGCATGCGCGGCGACGCGGTGCGTGGCCGGATCGAGCTTCAGCCCGTTGATTGCGACCACGTCTTCGGTCAGCTGCGGCGCACGGCGGCGCAGCACCGCCTTGATGCGCGCCATCAGTTCCTTCGGCGAGAACGGCTTCGTCACGTAATCGTCGGCGCCGATCTCGAGGCCGAGCACCTTGTCCTGCTCGTCGCCTCGCGCGGTCAGCATGATGATCGGGATATGCTTCGTACGCTCGTTGTTGCGCAGATCGCGCGCGAACGAAATACCCGATTTACCCGGCAACATCCAGTCGAGCAGCACGAGATCGGGCAGTACGTCGCTGATCAGGTTGTGCGCCTGCTCCGCGTTGTACGCGCGAATCGGGCAGTGCCCGGCGTGTTGAAGATTGACCGAAATCAGTTCGGAAATGGCGGGCTCATCTTCAATGACGAGAATGCTGCTGGGCATCGGCACCTCTGTTCCTTATCTCTGGATTAGCTGAGCGCTTCGCGTTCGAGCGTGTCGCGCGACTGGTGCCGCACGTCGGTACCCTTGACGATGTAGATGATGAATTCCGCGATGTTCTTCGCGTGGTCGCCGATCCGCTCGATTGCCTTGGCGATGAACAGGAAGTCGAGGCCCACCGAAATCGAACGCGGATCTTCGGTCATATACGAAATCAGCTTGCGCACGAACGCGCGGAATTCCTCGTCGATCGCCTTGTCGTCGCGCACGATCTGCGCGGCGGCGACCGTGTCCAGACGCGCGAACGCGTCCAGCGCACGGCGCAGGATCGACACGGCCATTTCGCCCGACAGCTTGATCTCGGCGATGTTGATGGTGCGCGATGCGCCGTCTTCCATCAGACGCTTGGTGCGCTTCGCGATCTTTTCGGCTTCGTCGCCGGCGCGCTCGAGGTTCGTGATGGTCTTCGAGATCGCGATCAGCAAGCGCAGATCGCGCGCGGCCGGCTGACGGCGCGCGATGATGTTGCTGCACTCTTCGTCGATCTCGACTTCCATCTTGTTCAGACGGTCTTCGGCGACGATCACCTGCTCGGCGATGTCGAGGTCGAATTCGTTGAGCGCCTGCATCGCGTTGACGATCTGCGATTCGACGAGACCGCCCATTTCGAGCACCTTCGACGAAACGAGGTTCAGGTCGGCGTCGAACTGGCTGGACAGATGTTTATCCGACATGTCGTACTCCGTTGTATTGCCCGGCGGATTAGCCGAAGCGGCCAGTGATGTAGTCCTCGGTTTCCTTGCGGACCGGCTTGATGAAGATCTTTTCGGTGTCGCCGAATTCGATCAGTTCGCCGAGGTACATATAGGCAGTGTAGTCCGAACAGCGGGCCGCCTGCTGCATGTTGTGCGTGACGATCACCACCGTGTAGTCGCTCTTGAGTTCAGCGATCAGCTCTTCGATACGGCCCGTCGAAATCGGGTCGAGCGCCGAGCAGGGCTCGTCGAGCAGCAGCACTTCGGGGCGAATTGCAATACCGCGCGCGATGCACAGACGCTGCTGCTGGCCGCCCGACAAACCGTAGCCGCTCTGGCCGAGCTTGTCCTTCACTTCGTTCCACAGCGCCGCCTTGGTCAGCGCCCATTCGACGCGGTCGTCCATTTCCGAGCGCGACAGCTTCTCGAACATCTTCACGCCGAACGCGATGTTGTCGTAGATCGACATCGGGAACGGCGTCGGCTTCTGGAACACCATGCCGATGCGCGCGCGCAGCAGCGAAATGTCCTGGCGCAGGGTCAGCAGGTTTTCGCCGTCCATCACGATCTCGCCTTCCGCGCGCTGCTCCGGGTAGAGCGCGTACATCTTGTTGAAGGTACGCAGCAGCGTGGACTTGCCGCAGCCAGACGGGCCGATGAACGCGGTCACCTTGCCTTCGGGAATCTGCAGATTGATGTTCTTCAGCGCGTGATACTTGCCGTAGAAGAAGTTGAGGTCCTTGACCTCAATCTTCGGACGCGACGGCGTTTGTGCGTGAGCGCTGCTTTCGGGGTCGGAGCCCGCGGGCGCGGCGTGCCCGATCGGATTGAGTTGGGTTTCTGCCATGTTCATCGGATTCACTCCGCCCTTACTTGTTCGAGAAGATCGCGCGCGCGAGGATGTTCAGTCCCAGCACCGCGAGCGTGATCAGGAAGACGCCGGCCCACGCGAGAGATTGCCACTGCGCGAACGGGCTCATCGCAAACTTGTAGATCGTGACCGGCAGGTTGGCGACCGGCTGGCCCATATCGACCGAGAAGAACTGGTTCGACAACGCGGTGAAGAGGAGCGGCGCGGTTTCGCCGGCAATCCGCGCGACCCCGAGCAGCACACCGGTGACGACGCCCGCGATCGACGCCTTCAGCGTGATCGACAGCACCATCTTCCACTTCGGCGTGCCGAGCGCGAACGCGGCTTCACGCATCGCGCTCGGCACGAGTTTCAGCATGTTTTCGGTCGTGCGGATCACGATCGGAATCTGCAGCAACGCGAGCGCGAACGCGCCGGCCCAGCCGCTGAAGTGGCCCATCTTCGTGACGACGAGCGCGTAGACGAACAGACCGATCACGATCGACGGCGCCGACAACAGGATGTCGTTGATGAAGCGCGTGAGGTTCGCGAGCCAGCCCTTCTGGCCGTATTCGGCGAGATAGACGCCCGCCATGATGCCGATCGGCGTGCCGACGAGCGTTGCGAGCCCTACCAGCATCACGCTGCCGACGATCGCGTTGGCGAGACCGCCGCCGTCGGTGTTCGGCGGCGGCGTCGACTGCGTGAACAGCTCGACCGACAGACCGCCGATACCGAGACGCAGCGTCGTATAGAGAATCCACACGAGCCACAGGAGACCGAACGCCATTGCCGCGAGCGACATCGTCAGCGCGAGCGCGTTCGTCATGCGACGGCGTCCTTGCAGGCGCACGCGCATCGTTTCGAGCGTCGCGGGGTCCTTCAGACCCGGTATGTTCAGGGACGGCCCGCTCATTTCGCGCCCTCCCCTTTCTCAAGACGCAGCAGCATGATTTTCGAAATCGCCAGCACGATGAATGTAATCACGAACAGGATCAGGCCGAGTTCCATTAGCGCCGACGTATGCAGGCCCGGCTCCGCTTCCGCGAACTCATTGGCGAGCGCCGAGGTGATGCTGTTGCCCGGCGAAAACAGCGAAATATTGTCGAGCAGGTTGGTGTTGCCGATTACGAACGTGACCGCCATCGTCTCACCCAGCGCGCGGCCGAGACCGAGCATGATGCCGCCGATCACACCGCTCTTCGTGAACGGCAGCACGATCTTCCACATCACTTCCCACGTCGTGCAGCCGATACCGTACGCCGATTCCTTCAGCAGCACCGGCGTGACTTCGAACACGTCGCGCATCACCGCTGCGATGTACGGGATGATCATGATCGCAAGGATCACACCCGCGCACAGAATGCCGATGCCGATCGGCGGACCGGCGAACAGCGCGCCGACGATCGGAATGCCGCCGAGCACCGCGCCTAGCGGCTTCTGGAACCACACCGCGAAGATCGGCGCGAACACGAGCAGACCCCACATGCCGTACACGATCGACGGAATCGCGGCGAGCAGCTCGATCGCGATGCCGAGCGGCCGGCGCAGCCATGCGGGCGACAGTTCAGTCAGAAACAGCGCGATACCGAAGCTGACGGGCACCGCGATGAGCAGAGCGATGATCGACGTCGCGAGCGTGCCGTAGATCGGCACGAGCGCGCCAAATTGCTTGCTGGGCGGATCCCACACTGCCGTCCACAGGAACGCGAGACCGAACTCGCGAATCGACGGCATCGAGGCGACGACCAGCGACACGATGATGCCGCCGAGCAGCAGCAGCGTGACGATGGCGGAAAGGCGTGCGAGGCCGCCGAAGATCACATCGCCCGAGCGGCCAGGCGCTTTCTGCTGCGACGCGCTGCCAGGCGGAGTGGCCCGGCTCGTGCCGGACCCTAAATGAATATCGGACATGAGAGCCTGAGGGACCTGTTTCCAGTTGCCGGACGACACATGTCGGGCGGTCGGTGATGCATGCGGCGCATGCCGCGTGAAAGTCACAGGCCGCCCTCGCACGAGGACGGCCGGGGTGCTACAGGGCGCGGCCCCGATCGACCGCGCCAGCTTACGCCTGTTACTCGGCGAGCGTCTTGCCTGCCGAATCCTTGACCTTCTGCTTCCACTGCGTGCGGATTTCCGAGACGACCGACTGCGGCAGCGAGATGTAGTCCAGATCGTTCGCAGCCTGGCCGCCGTTCTTGAACGCCCAGTCGAAGAACTTCAGCGTTTCCGCGCCTTGCGGTGCCTTGTCCTGCGTCGTGTGCAGCAGCACGAACGTCGCGCCGACGATCGGCCATGCGTTCTTGCCCGGCTCGTTCGTCAGGATCTGATAGAACGACTTCGACCAGTCGGCGCCGGCCGCCGCTGCCTTGAACGTGTCGGTCTCCGGCTGAACCACCGCGCCGGATTCGTTCTTCATCGCGACGTAGTTCATGTGGTTCTGCTTGGCGTACGCCCATTCGACGTAACCGATCGCGCCCGGCAGACGCTGCACGAAAGCCGCGACGCCGTCGTTGCCCTTGCCGCCCGTGCCGGTCGGCCAGTTGACCGTCGCACCTTCACCGACCTTCGCCTTCCATTCCGGGTTGACCTTCGACAGGTAGTTCGTCCAGATGAAGCTGGTGCCCGAACCGTCGGCGCGGCGCACCACGGCGATGTCCAGATCCGGCAGCTTGACCTTCGAATTCAGCGCGACGATTGCCGGGTCGTTCCACTTCTTGATCTTGCCCAGGTAGATGTCACCGAGCACTTCACCCGACAGCACCAGCTCGCCCGGCTTGACGCCCGGCACGTTGACTGCCGGCACCACGCCGCCGACCACCGTCGGGAACTGGAACAGGCCTGCCTTCGCGAGTTCGTCGTCCTTCAGCGGAGCGTCCGACCCTGCGAAATCGACGGTCTTCGCCTCGATCTGCTTGATGCCGCCCGAAGAACCGATGCCTTGGTAGTTAACCTTGCCGCCGCCGGTCTTCTGATAAGCGTCGGCCCACTTCGTGTAAATCGGTGCCGCGAACGTGCTGCCCGCGCCGGTGATGTCTGCGGCTTGCGCTGCGATTGCGAAGAGCGCGCCAGCGACGCCAGCGAACACGGTTTGCATCAATTTCATGAGACCTCCAAGGTGGTGTGAGCGTGTGGTGTGAGCGTGAAACTCGAACACCGCGAAGCTTAGGGTCTCTTTATGACAAAAACGTGACTGATAATGAATCAGATGTGACAGTCATATTACCCCGTGAAAGGTGCCGAAGCCGCCGAATTGCCGCTGTGCCGATGCCCGTTGCATCGCATTTTTCAGGGTAGACGAAAAAGATGGGGCGCGAACGTTTGCGCTGCGCGCGGAGGTCGTTCTTGTGCGGGATGTGCCGTCCTTTTGGCGGCTGCGGAGTGGGGATTCGATGGGGTGAGGAATGAGCCTTCGTTGGGTGTGAAAGCCCGGCCACCCAGTTTATGGAGCCCGCTGAATCTTCTGCTTGCGACGCTCAGGCAGGCGGCAAGCGGCCGCCACCGCCCGCCGTCGACTCGGGAATCGATCAGGCCGTCGCTACCCGCACGGCTTCGGCAATCGCTTCAGAATGCTCGAGCGCGTCCGCGACGTTCTGCGCCTCCACCATCACGCGCAGTACCGGCTCGGTGCCTGACGCGCGGATTAGCACGCGGCCGCGGCCGTCGAGCGCGCCTTCGGCCACCTTGATCGCACTGCGGATCGTCTCGCTGCCCTTCCAGTCCGAGCCGGGCTTCATGCGCACGTTGATCAGCTTCTGCGGAAACAGGGTGACACCGTCGAGCAGATCCGCGAGCGATTTGCCGCTGCGCTGCATCGCGGCCAGCACGAGCAGAGCGGACACGATGCCGTCGCCGGTCGAATGGCGATCGAGAGACAGAATGTGGCCCGAACCTTCGGCGCCGAGCTGCCAGCCGTGCTCGCGAAGCTGTTCGAGCACATAGCGGTCGCCGACCGCGGCGCGCACGAACTTGACGCCGGCATTCTGCAGCGCGACCTCCACGGCCATGTTGGTCATCAGCGTGCCGACCGCTCCTTCCACGTGGCCGGCGGTCGCCATACGGTCCTTGACCAGCACGTACAACAGCTCGTCGCCGTTGAAAAGGCGGCCGGACTCGTCGACGACCTGCAGACGGTCGGCGTCGCCATCGAGCGCGATACCGAGGTCCGCGTGGTTCGCGCGCACCGCGCGAACCAGCGCATCCGGCGCGGTCGCGCCGACGCCGTCGTTGATATTGAAGCCGTTCGGCGAGACGCCGATCGGGATCACTTCCGCGCCGAGCTCATGGAACACGTGCGGCGCGACGTCGTACGCGGCGCCATGCGCGCAATCGACGACGAGCTTCATGCCGCGCAGGTCGTACGCGGCCGGGAACGTGCTCTTGCAGAACTCGATGTAGCGGCCACCTGCGTCATCGAGACGGCGCGCTTTGCCCAGTTGCTCGGAGGCCGCGCACGCGAGCGGCAGTTCGAGCTGCTCCTCGATCTGCGCCTCGACGTCGTCCGGCAGCTTGTTGCCGTCGGCCGAGAAGAACTTGATGCCGTTGTCGTAGTACGGGTTGTGCGATGCGCTGATCACGACACCCGCGGCAAGCCGCAGTGCGCGCGTCAGATAGGCGATGCCGGGTGTCGGCATCGGGCCGGCCAGCATCACGTCGACGCCGGCGGCCGAGAAGCCCGATTCGAGCGCGGCTTCGAGCATGTAGCCCGACACCCGCGTGTCCTTGCCGATCAGCACGGTCGGACGGGTGCCTGTTTTCGCCCATTGATCGGCGCCCGCGAGCACCTTGCCGGCCGCATAGCCGAGCCGCAACACGAATTCCGGCGTGATCGGGCCTTCGCCGACCTTGCCTCGAATGCCGTCCGTTCCGAAGTAACGACGTGCCATGTTTGTTCTCCCTGTCCGTGGCTGCGGGTTCAACCGCGCGCGCGGCTCTGCTTGTCCGCGTCGCGCAGGGTTGCCCATACTTTCAATGCATCGACTGTTTGCGCGACGTCGTGTACGCGCAGAATCGCGGCGCCCCGTTCGGCCGCGCACACCGCCGCGGCGATGCTGCCGGCCGCGCGCTCCGGCGCCGGCCGCCCCGTCACCGCGCCAATCATCGACTTGCGCGACATGCCCGCAAGAATCGGATACGGCGAAGCGGCGCGCGGGGCCGTGTCGCGCAGATGCGCGAGCAGCGCGTAGTTATGCTCGACGACGACCTTGCCGAAGCCGAAACCCGGATCGACGCTGATACGCTCGCGCGCAATCCCCGCCTGCTGCAACGTCGCGACACGCTCCTCGAGGAAGTGGCGCACTTCACCGACGACGTCGTCATAGTGCGGCTCGCCCAGCTGCATGGTCTGCGGCTCACCTAGCATATGCATGACACAAAGGCCGCAGTCGCTGTCGCGCACCGCGTCGATCGCGCCGGGCATGCGGAAGCCCCAGATGTCGTTGATCAGGTCGGCGCCCGCGTTCAACGCATGACGCATCACTTCCGGCTTGTACGTATCAACCGACAATGGCACGTTCGCGCCACGCAGTTGCTCGACGAGCGGCAACACGCGCTCCAGCTCTTCGTCGAGCGGCACCGGCGGCGCGCCAGGACGCGTCGATTCCCCGCCGATATCGATGATGTCCGCGCCCTCGAGCATCATGCGCTCGGCCTGGCGCAGCGCATCGCCGCGCGTCGCGAACTTGCCGCCATCGGAAAAGGAATCGGGAGTGACGTTCAGGATGCCCATGACCAACGGGCGTTCGAACGTCAGCTTGAAGCGGCCACACTGCAGCGGCTCTGGAAGGGGTGCGGAAGAGGAATCGACTTTCGACACGTAGCAATGCTTCACTTGGAACGGATAAATGCAAAACGGGCCGGTGTGTAGCACACCGGCCCGCACTTTCTACTGGCTGCAGATCAGGCCGGCGCGGTTGCGCTGCCCGGCTTGACTTCGGTGCCCGGGCTACCGCCCGACGAGGCGTCGCTTGCCGACGGCGGCGAGCTCTTCGGCGAACGCGGCGGACGGCCTGCCATGATGTCGTTGATCTGATCGGCGTCGATCGTCTCCCACTCCATCAGTGCGGCGGTCATCGCTTCGACCTTGTCGCGGTTCTCTTCGAGCAGGCGCCGTGCGAGATTGTACTGCTCGTCCAGCACATGACGGATTTCCGCGTCGACCTTCTGTTGCGTCGCTTCCGAAATGGTCCGCGTGAAGCCTCGGCCGAACGGCGAAGCGTCGTTCTCGTCGTCGACATAGACCATCGGTCCGAGCGCATCCGTCATGCCGAAGCGGGCAACCATCGCGCGAGCCGTCTGCGTCGCCTTGTTGAAGTCGTCCGACGCACCGGTGCTGATCAGGTTCAGGAACAGCTCTTCCGCGACGCGGCCGCCGAACAGGATGGCAAGACGGTCGAGCAGATATTCCTTCGAGTACGTTTCGTTGTCATGCTCCGGCAACTGCCATGTGACGCCCAGCGCACGGCCGCGCGGAATGATCGTGACCTTGTGCACCGGATCGGCCTTCGGCAACAGCTTCGCGATCACCGCATGACCCGATTCGTGATACGCGGTAGCACGCTTCGATTCTTCGCGGATCACAGCCGACTTGCGCTCTGGACCCATGAAGATCTTGTCCTTCGCGTCCTCGAAGTCCGTCATTTCGACGATGCGCTTGCCGCGGCGCGCCGCGAACAGTGCTGCTTCGTTGACGAGGTTTGCGAGATCTGCGCCCGAGAAACCGGGCGTGCCGCGCGCGATCACTGCCGCATCGACGTCGTTCGAGATCGGCACCTTGCGCAGGTGCACCTTCATGATGTGCTCGCGGCCGCGAATATCGGGCAGACCCACGTACACCTGACGGTCGAAACGGCCCGGACGCAACAGCGCCTTGTCGAGCACATCCGAACGGTTCGTCGCGGCGATCACGATGACGCCCGAGTTCGCCTCGAAGCCGTCCATTTCGACGAGCATCTGGTTCAGCGTCTGTTCGCGCTCGTCGTTACCGCCGCCCATGCCGGCGCCTCGATGACGGCCGACCGCGTCGATTTCGTCGATGAACACGATACACGGCGCGTGCTTCTTGGCCTGCTCGAACATGTCGCGCACGCGAGCCGCGCCGACGCCGACGAACATTTCCACGAAATCTGAACCTGAAATGCTGAAGAACGGCACCTTCGCCTCGCCGGCGATGGCGCGCGCGAGCAGCGTCTTACCGGTTCCCGGCGGGCCAACGAGCAACACGCCGCGCGGAATACGACCACCGAGCTTCTGGAATTTCTGCGGATCGCGCAGGAAGTCGACGAGTTCCGACACTTCTTCCTTGGCTTCGTCGCAACCGGCGACGTCGGTGAAATTGATTGCGTTGTTGTTCTCGTCGATCAGCCGCGCGCGCGACTTGCCAAACGAGAAGGCCCCGCCTTTGCCGCCCCCCTGCATCTGTCGCATCATGTAAAACCAGAAACCGATGATCAGGATCGTCGGCCCGAGGTAATACAGCACGGACATCAGTGCATTGGGTTCGTCGTCAGCCTTGCCGCTCACCTGTACGCCATACTTCATCAGATCGCCGACCATCCAGATGTCGCCGGGCGACACGATCTGGTACTTCTGGCCGTCTGCTGGAGTGACCGTGAGGTTCCGCCCCTGGACAATGACGTTCTTGACTTTGCCGTTCTTCGCGTCGTCCATGAACTGCGAATAGGAAACGCCTTCCTGGACACGGGGTTTGTCGAACTGCTTGAACACCGTAAACAGCACCAGTGCGATCACCAGCCACACTGCTGCTTTCGAAAACATATTGTTGTTCAAAGCACCACTCCTTCACTTAGACGGGCGCCTACATTTGCCTTGCGGCACCACGAAAGCATTCTAATCCAGTCCGCAGACCCCTGCCATAACGTTTCACTACCACGGAAATAGGGTAGCGGGCCGGCTTGACGCCCGTCTCCGGACGCATCGGGCTCATTATTGGCAGAGATGGAACCTGCTCGCCGCATCCCTATGCGGGACGCTTCAGATGCTTACCCAAAATAAATGTTTCTGACGATTTATCCCGCGACGCCTTCGGCTTGCGGGCCGCCACCACCTTGAATTGGCGTTTGAACTTTTCGACAATCTGACTGTATCCGCTGCCGTGAAAGCATTTGACTAAAAGGGCACCATCCGGCTCCAGGTGATTTTGCGCGAATTCGAGCGCGAGATCGCATAAATGCTCGATCCGCGCCGCATCCGCGATCGCCACGCCCGACAGGTTGGGCGCCATATCCGAAATTACAAGGTCTACCTGGCGCGCACCGACCAATTCTTCGAGCTGGACCAGCACCGAGTCTTCGCGGAAATCACCCTGGATGAAGTGCACGTCGGCCACCGGCTCCATCGGCAGAATGTCCACAGCGATGATCGTGCCGTCGATGCCACCTTCGCGCTCCGCGTTGCGCTGCGAGCCGCCCGCGAGCTTGTTGCGCACGTACTGGCTCCAGCTGCCCGGCGAGGAACCGAGATCGACGATCACCTGCCCGGGACGGATCAGCTTGTCCTGCTCGTCGATTTCCTTGAGCTTGTAGGCCGCGCGGGCGCGATAACCTTCCCGCTGCGCCATTTTGACGTACGGATCGTTGATGTGGTCGTGCAGCCACGCGGTATTGAACTTGTTTTTTGCCATTAAAGATTTAACTATTGCTGCGTCGGGTCGCGCTTTAGGGGATAATACGCGGTTAATTCGCGCGGCCCCCGCCAGACTGGCGGCGATCCGCGATTCTGTTGTTCTGACGCGCGCCCTGCTGAATCGAGTCGCCCGAATCGCTCGGCGATCGGACGAAAACGCAGGAGCCGCCATTTTAGTCGAGTCTTCCACTTTCCATGCCAGCCCTCAAAGTCTCTTCCGACCAACGCGCCGAGTTGCGCTCCCAGGCACATGCGCTCAAACCGGTCGTGCTCGTCGGCGCCGAAGGCTTGACCGACGCTGTGCTCGCCGAAATCAAGGTGCACCTCGCCGCGCATCAACTGATCAAAATTCGCGTGTTCGGCGATGAGCGCGAGGAGCGCATCGCTATCTACGAAGAAATCTGCGACGCGCTGAACGCTGCACCGATCCAGCATATCGGCAAGCTGCTCGTGATCTGGAAGCCAGAATCGGCACAGCCGGCGGCAAAAGCGAAGCGCGGCGCGTTGCCGAGCGCCCGCGAAGCGGCAGCCGAACAAACCCGGCCGGCCAAGGGACGCGCACCCCGCATCGTCAAGGTCGCCAAGCCGACCGACGTGCCGATGCGCAAGCCGCGAGCGAAAGCGGTGCTGGTGCGCGGCAATGAACGCGTGACGCAGGGCGGCAACATAAAGCGCGCGAAGAAGCGTCAAACCAGCGCGAAGCGTTCGCATCAGTCGAAGTAAGAGGACACGCGCCCGAGGTGCGGACCGACTCCGCACTGCGCATTGGCGGCCTTGAGCGCGAGGCCCGAAGCAGCGCGAATGAACCGTAGTTGGCCACCGGAATCGCGACGATTTGTCGCAATGTGAGGTTCATCGCGGGCATCGGCATCGACCCGGCGGCCATGGCACGCGCACCGTCACACCATCAGCCACCCGCGAGCTTCAGCCCGCCACCTTGCCCGTGACGCCGCGCGCGCCCTCTTCCTCGGCCGCGGCACCAACAGGCGCCGGCAGCAGCCAAACGAGCGCAACCCCTAGCAGGCTCTCGATCAGGTAGAACAGACTGGACACGCCATGCAGGATGCCGAAGCGCGTCGCATAAACGGAATGCCCGATGTCGCTGCCCGCCTCGAGCGCCGCCACGCGCATCGCGTTCATGAACGGCTGCAACGCGAAATAGCCAACCAGCACGCATACGAGCATACCGGCGAGCAGCCAGCGCAAGCGGCGATATGCGCCACTCCCGCGCCGCACGAGCAAATTGGCGAGACCGAGCAGCAAAATGCCGCACACGACGCCAATCACACCCTGAATACGAAACAGCTGCGCGGCGACGGCGCCCGCCGTCATCCGGTCGAGCGTCGTGAACAGCACGGGCGCAACCGTATAGCCGATAGTCAACAGACTACCGACCCACACCACCGTCAACAGGCGGAAAAAACGATGCGGCATCAAAGACACCGGCGCCACCCTCAGATGTAGCTGACCGCGATGATTTCGTATTCGCGCACGCCGCCCGGCGCTTGCACCGACGCGACGTCGCCTTCCGACTTGCCGATCAGCGCACGCGCGATCGGCGAACTGATCGAGATCAGGCCGTGGTCGATGTCCGCTTCGTCGTCGCCGACGATCTGGTATTTGACCGACGCACCCGACTCGAGGTCTTCGAGCTCGAGCGTCGCGCCGAACACCACGCGGCCGTCCGCTTCCACTTGCGACGGATCGATCACCTGCGCGCCCGCGAGCTTCGACTCGATTTCAGCGATACGGCCTTCGATGAAGCCCTGCTTTTCCTTCGCAGCGTCGTATTCCGCGTTTTCCGACAGATCGCCCTGGGCGCGCGCTTCCGCGATCGAGTTGATCACGGCCGGACGTTCAACCGATTTCAGGCGCTGCAATTCATCGCGCAGCATGTCTGCGCCGCGCTTCGTCAATGGAATAGTGCTCATAAACAACTCTGGAGGCAAAAAACGGCCATAAAAAAAATCACCGCGGTTAAGTGCATTCCGCGAAAGCCGCCGCCCGTGGACAAACCCGGGCCGCAGCACCTGCGGAACGCCGCTTAACCGCGGCACTTACATCTTGGACAGCTAGTCGAAGCCTTAGTTTAGGCGAGCATGGAGTCCTTGTAAATCATAGACTTCCAGGTTCTTCAGATAACGAAGACCCTCCACCGCCGCGCGTGCGCCCGACATCGTCGTGTAGTAGGTGACCTTGTTCGCCTGCGCGCTCATGCGGATCGAACGCGAATCGGCGATCGCCGCGCGCGTTTCGTCGACGGTCGTGAAGACGAGCGCGATCTCGCCGTTCTTGATCATGTCGACGATGTGCGGACGGCCGTCCTTCACCTTGTTGACGACCTTGACTGGCACGCCGGCCGCTTCGATCGCGGCAGCCGTGCCCTTGGTCGCGACGATCGGGTAGCCGAGCTCGTGCAGCATGCGCGCGACTTCGACTGCCTTCGGTTTGTCGGCGTCCATCACGGTCAGCAGCACCGTGCCCGATTCGGGCAGACGCGAACCCGCCGCGAGCTGCGACTTGAACAGAGCCTCGCCGAACGTCTGGCCGACGCCCATCACTTCGCCGGTCGAACGCATTTCAGGTCCGAGCACCGGGTCGACCGCCGGGAACTTGACGAACGGGAACACCGCTTCCTTCACGCTGAAGTACGGCGGCTCGACTTCCTTCGTCACGCCTTGCGCGGCGAGCTTCTGGCCGACCATCGCGCGCGCTGCGATCTTCGCGAGCGGCAGGCTGGTCGCCTTCGACACGTACGGCACCGTGCGCGACGCGCGCGGGTTCACTTCGAGCACGTAGATGATGTCGTCCTTCGAGCCGTCAGCCTGCGGTACCTGCTGGATCGCGAACTGCACGTTCATCAGGCCGACCACGTTCAGCGCCTTCGCCATCGCAGCGGTCTGGCACTTCAGTTCGGCCACGGTCGCCTTCGACAGCGAATACGGCGGCAGCGAGCAGGCCGAGTCGCCCGAGTGCACGCCCGCCTGTTCGATGTGCTCCATCACGCCGCCGATGAACACGGCATCGCCATCGGAAATGCAATCCACGTCGCATTCGATCGCGTCGTTCAGGAAGCGGTCGAGCAGCACCGGCGAGTCGTTCGACACCTTCACCGCCTCGCGCATATAGCGCTCGAGATCTCGCGGCTCGTGGACGATTTCCATCGCGCGGCCGCCCAGCACGTACGACGGACGCACGACGAGCGGATAGCCGATTTCGTCGGCGAGCTTCAGTGCTTCGTCTTCGGCGCGCGCGGTGCGGTTCGGCGGCTGGCGCAGACCGAGGTCCTGCAGCAGCTTCTGGAAGCGCTCGCGGTCTTCGGCCGCGTCGATCATGTCCGGCGACGTACCGATGATCGGCACACCGTTCGCCTCGAGGTCGAGCGCGAGCTTCAGCGGCGTCTGGCCGCCGTACTGCACGATCACGCCGACCGGCTTTTCCTTGTCGACGATTTCGAGCACGTCTTCGAGCGTCAGCGATTCGAAGTACAGACGGTCGGAGGTGTCGTAGTCGGTCGACACGGTTTCGGGGTTGCAGTTGACCATGATCGTTTCATAGCCGTCCTCGCGCATCGCGAGCGCGGCATGCACGCAGCAGTAGTCGAACTCGATACCCTGGCCGATCCGGTTCGGGCCGCCGCCCAGCACCATGATCTTCCTGTTGCTGGTCGGATTCGCTTCGCACTCTTCCTCGTAGGTCGAGTACATGTACGCGGTCCTGGTTGCGAACTCGGCCGCGCAGGTGTCGACGCGCTTATACACCGGACGCACGTTCAACTCGATACGACGCGCGCGCACGTCCGCCGGCTTCGCGCCGAGCAGCTTGGCCAGACGACGATCCGAGAAGCCGCTCTGTTTCAGATACTTCAGCTCCTCCTTCGTCAGGCTCGCCAGCGTGCGGCCTGCCAGCGCCTTTTCCTTCAGCACGATCTGCTCGATCTGTGCGAGGAACCACGGGTCGATCGCGGTCTCCTCGAAGATCTCTTGCGCGCTCATGCCCACACGGAACGCGTCGCCAACATACCAGATGCGATCCGGACCAGCTTCGCCGATCTCGCGGATGATCTCATCGCGATTGGCGGTCTTTTCATCGAGACCGTCGACGCCGACTTCGAGGCCGCGCAGCGCCTTCTGGAACGACTCCTGGAACGTGCGGCCAATCGCCATCACTTCGCCGACCGACTTCATCTGCGTGGTCAGGCGCGAATCGGCTTCACGGAATTTCTCGAACGCGAAACGCGGGATTTTCGTGACGACGTAGTCGATCGTCGGTTCGAACGACGCCGGGGTCTGGCCGCCGGTGATTTCGTTCTTGAGTTCATCCAGCGTGTAGCCGACCGCCAGCTTCGCCGCGACCTTCGCGATCGGGAAGCCGGTTGCCTTCGACGCCAGCGCCGACGAGCGCGACACGCGCGGGTTCATTTCGATCACGATCATGCGGCCGTCTTTCGGATTGATCGAGAACTGCACGTTCGAGCCGCCCGTGTCGACGCCGATCTCGCGCAGCACCGCGAGCGACGCGTTACGCAGGATCTGGTATTCCTTGTCGGTCAGCGTCTGCGCCGGAGCGACCGTGATCGAGTCGCCGGTGTGGATGCCCATCGGGTCGAGGTTTTCGATCGAGCAGACGATGATGCAGTTATCCGCCTTGTCGCGGACCACTTCCATTTCGTACTCTTTCCAGCCGAGCAGCGACTCTTCGATCAGCAGTTCGCGCGTCGGCGACAGGTCGAGCCCACGCTTGCAGATCTCTTCGAACTCGTCGCGGTTGTACGCGATGCCGCCGCCCGAGCCGCCCAGCGTGAACGACGGACGGATCACGACCGGATAGCCGCCGCTGCCAGTTTCCGCGGCGATCTTCGCCTGCACCTGCAGCGCTTCTTCCATCGAATGCGCGGTGCCCGACTTGGCCGAACCGAGGCCGATCTTCGTCATCGCGTCCTTGAACTTCTGGCGGTCTTCCGCTTTGTCGATCGCTTCCGGCGATGCGCCGATCAGCTCGACCTCGTACTTCGCCAGCACGCCGTGTGCGTGCAGGTCGAGCGCGCAGTTCAGCGCGGTCTGGCCGCCCATCGTCGGCAGGATCGCGTCCGGGCGCTCCTTCGCGATGATGCGCTCGACCACTTCCCACGTGATCGGCTCGATATAGGTCACGTCGGCCGTGTTCGGGTCGGTCATGATCGTCGCCGGATTGCTGTTGACGAGAATGACCTTGTAGCCTTCCTCACGCAGCGCCTTGCATGCCTGTGCGCCCGAATAATCGAACTCGCACGCCTGACCGATGATGATCGGACCCGCGCCGATGATGAGGATGCTCTTGATGTCTGTCCGCTTGGGCATAACGCTCTCGCTAATGTATTCCTGAATTCTTTCCATCGGCGCGCGCCGTTTTCACGTTGCGCGCGCTGTTTCGCGGCATGCCCGCCGCGTAGCGCCGCGGGCTGCGGCGGCCGCCGCGAGCCGTTTCCGGCTGGCCTCTGCGGCCAGCCTGTACTACTTCAAGCCGCTGCGCTCTTGCCGTTCTTGTGCGCGTCCATCAACGCGGTGAAGCGGTCGAACAGGTACGCGATGTCGTTCGGACCGGGCGATGCTTCCGGGTGGCCCTGGAAGCAGAACGCCGGCTTGTCGGTCAGCGCGAAGCCCTGCAGCGTGCCGTCGAACAGCGACACGTGGGTCACGCGCGCGTTGGCGGGCAGCGTGTCGGCATCGACCGCGAAACCATGGTTCTGCGACGTGATCACCACGCGGCCGTCTTCGAGATCCTTGACCGGATGGTTCGCGCCGTGATGGCCGGTCTTCATCTTCATCGTCTTCGCGCCGACCGCGAGGCCCATGATCTGGTGGCCCAGGCAGATGCCGAAGGTCGGAATGCCGCGCTCGATGAACTCCCTGGTCGCCGCGATCGCGTAGTCGCACGGCTCAGGGTCGCCCGGGCCGTTCGACAGGAACACGCCGTCGGGGTTGAGCGCGAGCGCGTCAGCGGCGCTCGCTTGCGCCGGCAGCACGGTGACATGGCAGCCGCGCTCGGCCAGCATGCGCAGGATGTTCTGCTTGACGCCGTAGTCGAATGCGACCACGCGGTACGTCGGCGCTTTCTGCTCGCCATAGCCCGTGCCCAGACGCCATTCGGTTTTGGTCCACTCGTAGGTTTCCTGGGTCGACACGACCTTCGCGAGGTCCATGCCGGCGAGGCCCGGGAACGAGCGCGCGAGTTCGATGGCCTTCGCTTCGTCGTCGGAACCAGCGAGGATCGCGCCGTTTTGCGCGCCCTTGTCGCGCAGGAGGCGGGTCAGCTTGCGGGTGTCGATGCCGGCGATGGCGACCACGCCTTCGTCCTGCAGATATTGCGGGAGCGTGCCCTCCATGCGGAAGTTCGACGCGAGAACCGGCAGATCACGGATGATCAGGCCGGCGGCATGGACTTTCGTCGCTTCGACGTCTTCGGCGTTCACGCCGACGTTGCCGATATGCGGGTACGTGAGGGTCACGATCTGGCGCGCGTAGCTCGGGTCAGTCAGGATTTCCTGATAGCCGGTGATGGCAGTGTTGAACACGACTTCACCGATGGTATGCCCGGGGGCGCCGATCGAATAACCACGAAAGACCGTGCCGTCGGCGAGCGCGAGTAGAGCGGGAGAAAATGACGGCAACACGGGAGACTCCTTGGGGGAACACCCTGTTGCCACCTGTCTATCCGATTGCAAGCCGCAGCGAAACACATCGTGGATGCGCGCGCAGACTCGCTCGCGAGTTGCCGGTGACGCTGCAAGGGGCGCGATGGGTCCATTGCGTGGACGACTCGGCTGGGTGTGGAGCCCTTCTTGCTAGCCCAATGGCGCGCGGCGGATGAACGGTATGGGGGAGGTAGGCGCTAGGGTGCGGGTGGATAAGCTCAAACCTTCAAATTATAGCCTGAATCCACTGTTCCCTCCAAATGGGAGATAGGACGAGGCGTTGAGGCGACGTGCCTGGGCGGACCTTCAAAGCCTTGCCGGGCCGCGCCGCCAGGTACTTGCCACGCCTGTCTATGCGGTTCTGTCGAGACACCACTATTGACGGGGACCGAACCGCCGTGGCGGCCCCTCCGGGTCCGACGCAAGACCTGGCGCGGCCGTTCAGGCCTCCTGTTCCGCGCGCATCTCGCCCGAACGGACAAGCTGCCGACCCGGCAACACGTACCAGATCGCACTCAGCACCTGCAGCGCGACGAGGATTTCCCACGCCCTCAGATGCGCGAGCGCCGGGTAATGCCCGCCGCTCGCCGGCCAGTGCGACAGCACCGCGCCAACGCGGATCTGGAAACCGAAGATCAGCAGAAAAATAATTAGCGTCAGCGTCGTGTTGACCCGGCCGATCATCTGCGGCGGGAAATGCCGCGCCATCACCGCGTAGCTCAGAATCCCGGTGCCGCCGAAGATGCCGTAGGCGGCCCACAACAGGCTCGCCGGCAACGGCGCGTTAAACATGATGAGCATCTGCGTCAGCACATATAGCGCCATGCCGATGCCGCAGAACGCGTACAGCGAGAGGCCGCGCCGCTCGAGACTACGCGCCGCCGCGCCGAAACCGACGCAGCCGGCCATCATCGCAAAGCCGAGAATCGACACGAGCGCCGCCGCCTGGTGCGGCTCGAAGCCTTGTACGTCGCGCAGCCATGCTCCGACCCACAACGACTGCATCGCGTAGAAGACGCCTTGCGTAACGACCGAGAACGACGCGATTTTCCAGAAAGCCGCGCTGCGCAGGATGTGCCACGTACCCTTGAACTGCGCGACGATGCTCGCCTGGCGATGCGTTTCGCGCACGTCCGGAGCGAGCGTCCATTGCGCGAGCGCAACCGCTACCGTCAACACACCGAGTCCGACGCAAACCGGGCGCCAGCTGGAAAAACCGAGCACCCACGTGAGCGGCGAACCGACCATCACGCCGCCGAAACCGCCGATCGCCATCACAAGCCCGTTCATCAATGGCAAACGCGCCACCGGAAAATGCTGCGCGAGCGCCTTGAACGCGGCGCCGAGGCACACCGACACGCCAACGCCGATCAGCAGCCGCCCGACCATCATCATGCCGAGACTGTGCGCGGCGCCGAATACCCAGATGCCGAGCGCGGCAAAAAGCAACGTGACGGAGGTCACGCGACGCGCGCCGAAGTGATCGAGCAGCACGCCAGCGGGGATCTGCGCGCCCGCGAAACCGAGGAAATACAGACTCGTCAGCACACCCAGATCGGCGGCTGACAGACCGAGATCGCGCGTGATGAACGGCGCGAAACCAAGATTGACGCCGCGAAACACGTAAGAGACGAAGTAGCCGGCGGAAAAAAGCAGAAAGACGCGCAGTTGGGTCGACGACATAAATCAGGAAGTAAACCTGGAAATGACCTCAAGAACCTCTCCCGAGATTCGGACGGATCAGGACGAACCGGCACCCCGCGGCCAACGCGGCCGAAGCACGACAATAAAGTAAATACCGCAAACGCGCAGGAATCGTCCGCGCAATGAAAAACGCCGTCACCCTGAGGTGACGGCGTTGGATGAACACGGTACGTGATCGGAGCGCAATCCATGCGCTGCCCCCGCAACGCATGTGGTCACTACCGTGAGAGCCGCTATTGGTCTATTTACCCTTCTTCTTCGCGTTGGCCACGGTCTTCGGGCGGCTCTCAGCCGCGGCCTTCGACGCCTTGCCGGGCTCCGAGGCCGAGACCTTCTCGACCTTGCCCTTGCTGGCAACGGGCGCCGCCGGCTTGTTACCCTTGCCGCCCGGCTCGGAGACCTTGACGACGGCGGAGTGGCCGCGCCCTTTCTTCTTATCGTAGCGCGATTCACCGTGTGTGTCTGCGACGTGGACGCCAATCTTCTGCACACTGCCGCCCTGCACGTCGGCGGCGATCTTTTCCGGACCCGGCTCGCTGGGTACCGGCTTGCCGACCGGCACGTGCAGCACGATCACCTGGCCGCGCGAAACCTGATCGCGATGCGTCCTGTTCCACGCCTTCAGCTGACCGACCGACACGCCGTAGCGCACCGCGATGGCCGCCATCGACTGATTGCGACGCACGCGGATCAGCATCTTGCGCGTGTCGGGTACGTCGGGTTCCATCGCGAGCACCGCGCTTTCGGCGACGTCGGCGCTGATGTCCTCGTCGTCGTCCGAGCCGCGCGGCACGACGATCGTCGAGCCCGGCTTCAGGCGCATACCGACCGGAATCTTGTTCACTTCCATCAGCGTGTCGGGGTCGACGCCGATCTTCTGTGCGATCGCCGCGGGCGTCGCGCGTGCATCGACCGTGTAGGTCGTCCAGGACGACAGCGAGCCCGAGTACGTTTTCAGATTGCGCTCGAACGCGGACGCGTTGTCGAAAGGCAACAGAATCTGCGGCTGCGTCGCGCCGAGAATCACCGGCTTCCTGAACGACGGGTTCAGCGAACGGAACTCGTCCGTCGACATGTTGGCGAGCCGCGCGGCGACGTCGACGTCGATGTCGTGCGAGGTCGTGACCGTCACGAAGTACGGGTGGTTCGGAATAGACGGCAGGGTGAGCCCGTACATCTGCGGGTTCATCACGAGGTTCTTGACCGCTTGCAGCTTCGGCACGTAGTTGCGCGTTTCGTTCGGCAGACGCAGGCTCATGTAGTCGGTCGGCAGACCCGCCGCCTCGTTGCGCGCGATCGCGCGCTGCACGTTGCCCTCGCCCCAGTTATACGCAGCGAGCGCGAGTTGCCAGTCGCCGAACATGTCGTGCAGGTTCGACAGGTAGTCGAGCGCGGCACTGGTCGACGCAAGCACGTCGCGGCGCTCGTCCTGCCACATGTTCTGCTTCAGGTTGTAGGTCCGGCCCGTGCCCGGCATGAACTGCCACATACCCGCAGCCTTGGCGACCGACAAAGCCTGCGGGCTATATGCAGACTCGATGAACGGCAAAAGCGCGAGCTCGGTCGGCATATGGCGCGACTCAAGTTCCTCGACGATGTGATACAGGTATTTCTGCGAGCGCTCGGTCATGCGCTGCACGTAATCGGGACGCTGCAGATACCAGTTCAGCTGCATGTCGACGAGGTCGCTCTGCAGGTCCGGCATCTGGAAGCCACGGCGAATGCGGCCCCACAGATCGGCGTCCTGGCTCGTCAACTGATTGACGGAGCTCTGGTCGACGTTGATGGTTTCTTTAGCGGTGGCGTTCTTGCGAAGGGCGTCGGCTACGGCCTGCTGGCTGGCGGGGTTAGTGGCGGTATTCGTCGTCGGTCCCTGACTCGCGCACGCGGCGAGTGTCAGGACCAATAACGCACTTAAGATAAATCGCATGAACGTCTCGGTTTCCACAAGGGCTGGAATTTGCAGCCGATAGTACGAAACGTCAACGTTTCCGTCAATTGGAAAATCAAGAAAAAAATCAACCAAATCTGGGGCTTGGCGAATTTTTCCGATTCATCGCGTGAAGAACCGCCGAATGCGCTCCGGATCAACGGAAGCGGTTCTTCCATTCGCGCATCAATGTGAAGGCCTTCAGCCGGTCAGACACCGTTTCGTGCAATCGTGCTTCGAGGTTCGACTGGATCGCCGGCTCGCCTGCGCGCAGGAACGGATTGACCGCGCGCTCGTGCGCAATCGTGGTCGGCAGCGTCGGCTGGTGGCGGGCGCGCAACTCGTTCGCCTTGTCGCGCCACGCCTGCAGTTCGGCATTATGCGGCTCGCAAGCGAGCGCGAAGCGAATGTTCGACAGCGTGTATTCGTGTGCGCAATGCACTTCGGTTGCGCCGGGCAGCGCGGCGAGCGCATCGAGCGAATTCAGCATCTGCTGCGGGGTGCCTTCGAAAAGGCGCCCGCAACCGCACGCGAACAGTGTGTCGCCACAAAACACGTGCGGCGTGCCGCGCGTATCGGCCGCCTGGAAATAGGCGATGTGTCCGCTCGTGTGACCGGGCACGTCGAGCACGCTGAATTCAAGTGCGGGTACAGCGATCGTCACGTGGTCGCCACTTTTGAGGCGATGTGTCAGGTGCGCGATCGCTTCGCCGGCGGGGCCGTAGACCGGCACGTCCTGGCCGTTCAGCAGATCGGCCACCCCGCCGACGTGGTCTTGATGATGGTGCGTGAGTAAAATAGCGCTCAGCCGCCAGCCTCGTTGGGCCAGACAGGCGCGCACAGGGGCGGCTTCGCCCGGATCGACGACGACCGCGTGGTGTCCGTCGGCAATGACCCAGATGTAATTGTCTTCAAACGCCGGGACCGGTACGTACTCGAGCGCATTCATAGGCGACGCATTTTTAATATGACTGACCGAGCGATTATAGACTGGCCCGCCTGGACCGATTCGCCGCCAGGCCGCTACGTGCTCGACTGGGAGCAAACCCAGCTCGATCGCGTGGTGTCGGACGTGTTCGGCTATCATGCGCTGCAACTCGGCCTGCCGCAGCTCGACGCGTTGCGCGAGAACCGCATGCCTTGCCGCGGCCTCGTGCTCGACGCGGCGAGCGGCGCGAGCGCGCCGTACACGTATCCGCGCTGGGCACGTCGTGGCAGCGTGAGCGGCATCAGCAGCGCGGGCAAGGCTGGCGACGCTGGCGACGACAACCCCGCGAACGCCGCGCGAGGCGCCCCTGGTCTGCACGCGCCGGCCGGGCGCAGCGCGGTCTGGTGCGACCTGCTCGATCTGCCGTTCGAAGCGCAAAGCGTCGACCTGCTCGTGATGCCGCATACGCTCGAATTCACCAGCGACCCGCATCGGCTGCTGCGCGAAGCCGAACGCGTGCTGGTGCCTGAAGGCCAACTGATCATCCTCGGCTTCAACTCGTTGTCGCTGTGGGGAGTACGGCAGTCGATCGGCAAGATGACAGGCCGCCCGTTCGTGCCCTCCGCCGTCGATCTGATCGCGTTCACGCGCCTGAAGGACTGGATCAAGCTGCTCGGCTTCGACCTTGAACGCGGGCGCTTCGGCTGTTATCGTCCGCCGCTCGCGAGCGATCAATGGCTCGCGCGTTACGGCTTCATGGAAGCCGCCGGCGACCGCTGGTGGCCGATTTTCGGCGCCACCTACATGATCAAGGCGATCAAGCGCGTGCGCGGCATGCGTCTCGTCGGGCCGCTCAAAGTGAAAAAGCCCGTGCTCGCGGCAGGCCTCGCGCCCGCCGCCACCCCGAATACACGAAACCACACCGAATGACTCCAGATCACATCGACATCTATACCGACGGCGCCTGCAAGGGCAATCCCGGCCCTGGCGGCTGGGGCGCGTTGCTGCGCTTCGGCAGCCAGGAAAAAGAACTGTTCGGCGGCGAGGCCAACACGACCAACAATCGCATGGAGCTGATGGGCGTGATTTCCGCGCTCGAGGCGTTGAAGCGCCCGTGCAAGGCGATCGTGCACACCGACTCGCAGTACGTACAGAAAGGCATCAGCGAGTGGATTCACGGCTGGAAGAAGAAAGGCTGGGTCACCGCGGCGAAACAGCCGGTCAAGAACGCCGATCTGTGGAAGCGGCTCGATGCGCTCGTCGCGCAACACGAGATTGAATGGCGCTGGGTGCGCGGCCACAATGGCCACCCGGAAAACGAGCGCGCCGATCAGTTGGCCAATCGCGGCGTGGCATCGCTCGCCGAGATGTAAAGAGCGTGCGCGCATCGGCAACACCGCGCGCCGCCCTCCCCGCTTTTTTTCCGCAATTTTTTCGAAGCAGGCTAATCCGACATGCGTCAACTGATCCTCGATACCGAAACTACCGGCCTGAACGCCCGCGGCGGCGACCGGATTCTCGAACTCGGTTGCGTCGAGCTCGTGAACCGCCGGCTGACCGGCAACAACCTGCACTTCTATATCAACCCCGAGCGCGACAGCGATCCGGGCGCGCTCGCGGTGCACGGCCTCACCACGGAATTTTTGAGCGACAAGCCGAAGTTCGCGGAGATCATCGACCAGTTCCGCGATTTCATCCAGGACGCGGACCTGATCATCCACAACGCGCCATTCGACATCGGCTTTCTCGACGCCGAGTTCGCGCTGCTCGGTCTGCCGCCAGTGAGCACGCACTGCGGCGAGATCATCGACACGCTCGCGCAAGCCAAGCAGATGTTCCCCGGCAAGCGCAATTCGCTCGATGCGCTGTGCGACCGCTTCGGCATCAGCAATGCGCACCGTACGCTGCACGGCGCGCTGCTCGACTCGGAACTGCTCGCCGAGGTCTATCTGGCGATGACGCGCGGTCAGGAAAGCCTCGTCATCGACATGCTCGGCGAAGCGCAGGCCGGCGGCGATACGCATGCGCCGCGTGTCGCACTCGACTCGCTGGAACTGGTCGTGATCGCTGCGAGCGACGACGAAAGCACCGCGCACGAAACCGTACTCGACGATCTCGACAAGGCGCTCAAAGGCGCGAGCGTATGGCGTCTTGAACCCGCGCCGGCAACTGATGAGCAAACTGCTTAAAAAAGACTAGACGAACCCTAAATTCCCTGACATAATTTCGATCTCTTCGGGTGGTTAGCTCAGCGGTAGAGCACTGCCTTCACACGGCAGGGGTCACTGGTTCGATCCCAGTACTACCCACCAGATTCTTGGTGTGTCGATCACCGAAGACAAAAGGGCTTACGCAGCAATGTGTAAGCCCTTTTTCTATTTGCCGGCAAATACGTCGCGTGCGCCATACGAGATATCGTTGGCTATAGAACCACGTCGTTCCGTAGGTTGGCGTGCGCCCCGCACTATTGCTATATTCGGCAAACGGGCATTCGCCCGGTCCGGCTCCGTCCGGTTTCTCCATCTTGAACCATCTCAGGGAGGCGCCACATGTTTGCAGTGCATCGCGCGCTCGCCCGCATGGTTCCACGACCGCCGGCCCGTCCGCCACGACCGATGCGACCTTGAAGCCGCAGCGTTGTCGCTGATGCGCCGCCGCCTCGGCAGGCGCACCGCGTTCATTCCAGACAGTCCGTTGTTCCGTTGCCGTTGTTTGCCGTCGTATTTTTTCGCGCCTTGCCGCGCGGATTCCGGCATCCGCTGGCTGTCTACCCCTTTTTCGCTTCTGACTGGAATCTCGGCGCGCTCGTGCTTCGCCGGGCCCAAAGCAAATGGCCAACAGAAAACTCGACTTTCGCGGACAAGCCTTCAAGGATATCCTCGGCTTCACCTTCCGTCACTGGGCGCAACAGCCGGGGCGCATCGTCGTGATCGCGGCGCTCGCGCTGTTCACGGCGGGCGCGGACATCCTGACGCCGGTCTTCGCCGGACGTCTCGTCGACGCGATCGCGGCCGGTCCGGCGTCGTCGGCGCCCATCTGGCATCACGCGCTCGCGGCCTTCGGCGCGCTCGCCGCGCTCGGCCTCACCGCGACGCTGCTGCGCCAGGGCGTGTACTTCAACATCATCCGCTTCACGCTGAAGATGATGAGCGAGATCGCCGCGCGCGCGTTTCATCGCGTGCAGCGCTTTTCGACCGACTGGCACGCGAACAGCTTCGCCGGCTCGACCGTGCGCAAGATCACGCGCGGCATGTGGGCGCTCGACCTGCTGAATGACACGCTGCTGATCGCGCTGCTGCCATCGCTGGCGATGCTGATCGGCGCGACCCTGCTGCTCGGCTCGCGCTGGCTCATGATGGGCATCGTCGTCGGCATCGGCTCGCTGCTGTATATCGGCGTGACCGTGACGGTGTCGCTGGGCTTCGTCGCGCCGTCCGCGCGTCTCGCGAACGCGTGGGACACACGCATGGGCGGCGCGCTCGCCGATGCGGTCAGTTGCAACGGCGTCGTCAAGGCATTCGGCGCGGAAGCGCGCGAGGAAGCGCGCCTCGCGCACGTGATCGGCAAATGGCGGCAACGCACACGCCGCACGTGGGTGCGCGGCACGCTCAACGGCGGCCTCCAGGGCGGCATGCTGGCCGCGATCCAGGCGGCGATTCTCGGCGTGGCGCTACTGCTGTGGGCACGCGGCGAAGCGAGCGTCGGCGACATCACGTTCGCGCTGACGATGTTCTTCATGCTGCAAGGCTATCTGCGTGACATCGGCATGCACATCCGTAACCTGCAGCGCTCGGTCAACGACATGGAGGAACTGGTGTCGCTCGAGAGTCAGCCGCTCGGCGTCGAGGATCGTCCCGGCGCCGGCGCCATCGCGATCCGCGACGGCGAGATCCGCTTCGAGCAGGTGTCGTTTCACTATGGCGCGCACAGCCGGCCGCTCTACGACGACTTTTCCATCCGCATCGCGCCGGGCGAGCGCGTCGGGCTGGTCGGTCATTCCGGCTCGGGCAAGACGACCTTCATCAAGCTGATCCAGCGCCTTCACGACATTTCGGGCGGGCGGATCACGATCGACGGCCAGGACATCGCGCAGGTCCAGCAAGCGTCGCTGCGCAGCCAGATCGCGATCGTCCAGCAGGAGCCGCTACTGTTTCACCGCTCGCTTGCCGAGAACATCGCGTATGGACGGCCCGGCGCGAGCCGCGCCGACATCGAGCGGGCCGCGCGGCTCGCGAGCGCGCACGACTTCATCGCCGCGCTGCCGAACGGCTACGACACGCTGGTCGGCGAACGCGGCATCAAGCTATCGGGCGGCGAGCGTCAACGCGTCGCGATCGCGCGGGCTTTTCTCGCCGACGCGCCGATCCTGATTCTCGACGAAGCCACGTCGAGCCTCGACAGCGAAAGCGAAGTGCTGATCCAGCGCGCGATGGAGCGGCTGATGCAGGGGCGCACGACGCTGGTGGTCGCGCATCGGCTGTCGACGGTGCGCGCGCTCGACCGGCTCCTCGTGCTCGACAAGGGCAACGTGATCGAGGAAGGCAGCCACGACGCGCTGATCAAACGCGACAACGGCTTGTACCGTCGCTTGTTCGAGCGTCAGGCGCTGGAGCTGATCAAGGGTCTCGGCGAGCCGGAGCTCGTGCGCGAGTCGGCAAAGGTCAAAGCCGACCGGGTCGACGATTCTGGCTTGTTGGTCGGCTAGCGCGACGCAGGCATGCACCAGGCTTCGCGGCAAACGATGCCACGCCTGGCGCCACCTGCCCCTGGCAATAGAAGGCCCGCAGCGCTACACCGCGCCGGCGGGCAACCCGATGCCGCGCGCCATTCCGGTCGCGGCAAACACCATCAGAACCAGCAGCACGGTCTGGATCACGCTGAAATGCGCGTAGGATCGCGCCTTCTTCAGATTCGGCGCCGCGCCGCTGCGGATCGACGCGCGCCAGCGCATCAGGCCGAGCATCGTGGGCACTTCGAGGATCAGGATCAGCACCAGCAACGTCATCTTCACGTGAAAGAGCGGCTGGTGCAGGTAGTAGTCGGCGCCCTTCTCATAGCTACCGAACATGCGCATCAGGCCGGTCACGATCAGCACCAGCGCGGCGATGCCCCAGCCTGAATCGGCGCGGAACACCGAACGCAACGCGGCGGGCACCGACGCGCGACGCAGCGACCACGTGCGTCTGAGAATCGACGCGAGCGCAAAACCATAAGCGAGCAGATGAAGGGCGGCAAGCAACCAGCGAACCAGCATGGCGACTCCTGCGAAAGACGCGATACGATCGATGAGTGTCCCACTCGCCCGCCTGCAGGCCGGGCGCCTTGATTGCATTATCGACGAAGCTTCGCTTCGGGATGCGTGCATCGGCCACGCGATGTGACCGATAGCACGAAACATGCAGCGTCAGACCTGGCGCAGCGTCGTGTCGAGCGCGCGGGCGGCGACGCGATCGCCTTCGGTCGTCAGCGCGGCGCGGAAAACGGTCTGCCGGTTATGACCCGCGGCGGCCGGCGAATCCCACAGCAACTCGACCTTCGGACGTACGCCGAACGCGCTGCGTGCAAGCGAGGGCGCCGCGACCGACCCTATCGGCGCCGCTGACGCGCCGGCCTTGCCCGCCGCGCCGAACGCGACCGCGGGCGCCGGCGCCGGCGTCGCGCGCGCATTGGAACCGCTCGCCCAGCGCACCGACAATTCGCGCGCATCGTATTGCCCCACCTTGCGCCGCTCAGCCCACACGACGACGGTGCGGGTCAGCGGATCGAGCGACACCGCATAGCGGCCGATCGCAAAGCGCCGCGCCGCCACATTGGTGCGCCACAACGGCAGCGGCCGGCAGATCCACAAGACGATCGCATACAGCACCGGCGCCGCGACGAGCCAACCGTTGCTGGCCGCGACCGCCTGCATCGCGCGACGCCAGCCTGCGCTCGCGACGAACGCGCCGACCGACCACAGCGCAAACAGAAACCCGAGGAACGCGAACAGGCGCAGCGCCTGACGCAGCCATTGCGGCAACGGATGGAACGGACGCTCCGCGACGGCGCGCGCGCCCGGCAAGAAGATCAGCAGGAACAGAAAAACGAGGTTGATACATGCCCACGGTGAAGACGCCATCGCGGTCAGCGCGGTGGTCAGCTTCATCTCGGACATCGAGAAAAACCAGCGGGCGGCGAGCACGAGACCGATGGCGCGCAACGTAAAAATCGTTCCGGCGCCGGGCGCGGCGTTCGCGCGCGTCTCCTTCGTTCTCGCCAAGGCATCCTCCTGTCGTCGGCGGCACCGCAGCCCAATTTGCGGCACGGCAATTATAGGGATATTACCGAGACTGGCTCGTTCGCGCCGCGCGGAAACCCGTATTTTCAGTTGTGCACCGACAAAAAACGCAGCGCGCATGCAACAACGCCCCGCCGGCGACGTGCCGGCGGGGCGTTCAGAGCAGCGAGGGAAGCGTGCAACGGGTTCCTGCCGCCAGCGTTTTATCTACCGCGAAACAACCGCGGCGAATCAATCGCCAATCAGCCCGCGTTGACTTCGCGCAGCACCGTGCGATGTTTGCGGCGCAGCAGCTCTTCATAGGTGGCGACGTAGTTCTGCGCCATCACCTTCGACGAGAAGCGCGCCTCGAACGCCTTGCGCACGCCAGCGCGGGGCAGCGTGTGCAGACGTTTGACGGCGGCGACCGCGCTGATTTCGTCCTCGACGACGAAACCCGACAAGCCGTTTTCGATCACTTCCGGCACCGAACCGCGATTGAACGCGATCACCGGCGTGCCGCAAGCCATCGCCTCGATCATCACGAGACCGAAGGGCTCCGGCCAGTCGATCGGGAACACCAGTGCACGCGCGTTGCCGAGAAACTCGCGCTTTTCAGCTTCGCCGATTTCGCCGATGTACTCGACGTGCGACAACGACATCAGCGGCTTGATGACTTCTTCGTAGTAGGCACGGTCGGCCTTGTCGATCTTGGCGGCGACCTTGAGCTTCATGCCTGCCTGCCCGGCGATGCGAATCGCCCTGTCAAGCCCCTTCTCCGGCGAGACGCGGCCCAGGAATGCGAGGTAGCCGGGCTCGACGTTGGGAATCGGCTTGAGCACGTCTTCCGGCAAACCGTGATAGACGGTTTGCAGCCAGTGCGCCTGCGGCAGCGGAATGCGCTGGTTGTCCGAGATCGACACGACCGGCACGTCATTGAACGTGTTGAAGATCGGCTGCAGTTCAGGCAGATCGAGACGGCCGTGCAGCGTCGTGACGAACGGCACAGGCTGACGCGCGAACAGCGAGAACGGGTAGTAGTCGATGTGGAAATGCAGCACGTCGAATTCGTCCGCGCGGCGGCGCACTTCTTCGAGCAGCAGCATGTGCGGCGCCATCACGTCGCGGATCGTCGGGTCGAGACGCAGCGCCTGCGGCCAGAAAGCTTCGAGCTTCGCCGAGGTTTGCGAATCACCGCTTGCAAACAGCGTGACGTCGTGGCCCTGCTCGACCAGCGCCTCGGTCAGATAGGACACCACGCGTTCCGTACCACCGTACAGCTTGGGAGGAACCGCCTCGTGCAGCGGAGCGATTTGAGCGATTCGCATATTGACGAACTCCTAGTAAAAAATCAGGCAAATGTACTGCATTTGGAAAAAGCGACTCGCTTGCTCGCCAGGGCAGTCTGGCCGGAAATGCCGGCGCGGGCCTGATTCTTTTGAGAAATCCTGCGATGGATCGCTTGGTAACGAGCCCGGACAAGTGGATCAGCGACTGGGCATGTGCGAGTAAACGCGCCCGTTGCACCGACGTTGACAAACTGTCAGAAAAATTGCCGGGCTAACGAGCACGCATTATGGATGCCCGGATTGTTGCAGCACCGCAGCATTTCAAAGTCTTTACGTTGTTACAAACGCGAAACACTTTGCAAACCCTTGTTTTCAAAGACAGTTCTACAGTATCCACGAGGTTTCGGGAGGCGCGGCGGTACCGTGTCTGCGAGCTCTCGCCCATCAACGTTGCCGGTAGGAATTGCAAAATTGCCGCAGCGCGGTTGAATGCAATCTGTAATTATATCTCGAAATTTTCCGCAATCTGCCTGAATGGCCCGTCGGCTGGTGTGTCGGGACGACGCAGATCGCGGAGGTCCATCGCGAAATCAATCGCGTCAAAGCCCGGATACACAGGGCGCAATCGCCTTTGCATGTTTACAATGCGAAGCATCGGCTTCACGGAGAGCCATACTTGTCCGTGTGGTCCGCGCATTGCATGCACAACCCACACATCGATCTCAGCTCAATTGGAACACTTGACCATCGCCCAGCGTAACGCCCAGAACGCCAAGCTCGCGAGCTATGCGCACCGGCCACTTGCGTTTCTCTTCCGCTTTATCCGCCGCCATCCGCTCGCGCATGCGATCGTGTTGTGCAGCGTGTTTGCGGCCGTGGGCTGTGCACTCGCTTCGCAGTACGCGATCAAACATCTGATCGACGTGCTCGGCGGCGGCAGGCATCATCCGGGACCGCTGTGGGGCGCGTTCGCGATCCTCGTCGGCCTGATCGCTGCCGACAACCTGTTGTGGCGGATCGGCGGCTGGTTCGCCGCGCACACGTTCGTCGCCGTGACGGGCGATTTGCGGCGCGACCTGTTTCAGTACCTGAGCGGCCACTCGCCGACCTACTACGCCGAAAAGCAGCCCGGCATGCTGGCAAGCCGGATCACCGCGACCTCGAACGCCGTCTACACCGCCGAAAACACCACCGCGTGGAACGTGCTGCCGCCGTGCATCGCGGTGCTCGGCGCGATCGTGATGATCATCGCGGTGAACCCGCTGATGGCCGCCGGCCTGATGCTGTGCTCGGCGATCCTGTCGGTCGTGCTGTACAAGCTCGCGGGCCGCGGTTCCGCGCGTCACCATAATTTCGCGACCAAGGCGGCATCGGTCGACGGCGAGCTTGTCGACGTGATCAGCAATATGGGGCTCGTGCGCGCGTTCGGCATGACTTTCCGCGAACAGCACCGCTTTGCTTCGACGGTCAAGTCGGAAATGGACGCGCGCCAGCAAAGCCTGCTGTACCTGGAAAAGCTGCGTCTGCTGCACGCCGTGGTCACCGCGCTGCTGTCGGCCGGCCTGCTCGGCTGGGCGCTATGGCTGTGGGACCAGGGCCGCGCGACCTCGGGCGACATCGTGCTCGTCAGCTCGCTCGGCTTCACGATCCTGCACGGCACGCGCGATCTCGCCGTCGCGCTCGTCGACGTCACGCAGCACGTCGCGCGACTCGCAGAGGCCGTGCGCACGCTGCTCGAACCGCACGGCATGCCCGATCGCGACGACGCGACCGAACTCGTGCCGCAGGGCGGCCGCGTCACGTTCGACGGCGTCACGTTCGCCTATCCGCGCCGCCGGCCGATTCTCGATCACTTCGACCTCGATATCGAACCGGGTCAGCGCGTCGGGCTGATCGGCAAGTCGGGCGCCGGCAAATCAACCGTGCTCGCGCTGTTGCAGCGCTTCTACGAGACCCAGGGTGGCGCGATCAAGATCGACGGCCAGGACATCGCGTCGATTACCCAGGACAGCCTGCGCCACGCGATCGCGCTGGTGCCCCAGGACATCTCGCTGTTCCATCGCACGGTGTACGAGAACATCGCGTACGGCCGCCCGGACGCGAGCCGCGAGGAAGTGCTCGCCGCCGCGCGCGAGGCGCGTTGCGCGGACTTTATCGAAGCGATGCCGGAAGGCTACGACACGATCGTGGGCGACCGCGGCGTGAAGCTGTCGGGCGGTCAGCGCCAGCGCATCGCAATCGCGCGCGCGATTCTGAAAAACGCGCCGATCCTGCTGCTCGACGAAGCCACGTCCGCGCTCGACAGCGCGTCCGAGGAAGCGATCCAGAAGGCGCTCGACCGCCTGATGGTCGGCCGCACCGTGATCGCGATCGCGCACCGTCTGTCGACGCTGAACAACTTCGACCGGATCATCGTGATGAGCGCCGGCAAGGTCATCGACGACGGCACGCCGGAAGAACTGCGCCAGCGTCCGGGCCTCTATCGCGACCTGCTCTCGAAGCAGTACGGCAAGGGCCAGACGCTGCATATCGGCGGCAAGAAGGTCGACGAACAGCACGTAGCCTGACGCACGCCTGGTCCACGCGCTGCGCATCGCTTGAAAAAAGCCGCTCCCTGGAGCGGCTTTTTGCTGTCTGGCTCGCGGCCCGGCTTGGCTTAGCCGGTCACGCTCTCGCGCGCCGCCCTCCTCCGCGCGGCGCCCGCCGCACCCGTGGCCGCGCGCGCTTTCCCGCTTCTGGCGCGCTTCGCGCCCTCGACGCTCTGCAGATCGCGCATGAAGTTATCGCGCCACACCGACACGTTGTTCTCGCGCAGCTGCGCCATCATGTCGCGATAGCGCCCCTGGCGCTCGGCGAGCGGCATGTCGAGCGCCCGCGCGAGGGCTTCGGCCATGCCGTCGATATCGACCGGATTGACGATCAGCGCGCCGTCGAGCTCCTGCGCCGCACCCGCGAAGCGCGACAGCACCAGCACGCCGGGATTCTCCGGATCCTGCGCCGACACGTATTCCTTCGCAACGAGGTTCATGCCGTCGCGCAACGGCGTCACATAGCCGACGTGCGCGGTACGGAACAGCGCCGCCAGCACCGAGCGCTCGTACTGCTTGTGGATGTATAGGATCGGCGTCCAGTCCAGTTCGGCGAAACGTCCGTTGATCCGTCCCGACTCGCCTTCGAGCTGTAGCCGGATGTCTTGATACGCGTGCAGGTCGGCGCGCGTCGGCGGGGCGATCTGCAGGAACGACACCTTGTTGCGCTGCGCGGCCGTATGCTCGAGCAGGCGCTCGAACGCGCGGAATCGCTCGACCAGCCCCTTCGAATAATCGAGCCGGTCGACACTCATGATCAGCTTGCGCGAATGCAGCGTCGCCTTCATCGTGCGCACCGGCTTGCCGCGTTCGCCCGCCTTCGCGAGCTCGGCGATCTCGTCCGGATAGACGCCGATCGGATACGCAGAGGCGCGCAACGTGCGGCCGAACGCATGCACACTCAGCGGTCCTTTCGCCGACGCGTCGATCGAGCCGCCCGCCTCGTTGATCACGTAGTCGCAGAACGCGCGCAGATCGGGACCGGTCTGGAAGCCGAGCAGGTCGAACGAACACAGCGCCTCGACGAGCTCGCGATGCGGCGGCACTGTCAGCAGCACCTGCGCGGCCGGAAACGGAATGTGCAGAAAAAAACCGATGCGGTTCTTCACGCCTGCCGAGCGCAGCGCCTGAGCGAACGGAATCAGGTGATAGTCGTGCACCCAGATCACGTCGTCTTCGCGCAGGAGCGGCACGAGTTGCTGCGCAAGCCACGCGTTGACGCGGCAGTAGCCTTCGAAGTCGTGCCGGTCGTAATGCAGCAGGTCGGATCGATAGTGGAACGCGGGCCACAGCGTCGCGTTCGAGAAACCACGGTAGTACTGGTCGTAATCGCGCCGCATCAGCGGGACGGTCGCGAAGGTCACCGGACCCCGCTCCTCGAGCTTGATCTGCGGCTGGCCGGAGGTCAGCACGTCGCCGCTCCAGCCGAACCACATGCCGCCGGTCTCCTTCAGCGCGTCGTACACGCCGACCGCCAGACCGCCCGCCGCCGGACCGCCCTCCGAAATAGGCGCCACCCGGTTCGAAACAATGATCAGTCGGCTCATGAAGCGCGATTCCCGATGCAGTATGTTGTTTTCGTTGAACGGGGCCGCCGGCGTCATGCGCCGCGCGCCGCCGCGACGATGGTTTCGAGCCAGTCGAGCAGCGACGACACCGATTCGACGCGCGTGTGCGCCATCGTTTCGCCCGCGCCGACCTTGATCGACAGACCGCCGCGCTCGTTGACGACCGCGAAGCCCTTCTCGTCGGTCAGATCGTCGCCGGCGAATATCGGCGTGCGGCCGGTGAACGGCAGCTCGTCGAGGAACGCGCGCGTCGCGCGGCCCTTGTCGACGTCCTTCGGCTTGATCTCGTAGACCATCTTGCCGGGCTGCAGCACGTAAGAAGCGGGGTAATCGGCGACGAGCCGCTCGGTCGCCTCGCGCGCGACCGGCTCGCGGTCCGGCGCGTTGCGGTAGTGCAGCGCGAGCGCCGCGCCCTTGATCTCGAGCAGCATGCCCGGATGTTCGTTGACGACCTGCGCGAGCACCTGCTCCATGCGCAACAGGCGCTCGTCGTGAAAGCCGATGCGCTGCGTGTCGCCATTCGCATCGCGCCGCTCGGCGCCGTGCAGACCCGCGACCGGCAGATCGGGCATGCCGAGAAAACTGTCGATGCTGTCGATGCCGCGCCCCGACACCACCGCGACCGCGCCATTCGTCAGACTGCGCAGTTCGCGCAGCAGGTCGATCACGCGCGGCTGCACCAGCACGCCGTCCGGTGTGGGGGCGAGTTCGACGAGCGTGCCATCGAAGTCGAAGAAAAATGCCGTCTCGCTCGGAGACAGAACAGCCGGAAGTGCTTGCATCGCCTGGGTTCGCCTTTCAGCCATCTATGGCCGGAAAAGTGTGCGCATCTTACCGCGCATCCGTCAATTTTTCGAGAAAGTAAGCTGGGACTCAAGCCCGATGGGCGATCTATCCATCCGCTTCTGTCGATTGCGTTCAAAAGCGCAACGATCGGGCTTCAACCGGCTTTCAGCAAGTTGCGTCAAATTGATTCGCAAATCGTGCGCCCGGCGCGCTGCGCGACGCTGGCGCCAATTTTGCGCTACAGTCGCTGCCACGCGGACCGTCGGTGTGATGGACATCGTTGCACGCTCTCAATCAATCGCGTGTCGCGCGCGAATCTTGCGCGGCATGATCGGGCGGCGGTGCGGCCCCCTGCTCCATCGATTCGCGTTGCCTGCTCTTCAATCGAGTCATTGAACCCTGCTTTGTTCCCGATCCTGCCACCCCAGCGCCAGCGGCCGAACCTGTCCCGCTCACGACCCAAGCGACTCACGCACCGCTTGATGCACGGGTTGGCACGCCGGCTTGCGGCGGCAACTGCGCTGGGCACGCTGGTCGCGCTCGCCGCGCTGACCGGTTGCACACAGCGCGCCGAGCCGTGGCAGTTGACCAACGTGACCGGCCACCTGCCGGATCTGGACTTCACCTTGACCGACGACACCGGCCGTCCCGTCAACGCCGCGTCGTTCAGGGGCCGCACGTCGCTGGTCTACTTCGGCTACACGCATTGCCCGGACGTCTGTCCCGAAACGATGGGCCGTCTGATGCAGGTGCTCGGCAAGCTCGGTCCCGATGCGCAGAAAGCGCGCATTCTGTTCATCACCGTCGATCCCGCGCGCGACACGCCGCGGGCCTTGCACGACTATGTCGGCGCGTTCGACGCACAGCACGCCGAAGGGCTGAGCGGCACCGACTGGCAGATCGAGTCGCTGGCCAAGCGCTATCGTGTCGCTTATCAGATGGAAAAGCGCGACCCGAACGGCAACTACGAGGTCACGCACAGCTCCGCCGTCTATGTGTTCGACAGCCGGGGCCGCGCGCGCCTGCTCGCCACCGATCACGACACGCCCGATGCGATCGCGCAGGACCTGCGCCGCATCATCGATGACCAATCCTGATTCTTCTTTGATCCCACTCCATTCCATCATGACGATCAAGCTCAAACCAATCGCTTCCCTCGCCTGCGCGCTCGCGCTGTCACTCGGCGCCGCGTCGGCCGCGCAAGCGGCCGATGCTCACGCGATCAGCATCAAGGACGCGTGGGTGCGCTGGCTGCCGAACAACCTGCCCGCGGCCGGCTATGCGACGCTCGTCAACGCGAGCGACAAGCCGATCGACCTCGTCGATGTATCGAGCGACGACTACGGCGATGCGATGCTGCATCAAACCGTATCGAACGGTTCGACGCAGAAGATGGTGATGGTCGACAAGCTGACGGTGCCCGCGCATGGCCAGGTCGCGATCGCGCCGGGCGGCTATCACGTGATGCTCGAGGACGCGAAGCACAAGGTCGCGCCGGGCGACACCGTGCGTCTGACGCTGAAGTTCTCCGACGACGAAACAGTGAGCGCGCCGTTCGCGGTCAAGTCGCCGGGCCAGACCAGGTAAGCGGCACGACGGGCCGCCGCCACCGCACGCGCCATCGCCATGAACCTGCTCTACTGGCTCGATCCCTGGGAGTTTTCGCCGACCGTCGTGATCGCGTTGCTGATCCCCGCGATCCTGTTCGTGCGCGGCGCGCGCAAGGCGCGGCTGTCGTTCGCGCGGCGTCTGTCATTCTGGTTCGGGCTGGTCGCGCTGTATGTCGTGCTGCATACGCGGCTCGATTATTTCTTCGAGCATGAATTCTTCATGCATCGCTTGCAGCATCTGGTGCTGCATCATCTCGGGCCGTTCTTCATTGCGCTGTCGTATCCGGGCGCGGCGTTGCGCGCGGGAATTCCGTTGCGCTGGCGACAGCGCTTCGTGCGGCCCGCGCTGCAAACACCGCTCGTGCGCACGGCGCTCAACGTCGTCATGCACCCGGTCGTCGCGGTCACGCTATTCGTCGGGCTGATCTATTTCTGGCTGCTGTCGCCGATCCATTTCGTCGCGATGCTCGACTGGCGGCTCTATCGCGTAATGAACTGGAGCATGGCGATCGACGGCCTGCTGTTCTGGTGGCTCGTACTCGATCCGCGTCCGGCGCCGCCCGCGCGTCTGTCTCCGGGCAAGCGCGTGCTCGTCGTGATCGCGGCGATTCCGCCGCAGATCGTTCTCGGCGCATTCATCTTTTTTACGACGCACGAGTTGTATCCGATCTACTCGATCTGCGGCCGCGCGTTCACGTGGCTGAGCCCGATGCGCGATCAGCAGATCGGCGGGCTCCTGCTATGGATTCCGGGTTCGATGATGAGCGTGGTCGGCGCGCTGATCGCGCTGCGTCACTGGATGCGGCTGTCGTCTCGCGGACGCCTGCGCGCCGAGCGGCATGCAAAAGCGGCGCGCGGGCTCACGCATGCGCCGTCGACGACCACGAACGTGCCCCGCTGAGCCGTTCGCGTTCACAGCGCGCGCATCCACACATGCGGGATGCCGTCTTCGTCGTGAACCTCCGAGACCGGCTCGAAGCCGAACGCACCGTAAAAGCCTTGCAGATGCGCCTGCGCGTGCAGACGGATCGGCGTATCGGGCCACTGCGCACGGATTTGCGCGAGCGAGCGTTCGAGCATCGCATTGCCGAGACCGATGCCGCGAAACGGCGCGGTCGTCAACACCCGGCCGATGCGCACATCGGCATCCGCCGCATCGGGCAACAACACGCGCAGATAGCCGGCCAACGGCGGCAGCGCCGCACCGTCGCCGGTGCCATACGCAAGCAGATGCCAGGCTTCGACGTCGAGCCCATCGATATCGCCATACACGCAGTTCTGTTCGACGACGAACACCGCGCTGCGGGCGGCCAGCATCTCATAGACTTCGACGCTCGTGAGGTTCCCGAACGGCTTCCAGCGCCATTCGAGCTGGGCGAGCCGCGCGGCGGCGGTGTGTTGCGCTTCAGTCATCGGTAGCTTTCAGGGTCAATGCGCGACAGCGCGGGCAACGATCCGCAATTATGCCGCGCGGCTCGTCATCGAGCATGCGCAGGTCTGGCATCCGGGCAGTCGACACGGCTGTATTCAGTCGCGAAAGCCGCGCACGCGTTCAGAACACCGCTTGCACGGGTCGCGCGAGACAGTCGGGGAGATTGCCGGGGCCGCATAGATGCAGCGCGCCGACGACCACCAGCGTGCGCTCGCGAACGTCCAGCAAGTCGCTCAGCCGCGCGGCCCACGCGCGATTGCGCACCTCGAGAATCGCCTGACGGATGCCGGCCAGATTGAACATCGGCGATTCGACGGCGATTTGCTGTATCGCGTGCAGATCGCCCTCCAGCCACGCCGCGTGCATCCGTTCGAGCGTGCGCTGCGGTTCGCCGCGGTCGGCCATCAGCATGTCGAGCGCCGCGGCAATGGCTTCGAGCGGAATCGATTCGAGCGCGACTGCGACGTCCCGCGCGGACTCGAGATAGCGATACGGCTTCGCCTGCGCGAGCGCCGAGCGCAACATGCGCGGCTCGACACCCTCGACGACCTGCTGCAGCAGCGTCGGCGCGACGATCAGCGCGGCCCACGGACGCAGTGTTTCAAGCGGCGCGAGCAGGCCATCGGTCGGCCACAGCGCCTGCAGTTGCGTCCAGGCTTCGTCGCGCATCCGGGGCCGCAGTTGCGCGGCGTCGGGGTGTGCGTCGGCTTTGAGAAACGGCAGGATCGTTGCTGGGTCGGACTCGAATACGAGCGCGTCGGCCCAGTCATAGGCTTCGGCGACCCATGGCGGCGTTCGACGGCTCGTCGCGGGAAACAGATGCATCGAGCCGAGCAGGCGGACCTGAGTGCCGGTGAGTTGGAAATACATACGGCTTCAATGAAAACGGGCGATGACAGTGGTGCGATTCTATCGCCCGGCCTGGATGAGGCGCGCCGGCGTGCGTTGCCCTTCCCGTGCGCGCGCCGGACACGCCGTTGAGCGGAATGCGCTGCCCCAATGAATGCGGGAACGCATCAAACGCCTGAACCCGATTATTGCCCGCTCTTTTTAAACGACTCGAGTTCGGTCGTATAGCGCTCGTTTCTCACGCCATTGCTGCCGTAATACTCTTCCACCGATTTCACCCAACGGCCGACTTCCGGCACATACCAAAACGCTTTATACGTGCGTCCCGTCGCCTGAACAGGACCGAGTTTCTGCGCATGCGTGATCATCGCGGTGTCGCCCTGCTCGACCTGGGTGGCTTGCGTGACCGTCTGCCGCGGCTCGAGTTGCGCGACCCAGTCGCCTTCGGCTTCGATCTTGATCGCCTGGAATTTGCCGGCGGGCACTTCGACGGTTTCCGTTCCGACCACCCGATACTGCGAGTTCCACTTCTGCGAAGCGAATACCCGGTTCGGATGCTGCCCGGCGTATTCGACCGTCCAGCTCTTACCCGGCGACAACGGAAACGCGAACGGCCGGTTCACGACTGTATCGGTGCCGTTCACGCTGCGCTCGCGGCGCCGGTCCGCTCCGGCGATCACTTCGCGTGGCGCCTGCGTCGAACCGGAGATCTTCGATTCGAAATAGATGTGCGATGGCGTCGCCCGCAGCACCGTCACCTGCTCGTGCGTCTGGTTCCAGCCCGATGGCCCTCTCTCGCTCGTCGATGTATATGTCCGGCGGTACGCCGCAAGAGAACTACTGCTTCCTGAACACCGCTGCCGTGCAGTCAATCAAATCCGCGCTCAATTTCTAATCGATTCGGAGGAACGTCTGCGGCACGCAGTCGGATCGACCGCTCCGCTCACCTTGATGACGACGATCGACGAGGCTGGCGAAGAGAGGAACAGAAAAAGAAAAGCCCCGACAAGTCGGGGCTTTCGCTTTACATCAAAGACTGGAGGCGCGAGCCGGAGTCGAACCGGCCTAAACGGCTTTGCAGGCCGCTGCATAACCGCTTTGCTATCGCGCCACAAGCGGACTGGAACCTGGACACGGGTTCGCAGATTTATCAGGTGATTACCAGAAGAACCGAAGCTCTGGAAGTTCAGAACGAGCGGCCTTCCAAACAAAAAGGGAAGCGCTGCTTCCCCTGATGTATGGAGCGGGAGACGAGGCTCGAACTCGCGACCTCAACCTTGGCAAGGTTGCGCTCTACCAACTGAGCTACTCCCGCATTGAACTGCTTCACCGCGCTGCTTTTTTACTTCGCCAAACAATGCGATGCTTCGAATACTGGAGCGGGAAACGAGGCTCGAACTCGCGACCTCAACCTTGGCAAGGTTGCGCTCTACCAACTGAGCTATTCCCGCGTTGTGCTGCATTTACCGCTACTGCTTTACTGCGTCTCCGGTGTCTCGCGTTGCGTGAATCGGAGAAACGAGATTATGGAGAATCGACTGAAACGTGTCAACCCCTTTGCCCGTCTGCTTTAAAGAAATATTTCTCTCGTAGTAGTGCGGGGTTCGAACACACTTTTGCGCCCCCCGTGCTCTTCTATTCACACCGTCACGCAATGCCGCCGCGCTCGCGAATCTGCGGCCACGCGAGCTTCATGTAGTACAGCATCGACCAGATCGTCAGGAACGCAGCCAGATAGATCAGCCACAGGCCCCACACGCGCGTGTCGACCGTCACGCCGCCACCGAGCGGCAGCGGGCCATAGAACAGCAGCATCGGGATCGCGACCATCTGGCAAGCGGTCTTGAACTTGCCGAGCGAGTTCACCGCGACGCTCTTCGACGCACCGATCTGCGCCATCCATTCGCGCAGGGCCGAGATCGCGATTTCACGTCCGACGATCACGAGCGCGATCGCGGAATCGATCCGCGTGAGTTGCACGAGCACGAGCAGCGCCGCGGTCACCATCAGCTTGTCGGCGACCGGATCGAGAAACGCGCCGAATGCCGAGGTCTGATTCCATTTGCGGGCCAGAAAGCCGTCGAACCAGTCGGTGAGCGCCGCCAGGATGAAGATCGTCGCGGCCGCGAGATTGCGGTGCGCGGGGCTCATCATCATGTCGGGCAAATAGAACACACCGACGACGAGCGGAATCAGCACGATCCGCAGCCAGGTCAGGAATATCGGGAAATTAAACGGCATGGGGCAGGCGCAGCGTCTGACGAGTGAGTTGCAATTGTGCCGTGTCACAGGGCCTGCCACAAGCAAGCGCGCCCAGGCATGGCCGCGCGGGGGCGGCAAGCGAGCCGCCCCCGGCGCGTGGTTCGCAGCCAGCGCATCCGCAGCGCCACGCCGCGGGCCCGACGAACCGTCGTTCCGATCACGGCGCGGCGTGGCCCGCCAATTCAATGCAGTTGCCGGTAGATCTGCTCGGCGAGCGCCTGCGAAATGCCTTCGACGCTCGCGAGATCCTCTACGCTCGCGGCCACCACGCCGCGCAAGCCGCCAAAGCGCGCCAGCAGGCGCTGACGCCGCTTCGCCCCTACGCCTTCGAGTTCTTCGAGCCGCGAGGTCTGGCGCGTCTTGCCGCGTTTGGCGCGCATGCCAGTGATCGCGAAACGATGCGCTTCGTCGCGGATCTGCGCAACCAGCATCAGCGCGGCGCTTTCCTTGCCGAGTTCGAGCGGCGTGCGGCCGTCCGCGAAAATCAGCGTCTCGAGACCGACCTTGCGCCCCTCGCCCTTCGCGACGCCGACGAGCATGCCAGTATCGAGCCCCAACTCCGTGAACACCTGCCGCGCGATCTCCACCTGCCCCTTGCCGCCGTCGATCAGCACGATGGTCGGCAGCACGCCGCCGGCCGCGGCCGGCTCGGCGGCATCGGCGGCGAGCGCGGGATCGGCGGCCGCGTCACTTTGCGATTCGGCGGCTTCGTCGCTCGCATTCGCGGCGGCCTGCGCGACCATCTTTTCGTAGCGGCGCGTGAGCACCTGGCGCATCGCCGCGTAATCGTCACCGGGCGTGATGCCGGCGATGTTGTAGCGGCGATACTCGGACGACTGCATCTTGTGGTGGTGAAAGACGACGCAGGACGCCTGCGTCGCCTCGCCCATCGTGTGACTGATGTCGAAGCATTCGATGCGCAGATGCGCGAGGTCGTCGCACTCCATGCCGAGCGTGTCGGTCAACGCGCGCGTGCGCGCCTGCTGCGAGCCCTGCTCGGAGAGCAGGCGCGCGAGCGCGAGCCGCGCGTTCTGCTCGGCCATCGCGAGCCACGCGCGCCGCTGTCCTTGCGGTTGACGCAGTACGGTCACCTTGTGGCCCGCCTGCTCGATCAGCACGTCGACGAGTTCGCGCGCCGGCGCGTGGCTGACCACCAGCACCGGCGGCACGCGATTGCCGAGGTAATGCTGCGCGATGAACGCTTCGAGCACTTCGGATTCGATGCCGCCTGGCGCGCGGCTTTTGCGGCGCTTCGCCGCGGGGCCGGACTCTGCGTTCCCGTCGGTGCCTTCATCCGCGCCGTCGTCGCTGACGGCGTCCGGGGTCGCTTCGGCAGCCTCGTCGATCGCGTCTTCTTCACTACCATCGGCGTCCTCGTCTTCCGACGGCATGTCCTGAGCGATCGCGAGCGCATCGGCCGAGGCGCTCGCCGCCGCGGCCGATGGCGCGACCGCTCGCACATCCGCCGATGCATCGTCCTGATCGCCGTCTTCTTCGAGCCCGCCTTCCTCCGCCGTCAACGCGCTCTCCACGTGCGTGGGAAAGTACGCCTTGTCGCCGAGATGTCGTCCGCCGCGCACCATCGCGAGATTCACGCACACGCGGCCGCCCAGCGCGACTACCGCGAGAATGTCGACGTCGCTGTCGCTGCCGACTTCGATTGCCTGCTGATGCAGCACCGTCGACAGCGAACTCATCTGGTTGCGCACCGCCGCGGCCTGCTCGAACTTCAGCTCGCTCGCGAAAGCATGCATCTTCTGCTCGAGCTCCTTCATCACCTCGCCCTGACGGCCGAGCAGAAAGCGCGACGCGTTGGCGACGTCGCGCGCGTAATCCTCCTCGCTGATGTTCGCGACGCACGGCGCCGTGCAACGGCCGATCTGATGCAGCAGACACGGCCGCGTGCGGTTGTTGAACACCGAGTCTTCGCAGGTGCGCAGCTGGAACACGCGCTGCAGGATCTGGATGCTCTCGCGCACCGCCCACGCGCTCGGGAACGGGCCGAAGTACTGGTTCTTGCGATCGACCGAGCCGCGGTAATAGGCCATGCGCGGAAACTTGTGGCCCGTCAGCTTCAGATAGGGATACGACTTGTCGTCGCGAAACAGGATGTTGTAACGCGGCGTGAGCGCCTTGATCAGATTGTTTTCGAGCAGCAGCGCCTCGGCCTCGGAACGCGTGACCGTGGTCTCGATGCGCGCGATGCGCGTGACCATCATCGCGATACGCGGCGACAGCTGGGTCTTCGTGAAGTAGCTCGATACGCGTTTCTTCAGATCGCGCGCCTTGCCGACGTAGAGCACCGCGCCACTCGTGTCGTAATAGCGGTAGACGCCGGGCAGATGCGGCAGTTGGGCGAGCACTGTTTTCGGCTCGAAGGTGTCGGGGGCGTCGCTGGCTTCGGGTTCGGTCATGCGGGATCGATTGGGGTGGGACTGTCTCGCGCTGCCTCGCCGCTTGCACCGATTGCACCGATTGCACCGATTGCGCCGCCGGGAGCCCGGCATCGTGCGCCGGGGGTCATGTCGCGTGTCGCCGATGCGGCCCGCATGGCGGACAAAGGGCGCGCGCGATCGCGAGCGAGGCTTTAGAATCGCCAGTTTAGAACATTCCGCGTTCGTTCGAACCCGCTCCGTTCGCCGGAGTCACCGAGCCAGCCGAGCCGCCATGTCCTCCGTCGCGCCCGATTCCGGATCACCCGCCGCCCCTGCCAACCCGATCGCCTGCGATATCTTCTGCGCGGTGATCGACAACTTCGGCGACATCGGCGTGTGCTGGCGCCTCGCGCGCCAACTCGCGCGCGAGCACGGCTGGCAGGTGCGCGTGTTCGTCGACGATCTGCATGCGTTCAGGAGGCTGTGCCCGTCGCTCGAGCTAGAGCGTGCGCGGCAGACGCTCGACGGCATCGTCGTCGAGCATTGGCACGAGCCGTCCCATGTTGGCGATACGCTCGAAGTCGCCGACGTCGTGATCGAGGCGTTCGCCTGCGAACTGCCGCCCGTCTATATCGCGGCGATGGCAGAGCGCGCGAGCGTGCCGCTCTGGTTCAACCTCGAATATCTGAGCGCCGAGGACTGGATCGCCGATTTTCATCTGCGGCCGTCGCCGCATCCGCGCTACGCACTCAGCAAGACCTTCTTTTTCCCCGGACTCGGCCCCGGCACCGGTGGCGTCCTGAAAGAGCGCGATCTCGACGCGGCGCGCGCCGCGTTCGAAGCATCGCCCGCCGCGCGCACCGACTGGTGGCGCAACGTCACGGGCCACGCGCCGCCGCCCGCCGACGCGACGGTCGTGTCGCTGTTCGCCTACGAAAACCCGGCCGTCGACAGCCTGCTCGAACAATGGGGCGACAACGCAAGCCCGATCGTGCTGCTGGTGCCCGAAGGACGCATTTCCGGCGCGCTGGCGCGCTTTTTCGGCCTACCGTCGTTTGCAGCGGGCACCCATGCGACGCTCGGCAACCTCAGCGCGCACGCGCTCGCGTTCACCGAACAGCCTGGCTACGACGCACTGCTATGGGCGAGCGACGTCAATTTCGTACGCGGCGAGGACTCGTTCGTGCGCGCGCAGTGGGCCGCCAAGCCGTTCGTCTGGCACATCTACCCGCAGGCCGACGACGCCCATCTGCCAAAGCTCGACGCCGCACTTGCGCACTACACCCGCACGCTCCCAGCTGACGCGCGCACCGCGCTCGAGCGCTTCTGGCACGCGTGGAACGGCGCTGGTCAGCCGGACTGGGCGGAATTCCAGCGCCACTATCCGGCCCTGAAACGGCGCGCCGCTGGCTGGGCGGTCGAACTCGCGCAAGTCGGCGATCTCGCCGGAAATCTGACCTCGTTCGCAAAAACTCAGTTAAAATAAGCGGTTATCCAACGGCCGACGACGCAAGCGCGGCCCGATTAGACCAACTACCCCATGGTCAGCCCGTCTGACCGGTCCCCTCGAAAAACACAGCACGCGTCCCAATCTTCCGGTCGGGCACGCGAATGTCAAAAAAGGGACGTATGTTTGGGCGTGTTGCAGATCGGCGCCACTCGTGTACACGCCCGAACAGGGTAAAAATCAGGTAACGGACAGGTGGAACGCCGAGGCATCACGCCCCCGGGTTTTCGCCGCGAGCCGGTCCCGTTTCACGCATCCGGGCTGCGCGGCCGCTTCCCGCGGCGCGCGGCAGGCGGTGGGCGAAACGCCGAAGCCGCTTGCGCCGTATGCCGTGAGCAACAGTTAAGCTATTTATCTCGTACAGGACAGTTTTATGAAGACCGCACAGGAACTCCGCACCGGCAACGTCGTGATGATCGGCGCAGACGCAATGGTCGTGCAAAAGGCCGAATACAACAAATCGGGCCGTAACTCCGCCGTCGTCAAGATGAAGTTCAAGAACCTGCTGACCGGCGCGGGCATGGAAACCGTGTACAAGGCGGACGACAAGTTCGACGTCGTCGTGCTCGAGCGCAAGGAAGTGACGTACTCGTACTTCGCCGACCCGATGTACGTGTTCATGGACGCCGACTACAACCAGTACGAAGTCGAAGCCGAAATGATGGGCGACGCGATGCACTACCTCGAAGACGGCATGGCTTGCGAAGTCGTGTTCTACAACGAGAAGGCGATCTCGGTCGAGCTGCCGACCACGCTGGTTCGCGAAATCATCTACACGGAACCGGCCGTCAAGGGCGATACGTCGTCGGGCAAGGTGCTGAAGAACGCCAAGCTGAACACCGGCTTCGAACTGCAAGTGCCGCTCTTCTGCAACATCGGCGACAAGATCGAAATCGACACGCGTACGCACGAGTACCGCAGCCGCGCCTAAGCGCCCGCCTGCGTCACCCCGCCAGCACCGGAGCCCTGCCGGCCTGCACAAAAAGCGCTCAATTTTTGGGCGCTTTTTCTTTTCTGTCGCGCCGTGTATGGTTTAGGAAAACTTTACCGGCAAATTTCTCAAAATTACCATCGCGACATCCGGATTTCGCATTGGGCGCGCGGCAAGCCCTTGATCGATTTCATCCACGCTCTTTGGCACGATCTCTGCTAGGTGGAGAGAGTAACGCGAGTATCGCTCATTTTCCACTCCTCGGAGAGGCACCATGAACAACGACATCGCTGAAGGTAAATGGAGACAGATGATCGGCAAGGCGAAGACCGCATGGGGCGAACTGACGGACGACGAGTTGACCAAGGCCGAAGGCCGGGCCGACAAGCTCGCTGGTCTGATTCAGGAACGCTATGGCAAAACCCGTGAACAGTCGGAACTCGAAGTGCGCCGGTTTTTCGATAGCAACCGGGATTTCTGACAGGACCAGTGAAGGAACTACAGGCGCCGGCCCGCGTGACTCAAGGCGCAGTGCCGGCGGCTGTCGTTTTTTCATCGCCCAGGGACCGTTCGTTTAGCCCTGTCATCGAGCCCCCAGAGTCCGCGGTGCGCGCCATCAGCGTTGGCGGCGCACCGGGCATTCAACCCATTCATAAAATTGCGCTCGCCATGCCACACGCCCTGATTGTTGAAGACGATCCCAATAGCCTGTCCGGTCTGTCGGCAATCCTCGCCGCCGACGGCTTTTCGGTCGACACCGCGACCACGCTCGCCGAGGCCCGCGGCGCATTGACGCGCTTCATCCCCGACGTCGTGCTCGTCGACCTGAATCTGCCGGACGGCAGCGGCCTCGATCTGTTGCAGCATCTGCCCGCGCATCCGCCGGGCGGCGCGCTTCCGGTGATCGTGATGACCGGCAATGCGACCGTCGAGAGTGCGATCGAGGGCTTGCGGCACGGTATCTGGGACTATCTGCTGAAGCCGGTCAACATTCCGCGCCTGCGCAGCCTGCTCGCGCGCATTCCGCGGCCTTATGAGCTGACCGAGGAGGTCCAGGCGCTGCGCGCGGCGCTGCGTCAGCTTGGGCGCTTCGGCTCGATGCTCGGTCGCAGCGGCGCCATTCAGCACGTGTACGACACGATCGAGCGTCTCGCGCCGACAGAAGCCGCGGTGCTGATCTCCGGCGAGGCTGGCACCGGCAAGCAGATCGCCGCGCGCACGCTGCACGACATGAGCCGCCGCCGCAAAGGCCCGTTCGTCACGTTCGATTGCCGCGGCGCGACCGCGGGCGGGCTCAATCGCTCGCTCGACAGCATGCTGTTCGGTCACGAACGCGGAGCGTTCGGCGGCGCCGAGCAGCGCGAGCCGGGCCTCTTCGAACAGGCGAGCGGCGGCACGTTGTTCATCAACGAAATCACCGAGCTGCCGCGCACGCAGCAGGAAGCGCTGTTGCGCGCGCTCGATTCGCAGACCTTCATGCGCGTGGGCGGTACCAGCCAGATCGTGACCGACTTCCGGCTCATCGCGTCGACGCGCAAGTCGCCGCGCGCGGCGGTCGCGGACGGCTCGCTGCATCAGGACCTCGCGCTGCGCCTCGAAGCCGCCGCGGTCATGCTGCCGCCGCTGCGCGAGCGTGGTGAAGATCCGCTGCTGATTGCGCAGGCAGCCGTCGACGAACTGAATGTGGAAGCGACCGCGCGCGGAACGGCCGAGGTCGCGAAGCAGGCGGCGCCGAATTTCCTGCGCGAATGCCTCGCGTACGACTGGCCGGGCAACGTGCGCGAACTGCAGGAGCGCGTGCGGCGCGCTTATCAGGCATCGGGCGACGTGATCGAGTCGTTGCGCGCCGACGAAGCCAGCACGGCGAACGGCCGCGATCTGAACGGCAGTCGCGTGCAGGTGACCGTCGGTACGCCCCTCGCGGACGTCGAAGAAATGCTGATTCGCGCGACGCTCGACGCGGTCGGCGGCACGCGGCATCGCGCGGCGTCGTTGCTGGGAATCAGCCCGAAGACGCTGTACAACAAGTTGCAGCGCATGCGCTTGAACTGAGCGATCGGATCGCGCGTGCTGCGGTTGTCAAGCAAAGCCTGACGGCGGCTCGCACCGTTCGAAGCTGATAAAAAATGGCGCCTTGAATTGCTTCAAGGCGCCATTTCCGTTTATGCAAACGTACTGCGCAGCAGCCTCTGCGCTTCGGCGTACCGTGGCTCGGCCATCAGCTTGCTCCACGTGAGCGCTTTACCGCGCGGCCGCATGCGCTTCAGCCGCCGCTGCGATTCCCTCGACGGCGTGACGCGCAGCGCGTCGAGCACCTTCTCCGCTTCGTCCGGCTGGTTGCAGATCAGCACCATGTCGCAGCCGGCCTCCAGGGCCGCTTGCGCACCTTCGGTCAGCGTGCCGCCCTGGCGCGCGGCTTCCATCGACAGATCGTCGCTGAAGATCGCGCCTTCGAAGCCAAGCTTGCCGCGCAGGATGTCCTGCAACCAGATGCGCGAGAAGCCGGCCGGCTTCGCATCGACCCGCGGATAGACGACGTGCGCGGGCAGCACCGCGCCAAGCGACAGACCGAGCCAGTCGTACGGCGCGACGTCGTTGCCGAGGATTTCTTCGATCGGGCGTTCGTCGACGGGCATCGCGACGTGCGAATCTGCCTGCGCGAATCCGTGCCCTGGAAAATGCTTGCCGCAATTGCTCATGCCGGCGAGCGCGAGGCCGTGGTTCAAACTCTTCGCGAGCAGCGCGACCACGCGCGCATCGCGATGGAACGCGCGATCGCCGATCACCTGCGAGTGTCCATAGTCGAGGTCGAGCACCGGCGTGAAGCTCATGTCGATACCGCACGCGCGCAGTTCCGCGGCGAGGATATAGCCGACCGCGGTCGTCACCTTGGTCGCGTGCAGCACGTCCTGGTCCCACAGCGCGCCGAGCTTACCCATCGACGGCAGCACCGTGAAGCCGTCGGTGCGAAAGCGCTGCACGCGGCCGCCTTCGTGATCGACGGCGATCAGCAGATCCGGGCGAATCGCGCGGATGGCATCGGTCAGCCCGACCAGTTGCGCGCGGCTCTCGTAGTGGCGCGCGAACAGGATCACGCCGCCGGTCATCGGGTGAGCGAGACGCCTTTTGTCATCGCGGTTCAGCGTTTTGCCGACCACGTCGAGCATCACCGGTCCGGGTGTGGTTTTCATCGAATTCCGCTGGAAAACTGTGAGACAACACAAACGCGACCGCCAGCGGCCGCGCTCAACCTTTTCATTCTGTGGCGGAACGGGCGGACGAAGCCCGCGACGCCGACGCCGCCAACGAACCTTCCGTATCGCCCGGCCGCTGCGTCTCCGCGATCACGAACGACACCGCGTAGTCGCGCTCGTCGCTGATCGTCACGCGCGCCGTGATGCCGCGCGCGTCGAGCCAGTCGGCCAGCTCGCCAGAGGCGACCACCATCGGCTCGCCGCTCGGCCGGTTCAGCGTTTGCAGCCCGCGCCAGCTCATCGGCCAGTGCATGCCGAGGCCGATCGCCTTCGAGAACGCCTCTTTCGCCGAGAAGCGCGTCGCGAGAAACGCGAGACCACGCGCCGCCGAACGGGCGTGGCGCGCATGGTACACGCGTAGTTCGTCGGGACCGAGCACCTTCTCCGCGAAACGGCCATTGGTGCGAGTCATCACCGCTGCTACGCGGCTGACCTGAACGATGTCGGTGCCGATTCCGTAGATTGCCATGCGTGCGTCCGTCGGCAGGTTGCGTTACGCTCGCGCGCCGAGACGCGCGGCGACCATGATCGCCTTCATCTCGCGCACCGCGTTGTCCCAGCCCGCGAAGATCGCGTGCGCGACGATCGCATGGCCGATGTTGAGTTCGACGATGCCGTCGATCGCCGCGATCTGCTGCACGTTCGTGTAGTGCAGGCCGTGGCCCGCGTTCACTTTGAGGCCGAGCGTCGCGCCGAATTCGACTGCTCGCACCATGCGCTCGTATTCGCGCTGCTGTTCCGCGGGATCATGAGCTTCCGCGTAACGGCCTGTATGCAGCTCGATCACCGGCGCGCCGGCTTCGTGCGCGGCGCGAATCTGCGTCTCCTCGGGGTCGATGAAGAGCGACACGCGCGAGCTCGCGTCCGCCAGTTGCTTGCATGCGGCGCGCACCGCCTCGAACTGTCCGGCGACGTCGAGACCGCCTTCGGTCGTCAGCTCCTCGCGCTTTTCCGGCACGAGGCAGACGTCGTGCGGTTGCACTGCGCACGCGATGTCGAGCATTTCCGGCGTGACCGCGCATTCGAGATTCATGCGCGTTTTCAGCAGCGGACGCAACTTGTGTACGTCGGCGTCGACGATATGCCGGCGGTCTTCGCGTAGATGCAGCGTGATCGCGTCGGCGCCGGCTTCTTCGGCCATCAGCGCAGCGCGGATCGGATCGGGATAGGACGTGCCACGCGCGTTGCGCAGCGTGGCGACGTGGTCGATGTTCACGCCGAGATCGATCGCGGTCGGCGAAGTCAGGAAGAAGCTCATAGGTTTTGCAGGTCGATCAGGATCTGGCGGGTGGCAAGCGGCGCGCCGCCGAGATAGGTGTTGAGCAGGAAGCGCATCAGCGTTTTGCTTTGCGCGACGGTCTGCGCTCGATGGTAATCGTCCTTTTCCATATCGAGCAAGGTTTGTCCCGACACTACCGGCCACTGCGCGGGCCATTCGTCCGATGCCTCGCGTACCCCGCGCTCGGGATCGAACACGTAGCGGCCGTCGGCGAGCACCGCTTTGCGTGCGACCGTGCGGTCGAGCGCCATCGCGTAACCGGTCTCGCGTAGCAGCACGCGTTCGAACGAGCGCAGCACCTGCACCGGCGGCTCATCGTGCGCGAGCCGCGTCAGCGTGACGACGTAGTGATGGAACAACTGAGGATGCGGGTCTTCGCGCGCGCAGAAGCGCACCAGCAGTTCGTTGACGTAGAAACCGCACAGCAGCGCGTCGCCGGTCAGCGGCAGCATGCCGCCGACCCATTCGGCGCCGGTCAGCGTGCGCATTTCGGACTTGCCCGACCACGCGAGCGACAGCGGCTGGAACGTTTGCAGCACACCGCGCAGCGCGGAGTGCGGGCGCTTCGCGCCCTTTGCGACCAGCGCGAGACGGCCGTGATCGCGCGACAGCACGTCGATGATCAGGCTGGTCTCGCGATACGGATAGCTATGCAGCACGAACGCGGGCTGCTCGGTGATCCGATATTCGGATGCGGGGGTGCGCGGCGCGCGGCGCGCCGGCGTTTTGCGTGGCTCGCCATCGTCGGCGGGTGCGCTTTTCGCGCTTTTTGGGCTTTTTGCGTCGGCCGACGCTTTCCTCGCGCTACGCGCGGGCCGAGACGGTTCGTGCTCCGGCTGATCCGAAGCCTCGTCTGAATTGAGCGTCATCCACGCGTCATTCGTACCCATACGCACGAAGCCCGGCTTCATTGTCGGCCCAGCCGCTCTTCACCTTGACGAAGGTTTCGAGGTACACCGGCCCGTCGAACAGCTTTGCCATGTCGAGGCGAGCCTCGGTGCTGATCTGCTTCAGCTTCGCGCCCTTCTGGCCGATGATCATCGCCTTGTGCATGTCGCGATCGACGAGGATCGTCGCGAAGATACGGCGCAGCCGCCCTTCGGTTTCGAACTTCTCGATCAGCACGGTGCTCGTGTACGGCAGCTCGTCGCCGGTCCAGCGGAAGACTTTCTCGCGCAGGATTTCGGCGGCAAGGAAGCGCTCGCTGCGATCGGTCAGGTCGTCCTCGCCGTAGATCGGCTCGCCTTCCGGCAGGAACGGCTTGACGGTGGCCATCAGACGTTTGATGTCGTCGGAATTTTTCGCCGACAGCGGCACGATCTCGTTGAACTCGCGCAGCGTGCTCATCTGCTGCATGAACGGGAACAGCGAGTCTTTATCCGACACGCGATCGAGCTTGTTCGCGATCAGCAGCGTCGGGACCTTCGCCGGGATCAGATCGAGTACCTTCTGGTCGTCAGGGCCGAAGCGGCCTGCTTCGATGACGAACAGGATCGCGTCGACCGAGGTCAGCGTCGACGTAACGGCGCGATTCAGCGAGCGGTTCAGGGCGCCGCTGTGTTTGGTCTGAAAACCGGGCGTGTCGACGAAGATGTACTGGGCGTCTTCGAGCGTATTGATGCCGGTAATGCGATGGCGCGTGGTCTGCGCCTTGCGCGAGGTGATGCTGACTTTCTGGCCGACCAGCGCGTTCATCAGCGTGGACTTGCCGACATTCGGGCGGCCGACGATCGCGACCATGCCGCAGCGAAAACCAGTGGGAGTGGGAGCGTTCATATTCGGACTACGGCAGGTTCAGTTCGGCGCGCGCGACGCGCACGCCGATTGCAATCAATGGCCCGCATCGGCGACGCGCGTTTGCACCGCGTCGGCGACGCCGGGTTCGTGTTCGGCAGGTGCCGGGGGCACCGAGACAACCGACGCGGGCGCGGCGGTCACGCTCGACGCAGCAGTCCCCGGCGCGGCCTCGCGGCTGCGCTGACGGTCTGCGCTGCGAGCGTGTGACGGCGTGTCGGCTTTGAGGTCGGGGGTTTGGTCCGCTGCGGGTTTTTCGGCCGGCTTGTCGACAGGTTTCTCGCCCGCGTGGATCGAAACCTTGTCTGCCCTCTCCGTCTTTTCGGACTTTTCGGCGCGCTCCGGCTTGTCCTGTCCGCTGTACTCCACATGCGCGGCACGAATTACAGCCAACGGCGCACCGGCGGGACCCGGCGCGGCACGCTCGGCCGCCGGTCTTTCAGCGGCTGATTTTTCCACGGAAGGTTTGTCGGCGTGCGCTTCCAGCGCGACAGCCGCGCGCCCTTCACCGCGCGCGCTCTTGCGATCCGGTGTGCGCAAATCCAGTGCGGCCTGTACGCCGGTCACGCCCGGCACGATTTCCTGCAGGGCATTTTTCGCGGCACGCGCGCCCTTCGAGCGCTTCGGCTTCGCGACCACGGCAGGCGCCGCGGCCATTACTTCGTCGAGCGCCTTCTTTGCGGCCGCCTGCTCCGCCGCGCGACGGCTCGCGCCGGAGCCAGACACCTTGACGTCCAGCTTCGGCACCGTACATTCCACTTCGAACTGCTGATTGTGCGCCGCACCATGCGTGGCGACGACCGTATAAGTAGGCAACGCGATCTTGTGGCCTTGCAGATACTCCTGCAGCAGCGTCTTCGCGTCCTTGCCAAGCGTGCGTGGGTCGATATGGTCGAGAATCGGTACGTAAAGGCGCTTGATGACCGTCTGCGCAGCCTCGAATCCGCCGTCCAGAAATATCGCACCGAGCACCGCCTCGAGCGTATCCGCGAGGATCGACGGGCGGCGGAAGCCACCGCTGCGCAACTCGCCCTCGCCGAGGCGCAGGCCTTCCGAAATATTGAGTGCCTGAGCAATCTCGTAGAGGGACTGCTGTTTGACCAGATTGGCGCGCACGCGAGACAGGTCGCCTTCGTCGAGTTTGCCGAAACGTTGGAACAAAAGCGCAGCCACCGCGCAATTCAGAACGGAGTCGCCGAGAAATTCGAGCCGTTCGTTATGCGTGGAGCTATGACTGCGGTGTGTTAGAGCCTGGCGCAGCAATTCCGCATTGCGAAATTCGTAGCGCAAACGGCTTTCCAACGGAGATAGGGGCATGGGCAGAGTATAACGCGGGCGCCTGACCCGGCGGAAACACGGGGCGCCAGCGGAAAAAGCGTGGTGAAACGACGTTACCGCGAATTCTTAAAGTAGCATGACAACACGCCGCGACCGAGATAACCGGGTGCCGGTTATTCGCGCGGCGTGTGAGAAGCGCTCATGAAGCGATCAATGCACGCGACTCACTGGAAAGGGCCGATGCGCCGCAGATCGCTGAAGTTCATCCAGATGAAAAATGCGCGGCCGACGATATTGCGTTCAGGCGCAAAACCCCAGTACCGGCTATCCGCGCTGTTGTCGCGGTTATCGCCCATCATGAACAAATTGCCCGGCGGCACTTTGCAGATCACGCCACGCGCGTTGTACTGGCAGTTGTCGCGATACGGATAATCTTCCGCACCAACGATGAACGGCGGCACCGCCGGATTATTCAGAATCGCGTTCTTGCGGCCGTCGATATCTTCCTGGAACTGCTTCGCATAACCGAGACGCTCTTCGTCGAGATAATCGGGCAACGGCGTTTCAGGCACCGGCTTGCCGTTGATCGTGAGTTTCTTGTCCTGATACTCGATCACGTCGCCGGGCAGACCAATGACGCGCTTGATGTAGTCGACCGATTCGTCTTTCGGATAACGGAACACCACCACGTCGCCGCGATGGACCGGACTGCCCTGCGTGATCCTCGTGTTGGTAATCGGCAAACGTAGACCATATTCGAATTTATTGACGAGGATGAAGTCGCCCACTAGCAGCGTCGGCACCATGGAGCCCGATGGGATCTTGAACGGCTCGATCACGAACGAGCGCACGACGAACACCACCAGAATCACCGGAAAAAAGCTCGCCGTATATTCGAGCCACCACGGCTGACGCAGCTTGTCGTCGCGCAGACGCGCGCGCGTTTGCGCGGCGTTTTCATCGGCGAAACGCTCGCCGATGCGTGCCTGCTGACGATCGAATTCGGCGACTGCGGCTTCCGCCTCGCGGCGCCGTTTCGGCAGGAAAACCAGTTTGTCCGCGACCCATGCGACACCCGTCAAAACGACGAGCACAAAAAGAATCAACGCAAAATTCATAGGGTTCCGTTATTCAACTTATTTGTCTTCGACACGCAGAATAGCGAGGAAAGCCTCTTGCGGGATTTCAACCGAGCCCACCTGCTTCATTCGCTTCTTGCCCGCCTTCTGCTTTTCAAGCAGCTTCTTCTTACGCGTGATATCACCGCCGTAGCATTTTGCCAGCACGTTCTTACGCAATGCTTTAATGTTTTCGCGCGCAATAATGTTCGAACCGATCGTGGCTTGAACCGCTACGTCGTACATCTGACGCGGAATCAGCTCGCGCATTTTCGCCGCCACTTCGCGACCGCGGTACTGGCTTTGCGAGCGGTGCACGATAACCGACAGCGCATCGACCTTGTCGCCGTTGATCAGCATGTCGACCTTCACGACGTCCGACGCGCGGTATTCCTTGAACTCGTAATCCATCGACGCATAACCGCGCGAAATCGACTTCAGACGGTCGAAGAAATCGAGCACGACTTCACCCATCGGAATTTCGTACGTAAGCTGAACCTGACGACCGTGATACTGCATGTTGATCTGGTTGCCGCGCTTCTGCGTACACAACGTGATCACCGCGCCGACGTAGTCTTGCGGCATGTACAGGTTCACGGTGACGATCGGCTCGCGCACTTCCTCGATCTTCGACGGCTCCGGCATCTTGGCCGGATTCTCGACCATCAGGGTCGTGCCGTCGCGCTGCAGGACTTCGTAGACCACGGTCGGCGCCGTCGTGATCAGGTCCATGTCGAACTCACGTTCGAGACGTTCCTGCACGATTTCCATGTGCAACAAACCGAGGAAGCCGCAGCGGAAACCGAAACCGAGCGCCTGCGACACTTCCGGTTCGTACTGCAGCGACGCGTCGTTCAGCTTCAGCTTTTCGAGCGAATCGCGCAGCGCGTCGTACTGATTCGCTTCGACCGGATACAGACCCGCGAACACCTGCGGCTTCACTTCCTTGAAACCCGGCAGCGGCACGGCCGCCGGCTGGTTCACGAGCGTAACCGTGTCGCCGACCTTCGCCGCCGCGAGTTCCTTGATGCCGGCGATGATGAAGCCCACCTGCCCCGCCGACAGTGATTCGAGATCCTTCGACTTCGGCGTGAACACGCCGATATGTTCAACCGGATACTGCGCGCCGGTTGCCATCAGCCGGATCTTGTCCTTCGGACGCAGCGTGCCGTTGACGATGCGCACCAGCATCACGACGCCGACGTAGTTGTCGAACCACGAGTCGATGATGAGAGCCTGCAGCGGCGCTTGCGGATCGCCCTTCGGCGGCGGCACTTTCGCGATCAGCGCTTCGAGCACGTCTTCGACGCCGAGGCCCGTTTTCGCGCTGCAATGCGTCGCGTCGGTCGCGTCGATGCCGATCACGTCCTCGATCTCGGCGATCGCGTTTTCGGGGTTCGCCGCCGGCAGATCGATCTTGTTCAACACCGGCACCACTTCGACGCCGAGTTCGATGGCCGTGTAGCAATTGGCGACGGTTTGCGCCTCCACACCCTGGCTCGCGTCGACGACGAGCAGCGCGCCTTCGCACGCGGACAGCGAGCGGCTGACTTCGTACGAGAAGTCGACGTGCCCCGGGGTGTCGATCATGTTCAGGTTGTAGAGCTGCCCATCGCGCGCGCGATACGACAGCGCGGCGGTTTGCGCCTTGATGGTAATGCCGCGCTCGCGCTCGAGATCCATCGAGTCGAGCACCTGAGCTTCCATCTCGCGGTCGGACAAACCGCCACAAATCTGGATGATGCGATCGGCGAGCGTCGACTTGCCATGGTCGATGTGCGCGATGATCGAGAAGTTACGAATATGATCCATTCAGTGCCGATCAAGCGAAAAGGCGCGCCCCGGACAATAGCGGAGCACGCCTTGTAAGTAGGTGAAAATCTTATCTATTTTAGCCGAAAAGCCCATCGGCCGGCGCATCTTGCGAAGCCCGGGCCTCAAGACGGCGTAGAGGATGCGAGAAAATTACCGCGCGCATCGCAGTGAGCCGCGGCAAAAATGCGCATGGATCGCGCGAAACCAGATGCCGCGCGGGTGCGTATCAGGATGCCGCCGCGACACGCGACGCATGTGCAGCCAATGCTGCCCGCACGGGCGCTTCGTCGAGATGATAGTGGCACAGTTCGACGCCATCGCAAACCAGCACCGGCACCAACTCGTTGTAACGCGCTTCGAGCAACGGATCGCTGTCGACGTCGATCACCGCCAGCTGCGCTCCGAACTCGGCCAGCATTGGCTCGAGCGCAGCGCGCATGTCCTCGCACAGATGGCACCACGCGCGCCCATAGAGCGTGAGCGATGCCGTCTTCGTCATTTCTGCGCGCTGCGCGGACGAATCGGCACGAACTGCGTGTTGTCGCCGCGACGAACCAGCAATGCGACCATCTTCTGCGAATCGAGGTGTGAGGTCAGCTCGTCGAACTGTTTCGTGCTCGTCACATCCGTATCGCCAATCCGCAGGATGATGTCGCCCTTTTGGAGCCCGACACGCGCGGCCGGACCGTCGACCGCATCGATCTGCACGCCGTTCTGAATCTTCAGCGCTTTCTGCTGATCGGCGGGAATGTCGCTGACCGCGATGCCGAGCGCGTTGGTCGCGCGCTGCTTCGGCGCTTGCGGCTTCTTCTGATCCGCCTTCGCGACCTTGTCCGGCTGCATTTCTGCGATCGTGACCGGCAGTTCGCGCGTTTGACCCTTGCGCCAGATCGTGATCGACGTCTTCGTGCCCGGCTTCGTATCGCCGACCATGCGCGGCAGGTCCGTCGCCGTGTCGACCGAATGTCCGTTGAACTTCAGGATGATGTCGCCCGGCTGCACGCCGGCCTTATCGGCGGGTCCGCCCGGCTCCACGCTGCTCACAAGCGCGCCCTGTGCCTTCGGCAAACCGAGCGACTCGGCGACGTCCTTCGTCACTTCACCAATCGCCACCGCGATGCGGCCGCGCACCACCTTGCCCGAACTCTTCAGCTGATCGGCCACGCGCATCGCCTCGTCGATCGGAATCGCGAACGAAATGCCCATGAACCCGCCGGTGCGGCTATAGATCTGCGAATTGATGCCGATCACCTCGCCCTGCATGTTGATCAGCGGACCGCCCGAATTGCCCGGATTGACGGCCACATCAGTCTGGATGAACGGCAGGTAGTCGCCGGTGTCGCGCCCCTTCGCGCTGACGATACCGGCAGTCACCGTGTTTTCGAGACCGAACGGCGAACCGATCGCGACGACCCATTCGCCGACGCGCACCTTGTTCGAGTCGCCGATCGTGATGGTCGGCAGGTTCGACGCGTTGATCTTCACGACCGCGACGTCGGTACGGTCGTCGACGCCGATCAGCTTTGCCTTGAATTCGCGCTTGTCGGTCAGCGTCACGTAGATCGTGTCCGCGTCGTCGATGACGTGCGCGTTGGTCATCACGTAGCCGTCCGCCGACAGGATGAAGCCCGAGCCTACCCCGCTGTTCTGTTCGGCGTCCGAGTTGTCCGGTGAATCCGGGCTGCCGCCACTACCGCCGCCGCCGCCCCCGTTATCACCCCCGTGCGGCGATTGCGGTGACTGCGGCAACGGAATCCCGAAGAAGCGCCGGAAGAACTCCGACATGTCGCCGTCGTCCATACCCGGCGGCAGGCCGCCGCGGGAACTACCGTTCGACACGCGCGTTGTCGTGCGAATGTTGACGACCGCCGGGCCGACCTTGTCGACGAGGTCGGTGAAGTCGGGCAGGTTGGCAGCGGGAGCCGCCGATGCCATATGCGGCACAAGCGGCAAACACGCTGCCACCACTACGGCCGCGAGGAATTTGCGCACCGAGAAAGTCGTCATATCGTAGCAAGCCGAGGGATTTCAGGATTCGGAAGGGTTACTTCGGAGCTTTGTATTCTATGGCAGACGCGAACTGCTGCAATGTGGTTTGGGGCACTTCACCGAGCAGGGTAATCCAGAAGTCGCCCTGACGCTTGACCAGTACGTGCGTCGCGCCGCTATCGCCCGTGCCTTCCTTACGCGTATTTTTCTCGACGGGCTCGACGAACACCGAAATCGCTGCGAGGCCGTCGGAAAACACGGCCTGGTCGACCGGGATCGGAGGCTGCCCCGCCTCGCGCGACGCCATCGGACGACGCAACTGGCGGATCATATGGAAGCCCGGTACCGACGGCATGATTTGCCAACCCTGCGCGGCCATGTCGACCGGCTCGACGGGCGGACGCACTACCGTCCAGCCCGTGAGATTGCGGATGCCGTTGACGATGCCCGTCTTGTCGACCGGCACGCCGATGCGGACCTGCGAAAACGACAACTGCTCGAGCACCTGACCGCTCGGGTCGAGCGTCTGCGCGCGCAACAGCAGACCGGACTTTTTGTCTGCCCACAGCTTGTACGCGAAGCGGTACGCGTCTTTCGGATCGAGTTCCATCACGAGGCTGTCGACGCCCGCGACGCGGTCGTCGTCAAGCATCTTCGGCTCGTAGACGGACAGCACCTGCTCGCCGTTCACCGACAGCAGCGCAGGGAATGAGTCCTTGTTCTGCCGTTTTTCGAAGACCACGATACGCCGCTCCGGCAAGAACGTGTACATGTCGTCGTTGTGACGGAGCATTTTGCGCGGCTTGCCGTCGAGGCTTTCGAGCTGCTCGAACTCGCCGTCCGTACGCGTGGAGTAATGTGCGATGCGCGACGTCTGCACGAAACTGCCGCGCTGATAGACGAACGCGCCCTCGTAGTTCTGCTGCTGGGCGGCCTGATGGATGCGATCGAGCAGTTCCGCGGCCGTGCGACGGGCGACGGCAGGATCGTCTTGTGCGAAGACCCGCGGTGCAGCGGACAACAACACGGCTGCGCAGAACAGAAATGCTGGCAACCGCCCCCAGATAGTCGTTATATTGAACCGCGGAGTCTGCATCAAACTATTGGCCCTGCGTGGAGACTGAGGCAGCGCGAATCACCGGCATCGAGCCTGCCATCGCCGGTTGTTGCGCGAATTGCTGATGAGCTTCGAGGTATTGATCGAGGCTCGCGTCGCGAATGATGTTGGAGTCTTGCGCGGGCACCGAGGCCATGGCGACACGCTGCACCGCGTCGCCGTGCGATTGGAGCGAAGCGAGCTGGGTACCCGGTCCACCCGGCACGCCCTGCAGCTGCGGCACGACGATCCAGGTCAACGTAGCGGCCGCGGCAGCGACGGCAAGAGCCGGCACGACTCTCCTGCGCAGCCCGAGCAGGCGGCGCGCGACCGATGCAGACGCGGCGGCGGGCGCCAGCACATGCGGCTCGCTTTCAAGACGCGCGGCAAACCCGCTCAGAAAGGCACTGCTCCGTGCGGGGCTGACTGCCAGATCGTCGGAACGTAGCGCGTCGCCGATCAGGTGGTAGCTTGACCAGGCAGCGCGATCATCGCCGCCCAGCTCCGCAAGAAACTTGTCCAGATTCAGATGCTCTTCGCCGAACAACTCACCGTCGACGAAAGCGGACAGACGCTCGCCGTGCGAGCCTGCTTGCGATTGCATCGAGACCGACCCCATGATGCTCTCCATCTTCCAAATACCCCGTAGTGACACCACTAATCCAGATATTGCACCGCTGCCCCGCCAAGCCAACTGGACGTTCGGAAACGTCTACCAACGCTTGCCTTCGGGTGTGTCAAGCAACGGTCGCAATTTTGCCGCAATGGCTTCGCGAGCGCGGAAAATTCGTGATCTGACTGTGCCAATCGGGCAACCCATCATCTCGGCGATTTCCTCGTAACTCAAACCCTCAATTTCTCGGAGAGTAATGGCGGTGCGCAATTCTTCCGGTAAAACCGCCATCGCAGCATTGACCGTCTCTGCGATCTGCTTGCTCATCAACATCGACTCAGGTGTGTTGATATCCCTTAGTTGGTCGGCATCGGAGAAAGTTTCAGCTTCTTCAGCATCCGCTTCGGTCGAGGTCGGCGCGCGCCGGCCCTGGGTGGCAAGGTAGTTCTTCGCGGTATTGACCGCAATCCGGTACAACCACGTATAAAACGCCGACTCGCCGCGAAACTGCGGCAGCGCGCGATACGCCTTGATAAAAGCGTCTTGCGCGACGTCTTCGACTTCCGCGGGGTCCCGCACGAGACGCGAGATCAGCCGGAGAATCTTGCGGTGGTATTTGGAGACCAGAAGCTCGAACGCGGCCTTGTCGCCCTTCTGGACGCGCTCGACCAGCACCTGATCAATTTCTTTTTCGCTCACCTGATAAATCCGTTAACTATAGGGCGCATGGCGGGGGACCATTGTAGCGTCCCCCTCGTGAGGGCACGTTACTACGGTAACAGCGGTTACAGTCGTTACAGTCAGGCGCCGGCCGCACGCCGGCCCAGCACGGAAAGTTCGCGGAAAACAGTGGACGGCAGCGCGTCCGCGGCGAGCAGCAGGGAGCGCCTGCGACCCGTCGGTGCGCGCATGAGGCCGCGCCTTCGACCACCCTCGGGATCGAGCTCAAGCACCAGCAAACGGCCGCTCCACTGCGCGCAACCGACCATGCGGCCCCGCGCGAGCAACTCACCCGCGTGGTTCCAGGCGGAAATCTCGCCCATCGCGACATGCAGCGCGATGGCCTGCGCCGCGTCATGCCTCGCCGCGCAGAGCATGAGCAGTGCTGCGACGGCGAGCGTCAACGGAGCGGCCTGCCAAGCGCCCACTCGCGGCGCGAGACAGGTATAAACGGCTAACGTCGCAATCAGCACGAACGCTCCCACCGCGGCACGCATTGCGATAGAGCGACGCAGCGTGATCCGCTGCGCTGCCCTACCCAACGTTGCCGGTGCGGGGGAAAGCGCCGGCGAAGCCGGCGTCGTGAACCGACGCGTCACCCGAGATCAGGCGATCCGGCGCGCTTGAACACCAGCGTGCCGTTCGTGCCGCCGAACCCGAACGAGTTCTTCAGCGCGACGTCGATCTTCATTTCCCGCGCGGTGTTCGCGCAGTAATCGAGATCACAGGCCGGGTCCTGGTTGAAAATATTGATGGTCGGAGGCGACACCTGGTGATGCACGGCGAGCACCGTGAACACCGACTCCAGACCGCCAGCGCCGCCCAGCAGGTGACCCGTCATCGACTTGGTCGAGTTGACGACCATGTTCTTCGCGTGGTCGCCGAACGCCCGCTTGATGCCGGTCGTTTCCGCCAGATCGCCGAGTGGCGTGGACGTGCCGTGCGCGTTCAGGTAGCTCACCTGATCGCCGTTGATGCCCGCGTTCTTCAGCGCTGCGAGCATGCAGCGGCGTGCGCCGTCACCGTCTTCGAGCGGCGCCGTCATGTGATACGCATCGCCGCTCATGCCGTAGCCGCCGATTTCCGCGTAGATCTTCGCGCCACGCGCCTTCGCGTGCTCGTATTCTTCGAGCACCATTACGCCGGCGCCTTCGCCCAGCACGAAGCCGTCGCGGTCCTTGTCCCACGGACGGCTCGCGGTAGCCGGATCGTCATTGCGTTGCGACAGCGCGCGCGCCGCCGCAAAGCCGCCGATACCGAGCGGCGACACGGTCGATTCCGCGCCGCCCGCGATCATCACGTCGGCGTCGCCATATTCGATCAGGCGCGAAGCCTCGCCGATGCAGTGCAGACCGGTCGTACACGCGGTAACGATCGACAGATTCGGACCCTTGATGCCGAACTTGATCGACAGGTGGCCGGAGATCATGTTGATGATCGAAGCCGGCACGAAGAATGGCGAAATGCGACGCGGGCCGCGATTGAGCAATTCGGTTTGGGTGATTTCGATCATCGGCAGACCGCCGATGCCCGAACCGACCACCACGCCAATGCGCTCCGAATTCTCGTCGGTGACTTCGAGGCCGCTGTCCTGCATCGCCTGGATGCCCGCAGCCACGCCGTAATGGATGAAGGTATCCATGTGGCGCGCTTCCTTACCGGGGATGTAGTCCTCGATATTGAAGCCCTTCACCTCGCCGGCGAAACGAGTCGAGAAGTTCGACGCATCGAACTTCGTGATATTGGCAATCCCAGACTTGCCGGCGACCAGATTGGCCCAGCCATCGGCAACATTATTGCCAACAGGCGAAATCAGCCCCAGGCCTGTAACAACAACACGACGGCGGCTCACGGTAACCCCTTTTTCATAGATGACAAAAAGCAAAAGCCACAGCGGCCACAGGAATCGCCCTGTGTGCCCTGTGGCTGTTTAAGTCGGCAATCGCGCGGAAAGTTGCGCTGTCAACATCGCTGGCTCCTGCGTGGCAAGCGGCGCGACGTATGGTGTGCCAATGGACACGCCCGATAGCGTCGACCCTGCTGGCGCCGGCAAGCGGCACGGCAGGGCGTCATGCGCGGCCCGTGCAGAAACGCAGGCGCGAATGACCTTAGGCCTTGACGTTTGCGCGAGCGTAGTCGATCGCTTGCTGAACGGTGGTGATCTTCTCGGCTTCTTCATCTGGAATTTCCATGCCGAATTCGTCTTCGAGGGCCATCACGAGTTCAACGGTGTCGAGCGAGTCGGCGCCGAGATCGTTCACGAACGACGCTTCGTTCTTGATTTCCGCTTCCGCAACGCCCAGTTGTTCCGCGACGATCTTCTTGACGCGCTGTTCGATATTGTCCATTACCCCTCCAAGGGAAAAGAAGTTCAAAAATACAGGTGCGCGCATTTTATCAGGTTTGACCCGGCAAAAAAGCGGCGCATCGGGTTCCTGTCAACGCATGCGCCTCGTGCTTTCCGCAAACGCATCAAGGCGCGGATAGTAACCGAAATTGGTTACTGCATATACATGCCGCCGTTCACGTGCAGCGTCGTGCCGGTGATGTAGCCCGCTTGCGGCGACGCGAGGAACGCGACCGCGTGCGCGATGTCTTCCGGGCTGCCGAGGCGGCCGAGCGGAATCTGCGTTTTCAGCGCGGTCTGCTGCTCTTCGGGCAGCGCCTTCGTCATGTCGGTATCGATGAAACCAGGTGCCACGCAATTGACCGTGATGCCGCGGCTGCCGATCTCGCGCGCGAGTGCGCGCGTCATGCCCGCGACGCCGGCCTTCGCGGCCGCGTAGTTGATCTGCCCCGGGTTGCCGGCCGAGCCGACCACCGACGTGATATTGATGATCCGACCGCCCTTCGCTTTCATCATCGGGCGCAGCACCGCACGCGACAGACGGAACACCGACTTCAGGTTGGTGTCGACCACGGCGTCCCAGTCGTCGTCCTTCATGCGCATCGCCAGTTGATCCTGCGTGATGCCGGCGTTGTTCACCAGCACGTTCAGCGCGCCGAATTCCTTGACGGTGCCGTCGATCAGCGCTTCGGCCGCGGCCGCGTCGTTGACGTCGAGCACCGCGCCGCGGCCGTTCACGCCCGCCGCCTTGAACGCTTCGGTGATCGCCGTCGCGCCGCTTTCGCTCGTCGCGGTGCCGATCACCGTCGCGCCCTGACGCGCGAGTTCCATCGCGATCGCACGGCCGATGCCGCGCGATGCGCCCGTCACGATTGCGATTTGCTTGTCGAGAGTCTTTTCCATCTGTCAGTCCGGATGCCCTTCAAATAGGGCTCATTGATTCTTGTTGATTCGTCTGTCGAGGGATGCCGCGCCAGCGCGGCATTGCTCTGTCGATACCCGTTCGCGAATGCGCGCTCAGTCTGCCGTCACGAGCTTCAGCGTTTCTTCGAGCGACGCCGGATCGAACACCGACGCGCCCACGAGATTGCCGTCGATGCGCCTGGTCAAACCCGCAAGGACCTTGCCCGGGCCGCATTCGATCACGTGCGTGACGCCCTGCGCTGCCATTGCCTGTACGCATTCGACCCAGCGCACCGCACCAGCCGCCTGGCGCACGAGCGCGTCCTTGATTTTGGCCGGTTCGTTGACCACGGCGACGTCGACGTTGTTGATGACGGGAATCGACGGCACCTGCACGTCGATGCTCGCGAGGTATTCGCGCAATTGATCCGACGCCGGCTTGAGCAGCGACGAGTGGAACGGCGCCGACACCGGCAGCGGCAGCGCGCGCTTCGCGCCCTTCGCCTTCGCGACTTCGCAGGCTTTCTCGACCGCGGCTTTGTGGCCCGCGATCACGACTTGCGCCGGCGCATTGAAATTGACCGCTTCGACGACGCCCGCCGCCGACGCTTCCGCGCAGACCGCGCGCACCGTGTCGTCGTCGAGGCCGAGAATCGCGGCCATGCCGCCTTCGCCCACCGGTACCGCGGTTTGCATCGCCTGCGCACGGAAACGCACGAGCGGCACCGCGTCGCGGAACGCAAGCGCGCCGGCCGCGACGAGCGCCGTGTATTCGCCAAGGCTATGGCCGGCGACGAGCGCCGGCGCCGGGGCGCCCGCCTGCTGCCACGCGCGATAGATAGCGTAGGCCGCGGTCAGCATGACCGGCTGGGTATTGGTGGTGAGATTGAGATCTTCGGCGGGGCCTTCGGCGATCAGCTTGCCGAGGTCCTGGTTGAGTGCGTCGGAGGCTTCCTGAACCGTCTCACGCACGATCGCGTAATCGGCGAATGCGTTGAGCATGCCGACCGCCTGCGAACCCTGCCCAGGAAAAACGAACGCGAATTTCATATCGTCCCCAAAATCTGTTTAATCGGATGTGGCGGCCGGCCGCGGCTGCCAGATGGCGCGCGGTGTTATTCCGGCCGCACGGGCGCCGCCAGCGACGCCCCGGAATGCGTCGTCCCGCTCAGTAGCGGATGACCGACGCGCCCCACGTGAAGCCGCCGCCGACGCCTTCGATCAGCACGTTATGGCCGCGCTTGATGCGGCCGTCGCGCACCGCGACGTCGAGTGCAAGCGGAATGGACGCCGCCGACGTATTGCCGTGCTCGCCCACCGTGACGACCATGCGCTCCTGCGGCAGGCCGAGCTTGCGGCAGGTGCTTTGCATGATGCGGATGTTGGCCTGATGCGGAATCAGCCAGTCGATCTGCTCGGGCTTCAGATCGGCTTTTTCCAATGCTTCGATCGCGACCTTCTCGAGCACGTTGACGGCAAGCTTGAACACCGCCTGACCGTCCATGTGCAGGAAGGCGCTGCCGGCGACCACGCCGCCATTCACGTTGCCCGGCGTGCACAGAATGTTCGAATGGCTGCCGTCCGCGTGCAGCGCGCTCGAAAGCACGCCCGGTGCGTCGGACGCTTGCAGGATCACTGCGCCGGCGCCGTCGCCGAACAGCACGCAGGTGGAACGGTCGTTGAAATCGAGAATGCGCGAGAAAGTTTCCGCGCCGACCACGAGCGCCGTGCGATGCTGGCCGCTGCGAATCAGGGCGTCCACCGTCGCCACCGCATAGGCGAAGCCGGAGCAGACCGCCTGTATGTCGAACGCGGCACCGTGATTCTTGATCCTGAGCTTGTTCTGCAGCAGGCAGGCGGTGCTCGGGAACACGAAGTCCGGCGTGGAGGTGGCGACGACGATCAGGTCGATGGACTGCGGATCGATGTCCGCCGCTTCGATCGCTCGCTGCGAGGCGATCAACGCGAGGTCGCTGGTCGTGACGTCCGGCTCGGCGAAGTGACGCGCATGGATGCCCGTGCGCGCGACGATCCATTCGTCGCTCGTTTCAACGCCTTGCCTGGCGAGACGCTCAGCCAGATCCTGATTGGTGACGCGGTTGGGCGGCAGACAGCTGCCGGTGCCCAGCACGCGGGAGTAGATTGTGGATTGAGCCATTATGCCTTCGAGGATTGCGCAGCGTAGGGCTCGGCCGGCTGGCCTGCGATCGGGCTTGCGTGACCCGCACCGCTTGCGTCGCGCGCCGCCTGTTCGAGAGAACTCGCGTTCTCTTCCATCGCTCGCGCAAGGCGCTCCAGCACGCCGTTTTTGACGGCATCATACCCGCGTTTGATAGCCCACTCAAACGCGTAGGCATCGGCTGAACCGTGGCTTTTGATCACGAGACCGCGCAAGCCGAGCAGCGCGGCGCCGTTGTATTGCCGATGATCGACGCGTTTCTTGAAGCGCATCAATACCGGCAGCGCGAGCACCGCCATCACCTTGGTCAGCCACGAACGGCCGAACTCTTCCTTGATGATGTTGGACAGCATCTGCGCGAGACCTTCCGACGTCTTCAGCGCGACATTGCCGACAAAGCCATCGCAGACGATCACGTCGACGGTGCCCTTGTAGATGTCGTCGCCTTCGACATTGCCATGAAAGTTGAGTGTACTCGCACGCAGCAGTTCGCCGGCGCGCTTGATGATGTCGTTGCCCTTGATGACTTCTTCGCCGATGTTGAGCAGGCCGATGGTGGGCCGCTCTTTTCCTTCGAGCGCGGACACGAGCGCGTGCCCCATCTCGGCGAACTGCAGCAGATGCTGCGGCTCGCAGTCGACGTTGGCGCCCAGGTCGAGCATCATCGTATAGCCGGTGGGATTAGGCAGGGCAAACGCGATGGCCGGGCGTTCGATGCCCGACAGCGTTTTCAGCACATAGCGCGAGACCGCCATCAACGCGCCGGTATTGCCGGCGGAAATGCAGGCTTGCGCCTCGCCTTCCTTGACGCGGTTCAGCGCCACGCGCATCGACGAATCTTTTTTCTTGCGCAGCGCGACCTCGACCGGGTCGTCCATCGCGACGACCTCGGTAGCAGGTACGACGGTCAGCGCCGGCAGATCCTGAGCCTTGAGCTTCTTCAGCTGCGCACGAATCGCACTTTCAATGCCGACGAGCAGCAACTGCGCGTCGGGATGCGAACGAACGAAGTTGACGGCAGCGGGAACGGTCACGGACGGGCCGTGGTCGCCTCCCATGCAATCTATCGTGAGCTTTACTGTCATGGAGTGCGACGAATTTCAGACACAAAAAAGCGGCAGTTGAATGCCGCCTTTTTGCCGAACCGGGAAAATGTCAAGCGAGCCGATCGCTACGCGAAACGCCACAGGGCGCATCGCAGTCAACGATTAGTCGTTCTTCGTCTTGACGACTTTCTTGCCGCGATAGTAGCCGTTCGGGCTAATGTGGTGACGTAGATGCACTTCGCCCGTGCTCGGCTCGACGGCCAGCGGCGCTGCCGTCAGGAAATCGTGCGAACGGTGCATGCCGCGCTTCGACGGCGACTTCTTGTTTTGTTGAACTGCCATGACTAAAACTCCAAAAAATTTTCCGAATTCTAACACAGCCCGACACGGACTTAACCACTGGCCGAATGGCCAATGCGCCCGCATCGCGCCCCCTGCAACTGTTTAGCGCTTCTTGCCGCCCGGTTCGTCGCGTTTCAGACTTTCGAGCGCCGCGAACGGATTGCGCCGCTCGCTGGACTGGTCCGGCTTGCTGGCATCGCCAGCTTCTTCCTGCGCGGCTTCGTCGCCCTCGCCTTCGCTACCGTCCGTGCCCGAGACAAGGCTCTCGTGCACTTCGGGACAGACCTCGTGTTTGGGCACGAGCGGCAAGGAAAGCAGCAACTCTTCTTCGATCAAGTCGATGAGATCGAACTGGCGCGAGCCGACGACCACCTCGACTTCATCCTCGTCCAGCGGAAACTCTTCGGCTTCCGCCTCCGTATTGACGATCCGGTAAGTTGCATCGACGTTGAACGCCTGCGAATACGGCGTCAAGCACCGCTGGCATTCGAGCCACGCGGCACCGTGAATCGCCAGCCGCAGATAAGGCTGGGAACCTTCGGTGCCATCGTCCTGCAATTCCGGCTGCGTCGTCCCTTCGGCCTGCCATGTGAACGCGGTGTCGCGATCTGGCGCTTCCGCCGGGACTTCGTTTAACATGCGCGGCAGTTGCGAGACGCGCACGACACCCGCGGCCTGACGCCCGCTCCGCGCAAATTCGAACAGATCGAGTTCATGCGGGTCGGACAGACCTGCAGGTTTGCCAGGATGTTGAGTCATGTGCGCTCCTGCGTCGGCAAGCATGTTGCCGGGGTGATTCGCGAAGGATGATCAGATCCGCCGCGGAGATAATCCGGTGTGCGGGGCAGCCAGTGGGGCCCGCGGCCGTTGCGTTCACCCTGCCGGGCTTTCTTCAACCTTCCGGCTGCCGAAAGCCGCTGAACGCACCGAGACCCTTCAAGCGTAAGCATACCGTGAAAAGCCCGCAATCATATCCGTTTTGTCTTTTCGAGTCAAACACTTAAGCCCGTACGTACGGGAGCCTCGCGCGACCCCGTACGACCCGCCGCTCCCGTTGCCCGCAAACTATGCCTGAATCCTCCAAACGCCCGCCACGCCTGATTCTGGCGTCGAGTTCGCGGTATCGCCGCGAGTTGCTCGAACGCCTGCGCGTGCCGTTCGACGTCGTCGTGCCTGCGATCGACGAAACCCCGCTCGCCGCCGAAACGCCCGAAGCCACTGCGCTGCGCCTCGCCGAAGCCAAAGCGCGTGCGGTCGCCCAAGGCCTCGCCGCCGACGAACACGCGCTCGTGATCGGCTCCGACCAGGTCGCCACCTACGACGGCCTGCAGATCGGCAAACCCGGCACGCACGACAGGGCGCTCGCGCAATTGCAGGCGATGCGCGGCCGCGACGTGTTGTTCCACAGCGCGCTGTGTCTGTTCGACAGCGCGACGGACAGCGCGCAAACGATCGACGTGATCACCCGCGTGCGCTTTCGCGATCTGCCGGACGCGGCGCTCGACGCCTACCTGCACGCTGAAACACCGTACGACGTGGCCGGCAGCGCCAAATCCGAAGGGCTTGGCATCGCGCTGCTGGAGACCATCCATTCCGACGACCCGACCGCGCTCGTCGGCCTGCCGCTTATCGCGCTGTCGCACATGCTGCTCGCGGCCAACTACCCGCTTTTGGGGGCCCGATGACCGGTACGCTATATCTCATTCCCAACACGCTCGGCGAAGGCGACGCAAGCGCGCTCGATCTGGTACTGCCCGCGCCCGTACGCGCCCGCGCCGCGTTGCTGCACTATTACATTGGCGAAAACGCCAAAACCACGCGCGCGTTCCTGAAGAAAGTCGGCCCCGATCGGCCGATTCAAGAAATCGAGATTCGCGAACTGAACGTCAATACGCCGGCCGGCGAAATCGACAAGCTGCTCGCGCCGCTGCTGTCGGGCACCGACGCGGGCCTCGTCTCCGAGGCTGGCTGCCCTGCAGTCGCGGACCCGGGCGCGCTGCTGGTGCGACGCGCGCACGAGCGCGGCGTAAAGGTTGTGCCGCTGGTCGGGCCGAGTTCGATTCTGCTCGCGCTGATGGCATCGGGGCTGAACGGCCAAAGCTTCGCGTTTCACGGCTACCTGCCCGTCGACGTCACCGAGCGCGCCAAACGTCTGCGCGATCTCGAGCAGCAGTCGCGCAAGAGCAAGCAAACGCAGATCTTCATCGAAACGCCGTACCGGAATCGCGCGCTGCTCGATACCTTGCTCGCGACCTGCGCGCCGTCGACGCTGGTCTGCGTGGCGGTCGATCTGACGCTGCCGAGCGAAGTGATCGCAAGCCGGAGCGTCGCCGACTGGAAAAAGAAGGCGGAGATCGACCTGCATAAGCGGCCGGCGATTTTTCTGATTCTGGCGGCCTGAACGTAGGCGCCGGCCAGGCAGCTGAGGGCGACCTGGGCCCGAAACTCACAACGCAAAGTCCGCGCGATCGGCCAAAACTGACCGCGCGGGCGTCTTTTTAAAACGGTGATTCAACGCAAATTCATTTTCGCGCCGAGCGCCATCGCCCGAACCGCGCCGGCGCCGACGGCCGCGCCGAATTTGCGGGCAACGCGATCCGTAATGCTCTCTTTCACCGTGTAATCGATGATATCCGGCGCCTTGAAGATCTCACGCGCGACGTAATCTGCATCGCCAAAACCGTCCGCGAGTCCAAGTTCGACGCTCTTCTGCCCCGTCCAGAATAGACCCGAGAACATGTCCGATGTCTCATGCAGACGCTTGCCGCGCCCTTGACGCACCGCGTCGATGAACTGCGCGTGGATCTGATCGAGCATAATCTGCGCATGTTCGTCCATCTTCGGCGTTTCGGGCGAAAACGGATCAAAAAAGCCTTTGTTCTCACCCGATGTATGCAGTCGGCGCTGAATCCCCAACTTGTCCATCAGGCCGGTGAAACCAAAGCCGTCCATCAGCACGCCGATCGAACCGACGATACTCGCCTTGTCGACATAGATCTTCTCCGCCGCCGCGGCCGCGTAGTAGCCGCCGGACGCGCACATGTCGCCGACCACGACGTACAGCGGAATAGACGGATATTTGCCGCGCAATCGCCGAACTTCGCTGTTGATAATGCCCGCTTGCACTGGACTGCCGCCCGGGCTGTTGCAATAAAGAATCACGCCGGCTGTATCGGAATCTTCAAACGCGGAATCGAGTGCAGTGTTGATATCTTCGGCGTTCGCACTCGCATCCGTTGCGATCTCGCCATCAAGCGAAACCATTGCCGTATGACGGCCAGTCGTGGCGACCCGCTCGCCCGAGAGGTTCAGCGCACCCCATACCGCCAGTGCGAGCACTGCGAGGAACACGAAGCGGAAGAAAATCCGCCAACGTCGCGCGGCGCGTTGCTCGTTGATCGCGGCGAGCGCGATGCGCTCGAGCGCGGCCCTTTCCCAGCCGGGCTGGTCGGCGGATGCACGGGAGCCGCCTCCCGAGGCAGGGTTCTTTTCGGGGGTCAAATTGTCGGACATGCGGGCAGTTGAAAAATGGAAGAGGAAATCAGCGCGTGACCGGCAGCAAATCGCCGTCAGGCAGCCAGAATACCGCACGGCCCTCGAGCGTATCGCGTTCCTCGACCTGCACGGGACGCAATCTGCCCCCGCGACACGGACCACCGACGCATTTGCCAGTATCCGGCGCGTAAATCGCGCCATGTGTCGCGCACATCAAGTATAAGCCGGACGATTCGAAGAACTGCCCTTCCTGCCAGTCGAGCTCCATCGGCACATGAGCGCAACGGTTCAAATAGCCGTAGGCGCAGCCATCATAGCGGACGAAAAACACCACGGCATCCTGCCCGCCGAGCCGCGCGTCGCGCCGGATGCCGTCGCCACCGTCGACCAGCTCGTCGGCCGCGCAAATGCGCACTGCCTGCGCAGCCGCGGCAGTAGGAGTATCCTCGCCGTCGGCGCTCATGCGTTCTCCCGCAGCCAACCGGACAGATCGCTGATGCTCGACGCCACGAACTTCGGTGACATCGCATTCAGCGAATTCGCCGGATGCGCGCCATAAGTCACGCCAATGCCCGCCACGCCGGCGTTGAGCGCCATCTGCAGATCGTGTGTCGTATCGCCGATCATGACCGTGCGCGCCGTATCCTGCCCCAATTCGCGGGTGAGCTCGTGCAGCATGGCCGGATGCGGTTTCGAGAAGGTTTCGTCAGCGCAGCGCGTGCCGTCGAACAGGCTCGTCAGGCGCGCCTGGTCCAGCGCGCGATTGAGCCCGACGCGGCTCTTGCCGGTCGCGACCGCGAGCAGATAGCCGACGTCGCGCAACTCCTGGAGCATCTCGCGCACGCCGGGGAACAGCTCGGTAGTCTGGTCTTTTACAAGAAAATGAAAGCGGTAACGCTCAGAAAGCCGCGGGTAGTCGGCCGGATCGAGCGTCGGCGCGGCAATCTGCAGCGCGTCGCGCAGGCCGAGGCCGATGACGTAGCTCGCGGCTTCGTCCGCGGGAACCGGCAGGCGAAGATCGCGGCACGCCGCCTGGATGCTGCGCGTGATATGCGCGGTGGAATCCATCAGCGTACCATCCCAGTCAAACACGATCAGATCGAATTGCTCTCTAGCCATGCAAGGTCGTCTCCGGGTTGAACCCAGTGCGTAGTTCGTTGAGTTGTTCTATAAAGCCGCGGCAGTCGGCAGGCAGCGGTGCCTCCAGCTGCAGCGGCGCGCCCGTCGCAGGATGCGTGAGCTTGAGCCGGTAAGCGTGCAGAAACATCCGCTTGATGCCGGGCTTCGCGTTGGCGCGCGCAAGCGCCTTGTTCAGCGCGAAATCGCCATATTTGGCGTCACCGACGATCGGTAGTGCCAGATGCTGCAGATGCACGCGAATCTGGTGCGTACGCCCCGTCTTCAGTTCCGCCTCCAGCAGCGCATATTCCGGCCAGCGCTCGACCAGATTGAAGATCGTGTGCGAAGCGAGGCCATCGGCCTGCACGCGCACGCGGCGCTCGCCGTCGGCGGTCAGGTACTTGTGAAGTGGCTCCTTTACCGCGCGGCGGCGACCCCAGTCGCTCGCCCATTCGCCGTGCACGCACGCGTAGTAGCGCTTGTCCATCCGGTTATCGCGAATCTGCTCGTGCAGATTGACGAGCGCCGCACGCTTCTTCGCGAGCATCAGGATGCCCGAGGTCTCTCGATCCAGTCGATGCACGAGTTCCAGGAATTTCGCCTGCGGCCGCGCCTCGCGCATCTGCTCGATCACACCGAACGCGACACCGCTGCCCCCGTGGACCGCAACGCCGGCCGGCTTGTCGATCACGAGCAGATGCTCGTCTTCGAACAGGATGTGAAAGCCCGGCGCGGGCACGGGGACGCGGGCTGCGGCCTGATTCGGCTGCGCGACGCGGATCGGCGGCACACGCACCAGATCGCCCAGTTCGAGCCGGTACTGCGCGTCGATCCGGCCCTTGTTCACGCGCACTTCACCGCTGCGCAGGATGCGATAAATATGGCTTTTCGGCACGCCCTTGCAGACGCGCAGCAGGAAATTGTCGATGCGCTGACCAGCCGAGCGGTCGTCGATTTCGATTAGCGAAACCTGGTCGCTTGAAACCGAGTCTTCGACCGCGCCTGCAACCGATCTCTGGGATGTTTTGCCTAACTCTTTCATTCTGAATATAATTTGCCCAGCAGTCCGCGACGGCCGGCGCAGTGTCCGGAATGCGGCGGATTGCGCGAGCGCAAGCGATAAACCGTTATTTTACTTGCGCCGGGGTCTGGTTGCTCGCCCTGAAAATGAGATGCAACAAGTTGCACGCACGAAGTCAGCTCCCGGCAGGGACGGCGCCCGCAGGCGCGTTCGGTCAAGGTCGGCTTCGACGGTAACGGAATTTTGGTAAAAAAGAATTTAGCTTTCAGCTTCGTGATCCGGGTGGTATGACGCCCAGCTGGACGAAGCTGCAAGTCGCGAAAATACGGCGTGCGCCCAAGGCGTCTTGTAGAAAGTACAAGACATGGCGACGTCAAAAGAAGGCGAGACACCCCCAGCAGGAAAAGACGCGCCGCCTGCGCGAACTTCCCGTTGCGGCATGACCGCGGACTTCGGCCCTTCGCTCGCGCGCCCATTTGGCGCGCCGGCTTCAGAGGGCGAAGACTTATGAAGGTCTGCTGGCTAAACGCGGCGTGTCAGGCCATGATTTGAAGCCGTGTTCGCATGTGCCCTGCGGCACCGTGCCCTTTTTTTATCGGGCTGGGCCCTCTCAGGCAATTCTCCCGCCATCTTTCCCGCTCCAGCGTGTTTGTGAAAACACAATAAGACGCGGCACGCCTACTCTCCCCGCTCTCGCGACTGACAACCGCGCAGCTGGACTGGCGAGGCCGCTCTGGAGCCGTTCAATGAAACGAATGTTGTTCAACGCGACGCAGCAGGAAGAGCTGCGCGTCGCCATCGTCGATGGGCAAAAACTCATCGACATCGATATCGAAACCGCCGGTCGCGAACAGCGCAAAGGCAATATTTACAAGGGCATCATCACGCGCATCGAGCCGTCGCTCGAGGCCTGCTTCGTCAACTACGGCGAAGACCGTCACGGCTTCCTGCCGTTCAAGGAAGTCGCCCGCCAGTACTTCCGCGATGGCGTCGACATGCGTTCCGCACGCATCCAGGACGCATTGAAGGAAGGTCAGGAACTGATCGTCCAGGTCGAAAAGGAAGAACGCGGCAACAAGGGCGCAGCCCTGACCACGTTCATCTCGCTCGCCGGCCGCTATCTGGTGCTGATGCCGAACAACCCGCGCGGCGGCGGCGTGTCGCGCCGGATCGAAGGCGACGACCGTCAGGAACTGCGCGAAACCATGGCGCAGCTGCAACTGCCGGAAGGCATGAGCATCATCGCGCGCACGGCCGGCATCGGCCGCAGCGCCGAAGAGCTGCAGTGGGACCTGAACTACCTGATGCAGCTGTGGCGCGCAATCGAAGCCGCGTCGCAAAGTGGCACGGCCGGCCAGCCGATGCTGATCTATCTCGAATCGAGCCTCGTGATCCGCGCGATTCGCGACTACTTCCAGCCCGATATCGGCGAAATCCTGATCGACACGACCGAAATCCATGACCAGGCCCGCGCCTTCATGGACATCGTGATGCCGGACAACGTCGGCAAGGTAAAGCGCTACCACGACGACGTGCCGCTCTTCTCGCGCTTCCAGATCGAGCACCAGATCGAAACCGCGTACTCGCGCACCGTGCCGCTGCCGTCGGGCGGCGCAATCGTCATCGACCACACCGAAGCGCTCGTCGCGATCGACGTGAACTCGGCGCGCGCCACCAAAGGCGCGGACATCGAGGAAACGGCCGCGCGCACGAACCTCGAAGCCGCCGACGAAGTCGCTCGCCAACTGCGTCTGCGCGACCTGGGCGGCCTGATCGTGATCGACTTCATCGACATGGAATCGGCCAAGAGCCAGCGCGAAGTCGAACAGCGCCTGAAAGACGCGCTGAAGCACGACCGCGCCCGCGTCCAGATGGGCAAGATCTCGCGCTTCGGCCTCATGGAGCTGTCGCGTCAGCGTCTGCGTCCGGCGCTGTCGGAAGGCAGCCACGTCACGTGTCCGCGCTGTAACGGCACGGGCCACATCCGCGATACCGAATCGTCCGCGCTGCAAGTGCTGCGGATCATTCAGGAAGAAGCGATGAAGGAAAACACCGCGGCGATCCACTGCCAGGTGCCGGTCGAAGTGACCGCCTTCCTGTTGAACGAGAAGCGCGCCGAAATCAACAAGATCGAGTCGCGTTTCAAGGTCAACGTCGTGCTGATCCCGAACAAGCACCTCGACACGCCGCACTACAAGCTCGAGCGTCTGCGTCACGACGACGCGCGCCTCGACGAGCCGCGCGCATCGTGGAAGATGGCCGAAGAAGCGGCCCGCGAACTCGAATCGGAAACCGGCTACAGCAAGCGCGCTGAGGAAGTGAAGCCGAAGCAGGAAGCGGCGGTCAAGGGCATCACGCCCGAGAAGCCGGCTCCGAGCGCGCCGGCCCGCCCGGCGGCTATCCCCGCTCCGGTCGCGGTGACGCCGGCCAGTGGCGGCTTCATCGGCTGGCTGAAGAATCTGTTCGGCATGCAGCCGGCTGCTCCGGCACCCGCGGCGCCGGCCACCACCGACAAGCAGGCCCGTCCGCAACGCGGTGAACGCACCGAGCGCGGTGAGCGCACGGGCGAGCGCGGCGGCGATCGCAACCGCAATCGCCGTGGCGGCGCAGGCGGTCGCGACGCGGCAGCGCGTGGCGAAGGCGTGACCGGCGGCCGTCAGGCGCAAGGTCAGCAGCCGTCGCCGCGTCGCGAGGAACGCGAAGGCCGCGAGGCACGCGAGGGCCGCGAACCGCGCGCGCCGCGTGAGCAACGCGAACCGCGTGACGCCCGTGAAGGCCGTGAACTGCGTGAGGCTCGTGAGCCGCGTGAAGCGCGTGAACCGCGCGAGGCTCGCGAACGCGACACCCGCGGCGCCGAGCGCGCGGAAGCCGTCGAAGGCACGGCACGCGGTGAGCGTCGCGAGCGTGGCGAGCGCGCTGAACGCGTCGAGCGTGGCGAGCGTCGCAAGCCGCAGGCGGAAGCCGCCTCGGCGCTGACGCAAACCGACACGCAAGCTGCCGACGAACTGGCGCGCAACCGCGCCGCAGCGGGTGAAAACGGCGTGCCGGTCGATCAGGAAACAGTCGCACGTGACGGCGAAGAGCGTCGTCGCCGCCGCCGCGGCCGTCGTGGTGGTCGTCGCGAGCGTGAAGAGGACGTGAATGGCAATCTCGCGGCGGATGTCGCGGAAGCCGAAGGCGACAACGTTGCCGCCAGCGACGAAGCGCCGGTGCGCACCCAGCAGCCGGTCGAGCACACGCCTGCAGCCAGCGAAGCGAAGGAAGTGACCCCGGTCGAAGTGGTGGTCGCCGCTGTCGCAACGGAAAGCGCCGTCGTGGCCGAACTGCATGCGGCAGCCGAAACGCCGGCTCTCGCCGCGGAAAATGCCGCGAAGACCGAAAAGGTCGTGCCGGTGGAAGAGGCCCCGGCGGCGTCGATCGAACCCGTGGCGGCGGAGCCGGCTCTCGAAGCGCCAGCGCAGGCAGAGCAAGCCGCGTCTGCCGCGAGCGAACCGGGTACGCCGGCCGCTTCGGTCGAACCCGCCGCGCATGCCGAATCCCCGGCAGTCGAGCCGGCCCTGGAAATGCAGCCGACCGTCCCGACCGAACCGCGAGCCGTCCCGGCTGCGCTCGACACCGCGGCTCCGGCCACGATCGTCGAGGCACCGGCAACCGTGCCGGCACCGCAGGCCGAAATCGTCGAGCCGCAACCGGTCGTCGCAACGGAACCGGCCGTGGTCGAACCGGCGCCCGTCGCCGCGGCCCCGCAGCCGGCCCCCGTCCGCAGCGCAGCCCCCGCCGCCGCATCGGCCGACGCCTTGCAGCCGATCCTCGAGCAGGCTGGCCTGATCTGGGTGAACACCGACGCCGACAAACTGCGTGCCGCGCAGGAAGCGGCGGCGCAGACGGTCAAGCCGCCGCGCGTGATCCGTGAGCGCAAGGCGCTGCCGCCAGACGACCACACGCCGATGCAACAGGTCGAAACGATCAAGCATCCGCAGTAAGCCGCGTCGTTGTTCGTGAAAAAGCCCGCCCTTTCCGGCGGGCTTTTTCTTTAGGCGGTCATTTGTCGCCGCGAGCCGCACCGCGCCGCTCCCCGTATACCCCGACAACGTCCGTCGCGCATCTGCCGCCACCGGCATTTCCGATAGAATCAAATCATCCCCGTCCGTTAAAGCACCTGACGAAGCATTTCATGTCACGACGCATCATCCCTGTTGCCGATCTCAGCGCGGCGCCGGTCATCACCGGCCCAGTGCAAACACCTAGCGGCGTGCTGCACGATGCGCTCGCGCGTCCGCTGCACGATCTGCGCATCTCGGTGACGGACCGCTGCAACTTCCGCTGCGTGTATTGCATGCCGCGCGCAGTGTTCGACAAGGACTATGCTTTCCTGCCGCACAGCGCGTTGTTGAGTTTCGAGGAGATCGAGCGGCTCGCGCAGTTGTTCGTCGCGCATGGCGTCGAGAAAATTCGCCTGACCGGCGGCGAACCGTTACTGCGCAAAAACCTCGAATTCCTGGTCGACCGGCTCGCCCAGTTGACCACGCCTGCGGGCCGTCCGCTCGATCTCACGCTGACCACCAACGGCTCGCTGCTCGCGCGCAAGGCGCGCAGCCTGAAGGACGCCGGCCTCACCCGCGTGACCGTCAGCCTCGATGCGCTCGACGACGCGCTGTTCCGCCGCATGAACGACGCCGACTTCGCGGTCGCCGACGTGCTCGATGGCATCGCCGCCGCGCACGCGGTCGGGCTCGCGCCGGTCAAAGTCAACATGGTCGTCAAACGCGGTACCAACGACGGCGAAATCGTCCCCATGGCGCGTCATTTCAAAGGCACGGGCGCGGTGCTGCGCTTCATCGAGTACATGGACGTCGGCACCTCGAACGGCTGGAACATGACCGAAGTGCTGCCTTCCGCCGAGGTCGTCACGCGCATCGCCGAGCATTTCCCGCTGGTGCCGCTCGAAGCGCACAGCGCCGCCGAAACTGCGCAACGCTGGGGTTATGTCGACGGCGGCGGCGAGATCGGCGTCATTTCGAGCGTCACCCGCGCGTTCTGCGGCAATTGCACGCGCGCGCGTTTGTCGACCGAGGGCAAGCTATACCTGTGCCTGTTCGCATCGACCGGACATGACCTGCGCGCGCTGTTGCGCGGCGGTGCGAGCGATGCCGGAATCGCCACCGCCATCGCCGAAATCTGGCAGGGCCGCGGCGACCGCTACTCGCAGCTGCGCGGCAGCCAGCCGGCCGATCAGGGCGAGCCGGCCAAGCGTCGCGTCGAAATGTCCTACATCGGCGGCTGAGCGGCCGACGCATGCCCATCCCCCGCGAACAGATCACTGGCCTCGTGCTCGCGGGGGGGCGCGGCACGCGCATGGGCGGCGTCGACAAGGGGTTGCAGCCGCTGCACGGCGAACCGCTCGCCGCTCACGTGCTGCGGCGCCTCGCGCCGCAGACCGGCCCGCTGATGATCAGCGCGAACCGCCATCCCGACACCTACGCGGCGCTCGGCGCGCCATATCGCGCAACGCTCGTCGCCGACACCCTCCCCGACTTTCCCGGCCCGCTCGCCGGCATGCTCGCCGGACTGCGCGCCGCCGGCACGGCGTACCTGCTGAGCGCGCCCTGCGATTCGCCGTGGCTACCGGCCGACCTCGCCGCGCGCCTCGCGGATGCGCTCGACGCGAACCACGCCGACATCGCAACGGTCACCACCGTCGACTCCGGTGGAGAAACCTCCCTGCACCCGGTATTCGCACTGATGCGCACCGCCGTCGCGGACGACCTGGCCGCGTTTCTGGCCTCCGGCGAGCGCAAGGTCCGCGCGTGGTACGCGCGCCACAAGACGGTCGAAGTCGTCTTTGCCGACGAGCGCGCGTTCTACAATGCCAACTCGTTACAAGAACTCGCCGACCTCGAACGCAATCGGGGCCCCGGCTGACATCCGCTCCGGCCGCACGGCAACAGCCGCGCCCGTCACCGGTCGCGACGCCCAGCCATTCATGACCACGCTCAACGACTTTTCCCGCTGCGTCGCGCAGTACGATCCTCATGCGCTACCCGTCCCGGCCGCTCAGGCGATCGTCCGGCAGTGGGCGACGCCGGTCGCGGCCGTCGAGCGCCTGGCGTTGCGCGATGCACTCGACCGCGTGCTAGCCGCCGACATCGTGTCGCCGATCGACGTGCCCGCGCACGACAACTCCGCGATGGACGGCTACGCATTCAATCACGCGGCGCTCGCGGCCGCTATGCGAGGCGGCGCGGACAGCGTCGAGCTGACGGTCGCCGGCAAGGCGCTCGCCGGTCATCCGTTCACGGGCCGCGTCTCGGCGAACCAGTGCGTGCGCGTGATGACGGGCGCCTGCATGCCCGCCGGTTGCGACACCGTCGTGCTGCAGGAACAGGTGGAGCGCGACGGCGCGGATTCCACGTCGATCCGCTTCGCCGCCAGCGCGGTGGCGGCGGGCGCGAACCGCCGCCGCGCCGGCGAAGACCTCGCGCGCGGCCACGTCGCGCTGCATGCCGGCCGCATCGTGCGCGCGTCGGACCTCGGCCTGCTCGCGTCGCTAGGCATTGGCGAAGTCAGCGTGCGGCGGCGTTTGCGCGTCGCGTTCTTCTCGACCGGCGACGAACTGCGCTCGCTCGGCGAGCCGCTCGACGCGGGCTCGGTCTACGACAGCAACCGCTACACGCTGTTTGCGATGCTGCGGCACCTGAACATCGACGCGCTCGATCTCGGCGTCGTGCGTGACGAGCCGGCCGCGCTCGAAGCCGCGCTGCGCAGTGCCGCGGCCAACGCCGACGTGGTGCTGACTTCGGGCGGCGTGTCGGTGGGCGAAGCGGACTTCACGAAGCAGCTGCTACAGACCTTCGGCGACGTCGCCTTCTGGAGTCTCGCGATGCGCCCCGGCCGGCCGCTCGCGTTCGGCCGCCTGTGGTCTGGCGCACAGCCCGGGCACGGCAAACCTGCGCTATTCTTCGGCCTGCCCGGCAACCCGGTCGCCGTGATGGTGACGTTCTATCAGATCGTGCGCGAAGCGCTGCTGCTGATGGCCGGCGCGACGCCGCGGCCGCGGCCGGTGATTCACGCGACGAGCCGCGTGGCGGTGGGCAAGCGCGCAGGCCGCACCGAATTCCAGCGCGGCATCGCCGAACAGGACGCGCACGGACACTGGCACGTGAGCCCGACCGGGTCGCAAAGCTCAGGCGTGCTGAGCTCGATGAGCGAAGCGAACTGCTTCATCGTGCTCGGCCACGACGAGGGCGACATCGACGTCGGCGATCGCGTGTCGATCATGCTGTTCGACGGTCTCATCTGACGTTCCAGGCGGCGCATCGATCGCACGACATCGGCACCACAGCAGCACTTCATCGACACTCCACCCACTATCGCTACTACGACACACGGGTTTGACTTACATGAAAAAACAGATCTCGTTCATCGCACCAGGACAGACGGCCAAAGCGCTGATCCTCGTGTATCTGACGTTCTCGGTGCCGATCGTGCTGCTCGGCGTGGTGGTCGCATTCGTGCGCTATGGCTCGGTCGAGCTGAGCACGGTGTTCAGCGCGCTGCTGCTGAACGCGATCCTCGGCTTCGTGCTGTTGTGGATCGCCTGCCACGCCTACAACTGGGTCGCGTCGCGCTTCGGTGGTATCGAAATCCATCTGGCCGACGCACCGGAAGAAGCGTAATGCCCGCGACGATCCGCGCCGCCAAGCCCGCGGATACCGGCGCGATCTTCGCGCTCACCTACGAACTCGCGCAGTTCGAGAACCTCACGCACATCTTCGTCGCGACGGAAGATAGCCTGCGCGACGCGCTGTTCGGCGCGCGGCCGTCGATCGAAGCGCTGGTTGCCGAAGACGCGGGGAGCATCGTGGGCTATGCACTGTTCTTCCACAATTTTTCGAGCTTCGCGGGCCGCCGCGGGCTCTATCTCGAAGACGTCTACGTGCAGCCCGCGCAGCGGGGCAGCGGGCTCGGCACCGCGCTTCTGCGACACGTCGCGGCGCTGGCGGTGGAGCGGCAATGCGCGCGCTTCGAGTGGACCGTGCTCGACTGGAATCAGCCGGCGATCAGCTTCTATCAGAAGATGGGGGCGACGGTGTTGCCGGACTGGCGCGTCGTGCGCGTGACGGGCGATGCGCTGGCGCGGCTGGCTGCAAGGGCCTGAATTCCAGCGCCTCGCCCCTCATTGCTCATCAGGCTCCGCATTCGACAGCGCATCGCCGAGCAACCCGCTCGCCTCGTCGCCCGGTAACGCCTCGACGTCGCGCAGCTTGCGGTTCATCATGCGCGTGCGCGTTTCCGCGGCCTCGATCGAACGCGTGACGGTTTCGAGCTGCGCCTTGGTCTTCGCGAGCACGTCGCCGAATTTGCCGAACTCCGTCTTCACCGCGCCGAGTACCTGCCACACCTCGCTCGAACGCTTTTCGATCGCGAGCGTGCGGAAACCCATCTGCAGACTATTAAGCAACGCGGTCAGCGTGGTCGGCCCCGCAATCGTCACGCGATAGTCCCGCTGCAGCAGATCCGTGAGTCCCGGTCGGCGCAGCACTTCCGCGTACAGGCCTTCGGTCGGCAGGAACAGCAGCGCGAAGTCGGTCGTATGCGGCGGCGCCACGTACTTCTCCGCGATCGTGCGCGCCTCCGCGCGAATTCGCACTTCGAGCGCGCGCGATGCTTCCTCGACCGCGACCGGATCGGCGCGCTCCTGCGCTTCGATCAGCCGCTCGTAGTCCTCGCGCGGGAATTTGGCGTCGATCGGCAGCCATACCGGCGTATTCGCGCCGCCGGGCTCCGGCCGCCCCGGCAGACGAATCGCGAACTCCACGCGATCGGCGCTCTTCGGCACCGTCGCGACGTTCTTCGCGTATTGATCGACGGTCAGCAGTTGTTCGAGCAAGGCTTCGAGCTGCACTTCACCCCACGTGCCGCGCGTCTTCACGTTGGTCAGCACGCGCTTCAGATCGCCGACGCCGGCCGCCAGCGTCTGCATTTCACCGAGGCCGCGATGCACCTGTTCGAGCCGGTCGGACACGAGCTTGAACGACTCGCCGAGACGCTGCTCAAGCGTTGCGTGCAGTTTTTCGTCCACGGTGCGGCGCATTTCCTCGAGCCGGGTCGCGTTGTTCGCCTCGATGTCCTTCAGGCGCTGCTCGATCGTCGCGCGCACTTCGGCGAAGCGCCGGTCGTTCGCCTCGGTTAGTTGGCCGAGTTGCAGGCTCAGCGTGTCGCCGAACTGCTTCAGCGAGCGGCCCTGCTCGTCGCGCGCCTGCTGCGCCTGCGCCTGCAGGCTGTGACGCACGGCGTCGAGCTGTTGCGCGAAGCCGTCGATCTTGCCGCCCTGCACCGTCGTCATGCTGCTGAACTGCGCGGCGAGCGTCTGCTGAAAATGCGCGAAGCCGCTGCTTTGCTCGGAGCGCGACACGCGCGCGGTCTCGGCGATGTCGTTGCGCAGTTGCCGCTCGAGCCGCTCGGCGGTATGCGCCTGCGCGTCGACGACGGCATCGACGCGTTCGTTCAGCATCTCGAACTGTTCGCGCTGCTCCGTGCGGTCGTGACCGCGTAGCAGCAAGGCCAGTGCGATCACGAGGGCAACCGCCAGCACCGCGACGGCCGCCACCAGAATCATTGTCATGAACGCGCCTTGCCGATCACGTCGGGGTTGATCGGATTCGGCGGCTGACCGGCGCGCGGTCCTGCGCCGAGGCCGGCGATCAGGTTGTCCGCGGCGAGATTCGCCATGGCGCGGCGCGTGGTTTCGGTCGCGCTCGCGATGTGCGGCGTCAGCACGACGTTCGGCACGTTCAGCAGCGCCGGGTGCAGCTGCGGCTCGCCTTCGAACACATCCAGACCGGCCGCCGCGATGCGCCTGTCACGCAGCGCGTCGGCCAACGCCGCATCGTCGACGATGCCGCCGCGCGCGATGTTGGTGAGCGTCGCGCTCGGCTTCATCAGCGCCAGTTCGGCCGCGCCGATCGTGTGGTGGTTGCCTTTGTTGTACGGCAGCACCAGCACGACGTGGTCGGCGCGCCGCAGCAGATCCTCTTTCGACACGTACTCCGCGTTCAGCTCGGCCTCGATTTGCGGCGCGACGCGCGAGCGATTGTGATAGATGACCCGCATGTTGAAGCCCTGCGCGCGCCGCGCGAGCGCCTGGCCGATGCGGCCCATGCCGATCACGCCGAGCGTCGAACCGTATAGGTCGCTGCCGAGGAAGCCATCGTAGCTCCACTTCTGCCAATGTCCGGCGCGCAGCCAGTGCTCCGATTCGGCGATGCGGCGCGCGGCGGCCATCATTAGCGCCCAGCCGAAATCGGCGGTCGATTCGTTCAGCACGTCCGGCGTGTTGGTGCCGAGTACGTTCGCCGCGTTGAACGCGGCCATGTCGAAGTTGTTGTAGCCGACCGCCATGTTCGACACGACGCGCAGACGCGGCGCCGCGGCGAGCACGCCCGCGTCGATCATCTCGCCGGCCGTCAGCGCGCCGTCCTTGTCCGCGAGACGGCGCTTCAGTTCGTCGGCGGGCAACACGTCGCCCTCGTTCCAGTCGACGTCGAAGTACTGCTTGAGCCGGTCGATCACGTCGGGAAAGATCGAACGGGCAACGAGGATTTTCTGCAATGCAAGTCTCCGTATCGCACGTCGAGGGATAGTCTCGGCGTTGCAGAGTCAGCGTTCAAAAAAGAGCCAGCCGGTCAGCGCGAACAACGGCACCAGCACCGCGCCGGACCAGCCCAGATACGCAAAAAAGCTCGGCATGCGCACACCGCGCGATTGCGCGATCGCCTTCACCATGAAGTTCGGCGCGTTGCCGATGTAGGTGTTCGCGCCCATGAACACGGCGCCGGCCGAAATCGCCGCGAGCGTGGTCGCGCCGGCGGTCATCAAGGTCTGCGCATCGCCGCCGGCCAGGTTGAAGAACACGAGGTAGGTCGGCGCGTTGTCGAGAAACGAAGATAGCAGGCCGGTCGCCCAGAAGTACATGATGTCGCGAGGCTCGCCTGACGGATCATTGACCAGATGGACGATGCCCGCGAACGCGCCGGCTTCTCCCGCGCGCAGGATCATGATGACCGGCACGATCGTCACGAAGATGCCGGCGAACAGTTTGGCGACTTCCTCGATCGGCGCCCACTTGAAGTCGTTGCCCGCGCGGGCCGCGCGCGGTGTCCACGCGAGCGATAGCAGCGTGACCACGATCAGCGCGGCGTCGCGCACGATGTTTTGAAACGCCACGTGCGTGCCGAGCACGTCGAATGTGATTTGCGGGCGCCACAGTCCGCTCATCAACACGAGCGCGATCACCGCGGCGAGCAGCACGAAATTGATCTTGCCGTCGATGCCGAGCGGCGCGCCGTCGGGCGTCGGATCGAGGAAAGCCGAACGCACTTCCTCGCGCTGGTGAAAGTAGTACGAGTCGAGTGCATAGAAAACGGCAAGTAGCATGCCGCTCACGAACAGCATCGGGGGCGCGAGATGCGTAGTGGTCCAGAAAAAGCTCACGCCTTCGAGAAAACCGAGGAACAACGGCGGGTCGCCGAGCGGCGACAGCGAGCCACCGACGTTCGCGACGAGGAAGATGAAGAACACGACCACGTGGGTCACGTGGCGGCGATTGTCGTTTGCGCGCAGCAACGGGCGGATCAGCAGCATCGCCGCGCCGGTCGTACCCATCACGCTCGCGAGCGAGGTGCCGAGCGCGAGAATCGCGGTGTTCAGCCGCGGTGTGCCATGCAGGTTGCCGCGCACGCAGATCCCGCCCGCGACGGTATAGAGCGCGCTCAGCAGGATGATGAACGGGATGTACTCGTCGAGCATGGCATGCGCGAGTGCGCCGAGCGCCGCGCTCGCGCCGAAGCTCACGGCAAACGGCACGATGAACGCGAGCGCCCACGCCGCGGCGATCTTGCCGAAGTGGTGATGCCAGAGGGCTGGCGCGATCAGCGGAACGATCGCGATCGACAGCAGCACACCCGCGAAGGGCAAGCCCCACAACGCCGACAAGCGCGCGCCGTCGAGGAGCGTCTCAGCCTGCACGGACGGCGAGCACAGCGCAAGCATCGACGCAACGGCGAGCCACCGGCCCGCGCGGCCCGCCTGCGAATTCATGCCGATACAGGCCGCGCGACGGCTTGCAACCGCACGCACGACAGATAACGCGTGTGTCGCGTATGCGCTGGCACGCCGCCGCGCGACGCGTTCAAGCATCCTGCACGACGATCGCATGCACCCGGTAGGGGCCGTGCGCGCCCAGCACGATGGTCTGCTCGATGTCGCCGGTGCGCGATGGTCCCGACACGAAATTGACCGCGCGCGGCAGTTCGCCGCGTTCCTTGCGGATCAGGTCGAACGCCTCTTCATGACTCGCGACGATCCGCGAGCCCGGCACGATCGCGATGTGCGTCTCCGGCAGCAGCCCGGCCGACGCATACGTCTCGGGACCGGACAGCAACACGAGCGTGCCGGTCTCCGCGGTCGCGCAGAAACAGCCGGTGAGACCGACCACGTCATTGTCTTGCGGTTTGCGAAATTCGACGGCGAGGCCGGCTGCGGCCCACGGCAGATCGCGCAGCGTTTGCCACGCGATGGCCTGCAACGGCAAACCGTGTTGCGTCAGATAGCGATGCGCGGCGGCGGGTACATCGGCGAAGGTTTGAACGGTGTCGACAGTACTCGCCATTTTCTGCGCTTCCTCGATGAAGCGCGCGCGCAGATCGGTGGGCATGTCCGGACGCGGGCCGACCGGATGACGCGCGAGATAGTCCGCCGCGGCTTCGCGCTCGGCGGCGCTCGGTTCGGGCTCGCGCCCTTGCGCGGCGCGGATGCGCGCCAGGATGTTGCGGCGGGCAATCGATGTGTCCATGGGCGAAATCCTCGTGTCGACGGCCGTGCGATATGGCGAGGATTATACCGGCCGCGCTCCGCGCAAACACCCTGGCCGAACGGCATATTACCGCCAGTCGATAGCGCGGCGACACTGTTCGCCGTGCCCCCGAACGCGAGCAGATCATGATCAGGCGATGAACCGAAAAGCAGTCCGCAAAGCGCGCTACCTGGCCGCCTCTTCTTCCGGCTGCGCGATGCCGAACACCTGGCGCAGATACGCGAGATACGCCTTGTCCTCGCACATGTTCTTGCCCGGCGAGTCCGACAATTTCGCGACCGGCTGACCGTTGCAACGAACCATCTTGATCACGATCTGCAGCGGGTTGTAGCCGAGGTCGTTGGTCAGATTGGTGCCCACGCCGAACGCGAGCTTGCAGCGGCCGCGGAAGCGCTCGTATAGCTGCAGCACCTTCGGGATGTCGAGCGCGTCGGAGAACACGAGGACCTTGGTGCGCGGGTCGCAACGATTCGCCTCGTAGTGTTTGAGCAGGCGCTCGCCCCAGTCGAATGGGTCGCCGGAATCGTGGCGAGCACCGTCGAACAGTTTGCAGAAGTACATGTCGAAGTCGCGCAGGAACGCCTGCATGCCGTACACGTCGGAGAGCGCGATCCCGAGGTCGCCGCGATATTCCTTCGCCCACATCTCGAAGCCGAAGATCTGCGAGTCGCGCAGCCGCGGACCGAGCGCCTGGCAAGCCTGCAGGTACTCGTGCGCCATCGTGCCGAGCGGTGTCAGGCTGTGCTTCATCGCGTAGAAGACGTTGCTCGTGCCGGCGAACTGCTCGCCGAGACCGTCCTTCAGCGTGAGGATCACTTCCTCGTGCCACTGCTTCGAGAAGCGGCGGCGCGTGCCGTAATCGGCGATCTTGCAGTCGGCGAACTCCGGACGAGCGCCGAGCAGTTGAATTTTGTCGAGCAGACGGCCACGGCCTACGTGATAGTCGGGCGTTTGCTGGGTGTTGCGGAAATAGACTTCGTTGACGATCGCGAGCACCGGAATTTCGAAGAGGATCGTATGCAGCCACGGCCCCTTGATGTCGATGTCGATTTCGCCATTGCCCTTCGGCGACGGCGTGATCGAAATGTACTTCTCGTTCAGATGGAACAACGCGAGGAACTCGATGAAGTCGCCCTTGATGAAGCGCATGCGGCGCAGGTAGTCGAGTTCGTCGTCGGTGAAACGCAGTTCGCAGAGCTTGCGCACTTCGTCGCGAATCTCGTCGATGTACGGCACCAGATCGACGTTCGGCGTGCGGCAGCGGAAGCGGTACTCCACGTTGGCGGCGGGGAAGTGATGCAACACCACCTGCATCATCGTGAACTTGTACAGATCGGTATCGAGCAGCGAAGTAATAATCATGATGGTACGAACTGGACCGCTGAAAAAACGAAAAGGGCTCACTGCACCCTTGCAACGGACGCGCTGAGCCGAGCGGCGCGCCAACCTGATGCATGTTACCCGAATGCGTCCGCATCCAGCGTGCCACCGGGCCTTCGCCGCCATTCCGCGGCCGCTCGCGGCACCCCATAAACTAATCACAAAAACATATAAGACGCACGGCCCGATGCTTTATGCGCCTGTTGACGTTACGTTACAATAGTTCTTTTGGCGTCCGCGCCCTCCCCGATTCCGCATGCAGGAGCTGCCTGAATGACTCACGTTGTGACCGAAAGCTGCATCAAGTGCCGCTATACCGACTGCGTCGATGTGTGCCCGGTGGACTGCTTTCGCGAAGGTCCCAACTTCCTCGCGATCGATCCCGATGAATGCATCGACTGCGCCGTGTGCGTGGCCGAGTGCCCGGTGAACGCCATCTATGCCGAAGAAGACGTGCCGGGCGACCAGCAGGACTTCATCGCGCTGAACGCCGACCTGGCGAAAGCGTGGCCGAGCATCACGAAGACCAAGGCACCGCTGCCGGAAGCCGAGGAATTCAAGGATGTGAAGGAAAAGCTCGCGCTGCTCGCGCGCTGAGCGCGAGCCGCCTGTCACCTGCCTTGGCCGTTCAGACTCAGTATCAGGATGAACGCCGAGGTATTGACAGACGTTTCAGCTGCCTCTACAATTTCGCTTCTCTGCTGTTGTTGTTCTGTTCCTCGATAGCTCAGTCGGTAGAGCGCCGGACTGTTAATCCGTAGGTCCCTGGTTCGAGCCCAGGTCGAGGAGCCAAGAATTGCAAAAGCCCGTTAATCAAGACGGGTTTTTTTATGTAGATCAAGTTGTACTGCTGTTCCTCGATAGCTCAGTCGGTAGAGCGCCGGACTGTTAATCCGTAGGTCCCTGGTTCGAGCCCAGGTCGAGGAGCCAAAAAATTTGAAAGGCCCGCATCCATGCGGGCCTTTTTGTTTTTGTGCCACGATTGGACAGCCTCACGCGCGCCGCGCGCCGTTATACGATGGCGACTTCACGGCGCACGTTTCGCCTCGCTCTGGCGCTGGCCCACTCCAGACACTCAACCGGCACGCTCATGAAATCCACCTCGCTACGCATCGCGCTCGCGGCCGCCGGCGCCCTGCTGCTTTCTTCGGCGCGCGGCGAAGAAATCGCCAGCGTCAATACGAATTTTCACGTTACCGGCTCCGACCGCGTGGTCGTGGAGGCCTATGACGATCCCATCGTGCAAGGCGTCACCTGCTACGTGTCGCGGGCGCGGACGGGCGGCGTCAAAGGCACGCTCGGCATCGCCGAAGATCCGACCGAGGCGTCGATCGCGTGCCGCCAGGTCGGGGAGTTGCATTTCACCGGCCCCGTCAAGCAGAAGGACGACGTGTTCTCGGTCAGCATGTCGCTGATCTTCAAGTCGCTGCACGTGGTGCGCGTGGTCGACACGAAGCGCAACGCCCTGGTCTATCTGACCTACAGCGACCGCGTCGTCAGCGGCAGCGCGAAAAACAGCGTGAGCGCCGTGCCGATGCCCACTGGCACGACGATTCCGGTCAAGTAAGGGCAAGTCAGGACAAGTACCGGCAATTGACGGCACCAAGGGCACGCGGCGCGGCGCTGCGCACCCGCCGCCGTACCCGACAACGACGCGTTAAACTGACCGGTCCAGCCAGACTTTCGTCATGACCGCCACCCCTCGTTTCCGCGATTCCGCCCGCTACTGGCGCACGCCGCTACTGCCCGGCGCGGATCTGCTCACCGCCGAATATCACGATCACGAGTTCGCGCCGCACTGGCACGACGCCTACACGATCCCGGTGATCGTCGCGGGTGCGGAATGCTATCGGTATAGCGGCGAGCACCATGTCGCCGAAGCGGGCAGCGTGCCGGTCATCAACCCGGGCGAGTTGCATACGGGGTCGAAGGCGGTCGAGGCGGGCTGGCGGTATCGCGTGATGTATGCGCCGGTCGGGTTCCTCTGCGCGCTGGCCGACGAAGTCGCCGGCAAGCCGCAGGCCTTACCGTGGTTCGCGCCCGGCGTGATCCGCGATTCCGATCTCGCGACGCGGCTCGCGCACGCCCACCGTCTGCTCGAAGCCGGCGACGACGCGCTCGCCGCCGAAACCGCGATGCTGGACGCGCTGTCCACGTTGCTGGTCCGCTATGCGCGGACGCGCCCCGCCGCCGCTCGCGTCGCCACCGACGACACTCGCGTCGCACTGATGCAGGAGCGTCTGACCGGCGACCTCGTCGAGCCGGTGACGCTCGCCGAGGTCGCGAAGGCAGCGGGTCTGTCGCCGTTCCACGCGGCGCGGCTATTCACCCAATCGACCGGCCTGCCGCCCCACGCGTGGCGCAATCAGGTGCGCCTGCAGCGCGCGCTCGCGCCGTTGCGCGCCGGCGTCCCGGTGACCGACGTCGCCGCCGCGAGCGGCTTCACCGATCAGAGCCATTTCACGCGGCATTTCCGGCGCATGTTCGGCGTGCCGCCGGGCCAATGGCAAGGAACGCAGCGCGGTTCGTAACGCGATGCGGCACCGCCGGCGCCTGCACCCGCGCGCCGTGAGCGTGCCGCCGCAATCCGTCAGCCCGTCATCAGCCATCCCCCCGCTACGCCGTAGCACCCCATCGGCAACCCGCCGCAAGAACGTACAAGTCCGAACGCCGGTCAGCCGCTATGCTTCCGACATCAAGGAGGCTTAGATTGACCGATTCCACCCAAGGCCAGCCCACCCGGGGCGGCCATCTCAAAGAATTCGCCGCCGGCGCGCGCGACATCATCCCGATGATGGTCGGCGCCGCGCCGTTCGGCGTCATTTTCGGCACGCTCGTGACCTCCAGCCCGCTGCATCTGTGGCACGGCCAGTTGATGTCGCTCGTCGTTTTCGCGGGCTCCGCGCAGTTCATCGCGCTCGGGCTGATCGCCGGGCATGCGAGCTTCGCCGTGATCTGGGCGACCACGCTCGTCGTCAATCTGCGTCACGTGCTGTATAGCGCGACGCTCGCACCGCACGTCGCGCATCTGCCGAAGCGCTGGCGTTGGGCGCTCGGCGCGCTGCTCACCGACGAAGTCTTCGCGGTCGCGTGGGAGCATTACCGGCATCGCGAGCCGGGCACGGTCGGCCCGTACTACTTCTTCGGCGCCGGCGTCGCGATGTATCTGAACTGGCAGCTATGGACCGTCGCCGGCCTGCTGTTCGGCTCGGCCTTCCCTGGCCTGCAGTCGCTCGGTCTCGACTTTGCGATGGTGGCGACGTTCATTGCGATCGTCGTGCCGCAGCTGGTCGCGCTGCGCTATATCGCGGCGGCCGTCACCGCCGGCACGCTGGCGTTTTTCTGGCAGGCGTGGCCGTACAAGCTCGGCCTGCTCGGCGCAGTGTTCGCGGGAGTCGCGGTCGGCGTGCTGCTGTCGATGTCGCGCCTGAACCTGCGTGGCGCGCGCCGTCCCGTGGAGGCCACGCGATGAACTACGTCGTTCTGATCGTCGGCATGGCCGCGATTACGTGGTTGATCCGCGCGGCCGTGTTCGTGCTCGGCGACCGGCTCGTGTTCCCGCCGCTTCTGCGCACCGCGCTTAGCTTCGTGCCGGTCACCGTGCTGACCGCGATCATCGTCCCGATGGCCGTGTCACCGCACGGCAACAACGCCGAGCTGAGCTGGCGCAATCCGCAGCTGGTCGGCGCGCTCGCCGCGATCGTCGTTAGCGCGCTGACGCGCCGGCCGCTGCTGACGATCGCAGTCGGTCTAGGCGTGTTCTTCGTCTGGCAGTGCGTGGTGCTGAAGTAAGCGCGCCCTGTCTCTACGCTCATCGACTCATCAGCGGTCCGTCGACACCTCGCCGCGTCGCGGGCCGCGCACTCCCCGTTCAAGCGACTCCCAAGCGGGCCATTGCCCGAAGCTTCCCTCCAAAGCGTCCGCGCGTCGCCGGGCCGCCCTCAAGTTTCCCGCCACCCCGCCGATATGCAGTCGAGGTCCGCTCATCGGGAGTCGTCCCGCTGGTTACGCGGCAACAGGCTGGAATCAAGCGCGTCGGCAACCGGCGTCGCATCGCCTCGGTCCGCGCGCGGCCGGGCGATCTTGCGACGGCGCGCCGCGCGCGGCCGCATTAAACGGGATAACACATGGGTCAAATCACCCTGAAGCTCAAGGACGAGACCGTCGCGTCGCTGCGCAAGGACTTCGAGGCCTTTTTACGGGTCTCGCTGAAGCTCGATCCGCAGTTCGCGACGCCGTCGTTCGAGGATTTCTTACGCGCCAAGCTGCTCGACAACATGGTGCCGCTCACCGAGCACGCGGTACAGCGGATGCTGCAAGGCGGCCAGTACGCGTGGGCCAAACGCACGCTCGACAAGGAATTCCCGGACGTCGTGTCGATCCTGATGCGGCAGGCGGGCGAGTTCGGCTTCGGTTTCGCGGCGCGCTCGGAATGGACGCCCGAGGAGCTCACCAAGCAATGCCGCGACTGGGCCGCCGCAATCGTCAAGGAGGCGGAAGGCGACGCGACGCTGGTCGACCCCCTCGCCTCGCAGATCAAGAGCACCGTGCAGGACATTCAGGCACTCGAGGAAGTGATGCAGACGCCGGCATGGCGGCTCGTCGAATCGCTGCGCCAGCGCGTCTACGAGGCGAAGGTCGCGTGCGAGACGAGCGTGGGCAGCACCGCGCGCGAGAAGCTCGGCGAACTGCGTGGGCTGTTGCGGCTAGGTATTTCGCACGGCACGTTCCAGAAGCAGGAAGCGCAGCAGATCATGGAGTATCTGCGGCTCTTGAAGCCGGAGATTTTCGTCGAGGAGCCGTACGACGTGTTCTCGCGGCTCGCGGCATGGCTGCGCAATTTCTTCGTGCCGCCGCCTCCGGTCGCGCAGCAACAGCAGCGGCAGTCGCGCTGAGCTTCCACTGACCCGCGCGGCGCGCGTCCCTTCGTCGGATAAACGCGCCCCCTGCCCGCGCGTCGATCCCAACGCGCGGTGCTAACCGCTCAATCCCACATCTTCCTGAGCTTCGCCGCGATCTCGATCTTCGCCTGCGCGGCCGCGGCGAGCCCCGCCGCGCTCGGCGCGCTCGCCACCGCAATGCGCGGCCATGCATAGGCGTCGAACAGCGGCAGCATCGGCGTGGCGATGAAGCGCGTGCGCGACGCCCACACATGGCGGTCGCCCAGATGCGTCTGGTTGTGCACGTAAAAGCGCTGCGGCACGACGATGTGCAGGTCTTCCTTCGCGCGCGTCATCGCCACGTAAAGCAGGCGCCGCTCCTCGTCGATTTCCTCGTCGCTGCCGGTGCCGAGATCGGACGGAATGCAGCCGTCGACGCCGTTCAGCACGAACACGTTGCGCCACTCCTGACCCTTCGCCGAATGGATCGTCGACAGGATCAGGTAGTCCTCGTCGATCAGCGGCACGCCGGATTCGTCGCTAGTCGCGTCGGGCGGATCGAGCGTCAATTCGGTCAGGAAGCGTTCACGCGACGGATACGTACCCGCGATGCTTTCCATCTGCAGCAGGTCCGCGTGACGGATCGCGGCGTCCTCGTGATTGCGCTCCAGATGCGGCTCGTACCAGCGCCGCACCATCTCGAACTCGGCGGGCCACGGCGTTTGCCGGCCGTACACGCCCGACATCAGCTTGACGAACGGATGCCAGTCTTCCTGCGTGCGCGCGGGCGGGGCAAACGCGGCCAGCACACCGCCCGCGGTCGCGACCGGATCGCCGCCGTCCGCGCGCGCGACGATGTCGTCGAGCACCTTCGCCGCGGTGGCCGGGCCGACGCCCGGCAGCAGCTGCACGACGCGAAAGCCGGCGACGCGATCGCGCGGATTCTCGGCCCAGCGCAGCACGGCGAGCACGTCCTTCACATGCACCGAGTCGAGAAATTTGAGCCCGCCGAACTTGACGAATGGAATGTTGCGGCGCGTGAGCTCGATCTCGAGCGCGGCGCTGTGATGCGCGGCGCGAAACAATACCGCCTGCGACTTCAGCTTCACGCCCTGCTCGCGCGCCTCGAGCACCTGCTCGACGACGTAGCGAGCTTGCGCGGCATCGTCGGCGACCGTGACGAGGCGCGGGCGCTGCGCCGACGCCTTGTCGGTCCACAGATTCTTGGTGTAGCGCTCGCTCGCGAGTTCGATCACCGCGTTCGACGCGGCGAGAATCGGCTCGGTCGAGCGATAGTTGCGCTCGAGCGTGACCTGCCTGGCGGGCGGCTCGAACTGCGTGGGAAAGTCGAGGATATTGCGCACCGTCGCGCCGCGAAACGAATAGATCGACTGCGCGTCGTCGCCGACCACGGTCAGGCCACGGCCGTCCGGCTTCATTGCCAGCAGGATCGACGCCTGCAGGCGGTTGGTGTCCTGGTATTCGTCGACCAGAACATGATCGAAACGCGCCGACAGATCGGCCGCGATGCTCGGCTCGGCGGCCATGTGCGACCAGTAGAGCAGCAGATCGTCGTAGTCGAGCACGCTCTGCTTCTGTTTGGCGTCGACGTATGCGGCGAACAGCCGGCGCAGATCGTCCTCCCACTCGCGACACCACGGAAACGCGCGGTCCAATACCTGGCCGAGCGATGAGCCGGTGTTGACGACCCGCGAGTAGATCGCGAAGCAGGTGCCCTTCGCCGGAAAGCGCCGCTCCTTCGCGGACAGTCCAAGCTCGTGGCGCACGAGGTTCATCAGGTCGGCGGAGTCTTCGCGGTCGTTGATCGTGAACGCGGGCGCGAGGCCGATCAGATCCGCGTATTCGCGCAACAGCCGCGCGCCGACACTATGGAAGGTACCCGCCCACGTGAGCCCTTGCGCGAGCGCGGCGCGTGGGCCGACGGTAGCGGCCGCGGCGCCCGCGATGCGGGTCACGCGGCGGATCATTTCGAGCGCCGCGCGGCGCGAGAAGGTCAACAGCAGGATGCGCTGCGGATCGGCACCCTTCACCACCAGATTGGCGACGCGGTGCGCGAGCGTGTTGGTCTTGCCGGAGCCGGCGCCCGCGATCACGAGCAGCGCGCCGGGCAGCGCGTCCGGCGTGTCGGTCCCGTATTCGACGGCTTCGCGTTGGGCGTCGTTGAGCTTCGCTAGCCAGGCGGCGGTATCGAACGACGGAGCGGATTCGGCGATGGTGGACACTGATCGGTTTCGCGGGTTGGATGGATCTTCAGAATGCGACGCACACTGTATATCCATACAACCTCATGCGACAAGCGCCCCTTTTTTCGGGCGCCTATCCGCCGGTCTACGCCCCGCACTACTGTTTCTTCGCGTCCTTCAGGTTGGCAGCAGCGCTGGCCTTGTCGGCGTCGGCCTGCGCGTCGGCTTTGGTCTTGTCCGCTTTCGCCTGGGCGAGCGCGGCTTTCTTGTCGGCCTCGGTCAAGCGACAGATGCCCGCGGCGCGCGCGCCTCGCAGACCCACGCGCCGCGGCATCCGGCAGGGCTTAGTGCTTGACGTCCGCGCCGTCGCCCTGCGCGGCAGCCTGCCCTTCCATGTTCATCTTCATTTCGTTATTGGCGGTCTGTTTGTCCGCCTTCTGGTTCAGCTTCGCGCCGCGCACCTGCTCCTTGTACTGGTCCTTCGCGGCCTTCTGCTCCGCCTTCAATTCCGCTTTCGAGGACTTCCTGGCCGCGCGATACTCGGCGTTGGCCTTCGCGTCGGCGTCGCGCTTCTGCACGAGCGGGTCGGTGGAGCCCGAAGCCGTCAAACGGGCCGGCGGCGGCGCCTCGACGCCTTGCGCGGCGGGTGCGCCCGGGACTTGCTGCATGCCTTGCGTCGAAGGCGGCACCTGCATGCGCTGGGCGCCAGCCGCGGACGGCGGCGCCATGCCGGCGGCGCCCTGGCTCTGGATCTGCGCCTGAGCGCCGATGCCTGCTGCCGGCTGCGCGGTCTGCGCAACGGCGGCCGTCGCGGCAAAAGCAGTGAGGGCGGTACCGATCAGGAGCGAACGAATCTGGGTCATGGCTATCCTCTCTGGAGTTGTTGTGACACGGGCGGACTCTCTGGCGTCGTGATGACGGAACGTCGCGCGCGCCTCGTCCGGTCTGTGCGTCGCTGGTTGGACGGCCGGGGAGCGATCCCGGAAGCCAGCGGGCTTTGCTGCTGAACTGCACTCTAGGAGTGAAATCCGTCCGGTGCGACCAGCGTTACGGAACGTTTCACTTTCCGACAACCGAATAACATCTACTTTCATTTGCTTGCGCGAAGGGCTCGCTGGATGGCCGCGCCGCCGCTCCGGGTGCGCTTGCTTTATGATGCGAACCCCAACGCGACCCCGTGCCAAAAGGTGCAAACGCCATGCCCAACCTCAATTTCACGCTGACCGGCGAATACGTCGAACTCCACAATCTGCTGAAGATCACGGGCCTCGCGGATAGTGGCGGCTCCGCGAAAATGATGGTTGCCGACGGCGCCGTGATGGTCGATGGCCGGGTCGAGACGCGTAAGACCTGCAAGATCCGCGCGGGCCAGGTCGTGCTGCTCGGCGATACGCGGATCGCGATCCACGAAGGCTGACGGCAGTCCGGAAAATCGCAGGACGGCACGCACCAGAATTGTGCGTCGTCCATCGACAGCGGCCGGGGGAGGCAATAAGCTGTCGGTTTCGACAGGTAAACGACGGACCGCGCGACGGACCGCGCCACGGGCGAGGAGTCGGCTGACCGGCTCGGCGCCGCGTCGCGGTTTTTTCCCGCCCGCTGCCCGGCCGCTCCAACGCCCGTCGGAGCGCGCGGCGAGATGCAATGCGGCGCCGTTCGCGCCCGCCTTTCGCTGACGCCACCGCTGTTGCCACCGCTGCCACTTTTCGCCGTCAGGCATTCGATGACTCAACCCAGCTTCGCCCGCGCGGCCAGCCGGCCGCCGACCCTATCCCGCCACGCGGCCGACACCGCGCGGCTCGCCGCGCCGCTCGCGATCGCGCAACTGTCGCAAATGGCGATGAGCGTCACCGACACGATCCTGCTCGGCTCGCTCGGCCCCGATGCGCTCGCCGCCGGCGGCCTCGGCGCGAACCTCTTTTTCGTCGTCGTTACGCTGCTGCAAGGCGTGCTGACCTCGGTCAGCGTCAGCGTCGCGCACGCGCGCGGCGCGCAGGACGACGGCCGCGTGCCGCATATTTACTGGACCGGTTTCGTGCTGTCGGTGCTGCTGTCGGTGCCGGCGTTCATCCTGCTGTCGTTCGCATCGAGGATCCTGCTCGCGGTCGGCGAGCCGGGCCTGCTCGCGCACAACGTCGGCCGATACGCGGCGGTGTTGCGCTGGGGCGCACCCGCGAGCTTGATCGGCGTCGGCCTGATGCGCTCGTTTCTGCCGGCGATCGGCGCGGCACGGCGCCTTTTGTGGGTGTCGATCGCGAGCGTCGGCGTGAACGGCTTCCTGAACTACGGGCTCATCCACGGCGCGTACGGGCTGCCGCGGCTGGGTTTTCTCGGCTCGGCGGCCGCGACCACGATCACCGTGTGGCTGACCGCGCTCGTGCTGATGGCGCTGCTGCATCTGCGGCCGCGCTTCCGCCATTTCGTCGTCGCGACGCGGCCGAAGCTGCCGTTGATGGGCGAATTGTTCGGCATCGGCTGGCCGGTCGCGATCACCTACGGCGTCGAGTCGACGCTGTTCCTCGCCACTGGCCTGATGGTCGGCCTGCTCGGCGAATCGCAACTGGCCGCGCATCAAATCGCGCTGAACGTCGCGTCGGTCGCGTTCATGGTCCCGCTGTCGATCGGCCAGGCGGCCAACGTGCGGGTCGGCTACTGGGCCGGCGCCGGTCAGCCGCTCGCCGCGCGCCACGCGGGCTTCGTCGCGCTCGCACTCGGCGTCGGCTTCATGTCGATGTCGGGCCTCGTGCTGATCACCGCGCCGCACTGGATCGTCGGCCTGTATCTGCATCTGGACGACCCGGCCAACGCGCCGACCATCGCGCTCGCCAGTTCGCTGCTCGGCGTGGCGGCGATTTTCCAGATCGTCGACGGGATGCAGGCGGTGGGCTCCGGTTGTCTGCGCGGCCTGAAGGACACGCGCGTGCCGATGATCGCCGCCGCGTTCGGCTACTGGGTGATCGGTTTTCCGACCGGCTATGTGCTCGCGTTTCACGCCGGTCTCGGCGCGCGCGGCTTGTGGTGGGGGCTCGCCGCAGGTCTCGCGAGCGTCGCGCTGCTGATGACGCTGCGTTTTCACAGACTGAGCCGGCGGCAGACGCCGACGGCCGCATCGGCCACGCCGCCCGCGCGCTCGGTTTGAGCGAAGTAGCGGCAAACCCCACTCCTGAAGCACTCCCTGCAAAAGGTAAAATGGCCGCCGCGGCACGCGAGCGCTTACCCGCGCTCACGCGCCACGACCGCACGACGGCGCGCCTCACGAAGGCAGGCGCCGGACTGGCGCCGCTCGCGCACTCACCATTGCCCGCTTCGCGTGCGGCTTCAATTGGCCGCCCGTTTTTGCCGCGCTTTCGCCACGGCGCTTGGCCGAAGCCGCCTCACCCGCTTTGGCGCGGCAAACGCCGCAACGCCAGCCGACACCCGGCCGCGCCGCAGCCCCGCTTTCCCGCGATACAACATAACCAAGGACCACCCGCCATGCTTGCCCGCGTCACCCGCCTGTTCCCGCTCTGGGCCGTGCTCGTCTCGGTCGCCGCGTACTTCTCGCCGGCCTCGTTTTCCGGCGTTGCGCCGCACGTCACCACGCTCCTCACGATCATCATGCTGGCGATGGGCGTCACGCTGTCGGCCGGCGATTTCCTGCGCGTGTTTTCGCGGCCCGCGCCGGTGATCGCCGGCATCGTGCTGCACTACCTCGTGATGCCGCTCGCCGCGTGGGTCATCGCCCGGGCGCTGCGCATGCCGCCCGAGCTGACCGCCGGCATGGTGCTGGTCGGCAGCGTCGCCAGCGGCACCGCGTCGAACGTGATGATTTATCTCGCGCGCGGCGACGTCGCGCTGTCGGTGACGATCAGCGCGCTGTCGACGCTCGTCGGCGTGTTCGCGACCCCGCTGCTCACGCGCCTTTACGTCGACGCGTCGATCGTCGTCGACGTGCACGGCATGCTGATGAGCATCCTGCAGATAGTCGCGCTGCCGATCGTCGTCGGTCTCGTCGTCAATCATCTGTTCGGCAAGCTCGTGCGCAAGATCGAACCGATCCTGCCGCTCGTGTCGATGGTCGCGATCGTGCTGATCATCGGCGCGGTGGTGGGCGGCACGCAGAAGAGCATCGCGTCGGTGGGCCTCGTCGTGATGGTCGGCGTCATCCTGCACAACGGCATCGGCCTGCTCGGCGGCTACTGGGGCGGCCGTCTGCTCGGTTTCGACGAAGCCGTCTGCCGTACGCTCGCGATCGAAGTGGGCATGCAGAACTCCGGTCTCGCCGCGACGCTCGGCAAGCTCTACTTCACGCCGCTCGCCGCGCTGCCGGGTGCGCTGTTCTCGGTCTGGCACAACCTGTCGGGCTCGCTGCTCGCGGGAGTGTGGGCGGGTCGCCCGGCGAAAGGCTCAACCCATCCCGATGGCGAGCGCGCGCTGCACGCCGAGCGCGTCTGAGTCTGATAGAGCGTCCGCGCGCCGCGGTTCGCATCAGGTGATGGATCACCGAACCGCGGCGCCCTCCCGACCGACGCGCGGCACTCTGCTGCGTTTGCAGACGAACGACGAACACGCGCCCCAATTCCCTTAGAATGGTTTTCTCGACAGCCTGCGCAGGCCTTCGCTGTCGCCACGCGAAAAGCTTGCAAAACAAGGGGAAAACAGCGTGCAGGGCCAATTCGAACAACATCGGCGGGCCACGCGCCGCCACTCGATAGTCAGCACGACGAGGCAATTTTTCCTGCTCTGTTGCGCGGCGGCATTTGTGACCGCCTGCGCGACGAGGCCGCCCGCCACCGCATTCGACCGCCAGCTCACGCACGCACTCCCCGCCACTGCGGATACGCCGCTGCGCGAAGCGCTCGCGCCGTTCGAGGCGAAGCATCCGGAGCAGTCGGGCTTTCGCGTGCTGGCGAACGGCACCGACGCGCTGCAGATGCGCATCGCGCTCGCGCGCGCGGCGACCAAAACCCTCGACATGCAGTACTACATTGCCAACGAGGACACCACCGGCAAGCTGCTGCTCGGCGCCGCGCTGTATGCGGCCGATCACGGCGTGCGCGTGCGCATGCTGGTCGACGATCTGAACTTCAAGGACATCGACCGCATCATGGCGGGGCTGAACTCGCACGACAACATCGAGATTCGCGTCTTCAATCCGTTCGGCAGCGCCCAGCAAGGCATGTTCGAGCGCACCACGAACGTATTCACGCAGATCGGCCACTTCACGCGCCGCATGCACAACAAGGCGATGATCGCGGACAACCAGCTCGCGATCGTCGGCGGGCGCAATCTTGGCGACGAGTACTTCAGCGCCAGCGAAACGCTGCAGTTCCGCGACATGGACGTGCTCGCGGCGGGCCCGATCGTCGCCGACGTCTCAGCAAGTTTCGACGACTACTGGAACAGCGACCTCGCCTATCCGCTGCGTGCGCTGAACAGGCAGAAATTCGACCAGAAAGAACTCGACCAGACGCGCGACGACCTGCGCCACCACTGGCGCACCCATGCCGATCCGTACAACGCGAAACCGCTGAACGCGACGCCGCTCGCCGCGCAGATTACGAGCGAGCAGCTCGGCCTCACGTGGGCGGGTGCGGAATTCTGGGCGGACCTGCCGGAGAAGATCGCGCATCCGTCGCCGGACTACGTCAGCCCGCCGCTCGCGCGGCTGCGCGAACTGATGCGCGACGCGCAGCACGACTTCCTGATCGTGTCGCCCTACTTCGTGCCGCACGCGTCGGGCGTGCAGGCGGCCGGCGAGCTCGCGCGCCGCGGCATCCGCATCGCAGTGCTGACCAACTCGCTCGCGGCTACCGACGCGGTCGCCGTGCAGGCCGGCTACAGCCCGTTCCGGGTGGCGCTGCTAAAGGCAGGCGTCGAACTGTACGAATTCAGGTCATACCAGGACACGCCGAACGTGGGGCTGGTCGGCTCGCGTTCGCGCGCGAGTTTGCATGCGAAGACTTATGTGATCGACCACCAGATTCTCGTCATCGGCTCGATGAACCTCGACCCGCGCTCGGCCAATCTGAACACCGAGCTCGCACTCGTGATCCACAGCCCCGAACTCGCGAATCAGGTCGCCGGCATCTTCGAGCGTGCCATCCAGCCCGATCACAGCTACCACGTGACGCTCGCCGACGCGGCCCAGCTCGCCTATCTGCGCTCGATCGGCGCGCCCCTGTCGCCGCTCGTCTGGACCGACGTCGAGAACGGCCAGACACGCACCTACATTTTCGATCCGCAGGCCGGTTTTTACCGGAATGCGCTAACGGGTCTATTCTCGTTATTGCCTGTCAACTCGGAACTTTGAGAAGCGGAGTCAACCATGACTGAAGACGTACGGATGGAGCGCGACACGTTCGGCGAAATCGCGGTGCCGAACGCCCGCCTGTGGGGCGCGCAGACGCAGCGCTCGCTGCAGAACTTCAAGATTTCGACGGAAAAACAGTCGCCCGAGCTGATCACCGCGCTCGCGGTGATCAAGCGCGCGGCCGCCGAGGTCAACCTCGGCCTCGGTGTGCTCGACGAGCAGAAGGCCCGCGCGATCATGCAGGCGGCCGACGAGATCATCGACGGCAAGCATCCGGACGAATTTCCGCTGGCGGTCTGGCAGACCGGCTCGGGCACGCAGACCAACATGAACCTGAACGAGGTGATCGCGAACCGCGCGAGCGAGCTGCTCGGCGGCGAGCGCGGCGAAGCGCGCAAGGTGCATCCGAACGATGACGTGAATCGCGGGCAGTCGTCGAACGACGTGTTTCCGACCGCGATGCACGTGGCTGCCGCGGATGCCATCGTCAAGCATCTGCTGCCCGCGCTGAAGACGTTGCGCGACACGCTCGACGGCAAGGCGAAAGCGTTCACCGACGTCGTCAAGATCGGCCGCACGCACCTGCAGGACGCGACGCCGCTCACGCTCGGCCAGGAATTCTCGGGCTATGTCGCGCAGCTCGAGCACGGCATCCGGCACGTCGAGTCGGCGTTGCCGCATCTGTACGAGCTTGCGCAGGGCGGCACCGCGGTCGGCACGGGACTGAACGCGCACCCGAAGTTCGCCGACGGCGTCGCCGCCGCGATCGGCAAGCTGACCGGTCTGCCGTTCGTGTCGGCGCCGAACAAGTTCGAGGTGATGGCAGCCGCCGACGCGCTGGTATTCGCGCACGGCGCGCTCAAAACGGTGGCCGCGAGCCTGAACAAGATCGCCAACGACATCCGCTGGCTCGCGAGCGGCCCGCGCTGCGGTCTCGGCGAGCTGTCGATCCCCGAAAACGAGCCGGGCAGCTCGATCATGCCGGGCAAGGTCAATCCGACCCAGTCCGAAGCATTGACGATGCTGTGCGCGCAGGTGTTCGGCAACGACGTCGCCGTGAACATCGGCGGCGCGAGCGGCAACTTCGAGCTCAACGTGTTCCGTCCGATGATCGCGCACAACGTGCTGCAGTCGGTGCGCCTGCTCGCCGACGGCGCGCACAGCTTCAACGACAACTGCGCGGCCGGCATCGAGCCGAATCACGAGCGCATCGATACCTTGCTCAACGAATCGCTGATGCTGGTGACGGCGCTCAATCCGCACATCGGCTACGACAAGGCCGCGCAGATCGCGAAGAAGGCGCACAAGGAAGGCACGACGCTGAAGGCGTCGGCGCTGGCGCTCGGCTATGTCACCGAGCAGCAGTTCGACGAGTGGGTGCGACCGAAGGATATGGTCGGACGCACCGCATGATGATGCGCTGCTTAGATCTTTCCCTGCGCGACTTCTTCCGGCTTCAGCTCGACGATCGCGTCGAGCGCTTCCTTCACGTCCATCGCGTACCTGGCGAGGCGTTTCTGTTCCTCGGTCTCTGGCAGGAAGGCGGGCACCGGCACCGGATGGCCGTTCTCGTTGACGGCGACCATGACGACGAGACAGTCGGTGGTCTGCAGCAGTTCGCCGCCTTTCGGGTCGCCCGCGTGCACCGACACGTGGATGTGCATGCTGGTGCGGCCCGTCGTGACGACGCGCGCGCGCAGCTCGACCAGATTGCCGACGAGGATCGGCCGACGGAAACGGATATTGCCGACGCTGACCGTCACGCAATAGCGCCCAGACCATACCGCCGCGCATGCGTAGGCGGTTTCGTCGATCCACTTCATCAGCGCGCCGCCATGCACCTTGCCGCCGAAGTTGACCGAGGTCGGCTCGGCGAGAAAGCGGAAGGTGGTTTCCGAACGGTCCAGCGGTGCGGTGGGAACAGTGCTCATCTTGACTCCGGTCAATCGGATGCATTGAAAGGAGGCGATTATACGAGCGCAATATTGCGCGCGGCGCGGCGTCGATTGGGGACGCGGCGCGAAGCGCGCCGATGGGCCGACGGTGGGCCTAGTTGTGGACGCTGATCCCTGTGTCGACGGTGCCGTACATGTTGATGCTGCCGCTGCCGGCCGACCCCGAGCCGGCTCCGCCCCCCGCGCAGGCGCTGGACAGCAGAACCGCCGCGGCGACGGCGAGAAGAGTTTTCATCACATCGATTTCCTGCAAGGACAGGCTTCGATTCTAGCCTGGTGGCTCGCGACGACGCGCAAACGCGGACCGAGCCGGACACGTCCGTCGCATTGATTGTTCACGCGAAGCTGAAACATCGAATACCCGATGCGCGTAGAGTAGGAATCGTGGCGGCGGGCTTTGCGATTGGACCGCGCTGACCTGTGCCGCCCATTCAGGAGACGCGCCATGACCGCCCCCCTCTTAGACGACCAGAACCACTTCCCTGGCCTGAGCCGCATCGGCGCGCTACTCGCCGATCCCGGCCGCGCCGCGATGCTGTGGGCGCTAATGGACGGCAGCGCCCGCCCAGCCGGCGAACTGACGATGATCGCGGGGCTGTCGCCATCGGCGGCAAGCGCCCATCTCGGACGGCTCACCGACGGCGGGCTGCTCGCGCTCGAAGTGCGCGGCCGACATCGCTATTTCCGTATCGCGTCGGCGGACATCGCCGCATCGATCGAAGCACTCGCCAACGTCGCGCAGGTCAGCGCGCCACAGCGCTGCGTGCCGCGTCCGGCACGCACCGTGCCACTGGAAATGCGCTATGCGCGCACCTGTTACGACCACATGGCAGGCGAGCTGTCGGTGCGCATGTTCGAGCGCATGCTCGAGCGCGGACTGCTGACGCAAGACGGCGCATCGCTCGAAGCGACCGCGCAGGGCGTCGCCCGCTTCGCCGACTGGGGCATCGACATGGCCGCGCAGAAGACCCGACGGCGGCGCTTCGCTTGCACTTGCCTCGACTGGAGCATGCGCCGGCCGCATCTGGGCGGCGCGCTCGGCGCGGCGTTGCTCGATGCGTGGTCGGCGCAGGGCTGGGTCGAGCGGACCGAGCGGCCGCGCGTGCTGCGCGTCACGCCGGCCGGCCATCAACAATTCGATGCGTTTCTGGCCGGATAGACCGTTCACCTGCCGGCGGCCCGACGCCGCGAGACCTTTTGTTACACGCCAGTGAACCCACCTTACAAATGAGCGATTCTTGAAACATAGGCGGCAAGTACAGTGACTTAACGGACCCGGCCCATTGCCACGTCCGTCGGAGATCAGTCATGACACACGCCAAGCAGCCCGTGCAGCATGCCGGGATCCGACGCCGGATGAGCGGCTATACGCTGATCGCGGCCGCCGTCGCGCTCGCGGCGCAGAGCGCCCTGGCGCAGCAAGCGACACCCACGCCACAAGCCGCGGCGGCCGTCGGGCCGGGCGGCGATCCGTCGGGCGGCGCTCCGTCGGGCGGCGATCCGCCGGGGCGCATCGCGCGGCTGAACTACACGGCCGGCGCCGTGACCACCGAGCCCGCCGGCGCGACCGACTGGTCGTACGCGCAGATCAACCGGCCGCTGACGACCGGCGACCAGCTATGGAACGACCAGAACGCACGCTCCGAGCTGCACATCGGCTCGACCGCGGTGCGCCTCGGCCAGAACACGAGCCTCGACGTGCTCAATCTCGACGACACGACCGCGCAACTGAAAGTCGCGCAAGGCACGCTATCGACGCGCGTGCGCGAGCTCGCGCCGGGCTCGTCGTATGAAATCGACACGCCGAACCTTGCGCTCGGCGTAAATGGTCCCGGCGACTACCGCGTCGACGTCGCGCCGGACGGCAGCAGTACGACCGTCACCGTCCGCAGCGGCAGCGCGATCGCGTACGGCGACGGCGGCCAGGTGCCGGTCGCGGCGGGTCAGCAGATCCGCTTTGCCGGCACCAGCCTGCAGCAGCTCGCCGACAACCGCGCGCCCGCTGTCGACGAGCTCGACCAGTGGGCCGCCAGCCGCGACGCCACCGAAGACCGCTCGCTGTCGGCGCGCTACGTGTCGCGCGACATCCCCGGCTACGAGGACCTCGATGCCAACGGCACATGGCGCGAGACGCCGCAGTACGGCGAAGTGTGGGTGCCGAACGCGACGCCGGCCGGCTGGGCGCCGTATCGCGACGGCCACTGGGTCTGGCAGGCGCCGTGGGGCTGGACCTGGGTCGACGACCAACCTTGGGGGTTCGCGCCGTACCACTACGGCCGCTGGGCCGAGGTCGACGGCACGTGGGCCTGGGTGCCAGGTCCGCTCGAAGCGGACGCGACGCCGGTCTATGCGCCGGCGCTGGTCGCATTCGTCGGCGACGACGACGGCGGTGTCGACTGGGGTGTGAACCTGGCGGTCGGCGGGGTCATCGCGACGGGCGTCGCGTGGTTTCCGCTCGGGCCGGGCGAGCGGTGGCATCCGCATTGGGGCGGTCACGACCGCTGGAGCGCTGGGTACTACAACCGCGTGAACCGCACGACGATCGTCAGCGACTACCGCCGCAACGTGAACATCCACAACACATACGTGAACTATCGCGTGCCGGGCGGTGTGACAGCGGTGCCGGCGACAGCGTTCGTGCACGGTCAGCCAGTCCGACGCTTTTCGCAGAAGGTCGATTCGGCGCAGTGGCGCAACGCGCGGATCAACCCGGGCGCACCGGGGATCGCGCCGCCGGTGCGCGAAAGCTTCGGGTCGGATCTGCGGCGCGCGAACTACCGGCCACCGGCGAGCGTCGTCGGCCGGCCGGTCGTCGCGACTCGCAATCCCGTCATGCCGGCCGCTTATCACGACGAACTCGCGCAGCGCTTCGCGCAAAGCGGCGGTCGGGTGCCCGGCGGCGGCCAGCCGGTCGTGCGCGCCGCGGTGCCGGCGCATATGACCGGCGCACCGAGCGCGCTGCCGATGGCGAATGTGCGGGTCGTGCAATCGCATGTGCCGGGACGTCCGCCGGGGATGGCCGCGGGTGCGCCTGGCGCGCCTGGCGCGCCTGGCGCACCCGGCGCAATGGGCGGTAACGGCCTGCATGGCGTCGAGCAGGCTGGCCAGCGGCCCGGCGAAGCCGGCGTCGTGGGGCCGCATGGCGAAGCGCCGCAAGCGCGTCCGGGCATGCCGCCGCAGATGGTCGGCAACCCGCGTCCGCCGCAGCCTGGCGAGAGCGGGCTCGCGGGCAATATGAGCCATCCGTCGAACGGTGTGCCGCGGCCGCCGCAAGCAGCCGGTGGGAATTCAGCCAACGCGGCGGCGTACGCACGGCAGCGCGGCGCGCCGCAGGAATGGGGCGCGGTCGGCAGGTCTCAGCCGGCATGGACGCAGCCGCATACCCCGATGGCGCAGCAGGCACCGCGCATGGCGCAACCAGGCGGCCCGCAACAGTCGCGCTTCGCGCAACAGTCCGGTGTGCCCCATCCGCCGGACAACCCGGCCGCGCAGCAACAGGCGCGTGTGCCAAACCGGCATCCGCCTGTGACGCAACAGGCGCCGCGCGCCGTCCCGCCGCAGCAACCGCGTCCCGAACCACAAATGCAGCAGGCGCAACAGCCGCGTGTCGAACCGCGTCCGCAGCCGATGCCGCAAGCCCCTCGGCCCGAACCGCAGTTCCAGCAGGCGCAGCAGCCGCATTTCGAACCGCGTTCACAGCCGATGCCGCAAGCCCGGCCCGAGCCGCGTCCGCAGATGCAGCAGCCACGCCCCGAACCGCGGCCCCAGCAGGTGCAGCAGCCACGTCCGCAACCCCAGCCGCAACCGCAACATGCGGAGCAGCACCAGGGCGGCGGCAATCGCGACGAGCATCACAAGAGCTGAGCAGGACGCCTGCCGTCCCGGCAACAAAAATTAAGCCCCGCGATGCAAACCATCGCGGGGCTTCTGTTATTCGACGACGACGAGGGCGAGCGCTACCGCCCCCGCCGACATCAGATCGCCATCGGCGCCGTCAGCGGCTCGTGATGCCGATAGCCGACCAGAGAGAAATCCGCAGGCTCGATCGTCTCGAGCCATTCCGGCTCGTACACGCCGGTCTTCGCGTAGTCGGGCACGCGATCGGAAATCGCGAGCCGCGGACTCTCGTACGGCTCGCGCTCGAGCTGCTGGTGCAGCATATCGAGCTGATTCTCGTAGATATGCGCATCGCCGATGAAATAGCTGAACCAGCGCGGCGTATAGCCCGTCAGCCGTCCGACCAGATGCAGCAGCGCCGCGCCCTCGGTCAGATTGAAGGGCGTGCCAAGCCCGACGTCGTTGCTGCGGATGTACAGGCACAGCGAAATTTCGCGGCGCGTAACGTTCGGCAGAAACTGGTACAGCAGATGGCAAGCCGGTAGAGCGATCTGGTCGAGCACGGCTGGGTTCCAGGCATGGAACAGAATGCGTCGATCGGCGGGATTCTGCATGATCGTGTCGAGACACTGGCGCAGCTGGTCGATCGCCTTGTAAAGCAGCACCTTCGAGCGGCCTTCTTCGTCGAACTGCGTGATCACGCGAAAACCGCGCGCCTGCGCGTCAGCGAGTTGCGCACTTGCGCTGGCGTCGAGCACCTTGTAGGCCGGCCACTGGCGCCATTGCACGCCGTAGACATCACCGAGATCATCCGGACCCTCGCGATACGGATTGGCGAGCCACTGCGCGTTCTGATTCGCGTTCCCGTCCCACACCTTGCAGCCGAGCTCGCGGAAATCCGCGGCGCTGCGCGAAGCACGCAGAAACCCGACCAACTCGCCGATCGCCGACTTGAACGCGAGCTTCTTCGTCGTGACCGCTGGAAAGCCTTGTTGCAGATCGAAGCGCAGCATCGCGCCGGCCATGCTGATGGTGCGGATGCCGGTGCGGTTCTCCTGCCACGTGCCGGTGTCGAGAATCGTACGGACGAGGTCCAGGTATTGTTTCATGCAGTTTCCTTCGGCGCGGCGCGAACCCGATCAGGCGCGCACACGGGTTTGAGCAAAACCCGATTCTAACAAGCGCGACCGCACGCCGCCGGGGCATGGCGCGCCGCATGGGGAATATCGAGGGAAATATCAGACGGAAAGGAAAACACCGCGGTACGCGATATACGGGCGGCAAACACCTGCATGCAAAAGTGCTTCGACGCGACGCTTGCCGGCTGGCGTCGCTGCGCCCGGAAGGCACAGTCAATCCGTCCGAACCGGCACAGCCCGAGACCCCCGGCGACGCGCCAGACGTTCACATGCCACGTCGCCAGTCTCGCCGCTCGCCCGCGCCGCCTACAGATGCTGCACCGACGCCGGCAAATCGCCGTGCGGCGGCGCCATCGGCTCACCTTCCATATGACGCATGCCGTGCGAGCACAACAGCCGGTACAGCGTTACTCGCGAGATGCCAAGTTCCTGCGCCGCGTCTCCGAGCCGCCCGCGATGCCGCAGCAACGCAAGCTCGATCGCCTGACGCTCGGCCGCTTCGCGCGCCTGCGCGAGCGACACCGGCACGATCTCGACGTATTCGGCAAGTTCCAGGTCGCGCGCGGTGATCGCGCGTCCCTCCGACATCACGATCGCGCGCCGCACCCGATTGATCAGTTCGCGCACGTTGCCGGGCCAGCCGTAGTTATGCAGCGCGGCGATCGCGTCGGGCGCGAAGCCACGCAGGCGGCGGCTCGCATCCTTCTTGAAACGTTCGAGCATGTGCCGCGCGAGCAGTTCGATGTCCTTGCCGCGCGCGCGCAGCGGCGGCTCGTCGATCTGCAGCACGCAGAGGCGGTGATAGAGGTCGGAACGGAAGCGCCCTTCGATCATCGCCGCGGTCATGTCCACGTGCGTGGCCGAAATGATGCGCACGTCGACGTCGATCGCGCCATGGCCGCCGAGCCGCTCGACCTTGCGCTCCTGCAGGAAGCGCAACAGGCTCGCCTGGCTTTCGAGCGGCAGATCACCGATTTCGTCGAGAAACAGCGTGCCGCCGTTGGCCGCCTCAACCCGGCCGATCTTGCGCTGGTTCGCGCCGGTGAACGCACCGCGCTCATAGCCGAACAGCTCCGATTGCAGAAGATGCGGCGGGATCGCACCGCAATTGATCGGCACGAACGGCGCGTTGCGCCGCGCCGAGCGTTCATGAATGGCGACTGCCGTCAGCTCCTTGCCGGTACCCGATTCGCCGGAGATGAACACCGGCGCGTCGGTCATCGCGACCTTGCGGATCGAGCGGAACAGCGCGAGCATCGCGTCGCACGAGCCGACCATCTCGCCCTCGGCGCCTTGCGAGCCGTCGTGCGACGCCGTTTCGCTCAGCGAGATCATGCCGTACGCATGACCGACCGAGTCGACAATACGGTCGCCAGAAGACGGCACCGTCACGTAATCGAAACAGTAGTCGCGTACGAGCCGGCGCAACGCGGCGTCCTGGAGTTGGCCAGGCGTAGTGGCAGCGACCCAGCCGACGTTTGGCATGGTCAAACAGGATTCAAAAGCGGCGATTTCGTGCGGCTGGAAATCACTGGACAGATCGAGCAGGCCGCCAGCAGCCGAGCCGGTGCGCACTGCCCGGCGCGCATCGCGCGCCGATCCCACGACTTCGACATGCCAGCCACGCTGCAGAAAACGCGTATTCAGTTCCGCGCTCGGGTCACGCGAAACGTAAATCAGTTGCCGCGTTGCGGGTTCCATTATTCAGATCCTCTCGCCAACGAACGTTAAGGACGACGCATGCACCTGAAATTGCGGTTCAGACACGCTGACTCGTCCAGGATTCGCGAATCGCAAAACCCGAACGGCCATTCCATTCCGTGCGGACAGCTGATCCCCAAGAAAGCGGCGTGTGTGTTCGAGACGGCCCGATATGGGCCTTTTTTAAATCTGAAGCTGTTTTCGAGAGCTTACTATACGCGCGCCGCTTCGAAAACAATTATGCGAATTTAATCGATTGACCCGTTGCCCATCAAGGCTTAGCGGCCGATCGCGATTTATTCAGCCGACAAATAAAACATTAGTGGAAGCGCTTTTCGTGGCGTTCTCGCGACAGTATTTCATACGTCGCGGATTAACGAATTACAGGTATTTTCTGCTGATCCGTTTCAGGGCTGCAACGTTTTTTCCCGATTTGGAACGCATTAGTCGTGTTTGCGCTGGTTGGCGCCAGACGTATCAATGGATTGCGAGCGATGGCACACGTTTCGCTAATTGGCGTGCACCAGGGAGACACATCATGCGACTCGCATTCCGTATCGATCTGATAAGCCGCCGCGCACCATACTTCGCGATTTGCGCAGCTCTCGCGTTCAGCGCCCTGCCGGCTAGTGCCGGCAATCCGACAGCGCAAGCCGCCCCGGCGCGATTCGCCACGCTGACGGATTCCAGCGATGCCGCCGACCCCGCCTCCACCAGCCTGCAAGCCACCGCGCCGGTTGCCTCGGAGGACGACAGCCAGATTGCCGCCAACCCGTCGACCTCGGCTGCCGATGCTGCATCCATGAACGATATTTCGCTCGACGACCAGATGCTGTCGCGGCAACGCGGCGGCGCGGTCGGCATGTTGATGGTCGCCGCGACGCCCCGGTTGATGCAAAGCGGCGGCAACCAGGTGACGTTGTGGGACGAGATCGCGCCACCCTCGCCGCTGCCGGTGCCCGTCGATGCCGCGCGCGCCGCCCAGGGCAACGTCGCGACATACCAGCGCAAGTAAGCAGGACGAAGCCACGAACAGACGGCAAATAACCAGGCAATGCAGGACCGGTGGCCGCGCGAGCAGTGACGCGCCCCACGACGGCGGGACACAGGCAACAAGAGAGAAGGGACCGGGACATGAGTACGAACCAACAGACGCCGCACGCCCTCGGGCTGCCGGCGGCGTCGTTCAGCAACGCTCCGGTCTTGCCGCGCGCCGCTTCGGCCGGCACCGCCCTTCTCGCCAGCGTCCTCGTCACCGCCTGCTTCACGAGCCATGCCTATGCCGAGCAGGTTGCCAATCCGGGCGACCTCGTCGTCGAGCGCAGCGTCACGCCGCGCGACGCGTTCGTCCCCGTGCCGCGCGACCAGGACCCGGTCGCCGTGCGCGCCACCACGTTCCCCGCCAACTCGTTCGATCCGACGATCGCGACGCTCGTCGGCGACACCGATCTGACGAACGCGCACGGCTCGAACGGCGTCGCCGCCGGCGGCGTACTCGGCGGCACCGGCATGCAGGCCGTCACGCAGATCCTCTCCGGCAAGGCGACCGGCAACACGATCCCGCTGAACTCGGGCGGCATCGGCGGACCGGCGACGGGCGTCGGCGGCACGATCAGCTCGTCGGTGACGGGCGCGCTCGCGCCGCTATCGAACGTGCTCGGCGGCACGCTCGGAGGTCTGAAATGAGCACATGCCTACGCCCCTCGCTGCGCTCGCGGCAAATTGCTGCGGCACGCCCGGCCCTGCGCGTCTGCGCGTGCCTGTGCATGGGCGTCGCTGCGTTCGTCGCCGGCGCGGCTCACGCGCAGGCGCAAGCGGTGCCCATCGTCGGCGCCATCGCGACGATCGGCACCGGCGCGGGCATGGGCGCGACGGGCGCGCTCATGGTCAACGAAACGGCTGGCCTCGACAACGCGCAGGCCAACCAGATCACGGTGACGAACGGCGCCGCGGTCGGCAACGCGAACGCGAGCGTGCAAAGCGCGTCGGTGGCCGCGAACGTGCCGCGCGCGCAAGCGTCGATCGAAGCCAATGCGTTTTCGAACACATCCGGCGCGGTGCTGGTGAACCAGTCGGCCGGAGCAGGGAATCTGCAGCGCAACAGCACCCAGATCGGGACTGCGGCGCTCGGAGTCGAGACCGTCTCGGATGGGGAGCTATCCGCGACGGCCCCGAAAAACGGCAGTCCGGGGCAGTCGAACGCGATTCACGGCGTGCGCGAGGCAAGCATTTCCAGCGATGCCTTGCGCAACGCGAACGGAATCGTGCAAATCAACCAGGCAGCCGGCGCCGGTAATGCCACGGCAAACAGTTTTGTGCTCCGTCCCCCGGCGGGCACTTTTTTTAACTGACCACACTTAAGTATCGGAGCGAATCATGAAGCGCACTCTTATTGCCACGGCCGTCCTCGTTGCCGCGTCCGGCAGCGTGCTTGCCGCGCCGCAGAAGGCCTACCTGTTCAATACGACGGTCGTCGGCGAGATGGTCGGCGTCGAAGGTCTGGTCGGACTGTTTGGCTGCGTGCACGTCTCCAGCACGGCTAACGCGGTGATCAACAACAATCAGACCGTCAACGTGAATGCGACGCTCGATCCGCAGGCGCAGACCTACACCAGCGGCAACGTGACCACGACCCTGAACAACAGCAGAACGTCGGTCAGGGGCGGCGGCTCGGCATTCGCGTTCACGACGCAAAACCATACGTCGTCGAGCTCGGGCTCGCAGGGCTTCGAAGCCTCCGGCGGCTATGCGTACGGCAGCCAGAGCGCGAGCGTGACGAGCGGCGGCTATGAAACCAGCCAGCAGGCAGCCGGCATCGCGGGCAGCTTCTCGCACACAAGTCAGAACTCGGGCGGCCATCTGTCGGCCGGCGGCTCGATCGGCGGCAGCTACAGCTATCAGGACCACAACACGTTCTCGCACGGCAGCGGCTCGTTCAGCGCCCGCGGCGGCCTGCAGGCCGGTTATCGCGAATCGAGCTACGCGAACTCGTCGGGCGTCGCCGGCGGCTTCGAAGCGAGCGAAGCGTCCGGGCAAAGCCGTTCATGGGGCTTCAGGGCGAGCGAAGGCTCCGGCTATGCGATGGTCGGCGAGCAATCGTCGGGCTACTCGCGCAGCCGCTCGTCGTCGAGCGACTCGTATGGCGCCGCCTGGGGCATCGACGCAGGCATGTCGACGACCGACGTGACGACGCGCGGCTCGATCACGCAGCACATCAACAACGAAGCTGCCGCCACGCTGAATGCAACCACCGGCACCAACGCAGCCAGCAACGTGTCGGGCAACCTCGGCATCAACATCGCGGAAGGCATCGACAACGCGCAGAGCAACGACGTGTCGCTCGCCTCGGTCGACGTCGGCAACGTGTTCGGCAACGCGCAGGCCTTCAACGTGCAGTCCTCGGGCGGCAGCGCAACGATCCACAACTTCAATCTGAACGCGTCGGTTGGCAACGGGTCGCTGTCGGGCGTGACGGGCAACGTCGGTGTGAACATCGCTTCCGGTATCGGCAACGCGCAGGACAACGCGCTTGCCGGCGCCGTGACGACGACCTCGCCGGGCAAGGCGCTGACCACCGCGATGGATGCGACGGACGACAACTCGCAATCCGCGACGATGTCCGTCCACGGGCAATTCCAGGGCACCGCGAGTCTGGGTGCCGATACGCTGAAAGGCGCCTCCGGAAACATCGGCGTGAACATCGCCGGCGGCGCGGGCAACTTGCAGCACAACGGCCTCGCCATCGCGGCGCTGAACAGCGGCAAGTAAGCCGACGACGCGGCGAGCGCGGGCAAGCAGAAGAAGCACAATGCAGTCGGAGGGGCGCGCCGGCAGCCATCGAAGCTGCCGGCGCGGATCGGGCAGGAGACCAGCATGACCGGGTTCAAGGGGTTCCCGGCGCTACCGTTCGCCGTAGCGCTGGCAGGGTGCGTGCTGTGCGCGGATTACGCCGCCGCACAGTCGAGCATCGACACGTCCACGTTCGCCGGCGTGCCGTTGACGAAGACGGTCCGTTCGATGAAGGACCTGCGCTACAACCACATCGTCAATCAGCAATTCGATTACAGTTGCGGCGCCGCGGCGCTCGCCACCCTCCTCAAGTACGGCTACGGCATCGATATTCCGGAAACCGAACTGATTCGCCGGATGATGGTCTTTTCAACCCCCGAAGTCGTCGTCAAGAACGGCTTCTCGATGCTCGACATGAAGCACTTCGTCGAGACCATCGGACTGCGCGGCCGCGGCTTTCGCGTCAACGTCGAAGCGCTCCACCATCTTCAGATCCCCGTGATGGTCCTGATGAACATCGACGGCTACGAGCATTTCGTGATCGTCAAGCATGCGCAGGACGGCCGCGTGTTCATCGCGGACCCGGCGCTCGGCAATCGCATCGTGCTCGAAGAGGACTTCGCGAAGACCTGGAACGGTCTCGTGTTCGCGGTCCTCGGCAAACCCTTCAGGGAGGATTCACCACTGTTGCAGGACAACGAGTCGCTCGCGCTGAAGCTGCGCGCCGCTGCGCTGGCAGCCGGCACCGCCGCGACTCCCTTTTTCGAGTACGGCTTGAACAAGGCAGACATGTTCTGATCCCGCCATGAAGTCACACTTCACACAGCTTGGGTTCGTGCTCTGCGCCGTCGCCTGCGGCGCAGGCGGCCTCGCCCACGCTTCGGAGGGCGCCGCCTCGCCACCGGCTCCCGAACTTTCGATACCGCCCGAGCCAGGCGCCGCGCCCCTGCGGGTGCAACTCGTCGGCGACGACGTGCTCGCGACCCAGACCGGCAAATACGCCGGCGCGACGATGATCTCCGGCTTCGTGCTGAACGTCATTTCGCAATGGCAGTTGCCCAACGGCGCGAGCGCGCTCGCCCAGGGATCGCTGAGCGCGGTGCAGAACGGCGGCGGCCAGCTCACGAGCTCCGTCAGCACGTTCGCCAGCGTGAGCGGCGGCGCGCACGGCCAACCAGGCGATTCGGGCGCCAACCCGAATGCCCAGGCGCGCGGCGGCCAGAGCGTCGGCGTCAATGGCGTGTCGCAGGTCACCCAGGTCGCGGGCGATCGAAACAGCGGCATCAACGCCGCGCTAATCGACTTCAACAACAGCGCCGTGACACTGACGGGCTCCGCCAACGCGCCGTCGGCATCGGCCAGCAATTCGACCGGCTCCGTGAAAGCCGGCATTTCGTTCGGCAGCAACGGCGTGAACGTGGCGCTGCAGACACCCGCTGGGCTCGCCACCCAGACCATCGCGCCGAGCAACGGGCAGATCGCCCAGTTGCTGCAGATTGCAGGCAATAACCAGCAAGTCGCCAACGCCCTGCAACTGCATCTGCAAACCCAGCAGATGTCGGCTTCGATGCTTCGTCAGTTAGGCGTACTGCAGGCACTGCAAAACAGGAGATGACGAAGCGGGCCGCCACCCGCCAGTTGCAGCAAAAGCAGTAAAGAAACGGCCGCGCAGTCAGCACCGCGCGGCCGGACCACCGGGGGAGCAAAAATGAAAAAAGTGTCATCGACCAGGGCACCGCGCATGGCTCTCGCGGCCATTCCGGCCGCCGTCATGCTGTGGGCTTTTTCTCAGTCGGCGAGCGCGCAGGCGCTCGCCGGTCAATCCGTGGAGGACCGTCTGAACACGCTGATGCGCGTCGTCGACGAGCAACAGCGGCAGATCCATTCGCTCGAACGGCAGGTCACCGAACTCGAGATGGCGCAGCGCGGACGGGGCGTGCCGGGCGCCGGCGCCCCCGCGGGCAGCAACACGGTGGCCGAGCAGCCCGGCGCCGACGGCCTGCCGGTGCCGCTGCCGCCGCTCGCGCAGATCGCGCCCGGCGCGCCCGCGCCGGCGGGCACCACCGGCACCGCGACCGGCGTGCCGGTCAATCCGCCGACGCCGGACGGCAGCAATGCAGGCAACGCCAGCGCCGGCGGCCTGCCCGCCGCCACGGACGGCAGCGGCGCGGTCGGCCGGACCCAGCGCGCGAACGAACCGGTGCGCACGCAGGCCGAGCAGGCGGTAGTGCAACGCGAGCATGCGCCGCTCTTCGACCACAAGCTGACGATGGACTTCGGCATCAGCGACACCTACTACGACCGTCGCCAGTTGCAGTTGTCGGGCTTCCTCGCGCTCGACGCGATTTTCCTCGGCAACATCAACCTCGGCCAGACCAAGTCGCACCAGGTGATGGCGGACCTCGACACGCGCTACGGCGTGTCCGACCGCATCAATGTCGACGTCGACGTGCCGTACCTGTATCGGCGCAGCACCTTCATCGTCGGCGGCGCGGGCGGCGCGGCGAGCACGCTGTCGGACGCGACGGTGTCGAGTCACGACATCGGCGACGTGAACTTCGGCCTCTACTACCAGTTCGTCAGGGAAACCAATGCCTTGCCGGACGTGGTCGGCAGTCTGCGCGTGAAGGCGCCGACCGGCAGCTCGCCGTTCGGCGAAAAAGTCGTGCAGGTCGACGCGGACAACACCAACCTCGTCGCGCCGACCAGACTGCCGACCGGCACCGGCTTCTGGAACATCACGGCGGGTCTGTCGGTGCTGAAGACCTACGACCCGGTCGTGCTGTTCGGTAGCGTTTCCTATACCTACAACCTTGCGCGTTCGTTCGCGGACATCTCGTCGGTGCAGGGACAAACCGAACCGGCGACGGTCAAGCTCGGCGACATCGTGCAGTTCGGCGGAGGCGTCGCGCTCGCGTTCTCCGACAAGGATTCGGCCAGCGTGTCGTTCACGATGGCGCTCGAACCCGCGTCGCAGACCAAGTCGCCGGGCGGCAGCTATCAGAAGGTGCCTGGCAGCGAAACCACGGCCGCGGCGATGAATTTTGGCCTGAACCACGTCGTGAACAAGCATCTGACCATCAACGGCTCGGTATCGATCGGACTCACACCCGACGCGCCGAACTTCGTGGTCGGCATGCGCTTTCCGTACACCTTCTGACGTGCCAACGATACGAGGTCGAACGTGCGTGAATCACCTCATCTGAACAGTGTGGCTTCCGTCGCGGCAGCGGGATCGCATCTGTCGCTCGCGGTGCCGAAGCAGCGCGCCGCAATGCCGTCCGCCGAGTCCGCGGCGGCGCCGGGCGTTCTCCCACCGGCAAGCAACGAAGCCGGCGGCCCGGCGAGCGCCGCGGTGCGCGGCGTCGAGCGACAGTTGCTGTACGTCGCGCGCACGCCCGACGAAACGCTGATCGCGCATCTGCAAAGCCGCGGCTGGCAGGTCGCGGCGGCGCGCTCGGCGCACGAACTCGGGCGGCTCGTGAAACCTGACATCGCATGCGCGGGGATCGTCGATCTGGCGAGCTTCGCGCCGCGCGACATCGGCGGGCTCGAGGCGAGCCTGCGTCAGCAGCAGATCGGCTGGATCGCGCTGGCGACCAACGAGCGGCTCGACGATCCGCTCGTGCGACGCCTCGTGCGCCACTACTGCTTCGACTTCGTGAAGCTGCCCGTCGCGCACGCGACGATCGACTATCTGGCCGGCCACGCGTTCGGCATGGTCGCGCTGTGCGACCCGGAACTTCCGCCGCCCGTCAGCGAAGCGGGCGACGAGGAAATGGTCGGCACCTGCGAGGCGATGCAACAGCTTTTTCGCACGATCCGCAAGATCGCGAACACCGACGCGAGCGTGTTCATCGCGGGCGAATCGGGCACTGGCAAGGAGCTGACCGCGCTCGCGATCCACGAGCGCTCGCCGCGCCGCAAGGCGCCCTTCACGCCGATCAACTGCGGCGCGATCCCGCATCATCTTCTTCAATCCGAACTGTTCGGCTACGAGCGCGGCGCCTTTACCGGCGCGAATCAGCGCAAGATCGGCCGCGTCGAGGCGGCAGACGGCGGCACGCTGTTTCTCGACGAGATCGGCGATCTGCCGCTCGAAAGCCAGGCGAGCCTGCTGCGCTTTCTGCAGGAAGGCAAGATCGAGCGGCTCGGCGGACGCGAATCGATTCCGGTCGACGTGCGCATCATCTCGGCGACCCACGTCGATCTCGACGGCGCGATGCGCGAGGGCCAGTTCCGTGCGGATCTGTTTCATCGCCTGTGCGTGCTGCGCGTCGATGAGCCGCCGCTGCGCGCGCGGGGGCGGGACATCGAGATTCTCGCGTACCACATGCTGCACAAGTTCAAGACCGACAACGCGCGCAAGATTCGCGGCTTCACGCCGTCGGCGATCGAGGCGCTCTACAACTACAACTGGCCCGGCAACGTGCGCGAGCTGATCAACCGCGTGCGCCGCGCGATCGTGATGGCCGAGAACAAGCTGATCTCGGCCGACGACCTCGACCTCGCGGGCTACACCGGGCAGGAAAGCATGACGCTCACGCAGGCGCGCGAGGCTGCCGAGAAGCGCGCGATCGAGGCCGCGCTGCTGCGCCATCGGCACCGGTTGAACGAGGCGGCGGTGGATCTGAATATTTCCCGCGTGACGCTGTATCGGCTGATGGGCGTGCACGGCTTGCGCGAACCGGGCAGCGCCGACGGCAAGGGAGCGCTCCCCGCGGACGGGCCGGCGCGGGCGTGAGCGGCGGGTACGCGTCGGTGTGGATCGACGGCTCGGGTAGAATCGCCCGGTTACCCTCCTCTTTCCATTCGATGACGACGCTCACCCTGATCGTCGCTCGCGCCAGCAACGGCGTGATCGGCCGAGACAACCAGTTACCCTGGCGACTGCCCGAAGACCTCAAATTCTTCAAGCGCACGACGATGGGCGCGCCCATCATCATGGGCCGCAAAACGCATGAATCGATCGGCCGGCCACTGCCGGGACGCCGCAACATCGTCGTCACGCGCGATGCCTCGCGGCGCTTTCAGGGCTGCGACACCGCGACCAATCTCGACGAAGCGCTCGCGCTCGCCGCGCAGGACCAGGCGCCGCAGGCGTTTCTGATCGGTGGCGCAGAGCTCTACGACGAAGGGCTGCGCCATGCGGACAAGCTGATCGTCACCGAAATCGCCGCCGACTTCGACGGCGACGCGACCTTCCCCGCGATCGACCCGCAGGGGTGGGAAGAAATCGCGCGCGAAGCGCATCACTCGAATGCGCCCAACGACTTCGATTACGCATTCGTCACGTATCAGCGCAAGGACGTCTGACGGCGCGCGCCGCGCAAGCGATAAAAAACGCCACGCAACGTTCAGTTGCGTGGCGTTTTCGTTTGATACGGAGCTGCGCTGGAACGCGCCGTGCGGCTTACTGCCCCGCGATCGTCATCCGCTCGATCAGCACCGAGCCGGTCTGCTTGGTGCCGCGCGTGATCGTATCCGCACCGACCGCGACGATATGACGGAACATCTCCTGCAGCGTGCTCGCGACCGTGATTTCCTCGACCGGATACTGGATCTTGCCGTTCTCGACCCAGAAACCCGACGCGCCGCGCGAGTAGTCGCCAGTCACGTAATTGACGCCCTGCCCCATCAGTTCGGTCAGCAGCAGACCCGTGCCGAGCTTCTTCAGCATCGCCTCGAAGTCGTCCTCGGGGCGCGTGTTCGAACTGAGCAGCGACAGGTTGTGCGAGCCGCCCGCGTTGCCGGTGGTCTTCATGCCGAGCTTGCGCGCAGAGTAGGTGGACAGGAAATAGCCCTCGACGACGCCGTCCTTCACGACCGAGCGCTGGCGCGTGCGCACGCCTTCCTCGTCGAACGGCGCGCTGCCCATCGCGCGCGCGACGTGCGGGTCTTCGACCACCTGCACGTGCGGCGCGAACACCGGCTTGCCGAGGCTGTCGACCAGAAACGAAGTCTTGCGATACAGCGCGCCGCCGCTCGTCGCCTGCACGAATGCGCCGAGCAGGCCCGCCGCGAGCGGCGCCTCGAACAGCACCGGCACCTTGCGCGTGTCGAGGCCGCGCGCGCCGATGCGCGCGAGCGCGCGCTGCGCCGCGTAACGACCGACCGCTTCGGGATCGGCGAGTTCGTCGGCGCTGCGCGTCGACGTGTACCAGTCGTCGCGCTGCATGTTGCGACCGCTGCCGGCGATCGGCGCGCACGCGACGTAGTGGCGCGAATACGGATAGCCGGCGAGGAAGCCGCGCGAGGTCGCCAGCACGAACTGCGAGTGCTGTGCCGACACGCTCGCGCCTTCCGAGTTCTTGATCTGGGGATCGGTCGCGAACGCGGCGTCTTCGGCGCGGCGCGCGATTTCGACCGCTTCGTCGGCGGACAGATTCCACGGGTGGTACAGATCGAGGTCGCGCGGCGCGGTTTCGAGCAGCTCCGCTTCGGCGAGGCCCGCGCAATTGTCTTCGGCGGTGAAGCGCGCGATGTTGTAGGCGGCCGCGACCGTGTCCTTCAATGCCTGCGGCGAGAAGTCCGAGGTGCTCGCGTTACCGCGTTTGTTGCCGATGAACACCGTCACGCCGACCATCTTGTCGCGGTTGTGCTCGATCGTCTCGACTTCGCCGCGCCGTACCGAGACGGACAGGCCGTCGCCTTCGGAGATTTCGGTCGCGGCGTCGGTGCCGCCGAGCGCCTTCGCGTGACGAAGGATGTCCGAGGCGATTTCCTTCAGCTCATCCTGGGTATGCGGAAAAAAGCGCTGCTTGACGTCCATGTCTGCTGCCATTGTGGTTGCCGTCCTGTTGGGGCCGCGCGGCCCGGATATGCGCACCGTATTCGGCGCGGGCGCGCGGGTGCGGGATAAATGCATCCCGCGATCATAGCAAGGTACGCGCCGCCGCGGGTCGGGCCGGCGCGGCAAGTTACAATACCGGCATGACACGCAAAACCCGCATTCAACCGATCGAATCCGTCGTCACGGAAGTCGACGAAAACGGCTACGATCGTCCGAGCAAGTCCCAGGTCAAACGCGAAATGCAGGCGTTGCAGGATCTGGGCTTGGAACTCGTTGCGCTGCCGAAAGACGCGCTCAAGCGCATGCCGATGCCCGAAAAGCTCGACGAAGCCGTGCGCGAAGCGCGCCGCATCACCGACCACGAAGGCAAGCGCCGCCAGATCCAGTACGTCGGCCGCGTGATGCGCTCGCTGCTCGACACCGAAACCGCCGCGCTGCGCACCGCGCTCGACACCTACAAGGGCATCAACAAGTCGGAGACGGCGAAGCTCCATTGGATCGAGCGCACCCGCGAAAAGCTGCTGGCCGACGACGCCGCGCTGACCGAGTTCATCCGCCAGCACCCGAGCGCCGACCCGCAGCAGGGCCGCACGCTGATCCGCAACGCGCGCAAGGAAGCGGAGCAGAGCAAGCCGCCGCGCTACTTCCGCGAGTTGTTCCAGTGGATCAAGAGCGCGGCCGGCACCGACGACGAAGCGCAAGACGCGCACGACCCCAACCTCGCCGCGGAAGACGACGATGACGACCGCGACGCCTGATCAACGTAAGCAACGTCAGCACCCCGACGAAATCGTGATCGGCCTCGTGTCGATCAGCGACCGCGCGTCGACGGGCGTTTACGAGGACAAGGGCATTCCGGCGCTGCAGGAGTGGCTCGGCGCGGCCTTGAGCTCGCCATGGCAGGTGGTCACGCGGCTGATCGCCGACGACGCGCCGACCATCTCGGCGACGCTGATCGAGCTGGTCGACGAAGTGGGCTGCGATCTGGTGCTGACGACCGGGGGCACCGGACCGTCGCGCCGCGACGTGACGCCCGAGGCGACGCTCGCTGTCGCGACCAGGGAGATGCCCGGCTTCGGCGAGCAGATGCGGCAGATCAGCCTGAATTTCGTGCCGACCGCGATCCTGTCGCGCCAGGTCGCGGTGATCCGCGAAACCGAACGACACGCCGCGCTGATCATCAACCTGCCCGGCCAGCCGAAATCGATCAGGGAAACGCTGGAAGGCCTGCGCGATGACGGCATGGTCAAGGTGCCAGGGATTTTCGCGGCGGTGCCGTACTGCATCGACCTGATCGGCGGCCCTTACGTAGAAACGAACGTCGACGTGGTCAAGGCGTTCCGGCCGAAGAGCGCGCAACGCGCGCCGCGGCAAGACTGAGGTTCGAGGTTCGTGGCCGGCCCGTGCAGGCCCGCGCTTTACTGAGCGCTCGCGGCGGCGTCCGGCGCCGACGGCACGAGGAAATGCTCGCGGTAGTACTTCAGCTCGTCGATCGACTCGTGGATATCGGCCAGCGCCGTGTGCATCGCGCGCTTCTGGAAGCCCTTGTAGATGACCGGCTGCCAGCGCCGGCACAGCTCCTTCAGCGTGCTCACGTCGAGGTTGCGGTAGTGGAAGAAGCTCTCCAGATCCGGCATCCAGCGCGCCATGAAGCGGCGGTCCTGGCAGATCGAGTTGCCGCACATCGGCGACTTGCCCGGCGGCACGTACTGGCCGAGGAACTCGCGGATCTGCGCGGTCGCATCGGCCTCGCTGACAGTCGACGCCTTCACGCGATCGATCAGCCCCGAGCGGCCATGCGTGTTCTGGTTCCACTCGTCCATCTTCGCGAGCGTTTCATCGCTCTGATGAATCGCGAGCACCGGACCTTCGACCATCCTGTCGAGCGTCGAATTCGTCACCACCACCGCGATCTCGATGATGCGGTCGGTGTCGGGCTCGAGCCCGGTCATTTCCATGTCCAGCCAGACGAGATTCATGTCGCTGCGCACGAGCGGCGGCTGTTCGGTGGATGCGAGGATGTCAGTCATGAAGGCAACCCTGAGGGCCGCGCGGCGGGCTTAGCTGGAAACCCGCGCGGCGCGGCATGTGTTCGTTTGAAATCGATTCGCGCGGTTCGAGCCGGGCCGGCCGCGCCAAAGCGCCGCCCTGAACTGCTACCCGGAGCTCTTGCGTTGAACCGTCGCGTTAAACCGTATCTCCGCCGCAAGGCGGGAAGAAACATATAATTCTCGCATAGATACCACGGAATCCCCGGATGCCTACCCTGTACTTCACCGCCCTGTTCGTCGTCGCCGTCGTCGCGATGGTCGGCACCAAACTCTGGCTCGCGTCGCGGCAGATCCGCTTCGTCGTCGCGCATCGCGAACAGGTGCCGAGCCAGTTCGCGAACACCATCGCGCTCACCGCGCATCAGCGCGCGGCCGACTACACGGTCGAGCGCACGCGGCTCGCGATGGTCGAGATCGTCGTCGGCGCGGCCTTGCTGATCTGGCTCACGCTGCTCGGCGGCGTGCAGATGCTCGATCTCGCGATCTCCGACTGGCTCGGCCGCGGCTACGTCGGTCAGATCGCGCTGGTTGCCGCTGTGATCGCGATCACGAGCGCGATCGACCTGCCGTTCGATTACTACCGGCAGTTCGTCGTCGAGCAACGCTTCGGCTTCAATCGCATGAGCAAAAGCCTGTTCTTTTTCGACCGCCTGAAGGGCGCGCTGCTCGGCATCGCGTTCGGCCTGCCGTTGTTGTTCGTCGTGCTGTGGCTGATGAACCGCGCGGGCAACCTGTGGTGGCTGTGGGCATGGGTCGTGTGGGTCGCGTTCCAGATGTTCGGCCTGCTGATTTTCCCGACCTTCATCGCGCCGCTCTTCAACAAGTTCGAGCCGCTGAAGGATGAAGCGCTCGTGACCCGCATCGAGGCGCTGATGAAGCGCTGCGGCTTCGCCGCGAAGGGCCTGTTCGTGATGGACGGCAGCCGCCGTTCGGCGCACGGCAACGCGTACTTCACCGGCTTCGGCGCGAGCAAGCGCATCGTGTTTTTCGACACGCTGCTCGCGCGCCTGTCGGGCCGCGAGATCGAAGCGGTGCTCGCGCACGAGCTCGGCCACTTCAAGCGTCGTCACGTGATGAAGCGCATGCTGGTCACGTTCGCGATCAGCCTCGCGATGCTCGCGCTGCTCGGCTGGCTGACGCAATGCGTGTGGTTCTACGAAGGGCTCGGCGTGCGGCCGTCGCTCGTCGGCGGCAATAGCGGACTCGCGCTCGTGCTGTTCTTCCTCGCGCTGCCCGTGTTCATGTTCTTCGTCACGCCGCTTGGCAGTCTCAGCTCGCGCAAGCACGAGTTCGAAGCCGACGCGTTCGCGGCGACGCAAACCGACGCGCACGATCTCGTCAATGCGCTCGTCAAGCTGTACGAGGACAACGCGTCGACGCTGACGCCCGATCCGATCTACACCGCGTTCTACTATTCGCATCCGCCGGCCTCGCAGCGGATCGACCGACTGCTGCAGCACGCATGAGCGGCCGCGCTCCGAAGAAGGCGGCGCGCGGCGCGTCGGCCACCGCATCCGGCATGCACGGCGCGCGCACGGGCGGCCTCGTGGTGGCCGCGCACGGCCGCCACTATCTGGTCGCTCCTGAAGACGGCGGCGCGTTGCTGCAATGTTTCCCACGCGGCAAGCGCAGCGAGGTCGCGGTCGGCGATCGCGTGATCTATGAGCCGACCTCGGCGGATCAAGGCGTGATCGTCGAGATCGGCGAGCGGCGCAATCTGCTGTATCGCTCGGATCAGTACAAGTCGAAGCTGTTCGCCGCGAACCTCGACCAGTTGCTGATCGTGCTCGCCACCGAGCCGCATTTCAGCGAGGATCTGCTCGGCCGCGCGCTCGTCGCCGCCGAGGCGAACGAATTGAAGCCGCTGATCGTGCTGAACAAGATCGACGTCACCGATGCTCTGGACGGCGCGCGCAAGCGGCTCGAGCCGTATCGCGCGCTCGGCTATCCGGTGCTCGAAGCGTCGATCCGGATGCAGCCCGAGGCGGCACGCGCCACGCTGACCGAACATCTGCATGGTCACGCGACGCTGCTGCTCGGCCAGTCCGGCATGGGCAAATCGACACTCGTGAACCTGCTGATTCCCGATGCCGAAGTCGCGACGCGCGAGATCTCGACCGCGCTGAACAGCGGGCGCCATACCACGACGTTCACGCGTCTTTATCCGCTGCCGCGGTCGGAGGGCACGACCGGCGTGAATGGCGTCAACGGCGCGGCCGGCGCGCTGATCGACTCGCCGGGCTTTCAGGAATTCGGCCTGCATCACCTGACCGAAGGCCGGCTCGAACGCGCGTTCCCCGAGTTCCGGCCGCTACTGCCAAACTGCCGTTTCTATAACTGCCATCATTTGCACGAGCCTGGCTGCGCGATCCTCGAAGCGGTCGCCGACGGGCGCATCCGCCGCGAACGGCATGCGCTTTATGCGCAGCTCGTGCACGAGGCGAGCCTGATTGTCCGCTGACATGAAGCTGATGCGCGCGCCGAACCTGATCATCGGACAGCATTGGGTCAACGTGCTGGAGACCGCGGGCATCGCTTGCGAGCTGCACAACCGCTATCTGAACGGGGCGCTCGGCGAGATTCCGGCCGACCAGTGCGCGCCGGAGTTGTGGCTCGTCGATGAACGCGATGAGGCGATCGCGCGGCGGCTGATCGAAGCGGCCTCGCGAGGACCGGCGCCGGGCGCGCCTCCATGGCAATGTCAGCAGTGCGGCGAGGTGCTCGAGGCGCAGTTCACCGTGTGCTGGCAATGCGGGACTGTGCGCGATCCGTTGAAGGGGTGAAGCGGCGTCGGGAATTGAAGAAGCCGGGCATTGCCCGGCTTCTTCTTGTGCTGCGCGCATGGCCTGGCCGCTTCAGGCGAGCCACACCGCGATGGTCAGCATCAACAGCAGGATCATCCACAGTACGACTGCACGCCACACCAGCCCCACTGCCGATTGCAGCGTGCGCGGCGTGCAGTCGTCGCCGACCTGCATCGGACCGCCGTCGCCGGTGGCGAGCGCGTCGAGGCTCGACGGCTCCGCGAGTGGCCCGGCCAGGCGCGCGCCGAGCGCCCCGCTGCCCGCGGCGAGCAACACGCCGTCGTTCGTATCGGGCCACTGCCGCGCATGGTTGCGCCACGCGTAAATCGCATCCTCGAAATTGCCGACGATCGCAAAGCCCAGCGACGTCAGCCGCGCCGGCACCCAGTCGATCACGAAGAACGCGCGCTGCGCGAAGCTCGAAAACGCGACGGTGCGGTCGTCGGCCGGCCGCGCCCATGCGCGCGCGAGATATTCCGCGCAACGGTACAGCACCGCGCCAGCGGGACCGACCGGAATCAGGAACCAGAAGAACACGCCGAACACATGACGATGCGACGCGACCACCGCGTGGATCAGCGTGTGACGCACGATCTCGCTGACCGGCATGTCGACGGTCTCGAGCCCCGTCCATTCGTTGAGAATTTCGCGCGCGCGTGGCACGTCGTCGTTGTTCAACGCGAGATGGATGTCGGTGAAGTAATGGCTGAACTGCCGGAAGCCGAGCGTGAAGTACAGCGCCACGACGTTCCACAGGAACGCGAGCATGAAGTGAATGTGATACAGCACGTAGTAGACGAGCGCGACCGCGAGCGTCCAGGGCACCACCACGACGAGCCACGCGAGCAGACCGTGACGTTGCTTGCCAGCATCGAATCCGTGCGCCGCCGACTCCGCATGGTATTGAAGCAACGCGGACAACGGATTGTTCGGCGACAGCGCGCGTACCTGTTCAATGATCAGAGCCAGCAATACGGAGAAAAAAGTCATGCGATGCGCCGTGCTTTTTAAGTTTTTTACGATTGTTTTATAACGATAGCACAGGGTCGGATGAGTCTGAACGCGGATGCTGACAAAGCGCCGACAAGTGCGTCGTTCGCGCAACTGTGCATCGTCGACGGGGCGATGCGAGTCACGTAATTTATGCGGCGAGGAACCGATACAGGTTGCGCAGCATCGCCGCCGTCGCGCCCCAGATGAAATGATGGCCGCCTTGCACGGCTGCTGGCGTGACCGTCTGCGGGTGGTGCGCGCCGCGCTGCTCGGCGGCCTCCGGAGCCACCGTCAATTCGCCGCGCGGATACGGCATCGCGAAGAAGCGGCGCTCTCCGCCCTCGTAGCGGAACAGGCGCTCTTCGTGGTTGGACGGGTCCATCAGGAACGCGAGCGGCACTTCGAAGACCTCGGCCACTTCGAGCGTATCGATCTCCAGCGAGAACGGCGGGTGCACAAGAGCGATGACCGGCGACACGCGAAAGCCGGTGCCAGTGAGATAGTCGGGCAACGCGCCGAGAACTTCGACGCGCGACGCGTCGAGGCCCACCTCTTCGCGCGCTTCGCGCAGAGCCGTAGCAGTCGCATCAGCGTCGAACGGTTCCTGGCGGCCGCCGGGAAAACTCACCTGACCGGCGTGATCGTTCAGATGGTCCGCGCGCTGCGTGAGCAACACGGTAAGATCACGCGCGCGCACGACGAGCGGCACCAGCACCGCGGCCACGCGCGGATCGAGGTCGGTATTGCGCCACGGCGCATCGGCAATTTTCTCGGGTGTCCAGGCAAGCTGCCGATCAAAGCGCGCCCGCAGTGCATCGGGCGTCAGACGCTCGCGCGCGACCGGTGGCAGATCGGCGCCTGTCGCGATGACAGGCAGAGTTTCGGGCTCAAAGACGGGGCGGATCAACGGGTCTCTCTGATGAGCGTGGACATGCCGCTATTTTGACCTGGCCAACAAAAAAGCACCCGCGAGGGGTGCCTTTTCTTACAGCATTTACGCTTGGGAAGCAGCGCGGTCTTTCGAGACCAGCTTTTCCTTGATTCGAGCCGACTTGCCCGAACGCTCGCGCAGATAGTACAGCTTCGCACGACGCACATCGCCGCGACGCTTGACGACGATGCTAGCCAGCAGCGGCGAATACGTCTGGAACGTACGCTCGACGCCTTCGCCCGACGAAATCTTACGGACGATGAACGACGAATTCAGACCACGGTTACGCTTGGCGATCACGACGCCTTCGTAAGCCTGCACACGCTTACGCGTGCCTTCAACCACGTTCACGCTGACGATGACCGTATCGCCCGGACCAAAATCCGGAATGGTCTTTTCGCCGAGAACGCGCGCGATTTCTTCCTGCTCGAGTTTTGCAATCAGATTCATCACTGACTCCTAGATCCATCTTGTCGGCGTTCGTACCTGCCTCACGCGCTTACTGCGTTGGGCTACGGCCCCGATAGAGGATGGGTTCACATCTGGCACCGCACACGCATGCACGGCACCGCCTTGTGTCCGCTCGAAAGACCGGGGCCTCAGGCCTTCGGCTCTTCCTTCGCGAGACTCGCGAGCCACGCCTCGTCGGCACGGCTCAGCATTCTGTTCTTTCTGGCCTTCACGATCAGATCGGGCCGCTTGTTCAACGTGTTGCGCAATGCTTCGCGCCGCCGCCACGCTTCGATTTCCGCATGATGGCCGCCGAGCAGCACATCAGGCACCCGCACGCCCTCGTATTCCTCGGGACGCGTGTAGTGCGGACAATCGAGCAGCACATCGACGAAGCTATCCTGCACCGCCGACTGTGAGTCGTTCAGCACGCCAGGCAACTGACGCACGACCGCATCCATCAACGCCATCGCGGGCAACTCGCCGCCCGACAGCACGAAGTCGCCAAGGCTTACTTCTTCGTCGACTACACGGTCCAGCAGACGCTGGTCGATCGCTTCGTAGCGCCCGCACAACAGGATCAGACCGGGTTCGGCCGCGAACTTCATCACGCGCTCGTGATTCAGTGTGGCGCCTTGCGGCGACATCATCACGACGCGCGCCGCGCCGATGCCCTGCTCCGACTGCGCCGCTTTCGCGGCACTGATCGCGTCTTCGAGCGGCCGGGCCAGCATAACCATGCCGGGGCCGCCGCCGTATGGGCGATCGTCGATCGTGCGGTAGTTGTCGGTCGTGAAATCGCGCGGATTCCACGTACGCAACCCATAGCGCTGCTGCTTCGCGGCCCGGCTGGTGATACCCCAGTCAGTCAGCGCGCGGAACATTTCTGGAAAGAGCGTCACGACATCGAACTGCATCGCTCTCCCCGCTCAACGATAGATTTCAATAGTCAGCTTCCCAGTCGACGACGATATGCTTTGCCTCCTGGTCCACCGTTTTGACAAAGACGCCGACGAACGGGATCAAACGCTCGCCTGCGATCGGCTTGCCGTTTTTGTCGGTAGCCGGATATTCGATGCGCAGCACCGACTGCGCGCCGTTGTCGATCATGCTGGCGACTTTGCCGAGGTAGAGCCCGGCGAGATTCACCACGTCCAGGCCGATCAGATCGACCCAGTAGAATTCGTCGGCTTCGAGCGCCGGAAATTCGCTACGGCCGATGTATACGCGAGAACCGCGCAAAGCCAACGCCGTATCGCGGTCAGCGACGCCACCCAGACGGGCGACCACGCTGTCGCTATGTGTTTTGGCCTGCAAGGACGGCGCCGATTTGCGCTCCTGGCCCTTCAGCAGCCACCAGCGCTTCGCGCTCAGCAAGACGTCGCCGCCTTGCCCGGCATCCGCATGCGCGGCTACCTTGACCCAGCCTTTGAGACCATAGGCGTCGACGATTGCGCCGACTTCGACCGCATCGGCCGGCCAGCTTGCCGCCGTTTCGATGCGCATTTCTGCAGCTTCGAAATCGGCGTTCGCGGCATTGGCTTGCGCCTCTTTCGCCTTGCCGTCGGTTCGTTCGACCGGCTTGCGGACGAATGCACCGAACGACGCCTGACCAGACGCCTTTGCGCGCGAAGCTGCCTTGACGCTACCAGAACTGCCGGAATCACGCTCAGACATCGAATAACCTCGACAACAACTTCGCAGCCTGCTTTGGCTTCTGCTTCAGTAAAACAAATTGCGCATCGGACTGCTCACGCGAGTTGCGCGAGCCGCCGGCCGAACCGCCGACGATACGCCTGCGGGCCGCCATATCAAGCAGCCGGCTGCGCCTTTTGCGCTTCCTTCACGAGACGTTCGACGGTCGGCGACAGTTGCGCGCCAACACCTTGCCAGTACGTCAGGCGATCCTGAGCGATACGCAGGGACTCGCCCTTCGTAGCGACCGGGTTGTAGAAACCGACGCGCTCGATGAAGCGGCCGTCACGACGGCTGCGCGAGTCGGTGGCGACGATGTTGTAGAACGGGCGCTTCTTGGAGCCGCCACGAGCCAAGCGGATGATGACCATACTAGAATCCTTGAAAACCGGGGTTCGGAACGACTGAAACACGCGATTATAGCGGGAAACCGACGCCATAACAAACACTTACCGGGATAAACTGCGGAACCGGGCTGCACCCACCCTCTACAAGAGGTGCGAGAACCCGCTTAAACGCCCGAATTACCTGAAGGAGCGCCTGTGCAACGCCAGCCGAAACTCCCGTTTCCGTTCGCCTCTTTTGCCTTTTTCGTACGCTTTGCTGGACTTTCGCGCACCTCGTGCAACCGGATTCTACGTGCGGTAGCGGCCGCGGTTATCGCCGCGCAGGCGTTGACGGCAATCGCCGCGCTGCCCATCGAGAAAATCAAGCTGCCGCCGGGCTTTCACATCGAAGTGTTGTCGGACGAGGTGCCGAGCGCGCGCGCGATGACGTTGTCGCCCAAGGGCATTCTCTACGTGGGCAGCGACGATGGCCATGTGTATGCGCTCGAGCTGCGGAACGGCCGCGTGACGGGTCACCACGTGATCGCGTCCGGGCTGCAGATGCCCGCCGGCGTCGCGTGGCGCGACGGCGCGCTGTATGTGTCGGCCGTGTCGAAAATCGTGCGCTTCGATGCGATCGACTCGCACCTGAACGATCCGCCGAAACCGGTCGTTGTCACCGACAAGCTGCCGACGGACACGCATCACGGCTGGAAATTCATTGCGTTCGGCCCGGATGGCAAGCTGTACGTGCCGCAAGGCGCGCCGTGCAACATTTGCCAGAGAGATCCGGACCGCTTTGCGATGATTGGCCGCATGAACCCGGACGGCAGCCACTACGAGGTCGTCGCGCGCGGCATCCGCAATTCGGTCGGCTTCGCGTGGCATCCGGTCACCCACGAACTTTGGTTCACCGACAACGGTCGCGACCTGCTCGGCGACGATATTCCGAGCGACAAGCTCAACCGCGCGCCGCTAGTCGGCATGAACTTCGGCTTTCCGTACTGTCACGGCGGCGACACGCCCGACCCCGAGTTCGGCAAGGATCATCCGTGCAGCGAATTCACGCCGCCAGTGGTCAAGCTTGGCGCGCACGTGGCGGCGCTTGGCATGCGCTTCTACGACGGCCCGATGTTTCCAGCCGACTACCGCAACAATATCTTCATCGCCGAGCACGGCTCGTGGAACCGCAGCAAGAAGGTCGGCTACCGCGTCGTGCGCGTGATCACCGACCCTGACGGCAGCCACGCACGCCAGCAGGTCTTTGCCGAAGGCTGGCTGCAACCCGGCGAATCGGTCTGGGGCCGCCCCGCCGACGTGTTGCCGCTGCCAGACGGTTCGCTACTGATCAGCGACGATACCGCCGGCGCGATCTATCGCGTCACGTATTCAGCGCCGTAACGCGCGGATGCACGCATGTCCGGCTGAACGGCTGCACTCACCTTGAGCCAGGTCCGGCGCATCCCGCCGCCCCGCTTTCAGCCTGGGCGATCGTCCTCCACGTGACCACCCGCGCGCCGCAGGCGTAGAATGCGCGTCGGCCCACGCCCCCGCGGCGCGCCGCTCCTTTCGACCGCCCGTCACTCTGCCCACGCGTTCATGCCCACCGCTGCCTCGACTTCCCCGCGCTTCAGATCCAAGACGCTCACCGCCGCGTTGGCGTTCCTGTTCGGCAGCCTCGGCGCCCACCGCTTCTATCTGTACGGCACCCGAGACATCTACGGCTGGGCGCATCTACTCGGCACGCTGGTCGGCATTCCCGGCGTGATGCTGCTGGTCGCGACCGAGCGCGCGTCGATCCTGGGCTGGGTGCTCGCGCCGATAGGCGCGGTTTCGCTGTTTGCCGCGTTTCTGGCGGCGCTCGTCTACGGGCTGCGTCCTGATCAGAAATGGGATGCGCAATTCAACACCCACACGCAACGCAAAAGCCGCTCCGGCTGGACGGTCATTTTCGTCGTGATCTTTTCGCTGCTGATCGGTGCGTTTCTGCTGATGACCGGTCTCGCGCTCGCATTCCAGACCTACTTCGAAAGTCAGGTCGAAGCGGCCAAAGCGATTTCGCAGTAATGCCCCGGTGGCGGGACCCGCAGACGTTCCTGCGCGCTAGAAAAGCCTCAGTTGCGGATTGTCGCGCGCCGGTGCGCTCACCTGCTCGGCGCGAGGCGGCTCGATCCGGCGGAAATGCGACATGTCGAGAATGCCGCGGTCGCGCCCGTTCAACCCTAACCGGTGCACGGCCTTGTGAAAGCGCTGCCTGAGCAGATCCGCCCATAAGCCCTCTCCCTTCATGCGGGTCGAGAACGAAGAATCGTAATCCTTGCCGCCTCGCATGTCGCGCACACGGCTCATCACGCGCTCGGCCCGATTGGGGAAATGTGCGCCCAGCCAATCCTTGAACAGCGGCGCGACCTCCCACGGCAGCCGCAGCACGATATAGCTCGCATTGCTGGCGCCCGCTTCGGCGCATGCTTCGAGCACGCGCTCCATATCCGGTTCGGTGACGAACGGGATCACCGGCGCGATGCTGACGCCGACCGGAATGCCCGCCTCGCTGAGCGTACGGATCGTGCGCAGCCGGCGCGACGGCGTGGCCGCGCGCGGTTCGAGCGTGCGCGCGATGTCGGCGTCCAGCGTGGTGATGGTGATCGCCGCCATGAATTGCCCGCGCTCGGCCATCGGCGCAAGCAGGTCGATGTCGCGCTCGATCAGCGATGATTTGGTGATCGCCGCGAACGGGTGGTTGCGCTCGCTGAGCACCTCGATCACACGACGCGTAAGACGCAAGTCACGTTCGGCCGGCTGCCACGCATCGGTGGCGACGCCGAGCGCGATCGGCTCGGGTACATAGGATTTCTTCGACAGTTCCCGCTCGAGCAGTTCGGGCGCGTTGATCTTCGCGTAGATGCGGCTTTCGAAATCGAGCCCGGGCGACAAGCCCAGGTAGCTGTGCGTGGGCCGCGCGAAGCAATAGATGCAGCCGTGTTCGCAGCCCCGGTAAGGATTCAGCGACACATTGAACGGAATGTCCGGCGACGCATTGCGTGTGAGGATGGTTTTTGCGCGCTCCTCGAACACCTGCGTGCGCAGGACCTTCGGCTCCCCGTCTTCGTCGGCCGTCTGCCAGCCGTCGTGGACGGCTTCGCGCTGGTCGACTTCGTAGCGGCCTTGCAGGTTCGTGACCGCGCCGCGTCCCTTGCGAGGCGCCGGCGGGGCGATCGGAAATTCGGGAATGTCAGGGGTGTCGGGGTCATCCACGGCGGGCCACGCAAAGCAAACGCAAACAGGAAGCGTCAAAGGAAAGCGGCGCAAAACACCTGTATAAATATACAGTGTTTACGCCGTTTGTCGAGCACTTCGTTGGTCGCTTGATGCGCGTCCAACCCCTCAGTGAACCGGCACCTACTCGCCCACCGCGATCGTCAGCGTCTCCTTGATTTCCTCCATCACCACATAGCTCTTCGACTGCACCGCGCCCGGCAGCTGCAGCAGGATGTCGCCGAGCAACTTGCGGTAATCGGCCATTTCGCCGATGCGCGCCTTGATCAGATAGTCGAAATCGCCCGACACGAGGTGGCACTCGAGCACCTCGGGGATCTTCTGCACCTCGCGCCGGAACAGATCGAACATGTTGCCACTCTTGTGATCGAGCGTGATCTCGACGAACACGAGCAGCGCCGCGCCCAGCTCGGCCGGGTTCACGCGGGCGTAGTAGCCGGTGATCACGCCGTCGCGCTCCATCCGCTTGACGCGCTCGATGCACGGCGTCACCGACAGACCGACCTGCTCCGCCAGGTCCTTCATCGCCATACGGCCGTCCTGCTGCAGGAGCCGCAGGATCTTGTGATCGAGCTTGTCGAGAGCCCGCACGGGCTGGCGCTGGGTACGCATGGTGTTTTTTCTAAAAATGATGAAAATACGATAACAAAACCTGTCTCACTATTAATAGTATAGCGGTTAACACTGGGCAAACGGCATTTCACCTCACATTGCAGCTCGCCGGATCGAATCAGATCGAACCTCCGACGAGCGCCTTGCCCTCACTCAATTTTTGGATATCTGGAGCAGCTATGCGAGTCGTCGTTTTGGGCAGTGGCGTCGTCGGCGTGACGAGTGCGTATTACCTCGCGCGCGCCGGTCACGAAGTGACCGTTATCGATCGCGAGGCCGGCCCGGCGCTCGAAACCAGTTTCGCCAACGCGGGCCAGATCTCGCCGGGCTACGCTTCGCCGTGGGCCGCCCCGGGCGTGCCGCTGAAGGCCGTCAAGTGGATGTTCCAGAAGCACGCGCCGCTAGCGATTCGCGTCGACGGCACCGCGTTCCAACTGCGATGGATGTGGCAGATGCTGCAGAACTGCACGGCGCCGCGCTATGCGGTGAACAAGGGCCGTATGGTGCGGCTGGCCGAATACAGCCGCGACTGCCTGCAGGCGTTGCGCGCCGACACCGGCATCGAGTACGAAGGCCGCACCGGCGGCACGCTGCAGGTATTTCGCACGCAACAGCAGTTCGACGGCGCCGCGAAAGACATCGCCGTGCTGCAGGAAGCCAACGTGCCATACGAGCTGCTGACGGCCGACGAACTCGCCAAGGCCGAACCAGCACTCGCCGCGGTGTCGCACAAGCTCACCGGCGGCCTGCGCCTGCCCGGCGACGAAACCGGCGACTGCCAGATGTTCACGACGCGCCTCGCGGCGCTCGCCGAGGAACTGGGCGTCAAGTTCCGCTACAACACGTCGATCGACGCGCTCGCGATGGCGGGCGGCCGCATCGCCGGCGTGCAGTGCGGCAGCGAACTCGTGCGCGCGGATTCGTTCGTGGTCGCGCTCGGCTCGTATTCGACGCGCTTCCTCGATGGCATAGTGAAGATTCCGGTCTATCCGCTGAAGGGCTATTCGATCACCGCGCCGATCGTCGACGCGGCTGCCGCGCCGGTGTCGACCGTGCTCGATGAGACCTACAAGATCGCGATCACGCGCTTCGATGACCGGATTCGCGTCGGCGGGATGGCCGAGATCGTCGGCTTCGACAAATCGCTGCGCCAGGCGCGCCGCGAGACGCTCGAGCTTTCCGTGAATGACCTGTTCCCGGGCGGCGGCGACACGTCGAAGGCGACGTTCTGGAGCGGTCTGCGGCCGATGACGCCGGACGGCACGCCGATCGTCGGCCGCACGCCGGTTCCGAACCTGTTCCTGAACACCGGCCACGGCACGCTTGGCTGGACGATGTCGTGCGGCTCGGGCCAACTGCTCGCCGACTTGATGTCGGGCAAGCAGCCTGCGATTCGCGCGGACGATCTGTCGGTGCATCGCTATCTCGGCGAGACCGCGGGCGAGCATCGGCCGGCGTATGCGTGAGTTTGAGTGCGTGCGCTGACGCGGCCCTGCCCGCGGCGCAGGCCACAACAAACAGCAGCCGGACAAACAAACGGCGCCTCGCGGGGCGCCGTTTGCATTTCAATGTGCTGCCGCGATCGCGGCCGGCATCGAGGCATGCTCAGAACTGGTCTTCCGACAAAGCCAGCACGCCCTCGCCCCCCTTCGCGCTGACGATCGCCACTTCGAGCGCCGCCGCCTGCGGCAGCACGTGCTCGGCGTAGAACCGCGCGGTCGCGATCTTCGCGTCATGAAACGCTGGGTCCTCGTCGCGCTTCGTCGCCGCGGCAAGCTGCGCACGCGCCATCTGCCAGCCGCCCAGCACGATGCCCGCGAGCTTCAGATAGGGCACGCTGCCCGCGAACACCGCATTTGGATCGCCCTTCGCATTGGCGACGACGAAATCGACGACCGCGCCAAGCGCGCGCTGGCCCTGCGCGAGCTGTGTGCGCATCGATGCGAACGCCGCGCCCTGCTGCGCGCCAAGCGCTTCAACCGTTTCGGCGACGCCAGCGAGCAGTTCCTTCGCGACCTTGCCGCCGTCGCGCAGCGTCTTGCGACCGATCAGGTCGTTGGCCTGGATCGCGGTCGTGCCTTCGTAGATCGGTAGAATGCGCGCGTCGCGGTAGTACTGGGCAGCGCCGGTTTCCTCGATGAAGCCCATGCCGCCATGCACCTGCACGCCGAGGCTCGTCACATCGATCGACAGCTCCGTGCTCCAGCCCTTCACGATCGGCACGAGGTATTCGTAGATCGCCTGATGCTTCGCGCGCGTCGCATCGTCCGGATGACGATGCGCGATATCGCAGTGCGAGGCCGCGACGTAGGCGAGCGCGCGCGACGCCTCGGTGAGGCTGCGCATCGTCGACAGCATGCGGCGCACGTCCGGGTGCTGGATGATCGCGACCGACTGCTTCGCGGAGCCGTCCACGGGACGGCTCTGCACGCGCTCTTTCGCATACGCGACCGCCTTCTGATATGCGCGATCCGAGATCGCGACACCTTGCATGCCGACCGCGAAACGGGCGGCGTTCATCATGATGAACATGTATTCGAGGCCACGATTCTCTTCGCCGATCAGCTGACCGAGCGCGCCACCGTGATCGCCGAACTGCAGCACCGCGGTCGGGCTCGCCTTGATGCCGAGCTTGTGCTCGATCGACACGCAATGCACGTCGTTGCGCTCACCGGGCGAACCGTCTTCGTTGACGAGAAACTTCGGCACAAGGAACAGCGAAATGCCTTTCACGCCATCGGGCGCGTTCGGCGTGCGTGCGAGCACCAGATGCACGATGTTCTTCGCCATGTCGTGCTCGCCCCACGTGATGAAAATCTTCGTGCCGAACAGCTTGAACGAACCGTCGGCCTGCGGCTCGGCGCGCGTGCGTACGAGCGCGAGATCGGAGCCGGCCTGCGGCTCGGTCAGGTTCATCGTACCGGTCCATTCGCCGGAAATCAGCTTGGGCACATAGGTCTGTTTTTGCGCTTCGCTGCCAGCGGTTAGCAGCGCTTCGATGGCGCCGTCGGTCAGCAACGGACACAGCGCAAATGATAGGTTCGACGCGTTGAGCATTTCGATGCAAGGCGTCGCGATCAGCTTCGGCAGGCCCTGGCCTTCGTAGTCGAGCGGATGTTGCACGCCCTGCCAACCGCCTTCGGCAAACTGGCGGAAGGCTTCCCTGAAACCCGGCGTCGCAGTGACCACGCCATCCTTCCAACTGCTCGGATTGCGATCGCCGTCGACGTTCAGCGGCGCGAGCACTTCGCCGCATAGTTTCGCCGACTCGTCGAGCACGGCCCGCGCGGTGTCGAGGTTCGCGTCCTCGAAGCCGGGCAGCTTCGCGATGTCTTCGAGTCCGGCCAGTTCTTTCATCACGAACAGCATGTCCTTGATGGGCGCCGTATAGCTCATTTCGGTTCTCCTCCCTTGATATGAAAAAAGGGCACGGGACTTGGTCGGTCCTGCGCCCTTCGCTTGCTTTCGGCGGCCTCTTTCAGGCGCCGCGGCGCTTAGCCGAGTTCGCTCACGAGTTCCGGCACGAGGGTGAACAGATCGCCAACCAGGCCGTAATCGGCCACGCTGAAAATCGGCGCTTCTTCGTCCTTGTTGATCGCGACGATGACTTTCGAGTCCTTCATGCCGGCGAGGTGCTGGATCGCACCCGAGATGCCGACTGCGACGTACAGTTGCGGCGCGACGATCTTGCCCGTCTGGCCGACCTGATAGTCGTTCGGCACGAAGCCCGCGTCGACCGCCGCGCGCGATGCGCCGAGCGCCGCGCCGAGCTTGTCGGCCAGCGGCTCGAGCACCTTCATGTAGTTCTCGCCATTGCCCAGACCACGGCCACCCGACACGATGATCTTCGCGCTCGTCAGTTCCGGACGATCGAGCTTCGTCACTTCGCGGCTCACGAACTGCGCGAGGCCTGCGTCGGCTGCCGCTTCGATCTTCTCGACCGCTGCGCTGCCGCCTTCGGCTGCAACTGCATCAAAACCGGTCGAGCGCACGGTGATGACCTTGATCGGATCAGCCGATTGCACGATCGCGATTGCGTTGCCCGCGTAGATCGGACGCTCGAACGTGTCGGCGCTATCCACTGCCGTGATGTCGCTGATCTGCGCGACGTCGAGCTTCGCGGCGATACGCGGCGCGACATTCTTGCCGTAGGCGGTAGCCGGCGCGAGGATGTGCGTGTAGTGCTTCGCCGCATCTTGCACAAGCGTCAGCACCGTTGCTTCGACGTTTTCCGCGAGGCCTGCGGCCAGCTGCGGCGCATCGGCGAGCAGCACCTTGCTGACACCAGCGATCTTCGCGGCCGCATCGACCGCGCCCTGCGCGTTATGTCCCGCGACCAGCACGTGAATATCACCGCCGATCTTCTGTGCCGCTGCGATCGTGTTCAGCGTCGCGGCCTTGATCGACGCATTGTCGTGTTCTGCAATTACCAGGTTCGTCATTTCTCGGGTCTCCTCACAGCACCTTCGCTTCGGTCTTCAGCTTCTCGACCAGCGTCTTCACGTCCGGCACCTTCACACCGGCGGAGCGCCTGGGCGGCTCGGCGACTTTCAGCGTCTTCAGACGCGGCGTGACATCGACGCCGAGGTCTTCGGGCTTGACCGTTTCCAGCGGCTTTTTCTTCGCCTTCATGATGTTCGGCAGCGTTACGTAGCGCGGCTCGTTCAGGCGCAGATCGGTCGTGACCACGGCCGGCAGCGTCAGCGACAGTGTTTCCGCGCCGCCGTCCACTTCACGCGACACCGTCGCCTTGCCGTCCGCCACGACAAGCTTCGACGCGAACGTCGCCTGCGGCAGATTCGCGAGCGCGGCGAGCATCTGGCCGGTCTGATTGGAGTCGTCGTCGATCGCCTGTTTGCCGAGGATCACCAGTTGCGGCTGCTCCTTGTCGACGAGCGCCTTGAGCAGCTTCGCGACGGCGAGCGGCTGCAGGTCTTCACCAGATTCGATCAGGATCGCGCGATCCGCGCCGATCGCGAGCGCCGTGCGCAGCGTTTCCTGCGCCTGCGCAACACCGGCCGACACGGCGATCACTTCGGTTGCGACGCCGGCTTCCTTCAGACGCACCGCTTCTTCAACCGCGATTTCGTCGAACGGGTTCATCGACATTTTCACGTTCGCGATATCGACGCCCGTACCGTCCGATTTCACGCGGACCTTCACGTTGTAGTCGACCACTCTTTTCACTGGCACCAGAATTTTCATGCACACGCTCCAAAGTTACGAATACGTCAACCCGATGAACATTATAGCGACTGCCCTCATGACAGCCGTGTCGCGGGCGCTTTGCGGGAGGATATCGCTCCTCAGCGGCGTAACGGCAATATCGAACGATCGTTCTATTTTAATCTCCAAAAAACCCGGGAGACAACCCCGGGTTCCGACTCAGACCTCTAATTTCGCATTGCCGTCGTGTTCTGCGAGGTCCGCGGGCGTTGCATCACCAGGAGGTGATCACCGAGCCGCCGAATTTGCTGTCGACGAACTGCTTCACTTCCGGCGAGTGGTACGCCGCGACGAGCTTCGCGACCCACGGCTTGTTCTTGTCCGTTTCGCGAATCGCGATCACGTTTACGTAGGGACCTTTCCGGTCCTCGATCGCGATAGCGTCCTGCGTTGGCTTGAGGCCCGCTTCCATCGCGAAGTTGGTGTTGATCGCGGCGGCATCGACATCGCCCAGCGAACGCGGAATCTGCGCCGCGTCAAGCTCGACGATCTTTAGTTTCTTCGGATTGTCGACGATGTCGAGCGGCGTCGCCTTCAGGCCCGCCTCGGCGCGCAGCTTCAGCAAGCCCTGCTTCTGCAGCAACAGCAGCGCGCGGCCGCCGTTGGTCGGGTCGTTCGGCACGGCGATCTTCGCGCCCGGCTGCAGTTCGGCGAGCGACTTCACCTTCTTCGAGTAGATACCCATCGGGTACGTGACCGTATCGGCGATACGGATCAGCTTGTAGCCGCGATCCTTCACCTGCGCCTGCAAGTACGGGTCGTGCTGGTAGCTGTTCGCGTCCAGATCGCCGCCCGCGAGCGCCGCGTTCGGCTGCACGTAGTCGGAGAATTCGACGATCCTGATGTTCAGGCCGTTCTTCGCGGCGACCGTCTTCACGACGTCCATGATCTGCGCGTGCGGGCCGCCGGTGACACCAACCTTGATCGTGTCTTCGGCATGCGCCGCGGTGGTGGCGAAGAGCGTTGCCGCGCCGAATGCGGCGGCCAGCTTGAGAATGAAGCGACGTTGCATGATGGACCTTTTCCGAATCTTTATTAGCGGGCTTCCAAACGCCCTTGTTTATTTGTGGCTCAGACGACGCACGAGCCAATCCCCAAACGACTGCACCAGTTGCACGAACACGATCAGTATCAGCACGACCGCGAGCATCACTTCTGGCAGGAAGCGCTGATAGCCGTAGCGGATGCCGAGGTCGCCAAGACCGCCGCCGCCGATCGCGCCGGCCATCGCCGAATAGCCGACCAGCGACACGAACGTGATCGTCAACCCGGCGACCACCCCCGGCAGCGATTCCGGCAACAGCACCTTGAAGACGATCTGGCTGGTGGTCGCGCCCATCGCCTGGGCCGCCTCGATGAGCCCGCGATCGACCTCGCGCAGCGCCGTTTCGACCAGACGCGCGATGAACGGCGCCGCGGCGATCGTCAGCGGCACGATCGCGGCCGCGGTGCCGATTGACGAACCGACGACAAGTCGCGTAAACGGAATCACCGCGACCAGCAGGATGATGAACGGCGTCGAGCGCACCGCGTTGACGATCACGCCCATCACGCGATTCAACGCGACGTTTTCGAGCACGCCCTGGCGGTTGGTCAAATACAGCAGCACGCCGAGCGGCACGCCGACCACAGCGCCAATCAGTCCGGAGACGCCCACCATGATGAGCGTCTCCCAGAACGACTGGACGAACATATCGAACATTTCACTCAACATGCGAGAGCTCCTCCACTACGACACCCTGCTCGCGCAGAAACGTGATCGCCTGCGCGACCTTGGCCGGATCGCCGCCCGCGAGGACCGCGAGCGAGCCGAACGCCTGCCCCTGGATTTCGTCGATCTGGCCGTGCAGGATGTTGAAGTCGAGCTCGTAGCGGCGAATCGTCTCCGACAGGATCGGCTGATCGACGCCCGAACCGGTGAACGCGAGGCGCAGCAGATGGCCGCTGCCGGTCTTCAACCGCTGCGCGACGCGCGCCTTCATGGCGGGCGGCAGCTCCTGCGCGATCACGTCGCCGATCAGCGCGCGCGTGACTTCGTGGTGCGGCTGCAGGAACACGTCGATCACCTTGCCCTCTTCGACGACGCGGCCCGCGTCGAGCACCGCGACGCGATCGCAGACCTGCTTGATCACGTCCATCTGGTGAGTGATCAGCACGATCGTCAGGTTCAGTTCGCGGTTGATGCGCTTGAGCAGATCGAGGATCGCGCGGGTGGTTTCGGGGTCGAGCGCGGAGGTCGCCTCGTCCGACAGCAGCACCTTCGGCTTGCTCGCGAGCGCACGCGCGATGCCCACGCGCTGCTTCTGCCCGCCGCTGATCTGCGCCGGATAGCGGTCCTTCTGCGCCGACAGACCGACGAGCTCGAGCAGCGGCAGCACGTTCGCCTCGATCTCGTCGCGCTTCATGCCGGCCAGTTCGAGCGGCAGCGCGACGTTCTCGTACACGGTGCGCGACGACAACAGATTGAAGTGCTGGAAGATCATGCCGATCTCGCGACGCGCGTCGCGCAGTTGCGCGGCGGGCAGCGTCGTCAGATCGCGGCCGTTGACGAGGATGTTGCCCTCGGATGGGCGCGTCAGCAGGTTGATCGTGCGCACGAGCGTGCTCTTGCCCGCGCCGCTGCGGCCGATGATGCCGAACACCTCGCCCGCCGGAATCGTCAGATTGACGTTGTGCAGCGCCTCGACCCACCCCCGGGACCCGGCAAACCGCTGGGAAACATTGCGTATTTCGATCATGGACAAACGAAAACGGCGGAGGCTGCCGGCGAGCATCGTGCTCCCGACATGCGGCCGCCGTTACTTTTATTGGGATTTGAGGACGTCATTCTACCGCAGCGACGACATGCCCTTTAATAATCAATTTCGATCTTTTCATAACCTGCGGGCATTAGAGCCGCGCCTTATGCACGAAGCTCACGCGCTTCGCGCCGCGACGACTATGATCGGGCCACTCTCCTTCAGCACAGGCCGCCGCCATGCAGACTTCTCCGAGCCACACCGTGCGCGCGAGCGCCGGCAGTCTCAATAAAGATGCGCCGCAGCGCGGGTCGGTGACGACCGGCGATGGCATCGAGTTGCCGCTGTATCGCTGGCGGCCGAACGGGCCCATACGCGCGACGGTCGCGCTGCTGCACGGCCTCGCCGAGCACGCCGGCCGTTACGCCGCCGTAGCGGGCCGGCTCAACGCGGCGGGCATCGAGCTCGTCGCGATCGATCTGCGCGGCCACGGCCACGCACCCGGCAAGCGCGCCTATGTGAAATGCTTCGACGACTACCTGCTCGATGCGCAGGCGCTGCTCGACGCCGCCGCGCAAAGCTGTGCGCCGTTATTCCTGATGGGTCACAGCATGGGTGGCGCGGTGGCGGCGCTGTATGCGATAGAGCGCCTCGACGCGAGCGGGCGGCGCCTCGCCGGTCTGATCCTGTCGAGCCCCGCGCTCGCGCCGGGCCGCGACGTGCCGAAGTGGATGCTCGCGCTAAGCCAGGTGATCAGCCGCGTCTACCCAACCTTCCCGGCGATGAAGATCGACCCTGCGCTGCTCTCGCGCCTTCAGCCGGTGGTCAAAGCCAACCTCAACGATCCGCTCGTGCATCACGACGCGATTCCGGCGCGCACGGGCGCCGAGCTGCTGCTCGCGATGGCGCGCATCGAACGCGGACGCGCGAGGCTGCGCATGCCGCTGCTCGTGTTTCATGGCACCGACGACAAACTGACCGAGCCCGACGGCAGCCGCGCGTTCGGCGAGCACGCGGGCTCGCCGGACAAGACGCTCACGCTGCACGAGGGTAGCTACCACGAGACGATGAACGACCTCGATCGCGATCGGGTGATCGAGGCGTTGGTCGAGTGGATCGAAAGGCGGGCGGTGGGACCGAGTTGACAAGACGCGGCGCTTGCTGGCCGTCGACTACCGCTTCCACTCCGGCGCACGTTTGTCGATGAAAGCCTGCACGCCTTCGAGCGCCGAGTCGTCCATCATGTTGCAGGCCATCGTCTGCCCCGCGAGCTGGTACGCGGCTTCGATACCCATTTCGAGCTGCCGGTAGAACAGGCCCTTGCCCGCGCTGACAGCTTCGACCGGCTTCGCGCAGATGCTCGCGGCGAGCCGCGCGACTTCGTCGTCGAGCGCATCGGCTGGGGCGACGCGGTTCACGAGCCCCTGCTTGCGCGCTTCGGCGGCGTCGATGAAATCGCCGGTCAGCAGCATTTCGAGCGCGGCCTTGCGCGACAGGTTGCGCGACAGCGGCACCGACGGTGTCGCGCAGAACAATCCGAGGTTCACGCCCGATACGGCGAAGCGCGCGGTATCGGCGGCGACCGCGAGATCGCACATTGCGACCAGCTGGCAGCCGGCGGCGGTCGCGATGCCATGCACGCGCGCGATCACCGGCTGCGGCATGCGCTGGATCGTCAGCATCAGCTTCGTGCAGCGCGCGAACAGCTGCTGGTAATAAGCAAGCGATGGCGCCGCGCGCATTTCCTTCAGGTCGTGCCCCGCGCAGAACGCGCGGCCAGCGCCGGCGATCACGACCACGCGGGCATCGGTCTTCGCGATCCCGGTCAGCGTCTGCTGCAGTCCGTCGAGCAATGCTTCGGACAGCGCGTTGAACGCATCGGGCCGGTTCATCGTCACGCGCACGACGCCCGCTACGCGATACGCGTCGTGTTCGATCGTGACCAGCGACGCGTCGCCGGTGCTGGCGGGACTGGCGTTCATGGCTCGCTCCTCGGTACGTGAATGTCGATTTTCGCTCGCTGGCTTTCGAGCCACTGTCGCCGCGTGCAGTCGGGCAACCTCAGATCTCCGCCAGCGACCGCACGTGCGCGACCACGCTGCGCCCGAGCGCCGACAGGTTGTAGCCGCCCTCGAGACAACTGACGATGCGCCCACGCGCATAACGCCGCGCGATCTCGCGCATCTGGTCGGTGATCCACGCGTAATCGTCTTCGACGAGGCCCATGTTGCCGAGGTCGTCCTCGCGATGCGCGTCGAAGCCGGCCGAGATGAACAGCATCTCCGGCCTGAATTCGTGCAGGCGCGGCAACCACAGCATATCGACCGCTTCGCGCACGGCCATGCCGCTCGAACGCGCCGGCATCGGCACGTTGCACATGTTGGACGCCTGGTTGTCGGCGCCCGTGAACGGATAGAACGGGTGCTGGAAGATGCTGCACATCAGCACGCGCGGGTCGCCCGAGAACGCGGCCTCGGTGCCGTTGCCGTGATGCACGTCGAAGTCGATGATGGCGACGCGCGCGAGACCATGCACGTCGAGCGCGTGGCGCGCGGCGATCGCGATGTTGTTGAAAAAGCAGAAGCCCATCGCACGCGCCGGCTCCGCGTGATGGCCCGGCGGCCGCACGCTGCAGAACGCGTTGTCGTAGCGGCCTTCGATCACCGCGTCGGTGGCGGCGACCGCCGCGCCCGCCGCGCGCAGCGCGGCCTGCCACGTGTGCGGATTCATCGTCGTGTCGGGATCGATCTCGGCGACGCCCTCGACGGGCGAGCGACCGCGGATGTAGTCGACGTGCGCCTGCGTGTGCACTCGCAGCAGCGCGGCCTCGTCGACGAGCGGCGGCGATTCGCGCTCGATCAGCGCGTCGATGCGGCTTGCGATCAGTTGATCCTCGATCGCCTGCAGGCGCGCGGGACACTCGGGGTGCCACTGCCCCATGTCGTGCAGCAGACAGTCGGGGTGGGAATAGAAGCCTGTTGCCATAGTTCGTGTTGTGCGTCTCTTCTACGGCGCGACGCATGAACTGCGCGCGCGGCGTGTCTCCGTCGAGCGGCGCGCGCCCCCGCGCGCCTCCATTCGTCAAGTTACCACACGACGCCGCTGTCGCCGATTCAGCACGGTTTTGCGGGAGCCGTCGGATATACTTCCCCGACCCGTTATTCGCCGTTTCGTTCCTGCCGCTTTCCGACTGCTTCCAGCCTTTCACGCATCGCGCTCACTGCTCACCATGACCGTCAAGCTTGCTCTGTCCGCAGGATCCCCACGCCACCGGCTTCGCCTCGGCACCCACGCCGCCTCACTGATCGTCGCATCGTGCATGTTCATCGCAGCAAGTCCCGCGTGGGCGCAAAGCGCCACGAGGAAAGCACCGGTGCAACTCGCGCAGAGCCAGCCGGTGCAACTCGCGCAGAGCCAGCCGCAGCAGCCGGTACCGCAAGGACAGACGTTCGAGGAAGAGATCATTCCGCAGCGCTATGCGCACAACGCGAACGTCGATGCGTTCATCAACGAGATGGTCGCGCGCTACGATTTCGACGAAGCGTCGCTGCACGCGCTGTTCACCGGCGTCAGCTACTCGGCGACCGCGGTGAAGCTGGTCACCCCGTCACCGACGCCGTCGGTCAAGAACTGGCGCTCGTATCAGGCGCGCTTCCTCGACCCGGTGCGCGTCAATGCCGGCGTGCAGTTCTGGCGCGAGAACCGGGCCACGCTGCAGCGCGCGTATCAGGAGTTCGGCGTGCCGCCGGAGATGATCGTCGGCATCATCGGCGTCGAGACGATCTACGGTCGCTACATGGGTAATTTCCGCGTGCTCGATGCGCTGACCACGCTGAGCTTCGATTATCCGAACACCGCGAATCGCGCGGACCGCCAGGCGACCTTCCGCAAGAATCTCGAAGACTACCTGGTGTGGACGCGCGACGCGCAGATCGACCCGAACACGGTGCTCGGCTCGTACACCGGCGCGATCGGCATTCCGCAGTTCCTGCCGAGCAGCATCGTCCAATACGCGGTCGACTACGAAGGCAACAAGCGCATCGATCTGCGCACGAGCGATGCGGATGCGATCGGCAGCGTCGCGAATTATCTGCGCCAGAACGGCTGGGAAAGCGGCCGGCCGGTGGTATGGCGAATCGGCTCGGACGCGGGCAGCCTCGGTGTCGCGCAGGCCGCGGCCAATGGGCAGCCGGAGCCGCACTGGCCGCTCGACCAGTTGCTGCGTGCCGGCCTCGTGCTGAACGAGCCGAACGTCGATATTGCTTCTGAAGCGGGCACCCCGGTCACGGTGGTCGATCTGCCGACACCGGGACGCGGCACCGAGTTCGTGCTCGGCCTGAAGAATTTCTACGTGCTCACGCGCTACAACCGCAGCTTCTTCTATGCGCTCGCGGTGTACCAGCTCGGTCAGAAGGTCAAGGCGCAGATGCAAGCGATCGACGCGGCGAATGCCGCAAAAGCGGCCAACAACGGCGCCGCGTCGCAAGGCCAGGCGGATCAGTCAAACTCAGATTCGCAGTGAGTCGCGGCGCGAGTCGTCGCGGACGCCTCGCGTTGAAGGACGTAAAAAAAGCGCCGGCTCGACCGGCGCTTTTTATTGGTTCGTGCACCCGCGAAGGCGCCGGCGACCCGCTTACGCGGGAAATACCCCCGTGGACAGGTAACGGTCGCCGCGATCGCAGACGATGAACACGATCGTCGCGTTCTCGACCTGACGCGCGATGCGCAGCGCGACTTCGCACGCGCCACCCGACGAAATGCCCGCGAAGATGCCTTCGACCGACGCCAGGCGGCGCGCCATCGCCTCGGCCGCGGATTGGCTGACGTTCTCCACGCGGTCGACGCGGCTGCGGTCGAAGATTTTCGGCAGATACGCTTCCGGCCATTTGCGAATACCCGGAATACGCGAGCCCTCTTCCGGCTGCGCGCCGATGATTTCGATCTGCTGGTTCTGCGCTTTCAGATACGTCGACACGCCCATGATCGTGCCGGTCGTGCCCATCGACGACACGAAGTGCGTGATGCGCCCTTCCGTGTCGCGCCAGATTTCCGGGCCCGTGCCTTCGATGTGCGAGGCCGGATTGTCCGGGTTCGCGAACTGATCGAGAATGATGCCCTTGCCTTCGCGCTGCATCTGCTCGGCGAGATCGCGCGCGTACTCCATGCCGCCTTTGACAGGCGTCAGGATGATTTCCGCGCCGTAAGCGGCCATGCTCTGGCGGCGCTCGACCGACAGATCTTCCGGCATGATCAGCACCATCTTGTAGCCGCGGACTGCGGCGCCCATCGCGAGCGCGATGCCGGTGTTGCCGCTCGTCGATTCGATCAGCGTGTCGCCCGGCTTGATGCGTCCGCGCGCTTCGGCCTTCTTGATCATCGACAACGCCGGCCGGTCTTTCACCGACCCCGCTGGATTGTTGCCCTCGAGCTTCGCGAGGATCACATTGTTGCGGCTACGGATCTCGTCGTCGGGAAGCCGGACGAGTTGTACGAGCGGCGTATTGCCGACCGTGTCTTCAATCGTTTGGTATGCCATATGGGGTCTAGCGATCGATGCGCGAAAGAGTGTCTTCAATCCATCGATTCTAAACCACGATCTCCGGCGCTGCCCTGCAGCCCTTCTGTTCGCATGGATGCATGGTGTTGCTACGCAAAAAGCCCGCGGCTGCGAGCCGCGGGAAAGCGTGTGTACCAATCGATGCAATGGAACGTTCGCGAACCGTGCGCGCCGCAAGCCGCTCGTCAGCATGGCACGCGCAAGGCTCGCGGCCGCTTACTTCTTCACCGCCACTGCGGCGGCGCCCTTCTGCGTGGCGGCGGACGCGGCCGTAGCGGCCGGCTCCTTGCCCGCCGCAGCTGCCGCAACCTGCGTGCTAGCAGCCGCGCCAGCCGGTCCAACAGCGAGACCCTCCGCCTGCAGGCGCTCGATGGTGTGCCCGCCCATGCCCTTGACGCGCTTGCCGAAATCCGCCGCGTCCTTGAACGGGCCGTGCGCGTTACGTTCCTCGACAATCGCTTTGGCTTTTGCCGGACCGATGCCCTTGATGCCGCGCAGCGCGTCTTCGTTAGCCGTGTTGACGTCGACCGCCGCATACGCGTGGCCGAAAGCGGCGAGCATCGCCGCGGTAACCAGTACTTTTCGAAACATATTGGAATCTCCCTGTTGCCACTGGCCGGCGACCATCACCGGCCAGGAGATTCCAGTTTAAAGAGGATGACGTACGAATCACACCTGGCCGAACAGCCAACGCACGTAACGATCGACACCTTCCTGCACGCTCAGAAACGGCGCGTCGTAGCCGGCCGTGCGCAGTTTCGACTGATCGGCCTGCGTGAAGCACTGGTACTTGCCGCGCAGCGCGTCGGGGAACGGAATGTATTCGATCAGCCCGCGTTGCACCTGATCCGCGAGCGACAGCACCGGCTCGTTGTTCAGCGCGCGCAGCGTGTTGACCACGGTGCTCGCGATATCGTTGAACGGCTGCGCGCGGCCGGTGCCGAGATTGAAAATGCCTGACTTCTCCGGATGATCGAAGAAGAACAGGTTGACCTTGACGACGTCTTCGACCGAGATGAAATCGCGCGTCTGCTCGCCGGCCGCATAGCCGTTGTACTCGCCGAACAGCTTGACCTTGCCCTCGGCGCGGAACTGGTTGAAGTTGTGAAACGCGACCGACGCCATGCGCGCCTTGTGCGTTTCGCGCGGACCGTAGACGTTGAAATAACGGAAGCCCACGATCTGGCTCTTCGCGGTGGGCAGCACGCGGCGAATCGCCTGATCGAACAGAAACTTCGAATAGCCGTACACGTTCAGCGGCTGCTCGACCTCGCGCTCCTCGACGAAGCGGCTCGAGCCGCCATACGTCGCCGCCGACGACGCGTACAGGAACTGGACGTTCTGCGCGAGGCAGATGTCCAGCACGTCGCGGCTATAGCGGTAGTTGTTGTCCATCATGTAGCGGCCGTCGGTTTCCATCGTGTCCGAGCAGGCGCCTTCGTGGAATATCGCGCGCACCTTGCCGAAGTCGCCGCGCCTGAAGCGCTCGACGAATTCGGTTTTGTCGAGATAGTCGTCGATTTCGCAGTCGACCAGATTCCTGAACTTGTCCGCACGCGTGAGGTTATCGACGGCGATGATGCGCTGTTCGCCGCGCTCGTTGAGCGCCTTCACGAGATTGCTGCCGATAAAACCGGCCGCGCCGGTGACGATGACGGTCATGGTGATCCTGCGGTAGTGAGCTTCGTTCAGTCAACGCCGCGCGGGGTCCGCTGGTCCGTCGGACGACGGCGCCCCGCGGGCTGCATCAGGAAAAGAGTTCGTCGTAGTCGACGGTGGCGGTGCCCAGTTTGCCGACCACGATGCCGGCCGCGCGATTCGCGAGTCCGACCGCGTCCCCGCCCGAACGAGCGAAAGACCCGCGCCGAGCATCGCGGCGAGTGTCGCGATCACGGTGTCGCCCGCGCCCGACACATCATACACTTCGCGCGCAACGGCCGACGCGTGCAGGATGCCATCGTCGGAGAACAGCGTCATCCCCTCCTCCGAGCGCGTCAGCAGCAGCGCCTTGAACTGGAGCTCGGCGCGCAGCTTCGTGACGCGCGCGATCAGATCTTCCTCGGACTTCCACTGTCCGACGACCTCGCGCAATTCCGCGCGATTCGGCGTGATCAGCGTCGCGCCGCGATAGCGCTCCCAGTCGTCGCCCTTCGGATCGACGAGCACCGGTTTGCCGGCCGCGTGTGCCTTCGCGATCATTTGCGTGACGTGCGTGAGGCCGCCCTTCGCGTAGTCGGACATCAGGATCACGTCGTACGATGGCAGCAGCTCGTCGAAACGCGCGAGGCCCGCGAGCAGCACCTCGTGTGCCGGCGAGTTTTCGAAATCGACGCGCAGCAACTGTTGCTGACGCGACAGCACGCGCAGCTTGATCGTCGTCAGCAAGGCCGGATCGCGTTCCAGATGCGGCGTGACGCCGCTTTCGCCGAGCAGCTGCACGATGCGCTCGCCGGGCTCGTCATGACCGACCACGCACAAAAGACCCGCCTGCGCGCTGAGCGCGACCGCGTTGCGCGCGACGTTCGCCGCGCCGCCCAGCCGATCTTCCTGGCGCTGCACGTGCACGACCGGCACGGGCGCCTCCGGAGAAATGCGGTTGACGTCGCCGAACCAGTATCGGTCGAGCATCACGTCGCCGACCACCAGCACGCGCGCCGCGTTGAGCTGCGCGCGCGGCACGACCGTGAGCTTCTGCGCCGTCGTGGACGCGGGCGCCGCGGGCATGGCCTCAGGCATCGACCGGAAGTTCAGAGGGTTGGGCATAGGGGCGTCCAATGGCGTGGTAGTCGATACCGAGCTCGGTCATCGCGTCCGGTTCGTACAGGTTGCGGCCGTCGAAAATCAGCGGTGTCTTCAGCACCGATTTCAGATGCACGAAATCAGGACTCTTGAACTCCTTCCATTCGGTCACGATCACGAGCGCGTCGGCGCCGATCAGCGTTTCGTCCTGAGTGCTCGTGAACGTGAGACGCGCCAGCTGCTCCGGCGCAGCGTGCAGATCCATCGCGAATACGCGACGCGCCTCGGTCACGGCGACCGGATCGTACGCACGCACGTTCGCGCCGCGCGCAAGCAACTCGCCGATCACGCGACGGCTCGGCGCCTCGCGCATGTCGTCCGTATTCGGCTTGAACGCGAGACCCCACACCGCGAACGCGCGGCCGCTCAAATCCTCGCCGAGCTTCGCGGTGATCTTGTTCACGAGCACGTCCTTCTGCTGGTAGTTCACTTCCTCGACCGCCTCGAGAATCCGCAGGTTGTGGCCGCTCTCGCTCGCGGTGCGAATCAACGCCTGCACGTCCTTCGGGAAGCACGAGCCGCCATAGCCGCAGCCCGCATACAGGAAGTGATAGCCGATGCGCGGATCGGAACCGATGCCGCGGCGCACCGCTTCGATGTCGGCGCCGACCTTGTCCGCGAGATTCGACATCTCGTTCATGAACGAGATGCGCGTCGCGAGCATCGCGTTGGCCGCGTACTTGGTGAACTCGGCCGAGCGAACGTCCATGTACAGCGTGCGTTCGTGATTGCGGTTGAACGGCGCGTACAGACGCTTCATCATTTCTCGCGCCCGCACGCCCGGTTCGTCTTCGTCGATACCGATCACGATACGGTCGGGGCGCATGAAGTCGTCGACGGCCGCACCTTCCTTCAGGAACTCGGGATTCGACACGACCGAGAAGCGATGCTGCGCGCTGCCGGTGAGCCCGCGTTTCGCGAGCTCTTCATTGATCACCGCGCGCACGCGCTGCGCGGTGCCGACCGGCACCGTCGATTTGTCGACGATCACCTTGAAACCATTCATCGTGCGGCCGATGTTGCGCGCGGCCTCGAGCACATATTGCAGATCGGCGGAGCCGTCTTCGTCGGGCGGCGTGCCGACCGCGATGAACTGCACGTCGCCGTGCGCGACGCTCGCGGCGACATCGGTCGAGAACGTGATGCGGCCAGCCGCGCGCGTGCGGGCGATCATCTCCTGCAAGCCCGGTTCGTGAATCGGCACGCCGCCTTTGTTGAGGATGTCGATCTTGCGCTGATCGACGTCGAGACAGAAGACGTCATTGCCGATTTCGGCGAGACACGCGCCGGTGACAAGGCCCACATAGCCGGTGCCGATAATGGTGATTTTCATACGCTTTCCGGTGGAAGGTTCCGGTAATGAATGCCGCTCATGAGGCCGGCGATAAACTCGTTGCGAAATTCGCGGAGCGGTTGCGTCGCAATGAACGCCGACGCGGCCAAAGCCGCCCGTGCGGCGTCAACTCGACGCGGTAATCGGCTCGACGCGGCGCGGTGCATAGGTTTCCCAACCGCTGCATCCGGGGCACTGCCAATAGAAAAGCCGCGCCCGGAAACCACAATTCTGGCACGTATAGCGTGGCAGATTCTTGGTGCGCTGGCGGATCAGTGTGTGCATCAGTTCGAGCTCGCTGCGCCGCGGCTCTTCCGCGACGGCCTGCTGCGCTTCGAGCAGACGCGTCATGCCGGCCAGATTCGGCGACTTCTGCATCTGCGTGCGCGCGAGCGCATGCGCGGCATCGGCGCCGCGCAGCGACGCGACGTGCTGATACGCGACGTCGAGCAGATCGTTGCTCGGATGACGGTCGACCCACGTGGTCAGCAGATCGGCGCCCTCCTGCGCGCGGCCGAGCGCTTCATACGCCTTCATGATTTTCTCGGCGACGAGCGGCAGATACGCGGGGTTCTGCTCCTCGACGCCGCGCCATTGACCGATCGCCGCTTCGGACGCGCCGCCGGCCGCGTCGACGTCGCCGAACAGGATCGTCGCGCGCACGTTGGTCGGGTTCGCCTTCAGCGCGAGACCGAGCTGATGACGCGCTTCGTCCGGTTTCTTCTGCTGCAGCGCTTCCTGAGCAAGTTCGCAATGGAACTGCGCGATTTCCTTCTCGAGCGACGGCGCGCCCATCGTTTCGAGATGTCGCGCGGTATCGATCGACTTGACCCAGTCCTTCTCGATCTCGTAGATCGTCAACAGCGCGCGTTGAGCGCCGAGTGCGTAATCGCCCGCCTGCAGCGAGCGGAAGGTTTCCTCGGCACGGTCGAGCAGACCCGCTTTCAGGAAGTCCTGGCCGAGTTCGTACAGCGCGTGATCGCGCTCACTGACAGGCAGGTCCGCGCGGCTCAGCAGATTTTGATGCACGCGGATCGCTCGATCCGTTTCGCCGCGCCGGCGGAACAGATTGCCGAGCGCGAAATGCAATTCGACCGTTTCAGGGTCGAGCTTGACGACCTCGATGAATGCGTCGATCGCCTGGTCGGGCTGCTCGTTGAGCAGGAAGTTCAGGCCGCGAAAATAGGACCGCGGCAGGTTCGCGCTCTCGGACAGCAGCGTCTTGAGGTCGTAGCGCGCCGCCATCCAGCCGAACGCGAATGCGACGGGTATGACCAGCAGCCACCAGAAGTCTAGATCCATGCGATTAATGCAAATGTGCGGGAAAGCGAAAACGAAAAGCCGCGCTCAGAGCGCCCGGCGCAACGGAGTTCAGATCAGCGGCGGCATCGGCGGCTGCTCGACGACGGCTGGAGTTTCGCGCGCCACGCGCAACTCGCGCCTGAGCCGGCCATTCTCCATGCGCAGACGTACGACGGCCGGCATCGCCGACACGAGCCCCGCAAGCAAGCCGATCACGAAAAACGCGAGACCGATCAGAATCAGAGGCGCCGACCAGACGTAGCCGGCGAGGAAATTCAGCGTAGCGGGTTGCGTGTTGGAGAGCGCCAGCACCAGCAGCAGCACGAACACCAGCACACGGATCAGCCAGACGATAAATTTCATGAATAGATCTCTTGACGGCAGTTGCGGGGTGACGCCGGCTCGATGACGCGTCGCGCCACGGTGTTGCCCGCGCCGAAGTGACCCGTATTGTAATGGATGACCTCGGGGCTGGGCAGCAAGTGGCGGGATGGCGCACTGACGGGTGATTCGCGAAATGCAAAGGCCGCACCGGAAGGCGCCCTCTTCTCAAACGATGGTCGAAAAAAAAAGCGCCCGAAGGCGCTTTTCTTGGTCTTTTGCCGACTGGCTTTGGCCGCTGACGCTAGCTATGCCACGCTGCAAGACGCACAGCGGAGTCATTAAAGGTCGTCATCCGGCTCTTCGGCCTTCAGCGGCTCGCCCGCGCGACGATCCACCCGCTCGCGCAATTCCTTGCCTGGCTTGAAGTGCGGTACGTACTTCTCGGGTACCAGCACCTTTTCGCCCGACTTCGGATTGCGTCCAACGCGGGAGGGACGGCGGTTGAGCCCGAAGCTGCCGAAGCCTCGAATTTCGATGCGATGACCTTTGGCAAGTGCCTCCGACATCGCATCGAGCATCGTCTTCACCGCGAAATCCGCATCCTTGAGAACAAGTTGCGGAAACCGCGTAGCCAGCTGGGCGACCAATTCCGATTTGGTCATACTGCAGCAGACCTCTCAGGCTTACTGGTTCTGGCCGTCGAGCTTGGCCTTCAGCAGCGCGCCGAGGTTCGTCGTGCCGGTAGCGGCTGCGCTCGAATCCGAAGCAGCGAGACCGCGGATGGCTTCCTGCTGCTCAGCCGAATCCTTCGCCTTGATCGACAGGTTGATGCCACGCGACTTGCGATCGATGTTGATGATCATCGCATTGACCTTGTCGCCTTCCTTCAGCACGTTGCGAGCGTCTTCCACGCGGTCCTGGGCGATTTCCGAAGCACGCAGGTAGCCTTCGACTTCACCCGACAGCTGGACCACAGCACCCTTCGCGTCCACCGACTTGACAGTACCGTCGACGACCGAACCCTTGTCGTTCATTGCAACGTAGTTGCTGAACGGGTCGCCTTCGAGCTGCTTGATACCCAGCGAAATACGTTCCTTCTCGACGTCGATGCCGAGAACGATCGCTTCCACTTCGTCGCCCTTCTTGTACTTGCGAACGGCTTCCTCGCCGGTTTCGCTCCACGACAGATCCGACAGGTGAACCAGACCGTCGATGCCGCCCGGCAGACCGATGAACACGCCGAAGTCGGTGATCGACTTGATGGCGCCGCTGATCTTGTCGCCCTTCTTGAAGTTGCGGCTGAAGTCGTCCCACGGGTTCGGCTTGCACTGCTTCATGCCGAGGCTGATGCGACGGCGGTCTTCGTCGATTTCGAGAACCATGACTTCGACTTCGTCGCCCAATTGGACAACCTTCGACGGAGCAACGTTCTTGTTGGTCCAGTCCATTTCCGACACGTGGACGAGGCCTTCGATGCCCGATTCCACTTCGACGAATGCGCCGTAGTCGGTGATGTTGGTGACCTTACCGAACAGACGCGTGCCCGACGGGTAACGGCGCGAGATGCCTTCCCACGGATCGTCGCCCAGTTGCTTGATACCGAGCGAAACGCGGTTCTTTTCCTGGTCGAACTTGAGGATCTTCGCGGTGACTTCCTGGCCAACCGACAGAACTTCGCTCGGGTGACGCACACGACGCCATGCGATGTCCGTGATGTGCAGCAGGCCGTCGATACCGCCGAGGTCCACGAACGCGCCGTAGTCGGTGATGTTCTTGACCACGCCTTCGACGATCGCGCCTTCCTTCAGCGTTTCGAGCAGCTTCGCGCGCTCTTCGCCTTGCGTTGCCTCGATGACAGCGCGGCGCGACAGCACGACGTTGTTACGCTTGCGGTCGAGCTTGATGACGCGGAATTCGAGCGTCTTGCCTTCGTACGGGGTGGTGTCCTTGACCGGACGCGTATCAACCAGCGAACCCGGCAGGAACGCGCGAATGCCGTTGACCATCACGGTCATACCGCCCTTGACCTTGCCCGTGATCGTGCCGGTTACGAGTTCGTTGTTGTCCAGCGCCTTTTCCAGCGACAGCCACGAAGCCAGACGCTTCGCCTTGTCACGCGACAGGATGGTGTCGCCATAGCCGTTTTCCAGCGCGTCGATCGCGACGGAAACGAAGTCGCCCGCCTGCACTTCTACCTCGCCCGCGTCGTTCAGGAACTCTTCGAGCGGGATGTAGGCTTCGGACTTCAGACCAGCGTTCACGACCACGAAGTTGTGGTCGACACGCACGACTTCCGCGGAGATCACTTCGCCAGCGCGCATGTCCTGCTTGGTCAGCGACTCTTCGAACAGAGCCGCAAAAGATTCGGTATTCGGGGTAGAGGTTTGCAGGTCGGACATAAAAATCAGAGTTTGCATGGTCTTCGCAACGCCTGGCTCACCGGACTGGTCAGCAACTGCGGCAAATACGCGAACGCCACGCGGGGTTAAAGGGTTAAAAAAACAACGCTTCGCGACCATCGCGAAGCACCTACCAACAACAGGACTGCCGCTGCCTGGCCACTACCGCATGACCGTTTCAGTTACGCATGCGGGACCAGCGCTTCATACCATTGCACCACCTGCTCGACCGCCTGGTCGACCGACAATGCGGAGGTATCAAGCAGTTTTGCATCCGCCGCGGGCTTGAGCGGCGCGGCCGCGCGCTGACTGTCACGCTCGTCGCGCTCACGCAAATCCCGGAGCAAGTCATCTATATTAGCAGAAAATCCTTTTTGGATCAATTGCTTATGCCGGCGCGTCGCGCGGGCCTCGACGCTCGCCGTCATGAACACCTTCAGCACGGCATCCTGAAAGATCACGGTGCCCATGTCGCGCCCGTCGGCGACGAGCCCCGGCTCCTTGCGAAACGCCCGCTGACGCGCCACCAGCGCGGTTCGCACCGGCGCGTGAACGGCGATCGCCGAGGCGCGGCTGCCCACTTCCTCGGCACGAATTTCGGTCGATACATCGACGCCGTCGAGCTGCGCGAGCCCCTCGCGAAACGTGATATGGAGGTCGTCGATCAGTTTGACAAGTGCGTCGACGTCGTCCGCCGCGATGCCGTAGCGCAGGCTCGCGAGTGCCGCGAGCCGGTAGAGCGCGCCGCTGTCGAGCAGGTGAAAGCCGAGGTTGGCGGCCACCATCGCGGCCACAGTGCCTTTGCCGGAGGCGCTGGGGCCGTCGATCGTAATGACGGGCGTCTGGTGAAAGGGACGGATCGGTTTCATCTAAAAATGTCGCACATCGGGCGATTCGCACACGAATCTGGATTGCATCAGGGTTGCGCGAGCGCCGTGAAGCGCTCGAAATAATCGGGGAACGTCTTGCCGACGCACTTCGGGTCATTGATGCGGATCGGCACACCGCCCAAGCTCACGAGAGAGAAGCACATCGCCATACGGTGGTCGTCGTAGGTGTCGATCGCGGCATTCGGGATGAGCTTTTCGGGCGGCGTGACGACGAGGAAATCCTCGCCCTCCTGCACCTTCGCGCCGACCTTGCGCAGCTCGGTCGCCATCGCGGCGATGCGGTCGGTTTCCTTGACGCGCCAGCTTGCGATGTTGCGCAGCGTGGTCGTGCCGTCCGCGAACAGCGCGGCGACCGCGATCGTCATCGCCGCGTCGGGGATCAGGTTGAAGTCCATGTCGATCGGATCGAGCTTGCCATGGTCGTTGCCGACGCCGCGCACTTCGATCCAGTCCTCGCCCATCTGCAGGTTCGCGCCCATCTTGATCAGCGCATCGGCAAAGCCGACGTCGCCCTGGATGCTCGCGCGGCCCACCCCTTCCACTCTCAGCGGGCCGCCGCCGAGCGCTCCCGCGGCGAGGAAATACGACGCCGACGACGCATCCCCTTCCACCATGATCGCGCCTGGCGACTGATAACGCTGCCCGGCCGGCACCACGAACTGGTGCCAGCCGTGACGCTCGACGTCGATGCCGAAGCGCGCCATCAGCTTGATCGTGATCTCGATGTACGGCTTCGAGATCAGCTCGCCGTCGACCTGCACGGTGGTGACGCCGCTCGCGGTGCGCAAGAGCGGCAGCGTCATCAGCAGCGAGGTCAGAAACTGGCTCGACACGTCGCCGCGCACGCGGATCGGCGCCTCGGCCGTGATCTGGGCGGGACGGATGCGTAGCGGCGGATAGCCTTCGTTCTGTTCGTAGTCGATCTTCGCGCCGATCTGGCGCAGGCCGTCGACGAGATCGCCGATCGGCCGCTCGTGCATGCGCGGCACGCCGTGGATCCGGTAGTCGCCGCCGTTCACGGAGAGGGCCGCGGTCAGCGGACGCACAGCCGTACCCGCGTTGCCGAGGAACAGGTCGGCCGTTCGCGCGGTGAACGCGCCGCGCGTGCCGGTCACGACGCAGGTGTCACCGTCGCGCTTCAGACGTACACCAAGCTTTTCGAGCGCGGCGAGCATCACGCGGGTGTCATCGGAATCGAGCAGGTTCGTGATCTTCGTCTCGCCTTCGGCGAGCGCGGCGAGCAGCAGCACGCGGTTCGAGATGCTCTTCGAGCCGGGCAGACGAATCGTGCCGGACGCACGGGAAAAAGGTCCGAGATCGAGGAATTCCATGATGTGTCCAGTTTCCGGTTATTTGGACGCGTCGCTGGCGGCCACGCCAGCCGCGCGCTGCTCCTGCCACTGACTGCGCGCGACGCGCGAGCGCGCGAACACCGCTTCGAGCGCGGCGCCGTCGCCGGCCTCGATCGCCGTGCGCAGGCGCGCGAGCACCGCGGTATACGCGTCGAGTTCGTCGAGCAGCGCCGCGCGATTGGCGACGCAGACGTCGCGCCACATCTCCGGACTCGACGCGGCGATGCGCGTGAAGTCGCGGAATCCGCCCGCCGCGAACGAGAACTTCAAAGCGGCGTCGGGCGAACTGAGGATCTGTTCGACGAGCGCGAACGACAGCACGTGCGGTAGATGACTGACCGACGCGAACACGCGGTCGTGCTGCTGCGGCGTCATGTCCCGCACCAAGGCGCCGGTGGCGCGCCACATTGCCGCGACGCGCTCGACCGCTTCCGGCGCGTTCTCCGGCAGCGGGCACAGCACGACGTTGCGGTTCACGTACAGATCGGGCAACGCGGCGTCGACGCCGCTCGACTCGCGGCCGGCGATCGGATGGCCCGGCACGAACTGGCCGATCCGTGCACCGAGCGCCGCGCGCGCGGCGGCGACCACGTCGGACTTGGTGCTGCCCGCGTCGGTGACGATCGTGTTGGCGTCGAGATGCAGCGCGATGCGTTCGAGTAGCGGCTGTGTCTGCGCGACCGGCGCCGCGAGCAGCACGAAGTCCGCGCCCGCTAGCGCGTCGCGCAGCGCGGCGTCGTCGGTGAGCGCCGCGGCGCCGTCGATCACCCCGAGCGCCAACGCGCGCTCGCTCGACGCGGACGTCCGTCCCACCCCAACCACCGTGCGTGCCCCGCCGGCCTCGCCGCGTTCACGCAACGCGCGCGCGAGCGATCCGCCGATCAGGCCGACACCGAAAATCACCAGCTTGTTAAAAGAAAACGCGGCCACGTCGCTCACACAATACGGACAATAAACGCGCCGCTCCTGCCGGCCGACGCGCGGGATCAAGGAGCAATGCTTACGCAGCGGCAGGCTCGGCAAGCGTCTTTTCGAGCGCCGCGAGGAACGCTCCGTTTTCCTCCGGCAGGCCGATCGTGATGCGTAGCCATTGCGGCAAACCGTAGTTGCCGACCGGTCGCACGATCACAGCCTGTTTCAGCAGCGCGAGATTCACCCGGGCGCCGGCTTCGTCGTCACCGCCGACGCGCACGAGCACGAAGTTACCTTCGGATGGCACGTATTCGAGACCGAGCTTGTCGAACGCCTCGGTCAGAAGCTTATAGCCCTGCGCGTTCAGCGCCGCGCTCTTTTCCAGAAATGCGCTGTCGTTCAGTGCCGCAATCGCCGCGGCCTGCGCGAGCGTATTGACGTTAAACGGCTGACGCAGTCGATTCAGCAGATCGGTCAAGCCGGGCTGCGCGATCGCGAAGCCGATACGCAGGCCCGCCAGGCCGAACGCCTTCGAGAAAGTGCGCGACACCAGCAGGTTCGGATAGCGGCGCACCCAGTCGATCGAGTTATAGCGCTTGTCCGCCGACAGATACTCGGTGTACGCCTCGTCGAGCACGACGACCACATGGCGCGGCACTTTGCCGAGAAACGCCTCGAGCGTCGGACCGTCGACGAACGTACCGGTCGGATTGTTCGGATTGGCGACGAACACGAGACGCGTGTCGTCGTCGATCGCGGCAAGCATCGCGTCGAGGTCGTGACCATAGTGCACGGCCGGCACGACGATCGCGCGCGCGCCGACGCCTTGCGTTGCGAGCGCATAGACCGCGAACGAATACTCCGAGAACACTACCGCCTGGCCCTTCTCGACGAACGCGTGCGCGGCGAGTTCGAGGATGTCATTGCTGCCGTTGCCGAGCGTGATCCACTCGGCCGGCACGCCGTAGCGCGCGGCGAGCGCCGCCTTCAGTTCGAAACCGTTCGAGTCCGGATAGCGGCCGAGGTCGACGATCGCCTGCGCCATCGCGCGCTGCGCGGATTCCGGCATGCCGAGCGGATTCTCGTTCGATGCCAGCTTCACGATGCTCGCCTCGTCGAGACCAAACTCGCGGGCCACTTCCGAAATCGGCTTGCCGGCGACGTACGGCGCAATCGCACGCACATAGGAAGGGCCGAAAGACGCTGTCATGAAAATCTCCGAACGACGATGGATCGTGAAATATGCGTTCGGGCAGCGCACTTGGCGCCGCCCGGACTGCGCTGCCAGCCCTTACCGGGCGCGTGGATACGAGCCGAGTATCTTCAGGAACGCGGCCTTCTCTCCGAGCCCGGCGAGCGCGGCGGCCACGGCCGGGTCGTCGCGATGGCCTTCGACATCGATATAGAAGTAGTACTCCCACGTGCCGACGCGCGCCGGGCGCGATTCGAAACGCGTCATCGACACGCCGTGGCGCGCCAGCGGCTCGAGCAGCTTGACCATCGCACCCGGTTCGTTCACGACCGACACAATCAGCGAGGTCTGGTCGTAGCCGCTCGGACCGGTCGGCTGCTTGCCGATCATGACGAAGCGTGTGCGGTTGTGCGGATCGTCCTGGATCAGCGCGTTGGTGACCTGCAGGCCGTAGTGGATCGCGGCGCGGTCGCCGGCGATGGCCGCGACGGTCGGATCTTCGGCTGCCATCCGTGCAGCTTCCGCGTTGCTCGACACCGCCTGGCGCTCGAGATGCGGCGCGTTGGTCGACAGCCAGCGCTGGCATTGCGCGAGCGCCTGGGCGTGCGCGCACACGCGCGTGACGCCGGCGAGCCCGTTTTGCGTGAGCAGGTTGTGATGAATCGGCAATGCGAGTTCGCCGCCGATGGTCAGCTGCGTTTGCAGCAGCAGATCCAGCGTGCGCGACACCGCGCCTTCGGTCGAATTCTCGACCGGCACGACGCCGTAGTCGGCGGCACCCGCCTCGACGGAGCGGAACACTTCATCGATCGACGGGCACGGCAGCCCTTCGATCGACTGACCGAAGTACTCATGCATCGCCTGTTCGCTATAGGTGCCGACGGGCCCGAGGTACGCGGCCTTGATGGTCTTTTCGAGCGCGCGGCTTGCGGCCATGATCTCGCGCCAGATCGCGCTGATGTGTTCGTCCGCAAGCGGCCCCGCGCTCATCTCCTGCAGGCGCGCGATCACCTGCATCTCGCGCTCGGGTCGGAACACCGGTGCGTTGAAATGCTTCTTGACCTCCCCGACTTCGAGCGCGACCGACGCGCGCTGGTTCAGGAGCGCGATCAGCTGCGCGTCGAGCGCGTCGATGCGATCGCGCAGAGGTTTGAGTCGTGTATTGAGTTCGTCGTCCATGCGTAAAACGGCTTTGCCGGGTAAATGATGGAAAAGATGCGCACGCCTGCCGGTCAGTGTGGCTCAGGCACTGCGCTGTTCGAATTCCTTCATGTATTCGACAAGCGCTTTGACGCCTTCGAGCGGGACGGCGTTATAAATCGACGCCCGCATGCCGCCGACGGACTTGTGGCCCTTTAGCTGCACCAATCCCCGCGCTTTCGCGCCGGACAGGAAATCTTCGTTGCGCGACTCGTCGACGAGAAAGAACGGTACGTTCATCCGGGAGCGCGAGCCACGCTCGACCTTGTTCAGATAGAAGCTGCTCGAGTCGATCGTGTCGTACAGCAGCTTCGATTTTTCGAGGTTGCGTGCCTCCATCGCCAGGAGGCCGCCCTGCTTCTTCAACCACTTGAACACGAGCCCGGCGATATAGATCGCGTAGGTGGGCGGAGTGTTGTACATCGAATTGTTCTCGGCGACGGTCTTCCATTCGAACGCCGACGGGCAGATCGGCATCGCGCGATCGAGCATGTCCTCACGCACGATCACGACCGTCACGCCGGCCATGCCGATGTTCTTCTGCGCACCGCCGAATAGCACGCCGTATTTGGCGATGTCCATCGGGCGCGACAGGATATGCGACGACGCGTCCGCGACGAGCGGAGTATCGCCGAGGTCGGGAATCTCGAAGGTTTCGACGCCGTGAATGGTCTCGTTGGTGCACATGTGCACGTAAGCCGGATCGTCCGACAGCTGCCATTCCGAGCGCGCCGGCGCGCGGGTGAAGCCCTCGGCTGTCTTGCCGGTCGCGGCGAGATGCACGCTGCCGTATTTCTGCGCTTCCTTGAACGATTTCTCCGACCACGAGCCGGTGATGACGAAATCCGCGCGCGGTTTCGAGCCGAGCAGGTTCATCGGCACGATCGCGTTTTCGCCGAGTCCACCGCCCTGCAGAAACAGGATGCGGTGGCTTGCCGGCACCCGCAGCAACTCGCGCAGATCGGTCAGCGCTTCCTCGTGGATCAACATGAATTCCTTGCCGCGATGGCTCATTTCCATCACGCTCATACCACTGCCTTGCCAATTCAGCATCTCGTCGGCTGCCTGGCGCAGCACTTCTTCGGGCATGGCCGCCGGGCCGGCGGAGAAATTAAAGACGCGCATGTGAGGTCCTGGAAGCGGGCGCGAAATAACGAAGTCGCGCGGGAATCGGCGAAAAGAACTGCGAAATGGCTCGCCGAAAAAGAAAATGGCCGTCTGCGCCAGTGCGCAAACGACCATTATCGCATTGTCGCCGCCAACCCGCCACGCCGGGTGGCCCAGCGGGCGCGACGACAGGCCGGCTGATCAGTGCAGCCTGCGAGCGGAATTTACTTGGCAGCCGGCTTGACCGATGCGACTTCCTTGTCGGCCTGGTCACGCGTTGCCTTGATCGATTCCGGCATGTACTTCTGCATCAGACCGTTCACGACGTCGCGGCCAACCTGGTCTTGCACCTGGATGAACTTGCGACCGGTCGGGCTCTTGTAGAACGTGGTCAGATCCTTGATTTCCGACGTGCTGTAGTACTTCGCGTACGCGTCGTACTGAGATTGCATCGCGTCCTGACGGAAAGAGTCGGTCGCGAACACCTGGCCCGCGCTGTCCACCAGCTTCGGCACCGCGTTCTTTTGCAGCGTCGGCACGGCGGCCTGCTTCTGCTTGTCCGTCATCGTCTTGTTCTCGGTCAGCGCGTCCGACAGGATTGCCGGAACGAGCTGCTTGGCCTGCATCTGCGCGCTGTTGCCGATTGCGCCAACCAGCTTCTGCGCATCGATGGCGTCGAGCAGCTCCTTGATGGCAGCTTGCTTGGCCGGATCAACCGGTGCTGCTGCGGCAGCCGGAGCCGCAGGCGCCTGGTTCTGCAGCGCTTGAGCCATGGCGAAGGTCGGCACGATGGCAGCCAGCAACATCAGTTGTTTGAATCGTTTTTGCATCACTACTCCCTAAGAGAAATTAACTTGAACTGCACGCCACACGGGAAAGCGTACCGGCCCGATACGCGGTGACCCGCAGCGTAGCTTCAACGTATTAACTGAGACTGAAAGCCGCTGGCACGGATCAAGCCGCGCCGCCGCCCTCACCGCCGTTATCACCTTCAGGGGAGCCGTCGGAATCGCTTTCCGACTCGCCCTCGGCCTCCGCTACCTGCTGCAGACCGGACAGCCTGGTCCCTTCGTCAAGGCTGATGAGTGTAACACCTTGCGTTGCGCGTCCCATTTCGCGAATTTCCGACACGCGCGTGCGAATCAGCACGCCCGTCGTGGTAATCAGCATGATCTGCGCTTCCGGGTCCACCAGCGTCGCGGCAACGACCTTGCCGTTACGCTCCGACGTCTGGATTGCGATCATGCCCTTCGTGCCGCGGCCGTGACGCGTGTACTCGGTGATTGGGGTGCGCTTGCCGTAGCCGTTCTCGGTTGCGGTGAGCACCGACTGTTGCTCGTCGTCGGCCACCAGCAACGCGATCACGTTCTGGCCGTCCTCGAGTTGCATGCCGCGCACGCCGCGCGCCTCGCGGCCCATCGGACGCACGTCGTTTTCGTCGAAGCGCACTGCCTTGCCCGAATCCGAGAACAGCATCACGTCGTGCTGGCCGTCGGTGATCGCGGCGCCGATCAGGTAATCGCCCTCATCGAGACCGACCGCAATAATACCCTTGCGCAGCGGCCGGCTAAATGCTTCCAGCGGCGTCTTTTTTACCGTTCCCAACGCGGTCGCCATGAACACGAACTTGTCGGCCGAGAACTCCTTGACCGGCAGCACGACCGTGATCTTTTCGCCTTCTTGCAGCGGGAACATATTGACGATCGGCCGGCCGCGCGAATTGCGCGAACCCTGCGGCACTTCGTAGACCTTGACCCAGTACACACGGCCGCGGTTCGAGAAGCACAGGATGTGGTCGTGCGTATTGGCAATGAACAGCGTGTCGATCCAGTCGTCTTCCTTCATGGAAGTGGCCTGCTTGCCACGACCACCGCGCTTCTGGGCTCGATATTCGGACAACGGTTGCGATTTCACGTAGCCCGCGTGCGACATCGTCACGACCATTTCCTGCGGCGTGATCAGGTCTTCGGTGTTCAGCTCGGTCGCGTTCAACTCGATCTTCGAGCGACGCGCATCGCCGAATTCGGCCTTGATGGACGTGAGTTCGTCGACGATGATCGCCGAAATGCGTTCCGGGCGAGCCAGAATGTCCAGCAGGTCAGCGATCTGCGCCATCACGTCGCGGTATTCGCCGATGATCTTGTCTTGCTCGAGACCGGTCAGTCGCTGCAGGCGCATCTGCAGGATTTCCTGCGCCTGCGTATCGGACAGACGGTAAAGGCCGTCGGTCTGCATGCCGAACGACGGGTTCAGTCCCTCCGGACGATAAGCTTCGCGACCGCCCGCCGACGCGTTTTCCGACTCGGCGCGTGACAGCATTTCGCGCACGAGCGACGAATCCCACGCGCGCGACATCAGCTCCTGCTTGGCGATCGGTGGTGTCGGCGCGGCCTTGATGAGCGCGATGAATTCGTCGATGTTCGCAAGCGCAACCGCGAGACCTTCGAGCACGTGACCACGTTCGCGCGCCTTGCGCAGTTCGTAGACGGTGCGCCGCGTCAGCACTTCCCGGCGATGCGACAGGAAGCACGTCAGCATTTCCTTCAGATTCAGGAGCTTCGGCTGGCCGTCGACGAGCGCGACCATGTTCATACCGAACGTGTCCTGAAGCTGGGTCGCCTTGTACAGATTGTTCAGCACGACCTCGGGCACTTCGCCGCGCTTCAGCTCGATCACGACGCGCATGCCGCTCTTGTCGGATTCGTCGCGGATGTCGGAAATGCCTTCGAGCTTCTTCTCGTTGACGAGCTCGGCGATGCGCTCAAGCAGCGAGCGCTTGTTCACCTGATAGGGCAGCTCGTCGACAATGATCGCCATGCGCTGGCCGCGGTCGATTTCCTCGAAGTGCGTCAGCGCGCGCATCACGACGCGGCCGCGACCGGTGCGATAGCCGTCGCGCACGCCGGCCACGCCGTAGATGATGCCGGCGGTCGGGAAGTCGGGCGCGGGGATGATCTCGATCAGCTCGTCGATCGTCGCTTCCGGGTTTTTCAGCAGATGCTGACACGCGTCGACGACTTCATTGAGGTTGTGCGGCGGGATATTGGTCGCCATGCCGACCGCGATGCCGGACGAGCCATTGATCAGCAGATTAGGGATGCGCGCGGGCAGGATGGCCGGCTCGTTCTCGCTGCCGTCGTAGTTCGGCACGAAGTCGACCGTTTCCTTGTCGATGTCGGCCAGCAGTTCGTGGCCGATCTTCGCCATGCGGATTTCGGTGTAACGCATCGCCGCGGCGTTGTCGCCGTCGACGGAACCGAAGTTCCCCTGGCCGTCGACGAGCATGTAGCGCAGCGAGAAGTCCTGCGCCATCCGTACGATCGTGTCGTAGACAGCGGTGTCGCCGTGCGGATGGTATTTACCGATGACGTCGCCGACGATACGCGCCGACTTCTTGTAGGCGCGGTTCCAGTCGTTGTTCAGCTCGTGCATCGCGAACAGCACGCGCCGGTGCACCGGCTTCAGGCCATCGCGGACATCGGGAAGCGCTCGCCCTACGATCACGCTCATCGCGTAATCGAGATACGAACGGCGCATTTCCTCCTCAAGGGAGATTGGCAGAGTCTCTTTGGCGAATTGATCCATTATCCGTATCTTTTACGTGCGAAGGCGGGGTTTCGCCGCTTCTTCGCGTAAGCATTGCAGGCGCAACGCATCACGCGATTCTAACATGCCACGAATCCACGCCCGACGAAGGTACGTATACATATTAGAGAGGCACCCGCCAACAGCTCGCCGATCGCACAATTTCAGTCTCGTCAGGCTCGATTCCTGCGTGGGACCAATTCGCCGCTCAGCCAGAGCCGGCGGACCGCTCAGACGAAAACATTTGTTGCGCATGCACCACAATTGGAGGGGGATTTGATCGGGGGCGGATTTTTTTTTCGTCGGAAGGGAACGATATGGCAAAATGCCAACGCACAAAGAGTCAGACACTGCTCGAAGTCTACACAAACGGTTTTTGTTCCGCACCAATGTTATACTTCGAGCAATGTATGACTGGTCTTCGTCAACAGGCTCGCAGTAAACCTGCGGTAATCTCAATTTCGAGAGGAGAAATATGAATAAACTTTCAAAGCTCGCGTTCATTGCAGCTACCGCAGTTATGGCTGCATCCGCCATGGCGCAGTCGGTGCCGGCGTCGCGACAAGCTACCAACGACAACTGGGTGAATGGTACTGGCGAATACGTGTGGATGAACGGCACGAACGAGCTTTGCTGGCGCGATGCATTCTGGACGCCCGCAACGGCTAACGCCAAGTGCGACGGCGCTCTGGTTGCTCAGGCTCCGACCCCGCCGGCACCGGTCCCTCCGCCTCCGGCTATCTCCAGCGAAAAGATTACGTATCAAGCTGATGCGCTGTTCGACTTCGACAAGGCAATCCTGAAGCCGGCCGGCAAGGAACGTCTGAGCGAACTGGCATCGAAGATCCAGGGCATCAACCTCGAAGTCGTCGTCGCTACGGGCCACACCGACCGTATCGGTTCCGTCGCCTACAACGACCGTCTGTCGCTGCGTCGTGCTCAAGCTGTGAAGGCCTTCCTGGTCAGCAAGGGCGTCGAAGCCAACCGTATCTACACGGAAGGCAAGGGTCCGCGCAACCCGGTTACCACCGGTTGCAACCAGAAGAACCGCAAGCAACTCATCGCCTGCCTCGCACCGGACCGCCGCGTGGAAGTCGAAGTTGTCGGTACGCCGAAGCAGTAAGCTGGAAAATTACCGCAGTATCGAAAGCCCCGCTTCGGCGGGGCTTTTTTTATGCGCGGGTGCCGCGACCTGACGTGATGCGCGACGCAGGAGCGTCCCGCTCCGCTACCAGCGGCTCGCAGCTTGCATCAGCGCCCGCTACCCGACGCGCTTTTGCCGCTCTTTCTCTCGCCCTATATACTCAGGGTTTATCCTCGAGCGTCCGCTCACCGCTTTCATCGAGGCAGCCTTCACCATGACCAACGCCGATCCTCACGAACTACAGAAATTCAGCGACCTCGCGCATCGTTGGTGGGACCCGAACGCCGAATTCAAGCCGCTGCACGAACTGAATCCGATTCGTCTAAGCTGGATCGACGCCCACGCCCATCTCGCCGGCAAAAAGGTGCTCGATATCGGCTGCGGCGGCGGCATCCTGTCGGAATCGATGGCAGGTTTGGGCGCTCATGTGAAGGGCATCGATCTGTCGACGCAGGCACTCGGTGTCGCCGATCTTCACAGTCTTGAAAGCGGTGTAACCGTCGATTACGAAGAAATCGCGGCTGAGGCGCTGGCCGCACGCGAACCGGGCACCTATGACGTGGTCACCTGCATGGAAATGCTCGAGCACGTGCCCAGGCCGGCCGCGATCGTCGAGGCCTGCAAGAATCTCGTGAAGCCGGGCGGCTGGGTGTTTTTCTCCACGCTGAACCGCAATGTCAAGTCGTATCTGTTCGCGGTGATCGGCGCCGAATACATCGCGCGAATGCTGCCGATGGGCACGCACGACTACGCGCGCTTCATCCGCCCGTCGGAGCTCGCCGGCTTCGTGCGCGCCGCCGAGCTGCGCACGGCGGACATCAAGGGCATCGTGTACAACCCGCTCAGCAAGCTTTTCGCGCTGTCGTCCGACACGAGCGTCAACTATATGCTCGCCTGTCGCCGCGACGCCTGAATTGCCCGAACCGCCCCGATCCGCCGTATCCGAAACGAACAATGAGCGACCCGACTCCCCTGCCGCAACGCGAAGACAACGACGACACGCTCGGCTTTTGCCTCGCCGTGCTTTTCGACCTCGACGGCACGCTTGCCGACACGGCGCCCGACCTCGCGGCCGCCGTCAACAAGATGCGCCACGACCGGGGGCTCGAGATGGTGCCGCTCGAGAAGCTGCGCCCGCTGGCTTCAGCCGGAGCGCGCGGACTGATCTGCGGGGCGTTCGGCATCGGGCCCGATCATCACGAATTCGCATCGATGCGCGAGGAGTTTCTCGCGAACTACGAAGCAGATCTGTGCATCGAGACGACGCTCTTTCCGGGTATCGCGGAAGTGCTCGACGAACTCGACGCGCGCGGCGTGCGCTGGGGCATCGTCACGAACAAGGTCGCGCGGCTTACCGAGCCGCTCGTCGCGCAACTCGGGCTCGAGGAGCGCGCCGGTTGCGTGGTGAGCGGCGACACGACCCCGCATTCGAAGCCGCACCCCGCGCCGTTGCTGCACGCGGCGCGTGAGCTGGACATCGCGCCGGAGCGCGTCGTCTATATCGGCGACGATCTGCGCGACGTGCAGGCCGGTTTTGCCGCCGGCATGAAGACCGTCGCCGCGGCGTACGGCTATTGCGGCAACGACATTCCGCCGACACGGTGGCACGCGCAACACGTCGTAGAATCGACGGCCGAGTTGCAAACCCTGCTGCGCGACATCGGCTGACAAAGTCAGACAGATCGGCTGAAGGTCCCGTCCGGCACTCTTGTTAACCATTTTGCACCATTCAGCAGCCACCAAAGACGCACGACGCGGCCCTCGATCTATTGTAAAATCTCCTTTGGCTCACATATGTGAGCAACGAACCGCGGGGGCGACCTGGTTTCGACAGGGGTTGCGAAGCGGCTAGGGCATGTCGAGGACCCGTCACCTCGTTAATCAATGGGAAAAACGTAACTGCAAACGACGATACGTTCGCACTGGCAGCCTAAGGGCCGCCGTCCTCTGCCTAGTTCACTGACGGGCTAGTGTCGCAAGACCGGTAGCAATACCGACAGAGGTCATATACGTCAGTTAAGCCTTGGCGGCGTCACGACGTCCGGGTCGAAAATTTAGTGAATCGCCGTAGCGCAGCGTGTTCGTCCGCGTCGCTGCGGTTAAATCAAAAGACAGAACTAAACATGTAGAACTGGTCGTAGAGGACTTCTGGACGCGGGTTCGATTCCCGCCGCCTCCACCAATATCTTGTTCAGCGATGTTCGCCGAAGTTCTTAAAACCCCGTTAGACTGGCGTCTGCGGGGTTTTTTTCGTCCCGTAGTGTCCGGAGAGGTACCCAATCATCCTGGGTACCTAGGGGGTAAAGCTAGGGGCACCTCGACACTTCCAGAATTCGGTACCCCCGACCGAACGACGATGTGAGACAGGCAATGGCGCTGACAGATATCCAAGTGCGAACGGCCCAGCCGCGCGAAAAGCAATATCGACTCGCCGACAGCGCGGGCATGTATCTGGAAGTGCGCCCGAATGGCGGCAGGTACTGGCGGCTCCAAGTATCGGTTCGCGGGCCGGGAAAAGACATACACGATCGGACCCTACCCGGATATCTCGCTAAAGGAAGCGCGGGCACGCCGGGATAGTGCACGCGCCACGCTATCGGATGGCGTAGACCCGTCTGCGGAAAAGCAAGCTGTAAAGCGCACCCTTCGCCTGAATGCGGAAAACTCCTTTGAAGCTGTCGCGCGTGAATGGTGGGCGGCATTCGCACCGACAATTTCTCCCTCGCACGCACAGCGCAACCTTCGCCGAATGGAGTTGCACGTCTTTCCGTACATCGGGAGCTATCCGATTGCTTCGCTGGAATCCCCTGCTGTCCTCGACGTGCTTAGGCAGATTGCGAAGAAAGACGCGCTCGAAACCGCGCACCGGGTGCGCGTGCTGGTCGGTCAGGTGATGCGGTACGCGATCAGCACAGGACGCGCGACCCGCGATATCGCCGCCGACCTGCGCGACGCCCTTCCCACCGCTCCGGAACGGCATCACGCTGCCGTCACTGATCCTGTTGGGGTTGGTGCACTGTTACGCGCCTGTGATGCCTACACAGGCACAGCGACAGTCACGGCGGCACTACGGCTTGCTCCTTTGCTGTTCCAACGACCAGGCGAACTGCGTCGGGCCGAATGGACCGAATTCGATCTCGAGGCGGCGCTGTGGACCATTCCTGCCACCCGGATGAAACGACGACTGGCCGGGAAAGAACACGGCTCCGACCATCTTGTGCCGTTGAACCGTCAAGCCGTTGCAATACTCCGCGATCTGCACATGCTTACAGGACGCTGGCGCTTCGTCTTCCCGAGCCTTCGTGGCACGGACCGTTGCATGTCGGACATGGCCCTGAGCAGCGCGTTCAAGCGCATGGGTATCGACGCCGACACCGCACTACCGCATGGATGGCGGGCAACCGCGCGCACGCTGGCGATTGAGGCTTTAGGCATCCCCGCCGAAGTGGTCGAAATGCAGTTGAGTCATACCGTGCGCGACTCCCTTGGCACGGCATACAACCGCGTGACATGGCTGGATGCACGCCGCGACCTGATGCAACAATGGGCGGATTACCTCGACAAGCTTAAATCTGACGCGACCGTCATTCCGATGAAGGCGGCGCGGTAGCCCGCCAAGCAAACCTTCCGTGCTTGCGCCGCCGATCAAAGCGCGGCGCGCGCGAACGCTGTAATCCCTTCGCGAATGCCAGTGTCCGACTCGCAACACCTCCATTTTTTTGGCCGGGCTCGCGGATCGATTCATCACGGTCGCCAAATTTTTTCGGGCCATGTTCGATAGCTTTCGCATCGTGCGAAATCTTTTGACGTCAACAACATAGCGATTGGTTGACTGATCAAGAATATCGGAAAGCTGATATTTCCTCGTAAATTCAAACACTTAGATAGAATATGGGGCTTGCATCGGGATAATCGTCTTGGCATAGTCGCACCTGTGCGGACGTTGGAGTACACCGAAGACTCCAGATGCAACGAGTAGACCTTCTGCGCGCGATGCCACGTCAGGCATTAATTAACTCCGTTAGGACAACTGAAAATTGTCCCGACGGGCAAACCTACGCTAATGAATGGGTGCGTCATTGAAAAAGACTGCAAATCAGCCTGGGCAGGCGGAAGATAAGAAAGCCGCCGTCGATGCCGAGCGCAAGCTCACGCTCGAAATCCTGCGCATGAAACGCGTGATGGAGATTACGGGTCTTAGTCGCTCGACAATTTACAAAAAATTGTCGGAGGGTCGATTCGCGCCAAAAGTCCAACTATCCGAGCGCTCGATCGGTTTTTATAATGCGGACGTTTTTGCCTGGCTAGAAAATCCGATGGGCTACCGCGCCCCGGAGGCCACAAATGGCTAAGAGCAAAACCAACCCGGTCGTCGTGGTTGGCGACGACTCTCGCGCTAAAGCCGTTCTGATGGGTGCGATTAGCTGCAGTGCCGCGCCTGATACGCGCGTGTTCCTGTTCGGCGGCGCTGCCGTTCGCATCGTCGTAACGGTCGATGAATTGACTTGGTTCGTCGTCGTCGATGTGTGCGCTGTGCTGGGTATCGCGAACCCGACGCAAGCGGTACAGCCCCTGGACGACGACGAGAAGGCTATGTTTAACATAGGGTTGCCGGGCGGTCCGACCAATTGCATCACGGAATCCGGTTTCTATGCGCTTGTGATGCGCTCGCGCAAGCCCGAAGCAAAGCGTTTCGCCAAGTGGGTTCGTAGTGAAGTGTTGCCGTCGATCCGCAAGACGGGAGCCTATACCATGCCCGCCGCGCCCGATCCCGTGCCTGCCGTGCCAACTCAGGTTACGGCAACGGGCGACCTCGCGTTGGTCCAAGCAGCCGCGACCCTGCTTAATTATTCGCCGTCTAGCAAGCTCGCCGCGCTCCAGCGTGTTGCCAAGAATCACGGTCTCGACCGGGGCTTGTTGCCGAGCTACACGGTCGATGCACCGGACCCGAATGCTACCTCCAGCGAGGTCACGAAGAGCGCGACGGTGCTGCTTAAAGAGACCGGCGTGGAAATGGGCGCGACAGCCTTTTATGTCGCCTTGGCGAGCCTGGGGTTCATGCGGAGGGATTCCCGCAAGACGAAGCCGAGCACGCGCCATCCGGACGGCGTTAAAGGCTTCTGGGTTATCGTGGGGCCGGGTCTCAAGTTCGGCAAAAACATCGCGTCCCCGCAATGCCCGCGTGAAGTCCAGCCGCACTGGTATGAGCATCGTTTCGCCGATCTGCTCGATATCGTGCGCAATGCTGACACGGAGGGAGCGTAATGCATTCCCGTGCTTGTAAGCCTGACGTGTTCGGATATACTGAGCACGTGCCTGAGACAACAGGTACCGGGTTTGACAGCCCGAACAATCGAAGCGCACAGCCGCGCATAGCGGCTTTTTTGTGCGTGTCGCCTTCGTGCGCCTTCTTCAATGGGCGGGCCTTGGCGGGGGCATCTTCGGATGCGCCGGTTCCTTCGGTTGCCGGTCTGTCAACCCTGCCTTGTGCCCGCCCACCCCATTTGACAGTGGGACGCGGATTAACCGCAAACCGAAGAGGTCGCACCACGCGCCAAGCTCCCGCTCGTCCTGAGCAAACTGAATCTACCCTCGAAATCGTCAACCGCGCCATGCGCGACGCCGCGACCGCGCCGACCGTCTACGACGCGTTGGACCTGGCCGGTCAAGCCCTTGTTCGCCTTGCCGAAATCGCCCGTGCGGAGGTGCGCCATGCATAAGCTGCCCTTCATCGAACGCGATCACGGCCCTGTGGGCGATGCGGTTGGCTCGTTGGACTACCAAGCTCGCGTGACCGTCGGCCCCTTTGTCGCGCACCTTGTGCGTACTCACGCGGTGTTTCAAGGCGTCGCCGCCACGGTCCGCATTGCACGCGCGCAGAGCCTTCGTGCTGAGCGTGGCGAGCCGGATTTGATTCATGCGACGACGGCGGACGCCCTGCTCGCGCTCGCTGAGGCGTCGTCCGACATGCTCGCCGAGCAAGCGGAACGCTTCGCCGAATGGATCGAGGTCGCCGCACTGGCCGATCCGGCAGAAGCGCGCCCTGCATCGGTAGAAGGCAAGGAGGCTACCGATGGTTGAAGCCCATCTGAACGAGGTCGAGCGCATCAAGGCAGCGCTCGCCTGTATTCCTCCCGACCTTGCCCACGAAGATTGGGCACGTGTCGCCGCTGCGTTGAAGGATGGGCTCGGCGATGCAGGTTTCGCGGTGTTTGACGATTGGAGCAAAGGAGGCAAGTCCTACGTCGAATCCAACGCCCGCTCGACGTGGAACTACTACAAGCCGGGCAGAGGAATCACTGTCGGGACGCTCTTCCACTACGCCAAGCGGCATGGCTATGCCGATGACGGCCTGCGCCACATACCCGACCGCGCGGAAGTTGAGCGCACGAAGGCTAAGCGCGCCGCCGACAACGAGCGTGCCGAAGCCAAGCGCGCCAGTGAAGCGGTTGAAGCGGCGAAGCGAGCGCAAGCTGTCTGGAAAGAGGCTTCGCCTGCTTTCAACGACCATCCTTACTTGCAGCGCAAGGGCCTTGCCGCCGTCGACACGCTGCGTGAGATCGACGCCGATGCCCTGCGCGCGCTCATCGACTACGCGCCGCAATCGTCCGGCAAGCCGCTGTCGGGCCGCATTCTCTGCGTGCCCGTGAAGGTCGGTTCGGACCTTTCGACGCTCGAATTCATCGACGGCGACGGTCGCAAGACGGCCCTGAAGGGTGGCATGAAGTCTTCCGGCTTTTGGTCTGTCGCGCGTATCCCGGATACGACCAATCGCATCCTCATTGCCGAAGGCGTGGCGACGGCCATGAGCGCTCACGCCTGCGCGGGATATCCGGCTGTCGCGGCGCTGTCGTGCGGCAATTTGCTGAAGGTCGTGCAGTCGTTGCGCACGACCCATCCTGACGCAATGATGATCGTGTTGGGTGATATGGGCAATGGCGAGAAAAAGGCGCGGGAAGCCGCTCAGGAGGTCGGTGGCGCGCTGGCTGTGCCGGACTTTGGGCCGGGCGCGGGCGAGGGTCTGACGGACTTCAATGACCTGCACGTGCTGCGTGGTGCTGATGCCGTGCGCGACGCCATCAACGCCGTTGCTGATGCGGCTGTATGCAAGACACAAAGCCTCGTCACGCCGCCGCCGTCAGAAGACAATAGCGGCCCGCACGCGCGCTACGTCGTGTCTGACGATGGCGTTCATTACGTCGGCGTCCGGCACGACAGCAAGTCCGAAAAAGACGTTGAATTGCCGCCGATCAAACTGTGCGACGAACTGCAAATCATCGGGCGAGGTGAGGACGATTCCGGGCAGAACTATCGGATTCTCCGTTGGCGCAGCCGTGGAAGCGGGACCGAGCGGAGCATTGCCTTTCCACTTGCCGAAGTCGGCGAGCGCGAAGGTTGGTCCCGTTTGCGTGGACTCGGGCTGGCAGTCTCCACGGGGCGGCAGAAGAACGAGTTGCTCGCCGAATTTTTGCAGGCGCACGGTAGCGACGAGCTACACCGCGTGACGGCGCTTGGCGGCTGGCAGCATGGCGGATACATCACTCCTTCCGGCGAAGTGCTTGGCAAGCCGAGTTCACCGGTTTTCTTCAACGGCGACCGGAGCGCGGCAGCGGCATATGTCTCCACGGGAACGGTCGAAAGCTGGCGTGAATCTGTTGCTTGCCTTGCCCATGGCAACACGCGGCCCATGCTCGCTATCGGCGTGGCGCTTGCGGCCCCGCTATTGAGCTTTGTGGATCTGGAGTCGGGCGGCATCCATCTTTTCGGAAAGTCCGGGTCCGGCAAAACCACTTCGGCAAAGGTCGGTGGGTCGGTATGGGGAGCACCCCGCCAACAGGGCTCATGCTGCTCGATGAGCCTAGGCCAAGGCACTGCGGATGCCGTCGCGCGGGCTTCATACGTGGTTTTCAACGGCGTGTCACGGATGCAAGGCGCGAGGGATGGCGGCAACCGCGATCAAGCCCGCTGGCGCGTTCTGGTGCTGTCCACGGGCGAGGTTGACCTTGCAGGGTTCATGAATGCAGGCGGGCATCGAGCACGCGCGGGTCAGGAAGTCCGGCTCGCGAGTTTGGCCGCGGATGCCGGAAAAGGTTTCGGCGCGTTCGATCAACTGAACGGATATGCCGATAGCGGCCTGCTTGCCGATGCCCTTGACGAGGCAACAAGGAGCAACCATGGCGCTGTTGGCCGCGCGTTCGTCCTGCATGTCGCCGCGAATCGCGAAGCCGTTGCGGCCCGTCTGCGTGTCGCTATCAAGCGCGTTCATGACGATCTACCCAAGGGCGCGTCGGGTCAGGTGCGGCGTGTGGCAGCGCGCTTTGCTCTCGTAGCCGACGCGCTTGAGATTGCGACGGAGATTGGTCTAACCGGATGGGAGCCCGACGATGGGCGCAAGGCCGTGATGCGCTGTCTTTCGGAATGGATGGCGGGCTTCGGTGTGGGTAATCGAGAAGACGAGCAGATGTTAGATCAGGCTGAGCAATGGTTCGGAGCGCACGCGTACACGCGCTTCGCAGACTGTCGCGAAGGGCTTGATCACGATATGAGCCGGATGGTTTTCAACAATGCCGGGTATCTGAAGAAAGACGACTTGGGCGCGACGTATTGGCTCGTGTTGAGAGGGGTGTTCGAAGCCGAAATTGCAAGCGGGTTTCACAAAACGGGTATGGGGAAGGTTTTAGCCCAGCACGGAATGCTTGTGCTTGATAAGCAGAACCGATGCACTACGACAAGCAAGATTCCTGGCATGCGCGGTGCGACCGATCGCTTCTACAAATTCATCAGCATCGTCCGCAAAATTGAACACGAGGATGATGACGTTCGCTAGCGCGTAGAAATATATGTGTGTAACCGGTGTAAGCGTGTAACCGATTCTTTTGAAGCCTTATCCATGGCGGATTTGGTGGTTACACACTAGTTACACATCGTTAGTCGCCCGTGTAACCGTCTTTGGTTTCTGACCGCCGGTTGCACACGTTTTTTTACCCGAGTGTAACCAATGTGCAACCCTGAATCCCTTGCTGCATAAGTCTTTGGGGCGTCGGTTACACAATTACACAGGTTACGCAGCCTTTCTCCGTACATAGCACTCACGTAGGAGTTTCCATGAATCCGAAAATCGTAAAAGAAGTCGGCGGGCATTATCTGATGTCGTCAGGCGCAGTTCTGCTTTTCGCCATCGAATCATCGGACGGAGGCGACCGTCCCGAGAGCGGCAAGGCCCGTGCACGTGAGGTAGCAGAGCAGGCAAGCTCTTCGGGCTGGCACGGACGTATGGTGATTTTCGCCAGGAAGATGTGTTGCTCTCACTCATTGATCGCGATGGATGGTCCGAGCGCGTGACCGAGATGGCTCAATCCGCACTGCGCGACGTGCCAACGGCCGAGCTTGTCCGCGTGCTGTCCAAGGTCGGGAAGCTCGCTCAATGACGAGGCGCGCTTTGAACCGGCGGAGGCTCGACAAGACCCATCTGTGGGCCGCATCGATCTTGCCGCTCGCATTCGATGCGTCGCGCGATCCAGATAACGGCGTGGTAGACCGGGCACGGGAAGCCGCCATAGTTGACCGGCTGCTTGACTTAGCTCGCCGTCACGGCTTCGATCAAGAGAGCGTCCTTCGCGACCTGATGGATCGCGGGGAACGGCCTTCCCGACTGATCCAGCTCACACGCAGAGCGATGGCAGCCATCCCCGTGGACGAGCTTTCCGACGCACTGCATGCCCCTGGGTAGCTGATGAAGTCTCGCTGCGCACACTCGGCGGCGCGTCGCCTGTTCGATTAGGCAAGGCGCGCCGGACGCAATATCGCCGCCGTGGCGGGCTTCGCGCGGGTGCGGTGATAGTCCGGCACGCCACGCACCATTCGAAAGGCGCGCAGGTCGCTTAAACGCGTCAGTACATCATCAATGAATTAGGATAACTAAATCGCTTAGGAAAAAACATGGGACACGAAAAACCAAAGCCATCGCCGGAAATGGTCGCACACGTAAAACGCCTTCGCCTTGCCCGCGAACTAGCGCTCGCCGTCGAACGGCGTAATCAGGTGCATAGTGACGCGTCTACCAGCAAGCCCAGCGCCGTGGCAAAACGCCTTGCCGCAAATCACGCAGTCCACGTCGCTGCGCACCGCATGCTTGCCGGAGGTTCTGATGAATGACTGTCGCCGGGAAATGACGCCGAAATTCGCCCGCCGCGCCGCCAGACTGCGCGCCCTTTGTGAGAAATTGGGCCTCAAGCCGCTTGACGAATCGCGGGTGCAGGCCATCTTTGAGCGCCGGGTCGAACGTCGCCGGAGGGACGATATTTATGCTGACTGCATGAGCGTGACGGCGACCGCGAAAGCCCTCGGCCTGCGTCGCGGCGACCTGTTCGAACTGTTCGTTCGCGAAGGCTGGCTGTATCGCACGAGCGACGACAGATGGCGCGCAACGGCGCAGGCGCTCACGGACGGAGTTGCTGTGATGCGCGGACCTTCTTCAATCGCGTGGCCGCAACTGACGCCCGATGGCCGGGCTGAAATCTCGCGCCGCCTCGCTCATGGGTGAATTTCATGCGACAGACCTGATCCCCTGAATTCGTAACTCAGCCTCGCAGTGAGCAGTGCTGTGATATCTGCGAAACGGCCCGTACTGGCGGGCCGCCAAGCGCGTGCTACAGGCCGCTGACGTCGGCGTGGGCGTGTACATGGAGCCGGTTTGGGCGGACAGATACGCTGCTGTTGAATAAAAACATAGCGGGGACAACCTCTTCATGCAGCTCTAGAACCTTTTTGTACTTGCCCTCGTTATGTTCGTTTTCCAACACAACAAAACAGACTTTTTCCAAGGTGCATACTAAAAACATATGGCCCATCTATCATCTTCCTTGCACTATCAAAAAACGACAAGACCCTACGAGAGACCTACCGTGAGCAAGTTCGCAAAACTGTTGAAGTTGGTTGTGTCCGCAACGAAGCGCCCGGAATTGCCGGAAGACCATACGGGGAGTCAGGCTTCAATGGCCGCGCAGCGCGCCACGGGCCAGGCCGAAGCAAATATGCAGGACGCGTTGAAGGCCGCGGCAACGGAAAGGAATGGCGCGTGCGACCGGCTGCTGAAGTTCCTTGGCCGCGCCTTTGGTTCAAGAACTGACCCGATGGCTACCCGACGCGCCCAACGGGTCGCAGTCAAGGCCGTGGCTTTCATGTCGAAGAACGAGGCGCTGTTCGCCACGATTGCCGACGCGGAAGCCAGAGCGTTCGACGCCCTCACCCGTACGTATGGCTCAATCGCGCTCGAATACCCGACAGACAAGCAGCTTGACGAACTGTACGGCCTGACACTGCGCCATGGCAGTCCAACGGCTCGCACGGACGATGAATCGACAGCCGCATATAAGAAATCGAGCTGGCCAGATTCGCGAAGCTTTGTCGAGCAGTAGCCGCCACGCTCACCAGCCGGATTGACGCCTTGAACGGTCGAGTCGGCAAGCCGTTAAATGCAACCGTCGGCACAGTGGGCTCTGGTCGGAAAATGGAACGCCGCGACCCCCAAAGACGATCACCCACCGCCTGCCAGGAGTCGGTCGGCGAGACCCTCAAAAGGAAGTGAGGCCCGTCATGAACATGCTAACCATCACCGCTCGCCAGCTCTTGTTGTATAGCCACACCCTCGCCTTCGCCTTCGCCATCGTGCGCGTGTTGCGGGAAGACGTGGCGCTGCTCACAGCTCGGCGCATTGATGCCGTCAGACTGGAAACCACCGGACGTACCATTGCAGGGTTGCTAGGCCTGCTCTGGATAACGGGCGTCGCTATGATCCTGCTTGGCACCGGCTTACACGTGGCTGTGCTGGTCTCCAAGCCGAAGCTGGCTGCAAAGCTGACAGTGGTATGCCTGCTGACGGCGAACGGCTTGCTGCTGCATCGAGTCGCGTTTCCGATGCTGACCACACCGCAGCGTCGCCCACGTCGGGCGGCGACGATATGCGTCTTGTTGGGGGCCATCAGTTCGGTGTCGTGGCTCTATGCGTCTTTTGTAGGCGTGGCGCGCCTTATCGCCCCGGCGATGTCCTATACGGGCTTCCTAGCCTTGTACGGGGTGGGGCTGGTGGGCGGGATCGGGACTGCGTTGGCGGTGGCGCGGCCGCGTGTGGAGCGGCTATTGGCTCCGTTGTCCGGCGGGGACGTGGTTGTCGGTTCGGCGCCAGCCGGACGATTGAGCTTGCCGCCTTTTTAGCGCAACCCCGAAATAGCGCCGCACGCAACGCCATCCGGTCGTTCAAGTCGAGCGCGGGCTTGGCGACCTACGTCTCAAGTTCCTGCCGACGATCAACCAGACGCGCGGTGAATTCCGGCGAGAGTTGCGCGCCGATCACGTAGCTGTCACGCTTGCCGATGCGGTCGTCGGCAACCGTCTGCCGACGACCATCGGCCCCGAGGAAAGACGTTTCCCCCAACGGTGGAAGCATGATTGCACCACGATCCGCCAACCTCTCGATGGCACGCTTACGATTCTTTAACGATTGTTGATGGTTATTTGCGGGCGCAATAGCTGTTGCACCCTTTTCTGTCGTCAGTCGGGCCCTTTATGCCGCCGTTTGCACCCTTTGCGACGGGTGCAATTTCTGCACCCTTTAGCCAATCTGCAATACGGAACGGACTGTGGGGCGTGTTGCCATTCGGTCGACAGCAATCCGGGCGCACTTGCATGTCGGTCAAGTCGCATGATTATTTGCGCATTTTCGACTTCGACATTGCCCGCCAAACGCTTGCTGGTTGAGGCATACAGGAACTCGGTACGATTTAAAACGAAGAGTTTGACCGGAATTTTCATGCACGGAGCGCGCGTGCGCGTGCGGGCGCGCGCGTGCCACGTTCAGACCGTCGAGGCAACCACGCCGGTTTGCAATTTTGATTACTGAAGTTGGAAAACGCTCAGCCGTGTCACGTTCGACGGGTGTGAGTATTGGGCCTTCTCAACCCGAATCGAAGACTTCCAATGAGCAAGCTTTCTCAAATCGTGTCACCCGATGCAGACCTCGCAGAGCAGCGCAACTTTTTCGATGCGGTGAAAAGCAACGCCTGCGTTCGTCTAGCGCTCAAGATATCCGCAATGCGTGCAGCGCTTGCCGAGGCGGACGGCGCACGTGGCGTCCTGGCTGAGCACGCGGCGCGCGGCGTCGTCGGCGAAGTCGCGCTGTGCGAGAGTCTGGCCACTGAGGTGTCTGCACTGAGCGGGATGGTGTCCGAGGCTCAGGTGGCGAATGCCGCATGCGACAAGTTCATCGCGGACGCGCGTAACCGGTTCGCCGCGCAGACCTGCCAGGCAGTTCGTACCACGCTCGACGGTGAGTGCGTGGAAATTCCCGGCCTCGAGGCAAAAATTCGTGGTTACGACCGCGCACGCGCCGAGCACCGCGAACGCCTTCTCGAAGCGGGTTTGGATAGCGAGCAGATTGACAGTGCGGACCTGCTGAAGCCCGGTGCAAAAGAGCTTGCCAACTGGCGGCGCGACCTTGCCGCGAAGCGCGATCAGGTTCTCCGTGCGAAGGCGTTTATCGCATCCGGACCGCTGTTCGATGTGACCTTGCTCGAAGGTGGCGCGCATGCCGTCGGCTGATCTTCTTTCTGGAAGCTCTTCGAGCCGCGTCCTGTCGTCGGACTGGGCCGTCCACTCTTCGACGGTCATTGCCGTCTTCTAGCCTAGCCATATGGCAATTCGACTTTCTGACCAGGCATGGCAGGAGATTGAGGTCTCGTATCGTGCGGGCTCGACCGCCAAGGCGCTTGCAAGACACTTCGGTATTTCGGCCAGTTCGATTTTTCACCGCTCGTCGGCTGAACGCTGGCGGGCAACCCCTCGCGCCGCCGCCACGCCAACACAGGCCGAGCGCATTGAGTTGGCCGTGAGCAAGCTCGAAACCATTCTGCAACGCATAGTGGAGGTTAGCGTATGACCAGATACGTCGGACCGCGTGATGGACTTCAGGTTGTTGACCTTGCCGAGGAACGGCCCGCACCGGCGAATCGTTTGTCCGCCGACGAAAAGCGCGAAGCCGAGTTGAGGGAGCCGTTGAAACGTTTCGTACGCAACCGTGCAAGCCCCGCTGAGCTCGAAGACCTGCGCTACCGGCTCATTCAGGCCCGCGTCGAGAACGGTTTTTCCGTCGAGGATGCGACGGCGCGATTCCGCGATGCGGGTGTGGCCGAGCCGGTCGCTTTGTCGGAAATCGAGTCGGGGCGGGCCGATACGCCGACGGGCTGGCGCTTTTTGAGGCAGGCATCCGAAATCTATGCGGTGTCGTCGGACTGGCTTATTGGCCTGTCCAGCGACATGACACTCGACGCGAAAACTTCCATGAACCTTGCGTTGCTGCGCGGCACGGAGGGCATCGTTACCGGCCTTCTGACCCAATTCGTTGCATCGATGGAACAGACCGCGCAGGCCTTGCAACTCAACACCGCCGAGGTATCGGCTCTCATCGTCGCTATCGATGACCTGACCGCGCGCTTCAAGAAATTCTCCGCGCATGAAGCGTTCGAAGACATGCCGGGCGGCGCGCCGGTCGTCGCCTCGCTGCAACGCCTGACGCGAAGTGCTGCGCCGCTTCGCCGACTGCATGGGAGGTTTGTCGAAACCGGAAAGTTGTTCGACGCTTTGCGGGCGGGCAAACTGAAGCCTATTCCGTGGCTGTCGGACGACGACATGGAGCTTAAGGGGTAGTGGCGAACGATGAGGATTTTAGTCCTCCTTCGGGCGGCTTTGGGAGTTCGGGATTCTCCGGTTGATTTCCATGTGTGCCCGCAGCAATTGCTTGCGGGTAGTCCAAGGGCGCGGTCCGGCCATCTGCGGCCGCTCCCCCACCGGCTCCTAACGTCACTCCTACGACCTGTGAACATCCGTTTGCGGACGCTCGTCAGCGCTCGCAGCCACGGCCATCAGCGGTAGCAGCGGCAAGCGCAAGGTGGCATGTTCGGAGATGCCGCACGTGTTACCACGGGCGAAGCGACTTTCAGATTCGCGAAATCCGTTCCTCTAATTTCATGGTGTCGTCGAGCCGGCCAAGTCTTCGGTAGCAGACGGCGAGGGACCTCAAGCTAGACTTCAGGCTGCCGTGATCGACCCGGCCATGCTTATCGCCCTGTTCCGCTTCCGTGACCGCGCGCTCGAACCACGACCGCGCCTCGTCGTACTTGCCGACGCTCGACAGGCAGTAGCCGACCGAATTCAGGCTCGCGCCCAGGCTGCCGTGATCGACCCGGCCATGCTTATCGCCCTGTCCCGCTTCCGTGACCGCGCGCTCGAACCACGGCCGCGCCTCGTCGTACTTGCCGACGCTCGACAGGCAGTAGCCGACAAAGTGCAGGCTCGTGCCCAGGCTCTCGTGATCGACGCGGCCATGCGCGTCGCCCTGTTCCTTTTCCGTGACCGCGCGCTCGAACCACGGCCGCGCCTCGTCGTACTTGCCGACGCTCGACAGGCAGGAGCCGACCGAATTCAGGCTCGCGCCCAGGCTGCCGTGATCGACCCGGCCATGCTTATCGCCCTGTCCCGCTTCCGTGACCGCGCGCTCGAACCACGGCCGCGCCTCGTCGTACTTGCCGACGCTCGACAGGCAGTAGCCGACAAAGTGCAGGCTCGTGCCCAGGCTGCCGTGATCGACGCGGCCATGCGCGTCGCCCTGTTCCTTTTCCGTGACCGCGCGCTCGAACCACGGCCGCGCCTCGTCGTACTTGCCGACGCTCGACAGGCAGGAGCCGACCGAATTCAGGCTCGCGCCCAGGCTGCCGTGATCGACCCGGCCATGCGCGTCGCCCTGTTCCGCTTCCGTGACCGCGCGCTCGAACCACGGCCGCGCCTCGTCGTACTTGCCGACGCTCGACAGGCAGGAGCCGACAAAGTGCAGGCTCGTGCCCAGGCTCTCGTGATCGACGCGGCCATGCTTATCGCCCTGTTCCGCTTCCGTGACCGCGCGCTCGAACCACGGCCGCGCCTCGTCGTACTTGCCGACGCTCGACAGGCAGGAGCCGACAAAGTGCAGGCTCGTGCCCAGGCTGCCGTGATCGACGCGGCCATGCTTATCGCCCTGTTCCGCTTCCGTGACCGCGCGCTCGAACCACGGCCGCGCCTCGTCGTACTTGCCGACGCTTAACAGGCAGGAGCCGACAAAGTGCAGGCTCGTGCTCAGGCTCTCGTGATCGACGCGGCCATGCGCGTCGCCCTGTTCCTTTTCCGTGACCGCGCGCTCGAACCACGGCCGCGCCTCATCGTACTTGCCGACGCTCGACAGGCAGGAGCCGACCGAATTCAGGCTCGCGCCCAGGCTGCCGTGATCAACCCGGCCATGCTTATCGCCCTGTCCCGCTTCCGTGACCGCGCGCTCGAACCACGGCCGCGCCTCGTCGTACTTGCCGACGCTCGACAGGCAGTAGCCGACAAAGTGCAGGCTCGTGCCCAGGCTGCCGTGATCGACGCGGCCATGCGCGTCGCCCTGTTCCTTTTCCGTGACCGCGCGCTCGAACCACGGCCGCGCCTCGTCGTACTTGCCGACGCTCGACAGGCAGGAGCCGACCGAATTCAGGCTCGCGCCCAGGCTGCCGTGATCGACGCGGCCATGCTTATCGCCCTGTTCCGCTTCCGTGACCGCGCGCTCGAACCACGGCCGCGCCTCGTCGTACTTGCCGACGCTCGACAGGCAGGAGCCGAGAAAGTGCAGGCTCGTGCCCAGGCTCTCGTGATCGACGCGGCCATGCGCGTCGCCCTGTTCCTTTTCCGCGACCGCGCGCTCGAACCACGGCCGCGCCTCGTCGTACTTGCCGACGCTCGACAGGCAGGAGCCGACCGAATTCAGGCTCGTGCCCAGGCTGCCGTGATCGACCCGGCCATGCTTATCGCCCTGTTCCGCTTCCGTGACCGCGCGCTCGAACCACGGCCGCGCCTCGTCGTACTTGCCGACGCTTAACAGGCAGGAGCCGACAAAGTGCAGGCTCGTGCTCAGGCTCTCGTGATCGACGCGGCCATGCGCGTCGCCCTGTTCCTTTTCCGTGACCGCGCGCTCGAACCACGGCCGCGCCTCGTCGAACCTCCCGATCGCGTACAGACCGGCCCCCACTGCATGTTGGTCGACCGCTGTCATGCCAAGTTCGCCGTCCCAGTCTGCCGGCTCCAGCCGGTAGCACAGGATGGCCCCTCCCAATTTCGCGTCCCCCGGCGCAGCAACGAGCTGCCGTACCAGAGTGAGAAAACGGGCCTTCTGCCGCAGCCGAACCCCCCGCAAGCTGGCAGCTAGCGCCTCATCCTGCGCTGAACACTGCACCAGGTATGAGCCGAGCAGCTGATGCATGCGCAATTCGGCACTGCCTTCAAGTAGGTGCAGATCAAGGCAGACGTCAAGCTTTTTTTCAAAGTCGGTTCGTACACCGGCGTACTCGAGTTCCAGATGGCCGAACAGTTCATCGCGGATAATGCGCTGCTGTGCAAGGAATGCTGCCGCATATAGCAGCAGGCGCACCGAAGCATCGACTGTCCTGAGGACGAGATCGAAGCTGCTACTCGCCTCCGGTGCCATGTCCAATCTGGCGGCATCCAGCCGTCCGCGACGCTGCTCGTACGCCAGTGCACGCGACGCCGGCACGATCTGCACCGGCAGCCCGCCAGATAGCGCCGCGAGGTCTTGGCCGAAACGCTCAGCGACGACCGCTCCGCCGACCTTTTCGACGAGTTCGAGGGACATCGCCGGCGAAAGCGGTGGGATAGAGAGGCTCGGCCACTCATCGCACCAGCGCTCGTTGACGGTCGTCACGAGCACGTGGCACGGCATGCCGCTGCGAGGAAGCCAGGGCTCTATGGCTTGTTTCGTCGACGGGTTGTCGAAGATCAGCAGCGTCGCGGCACCGTGCATCGTCAGTAGCGTTCGTTCGCAGCGATCGGCCAGCGGTAGGTCGGATGTGAATTCCAGCCCAAGGCTGTTGGCTCCGATGCGCGCCAAGTCGGCCATTTCCGTACCCGCGTTGATGAAGAAACGGCCTCCCGGGTACCTGTCACGGCCGAGCCGCGCGTACTCGCGCGCGAGTTCGCTCTTGCCAACACCGGGTGGTCCGTACAGAACGACGACACGCTCGTGAGCGGGGTTCCCGAGTTCACGAGCGATGTCGCCCAGCAGTTCCTCGCGGCCGAGAAACGGGACGTCGCCACGCGCCGCGACGTTGCTGCGAAAACGCGCTGGTTCCCGCGGCTCCATCGCCGGTGCAGGTGCAGCCGGCGATGCCGGATGGGCCCGTGGGCTCGGCAGTCGCCTTTCGTGCCCAGGATCGTGGGGAAATACGCTCGGGTCGACTGTCCAGACTTCGACGGGACTATCCTCGTAGCGAATCGGAAACACGCGCAGCGAACCGCTGTTCTCAAGAGTCACGTAGAGTGCCCGATTCGGCCATTTGCGCGTCTGGTATGCAGCACCGGCGGCGAAATGCAGTGTCGTTCCTGTAAGCGACGTGACCGTGTCGACGTCAGTCTCATGCAAGTGACCCCGCAATATGACGTCGACATGGCCTTGCAGGCTTGCCCTAACGTTCGACCGTTCGACATCGCTGAGCCAGTCGAGAGGGTGGTGGATCAGTGCCAAATTCAGATCGGCCGAGTGCGTCCCCAGCTCGGTGAGCGCAGCATCGAGGCAACGACGACCAAGCAGCAGCTTCGCATGATCATTGTCGTCCTGGCAGAACAGTGAGCTGTTCAGGCTCAGCACGGCAATGCGACGCCCACGTACTTCCATTAACTCGACAGGTCCGCAGGTCGAAGTATCCGGGAAGCGCCGAACCCCTGCGAAGTACTGCTCATGCCATTGGCTGAAAGCGCGCAATTTAAGGCTCAAGTGTGGCTTCGGCATATTCGGCGCAAAGTACGCGTCGGAGTCTTCGCGCGAACCGAGCGTTCGCGCGAGTCCCACACCCTGGCTCCGATCGACGTCGTGGTTGCCTGGAACGACGAACAGAGAGCGCCGCTCGACGTCAGCCGCGTCGAGTAACGCGTCGAAGAAGCGGGTCGCCTGCTCATATTCCTGCGGCTTGCCCGCCTGTGCGATGTCGCCGGTCGCAAATATCAAGTGGCAGCGCCGGCCGGCGTTGCGGTAATCGCGCACGGACTTGATCAGCGCACGCAACACCACGTCACTGTCGTACGTGTCGCCGCTTCGAAAGTGAAAGTCGGAAATGTGCAACCAACACAGGTCCATCTGGCACCTTGTTCGCAGAGCGAGAAAAGTGAATGATCATATCACTGTGCCATACGACCACGGCATCGGCTCCCAGCGAACGTCATTCAGCGCAGTCTCAACTGCTCGAAGCCCATATTGACCTCCGCAATAGCATTGACAGTTGCTTCAGCGTCAGATGCTGCAATTGCGGTATCGCGGTCGAAAGGTCGGCTTTGGGTCGAAGCCGGGGGAAAACGAAAAACACCCTGTTTTCGGGGTCGCTTTACCCTTCCCGCGTCGCTTCCAAGCTAATACAAGACGATCTGAAGGGTCGAGGTTTTAGACTCGGGCGTGTGGCTTGAGTTTTCACACGGCCTTGTTCGGTAGCGAACATATTTGGATGTCGACTATGGCTAAAGACGAGTCCATAGATGAAGGCGCGGCATGGCCGTTCCGCTCGTACACCTGCCGTTGGAGCCACGACGACCCGACCGTCGCCAATGGGTCGAGGCTGTGTGAAAACGCGAAACTACTCGGTTTTCGGGTGTCGCTTTACCCTTCCTGAGTTGCATCCAAGCCAACACAGGACGATCTGATGGGCCGAGTTTTTCGATGGGACCGTTCGGCGTGTGTTTTTCACACAGCCTCGGTCCGATAGGCGACCGACGCCTGGAGGTAAACAGGATGCTGGTTTCGTGCGACGCACCATGCAACACAAGCATCAAGCGCAAAACCGGTTTTTTCTTCCGCCCAATCGTGACGGGGCGTGCCGCCGATCACGTCCGAGGTGGTGGATAAGTGGGTAGCGATCGCAGGCTGTGGGTACTTTTGGGGGTACTTTATTAGCCGCAATTCTAGAATACCTTACGAACAAACGATAACGGACAACTATTTGGTGGACGCCGCGACCAAATACCTGGAACGTTCGCGATGAACGGCCCCCAAAAACCCCGGTAGCGTAACGCTGTCGGGGTTTTTTATTTTCGGCACCGTCCGCGACGCTTTGCGGGCCGGCCACACATCTCCCCTTCACTCAGCGGGGACGCACAACACGCCCCGGTAAATCCGCGGCCGCTGCTTATACTCGTAGCTCGAAGCGAGTCGTGATTCGCCAACCACGTCGCCAAAACAGGAGCCTGCGTCATGCGCAAGACCATCGCTCTGCTGGCCCCGCTCGCACTCGCCGTGCTACACGCCGGCGCCTTCGCCGATCCGCCCAAACTGTCCGACGGCCGCTTCGTCACCGCTGACGGCATGACGCTCCACACGTTCGACAAGGACACCAGGCCCGGCGTCAGCGGCTGCACGAGCAACTGGCCGGCGGCCACGGCGGCGCCGACCGACAAGCCGTCGGGCGATGCAAAGGGGGACGGCTTCAAGGAAATCCGGCACATCGCCAGGCCATAAGAAGCCACTCCGGCCGGCAACTGGGCCGCCATCGCCCCCGCCACAAAGCACAACGCCGACCCAAGGGCCGGCGTTGCGTCAAACCTCGAAGCTCGAGCGAAGCCCGAGCCAATTCTTATTCGTCTTTCGGGCACTGCAGATTGCAGCCATTCGGATCGCCCATGTCGCCGCGCTTGCGCGCCTTCGAGCGTTGGCCGTGCTGATACTTGTCCGACGGGGAGGACGCGGCGAACGGCATCTGCGGATGCTCGTTAATGCGGAATTCGTCGGTCAGGATGCCACCCGGCACGCCAGGCGAATTTTGCGCGTAAGCGATGGAGACGGTGGCACAGAGCACACCAGCCGCGGCAGCGGCGGCACATGCATGGAGAAGAGCTTTCATGTCGGTTCAGCGCAGCTTGGCGCGCGGTAAAGGCGGATACGAAGCCAAGAGAGTAGCCGAAACCGGCGCACTGCGCAGCCGCGCACGCCGAGCGCCACCGCTTTTCTGGTTACAGGCTCTTACTCCGCCGTTACGCGAGCGCGCCGCCGAGCCCCTCGTCCAGATCGACGAGCCTGCCGCAGTCGCACGGATCGTAGCCGGCGAGCTGCTCGACGCGTTGGTGAAACGCGCTGCCGCGCAACAGGTTGATCACCGTCGCGAGCGGTGCGCGAGAGAGGTGCGCGCGATCGCACGCGAAGTAATAGTCCTCGTCGACGATCGGAATGAAGTCGAGCCCGAAATGATGCGCGGCCGGTTCGACGCCGAAGCCTATGTCCACCATGCCGCTCGCGACGAACGCCGCGATCGCCGAGTGCGTCAGCTCGGTCGACGCATAGCCGTTGACGCGGTCCGGGTCCACACCGACCTGTCGCAGCGCGAGATCGAGCAGCATCCGCGTACCCGAGCCCGGCTGACGGTTGACGAAACGGATGTCGTCGCGCGCCAGATCGCCGAGCCCGCCGATCCGCTTCGGATTGCCCTTGCCGATGAACAGACCCTGCTTGCGTCGGGTCAGATGCACGAGCACATGGCGTTGCGGATCGAGCCAGCGCCGGTAGGTATCGGCGCACACCGCGCGGAACTCGCCGAGCGGCAGATGAAAGCCCGCCAGATCGCACTCGCCGCGCGCGAGCGCACTGACCGCCTCGGCGCTGTCGCGGTACTTGATCTCGACCGGCAGATCGTTGGCGACCAGCGCCGTAACAAGCGCGGCCACCGCGTAACCGTGCGACGCGTGGATGCGCACGTCATCGGCGGGGGGCGCAAGCCAGCGGTTCAGATCGCTCGCCACTTCGCTCGCGAGCGCCTGCAAATTGCCGTCGAGCCGCTCGCCGCAGAGCCGCTGCCCGCGCAGCACCGCGTGACCGAGCTCGGACAACACCGAGCCGCGCCCACGCTCTTTCGCGATCAGAGGACCACCAAACCGCTCCTCGATGCTGCGCAGCAAGCCCCATGCGTGCCGATAGGACAAACCCTTAAGCGCCGCGGCCTGCGCAATGCTGCCAGATTCATCGACGAGAGCGAGCAGCGGCACCACGTCAGACAGGCTGGCCTCGCGGCCATCCGCGCCCTTCACCACGAGCTCGACCTGACATTCGATCCTGACCATATATGTTTGACTGTTTCCTATTGCGCGCGCCGGTCGGCCCGCCTATCTTTCGGCTATACCATGTCGAATAAGCGAAGCATACGTGCATGCATTATGAATAACAAGTGCATATATCGCTTCGGAGGAGCCCCCCTTTGGACGATTCTCTCGCCACGGCGCCGGATCAGCTCGTGCAACGTCACGCGCAGCCGGGCCGCACACTCATCACGATCCTGCACGCGATCCAGGACGAACTCGGCTTTGTGCCACCCGCGGCGGTCGGACCGCTCGCCCGCGCGCTGAACCTGTCGCGAGCGGAAGTGCACGGCGTCATCACTTACTACCATCACTTTCGCACCTCGCCGGCCGCGCCCGTCACGGTGCAACTGTGCCGCGCCGAAGCGTGCCGCAGCATGGGCACCGAGGCGCTTGCCCAGCACATCGAGGCGCACACCGGTTGCCGCTTCGACACCGGTCACCATGACGGCGCAACGGTGGAACTCGAATCGGTGTACTGCCTCGGCCAATGCGCGCTGTCGCCGGCGATGATGCTCAACGGCACGCTGCACGCGCGCGTGTCGCCGCAAAAATTCGACGCGCTGTTCGCCGCTGCCCGCAAATGCGTGGAGGTGCTGGCATGACGCGCATCTATGTTCCGCGAGATTCCTCGGCGCTCGCGCTCGGCGCCGATGCGCTGGCCGAAGCCATCGCCAGCGAAGCCGCGCGCCGCGGCATTGCGATCGAACTGATCCGCAACGGTTCGCGCGGGTTGCTGTGGCTCGAACCGCTCGTCGAAGTTGCGACGCCCGAAGGCCGCATCGGCTATGCGAATCTCGACGTGGAAGACGTCGCCGCGTTGTTCGACGCGGGCTTCGTCGACGGCGGGGAGCATGCGCGGCGCGTCGGCGTGGTCGACGAGATTCCGTATCTGAAGAAGCAGCAGCGCCTGACCTTCGCGCGGATCGGCATCACCGACCCGCTGTCCATCGACGATTACGTCGCGCACGGCGGCCTCGAAGGCCTACGCAACGCCCTGCAAACCGACGGCGATGCCGCCTGCGAAGCGCTGATCGAATCCGGTCTGCGCGGCCGCGGCGGCGCGGCCTTCCCGGCCGGCATCAAGTGGCGCACGGTGCGCGGCGCGAAAGCCGCGCAGAAGTACGTCGTCTGCAATGCCGACGAAGGCGATTCCGGCACCTTCTCCGATCGTCTCGTGATGGAAAGCGATCCGTACGTGCTCATCGAAGGCATGATCATCGCCGGCGTCGTGACCGGCGCGACCGTCGGCTACATCTATGTGCGCAGCGAATACCCGCACTCGATCGCGACGCTCGAAGCTGCCATCGCCCGTGCGCGCACAGCCGGCTGGCTCGGCGACAGCGTGCTCTCGAGCGGGCAGCGTTTCGAGCTGTTCGTCGCGAAAGGCGCGGGCTCGTATGTGTGCGGCGAGGAAACCGCGATGCTGGAATCGCTCGAAGGCAAGCGCGGCATCGTCCGCGCAAAGCCGCCGGTGCCCGCACTCGTGGGTCTCTATGGCCAGCCCACCGTAATCAACAACGCGATCACGCTCGCCACCGTGCCGATCATCTTCGCGCGCGGCGCCGCGTTCTATAAAGACTTCGGCATGGGCCGCTCGCGTGGCACGCTGCCGTTCCAACTGGCCGGCAACATCAAGCGAGGCGGCCTCGTCGAACTCGCGTTCGGCGTGACATTGCGCCAACTGCTCGACGACTTCGGCGGCGGCACCGCGAGCGGCCGGCCGGCGCGCGCGGTGCAGGTCGGCGGCCCGCTCGGCACCTATCTGCCGCCAAGCCAGTGGGACATTCCGATGGACTACGAGGCGTATGCGGCGATCGGCGCGGTGATCGGCCACGGCGGTCTCGTCGTGCATGACGACACCTCGAACCTCGCCGAGCTCGCGCAATACGCGATGCACTTCTGCGCGCTCGAATCGTGCGGCAAATGCACACCGTGCCGGATCGGCTCGACGCGCGGGGTCGAGGTGATCGCGCGGATTCGCAACGGCGACACGTCGCCGCGTCAGGTGCAATTGCTGCGCGATCTGTGTGACACGATGGTAGCCGGCTCGCTGTGCGCGATGGGCGGCATGACGCCGTATCCGGTGCTGTCCGCGCTCGATCATTTCCCTGAAGACTTCGGTCTCGCCGCCGATCCCACTGCCGACCACGCCACCAAAGCGGCCGCGGCCTGACTCCAGGAGTTCACCATGTCCGACCAGTTCAACTCCCCTGCCGGCGCCCCGAAGGAAGTCCCCCTGGGGGGCGGCTGCGGCTCAGGCAACTGCGCGTGCAAGTCGCAAGCCCAGGCACGCGCCGCCAACGCGTTCGCCGACGACACCGACTACGGCACCCCCGCCCGCCACTCGGACGTCGACGTGACGCTCGAAATCGACGGCGAGGCGGTGACCGTACCGGCGGGCACGTCGGTGATGCGCGCGGCGGCTGAAGCTGGCGTCAACGTGCCGAAGCTGTGCGCGACCGATTCGCTCGAACCGTTCGGCTCATGCCGCCTGTGTCTCGTCGAAATCGAAGGACGGCGCGGCTATCCGGCCTCGTGCACGACGCCGGTCGAAGCCGGCATGAAAGTGCGCACGCAGACCGACCGTCTGCAGTCGCTGCGTCGCAACGTGATGGAGCTGTACATCTCCGACCATCCGCTCGATTGCCTGACCTGCCCCGCCAACGGCGACTGCGAACTGCAGGACATGGCGGGCGTGACCGGCCTGCGCGAAGTGCGCTACGGCTTCGACGGCGCGAATCATCTGAAGGACCAGAAGGACGAATCGAATCCGTACTTCACGTACGACCCGGCGAAGTGCATCGTCTGCAATCGCTGCGTGCGCGCGTGCGAGGAAACCCAGGGCACGTTCGCGCTGACGATCACCGGACGCGGCTTCGAATCTCGCGTCGCGGCCAGCGAGAACCAGCCGTTCATGGAATCGGAGTGCGTGTCGTGCGGCGCCTGCGTGGCCGCGTGCCCGACCGCGACCTTGCAGGAAAAGACCGTCGTGATGCTCGGCCAGCCCGAGCACTCGGTCGTCACCACCTGTGCCTATTGCGGCGTCGGCTGCTCGTTCAAGGCAGAGATGAAGGGCAACCAGGTCGTGCGGATGGTGCCGCACAAGAACGGCCAGGCCAACGAGGGTCATGCATGCGTGAAGGGCCGCTTCGCGTGGGGCTACGCGACGCACAAGGACCGCATCAAAAAGCCGATGATCCGCGCGACGATCACCGACCCGTGGCGCGAAGTCAGCTGGGACGAAGCGATCTCGTACGCGGCATCGGAATTGCGTCGCATCCAGGCGAAGCATGGCCGCGATTCGATCGGCGGCATCACGTCGTCGCGTTGCACGAACGAAGAGACTTACCTCGTGCAGAAGCTCGTGCGCGCCGCGTTCGGTAACAACAACGTCGACACCTGCGCGCGCGTCTGCCACTCGCCGACCGGCTATGGTCTGAAGACGACGCTCGGCGAATCGGCCGGCACCCAGACGTTCGCCTCCGTCGACAAAGCCGACGTGATCATGGTAATCGGCGCGAATCCGACCGATGGCCATCCGGTATTCGCCTCGCGTCTGAAGCGGCGCGTGCGCGAGGGTGCGAAGCTGATCGTCGTCGATCCGCGCCGGATCGACATCGTCGATACGCCGCACGTGAAGGCGTCGCACCATCTGCAATTGCGGCCCGGCACCAACGTCGCGATCGTCAATGCGCTCGCGCATGTGATCGTCACTGAAGGCCTGCTCGACGCAGCGTTTGTGGCCGAGCGCTGCGAAACCCGCGCGTTCGAACAGTGGCGCGATTTCGTCGCGCTGCCGGAGAACTCGCCGGAAGCGACCGAAGCGGCGACCGGCGTGCCCGCGCAACAGGTACGCGAAGCCGCGCGCATCTACGCGAGCGCCGGCAACGCCGCGATCTACTACGGCCTGGGCGTCACCGAACACGCGCAAGGCTCGACGATGGTGATCGGCATCGCGAACCTGGCGATGGCGACCGGCAACATCGGCCGCGAAGGTGTCGGCGTGAATCCGCTGCGCGGCCAGAACAACGTGCAGGGTTCGTGCGACATGGGCTCGTTCCCGCACGAGCTGCCCGGCTATCGTCACATTGGCGATCCGCTCGTGCGCACGCAGTTCGAAAACGCCTGGGCCGTCACACTGCAACCGGAACCTGGCCTGCGCATTCCGAACATGTTCGACGCCGCGCTGCACGGCAGTTTCAAGGGTCTGTACTGCCAGGGCGAGGACATCGTGCAGTCGGACCCGAACACGCATCATGTGGCGGCGGCGCTGTCGTCGATGGAATGCATCGTCGTGCAGGACATCTTCCTGAACGAGACCGCCAAGTATGCACACGTGCTGCTGCCCGGCTCGTCGTTCCTCGAAAAGGACGGCACGTTCACCAATGCCGAGCGCCGCATCTCGCGCGTGCGCAAGGTGATGCCGCCGCTCGCCGGCTACGCGGACTGGGAAGTCACGCAGTTGCTGTCGCGCGCGCTCGGCTACGAGATGGACTACACGCATCCGTCCGAGATCATGGACGAAATCGCGCGGCTCACACCGACCTTCCACGGCGTGTCGTACCAGAAGATCGACGAAATGGGCAGCATCCAGTGGCCATGCAACGAGGACGCGCCCGACGGCACGCCGACGATGCACGTCGACACCTTCGTGCGCGGCAAGGGCAGGTTCGTGATCACGAAGTTCATCGCATCGCCGGAGAAGGTAACGCGCAAGTATCCGTTGCTGCTGACGACCGGGCGCATTCTGTCGCAGTACAACGTCGGCGCGCAGACGCGCCGCACCGAGAATTCGCGCTGGCATGACGAAGACCGGCTCGAACTGCATCCGCACGATGCCGAGGAACGCGGCATCAAAACCGGCGACTGGGTCGGCATCGAATCGCGCGCGGGGCAGACCGTGTTGCGCGCGAAGGTGACGGAGCGGATGCAGCCGGGCGTCGTCTATACGACGTTCCACTTCCCCGAATCGGGCGCGAACGTGATCACGACCGACAGCTCCGACTGGGCGACCAACTGCCCCGAATACAAGGTGACCGCGGTGCAGGTGATGCCGGTCGAGCAGCCGTCGCAATGGCAGAAGGACTATTCGCGCTTCAATAGCGAACAGCTCGAACTGCTGAAGCAACGCGAGCTGGCCAATGCGGCCGCGGCCGTCACCGCGGGCAAGTGAGGCGAGCCATGGACAATCGGAATCTGATCGACATGGCGAACCGGATCGGCGACTTCTTCGAGTCGATGCCCGACCACGAGGAAGCGCTGACCGGCGTCGCCGAACACATCCGCCGCTTCTGGGAGCCGCGCATGCGGCGCGCGCTGCTCGCGACGCTCGACGAAGCGCCGGACACGTATGACATCGCGCTATCGGACTTCACGCGCGAGGCGATCGTCAGGTATCGCGAGAAGTTGACGCCGGCGCCGGCCCAGGCGCCGGCGGCTTAGGCTCGGGCCGTTTCCCCAATCAACCAGGCGCGGCGGCACGATCCGCTGGCGCGTGCGTGCCCATGCCACGCAACAGGCGGCGCCAATCACAACGTCGCCTGTTCCGATATCTCTCCCCCAACCGTAAACCACGCTTCGCAGTGCCGTACGAGACCGTGCAGGTCCGAGCCGGTGCGTCCGCGCGCGCTGATGTAGCCGTCGGGCCGCACCAGATAAAACGACGGCCGCGTGCGCCCATACGATTCGGACAACGCCGGGCCGCCGTCGCCGCTCGTATCGGTGACGCGCCAGATTCGCACCGCGTTCGGCAGCAGCCGCTCGACCTCGGCGGCGAGCTTTTCTACTTCGGGGTCCGGCGGCGGCGCATGTTTGGCGGCGGGATCGAGCGGCGTGCCATCGACGGGCAGCGGCGGCAACAGCAGAAACAGCGAGAAGAACGCCGGATCGTGCAGATCGAAAATGCAGCCGACGCCCGGCGCGCGCCCCAGCGGACCGTCGACGACGTGCACGAGCGCGTCGGGTGCGCGCTCGCCCGCGCGCGGGCCGCCGTCGAGCACGCGTTCGAGCGTCAGCGGACTGCGCCGGTACTGGATCGACAGCTCGCTGATCGTCGCGCGTGCGGCATCGCGCAGCGGACCGAACGTGGCCAGCACCGGCATCACGCGCTCGCGCAGCAGCTTCATCGGTCCGTGATCGGCCTCGGCCATCTGCGTGATGAAACCGGTCTGCCGCAGCACCTCGCGCTCGATCGGATGTCGCTCGGCGTGATACGTGTCGAGCAGGCGATCCGGCGCCGCGCCGCCGATCACGCGCGCGAGCTTCCAGCCGAGATTGAGCGCTTCCTGGATGCCGGTGTTCATGCCTTGTGCGGCCGCGGGGCTGTGTACGTGCGCGGCATCGCCGGCGAGGAAGATGCGGCCCACGCGCAGCCGGTCGACCATCCGGCTGTTCACGTGGAAGTACGCCGACCACGCCAGCTCCGACACGTCGACGCGCTCGCGCACGCGGCGCGCGATCAGCGCCTTGCATTGTTCGAGCGACGGCGCCGGCGCCCGCTCCAGCGGCGGCTCGCCGAGCACCGCGGGGGCCGGCGGCGCGGCGCTGCCGGACGGCTCGACCGCATGATCGGCGATCAGACGATGGCGGCCGTGGCCCATCGGAAACAGCGCGACGAGACCGTCGCCCGACGCGAAGATATGGAACTCGTCGTCGGGCCAGTCGGTTTCGGCATGCAGGTCGGCGAGCAGAAAGGTCTGGTCGAAGGTCTTGCCCTCGAAGTTCAGGTCGAGGCGATGGCGAATCGAACTGTGCGCGCCATCGGCCGCGATCAGATACGACGGGCGCATGGCTTCCGTGCGGCCGTCCGCGCGGCGCAAGGTCGCCTGAACGCTCGCGGAGCCTTGCATGAACGCCACGAGCTCGACGCCGCGCTCGACCTTCACGCCGAGCGTCGCCAGATGCTCGGTCAGGAGCCGCTCGGTCACCGACTGGTCGAGAAACAGCAGATAGGGATAGCGCGTGTGCAACGGGTCGAAATCGAGCTGCGCAAGCCGCATGCCGTTCGAAAACAGATTCGCCACGCGCGCGCGATGGCCGAGCTCGAGAAACGGTTCGACCAGCCGATGCTGCTCGAGCAGTTCGAGCGTACGTGCCTGAATGCCGATCGCGCGCGAGTAAGGGTTCGGCTGCGGTGCCTTGTCGATCAGGCGCACGGGGATGTGGGCGCGCGCGAGACTCATCGCTGCGGCAAGTCCGGTTGGACCGGCCCCGACGATCAGCACCGGCGACGCGTCGTAGGCGGCAGCGTCCATGCGGAACTCCGGAGGCAACAATGCGTTCTAGTGTACGCCGCAGCTCTTGCGCACACGGGTGCGCTGCATCAATCGCGCGTCGGCAAGACGGGTCGCGCGAGGGTTCCATCCGTCGTTGCCCATGAACTCACGCTGCGCGCAAATCCGGGCCGCTTGCGCAAGTATGGGAAAATGCGCCCTCAGTCTGATTGATCCAAATGCCCTCCCCGTCATGCAACCTGTATTTGACCGCGCGTTCGCGGCGCATCGTGACGGCCGCCTCGACGACGCCGAACGCGGCTACCGCGCCACGCTCGACCACGACCCCAGCCACGTCGACGCGCTGCATCTGCTCGGCGTGCTGCGCCACCAGCAGGGCCAGCACGCCGAAGCCGCGGCGCTGGTGCGGCGCGCGGTCGATCTGCGCCCCGAAGACGCGGCGCTGCAGCTGAACCTCGGCAATGCGCTGAAGGCGCTCGGCCAGATCGACGCCGCGATCGAGCAGTTCCGCAACGCGCTGACGCTCGCGCCGACCTTCCCGATGGCGCACTACAACCTCGGCAACGCGTACGCGTCGCAAGGCCGTCACGAAGACGCCGCCGATGCGTTCGAACGTTCGCTGCGCCTGCAGCCGAACGACGCGTCGTCGCACAACAATCTCGGCAACGCGCTGCACGCGCTCGGCCGTCACGCGGACGCGATCGCGTCGTTCCGGCGCGCGCTCGAGCTGCGCCCCGGTCACGCGGGCGCGCTGAACAACATGGGCATGTCGCTGAACGCGCTCGGTCGACCGAACGAGGCGGTGCCCTGCTTCGAGGCTGCGCTCGCCGCCGAGCCGCGCTTCGTCGCCGCGCACTTCAATCTCGCGAATACGTTCGATGCGACCGGCCGCCATGCGCGGGCAGTCGCGTCATTTGAAGCGGCGCTGCGTCTGCAGCCGAACCTGCCGCCGGCGATCTATGGCATGGGCAACGCGCTCGCGGCGCTCGGCCGTGCCGAACAGGCGCTGCCGTATCTGGAGCGCGCGGTCGGGCTCGATCCGCAATTCGCGCTCGCGTGGCTTGCGCTCGGCACCGCGCACCAGGCGCTCGGCGCGCACGCGGCCGCGGTGCGCGCGCTCGATCAGGCGTTGCGGCTGCGACCGGATCTCGCGTCCGCGCATATGAACCGTGCGCTCGCGTGGCTCGCGATGCGCGACTTCGAGCGCGGGCTGCCCGAATACGAATGGCGCTTGCAAACCGTCGCGCAACCGGTGATCCAGACGTTGCCCCGCTGGCACGGCGAGTCGATCGAAAAATACACGCTGCTGATCCATGCCGAACAGGGTTTCGGCGACACGCTGCAGTTCGTGCGCTTCGTACCGCTCGCAGCGCTTCGCGCCGCGCGCGTCGTGCTGGAAGTGCAGCCGCAGTTGGTGCCGCTCTTCGCGCCCGTCGCGCAGGCATGGCGCGTCTCGCTGATCGCGCAGGGCCAGCCGCGCCCCGCCGCCGATCTGCAGATTCCGCTCTTGAGCCTGCCGCTAGCGCTCGGCACGCGCTACGACACGATTGACGCGCGCACGCCCTATCTGAGCGTGCCGCCGGCCTATGGCCGCAAATGGCGCGGCTCGCTCGGCGGTCAGGCGAAGCGCAAGATCGGGCTCGCATGGTCGGGGCGCATCCAGCGCAACGAAACCCGCACGATGCCGCTCGCCGCGCTGGAGCCGCTGTTCGCACTGGATGGCATCGACTGGATCGTGTTACAGCCCGATCTGTCCGAGGACGACCGCGCGGCGCTCGACGCGCATCCGCGCGCGGCCGCGATCCATCGCTTCGACCACCGCATCGATGATTTCGCGGATACCGCGGCGATCATCGAGCGGCTCGACGCGGTGGTGTCGATCGACACGTCGATCGCGCACCTCGCGGGCGCGCTGCGCAAGCCGCTGTGGCTGATGCTGCCGTTCGCCGCCGACTGGCGCTGGTTCGACGGCGACACGCGCAGCCCGTGGTATCCCGGCGCGACGCTCGTGCGTCAGCCGCGGCCGGGCGCGTGGGATGAAGTCGTCGAGGTGGTCGCTAACGAATTGCGGCACGGGTAGCCACAGACCACGCGCCGCAAACAAAAGACCCCGCTAGCGCGGGGTCTTTTGTTTTCAGAACACGAAGTGAACCGTCAGGCCGCCCGATACTGATTGCGTGACTCCGGCGTGCGATACAGGAACAGGGTCGCGAGCAGACCGCAGATTGCCGCCACGCCGAGGACCAGGCCCGGCGCCGCCTTGTTGCTGGTCACGTGGATCAGCAGCGTGGCGATGGCCGGCGTGAAGCCGCCGATCGTCGTCGCGAGACTGTACGCGAGCGAGAAGCCAGCGGTTCGCACTTCGACCGGCATCACTTCGGTCAGCGCGACGACCATCGCGCCGTTGTAGCAGCCGTACAGGAACGACAACCACAGCTGCACGGCGAGCAGACGCGCGAACGACGGTTCGGCGACGAGCCATTGCAGCGCCGGATACGCGGTGAGGATCGTCAGGATCGTGAACGCTAGCAGCACCGGACGGCGGCCGATGCGGTCCGACAACGCGCCGGACAACGGCAGCCAGATCAGATTCGAGATACCGACGCAGACGGTGACGACGAGCGCGTCGATCGCCGACAGCTTCAGCACTTCCCTGCCGAAGGTCGGCGTGTAAGCGGTGATCATGTAGAACGACACGGTCGTCATGACGACCATGCCCATGCCGCCCAGCACGATCGGGTAGTTCGCGAGCATCGACTTCAGGATCTCGCCCATGCTCGGACGATGCTTGCGCGCCGTGAACTCCTCGGTTTCCTGCAGCGAGCGGCGGATGATGAACAGGAACGGCACGATCAGACAGCCGATCAGGAACGGCACGCGCCAGCCCCACGCGAACATCTGCTCGGCGGGCAGAATCTTGTTGAGCATCACGCCGATCAGCGCGGCGAATACCACCGCGACCTGCTGGCTGCCCGACTGCCACGAGCAATAGAAGCCCTTGTTGCCCTTCGTCGCGATCTCCGACAGATACACCGACACGCCGCCGAGCTCAGCGCCGGCGGAGAAGCCTTGCAGCAGCCGGCCGAGCAGCACCAGCACGGGCGCCACGAGCCCGATGGTCGCGTAGCCCGGTATCGTCGCGACCGTCAGCGTGCCGAGCGCCATCAGGCTCAGCGTGAGGATCAGGCCTTTGCGACGGCCGTGATGGTCGATGTAGGCGCCGAGCACGATCGCGCCGAGCGGACGCATCAGGAAGCCCGCGCCGAACACGGACAGCGACAGCATCAGCGACGCGAAATCGCTGCCGCCAGGAAAGTAGGTCTTGGCGATCGCGGAAGCGTAGTAGCCATAGACCATGAAGTCGTACATTTCAAGAAAGTTGCCGCTGACAACGCGGAACACTGTCTTGACCTTGGATTCTTCGGTGGTGGAAGCGGCGTGGGTCGCTGTAGACATGACACTCTCGGATAGGCCCGCCGCCCTGCCGGACGGATCGACGCGGACGGTGACGAGCGGGCAGTTGAAACGATCCACCGCGTTTGGCAAGCGGATGCCGCAGGCGGACGCACAGGTATAAGCAAGTGCGCCCGCGGGCGCCGCATTCTGCTGCTCACGGCGCTCATTCGATATGAGGGTAAACGCTGAGCTCGATGTCGGGCCGATGCCACGTAATGTTACTGCTGATAGGGTCGACGCGAAACGCATACAGTTTGCTTACGCGCGACACCCGCGGGCGGCGGTAGACTGTCCGCGCGAGGCCATTCAGTCGATTACGCCGATGCGAACCACCCCTGCTCTTTCCCTGCGCCCCGCCACGCTCGAGGACGCCGCGCTGATTGCGTCGATCCACAGCGCCAGTTGGCAGGCGACCTATCGCGGTCTGTTGCCCGACGCGTTCCTCGACGGCGAAGTCACGCGCGAACGCGCCGCCTATTGGGAAGCACGTCTCGGCGCGCCGGGCGGCGAGCGCCGCATCGTGCTGATCGCCGAGCTGGCCGGCGAGCCGGCCGGCTTCGTGTGTGTCGAGCGCCAGCCCGAGTCCGCGTGGGGCGTGCTGCTCGACAACCTGCATGCGCTGCCCGGTTATCAGGGCATCGGCGTCGGCAAAACACTGATGCACGCAGCCGTAGACTGGACGCGCGCGCAAGGCGAGGCACAGCTGTATCTGTATGTGCTCGAGGGCAATACGGCGGCGATCGGCTTTTACGAGCGACACGGCTGGCAGTTGGTCGGCGCGGAGCCCGATCAGATGGGCGGCGTGGATATCACCGCGTTGCGCTACGTGTACCGGTTGAAGGCTTGAACGCCGTGGTTGAGTGTGCGTGAAGCGCGTGGCGTCGCGGGGACGGCGCGCGCCGGCGGTGTTCCTGTTTTCGGAGTCATCTGAACGGTGGACGACGTAGTTTCAAGGCATGATTTTCTGTTGCCGATGGCTTCATCGGCCCCCTACAAATTCCGTCACTGCCGCACCGGTGAGCCTGTCCGAGACACCGGAAGAAACCGATGACCAGCACGCCGCTCATCCTGATCGAAGGCGCATTTGCGCTTCCCCCTCTCCGTGCGCTCGACCACCTGCCCGAACCGTTCGGCCGCGACTGGACGTTGCTGTCCGGCGCTCAGCGCTGGCGAACCGGGCTCGATTCGCTGTATGCCGCGCTGCTGCGCACGGTGTGCATCAGAGATCAGCAGTTGCTGTCGTATGGGCAGTGGGTGTCGATCGACGGCGTGCTGACCGACATGAAGCGGCCGGCAGAGACGCCCGTCGCGAACGCCACGCAGCCTGCCGGGGAACCGTCGCATACCGCGACGGCGGCGCATCCCGCTATGCAACGGAAGGTGCCTCAGGGTCCAATGCGAATCCCGCTCAAGGCCCGCTCGCCGCGAATCGCGCAGCGACGCACTGTGCGGCATCGGCGAACGGTCGCGGCGAGTGCCGGCGTAATCGGCTGCGTCGCGGTGCTGGCGTGGTGGATCGTCGATCAGCCTCTGGCGCCGCGGCATATGGCCTCCGACATGCTGAAATCGGCGCAAGCTCTGATGCCCCGTCGCGATGCGCCGGCGCCGGTAGAAAAGCGTCGTGCGCAGCATCTGGTTGCGAGTCCCGAGGCACCGGTGATTGCGGAGGCCGTCACAGCGGCTCCTGTGCCTCCGCCATTACCTGTCGACGTGACCGCCGCCGCACCCGCGCGCATCGTGGCTTTGCCTCAGGGCACCGCCACGCGACATGCGCCCACCCCGCGTGACGCGATTCGCTCGTCGCCTCCGCGTCGTGCGCTTCGCGTGCAAACGCGTCCGCTTCCGGTAAATCGCCATGCCGCGAATGACCCATCGCATGAAGCGCGCGTTCGTACCCGGTTCGGCGAAGACGGATACGCTGATGTAACGACGTTCGCCATGATGTCTTTGCGCGACGTCGCGCCGCTGCCGCGCTCCACCGTGTCGAACAATCTGCCGGTAAATAGCACCGAGTGGATGAACCACATATCGCAGCGTCGCGTCACCGAAATCCCGGAACAATTCGCGCAATGAGCGCCGCCGTTACTTCGACGCAGGCAAGCCCGCTTCCATCTGCTGCTGCAAGCGCGTGACCGCGCTCTGAAGCTGACGCAATTGCGCCTGCGCGTTGTCGCGCTCCGCGCGCAGCGCGAGCGCCTCGTCGCGCGTCTGCCGCTGCCGGTCGTCGACCTTCGCCTGCTGCGTGCGGGCGACGTCGAGATCGGTCTGCAGCCGTTGCGCCTGCTGCTGCGATATCGCGATGCTGCCCTGCAGATACGCATTCTGCGCCTGCAACCGCGTGCGATGAATCTCGACGTCCGCGAGTTGCTGCGTCTGCTGCGCGAAACCGGCGTAGACCGCTTCCGCGCGCTCTGCCGAATCGCTCCTGATCACGCGCCAGAAATGCTTGTTCTGAAACAACGCGACGTAGTACGTCATCCGCGGCGGATGGAAGAACAGGCTCGCACCGTAGCTGCCGTTGTAGGTCGTGCGCAGTTCGCTGAGGTTCGCGTCGTGGATCAACTGGATCAAATCGGCGACGTCGCCGCGCGCGGCGGCGGGCGTATTCGCGGACACCTCGGGCTCAGCGACGGACTGGGGGCCAGCCTCTCGCGGCGCCAACTCCCCTGGAGCCGGCCGCGTGCCCGCCAGCGGCGCGCTCACGCTGTCCTGCTGTGCCACCGCAACACCCGCATGCCACAACGCATAGACACCGGCGAGCAACATAGCGCGCCGGATAACCAAGGAGTACTTCATATGCCTGCTCCACGCCGATCCAGAATGACGTTGGATTATCGCGCGGATTTATCGCGACGCGAAGCTCGTGGGCACTGTATGGACACGCTCGAAATCGAGATAGACGGTTGGCGCAGCGAACCACTCCATCCAAAATCACAGTCGCAAAATAAAGACGCCACCCAGCTCGCACTCCTGATTATTTCGAGAGAAGAAAACGCACTGCCACATAACGTGGCAGTGCGTCAGAATGGAATGGCTCCGTCGGGCTGCGGAAAACAGCGAAAGCGCGGGACCGATGCGCAACCACGCCGCGGACTCAACCTCGACCGCGCACGCCGCACCAACGCAAACCCGCCATGCTTAAAACCGCGTCTCCCGCGCGACCCGCAGGAACGTATCGAGCAACGGCGTGCAATCGAGCAGCTCCGGTCCGCCCGCGCGATGAAACTCCGGGTGCCACTGCACGCCCATCACGAACGGCGCGCGCCGGTAGCGCACGGCCTCGATGATGCCGTCCGACGCCGACACCGCCTCGATATTCAGATCGCGGCCCAGCGTCTTTACCGCCTGATGGTGGATCGAGTTGACGATCGCGTCGCGCCGTCCGGGGAACATGTTCAGCAGCGTCGAGCCATCCGGAAAATGCACGCCGTGCCGGTGCTGATCGTAGTTTTCGTTGACGTGGGCGTTCGCGGTGGGCACTTCGGTCGCGATGTCCTGATATAGCGTGCCGCCGAACGCGACATTGATCAGCTGACAGCCGCGGCACACGCCGAGCACCGGCTTGCCCGATTCGACGAACTCGTGCAGCAGCTCGAGCTCGTACATGTCGCGCACGCGGTCACCGGGCCATTCGTGGCTGGTCGCCGATTCCGCATACGTCTGCGGCGACACGTCGGCGCCGCCTTGCAGCAGCAGGCCATCGAGATGCTTCGCATAGTCGCGCAGACGGATGTTGCTCGGGTGCAGCATGCCCTGATGACCAACGGTCGGGATCATGAACACCAGCACGTCGCGCGACATCACCCAGTGCGCGACCGATTCCTCCAGATACTGCAGTGTCTTGCCGCGCAAGCCCTTCGCGCCCGGTTCCGGGTGGAAGATGCGCGCCGACACGCCGATGCGCAGCGTGCGCTGCGTGATCCGCTGCCCCGCGCGATCGAACAGCTGCCGCGCGCGCGCCGCGATGATCCGGCCGAACACGCTCCACGCGGAGTCGCTCTGCTTCAGATAACGCGGTGGCGACGGCGGCAGCGCGTTGGGTGGCGGCGGGTGCGTGGCGCTGAAATCGGGTGCCGCGCCGAAACCGGGCGGCGGCGAGCCGGGCGCACGCGCCGCGGGTGCGGCGGCTGCCTCGGTGGCGATTTCGTCGTCGGTGGCGAGGTCCGCGGCGCTAATGCCGCCCGCGTGCGGCTCGCCGGCGGCCGCCGTCGGTTTGACGACTGGCTCGGGTTTCACCATGGTCGCGCGGCCGGCGTACGGACCAGCGCGCCGCGCTTCGCGCTCGTGCACCTTGGCTTCCTGCCGCGCGGTCGATTCGGCGGCGGCGCTGCGCGCCTCGGCCGCGTCGCGCAGCCGCGCCGTGCGCGGATCTTCGGGCGTTAGTGCCGATGCGCTGAGCGGATCGTCGGTCGACGACCTCGCGGTCGCCTCCTCGGCCGCCGGGCTCGTGTCTTTGGCGGCCGACTGGGTGGCATCTTCATGCGACGGAGGAAGCGAGGCGGCCGGTTCGGCCGGTGCGCTGCTCGGCGCGGGGGAGGCCGGCTGCGGACTGCCAGTCGTGCCGGCGTTTTCGGGTTTGTTTTCGCTCATGACTGTCGGACAGGCGCCTTACACGCGAACGGATGAATATGCCCTGATTATCCGTCAGTGCTGCAGGCCCCGCAAACCCGCACACAATTGCTCACATTGTTGCGAAGCGTTACACCGACCCCGCTAAGTCAAGGATCCGGCCGCTCTTCGAAGGTTTCCCGCAACGCGATCTGCATCGACGCATGAATCTTCACGCACCAGCGCCACACGAGCGCGAGCAGCAGCGCGGCGCACACGAGCACCGCGACGAGCAGGCCAGTCGGCGGCAGGATGCTGCCCGACAGCGCCGCCACCAGCAGAAACACGCCGATCATCGACACGATCGGCACGAGATCGGCGATCGCGTGACGCAGCGCGCTCGTGAAGCGTCCCGCCGTGGTCGCCTGCACGCTGACTTCGGCGAGCAGCAGCGCGAGCGACTTGGTCTTGCGATACACGGCCACGAGAAACGGCAGCGAAACGACGAGCGCGACGCTCCACTGCACGACGCGTTGCAGCGGCTCGTCGTCGAGCCAGTGCGCGAGCAGCCGGCCGCTATGCGGCGCGCTATACGACACGGCCAGGAAAATAGCCGCGACGAGCGCGAGATTCACCGCGATCTGCAATACGATCCGCCGCGTCATGCTGACGAGCGTCGGCTCGCCGCGCGCCGTGATCAAACTGCGCAGCCATTGCCCGTACATGCCGAACACGTTGGACAACGTGGCGGGCATCGCCTGCCCAATGCGGCGCGTGAGCGGATCGGCAACGCGGATCAGATATGGCGTCGTCAGCGTCGTCAATGCCGACACGGCGACCGCGATCGGATACAGAAACCCGCTCGTCACCTTCAACGTCAGACCGAGCGTCGCGATGATGAACGAGAACTCGCCGATCTGCGACACGGTCATGCCGACGCGCATCGAGGTGCGCGCGTCCTGCCCCGACAGAAACGTGCCGAGCCCGCACGACACGATCTTGCCGACGATCACCGCGAGCGTGATCACGGCGATCGGCCACCCGTAGTCGAGCATCACGGCCGGGTTCAGCATCAGTCCGATCGTCACGAAGAAGATCGCGGAAAACGCGTCGCGCAGCGGCGCGATCAGATGCTCGATCCGACGCAGATGACGCGACTCGGCCATGATCGCGCCGATCAGGAACGCGCCGAGCGCGATGCTGTAATCGAGCTTGACGACCAGCAGACAGAAGCCGAAGCAGAAGCCGAGCACGGACACGAGCATCATCTCGTCGCTGCCCGTGCGCGCGACGTAGTTCAGCGCGCGCGGCACGAGCAGCACGCCGACCAGCAGCGACACCGTCATGAACAGCAGCAGCTTGCCGAGCGTGACGGCCGCGAGCCCGGCCGACAGCTGCCCGGTCTGCGCGATGCCGGTCAGCAGCACGAGCATCGCGATACCGAGAATGTCCTCGACGATCAGAATGCCGAACACGAGCTGCGCGAAGCTTTCGCGTTTGAGTCCGAGATCGGACAGCGCCTTCACGATGATCGTCGTCGACGAGATCGCGAGGATCGCGCCGAGGAACAGCGAGTCCATCGGAGTCCAGCCGAACGCGCTGCCGATCTCGTAGCCGATCCACAGCATCAGCACGATTTCCGACAGCGCGGCGACGATCGCCGTCGCGCCGACCTCGAACAGCTTGCGCAGGCTGAATTCGAGGCCCAGCGAAAACATCAGGAACACGACGCCCAGCTCGCCGAGCGTCTGGATCGTCTGTTCGTCGTGGATCAATTGGAACGGCGGCGTGTACGGTCCGATGATCACGCCGGCCGCGATATAGCCGAGCACCACCGGCTGCTTCAGGCGATGGAACAGCACGGTGACGACGCCGGCCAGCGCCATCACGACGGCCAGATCCTGGATGAAGCCGATGCCATGGTGCATGAGCGCTTTTCTTACAAACGGTAATCTCGAAAAGCGCAGTGTAGCAAACGAACCGACCAGCTTTCTGGCGAATTCGCGTGCCACGTCGCGCCGCCAGTAGCAGGCCGCTCGGCCGCAAAACCTTGCTCTACAATGCGGACGGACCTTTCCCTTTGGCTCCGCACTGCTTCGCTCATGCGCCCGCGCTGCGCTCAACCGGATTTCTACCGACATCATGGCCACTGAATTCGCCCCTTTCCCGCCGCTTGCCCAGCTTGCCGCCGATCTCGCCGCCGGCCGCACGACGAGCCGCGCGCTCGTCGAAACCGCGCTGGACCGGATCGCCGATCCGGCTGGCCAGGGCGCCGCCGTCTTCATGCACGTCGACACCGACGCCGCGCGCGCCGCCGCCGACGCGCACGACCGCCTGCGCGCGGCCGGCACCGTGCTGTCGCCGCTCGCCGGGATTCCGGTGTCGGTCAAGGACCTGTTCGACATCGAAGACCAGCCGACCCGCGCGGGCTCCGTCGTGCTCGCCGACGCGCCCGCCGCGAAGGCCGACGCGGTCGCGGTCGCGCGTCTGAAGCGGGCCGGCGCCGTGATCGTCGGGCGGACCAACATGAGCGAGTTCGCGTTTTCCGGACTCGGCCTGAATCCGCACTACGGCCATCCGCTGTCGCCGTATCGGCGCGGCGTGAAGGGCGACGAGCGGATTTCGGGCGGCTCGTCGTCGGGCGCGGCCGCATCGGTCGCCGACGGCATGGCCGCGGTCGCGCTCGGCACCGACACCGGCGGCTCGATCCGCATCCCGGCCGCCTTGTGCGGGCTGACCGGCTTCAAGCCGACCGCCGCGCGCATCCCGAAGCAGGGCGGCGTGCCGCTGTCGTCGACGCTCGATTCGTTCGGGCCGATCGGCGTGTCGGTCGCATGCTGCGCGCTGGTCGACCGGATGCTCGCCGGGCTCGAGCCGCGCATCCCGGCCGCGCGGCCGCTCGAAGGCGTGCGCCTCGGCGTGCTGACCAATTTCGTGACCGACGGCGTCGAGCCCGAAGTCGCGCGCGCGATCGATACCGCGCTCAAGCATCTGGAGGCGGCCGGCGCGATCGTCAGCGAGGTGCGCTTCGCGCCGCTCGACCGGCTGCCGGAGATCAACCGCTTCGGCTTTTCGTCGATCGAGGCGTATGCGTGGCATCGTCCGCTGCTCGACAAGCATCGCGAGCAGTACGATCCGCGCGTGCTCGTGCGCATCATGAAGGGGCAGCCGGCCAGCGCGGTCGATTATCTGGACCTCGTCGCCGAGCGCAACGCGATGCTCGACGAAGCCGCGCGCACGCTGTGGCAGCGTTTCGACGCGGTCGTCGCGCCGACCGTGCCGGTCGTGCCGCCGCGCCTCGCCGACCTGCTCAACGACGACGACGCGTTCGGCCGCACCAATGCGCTGATCCTGCGCAATCCGAGCGCGTTCAACTTCCTCGATAGCTGCGCGCTGTCGCTGCCGTGCCATCTGCGCGGCGACGCGCCGGTCGGCCTGATGCTGGCGGGCGCACCGCACGCCGACGACGCGCTGCTCGCGATCGGCCGCGCGGCCGAGGCAGTGCTGAAAGCGATCCGGTAAAGCGCGCCGGGGTTGGCCGCCCGGCGCGGTCGCCGCCGCGCCAATGTTCAGGCAATCAGTGGCGCGGCCGGGGTTCGCGCTAGAATCGCGGGCACCCGCCCTTTCGTCTCCAGAGCAATCGAAGATCCATGACTAACGACTCCGCAATGCTGCGCCGCGAGCGCACCCTGCTGGTTCTGCTCGGCCTGATCTGCCTCGCCCTCGTGGGCGGTGCGTTGTATCTGCAGTTCGGCCTGCGCGAAGACCCGTGCCCGCTGTGCATCATCCAGCGCTATTTCTTCCTGCTGATCGCGATCTTCGCGTTCCTCGGCGCGCGCTTCAGGCACTGGCGCGGCGTGCGCCTGCTCGAAGTGATGGCGGCGCTGTCGGCGCTCGCCGGCATCGCGACCGCGGCGCGCCATGTGTACATCCAGGCGAATCCTGGCTTCAGCTGCGGCTTCGACGCACTGCAGCCGGTGGTCGACAGCCTGCCCCCCGCGCACTGGCTGCCGAGCGTGTTCAAGGTCGCGGGCCTGTGCGAAACCGCCTATCCGCCGATTCTCGGGCTGACGCTGCCGATGTGGTCGGGCGTCGCGTTTATCGTCGCGTTCGTCGCGCTGGTGCTGAGCCTGGTGCGCAATCGCCATCGGGTGTCCTGACGGCGGTCAACCTGGCCGAGCGAGCTTCGAACGCCGCCTGAAGCGCCGAACTCGCCGCCAGGACGCTTGCCGATTCGCATCGCCAATGACGCCGGACTTCGTGTTGCCCATGCCGGGCACCGAAGTCCGGCGTTTTTTCTGCGCGACGTTCCGCGATCGCGCGCCGTTCCTGTCGGTCCCCGCTCCGCGCACGCAACTTCTCGCCTCGGCGCGAATCGTACCCGGATCATGACCGCCGCCGCATGAGCTTCATGCGACACGGGAAATATTTTCGGGCCGGGGTAGTGCTATCTTCGGGTATGGATGGCGATCTACGTGCGCGAGGCCGGCTTTTTGCGACCCCATGCGTAACGCGCGCCCGGTCCGCACTGTCTTCCGATTCGCCATGACAACGCAAACCATCCGCTTCTACCACCAGGGGTCCGTCCGCGAGGTCGCGGGCGTGCCGGCGACGCGCACCGTGCTGCAGCACCTGCGCGAGGACTTGCGCTGCACCGGCACCAAGGAAGGCTGCGCGGAAGGCGACTGCGGCGCATGCACAGTCGTGATCGGCGAACTCGATGCGCGCGGCGACCTCACGTTGAAGGCGGTCAACGCCTGCATCCAGTTCCTGCCGACACTCGACGGCCGCGCCCTCTTCACCGTCGAAGACCTGCGCGCCGCGAACGGCGCGCTGCATCCGGTGCAGCAGGCGTTGGTCGACTGCCACGGTTCGCAATGCGGCTTCTGCACACCCGGCTTCGTCATGTCGATGTGGGCGCTCTACGAGAACCAGCCCGTCAGCGCCGGCCTGCCGACCCGCCATGAAATCGACACCGCGCTGTCCGGCAATCTGTGCCGCTGCACGGGCTACCGGCCGATCATCGACGCCGCGCAGAAGATGTTCGACTACGCGCAGCATCCGCGCGTCGCGCTCGATCGCGACGCGATCGCGGCCACGCTGCGCACGCTGCAACGCAAAGACACGTTCGAATACAGCGCGCCAGGCACCCGCGGCGGCGCCTTCGGCTCGCCCACCTTCCACGCCCCGCTCACGCTCGACGCGTTCGCGACGCTGCGCGCGCAGCACCCGGACGCGCGCATCGTCGCGGGCAGCACCGACGTCGGCTTGTGGGTCACCAAGCAGTTCCGGGATCTCGGCGATCTGCTGTACACCGGCAACGTCGCGGAACTGAAGACGATCGCGCGCGACGCGCAAACGCTGACCATCGGTGCGGCGGTCACGCTCGAGGACGCGTACGCGGCGCTCACCGCCGACTACCCCGAACTCGCCGAACTATGGACGCGCTTCGCATCGCTGCCGATCCGCAATGCGGGCACGCTCGGCGGCAACGTCGCGAACGGCTCGCCGATCGGCGATTCGATGCCGGCACTGCTCGCGCTCGGCGCCGACGTCGAGTTGCGCCGCGATCGCACGACCCGCACCGTGCCGCTCGACGCGTTCTACCTCGGCTATCAGAAGACCGCGCTCGCGGAAGGCGAATTCGTCAGCGCGCTGCGCGTGCCTCGCCCGGCCGGCGCGCTGCGGTTTCGCACCTACAAGGTGGCGAAGCGTTACGACCAGGACATCTCGGCGGTGTGCGCAGCGTTTGCGCTGCACGTCGCGGAAGATGGCACGATCCGCGCGGCGCGGGTCGCGTTTGGCGGCATGGCGGCGACGCCGAAGCGGGCCGCGCATGCCGAAGCCGCGCTCAACGGCGCGGCGTGGAACGAACCGACGGCCCGTCGCGCGATGGACGCGCTCGCCGCCGACTACCAGCCGCTCACCGACATGCGCGCGTCGAGCGCGTATCGGCTGAGGGTCGCGCGCAATCTGCTGTGGCGCTTCTACCTCGAAACGCGCGACGACGCGCCGCTCGCGCTCTGCGACGTGAACGCGTTCGCGTTCGAGGCCAACGCAGCCGTCGTGAAGGAGTCGCCGTGATGAACCGGACCGATGCCTTTATCGAACCCGCGGGCGCGCGTGCCGATCAACGCGAGGACGCGTCGATCGGCGTACCGCTGCCGCACGAATCCGCCGCGCTGCACGTGAGCGGCGAAGCGACCTACACGGACGACATCGCCGAGCTGCACGGCACGCTGCACGCGGCGCTCGGCCTGTCGCGCCATGCGCATGCGCGCATCGTGTCGATGGATCTCGACGCGGTGAGAAACGCGCCCGGCGTGATCGCGGTGCTGAGTGCCGACGATATCCCCGGCGAAAACAATTGCGGCCCGGTGCTGCACGACGATCCGATCCTCGCCGACGGCGAAGTGCTCTATCTCGGCCAGCCGGTCTTCGCGGTGATCGCCGAGAGCCACGAACTCGCACGTCGCGCCGCCGCGCTCGCGAAAAGCGACGACGTGATCCGCTACGAGCCGCTCGACGCGATCCTCACCGCCGCCGAAGCGAAAGCCGCGAAGCAGTTCGTGCTGCCGCCACTGCATCTGCGGCGCGGCGACCCCGACGCGAAGATCGCCGCCGCGCCGCATCGACTGGCCGGCAGGTTCGAGGTCGGCGGCCAGGAGCAGTTCTATCTCGAAGGCCAGATCGCCTATGCGGTGCCGAAGGAAATGGACGGCATGCTCGTCTACAGCTCGACGCAGCATCCGAGCGAGATGCAGCAGGTCGTCGCGCACATGCTCGACTGGCCCGCGCATAACGTCGTCTGCGAATGCCGGCGCATGGGCGGCGGCTTCGGCGGCAAAGAATCGCAATCGGCGCTGTTCGCGTGCGTGGCCGCGCTTGCGGCGCAACGCCTGCGTCGCCCGGTCAAGCTGCGCGCCGATCGCGACGACGACTTTCTGATCACCGGCAAGCGCCACGATGCAGTCTACGAGTACGAAGCGGGCTTTGACGAGCAAGGCCGCCTGCTTGGCGTGCGCGTCGAAATCGCATTGCGCGCCGGCTACTCCGCGGATCTGTCCGGCGCGGTCGCGACGCGCGCGGTGTGCCACTTCGACAACGCGTACTACCTGTCCGACGTCGATATCGTCGCGCTGTGCTGCAAGACCAATACGCAGTCGAACACCGCGTTTCGCGGCTTCGGCGGACCACAAGGCGCGCTCGTGATGGAGGTGCTGCTCGACGGCATCGCGCGCGAGCTGCGGCTCGATCCGCTCGACGTGCGGCTCGCGAATTACTACGGCGTCGGCGAACGCGATACGACGCCGTACGGACAACGCGTCGAAGACAACATCATCGCGCCGCTGACCGACGCGCTGCTAGATTCGAGTGACTACCGCGCGCGTCGCGCGGCACTCGCCGAATTCAATGCGAAGAGTCCCGTGCTCAAACGCGGCCTCGCGTTTTCGCCGGTCAAGTTCGGCATCTCGTTCAACGTGCCGTTCCTGAATCAGGCCGGCGCGCTCGTGCACGTGTACAAGGACGGCTCCGTGCTCGTCAATCACGGCGGCACCGAGATGGGCCAGGGGCTCAACACGAAAGTCGCGCAGGTGGTCGCGAATCAGTTCGGCTTGCCGTTATCGCGCGTCCGGGTGACCGCGACCGATACCTCGAAGATCGCCAACACGTCGGCCACCGCGGCCTCGACCGGCAGCGACCTGAACGGCATGGCCGCCGAAGCCGCCGCGCGGACGATCCGCGCGCGGCTCGCGGAACTCGCGGTGCGCCAGCTCGGCGGCGACGCGAACGACGTGCAATTCGCGCGCGGCAGCGTGTCGGTGAACGGCGGCGCGCTGCCGTTCGAACAGCTCGTCAACGCCGCGTATCTCGCGCGCGTGCAGTTGTGGTCGGACGGCTTCTACGCGACGCCGAAAGTGCATTGGGATGCGAAGTCGCTGACCGGTCATCCGTTCTATTACTTCGCGTACGGTGCGGCGGTGTCGGAGGTCGTCGTCGATACGCTGACCGGCGAGTGGAAGCTCCTGCGCGCGGACGTGCTGCACGACGCGGGCCAGTCGATCAATCCGGCGATCGATCTCGGCCAGATCGAAGGCGCCTTCATTCAGGGCATGGGCTGGCTCACCACTGAAGAGCTATGGTGGAGCCGCGACGGCCGCCTGATGACGCACGCGCCGTCGACGTACAAGATTCCAGCGGTCAGCGACACGCCCGCCGCGTTCCACGTTCGGCTCTACGACAACAGCAACGCCGAGCCGACCGTGTTCCGCTCGAAGGCGGTCGGCGAGCCGCCGTTGCTGCTGCCGTTTTCGGTGTTTCTCGCGATTCGCGACGCGATCGCGGCCGCAGTGCCGGGCGCGCGACATGCTCCGCCGTTGCGCGCGCCGGCGACGCCCGAGGCGATACTCGATGCGCTGGACGCTTTGAACGCGTCGGACGCGTCGCAGAACGCAAACCCGGTCGAACCCGCCGCGCACCCCGACAGCGCCGTCCCCCACACGCCACCCGCCGCGCCGACACCTGACGCGGCCCCCCACGGAGAATCGCCGGATGCAAGCCTGGCTCACTGACCTGCAACATCTGCTCGCGCATGGCGACGCCGCCGTGCTGGTGACGGTCGCGCGCGTCGAAGGTTCGGCGCCGCGCGAAGCCGGCACGAAGATGATCGTCACGCGCGAGGCGGCCAGGCATACGATTGGCGGCGGCCACCTCGAATGGAAGGCGATCGAGACCGCGCGCCAGGTGCTGCGCGACGGCATGCGCGCGCCGCACATGCGCCGGCTCGAACGCTTCGCGCTGGGGCCGAGCCTCGGCCAGTGCTGCGGCGGCGCCGTGATCCTCGCGTTCGAGCGGCTCGACGTCGGCGATCTCGGCTGGCTCACGTCGCTCGCCAAGCGCCTCGCGGCGGGGCAATCGACGGTGCGTAGCGTATCATTCGGCCCCGCGCCGGATGCGGTGATGCTGTCCGAGCCCGAGCCCGGCATCGACGGCGCCGACTGTCTGCTGTGGGACGGCGCCGGTTTCGACGACAGCAGCGCGCTCCTGACCGAAACGATCGCGCCGGGCGAATTCGCCGTCGTGCTGTTCGGCGCCGGTCACGTCGGCGCGGCGCTCGTGCGCGTGCTGGCGACACTGCCTTGCACGGTGCGCTGGGTCGACGAGCGCGACGCGCAGTTTCCGTCGCTCGATGCGCTGCACGCGCCGAACGTGACGATCGACGCGAACGACGCACCCGACGAGGCGATCGATCAGGCCGCGCCGAACACGTACTTCGTCGTGATGACGCACAACCACGCGCGCGATCTCGAACTGGCCGAACGCATCCTGCGGCGCGGCGACTTCGCGTTCTTCGGCATGATCGGCTCGCATACCAAGCGAAAGCAGTTCGAGCATCGGCTCGCGGCTCGCGGCATCGATCCGGCGCGGATCACGCGGATGAAGTGTCCGCTCGGCGTCGACGGCATCGTCGACAAGTCGCCCGAGGTCATCGCGATCTCGGCGGCCGCGCAGGTGTTGCAGGCCGTCGAGGCGAACGCGGGTGCGCGCCACCCGACGCAGGCGGTGTGATACGCGGCCTGCGCCGCTCGTTACCCAACACACAATTCCAAACCACGATGAACCCGACAACCGCTACCCCTGTTTCCTCCGTTACGCTCGCCGACAAAACCGCGCGCGCACCGAAGGCCGAGCTGCATATCCACATCGAAGGCTCGCTCGAACCCGAGCTGATTTTCGCGCTCGCGCAACGCAACGGCGTGAAGCTCGCCTACGACTCGGTGGAAGCCTTGCGCGCCGCCTATGCGTTCACCGACCTGCAATCGTTCCTCGACATCTACTACGCGGGCGCGAGCGTGCTGCTGCACGAGCAGGACTTCTACGACATGACGATGGCCTACGTCGAGCGCTGTCTCGCCGACAACGTCGTGCATAGCGAAATCTTCTTCGACCCGCAGACGCATACCGAGCGCGGCGTGCGGATCGCGACCGTCGTGGCCGGCATCGAACGCGCGCTCGCCGACGCGGAGAAGCGCGGCATGTCGAGCAAGCTGATCCTGTGTTTCCTGCGCCATCTGTCCGAGGACGATGCGCTCGCCACCTTCGACGAAGCGCTGCCGCTGTTCGAGCAGTACGAGCATCGGCTGATCGGCGTGGGGCTCGATTCGTCGGAACGCGGCCATCCGCCGTCGAAGTTCGAGCGCGTGTTCGCGAAGGCGCGTGCGCTCGGTCTGAAGCTCGTCGCGCATGCGGGCGAGGAAGGCCCGCCGTCCTACATCTACGAGGCGCTCGACGTGCTGAAGGTCGACCGCGTCGATCACGGCGTGCGCAGCATCGAGGACCCCGCGCTCGTCACGCGTCTCGCCGATACGCGCGTCGCGCTGACCGTGTGCCCGCTGTCGAACCTGAAGCTGTGCGTGTTCGACGACCTGACCAGGCACACGCTGAAAGACCTGCTCGATCGCGGCGTCGCGGTGACCGTCAATTCCGACGATCCGGCCTATTTCGGCGGCTACGTGAACGCGAACTATCTGGCGACGATCGACGCGCTGAAGCTCGACGACGCCGAGGTCTACACGATCATCCGCAACGGCTTCGAGGCGTCGTTCGTGACGCCCGAGGAACGCGCCATGCTGATCGGTAAGCTCGACGCGTATTGGCGGCACTGAGTGGCGGCACTGAGCCGCGCGCCGACGGATTTCAACTGACGGACCTCGACCGACGTCGGCGGCCGGCGGCTTCGCTTCGTTCGGGCAAACGGCAACGACCCGAACCGGGAAACCGCTGCCGCTGCCCGCGCCGCCCAGCTTTCAACATTCGGAGACAGCTTTTCCATGACTGAATCGGCTCATACCGCGCAAGCGGCGCAAGCGGCATTCCGCGCCCCTCTGCTGACCTTCAACGGCGATCCGGCGCACGCGCCGAACGCCGTGGTGTTTCACGAGGACGGTCTCCTGATCGTGGAAGACGGCCGCGTCGTCGCGGCGGACGCGTATGCGGCGCTCGCGTCGCGGCTCGCGCCCGGCACGCAGGTCGTGGAGCGGCGCGACAAGCTGATCGTGCCGGGCTTCATCGATACCCACATCCACTATCCGCAGACCGACATGATCGCGTCGCCAGCGCCGGGTCTGCTGCCGTGGCTCGACACGTACACGTTCCCAACCGAGCGCCGCTTCGCCGACATCGCGCACGCCCGCGACACGGCGAGCTTTTTCCTCGACGAACTGCTCGCCTGCGGCACCACGACCGCGCTCGTGTACTGCACGGTGCACAAGGAATCCGCCGACGCCCTCTTCGCCGAGAGCGAAGCGCGCAATCTGCGCATGGTCGCGGGCAAGGTGCTGATGGACCGCCACTGCCCCGCGTTCCTGCGCGACACCGCGCAATCGGGCTACGACGACAGCGCCGAGCTGATCGGCCGCTGGCACGATCGCGGCCGCCAGATGTACGCGCTGACGCCGCGCTTCGCGCCGACCTCGACCGAGGCGCAGCTCGAAGCATGCGGCGCGCTCGCGCGGCTGCATCCGGACGTGTTCGTTCAGAGCCACGTCGCCGAGAACACCGACGAGGTGAAATGGGTCGCCGAGCTGTTCCCCGGCCACCGCAGCTATCTCGACATCTACGATCACTATGGGCTCTTGCGCCGTCGCGCGGTGTACGGCCATTGCATCTACCTCGACGACGAGGACCGCAGGCGCATGGCGCAAACCGGCGCGCTCGCCTCGCACTGCCCGACCTCGAACCTGTTCCTCGGCAGCGGCCTGTTCGACTTCGACAAGGCCGACTCGGCCGGCCTGCCGATCGCGCTCGCGACCGACGTCGGCGGCGGCACATCGTTCTCGATGCTGCAGACGATGAACGAAGCGCACAAGGTTGCGCGCCTCGGCGGCCATCATCTGACGGCGACGCGCATGTTCTATCTCGCGACCGCCGGCGCGGCCGAAGCGCTCGATCTCGGCGACAAGATCGGCACGCTGAGGGACGGCTCGGAAGCGGACTTCGTCGTGCTCGATCCGCAGGCGACGCCGCTGCTCGCGCGCCGCACCGCGCGGCGCGAATCGCTCGAGGAGCTGCTGTTCGCATTCGCGCTGCTCGGTGACGATCGCGCCGTGTATGAAACGTATGCGGCCGGCAAGTGCGTGCATCGCCGCGACGACGCGCGCCAGCGCGTGCCGGGGCGCGCGAAGATCGCGGCTTGAGGCTGGCTCGAAGCTGCGTTGCCGCTGACTGGAGACGAGGCCCGCCTCAGCCCGCCTTGCACACCTCGTGCAACGCGTTGAGGCGCCGCACCGGATCCGCGACATACGGATTCGACTCGTCCCACGCGTAACCGGCGAGCACCGCGCAGATCATGCGGCGGATCGGCGTCACCTGTTCCGGGTAGTAGATGATGTCCTGCAGCTCGCCCGTGTACCAGCGCTCGACGAATGCGCGGAACGTATCAATGCCCTTGCGCAACGGCACGTCGTAATCGGCTGACCAGTCGATCGTCGCGCCGTCGAGCTGCCGGTTCAGCGCGCGCGCCGCCAGATGCGCAGAGCGCAGCGCGATCGTCACGCCCGAGGAAAACACCGGATCGAGAAACTCGCCCGCATTGCCGAGCAGCGCATAGCCCGGCCCATGCAGACTCGCGACATTCGCGGCGTAGCCGCCGATCTGCCGCACCGGCATCAGGAACGGCGCCTGCCCGATCAGCCGGTTCAGCGTCGGCTCCTGCCGGATCAGCGCGCGCAGCGTCGCCTCGCGCTGCGTTTCGGGCACCTCGAGAAAACTCGCCTCGGCGACACATCCCACCGAAGAACGGCCGCCCGCGAGCGGAATCATCCAGAACCACACGTCGCGACGCTCGGGATGCGTCGCGATGCAGATCTTGTTGCGATCGATGTCGTCGAGCGCGAGCCCGTCGCGCACGTGCGTGAACATTGCGGCGCGCGTCGGCATGCGCGTCGGCGCCTCCAGCTTCAGCAGGCGCGGCAGCACGCGCCCGAAGCCGCTCGCATCGAGCACGAAACGCGCTTCGACCCGATACGCGCCGGCACTTTCATCGACGACGTCGAGCACCGGTGCCGCGCCCGTGCGCACCGCGCTCACGGTGTGGCCGAACCGCACGTCGGCACCCTGCGCGGCCGCGCAGCGAATCAGCACGTCGTCGAACAGCGCGCGCTCGACCTGGTACGTGGTGCCCCAGCCCGGCGAATGCTTGTCGCGAAAGTCGAACGACGAGCTCTGGTCGCGATATACGAAGTGCGCGCCGTTCTTGTACTGGAAGCCCGCCTCGACGACGGCCTGCAGCATGCCGGCCTCTTCGAGGTACGCCATGCTTTGCGGCAACAGGCTCTCGCCGATCGAGAAGCGCGGAAAGTGCTGACGCTCCAGCACCAGCACCGAGCGGCCCGCCTTACGCAGCAGCGCGGCGGCCACCGCGCCGGCGGGACCCGCGCCGATGATCGCGACGTCGACCACGGTCCGCTTTGAAGAATCGCTGTTCAAATCACTCCTCCAACGGTTTGCGTGCGTTGCCGCGCCGTATGCGAGCCTCGCCACGCTTCGAACATCAGGCTCGCGCAGCTCCCGCCGAACCCGAAAGAAACCGACATCGCCGTGTCGATGCGCGCGTCGCGCGGCAAGCGCACGAGCGGCATGTCCCGCACTTGCGGCTCCGGCGTATCGACCAGCGCGGTCGCCGCGATAAAGCCGTCGCGCATCATCAACAGCGTATAGATCGCTTCGTGCGCGCCGCACGCGCCGAGCGAATGCCCGGTCATGCCCTTGGTCGACGAAAACGCGGGCAACCCTTGCGCCGATGCACCGAACACGTCGCGCAACGCGTGCAGCTCTTCGAGATCGCCGAGCGGTGTGGACGGCGCATGCGTGTTCACGTAGTCGGGACGCCGGCCCGCCTGCTCGAGCGCGCCGCGCATCGCGCGCGCGATGCCGGCCGCACGCGGCGCGACCATGCCCGCGCGATCGGTGCAATCGCCGAAGCCGCTCAGCTCCGCGTAGATGCGCGCGCCGCGCGCGAGCGCATGATCGAGCGCTTCGAGCACGAGCACGCCGCCGCCCGACGCGATCACGAAACCGTCGCGCTGCGTGTCGTATGGTCGCGACGCGCTCCGGGGCGTGTCGCTGAAGCGGCGCGACAACGCGCCCATCGCGTCGAACATCAGCGTCGTGTTGTCGTGCAGCGCTTCGCTGCCGCCCGCGAGCACGATCTGCTGGCGGCCGGTCTGGATCAGTTGCATCGCCTGCCCGATCGCGAGCGCCGACGTCGTGCATGCCGATGACGGCGAATAGCTGACGCCTTCGAGCCCGAACATCTGCGCGACGTTCGCCGACGCGGTGCTGCTCATCGTATGCGGCACCGTGAACGGGGGCACCTTGTCGACGCCGCGCGTTTGCGCGATCGCGAGCGCCGCGTCGTAGCTCGCCATCGTGCCGACGCCCGAGCCGATCACGACACCCGCGCGCGGCGACTGCAATGAAGCGAGGTCGAGCCTTGCATCGTCGATCGCGCGTCGCGCCGCGTGGCACGCAAAGCGCGCGGTGTCGCCCATGAAGCGTTCGAGCTTGCGCTCGAACGGCACCTCGTGCGCGACCGACGCCACGCCCGCGACTTGCGATGCAAACCCGCGCTCGCGCCACGCATCGATACGCTCGACGCGTGAGCGCCCCGCGCGCAACGCAGCGCAGACTTCGTCGAGCGTATTGCCGAGACACGACACGATGCCCATGCCGGTCACGACCACGCGTTGCAGGTCTGTGCTCATCGAACGCGCCGGAAAATCAGCGACGTGTTGATGCCGCCGAACGCGAAGTTGTTGCTCATCACGTACTCGGCGTCGATCTCGCGCGCGCCGCCGACGATGTAATCCAGCGGCGCGCAAGCCTGATCGAGGTGGTCGAGATTCAGGGTGGGCACGTACCAGTTGCGCTTCATCATCTCGATCGTCCACCACGCCTCGATCGCGCCGCACGCGCCTAGCGTATGGCCCACATAGCTTTTCAGCGAGCTGATCGGCATGCGCGCGCCGAAGGTCTGCGCGGTCGCGTGGCTTTCGGCGATGTCGCCGCGATCGGTCGACGTACCGTGCGCGTTCACGTAGGCAATCGCTTCGGGCGGCAATTGCGCGTCGCGCAGCGCGAGTTGCATCGCGAGCGCCATCGTGTCGGCGGTGGGTTGCGTCATGTGCGCGCCGTCCGAGTTGCAGCCGAAGCCGACCACTTCCGCGTGAATCCGCGCGCCGCGCGCCAGCGCATGCTCGTACTCTTCGAGGACGAGCGTCGCCGCGCCCTCGCCGACCACGAGGCCGTCGCGCGCGGCATCGAACGGACGCGGCGTCAGATGCGGCTCGTCGTTGCGCGTGCTGGTCGCGTACAGCGTGTCGAACACGGCGACCGCGGGACCCGACAGCTCTTCCGCGCCGCCCGCGAGCATCAGTGTCTGTTTGCCGGACTGGATCGCCTCGTACGCATAGCCGATCGCCTGGCTGCCCGACGCGCACGCGCACGAGGTCGGGATGATGCGGCCTTTGAGGTCCCAGAACAGGCTCACGTTGACGGCCGTCGTGTGCGGCATCATCTGCACGTAGCTGTTCGACGTGACGTTGCTCATCAAGCCGGTTTCGAGCATCGTGCCGAACGCGCGGATCGGCTGCACCGAGCCCGACGACGAACCGTACGCGACGCCCATGCGGCCATCCGCGATGCGCGTGTCGTCGGCGAGGCCCGCGTCGGCGAGCGCGAGTTCGCTCGCGCGCACCGAGTACAGCGACACCGGGCCCATCGAACGCACTTTCTTGCGCGGGTAATGCGCGGGGATCGTGAACTCGGGCAGCGGACACGCGAGCCGCGTATGCAGCGACTCGAAGTAATCCCACTCGGAGATGCGCCGCACCGCGTTCTCGCCGCGCTTCAGGCGCGCTTGAACCGCGTCCCAGCTATCGCCGAACGCAGTCACGCCGCCCATGCCGGTGATGACGACGCGCTTCATCAGACCATCCCGCCGTTCACGCCGATCACCTGGCGCGTCACATACGACGCGCCATCCGACATCAGAAAGCTCACCACCGACGCGACCTCGGCCGGCTGGCCGACGCGGTTCATCGGCACGGTCTTCAGCGCGTGATCGAGCGTCACCTGTTCGAGCAGGCCGGTTTCGATCAACCCCGGCGCGACGCAATTGACGGTGATGTTGCGCGACGCGAGTTCGACCGCGAGCGCCTTGGTCGCGCCGATCAGTCCCGCTTTCGCGGCGCTGTAATTGACCTGGCCGCGATTGCCCATCACGCCCGACACCGACGCGATCGTGACGATACGGCCGCCCTGGCGCGCGCGCACCATCGGCATCGTCAGCGGATGCACGACGTTGTAGAAGGCATCGAGGCCGGTTTCGATCACGACGTCCCAGTCTTCTTCGGTGAGCGCCGGAAACGCCGCGTCGCGCGTGACACCCGCGCTGCACACGATGCCGTAGTAAGGACCGTGCGCGGCGACGTCGGCTTCGAGCGCCTCGCGGCACACGGCACGCTCGCGCACGTCGAATTGCAGCACGCGCGCCGTGCCGCCCTGCGCGGCGATGCCCGTCGCGACCGCGTCGGCTTCGCTGCGTCCGGTGCGGCAATGCACGGTCACGGCGAAACCGTCGGCGGCCAACTTGTACGCAATCGCGCGGCCGATGCCGCGGCTTGCGCCGGTAACGAGAACTCGCCGGCTCATGAACTGATACTCCCTTCGATGAATGACTGAAAATCGGGCGGTTGAAACACCTTGATCACCGCTTCGGCACAGCGCGCGCCGCCGTCGTCGATCGTGCATTCGTAGGCACTGTGGCCTGCCTCGCTGCGCAGCAGCTCGCTCACGTGAACGCGCAAACGCGCGCCGCTTTGGAACACCGGTTGCAGCGCCTGATAGCTGCGCGAGCCGAGCAGCACGCCGGGACGCGCATGGCCGCCGCCGCGCATCGCGACGAGCGCGATGTGCGCGGCGATCGCCTGCGCCATCAGCTCGATGCCGATCCACGCGGGCATCGCGCCGGCGGCGTCGGCATACCATGCGTGCGGGTCGACGTCGGCGAAGGCGCTCAGCGTGGTGTCGGCGAACGTGTCGATCGCATCGAGCAGCAGCATGCTGCCGCGATGCGGGATGATCGCTTCGATCGGCTGACGCACGAGTTGCTCGACAGTGAGTGGCGGAGTCGTCATGCGCTTTACCGGGCGAGAATCAGGCTGACATTGCTGCCGCCGAACGCGAACGAATTGCTCATCGCGTACTGCGTGCCCGTGCCGCGCGGCAGATGGCGCGCGCCCGCGACGAGATCGAGCGCGGGCAGCGCGGGATCGGCCTCGCCGTCCCATAGATGCGGCGGCAGCGTCGCGTTCTCGCGCGCGAGCGTGAGCCACGCGAAGCCGAGTTCGGTCGCGCCGGCCGCGCCGAGCTGGTGGCCGGTCAACGGCTTGGTGCCGCTCGCGGCGACGCCGCCGGGGAACACGCGCGCCATCAGATGCGCTTCCATTTCGTCGTTCTTCTGCGTGGCGGTCGCGTGCAGATTCACATAGCCGACCGCCGAGGCCGCGATGCCCGCGTCCGCGAGCGCTTCGCGAAGCGCGAGTTCGCCACCGACGCCCTGCGGGTCCGGCGCCGAAATATGATGCGCGTCGCTCGATTCGCCGAGGCCCGCGAGCCGCACCGCCGCTTCGTCGCGGCTCATCAGGAACACGGCCGCGCCCTCGCCGACGTTGATGCCGCGGCGATTGCGGCTCATCGGATTGGTGCGCGCGCTGCTGGTCGATTCGAGCGACGCAAAGCCCTGCACCGTCAATTCGCATAGCGAATCGACACCACCGACGACGACCGCATCGCATAGCTGCAATTGCAACAGCCGACGCGCCGACGCGAACGCCTTCGCGCTCGACGTACACGCGGTCGAAATCGTAAACGCCGGCCCGTGCACGCCGAGCGCGGCGGCAGCGAACGGCGCGGCGGTGCCGATTTCCATCTGCCGATAGTTGAAGTTGGCCGGCAACTCGCCGGCTCGTGCGTGATAGACGAACGCGGTTTCGGCCGCCTCGATGCCCGACGTGCTGGTGCCGAGCACGACGCCGATGCGCTGCGGGCCGTAGCGCTCGCGCGCGGCTTCGAGCGCGGGCGCGATCTGCGCGAGCGCCGCGAGCAGCAGCCGGTTGTTGCGGCAGTCGTAGCGCGCGAGGTCGGGGCGCGGCGCGAGATCGAGCGGCGCGAGCACGCTGCCGACGAACGCGTCGCCGATGCCGGTATGCACGTTGCCCATGCCGGGCGAGCGCGCGGCGGCGAGCGCCGGCACGATCTCGTCGACGTCGCCGCCGAGCGCGTTGATCATGCCTAGCGCGTGCAAATAAACTGTTGGCGCTTTCATGCCGCCCTCCGTGGTTCCGATGACTTGCCCGAGCGCGCTGCCGATGGCATGCCGAGAGGCGCCAGCAGCACCGCCACCGCGATGCCGAGCGCGAGCGTGGTGCCGAAGCTTTTGAGCGCGGGCATCGCGCTCACGCCGAGCATGCCGAACGACAACAACGTGGTCGCCGCCGACAGCAGCACGCCGGTCCACACCGCGCCGAGATCCGCCTCTGCGCGCGCGCAGCCTTCGCGCAGGAACACCGCATAGTTTGCGCCGACGCCAAGCACCAGCATCAGCGCGAGCCAGTTGAACAGATTGAGCGGCACGCCCGCGTAGCCGAACACCGCCAGCGCGACGCCGACCGCGAACAGCACGGGCAAGGTCGTGGCGATACCCCCGCGCGCCCCGTAGCGCAGCATCAGCAGCACGCACACGAGCACGAGCGCGCCGCCGAGCCACCAGCCGCTATCCACGCGATACGCGCCGAACAGCCTCGACACGCTCGCGGCCTTATCGACGAACACGACGCCGGGCAGGCCGCGCGCGAGCGCGATCAGCGCGGGCTCGTTGCGCGGCGTCACGCCTTGCGGGATCACGACGGCCGCGTAGCCAGGTTGATGAGCCCGATTCTTGTCGTTCGATCCCACCGCGCCGAGCCACAGATGCCGATACGGCTGCGACCACGGCGCCGCGAGCCAGCGCTCGACGGTCAGCGGCGCGGGCGGCTGAGCGAAGCCGGCGAGCCACGCATCGGCGACTTCGTCCTTGAAGCCCGCTTGCAGCAGCGTCGCACGCAACGCGGCGGAGTCGCCGAACACATGCTGCGCGAGCAGCGCGCGATCCTCGCGCTGACGTTGCGCGGACGGCACGAACTGCGCGACCGACTGGTAGCCGCCGACGCTATCGGCGCTGCCGTCCAGCGCATCGAGCTTCCCACCGAGCGCTTCGGCGCGTTGCAGCACCGCTTCCTGGGTCGCGCCGCGCACGACGAAAAACTGCGCGCTGTTATCGACGCCGACCGCCTCGCGCACCGTGTCTTCCTGCGCGGCCAGCGACGCATCGCGCTGGATCAGCAGATGGATGTCGTCGTCGCTGCTCAGACGCAGCCAACCGGGCACCGACGCGATCAGCAGCAGCGCGGCGACCAGCCACGCGCGGCTGCCGCCGAGCGCATGCTGCCAGCGCGCGAGCAGCCGCGCCGCGCCCGCGAACAGGCGCCGAGGGCTGTGCTTCGGCGCGCGCGTGAGCAGCGCGGGCAGCAGCGACAGTACCGACGCGAACGCGGTCGTAATGCCCACCATCGCGAAGCACGCGATCTGCTTCAACGCGGGGAACGGCACCCACATCAGGATCGCGTAGCCGAGCAGGCTCGTCGCCAGCGCAACGCCCAGCGCGGGCCGTACCCTCCGCGCGCCGAGCCGCGCATCCCAGTCGCGGCCCGCGCCGAGATAGACGACGAAATACTGGATCGAGTAATCGACAGCCTCGCCGATCAGGCTCGCGCCGAACACGAGCGTCAACAGATGCAGCTTGCCGAAGATCAGCAGCGTCGCCGCGAGCGCGCAGACGATGCCGAGCGCGGTCGATACGAAGCCGAGCAGCAACAGACGCGGCGAGCGGAACACCCACATCATCAGCAGCGCGATGCCGGCGAGCGACGCGATGCCGATCACGTGCACCTCGCGTTCGGAAGCGCTGCGCGCGGCCTCGGCGTAGAACACGGCGCCCGTGCGTGCAACCGATACGTCGGGGAACGTCTGACGCAACGCGCTTTCCGCATTGGCGAGCGCCGCGTGTACCGCGCGCTGCGTCTTCGTTTCGTAGGCGGAGCCCGGCAGGGTCGCGATGACCAGCACGCTGGTCATGTCGCCATGCGCGTCGTGACGATGCGACACCAGCAGGTTGTCCTCGACTTCGAGATTCGACGTCGCGAGCGGCAGATTGCCGAGCCAGCGTTCGAGCCAGCCGAACGGATCGTCGGCGAGTTGCGTACTGAGGCCGCCTTGCAGCGGGCTGTAGATGCGCTGCGCGAGCATGTCGTGCAGCGTCGTCGCGCTCGCGGTCGCGAGCGCGGTGCGATCGGCCGGCGCGAGCAGGCCGAAGCGGTATGGCAGATACAGCGCCGAGATTTGCGACAGGTCGAACGGCGGCAGTTCGGCCGTCACCGATGCGAATGCGCCGCTCTTTTGCAGCGACGCGCCCAGCTGCTTCGCGGCCGCTTTCGCGTGCGCATCGTCGCGGCTCGTGACGAGCAGCACGGTGCGATCGCCGAGCGCGCTCGCGAGCGTGTCGACCGCTTTCTCGGCGACCGGGTCCGCTTCGGTCGCGGGCAGCAGCGCGAGCAGATTGGTTTCGAGCGGCGACGCTCCGGCGAAGCGCCAGCCGCAATACAGCGCCGCCAGCAGCGCGAGCACGAGCCATGCGGCGCGCACGCCCCACGCATGTTTCGCGGTTCGCTGCTGCGGCATGTCCATCACGGCGCTCCGAACAGGCTGCGCTCGTCTGGCGTCGGCTCGGCAACGGCCGTGCTGTTCGCGAACTCGAGCTTCGTCACGTCGCCGTTCGCGAGCGTGATGCGCAGGTTTTGCAGATAATCGCCGCCGCTCATGTCGAGGCCCTTGATCGATTGCGCGAGCTGCGGTTGATTCGGCGTGAGTCGCATGCGCCATTGCGCGGCGCTGCCTTCGGCGCTCACGTCGAACTGCGAGTACAGCGCCGACAGATCGCCGCCGAGCATCGCGCGCATCATCTTCGACACTTGCGCGACGCCGCGGCTGCCCTGCGCGCTATGCGTGCTCACGCGGCGGCCGCTGGCGTCGAGCTGCGCGACGCCAGCGTCGGTGATCACGTAGATGGCCTTGTACGGCGTGTCGATCCGCCAGATCACGCCGCGCTCGCGGAAGAACAGCAAGGTGCCGTTGCTGACGAGCGGCTGCTTCATCGCGGCAAGCGTCTGCGTCTGCGTGAATTGCGCGCGCACGCCCTTGGGCTGCGCGAGATGCGCGGCGATCTGCGAGACGAGCGCGGCGTTGGCGTTGCTGGCGGCGTTGGCGGCTGGAGCCGTATTGCTGGCGGTGGCCGCATCGGCCGACGCCGCTGCCAATGCAAGCGCCCCGATTGCGACGATCGCCCCCGCCAGCCGCGACACGAGCGCTCCCAGCCCGCACCGGTTCACCGTCCCCATACGCGCTCCAGCTTTTCGAATACGACCGGCGGCGACACGAACTGCAATTCCTCGGTGGCGGCATCGACGGCGACCTGGACCGTATAGCCCTTCGTGAGCCGCGCGCCCGATGCGCAATCGACGATTTCATAGCCTATTTTCAGGCGGTTTTCGTATTCGAGCAGTTGCGCGCGCACCTCGATCTTCTGTCCGTACACGGCGGCCCGCACGTACCTCAGATGCGCCTCGACGATCGGCCACAGATAGCCGGACGCCCGCATCTCGCGATAGTCGTAGTCGAACGCGCGCAACAGCGCCGCGCGGCCCAACTCGAAGTACTTCAGATAATTGCCGTGCCAGCACACGTTCATTGCGTCGACGTCGTGAAACGGCACTTCGACGGTCGCGCTCGCGGCGAGCACGTGCTGCGTTTTCGCGGGCTCGCTCATGCGTTGACTCCTTGGCGATCGGCAGCGGCACCGGCATCCACATGCGCCGCGGCACTCGTAACAGCGCGTGCGTGCCGCACATCGTTCAGATCATGGTCGGCCATTTGCGCCTCGCTCGGGGCTGGCCCAGAAATCGAAGAAATTGAACCATTGGTAAGGGGCCTTGCGGCAATAGTGTTCGAGGCGCAGCGCGTAGCGTTGCGCCCACGCTGCCAGATGCTGCGCGCGTTCGCGGCGCGGCAGCTCGATGCGCTCGGCGAACGGCTCGAAATACATGCGGTAACCGTCGCGTTCCTTCAGGCAGAAGAACAGGTAGACCGGACAGCCGAGCGCATGCGCGAGCACGTAGGGTCCTTGCGCGAACCGCGCGCTCGCGCCGAGAAATTGCGCGTCGGTGGTGCGTCCCGCCTCGCGCGCCGGCACCCGATCGCCGACGATCACCAGCAGTTCGCCCGCATCGATGCGCTGCTGCATCAGCACCGCCGTCTCGGGACCGAAGTCGCCGACTTCGAGCAGATGCCGCGCGAAGTCGCGATTCGACGACGCCAGCACCTCATTGAAGCGGCGCGCGTGCCCGGTGTAGACGACCGCCGTGACCTTCGCGTGTTCGCCGCGGATGGCGAGCGCGCGCATCATCTCCAGATTGCCGAGGTGCGCGCCGATTACGAGCGCGCCCTTGCCGCTCGCCATCAGTGCTTCGAACGCCGCAGGATCGTCGAACGTGACGTCGGTCTCGTCGACGCGGCCGGTCCATGCGGCGAGCTTGTCGAAGCCCGATTGCGCGAACGCGAGCATATGGCGATACGCGGACAGCCAGCCCGGGCGCGGCGTATCCGCCGACGGCGCGACCGCGCTCAGATGCGCGAAGTAGTTGTCCGACGCGGCGCGCGCCGCGCGGCCCGTCAGCAGAAAATACGCGACGACCGGATGCAGCCACAGCGCGGTAAAGCGGCGGCCGAACAGCTTGCAGCTCAGCGCGAGCAGGCTCATGCCGAGGCGGCTGCCGCGTTCGGCGATGCGCCACCAGGCTTCGGGCCGGGCTTCATCGGCGGCGTCGGCCAGCGCGCCGCGGCGCGGCATCAGCTTGTGCGCGAGCAGCATCGGCAGACGCCACAGCATCCCGAACACGAGCCGCGTATGGCTGCGGCTGATTCGGACGTTGTCCCACAGCACGTCGAAATGCGACACGCCGTCGGCCGCGTAGGTCACGCGCGTCGGGATCGAGCGGAACGCGGCGCGGCGCCAGTAGAGACGCACGAGGATCTCGATGTCGAAGTCCATGCGCGTGGGTAGTCGCACGCTGTCGATCAGCTCGCACGCGAGCGCGAGCGGATACAGACGAAAGCCGCACATCGAATCCCGGATCGTCAGCGACAGCGTCTCGATCCACACCCACACGTGGGTCAGATAGCGGCCGTACAGACGTGCCTTCGGCACGCTGTCGTCGTAGACCGGACGGCCGAGAATCACCGCGCCGGGTTCGGCGCGCGCGGCATCGATGAAGCGCGGCACGTCGGTCGCATCGTGCTGGCCGTCGGCGTCGATCTGCAGCGCGTGCGTGTAGCCCGCGGCGCGCGCGGCGCGCAGGCCCGCCATCACTGCCGCGCCCTTGCCGCCGTTTGCCGGCAGACGCAGCAGCGTCATCTGCTGTGCGTATTGCAGCGCGAGCGCGGCGAGTACCCGCTGGGTCGGCGCGTCGCTGCCGTCGTCGACGACGAAGATCGGCAGGCCGTGCACCGCGAGATGCGCGACGCTCGCTCCGATCGCGTCCTTGTGGTTGTAGATCGGAATGACGATGCAGGGCGCGAACGTCATCACGCGTCCTCCCGATGCACGAGCAAGCCCGACGCGCATTCGCGTCCGTCGAGCCGGTACGCGAACTGCACACGCCGGCGCGCGGCGTCATAGGCGAGCGTGAGCTCGAGCACCGCACCGGGCGACACCGGCGCCATGAACTTCAGGCGGTCGACCGACGCCACCTCTCGCACGCGCGGCCAATGCCCGGCCGCGAGCCGCGCTGCCCAGTCGACCTGCACGACGCCCGGCAGAATCGGCAGACCCGGAAAGTGGCCGGCGAAATGCTGGAGTGACTGCGGCACGCGCAGCACGTAGTGCAGCGTGTCGCCGACGCGCATGTCGCCGACGCGCATGTCGCCGACGCGCGTTTCGGCGAGCACTTCCATGCCCTCGGCGAGCGGCGCGAACGCGGCCGCAACCGCGCTCGCGGGCAGCTTGCCGCGCGCGTCGAATGGCAGGCTCACGCGAAAACGCCAATGACGCGGCAGCACGACCGCATCGAAGTAATCGGCCAGATGCCGGCGCAGCGTTTTCGCCAGCGCGACGCGGCCTTCGTCGCACAACGCAGCGCCGCCCGCTTCGGTCAGCGCGACCACCGCGCCGACGCGTTCGCGCGACGCGCCTATGAGCGGCACCAGCGCCGCCTGCGCGACATACGGATGCAGCGCGAGACGCGCCTCGAGTTCCGGCAGCGAGACCCGCTTGCCGCCGAGCTTCAGCACGCGGTCGAGGCGCCCTTGCAAGCGGAAGCGCCCGTCGGCATCGAACGCGATGCGATCGCCGGTGCGATGCCAGCCGTCGTGGTCGAGATGCGGCGAGCGCACGCACAGCGCGCCGTCGTCGTCGCGGCGCACCTCGGCGCCGGCGACCGGCTGCCACGCGTCGCCCTGATCCTGACGCCGCCACGCGATCCCGCCGGTTTCCGTGCTGCCGTAGATTTCGAGCGGCGCCGCGCCGTAGCTCGCCGCATAGGCCAGCGCGGCGTCGGCCGCGAGCGGGCCACCCGACGAAAAGAACGCGCGCGGCGCGGGCGTAAGCGCGGCGAAGCCCGGCAACGCGGGCCAGCGCGACAGCTGCGCGGGCGTCGACACCACCGCCGTCGCGCCGCATTGCGCGATGCGCGCCTGCAGCTGCAGCGGCTCGACGCCGATCGCGCGATCGAACGCGCGGCCGGCCGCGAGCGGCCACAACACGCGAAACAGCAAACCGTAGATGTGGTGATGCGGCACGCTCGCGAGCATCGTCGCGTCGCCGAGCAATGCGCCCCATTGCCGTTCGAGCGTGTGAACTTCGGCGTTGAATTGCGCGAGCGTCTTGCGGATCGGCTTCGGCGTGCCGCTGCTGCCGGATGTGTAGAGCGTCATCGGCGCATGGGCGTCGATCGGGTGGGCGGTGTGAGCCGTGCGATGCGTCGCTGCGACGAACGGCGGCAGATCCGCATCCGTCAGCAGGAAGTCGTAGGCGTGCGCGAGATCGGCGAGATAGCCCGGCGTTGCATTGGCCGGAATCACCGGCTCCTTGCCGCACGCGAACAGCGCGAACAATGCGCAGGCGAACTCGAACGGATCGTCGATACAGAGCGCGCAGCGCCGCGCGTCGGGCGTTCGCACGAGCTCGATCAAGCCCTCGACGCGCGCGCGAAACGCCGCGCGATCGAACAGCACGGCGCCATCGCGGCACACCGGTGCGGCGGACGTCGCAAGCGCGGGATCGGCCGACAACAGATCGTGCAACGCGAGCATCAGGCGGCCTCCGAATCCGCTCGCGCGGCGCGCGGCAGCACAAACAGACGTCGCCATACGTATTCGCCCGCCAGCAGCGCGCCGATCAGTGCATAGGCGATCGCGCCGTTGTACAGCGACCAGGCCGCGCGGCTCCAATAGAGCGCGGTGTAGACGGAAAACGCGCCGTTCAGCACGAAGAAAACGCACCAGACCTGGGTCACGCGCCGCGTATAGCGCACCGCACCCGGCGGCAGATCGGGACTGCCGAGGCGCGCAAATTTTTCGATCATCGACGGCCCGCGCACGAGCGTCGCGCCGAACGCGATCAGCAAACCGAGATTGACGAGCGACGGATAGAAGCGCAGCAGCAGCTCGCTATCGGTGACGACGATGGTCGCCGATGCGCAGCTCAGCATCGCCACCACGCTCCAGTCGAGCGTGGAAAGCTGCCGCAGCGACATCGCAACCGGACCGCCGCCGGCCCAGCGCTGCAGCCATAAAGTCACGAGCAGCATGCCGCCGACGAGACGCGGCGCGTCCCAGCGCCATGCACACAAGATCAGCGCGGGGTAAGCGAGTTTCAGCAGCACCTGCAGGACGGTCCTGCTCCAGTGAGGCCGCGCGCCGGATTCGCTTGCGGCGGGACGTGGCCGCGACATCTGCGTGCGCGGGTGCGCGACCGGCATCAGCCTTGCGCCGCGAGCAGCGATTCGACCGCGCCGATCACGTCGCCGACCGTGCGCACGGATTTGAAGTTCTCCGGCTTGATGCGGCGGCCGGTCATCTCCTGCAGCTTGATCGCGAGATCGACCGCGTCGATGCTGTCGAGATCGAGGTCTTCGAACAGGTGAGCGTCGGGCGTCACGCGCTGCGGCTCGATCGCGAAGTTTTCCTGAAAGATCGCGCGGATGCGCTCAAGAATCTCAGTCTCGGTCACGATTAACCCCCCTTCCTTGCGGTTTCGTTCGCAGCGTGCGCCGCTTCGCGCTGACTCTCGACCAACGCGGCAAGCGTGTTGATCGAGCGAAAGTGCTCGCGCGTGCGTTCGTCGTTCGCCACGATGGTCAATTGGTATTGTTTGCGCAGCACGATGCCGATTTCGAGCGCGTCGATCGAATCGAGACCGATGCCGTCGGAACCGAACAACGGGGCGTCGTCGTCGATATCGGCGGGGCTCAGGTCTTCGAGATCGAGGGCTTCGATCAGAAGCTTTTTAATTTCCAGTTTTAAAGAATCCATAGTCGAACAGGTGCTGGGTAATGTGGGCTTCTACGGCATTCGTCACGCTGCGCGCCCCGATGGCCGCGGTGGTGTCGTGCGCGGCCAGCTCGTCGACGCCAAGCGGCGCGAGCACGTTCACGCGCATCCGGAAAGCGCGCGCCGGCACGTCGTACCAGCGCATCTGCCGCGTGAACGCGGGCGGATCGCAATCCATCAATACCGGCACGATCGGCGCGCCGGCCTTCAGCGCCATGTGCGCGAATCCGCGCGAGAACGCGTGCAGCCGGTTCGGCGCCGGGCTGCGCGTGCCTTCCGGAAAAATGATCATCGTATAGCCGGCCGCGAGCTGCTTCGCGCCGGCCTCGACGAGCGCGATCGCGTCCGCGTTGCTCACGTATTCGGCCGCGCGCACGATGCCCCAGAAACACGGGTTGTGCCAGTGCGCGTGCTTCACGACGCAGCACGCGCGCGGCGTCAACGACAGCAGAACCATCACGTCGAGGTAAGTCGGGTGATTCGCGACGACGATCGCCGGCCCGCCCGCGCACAACGCCTCGGCGCCGGACACTTCGAGTTCCATCACGCCGAGACCGCGCAGCACCGCGACGAGCGCGCGGAAAAAACGGTGAATCACGACGGTCACCGCGCGCTGCCGCGACGCGCGATGCGGCCACAGCCACGCGAGCGGAAACACGAGTACCGAAAACAGCACGCCGCACACGCCGAACGCGACGAAAGCGAGGCCAGTCGCGCAAAAACGCCACGTGTAATCAAGCCGCGCGCTCATCCCACCTCCAGTGCCACAGCGCGCCGGCGCGCTGCCAGCGCGTGGGCCGGCCGGTTTCGAGGCAGTGCAGCAGCGCCTGGCTCTGGGTCGGAAAGCTCGGGGCGTCGCTCAACGCGGATCGCGGGTCGCCGCGTTGCTCGGCTACCTCCTCGTCAGCGCGGGTCAAAGAGCAAACAACGTGCCCAGCCGACGCATCTTTGTCGAGCAACACCGCGATCGCACCGCCGTGCACTTCGTCTTCGATCGTGCCGTACGCGAGATCGGCCGGTTCGTCGGCATACACGAGCAGCACCGGCGCATCCGGTTGCGTCGCGTATTGCGCGTACGCTTCGAGCAGCGCATAACCGAGCGTCTGCGCGCCAGCCGATACCGCGCTCGCGGCCGAGCGGTCGCCGCGCGCAATCCCGAACACGCCGGTCATCGCGTTCAACACCGACAGGCTGAAGGCGGTCGGCGATACCGGCTCGCCGGCGCTGATGCTGCGCAGGATGTCGGTGGTACGCCGCAACTCCCCGTGCCGCGAAGCGAACACCACGCGCGCGGGTTCCTGCGCGACGCAGTCGTGCGCGACCTTGAGCGCCACCTTGGACAGCGTGCTGAGACGCCGCCGCACGATCGGCTCGATGAAGCCGATATCGGGTGCGGCAGACGAGGTAGCCGGCCAGCTAGACCAGCGACCGACCGGAATGGTCCAGTGCAGATCGGGCATATTGGTGTTCGCGCGTGGAAACGGGAAGGGGCTCAAGCGCCTGACGGAATACACAGCCGTCACGGCGAGCGCCGCCGCGCGGATCGGGAAGTTCCAACCCGGGACCGACCAGTCTGCCTGTCAGGGAATGCAGCACCGGCGATCGGGCCCGATTTGTCAGGCGCCCCTGACAATCGGTGTAGTGGATAGCGGCTCGGGCTCCTTTTGTGGCCGAATAGTACCGGGTATTTTGAATCAGATCGGCGAGGAAAGACGTATCCATCTGTATCCGCGCCTGTCGCGCAACACATTGTTAGACGATTTGACAAGACTGGCTGCGACGACGCACCGGAAGGCGATCTCGTGCGTCGGCGCTGGCGCGACAACGCCGCCGGAACCGACGAAAAACCTTTCATTCGTCTTTCTTCGAATAAGCCGCAGAGCGAAGACACCGACGCCGCGTCGTCCGTGCAAACAACATTCGTGGCAACGATGCGCCCGCGCCTGCTATACTCCGGCCCTCATTGGGGAGTAGCCGCCCCGCGGCCCGTCCGCACCGCTTCGCCGGTGCGTCGCACGTGTGGTTCGCGGGGGCGCCTGTCAACAGACTTGGCCTGCACGGCCATGGCAGTCGCAGCCTCTGGCCTGGCGAGACCGATGATCCACACGCGCCGCAACAGGGCCCGGCGTGTCGTGGGTCGTCGCTCGTTCATCTTCGGCCCGAGGAATCCATTCAACGTGAATCAAGCTTTTCTGATTTCGACCGGAGCGGTCGCGCTCGCCGAGATCGGCGACAAGACGCAACTGCTATCGCTCGTGCTGGCCGCGCGCTATCGCAAGCCCGTGCCGATCATTCTCGGCGTGCTCACGGCTACGCTGATCAATCACGCAGGAGCCGGCGCGCTCGGCGCGTGGCTCGGCTCGATGCTGACGCCGACCATCATGCGCTGGGCGCTGGCGGCGTCGTTTATCGGCATGGGGCTGTGGATTCTCGTGCCCGACAAGCTCGACGACGAGGAAGCCAACACGAACCGCACGCACTTCGGGGTGTTCGGCGCGATGGTCGTCACGTTCTTCCTCGCGGAAATGGGCGACAAGACACAGATTGCGACGGTCGCCCTCGCCGCGCGCTTTCACGATTTCTTCGGCGTGGTGGCCGGCACGACGCTCGGCATGATGATCGCGAACGTGCCGGCGATCCTGCTCGGCGACCGCTTCGCGCATCGTCTGCCGACCAGGCTCGTGCACGGCATCGCCGCGGTGATGTTCGTCGTGCTGGGCGCGATGGCGTTGTTCGGGGTCGGGGTCTGAGCTACTGCGCGGCCTTCGGCGCCGACGCCGCGCCCGCGGGGGGCGTGGCCGCCGGCAGCGACACTTCGTTGGCGTCCGCGCCGCCACCGCCGCCGAGCGGAATCTTCACGGTGTGCACCGCGCCGTTGGCCAGCGGGAAATCAGCCAGCGCGCTACGCGCCAGATATGGCATTGCCCGCACCAGCGACGACTCCTCGCCGACATTGCGCGCCGTGACGTTGTAGACCTCCCGGCCGCTCGCGCGCTCGGTGATCCGGATGCCGAGCAGATGCGTGAACACCGGATAGCTCTGGTTCACGTACGTCGCCGGGAAAGGCCCCCACGGTCCCCACATATCGAACGGCCGGCCCCAGTAAGGACCGGGCCACGGGTTGTAGTAGACCGGCTGCGCGACGGTCACGATGTCCGAGCGGATGCCATAGGCGAGCTCGACCAGATAGCGCGCGTCGTCGTGCGAGACTTCGCGGAACGCGTGCAAGGCGAGCTCGTTCGCGACGATCCGCTCGTACGCGCTCAGCTCGAGATTGTTCTTCTGATCCTCGTGCCGCGTGAACGCATAGGTGCGCGTCGCGTCGCTTCCGCTCCAGTCCGAGAACGCCGTGACCTGCGTGGTCACGTAGGTCGTGCAGCCGGACAGCAGCGCCGTCAGCGCGACGAACAGCAGCGCGACGCGGCGGGTCCATCGATCGATGTTCATGGTCTGCCTCGTGATGCCTCTGATTGCATCTATTCTGCTTCAGTTAAAACTCTGCTTCAGTCGAGATTATTCCGTCGCGCGATCCGCTGCCCGGCGGACGATGCCGGCGCTCTGCCACGGGCGGCGCCCGATAATACGCTGACCTCGCCAGCCGGTAAAAGGTTCTTCCCCTGTCCGTCGAAAGCGGCAGCGCTACCCGGCGCCGAGACTCGGCCCCTTCCCTTCCGCACGATTGCCCGAGGCTTTGTACAATGAGTCGACCAAGCCCGGCTCGCGCGCCGTTTGCGCGCCCGACCGCTCGAGTACACCACCACAGAACGCCATGGCCGATACCGCAACGCCCAATGTGATCCGCCGCGCCGATTACGCGCCGCCCGCCTTCCTGATCGACACCGTCGCACTGGAGTTCGATCTGGTCCCCGAACGCACGGTCGTCAGGAACACGATGCACGTTCGCCGCAACCCGGATGCGTCGCGCGCCGCGCATCTCGAACTGATGGGCGAGCAACTGGAGTTCGTCAGCGCCGCGATCGACGGCAAGCCATTCCCGAACGCGCACCCCCACGAGCACGGCCTGCTGCTCGACGACGTGCCGGACAGCTTCGAGCTGACCCTCACCAGCATCTGCAATCCCGCGGAAAACACCACGCTGTCGGGGCTGTATGTGTCGAGCGGCAACTTCTTCACGCAGTGCGAGGCCGAGGGCTTTCGCCGCATCACCTATTTCCTCGACCGCCCCGACGTAATGGCGAGCTTCACGGTCACGCTGCGCGCGAGCAAGGCCGACTATCCGGTGCTGCTGTCGAACGGCAATCTTCTGGAACAAGGCGAGTTGCCCGACGGCCGCCATTTCGCGCGCTGGGAAGACCCGTTCAGGAAGCCGAGCTATCTGTTCGCGCTCGTCGCGGGCAAGCTCGTCGCGCTCGAAGAACGCGTGAAGACCGGCTCAGGCAAGGAAAAGCTGCTGCAGGTCTGGGTCGAGCCGCACGATCTCGACAAGACCCGTCACGCGATGGATTCGCTGATCCACTCGATCCGCTGGGACGAACAGCGCTTCGGGCTCGAGCTCGATCTGGACCGCTTCATGATCGTCGCGGTCAGCGACTTCAACATGGGCGCGATGGAGAACAAGGGGCTCAACATCTTCAACACGAAGTACGTGCTCGCGAACCCCGAAACGGCCACCGACACCGACTTCTCGAACATCGAGGCGGTGGTCGGTCACGAGTACTTCCACAACTGGACCGGCAATCGCGTGACCTGCCGCGACTGGTTCCAGCTGAGTCTGAAGGAAGGCCTGACGGTGTTCCGCGACCAGGAGTTCTCGGCCGACATGGCGGGCGGCGCCACCGACGAAGCCGCGCGCGCGACCAAGCGCATCGAGGACGTGCGGGTGCTGCGCCAGATGCAGTTCGCCGAGGACGCGGGCCCGATGGCGCATCCGGTGCGCCCGGAAAGCTACGTCGAGATCAACAACTTCTACACGATGACCGTCTACGAGAAAGGCTCGGAAGTCGTGCGGATGTATCAGACGCTGTTCGGCCGCGACGGCTTTCGCCACGGCATGGACCTGTACTTCAAGCGTCACGACGGCCAGGCCGTGACCTGCGACGACTTCCGTCACGCGCTCGCCGACGCGAACGGCCGCGACCTCGCGCAGTTCGAGCGCTGGTATAGCCACGCCGGCACGCCGCGCGTGTCGGTGCGCACGCGCTACGACGCCGCGCAGCAGCGCTACAGCGTGACACTGCGCCAGGGCTACGGCGATGCCGTGGCGGCCGCGCGCGAAACGCAGAAGGGGCCGCTGCTGATTCCGTTCGCGATCGGTCTGATCGGCAAGGACGGCCGCGATCTGCCGCTGCAGCTCGACGGCGAGGCGAACGCGTCGGAGTCGACCACGCGCGTGCTCGAATTCACGCAGACCGAGCAGACCTTCACGTTCGTCAACGTCGGGCAGGAACCGCTGCCGTCGCTGCTACGCAATTTCTCGGCGCCGGTGATCGTCGAATACGACTACACGGGCGAACAGCTCGCGTTCCTGCTCGCGCACGACAGCGATCCGTTCAACCGCTGGGAAGCCGGCCAGCGGCTTGCCACGCGCGAGTTGCTCGCGCTGGCCGCGCGCGCGGCCACGGGCGCGGCGCTGCAGTTCGACGACTCGGTGGTCGCCGCGTTCGCGCGCGTTTTGACCGACGAGACGCTCTCGCCGGCGTTCCGCGAGCTCGCACTGATGCTGCCGTCCGAAGCGTATCTCGCCGAGCAGATGGCCGAATCGAATCCGGCCGCGGTGCACGCGGCACGGCAGTTCGTGCGCAAGCGCCTCGCGAATGCGCTGCGTGACGACTGGCTGAAGGTCTACGAGCAGCATCGCACGCCGGGCGCCTATGAAACGACGCCCGAGGCCGCCGGTCATCGCGCGCTGAAGAATCTGGCGCTGTCGTATCTGACCGAACTCGACGACTCCGCGGACGCCGTGCGTCTCGCGGCCGCGCAATATGAAACCGCGAACAACATGACCGACCGCGCCGCCGCGCTGTCGGCGCTGCTCAACGCGGCCGCGCCGCAAGGCGGCAGCCCCGAGGCGCAGCACGCGCTCGACGACTTCTATCGACGCTTCGAGAAGGAGCCGCTCGTCATCGACAAATGGTTCGCGTTGCAGGCCACCCAGCGCGGCGGCACACGACATCCGGTGATCGATACGGTGCGCAAGCTGATGACGCATCCGGCCTTCAACCTGAAGAACCCGAACCGGGCGCGTTCGCTGATTTTCAGCTTCTGCGCGGCGAACCCCGCGCAGTTCCACGCGGCAGATGGCTCCGGCTACGCATTCTGGGCCGAGCAGGTGATCGCGCTCGACGCGCTCAATCCGCAGGTGGCCGCGCGCCTTGCGCGCTCGCTCGAACTGTGGCGACGCTTCACGCCGGCGCTGCGCGACAGCATGCGCGCGGCGCTCGAGAAAGTGGCCGCACAGGTCAAGTCGCGCGACGTGCGCGAGATCGTCGAGAAGGCGTTGGCGTGATGCCTCTCTGAGTTCCCGAGTCACATCGGAAAGCCGGCACGCGTTGCCGGCTTTTTTTCGCGTTGTTTTCAGCTGCGTTCACGCGCTCGTGTCGCGCCGTTAGCCGTTTGGCCGACTGTTCATCGGACCTCGCCGGGCAGAAAGTATACGTACAGGTTTGATGGTTTACATTTAACGCGGTACGTTATACGATTCGATGGTCACGACATTCGCAGACAAGGCCACCGCAAGAATTTTCCAGGGCAGGTTCGTGCATTCGTTGCCACGCTCGATCCAGGCGCTAGCGCATCGCAAGTTGCTGATGATCGACGCCGCGAGCTCCGTCTCGAATTTGCACGCGCCGCCCGGAAACCGGCTCGAAGCCTTGCAAGGTCAGCGCAGCGAGCAATGGAGCATCCGCATCAATGCGCAGTGGCGCATCTGTTTTCACTTCGTCGGCGAGGACGCGCTGAATGTCGAGATCATCGACTATCACTGACTACTGGGAGACCGACATGGTCATCAAACGCTCCGCGCTCAACAGCATCGATTTCTCCGACATCGATACGGGCGCGGCCATTGCCGAGATCCATCCGGGCGAAATTCTGCGCAGCGAGTTCCTCGAGCCGCTCGGCATGTCCGTCAACGCGCTCGCGCTCGCGCTGCGGGTGCCGGCGCCGCGCATCAACGACGTCGTGCGCGGCCGCCGCGCAATCTCCGCCGATACCGCGCTGCGGCTCGAGCGCTACTTCGGCGCCAGCGCGCAGTTCTGGCTCAATCTGCAAATCGCCTACGACCTGCGTGTCGCCACCGCCGCCGCCGGCGAGCAGATCGAACGGGAAATCGAACCGATGCCGCGCGCCGAGCGCCCGAAACTGCCCCGCGTGCCGGCCGGACACGCCCGGGCCGCGGCCCTCGCGGCCAGCGTCAGCGGCACCTTCTCGGCCAAGGCGCGCCGCAAGACCTGAAGCCGGCCGTGCAACCAAAAGCACGGAGCCGACACAAACGAGCGGTTAAAATCCCATCATTCTTCTAGCCTTCCGGAGTACAGCAATGTCTTTGCAACGTCGTACCACTCTCACGAAGTACCTGATCGAGCAGCAGCGCGAAACCAACAACCTGCCCGCCGACCTGCGCCTGCTGATCGAAGTCGTCGCGCGCGCGTGCAAGGCGATCAGCTACCACGTCAGCAAGGGCGCGCTCGGCGATGCGCTCGGCTCGGCGGGCAGCGAAAACGTCCAGGGAGAAGTGCAGAAGAAGCTCGACATCCTCTCGAACGAAATTCTGCTCGAGGCGAACGAATGGGGCGGCAACCTCGCGGGCATGGCCTCCGAGGAAATGGAACAATTCTTCCCGATTCCGGCCAACTATCCGAAGGGCGAATATCTGCTCGTGTTCGATCCGCTCGACGGCTCGTCGAACATCGACGTGAACGTGTCGATCGGTACGATCTTCTCGGTGCTGCGCTGCCCGGACGGCCATCAGGCCACCGAGCAATCGTTCCTGCAGCCGGGCACGCAGCAGGTCGCCGCGGGCTATGCGGTGTACGGCCCGCAAACGGTGCTCGTGCTGACCACCGGTAACGGCGTGAACTGCTTCACGCTCGATCGCGAGCTCGGCTCGTGGGTGCTCACGCAAAGCGACATGCGCATTCCCGTCGAAACGCGCGAGTACGCGATCAACGCGTCGAACGAACGCCACTGGTATCCGCCGGTTCAGCAATACATCGGCGAGCTGAAGGCGGGTAAGGACGGCTCGCGTCAGGCCGACTTCAACATGCGCTGGATCGCGTCGATGGTCTCCGACGTGCATCGCATCCTGAGTCGCGGCGGCATCTTCATGTACCCGGCCGACAAGCGCACGCCGGACAAGCCGGGCAAGCTGCGTCTGATGTACGAAGCCAATCCGATGGCATTCATCGTCGAGCAGGCGGGCGGCGCCGCAACCAACGGCGAGAAGCGCATTCTCGACATCCAGCCGAAGAGCCTGCACGAGCGCGTCGCGGTGTTTCTCGGCTCGAAGAACGAGGTCGATCGCGTGACCCGCTATCACCTCGAAGCGAAGAAGTGATCTCGAAAGAAAAAAATGCCTCAAGGGGCTTGTCAAGGCACTAAAGTAGTCCCTATAATTTCGTTTCTCCTGATGCCGGAATAGCTCAGACGGTAGAGCAGCGCATTCGTAATGCGAAGGTCGGGGGTTCGATTCCTCTTTCCGGCACCATCAAGTTTCAAGCAAAAAGCCCAGTCCTCGCGACTGGGCTTTTTGTTTTCTGGAGTCTGTGTAGGCGCTGTGTAGGCATTTCACGTCAACTAGATGTGTTTTCGGACGGCCAGGTTCTCGAATATTTCACGAACTGTCGGCCGAGCCTAGCCTGGTGCATCTGGCCGAGTTCGACCCTGCTCTGCCGTTTGCTTGTCCGTCGGCCGAATGGCCGCCTTGAGATGGGGATGCGACACAGCCTCCTGCCGGCATAATCGGGAAATCTGCCAGTGCCGACAAGTGGGGCCAAGCCGATTTCTATCGAGCATGCACCTGCTCGCCCGAGGCCATCGTTGACGCGTCCGTGCATTGAAGTCATTGATTAATCGGCTGATCCAGTCGTGCAGTAGTGAGCAAACTGTTCTGCGGAGAGCGCGAAACCCTTCTGCCTGGCGAGTTCCCAAGGACGTTCGCATTGGTGCGTGGATTCACACCAGGAATACCCAGCCGAACCAATACAACCATGTGCATCGCGATCTGCACCTACAACGGGTGACGGGCTGCTGGGCGGCGAGGCCGCGCAAGCGCTTAGCAAGCATGTCATCGTGACAGTGGCCCAGCAAAGAGAAAAGTAGTCTCGGCGCATAAAATGAGTCCCAGATTTGTGTGACGTCGGATTTTGGTCTTTTTGCCGTTTGCGAGTCGCGCAATAGCGCTTGTGGGCTAACCGGCAGCGAGCCGCTGCCGGTTCCGACCGCGCTCGATGCTAACGGCCAATCTGCTGTATCCCCGCCAGTCGCCAGGCCGGGTCGCCATGCCCGTGGCCCACGATGTTCCAGACCTCCTCAAACGGTTGCGCCGTCTGCGCGTCCTCGTCTTCCCGCATCTGGCCGTGAAAGCGAAGGCTAACCAGTGTTTCGCTGCCATTGTGTTCCGTGCTCAACAATTCCACGTCCAGCTGCGTGATTTCCGTATGGCTCGGCTGGTTGCCCCGATCTTCAAGGTCCCGCTTGATCACCGCGAACATTTCCGGGGTTGTCAGCTCGAAAAGGTCGCCTTGTTCGTTCTGGTCCCAGGCGCGTTGCAGACGCAGGAACAAGGTCCTGGCCGATGCCAGCAAGACCGCCTGATCGAGCCCGACAGGCAGTCCAGGCACTGTCGTTGTTTGTGCCGCTGCGGCGGGATTCATCGCTGTGCGCGGCCAGGCACCGAGATTCGTCTGAGGCGCCGCCTGCCCGCTCTGATTCATGAGCCAGGAGCCGTTCATGCGCTGCCCGTTCGCCGCGTCGTGCCCATAAGCGAGATCCGGACGGCGCCGGTTGGCAATGAAGCGGAACAGCATGATGCCGGCGACAATCACGAGGCCGATCACCACTACGCTCGACAGCATCTGGGCCAGCCCTTCACCCAGCCCCAACGACGACATCAGCGCGGCAATGCCGAGTCCTGCGGCCAGGCCGGCGAGCGGGCCCATCCAGCGGTTGGCTGGCTTCGCGGCAGCGGCCGCCGGCGCGGCCTGCTGCGCCGGTTGAGCTTGCTGGCTCCGTTGGCCTTGCCCGGACGGCGACGCCGTCTGCGACTGGCGGCCGACGCTACTACCACCGCCAATACGCTTCGCTTCGGCATGGTTGGATGCGACAGTGCCCGCGACGAGCACTAGCGCCATGGCCAGTACAGCGGTACCGCGCGTCACGACACGCGCAAGGCGTCGCAACTGATTGATTGTGTGCGAATACATAAGAATCTCTTTCGTGTAGGACAGAAACTTGCGAAGGTCGCCCGAACGCGTCTTTCCATCGCGGACCGCAAATAGCGAGCAATACCGCTCGTACGATGCCACCGTAGCCGTGCATGCATGGCTTGCTTAGACGGCATCAGGCTCAGCGCTCCAGGTGCACTCGCGTTGACTCGCGCGGCGCTTCGCGAGGCGCGCCTGGCGCCTGCGGACGATCGAAGAAACGGCGCGGGCAAGCGCGAGATCGAGGGCGCCGCGCCAGTCTTTCGCAATCGACGTCACCACGACCGGATTCGCACCGGGCACCTGCACCTGCACCTGGCAACGCTTATCGAGTCCGCGGCGCGGGCCGTTGACGTCGGAGAGATTGACGGTGGCCCGGGAAACCAGCCAGGCCATCCGGCGGAACACAAACTGGGTGCGTTGGCGCGCGAAGCTGCGCAAGCGTGCAGCTTCAATGTCGCAGGACTTGAACAGGACTTGCATGAGACCTCCATCAGAAACAGAAAGAAAAAGACGGGTTAGCGAAACAACGACCGCCGGGGCGGAAGCCTGTGTGCTTAGTCGTTGAAACCAGTTTATCGGTTTAACGCGCCATTACAATCCCCTTTCACCCAATAAATACTTGTCGCGTCTGCAACGTCACCCCAGTGGGCGCAAAGCAATTACAAACGACAAAACGCCGGAGCGAATGACGAATTCGCGCCGGCGCAAAAATGCAATGAAACGCTAATACTGGAACGGGATGGAATGCCGGTCTGCGCGGCTGAATGCAGGCCCGGTTGCAGACGATGAAGCGGCGCCGATGCCGCTCGCCGGAGGTCACCGGGCCGGGCAGTTGAAAGCGCCCGGCCATCCGGCTGATAGCCCATCAACTTCCTTTGTAGATCGAATGACCCGAGGCCACCTGGGTCGGTGCGCCGGAAGCGGCCGAGCCCGATTTCACGCCACCGTGGCCACTGAGTGCCTGCTGAGCCGCCACGCTTTTCAGCGCGCCCTGGAGGTGCGCCGGGTAGTGCGCGTCACTGTGGTTGCGGTCGTAGCCCGCCTGCTGCAACTGGACCAGTTCCGCGCGCACCTGCTCACGGGTGAGGGGGCCGTTGCTGCTAGCGGATGCCATCGTGGGCAGCGCGAGGACCGAAACGAGTGCGATAACCGGAATGAATGTTTTAGCCATGGTTAATTCTCCAATTTAAATTTCAGAAACAGAAAATACTGGGTTAGCGAAACAACGACCGCCGGGGGCGGAAGCCTGTGTGCTTAGTCGTTGAAGCCAGTTTATCGGTTTAACTCACCATTACAATCACCTTTCACCCAACAGATACTTTCCGCATCTGCAACGTCATCGGGGTACCTCGCGGCGCAAAGCAATTACAAACGACGAAACGCCGGAGCGAAACGAATTCGCCCCGGCGCAAGAATGCAATGAAACTGTCGCTAATACTGGAAGGGGGATGGAATGCCGGTCTGCGCGGCTAAGTGCAGGCTGCCGTCACGTGCGTTCGTCAGGCCGCTGGCCGCGACCTGCGCAGTCGTGGTGGTCTCGTGCAAAATCCAGGCCGGTGTTGGTTATCGCCGCAAGACGTTATTCATCGTGGCCCGGCGTCCTGCGACTGCGCGCCATCGAATCGCACCCAGTTGGGCGCACTGCCGGACAGCGGTGCGGCAGCCTACAGCAAAAGCAGCGTTGCCGAGACGACGCACGTCGGCACGACGGCAGCGAGCAACAGGCCGAGCAGGCTGACTGACTCATCATGGAATCCCTTGTGCACGATGGCGAGTCCTGCGGGATTCGGCGCGTTGGCGATCACTGTGAGACCGCCTCCAGCCACTGCGCCGGCCAGCAGCATGTACTTCGCCTGGTCCGGAAGGCCCGCGATCAGCGAGCCGAGATAGGTAATCGCCGCGTTGTCCATGATCGCCGTCAGGCCAAGCGCGCCGGCATAAAGTGCGTAAGCATCGAGCGATGCGACGACCGGCTGCAGCCACCATCGCTGCAAACCCCCGAGCACGACCAAGCCTCCGAGAAAGAATGCTACCAGCAGGCTCTCGCGCAACATCAGCGGCGACTGGTACTGCTCGTATGCCTGCGTGAAGCCCAAAAAGAAAAGCAGGAGGCCGATGAAGATAACCGGGTGATGGGCCGACAGCACCACCGCGACGAGAAAGCCGGCGTGTATCAGCGTGACGCCCGTCGGAACGGGAACCGCGGCGGCGGGCGCGTCGTTGCGCTCTGCGTGCTTCGGGAGCTTGCGGTGCATGAATAGCAGCAGGCCTGTTGCGTTGACCAGCACGGCAATGGCCGCCTTCCAGCCAAACTGCGCCGCCATAAACGCGCTGTCCCATCCCCAAGCGGCGGCAACCATCAGCACCGGAGGCGCGGCATAGGCGGTCAGCATGCCGCCGACCGACACGTTGACAAACAGCACCGCGAGCGTGAGATATTTCCAGTGCTCGGCGATCGGCGACCTGAAAAGCCGGTCTCGCAGGATCAGCGCTGCCAGCGTCATTGCGGCCGGCTCCGTGATGAACGAGCCGAGCAACGGAACGAGGGTCAGGGAAAGCCAGATGACGCCTGTTTCCGTCTTGACGGGAAGGACACGCGCGATGTGCGACACGAGCGTCGTGACCGCGTCGAGAATGGGCCGGCTCGCGGCGATCACCATGATCACGAAGACAAACAGGGCTTCGGTGAAGGAGCGCGATTCAGCATAGGCCACGGCCTGCGCAGAACCGGCCAGCGCGACGATAGCCAGACACAGGATCAGGGCCCAGAGGCCGAAGACGACTTCCACTTCGCCGAGAAAGTGAAACAGGCCCGCGTGGTGCGGGTGCCGGTGGGCCAGAACCTCGAAGCGTTTCGCAAGGAGCGTATGGAGCAGGGCCAGTCCGAAGATGACTGTGCCGGCGATTTCAACTGAATGTGGCATGTGTTCGCTTTGAATGGCGATGGAACGGACTCTGGAACGCACGCGGTTGGTGTTGCCGCCGGCCAGATCGCTGGCCTCGCTTTTAGGCAGCTCTCAGCGTAGCCACGACATCGTGCCGCGTATCGGTATCGACGCGGGCAAGCAGCCTGACCGTGTGGAGGCTGATCCTGAGCGCGTCGACTTCGAGAAAGTTTCCGGAGGCCGCCATGAGGTTTGTAGTGCAAATTAATTGTGTCAGTCCAGAATTCTGGCGGCAGGGCCGAGCGGCGCCTGGAATTCGTTGAACTTAAATTCTTATCGAGGGGCTAGCCGGACTCAATCGCCAGTTGACAGTTTCATTTGATCTATGAGGGTTGGCGGCCGAAATTCCCCTCGATTATGCGGGTGAAGCATGCGCGGCAGCAATTGGCGTGAGGCGTCTAACACGCTCAGCCATTCACATCTGATCGCCTGGCACGGACCCGTTGTTCAATGGAGTGTTACTCGGGCATCGCCGACGAATGGTGATTGAGGATCTTCCACTCCCCATCAACCTTCTTGTACACGAATGTATAGCGCGCATGCACCTTCTGATGCTTGCCGTTCTTCACCAGGTCGAACGTATAGACCCCCGTGTCCAGCGCCGAATCGTCGCTCAGCAAGCGGATCTCGCGGAGGTTGATCGTACCGTGCGGTTTCAGCTTCAGAAACTTCACGAAATAGTCCTTGATGCTGGCGGGAGTCGTGCGGACTTCATTGGAAACCGTTGGCTCCAGTACGGCATCGGGTGCGTACAGCCTGGCAACGGAGTCGGCGTCGCCCGTTGCGAGCGCCTCATTCCACCGATCGAACAGCGACGCGATTTCAGCTTCGCGCTGATTCGTCGGCGCCACGGCGATTTCGCGATAGACCTGCGGTACGAGGACTTCGCCTGCAAACACGCTAGTGCTGAAAACAACTGCGGCGGCGATCAAAATCTTCTTCATTTTTGCGTTCAATCCATTTAAACGAGAGCCAACGAGGAGTCGGGAAACTACAGCCACCAGGCGCCTTAGGCTACAAGGGAACCTTTCAGGTATCGCCGCCTGCCAACGGCCAGCCAGCTATGTCGTCAGTCGACCTGTCTGGGACGTATTGTGATATTAAACCCAATATTGATGCATTCGTCAACTATGACGCTAGGGAAAAGTTTTAGCCTCGTTGTTCGCAAACGCTTCGCGCGAACAGACGCCTGATGACGTTGCAAGCGCGGAAACTCACGCGTCGACGCGCACGACGCAACGCTACGACCAACATTCGAGCGCGATCCAGTTTGAAGAGGTTGAGCGGATTTCTTTAAAGAAGTGGACAGATATTCAGCGTCAAATCCACGCCGGACTTCCGCCATTCGATCGTGCAAATCGAATGTCTCTTGATGGCCGGACGCGGCTGATGTGACAGGCCGCATTCCTCGAAAGGTCGCGAAACAAGCCCTCTACGACATTACAGATCGCGCTTCTCATTCGGATCGCCGATGCTCTTCGAGAATCGCCTGAATGCGCCGGTGCGGTGGTTGTGGGGTCCTTTGCAAAGGACAGCGCAGACCGTCTCTCTGATATCGACCTGGTAGTCTTTTGTCTGGAAGGCGCAGGACATTCGTTACTTCAAACGATAATCAAGCAATTCGCGCCGTCGAAAATTCTTTTCACGTTCGACGGCATGCACGATTTGGACAGAGTGATAGATCGCCTCGCTAATGCGTTCCAGAACGGATCGTTTCAATCCAGCCCGCTGTGTCGAACGACCGAAAGGGCCGGGCCCGGACGGTCGACCCGTGTTGCTGCGGTTGCGCCGCAGCATCGGCGCCAACTTCCGTAGCCGATCCACTGCCGCCGTCAGGTTCGACGTTGTGCCAGTGGCCGTTTCCACGTGGACAAGCGGCGGTCAAACTCTTTGTGCGACCATCGGTGGTCGGTACGTTCTACTCCTGTAGACTGCCGCAATGACCCAAGAAATCGATTACCTCAATCCCAGCCTTCCTTCTGGCCTTCGGCGCGTGTCAATGCCCGTGGTCGATGCGACCCCCACAACGCTTGATGGATTCGGCAGGCTTGTAGCAGACCCGAGCGAGTGTTCGATCGAGATTGTGCAGTGGCCGGCAGTGGGTGCAAGGCCCGTTGACCCTGGTACCGGATCTGGCATGAAGGTGTGTTCACTCTCGAAGGAACCCAGCGGTTCTTTGACAAGCAGGGCGCCGTCCACGCGCGCGTCTCTGTCGACTTTGCCCGCGAGTTTGGTTGTCTCCTCGAGGCACCGATTGCCCGCGACGCCCAACTCCTTCGAGGCGGCGGCCTACAGCCGTAGCGCGAAGGGAACACCCGCTCCCGACCGCGGACATACGTCCTCGGTTCGCCAGTATCGCATCCCTTTATGAGAGTGATGAGGCACGCGCCACGCGCACGAAGTATCCCTGAAATTAACGGACGTCACCGACAGGCGAACAACGTTAGTCATCGTTCGTCAGGAGAACTGCGAAACGACGTGTCGATTCGAACGTGGAAAACGCAATGACCAGGCCGACGGTGATCGGCACTGCGAGGAAGGCGCCCGCGATGCCCCAGATCGACGACCACACCGCCAGACTGATCAGGATCACCGCGGGGCTCAGGTTCAGTGAGCCGCCCATCAGCCACGGGTCGAGGAGATGGCCGACCACGAAGTTCGCGAGCGTGAGCGAGATGAACAGCACGATCGCCGCGTTCCACTGGCCGAACTGCAGCGCGGCGAGCAGCGTCGGCACCGCGACCGAGATCCACGAGCCCGCATACGGGATGAAGTTCAGCAGGCCGGCCAGCACCGCCCAAAGCTCCGCGAATTCGAGTCCGACGAGCCGCATGCAGATCCAGCTCGCGATGCCAAGGATCGCGCCGAGCAGGGTCTTCATCGCGAGATAGACACCGATCTTCGAGTTGATCTCGTCGATTACCGACACGATCCGCGTCGAGTCGCCCGCGAAGTTCACGAGCTTGCGGCGGTATTTCGCGTGCTCGATGAGAAAGAACGTCGCATAAAGCAGCACGACGATGATCGCCGCGAGCAGCGACGACACCGACGACAGCGTGGCGGTTATGATCGCCTGCACGTTGACGCTCGCTAACAGGTCGCGGCGGATCGCAGCCCAGTTGGCCTCCGTTTCGATGTGCAGCAGCGCGGCGAACTTCGTAAACAGTACGAGCAGCGTCGCCTCGTACTTCGGCGCGACGGCCATCAGCCGGTCCCTGTCGGACAGCAGCAGGTCGACCGACAGGTAGACCGTGAAGAGCATCAGCGTCGCAGCGATCGCGTGGCGCAGGCCGTCCCGCAGGCGTGCACCGAGGTAGGGAATGCGGCGCAGCAGGTTGGCGAGACCGAAGACCACGTATGTCGCGATGATGCCGAACGCAATTGGGACCAGCACGGGGCGGCCGACATACAGTCCCCACCCGAGCAGTGTGGCGAGCACGGCCGCACATGTGCATTTCAGCAGACCCGGGTTCATGCGTTTCCTCGCGAGCAGCGCTGCCTGGCGGGTTGTGGGCCGCCGCGTCAGTCACAGCGGGACTTTTCGTCGGGTAGCGTCGGGTCGGTGGTGCGGCGCTTGCGCCGTCCTCGCCACAGCAGGCTGACGACGAGCGCGACGACACCCGCGCCGATCACGATCGCCATCGCAGCCGGCAGGTGCGAGCGGACCCACGGCACGTTGCCGAAAAAATACCCGGGACCCGCAAGTGAGCATATCCAGATCACCGCGCCGCCGGTCGCGAAGCGCACAAAGCGGCGAAACGGCATCTTCGTCGCGCCGGCGAGCGCGGGCGCGACCGCCCGGACGATTGCGATGAACGGAGAGTACAGCAGCAGCGCGGCGCCGTGACGTACGTAGAGCGCGCGCGTTCGCGCAGTCACCTTGTCGATCCAGCCGCTGCGCTTCGGGTTCCATACCGACGCGACGGCACGTGCCAGCGCATAGTTGAACACTTTTCCTGCAACCGCGGCCGCGACCAGCAACGGCGCGAGCCACACAGGCTGCAGCACGCCGACGGCAGCGAGCGCGCCGGACAGGAACAGGAGCATGTCCGCGGGCAGAATGACGAGCGGCAGTACGCCGACACTGCAGAAGACGATCGCCCCGAGGATTGCGTAGGCCAACGGCCCATGCTGGACCAGCAGCGCTTCGAGGTCCTGGTCCAGTTGCAAGACGAATTGCACGAACGTGGCCATGTGTGCCGGCTACGTGTCCGTTGGTGGAGGGGGAAGTATAGCGGCAAGCGCGCAGCAGTCCCGCACCGTGTGGTTGGCGGGCGCAATCGCGTTGCGCATCTTGACGTCGCGAGCAGCCGGCCACGGCTGTATGGTCGCATCTTTCGCGCGTTTCTCAACGCCGGACGCTGCCGGCGACGGAAACCGTCGGGGCAATGCTGTCGTGCCGGTCGTCCCGCCGTTCGCGTGCAGCCGCATCGCGAGATTTTGGCAGTACGCCAACTTTACCGGGTAGGGGTGAAAGCCGCGCAGACAGGGCCGCGCCGAAGTCAGCAGTGTGACAGCTTCCTGCTGGGCATTACCAGAGGGCAGAGACACATCAAGGAATCGGAAGCGCCGCGCAGAAATGAGTCTGTGATCGACCGTTAACTGATCGAAGCCGACATCTCAATGTCCTAATTACGACCTTTGCGAAGGGCCGTATATGGCGGAGTCCGGTCCGATGATGAAGCGACAAAGCCGCTCGCCGTCGCCCGGACTGTGACTGTCGCAAGCTGGCGTTTGCCGGGCGGGACTTGCATGCTGGAAAATGCCGCCTTTGCACGGCGCACGCCAGAAGCGTTCGTACGAAGCTGACGCGAAGCTTGGTGAAGAGCGGACGTCCCGGCGGCTACGCGGCGCCCGCCCCGCGCCCCGCGTGTGCCAACGCCAGCGCCAGCCTTGCCCCCGCCCCGGCATTGTTTTTCACGAGCGCGATGTTTGTCGCCAGGCTGCGTCCACCCGTCAGCGCCTTGATGCGAGCCCCGCGTCGACGAAACCTGGTGGCGGGAGGCGATCGGCTTCCTGCTCACGCCTTCGCATTGAAATATGAAAGCACGCTCCGTCCCGTCGAGCTGGAAACGCTTCTATGTCTTCGATGCGAAGAACAGGCCTGTCGAGGTGTTCGACCACGGCGCGTGGTCGCACTGGATGACGGAAAACGAACTGATCTTCCGCCGCACACTGCTGGACGACTACGGTGTAACGGTCACGACCCGCTTGCGTGGCGTGTCCAAACCGAAAACCGGGGAGGCTTTGCTGTTCGTGACGCGCGTCGCCGGAATGCAGGCGCAAGACAACAGGAGCTACGGAGCAAGTACGCTCGATGAGGCGCTGGAGCGGCATGAGCGCATCGTGCAGAAAATCCTCCGGATGCTGACCGCGCGGTGATCGCCACAGCGCGACGATTCTCCGCGAGACGCAAATGCCACAGAAGGCGCAAGGGCGTGTAGATTAGGATCTTGTTGCGACCCGCCACTGTGTCTTCGAATCGGTCGCCATCCGAACCAGTCCTGAAGTTGCACAGGAGCCGGCATGAACACGAAGCACAGCAAGAAAGGTCATCTCGAAGCCGCGGCGTCACACCACGAACAGGCCGCGCGACATCACCGCGAGGCGTCGCGGCATTTCGATGACGGTCAAGACTTTGCCCACGCCGCACATCAGGCGATGATGGCCCATGGCCATACGTTGCATGCGATCGATCAGGCACACGACGCTGGCGCGCACAGCGCCAATACGCCATCAATAACGCCTCCATCGACCGGCTCAGGCGCAAGTGCCGCGGACGTGGCAAAACATCATGCGGCGGCCGTGGAGCTTCACACGCAGGCGGCGCAGCATATGCGCCACGCCGTCAAGCTCTTCGATCAGGATCGTAGCGCGGCCTCCCACGACGCACAGCTAGCGCTCTCCCTTGCACTGCGCGCTTTGTCCCATGGCAACGAAGCAGCCAGACTATTTGTCAAGCTCGCTGCCAGTGGTGCATCGTGAGTTAAGGCCGGTTGAATTCAAGCCAGTCACAACTTATTTGGTGGAGTATTCGGAGTGGTGCGGTATCCGCTTATACCGATTCTTGAGCGCACCGAAAGCTGAATCGCTTTCTGCACGGCATGCACGCCGTACAGCACCAGGTTGTCGCGCGGATCTACGGTCGTGGGCCTGCCGCAAAGATCCGCGCATTGATAGGTATGGCGCAATCCAGCGCGCCACTCGCGACTAGGCCTTTCGCTCCACTCAGGTGAAGCCGGTAAGGAAAGGTGCTCAACCCGCGTAGCGCTGAAACTGGCTCGTTCAACTACACTTCGTCGCCTGAGCGGACGGGCAAGGAGGAACGCGCTGGTCATCTGGGAACGAGCTGTAGATGCGGTGCTGTGCGCGCTTAAACCGCGACCGCTAAAAGAGCCGCTGATGGATGTTGGATTCGCTCGTTGACAATGAGCTCAGGACTCAACTCTTGTTTGTTGAACGACCCAAACTGGGCCGAAACCAGAAGTTCCTCTCCCTGCTCGCGCGAGGCCACGCAAGTACTAGCGCATGGTATGCGTGACGTGGAAATAGATTTCAGGCGCCTCATCGCGGCCCGTCCTGCGCTTCGCTATCCGACGCATCAATGCACGCCTATGCGACCCACGTACGAGATTTGCCGAAACCGCCGCATTGGCATCGCGGAGCGCAGTGGCCAGTTCGTGCGCAAATACGCGTTGAAACACCGCCAGCGCTCCTTCATTTCCTCTACCACCCGTTGCGAATAGCCAGCGAGCGAGTCACGACAACCATTTGCGGTATCGCGCTCGAACAACTCATCCGCTATCCGCTGCGCCGCCGTTTGCCAGTTATCCCGATTCGCCGGTTCACCAGCCTCGGTGGGTAGTTTCGCATCGCACACTGGGAGCGCCATTTCGTCGGGCAAAGTCATCCCAGATGTCCCGCGCCACGCCTGCAACACGATCCGTAGCACACCGCACGTGGTCAGCCCGACATCGCCGTCGTTATAGAGGAAGCAGTACACGCACAACGTCAGCCAGCACACCAGCACGATCACACCGAAAGTCACGCGCGACAGCCGGCTCAGCACTCTCGCGCACCGCGAAAACAGAAACAGAACGGCAAACCATTCGGCGCTGATCGACCTCGACACGAAGTTCCAGCTCGCTTCGCGACGAAACATCGGCCGACGAACACCAGAAACGTCACCAGATACAGCGGATAGACGCGCGCAAACCGCTTGACGATAAACGATCGATAGTCGACCCAGCCGAACGCGGTCGCTCGCGAAGGAAGATACGTATAGGCAAGGATGAAGCCGCGCAGCATGAAAAAGATGTCAACACCCCAGACCCAGTTATCGATGAGTTGCACAATGCCCAGTGGCAGCCCCCTTCGTTGTCGGCAAAGTGATGAACGACGACGAGCAACGCCGCGAACGCACGCAGCCCAGTCAGGCCGTAGATCTTTCGCATTGAATTGCCCGGCGATCACGCAAGTGAGCACGACGCAGCGCCAGGTAAAAGAGGTGCGGCCACGCAATGCGCGGCTCCCAGCGGCAAATAGTGTTGATGCAACGATGTTGCGAGACAGACCTACCCGCCTCGCGCAGCCGGCCTTCGGTATCGGCTGTTTGCAGACTGATGCGGGTGTGGTTGCCGGTTCGCCCGACAACGGGTGAGAGGCCGACGGCAGCACGGCAATTGCATCGTATAAGTTCGCCGCAACGCGGTGTGTGCGCTAACACCCCACTTGATCGGTAAGGTCTCGAGGGTGCGCCGACGAGTCGCTTCGGGCCTGATACAGCCGTTTGCGGTCAGCGTTGCGCCGCGTCCGGCGCGACGTCGTGGTGCAACGCATGGCCAGCCTGGTCGGGAACGTGGAGCGGGTCGTACGACCGTGGCATCGCGAGGTTGCGCGCAACGACGGTTTCGGCCTGTGCGCTCGGCTGCTGGCGTGGCGCGCCGTATGCAGCTATCGCTTGCGCGGGTGCCGACGCGAACCACAAGATCCTGCCGGCGCATTCGATGCCAACCTGACGTCCGTTCCAGTAGACAGCGTTTTCCATCGCGACCTCTCCCCGAACATGAAGAACGTCATCATCCGCGCCGCGCCTCGCGTGTCCGTCTGCCAGCGCACGTCGAGCCATCAGTAGTCGCTTCAATCATAGGTGGCCCGGTGCGCTGCGCATGAGTTGTCACCAAATGAGGTCCTTTTGTCACAGCAATGCGGGAATGAGTTTGCCAACCAACTGTCAGTCAGTTGATTAGCGACAAAAATCTTTAAATAGTGCTTTGCGCCGTCAACGCGATGGGGAATGGGTCGTTTACAAAGAATTAGACCGCGAGTTATGCAATCGGCAAATTGCGTACGTTCAGTTCAGGAAAAGCGAAAAACCTGTCGATGCGGCAATGCACAAATTTGTCACGTTTTAGTCATGCGAAAATGTTAGATGCAGCGCAGCGACATTATCGAACGGTCGTGCTGAAACCTAGGCTGGGCAAGGCTCGAGAGGGACTGGCAGAAGGAGCGGTAAAGAGATGATTTCGCGCTGGCAATTAAGCGGATCAAGCAGACCGCGAAACGCAGGCGATAGTCAGACGATAAATTTTATTCAATCCCTCCGCTGGTGTGTCGGCTTGTGCCGTTAAAGCAACAGAGTGTGTATGACTCGCGTCGGACACTGGTGCGATGCAGGGAACGAGGCCGATAATCGATTCGCAAAGGAGAAAGATCATGGATGCCAAACCACCGAAGATTCCGACCCCGGACAAAGTACTTTACCCGGATCCGGAACCTGTGGCCGTCGAGTTTTTGGGAGCCGAGCTGCCCGAGCATGTTCGCGCTTTCTTTGACGAACAACGCAAATCGTGCGATCCGAAGTAACGGACCCCTGGCGCGGTGCAGCATTCGCGCTCGCTGATTTCACGTGCGGCGAATACTCGCGCCCTCATTACGCGTCCGACATCTCCGTCATGACGTTGGATCAGCTCGCCTGAGCACAGCAGTTGCACGGGGCCACGCGGCTCGAGCGCCTTCATACGCGCGTCCTTCTCTCGCCCACTTCGCCCCGACGATCCGTGTGAATCGACCCGGTGCTCGCAGGTTGCGGCGCATCATTTATTCTTCTGTTTTTCCGTCAACGGCCGCCCGGCCACGTCCACCTCATGAATCATTTGCATCGCTTCGGCGCGTCATGCGCGCTCGTCATCGCCGCCGCCTTCGCCTTCTCGCCCGCCCCCGCCCTCGCCGACGGCGACGACACCGCGCTCACGAGCCTGATCGCGCTGGTTTCGCAGCGCCTTGCACTCGCGGAACCGGTCGCACGCTGGAAGTGGGCGAACCACCAGCCGATCACCGATACGCCGCGTGAAAACGCGCTGCTCGCCGAGGTTGAAAAGCGCGCCGCGGCGGCAAACGTCGACCCGGCGTTCGCCCGCGCGTTCTTCCAGGATCAGATCGATGCGAGCAAAGACGTGCAGAACGCGCTCTTCGCGAACTGGCGTCGCACCCAGCCACCGCAAGGTCCCGCACCCGATCTCGCAACCAGCACCCGACCGCAGCTCGACAAGCTGACACAGTCGTTGATGGCGAGTTTGGCGCGCGTGCAGCCGCTGCGCGAGGCGGACGATTGTCCGTCGCGGGTCGCGCAATCGCTGGCTAACTGGAAGGCGCTGACGCGCTATGACTCTGCGCATTCGAGCGCGTTGACGCACGCACTAGGTCACGTGTGCGAGACGGGCGGAGTCGGCGCCACCGGCTGATTCCGGTAACGCCACGACGCGCGCACGTCGCATAAGCGTCACGCGACGATGCTCGACTCAGGGCTGTCACGCGACACGCTCAACGGCATCACGCGCAGGCCTCGCGCCAGATGGCTTTGCAGGATACGGTACGTCGAGAGTTCGAACGACCCGGCCAGCGTCGACGCATGCAGCTGCGCCGCCGCGACGAGCGACGGCGCGTGTCCGAGGTAGCGCCAGCGATCGACCACGTGGAAGATACCCTGCGCGTCCTCACGCTCCTCGAACACGATGGGCCCCTCGAACGGCCACGGCGCGTTCGCGGGATCGCTCTTCGTCACGCGCGGCAAGCGGTTGTGGCCCGGCCGCAGCGTTGCGATCCACTGCGCCTCCGCGAGCATCGCGCCGAGTTCTCCGCCAGTCGCGTGCCATTCGACGCGTCGCACGAGCTGCGCTAGCCGCATATCCTTCGACGAACGCCGCTCGCCAGTCAGATGCGAGCGCAGCCGCTGACGCACGCGCACGCTGCGACCGACATACAGCGGCGCATCGTCTTCGCCATAAAACGCATACACGCCACAGCCAGCCGGCGCGGTGTCGAGCAAATCTTCGGTGATGTCGCCGGCGAGCCGGTAGCGACGCGTCGTGCGCTCGATCTGCGCGCGCAGCGCTTCCAGCGGCACGAGCGTCGGCAGACGCTGCCAGAACTGCCAGATCAGATCGGCGTCGGCGAGCGCGCGGTGGCGGTCGGACGGCACCAGCGCATGGCGTTCGACCAGCGCATCGAGACCGTGGCGCTTTTCGCCGGGAAACAGCGCGCGCGACAGCCGCACCGTGCACAGCACGTCCGGATCGAACGCGATTCCCGCGCGACGAAATTCGCTGCGTAAAAATCCGCGATCGAAACTCGCGTTGTGCGCCACGAACAGCTTGCCGTTCAAACGCTCGAACAACGCGGGCGCGATCGACTCGAACGTCGGTGAGCCGCGCACCATGTCGTTCGTGATGCCGGTCAGCTGTTGGATGAACGACGGAATCGGCTGCTGTGGGTCGATCAGGCTGCTCCAGCGCGAGACGCCAGCCAGCCCGACTTCGACGACGCCAACCTCAGTAATGCGGTGCTCGCTCGTGGAGCCGCCGGTCGTTTCGAGATCTACGAAAACGATGGGTGCATCGAGTGCCGGTTCCGGCGAAAGCAGTTCAGACATGGGACAAGGGATTCGGGCGCATGAATTTGCGGCAAGTATGCACCAGTTGGACGTTGCGCATCCAGACAGCGCCGCGTGCGCAGCTGGAAACTGCGTCGGCACGGGCCGTCGATTTTGCGCTGAAATCCCGCAGACGCTTAAACCAGACCATTAATCCAGACGTAGTCAATTCGTTTCGATGGATTATCTTCCGACAATAATGCGTATTGTTGAACCACGCAGTTACCGAAGATCCGACCTGAGAGACATCTAGATAAAAATAAAAACCCTCGCGCGACGGCGAGGGTTTTTCGCTCCCGACTGCGCGGGCGGCGCGCCCAGCCCAGCGCATTTACAGCGGCTGAATGTTGGCCGCCTGCTTGCCCTTCGGGCTGGTCTTGACTTCAAAAGACACGCGCTGATTTTCCTTCAACGACTTGAAGCCCTCGCTGCGGATCTCCGAAAAGTGCGCGAACAGATCCTCGCCACCCACGTCCGACGTGATGAAGCCAAAACCCTTAGCATCGTTGAACCATTTGACGACACCAGTTTCCATTTCCTGTTTTCCCTCTGTGATTAATCCAAAGCGGGCGTTGCCCTCGAATCGATCTAACCCCGATTCAGTTGCCTATATCTGATCAAGACAGAAACAGCCAATCAAATTCGGCTTTGCCGTTATACGGGGAACAGAGAATGACCGTCAAGTAAACTTTTCATATGCGTTTAGCGTATAAAAAGATAAGACTTCAAACTACAGGGATATAGGTCGGCGCGTCAAATTTACCTTAACGAAAATAATCCGAGTCCGCAAACGGAAAAATTTGCGAAAATATGCAATACGAATGTAACAAAGTCTATCTTTGCGTAAGTGTTTGTCCGACTTGTTGCGGCGCCGCCTCACTCGCATGATGCAAGTCAGTTGTAGCGATGCGCTTCAGGAGGTTGCCATGCTGTCCAAGGAAATTCACCGTCTCTTCACCTGGCTCACTCATTCGCACGCAAAGGTCATATCAGACCAGCCCGCACAGATCGGGGATTCATGCGCCGTTTTCGACTTCGATCCGATGTGGCACGGAGACCACTGGCAGAACCTGCTCTCCTCGCCAATGGATGCGCGCCGTTATGTGATGGAAGACTGGAGCGTGCCCGCGCAGTCGGACTGGGACGACGCGGAAGGTACTGCGCCCGCTCATTAGAGACATTCGCGAAACTCGTCCGCCATAAAAAAAAGCGCGACTGGAAGGTCGCGCTGACAAAGGTTTGGAGATCTTTTTCGTCAACGAAAAAGTCTGCTTCGGAAAGCAGAAATTACAGTATAGCGGTCATATGCAAGTTCGATTATTCACACGATTAACAATCGTCTATTGCCGCAACAACAACAATCGTTTTCCCGCATTTCTGCCCGTTGTTTTTCCGCATCATTCGGTGTCGCGAATCAGCAACGCGCTTTAGGAAAATTCAGACGCCGAATCCGCCCAGTCGGCGCAAAGCCTTTATCCATAAGGCTCGAATGGCGATTAACGATCGTTTCTCCTCGCGTAATACTTTATTGCGAGAATCGGAACGCCAACTCCCGGAAGTGTCTCTCTACACTCTGCCTAATCGGAAACCGGCGCGGATCTGGTCAACGCGCTTTTCACGCGGATTCCGCTTCTCGCAGCGCTCGCGTGAAGGTCTCCCAAGCCAGGGTTTTATACCTCTCTCGCTCTTGGAGTTATATCAATGAAGAAGACACTCATGGTCGCTGCCCTGTCGGGCGTTTTCGTAACGGCAGCGCACGCGCAAAGTAGCGTCACCCTGTATGGCCTGATCGACGCCGGTATCACTTATACGAACAACCAGCATCCGAATCCGAGTAGTAACCAGCACGGCGCCAACGTGGCGATGACGAGCGGCTCGGTGAACGGCAGCCGTTTCGGCCTGCGTGGCGCTGAAGATCTGGGCGGCGGTCTGAAGGCCATCTTCACGTTGGAGAACGGCTTCGGCATCAATGACGGCACGCTCAAGCAGAACAGCCGTCTGTTCGGCCGTCAGGCCTTCGTCGGTCTGTCGAGCGACCAGTTCGGTGCCGTGACCCTCGGCCGTCAATACGACAGCGTGGCCGACTACGTCGGCCCGCTGGCACTGACCGGCACGCAGTACGGCGGCACGCAGTTCGCGCACCCGTTCGACAACGACAACTTGAACAACTCGTTCCGTATCAACAATTCGGCCAAATTCCAGAGCGCGAACTACGGCGGCTTCAAGTTTGGCGGCTTGTACGGCTTCTCGAACCAGGCTGCCGGCTTCGCCAACAACCGCGCTTACAGTGCGGGCGCGTCGTATAACTGGGGCGGCCTGAACGTTGCCGCTGCGTACATGCAACTGAACAGCAATGGCGCGAACAGCGCAGCCGCTGCGTTCAACTCGGGTGGCGCGGTGTCGGGCGACAACACGTTCTTCGCTCAGCGTCAGCAAACGTGGGGCGCAGGCGCCAACTACGCATTCGGCCCGGCAGCGGTCGGCCTCGTGTACTCGCAGACGAACCTGCATGGCTTGGCAGGTATCAGCGCGGCCAATTCGGGCATAACGGGCGGCGTCGGCTTCCCGACCAACAGCGCTCAGTTCCAGAACTTTGAAGCCAACGCCCGTTACGCGCTGACGCCGGCAATCAGCATCGCTGGCGCGTACACGTACACGCGCGCGAACCTCTCGAGCTCGCACGTGCACTGGAACCAGGTCAACCTGCAAACCGCGTACGCATTGTCCAAGCGTACCGACGTGTATCTGCAAGGCGTGTATCAGGCAGCAAACGAAGACTCGATCGTTAACGCCTACATCAATGGCGTGGGCGGTGCTTCGGGCAACAACAAGCAAGTCGCTGTGACCGCAGGTCTGCGTCACCGCTTCTAAGCACTGCGCAAGGACTGGCAGTAGAGAAGGCGCCGTTCGCGGCGCCTTTTTTATGTCCGTGCCGACGTGGTTTCTTGCCGCTTTGTGCGCAGGCCTGCGTGCGTGCACGTGAGCCCAGGTCCTCGCCAGAGGCCTAGCGGCCGCTATCAGGCAGCGGATACTTGACGTCGAGAATATCGATCGGCTGCGGACCGGCCGGCGTGAATAGCGTGACCGTATCGCCGACTTTAGCCTTCAGCAGCGCACGCGCAATGGGCGAAATCCAGCTTACGTGCCCGATGTCCAGGTCCACCTCGTCGACACCGACGATCGTCACCTGATGCTCTTCGCCGTCCTCGGTCGCATAGTCGACCGTCGCGCCGAAAAACACCTGGTCGACGTTTTCCTGCCGGCTGCTATCGACGACCTCGGCTAGATCGAGCCGCTTGGTCAGAAAACGGATGCGCCGGTCGATTTCCCGCAGACGGCGTTTGCCGTAGATGTAGTCGCCATTCTCCGAGCGGTCGCCGTTCGACGCCGCCCACGACACGAGCTTGACAACCTCGGGCCGCTCGACATCGATCAGATGCAGCAATTCATCACGCATACGCCGATGACCGGCGGGAGTCATGTAATTTTTGGTGCCGGCGGGCACGTCGGGCTGGGCGATGTCGAGATCGTCATCGTTGTCTTCGCTCGACTCTTTGACAAAGGCCTTGTTCATAATCATCCATTAACAGCAACTAGCAACAATCTCATAAAAGGTTACACGATCGGGCCGGCGACACAAATCGCCGTGATGGGCTTCCGTTTTTCAAATCTGTTGGCTATAATCTCGTTTCTGTGTGCGGCTGTAGCTCAGTTGGATAGAGTACTTGGCTACGAACCAAGGGGTCGTGGGTTCGAATCCTGCCAGCCGCGCCACCTTATTCGAGAGCGCCCTTACAGGGAGCTCTCAGGTTTCATCAGTTTTTACAGTAAGCATCACCGTTTTGCGTGCGGCTGTAGCTCAGTTGGATAGAGTACTTGGCTACGAACCAAGGGGTCGTGGGTTCGAATCCTGCCAGCCGCACCACCTATGAAGGGCCTTCCAACCGGAAGGCCCTTTGTTTTTTCTGGCGCACCATGCCGTGCCCGTCCGCCAGCAACTCATCGCGGCGGCGACTGGATATCCCCAATTTGCCCATCCGGGTGCGGCAAGTCCTCGACGACCCCGCCCACCGTTTGCTCGCTGATCGTCTCAGTCCGCATGCCGGTCAGTGCCTGGCGCTCGCGTAGCACGTCGTCGACGGTATCGCCGAAACGGCTCACGACAAACGCCCGCAGCAAAGCAATGCGCAGCGAGTCGCCCATTCCCTCCGAGGCTCGCTGCCCGCCCTTGAACTCAGCGACGCATACCGCGCCTTTATCGCTCTGCTCGCGCACGTCGAGCCGCATCGCGCGCTCGAGCACAACGGCAGCCGCCTCCCATGACGCGGAAGGCGTGAAACGCCCGTCCCACGGACGACCACGATCGTTGCCGCGGATCGCAACAGTCTCGCCGCTATCGGTAAAGTAGATTTCGCGCACGAAGTCGTGCAGGCTGCGCGCCACCCAGTAATCGAGCGCCACGTCAGCGAGGTCGGACACGTTCATCTGCGTTCCCCCTGGAGTTCAGGTGAGACCTGCCTTGAGTTGTATCCTGAGCCGCCGCACGAAAGATGCCTGACTGGCGAGAAGCGCCAGTCCAAGCCGCGCCGACGCCCAGCCGGAAGCCGTTCAGTAGTCCGCGCGCTCGCGGTCGACGCGCATGCCGCCGTCGTGGCGGTGATGCCCCTCTTCGCTCGGCCGCTCACGCGTGATGCGCATCACATCGGGATTCGTGCGCACGCGCCGCATCACATTGGCCAGATGCACCCGGTCGCTGACCTGGATCACGAAGCGCAGAATCGTGGATTCCTGCGACAGATCTTCGTCCATCGCGATATGGACGATGTTCGCGTCCGCCGATGTGATGTCGGCCGCTACGCGGGCGAACACGCCCTTGGTGTTCTTGACCAGTACCTTGACCGCGACATCGAACAGCCGCCCCGGCTGCGGCGCCCACGCGACGTCGATCCAGCGGCCCGGATCGCGCCGGTGGATACGCTGCGCGACGCGGCAGTCGGTGGTATGGATCGCCATGCCGAGACCGATGCCGATATAGCCCATGATGTCGTCGCCCGGAATCGGACGGCAACACGCGGACAGCTGCACCGACATGCCCTCGGTACCGGTGATGACGACCGGCGGCGCGTGCGGCGTCGAACCGGACTCGGAGCGCGAGCCGTCGTCGTCGGCGTCGCGCCCGCTCATCAGCACTTCGATGCGCTTGGCCATCACCGCGGCGACCCGCCGGCCGAGACCGATGTCCGCGAAAATTTCCTGACGGTTCTTGTTGCCCGTCCACTGCACGAGCTTTTCCCACGCCTCCGGCGTCACATCCGATAGTGCAAGGCCATAGCCCTTCAACGCCTGATCGACGAGACGCTCGCCGAGCTGCACCGACTCGTTCAGACGCATCGTCTTCAGATAATGACGGATCGCCGAGCGCGCCTTGCCGCTGCGCACGAAGCCGAGCCATGCGGGGTTCGGCTTCGAATACGGCGCCGTGATGACTTCGACGATGTCGCCGCTCTTCAGCTCGGTACGCAACGGCAACAGCTCGTTGTTGATCTTCACCGCGACGCACTGGTTGCCGAGGTCGCTGTGGATCGAGTACGCGAAGTCGAGCGCGGTGGCGCCGCGCGGCAGCGCCATGATCTTCGACTTCGGCGTGAACACGTAGACCGCATCAGGGAACAGGTCGATCTTCACGTGCTCGAGGAACTCGCTCGAATCGCCCGCTTCGCTCTGAATGTCGAGCAGCGACTTCAGCCACTGGTGTGCGCGCATCTGCACGTCGTTCAGATCCGCGCTGCCGTTCTTGTACAGCCAGTGCGCGGCAACGCCCGCCTCGGCGATCTCGTGCATCTTGCGCGTGCGCACCTGAAACTCGATCGGTGCGCCGAACGGGCCGACGAGCGTGGTGTGCAGCGACTGATAGCCGTTCACCTTCGGGATCGCGATGTAATCCTTGAACTTGCCCGGAACAGGCTTGAAAAGCGCATGCAACGCGCCGATGCAGGTATAACACTCGAGCGCGCTCTCGACGACCACGCGAAAACCATACACGTCGAGCACCTGCGAAAACGACAGCTGCTTGTCGCGCATCTTCTTGTAAATGCTGAAGATGGTTTTCTCGCGACCGGTGACTTCGGCGTCGAGCTTCGCGTCCGCAATCGCGCGCTGCACCGATTCGAGAATCTTGCCGACCACCTCGCGACGATTGCCGCGCGCCGCCTTCACGGCTTTTTCGAGTGTCGCGTAACGGTGCGGGTTGAAGTTCGCGAAACTCAGGTCCTGCAGCTCGCGATAGGTATTATTCAGGCCGAGCCGGTGAGCGATCGGCGCGTAAATGTCTAGCGTTTCGCGCGCGACACGGCGACGTTTCTCCGACGGCACCGCGCCGAGCGTGCGCATGTTGTGCAGCCTGTCGGCGAGCTTCACGAGGATCACGCGCACGTCGCGCGCCATCGCGAGCAGCATCTTGCGGAAGTTCTCCGCTTGCGCTTCCTCGCGATTGCGAAACTCCATCTTGTCCAGCTTGGACAACCCGTCGACCAGCTCCGCGACCTTCGCGCCGAAGCGCTCGGCGAGTTCCGCCTTGGTCACGCCCTGGTCTTCCATCACGTCGTGCAGCAGCGCCGCCATGATCGCCTGGGCGTCGAGATTCCAGCCCGCGCAGATTTCCGCGACGGCGACCGGATGCGTGATGTAGGGCTCGCCGCTCTGGCGATACTGGCCGAGGTGGGCTTCGTCGCTGAAGTGGAACGCCGCCTTGATATCCTTGATCTCTTCCGGCTGCAGATAGCCGGACAGCGCAGACGTCAGATTGGCGATGGAGACGACGTCATGCCGGCGCGGCTGCTCCGGCGTGGCGGTCGGCCCGAACAGATGGCGAAACGATTGCTCGAGGACCGCGTCGATGTACTTGCGTGCAGAGGACGGTGAGTCGGTGTCGTGCTCCGCTTCCGTGGCGGTGGGCGGGGTAGCACTCATGGTCGCCTCCGGTAGCGGTCAGGGTTGGACGCAGTTCTGCACGTTGAGCAATCCGGTGTGGCGAATACCGGCAAGTCGAAAACGAAAATCCGTGGGCCTTAGACCGGCACCTTCTTCAGCATTTCGACGCCGACCTGACCCGATGCGATTTCACGCAGGGCGAGGACGGTGGGCTTGTCGCGGCTTTCGATTTTCGGCGTGTGGCCTTGAGCGAGCTGACGCGCGCGATAGGTTGCGGCAAGCGCGAGTTCGAAACGGTTCGGGATCTGTTTGAGGCAGTCTTCGACGGTAATGCGGGCCATGTTGGGTTCCTTCTCAGTATGTTGCTTATTCTACCTTATGTGCTTGACACCACGCCGCGCTCACGCGTGCGGCAGGTGGATGCCGAGCTGCATGAAAAGCTGCGTGTGACGCGCGTACTGCGACGCGAAGCGCGAGCGCGTCGCGCCGACGAGGCACTGCAACTCCGCCAGCGCGCGATCGAAGTTCTCGTTGATCACGACGTACTCCGCTTCGGCCGCGTGCGCGATCTCGCCGCCCGCCGCGAGCAAGCGTCGCGTGATTACGTTCGGCTCGTCCTGGCCGCGCTTTTTCAGACGCTCTTCGAGCGCTTCGAGCGACGGCGGCAGAATGAAAATCTCCACCGCGTTGTTGAATTGCTTCTTCACCTGCTGCGCACCCTGCCAGTCGATTTCGAGCAGCACGTCATGGCCGTTTTTCATCTGCTCCTCGATCCACACGCGCGACGTGCCGTAATAGTTGCCGTGCACTTCCGCGCTTTCGAGAAACTCGCCCGCGTCGTGACGCTGCATGAAATCTTCGACGCTCGTGAAGTGATAGTGCTCGCCGTCCTGCTCCTTCGGACGCGGAGGGCGCGTCGTGTAGGAGATCGACAGACGGATCGCGTCGTCGCTCGCGAGCAACGCGTTCACGAGCGTCGACTTGCCCGCGCCCGACGGCGCGACGACCATGAACAGGTTGCCGGGATAAGCGCCGGCGTACGAATGGCGCGCCGCGCCGGTTTCGCGTGGATGGTGGTCGGTCATGATGTGGGGCGCTCCAGCCTTATTCGAGATTCTGTACCTGCTCGCGCATCTGTTCGATCAAGAGCTTCAGCGTCATCGAGGAATCCGCGAGTTCCTTCGCCGCCGCCTTCGAACCGAGCGTGTTCGCTTCGCGGTTCAGCTCCTGCATCATGAAGTCGAGCCGCTTGCCGACCTTGCCGCCCTTCTCGATCACGTGACGCGTTTCGTTCAGGTGCGCGGTGAGGCGCGACAGCTCTTCGGCGATGTCGATGCGAATGCCGTACATCGTCACTTCCTGGCGAATCCGCTCGTTGATCTCTTCGCGCGACACGATCGTCACGGCCGCATCCGGCGCGGCGATGCCGAGCGCTTCCTGCAGACGCTCGACGATTTTCTGCTGATGTCGCGCAATCAGCTCGGGCACGAGCGGGGTGATCTTCACGACGATCGTCTCCATTTCGGTGACGTTGGCGAGCAGCACCGTCGCGAGTTGCGCGCCTTCACGCGCGCGCACGTCGATCAGGTCCGCGATCGCCTGCTTGCCGCATCCGAGCACCGCTTCGCGCAGCGTCTCGGGCGCGATGCCGCTTTCGGCGAGCACGCCCGGCCAGCGCAGAATTTCGCCGGTGCGCAGACGGCCGGCTTCAGGAAACGTGCCGAGCACCGTGCGTTCCAGCTGCGCGAGTTGCGCGAGCGCGTCGCGGTTGATCGCGCCCGCGTTCGCCGACTGCTCGCTGCGCTGCAGATTCACGCGAATGTCGACCTTGCCGCGCGACAGCTTGTTCATCAGCATTTCGCGCAGCGTCGGTTCGACGACGCGCACGTCTTCCGGCATGCGGAAGTTCAGATCGAGAAAGCGCGAGTTCACCGTGCGCAATTCGACCGACACGCTGACGCCACCCGTGCCCGAGGCTGCCACGAGTTCGCGCGTGGCGCTCGCATAGCCAGTCATGCTGTAGATCATCGTATTTCTCGCGATTGCGGCCATGCGGTAGACGATGGCCTGAGAAGCGGATCGCCCGGCGTGTACGAGACGCGGGGCGGGGAATCGGCATTATCCCATTTTTGTCGCAGCCATCCGTATGGGCAACCGCCCTATCCGATCGGCGGTAAAATCAGGGTTTTTCCTCCGCCCTCCTCCAGCCGATCCCGACCCATTCCGACATGAGCAACGACACCCAACGCCCCAGCGGCCGCCAGCCCCACCAGTTGCGCGACGTGCGCATCACGCGTCACTACACGAAGCATGCGGAGGGCTCGGTGCTGGTCGAATTCGGCGACACCAAGGTGATCTGCACCGCGAGCGTCAGCGAGAGCGTACCGCCGTTTCTGCGCGATCGCGGCCAGGGCTGGCTCACCGCCGAATACGGCATGCTGCCGCGCGCCACGCATACCCGCAGCGACCGTGAAGCCGCGCGCGGCAAACAAACCGGCCGCACGCAGGAAATCCAGCGGCTGATCGGCCGCGCGCTGCGCTCGGTGTTCGATCTCGAGAAGCTCGGCGCGCGCACGCTCAATCTCGACTGCGACGTGATCCAGGCCGATGGCGGCACACGCACCGCGAGCATTACCGGCGCGTTCGTCGCCGCGCATGATGCGGTCGCCGGATTGCTTGCCACGGGCCGCATCGAAAGCTCGCCGATCCTGGATTACGTCGCCGCGATTTCGGTCGGCGTGTACGACGGCGTGCCGGTGCTCGACCTCGACTACGACGAAGACTCGCAGTGCGACACCGACATGAACGTCGTAATGACGGGAGCGGGCGGCTTCGTCGAAATTCAGGGCACCGCGGAAGGCGTGCCGTTCTCGCGCGAGGAAATGAATGCGCTGCTCGATCTCGCGAGCGACGGCATCAGCACGCTGATCGCGAAGCAGAAAGAGGCGCTGGGAGTGCAGCAGTGAATGAGGTTCGTCAGGACGGTGGCGGGAACAATGCTCACGGCGTAACGTCGGGAATGCCGCTGAAAAAGGTCGTGCTCGCGTCGAACAACGCGGGCAAGCTGCGCGAATTTGCGGCGCTGCTAGGCGCGGCCGGCATCGAGTTGATCGCGCAAGGCGAGCTCAACGTGCCGGAAGCGGAAGAACCGCATCCCACCTTCGTCGAAAACGCGCTGACGAAGGCCCGTCACGCTGCGCGGCTCACCGGCCTGCCCGCGCTCGCCGACGACTCGGGCCTTTGCGTGCGCGCGCTGCGCGGCGCGCCGGGCGTCTACTCGGCCCGCTTCGCGCAACTCGCCGGCGGCGAGAAAAGCGACGCGGCGAACAACGCGCGCCTCGTCGACGAACTGCGGGACGTGAGCGACCGCCGCGGCTATTACTACTGTGTGCTCGCACTCGTGCGTCACGCGGACGATCCCGAACCGCTGATCGCCGAAGGCCGCTGGCATGGCGAAATCCTGGACGCGCCGCGCGGCGAGCATGGCTTCGGTTACGACCCGTACTTCTATCTGCCGTCGCTGAACGCGAGCGCCGCCGAACTCGAGCCGGCGCTCAAGAACGCGAGCAGCCATCGCGCGATCGCGTTGCGGCAACTGCTCGCGCGTCTGTCGGAGGAAGCGTGATTCCGATCCGATCGACGCCGGCGGACCTCGGCAAGGGTGTCGTCAGTGCGTTCACGTCGCCGGGCAGCATCCGTTTGACGTCGCTGCCGCCACTTGCGCTGTACGTGCATTTCCCGTGGTGCGTGCGCAAGTGCCCGTACTGCGACTTCAATTCGCACGAGTGGAAAGGCGAGACGTTCCCGGAGAACGACTACCTCGACGCGTTGCGCGCCGACCTGGAAATGGCCTTGCCAATGATCTGGGGCCGCCAGGTGCATACGGTGTTCATCGGCGGCGGCACGCCTAGTTTGCTGTCGGCGGCGGGGCTCGATCGCATGCTGTCGGATATTCGCGCGCTGCTGCCGCTCGACGCCGACGCGGAAATCACGCTCGAAGCGAACCCCGGCACGTTCGAAGCCGACAAGTTCGCGCAGTTTCGCGCGAGCGGCGTGAACCGGCTGTCGGTCGGCATCCAGAGTTTCAACGAAACGCATCTGAAGGCGCTCGGCCGCATTCACGACGCGGCGCAGGCACGCCACGCGGTCGAAGTCGCCGCGACCACGTTCGACAACTTCAACCTCGACCTGATGTTCGCGCTGCCCAAGCAAACGCTCGCCGAATGTCAGGCCGACGTGGAAACGGCGTTGTCGTTTGCCCCGCCGCATCTGTCGCTGTATCACCTGACGCTCGAACCGAACACGCTATTCGCCAGGTTTCCGCCCGCGTTGCCCGACGATGACGCGTCCGCAGACATGCAGGACTGGATTCATCAACGCACCGCCGAGACCGGCTACGGGCGCTACGAGGTGTCCGCGTATGCGCAGCCGCATCGGCAGAGCAAACACAATCTGAACTACTGGCGCTTCGGCGACTATCTCGGCATCGGCGCGGGCGCGCATACGAAGCTGTCGTTTCCTAATCGCATCGTGCGCCAGGCGCGCTACAAACATCCGACCACGTTCATCGAGCAGGCCAGGGCTGGTGCAAGCGTGCAGGAAGAGCATGAGGTCGGGCCGCGCGATCTGCCTTTCGAGTTCATGCTGAACGCGCTGCGCCTGGTAGAAGGATTTCCGGTGCATCGGTTCATCGAGCGCACGGGCCTGTCGATCACGACGATCGAGCCGGCGTTGCAGGAAGCGGAACAGCGCAAGCTGATCACTCGCGACCACGAACGGATCGCGCCGACGCCGCTCGGCCAGGCGTTCCTGAACGACTTGCAGGCGCTGTTCCTGAAAGATCCGCAGTGATGGCGGGTCACCTAGACTCGGCAGCGAAGTCTTTTCAGGTTACAATTTGCGGCTTGGAGGTGTGGCCGAGTGGTTTAAGGCACCGGTCTTGAAAACCGGCGAAGGAGCAATCCTTCCGTGAGTTCGAATCTCACCGCCTCCGCCAAATTCAAGGCAAAAGCCCCGTACAGTCAAAGATTTACGGGGCTTTCGTTTTTTCGACCCACAAAATAACCCGCGTCGCGGTCGGCAACCTTGGTAGAGCGGTCTCGGCATGGGTGCGTCTCATCTTTCTTGGCAAGCGCCAGACTGAAGCACGTTTGAGGCAGCGCCGCCAGATGATCGAAGCCTGGACGGCACATATCATGAACTATTGATTAGCTGCTAATGCGCCGTCCACGATTCCAAGCCACGACATCTAATTCCCGCCCATTTCATCTGAAATCATCTCAAGTTCGCTTGCCCTATCGAACACCGACCGCAACATGAAATCGAGGCTCGTTCCCCGCGTAGTACCGAAAGAGCCTGATACGTGTTCGGCGAGAAATTTATAGTTACCATCCCGCCACGTGATCCATTCGTGCTGCACCTTGTCTAAATATGTCTTATCCTCGGGCGCGAGTTTTTTGTCTACATTCGCGAAAACGATATTTAGTCGTTTCGTTTGCACCGCAATCTCCGCAGTGACGCAATCAGCACTATTGGATGCTGCTTTACTGCATCGCGCGAATTGTTGTGAGTAATTTCGCTCCCCGGCATTGGCGACAGGGGATAGCAACACCCCAAAAAAACAGAGGATGTTTAAATTTTTCATAAATCATTAAGTTCCACTGGGAGTGGGTCAGTTTCACATCGGCGCTAACTAGCAGCCAAGTGCGCTGCTCTCATCGCACTTCAAATGCTCGATAATTATTGACATTTTATCGACTACTTGCGATTGGCATTTGATCTGCATTTCATCGCCACCATCCTTTGAGACTACCACACCATAGCTCGGAACTTGAGATTCGGTAGCATCATAATTCCTGAATACCGAGTATTCGTATCCCGCACTTATGAAGGAAATGCGCGTGTAATCTACGCTTGGCCGGACATAGTGATTATATAAAAATCCATGTTCACTTCCTTGTTTTGCGGAGTAGGACATCTCTATTTTTCCAACCCTCCCAAATCGATAAGCTATTGTTTGAGTGCGCTTATCCATGCACAAAGCGATAATTTTTGAAGTCGCGGTTGAGCAAGAAAAAACCCACAGATTCTGGTGACTCACATCGTGATGGCGTAGCTATAGCTACACTGCAAAGAGCGCCACCAAACAACATCATTGTGCAAATTACATATTTTATTGATCTCATTGTCCGCTTAGATCTCTATAATTTCTTGCAATAGTTGCATCGTAGCCTTGTTGAGCCGGACCGTTGTACCTAACTGAAAATCCATTAATCAGCACCACGAGCGTTAGTTTTTACTCACCATGTTGATCAAGCTCATCAACTGAATCCTCCACGCCATATTCTAGTCCATGCCGCGCTGCATTATTGAATGGTATATACATACTGCCTTTACAAATCTGATGGAATGCAGTCTGCCCATCTTTGGCGACGTATATTTCCCCGGGCACTAGCGCATTCGAAACTACGTAGGTGTAACGACCGCTCACGAATTTCAGATGACTCCCTAAACCATCGGGTAATCTTGATACATCCACAATGGAAATTTGTCCGCGAGGTGGCATTAGTTTGTTAGGAAATTTATATTCAATATTGCTATGCGTCCCGAAGCGGTACTGCACATATCCGCGATCGGGTGAAACGTTATCGGCCGCACATACAGATGCAATCTTTCTGGAATCTTGTAATTTGCAGCTAAAATACTCCACTTCACCTTGATGGCAGAGACTCGTCGCTCCAAGATAACTTGCGGGTTTGGCTGAAACCAAATCACTGGCAACTGTAATCGCCAGAACAATAGCCATTCTTACAGATTGCTTCATACGAGACCTCCCCATTGGTGGATCTCAGCGAAATTTCCTCTTCTGCCACCAATACTTTCCGTCTTCATATTATTTGGCTTTCCTTTGAATAGTCCGGGATTAATCACCTTGCTGACGGAATCGACGACATCTTGCGTATCGCCCTGGTCCGCGAGGCCGTAGAGACTATGGGCAACCCAAAAGAAACATGCTGATCGGACGGCGTACTTGACCTGCCCGACGCTTTCCGGTTCAGCCTCAAAATCAGCTGTCGCCTCTTGGGGCCACGCATCGGCGTTTGCTTTATGCCACTTTGTGAAGCGCTGATACCCTCCTCGATGCGTGAGCTGAATCATGCCGCGGCCACGATAGCGGCAACCGTCACCGCTTTCTGGCTCGCCATTACAATCTTGTCCCGCGTACACTCGGTTAGCGATAGCTTCCTCGTTCGCTGGATGGTCCTTGGTCCTTCCATATTCTTTCGCCTCTTCCGGATGTTTCAAGAAATAGGAGAATGTTCCGGTAGTAAGCGCCTCGGCAGCATAATTTAAGCTTTCGTTGTGTAGCAGCAAGGCTGAACCTGTTTCCTGCTTTACCTGAGCAAAGAAATGCTCTCTTCGGAGCGCATTATCCAATCTATACAACGTGATATGCGCATTCAGCTCATCAACAACTTCTTGAAGCGTGTTTGCTGATGCATTGGCGAAAATGTGCTGAAGCATTGACAACGTGAATTGAAACATCGATGCGAAATTAGCTCGAAGTGCAATAGGATGAATGTGAAAAACCTCCGGAGCGGGGAAGCCCGGTACTCTTGCCTTCACCTCATCCCACCACACGAGCTTATCGATCCGCTTCTGCTCTTCCTCGTGCTTCGACTTTGGCCCCGTCTGCTTCTCCAGTTCGGCGATCATCTGCTTCCATTTTGACGGGTTCGCCCACTCGCTCTCGTGCTTGACGATCAGCCTCGACGCCGCCTGCATCAGCCATGGGTACCCGCCACGCTCGGTCTGCGACAGCGTGCATAGCTCATCAGCTGCCTGCCTGCCATCGCCTTTCCTGAACAGGGCGTCGTACACCTTGAGCATCAACGGACTGAGATTCGAACGCGAAGCGAGGTCGGCAACATTGGCACCGCTCGCATAATCGACCCACTGCTGGGTGGTCGCAAAAATCGTATGCGCCGGATCATGGGCGTCTGACAGGCACTCGAAGTCGATCCACTTCTGCGCGAACTCCGGCGTCACCCGGCCGCTCGGGTGGTTGAAGTCGCACACCCAGCCGTCGACCGGTTGACCCTGCGCATTCACACCGTCGACGTGCCACCAGTTCACCGGGTAACCCGGGTCGGGATGCGGATGCGGCTCGGGGATCCGTCGATTCGAATCGCGCGCCAGTTCGGCGAGCGAATACACCTGAACCGCGTCCGTCTTTCTCGACTGCGGGTCAGCGCCGGGGACGAACTTATTGTCCGGCGTACGTTGATACAGCACCGTGCCCGGTGCGATCCGCAGGATCGTCGGCTCGTACGGCAGGCCCAGTGCCGCCCAGTCCTCCTTGTGCGGACCGTGCTGGTTGACCCATAGGCGCCCCTGCTTGAGGAACGACTGGATGCTGTCGTCGCAGAACACCTCGATGTGCGCCATCCGGGTTCCAGAGGTGCCTTGATTCAGCGAGTCGTAGCGGCCGAGGTGACCGATCAGGTCTCCCGCCTTGACGGAAATTCCGCCGCCTGTTCCCTGCGGATCGCCGGGGCTGCACGTCTGGTTCATTGCGACCACTATCCGGTCGAAGGTTGAATCCGGGATGCTCTCTTTCGCGACCGGCCCGCCATTCTGCGCGCCCAGGTAAATCCAGCCATTGATAGCCACGGAAGGCGCGACATAGCCGCCTGCCTCAGGCGGATACAGCGTTGCTCCATTCAGGTCCGTTACCTGGCCCCATGCTGCACCCTGTACCGTCGCCGTCTTGCTTATGCTGACGCTCGCACCCTGCGGCAGGATGCCAAGAACGGAGCCGTTGGGCGTCTTGCGCACATGCAAACCTACCTGCGCCGGGTCCACAGTTTGTCCAGCGCGCGGCGACGGTCTGTCCTGGGCGTACTGTGTAACCTGCCACTGCCGCGACCAGTACGCCGGTTTCTGCCGCTTCGGGAAATTGCTGTCGTAGTCGGCGTTCGACATCAGGTGCATGTACAGGCTGTAGAACGTCAGCTTCGAGTCGCGCGGAAACTCCATTTCGTGCCGCACGAGGGCAAAGCCCGTACTGTAGGGAGCCTGAAACGGCGCATTGCCGCCTTCCATTGCCAGCTCGCTGACCGGGTAGTCCTTGTTGGCGCGGTAAGCGATCAGCACGCCGTCCGCAATGCATCGCAATCCGGCGTCAAGGTCCAACGCCTGCCCCGCGCCGGCCTCGGTGATGTGAACCCCGCCGTGCCACATGCCCTTGCGGCTGACGAGATACGCGCCCGACGGCTCGCTTGCGGCGAGCAGCCGGTAGATATCGTGCTCATCGGTGAATTGGGCTGACGGTCGGGCATTGCCTTGCGCCTTGCGCAGGAAGGGAAAGGCAAATGCCAGTTGCTTGAGGCGGGGCGTTGGTGGCGTTTGTGGGTTATGCGGTACCGACTTGCTCGTCATGGACTCGGTGCACTCCGTATAGATGGGATCGCACCACCTTATGACGGATCGAGAGCCAGCATCAATGCGTCGCGCTCTGAATTTATGCAAACGATTGTGAAATGAAAATCTGCCGCTTCGCTGCAGCCGGTGGCCTTGGTTGTCCTCTACCGGTCGAGCTTGTATCGGGTCGAAGTCCGCCAGCCGTGCGCTGCCGTTCTTGAGTTTCCTTGGGCGTCGTACCGCCGTCGCGCTTCGTCGACAATGTGTTGCCATTCGGTTGGTGCGGCTTCGTTCCCGGCAAATCTCAACCAGCAGTTCGCCGAGGTCGTGGCGTTTCGTCGGGACGCCAAGCCCGCCCCGCATAAGACGCAATCCGTTGTGCAGCAGCGTCACGCGGGCCTTCGCCTCGCCGTATTCCGCCGAACCCGGCAGAATGAACCTCACGGACTGCTCAGCGGCGGCGAGCGCCATCACGAGGTGGGCGCGCTGCGGTTCCCGCGCTTCGGCACAGCTGCTTGTCGAGCTGGCCGCGCCAGCGCGCCGGGTTATCGCCGCTGCGGTGGCCGCGCACCGTCACCCAGTCGAGAACCGGTTCGATGCGCCCGCGAAGGCGCGACGCGTTTTGGGCTTTCGTCGCGCACATCGGCTCCAGCACCTTCATGACGAGCGCGGTTCGACGGCGGCGACCGGAAGTTCGCCGAATACCGGCCCGGCGTAGGTCGTGATGGTGTTCGTCCACTGATTGACCTGCTGCGCGTTCTTCCAGCCGTTGCGGTGAGCGTCGATATAGGCCGTCGCGCACGCGGCGAACGTCACGCCCTTTGCCTTTTCGACCTTCGCCGCCGTCCGCTCGCCCTGCCGGGCGTCGAGCGGATCAACGCAGTCAAGTAGCTGGCGGCAGGTTGGCGGGCGTCGGCCAGTCCGACAGTGTGCGAAGGTCCGAGACCCATGTAGCGGGCGCGGCCTTGGCGCATGTAGCGAAACAGCCGAGGCCTTGACGCCCGCCGTCGCGATTTGCAGATACAGGCCATTGCCGTCGCAGTAGTCGCCCGCCTCGGCGGTACGATCAACGAATGCGTGGGCAAGTCGGCTAACTGCCTTAGCAATGAGCCAGATTCCGTGGCACTCCAACGCCGTCAATTCTCATGAATGACGGGTTTTGTTTTTGCGACTCTGAAAACGCCGTCGGTTTGGAACGTGTTGAATTCAAACCGTCCGCCTGCTCAACACACTTCAGGCAGGCATCGAAATGCGAGTGGAGATTCGCGTATTCCGTTCCCACCATCACGAACTAAACCACCGCCACCGCCTCAACCTCGATCTTGAACCCATAGTGCAACTGCGGCACCGGCACGACCGCGCGCGCCGGCCTTGCCTCGCCGGCCCAGCCCGCATAGATCTGATTGAAGCTCGCCCAATGTTCGACATCGACGACATACACGCGCACCTGCACCAGTTGCGCGACGCTGCTGCCGACGCTTTCGAGCGCCGCCTTCACATTGGCCAGAACCTGTTCGGCCTGCGCGTCGAACGACGCATCGGCGAGCTTTTCGCCTTGCGCGTTGATCGGCAATTGCCCGGACACGAAGACGAAGCCATTCGCGACCGCGACATGACTGTAGTGGCCGCCGGGTTTCGCCAGCGCGGCCGGATTGTCGGTGTGGGGCAAACGTGAGGCGTGCGTGCTATCGGTCATCCACCACTCCAGAAGTGAAAATCTCGGAGCGATTCATCGCCGTGCTTCATTCAGCACGAACCCGCGCACGACGCAATACGCATCACGCGTCCGCCATCTCGAGCTTTTCGCGCGCATCCGCGCAACGACGATTCAGATCGCGATGCATCAATTGGCTATCGAGCAGAGCCGATACATCCGTCAAACCGTGATCAAAGCGCAACACGTATTCGATGTCGGTGTAATCGTAATAAGCGCCGCTGTCGGCCAGCCGTTGCGCTTCGGCGAAGGCGGCAAATTGCCGTTCGCCGTTCATCAGGTCTTTGATCGCCATGATTGCCGCTCCGAGGAACAGTGACTTCATCATAGCAATGCAAACCGCGACGCACGGTGGTGCGCGCGCAACACCAGGTGTTTTCCGGAGACGCGTCCGCTGAACTCACGCGTCGGCCGATGCCCACAGCCGCAATAGCACGATCGTCATCCAGTTTTCACGCCGTTTTCACAGCGCTCGCGCAGTGCTCACCCTCGATATCCGGACAACACGCTCACACAGCCGCAACCGGCGACTTCGTCCCGTGCCAACGCATCACGAGCATGCGTCCGACAAAGCACAGACAGCCCGCCACGCCGACCACGATACCCATGCCCTTCGGCGTGCCGTCCTGCCACAGTCCGACCGCGAGGCTCGACAGTGCGCCGAGCGCGAGCTGCACCGCGCCGAACACGGCCGCCGCGGCGCCCGCGTTGGCGGGATAGCGATGCATCAGATCGGTCGTGCAGTTGGCGGACAACACGCCCACCACGCTGACGACGAAGAACAGCCCGAACACTATCGACCATAGGCCGCCCCACCCCGTCAGCGACACGACGGACACGAACAGCGACGCGACGAAGCTCACGGTCGCCGCGAACGAGATGATCGGCACCGGCCCGAGCCGGCCGACGAGCCGCGTGTTCAGGTAATTGCCGAACATGATGCCGACGATGTTCAGCGCGAACAGGAAGCCGTAGTGCTGCGCGGACACGTGGAAATACTCGATGTATACGAACGGCGTCGCCGTGATGTACGCGAACATCGACGCGAACGCCATGCCGCCGCACAACATGTGTCCCCACGCGACCGGGTCGCGCAGCAGCGTGCCATACGCGCCGAACGACTTCAGCAGCGCCGACTGCGCGCGCATCTCGCGCGGCCACGTCTCCGGCACCTTCAGGAATGCGGTCACCGCGCACACGGAACCGAACAGCGTCAGCGCGACGAACACGGCGCGCCAGCCGCCCAGCAGCAGCAACTGTCCGCCGATCAGCGGCGCGAGCAGTGGACCGATCGCCGTGACGATCGCGATCATCGACAGGACGCGCGCCGCGTCGCCCGGCTCGTGCGCGTCGCGCGCGATCGCGCGAGCCAGCACCGACGCCGCGCCCGCGCCCAACGCCTGCACGAAGCGGAAACCAACCAGCGAGCCGATCGAGACCGACAGCGAGCAGGCGATGCTCGCGAGCGCATACATGATGATGCCGCCAAGCAGGATCGGCCGACGACCATACGTATCGGACAGCGGACCGTACAGCAGCATGCCGATCGAAAAGCCGAACATGAAGCTCGTGAGCGTCGATTGCGCGGCGCCCGTGCCGACCGCGAAGGCCTGCGCGATGGTCGGCAGGCTCGGCAGATACATGTCGATGGAAATTGGCCCGCACGCGGCCAGTGCGCCGAGCAACAGGATCAGCCGGCCATCGGGCCGGCGTCTGACGACGTGAGACATGGGAAATCCGGATGGAACGCCGCGCCGGCATCGGCAGCGGAACGGGTGAAGCGGGAACGGCCATCAGTTGACCGGCTCGATTGTACGCGACGGTTAATCCGCTGACGGCGCTCGTGGCCCGCTGCGTGGACGTTGCGCGACAGCGCCGCGCGGCGCAATCAGCCTCGATCGGTTAAGCTGCCGCCAGCATGCCCAACGCGCTTCCGTATGCGCAGCTTGACGGCCCGACATAAAAGCTCGACCTCGCGCAACGCCCTTCCCCTGATCCCGTTCCAACTCGCGATGACCGCCTTCCTGCTCATCTGGAGCCCCAAAAAATGGCCGTGGCCCGAGTTGCCCGACATCGCGAAACGCGTGGCGGCCGGCGACGCGGTGGCCGACGTGTGGGGCTGCGGCTTTGCGCGCGGCATCCTGCCCGGCGATCGCGTGTTCCTGCATCGCGTCGCGCAGGAGCCGAAGGGCATCTTCGGTTCGGGCTACGTGACGCGCGCGCCCTACGAAGTCCCCGACGCGTCGACCAAACGCGGCTACCGGCTGTGCATCGATTTCGTCTACGACTGGCTCGTCGATGCGCATCACGCGCCGGTCATCACGCGCGATCAGCTGCGTGTGCATCCGTTCTCGGTGCAGACGTGGGATGCGCAAAGCTCGGGCACGATCATCAAGCCGATCGCCGAAGGCGCGCTGGAGAAGCGCTGGGCCGAATTGACCGGCAGGCGCAAGCCGCCGACGATACCCGCACCGGGCAGCTAGGCGAAACACGCGCCGCCGCGACCGCCCGCCCGCACAGCCCGCCGGCGCCGACTCCGGTACAATTTCTCGATCGATCCCAGCATCGCGCGAAGTGTCCGCGGGAATCGTCCGAGGCCCTTTGCGCCGCTGCGCAACCCCTGCTCCCTATTCCAGCCATCGCCATGTCCAGAAACGAAACCCTCTTCGAACGCGCGCAACGCACGATCCCCGGCGGCGTGAATTCGCCGGTGCGCGCTTTCCGTTCCGTCGGCGGCACACCGCGTTTCATCGAGCGCGCGCAAGGCCCGTACTTCTGGGACGCGGACGGCCAGCGCTATACCGACTACATCGGCTCGTGGGGCCCCATGATCCTCGGCCACGTTCATCCCGAAGTGCTGGAAGCCGTGCAGCGCGCGCTCGTGAATGGCTTTTCGTTCGGCGCGCCGACCGAGTCGGAAGTCGAGATCGCCGAGGAAATCTGCAAGCTGGTGCCGTCGATCGAACAGGTGCGCATGGTGTCGAGCGGCACCGAGGCGACGATGAGCGCGCTGCGTCTCGCGCGCGGCTTCACGAACCGCAGCCGCATCGTCAAGTTCGAAGGCTGCTATCACGGCCACGCGGACAGCCTGCTCGTGAAGGCCGGCTCGGGCCTCCTGACCTTCGGCAATCCGACCTCGGCGGGCGTGCCGGTCGATATAGCGAAGCACACCACCGTGCTCGAATACAACAACGTCGCCGAGCTCGAAGAAGCGTTCAAGGCGTTCGGCAATGAGATCGCCTCGGTGATCGTCGAGCCGGTCGCTGGCAACATGAACCTCGTGCGCGCGACCCCTGAATTCCTGCAGGCGCTGCGGCGCCTGTGCACCGAGTACGGCGCGGTGCTGATTTTCGACGAAGTGATGTGCGGCTTCCGCGTCGCGCTCGGCGGCGCGCAGCAACTCTACGGCATCACGCCGGACCTCACCTGCCTCGGCAAGGTAATCGGCGGCGGCATGCCGGCGGCGGCGTTCGGCGGCCGGCGCGACATCATGGCTCACCTCGCGCCGCTCGGCGGCGTCTATCAGGCGGGCACGCTGTCGGGCAATCCGATCGCGGTCGCGGCCGGCCTGAAGACGCTGCAGCTGATCCAGGCGCCCGGCTTCTACGACACGCTCGCCGCGCGCACCACGCGTCTCGCGCAAGGGCTCGCGCGGGCGGCACGCGAAGCGGACGTGCCGTTCGCGGCCGATGCGCTCGGCGGCATGTTCGGCATCTACTTTCGCGAATCGATCCCGACGAGCTTCGCCGACGTCACGAAGAGCGATGTGCCGCGCTTCAACGCGTTCTTCCACAAGATGCTCGACGCGGGCGTGTACTTCGCGCCGTCCGCGTATGAGGCCGGCTTCGTGTCGAGCGCGCACGACGACGCGGTGATCGACGCGACGATCGACGCCGCGCGCGGCGCGTTCGCAGCGTTGAAAGGCTGAAGCCGGGCCCGAAGCAAAGGCCGCAACTCGCACGACCCAGACACCGCACCACAACGGACACCGATGTTCTCGCAAACCGATTTCGTCCACATGGAACGCGCGCTCGCGCTCGCGAAGCGCGGCATGTACACGGCCGACCCGAATCCGCGGGTCGGTTGCGTGCTCGTCAGAAACGGCGAGGTGATCGGCGAAGGCTTCACGCAGCCGGCCGGCCAGGATCACGCCGAAGTTCGCGCGCTGAAGGACGCGCGCTCGCGCGGCCACGACCTGCGCGGCGCGACCGCCTACGTGACGCTCGAACCGTGCAGCCATTTCGGCCGCACGCCGCCGTGCGCGAACGCGCTGATCGAAGCGCAGATCGGCCGCGTGATCGCGGCGATGGAAGATCCCAACCCGCAGGTCTCCGGCCGCGGTCTCGCGAGGCTGCGCGAAGCCGGTATCGAAGTGCGCTGCGGGCTGCTCGCGAACGAAGCGCGGGAGCTGAACATCGGCTTCGTGTCGCGCATGACGCGCGGCCGTCCGTGGGTGCGCATGAAAGTGGCGGCGTCGCTCGATGGCCGCACCGGCTTGCCGTCGGGTGAGAGCCAGTGGATCACGAGCGCGGCCGCGCGGGCCGACGGTCATGCGTGGCGTGCGCGCGCGTCCGCGATCCTGACCGGCATCGGCACTGTGCGCGAGGACAATCCGCGCATGACCGTGCGCGCGGTCGATACACCGCGCCAACCGCACCGCGTGCTGATCGACAGCCAGCTCGACGTGCCGCTCGACGCGCAGATCCTGGCCGGCGCGCCGACGCTGATCTTCTGCGGCGAGCTCGACGCGCGTCTCAAAGAACGCGCGAGCGCGCTGCGCGAGCGCGGCGCCGAGATCGTGCCGCTGCCGAACGCGTTCGGCAAGGTGGATCTCCCGCGCATGCTGAGCGTGCTCGGCGAGCGTCACGTCAACGAGCTGCACGTCGAAGCCGGCTACAAGCTGAACGGTTCGCTGCTGCGCGAAGGCTGCGTCGATGAACTGCTGGTCTATCTCGCGCCGAGCCTGCTCGGCGTGGACTCGATGAGCATGTTCAATCTGGACGCGCCCGACCAGCTCGAAGACCGCGTGAAGCTGAATTTCCACACGGTCGAGCGGATCGGCGACGATCTGCGGATCCTCGCGCGTTTCGCGCCGACAGCCTTACCCGGGACCGACACCGTGTCTCCCACCGTTTCGAAATGATCAAGGACTAGCACGATGTTTACAGGAATCGTCGCGGCCGTGGGCCGCATCGAATCAGTCAAGCCGCTCGGCACGGGCGGCGACGCGGGCGTGCGCCTGAACGTCGAGGCGGGCGGGCTCGACCTCGCCGATGTGCAGCTCGGCGACAGCATCACGATCCAGGGCGCCTGCATGACGGTGGTCGCGAAGACCGCTCATTCGTTCGAGGTCGACGTGTCGCGCGAGAGCCTGAACCGCACGGCCGGTCTCGGCGAAACCGGCGAGGTCAATCTCGAGAAAGCGCTGCGCGCGCATGACCGGCTCGGTGGACATATCGTGTCCGGACACGTCGACGGGCTCGGTATCGTCACGCGTTTCGCGCCAGTCGGCGAATCGCACGAGTTGCGCATTCTCGCGCCGCGCGACATCGGTCGTTATCTCGCGTACAAGGGATCGATTACGGTCAATGGCGTGAGCCTGACCGTGAACTCCGTCGTTGATCGCGACGACGGCTGCGAGTTTTCGATCAATCTGATTCCGCATACCGTGCAGGTGACGGCGCTCAAGCATCTGCACGACGGGGTAAAAGTGAATCTGGAGATCGATCTGATTGCGCGATATGTCGAACGGATGCTCAATGCGCCGCGCGATGGCGATCCATCCTCGACGTAACCTGGCCACTTGCCTCGAGACCGTTACGCGATACCAGGAGCGCATGCTCGGTGCGTATCGGCAAAGCGATCGATCTGCGCAGCAAGCCGGTTTGGGCGAGGCGAATCCGGGGCCGTGACCCAGCGCGCGTGCACGATCCGAAGCTGACATACCCAATGAAAGAGCCGCACCTGCTCCGTCGCTGGAATCCGCTGCGTGTGCACCTGACGAAAGCGTCGCTGATCCTTGCCTGCATCGTCGGTACGGGCGCAGCCAGTGCCACGATCACGTCGACACCGCACTTCGTGTCCGCGCGGAGCCTGGCCTGCACCTACGGATTGTCCAACGACGAACTGAAATCCGCCGGCGCTGCGGTCGCGCAGGCGCCGCGTCCCAATGCGATCGTGCGTGCATGGGTCGACGAACGTGGACAGATCAGCGACGCGGTCGTCGAAGTCTCGTCCGGCAATCCGGCGTTCGACAACCTCGCCCTTCAGGCATCGCGGCGTGCCCAGTGCAGCCCCTTCACGGGCATGGACAATCAGCCTGTGGCGGTCGAAACGAATTTCGTTTTCAATCTACCGCACGCGAGCGGCGATTCGGCTCGCTCCGGCGCAGGCGTGGCGGCAACCGCGAGCAACGCGGACTCCACACGACCGCCGTCTTCTCCCGCGGGCGCGACCGGTTCTTCGCTGTTGTCGACCGCCTTGCCGTTTCTACCCGGCCAACCGCTCGATGCCGCCGAACTGGCCAACCGCTTAGGCATCCCGGCCGGCTCGTCCAAAGCGAAGTTGATTGCGGACTGGGCGCAGAAACTGACAGCCGATCCGGACATTCAGCGCTACTACTTTTCGTCCGACAGCAATGCGGCTACGGCGGGTCCCGCTGTGCTCGCTCGCGCGCTAGGCGTGCTTGACGGCATGGCGCGTATCTCACAGCAGGACCGCGAACAGTTGATGAGCCTGACGACGCGCGCGCTGAACAACGCACCGCCCGATTGCGGCGGGCTCAAGAATCTGCAGCTGATCACGTCGCGCTATCTGTCGATGGATAAGGAGACCGACGCGGAACTGCAGGCGCACCTGCAGGCGATGTTCAACCTCGTCAAACAGTCGACGCAAACCACGCCGCTGCCGCAAGTCACGCCAGGACAACGGCTGCGCGGGCAACTGGCGCTGTCGGCGTCGCTCGCGGACGCGCTGAATCGCGACCCTTCCGAGGCCGATGATCTGGGGCTGTTGACGAGCGGCCGCCAAGGCGAGCTTTCGCCCGAGGCGTGGTGCAAGGCCATGCGCTTTTACCGCCAGGCGTTCGATAAAACGCCACAACCGGCGCGCGAATGGATCACGCTAGCGGAACTCGACAGCAGCAGACATTCGGCGGCGTCACTGATCTCGGCGCTGAAAAATTTCGCTTCGGCGGCGCCTCGACAACCGGCGTCGGCGCCGAAAGTATCCGACTACGCGGAGCTCGTCCGGCAACGCGTGCAGCCCAATATCGTCTGGAATGGCAAGACCGGGCATCGCGAAACCGTGGTCGAAGTGCACTGCACGTCGTCTGGCAGCCTCGAATCGGTAAAGATCGTTCGATCGAGTGGCGATCGGGCGTGGGACAAGGCCGCCATCGAGGCGGTCAAGCGCTCCGACCCGATGCCGCGCGATGAAAGCGGTGAGACACCACGGTCGTTCACGATCACGCTGAGGCCTGGCGTTTGAAGGGCGCTTCAGAAAGTTTCCGACCGCACCTGCGACTTCAGATCGAGCAAGCCTTCCTCATGCGTCGCCAACGACGCCTCGAGACGCCGCGCGCGCTTCGTCAGCTGAGCGATCGACGCGCGGCACCGCTGCGCGGCATGGCCGGACAGACTCAGCACGCACTCGCGAATCGCGTCGCTGAGCGCGGTGTGAAGGCGTCCGTAATCGACGCCCGCAACTTCGCGCACCGGTCCATTTGCGGCCGCACGCTCGACGACGATATCGTCGAAACCCACATCATCAGCGAGTTCGATGGTTGCGACCGAAGCGTCGGGCTCGATCAGATAATCGCCCAACAGCCTGTCTGCCTCGCGACGATACAGCTCGAAGATCGACTGCGACAGCGCGTTGCACAGCCCGATCACGTCATGCCGGGCGACGTGGAGCTGGTCAGCCACAACACACCATCGGCGCTATCGGTGAAGCGCCGCGTCAACGCGGCGTTGTCCGGCGTCACAACTCCTCGACGCTTCAGGAATTCGGCCGGCAGGATCACCGGCCGTTGGCAACGAAAGACGGCGGCCGTGTCGCCACGGCGCCGCCTCGTGCGATTACGCTTCGGCCGAAGCGCGCAGACGATGGACGAGCTGGTTGTCCTTACCCTGGACCAGCGGCGTGATCGTGAAGTTGAACTCGATCTCCTTGTACGTATCGGCCTTCAGGCCCAGCGCCGCGCCACCGCTTTTCTCGACGACCGGCGGAATCAGCTCTTCGCGCGTTGCATACGCGAAGTCGTCCCAGATCAGCGGATCGCCTTCGATGTTGAACTGCGTGGTCAGCTTGCGATGGCCATCGCTGCTGACGAAGAAGTGCACGTGCGCCGGACGGTTGCCGTGACGGCCCAGCACGTTCAGCAGCTGCTGCGTCGAGCCGTGTGGCGGGCAGCCGTAGCCTACCGGCATCAGCGTGCGGACCTCGTACTTGCCGTCGGCGCCGGTCTTAACCGCGCCGCGCAGGTTGAAGTCGCTCTGCGCGCCGGTCGGATCGAAGTGCGAGTAGAAGCCCTTCGAGTTCGCGTGCCAGCACTCGACAACCGCGCCGGCGACCGGCTTGCCGTCCAGATCCTTGACCGTGCCGCGAATCACGAGCGGGCCCGCGTCTTCGTCCGGGTTGATGTCGATCTTCGAGACGCCCTCGCGCAACGTCGCGCCGGCGACGTACAGCGGGCCTTCGATCGTACGCGGCGTGCCGCCTTCGAGACCGATCTTCTTGTCCTCGGCGTCCATGCGGATGTCGAGATACTTCTCGAGACCGAGGCCGGCCGCGAGCAGCGCCGCTTCGCCGTCCTGACCGAGCTTGTTCAGATAGTTGACGCCGGCCCAGACTTCGTCGGGCGTGATGTCGAGGTCATCGATTGCCTTGAACAGGTCGCCCAGCAGACGGAAAACGATCTGCTGGAAACGCGCGTTGCCATTCCCGGCATCGACGTTGGAAGCGGCTTTCAGCAGATCCTGCACTTCTTTGGTTTCAAATACTTTGACGCTCACGATGACTGTCTCCAGTTGGTATAGGGGGAAAAGATGGCTTTGGATGCGCTCGCCGTCAAAAGCGCCTGGCCCCTGGGCTCAGATGTCGCCGTCCCGAATCGACGACGGGTGACGACACAGAGGCGTCACCGAAATCTTCATGTACGGGAACAGAGGCAAGCCGGACAGAATGTCGTGAAGTTCGGCATTGCTCTCTACATCGAAGATGCTGTAATTCGCGTACTCGCCAACGAGGCGCCAGATATGACGCCACTTGCCGCTACGCTGGAACTCCTGCGAGTAAGCCTTCTCGCGGGTCTTGATTTCGTTCGCCACTTCGGCCGGCATGTCGACCGGCAGATGCACGTCCATTCGCACATGGAAAAGCATCGTTGAATCCTCCTGATCTAAATCCGTTTAGCGGGTGACCTTCATCAGCCCGTCTCGCGTGAATCGCTTGACCTTCGCCTCGTCGAGTTCGATGCCGAGACCCGGGCCGTTCGGCACGGTCAGTTCGAAGTCGCTGTAGTCGAGCGGCGTGGTCAGAATGTCTTCGGTGATCAGCAGCGGCCCGAACAGCTCGGTGCCCCATTGCAGATTCGCGAAGCTCGCGAACAGATGCGCCGACGCCACCGTGCTGAACGCACCTTCGAGCATCGTGCCGCCGTACAACTCGATGCCGGCGGCATCGGCGATCGCGGCCACGCGCTGCGCGGCGAACAGGCCCCCGCTCTGTTCGATCTTGATCGCGAACACATCGGCGCCGCCGTTCTTCGCGATCTCGAACGCGCTGTCCGGGCCTTGCAGGACTTCGTCGGCCATCAGCGCGACCGGGAAGCGGCGCATCAGTCGCGCGAGCGCCGCGGCGGACGCGACCGGCTGCTCGACCAGATCGCAGCCCGCGTCGGCCAGCGCCGGAATCGCCCAGGCGGCCTGGGTCTCGCTCCACGCCATGTTCACGTCGACGCGCACCGCGGCGCGCTCGCCGACCGCTTTCTTGATCTCGGCGACGTGCTTGATGTCGGTCTTCAGTTCCTTCGCGCCGATCTTCAGCTTGAAGACCTTGTGGCGGCGCACGTCGAGCATGTGCTCGGCTTCGGCGATGTCCTTCGCGGTATCGCCCGACGCGAGCGTCCACGCAACCGGCAGGCGCTCACGGCGACGGCCGCCGAGCAGTTCGCTCACCGGCACGCCGAGACGTTTGCCTTGCGCGTCGAGCAGCGCGGTTTCGAGCGCGCTCTTCGAGAAATGATTGACCTTGACCAGCTTGCCGAGGTGCGCCATCAGCGACTGGATCTGCGTCGCGTCCTTGCCGATCATCGCCGGGGCGAAGTAGGCGTCGATCGCGAGCTTCATTGCTTCGGGGCTTTCCGGGCCATAGGCCATGCCGGCGATCGTGGTGCCTTCGCCAATCCCGACGATGCCGTCGCTGCAGTACACCTTGACCAGCATCAGCGTCTGCCCGTACATCGTGGCGACCGACAGCTTGTGAGGACGGATCGTCGGCAGATCGACGAGGCGGGTTTCGATACGTTCGATGGTCGCTTGGGTCATGGCGGCTGCGGCGGGAAATGAGTTCATTGGATGTTTTTATACCCTTCGCCCGTTTGGCCCGTCCAATACTTTTCCTGTCCTTTTTCATACCTGCAGGGTATGGTGAGGTCAGCAAGCCCGGCCTTTCTATGGATTTTGCATTGCACCATGCAGGTGGGGCATCGAAAAAGAGGCCGTTTTTGCGCCTGAAACATGACTTGGGTCAATGTTCGATGCATGGAGAGCATGTTGTGTAACCAGCCGGATCGCGCAGTGAGTACTCCATCGTTCCGGACTGCGGCTCATGCGCGTGGGCAACACTCCCGCTACAACTCGCCGCGCGCGGCCAGCGCGGCGATGCGCTCGGCGGTGCGACACGCGATCGCCTGAATCGTCAGCGACGGATTCACGCCGCCCACGGTCGGAAACACCGAGCCGTCGCACACCCACAGGTTGCGGATGTCCCAACTGCGGCAGTCCGCGTCGACGACGCTCGTCGACGGATCGTCACCCATGCGCGCGGTGCCGTTCAGGTGGCAGGTGTCGTCGGTCTCGCGCCAGATCTCCTTGCCGCCGGCGGCCGCGAGCGCCTGCTCCATGAAGTCGAGCGAATGCGCGATGAGCCGCTTGTCGTTGTCGCACCATGAATAGGTGACGCGCGCGACCGGCAGCCCGTACTGGTCCTTCTCGTCGGCAAGCGTCACGCGGTTGCGCTGCTGCGGCAGCATCTCGCCGACGATCTTCAGCCCCGCCTGGTGGTTGTACTTGAGCATCTCCGCGCCGAGCGCGTCGCCCCACAAGCCGCGGCTGTTCTGCACCGCGACCCATCCGTTCGGCAGCGGACCCTGGCTCATGTAGCAGTAGCCGCCGAAAAAATCTTTGCCCTTGTCTTCGTAGTTCCAGTGCTCGGTGAGCGCGAGCGACGGCGGCCCCTTGTACCAGCGGATGTCTTCATCGAAGGTGCCGTAGACGGCCTGATTCGACTGCGCCATCAGGTTTTTGCCCAGGAGTCCCGAACTGTTCGCGAGTCCGTCGGGAAAGCGGCTGTTGGCCGACATCAGCAACAGGCGCGGCGTTTCGATTGCGTAGCCGGCCACCACCACGTGCTTCGCGCGCTGGAATCGCCAGTGTCCTTCGCGCAGATATTCGACGCCGGTGGCGAGCCCCGCGTCGTTGGTGACGACGCGGCCGACCATCGCCAGATCGCGCACCTCGGCGCCGGCTCGCAGCGCACGCGGGATCCACGTGACAAGCGCGCTTTGCTTCGCGTTGGTCGCGCAGCCGGACACGCAAAAGCCGCGGTACACGCACGGATGCGCGCGGCCACGCGGCGCGGAGAGGGTCGCGAGCGGCGTCGGGCTCCAGCCGATGCCGAGCGCCTCGGCGCCGCGCGCGAGCACCAGCGCCGCCGCGTTCAGCTCATGCGCGCGATACGGATAGCGCGGCCGCTTCGGCCCCCACGGATAGTTCACCGGTCCGGAGATTTTCAGCGCGTCCTCGACCTCGCCGTAGTAGTGCCACATCTCGCGCCAGTCGAGCGGCCAGTCGGCGCCATAGCCGAGCACGCTGCGCGACTTGAACCACTCGGGCCGAAAGCGCAGCGACACCATCGCGAAATGGACCGTGCTGCCGCCCACCGCCTTGCCGCTGTTGTTGTTGCCGAGCTTCAGCGGATTGTCGCCGTCGCAGATGCGCTCGTCGGTCCAGAACAGTTTTTCCTGATGCGCTTCGTCAGACGCGAACTCTTCGAGCGGACGCCACCACGCGCCGGCATCGAACGCGACGACCTTGAAGCCTTTTTCCGCGAGCCGGCACGCAAGCGTGCCACCGCCGGCGCCGGTGCCGACGATCGCGAAATCGACCTCCTCGCCGTCTGGGTACGTGCGCATCGGCACCCAGCCGCCGCGCTGGAACACGTCGGGTGCGCGGCCGTCCTTGCCGCGTGGCCGTTGCTGCGCGTCATCGGACACGGCGGTTCTCCTTCGCGGCCTGCTCATGGGTGTCGGGCGTCGCTTCGACCGCCTCCCACGGATCGCGCCGGTTCAGGTACATGCGCACATAGCCGCGCGGATTCGCCGGGCCGCCGAAGCCGATCTCGCTCCACGCGTGCGGGTGCGAGTAGTAGAGCCCGCAGATGTCGTGCAGCACGCGCTCGCCGAAGAACAGCTTCGACGGCATGCCGCGCCACGCGGGGTTCGTCAGTTCGCCGCGCTGCATCTCGCCGAGCAGCGCGATCTGCGTGTCCTCCGCGAGGCTCGCGAACGGCAGGCCGCCGCGCTCGCGGCACTCGGCATCGAGCGCGGCGAGGCCGATGCGCCAGGCGTCGCGCATCGGCGGCAAACGGGCGTCGCGGTAGCCGTCGTTGCCATTGCCGGCGAGCCGCGCGTCGAGCAGCGCGGCGAGCGGCACCACCGGTTGCGCATTCGCTTGCGGCACGATGCGGGCGCACAGCGACGTGACCGCGAGCCATTCGACCGCGTTGAAAAAGCGCGGCTCGAGCGGTGTCGCGAGGCGTTCGGCGATCACCGCGCGGGTGTGCGCGTCCCACGACGGCGTCGTGCGTTTGTCGAGCACGTCGTAGCCGGGATAGCGGGTGGCTCGGGTCGAGCGTGGTCGGTTGGTCATTTTTCAGTCTCCCGCAGACGCAGTGCGGCGAGCCCGGCGAGCCCCAGCGCGGAAAAGCTCGGCGGCGCGGGCAGCGGCGGCCCGTCGAACAGATTCTGGCTCCAGTTGCGCCAGCCGCCCTGACGACGCGCGAACCCGCGCGCGTGAAAGCCCGCGCCGACAAAGCCGAGCACGGTCGTGATGCGTAACCAGAGCCGCGTGTACCAGCGCTCGCGCGGAGCGGACAGCGCGGCATGCGCGAGCAGCGCGGCGGTGATGGGCGGAATGCTGACCGGCGCGTACATCGCGCGATGCTGAAACGCGCCACGAAAATGCAGCAGCGCGGCCTCCCCCACCGTGCCGACGAGACCCGCCGCGACCAGCAGACCGAGCGCCTGACCGGCCGGCATGCCGAGCAGTTGCGGGTCGTCTGCGGGCACGTCGCGCAAGCGTTCGGCGACGGCACCGAGCGCGCCTGACAGCAGCAACGCGCTCGGCGCGCCGAGCGGTGCCGCGTGAAACAGGTTGTTCCAGCTCCAGCCGCCCGGCCGCTTCATCACGTTGTAGAAATGGAAGCCCGTGCCGGCGATGCCCGTCGCCGCCGCGGTCAGATAGATCGCATGGCGCGCGCGATGCGTCTGGCCGCGACGATCCGCGCCACCATGCAGGCCCGCGGCGAGCGACAGACTCGCGCTGACGAGTGGCGTGAACATCGCGGGGTTGTCGAACGAGCCGCGGTAGTGCTCCATCGCGCTGTCGGCGAGCACCGACAGCGCGAGCAGCGCGGAGCTGTGGTTGAAGGTGCGGGCCGCTTCGACGTGTGCCTCCACCTCGGCGATGGGTTCGCTCGCGTGCACGCGCGCCGGCGCGCGCTGATGGCTGCGGGCGGCACACGTCGGGAACGTCACGGATGCCCGACGCTCGTGGTGTTGCGGGCCGCTCTCACGCCGTTCGCGATGCGACTCAGGTCTTCCCGCGCCGCGCGCGGCCAACGCCGCGACGGCCGTCACCGCCGCCGCCGTGTACAGCAATCCGGGTACGCGTGAAGAGCCCATCTATATCGCTTCCTTGTCGTGGCCTGCTTTATTTGATGAGGTAGCGCTCGGCGTCACCATGCTTGAACTCGAGCCCGCAACCGGGCCGCGACAGGTCCGGCTCCATCTGGCCGTCGCGCAAACGCGGCGCACCGTCGAACAGCATGGCTTCGATCCGGGCGTGGTCATGGAACCACTCCTGATGGCGCAAGCGCGGCGCCGCGCACGCGACGTGCAGATGCAGCGCCGGTGCGCAATGCGCGGACAGCGGCACGTGATACGCGTCGCACAGCGCGGCGGCCTGCAGAAAGCCGGTGATGCCGCCGCAACGGCTCGCGTCGGCCTGCAGCACGTCGACGGCCCCCGCCGCGAGCAGGTGGCGGAAGTCGTCGAGCGTGTAGCCGTATTCGCCGACGGCGATCTCCATGCCGGCCGGCACGCGCTCGCGTACGCCGCGCAGGCCCGCTTCGTCGTCCGAAGACACGGGCTCCTCGAGCCAGCTCACCTGGTGCTCGGCGAAACGTTGCGCGTAGTACAGCGCCCGTTGCGGCGTGAACGCGCCGTTCGCGTCGACGAACAGGCCCGCGCCGCCGATCGCCGCGCGCGCCGCCGCGACGCGCGCCGGGTCCTTGTCCGGCTCGCTGCCGATTTTCATCTTTACCCACCGGCAGCCGTCCTGCGCGACCCAGCCGGCGAACTGCTGCTGCAAGCGCTGGTTCGTATACGTGGTGAAGCCGCCGCTGCCGTAAGCCGGCACGGCCGGGCGCAACGCGCCGAGCAGCCCGACGAGCGGCACGCCGAGCAGCTTCGCCTTCAGGTCCCACAGCGCGCAGTCGATTGCCGAAATGGCTGTCGCGGCCAGTCCCGCGCGGCCGAGATTGCGCACCTGGCGTTGCAACCGTTGCCAATGCGCGCCGACGTCCAATCCGTCGTGATTCAGCACGCAGGCGGCGAGCGCGCCCTGGATCAGCGCGACGATGCAGGCATCGCTGTACGTGTAGCCGCTGCCGGTGTGGCCGCCCGCGTCGACCTCGACGACGACCAGCGTGGTCGCGTCCCACGCGAACGTGCCGTCGGCCTCCGGCGCGTCGGTCGGAATGCGGTACGCGCTCGCGCGCAGCGCGCTCACGGGCGCTTGCGACGAGCCCCCGCTCGTGGCGCCGCGCTTCATCGACGCGCTCCTTGCGCGCGCGCGTGACGCCCTTCATTGATGCAACAGCCGACGGTCCCCGACATTCCGGTCTCCAGGTGGTAGTGAGACGAAGCTGCCTGCTGCGTCGCAAGTACCGTTCCGCACTATTGCAATCCGTAAAGCGGGCCGCGCTGGAGCACACTTCGCGTTGCCGCCAACGCCACTCGCGCGCGCGCCCACCGTTTCGACGAGCATGGCAACCCCGCCCGGCTCGTCACAGTCGGCCAAACGGCCTATGTCGTCTGGCGGAGGCGACTTGGGCTCGCGCGTGGCGTAAAATACGCGCTTTCCCGAAAAACTCGCCAACATGACGCTCGCCTCCACCCAAGAGATCATTGCCGAACTGAAAGCCGGCCGGATGGTGATCCTCGTCGACGAAGAAGACCGCGAGAACGAGGGCGACCTCGTGATCGCCGCCGAGTTTGTCACTCCGGAAGCGATCAATTTCATGGCTCGCTACGGCCGCGGCCTGATCTGCCTGACGCTGACCCAGGATCGCTGCCAGCAGCTGAACCTGCCGCTGATGACCTACCGCAACGGCACGCAGTACGGCACCGCGTTCACGGTCAGCATCGAAGCGGCCGAAGGCGTGACGACCGGCATCTCGGCGGCCGACCGGGCCCGCACGATCGCGGCCGCGGTCGCGCCGGACGCCAAGGCCGAGCACATCGTGCAGCCGGGCCATATCTTCCCGATCATGGCGCAGCCGGGCGGCGTGCTGGTGCGCGCCGGCCATACCGAGGCCGGCTGCGACTTCACGAGGCTCGCGGGCCTCACGCCTGCCGCGGTGATCTGCGAAGTGATCAAGGACGACGGCACGATGGCGCGTCTGCCGGACCTGCTCGAGTTCGGCAAGGAGCACGGCCTGAAGACCGGCACGATCGCCGATCTGATTCACTATCGCAGCCGCACCGAGTCGATCGTCGAGCGTGTTTGCGAACGTACGATGCAAACCGCGCACGGCGCGTTCCGCGCGGTCATGTATCTCGATCAGCCGAGCGGCCAGCCGCACATCGCGCTGGTGCGCGGCACGCCGATGCCCGATCGCGACACGCCGGTGCGCGTGCACGAGCCGCTGTCGGTGCTGGATCTGCTCGAAGTCGGCGAATCCACCCATTCGTGGACGCTGGACGCGGCCATCCAGGAAATCGCAGAACGCGATCTCGGCGTGGTCGTACTGCTGAACTGCGGCGACTCGAAAGACCATCTGATCGACGTCTTCAAGGCGTTCGACTCGAAGGAAAAAGCGGACGCGCTGAAGCGCCGGCCGGTCGACTTCAAGACCTACGGCATCGGCGCGCAGATTCTGCGCGAACTCGGCGTCGGCAAGATGCAGGTGCTGTCGAACCCACGCAAGCTCGGCAGCATGTCGGGTTATGGTCTCGAAGTCACGGGCTTCATTCCGATGCCCGGCAGCAAAACGCAAGCCCCGCAACTCTGATCCGGCCACTCACGCGCCTCGCGCCCACTCAAACACTACGGAATTCATATGGAAATCGGACAATACCAACCGAATCTCGACGGCGACGGACTGCGCATCGGCATCGTCCAGGCGCGCTTTAACGAACCCGTCTGCAACGGCCTCGCCGACTCCTGCATCGAAGAACTCGAACGCCTCGGCGTGACCGGCGAAGACGTGCTGCTCGTCACGGTGCCGGGCGCGCTGGAAATCCCGCTCGCGCTGCAAAAGCTCGCGGAAAGCGCGCAATTCGACGCGCTGATCGCGCTCGGCGCGGTGATCCGCGGCGAGACCTATCACTTCGAGCTGGTTTCGAACGAAAGCGGCGCGGGCATCACGCGCATCGGCCTCGACTTCGGCATTCCGGTCGCGAACGCGGTGCTGACCACCGAGAACGACGAGCAAGCCGTCGCGCGCATGACCGAGAAGGGTCGCGACGCCGCGCGCGTGGCTGTCGAAATGGCGAACCTCGCGGTCGCGCTCGAGCAGCTCGGCGGCGATGACGACGAAGATGAAGACGAAGACGACGAGGAAGAGGCATGAAGAGCGCACGCCGACGCTCCCGCGAACTGGCCACGCAGGGGCTTTACCAGTGGCTGCTGTCGGGCTCGCCCGGCGATGAGATCGACGCGCAACTACGCGGCGCGCAAGGTTACGACAAGGCCGATCACGAGCACCTGGACGCGATCCTGCATGGCGTGATGCGCGATTCCGAAGCACTTTCCGCCGCGATCGCGCCGTGCCTCGACCGTCCGATCGATCAACTGTCGCCGGTCGAACGCGCGGTGCTGCTGGTCGCCGCGTTCGAACTGAAGAATCACGTCGACATTCCGTATCGCGTGGTCATCAACGAAGCGGTCGAGCTGACCAAGACGTTCGGCGGCTCGGACGGCTACAAGTACGTGAACGGCGTGCTCGACAAGCTCTCGGCGCAACTGCGCGCCACCGAGACGCAGGCGGCTCGCAAGAGCTGAGCGCGGCGCCGGTGGGGCCATGCCGCGCATCGGCTCCCTGCCACGTCGCACTGCACAGGGCGAAGCACCTCGATCGCCCGCAAGGACGGCGCTGCGCGCATCGATGAACGCATCATTTGATGGGTAGGCGCCGTCCTGCTTCTGAACTGGACTGACCGTATGAACTCCGTGACCGAACCTCTCGTGCGGCTTGCCGCGCGCGTCGACGCCATCCAGCCTTTCTACGTGATGGAACTGGCCAAGGAGGCCGTGCTGCTCGAACGCGCGGGGCGCGACATCATTCACATGGGCATCGGCGAGCCGGATTTCACGGCGCCCGAGCCGGTCATCGAGGCGGCCGCGAGCGCGCTGCGCCGCGGCGTCACGCAATACACGAGCGCGCTCGGCGTGCACGCGCTGCGCGATGCGATTTCCGCGCATTACGCCGAGTTCTACGGCATCGACGTCGATCCGGCGCGGATCGTGGTGACCGCGGGCGCATCGGCCGCGCTCTTGCTGGCGTGCGCGGCGCTCGTCGATCGCGACGACGAAGTATTGATGCCCGACCCGTGCTATCCGTGCAACCGCCATTTCGTGATCGCCGCCGAAGGCAAGCCGGTGATGGTGCCGAGCGGGCCGGCCGAGCGCTTCCAGCTGACCGCCGCCGACGTCGAACGCCTGTGGGGCGAACGCACCCGCGGCGTGCTGCTCGCGTCGCCGTCGAATCCGACCGGCACGTCGATCGAGCCGGCCGAACTCGAGCGCATCGTCAAGGCCGTGCGCGCGCGCGGCGGCTTCTCGATCGTCGACGAGATCTACCAGGGCCTCAGCTACGACGCCAAGCCGGTGTCGGCGCTGTCGTTCGGCGACGACGTGGTCACCGTCAACAGCTTCTCGAAGTACTTCAACATGACCGGCTGGCGCCTCGGCTGGCTCGTCGTGCCGCCCGCGCTGGTCAGCGCGTTCGAAAAGCTCGCGCAGAACCTGTTCATCTGCGCGTCGGCGCTCGCGCAGCACGCGGCGCTCGCCTGTTTCGAGCCGGCGACGATCGCGATCTACGAAGCGCGGCGCCTCGAATTCAAGCGACGCCGCGACTTCATCGCGCCGGCGCTCGAATCGCTCGGCTTCTCCGTGCCGGTGATGCCGGACGGCGCGTTCTACGTGTACGCGGACTGCCGTGGCGTCGCGCATCCGGCGGCCGGCGACAGCGCGGCGCTCACGAAGGCGATGCTGCACGATGCCGGGGTCGTGCTGGTGCCGGGCATGGACTTCGGCACGCACGCGCCGAAGGACTACATCCGGCTGTCGTATGCGACTGCGTATCCAAAGCTCGAAGAGGCGGTCGAGCGGCTGGCAAAGCTGTTCGGGCGGCATTGACGCATCGGGATTGATTCGGCAGCAACCGGCCTGCCAGACGCAAAAAAGGACACCCGAGGGTGTCCTTGTTTTCATGCGGCACGGCAACGTCTAACTCAAGCCCCCAGCTCCGACGCCGACGCCACGTGGCGCGTCGTCGAATTGGCGCTCGCATCGTCCTGATCGGCCGGCTGCGTGTGCACCGCCGACGTCGCCGGGCTCAGCGCGTGACCGCCTTGCAGCGTCACCTGAACGCGCTTGCCGTTGCCACCACTCGTCGCCGCGGCTGGCGCCGGCGTGGCCGACGCGGTCAGCACCGGAGCTTGCGGCGCATTGATCGGCACCTTACGGCCGCGCGCGACGTCGCGCAGACGACCGCGCTCGGCCATCACCTTCGCGCCGTACCCGCCGTCATCCGGCGCGGTCGAGCCGACGTACAGACGCAGGCCGCCCGGCAGCGAGCCGCCACGCGCGATGCAATCCTTCAGCACGAGCGCGCCGACCTTGATGTTCGCGAGCGGTTCGAGCGCCGCGCTTTGGCCGCCGAAATACTGGAATTTGTCCGAATGCACCTTCGACATCACCTGCATCAGGCCCTGCGCGCCGACGCCGCTCTCGGCGTACGGATTGAAGCCCGATTCGATCGCCATCACTGACAGCAGCAGCAGCGGATCGAGGCCGACTTCGCGGCCGGTGTCGAACGCGGCTTTGACGAGCTCGCCGACGGGCTCCTGAGCGACGCGATAACGCCGCGCGAGGTACGACGCGACGAGGTCCTGCTCGTGGCTCGACACGAGCACGCGGTCATCGCGTGCATCGGCGGACACGCGCTGCTGCGGAATCAGACGTGCGAGCGCGCTGACGCCCTGCATCGTGCGCGGATCGAGGCCGTTGAGCGCGGCGGCGCTCGTGCCCGACGTGCCGGCGCCGTCGAACGCGCCGTCGAAGCCGGTGGTGGCCGCGGTGAGGGTCATGCTGCCGTCGTTCGAGCCATCGGTGGGACTCGGCGTGGTCAGCATGTTCGGCGAATTGGCCGACAGCGATTCGTCGGAGGATGCGTCGGCGTTTCTGGTCGGTCCGATGGCGGGCAGCGGATTGCCTTGCAGCAGGCGGGCGGGGCCCGCTTGCACGGCGGCGGAAATGACCGGCATCAGACGCGCGGCGAGCGCGCCGCGCCAGGTCGGCATCAGCCACAGTGCGAGAGCCAGCACCACGGCGATCCCGCCGACAATGCTGAATAGGTGATGACTCAGTCGCGTCCCGCTGCGCAGCGCACCGCGCACAACCTGCGCAATACGCTCATCGGGACGCCACGATAACCAGGCGTTCATTCAGATCTCCCATCTTGCATGATCCGCGAACTCCGCCGGGACAAATCAAGCGGTACGGCGCGCTCGCAGAGTCAAGACATCGCGTGCTCTCTGGTTGGGCAGCAGCGACGTCGGGAAAACGGCAACATATACCGTTTTGGGAGCCATCTCAAAAACAGCCCACACATACTCGATGTGTATCGGGCTTGGCTCCCACGCGAAAAACCAGCGTTGGTGGACGCTGGTGAGGGACTTCAATAATGCCGTTCTACCCTGCAGGGAAGCAAAACGGTGACGCGTTGCGTCTGAGGACCGGGGGCGACGGTAAAAAGGTTAACGCCCTGCAACCAATGTGGACGGATTCTATGCACGGTTTTATAGATCGTCAACACTATAGAATATAAGAATTATAACTATTTGTAATTATGAACAGTGTTCAGTCACCCGAGAACCGCGCTCAATGCGCGTTTCGGGCGATCCGACCCTGGCTGTTTGGACCAGGCCATTTGGTTGATCTACGTGCGGTGGCTAACGCAGGTAAAATCGACAATCGTTTTTTGCGTCAGATAGGTACCAACGCCGTTCCTCCTGCCTCCCCGTCCTATGCGCCGTGCATGCGGCCCTGAACCGTCACAGATGAAATACAAAGACTTACGCGATTTCATCGGCCGCCTCGAGGCGATCGGTGAACTGTGCCGAATTTCGCAAAAAGTGTCGCCGAATCTCGAAATGACCGAACTTTGCGACCGTGTGCTCCGCGCGGGCGGCCCGGCTCTGTTGTTCGAGAACACCGAGCGGCACGCGTTCCCGGTGCTCGGCAATCTGTTCGGCACGCCGCGCCGCGTCGCGCTTGGCATGGGCATCGATGCCGAAGCGGGCGCGGGCGACCAGGCGGCGCTCGAATCGCTGCGCGATGTCGGTCGGCTACTCTCCGCGTTGAAGGAACCCGAGCCGCCGAAAGGGCTCAAGGACGCCGGCAAGCTGCTGTCGCTAGCGAAGGCCGTGTGGGACATGGCGCCGAAGACGGTCAACGCACCGCCCTGCCAGGAAATCGTCTGGGAAGGCAATGACGTCGACCTTGCCAGATTGCCCATTCAGACCTGCTGGCCCGGCGATGCCGGGCCGTTGATCACCTGGGGTCTGACCGTCACGAAAGGGCCGAACAAGAGTCGACAAAACCTGGGTATCTATCGCCAGCAACTGATCGGGCGTAACAAGCTGATCATGCGCTGGCTGGCGCATCGCGGCGGCGCGCTCGATTTTCGTGAGTTCGCGCTTAAAAATCCCGGCAAGCCGTATCCGGTGGCCGTCGTGCTCGGTGCGGACCCGGCGACGATTCTCGGCGCGGTCACGCCGGTACCCGACACGCTGTCCGAATACCAGTTCGCCGGCCTGCTGCGCGGCGGGCGCACCGAGCTCGCGAAATGCGTCACACCGGGCGTCGACGGTCTGCAGGTCCCCGCGCGCGCCGAGATCGTGCTCGAGGGCTTCATCTATCCGCAGGAAGGCGCGCCCTCGCCCGCCCCGGCCGGCGCACCGCCACGTCCGTCGAAGGGTGCGTCGGCCACGTACGAACACGCGCTCGAAGGCCCGTATGGCGATCACACCGGCTACTACAACGAACAGGAGTGGTTCCCGGTCTTCACGGTCGAGCGCATCACGATGCGCCGCGACGCGATCTATCACTCCACCTACACCGGCAGACCGCCCGACGAGCCGGCGGTGCTCGGCGTCGCGCTGAACGAAGTGTTCGTACCGCTGCTGCAGAAGCAGTTCACCGAGATCACGGACTTCTATCTGCCGCCCGAAGGCTGCAGTTACCGCATGGCGATCGTGCAAATGAAGAAGAGCTACCCCGGCCACGCGAAACGCGTGATGTTCGGCGTGTGGAGCTTCCTGCGGCAGTTCATGTATACGAAGTTCATCGTCGTCGTCGATGAGGACGTCAATATCCGGGACTGGAAGGAAGTGATCTGGGCGATCACCACGCGAGTGGACCCGACGCGCGACACGGTGCTCGTCGACCGCACGCCGATCGACTATCTCGATTTCGCGTCGCCGGTAGCCGGCCTCGGCTCGAAGATGGGGCTCGACGCAACCAACAAGTGGCCGGGCGAAACCGACCGCGAATGGGGCCGCCCGATCGTGATGGACGACGCGGTCAAACAGCGTATCGATAGCTTGTGGAACGAGTTGGGCCTCGGCCTGTAACGCGCGCGGGACAACACAATCAATAACGGATGGAGCGCTCGCGCGGATGCACGTTTTTTCAATGATGTCGGACGGCTTTTTTCTGTCCTTGTCGCTGTGCCTCGATATCGGTCTCGTCAACGTCGCGATCATTTCGCTGACGCTGTCGCACGGCTTTCGGCCGGGCTTCTGGCTCGGCCTCGGCTCGTGCGTCGGCGATCTCATTTACGCGACGCTCGCGCTCGCCGGCATGGCCGCGCTGCTGCAGTTCGAATCGGTGCGCTGGGTCGTATGGATCGGCGGCGCGGCGACACTCCTGTTTCTCACCTGGAAGATGGCGCGTGAAGCGATGTTCCCGGCCACAGCGCAAGCTGTTGCCGGCGAAGGCGACGCGGCTGCGCCGTATCAGTCGGCATGGCGCGGGTTTCTGCGCGGCGTGCTGCTCGCGGTGTCGTCGCCGTCGGCGATCCTGTGGTTCGCAGCAGTCGGCGGCGCGCTGATCGCGAAGGCCGGCGCAACGAGCCCGACAACCGCGCTGATCTTCCTCGGCGGATTCTTTCTGGGCGGCCTGTGCTGGACGCTTTTCATCTGCGGGCTCGGCAGCCAGGGACGCAAGCGCGCGGGCGCCGGTCTGCTGCGCGCGTGTCACGTTCTGTCGGCGCTGCTGTTCGCCTATTTCTCATACAGCGTGATCGTCAACGGGTATCGCGATCTGATCGTGCAGAGCACCGCGCAAGTGGCAAGCTGAAGCGGCTCGCGAACAAAAAAACGGCTCGCATCGGCGAGCCGTTTTTCTTCATGCGACTCGACGTGAGCCGCTCATGCGAGGTACTGCGCGAGCTTCGGCAGATCGACATTGCCACCGCTCACCACCACGCCGACGCGCTTGCCCTTCACCGGCACGACGCGGTTCAGCACCGCCGCCGCCGCGAGACAACCAGTCGGTTCGACGACGATCTTCATGCGCTGCGCGAAAAAGCGCATCGTCTCGATCAGTTGCGCATCGCTGACCGTTTCGATTCGCGCGACCAGCTGGCGGATGACCGCGAACGTGTAGTGGCCCAGATGGGTCGAGGCGGCGCCATCGGCAATCGTGCGCGGCGCGTCGATATGAACAATCTCGCCGCGTGCGAGCGACTGCTGGCCGTCGTTGCCCGCCTCGGGCTCGATGCCGATCACCGTGCAGGCAGGGCTCAGCGCGGCCGCCGACAATGCGCTGCCGCTGATCAACCCGCCGCCGCCAAGGCACACGAACAACATGTCGAGCGGGCCGGTTTCGTCGATCAGTTCTTTGACCGCGGTGCCCTGCCCGGCGATCACGTGCGGATGATCGTACGGCGGGATCAGCGTCATGCCGCGCTCTTCGGCGAGCCGGCGGCCGATTTCCTCGCGATTTTCCTTGTAGCGGTCGTAGGTGATCACTTCGCCGCCGTAGCCTTTGGTCGCGGCGACCTTGGCCTCGGGTGCGTCGTGCGGCATCACGATCGTCGCGTGAATGCCGGCGAGGCGCGCCGACAGCGCGATCGCCTGCGCGTGATTGCCCGACGAATAGGTCAGCACGCCCGCCTTGCGCTGCTCCGCGTCGAAATGCGAAATCGCGTTGTACGCGCCGCGGAACTTGAACGCGCCCATGCGCTGGAAGTTTTCGCACTTGAAGAACACCGACGCGCCAGTGCGCTCGTCGAACGTGCTCGATGTCAGAACGGGGGTGCGGTGCGCGACACCTTCGAGACGCGCGGCGGCGTCGAGGACGTCATCGAAGGTGGGAGCGGGAAGCGCTTGCATCGGCGAAACTCTCCTGGAGCGGTGGCGAAGCAGCCATTCTCCCAGCTTCCTCGATGCTTTGGAACGCCGCTCGCGCGAGCGCGCGACACCAGCCAGGAACGCCGCGGAAAGCAAAAACCAGCGACACAAAAAGAAACGACGTAACCCGGCACAAGCCGGCGTTACGCCGTCGACGTTCCCACGCGCGTCAAGCGCGCCCGCACTTCTTAATGACGATAGTACGAGTGCCCGTAACCGCGATAGTAGCCACGGTAGCCGTGGTAGTAGCCACGATAGTAAGGGCGGCCATAGCCGTAATAGCCTCCGACCACCACCGGAGCCGGTGCGAACACAACCGGCGGCGCGTACACCGGCGGAGGCGGCGGGGCGTAATAAACAGGCGGCGGCGCCGCATAGACCGGATAGGCCGGCGCGATCGGCACCCCAAGGCCGATACCGACGGAAACACCTGCCTCAGCGGCGCCGGTAAGTCCCAAGCCGAGTGCGGCTGCAACGACAAACGGAACGATCTTTTTCACTTCTATTCTCCTAGCGCGGCCTGCCAAGGTCGCCGACTGCGCATGCCTCGCATGCTGTGAAATCAATGTATCTAAAAAGCCCCGGCCGAAATGTTCACATTTGTTGCAAATTGCAAGGGCAAGCCGAAGCGTTTTGCCGAGCGCGGCGCGAGCGCGCCTACGCGCCGCCGCGACCAAAGCGAAATCAGCCGGGAATCAAGGGGTTGCACGCGGGCGACGGGCCGCGCGTCACAGGTCTGATCGAGCGCAGGGGTTTGAGTTCGCGCATCGGTAATCTTTAATTACAAATTCGCTTCAATCCTGACAGCCGGAAGAAAATTCCCAACAAAAAAATGCCCAGCTCAATTGCTCGAGGCCGGGCATTTTGTCACCTGCGAAGACCGCGCGACTAGCCGACCTTCACGTATACGAATTCGCGGGACACGTTGGGCGGCACGTATGCGCCGCTGATCCGCACGCGCGGCGTAAGGCGCTTTTTCTGATCCCACCAGCGACGGCGCTGGGCGCGCGTCAGGAACCGCAAGTGCTTTCGGTAAGAAAAAATACTCATCTCGACCCTCCCGAATTTCTGACTGCGAACGAAGTACGTAAAATACGACTGCCGAACCGGCTCATCGACCACTGTTCCTGTCATGTACGATTGTGAGCAGTTTTCACAACCGTGGGCGTCACGCCACCCGATGACCAACCGTTGGCGCCATATCGCCCGCAAACTCATCCGACGACCGCTGTCGAACCGTGCAAGGGGCCGGATCGCGGTCGCGCTTCGCCGGATGCGAGATACTGCTGCTTTCCCGTTCACACGATCCGTCTGGAGCAGGTGACCATGTCCCAGTCTTCCTTGCCGCGCGTCGGCTTCATCGGCGCGGGGCGGCTCGCGCGTTGTCTCGCGCTCGCGTTTGCGCGCGCCGGCTATCCGGTCACCGCGGTGGCGAGCCGCTCGGCCGATTCCGCGCGCCGGCTCGCCGCCCAGATCGCACACTGCGCGGCCACTGACGACCCGCAACAGGCCGTCGACGCCGCCGATATCGTTTTTTTAGCCGTTCCTGACGACAGCATCGGTACGACAGCGCACACACTCCGCTTTGGAGGCAATGCGGCAAGCCACCCCGGCAAAGCGCTCGTGCACTGCAGCGGCGCCTCGCCGGTCGAACTGCTCGCGCCAGCGCGCGATCAGGGCGCGGCGATCGGCGGCTTTCATCCGTTGTATCTATTTAGCGGCGAGCTCGCCGATCTCGAGCGTATCGTCGGCTGCTCGGTGACGATCGAAGCCGACGGCGAACTGAAGGAGACGCTGAACGCGCTCGCGCTCGCGCTGCGCTGCCATCCGCTGTCGATTCCGCCGGGCGGCCGCATGCTGTATCACGCCGCCGCGCACTACGCGGCGAGCTTCGCGCTCTGCAGCCTAGCCGAATGCGTGGCGTTGTGGCGCACGCTTGGCTTCGCCGAAGACGACGCGCTGCGCGCGCTGCTGCCGATGCTCGCCGGCACGATCGAAACCGCGCGCGACAAAGGCCTGCCGAACGCGCTCGCGGGGCCGGTATCGCGCGGCGATACGGGTGTCGTCGAGAAGCAGCTCGCGCTGCTCGAAGGCTTTGGCGGCGACCATGCCGCGCTGTATGGTCTGCTGACGCGCCGCGCGGTCAACCTCGCCCGACGTCGCGCAACGCCGGCCGCGACGATTGAAGCGATCTCCGAAGCTGTGGAAGAATCGCTGGGCCGCTCGCTGAATCAGGCCGCGGCAGGTGCAAGGGTCAAGTAAGCCGTGATAATGTGACGTCCGGCACGCCGGGCGAACCACGCGACGACCCGCGCCGCGCTTCGGGACCAACAGACGAGAACGCACAATGATCAAGGTCAGCATCCTCTACCCGTACCGGGAAAACGGCCGCTTCGACATGGACTACTACTGCGCGACCCATATGCCGCTCGCGGCGAAGCTGTTCGGGCCGGCGCTGAAAGGCTGGTCGGTCGACGCGGGCCTGAACGCCGGGCCGCCCGGCACGCCACCGCCTTACGTGGCCGCGGGACACTTCCTGTTCGATAGCGCGGACGACTTCTATAAAGTGTTCAAGCCCGCGTCCGAGCAACTATTAGCGGATATCCCGAACTACACCGACGGCGGCAACGGCACAACCCTGATCAGCGAGGTCCGGATTTCCGTGTGATGCCGGACAGACAGCCATCGGGAGGCGGCGCGCAATGACGTCGAACCTCCGGTTGGCTAACCGGGTAATTCCAGAAAACCGCCGGCACGCACCGATCGGGCGACGCCGGCAGCCCGCGGCCGGTCGGCGGCCGTCATCAGAAGCATAAGGACACGAGATGTTTGGCGATATCGCCCGTTTTCTGCTCAATACCGTTTTCACGCTGTGTTTGGCGCCGCGCTGCTGTTGCGCGCGTGGCTGCAGGTTGTGCGCCTGCCGCCGTACAACCCGGTCTCGAACGCCGTGCTGCAGGCGACCAACTGGATCGTGCTGCCGCTGCGGCGCATCCTGCCGAGCACGCGCAACATCGACTGGGCGAGCGTGGTCGCAACGCTGATCGCCGCGATCATCTACGTCGTCCTGATGATCGTGCTGACGGGCGCGGATCCGCTGACGCTCGTGCCGACGCTGCTGATCGTCGCGGTGCTCACCGCGATCAAGTGGGCGCTCAATCTGATCATCTGGATGACGATCCTGATGGCGCTGCTGTCGTGGCTCAATCCGCGTTCGCCCGCGATGCCGATTCTGTATCAGCTGACCGCGCCGTTTCTGAATCCGTTGCGCCGCGTGCTGCCGAAATTCGGCGGCATCGATCTGTCGCCGATCCTGCTGTTCGTGATCGTGCAGGTGCTGCAGATGGTCGTCACGCGCGCGGCGGTTCAGCTGACTTATTTTGTGATCTGAGCTGATTGCGCGGGAAAGTTGGGCTGACGCGCGGCGGCCGCTTGAGTCGGCGCGGCTTCTACACGGCTGCCGCGAAACCGCGGCTCTCCCCCGTCCGGAACACCGACACCGTCTGCCTCATCTTGCGCGCCTGCGTCTCGAGCGATTGCGCGGCCGCCGCGGCCTGTTCGACGAGCGCCGCGTTCCGCTGCGTGGTCTCGTCCATCTGCGTGACGGCCTGGCCGACCTGGTGAATGCTGCGGTTCTGCTCTTCGGAGGCCGTTGCGATCTCACTGACGATATCCGACACGCGATGAATCGCGGCCTTGATATCCGCCATCGTCGTGCTGACTTCGGCTGCCTGCTGCGTGCCGCCTTCGATGATCGCGACCGACGTCGTGATCATCTCCTTGATCTCCTTGGCCGCGCTCGCCGAGCGCTGCGCGAGGTTGCGCACCTCGCTCGCGACCACCGCGAAACCGCGCCCCTGCTCGCCCGCGCGCGCGGCCTCGACCGCCGCGTTCAACGCGAGAATATTGGTTTGGAACGCAATGCCCTCGATCACGCCGGTGATCTCCGAGATTTTCGTCGAACTGCCGCTGATATCACCGATGGTGCGCACCATGCCCTCGACGGCAGTGTTGCCGGTGTTGGCGACCTGTGCAGCCTCAGTCGCGAGCGCGCTCGCGTTGCGCGCGTTGTCGCTGTTGCGGGTGACGGTCTGCGTCAATTCCGACATGCTGGCCGCGGTCTGTTCGAGCGAAGCGGCCTGCTCTTCGGTGCGAGCGGACAGATCGATGTTGCCGCTCGCGATCTGCTGCGAAGCGATGCTGACCGACTCGGCGCTTTCGCGAATCGAACCGATCGTCGCCGCGAGACGCTCCTGCATGTGCGCGACCGCGCGCAAGATACTGCCGTCGTCGGCGGCGCCGGTGTGCAGTCGCTGGCTCAAGTCGCCGCCCGCGATCTGCTCGACGACCTTCGCGACTTCGGCCGGTTCGCCGCCGATCTGCCGCACGACCGCGCGCGTCACCAGCAGCCCCAGGCCGATCGCAACCGCGACGCCGACGACCGCGCAGCTCGCGATCCACCACGTCACCGAGCGAACCATCTCGACGCCGTTCGCGACACGTTGCCTGGCCAACTCATCCCGCACGTCGGACAGCTTGATCATCAGCGTGCGCAGCTTGACGTGCAGCGGGTCGGTGGTCGATTTGAGCTCGGCGAGCGCGCCGGTCTGATCGCCCTGATCGGCCAGCGCCATCACCTTCGCGACCGAACTCATATAGGCCGGATAGGCGGCGTCGAAGTCGCTCAGCAATTGCTTCTGCGCGTCGGTGGTCGCATGCTTGCGCTCGTAGTCGAATGCCGACAGGATCGCTGCTTCACCGCCGTGATTCAGGCGCACCGTATCGGCGCGGCCTGTCGGCTCCGGATTCAGGATGTACGAATAGAGGCGCCGGAAGTGCGAAGCCGCCTGCCACGCGGCGGTGCCGTCGTCGCGCACAGGCACGAATTCGCGGTCGTACATTTCGGTTTGCATCGTCGCGACTTCGCGCACCTTCAGCACACCGACCGTGCCGACGATGGCCGTTACGAACGCGCACAGCATCAACGAGCCGACAAGCTTCTGGCTCAGTTTCAGATTGGAAAGCCACTGCATCTTGGGAGAATCTCTTGATCGGGATGGGAAGCGCCGGGTTCGTGCCGGCTTGCGGGTGCGCAAGCGCACGGTGTTGGGCAGTATCCGGATTAACGGCAGGCGCAGACAAAGTCTGAAGGCTCGCGCCGTTCGAACCGCAGAAGCGAAAAGACGGGTCGGCTGCTCGTGCGCGCGAGCCATACCCCTGCCCAAACGGCCCAAAAGCCTGTAAAATCGCGAGTTCTGCGGGCGTCGTATAATGGTAATACCCTAGCTTCCCAAGCTAGAGCCGTGGGTTCGATTCCCATCGCCCGCTCCACTTTCCCGCTGAGTGTTCAGCGGAATCCAGCAAGAGCCGCCTCCCTGAAGGCGGCTTTTTTGTAGTGGCAACGGCCCGGCACAGCGCGCAAGCCGCGCAGCCCTCACCCTTGCAGCAGCATCGACGATGATCCACGATCCAAACGACTCCGGTCTCCCGGACGACGCCCCGCCCCCCATGAGCGCAACCGACCAGCCCGCTGGCAACGAGACGAACGACGTCGACGGCACGCCGGGTGCAACGCCGGCAGACACGCTTCATCACCGCCGCATCCGCAGCTTCGTCACGCGCGCAGGTCGCGTGTCGACCGGCCAGCGCCGCGCGCTCGATGAGTTCGGCCCGCGCTTCGTCGTGCCCTATGCACCACAACAACCCGACTGGACCGGCGTGTTCGGCCGCGAAGCGCCGCGCGTGCTGGAGATCGGCTTCGGCATGGGCGCCACCACCGCGGAGATCGCCGCGCAACGTCCCGACGACGACTTCCTGGGCGTCGAAGTCCACGAGCCCGGCGTCGGCGCGTTGCTGAAGCTGATCGGCGAGCAGTCGCTGACGAACATCCGCATCATCCAGCACGACGCGGTCGAAGTGCTCCAGCACATGATCGCGCCCGACAGCCTCGACGGCGTGCACATCTTTTTCCCCGACCCGTGGCACAAGGTGCGCCATCACAAGCGCCGGCTGATCCAGCCGAAGTTCGTCGCGCTGCTCGTGTCGCGTCTGAAGCCGGATGCGTATCTGCATTGCGCGACCGACTGGCAGAACTACGCCGAACAGATGCTCGAAGTGCTCGGCGCCGATCCGCTGCTCGAAAACACCGCCGACACCTACGCGCCGCGGCCCGACTATCGTCCGGTGACGAAGTTCGAACGGCGTGGCCTGCAGCTCGGCCACGGCGTGTGGGACCTCGTGTTCCGCAAGCGCGGCGCCGCGTGACGCGACGAGACGGCAAGCCAACGAAAAAAGGTCCGCACATACGCGGACCTTTTTCATCGCACGGCAAATCTCAATCGGCCCAGCTCAACCCGCCGCTATAACCGATCAGCAGGATCAGCAGGCCAAAGCCGATCCGATACCACGCGAACACCGTGAAGTCGTGCGACGCGACATAGCGCAGCAGCCAGCGGATGCAGACGAACGCACTGACGAACGCGGCCGCGAAGCCGAGCGCGAAGCTGCCGAGCGCGTCGGTGGTGAGCAGGTGCCAGTCCTTGTACAGCTCATAGGCCGTCGCGCCGAAGATGATCGGAATCGCGAGAAAGAATGAAAACTCGGTCGCGGCGCGGCGCTCGATGCCGAACAGCATGCCGCCGATGATCGTCGAGCCCGAGCGCGAGGTCCCCGGAATCAGCGCGAAGCACTGTGCGAGGCCAACTTTCAACGCATCGAGCGGGCTCAGATCGTCGATGCTGCGCACCCGCACCGCCGCGTCGCCGCGCGCGCGCTGGCGCGCCTCCGCCCACAGGATCACGACGCCGCCCGCGACCAGCGCAAACGCGACCGGCACCGGTGAAAACAGCACCTCCTTGATCGACTTCTCGAACAGCAGGCCGAGCACGACTGCCGGAATCGTCGCAATGATCACGTTCAGCGCGAAGCGGCGCGCCTCGGGCCGGCTCGGCAGCCCCACGATCACGTTGCCGATGCGCCGGCGAAACTCCCAGCACACGGCGAGAATCGCGCCGAGCTGGATCACGACATCGAAGGTCTTCGCGTGCTCGTCGGTGAAATCCAGCAGACTGCCGACGACGATCAGATGCCCGGTGCTCGACACCGGCAAGAACTCCGTCAAACCCTCGACCACGCCGAGAATCAGCGCCTTGCAAGCCAGTAACCAGTCCATCCGTGCCCCTTATCGCGGTAGGTTGTCGCAACGAAATGGGCCCGCACGGTCATGACTGGCATGCGCGGCCCACGTGGCCGCGCGTGCCAGTCATCTTTCGACGATCTGCACGCGTATGCCGTTTGTAAGGATCGTGATTGTACCGGGTTCGTAGTTGACGCCGGCAAATTGCAGTTGCTCGGGCTTGAACGTGTAGATCGGATAGTTGGTCAGCAATTGGGTCGCGAGCAGCGCCGCGGCCGCGTTGATCTGCTGCGTGTACATCTGCGCCTCGCCGCTCACGCTGACGTTGTCCACACTCGGCGACTTGAGGATCACCGAACGGCTCGCCGCGTCGTATGCAAGTTCACTCGACAGCGTGAACACGCCATCGACCGGCTGCTCCAGGAACGGACTCGCGAAACGCGCGTCGAGCTTCACCTGCACGCGGTTCGCATCGGGCAGCATGCCCACCACCGGATTGCTCAGCGCGACATCGAACACCTGCGACACCGTGCGCTGATACGGGAACTTGCGCTGCACGGCCTCCTGCACCTGCTTCTGCGAGAACGTGTAGTGCGACGGCATGAACGGAAACGTCGGGCTCGCGCAAGCCGCGAGCGACACAGTGATGCCAAGCGCGCTGCAGCCGGTCAGCGCAGCGCGCAGAAAGCGGCGCCGGGCCGGCGCTGCGGGTCGAGTCATGCGAAATCTCCTGTGGAAGCCCTTGCGGACATCGGCTTGCGTTGACGGGTGTGGTCAGCGACGGCGTTTACCGCATGCCGCGCGTCATGGATGGGATGCCGGTTGTGTTTGCGCCTCGAGTTGCGTAAGCCACGCGAGCGCTTCGCCGCGATTCGCGCCGCACATCTCGAGTTGCGGCTGCAGACCCGAGCAGCATGCGGGCCGCTCCGGCCGGCCGAAGATCGCGCAGCGCAGATCGTCGCCGAGTTGCACGCAGCGCACGCCCGCCGGCTTGCCGTTCGGCATGCCTGGAATCGGGCTCGAAATCGACGGCGCGATACAGCACGCGCCGCAATCGGGACGGCACGCGTGAGCGTCCACCCATGCACTGTTCAACCTTTGATCCACGTCATCTTTCCTGAACTCAAACCTTGGCAACGTATTGCCAGACCCGCATTGTGCCACTGCCTGTCCGTGCGACCTTTTTACACAATCGGGTCCCGTGGGCACGCACGTAAACTCGAAGCTGCTGACTGACCATGACACGCGGCACGCTGCGAGAGCCGCCCACCGTCCGACACCGCTCATGTCCCAAACCGACACCCTGTTCCGCCCCGACCTGCTCGCGCGCTACAGCGCGAACGGTCCCCGGTATACGTCCTATCCGACCGCGCCGCAGTTCCGCGAATCGTTCGACACCGCCGACTATCACCGCGCCGCCGCCGACCCGGGTGCCGCGTCGACCGATCTGTCTCTGTACTTCCACATTCCGTTTTGCGACACCGTGTGCTTTTACTGCGGCTGCAACAAGGTCGTGACGAGAAATCGCGCGCATGCGCGCCCGTACCTTGAGCGGCTCAAACGCGAAATCGGTTTGCAGGCCGCATGTTTCGATACGCAGCGGCCCGTCTCGCAATTGCATTGGGGCGGCGGCACGCCGACGTTTTTGTCGCGTGACGAGATGGCCGAGCTGATGGCCGCGACGCGCGAGCACTTCAAACTTCTGCCCGACGATCGAGCCGAATATTCGATCGAGGTCGATCCGCGCGAGGCGTCGCCCGATACGGTCGCGCTTCTGCGCCGCCTCGGCTTCAACCGGCTGAGCCTCGGCGTGCAGGACTTCGATCCGCGCGTCCAGCAGGCGATCAATCGCATCCAGCCGTTCGAGATGACCGCATCGGTGATGCAGGCGGCGCGCACGTACGGTTTTCATTCGATCGGCGTCGATCTGATTTACGGGCTGCCGCATCAAACCGTCGCGAGCTTCAGCCGCACGCTCGACACGATGCTCGAACTGGCGCCGGACCGGCTGTCGGTGTTCGCGTATGCGCACATGCCGCAGCTCTTCAAGATGCAGCGCCAGATGGATCCAGCGACGCTGCCGTCGAGCGAGGAGCGGCTGGCTCTGCTGCAACGGGTCGTCGAACGGCTGACTGAAGCGGGCTATGTGTACATCGGCGTGGATCACTTCGCGCTGCCCACCGACGAGCTCGCTCGCGCGCAGGCGCAGCGCACGCTGCATCGCAATTTCCAGGGCTATAGCACGCGGGCCGAGTGCGATCTGATCGGTTTTGGCGCCTCGTCGATCGGCAAGGTCGGCGACGTGTACGCGCAGAACGCGCGAGAGCTGCCCGCTTACACCGACTCGATCGATGCGGGCCGGCTCGCGATCGCGCGCGGCATCCGCCTGTCCGCCGACGACCGTCTGCGGCGCGACGTGATCACGCAGCTGATGTGCAACCTCGAACTGCGCTTCGACGAATTCGAAGCGGCGTACGGCATCCACTTCGCCGACACGTTCGCGCCGGAACTCGCGCGTCTGCGTTCATTCGAGGACGACGGGCTGATCTCGCTCGGCGCACGCAAGCTCGAAGTGCGAATGGCCGGCCGCACGCTCGTGCGCAATCTCGCGATGGTATTTGACCGCTATCTGGGCGAGCAGACGCTCACACGATTCTCGCGCACGGTCTGAGCACCGCTCGCCGCGAACGCGCTGTGGCGGGTGAAGGCAATCGACTTGCCCGTCTACCGATTTTCGGCCATAATCTATGTCTTCCTCGCGCGCTTAACTCCCGATGCGCGCGCTGCAGTATCTGCCCAGGTGGTGAAATTGGTAGACGCAGGGGACTCAAAATCCCCCGCCGCAAGGCGTGCCGGTTCGATTCCGGCCCTGGGCACCAAACACTCATCAACCGGTTTCAACGGTTGACCACGAAGCCCCGACAGCTAGCGCTGAGCGGGGCTTTTGTTTGCCATAGTCTCCAAGGGGTCACCAGCGATTACAACCCCCACCAGGGGGTCGTTTCGGGGGTTGCCACGACTCAAGCGCCCGTCGGATGGAAAACGCCCCCAGCAGCGGCGCGACAACCGGAGACGCAAACATGGCGCTGACCGATGCCACGATCCGTAACACGAAGCCGGGTGAAAAACAGCAGAAGCTGTACGACGGTGGCGGCCTGCTGCTTGTCACGCCAACGGGCAGCAAGCGATGGATTTTCAAGTACCGTTTTGCCGGAAAGGAAAAGAGCCTCGCACTTGGCGTCTATCCAGGTGTGCCGCTTGCCGATGCCCGCAAGCGTGGGGACGACGCCCGCGAAAAACTGGCAGCAAACATTGATCCGGGGAAGCCAAAAAGGCCGGGAAACGCGCCGCCCGCCTTGCTGCTGCCAATTCATTCGAAGCCGTTGCGCTCGCCTGGATGGAAGAGCGCGGTCAGTCCGTTGAAAGCGGGCAGTATGAAAAAACGCTTGCGCGTTTCAGGAATGACGCGCTTCCCTGGCTTGGCAAGCGACCCATCGCGGAAATTGACGCACCCGAGATTCTGGCGGTCCTTAAACGCGTGGATAGCCGGGGCGCTCGCTTTACGGCTCACCGTCTGCGCAGCGAAATAAGCCGCGTGTTCCGTTTCGCGATCCGATCCTGCATGAAGAACTGGAACACAAGCCCGAAGTGATCGAGCATCAACTCGCGCACGCTGTACCGGATAACCTTGGTTCGGCGTACAACCGCACAAAATTCATTCGCGAGCGCCGCGAGATGATGCAGGAGTGGGCCGATTACCTTGACCGGATCAAGGCCGGGGCCGAAGTCATTCCGATCAAAGGCGGGACGGTCGCCTGACTACCTCAGCGGGACAACCATTTGGAACAGCGCCGCCCGATGATGGAAGCGTGGGCCGTGCATGTTTGCGGCATGGAGGATTAGTTCAGAAGTGCGGCCCATAACACTTGCGCTGTGCCTTACAAGCTCGCACAAAAAAGCCGACTCGCAAGGATCGGCTTGTGCATTCGAGCGAGGCTCTATCGATATTCATCAATCTCAACCGTGCCGCCCATGGTTTCCATCATGGTGCGAATATCGTCGGGCACATCAGGCACGCGGTCGCCGCTCTCGTTGTCCCAATAGCAGAAGAAACGCATATGCGCGCCAGTGCGCTTGAGCAATTCGGGCAGGTCTGATCGGGGCAATGCCAAGCGTTCGACAAGATAGCGAAGGTGAGGCGCAAGAATATTACTCTGAACATGCCCCTTGCTATCCACACTCCATACACCAATTCGAGAGGGGTACTTGCTAGTGCGCCCAGATGGTGTAGTGCGGAATTGCCCCCGAACACTCTGCATGTCCGGTTCAACGCCAAAATAGTTTGTCCAGAATTCGGGCCGCTCCACGTCCTGATAGATAGTGAAAGAAGCATGTGCAAGTTGATGGGTCGTTACCATAACATTCCTTTAGGGTGTCCAACTGTGCATGTTGTCGATAATCACGCCGTTAAATTCCACGTCTCCATCGTCATGCCAGATTACGTTGTTGTCGCCGCGCAATTTGTTGTACTGCTTCATAGCGTGAAGCATGTCGCTGAACGTGTTTTGATCATATTCAAGCATCTTGGCGGCATAGCGTGGGTTATTGGTGCTCGCGGCGAGTTCAACGACATCGCCGCTCAACGCATCAGGCACATACTCAAACGGCTGCGCGTCGCCGAGCAGCGTTGATGCGCCTCTATCGCCAGCCCTGGCTGCGCGCGCAGCGTTCAGCCAGGTTTGCAAGGTGGCCGGATCATACTGGACAGACAGCACAGGTTCGCCGTCCGGGCGATTACCGGCCCTCGCTGCGATATCCCTCAACGGCGTGCTGCTGTAGGGTGACGGAAACAGGCTATCGCGAGGGCCTTTAATGGCAAGCAGGGCACCGCGGCGCACCTCTTCGAGAAGCGCAAGGATGACCCACCAGCCATCGGTGTCAGGGTTCCGGTCCCGTACATGATGAAAAAACAGCCAGTGACCGCCAATGAGATTCCTGACCAGTTTCCGGTCCTCCTCCCACTTCCTGTGATTCAGTTGGGCAATGTCAAGAAATTCCCGGGTCTCCGCACTGGCCCTCTGAAGGTCTGCGGCCTTGCCGAGACACGCTTTATAGTGCCATTCGTCGCAGATGACATAACAGGCACCCGGTGGCCGCTGGCAGAACAGCTCCACGGAGTGCATTTCAAATACGGACAGGGACATAGGTGTGTCGATGGTCTATCTGAAGTCGCTGCCGGGGTTGACAGCAGTCAGATAATTACCGTGCGACAGGCAGTCCGTACATGGGCGACAGCCCAAAATCCCCACGGCTCTCGATGAAACGGAAAAAAGCGCCCGCAGGAACATTGCGGTTTTTCGCGCCCGTAGCGCGGACGCTCGCGAGCAGCGACCGTACCGCTGGTCTATGACCTTTCCAGCCGCTGGCGGCACTCGCGCAGCAGATCATTCGCCCGAAGCCGCTGTTCGCGCCGATACGGCGCGTACGTCCGCGAGCGCATCCTCGAAGAGCATTCGAGCGAGGCTCTATCGATATTCATCAATCTCAACCGTGCCGCCCATGGCTTCCATCATGGTGCGAATATCGTCGGGCACATCAGGGATGCGGTCGCCGCTCTCGTTGTCCCAATAACAGAAGAAACGCATCTGTGCGCCCTTGTCTGCGAGTAGCTGGCGCAAGTCGTCTCGCGGCAACTTCAGGCGATCAATAAGATAGCGGAGATGCGGTTCCAGCGAGTCGCTATGAACGGCGGCTTTGCTTCTCACCCCCCACACGCCGGTACGCCCCGGCATGCTGCTCAATCGCCCCGACGGAGTCATAAACCGCTTCCCCTTGACTATCGCCGTGTCGGGCGGAACGCCGAAATATCTGGTCCAAACCTCGGGATCTAAATCATCCCCGGCTATTGAAAATGATGCATGTGCGAGTTGATGTGCGTTCATCGTATGAAGATCAGTTTGCATAGTCGTGCATATTGCCGATGATGTTTTTTCTAAATTCAACGTCCCCACTATCGTGCCAAATGACATTGTCATCGCCTCGCAGCTTGAGGTCATATTTCATCGCATGGACCATGTCGCCAAACGTGTCGCGGCCATACCCCAGCATCTTCGCCGCGTAGTTTGGATTGTTCGTGCTCGCGGCGAGTTCAACGACATCGCCGCTCAACGCATCAGGCACATACTCAAACGGCTGCGCGTCGCCGAGCAGCGTTGATGCGCCTCTATCGCCAGCCCTGGCTGCGCGCGCAGCGTTCAGCCAGGTTTGCAAGGTGGCCGGATCATACTGGACAGACAGCACAGGTTCGCCGTCCGGGCGATTACCGGCCCTCGCTGCGATATCCCTCAACGGCGTGCTGCTGTAGGGTGACGGAAACAGGCTATCGCGAGGGCCTTTAATGGCAAGCAGGGCACCGCGGCGCACCTCTTCGAGAAGCGCAAGGATGACCCACCAGCCATCGGTGTCAGGGTTCCGGTCCCGTACATCATGAAAAAACAGCCAGTGACCGCCAATGAGATTCCTGACCAGCTTCCGGTCCTCCTGCCACGTCCTACCATTCAGTTGGGCAATGTCAAGAAATTCCCGGGTCTCCGCACTGGCCCTCTGAAAGTCTGCGGCCTTGCCGAAACACGCTTTATAGTGCCATTCGTCGCAGATGACATAACAGGCACCCGGTGGCCGCTGGCAGAACAGCTCCACGGAGTGCATTTCAAATACGGACAGGGACATAGGTGTGTCGATGGTCTATCTGAAGTCGCTGCCGGGGTTGACAGCAGTCAGATAATTACCGTGCGACAGGCAGTCCGTACATGGGCGACAGCCCAAAATCTCCATGGCTCTCGATGAAACGGAAAAAAGCGCCCGCAGGAACATTGCGGTTTTTCGCGCCCGTAGCGCGGATGCTCGCGGGCAGCGACCGTACCGCTGGTCTATGACCTTTCGAGCCGTTGGCGGCACTCGCGCAGCAGATCATTCGCCCGAAGCCGCTGTTCGCGCCAATACGGCGCGTACGTCCGCGAGCGCATCCTCGAAGAGACCAAAAATCGACACCTGCGCAACCGTTGCCGCTTTGGAGAAAGTCGAATGCTTGTTGTGGGTCGGGCGCTGCCCGTCGTGGCAAGTAGCCAGCGGCCAGGAGCGGCGACAATGCATCTGCGCAGTCGCCAGGAGATTTGATTTGAGTCGCCTCCCCCTCGTTCCCTTTATAATCCGGCATGACTCCCTCCACTCCCCATGTAGCAACCCGACGAGCGGAACCGCCTACGCGATTCATCGGTTCGCCGATTCCGCACACCTCAGCGACCCATTCGCCTTCCACGCATTTCGAACGCACGCGCCACGAGCCGCACTGGTCGGTCGTATGAAAATACCCAAACGGCTTGCACCGCTTCTTGACGAAGGACTCATCGACGAAGTGATCGGCCAGTTGATGAGCGGCAAGGAAGCAACCGTCTACGTCGTGCGCAGCGGCGACTCGATGCGGTGTGCAAAGGTCTACAAGGACGCGAAGCAGCGCAGTTTCCGGCAAGCCGCATCGTATCGGGACGGCCGCAAGGTCAAGAACAGCCGGCAGGCGCGTGCGATGGAAAAAGGTACTCGCTATGGGCGCCAGATGCAGGAGGAGTTGTGGCAAAACGCCGAAGTCGACGCACTGTTCCGACTTGCCGACGGGGGCGTGCGAGTGCCGCAACCCTATATCTGTACCGATGGGGTGTTACTGATGGAACTGGTGGTCGACGCAACGGGTGACGTCGCGCCACGCCTCAATGACGTCCATCTGACTGAAGCGCGCGCCCTTGAACTGCACGCCCTGCTGCTCAACCAGGTTGTCCGCATGCTCTGCGCGGGTGTGATTCACGGCGACCTGTCCGAATACAACATCCTGCTGGCGGCTGATGGACCGGTGATCATCGATCTGCCTCAGGCCATCGACGCCGCCGCCAACAACGAAGCCGCCTCGATGCTCAAGCGTGACGTCGACAACCTCGCTGCGTACTTCGGACGGTTTGCACCGCAAATTCTCGGCGCGGATTACGGAACGGAGATCTGGGCGCTGTTCGAAGCAGCCGAGCTGAAAGTCGATGTCAAATTGACCGGCCGCATCGAGCTCGACACGCGACCAGTCGACCTCGATAGCGTGCTGCAGGAACTCGAAGAGACACGTCTTGACGAAGACGCGCGAGTGCGGCGACAGCAGGAACTGAGCGCGAACGGATAACCCGTGCTCGATGTACCCCGAAAGGTGCCCCGAAACAAGGTCTTCGACGAATGTTGCACCGGGAACCGGTTGCGCACCGTCAGAATAGTCGAGTTCGGCCAGTTTCCGTCGCTGGACCGAGCGTCGCGTTCGGTTGCCGCGCCACCGCAAATCCGTCCATGATTCGTCCCGAATCTAATTAAACAGCCATCGGCGCGTTAGCGACCGTCGCCAGTGCCGGCCCATGCGAGCCTGTCTGACCGCATTTTGATGTATGCCGGATCAGAGGACAGCGCGGGAGAGAGTTCACTCCAGGTTAACTCGGAAGGCGGCCCAAGATAAAGGATGGCGTCGAACTGCTCCTGCATCACAGGAGAGCGGACAGGATCGACATATATCTCCACCATGACGTCGTCGTGCCTAGTGAACATGGCGTGCGGATAATACGATCGAAAGCTCGCCTCTCCGAGCGGAGTGCCGAGAATGAGCGCAAGACTTGGCGTCAGCCAGGAGCTGACGTCGGACTGTAAAGTCGCCGGATCACCAAACACCGGGGTCCAAACAGAATAGACTTTGACGCCTTGGCTTTCCAGCAACGAAACGATGGTATTCGGCAACGGGTCGAATCGCTGCTCTGCCTTCTCTGGGAATTTCAATTGCCAGTACAGGTTCTTGCGCAAAAGGTGCATGCCGCCATAGACGACCAAAGCGCGGCGCTGCCTGGCCAGCACTTCACGTTGGATAATTTCAACCGCACAGGTGTTGCGGTCGCCCATGGCTTTCCAAGCCTTATCGAGATCGTCGGCGCTATTGATTTTCGACCAATCTATCGGCGGATCGCCTAACAAGATGCGAATCTGACGGTCTTTAGGGAGCGAGGCATTCACATCGCGGACTTCACGAAAAAGCCCTTCAAAGACAGGACGATCCCACACATCGTGGGGCTGCGTAGTGTTTTGCCAAGCTTGGCGGAGTTGATTTTCGGGTACGTCATCCCCCGCAACGAACCGGTCCATCATCTCCTGATAAAGAGAATTGCCACTTTCAACTACGATGTCGTTCACGATGTAAGCAAATCGGGGGTCCCGGATCAGCGAAACCCGAAAAGCATATGCTTGCTCACAGCCGTGGCCGCCGTCGCAAAGCGCGACGACATTGTGGGATTTGAAAGCGTCAAGAATAGCGGCGATCGGATCAATCGGACTTGCAGCTATTGTCATCGTGTGGGCTCCATCACTCTGGCGGCGAACGTTACGAATCGTTGAACAAGCATTTATGACGGTCGGACAGGCGGCAGGGTTCTGCGTGATGCATTTGGTTGGGTGTCTGGGTCCAATCAACGCGACCTTCCCTTGTGGGTCGACATGAGCTGGATGCCTTAAGCGGAAGTTGAGGTTGACCCGGTTCGACGGATAGATTTGCAGTTGAGTTGGATAGATTTGCAGTTGAGTTTAGTGCGGTGTGGCACCTCCCGATAAGATCAAATCGCGGGTTGTCGACGGCCGGGCGGCGGGTCGCCTGTCACGACCACGACGCTGCCTGGCGGTGGACAACCCGCGCGGCGATAAGCTTTGACCTTGCGCATGCAGGTTTTCGAACTCGAGCGGCGAACAGTAGCCGATGCTGCTGTGCAGGCGGCGTATGTTGTACCAGCTCTCCAGAAACGAGAACAGACGCCGCCGTGCCTGTTCGTGGGTCGCGAAGTGTTCGCGACAGAGCAGTTCGGCTTCGAGCGTGCCGAAGAACGACTCGCACATCGCGTTGTCGTAAGCGTCGCCGGCGGTCCCCATCGACGGTTGTACGCCGGCTTCTCGGCAGCGCCGCCCGAAGGCAATGGAGGTGTATTGACAGCCTTGATCGGAATGTAGAATCACACCGTCATGGCGTCGTTGCTGCAACGCCATGTCCAGCGCGCGTAACATCAGTTCGGTGTACAGATGGTTGGACATCGCCCAGCCGATGATGCGACGGCTGAACACATCCAGCACGACTGCCAGATAGAGGAATCCTTCACCGGTGGGTACATAGGTCGCATCTGCGACCCACAGCACGTTTGTCGCGTCGGCACTGAAGTGCCGGCGCACCAGATCAGGCGCACGCCGGGCGCCTGCGCGTGGCCGTGTGGTGCGCGGCCAGCGCCGCCGGCTTGCCCCGCGCAGACCCGCCATACGCATGAGGCGCGCCACCCGCTTGCGCCCCACGTGTACGCCTTCGCGCGCGAGTTGCGCATGGATACGCGGTGCCCCATACGTGCCGCGCGAGCTTGCATGGAGCGTGCGGATATGCGCGAGCAGTTGCGCATCGCTACGCGTGCGCATCGCGGGCTCACGCACCAGCCACGTGTAATAGCCGCTCGTCGAGACGCCGAGCAGCCGTGCCATCATCGCGATGGGCCAGCGGGCCCGGTTCGCTTTCATGAATCCGTACCGCCCTTCGGTGGAATGGATCCCGTCTCCCTCGCGAACCAGGCTGCCGCGTGAGAGAGGATGTCGCGCTCCATCTTCAGTTGCCGGACTTCGCGACGCAACCGTGTGAGCTCCTGCCGTTCGGCTGTGGTCAGACCGTCATGCCGCACACCTGTGTCGCGATCAGCCTGCGCCACCCAGTTGTAGATGGTCTGTGCAGTCGGCTCGAACTCCTTTTCCAGTTCCTCCGGCCTGCGTCCGGCCTTCACCAGCCCGACCATTTGTGCCCGAAATTCCGCCGGGTACGGGGTACGATGCTTGCCCATAATCGGCACCTCCTTCTCCAAAGGATAGATGTCCGTTTTTCTGGGTCAACTTCAAGTCAGCTCGAACGCGCCCTCCCGATCTCACCCGCCAGTGCATTCCCCAATACAGCTCCTGTCGATGATGATGGGCCGCCCGGTTTAATCGGCGATCGGCTCTTCATGCTCCATCGTATCGGCGGAATCAGCATTCTCGACCCGAGTCAAAACGAACTCGGCGACCGAGTTCCAGTGCCTCAATGCGGCCACGCGCCCGTTTTCCATCACGAACTCGAATGTCCTTTGTGGCCATTTCGGGTTGCGAAACTGAAGACCCTTGAGCGGAGTTAAAACTTCCGCAGGAGCCTCTGGAAAGTGCAGCATGAGCTGGTTGTCGCGCTGCAGCTTGATCGCGCACTTGGCGCCGAAAGCAGCCTGGTACGTGCCGGTAAGCTGCTTGAGCACACCTGACGCAGGCGCGTCCGGAATCCGGACGAACACGGCATCCGTCGCGTCGAGCCACAAACTGACGCGGTCGATATCGCCGAGTGGACTGGTCAGAAACGACATGGACCACGCGCCTTCGGCCTCGTCATCGTCGGTATCGAACCGGTCGTAGTGGTAATGATGCAATGGCAGCTTCGTTTGACGGAAACGAAACTGAAGCTGGAAATCGTTGAGTGAGATATGTAGTTGCCCGTAGGCAGGATGCTCGTAGCGACCGACGTAGTCTGCGAGATCGTGTGAGAACCGCGTGTCTGGAATTGCGCTTGGCCTTACCCGTTCGCGCGACTCGCGCATGTTCTGCTTTGCTTTCAAATGGAACTCGCGCAATGCATCCATCGAACTCGACTCACCCAGTCCCAGCAGGCGGTCGTAGACGTTGTAGCCGACGGCATTTCGCAGCATCGAGCAGTGGTCCCCGATCACGAACACGACTACGCCCAATTTCTCGCGCGGCAAATACGAGACCTGCGAATGGAAGGCGCGGAGATCGCCGCCATGACTCGCAAGCAGATGTCCCCGATACGAAGAGGTTTGCCGGCCCATCCCATAGATTGAATTAATCTCCGGCTCAAAACCAAGGACGTCGCCCAGCGGGTCCGGAAATGCGAGCCCAGGCGCCAAAGTAGCCTGCAGTATCTGCTCCGGAATCACCTTCTTTCCAGCCATCACCCCGTTGTTCATCAACACGGCCAGCCAGCGACTCATATCATCGAGGCTAGAGACGATGCTCCCCGCTGGACTCGACCAGTTCAACTCCGGATACGGTGTCTGCCAGAGCGCCTCACTATCGCGCCTCTCCGTGAACGGTACCGCGTGATTCGGATGAGCCAGCATGCCGGCAATGGTGAAAGCAGTCTGGGGCATACCCACAGGACTCAGAACCTCGTCGCGGACGAATTGATCCCACGACTTGCCGCTTAGCAACTCGATGATGTGGCCCACAGCCTCGTACATCATATTGTTGTAGATAAGCTTCGATCGAAATGGAGCGATAGGCTTCATGAATCGGATCCGGTCGAATAGTTCCTTCTTTGAGAACTCGGCTCTATGCAGGATCATGTCGTACCGGGGCACGCCGGTACGATGGCCGAGCATATCGCGTAGTGTCACCGCGGCATCGAGCGACTTGTCGTAAAAACGCAAACTCGGGACAACATCGCGGATCGGCTGATCGAAGGTCAGCGCGCCCTTTTCGACCAAAATGCCGGCGGCAATGGCCGTAAATAACTTGGTGTTCGACGCGATAGGAAACAAAGTTGACGATAAAAACGGCAGTCTGTTTGCATAGTCACGATAACCGTAGCCTCTCGTGAAGATGACTTTTTCGTCTTTTACAATACTGACGCCTATGCCGGGCGCGTTCCATTCATGCACCTGTGCTTTTATGTAATCGTCGAAATCGCCCAGATCGCTTAGCATCTACCGTCCTTTGATTCGAAGGTCAATTGTCGAGAGAGAGGTTGCTCTCATGCTCTTGCCCGATCGCTAAATACAGAGGAAAATCCGTCGCGCTCATTTGCCAAAGGATACTCAGGAAGCCTCTTTGGAGGCACTCACCCTGCCTTGAACGGTATGGCTTTTTGATGTGAAGCAGTGAAGACTGGAGCAAGTCAAAAACCGCAAGAAATTCTACAGGGAAAAATAAAAAAGTATTCGATTAGTGAACGCTAATGCCACGACTGCGTTCCTGAACGAACGGCCGTTATGGAGAAAATTGAACGACTTTTGCGGGTCGGGTATCGCCCATCGAGGTTGGCGCAGACTGATTTTCTCTTCACTTGAAAGGAGAGTCGAAATGGACGCGATCTTGAGATGGCCGAACAGACGGAAGACTGAGTGGTGATCGCCGGACAGCAATCGGACGCTGTCCGGTCAGGATGAGACATTCGACACACGTTTCTGATTCGTCGACAATCGGTGAATATAGACAAACCTCGACGGAAGACTTGAGATGATGCTGCGGCCGACAGAAATCCAAATTGAATCAACCCGGCTCTTGATCAAACCGTTCTCGGCCAACGACGCGGATGCTGCGTTCTCGTTCATCACCCCTTCGCTCACCCGTCACATGGCGTGGGAGCCGCCAGCATCCCGGCAGGATTTTGATGGTGTTTGGCGGTCCTGGGTACCGTCGATTGACGATGGGTCAGACTATGTGTTCGCGATACGTCAACGCGCCGACGGGAGTTTCCTTGGGTTAGCCGGGCTTCACCGCGTACGCACCGAGAGCCCGGAACTCGGTATCTGGATTCGTGAAGATCGTCATCGAAATGGGTTTGGTTGTGAAGCTGTGACCCTTGTTGCACACTGGGCAACGCGAACCATTGGTTGTGAAAGCTTTACCTATCCGGTTGCCGAAGAGAACCGTCCCAGCCGGCGCATCGCCGAATCGCTAGGCGGCGTCATTGTGGAAAGCCGCGCGACGCCAAAGTACAAGTCTGTGGTTTACAGAATTCCTCGCCAGCCAGTCGCAAGCGAGGTATAGGCGATTCTGCCTGTGGACTGGCTTCCGTCGGGCAAGATCGGCCAGTCAAGGTCAACGCCCAGATCGTCAACTGCGTGCGTGTCGGTCGACGCGAGTGTTAGCGACCCGATAACGATGAACTGCTCCAGCGTTCATACAATGCTGCGATATCCGTGGCACAGAGCAACTTCATCGACTTGCCGATCTCGTCCAGCGGCCAGTCCCACCAGTTCATCTCGAGGAGCATTCCGATCTCATCGTCCGAAAAGCGCTTTCGGATCGGCTTTGCCGGATTCCCGCCGATGATCGTATAGGGTTCAACGTCCTTCGTGACAACGGCGCAACTCCCGATCACGGCACCGTGACCGATGTGAACACCTGGCATGATCATCGCTTCGGAACCGATCCAGACGTCATTCCCGACAACCGTATCGCCGGCGGGTTCGAATGCATCGCAGGCGTCAGCAAACGCCGGTTCTTCCGTCATGTAGAAGAAGGGAAATGTGGTTACCCAATCGTTCCGGTGCCCCTGGTTGCCCGCCATCATGAACGTCGCACCACTTCCGATAGAGCAGAAGCTACCGATGATCAGCCGGTCGACACCTGTGCGGTCTGGCAACAGGTAGCGTGCACAGTCATCAAAGGAGTGTCCGTGATAGTAGCCAGAGTAGTAGCTGTAACGCCCCACGATGATGTTGGGATTGGTTACCTGCTCTGAAAGCGGCTTCCCCTTGAAGGGGCTGTCGAAGTAATTCTTCATAAAGGGACCACGCTGTAGTCTGGGCTGCGTTTATCGTTCGAGCACGCAGGTTACGAGGAAATCCGGTAGCGGCAAACCTGAGCCGTGCGGCAGAATCTTTCGTCAATGACGGTCGGGACCAGTCTCGCCGGTTTCAGCCAACTCCGGTCAGTCGACGCTGCCGCGTAAATTCGCGACAATCAGAGAGAATTCCGATCGCTCACGGCGCAGCGTCAAGTTCACATCCTGGCGTCAGCCAGTGGCCATCTACGCCCGGCGATCACATTCGAGCAGCCCGTACAGCGCGCTATCCGACACCTCATCGCCAACTATCCAGCGATCACGCAACAACCCTTCGCGGACAAATCCGAGCCGTTCGAGAAGAAGCGCCGAGGCTACATTTCGTGGGTCGATATCCGCCTCAATCCGGCGTAAATTCAGCGTGCCGAACGCGTGCTCGATCAGCGCGGAAACCGCCTCACTCATATATCCGTTTCCCCAATGCTTGCGTTGCAGACCAAAGCCTATCTCCGCGCGTCGGCATTGCTCGTCTGCATGAAAGAGAGCGCAATCACCGAGCACTTCGCCGGTTGTCTGCAACTCGACTGCACAGATGAAGTCTTGGCCGCCAGCTGACGTCTTCAATTTACGTGCGACTCGATCCGTTGCCTGATCCAGGGAAGTCATCGCCGGAAACGAAAAATAGCGCATCGCATCCGCGTCCGACCAGATCGCGAACAGTGGTTGCGCGTCTTCATGACGAAGCGGCCGCAGAACGAGGCGTGGGGTAGTCAGCGTGACGGGCTCGAATAATGGCATGACGGGGGCAGGGCGCCGGAAATAGATGACCCCATTAGAACATGTGGGCCGAGAGCCAACAACCGCACGCATCGAACCGCGTGGCAGCACAGCCTTTGTGCGGCCACTTTCGCGATTTACCTCTGTCGCTTACGGGTCGCGTGCTGCCGGTCATGACACGACACTTGTCGATCGCACAACGATTGGCAAGGTTCGGCCATGAAGGGTCATTCGACTCGGAGAATACAATCGGCAACAATCGGTGGCCGTTCGCGGCCGAAGCTACTCAGGGAGTGACGTGATGGCCGAAGCGCTGACGGATCTTAGTTCCTTTTCTTTCGTCCTCGCGGTTCCAAACCTCGAAGCCAGTGCCTCATACTTTCGGGACGCGCTCGGTTTTCGGCTGGACTGGCCCGACGGCACAGGTTGGAAGTTGGCCACGAGAGGGGGTGTGCGCGTCATGATCGGCCATTGCCCCGATGCCATGTTGCCTTCGGCAACCGGGGACCACAGTTATTTCGGCTACCTCCAAGTGGCGAACGCTGACGCACTTCATGGAGAACTTGTCGGTCGACGCGCCATCATCCTGCAACCTCCGACCGACAGACCGCACGGCATGCGCGAGTTCCTTGTCGGGACTCCGGATGGTCATCGAATGATGTTTGGTCAAGACCTGTCGTGACTCCGCGCATAAAAGGAAGCGACGACACAATGCTGATTGTTGTTGGCTTCACGGCTAGCTCGCACAAATTTTCTTGCGCTATGCCGACTGCATGAAGCGCAATTGGTGGCCGCCGCCGCGTGGGGCACAGCCCAGCCACTTTGAGACACTCGACCCCGCCGCTTAAACTGTTGTCAATCATTCCTCCTGAGGCGAAGAAAATGACAACTGAGATCGAACTCTTGAGGCCTACGACTGCGTTGCTGGCAAGCTACGTTTCGGCCCTTGAGGCGGGATGGTCACCTGACAATGTTCGTAAGGAGGTCGCTGCGCGCGAACAGTTGAATGCTATCGAGTTGAACGCAGAGGCATTCGTCGACGGGCTGGATGATCCGACCGCATCAGGCGGCCCGATTCCTTTGCCCGATGGCTCGACCGTTGCCCGTCTTCCAAGCATCATCCGATGGATTTGGGATGGCGATGTTAGCGGTGCGATCGGATTTCGTTGGCAGGCTGGATCTGCCGAATTGCCGCCGTATGTGCTCGGACATATCGGCTTCTCAGTCGTGCCGTGGAAGCGAGGCAACGGCTACGCCAAGCAGGCGCTCAATTTGATGCTTGGCGAAGCGAGGCTGCAAGGCTTGCCCTACGTGGAACTAACGGTTGATCCTGAAAATATAGCCTCACAGCGGGTGATCGCAGCATGCAGTGGTGTCCTGATTGACCGGTTCAAAAAGACCGCCGCCTATGGATTCGCGGAAACTCTTCGTTATCGCATTGAGCTAGACGACTGAGAAACCTGTCGGACCCTGTTCGGCCAACTCTGGAGATTGATCCGTCTCTGTTGGATCGGCGACAATTCAAGCCCTGCACACGCCTATACGATGGAGCACCATGAGTGGCATTCAGCTAAGCCGAGTGATCCGTGCCGACGCCGCCGATTTGATCGCCGCAAACTCAGCAAGTCAGGACTATCACCGGCCTTGGGTCGCATCCTTTACCGATCAAACGGGCTTCGATAACTGGTTTTCAGGTAGTCTCACCGGGTCGAACGTCGGCCTCATTGCGCGTGAAGTGGCATCGATTCAAATTGTCGGTGTGGTGAACATTAGCGAAATAGTAATGGGCGCTTTTCGCAGCGCCTATCTCGGGTATTACAGAATGTCGAACTTCGCCCGGGCAGGGTTGATGACGGACGCGGTACGGGCAGCTGTGATCTATGCATTCAGCGAACTTGGATTGCATCGGGTGGAGGCAAATATTCAACCAGGGAATATCGCGTCGATCGCACTTGTGCGGCGGTTGGGTTTTAAACAGGAAGGTTTTTCTCCTCGCTATCTCCGCATAAATGGCGAATGGCGCGACCACGAGCGATGGGCGTTGCTGGCCGATATGCCCGGTTAGACACAGCCGCCACTCAAAAAAATAATGTGCTCACGCAGAAATTGTTTTTGTGCCAATATTGACAGCATGGAACTTCGTAACGTCCCGAGCAAGGCTCACCACCATCATCACGGTCGCTATCCGCTGCGCCGTGGGTCGTTACGTCCATAGCAAGGAATTCGACCTCACGGTCCATTCCATGTGCAAACGACCAAGGCGCTTAAGGCGCCTTTTTTTTCTTTTTCCACCACGAAGAGCTGAAGATGACCGACTCGATAAGCTATCGCCGCGCAACCGTGGACGACATTTTGAAAATTTGCGAGTTGGGTCAAATCTTGAACGCGATCCACCATCAGGCACGTCCTGACGTCTATGCAAACGCCACTGAAGAGTTCGCTCGAGACAAGCCGCACTGGCTATCTAGCCTTCAGGGAGAAGATCGAGCCATGTTTCTCGCCGAGCATGGCAGCACGGCGGTCGGCTTTATCACCGTTCAAGTGATGCAGCCGACAAGTCCACTGTTGCAACCGTTGACCGTTGGCCGCATTGGCTCAGTCGCTGTTTTGGAACGACTGCGGGGACGCGGCGTCGGGAGCACGCTGATGAAACTTGCTGAAGAGTGGGCACGAAAAAACGGTGCCAACGACACGAGGCTGACCGTTTGGGCGTTTAATGAACAGGCGGTCGATTTGTATCAGGAACTTGGCTACGAGCTTCGTGCGTTCGAGATGGGAAAGCAACTGCCTATTGCTGGGGATATGCCAGTCGCATGAGGCGATGCTCGGCCACGAAGGGTCAGTCTATATTCGTGCATAGATCGTGGACAATTAATTGTTCACGTGAAACTTTTGAAACCTCTATTATCTGTTGCGTCTTTCCGAAAACGTTCTTGGAGCATTCAATGCGGATTAGAACCACCTATTTGAAAGTGTCGGACATGGAACGCAGTTCTGCTTTCTGGGAAAACCTGTTGGAACGCGCGCCGAACCGCAGGTCGGATAAGTGGACCGAATTCTCGCTCGGTGAAGTCCGCTTCGGGTTGCTGCTAAATGATTTTGGCGATGAGTTCGTCGGGAGCGGATGCGTTCCTGTGTTCGAATTTGACGTATCCGCCTTGCATATATTTCTGGATCGCGCCAAGGCTTTTGGAGCAACAGTCGCTCTCGACGGGCTAAACAATGAAGCCATGAAGAGCATTGTGTTGGTTAGCCCTGATGGCCATGAGTTCGAACTTTGCGCATGTCACGACTAATCGGTTGTTCTACCCCGAAAATCTAGGCCCGCGTTGCCCGTCGCGAGTGTCCGTTCCTAAGGGCGTCAACGGGCTCTTGTGGGTCGAACTCGGCCGACTGTAATATGCCCGGTTCGCCGATAAGCTTTCGCTCGCTCATTCTCGCAAATACGCACGCCCGGTGGTATTTTTGGTGATATCCGTACCGGCAAAATTCCTCAAACCCGCTCAAGCAAAGCGATAGCAGGGGGGTTTTCATCCCGGCCCTGCCATCAAACAATCTTCCCGATTCCCAATCGTCCGGAAGACATCGCCCGTCGCATCTGCCATCAAAAACCCTTTAGCCACACCGGGATCATTCATCCAGGCTGGTAAGCACGCCCTCGCCGCCTCACCGACGGTGGAAAGTACCTTGCGACACAGAGCCCGTAAATGATCAGCGCCGCGACCGTGTAGGACACGAATCGCGCCGCAAAGAACAGCAAGACTACGACGATCGCGGCCAGCAGCATCTCCAGTCTCGGACCGAGCGCCGACAGCTGCCCGCCGCGCGCTTCGAAGGCGGTCCCCAGCAAAATCAGCAACGGGATCAACGCGAGCACCATGTGGATCGGCTCGAGGATCGGATAAGCCACGAGCATCGTCATCGAAGCGAGCGCGTAGTCGATGCGGCTGTCCCGATGGCGGCGAAACACCAGATACGCGGACAGCAGGCAAGCAGCCAGCACCAACGCATGCGAAGCAATCGACAGCAACGTACCGGACACCGGCATGCCGACCGTCGCCGATAGCGTCTGCAGCGCGCCCCTCACGGCATTGTTCATCGGCGCGCCGCCACCGCTCATCGCCAGTGCCATGCCGTTCAGGCGCGGCATGTCCGACACGAAGTAGTGCCACAAAACGTCGAAGCCGAGGCGCGCTCCGGTGATTAACGTCAACGCAATCGCAACGACGCTCGCCATCACGAACGTCCGCCATTCGCGACGCAGCAACAGCAGGCCGGCGACGGCCAGGGGCGTGAGCTTGATCGCGATCGCAAAGCCAAGAAAGAGTCCAGCGGCATAACCTTTGCCACGCTCGATCAGCGCGAAAGTCGCAATCAACAGGAAGAACAGCAGTTCGTTCGATTGGCCGTCGTAGGTATCTTCGACGAGCGGAAAGCTCAGCAGCGCGACCGCCACCAGCAGCAGGTTCACGCTGCGCTCCGTGCCGCGGTACGCCATCGTGACGACGAGATACAAAGCCACCGAGAACAACAAGATCGACGCACTCACCCAGACGATTTTCGCGGCGAGCGGCGTCAGCAGCGCGAGCGGCGCAAACACCAGCGCGAACTGCGGCGGGTAGGCGTAGAAGATGTCGTCGCCCGTCGAGCGCGCGCCGATGCCCTGCAAAAACGCGATGAGCGCGTCGTGGTCGTACAGGCGCGCCGGGTCATGCAGCACGACGTTGAAGGCGTACAGGTAGAAATTGAAATCGCCGAAGGCGTCAGGGACGTTGCCACGAAACTTCGCGACGACGTGCAGGATACGCAGCGCGAGGCAGGCTACCGCAATCAGCAAAAGGAGCGCGGCACCCGCGCCGAAGTTCGACCTGGTCCGTACGGCGCCTGCGTTGAACATGGTGTCTCTCCGCGGTACGTCAATCAACGTGGGAGTTGCTGCGCCCTTGAGACCCGCGCTAGCGGGGGCGCACCAGCAGACCATGTCGCCGATACGGTCCGGGGATGGCCGGCATGGCCAGCCACGCCGGCTTCGTGCCGGACGACCGGACAGAGATTACCGATTCGCAAAAATCGATCTGTGCGCTCGCCCACACGAGACCGACCTATTTGGGGAACTTCGGCTCGTGAAGATCGTTCGTCGGCGGCGAATCGCCGTGTTCGCTGCGGAATGCCACGCACGTCGCGCCGATCGGCGCTTATCGGCTCGCGGCCCCCATGCCAGCGCGCGCAACCTCGCGGCGTCGCTTGATCACGTAGCCGCCCCACATCAGCACGAGCCATGCCGGCACCAGCCACACCGAGATCGACAAGCCCGGCGTCAGCGCCAGAATCACGAGGATCGGCGCCATGAATGCCAGGCAGATCCAGTTGCTGACCGGGAACCAGAACGAGCGGAACACCAGCGTTTCGCCCGCGGCTACCATCGCCTTGCGCGACTTCAGATGCGTGAGGCTGATCAGCGCCCAGTTCAGCACCGGCGCCGCGACCACCAGCGACATCAGCAGTCCAAGCGCTTCCGCCGGGATCACGTAGTTGATGATCACGCACGCGAACGTTGCGAGCGCCGACAGACCGATCGCCAGATACGGCACGCCTCGCCGGTCGAGCTTCAGCAGCGCGCGCGGCGCGTTGCCCTGTTCGGCGAGGCCGTACAGCATGCGGCTATTCGCGTAGACGCCGCTGTTGTACACCGACAGCGCCGCGGTCAGCACGACCACGTTCAGCACGTTGGCGGTCAGCGACGAGCCCATCTGCGAGAAGATCATCACGAACGGGCTGCCGCCCGCCGCCGCTGGGTGTAGAACGCTGTCGAAGGCAGCGCTGTGGCAGATTGCACGGCTAGACCGTACGGTCCGGTCTGGCAAAACCGGTAATTTTACCCGACCGATATTCCTCTGACATTCGGAGCCGCCCGCTTCGTTCTGCGCCGCACTTAAGCGCGCGGATTGTGATTGTCACGGGGATCGCGCCTGGGTATGTTGCCGAAGTCCACTTTTCATGCCGCGGAGCTTCACTATGTTGCCCAAACGTCTGCTTTGCGCCGCCGTGTTGTGCCTCTGTTTCGCGGGCATCAGTACGTCCGCGCTCGCGCAGACGGTGCCCGCCGCCCAGCAAACAGCCGATGACGCCGCGTCGCAGGCAAGCGGCCAGCCTGCGCCAGCGCCTGCCCCCGCTACTGCCAGCAAGCCGCCTGCCGCCGCGCTCGGCGGTCCGGTGCGCAACATCGTGCTCGTGCATGGCGCGTTCGTCGACGGATCGAGCTGGAACGGCGTGGTCGCGAAGCTGCAGCGAAAGGGTTATCACGTGAGCTCGGTGCAGAACCCGCTGACCTCGCTCGCCGACGACGTCGCCGCGACCCGCCGCGTGCTCGATCGCGAGAACGGTCCGGTGCTGCTGGTCGGGCACTCGTGGGGCGGCGTCGTGATCACCGAGGTCGCCGCGAATGCGCCGAACGTCGCCGGGCTCGTGTATGTCGCCGCGCTTGCGCCGCAACTGCACGAATCGGCGATGGACGTGATGAAGGCCGGCGGGCCGATGCCGGCCGGCCAGAGCATCAGCAAGGACGCGAACGGGTTCTTGTGGATCGACCGCGCGCGCTATCACGCCGATCTCGCCGCCGACGTGCCCGAGACCGTCACACGCGTGCTCGCCGCCGCGCAGGTGCCGATCGCCGCGAGCGCATTCGACGAACCGGTCGATCAGATCGGCTGGAAGGACAAACCGTCGTGGTACGTGCTGACGACGAAAGACCACGCGGTGTCGCCCGATCTGCAGAGAATGATCGCCGCGCGCATCGGCGCGAAGGTGGTGCCGGTCGCGTCGAGCCATCTCGCGCCGGTGTCGCACGCCGGGGCGGTGGCGGAGGCGATCGATCACGCGGCGCGCGAGTTGAGCCGGCAGCAGCAGTAAGCCGGCGGCTCGACGCCGCGCGGCTCAGCGCAGCATGAACGACATCGCCGACAGACAGTTCAGCATCCGCACCGCATGCTCGGCCGACGCCGCACTGAAGCGCAACCTCACGCCATCGACGCGCGTAAGCGTCGGCCATTGGCAGAACAGATCGGCGAGCCCGCTCGTTTGCACGCGCAGTTCGCAGTCGATCGTTCGCGGCTCCGCGCGCGTCGCGGCAGGCGCGCGGCCCGCTTCGACATGCTGACGGACCACGTCGCGCGCGGCGGCCCGCAGCGCCTCGCGCACGCTCGCGGGCGACCGCGTGACGCCGCTTGCTTGCCCGGTTGCGGTCTTCGTGACGATGAAACGCGCGCCGGGAAAACGCGACGCGGTTTCCTCGGCGAACACGTCGTCACCCGATAAAAGCACCACGCGCGCGCCATATTCTTCGGCGAGCGCACCGTACAGCCCCGCTTCGCCCAGCTCCACGCCGTTGAACGCCACGCCCGCGAACGCGAAGCTGTTGATCGTGTGCGCGAGGATGCCGCGCGTTTGCGCTTTCGCGTGATAGCCGAGCATGAAGACCAGCGCCGCACCGTATTCGAGCCCGGCCATCATGCCGAGCGTGCGCGGCTTGCCGAGCACGAGCTGGGCGCGCGGATCGAGCAGATCGGGCAGCAGGTTGCGAAAGCCGCCGTGCGAATCATTGACCCACACGTCGGTCGCGCCGCCCGCGAACGCGCCTTCGACGGCCGCGTTGGCTTCGAGCGTCATCCAGCGTCGCGCGGCTTCGTATTCGCCGTTGCCCGCGCGCGTCTGCTCGGCATGGAACACGCCGGCGATGCCTTCGATGTCGGTGGAGATCAGGACTTTCATCGCGCGGAATTCCTCAGCAGGTGGGCAAGGTCCGGCACGCTGTCGCGCAGCGACAGCCGCCGATGGCCGTCGCGACCGGTGACGGTCTCGGCGCTCCACAATGCATCGACGATCGCCTGCTCGACGCTGTCGGCGCAGGCGCGAAACAGCGGGTCCATACAGTGATCCGCGACCAGCGGCGGCAGCGCGACGAAGTCCGCGCCGTGCGGCACCGTGTACGCGGTCGAAAACGCCAGCGCGATATCGCCGCTGCCGTGGCCGTACACCGAGCCGGTGCGCGCGAGACCGGCCGCCGCGCGCAACGACAGGCGTTTCAGCTGGCGCGCGTCGAGCGGCGCATCGGTCGCGACGATCATGATGATCGAGCCTTGCTCGGGTTGCTCGGGGGTCGCGTGAGCAGCGGCACTGGCAGCATTCGCCGCCTCAGCGACGGCCGCGCGTTCGGCCAGCATGCGGCCGAGCGGCGTGCCGTCGATCGTCAGCATCGGCAGACGGCCGAAGTTGGCAAGCACGAGCGCGCCAACGGTGTAGTCGCGGCCCGCCGCACTGAACACGCGCGACGCAGTGCCGATGCCGCCCTTCAGATCGAAACACGACATGCCGCGCCCCGCGCCGAGCGCACCGCTCGCGACATCGGCGCTTGCCGCGTCGAATGCTTCGGTGAAGTGCTGTTCGGTCAGGGCAAGCGCCTGAATGTCGTTCAGGTAGCCGTCGTTGCACTCGAACACGAGCGGATTGAGCGTCGACCATTCGCGGCCGATGCGCGGATTCGCGCGAATCGCCGCGCGGATCTGCGCCTGCGCGACCGTACCGACGCCGAAGGTGTTGGTCAGCGCGATCGGCGTCTCCAGCGTGCCGAGTTCGTCGAGCTGCACGAGCCCGATGCTCTTGCCGAAGCCGTTGATCACCGACGCGGCGGCCGGCACCTTGTCGACGAACGGATCGCCGCGATGCGGCCGGATCACGGTCACGCCGGTTTGCAGCGCGCCTTCGGCAAGCGTGCAATGACCGACGCTGACGCCGTCCACGTCGGCGATCGTGCCGAGCGCTCCGGCCGGCAACGTGCCGATATGCGGCGCGCGCTCAGCCCAATGATGGTTGCTCATGCTCATGGCCGATCCAGCTTCGGATCGAGCGCATCGCGCAGACCGTCGCCGAGCAGATTGAACGCGAGCACGGTCAGGAAGATAGCGAGGCTCGGAAACAGCGCGATATGCGGCGCGGTCACCATGTCGGCGCGAGCTTCGTTGAGCATCGCGCCCCACTCGGGCGTCGGCGGCTGCGCGCCCAAGCCGAGAAACGACAGGCTCGCCGCCGTGATGATCGACGTGCCGATGCGCATCGTCAGGTACACGACGACCGACGAAATCGTGCCCGGCAGAATGTGCCGCGCCATGATCGTCCAGTCCGACGCGCCGATGCTGCGCGCCGCCTCGATATAGGTGAGCTGCTTGAGCATCAGCGTATTGCCGCGCACGAGCCGCGCGAATGCCGGAATGCTGAAGATCGCCACGGCGCAGATCACGTTGATCATGCCGTTGCCGAGAATCGCGACCACGCCGATCGCGAGCAGAATGCCGGGGAACGCGAACAGCACGTCGGCCACGCGCATCGTGATGCGATCCCACCAGCCCTCGTAGTAACCGGCAAGCAGACCGAAGAACGTGCCGATCACCGCGCCGATCGCCACGGACAGAAAGCCTGCCTCGAGCGAAATGCGCGAGCCGACGAGGATGCGGCTGAAGATATCGCGGCCCAGCGAATCGACGCCGAACCAGTGCGCGGCCGACGGCCCCGCGTTCAGCGCGTCGTAGTCGAAGAAGTTCTCGGGGTCGTACCGCACGATATGCGGCGCGATGATCGCGACCACGATCAGGAGCAGCACGAACACGCCGGCGGCCAGCGCGACATGCTGCTTGCGGAACTTGCGCCAGAATTCGCTCCACGGTGTGCGGATCGCGCGTTCGGAGGCAACGGGAGTGGCCGCATTCGGCCCGGTGGCGGTGGTGCTCATGCGGGCCTCACTTGAAACGGATGGTCGGGTTGATCACCGCGTACAGCACGTCGACGATCAGGTTGATGATGATGAATTCGAGCGAGAACAACAGCACCTCGGCCTGAATGATCGGATAGTCGCGCATCGACACGGCATCGACGAGCAAACGGCCGAGGCCCGGCCAGTTGAACACCACTTCGACGACGATCGAGCCGCCGAGCAGAAAGCCGAACTGCAGACCCATCATCGTGACGACGGGAATCAGCGCGTTGCGCAGGCAGTGCTTGATGATCACGAGCCGCTCGGGCACGCCCTTCGCACGCGCGGTGCGCACGAAGTCCTCGTGCAGCACTTCGACGAACGAGGCCCGCGTGAAGCGCGCCATCACGGCCGCGACCGCCGCGCCGAGCGTCAGCGACGGCAGCACGTAGCTGCGCCACGAACCGTCGCCGACGATCGGCAGCCAGCCGAGCTGCACCGAGAAAATCTGCATCAGCAGCATGCCGAGCGCGAACGCCGGAAACGAAATGCCCGACACCGCGAGCGTCATGCCCAGGCGGTCCGGCCAGCGGTTGCGCCACACCGCCGAGGCGATGCCGATCGCCATGCCGATCACGACCGCCCACACCATGCTCGCGATCGTCAGCCACAACGTCGGGAAGAAGCGTTCCGCGATCTCCTGGCTCACCGGCCGCTTGCTGCGCGTCGAAACGCCGAAGTCGCCATGCGCCATCCGCCAGAAGAAACGGACGAACTGCTGCGGCAGCGGCTTGTCGAGCCCGAGGTCGGAGCGCACGAGCGCCACGGTCGCCTCGTCCGCTTCAGGACCGGCGGCGAGCCGCGCCGGATCGCCCGGCAGCAGATGCACGAACAGGAACACCAGCACGGCGACGATGAAGAGCGTCGGCAGCAGGCCTAGCAGACGTTTGACGAGGAAGTTCAGCATGAAACCAGTCCGGCAAATGAGCGGCAATTGAGCGGCAAATCAGGCGGGCAACGAGGACTCGTGTGCGGCGGCGGCGCGGCGGCGGGCTGGGTGAACCGCCGCCTGCGCATGCCGCCTCGTCAGCTCATCACTTGATCGCGATCTCGTCGAAGTTGAACGAGCCGTCCGGCGCGACGTAAGCGCCCGACAGACGCTTGCTGCGCGCATACACGACCTTCTCCTTGACGAGGAAGATCCACGGCGCGTCGGCCCAGATGCGCTTCTGCGCGTCGGTGTAGAGCGCGGCCTTCTGCGTGCGGTCGGTCGTTTCGAGCGCCTGCTTCAGATCGTTGTCGACCGCGTCGTTCTTGTAGTACGACGTGTTGACCATCTTCGGCGGAATCGAGTAGCCCGCGAGCAGCGGGCTGATCGCCCAGTCCGCCTCGCCGGTCGACGACGACCAGCCCGCGTAGTACATCCGCACCGGCGCGGTCGCCGGGTCCTGCGCGCTTTCGACCTTGGCGACGCGCTGACCCGCTTCGAGCGCCTCGACGCTGGCCTTGATGCCGACCTGCGCGAGCTGCTGCTGCACGAACTGGATCACCTTCTGCGCAGTCGAGTAGTTATACGCGGACCACAGCGTCGTTTCGAAGCCGTTCGGATAGCCCGCTTCCTTCAGCAGTTCGCGCGCCTTCGCCGGATCGTACGGCCAGGGCCCAAGCTTGACCGCATAGTCGACGCCTTGCGGCACCACGCCGTCGGCCGGCGTCGCGTAACCGGCGAACGCGACCTTCGTCAGCGCTTCCTTGTTGACCGCATAATTCAGCGCCTCACGCACCTTCGGGTTGTCGAAGGGCCTCTGGTTCATGTTCAGGCTGATGTAGCGCTGGATGATCGACGGCGCCGCGATCAGATCGACCTTCGGGCTCGACTGCAGTTGCGCGGCCTGCTCGAACGGCACCTGGAACGCGAAGTCCGCTTCGCCGGTGCGCATCAGCGCGGCGCGCGTGTTGTTGTCGACGACCGGCTTCCAGTCGATCACATCGATCTTCGGATAACCCTTCTTCCAGTAGCCGGCGAACTTCTTCACGGTCAGGTCGCCGGCCGGGTCCCACTTCACGAGTTCGAACGGGCCCGTGCCGACCGGATGAAACGCGATGTCCTTGCCGTACTTCTTCAGCGCGTCCGGCGAGATCATCACCGCAGACGGATGCGCGAGCACGTTGATGAACGCCGAGAACGGCGTTTTCAGCGTGACGCGCACCGTGTACGGATCGACCACTTCCGTTTTCTCGATGCGGCTGAACATGTTGTAGCGCTTCAGCTTGTTGGCCGGATCGGTCACGCGGTCGAAGTTCGCCTTCACGGCGGCCGCATTGAAGTCGGTGCCGTCCTGGAACTTCACGCCATGGCGCAGCTTGATCGTATAGACGCGCGCGTCGGGGCTCGCCTCATAGCTGTCGGCGAGCACGTTGACGAGCTTCATGTCCTTGTCGAAGCCGAACAGCCCCTGATAGAACGATTTCGCGACCGCCTGTGACAGCGTGTCGTTCGCGTCGTACGGATCGAGCGACGTGAAGGTCGACGCGACGGCCATCACGGCCGTCGTTTCGGCGTGCGCCAGATTGCCCGCGAGCGTCGCGAACACCACCGCGCCGCCGCTGACGAGCGCGCGCAAACGAAACGGAGAGGACGGGAACAGCAGGTTCATGAGGTTGCTCCAGGCTGCGAGTTAAGGGTGTGACAGGGTCGTTATGGTTGGCTTGTGCTTCGGCTGCGGGTGCTGCGGGTTTTGCTTCGGGTCTTTTTGCTTTAACGCGATGCGGCGCTTCGCTCAATAAGCACCGCCGACGCGATGCTGCGCGACGAAATGATCCGGGCCCACCGCGACGAGCGGCGCGACGACCGGCTCGTCGTGCAGCGCGCGAATCGGGCTCGGAATATCGTCGGCGGCGAGCATGCGTTGCGCGTGACGGCGCGCGGGATCGGCGACCGGCACCGCGCTCATCAGCTTCTTCGTGTACGGATGCTGCGGCGCCTCGAACACCGCGCGACGCGGACCGATCTCGACGATCTGGCCGAGATACATCACCGCGACGCGATGGCTGACCCGCTCGACCACCGCCATGTCGTGCGAAATGAACAGATACGCGACGCCGAGCTCGCGCTGCAGGTCGAGCATCAGATTGACGATCTGCGCCTGCACGGAGACGTCGAGCGCGGACACCGATTCGTCGGCGATCACGACCTTCGGATTCAGCGCGAGCGCGCGAGCAATCGCGATACGCTGACGCTGCCCGCCCGAAAACTCATGCGGATAGCGGCGCGCGGCCTCGGCCGGCAAACCGACTTTCTCGAGCAGCCACGCGACGCGCGCATGCGCTTGCCCACCCTGCGCGACGCCATGCACGAGCAGCGGCTCCATGATCGAGAAGCCGACGGTCAAGCGCGGATTCAACGACGCGAACGGGTCCTGGAAAATAAACTGGATATCGCGACGCAGCGCCTGCAACGCGGGCCCGGTCAGCGAGCTGATTTCCTTGCCAGCGAATTCGATCGAGCCACTCTGACTTTCGACGAGCCTCAGCAGCGAGCGGCCCGTGGTCGACTTGCCGCAGCCCGACTCGCCGACCAGCGCGAGCGTTTCGCCGGGCCGCAGATCGAAGCTGACTTTTTCGACCGCATGCACACGGCCCGTCATACGGCCGAACAGGCCGCTACGGACCGGAAAGCGCGTGACCAGATCGCGCACGCGCAGGATCGGCGGCGTGTCGTCGCGCACCAGCGGCTGCGCTTCTTCGGCGACAGCCGCCGCCGGCTGCACCGCGGCATCGGCGCCGTTCGCACCGGCCTGCTCGACGCTCAGGATCGGAAAGCGCGCGGGCTGATCGATGCCGTGCATCGAGCCGAGCCGGGGCACCGCCGCGAGCAGCGCCTTCGTGTACGGATGCGACGGCGCGGCGAACAGCGTGTCAGACGCGCCCTCCTCGACCTTCTCGCCGCGATACATGACGAGCACGCGGTCGGCCACTTCGGCGACCACGCCCATGTCGTGCGTGATGAAGATCACGCCCATGTTCATCTCGTCCTGCAAGCCGCGAATCAGTTGCAGGATCTGCGCCTGGATCGTCACGTCGAGCGCGGTGGTCGGTTCATCGGCGATCAGCAGCGCGGGCTTGCACGACAACGCCATCGCGATCATCACGCGCTGCCGCATGCCGCCCGACAGCTGATGCGGGTAACGCGCCGCGACGCGCCTTGCCTCGGGAATCCGCACGATCTCGAGCAGACGCAAGGTTTCGGCGCGCGCGGCCTCGCGGCTCTTGCCCTGGTGCAGCGCGATCGCCTCGCTGATCTGATCGCCGACCGTGAAGACCGGATTGAGCGAGGTCATCGGCTCCTGGAAGATCATCGCGATGTCGGCGCCGCGCACCGTGCGCATCGTGCCGGACGACGCCTTCGCGAGATCGAGCACGCTGCCGTCGCGCCCCCGGAATGCGATGCTGCCGCCGGCAAGACGGCCGCCGCCATGCTCGATCAGCCGCATCAGCGCCAGCGACGTGACCGACTTGCCGGAGCCCGATTCGCCGACGATCGCGAGCGTCTCGCCGCGCTCGACCGTGAACGACAGATTGCGCACCGGGTTGAAGGTCGAATCGCCGCGGCGGAACGCGACCGTCAGATCGTCGACCGCGAGCACGCGCTGCGGCGGCAGGGTCTCGATAAGCGGGCTGGCGGTGTGCGAGGAAGTCGGCACGGTGGTTCCTTTGCTTTGAATTCGAACGCGGCTAACGGGGCCTCAGGCAGGTGGCGACACGCGCCAGCGGCTAGCCATAGATCGCCGTCACCGGCGCTTCGCCGAGCCGCGCGAAACCGCGGTACATACCCTCGGTATTGAACGGCAGCGTGACGTTGCCCCGCGCGTCGACGGCGACGAGGCCGCCGCGTCCGTCGATCTTCGGCAAGCGGTTCATCACGACGTCGTGCGCGGCTTCTTCGAGCGAGACCTGGCGATAGGCCATCTGCGCGGCGACGTCGTAGGCGGCGACCATGCGCATGAACATTTCGCCGGAGCCGGTGGTCGATACCGCGCAGGTCGCGTCGTCCGCGTAGCAGCCCGCGCCGATCAGCGGTGTATCGCCGACGCGGCCCACCTGCTTGTTGGTCACGCCGCCCGTCGAGGTCGCCGCGGCGAGATGCCCGTGGCGGTCGAGCGCGACTGCGCCGACGGTGCCGAACTTGCGATTCGGATCGATCGGCTCGTGCGGCGTCGGTTCGTCGCTGCTCGAAGCCGTGGACGCGAGCGTCGCGGCGTCGTGATCGAGCATCGGACGCTGCTGCTTACGGGCCAGTTGCCATTGGCGATAGCGCGCGTCGGTATCGAAGTAGCTGTTGTCGACGAATTCGAGCCCCTGCGCGGCCGCGAACGCTTCCGCGCCTTCACCGGTGAACAGCACGTGGTCGCTGCGCTCGAGCACGCGGCGCGCGGCGAGAATCGGATTGCGCACGCGCTTCACGCAACAGATCGCGCCCGCGTCGAGCGTGCGGCCGTCCATGATCGCGGCGTCGAGCTCGTGCGTGCCGGCCGCCGTGTAGACCGCGCCGTGGCCCGCATTGAAGAGCGCGCAGTCTTCGAGCAGCCGCACCGCTTCGCTGACCGCGTCGAGCGCGCTGCCGCCGTCGGCGAGCACGCGCTGGCCAGCGCTCAGCACCGCGTTGAGCGCCGCGTGATATCCGGTTTCGGCGCAGGCCGACATCGACGTGCGCAGGATCGTCCCGGCCCCGCCGTGAATGGCAATGACTGCGTTGGAGTTCATCGTTTGGATCGTGAAGTGCGGGTGGTTCGGGGAGTGCGGGGTGCTGTGATGGCTTTTGCTTCGGCATCCCTGGCTTTCGTGCTTCTGGCTTGGGTGCTGTCGGCCATTGCGCCGTCGCTGTGTTTTAGCCTTGCAGCCCTCGCGCGCGCGGCTTTGCTCAGGGCGCGCGCCGGCTCCTGCGCGGCGCCGGCAGCGCCCGACTGCGGATCGAACAGCCACGGCAGCACGAACTCGCTGACCTCGGCGGCCGCCTTGACCGAGCGTTGCGCGCGATACGCGACCGCGTCGCACAACGCCTCGATGACCGCGAGCACGGCCGAATCGGCATTCGACGCGAGACGCCGGTCGGTGCGGACATACAGCGACAGGTCCGCGAACCGCACGAGCGGCGAGCGCGGACCGTCGGTGAGCGCGAGCACGCGTGCGCCGCGTTCGGAGGCGCGGCGCGCGAGCTCGATCGTGTCCTCGACATAGCGCGGAAACGCGATGCCGATCACGAGATCGCCCGGGCCCGAACCCACGAGGTGTCGCGCCGCATGCGACGGCCCGCCGCTCAGCGCCAGCGAATGCACGTTGTCGTGATACGGCAGCAGTCCGTGCTCCATCAGGCTCGCGAGAAACGCGCTGGCGCCGAAGCCGATCACGAATACGCGACGCGCGGCGATGATCGCGTCGACGGCGGCGTCGGCGGTCGCGCGATCGATCGACGTACGCGTTGCGTGCAGATTGTTGGCGGCCTGCTCGAGCGACGCGTCGATCAGATCGTCACCGGCCGCGAGCGTTTCCTGCGCGCTGCGCAGCCGCTCGACCGGCGCGAGCGTCGCCTCGAAGCCACGCACGAGCGCCTCGCGAAACTGCGGATAACCGTCGAAGCCGAGCGCGCGCGCAAAGCGATTCGCGCTCGCGACCGACGCGTCGACCACGCTCGCGAGCTCGTCGATACGCATCGTCGCCGCGCGGAACAGATGGGCCAGCACGTACTCGCCCATGCGCTGGTGGATCGGCGTGAGCGTCGGCATCGCGGCGGTGATGCGCGCGGCAATGGCCTGCTCGGCGGGGTTCGACACAGCGGACGGGTGATGGATCATGCGAACGGACAGGCGCGGTTGTTCTGTGCGAACTGGATGAAATTATATTTACATGAAACACGCGCCGAAAAAAATTCATTTTCATTATTTCGAGGGTTTTCACCGACCGAAGGTCTTCAGACAATGGAGTTCAGCATCCACGCCATGCCGCACCCCGGTGAAAATCCATTTTCATCGGGGCGATGGGTGGCTTCACCGCGTGCCGCGCTCCGCCGCTCAGCACGCCGCCGCGCTCTGTTCGGGAATGCCCAGGAGCCGCGCCGCCGGCGACATCACGATGATCAGCGCCTGCACGACGAACGCGAGCGACGCCGCGACCAGACACACGTCGATGCTCCAGCGCGCGCTGAGCGCGGCGCCGAGCAGCGCGCCCACCGGCCGCGCGCCGTAGGTGGCGGTGCTGATCAGCGCGGACACGCGGCCGATCATCCGTTCGGGCGTGATCGCCTGACGCAGCGTGGTCGAGCCGACGACCCACAGGATTGGTCCCGCGCCGAGCAGGAAGAAGCTCGCGAGCGCGAGCCAGAACGATGGGACGATCAGCGTCGCCACCATCACGAGCGACGCAAGCAGCCCGCACGACGGTCCGACGATCAGCAGACGGCCGAATGCGAGACGCCGCACGACCGCGGGCGCGGCGAGCGCGCCGCAGACCATGCCGACCCCGTACGCGCCGAGCGTCACGCCGACCGCCGAGGCATTGAGCCCCAGCCGATGCACCGCGTAAGGCACATAGACCGCCTGCAGGATGAAGAAGCCGAGATTGAAGAACACGGCGGTCAGCAGCATCGGCAGCAGCAACGGATCGCGCAGCACGAAGCGCGTGCCGTCGCGCAGCTCCAGCATGAAGTGCCGCCGCGGCGCGGCCGCGCGCGGCGGCTCGCGCAATCCCGCCAGCAACGCGACCGCGAACGCCGACAACACCGCCGCGCCGCCATACGCCCAGCCCGCGCCGATCCAGCCGACCAGCACGCCGCCCAGCGCCGGCCCCGCCGAATACGCGACGCTGCGCGCGAGTTCGAGCCGGCCGTTCGCGCTCGCATAGGCGTCGCGCGGCACGATCGACGGCACCAGCGACGGCGCCGCAACGTTGTAGGCGACCGTACCCGTCGCGGCGACGAAGCCGAGCGCGGCGAGCAGCGGCAGGTTCAGCGCATGCGTGAGCACCAGCAGCAGCACGCACAGCATCGCGCACACACGCACGCTCTCGGCGAGCGTCATCAGCATGCGGCGCGAGCGGCGGTCGGCCCAGACGCCGAGCGGCATCGACAGCAACAGGAACGGCAGCGTCTGCGCGGTTTGCAGCAGACCGGTATCGCGCGCGTCGGCGCCGAGCGCGAACACCGCGACGAGCGGTGCGGCGGCGAGGCTGATCTGCTCCGCCGATTGCGCGCACAGGTTCGACCAGGCGAGGCGCTGGAATGCGCGGGGCAGACGTCGCGCATTGGACGGCGAAGACGATGAAGGGAAAGACGTGGCGGACATCGATGCACTCCCGAGGTTTTGACGTGAGGCATTCATCGTCGGCGCTCAGGGCCTGCGGGGCGCTCCGCTTCTTGCGGTGTTATTCTTCGCTCGCCATGAATCTCGAAAGCATTCTCTTTACTCAAGGTTTCGGTTCGCGCCGCCAATGCCGTGCGCTGATCGGCGACGGCCGCGTCAGCGTCGACGGTGCGATTTGCACCGATGCCGACGCCGATTTCGCTATTGATGGCGGCGCGTTGCGCTTTAGCGTCGACAACGTCGAATGGCCGTATCGCGAGCACGCGTATCTGCTGCTGAACAAGCCGATCGGCTACGAATGCTCGCGCGATCCGCAGCATCATCTGAGCGTGTTCAACCTGCTGCCGCCGCAGTTCGCCGAGCGCGGCGTGCAGTGCGTCGGCCGTCTCGATCAGGACACCACGGGCCTCCTGCTGCTCTCCGACGACGGCAAGTTCGTGCATCAGTTCACGTCGCCGAAACGCAAGGTGCCGAAGCTCTACGTCGCGACCACGCGCCATCCGCTCGACGACGCGCAGCTCGCCGCGCTGCGCGACGGCGTGCTGCTGCACGGCGAAACGAAACCCAGCGCCGCGCTCGACGCCCAGGCGCGCGACACTCACACGCTCGCGCTCACCGTGCTCGAAGGCAAATACCACCAGGTCAAGCGGATGATCGCGGCCTCGGGCAACCGCTGCGAGGCGCTGCATCGCGAACGGATCGGTGGGCTCGCGCTTCCCGCGGCGCTCGCGCCCGGCGCATGGCAATGGCTCGACGCAGCGGCTCTTGCCGCGCTGCGGGCCGGGTAAACGACTAGCCGCAACGAGGGCCCGCCTAAGCCCTTGATGCGCCGGAGAAAGCCCGCGCGCATTGCGGTGCACCGAACATAGGCCGTTGCGTTGCAGCATGCCGTTGCTTACATGCCGCCCTATACTCGTCTAAACAAACGACTACAAAGGTTTCAAGGAGGGGCGTCATGCAAATCGACGGCACGATGGCGATTTCGCACGCAATGATCGCGTTTATCTGCCTTGCGCTGCTGCTGGTCGGCGGATTGCTGGTCATCATGCGGCTGCGGCACAAGTACCATCCGAATCTGATCGGCGCATTGATCGGCGGGATGCTGTGCTTCCTGTTGCTGGAAGTGCTGCCTGCGCTGAGCTGATGCCGGTTGGACCGCGCAGCTCCTTTTGCGCGGCGCATTGATGCGGTGCGGCGGATACGCTTTGCGGGGCAACCCGGCCCTCGCGGGGCGGTATTTTGTTTCTGCTGCCGGCCTAGCCGCGTTTCCCGTTCGCCTCGCGCAAAAAATCCTCGACGCTCGGATAGCGCAGACGTACCCGCAATTCCTCCTTCAGACGCCGGTTCACGAGCCGGCGCGACTCGCGCATGAACGACAGCAGCATCGGATCGATCTGCTGCTCCGCCTGCTCTCTCGTGATGCGCGGCGGGCGCGCGAGCCGGAACGCATCGGCGACCGCGTCGAAATACTCCCCCATTTTCAGCGACGAATCGTCGGACGCGTGCAGTGCGCGCGCGGGCCGGCCATGCGTGGCGAGACGCACGAGGATCGCGGCGAGGTCGTCGGCGTGGATGTGATTCGTGTAGACGTCGTCGGCATCGACGAGCGCCGGCGTGCCTCTTTCGAGCCGCGCGAGCGGCAGACGGTTGCGCGCATAGATGCCCGGGATCCGCGCGATGCTCGTGGCGACGCTGCCGCGCGCCGTCGCGCGCCGCAACTGCCGCTCGGCCGACACGCGACGTTTGGCGCGCGCATTCGCGGGCCGCGGCGCGCGCGTTTCGTCGATCCACGCGCCGCCGCAATCGCCGTAGACGCCCGTCGTGCTCGCGTAAACGATGCGCACCGGTGCGCGCGAAGCGCCGGTCCGGCGCACCCCGTCGGGTACAATATCGGGTGTTTCAGCGTCCAGACCTGAAGCGCGCGCACGGCGCAACCGCGCGATCGGCGCGACGGACGACCTCGCCGCGCAAGCGTTCATGCGGCCCGCGGCACCTAAGGTCGCAAGCAGCGCGCGAGTGCGTCGATCGTCGTCGCCGGACTTCTGCGGCGGCGCGAGATGCAGCACCGTCGGCGCGAGGCGCGCGAGCCGTTTGAGGCTGCCGCGCGCGTCGAGATCGCCGACGAGCGGCATCACGCCCGCGGCGCGCAACTCATCGCAGCGCGCGGCATGGCTCGTCAACGCGAAGATACGCGCGCGCGGCCGCAACAGGGACACGCAGCGCATGCCGACGTCGCCGCATCCTACGATCAGCACGCGCGGCCGGCGGAAGTTTCGTGTCGCTTTCATGGTGGGCGCATTGTAGCGGTCACACGCAACAGGTACCGCGCGGTTGATCCGGCGGGTCCCATTACGATTCCGAATTTTCGATTCCGAACACTTTATGGCATTTAACGTCACGCTACGGCAAACCGGCCGGCAGTTTCAGGTAGAACAGGACGAACCGGTGCTCTCCGCAGCGCTGCGTCAAGGCATCGGCCTGCCGTACGGCTGCAAGAACGGCGCGTGCGGTTCGTGCAAAGGCACGGTCGTGAGCGGCGAGGTCGAACAGCGCGCGCACTCGTCGTCGGCGCTGTCGAACGACGAAAAGACGCGCGGCATGGCGCTCCTGTGCTGCGCGACCGCGTGCTCCGATCTCGAAGTCGACATCCGCGAAGTGGCCGGCGTCGGCGATGTGCAGGTCAAGAAGCTGCCGTGCCGCGTGAACGCGATCGAGCGCAAGGCCGACGACGTGATCGTCATGAAGCTGCAACTGCCCGCCAACGAACGTCTGCAATATCTGGCCGGCCAGTACCTCGAATTCATCCTGAAGGACGGCAAGCGCCGCAGCTATTCGATGGCGAGCGCGCCGCACGTCGAAGGCCCGGTCGAACTGCACATCCGCCACATGCCCGGCGGCGCGTTCACCGACCATGTGTTCAACACGATGAAGGAGCGCGACATCCTGCGCTTCGAAGCGCCGCTCGGCACGTTCTTCCTGCGCGAAGACTCGGACAAGCCGATCGTGCTGCTCGCGTCGGGCACCGGTTTCGCGCCGCTGAAGGCGATCGTCGAGCATGCGGTGTTCAAGAGCATGACGCGCCCCATGACGCTCTACTGGGGCGCGCGCCGCAAGAAAGACCTGTATCTGCTCGAACTCGCCGAGCAATGGGCGCGCGAGATTCCGAACTTCAAGTTCGTGCCGGTGCTCTCCGAGCCCGATGCGGGCGACGCATGGACGGGCCGCACGGGCTTCGTGCATCGGGCGGTGATCGAGGATCTGCCCGATCTGTCGGCCTACCAGGTGTATGCATGCGGCGCGCCGGTGATGGTCGAATCGGCGCTGCGCGACTTCACGCAGCATCACCAGTTGCCGGAAGACGAGTTCTACGCGGACTCGTTCACCAGCGCGGCCGATCTCGCGAACGCGGTCTGATTGCACGGCGGCAAATTCCCCCCGATGCAGCGCCAGTGCAAATTCATGGTTTACACCAGCGCTTTTCTTATCGTATTCTTTCGCGCATGAACCGCATCCAGTCCGAATTCCGACGTCGCCGCTCGCCGCTCCCCTAGGGACGCCGCTGGCTTCGTCACGGACTCGCGCCACACAAAACCTGGGCGCAAGCTGTTCGAATCATGAAAGCCACGGCATGCCGTGGCTTTTCTGTTTTTCCGGCCGCCGTTTTTATTGGCCAAATCGTCACCGTTTCTTCACCCTGCTCTTACCCTTTTGCCTGGAGCCTGCCGTCATGAATTTCAATGAGTATCCAATCGATTCGCTGATGTACATCACGAACCGGCCTGAAATCGTTTTCACGCACGGCAAAGGCTCGTGGATTTACGACAACAACGGCAAGCGCTACCTGGATTTCATTCAGGGCTGGGCGGTCAATAGCCTCGGCCACTGCAACGACGGCATGATCGAAGCGCTGAACCAGCAGGCCAAGCTGCTGATCAACCCGTCGCCGGCGTTCTACAACGAGCCGATGGCGAAGCTCGCGGGCCTGCTCACGCAGCACAGCTGCTTCGACAAGGTGTTCTTCGCGAACAGCGGCGCCGAGGCGAACGAAGGCGCGATCAAGCTCGCGCGCAAGTGGGGCAGGAAGTTCAAGGACGGCGCGTTCGAGATCATCACGTTCGACCACAGCTTCCACGGCCGCACGCTCGCGACGATGTCGGCCAGCGGCAAGCCGGGCTGGGACACGATCTACGCGCCGCAGGTGCCGGGCTTCCCGAAGGCGGACCTGAACGACATCGCGTCGGTGGAAAAGCTGATCAACGCGAAGACCGTCGCGGTGATGCTCGAGCCGATCCAGGGCGAAGGCGGCGTGATCCCCGCAACCCGCGAGTTCATGCAGCAACTGCGCGAGCTGACGAAAAAACACAACATCTTGCTGATCGTCGACGAAGTGCAAAGCGGCTGTGGTCGCGCCGGCACGCTGTTCGCGTATCAGCTGTCGGGCATCGAGCCGGACATCATGACGCTCGGCAAAGGCATCGGCGGCGGCGTGCCGCTCGCGGCGCTGCTGTCGAAGGCGGAAATCGCCGTGTTCGAAGCGGGCGATCAGGGCGGCACCTACAACGGCAATCCGCTGATGACCGCGGTCGGCTACTCGGTGATCTCGCAGCTGACGGCGCCGGGCTTCCTCGAAGGCGTGCGCTCGCGCGGCGAATATCTGCGCACGAAGCTGCTCGAACTGTCCGAGGAGCGCGGCTTCAAGGGCGAGCGCGGCGAGGGTCTGCTGCGCGCGCTGCTGCTCGGCAAGGACATCGGCAACCAGATTGTCGAGAAGGCGCGCGACATGCAACCCGACGGCGTGCTGCTGAACGCCGCGCGTCCGAACCTGCTGCGCTTCATGCCGGCGCTTAACGTGACGACCGGAGAAATCGACCAGATGCTGGCGATGCTGCGCTCGGTTCTCGACTCGCTGTAATCAACCACGGAGCGCACCGATGACGACGAACACGACGCTGTCGATCCGCCGCTTCGACGCGACCGATACCGAAGCCGTGATTGCGCTATGGCAGGACGTGTTTCCCGAGTATCGCGACGTGACGCGACCGCAGCGCAACCCGCGTCAGTCGATCGCCAACAAGCTCGCGACGCAACCGGAGCTGTTCTTCGTCGCGGTGCTCGATGGACGCATCGTCGGCACCGTAATGGGCGGCTATGATGGACACCGCGGCTGGTTGTATTCGCTCGCGGTCGACGCATCGCTGCGACGTCATGGCATCGGCACGCGGCTCGTCGCGCACGTCGAGAGCGAGTTGACGAAGCTTGGTTGTCCGAAGCTGAACCTGCAGGTACTGTCGTCGGCAACGGCTGAAATACGGGCGTTCTACGATGCGCTCGGGTATCGTACCGATGCGGTGATCAGCCTCGGCAAGCGGCTCGGCCAATACGCCGACGCGGCCCCGGCCAGTTGATTCGCGTCGTACGCCTGATTAAAGAAAGCCGCATGCGTTGTTTGACGCATGCGGCTTTTTCAATGGTTCTCCCGCAAGCAGCGCACATATCGGCGGATTCGGACAAATAGCAGATGGCGAGCAGTTGGATTGCCTAGAATCGTTTACGCACGAGACGACGCCGGCGCTGGAAAGACAGGTTTGCGGCGAATCGCGACCCTTCCCCCCGGGGGCGGCTCATGCGTCTGAGTCCCAACGCGTTGGAATCCTAAGGGGAATCTTCATGGCGACTTATGTGGTGCTCCTGCAATTTACGGATCAGGGTATCCGCACGATCAAGAACAGTGCAGAGCGAGCCGGGCAGGCGGCGGAAATGGCGAAATCTTTTGGCTGCGAAATGAAGCAGATCTACTGGACGTTAGGGGCATACGACGTTGTCTCGGTCGTCGAAGCGGCAGACGAGCAGAGCTTCCTCGCCTTCGGCTTCGCACTCGGCTCGGCCGGCAATGTCCGCTCGCAAACGCTGCGTGCGTTCACAAAAGACGAAATCAGTTCGGTTATCGGGCGACTCCCTTAATTCACGTCCCAACCAGAAAAATAAAACGCGCCCCGCGACATTGCATCGCGGGGCGCGTTGCAAGCCGGACGTGTGCGCCACCGGCGCGCACGTCCAACTCGTCACATGCTTATTCACCCACTCGTTCGCCCGCTCATTCGCCCAAATACGCGGCCCGAACCTTCGGATCGTCGAGCATCTGCTTCGCGTCGCCCGACATCGTGATCAAACCGGAGTCCATCACGTAGCCGCGATTCGCCGCCTGCAGCGCGAGCCGCGCGTTCTGCTCGACGAGCAGCACGGTCATGCCTTCAGAGGAAATCAGGCGCACCACTTCGAAGATCTTCTCGACCATGATCGGCGACAGACCCATCGACGGTTCGTCGAGCAGCAGCAGTTTGGGCCGCGAGATGATCGCGCGTGCCATCGCGAGCATCTGCTGCTCGCCGCCCGACAGCGTGCCCGCGTATTGCGATGCACGCTCCTTCAGACGCGGAAAGAAGCCGAACATGCGCTCGACGTCCGACTTGATGCCATCGTCATCGTTGCGCAGATACGCACCCATCTGCATGTTCTCGACGATCGACATGCGCGCGAAAATGCCGCGCCCTTCCGGCACCATCGCGAGACCGCGCTTCAGAAGCTCATGCGCGGGCAGGCCCTTGATCGACTGACCCATGTACTCGATGTCACCGGCCGCATACGCCTTCAGGCCGGTGATCGCCTTCATCGTCGTGGTTTTGCCCGCGCCGTTCGCGCCGATCAGCGTGACGAGTTCGCCCTGCCCGACCTCGAGGTCGACACCCTTGACCGCCTGGATGCCACCGTAGTTGACCTGCAGGCCCTTGATTTTCAACATTGCTTGCGTCGTGGACATCAGTGGACCCCCGCACCCAGATAAGCTTCGATCACCTTCGCATCCTTCTGCACGTCCTGCGGCAAACCTTGCGCAATCACCTTGCCGTAGTCGAGCACCGTCATCTGATTGCACAGACCCATCACGAGCTTCACGTCGTGTTCGATCAGCAGAATCGTCTTGCCGTCCGCACGGATCTTGTCGAGCAGCCTGGTCAGCTCGACCTTCTCGGTGGCGTTCATGCCGGCCGCCGGTTCGTCGAGCGCGAGCAGCTTCGGATCGGTCGCCAGCGCACGCGCGATTTCGAGCCGCCGCTGGTGGCCATACGACAGGTTGCGCGACGTATAGTCCGCGTACTGCGTAATGCCGACGTAGTCGAGCAGTTCGAGCGCGCGCTCCTTGATCTCGCGCTCTTCCTGGCGTTCGGCCGGCGTCTGGAACACCGCGCCGAGCAGACCGTGCTTCGTGCGCACATGACGGCCGACCATCACGTTTTCGAGCGCGGTCATGCCGCCGAACAGACGGATGTTCTGGAACGTGCGCGCAATGCCCGCCTTCGCGACCTGATAGACCGCGGTCGGCGTGTAGCTCTCGCCGTCGAGCTTGAACTCGCCTGAATCCGGCGTGTACAGACCCGTGATCACATTGAAGAAGGTGGTCTTGCCGGCGCCGTTCGGGCCGATCAGGCCGTAGATCTCGCCCGCGCGGATCTGCAGGCCGACCTCGGAAAGCGCCTGAAGGCCGCCGAAGCGCTTGTTGACGCCCTTCACCGACAGCCGGGTCGTCGCGTTGTTGCTTACGTTATCGCTCATGTCTTTTTCTCCACCGGACCTTATGCGCGCACCGGCTTCTTGCCGCCACGCTTCGCCAGCTTCGCAATCCTGTCTTCGTGCTTCGGCGCGGGCCACAGGCCTTCCGAGCGGTACAGCATGATCACGACCATCGCGAGGCCGTACAGCAACTGACGGATCACTTCGGTATCGACGATTTCATGGCCGAAGATCATGTTCTGCAGCGGACCCATCGTCGAGCGCAGGAACTCGGGGAACACCGCGAGCAGCACCGCCCCGAGGATCACGCCCGGAATGTGGCCCATGCCGCCGAGCACCACGCAGGCGAGCACCACGACCGATTCCCAGAACGTGAACGATTCCGGCGACACGAAACCCTGGAACGAGCCGAACATGGCGCCCGACAGGCCGCCGAACGACGCGCCCATCGCGAACGCAAGCAGCTTCACGTTACGGGTATTGATGCCCATCGCCTTGGCCGCGATTTCGTCTTCGCGGATCGCGGCCCACGCGCGGCCGATCCGCGAATGCTGCAGACGCGTACAGGTCCAGATCACGAACAGCGCGCACAGCACGAACAGGTAGTAGTACAGGTACACCGACGGAAACTGCATGCCGAACAGCGAGTGTGTCTGCGCGAGGCTGAAGCCGCCGACGGACACCGGATCGATCCCGGTGATCCCCTTCGGGCCGTTGGTGATGTTCACCGGACGGTCGAGGTTGTTCATGAAGATCCGCACGATTTCCCCGAAGCCGAGGGTCACGATCGCGAGGTAGTCGCCACGCAAACGCAGTGTCGGCGCACCGAGCAGAATCCCGAACATCGCGGCGAGCGCCATCGCGATCGGCGCGATGATCCAGATCGGCACGTGGATGCCGTTCGGCGCGAGATGCGCGATCCACGCGAATTGCGTCGCGAGGTGCGGTGAGCTCAGCAGCGCGGCCGTGTAGGCGCCGATCGCGTAGAACGCGATGTAGCCCAAGTCCAGCAGGCCGGCAAAGCCGACCACCACGTTCAGGCCCAGCGCGAGCATCACGTACAGCATCGCGAAGTCGAGCACGCGGACCCAGTAGTTGCCGCCCGCGGCGCCGATGACCATCGGCGCCGCGATCACGAAGATCGCCGTGAGAATACCGATAGTCAGCGTCTTCGTGCGGTTCTTTTCGGGGATGAGCGTCGTGGACGGCTCGATCGGTTGAATTGAGGTCATGATTGTTGACTCCTTGTGGCCCGGGATCAGGCGCGATCCGCGACACGTTCGCCGAGCAGGCCCGACGGACGGAACACCAGCACGACGATCAGCACGATGAACGCGAACACGTCCTGGTAGTTACTGCCGAACACGCCGCCCGTGAGGTCGCCGATATAGCCGGCACCCAACTGCTCGATCAGGCCGAGGAGCACGCCGCCGACCATCGCGCCGCCGAGATTGCCGATACCGCCGAGCACCGCCGCGGTAAAGGCCTTCAGGCCAGGGATGAAGCCCATGTAGAAGTGCGCGTTGCCGTATTCGGACGCGATCATCACGCCGGCGAGCGCAGCCAGCGCCGAGCCGATCATGAAGGTCGCCGAAATCACGAAGTTCGGGTTCACACCCATCAGACTCGCGACGTTCGGGTTCTCGGCGATCGCGCGCATGGCACGGCCGAGCCTGGTCTTGTGCACGAGCAGCAGGAGGCCGCCCATCACGAGGAACGCCGCCACGATGATCACGATTTCAGTCATCGAGATCACGGCGCCGGGCGTCGTGTCGGTGGCCTTGATCACGTTGATCGGGTCGGTGGGCAGCAGTTGCGGGAACGGCAGCGGATTGCGCGACCAGATCATCATCGCGAGCGTCTGCAGCAGAATCGACACACCGATCGCGGTGATCAGCGGCGCGAGACGCGGCGCACGCCGCAACGGCCGGTAGGCGACCCGCTCGATCGTGTAGCCGACCACCGCGCAGACCGCCGCCGCGATGATCAACGCGATCACGAGCGTCAGCACATTGCCGAGGCCGGGGAAGTGGTTCTGCAGCACACCTATGGCGGAGAGCGCAACCATCGCGCCCACCATCAACACGTCGCCGTGGGCGAAGTTGATGATGCCCAGAATGCCGTAAACCATCGTATAGCCCAGTGCGATGATGGCGTAGACACTGCCAAGCACCAGTCCATTCAGGATCTGCTGGATGAAGATATCCATTTAATGCTCCTTAGCCCGTGCGACTGGATTCGCGTTTTTCATCTGCCGGTGGGCGGTGATGCGCTACGAATCTCAACGGCACTGCGGGTACTGATGTAAAAGACCGGTAAGGGTTATCCGTTGCCGGCTTGCCCTGACGACCGTGATGCGGTCGCGAGCTCACCTTGGGCGGATGCAAAAACGGCACCGTTGGATGGTGTCGGTGCCGTCAGGCCGTACTTCCCGTCATCACATCTTTACGACGTCGAGCACTGCTTTCTTGCCGTCCTTGAAGTCGTAAAGCGTAATGGCGCCCTCTTTCAAATCACCCTTGTCGTCGAACGCGATGTGGCCGATTACCCCGTTGTAATCGGTCGAAGGCATCGCAGCCAGCACCTTGGGCGCCTCGATAGAATTAGCGCGCTTCATTGCATCGACGATCACGTACACAGCGTCATACGTGAACGGCGCGTAAATCTGCACCGGCGTGTGGAAGCGGTCCTCGTACTTCTTTTCGAAGTCCGCTCCATTGGTCATTTTCGAAAGCGCGAGTCCTGCTTCCGAACAGACCAGGTTTTGCACGGCGGTACCCGCCAGCTCACCTACCTTGTCGGTACACACACCGTCGCCGCCAAGGATTTTTGCCCTGATACCGAGCGCCGCCGCCTGCTTCGTAAAAGGCCCGCCCGTCGCGTCCATGCCGCCGAACATGATGGCGTCCGGCTGAACACTCTTGATCTTCGTGAGAATGGCCCGGAAATCCGTGGCCTTGTCGCTCGTCGCCTCCCGCGCGACGATCTTCGCTCCGCTCGCCTCGGCGGTCTTCGTGAACTCGTCCGCGAGACCTTTGCCGTAGGCGGTCGCATCGTCCACGACCGCGATGCGTTTGGCACCCAGCGCCTTCGTCGCGTAATTGGCGAGCGCCGGACCCTGCTGCGCGTCGGTCGCGACCACCCGATAGGTCGTCTTGAACCCTTGCTGCGTATAGGCCGGATTCGTCGACGACGGCGAGATCTCGACGATGCTCGCGTCGCTATACATCTTCGACGCCGGAATCGAGACCCCGGAGTTCAGGTGTCCGATCACCGCGACCACGTGATCGTCGACCAGCTTCTGCGCGACGGCGGTGCCGGTTTTCGGGTCCGCCGCATCGTCCTGCGCGTCGAGTTGCAGCTGGATCTTGCGACCGTCGATCGTCAAACCCTGCGCATTGATTTCTTCGACCGCGAGGCGCGCCCCATTTTCGTTGTCCTTGCCCAGGTGCGCGATGCCGCCCGTCAACGGAGCCGCATGACCGATCTTCACGATAGTCGCTTCGCTCGCGGTGGCAACCGCCGCGGCCCCCGATGCGCCCGTTCCCGCTTCGCCATCCTGTTTCTTGCCGCACGCGGTCAGCATCGCAACCGTGGCCGCGATGGACACGGCGTAAGCAAATTTGACTCGCATCAAGTAAGGTCTCCTGCGCCTTGCAAAATCCACTGTCCAGGACCTCAAGGCCTTGAGAACGCGCGCATTGTAACTCCAATTATGCAGGTGGCAATATTGTTGAACCGGTGGGGTTTTCCTGCATTGCAACCTGATTTTGAGAGCGAAATCCGTTAAAAGGCGCAACCTGGTTGCGATCCGTTTTCGTGCACCAGTTGCACCGGTGCCGAACCCGCTGGCATCAAGTGTTGCGGGCGCTCGGCGCGAATCCCGGATAGGCCGGGCTTTGCGTCGGGTATGACCATTTAGCGCGCGCTCGGTAAATTGCACCAATTCGGTGCATGCTCAATCCGTCTTAAAGCTTTTGCGAGCTTAAAACGGGGACGCATCGCGCCAAAATCGATAAAAGCCCCGATCACAATTCAAAATAATTTGTGCGCGAGACCACCGAAAGTTGACCGGTCATTCGATGTGGCACTTAATTTAATCGGAGGTTCGTCGGGCACGGGCATAAAAAAAGCGCGCCCACGGGCGCGCTTTCCTTTCAGTGTAGCTAACGGATTGTCAGGCTGGCAGACCGAGCCCGCGTGGCAGCGGAAACGCGATGTTTTCCTCGATGCCCTCGAGCGCGCGCACGTTGCGCACACCCAGTTCGCGCAAACGCGCGATCACCGCCTGCGCCAGCACCTCCGGCGCCGACGCACCGGCGGTCACGCCAATGCGGCGCTTGCCCTCGACCCAAACCGGATCGATCTGATCGGGCGAATCGACCATATAGGCTGGCACGCCGAGCTTCTCGGCGAGCTCGCGCAAGCGGTTCGAATTCGAGCTGTTCGGACTGCCGACGACGATCACGACGTCGCACTGCGGCGCCATGAACTTCACTGCGTCCTGGCGATTCTGCGTGGCGTAGCAGATGTCCTGCTTCTTCGGCTCACGGATGGACGGGTACTTGGCCTTCAGCGCGCCGATGATTTCGGCGGCGTCGTCGACCGACAGCGTGGTTTGCGTGACGAAGGCGATCCGCTCCGGATCGGCGAGCTGCAACGCCTGCACATCCTCGATGTCCTCGACCAGATGCATGCCCTCGGCCGCCTGGCCCATCGTGCCTTCGACTTCCGGGTGGCCCTTGTGGCCGATCATCACGATGTCGAAACCGTCCTGGCGCATCTTCGCGACTTCGATATGCACCTTGGTCACGAGCGGACAGGTGGCGTCGTACACCCGCAGCCCGCGCGACTCCGCCTCCGAGCGCACGGCCTTCGACACGCCATGCGCGCTGAAGATCACCGTGTTGCCCGCCGGCACTTCGTCCAGGTTCTCGATGAAGATCGCTCCCTTCTTGCGCAGGTCTTCGACCACATAGGCGTTATGGACGATTTCGTGACGCACGTAGATCGGCGAGCCATACAGCTTGATGGCCCGCTCGACGATCTCGATCGCCCGGTCGACGCCGGCGCAGAACCCGCGTGGCTGGGCCAGCAGGATCTCCGCTTCGGCAAGAGTCGTATCCGTGATGCTCATGTTTACAGAATCCCGATGATTTTCACTTCAAACGCCAGCGCCTGGCCGGCAAGCGGGTGATTGAAATCGAATAGGGCCGACGTTTCGCCAACTTCCTTCAGTACGCCGGCATAGCGCCCGCCGCCCGGCGCGTTGAATTCGACCAGGTCACCCGGGGAAAAATCCTCGCCGATCATGCTGTTCTCCCGCAGCGTGGCGAGGGACACGCGCTGGATCAGATCCGGATTGCGCGGGCCGAACGCCTGGCCCGGCGCTAGCTGAAAGGTCGAATGGCGGCCCACCTTCAAACCCAGCAAAATATCTTCCAGCGGCGGCGCCAGTTGACCGGCGCCGAGCAGCAGCGTGGCCGGCTTGTCGTTGAACGTGTTGATCACTTCGGCGCCATCGGCAAGGGAAAGCCGGTAATGCAGCGTGACGTGTGAACCGGGTTTCACCTCGGAAATATCGATGATGCTCATGCAATGCTCGCTCAGTCGAAGCGCTGCACGCGTGCGCCGCGGGGCAGTCGACGCGTGTGGCAAACCGTCGGCGTGCCGTGCGCAAAGTGTCTATTGTAAGCCACCTAGCGGGCGCCGGCTTGAGTCCGTCGCGCGCGAGGGCGGCACGGCCCGGCGGCGCATTGCGCCGCGTGCGCCGTCAACCTTACGCGGAGGACTCTATATATATGGCTGATTTCGCCAGCACAATCGACGAAACACCTGCGCCAACGCTGCGACGACCGAAGGCGCCGGCACGCGCCGGAGGCGGCGTGAAAGCCGCCGCGAATCGGTCGGCCGAGGCCCCGTCAAAAGCCGCCGACTCCACCGCCCGCTGCCGGCGGCAACTGTTTCGGGGTAAATGGCTCCGGCGCGACATGCCGCGCGAGCGACTGATCGAGCAGGGCCCCGACGTGCTGTCGGACACTGAAATGATCGCGCTCGTGCTCGGCTCTGGCCTGCCCGGTCACGACGTGTTCAGCGTCGCGCGGGCGCTGCTGGATCGCTTCGGCTCCCTGCGCGCGATGCTCGACGCGACTTATGCGGACTTCGACGGCATTCGCGGCATCGGCCCGGCGAAAAAAGCGCAATTACTCGCGATCATGGAAATGGCGCGTCGCTCGCTGGTCGACAAGATGCGCAAGCGCCCGCTAATGAATTCGCCCGAAGCGGTCGAAAGTTATCTGCGCCTTCTGATCGGCGGACAGCCGCAGGAGGTGTTCGTGTCGCTGTTTCTCGACGCCCGGCATCGGCTGATCCGCTGCGAGGAAAGCGCGCGCGGCTCGCTCACGCGGATGGCCGTGTATCCGCGCGAGATCGTGCGGCGGGCGCTCGCCGCGAACGCGGCCAGCCTGATCGTCGCGCATAATCATCCGTCCGGCGCCGTCGAGCCGAGTGCCAGCGACTGCCGCCTCACGCAGACGCTGCGCGATGCGCTCGCGCTCGTCGATGTGCAGTTGATCGATCATCTGGTGATCGGCGCGGACACCGTATATTCGTTCGCCCGCGCCGGCTGGCCGGGGCTCGCGCGCAAGCCCGCTCGAGCGCGGGAAGCGGAATGGCCGCCGTACGACGCAGCGTCCCGCATCGCAAATAAGGTTTGATTTTGCGGCTTTTTTTCTGCTAGAATTCCGGTTTGCCTATTTCCAACCCCCTGTTCCGAAGCCATCAAGGCGTTCCGCAAAGGTCAGGCAGCTGTGGTAGCGAAGTGTCTCCATGCAAATTCGGCGCAACTTCGCACACTTTCAGCGCGGCTCTTTTCGGGAAACTTTCACGGCGTTCGAACTCAGAATTAGCGTATTAGGAGTGCTCTCATGGCACGCGTATGCCAAGTAACTGGGAAAGCGCCGATGAGCGGCAACAACGTTTCCCACGCGAACAACAAGACCAAGCGCCGGTTCCTGCCGAACCTGCAAAACCGCCGTATCTGGGTGGAAAGCGAAAACCGTTGGGTGCGTCTGCGCGTTTCGAACGCCGGCCTGCGCCTGATCGACAAGAACGGTATCGACGCTGTGCTCGCAGATTTGCGCGCACGCGGTGAAGCCTAAGGAGTAAATCATGGCGAAAGGCGCACGCGACAAGATCAAGCTGGAATCGACCGCAGGCACGGGTCACTTCTACACGACCACGAAGAACAAACGCAACATGCCGGAAAAGATGCTGATCAAGAAATTTGATCCGGTCATCCGCAAGCACGTTGACTACAAGGAAACCAAGATCAAGTAATCTTGGCTCTCCAGCCTGACGAAGGCAAAAACATGAAAAGCCTCGCATTCGTGCGAGGCTTTTTTGTTTTTGCGCGGACCTCGCGATAGCTCCGCAAGGCGCGCGCGAATCGCCCTATTCCGTTTGGCCAGCTTTCGCCAGGGCGATGCGGCGCGTATCCTTTGTCGTTTTCGCGGCGTGCGGTTCGCGCGCCGTCATCGCAAAACGAAAGACGGAGATGTGGGCAATGGAATTCGATGTGGCGATTGTCGGTAGCGGTCTGGCTGGTTTGAGCGTCGCGCTCAATCTCGCGCAGACACGGCGCGTTGCTGTGATCGCCAAGCGATCGCTGACCGAAGGCGCGAGCGACTGGGCGCAAGGCGGCATCGCCGCGGTGCTCGATTCGGCGGACAGCGTCGAGAATCACGTGCGCGATACGCTGACCGCAGGCGGCGGCCTGTGCGACGAGGCGGCGACACGCTTTATCGTCGAGCATGGGCGCGCCGCGATCGAATGGCTGATCGGACAGGGCGTGCCGTTCACGAAAGACGAGGCCGCCGAACTGGGCTTTCATTTGACGCGCGAAGGCGGCCATAGCCATCGCCGGATCATTCACGCGGCCGACGCGACCGGCCACGCGGTCGTCGCCACGCTCAGCGAGCAGGTGCGCCAGCATCCGAACATCACGCTGTTCGAAGACCATCACGCAATCGACCTGATCACGTCCGAACGCCTCGGCCTGCCCGGCCGCCGCTGCCATGGTCTGTATGCGCTCGATCTGCAAAGCGGCCGCACCGTTACGATCGAAGCGCCGCATACGGTGCTCGCGACCGGCGGCGCCGGCAAGGTCTACCTGTACACGACCAACCCCGACACCGCGACCGGCGACGGCATCGCGATGGCATGGCGCGCCGGCTGCCGCGTGTCGAACATGGAATTCATCCAGTTCCACCCAACGTGCCTGTTTCACCCGTACGCGAAGTCGTTCCTGATTTCGGAAGCAGTGCGCGGCGAAGGTGGCATTCTGAAACTGCCGGATGGCACGCGCTTCATGCCCAATCACGACGAGCGCGCGGAGCTTGCGCCGCGCGACATCGTCGCGCGGGCGATCGACTTCGAGATCAAGAAACGCGGCATCGATTGCGTGTACCTCGACATCAGCCACCAGCCGGCCGCGTTCCTGCACGAGCATTTCCCGACGATCCTGGCGCGCTGCCTCGAGTTCGGCATCGACATCACGAAGGAGCCGATTCCAGTGGTACCGGCCGCGCATTACACGTGCGGCGGCGTCGTCACCGATCTGGCGGGCCGCACCGATCTCGCGGGTCTCTACGCAGTCGGCGAAACGTCCTGCACCGGCCTGCACGGCGCGAACCGACTTGCCAGCAATTCGCTGCTCGAATGCCTCGTGACCGGCCGCTCCGCCGCCAAGGCGATCGAAGCAGAAGGCTTCGCTGCCGCCGTTCACGCGCCGCTGCCGGCCTGGGACGAAAGCCGCGTGTCCGATCCGGACGAGGAGGTCGTGGTCGCGCACAACTGGGACGAACTGCGCCGGCTGATGTGGAACTACGTCGGTATCGTGCGCACCGACAAGCGACTCGAGCGCGCGAAGCATCGGCTCGCGTTGCTGCGCGACGAGATCCACGAGTACTACGCGAACTTCAAGGTGAGCCGCGATCTGCTGGAACTGCGCAATCTGGTCGATGTGGCGTCGCTGATCGTGGACAGCGCGCGCTCGCGGCGCGAAAGCCGCGGCCTGCATTTCAGCCGCGACTGGCCGTCGACATTACCCAAGGCGCTACCGACGGTGCTCACGCCGAAGTATGTACGCAGGCCGAATACCTGACAGCCTTGGGCCGAAATACACGCTGAAACGACGCCACAAACGACAAGGCCATTGCCGGTAAGCTCCGGCAATGGCCTTGTTAAGTCGTCACGAGTGTCGACTGTCGCGCTAAAACGCGCGGCGCTCAAACGATCCGCATCGAGTAGTCGGTCGCGCGCACGTCTTTGGTCAGTGCGCCAATCGACACGCGGTCCACGCCAGTCTCCGCGATCGTGCGCACGGTCTCGAAATTCACGCCGCCGGACACTTCGAGCACCGCGCGCCCGGCCGTGATGCGAACCGCGTCGCGCATCATGTCGAACGAGAAGTTGTCGAGCAGGATCGACTGCGCGCCATGCGCGAGCGCAGTTTCCAGTTGTTCGAGCGTTTCGACTTCGATCTGGATCGGCACGCCCGCATTCAACGCGAGCGCCGCGTCCATCGCCGCGCCCAAGCCGCCGGCCGCGGCGATATGGTTTTCCTTGATCAGAATGCCGTCGTACAGCGCGAGCCGCTGGTTCGCACCGCCGCCGATGCGCACCGCGTACTTTTGCGCGAGCCGCAAGCCTGGGAGCGTCTTGCGCGTATCGAGAACGCACGCGCGCGTGTGAGCAATCGCGTCGACATAGCGGCGCGTCGCGCTCGCCACGCCCGACAGCAGCTGCAGGAAATTCACCGCATTGCGCTCGGCGGTCAGCAGCGCGCGCACCGGCCCGCGAAGATCGCAGACCGTCGTGTCGGCGCTCATGCGGTCGCCCTCGCGGTAACGCCATTGAACTACGATGCGAGGATCGACCGCGCGCATCACTGCGTCGAACCACGGCACGCCGCACAGTACCGCTTCCTCGCGCACGATGATGCGCGCGTCGTGAACGTCATCGGCAGGCACGAGGCGGCCGGTCTGATCGCCGGTGCCGATATCTTCGGCGAGTGCATCGGCGACATTGCGTGCGAGCGCCGCGTCGAACGCCACGCCATATTGCGCGTGAATCGCCGCGAAAAGCGGCGACACTGCGTCGGCCCCTTCGCGCACCAGTACCTGCTCAGGCGCCTTCTCCACCACCTTCATTACGCTGCCCCCACATTCGAATACAGTTGCGCGTCGCGCGCGAGATCGCCGCTCGCCTGCACGCGCTTCTTGTGACGCGCCGCGAAATCGAGCATGCGATCGATAGGTAGACGCGCACGCTCGCCGATCCCACGCTCGACGAAGATTTCGTTGTGGCCGCGCTCGAGCACATCGGCCAGATTGGCGAGTCCGTTCATCGCCATCCACGGGCAATGCGCGCAGCTCTTGCAGGTCGCGCTGTTGCCGGCCGTCGGCGCGGCAATCAGCGTCTTGCCGGGCGCGGCGAGTTGCATCTTGTGCAGGATGCCGAGGTCGGTCGCGACGATGAAGTGCGTCGCGTCGAGCTTCTGCGCGGCGTCGATCAACTGCGTGGTCGAGCCGACCACGTCCGCCTGGGCGACCACGTTGGCCGGCGACTCCGGATGCACGAGCACCTTCGCGTGCGGATAATCGGCGCGCAGCAGATCGAGTTCGATGCCCTTGAATTCGTCGTGCACGAGGCACGAGCCCTGCCACATCAGCATGTCCGCGCCGGTCTTGCCCTGGATGAAGCTGCCGAGATGACGGTCCGGCGCCCAGATGATCTTCTCGCCGCGCGCATGCAGATCGGCGACGATCTCCAACCCGATCGACGACGTCACCATCCAGTCCGCGCGCGCCTTCACGGCCGCGCTCGTGTTCGCGTACACGACCACCGTGCGGTCCGGGTGTGCGTCGCAGAACGCCGAGAACTCGTCGACCGGACAACCGAGGTCGAGCGAACAGGTCGCATCCAGATCCGGCATCAGAATGCGCTTGTCTGGACTGAGGATTTTAGCGGTCTCGCCCATGAAGCGCACGCCCGCGACCACCAGCGTCTGCGCCTCGTGATCGCGGCCGAAGCGCGCCATTTCCAGCGAATCGGCCACGCAACCGCCGGTTTCGTCGGCGAGTTCCTGCAATTCGGCGTCGACATAATAGTGCGCGACCAGCACCGCTTTCTCGCGCTTGAGTAATTCGCGAATGCGCGCCTTCAGCGCCCGCTTTTCTTCCGCCGACGGCGTCTCGGGCACCTTCGCCCACGCCTGCCCAATCCCGCAGGTCGTGCCCTGCGCCTGAGGCCGATCGAATTCGACGGTCCTGATCGCCTGCTGCTTCATCATCTCCTCTGCCCTCACCTGGCCGCCGCGGCTTGCCGATCGCGCTACACGCGCAATGCATTTCCACGGCCCAAAAATGCAAAACCCCGCCAACGCGGGGTTTTGTGACGTCCTGAAATTTTAATGGATTTCAGGCATAGCGACGCAGTCGCATCGCGAAGTCTTGCAGCGCCTTGATACCGCTCTGCTCTGCGCGATGGCACCAGTCCTGCAATTGCACCAGCAATTGCTCGCGCGACGCGTTGGAGCGCTCCCACATTGCCGCCAGTTCGTTGCGCATGTCGATGTAGGTCTTCAGCTTCTGGCTGTTCGCGAAAATCTGCGGCAGCTGGAGCTTCTGCGGCTCGTTCAGGCCCGCCTCTTCCTTGTGGAACCAGCTGCGCGCACCACGCATCACCTGATACTTTTCGCGCGCGCCGACTTCCTTCAGATGCGCGAGCTCCTGGCGGTATGCGCGCTTGATCGCTTTCGCGTAACGCGCCATCACTTCGTAGCGGTTCGCGAGCACGGCCTGCAGCGTGTCCTGATCGAGCACGAGCTTGCCGGTGGTCAGGCGCGGCGTCGGTGCGACCTTCTTCACTTTGGCCAGACGAAACGCCTGCATGATGCGGATGTACATCCAGCCAATGTCGAACTCGTACCACTTGTTCGACAGCTTCGCCGACGTCGCATACGTGTGGTGATTGTTATGCAGCTCTTCGCCACCGATGATGATGCCCCACGGGATAATGTTGGTGCTCGCATCCGACGAATTGAAGTTGCGATAGCCCCAGAAGTGCGCGAGGCCGTTGACCACGCCCGCGGCCCAGAAAGGGATCCACACCATCTGCACGGCCCAGATGGTCAGGCCGACGACGCCGAACAGCGCGACGTTGATCACCATCATGAGGCTCACGCCAAGAATCGGGTACTTCGTGTAGACGTTGCGCTCCATCCAGTCGTTCGGTGTACCGTGACTGAACTTGCGCATCGTTTCTTCGTTTTTCGCTTCGGTGCGATAGAGTTCGGCGCCTTGGAGCAGCACCTTCCAGATGCCGCGCGTCTGCGGGCTGTGCGGATCCTCTTCGGTCTCGCATTTCGCGTGGTGCTTGCGGTGAATCGCGGCCCACTGGCCGGTCAGCATGCCGGTGGTCATCCACAGCCAGAAGCGGAAAAAATGACTGGCGATCGGGTGCAGATCCAGCGCGCGATGCGCCTGGCAGCGATGTAGATAGACGGTCACGCCGATAATCGTGATGTGCGTCACGATCAGCGTGTACACGACGAGTTGCCACCACGAGAAATGCAGTAGCCCGTGGGCAAGGAAATCGAGCAAAGAATTCAACAAGGTAAGTTACCTGCAGAACGAAAGATACGAAGCACACGCGGCGCGCGTGTCATGAAAGTGAAAGCATACAGCGGGATAGGACGATATTCTACTTGAACGATTCCAAGTGTTTGTAACAAATAGGGATTTTTTGTGCGCAATCAAGTCGATAGCAATTGCCTGGGCACTGGCGCATGCCTTGCCGCGGCGCGAAATGGGGCTTAACGGGTGCGGCATTGCGCCGCTTGCCTGACCGACGATGCGCACCTCGCGTTGCGGGAGCGCAATAGTGATGCCGTGCTCGGAAAAGAGACGCCAGATATTGCAGTTGATGGTTGTGAGCACGCCACGTGCCGCTCACCGCATCTTCGATCCAGAAACCCAACTCGAGATTGATGCCGTCCCGGCCAAAGCCGACCAGAAATGGCGTCGGCGCCGGTTCGCGCAGCACCCGCGGCACGTCGGCGGCGGCCTGGGCGAGCAGCGTCATCGCCGGCTCGACGTCGGATGTGTAGGCATCTGCACGGCCGCCCGCGCATAGCCGCGGGTCAGATACGACGACTGGTTCTGCACGACGTCGGTGATCAGCTTTTCGTTCGGAATCAGCGTCCTGATGCCGTCGAGTCCGCGCACCACGGTATAGCGTGTGCGGATCTGCGTGACGCGGCCCTGCAGGCCGCTCACGTTGATCGTGTCGCCGATCCGCAACGAGCGATCGAGAAGGGTGATGAAGCCCGATACATAGTTGCTCGCGATCTTCTGCATGCCGAAGCCGAGCCCGACGCCGAGCGCGCCGCCGAACACGCCGAGCACCGTGATGTCGATGCCGACGATCGACGGGCTGATCAGGATCGCCGCCAGCACGAAGGCCGCTCGGCCGACGCGCGCGACCACGACCTTCAGATTCGCGTCGAGCGTCTTCGTGCGCATCAGGCGATCTTCGAACCACGAGCCGAGCCACATCGCGACGATCAACGTGACGGCGACCCACGACAGCCCCGTGATCAGCGACAGCAGCGTCATATGCGCATTACCGACGCCAAAGCTCACGCTGTCCATCCACGCGATCACGGCGTTCTGAATGCCCAATAGCGTGAGTACCATGCCGATCCAAACGACTACCGACACGATCTTCTCGACGAGAAACAGCCACGGATGCTCGCCACCTTCGCGGTTGAACACCCGCCGAAGAAGAACACGATGTAGATCAGCCCAATGCCGGCGAGCGGCACCAGCGCCAGATCGAGCAGCGTGGTGTCCATGAACTGGCCGGCGATCGCCCGCGCGAGCCACACCAGTGCCGCGCCGATCAGCGGAAAAGCCGCCCGGTCGAGGCTTTCCATGCCGAAACGCAGGCTCTCGTAGCGCGTCGATTGCGGCCGCTTGATGCGCCGGCGCAGCGTCCGCGCGAGCAGCCACGCGACGAGCAGCGTCGCAAGCAGGATCGCGACCTGTCACAGCATCACGCGCTGACCGAAGTCGCGCGCGATGTCGCTGAACATGTGGGTAAAGTCGTATGCACGGATGTCGCCGGAATGGCCGGCGCGCGCGGATTCATCCGCCAATCCGCGCGCCGGCCTGCAGCCGGTTGCCTAGCTCTGGCGCTCGAGCACGGCGGCGAAAAAGCCGTCGGTCGCGTGGCGGTGCGGCCACAGCGACAGGTAGTCGCCCATCTCCAGCTCGATACGCTGCTCGGCAAGGACGTCGCGCACCGGCACCAGCGCGAAATCAGGATGATCGGCGAGGAACTGCTGCACCACCGCCTCGTTTTCGGCTTCGAGAATCGAGCACGTAGCATAGACGAGCCGGCCGCCCTTCTTCACGAGACGCGCCGCGCTCGTGAGAATCGACGCCTGCTTCGGCGCTAGCTCGGCGATCGACTCCGGCGACTGGCGCCACTTCAGATCCGGGTTGCGGCGCAGCGTGCCGAGGCCGCTGCACGGTGCATCGACGAGCACGCGGTCGATCTTGCCAGCCAGACGCTTGATCTTCGCGTCGTGTTCGCTGTCGATCAGCACCGGGTTCACGTTCGACAGGCCGCTGCGCGCGAGACGCGGCTTCAGCTTCGCGAGACGCCGCTCGGAGATATCGAACGCGTAGAGCCGGCCGGTCGAGCGCATTGCCGCGCCGAGCGCCAGCGTCTTGCCGCCCGCGCCCGCACAGAAATCGACGATCATCTCGCCGCGCCGAGGCGCGACCACCGAGCACAGCAGCTGGCTGCCCTCGTCCTGCACTTCGAGCCAGCCCTGCTGGAACGCGTCGAGCTTGGTGAGCGCCGGCTTGCCGACCACGCGCACCCCGAGCGGCGCGAACGGTGTCGCGCCCGCCTCGATGCCCGCCTTCGACAGCGCACCCAGCACGTCGTCGCGGCTCGCCTTGATCGGGTTCGCGCGCAGATCGAGCGGCGCCGGGTAGTTCAGCGCGGCGGCCAGCTGCGCGAGCTCGGCGGCCTCGAAGCGCGAGCTGAGCGCCTGGCTGATCCAGTCGGGCAGGTTCAGGCGAATCCGCAGCGGCAGGCTTTCCGGGTCGATCTTCGCCACGTGTTCGAGCCACGTCGCTTCGGCCTCGGTGACGAACGGCTTGAGCGCCGAGCGTCCCGCCGTCTGCATCAGGCCCAGCAGCGCCATGCGACGCGCGGGGCTGCCAGTGCCGCTTTCGGCCAGATGCGCGAACTCCATCCGGCGGCGCAGCACGGCGAACACCGCCTCGGCGATCACGCCGCGCTCGGCGTGCCCGAGCTTCGGATGCGCGCGGAAGAAGCGGCTCGTGGTGGCGTCGGCGGGGCCGTTCAGCCGCAGCACTTCGGCCAGCAGCGTTTCAGTTTGTCCAATCAGGAAACCATGCAATCTCATGCGCCCTCTCCGGCGGTGTGACCGGCAAAGAGCCATTGCGGCTCCGACGGCGTAAGCGTGACGCGCGAGCCGTCCAGAGCGAGACGCCCTTCGACGAACCAGCGCACCGCGCGTGGATAAATGATGTGCTCGGTGGCGAGCACGCGTGCGGCGAGCGTCTGTGCGGTATCGCCCGCCTCGACAGGCACCGCCGACTGCAAGACGATCGGCCCGTGATCCAGCTTTGATGTGACAAAATGCACCGACGCGCCGTGGAACCGCACGCCGGCGTCGAGCGCCTGCTGATGGGTCTTCAGACCCGGAAAGCTCGGCAGCAATGACGGGTGCACGTTCAGCATGCGCGCTGCGTAGTGGTCGACGAAGCGCTCGGTCAGCACGCGCATGAAGCCCGCGAGCACGACGAGGTCCGGCGCGATGGCGTCGATCTGCTCGGCGAGTGCCGCGTCGAAGCTGTCGCGATCCGGAAACTGGCGGTGGTCGACCACCGCCGTGGCGATGCCATGCGACGCCGCGAACGCGAGCCCCGCGGCATCGGGACGGTTGGCAATCACGGCGGCGACCCGCGCCGGCCAGCCCTCGCTCGCGCAGGCGCGCACGATGGCTTCCATGTTGCTACCCCGCCCGGAAATCAGGATGACGAGTTTTTTCATGCGCGGATTTTATCATTCGGCAATCGCCGGACCGCGACCGCGCAGCCGTCTGTTGCGCCAAGCGTTTATAATCGATTGTTTTGTGGCACCCCGCCCGCGCCCCTATTGCAATCGCAGCAACGCCTGCAACCCACTATCGTGAGAGTCTTCCGCGGCCTTCCCAATGCCGAGAGCCGCGCGCCGTGCGCGCTGACCATGGGCAACTTCGACGGTGTCCACCGCGGCCACCAGGCTCTGCTCGCCCACGTCCGCGCGGCCGCGAACGCGCGTGGCCTGCCCGTCTGCGTGATGACCTTCGAGCCGCACCCGCGCGAGTTCTTCAACCCGGCCGGCGCGCCGCCGCGCATCGCGATGCTGCGTGACAAGCTCGAGGCGCTGCGCACCAACGGGGTCGACCGGGTCGTCGTCGAGCACTTCAATCACACGTTCGCGAGCCAGTCGCCAGATGCGTTCGTCGAGCGGATCATCGTCAACGGCTTGCACGCGCGCTGGATCATGATCGGCGACGACTTCCGCTACGGCGCGAAGCGCGCCGGCGATTTCGCGTCGCTGCGGACGGCCGGCAAGCAGTACGGTTTCGAAGTCGAACAGATGGCGACGGTCGCCGATCCGTCGGGCGCGCGCATCTCGAGCTCGGGCGTGCGCGCGGCGCTGGTCGCGGGCGACCTCGACTCGGCGCGCGCAGCGCTCGGCCGCGACTATCTGATCAGCGGCCACGTCACCCATGGCATGAAGCTCGGCCGCGATCTCGGCTTTCCGACGCTCAATCTGCCGATCGCGCACAAGCGTCCGGCACTGGCCGGCATCTTCGTCGTACAGGTGCATGGCATCGCCGAGCAACCGCTGCCGGCCGTCGCGAGCCTCGGCCTGCGCCCCACCGTCGACGATTCCGGCCGTGTGCTGCTCGAAGTGCACCTGCTCGATTGGCACGGCGACGCGTATGGCAAACTCGTGCGCGTCGAATTTCTGAAGAAGCTGCGCGACGAGGAGAAGTTCGTCGATCTCGAAACGCTGACCGCCGCGATCGCGCGCGACGTCGCCAATGCGCGCGCATGGTTCGCTGCGGTCGGCGCCGGCACGCCGGGCAGCCGTTCCACCGGTTTCGCCACCTCGGCCACCGACCGAATTAGATAACCACCGCGGTTCGGGCCGGCGCGGCGCGCCGCACGAACCGTCGCCGCGCGCATCGAAGGGCGTCCGGGCTTCACGCGGAGCCGCCTGCCGGGCGCGTCCCACGCTCCTCGCGCAGCGCGCAATCCGCGCGCCGCTACGCATAGAAACGAATTCACCGCCACCCACATCATGAGCAACAAGAAAGCTGATTCGAAACCGCAGTCCCGCTACCCGGTCAACCTGCTCGACACACCGTTCCCGATGCGCGGCGACCTGCCCAAGCGCGAGCCGCAATGGGTCAAGGACTGGCAGGAACGCAAGGTGTACGACAAGATCCGCGCCGCCTCCAGGGGCCGCACGAAGTTCATCCTGCACGACGGCCCGCCGTATGCGAACGGCGACATCCACCTCGGTCACGCGGTGAACAAAATCCTGAAGGACATGATCGTCAAGGCGCGCAATCTGGCGGGCTTCGACGCGGTCTACGTGCCAGGCTGGGACTGTCACGGCATGCCGATCGAAATCCAGATCGAAAAGCAGTTCGGCAAGTCGCTGCCGGCGGCCGAAGTGATGCAGAAGGCGCGCGCCTACGCGACCGAGCAGATCGAGAAGCAGAAGGCGGGCTTCCGCCGTCTGGGCGTGCTCGGCGACTGGGACAATCCGTACAAGACGATGAACTTCGCGAATGAAGCCGGCGAAATCCGCGCGCTCGCGAAAATCATGGAAAAAGGCTACGTATTCCGCGGCCTGAAGCCGGTCAACTGGTGTTTCGACTGCGGCTCGGCGCTCGCCGAAGCGGAAGTCGAGTACAAGGACAAGACCGATCCGACCATCGATGTGCTGTTCAGCTTCGCCGAACCAGAGAAGACCGCGCAGGCGTTCGGCCTCGCCGCGCTGCCGCGCAACGAAGGCGGCATCGTGATCTGGACCACTACGCCGTGGACCATCCCCGCCAACCAGGCGCTGAACCTGCATCCGGAACTCGTCTACGCGCTCGTCGACACGCCGCGCGGCCTGCTGATCCTCGCTGAGGAACGCGTCGAGGCGTGCCTGAAGCTGTACGGCCTCGAAGGCACGGTCGTCGCGACGACGCCGGGCGAAAAGCTCGTGAACCTGCGCTTCAACCACCCGCTCGCGTCCGCGCATCCGGGCTACAAGCGCACCGCGCCGGTCTACCTCGGCGACTACGTGACGACCGAAACCGGCACCGGCGTCGTGCACTCGTCGCCGGCGTACGGCGTGGAAGACTTCGTGTCGTGCAAGGCGCACGGCATGGCCGACTCGGACATCATCAACCCGGTGATGGGCGACGGCCGCTACATCGAATCGCTCGCGCTGTTCGGCGGCCTGTCGATCTGGGCTGCCAATCCGCAGATCGTCGAGGCGCTGCAAGGCGCCGGCTCGCTGCTGCGCACCGAGAAGTACACGCACAGCTATATGCACTGCTGGCGCCACAAGACGCCGATCATCTACCGCGCCACTTCGCAGTGGTTCGCCGGCATGGACGTGAAGCCCAACGACGGCGACAAGACGCTGCGCGAGACCGCACTCGAAGGCATCGAGAACACGGCGTTCTATCCGTCGTGGGGCAAGCAGCGCCTCTTCAGCATGATCGCGAACCGCCCGGACTGGACGCTGTCGCGGCAGCGCCAGTGGGGCGTGCCGATGGCGTTCTTCGTGCACAAGGAAACCGGCGAGCTGCATCCGCGCACGCTGGAGTTGCTCGAACAGGTCGCGCAGCGCGTCGAGGAGGAAGGCATCGAGGCATGGCAGACGGTCGATCCGCGAGAGCTGATCGGCGAGGACGCCAACCTGTACGAAAAGAACCGCGACACGCTCGACGTGTGGTTCGATTCGGGCACCACGCACTGGCACGTGCTGCGCGGCTCGCACAAGGACGAGCTGCAGTTTCCGGCCGACCTGTACCTCGAAGGCTCGGACCAGCATCGCGGCTGGTTCCATTCGTCGCTGTTGACCGCGTCGATGCTCGACGGCCGCCCGCCCTACAACGCGCTGCTCACGCACGGCTTCACCGTCGACGGCGAAGGCCGCAAGATGAGCAAGTCGCTCGGCAACGGCATCGATCCGCATGAAGTCGCAAACCGCCTCGGCGCGGAAATCATCCGCCTGTGGATCGCGTCGACCGACTACTCGGGCGAGCTCGCGATCTCCGAGGAAATCCTGAAGCGCGTGACGGAAGGCTATCGCCGCATCCGCAATACGCTGCGCTTCCTGCTCGCGAACCTGTCGGACTTCGACTTCGCGCAGCACGCGCGTCCGGTCGAAGACTGGCTCGAAATCGACCGTTACGCGGTGACGCTGTCGGCGAATCTGCAGAACGACATCCTCGCGCACTACGAGAAGTACGAGTTCCACCCTGTCGTCGCCAAGTTGCAGACGTTCTGCTCGGAAGACCTGGGCGGCTTCTACCTCGACGTGCTGAAGGACCGCCTCTACACGACCGCGGCGGATTCGGTCGCCCGCCGCTCGGCGCAGACCGCGCTCTACCACATCGCGCACGGGCTGCTGCGCGTGATGGCCCCGTTCCTGTCGTTCACCGCGGAAGAAGCGTGGAAGGTGTTCCAGCCCAATAGCGAGACGATCTTCACCGAGACGTACCACGCGTACCCGGCCGTGCCGGACGCGGGCGCGCTGCTCGACAAGTGGACGCTGCTGCGCGCGGTGCGCGGCGACGTGACCAAGGCGCTCGAAGAGGCGCGGGTCGCGAACCTGATCGGCTCGTCGCTGCAGGCGGAAGTCGAAATCCGCGCGAGCGGCGCGCGTTACGACGCACTCGCGAGCCTCGGCGACGACCTGAAGTTCGTGCTGATCACGTCGGCGGCGAACGTCGTCAAGGTCGACAGCGAAGCCGATGAAGGCGTCGAAGTGATCGCGTCGAAGTACCTGAAGTGCGAGCGCTGCTGGCACTACCGCGCGGACGTCGGCGCGAACGCCGAGCATCCGTCGCTGTGCGGCCGCTGCTTCAGCAACCTGTTCGGCAGTGGCGAATCGAGGAGCGCGGCATAATGGCGAGAACCATGTCGAAAACGCGCACCGGAAGCAGTTCGCTCGCACCCTGGCTCGGCATCGCGCTGATCGTCATCCTGTTCGACCAGCTGACGAAAATCGCCGTGCGCAAGGTCTTCGCCTACGGTGTGCCGCACGAGGTCACGCCGTTCTTCAACCTGATTCTCGTGTTCAACCGCGGCGCCGCGTTCAGCTTCCTCGCGATGGCGGGCGGCTGGCAGCGCTGGGCATTCACCGCGCTCGGCGTGGTCGCGGCGCTCGTGATCTGCTATCTGCTCAAGCGGCATAGCGGGCAGAAAATGTTCTGCGCGGCGCTCGCGCTGATTCTCGGCGGCGCGCTCGGCAATGTGATCGACCGGCTCGCGTACGGCCACGTGATCGACTTCCTCGATTTCCACGTGGGCGGCTGGCACTGGCCGGCGTTCAATCTCGCCGACAGCGCGATCACGATCGGCGCGATCCTGCTCGTGATCGACGAGCTGCGGCGGGTACGCGGCACACGCTAACGTCGCCGACGTGATGCACGGTCGCGGCTGCGCGAGCCGTGCCTCAGGTCCGGTTTGAAGCGCGCGGCGACGACGGGCAACGCCCTCGCGCCGCCGCGCGATCACGCTTTGTCGGAGGCTTTCGTTGGCAACCGCAGAACTCGCAGGCAAACACCTCGTCCTCGGCATGACGGGCGGCATCGCCTGCTACAAGATCGCCGAACTCACGCGTCTGCTGACCAAGGCAGGCGCGACCGTGCAGGTCGTCATGACCGAAGCGGCCACCCAGTTCATCACCCCCGTCACGATGCAGGCGCTGTCGGGGCGGCCGGTCTTCACGAGCCAGTGGGACGGTCGCGTGCCGAACAACATGGCGCACATCGATCTATCGCGCGAAGCCGATGCGATCGTGATCGCGCCGGCGTCGACCGACTTCCTCGCCAAGCTCGCGCACGGCATGGCCGACGATCTGCTGTCGACGCTGTGCATCGCACGCGACTGCCCGCTGCTCGTCGTGCCGGCGATGAACCGGCAGATGTGGCAGAACCCGGCCACGCAACGCAACGTCGCGCAACTGCGCGCGGACGGCGTCGAGGTGCTCGGCCCCGATTCGGGCCCGCAGGCCTGCGGCGAAATCGGCGATGGGCGCATGCTCGAAGCGGCCGCGACCTACGAGGCGGTCGCGTCGTTCTTCGCGCCGAAAATCCTGTCCGGCCGGCGCGTGCTGCTGACCGCCGGGCCGACCTTCGAACCGCTCGACCCGGTGCGCGGCATTACCAATCGTTCGAGCGGCAAGATGGGCTTCGCGCTCGCGCGCGCCGCGCAGCAGGCCGGCGCCGATGTGCATCTGGTGGCCGGTCCGGTCGCGCTGGAAACGCCGTGGGGCGTCTTGCGCGAGGATGTGCAGACCGCGCAGCAGATGCACGACGCGGTGATGCGCGCGGTCGCGGAGGCGGACATTTTCATCGGCGTCGCGGCGGTGGCCGACTGGCGCGTCGACCACGTCAGCGGTCAGAAGATCAAGAAGACCGCCGAGCACGCGCTGCCGAGCTTTTCATTCGTCGAGAATCCAGACATCCTCGCCGCGGTCGCCGGGCTGCCGAAGCCGCCGTTCGCGGTCGGCTTCGCCGCCGAAAGCGACAACCTCGAAGTCCACGGCGAGGAAAAGCGCGCCCGCAAGAACGTGCCGCTGCTGATCGGCAATCTGGGGCCGCAAACGTTCGGGCTCGACGACAACGAAGTGATTCTGTTCGAAGCAGGCCGCGCGACGAAGCTGCCACGCGCCGACAAGCAGACGCTGGCGCGCGCGCTGATCGCGGAAATCGCGAAGCGTCTGCCGGCCGGCATCAGTCCGGTTGGCTGAACGAGCGAGCGGCCGTGGGCCCGTGTGGCCCTGCCATCTTTGCGCGGTTAGCCGACCGGAATCACCTGGAGCACTACTGCCATGACGCTACTCTCCGTGCTCGATCAAACACCGGTGATCGCCGGCCATTCGGTGGCGGACGCGATCGCCGCGACCGTCGAACTCGCGCAACTCGCCGACGACCTCGGCTACACGCGCTACTGGTGCGCCGAGCACCACGGCCTGCGCGGCGTGTCGAATCCCTGCCCTGAAGTGATGCTGGCGCGCCTCGGCAGCGTGACCAAACGCATTCGCATCGGCTCGGGCGGCATCATGCTGCCGTACTACAGCCCGTTCAAGGTCGCCGAGCAGTTCATGATGCTCGAGGCGCTGTTTCCGAATCGCGTCGATCTCGGCGTCGGACGCGCGCCGGGCGGCGACATGCGCACCGCGCAGGCGGTCGCCGCCGGCGCTTACAATCGCGGCGAGCATTTTCCGCAGCAGGTCGCCGAGCTGCTCGGCCTCATGCACCGCGCGCTGCCCGACGATCATCTCGCGCAGGGCGTGCTGCTGCAGCCGCAGATCGATACGCGCCCGCAGCTGTGGATGCTCGGCTCGAGCGACTTCGGCGGTTTGCTCGCGGCGCAGCTCGGCATCCGCTTTTCGTTCGCGCATTTCATCAACGCGCATTTCGGCAAACAGGTCGCGCTGGCGTATCGCGAGCGCTTCCAGCCTGGCAACGACGCGTCGCGGCCGTACCTGGCGGCCGCGGTCTTCGTGATCTGCGCGGATACCGAGCAGGAAGTCGCGGACCTCGAAAAAGCCGTCGATCTGCGTCGCGTGCAGATGGCGTATGGTCTGAACGAACCGATACCCTCGATCGAGCAAGGCATCGCGCAGGAATATGGCGAGCGCGAACAGCTCGTGATCGACCGCGAAAAGCCGCGCAGCATCATCGGCACGCCTGAGCGCGTGACCGAACGGCTCACGGATTTACAGCAGCAGTTCCAGGCCGACGAGCTGATGGTGCTGACCGTCGCCGGCAGCTATCGTGCGCGCTTGCGCTCCTACGAACTGCTCGCCGACGCGTTTCAGCTCGGCTCGAACCAGGCGGCTTGATCGCAAAGGCGTTGCCAGTCAGCCGCGTGCCCCTTCACCAATCTCACCCCCAACTATCGAACCTGAATGAAACTCGACCTGAAGATTCTCGATCAGCGCATGCGCGAACAGCTCCCCGCTTACGCGACGACCGGTAGCGCCGGCCTCGATCTGCGCGCCTGCCTCGACGAACCGCTGACGCTGAAACCCGGCGAAACCGCGCTGGTGCCGACCGGACTCGCGATCCACGTCGGCGACCCCGGTTATGCGGCGTTGATTCTGCCGCGCTCGGGTCTCGGCCATAAGCATGGGATCGTGCTCGGCAATCTGGTCGGCCTGATCGATTCCGATTACCAGGGCCAACTGATGATTTCGACGTGGAATCGCGGCGAGACGACATTCGTGCTGAATCCGATGGAACGCCTCGCGCAACTGGTGATCGTGCCCGTCGTGCAGGCCGGGTTCAATATCGTCGATGACTTCGAGGAAAGCGTGCGCGGCGCGGGCGGGTTTGGTAGCACCGGCAAGCATTGATCGATTGCTGCGACGCGGCGGCTGGCGCCTTCAGCGCACGCCGTGAGAAAAAACCAGAGCATAAAAAAACGGCGCGGGATAAACCCACGCCGTTCTGCCTTTGGTGTCCGGCCAGCTCAACGCAACGTCGGCCTGACTGACATCACTCGACTTCCACCGCCTCCGGATTCGGATTGCGCGGCGCCGGATGCTCGTCGAAGGTCAACTGCACCTTGTCGTCGGCATCGACGTCGACCGTCACGCGGCCGCCGTTCATCAGCTTGCCGAACAGCAGCTCGTCGGCGAGCGCACGACGGATCGTGTCCTGGATCAGGCGCTGCATTGGCCGCGCGCCCATCAGCGGATCGAAACCGTGCTTCGCCAGATGCTTGCGCAGCGCATCGGTGAACAGCGCATCGACCTTCTTCTCGTGCAGCTGATCTTCCAGCTGCATCAGGAATTTGTCGACCACGCGCATGATGATTTCCTCATCGAGCGAACGGAAGCTGATCGTCGCGTCCAGACGGTTGCGGAACTCCGGCGTGAACATGCGCTTGATATCGACCATCTCGTCGCCCGCCTCGCGGCGGTTCGTGAAGCCGATCACCGACTTGCCCATCGCCTCGGCGCCCGCGTTCGTCGTCATGATGATGATGACGTTGCGGAAGTCCGCCTTACGCCCGTTGTTGTCCGTCAGCGTGCCGTGGTCCATCACCTGCAGCAGCACGTTGAAGATGTCCGGATGCGCCTTTTCGATTTCATCGAGCAGCAGCACGCAATGCGGCTTCTTCGTGATCGCCTCGGTCAGCAGGCCACCCTGGTCGAAACCGACGTAGCCCGGCGGCGCGCCAATCAGCCGGCTTACCGCGTGACGCTCCATGTACTCCGACATGTCGAAGCGGATCAGCTCGATGCCGAGCGTGAACGCGAGCTGCTTCGCGACCTCGGTCTTGCCGACGCCGGTCGGACCCGAGAACAGGAATGCGCCGATCGGCTTGTCGAGCTTGCCGAGGCCCGCGCGCGCCATCTTGATCGCGGCCGACAGTGCGTCGATAGCCGGATCTTGACCAAACACGACGCTCTTCAGATCGCGGTCGAGCGTCTGCAGCTTGCTGCGATCGTCCTGCGACACGCTTTGCGCCGGCACGCGCGCGATCTTCGAGATGATTTCCTCGATCTCGTTCTTGCCGATCGTCTTCTTCTGCTTCGACTTCGGCAGAATGCGCTGCGCCGCGCCCGCTTCGTCGATCACGTCGATCGCCTTGTCCGGCAAATGACGATCGGTGATGAAGCGCGCCGACAGCTCAGCAGCCGCCGACAGCGCACCCGACGAATACTTGACGCCGTGGTGCTCTTCGAAGCGCGATTTCAGCCCGCGCAGGATCGCGACCGTCTGCTCGACGGTCGGCTCGGTCACGTCGATCTTCTGGAAACGACGCGACAGCGCCGCGTCCTTTTCGAAGATGCCGCGATATTCGGTGAAGGTGGTTGCGCCGATGCACTTCAGCGTGCCCGACGAGAGCGCCGGTTTCAGCAGGTTCGACGCGTCCAGCGTGCCGCCCGACGCGGCGCCCGCGCCGATCAGCGTATGGATTTCGTCGATGAAGAGAATGGCGTGCGGACGCTCTTTCAGTTCCTTCAGCACCGTCTTCAGACGCTGCTCGAAGTCGCCGCGATACTTGGTGCCCGCGAGCAGCGCGCCCATGTCGAGCGAATACACCTGGGCATCGGCCAGGATGTCCGGCACTTCGCCGCGCGTGATGCGCCATGCGAGCCCTTCGGCGATCGCGGTCTTGCCGACACCGGCCTCGCCGACCAGCAGCGGATTGTTCTTGCGGCGGCGACACAGCACCTGCACCACACGCTCGACTTCCGACTCACGTCCGATCAGCGGATCGATGCGGCCGTCCTTCGCCATCTGGTTCAGGTTCTGCGTGAACTGGGCGAGCGGCGTTTCCTTCTGCGCGGCGGCTTCGTCGGACTCGGCATTCGCATCGCTCGCCTTTGCGGCGTCCGAACTGCTCGTCTTGGCGATGCCGTGCGAGATGAAATTGACTACGTCCAGACGCGTGACACCCTGCTGCTGCAGGTAGTACACCGCATGCGAGTCCTTCTCGCCGAAGATCGCGACCAGCACGTTCGCGCCGGTCACTTCCTTCTTGCCGTTCGAGGTGGACTGCACATGCATGATCGCGCGCTGGATCACACGCTGGAAACCGAGCGTGGGCTGCGTGTCGACGTCGTCCGTGCCGGGCACGGTCGGCGTGTTGTCATGAATGAAGTTGCGCAGGTTCTGGCGCAGATCCTCGATATTGGCCGCGCATGCGCGCAGTACCTCTGCCGCCGTCGGGTTATCCAACAGCGCGAGCAAAAGATGTTCGACCGTTATGAACTCGTGCCTTGCCTGGCGCGCTTCCATGAACGCCATATGCAGGCTGACTTCCAGTTCCTGGGCAATCATGCTTCCTCCATCACACACTGCAGCGGATGCCCGGCCTGCCGTGCGTGGGTAACGACTTGCTCGACTTTGGTCGACGCGATGTCCCGCGTATAGACCCCACAAACTCCCCTGCCCTCGCGATGCACCTTCAACATGACCTGCGTTGCGGTTTCACGATCCTTATTGAAATATTCCTGCACGATCATCACGACAAATTCCATCGGCGTGAAGTCGTCATTCAGCAGCACCACCTTGTACATGGACGGCGGCTTGAGTTTCTGCTCCTGCCGCTCCAGTACGGTGCCGTCCTGCTTGTCCGGGATAATCGCCATACACCCATTCTAAACAACTAGGACAGGCCCGCAATCCTGTCAGAACCCGGCCGCCCGGCCGATGAGCCCGTTCGCTGCCACCCGGCGGTCACGACGCTGTCATGTTCGGCCTGGCCTGCGCGTTTTCGACGGGCCGATTGCGGTGCCGGCCCCGATCCTGTCATGCGCGGCGCGTGCTGCACCGCGGTCGGATCGAGTATCGCACAACCTGCCGGTACTGGCTGCGAGCGCTCGCCGCGCTGGGCGTCGGCGCCGCGGGCACAGTCAGCATGTGACTGGATTATGCGACTTTTCAAGCCACGCCGCTTGCGCCACCGCACATACGGAAGCGGTAAAAACCCTGGAAAGCGGCCTGTTTGCAACGCGACAACGACGTCTCAAAATTTTCTTGACACTCGAATAAAGAGCCCCAACAATCAAGCTGGCACTTTTTTCACCAAGCCATAATTTCGAAAAAATGCCGATGGTGAGCTTGTGAGGAGGGAACGACTGCTTCGCGTGGTCGTGGCTTTTCGAGGGCTCGTGGTAGTGACATGAGTTACAGGGGAAGTTGGAATGGCAACTGGTACGGTCAAATGGTTTAACGACGCAAAGGGTTTCGGATTCATCACGCCCGACGAGGGCGGCGAGGATCTGTTTGCACACTTCTCGGCCATCCAGATGAATGGCTTCAAGACGCTGAAGGAAGGCCAGAAGGTCACCTTCGAAGTCGTGCAAGGCCCGAAAGGTAAACAGGCATCGAACATTCAGGCGCCAGCCTGAAGCGTTTCGACACCCGTCCTTTTTGAAACCCGGCTCCGCGCCGGGTTTCTTTTTTGCGGCAGCTTTCTATTGCAACGGATTTTCCGGCCGGAAAGCCGCGCGAAAATTCCGGGTAAAAAAATACCCCGGCCGTTTGCTGGCGCCGGGGTTTTTATGCGAACCGCATAATCCCGGCGCGTCAATTACATATTTTCGATCATCACTTGCCCAAATGCCGAGCACGACACCTGGGTCGCGCCTTCCATCAGGCGGGCAAAATCGTAAGTAACGCGCTTTTGCAGGATCGATTTTTCCATCGAGCTGATTATCAGATCCGCCGCCTCGAACCAGCCCAGGTGGCGCAGCATCATTTCCGCTGACAGGATTTCCGAGCCGGGATTCACGTAATCCTTGCCCGCGTATTTCGGCGCCGTGCCGTGCGTCGCTTCGAACATCGCAACCGAATCCGACAGGTTCGCGCCCGGCGCGATTCCGATTCCGCCGACCTGCGCGGCGAGCGCGTCCGAGATGTAGTCGCCGTTCAGGTTCAGCGTGGCGATCACGTCGTATTCGGCCGGGCGCAGCAGGATCTGCTGCAGGAACGCATCGGCAATCACGTCCTTCACGACGACGTCGCCGCCGGTCTTCGGATTCCTGACTTTCATCCAGGGACCGCCGTCGATCAGTTCCGCGTTGAACTCCTTCTGCGCGAGCGCGTAGCCGTAGTCGCGAAACGCGCCTTCGGTGTACTTCATGATGTTGCCCTTGTGCACCAGCGTGACCGAGCGGCGTTCATTGTCGATCGCGTACTGGATCGCCTTGCGCACCAGACGCTCGGTACCTTCGCGCGACACCGGCTTGATGCCGATACCCGACGAATCCGGAAAGCGGATCTTCTTCACGCCCATTTCTTCGCGCAAGAACTTGATGATCTTCTTCGCCTGTTCGGATTCAGCTGGCCATTCGATGCCCGCGTAGATGTCTTCCGAGTTCTCGCGGAAGATCACCATGTTGGTCTTCTCGGGCTCGCGCACCGGCGAGGGCACGCCCATCAAATATCGCACCGGGCGCAGGCACACATAGAGGTCCAGTTCCTGGCGCAACGCGACGTTCAGCGAGCGGATGCCGCCCCCGACTGGCGTGGTGAGCGGCCCCTTGATCGACACGATGTATTCCTTGACCGCCTGCAGCGTTTCGTCCGGCAGCCATACGTCCGGGCCGTACACCCGGGTCGCCTTCTCGCCCGCGTAGATTTCCATCCAGTGGATTTTCTTCTTGCCGCCGTACGCCTTTTCGACCGCCGCATCCACGACCTTGAGCATGACCGGCGTGATGTCCAGACCAGTGCCGTCGCCTTCGATGTACGGGATGATCGGCTCGTCGGAAACGTTGAGCGAGAAGTCGGCGTTGACGGTGATCTTATCGCCACCTGTCGGAATCTTGATGTGCTGATACGGCATGATCGGACTCCAGTGAAAGCTGTGCAAAAGCTGATGGGAGACTGCGAAAGAGACGCCCTCGCCGCGCAATGCCGAACCGCCGCGAGCGGCCTGGCCGCTATTCTAGCCCACGTCCCACGCGCGACGCGGCTGCCCCTCGCTCCGGGTTTTCCAACATAGACGGCCTCTCGAACGCGCCACGCTCCTCTATAAGATAGAAGAATCTGCGTCCCGGTTTATGCATTATCATCGCGCCGTATCGCTCTGCCGTATCGCTCTCCTATGCGCCTTCTCGCCCTCAACAAGCCGTTCGGCACCATCTGTCAATTTTCGCCACACGAGACGCGGACGTCGCTTGCCGACTGGGTCAGGCTACCCGGCGTCTATCCGGCCGGCCGGCTCGACTCCGATAGCGAAGGCCTGCTGCTGCTCACCGACGACGGCGCGCTGCAGGCGCGCATCGCCGAGCCGCGTCACAAGCTCGTCAAACGCTATTGGGCGCAAGTCGAAGGCGCGCTCGACGACGCCGCGTTGAAAAAGCTCGCGCGCGGCGTCGATCTCGGCGACTACGTGACACGCCCATGTCAGGCGACCTATGTTGAACCGTCCAGCTCGCTGTGGGCGCGCACGCCGCCGATCCGCTATCGCGCCGCGGTCCCGACCACATGGATCGAGCTGTCGATCACCGAAGGCAAGAACCGTCAGGTGCGTCGCATGACGGCGGCGGTGGGTTTTCCGACGTTGCGTCTCGTGCGCGTCGGCATCGGTGCGCTTGACATTTTTTCACTCGGACTGCAACCGGGACAGAGCACGGAGTTGCGAACGAACTCGCCATGGGATGGCGTCACCTGAACATGATTTGACGATTGTTCGTTCATCGCCGCAACACCGCGTGCCGAACTCACGCACGCGCGAATCAGCCTGCACGTGCTCACTCCAAACCCGTTTCACGGCTGTGACAATCAAGCTAACTCGTTGTAGCAGCACGCAAAATAATGCGTGAAACGCAGGCCCGAAATGCGTGAAACAAGTGGGCTCGCCGCGAGCCTGCGCCACGCGGTTTGATCGCGTGTCATCACGATCAAAATATCCGCGCAATTCGCGTCAACCGCCGTACAACTCCACGCGTTATTCGACGCAGATGCCGCCGAAGCTATCCGGCATTCAGCCTTAAAGACATTTGCATACGCCGTTTTCGCGCGGCGAGTACGAAAGTCCGAACGCTAGCAGACGCGTCGAAAAATTTGTTCGATGCGGCTGTCAACCGAAAGGTGGATGGCACGTTTACCGACATGACTCTACATATGCCGGGTCATTTGGTTAATTAACTCAAGCTGAGGATTCACAAAATGAACAAACTGATCGCCGCTCTGGTCGCTGGCCTCTTCGCAACGGCAGCATTCGCACAAGCATCGGCACCGGAAGCAGCTCCGGCAGCTCCGGCAGCAGCTTCGTCGGCAAAGAAGACCACCAAGCACGCTCACAAGAAGTCGCACAAGAAGGCAGCAGCTGCAGCTTCGGCAGCTTCGGAGTAAGTTGCTTGTAAAAACGCAGTAAAGAACTAGCTTCATTGCCGTTCTTACGGCGTTGTAAGGCAGATCACCGCAAGGCGATCTGCCTTTTTGTTTTTGACGCGCTCGCGTAACATGCGCGAGTCAATTTCAGCAAGGAGTCTTGCCGTGCGATTTTCCATGCGCTCGTCGATGGCGCGTTTCGCCATTGCCGTAGCACTGCCGCTCGCGGCGCTGTCGTTCGTCGTCACCACGGCTCCCGCCCAGGCGCAGCAGATGCCGCCGGGCGCCAAGCAGCCGAGCGAGTTTCCGCGCGTCAAGCTGACCGCTGGCATGTTCGTGATCGACGCGGCCGTCGCCGCCAACGACGCGGACCGCGAACAGGGCTTGATGTATCGCACGAAGCTAGCGCCGAACGAAGGGATGCTGTTCGTGTTCAACGAGAACGCGGGCCACTGCTTCTGGATGAAGAACACGCTGATCCCGCTGTCGATCGCATTCATGCGCGCCGACGGCACGATCACCGACATCGACGAAATGCAGGCCGAGACCACCAACAACCACTGCCCGACGCACAACGGCGTGTTCGCGCTGGAAATGCCCAAGGGCTGGTTCTCGGCGAAGGGCATCAAGCCGGGCATGCAGGTCCAGGGCTTACCGCCGGTGCCGGGTGTCACGCAATAAGACCCTCACCGCCGGGCCGCGTGTTCGTGCAGCCCCGTAAATGGCCCCGGGGCGGCCTCTGAGCGGGGGCACCGTCCCGCCACGCTGTCCCGCGAAAAGCCGGCGTCTCAACCCGAGGCGCCGGCTTTTTTTCGCCCGCTCAGCCCCGCGCCACCAGCCTTCGCGCCGGCTGGCAGGATTCATGCAAAAGACCAATCGACGCGCTATCCTTGTAATCTCGATAAGGTAACGCCAGATAAAGCACCACTCAGACTCCCCGGGCGGCCCACGCGGTCGCCCGGCATGCGTTTCAGGCGCGCCATTACAAGGAGATTCACGTGCCCCGCAAGACTCCCATCGAGCGCTACCGGAATATCGGCATCAGCGCTCACATCGATGCCGGCAAAACCACCACCACCGAACGGATCCTGTTCTACACCGGCGTGACCCACAAGATCGGCGAGGTTCACGACGGTGCGGCGACGATGGACTGGATGGAACAGGAGCAGGAGCGCGGCATCACGATCACGTCGGCGGCCACGACCGCGTTCTGGAAAGGCATGGCCGGCAACTATCCCGAGCATCGGATCAACATCATCGACACCCCCGGGCACGTCGACTTCACGATCGAAGTCGAGCGCTCGATGCGCGTGCTCGACGGCGCCTGCATGGTGTACGACTCGGTCGGCGGCGTGCAGCCGCAATCGGAAACCGTGTGGCGCCAGGCGAACAAGTACAAGGTGCCGCGCATCGCATTCGTCAACAAGATGGACCGCGTCGGCGCGGACTTCTTCCGCGTGCAGCGGCAGATCGGCGATCGTCTGAAGGGGGTCGCCGTGCCGATCCAGATTCCGATCGGCGCGGAAGAGCACTTCCAGGGCGTGGTCGACCTCGTCAAGATGAAGGCGATCTACTGGGACGACGACAGCCAGGGCATCAAGTTCGAGTACCGCGACATCCCGGCTGAACTCGCGGCCACCGCGAAGGAATGGCACGACAAGATGGTCGAGGCCGCGGCCGAGGCGAACGAGGAACTGCTCGAGAAGTACCTCGGCGGCGAGCCGCTGAGCGAAGCCGAAATCAAGCACGGCATCCGCGCGCGCACGATCGCCAACGAGATCGTGCCGATGTTGTGCGGCAGCGCGTTCAAGAACAAGGGTGTGCAGGCGATGCTCGACGCGGTGATCGACTATCTGCCGTCGCCGGTCGACGTGCCCGCGATCACCGGTCACGACGAGCACGACAAGGAAATCGAGCGTCATCCCAACGACGACGATCCGTTCTCGGCGCTCGCCTTCAAGATCATGACCGACCCGTTCGTCGGTCAGCTGATCTTCTTCCGCGTGTACTCGGGCGTGGTCAACTCGGGCGACACGGTCTACAACGCGGTCAAGGAAAAGAAGGAACGCCTCGGCCGGATCCTGCAGATGCACGCGAACGAGCGCAAGGAAATCAAGGAGGTCTACGCGGGCGACATCGCCGCGGCCGTCGGCCTGAAGGAAGCGACCACCGGTGACACGCTCTGCGATCCTGATCATGTGATCATCCTTGAAAAGATGATCTTCCCGGACCCGGTGATCTCGCAGGCCGTCGAACCGAAGACCAAGGCCGACCAGGAAAAGATGGGCATCGCGCTGAACCGTCTCGCGCAGGAAGACCCGTCGTTCCGTGTGCAGACCGATGAGGAATCCGGACAGACGATCATCTCCGGCATGGGCGAGCTGCACCTCGAAATTCTGGTCGACCGGATGAAGCGCGAGTTCGGCGTGGAAGCGACCGTCGGCAAGCCGCAGGTCGCGTATCGCGAAACCGTGCGCAACAAGGTCGAGGACGTCGAAGGCAAGTTCGTCAAGCAGTCGGGCGGCCGCGGTCAGTATGGCCACGCGGTGATCGCGCTCGAGCCGAGCGAACAGGGCAAGGGCTACCAGTTCGTCGACGCGATCAAGGGCGGCGTGATCCCACGCGAATTCATCCCCGCCGTCGACAAGGGCATCCAGGAAACGCTGAAAGCCGGCGTGCTCGCGGGCTATCCGGTCGTCGACGTGAAGGTCACGCTGACCTTCGGTTCGTATCACGACGTCGACTCGAACGAAAACGCGTTCCGCATGGCCGGCTCGATAGCGTTCAAGGAAGCGATGCGCAAGGCGAAGCCCATCCTGCTCGAACCGATGATGGCCGTGGAGGTGGAAACGCCCGAGGACTTCATGGGCAACGTGATGGGCGACCTGTCGAGCCGACGCGGCATGGTGCAGGGCATGGAAGACATCGCGGGCGGCGGCGGCAAGCTGGTGCGCGCGGAGGTGCCGCTCGCCGAGATGTTCGGCTATTCGACGTCGCTGCGCTCGGCCACTCAGGGCCGCGCGACCTACACGATGGAGTTCAAGCATTACGCCGAGACGCCGAGCAATGTCGCCGAGGCCGTGATCAACGCGAAGAAGCAATGACGCTGACGCGGCGGCGTTGAGCGCGACAAGCCGAAGCCCGCTCCCTGTGAGCGGGCTTTTTTTATGGCGCCGTTTGCATCGTCGAGCCACGCACCCGTTTTTTGAACGTGCCAGAATGTTCATCAGCCATGCGGCACGCCCCTGAATCGTAAGACCGAAGCGAACGACTCGAACGCGGCACGCCAGCCTAGGAGGAGACACGATGAGCCACGATCACGAACATCCGCATTACCGGGCCGAGCACGACGCCGCCGAAGCCAGCCAGCAGATCGACTGGCGCGAACACGGCGTGAAGGTCATCCGCGGCGATCAGCTCGACACCAACACCGCGCAAACGCCGGGCATGAACCGCGCGGCCGCGATCAACGCGGCGCGCGTCGGCGCGCAGAAAATCTGGGCCGGCACCGTGACGATCCATCCGAATGCGAAGACCGGCGCGCATCATCATGGCGCGCTCGAAAGCGTGATCTACGTTGTGCGCGGCCAGGCGCGCATGCGCTGGGGCGAGCATCTGGAATTCACCGCCGAGGCCGGTCCCGGCGACTTCATCTTCGTGCCGCCCTATGTGCCGCATCAGGAGATCAACGCGAGCACCGACGAGCCGCTCGAATGCGTGCTCGTGCGCAGCGACAATGAAGCGGTCGTCGTCAATTTGAACATCGACGCGGTGGAGCAGCCGGAAACCGTCTACTGGGTCGATCCGATCCACAAGCATCCGCACGATCACTAGGGTCTGTTTACATATGGAACGCACGTGCGAATGCCCGCTATCGGCCGCAGGGCAAGGAGTAAGGAGCGCTGCGTGGCCGCGCCACGTGAGCGACGCACGACGCCGCCATGCGGCCGATAGCGGGCATTCCCCTGGAATGAAATTCAGAACTGGGGTTGCCGCGAGAAGGGCCGCTCGCTGCGTCATGCTCCTTGCGAATACGTCGAGTATTCGTGGCGTCGCAATCCTTGCGAGCGGCCCTTCTCGCGGCAACGCACGTGCGTTCCATATGTAAACAGACCCTAGCCGCTCATCAACCTATCCATTCATCCGCTCGTGCCACATGACGCCTAACGCCTCGCTGCGCCCTCGCCTCGTCGCGCTCTACGCGGTGCTGCTCGCCGCCAACCTCGGCGCATGGCTGTGGGCGCTGATCGCGTTTCGCCACTACCCGCTGCTGCTCGGCACCGCGCTGCTCGCGTATGGCTTCGGTCTGCGTCATGCGGTCGACGCCGACCACATCGCGGCGATCGACGCCGTTACGCGCAAGCTGATGCAAACCGGCATGCGACCGGTCGGGATCGGGCTCGCGTTTTCGCTCGGCCATTCGACGATCGTGATCGCGGCGACGATCGGCATCGCCTGGACCACGCATTCGCTGAATGGGCGCTTCGAGAGCTTCAAGGAAGTTGGTGGCACGCTCGGGACACTGGTTTCCGCGTCGTTCCTGCTGGTGCTCGCGGCGGTCAATCTCGTGGTCCTGCGCGACGTGTGGCGCCGCTACCGGCACACGCAACGTGGCGACGCTGCGACCACAGCGTCAGCCGATGCGCTCGCCCCAGCCGGGCTGCTGTCGCGCGCATTGCGGCCGCTGTTTCGGCTGGTCACGAAAAGCTGGCAGATGTATCCGGTCGGCGTGCTGTTCGGGCTCGGCTTCGACACCGCGACCGAGGTCGGCCTGCTCGCGATCGCTGCGTCGCAGGCCAGCACTGGCCTGCCGCTCTATTCGATCCTCGTGTTCCCGGCGCTCTTCACGGCCGGCATGACGCTTGTCGATTCGACCGACAACGTGCTGATGGTGCACGCATACGGCTGGGCGATGGACGACCCGAAGCGCAAGCTTTACTACAACGCGAGCATCACGTTCGTGTCGGCGATGGTCGCGATCGTGATTGGCGGCGTCGAGGCGCTGGGGCTGCTGTCGGATCGCTTCGGCTGGAGCGGCGGGGTGTCGGATGCGATCGTCGGAATCAACGATCATTTCGGCGCGCTCGGCTATGCGATCGTCGCGGCCTTCATGGCGTGCTGGATCGGCTCGGTGCTGTTTCATCGCTGGAGACGGCCGGATACGGCGGCACGATAAGTGGCCTAGCCTACCGAGAAACCGATCTACACCGTAGGTTTCCTTGAGAGTTCCACCTTGTGGAGTTCGAAACCGCATTTCGCACCGCGTTGCTCCGCCAATCCGTCCACAATCGCGGCCGCCCCTCGCGAGCACGCGTCCGGTAACCGTTGTGACGACGACACACCGCGCGTCATTTATCGGCCGATCGACTAGCGCGGCGCACCCCCGGTGCGCCAGAGCCGCGAGCAATCGCTTACACTGAGACCGCTCTGCACAGCGTTGCCCTTTCGCGATAGCGGCCCCCCTACATCCCATCGCCCATCGGAAGGCGCGCTGCCCCTCGCGCCGTCGCGCGGCTCGCGCGACGCCTCCGAACCAGCAACAGAACGGGTTGGACACGCCATCGATGAAAACGCCAGCGGACCGATTTCTCGCACCTGACGCATTGGACGCAGCCCGCCTCACAGCCGACGCCTACGGCAACCACGCCCTCGACGAGTTTGTCGCCGGCCGCATCACGCGCCGCGAGCTGCTACGACATGCGAGCGTGATCGGTCTGTCGCTTGCGGGTGGCGGCCTGCTCGGCGCGCCGCGAGCGCGGGCGCAAGGTGCACCGCCCACGTCGAACCAGACGATCCGCGTCGCGCATCTGACGCCGGCGGGGGCCGTCGATCCGCTGACGGTGACTGACGCCGCGAGTCTCGCGCTGCTGAACCAGACCGGCGAATTCCTGATCGACGACGACGGCGAGAAGCTGATGCTGAAGCCCGCGCTCGCGCTGTCGTGGAAGCCGAACGACAAGGGCGACGTGTGGACCTTCAAACTGCGCCCCAACGTGAAATTCCACGACGGCCAGAGCTTCGGCGCGAAAGACGTGGTCGCGACCTTCGACCGTCTCGCCGATCCCGCGAGCGGCTCGGCCGCGCTATCGGTACTAAAGGGCGTGCTGTCGAAAGGCGGCGCGAAGGTCGTCGATGAACACACGGTGGAGTTTCATCTCGACGCGCCGACCGGCAATTTCCCGTACTACGTTTCCTCGGATAATTACAACGCGGTGATCCTGCCCGCGAACTTCGCGGGCAACTACGAAAAGAGTTTCATCGGCACGGGTCCGTTCAAATTCGAAAAGTATCAGCCGAAGGTTGGCGCGTCGTTCGTGCGCAATCCCGACTACTGGGGCGAAAAAGCGTTACCGCAACGCGTACAGTTTTCGTTCTACGCCGACGAGCAGGCTCAACTGCTCGCGTTGCAAGGCCATCAGGCCGACGTGATGGGCACGTTCACCGTGCAGGGCGGCGCGGCCATCCTGAACAATCCGGACTACAAGGCGGTCGGCGTCAAGTCGAGCGCGCACCGCCAGATTCACATGCGCAACGACAGCCCGCTCTTCAAGGACAAACGCGTGCGTCAGGCACTCGCGTTGTCGCTCGATCGCGACGTGATCGTGCGTGGTCTCTTCAAGGGTCGCGCACAACTCGGCAACGACAGCCCGTTCGCGCCGGTGTTTCCATCGTCGGATGCGGGCGTGCCGCAACGCAAGATCGACGTCGCGAAGGCGAAGCAGCTGCTCGCGCAGGCCGGCGTGCCGAACGGTTTCGACGTCACGCTGACCACCGAAAAATACATGGAGATCCCCGACCTCGCGGTCGTCGTGCAGAACGCCGCGAAGGCGATCGGCGTGCGCATCAATCTGAAGGTCGAGAGCCAATCGCTCTACTACGGCGCGGGCACGCCGGGCAAATCCGACTGGCTCGACTCGCCGCTCGGCATCACCGATTACGGCCATCGCGGCGTGCCGAACGTGTTCCTCAACGCGACGCTGACGAGCAACGGCACATGGAACGCCGCGCACTTCAAGAATCCGCAATACGATCAACTGGTCGCGCAGTTCGTCGCGGCGATCGATCTCGCCACGCAAAAGAAAATCTCCGGGCAGATCCAGACGCTATTGCTCGACGAAACGCCGCTGATCATTCCGTTCTTCTACGATCAGCTGATCGCGATGCGCAAGGGCGTGAACGGCGTGCGCTTCACTGCGCTCGCGCAACTGTATTTCGATCGCGCGACGCTCAGCGCGTAAGCAGCGCGCGGTCCGCCTCGCTTTTCGCAGGAGAACTCACGATGTCGGCTCCGGCGCCCTCTCCCGCCTCGAATACATCGCGTATGCCGCGCGCGACGAACGGCAACGCGGGCCGCGTCGCGCGTTTTCTCGCGACGCGCGCGGGTCTTTCGCTGATCACGCTGTGGCTGCTGTCGGTGATCGTGTTCGCGGGCGGCCAGCTGCTGCCCGGCGATATCGGCCGCGCGGTGCTCGGGCCGCTCGCCGATGCGCGCGCGGTCGCCGCGCTCGATCATCAGCTCGGCGCCGACCGGCCGCTGCTCACGCAATACATCGACTGGATCACGCATTTCGTGCGCGGCAACATGGGGCTGTCGTACGCGTATCGCGAACCCGTCAGGCCGTTCATCGCCGATGCGCTCGGGCATTCGGCGAAGCTCGGTCTGCTCGCGTTCATCGTCGTCGTACCGCTCGGCATCGCGGGCGGCGTGTGGTCGGCGATGCATGCGGGGCGCTGGCTCGATCGCACGATCAGCATCGCCGGTTTGTCGGCGACCGTGGTGCCGGAGTTCGTGTCGTCGATCGTGCTGATTCTCGTGTTCGGCGTGTGGCTGCGCTGGCTGCCCATCGAGGCCTCATATCCGCCCGATGCGAGCGTGCTCGAACAGCTGCGGCATCTGGTGCTGCCGGTGCTGCCGCTCGTCCTCGTGTTCTTCGGCTACATCGCGCGAATGGCACGCGCGGGCACCGTCGAAGCGCTCGACGCCGACTACACGCGCACCGCCATCCTCAAGGGCCTGCCGCGCCACGTCGTGATCTGGCGGCACGTGCTGCGCAATGCACTGCTGCCGACGATCACCGTCGCCGCCACCCAACTCGGCTACATGATCGGCGGACTCGTGGTGGTCGAGACGCTGTTCCACTATCAGGGCATCGGCTCGCTGATCTACAACGCCGCCAAGGCGAAGGATTTTCCAATGCTCGAAGCGGGCGTACTGACGATCGGCGTCGTCTATACGCTTGCGAATCTGGTCGCCGATGCGCTGCACGTGCTGCTCAATCCGCGACTGCGGGTGAGGACCGCCGAATGAATACGACCGTGCCGCCGGCTTCATCGACGCCACCAGGCTCGCCCGCGCCAGGCGCACCGGGCTCCGAGCCGCGTTTCCCGCGCTTCCTCCTGCTCCTCGGTTCGCCGACCTTCATCGTGGGCGCGCTGATCGTCGCGTGGTGGATCGTCTGCGCGATCGCCGGGCCGTGGTTCGTGCACCTCGATCCGTACGCGTCCGATCCGCTCAATTCGCTGACGCCGCCCGATCGCACGCACTGGTTCGGCACCGATCAGCTCGGCCGCGACGTATTCTCGCGCGTGATCGTTGGCGCGCGCGACATCCTGACGATCGCGCCGCTCGCGACACTGCTCGGCACCGCGGCGGGCACCGCGCTCGGCCTGGTGGTCGGCTACTTCGACGGCTGGGTCGACGACGTGATCGGCCGCATGATCGACGCGGTGCTCGCGCTGCCGCTCGTGATCGTCGCGCTGCTCGCGCTCGCCGCGGTCGGTGCGTCGAACTTCACGGTGATTCTCGTGATCGGCACCACCTTCACGCCGATAACAGCCCGCACCGTGCGCGCCGCCGTGTTCGCAGAGCGGCATCTCGACTATGTGGCCGCCGCGCAGCTGCGCGGCGAACGCGCGCCGTACATCATGTTCGCGGAGATCCTGCCGAACGTGCTGCCGCCGATCGTCGTCGAAGCAACGGTGCGGCTCGGCTATGCGATCTTCGCGGTCGCGACGCTGTCGTTCCTCGGCTTCGGCATCCAGCCGCCGTCGGCCGACTGGGGGCTCGCGCTGTCCGAGTCGTACACATTGATGGCGGGCGGCGCGTGGTGGACCGTCGTGTTCGCGGCGGGCGCGATCGCGTCACTGGTGGTCGGCGTCAATCTGATCGCCGACGGCGTGCAGGGAGTGCTCGACCAATGAACGGCCCACCGCCCTCCTCGTTCGCCGCGTTCGACGTGTCGAAAAGCGATCGCACCGATGCGCTGACCGTGGTCGGCCTGACGGTCACCTACCGGATCCGCGGACGCGATCGCGAAGTGCTGCAGGACGTATCGTTTCGCGTGCGACGCGGCGAGGCGTATGGGCTCGTCGGCGAATCCGGTTGCGGCAAGTCGACCGTGGCAATGGCGACGCTGCGCTATCTGCCACGCAATGGCAAGGTGAAGGCCGGCAAGATCGTAATCGCCGGTGAGGACGTGCAGAAGCTGGGTGCCGACGCGCTGCGCAGCATGCGTGCGACGACCGTCTCGATGGTCTACCAGGACCCGGGGCGCGCACTGAATCCATCGCTGACGATCGCCCGTCAGGTTTCCGAAGCATTCGAGGCGGCCGGCGTCGCGCGCGACGAGGCGCTGCAACGCACGCTCGAGATACTCAAACGCGTCCGCATCGCGGCGCCCGAGCGCGTGATGAACAGCTATCCGCATCAATTGTCGGGCGGCATGCAGCAGCGCGTCGTGATCGCGATGGCGCTCGCGTCGAACCCCGCGCTGCTGATTCTCGACGAACCGACTACCGGCCTCGATGCGACCGTCGAAGCGGAAGTGCTCGACCTCGTCGCACGGTTGCGCGAGGAACTCGGCACCGCGGTGCTGTTCATCAGCCACAACCTCGCGGTGATCGGCCGCATGTGCGAACGCGTCGGCGTGCTGTACGCGGGCAAGCTGGTCGAGGAAGGCGCGACCCAGGACGTGTTCGCGCGGCCGCGTCATCCGTACACGGTCGGGTTGCTGCGCTGCCTGCCGACGGCCGGACGCAGCAAGGACAGCGAGCGGCTCGATACGATCGCGGGCGGCCTGCCTCTGCCGGGCTCGGTCACGCAGGGCTGCATCTATGCGGAGCGCTGCCGTCTCGCCGACGAGCGCTGCCGCCGCGACGCGCCGCCGCCCTATCGCCTCGGCGCCCGGCATGGCGATCAGATGGCGCGCTGCCACTATCACGAGCGTGCGATCGAACTGCCGCGTGCGACATCGAGCGCGGCGCCGGTGGCGGCCGCATCATCCAACGCGGCGCCGCGCGCGCCCTCTGGGCCGGTCTTGCGCGCCCGGAACCTGTCGAAAACATTCCACGTATCGGGCGTCCCGCTGCGCGCGGTCGACGACGTGTCGCTCGAACTCGCGAGCGGCGAGACGCTCGGCCTCGTCGGCGAATCGGGCAGCGGCAAGACAACGCTCGCGCGACTACTGCTCGGCCTGCTCGCACCCGATGCCGGCAGCGCGCTCGAACTCGACGGCGCCCCGCTCGCCGCGCGCGTCACGCGACGCAGCGACGAGCAGCTGAAATCGCTGCAGATCGTGTTCCAGAATCCGGACTCGGCGCTCAATCGCGCGCATTCCGTCAAGCGGCTGATCGGCCGTGCGCTCGCGCGCTTCACCGCGCTGCGCGGGCCCGAGATCGAAGCACGGCTCGCCACGCTGACGGACGCCGTGCGGCTGCCCGAGCGCTATCTGGACGCACGTTCACGCCAGCTTTCGGGTGGGCTCAAGCAGCGCGTCGCGATTGCGCGCGCGTTCGCCGGCGAACCACGCGTCGTCGTGTGCGATGAGCCGACTTCATCGCTCGACGTGTCGGTGCAGGCCGCGATTCTGAACCTGCTCGCCGATCTGCAGCGCGAGCGCAGCGTCAGCTACGTATTCATCTCGCACGATCTGCACGTGGTCCGCTATGTGTCGGATCGCATCGCGGTGCTCTACCTCGGCCGGCTGCTCGAAATCGGCCCGGCGGCGGCCGTGTTCGATGGACCGCAACATCCCTATACCGAGGCGCTGCTGTCCGCCGTGCCGACGCTGCCGGGCGACGGCGCGTGCGGCGAGGTGCATCAACGTACGCGTATCCGTCTCACCGGCGAGTTGCCCGGGCCCGGCGCGATGCCGTCGGGCTGCGTGTTTCACACGCGCTGTCCGCGCAAGCTCGGCACGATCTGCGAGCAGCAGGACCCGCCGTTTCTCGACGCGGACGGCGCCGCCAATCCGTCTTCCGCGCACCGGATTCGCTGCCATATTCCGGTCGCCACACTTCGCGAACTGCAAAGCGAGCCGCGCGACGACAACGCGAGCGGCCCGACGTATGGCGGCAACTCCGACGATGCGGCGGAAAACGCCAGCTAGCGTCGACTCGAACCTCATCGACGCACACCGCCCCTCTTAACGAATCCCGCGTCGGAACACGCTTTTGCGTCCGCGCGTTTCATCGTCGCAACGTTTTGAGGCGTTTTTCCGGCGTGCGCATCGCACATCCCGATATCGCCCGTGTCGCTTCAAGGCTTTGCGACGCGTGGCATGGATATCGCTAAATTAACAGCCAGAGATTCGAAGCCAAACCGGGCGCGCAACGCCGCGCATATCCGCACGACGAGCGTCACCACGCGATGGCGCGACCTCGCGCGATCAGCACGGCAGCGACGCACGGACAACTTCGACACAACGGACTGGGGGTTCGACAAGACCCGCGTGCAGGCAGGTCGGCCGGCGCTGGGACAGCTCGCGAAGGCGGCAGCGAGGTACCGTCCTTCGCTCTGGAGACCCGCGATGAAGACCGGAAAATCAGATCAGTACTACTGTGCAACGATGCGCGGCGCGGTGGTCCTCGCGGGGGTCGCGGTGTTGGCGGGCGGGACCGCGTACGGGGCGTCGACGGCCGTGATCCCTCGCTGGATTGTGCTGGCCGACCCGTCGCGGGCGCAACCCGGCGATTCAACGCCGCTGCTGCTCGCGCAGAACGACGGCGCGGCGACCGGCGCCGAGGCTGGCACGGCCACGGCCGCCGACGATGCCGCCTCGGTGTTTGCGCCGGCCGGCTGCGGCGGGCTCGGCGGTCCGGGCTGCGGGCGGCTCGGCGGCGGCAGTGGCAACGGCAGCGGTAATGGCGGCGCGGCGGGTTCGAGCAATAGCGGTGCTGGCGCAAGCGGCAACAGCGGCGCCGGGGCGGCGGGTTCAGGGAGCGGAAGTGGGAGTGGCGGTAAGGGAAATAGCGGTAGTGGTCGCGGCGGCGGAAGCGGCGGTGGCGGTGGCGGTGGCGGCGGTGGCGGCGGTGGCGGCGGTGGCGGAGGTGGCGGAGGTGGCGGAGGTGGCGGAGGTGGCGGAGGTGGCGGAGGTGGCGGCGGCGGAGGTGGCGGCGGTGGTGGCGGCGGAGGCGGAAGCAGCGGCGGCAGCGGGAGCGGCGGCTGCGGTTGCGGAGGCTCCAGCGGTGGCCCAGGTGGTGGCTTTGGCGGTGGCCCTAGCGGTGGTTTCGGCGGTGCGAATGGTGGTGGCTTCGGTGGTGGCTTCGGTGGCGGGTTCGGCGGAGGCTTTGGCGGAGGCTTCGGCGGCGGTCACGGAGGCAAGGGTGGCGGCAGTGGCAACGGTGGCGGGAACGGGCACTAGGCGTCGCCCGTTGCCCCGGGTAGGGAGTCCCCGCGCCCTACCCGCCGGCGACATGTCCCGGCATACTGTCCGCTATCCGCTGGCAACGGCGGTGATGTCCCGATCCCCCGGTCGGGCGTCACCGCCGGAGGCCGGTCGGAGCGGCCCGCCCGCCTTCGGCGCGCGCTGACGGAATGGCTCGGAGCGCGCGCGAGCCGCGCCTCGCGCCATCGCGCGAACCGCACCGCGAGCGGCGGAACACAACCTCCATTGCGTGCGAGTGTTATGGAACCAATCCGAGACGACCGCCTCATATCAAATTCACCGTTCGATATGAGGGCCCACAACATGCATAGAAGCGTCCCCCCCTCCGCGACCCGCACGGCAACCGCCGTGCTGACCGCTGCCGCCCTGGGCCTCGCATCGCTCGCCAATGCGCAAACACCCGCGCAGCCAATGGCGCAAACCTTGTCGCAAGCGGCACCACCGGTCGACCCGAGCTTCTCCGCCTACTCGCTCGTCCAGAGCTGCAAACAGCGCCACGACAACGTCGCGCAAGGGCAATGCGTCGGCGCGATCCGCGGCATCATCCACGGTTATCAATACGGCGTGCTGTTCCTCTCGCAACGAGCAACCCTCCCCGCCAACGAAACGCAGCGCGTGTCACTATGCCTGCGCGACGTGGCGGTGTCGTCGATCGTCGACGACTTCCTCGCCGATGCCGCCCAGGTGCCGGACGACGCGCTGCAGCACACCCCCGCCGAAGTCGCCGTGCTCGGCTCCGTGCATCAGCACCATCCCTGCACCTGAGCGCCGCGTCAGCGCGAGCGGCGTCATCGACGCCCACAGCGCTTCGAGCCTCGCGCGCCGCCGTTGCGCAACGGACGGCGGCCGCGCCGGCGCTTACAACATCTCCAGCGCACGCTTGCCGCGCGGCGGCTTGAAGTACGCGTCGAGCGCGGCGAGTTCGCCGGCTTCCAGCACCAGTTGCGACGCGCGATGGTTGTCCCGCACATGCTCGACGCGCGCCGCCTTCGGAATCGCGCAGACATTGGGCTTGCCCAGCACCCACGCGAGCGCCACCTGAAACACCGAGACGCCGCGCGCGTCGGCGATATCGTCGAGCGGCGAGCGTTTCGGCAGCCGCGCATGATCGACCGGGCTGTACGCCATCGCCGGCATGCCGCGCGCGGCGAGCCACGGCAACAGATCGAACTCCGGCCCGCGCCGCGCCACGTTATACAGAATCTGGTTGGTCGCGCACGCGTCGCCGCCTGGCGTCGCGACGAGTTCTTCCATGTCGTCGGTATCGAAGTTGCTGACGCCCCAGTGACGGATCTTGCCCGCGCGCCGCAGCGCCTCGAAGCCGTCGACGGTGTCCGCGAGCGGCACCGAGCCACGCCAGTGCAGCAGATACAGATCGAGCCGATCCGTTTTCAGACGCTTCAGGCTCTGCTCGCACGCGGCGATCAAGCCGCGCCGGCTGGCGTTGTGCGGATACACCTTGCTGACCAGAAACACCTTGTCGCGCAAACCCGCGAGCGCTTCGCCGAGCAGCGACTCGGTCGCGCCGTCGCCGTACATTTCGGCGGTATCGATCAGCGTCATGCCGAGTTCGATGCCGCAGCGCAGCGCATCGATTTCCGCCGCGCGTCGTGCCCGCTGCTCGCCCATTTCCCACGTGCCCTGCCCCAGTGCTGGCATGCGCTCGCCGCCCGGCAGGCTCACGCTTGCGATCTCGCTCGTCATGCTGACTCCTCGAAAGTGGCTCGATCCAGATGCGATACGCTGGCCCGCCGCCTCATCACGCAACGCATGCTACGAAAAACCTGGCGATGAGTTTAGCGGTTCCGCGGCCTCGCAACGGCGCGCCTGGCAAAAGCCCGCTATAACGGGACGCGCCGATGTTTTAAAATTGCCGCTTGCCCATCTTGCGTGAGCCCCATGACCTCTGCCTCGGAAGACCGCTGGCGCGACCTGCGCCCGGACCCGGAAAACGACACGCCGCTCTATCTGCAACTTGCCCGCAAGCTCGGCAGCGCGATCCACGAAAACCGCTGGAACGCCGGCGAGGCGCTGCCTTCGGAGCGCGTGCTGTCGGAGGCGCTCGGCGTGTCGCGCATCACGTCGCGCAAGGCGATCGCGCTGCTCGTGGAGCAGGGTTTGATCCGCCGCACCCAAGGCGCGGGCAGCTTCATCACGCCGCGCTACGAAGATCCGTTGTCGCGTCTGTCGAGCTTCAGCGAAATGCTGCGGCGGCGCGGCTTCACGCCGAGTTCGAAGTGGCTGTCGCGCGAAATCTCGCCGGCCAATCGCGACGAGGTGATCCAGCTGGGACTGTCGCCGGCCGCAGCGGTCACGCGGCTGCGGCGGCTGCGGCTCGCCGACGGCATCGTGATGGCGGTCGAGAATTCGACGTTCCCGGCCGCGGTGATTCCCGATCCACAGGCAATCGGCGACTCGCTGTACACGTATCTGGAGAATCGCGGACTGACGATCGTGCGCGCGTTGCAGCACTTCCGCGCGGTCAACGCGAGCGACGAGATCGCGCAGCAGATGAGCATCGCGCCGAACGAGGCGTTGCTGTTGATCACGCGCGTGGGTTATACGGCGGATCAACGCGCGATCGAACTGACGGACACGTACTGCCGCAACGATTACTACGACTTCGTGGCGGAGTTGCGAAAGTAAGCTGCGACACGGTGGGCGGTTAGGTACGCCGCGTTCCCAACCTGAACGCGCCGCCCGCTCCAACCGTCACGTCCACCGGGCTTCGTGCGCGCCGATGCGCGCCGGCGGCAGCGCATAAAACGCAGGCGTCTGCTCCAGTTCCTCCGCCGGCAACACGCCAAGCACACGCCCGAACTCCGATTGCACGCTCGCGACGCAATCGCGCACATCGTCGAGTGACACCTCGGGCGCCTGCTGCCCATCGGCCAGCAGCCCGAACGACCGCAGCCAACGCCCCGTCTGCGCAAGAGACACCTTCACATGCCAGCTGCCGCCCTCGCGAGCGCGCCGCGCGAGCGCGACCATCGCGCCGAACGCGGCCAGATAGCCGGTCGCGTGATCGAGCGCCTGACACGGCAGATGCCGCGGCTCGGCCGAACCCGCCGCCGCGCGTTCGGTCCACGCGATGCCGCTCGCCGACTGCACCAGACTATCGAAGCCGCGTCGCTGCGCCCACGGCCCTGTGTGCCCGTACGCGCACACCGAGACATAGACGATGCCGGGCCGCAGCCGCGCCAGTTCGTCCGGCCCGAAGCCGCGCGCCTTGAGCGCGCCCGGACGATAGGCCTGCAGGAACACGTCGGCATCGCGCGCGAGTCCGCGCAACGTGTCGCAGCCTGCCGCCTCGCGCAGATCGACGATTGCCGAACGCTTGCCGCGGCCGTTGTCGATCACGAGCGGCGCGATGTTCGGCAGATGCGGCCCGTTGATCGTCAACACCTCCGCGCCATGATGCGCGAGCGCGCGGCCGGCCACCGGTCCCGCGATGATCCGCGACAGATCCAGCACCCGCACACCCGCGAGCGGGCGGTCGATACCGGAGTCAACGTCAGCGGCGGCGTGGCGCGGCGGCTCGGCCGGGGCGTCGCCGATGCGCTCGATCTCGAACAGCGGCAAGCGCGCGATCGCTTTGGCCTGCTCGAGCGCGGCCCATTCGTCGGGCGTGCGAATCAAGGCGGCGCACAGGCCCGCGTCGGCGAGCGTTTGATCGAGCGTCGCGCCCTCCCAGCCGCGAATCGCGGCCGCCACCGAGGGCCGCCCATTGTCACAACCGAGCACCTCGAGCACGCCCTTCAAATGATGCGCAAAATTCGTATGCAGCTGGATCCAGCGGCCGTCGCCCGTTTCATAGAAGCCGGTGACCGGATCGCGCAGCGCGGGCGGCGGCCCATCGTCGATCCGCAAATAGCGTTCGCTGCGAAACGCCGCCAGCGCGCGACGCATCTGCACCGACACCTGTTGCAGGCGAGCGCTGCGCAAGCGCCAGTATTCGGCGGCGGCGAGGCCCGTCGCGGCGATGGTCGACGCCGCGAGGCTGCCGACACGGTAGACCGACGGCAAGCCGGGATCCGCGCCGGCGAGCGACACGGCGTGCAGCGCGACCGGATTGCAGCCGGCGAGGGTCCAGATGTGCTTGAGGGCGAGTTCGGGCGTCATGAGATCGGGCGCGCTGGCCGCGCGGACAGGAAGCAGGTACACCGAGTCTAAATTTGCGCCTTGCCGCAATCAATCTTGATTATGATAATCAACATATATTGATTTCTTCGGTTTATACGCACTTTTATGCCAGCCCCGATTTACCTGAGCGCCGCCGAAGCGGCCGCAACGCTCGGCGTCAGCGTGCCGACGCTGTACGCGTATGTGAGCCGGGGCATGCTCGGCTCGTCGCCGGATGCGCAAGGCAGGCATCGGCTCTACGATGCCGCCGAGGTGCGCCGCCTCGCGCGTCGCAAGGCGGACGGCAAACGCGCCGGCAAGGTCGCACAGAAGGTGCTCGACTGGGGCGTACCGGTGCTCGAATCGTCGATCACGCTGGTCGCGGACGGTCGGCTGCTGTATCGCGGGCACGATGCGATCGAGCTCGCGCGCAGTGCGTCACTCGAAGACGTCGCGGCGCTGTTGTGGGAATGCAGCGCGCGGCGCATCGCCGATGCGCCCGTCGTGCCGCTCGCCCCCGCGCAATGGGCCGCGTGGCTCAAGCTGTGGAGTGACAGCACGCCGCTCGATCGCGCGCTGGTGCTGCTGCCGGCCGCCGCCGCGCAGATGCCGCGCGTGTGGGCGCTCGGCCGCGATGCGCAGCTCGACACCGCGTGCGCCGTGATGCGGCTGCTGGCCGCCGCGATGCTGCCGGCGGCGCCGTCGAACGAACCGCTGCATCGGCAGATCGCGACAGCCTGGCGGGTGCGCAGCCGTCAGCAAAGCGGACTGCTGCGCGCGGCCCTGGTCGCCTGCGCGGATCACGAGCTGAACGCGTCGACGTTCACGGTCCGTTGTATCACGTCGACGGGCACGCACCTGTTCGGTGCGGTCGCGGGCGGGCTCGCGGCGCTTTCCGGGCCGCGTCACGGCGGCGAAACCGTGCGCATCGCCGCGCTGCTCGATGAGGCGTCGCGCTCGCCCGAGCTGGACCGCTATCTGGCGAACCGTCTCGCGCGTTACGAGCACGGCGCGCAAGGGCCGGTGCTGTCGGGCTTCGGTCATCCGCTCTATCCGGACGGTGATCCGCGCGCGCGGCTATTGCTGACGATGCTCGCCGACTGCGCGCCAGCCCGCTCGCCGCTCAACGAGGTGCTGCAGGTCGCGCGAGCGGTGCGCGACACGACCGGCGCGGAGAGCCGACGGTGGATTTCGCGCTTGCCGCGATCGAGCGCGTGCTCGGCTTGCGGAGCGGGGCCGCGTTCACGCTGTTCGCGCTCGGGCGGGTGGTCGGCTGGATCGCGCACGCGATGGAGCAGGCGCGCGATGGCCGGTTGATCCGGCCGCGGGCGCGGTATATCGGGGAGTATGAGGCGGGAGGTGCTGCTTAGGGGCCAGGAAGAGGCGGCTCGCCGTTCGCCCTGCATCAGACCACGCCCGGCCGACGCGCCAGCCAAGCCGGCATCGGCCAGCCGAATAGCAGCGTCGGCAACCTGCGTTCCGAGCCGCTCGCCAGCGCAAAACGCGCCCCGGCCCGCCCGGCGCTGATCCATGCCACCGATCCACGCGCCAACTCGATCGACTGCCCCGCCGCCAGCCAGTGATCCTCATGCTCGCCCTCGACGGTCAGCCAGACGTTGCCGCTGATCACCTTGAAAATCGTCGGACGCGCAACCCGCCAGGCCGTGACGGGCTCGCCATGTTCCAGCTCGAAAACTCGCACTTCTCGCATCGCCGTTCTCCTCGATGAACTTTCTGTTGTATCGATTATTGACGTGCGATGATCTGAGACCCATGCACAGTTCCGAACACTTTCATCGGAACTGTTCAGTCAAAAAACCGAACAGTTGGCATCGCTCGCGCGGCGCACGTTTAAAACTTTCGCGCTCGCAGGCCGGCGACAGAAGGCAAGCGTATGAAACTCGAAATCCAGCTCGATCGGGACAACGGCGTGCCGCTGACCGAGCAGATCGTCGCGGGCGTCTCGGCGTGGATCCGCTCGCGCAATGCGCATCCTGGCTCAAAGCTGCCGTCGATCCGCCAGTTCGCCGCCGACTTCGCCGTAAGCCGCTTTCCGGTGATCGAGGCATACGACCGGTTGGTGTCGCTCGGCTATGTCGACTCGCGCCACGGCTCCGGCTTTTACGTCGCCGATCGCCAACCGACGGACATGCGCTGCCAGGGCACTTCGGACCCGCGCCGCGCCGATGTCGAGTCGGACCATCTGCTCGAGCAATTCAACTTTCCGGGCGAGACGCTGAAGCTCAGCACCGGTTTCATCCCCGAAAGCTGGCGCGACATCGATGGCATTGCGCAGGCGATCCGCCACGTGTCGCGAACCGATCCGGCTAGCATGGTCGAGTACGCGACGCCACTCGGCAACCCGGTCTTGCGCGAACAGTTGCGCGGCCGCATTGGCCAGTTGGGCATCCAGGCAGACGCATCGCAGATTCTGATCACCAATGGCGCGAGCCAGGCGTTCGATCTCCTGGTGCGCTACATGCTCAAGCCAGGCGACACGATCTTTGTCGAGGACCCCGGTTACTACAACCTGTACGGCCTGTTGCGCCTGCACGGCATGAAGCTGATCGGCATTCCACGCACGGGCAATGGTCCCGACCTCGACGCGATGCAGGCGCAACTGAAGCTGCACCGGCCCAGATTGCTGCTCGTCAACACCGTGTTCCACAATCCGACCGGCACCACGGTCGCACCGCAGGTCGCATTCCGTTTGCTGCAAATGGCGCGAGAGCATGGCTTCCAGATCATCGAGGACGATATCTACGCGGATTTTCAGACCGAGCTCACCGACCGCCTGGCCACCCTCGACCAACTCGAACAGGTGATCTACATCGGCGGATTGTCGAAAACGCTGTCGTCTTCGCTACGGGTCGGCTGCGTGGTTGCGAGTCACGCGATCATCAAGGACCTGGTCGACATCAAGATGCTGACGAGCATCGGCTGTTCGCGCTTTGCCGAAGCGGTGGCGGTGTCGATGCTGGAGCGCGGCGCATATCGCAAATATCTGGAGCGACTGCGCCGCCAGATGCGCGGCGCGCTCGGCTCGACCGTCCAGACACTCGAAGATGCCGGCTGGGAGATCTTCGAAGAACCAGCGGGCGGCAAGTTCGTGTGGGCACGCGTGCCGCATGTCGCGGACGCCGAGCGGCTCGTTGAATGCGGCGTGCCCCTCGGAGTAACGGTGCTGCCTGGACAGTACTTCAGGCCGAACCGGGAGGTGAGCCCGTGGATCAGAATTCATGTGGCGTTTGGCAACGAGCCACGGGCGCAGGCGTTTTTTCATGCGGCGGCGCAGTTGCCGCCTGATGCGTGAACACGGCGCGGAGCGCGGCCGTGACGCAGCGCCGACACCCGCGCAACGCTGCGCCGCCCGCTGCGCCGGGACCCGCTTTTCCCTAGAATAGCGAGTCCCAGCCCGACCGAGCGCGCCCAGCCGCCTCATATGTCCACGACGCCGCCTCCGCCCGCCCTCGCTCCCGATATCCCCTCGGGTCCTTCGCCCCGCTCGCTGACCGTGATGCTGTGGCTGGTCGCCACTGGCTTCTTCATGCAGACGCTCGATTCGACGATCGTCAACACCGCGCTGCCCGCGATGGCGACAAGCCTCGGCGAGCTGCCGCTGCGCATGCAATCGGTGGTGATCGCCTACTCGCTGACGATGGCAGTGATGATCCCCGTGTCCGGCTGGCTCGCTGACAGACTCGGCACGCGGCGCGTGTTCTTCAGTGCGATCCTCGTGTTCGCGGTGGGCTCGTTGCTGTGCGCAAACGCGCATACGCTGAACCAACTGGTGCTCTTTCGCGTTCTGCAAGGCGTGGGCGGCGCGATGCTTCTGCCGGTTGGGCGGCTCGCGGTGCTGCGAACCTTTCCGGCTGAGCGCTATCTGCCGGCGTTGTCGTTCGTGGCGATTCCGGGGCTGATCGGACCGTTGATCGGACCGACGCTCGGTGGCTGGCTCGTCAAGATCGCGTCGTGGCACTGGATCTTTCTGATCAACGTGCCGGTGGGCATCGTGGGCTGCATCGCGACGTTTATCTTCATGCCGGATAGCCGCAACGAACACACGGGCAAATTCGACCTTGGCGGCTACCTGTTGCTGGTGGTGGGCATGGTGGCGATTTCGTTCGCGCTCGACGGCCGCACCGAGTTCGGCATTCAACATGCGACGGTGCTGGTGCTGCTAATTCTGAGCATGGCGTGCTTCGTTGCGTATGGGCTGCACGCGGTGCGCGAGCCCGCGCCGATCTTCCCGCTCGATCTGTTCAAGATCCACACGTTTAGCGTTGGGCTGCTCGGTAATCTGTTCGCGCGGATCGGCAGCGGCTCGATGCCCTACCTGATTCCACTGCTGTTGCAGGTGAGCCTCGGCTATAGCGCATTCGAAGCCGGGCTGATGATGCTGCCCGTGGCGGCCACGGGCATGGCGACGAAGCGCCTCGTGACGAAGCTGATTCTGAAGTACAGCTACCGGCGCGTGCTGATGGCGAACACGATTCTGGTCGGCCTGATGATGGCGAGTTTCGCGCTCACGAGCACGCATCAGCCCCTGTGGCTGCGGCTCGTGCAACTGGCGATCTTCGGCGGCGTGAACTCGATGCAGTTCACCGCGATGAACACGTTGACGTTGAAGGACCTCGGCACCGGCGGCGCCAGCAGCGGCAATAGCCTGTTTTCGCTCGTGCAGATGCTTTCGATGAGTCTCGGCGTGACGGTGGCCGGTGCGTTGCTGACAACCTTTACCGGGATCATGCAACGCGTGACCGGCGCCAATTCGCTGCCCGCGTTTCATGCGACGTTCCTCTGTGTCGGCATCATCACCGCATGCTCGTCATGGATCTTTGCGCAGTTGTCGCCGGAGATTCGCACGCCCGCGAAAAAGACCGATCCTTCGGAACGTACTTGAAAGCCGCACGAGCCAGGACGACGCATCCTCGTGCACTCGCGAACGGATTTCCGGGCATCGCTCCGCGCAGCACCCTCGCACAGCGTCGCCGACCCGCAACAGGGCGCGTCCCGCACCAGCGAAGTGCGCGTTATCGTCTTCGTACCGCGGCGGGCGCACAATGATTTCCTCGGAGCATTGCTGGTGGACGCTCGAGCTGTGTTCGAACACTCGCATAGTTCTTGCTCGTCTATCCTGTAAACTCTTGGTCTGCGCGCGCGAACTCCTGCCTGGCCCAGCAAGCGCCGCCATTTCCACACGACTGACACGATGAGCATGATCGAACTCGATCCTCCCGGCTTCCAGCCACCACGCCCGATGGCCGGCGACGAAGGCTCCCGGCGTACCGTTCTCTATGGCGGCTACACCGTTTTCAGCGTGTTTCAGCCGGTCTTTTCGGTATCGCACCGGCGCGCGATCGGGTATCACGCGTCGCTGCGCGTACACGACGAGCATGAGCGGCAAGTGCCCTCGCACGAAGTCTTTACGCAGGCCGCGCGACGCGGCGATCTGCTGGAACTCGGACGGCTGGCCGAATCGCTGCACCTCGGCAACTTCAACGCATTCGACAGCCACGACGAATGGCTCTTCCTCAGCCTGCATCCGGCCGCACTGATGGACACCAGTTACGGTGACGCGCTGCTTGCCAGCCTGAAGGCGCTCGGCCTGCCGCCGCAGCGCGTGGTGCTCGAAGTATCCGAACAGGCTGGCGGCGAAACCACGCGCTTCGCCGAAATCGTCGATTCGCTGCGCAAGTCCGGTTTCCTGATCGCTCTCGACGGCTTTGGCGCCAAGCATTCGAACATCGACCGGGTGTGGAATCTGCGGCCGGACATCGTCACGCTCGACCGCTGCATCCTCGCGCAAGCGAGCGAACACTCGCATATCGAGCGCGTGTTGCCGGGCCTCGTCTCTCTGTTGCACGAGTCTGGGCAACTGGTGCTGATGGGCGGTCTGAGCACCGAACGTGATGCGCTGATCGCGCTCGAATGCAATGTCGACTTCGTCCAGGGCGCATTTTTCGCGGGTCCGAGCGTCGAACCCGTCAAGCCGCAAGTTGCCGCTGGCCTGATGGATTCGCTCTCCGCTTCGCTGCGCGAACGCGTTGCCGCTCGAGAGAAAGCGCAATCCGCGCGGCTCGCGCCGTATGTCACGGCGCTCGAGGCAGCCGCCGCGCAGTTGGTTGCCGGGGAATCGATCACGCAGGCGACCGCACCTCTGCTCGCGCTCGGAGAAACGGCGCGCTGCTTTGTTTTGGACGGTTCGGGGCGGCAGATCGGCGACAACGTGCTGCCGCCGGGCCGCACATCGCAACGCGCAAAGCGCTTCAGCCCGCTGCTGCATTCCGAAGGCGCGAGTTGGGAGCGCCGCCCGTACTTCATTCAGGCGATGCGTCAACCGGGGCGGGTTCATCTGACGCCGCCGTATCTGTCGATCAACGAAGCGCATCTGTGCGTGACCGCCTCGATTGCCGCGCACACGTCGCATGGTACGCAGGTGCTATGCGTCGACATCAACTGGGAAGTCGCGGCTCACCGTAACTGACGCCCCCGTATGGTCCTTGATGCGGGCAAGCAGTTCCGTGACCGCATCACGGCCCAGCATCCGGTTGGCCGCCTGCAGATGCGCGGCGCTGGTCAGGATGCGCAGCGAGACGATTTTCGCCGAAAGGTCCGTTTTGCCATCCGTCACCACGTCGATTAACCCGACGATGTCGCCGTCGCAGAACAGTGCGATGCACACCGCACCCGCCATCGACACCACCTCGGCATGGCTCGCCTGTTGCGCGAGCGATGTGACTACAGCCATCCACTTCGGACCTGAACCCGGTTCGCGGTCGCATTGCGCTTCGGTTTCAGGCGTTGGCCCTTGTGCTCGAAGGGCCGGGTTGGCTGTGGGGAACGGAGGGGGCGGAGCGTACAAAGGTACGTCGCTGATCAGTTGCGGCGCATCGCTGAAAAGCTGTAGCAAGCCCGCCCGGTCTTGCGATTCGAGCGCCGCGCGCAAACGCTCGACGATTCGCCCATGCACCGCCGGATCGGGTCGCTCCAACGGCGCCCCCGCACGTCTCAGACGCTCCTTGGCGCGATGAACCATTTGCCGGCAAGCGGCCGGTGTGCGCTCGAGAATCGAGGCGATTTCCGCATAACCACACTCGAACGCTTCATGCAGGATGAGCGCCGCACGTTCGTCTGGCTTCAGATGTTCGAGAAGCAGCATCACGCCGTACGACATATCTGCCGCTCGCAACGCCAACTCCTCCGCCGATGGTGCGACCTCGTCGAGCCACGGCTCCGGCAACCAGCCGCTAGCCTGTGACGCACGCTCGCGCTGTACATGCCGCAGACGGTCGATCGCCGTGCGCGTGGTGAGCGTGGTGAGCCACGCGACCGGCGTTTGCACCGCCTGCGTATCGGCCAAGTGCCATTTGAGCCAGACATCCTGCACCACGTCTTCGGCCTCCGCGCGACTGCCGAGCATCCGGTATGCGAGTGCCAGCAGACGGGCGCGCGCGGCCTCGAAACTGGATGCCTTGTCGATTCCCTGTTCCGTCATGCGTAGACCTCCCGATGGTGCGTGGTGAAAAAGCGGCTGCATACCGGTGGCATGGCTCAGGCGCGCGTCATGCTCGGTATTCCTGAGCTTGACGCATGGGCAACCGGTGATGTGACAGCGCGGCGCAAAAAAATTCTCTGTCACAACGCCGGCGGCTGCTTCGTCAAATGAGCAACAACCGGCGCATGTCACGCGGCTTCTGATCCGTGGCGGCCTGCGCATCCCGGAATGCCCGCGCCATCCATCCTGAACGAGGAATCCATGCCTTCCAGTTACCCGTCTGTCTCCGGCCTCGGCCTTGTGCCCACGGTGATCGAACAGTCCGGCCGGGGCGAACGTGCCTATGACATCTACTCCCGCCTGCTGCGCGAGCGCATCGTCTTTCTTGTCGGGCCCGTGAACGAGCAGTCAGCCAGTCTGATCGTCGCGCAATTGCTGTTTCTCGAATCGGAGAACCCCGACAAGGATATTTCTTTTTACATCAACTCGCCCGGCGGCTCCGTGTATGACGGCCTCGCGATTTACGACACCATGCAGTTCATCAAGCCGGAGGTCTCGACCTTGTGCACGGGTTTTGCCGCGAGCATGGGCACCTTTCTGCTCACCGCGGGTCAACACGGCAAACGGTATGCGCTACCCAATGCGCGCATCATGATTCACCAGCCGTCGGGCGGCGGTCAGGGCACCGCGGCGGACATCGAAATCCAGGCCAAGGAGGTGCTGTATGTACGAGCGCGTCTCAATGCGATGATGGCCGAGCGGACCGGACGCAGCATCGAAGAAATCGCGCGCGACACCGACCGCGACAACTTCATGTCGGCGCTCGAAGCGAGGGAATACGGATTGATCGATGACGTGCTGGAAGCTCGCGCGACATGGAACAACGCAGGCCGTCGCGACACCCTGTAACGGAACTGACATCGAGCCGTCCGCTGGACCACCGGTTGGACCGCTGGCTGCAAATTCCCACCTACCGCTCGGTGCGAGCGCACCACAAAAGCTGCTCACCTTCGCTGGAATCGCTATCATGTCGCGATTCGTCGACTTCGACGACCGCTTCAATGGAGATACACATGGCGTCATCCAACGAAAACGTCAGCATGGCGCTGTTCTGCGACTTCGAGAATGTCGCGCTTGGCGTGCGCGACGCGAAGTACGACAAGTTCGACATCAAGCTGGTGCTCGAGCGCCTGCTGCTGAAGGGCAGCATCGTCGTCAAGAAAGCGTATTGCGACTGGGATCGTTACAAGAGCTTCAAAGGCGCGATGCACGAGGCCAATTTCGAGTTGATCGAAATTCCGCACGTGCGCCAATCGGGCAAGAATTCCGCCGACATCCGGCTCGTCGTCGATGCGCTCGATCTCTGTTATACGAAATCGCACGTCAATACGTTCGTCATCATTAGTGGTGATTCGGATTTCTCGCCGCTCGTGTCGAAGCTGCGCGAGAACGCCAAACAGGTCATCGGCGTCGGTGTGCAACAGTCCACCTCGGATCTGCTGATTGCGAATTGCGACGAGTTCTTCTTTTACGACGATCTCGTACGCGAAAGTCAGCGCGCAGTCGCGAGGCCCGAATCGTCGCGTCAGCAGCAGAACACCCAGCAGGCAGCCAAACGTCCGCCTGATGAAGAGAAGGCTCCGCCCAAGGAAGATCTGGAGAAGCGCCGCAGCAAGGCCGTTGAAATTGCGGTGCAGACATTCGACGCGCTCGCTTCCGAACGTGGCGACAGCGGCAAGATCTGGGCGTCCGTGCTGAAGAACGCGATCAAACGGCGCAAACCGGATTTCAACGAGACGTATTACGGGTTTCGCGCTTTCGGCAATCTGCTGGAAGAAGCGCAGGCGCGCGGGCTGCTCGAATTCGGCCGCGATGAAAAGTCAGGCGCGTACGTCTATCGAAGCACAGCCGTGAACGTTGCGAGTGAAGCGGCAAGTGAAACCATCGGCGAAACCGCGGCGGAGTCTGCCGAAACGGGGTCGGCTGAAGCGGTATCGGCCGAACAGGCGGCCCAACATTCGTATGAAGCGCAGGCGGCGCAAGCGGCCGCGTCCGAGTCGGGCGGCAAGCACAAGTCGCGGCGCAAGGAGCGCAACAACCGCAAGCTGGGGCGAGGTCAGCAGGAGGCCGGGCACGGCAAGCGCGGTCACCACGAAACGGCTGATGAAGAGCATGCGGCTACCGCTCCGGCTCTCACCGAACACGCGGAACCCGCCGAAGAGGTCGAGCGGCAGGAACCGCGTGAACACGCGCCGCTCCCACATGAGTTCGTCACTGAACCGATAACTGAAGAGTCCAAAGCTCGCGCTGTAACAGCGAAAGCGGATACAGCCGCTGAACAAGTCGTTTTCGGCCAAGGAACCGACCATTCCACCGACAGCGACCAATCGGCGCAGCGTCAAAGCGCCAAAAAGCGCGCATCGCGCAAAACGGCCGCGAAGAAAGTGAAGAAAAGCACGCCAGGCACGATCGAGGAAGTACCTGAGATCGCAGCGCCGGCCGCGCCCCCTCCGGAAGAAGGGTCTGAGGCCGCCAGGAAGGCAGCAGCCCGTAAAACGGCGTCCCGGAGCCGTCGCCCGCGCAAAGCGGCATCAACCGGCAGCGCGGAATAAGGAGCGGCACGGATTCGACGATCGTCGCTAAAAGCTACCGCCCAACCGTCCTTCGGACTTGAAATGCAGTACCGGCCGACAATGCAAGACAAGCAAGCCGGCCGGCCTCAGCTATCACCGCTCAGTAAGCCGGATAAGGCGCATACATGACGGGCGGAGACGGCGCGTAATAAGGACGGGGCGCGATGTACACCGGTTGCGTCGAATAGTAAGGCTGCGGTTGAACAATCGTCTCGCCCTTCGAGGTCATGCACTGGGCGTAGGCCGTGTCGTAGCGCGCCTGCATGCCGGTCGCCGAATACTGGGCGCCACTCGCGCCGTTCGCGCCCCCGATCAGCAGACCGCTGCCGGCGCCGATCGCCGCACCCGCGCCGGCGTTGCCCGCCGCGGCGCCGAACAGCGCGCCGATCGCCGCGCCGCCGAGCGTGCCGAGCGCCGCGCTGTTCACGCTGTTCGTGGTGGCCGCCTGCGCAGCGCCGGACGGATTCGTCGATTGATTTGCGTAGTCGCGGCACGCGTAGTCGTTCTGCTGGAACTGGCTGAGCGGCTCGCCGCTGCGCGGCATCGCGGCTATGCTCGGGCCGCTCGGTGGCGCCACTGCGCAACCGCCTAACGCGAGCGCGATGACGGCGGCGGGAATCGCCAGGCTGATCGCATTATTGCTGGGAATCATGGTGGTGCACTTCGGAGGATTGGAATTCAAACGTTAGGCTAATCGCGAAATTCCGTGGTTACGGCTCAGTTACAGAAAGTTTTTTGCCCGGCTGGCTGGCCTCGACCTTGCTGCGAGTCGCTGCGGCGATTGGTACGTTATATCAAGTAATGCTTGTAGATGAGCTGGCAATCAATTGACACAACGCCGGCCGCGCCGAACGTCGTACTCCAGCAACCGAGCACGACGACCTTCCCGAGCGCCGCGAACGCGCAGAACTTCCCGTACATGAACCATCCGCCGCCAGTGCCCGTCCTCGGCCAGTTCGGCGAAGTCGACGGGCGGGGACCGGGCTCATCGGCATCGGCAGATGTCCACGAATTCTGGCCCGACGATTAGCCGCAGGGCAATTTCACTTAGCGCCGCGCCCCGCCAAACCGCAGTTACCAACTGTGACAAACTTCTTTCAGAAGCGCGTAAGAAGCGCATCCGTCGGTGTAAGCAATACCAATCCCTCCCCTTCCAATCGCCTCCAGAAAGAAAAAGCCCTCGCGATGGAGGGCTTTCGTCTCTGGCTACCATCTTCAATCGCGACCGCAAGGATCACGACATCAGACGGCGAGCTGCAACCGGCAATTGTGCCGCGACAATAAAGTTTGGAACGTTCCGCAATAAAGTTTGGAAAGCAAAAGTCTCATGTTGTCGCAGACGGGCGGCAAATCGTCGGACTACTATACAAAATTTCGTATCGGAATCGCTCCATTCATACCCAGTTGCATACGACCCCCGCCTTATTAGGGCGTTGAGACTGCGTTGAAATCGTCATGAAAGGACATTTCTTGACTTTATTGTTCGTCGACGCCGGCAGCAGTGGTTGGGTAACCGCGCTCATCTCGAGCGCAAAAAAGCGTTGGCGCGATCAAAAGGTTTTCGATCTATCGTTCGCCGCTCTAGCACCCTTGAACTGCGAACCTTGTCAAGTTCTGTGCCTCATCGTCGCTAGTCGACCCCGAAGAGACATTCAGCTAGCTCGTAAGCGGTCGTTCACCTCGTACAAACGATGGGGTTACAGGCGTACAACCCGTCATATATCGGAAGAAGCACAAAGGGCGACGAGCGCTCGATTTGAGCCTTGCTACGGAACTGCCTCCATCCAGCCCGGATGGCTTTAACCGTTCGCGATGTTAAACCGCACTCAGCCTGCAACCAGTCGAAAAGTGCGGCTCGAATAAGTGCACGTTGCATCTGTGCAACGAGCCCAGGCGTGTCAACGCTCTCATCAAAGCGGAACCGTTGACGATGCAAGCGCCGCCTTGCGATGTCCACCGACTGTCCACGCAATCGCGGTCCCGATTGCGAGAGCTAACAGGCATGCAGTCGGAACAAGCATTGGTGCGACATGACTATTACTAACTTTGCCGACGTACGGCATCAGGTTCTGTGCGAAGAACCCTCCGAGATTGCCGATGCAGTTGATGGCGGCGACACTTGCCGCGGCTCGAGCGCCGGAAAAGAAGCGCGGGGGAAGCGACCAGAAACAAGGGTACAGCAGAGGAATACAGGCGCCACCCACACACAGGGCGATGAAGCGCAACGAGACCGTCGGCAATACGAGGCTGGAGGCAAAACATACAACGCCGATGCCTGCGACCACGACCATTGCTTTTAACACCACCTGTTCACGTTTGAGCTTCCCGGGAAGCCAAAGCAGAAGAAGTGTCGCGAGTGCCCACGGAATCATGTTGAGCAGGCCGTTGACGCTCGACGAAACGCCCCAGCTCTTGACCAGCGTAGGCAACCAGTACGTAACACCGTACAGCGACGTCGACATCAGCATGTAGGTCGCTGCAAACATAAGAACCTTTGGGTCAAGCAATGCGGCCCATGGCCGTGACTCTTTTGCCTCGGGGGACGCTTCGCGCTCGAGCGCTGCAACCACAATGTCCCTTTCGTCCCGCGAGAGGAAGTTCGCTTCCTTTACAGAGCTTGGCAGAAACTTAAGAGCAACGACAGCAATCAGTATTGCTGGAATGCCGGTCGCGAGGAATACCCATTGCCAACCCGCCAGTCCCAACGTCCCACCTAAGGAAAGGAGCAGCCCTCCGACCAGCGCGCCAAGCATGTTTGCCAGCGAACTGCCGAGGGTAAAAAGGCCAAGCACACGTGTCCGGTAGCTTTGAGGAAACCACTGCGTCAGGTAGTAAATGACGCCTGGATAAAAGCCGGCTTCAGCAACGCCCAGCGCAAACCGAAACGAGTAAAAAGCTGGCAGGGACCTGGTGAACGCCATTAGCACTGTAACGACGCCCCACGTAATCATGATGCGAGCGAGCCACGTCCGGGCTCCAAACCGATGTAGCGCCAGTGTGCTGGGCACCTCGAACAGCAGGTAGCCAATGAAAAACAGCGATGCTCCAAGGCCATACGCGGCTTCCGTCATGCCGAGTGCCTGAACCATTTCCAGTTTCGCGAAGCCGACGTTCTGCCGGTCGATGAATGCGATGAGAAACATGACAATCAGCAGCGGCATCAGCCGCCATGCCATTTTCTTCATTACCTGCCGCTCACGTGTTACGGACGTAGACATGTTCGCTCCAAGTTCCATGCCCGCTGCCGCTCGACTGGCGTTTCAAAAACGGTCAGTCAGACGAAAACAAGCAGATTGATATAGTCATGTATATGTTTGTATGTTTGAGGTCGGGCTGCAATGAGGTATAACCCGGACGAACGCATGCAAGCGAGCTGCAGCCGCAGCTGGCGACCAGTGATGTATTCGGCGAACGAGGTGTAGAGCCTGAAAGTCGCGGGAAAAATGCGACTTGCCGGGTGACAGAGAGTCAGTTCGCGGTTGTCGGTCCCCATGACGCCACCGAACGCGGCGAGGGAGTCGCGTTGTCAGCGAATATCGACCTGATACTGGAACGCTGCAGCAGCACCACGCGTGGTGCGCCATTCAATAGGCGTCCCGGCGAAATCGGATGCCACACGGTGAACAAGGATTACCGGGCTGCCAACGTCGATATGCAAGAGCGCTGCATCAGCGTCCGTCGCCTGTTCGACGTTCAGAATCTCGGTTGCGGATGCGACGATTTGGCGGCAAAGCCGCTCGTAGAGCGGATAAAGCAAATCTTCGAAGCCACCAAGGGGCAGAGTCGCCAGCGCTTCGAAACGGCTTCGTGGTAGCCATATTTCTTCCGACAAAACCGGTTGTCCCTCAATCAGTCGTACCCGCGAGAGATGAACAGCCTTCTCCGTCGCCTTCATCCGCAAGGTTGAGCGAATCGTCTCGCCTGGCTTGACGACCTCGCGGCTGAGCACCTTCGCCGTCGGTCGGACCGGCTTCCCGTCAGCTGACTTGAATCGGAAGAAGCGGAACAACGACGAATCAAAGCGCGGGCGGCGGACAAACGTCCCTTTTCCCTGGGTGCGGGTGAGTACCCCGTCAGCCACCAACAAATCAATGGCTTTCCGAAGGGTTCCGGTCGACACGTTGTAGAACTGGCTAAGTTCCGCCTCTGTGTCGATTGCCTTTTCTGGCGCCCATTCGCCCTCCGCGATGCGGCGCACCAAGTCATCGCGTAGCTGCTGGTATCGGGGCAATCGACCGTCTGGCTTGGCCGAGAACGATTGCATATCCATGATTCATATAGTTGTTCACAGGAATAGTCACTGTACAACATCTGCAGGAACAAGGGTAAATCCCCAATGACTTCTTCGTCGAGGCGCCTAAACTAAACATATAGTCATATATATGAATATATGAATTTACCTTGGAGACGGCGATGTTCACCTGGTACAAGCAAGGTACACCTCTCGAACGAAACACCTTCTGGGGATGTTTCGCGGGTTGGGGCCTCGATGCCCTCGATGTGCAGATGTTTACCCTGGCAATCCCCGCAATCATCGCAGCGTACGGCATCGACCACACGCAGGCGGGCGCAATCAGCGGCGTGACACTGGTGTCATCGGCGATGGGCGGCTGGTTGGCGGGCGCCTTGTCCGACAGGATTGGTCGGGTGCGGACGCTGCAGATTACGATTCTGTGGTTTGCCAGCTTCACGTTCCTCTGCGCCTTCGCCCAGAGTTTTCCTCAACTACTGGTCCTGAAGGCCCTGCAAGGGTTCGGGTTCGGCGGAGAGTGGGCTGCAGGCGCCGTGTTGATGGCTGAGACCATCCGGACGGAACACCGCGGCAAGGCCATGGGCGCGGTACAGAGCGCCTGGGCTGTCGGCTGGGCCGGCGCGGTGCTGTTGTATGCCGCAGCTTTTTCGTGGTTGCCGTCAGACACGGCGTGGCGTGTCATGTTCGGTGTTGGCCTGCTGCCCGCGCTTCTCGTCCTTTACGTCCGCCGCAATCTCCGCGAACCTGTGCGCGTTGAGCCGTCTCGCGCTAAACCAGCTGTTTCTGTGTGGGGGCAAATCGCGCAGGTATTCCAGCCGCGCGTCATCAAGACCACCGTTATCGGGGCGATTCTGGGCACAGGCGCACACGGCGGGTACTACGCCATCATGACCTGGCTGCCGACCTTCCTCTCCAAGGAAAGACATCTGTCGGTCCTCAACACCGGTGGGTATCTTGCGGTTGTTATCGTGGCTTTCTGGTGCGGCTGTATGGCGAGCGCTTACCTGCTCGACCGTATCGGACGGCGTCGCAACATCGCATTTTTTGCATTTTCTTGCATCGTCACTGTGCTCGCCTACGTGATGCTTCCATTGAGCAACACGCAGATGCTTGTTCTGGGCTTCCCGCTAGGCTTTTTCGCCGCCGGCATCCCGGCCAGCCTGGGCGCACTTTTCAACGAACTCTATCCTGCGGACATGCGCGGGACAGGCGTCGGCTTTTGCTACAACTTCGGTCGCATCGCCTCGGCGGGTTTCCCGGTGCTGGTCGGGTACATGAGCCATTCGATGTCGCTGGGAGCAGCGATTGGTATCGATGCCGCAATTGCGTACGGGCTGGCGATGGTTGCCGTGTTGCTGCTTCCCGAAACGCGCGGCAAGCGGTTGCGGCCGTCCGGCGTCGAGCAGGCTTCGCAACTGGTCGCCGACGCCGAATTAGCGCTTGACCATCCCCGGAGCCAGCGATGACCCAGGCACCATCCATCGCGCGGCCACGGCTGCCACGCGTTGACACGCACGCGCACGTGTTTGCCAGGACGCTGCCGCTCGCGGACGGACGGCGCTACGCACCCGACTATGACGCAACGCTGGACGCCTACCTGAAGCTTCTGGACGAGAACGATATTGGCAATGCCGTCCTTGTCCAGCCCAGCTTTCTCGGCACCGATAACAGCCATCTTTTAAAGGCGCTGACCAGCGACATTAGCCGGCTGCGAGGTGTAGCAGTCGTGTCCCCCGAAATTTCAGAAGACGACCTGCAGCGGCTGAACTGCCAGGGTGTGACGGGCGTGCGTCTGAACCTTGTCGGGCAGACGCTCCCCAAGCTGGGCTCGGCGCCATATGTAACGTTTTGGCGGCAGTTATCAAAACTAGGCTGGCATGTTGAGTTGCACAGGGAGGCCTCGGACCTGGCGCCGCTCGTCAACACTTTGCTGGATGAGGGCTTGCCAGTCGTCGTTGACCATTTTGGCCGCCCTGACCCGGACAGCGGCACACGCGACCCGGGGTTTCACGACCTGTTGGAGTTTGGCCCATCCGGCCGCGTGTGGGTCAAGATTTCGGGCGCCTATCGGTGCTCGGAGCCGGACTCGAGTTTCATGCGCGATGCCACGGACCAACTCATGGACGCATTTGGCGCCGAACGTCTGATGTGGGGCAGCGACTGGCCGCACACGCAGTTTGAACACGCGACGGACTACAGGCAGACGCTTGGCGCGTTTCTGGACTTACATCTTGCGCCTCCGCTTGTGGAGGCAATCCTGTGCTCAACACCGCACTCGTTTTACGGGTTCGACAAAGACCCCATGAGGGATATTGTCCCGACGACACCGAGTTCCCAACTCACTTCCTGAGGTCATCATGCAAGTCACCGGTATGTTGCACGGCGCCAGATTGCTGCAGTTCGTGGGTTTTCCGACACCCGAAATTCTGGGCCCGGACGCCAGCGAAGAGCAGATTCGAGCGATGCTGAAAAAACACGGGATGATTTTCATCAAGCCGGTTTTCAAGGGCGGCGTTGGCAAAAAGGGCAAGGCCGGTCTGATTGGCCGCGCGACTGACCTGACGACCGCCTTGAAGGAGAAGGAGCGCCTTTACTTCGTCGAGCATCACGTCGCCAACACCGTTTCAAAAGCCAACGGCGTGACGTTTGAGGCGGGTGTGCCGGCCGAGTACGAGGTCTATTTCTCGATTACCGACTCGACACACTTCCGCGCACCGACGATGACGCTCACACATCACGGTGGCGTCGACATCGAGGAATTGGACAAGTCGCAAGTTGTGCAGATTCCGTTTGACCCGCTCACCGGGCTCAAGGCGTTCGTCGTGGCGAACGCGCTTTCGACGCTGGGCGCACCCAAACAGATTATCTCGCCGCTTGTGCAGCACCTCCCCAAGTTGTGGGAGCTCTACCACGGGTTCGGAATGACGACCCTCGAACTCAATCCAATCCGGATGCGTGAGGATAGCAAGGGACGGCTGACACCCGTCGCCTGTGACTTCAAATGCGGCTTCGACCGTGATGACCCGCGCTGGCAGCGCCTTGACCTGCCCGCGCATCTCTTCGCAGTCGACTATTCAGACTTCGAACAGGAAATCAACCAGCTTCGCACATATCAAGGGCAGAGCGACGTCTACGTCATTAACGCGAAAGGCAGCATTCTCGCTCCGACGTTCGGTGGCGGCGCGAACTCCCTTGTCACGCAAATGCTCGGAGACGACGCCATCATCTCGTCAGACTTCGGCGGCAACCCACCCTACGAAAAGATGAAGGAAGTCGCCCGCATCTGCTTCAAGCACTGGATTGAGCAGAGCAATGTGCTGTTCATCATTGGTGGAAAGTCGAACAACACGGATATTTTCGAAACATTTCGCGCAATGGCCGACGCGTTACGCGAGCACTTCAGTCAGCACGGCCCGACGCCGCTCTATGTGGTGGTCGGCCGTGGCGGTCCGAATCTGGTTCGCGGAATGGGAGCATTGCGCGACACGCTCGATTCGCTGGGATTGCCGTACACCTTCTTCGGGTTTGACTCGGACATGAGCGAGGTCGTCCTGCATGCGAAGCAGGTTGACCAATGGATGAAAGCAGGCGGCCGTGAGCAGATTGCCGCGAAGCTGGGAATTGCGGTCAAACAGGCTGCCTGATCATCTCATCGACTGAGGAGAATCATTATGTACAAGCAGGGCATTGGCGATTTTAAATACTTCGTAGGAATTAGTTCGTTATCCCAAGTTGCAACAAAGGACGACCGCGTTTGCGTGCTCAACATTCTGGGCGGCGAGTCGAGCGATGTCACGCCCGTCGGTCATGCCTATTCCGGTGGCAATGTGGTGTTTGGCACGGCTCCGGGAAAGCGCGGCCAGGTACTGGAAACGGCACTTGGAAGCGTGCCGGTCTACAACAACGTTCTCGAAGGACTGAACGATGGCCACAGGTTCAACTGCGGCGTCATCTACCTCCCTCCTTCCGCTGCACGAGATGGCGTGGCCGAGCTTATCCGCGTCAACCCGGAACTGAAGAAGATTTTCATCGTCACCGAAAAGCTGGCCGTCAGTGACTCCCGCGAAATCCGCGCGATGGGTCAGTCCAACGGCATCGACATTTTTGGCGGCAACAGCCTCGGCGTAGCTGACACCTGGAACCAGGTGCGTATCGGCGGAGCGCTGGGCGGCGACAATCCTGAAGAGGCATTGCGACGCGGCTCAATTGCATTGTTCTCGAACTCGGGCAACTTCACAACGACCATTGCAACCTACCTGCGGATGGCCGGATGGGGTACGACAACAGCCATTTCAAGTGGCAAAGACGTCTACATTCAATTCGCGGCGCCCGAGTTCGCTGCGGCGCTGGCAAACGACGCGCGAAGCAAGGCCGCCGTTCTTTATGTTGAACCGGGCGGCTACTACGAGCTCGACGCCAACTTTACGAAGCCGGTGGTTGCGTGCGTCGTGGGTCGCTGGAAGTCAAAGCTGACCCGTGCTGTCGGACACGCGGGTGCTATGTCCGGAGGCGCGGACGACGCCGCATCGAAAGAACAATGGTTTCTCGATAAATTCGGGGTGTCAAGTGTGTTCACACCGGACAATCCGGCCGTGTCGGCAAAGGGTGCGCTTGTCACGAACATCGCGCACATACCCGCAGCACTCACGGCTGTGATGCGTGAAAACGCCTGCAGGCCAGATTTCGAGCCGGAAGGTAACCTCGCATTAAAACCGTGGTTTAGCAGTCACCGCGGATTGAGCCTGCCGCAGGCGCTCGATTTGCCTGTCGTGCAGGCCACGGCCCCATACGATGCCCAGATTGCCGCGCTCGACAAACAGGTTGGAGCTGTACCACCGCGACAGTCGATGAAGGATGCTTCTGGCGCGTCGCAGATGGACCCGAAGTCGCAGGTGACCAGTCTGTACGGCGTTTCGATGCTTGATGCGGCGCAGTACCCCCTTGAGACAAACGTAAGCCTCGCGCTGCTCCACGAACCCGGCGGGATGAACGACCGCGCGCTAATCAACGTCGCTGTGAGTGCGTTCCTGAACCTGTATGGACATCCTGCACTCGCGGCGGCGCAGGCTGCACGGGATGCCGGTAATGCACCGAACACTGTTCTTGCCGCCGCTGCGAGCATTATCGGGCCGCGCGGGCAAGTCGGGCCCCGCCAGGCGGTCCGCGCTCTAATCGACGCGTTCGCTGCGGTGAGGCTCGAGAACGCGACGGACGAAAATTTCGACTTTTCTCGCGCCCAAGTCAGCGACTTAAGCCTGTTCGTCGGCAGCGAACCTGATTTGCGGGCTCGCGCAATCCTGGACGGACTCAACGCCCGCGACGTCAAGTCGACGTTCGTGCGATATATCGAAAGCCTGCCTGGCGAACCGACTACTGACGCCGTACTGGCGGCCATTTGCGCGACGCTCGCATGGGGACCGCTAATGCGCAAACGCATTTCGCGCCTTTCGGCCGAGAGCCTTCCCTGGTGGATACAGCTGTTCGGTTCTTTAATCGGAGCGTCGGTGCCGTCGGATCAGCACTGCCCGGACAGCTTCTGCGGCGTCGAAACGAAAGCAATCCTGGAGCAGCGGTCGCTTGGTGAAACCGCCTTCAGCGCGTTGTTTGGATTGTCGCCAGGCACGAGCGACTTGTTTTCCTTCCAATTGCTGGTCGGTCTGCTGCTGTCAAATGGACCCGGAACGATTTCCGCGCAGGGTGCAAAAGGTGCGGTCTCTGCTGACGGTCCCGAAGACCCCGAACGCGTCCAGCTCAACAAGGCGTTAATCGGCTTCCTGACGCACAGCGGTTATACACACGGCGGAAATGGATTCGAGGGAATTGCATTTTTGCTCGACCAGTTCAGGGATAGTGGGCTGACTGACCCGGGCGACCCGGCTCACGGGCTCGATCTGAAAGCACTGGCGATGATGTACGTGGAAAGTTATGCCAAATACAAATCGAGCAAAAAAACGAGCGGCAGCCTCGACATTCAGAAGATTCCCGGCGTGAATCATCCGGTGTTTAAGGACAAGCCGGTCAACCACGATCCACGTGAAGTGTTCGTTCGGCAGTTGTTCGCCGAGCGCGGCGAATATAACATCTTCCACGACTTCTATCGGACGTTGGTGCAAAGTCTGTTCGACGCCGGGGTTTCGCGAAACGTCTACTGCGTCAACGTCGACGCGGTGATTGCCGCGTTGCTGCTCAAGATGCTCTGGCAGCCATATCGTGACGGAACCTATTCCCGCAACGCCTTGGAGACGGCCGCCTTCACTATATTTCTATACCCCCGCATGCTCGGTTGCGCGGCTGAAATCGACGACCATATGAACCGCGGAAGGAACATGGATACGCGGACACCCGCGTCGGAGTGCCGTTTCGTCGCGTAGGGGGATGACCCGGCAGCGCTAGACGTCCTTCTACGCTGCCGGGCTTACGCTCACATCTGTCTGATGTCCCTAAGTTGCGGCGGTCAAAACCGGTTCACTGCCTCTGATGTGTGCTGTACCCGGACCAAGGACATGCGCAAATCCGAACGTGAGGTTTAACGCGAACAGTCAGCAATTTCATCATTGACGTCTTCTGCCTGGCGGAAAGGAAGCTGCGTCAAGACCATCGTCTCGGCTCGTCGATTGTTGACGATCCAGGTCTTGTTAGCGAATGACCGAATGTGGCCGACTATCGCCTGATGCGCCCAGCGTTTGCCACTCCCAAGTGGCGCTCGACTTTCTCACGCACGGTCGCTGGCGAAAGGTTGGTCTCAGGTAGTTCCGCGGCGCGCACCACCCTCACGAGTAACCGGCAGCAGACCGCTGCCGGTTTCAACTACGCTCTCATCCGTCAATTTGCTGAATGCCGGCCAGTCGCCACGCCTGGTTGCCACGTGCGTCGCTGACCATGTTCCAGACTTCCCGGAACGGCTGGGCAGTCGGCGCATCGTCTTCCCGCATTTGACCGTAAAAGCGAACGCTAACCAGCGTTTCATCCGCATTGCGTTCTGTGCCAAGCACTTCCGCGTCAAGTTGCGTGACTTCCGTACGACTCACCTGGCGACCCCGAGCTTCGAGGTCCCGCTTGATTTGCGCGAACATCTCCGGCGTCGTCAATTCGAACAGGTCACCCTGCTCGTTCCGGTCCCATGCGCCTTGAAGGCGCATGAACAAGGTCTTTGCCGATACAAGAAACGCCGCCTGATCCTGCTCGAGTGGTAGTCCCGTTGTCCTCTCCGTGTCCGCTGCTCCCGTCGAACCCATCGCCGCGTTCGGCCAGCCCCGCGCTTGCGGGAACTGATTCAGAAACCGTGAGCCGTTCGTTTGCTGGCGGTTCACGGGACCGTGTCCATAGGCAAGATCCGGACGACGCCGGTTGGCGATAAAGCGGAATAGCATCACGCCGGCGAAAATCACCGCCCCGATCAGCAACGCATTCGACAGCATCTGCGCCAGCCCTTCGCCCAGGCCAAACGACGACAGTAATGCTGCAATCCCAAGGCCCGCAGCGAGACCAGCCAGCGGGCCCATTCAGCGGTTACCCGCTGCCGCAGCAGGCGCCTGCGCGGCCTGTTGTGCCGGCTGTGCCTGTTGGCTTTGCTGCGCTTGTCCAGGCGGCGACGCCGTCTGCGACTGCCGCCCGATGCTTTGACTCCCGCCTACGCGCTTCGCCTCGGCGTCGTTCGACGCCACGGCGCCCAGCGCCAGCAGCCCCGCCAGACCGAGCGCGGCCGTCCCGCGCGTGACTGCACCGGCAGCACGTCGTAATTTGTTGATGATTTGCGTGTACATAAAAACCTCTTTCGATGAGTCGCGAAACTGCCCGCAACGCGCTCCATTTGCGCGCGCAAATACATTACGAACAGTAATATTTTTAGCTGTGCAAGCTCGCCGCCGGTCGTGCCTTCGATCCATCAAAAGCGGCGTGAAAACCGTTGCCGTGGATGTAGTGCTCCAGTTGCCGGATGGTGTGTTCCTGCTCGGAAATCAGGTTCTTGATCAGGTCGCCGATCGACACCATTCCTGTCACCTGCCCTGCGCTGATCACAGGCAGATGGCGAATCCGATGTTCTGTCATGATCGCCATGCACTCGTCCGTCGTCTGCTCCGGGCTGACATAACGCACCGCCGTCGCCATGATGTCGCGCACAGGCGTATTCGTTGACGAGCGTTCCATCAGAACGATCTTCCGGGCGTAATCGCGCTCCGTCACGATGCCGGCTATGCGCCCGTCGTGCGTGGCGATGAGCGCTCCAACCTCCCTGTGAGCCATGATCGATATCGCGTTGCGAACCGAAGCGGATGCCTCGATCGACCACACTGTCCGGGAAGCTTTCGCACGCAGCAATTCTGCAACCGATGCCATATGTCACCTCTGTCAGCTTCATGAAACGCCCGCCGACGCTTCGGGGCGAGGTTTCAATCTAACTGAACCCATGCCAACATAAAATTCGTATTTTTATTGTTGATACTTCGAGAAAAACATATCTTTCCGTAATCGGTGGAGGGTTCGTGAATTTCAAGCATCTCTATTACTTTTGGGTCGCGGCTCGCGCGGGCGGCATCGTGCGCGCGGGCGAACAGTTGCACATCACGCCGCAAACGCTCAGTGGCCAGATCAAGCTTCTCGAAGAGGCGCTGGATAAGAAGCTGTTCAGGAAAACCGGCCGCACGCTCGAACTGACCGATGCGGGGCGCCTCGCGCTCGATTACGCCGACGAGATATTTTCGTTAGGTTCGGAACTCGAAAGCGCTGTGCGGCGCGAAAGCGAATCCGGTGCGCAAACGCGGTTTCGCGTCGGGATCGCGGATTCGGTCCCCAAGGCGATTGCGTACCGGCTGCTGGAACCCGCGCTAAGCGCGTCGGCGTCGCTGCGCATGATCTGTCACGAAGGCAAACTGCACGCGCTGCTCGCGCAACTGGCCGTGCACCGCCTCGATCTGATCATCGCGGACGCCCCCATTCCCGTCGACGTCAACATCAAGGCGTTCAATCACCGCCTCGGACGTTCGACGCTAAGCTGCTTCGGAACCCAGGCGCTGATTCAAAGCAGCAAAAAACGCTTCCCGATGTCGCTCGACAAGCTGCCTGTGCTACTGCCCGGCACGGAATCCGCCGTGCGGCGTAAGCTCGATCACTGGCTCGCCTCGCACGCCATTTCGCCGCGCATCGTCGGCGAGTTCGACGACGGAGCGATGACCATGGCATTCGGCCGCGAAGGCCGCGGCCTGCTGTTCGCGCCAACCGTGCTCGAAAGCCAGTTGCAGACAGAGCACAACCTGACGATAGTCGGGCAGATCAATTCGATCGTCGAGGAATTTTTTGCAATCTCTATCGAGCGCCACATCAGCCACCCGGCTGTCGCGATGATCATGGACGCGGCGCGTAGCGAACTGTTCAACGTTTAGGCGGGGCCGTTTCTGTGTAGCATGACCTCGCGATGCCGGCAACACCCTGGTTTGAGCGCGCTTGCGGCCCCTTACGTAGCGGGAACGCGGCGATCACCTCGAAGATCTCGATGCGAACGCACGCGTGTTCAATTCGATGATGACAATAGCTACTATCGCTATTCCATTAGAGCGATGAACAGATCGCTAATGTCCGCGAGAAGCTCGCATGCGTTTTATATCGAGTCGACGTCCATACGCGATCTATCCAAAGTTTGCGGCCGACGGCTCGCCTGATCAAACGGCCGGGCAGATGAAGGCTATGGCCGTTTCCGATGTGAAGGGTACGCCTCTCGCGATTGATACCCCGCATCTTGCGATGCTTCGTTACGTTGTCAGAGTCGCTCTTTATTCAGACTCCTGGACGCGCCCGGTGACACGGGCGGTTCCCTCATGTTGAAGCGGGAACAGCTCCTGCAAGCAACTTCGTGTCGCAGTCACCACCTTCTATCCGCTGGCGGCTAGCCAGCCTCATCTGTTGCGCGTTGCGCCGGAATTTCTTTTCGGGAGCGCGCCCATCTCAAGAATCGGTTACGTGAGTAACCCGGGCACCCCACGGGCATGTTCACTTCAAACCGCCCATACATCGTGTCCCGCGCTTTCCATGGTGATGTTGTCGGAACGCCTTTGCGGATCACTGACTTAAGCTGCGCCCCCTCGGGTATCACCCCGTCCTTCAGATAGCGCCACAACGCAATTGCGAGACGCCGCGCCAACGCGACGATGGCGATATGTCGGGCGCGGCGATTCAGTGGGAGCCCTGCGTTCGCTGGAAGAACCACCGTGTCAGCACACTGTCGGGCTGGTACCGCAGCCAGGACCACGCCATCTCGATGAGCAGGGCACGCACCCGTCGATTGCCCTGCTTGCTGATGCCCTGATCTGTGCGGCTCCCGCCACTGTCGTATGGCTGTGGTACGAGGCCAACGCACGCACCGACTTCACGCCGGTTGTGGAATGCCCGCCAGAACAGTTCGAGCGCAGGATGCAAGCAGGTCAGTCAAAGTCGAACATATCGAACAGTGACTTCTTCTTGCGGCGCGGATCGTAGTGCTTGCGCTGATCGCCGTGGTAAGAATCGTTGCGCCGTCCCCGCTGCTGATCATGGTGGCCGTCGCGGTCGCCGTAGCGCGCGTCGCGCTCGACCTGATTGCTTCTGTTGTCCGGTTCGGGCGTGTCCTGCATCTGGGTCAGCAGCTTGTCCAGCTCGCCGCGATCGAGCCATACGCCACGGCATGTCGGGCAATAGTCGATCTCGATGTTCTGACGCTCGGTCATCAGCAGATCGGGGGTCTTGCAAACGGGGCACTTCATTGCGTTGCTCCTTTCGTAACGTTCAACCTTTGTGCTGCCGGTCGGGGCGGCGTTCAACCGCCCCGATACTTCTGTCAGTCCGCTTCGTTCAGTTCGAGAAAGCCGAACCGCTGGTCTGCGTCTTTTCAGACCTTGCTTCGGAGCCGGCTTCACACTCCGCTTCCAAAACTGCCGCCTCGTGCTCGCGCTTGTCCTTTCTGCGCCGCGCCATCATGTTCATGCCTTCGACGAAGCCTGCGAACGCCATGGCCGTGTAGATGTAGCCCTTCGGCACGTGCGAACCAAAACCTTCGGCAATCAGCGTCATCGCGATCACCAGCAGGAAGCTCAGCGCAAGCGTGACGATGGTCGGATTGCGCTCGATGAACTTCGACAGCGGGCGAGCCGCGAACAACATCGCCGTGACAGCAGCGATCACTGCAATGAACATGATGGGCAGGTGATCCGTCATGCCGACCGCGGTGATGATGCTGTCGACGGAAAACACGAGGTCGAGCAGCAGGATCTGGCCGATGGCAGCCGTCACCGTCAGGCCGCCGACGCCCATCGCAGGATTCGTGTGCGCCTCGGTGTCACGGCTCACGTGATGGTGCATTTCACGCGTGGCCTTCCACACAAGGAACAGACCGCCCGCGAGCAGGATCAGGTCGCGCCACGAAAACGCGTGATCGAACACGGAAAACACAGGCTCGGTGAGACGCGCGATCCACGCGACGGTGCCCAGCAGGCCGAGCCGCATCAGCAGCGCCAGCATGATGCCGATACGCTGCGTGCGCGCGCGTTGCGCTTCGGGGAGCTTGTTGCTCAGAATCGAAATGAAGATCAGGTTGTCGATGCCAAGCACGATCTCCATCACGACGAGCGTCACGAGTGCAGCCCATGCAGCGGGATCGGCGGCCAGGGTCAGTAAGGATTCCATTTGCGAGCGTCGTTGTCCGGTTGAGAAGAAAACGGCTGATTACTGGGTCACAGCCTGTGGAAAGCATGATCGCCTGGCGCCGTATTCGAAAAAACCAGTGATAAGCTGACGGTTGGTTCGGTTTTTTCGAAGTGAGGCCACACATGCTCAACTACCGGCACTTGCACTATTTCTGGGTCGTCGTGAAGGAAGGCGGGTTTGCGCGCGCCGCCGAACGGCTCGACATGGCGGTGCAAACCATCAGCGCGCAGGTGCGCGAACTGGAAAAATCGCTCGGACATCAACTGCTGAAGCCCGCCGGACGCGGCGTCGCGATGACGGAAGCGGGACAGGCGGCGTATGCGCGAGCGGAGGAAATCTTCCAGATCGGGCGCGCGTTGCACGACGAAGTGCGCGAAGCGGCCAGCGGGACCGTCGCGCGCTTCGCGGTCGGCTTGACGGATGGCATTTCGAAGCTGGCCGTCCATGCCATTCTTGCGGGCGCGCTGGACACGCCTTCGCTACGGTTGCTCTGCCACGAAGGCGAAGCTGAAGACCTGCTGGCGGAACTGGCGCATCACCATCTGGATCTCGTGCTGTCCAGCCAGCCCGCGCCGCACAACTCGAATCTGCGTCTATCCAGCGAGCGCCTGATCGCTTCGCCGATCGACTGGTACGGGCCGGCCGCCATGGTGCGAAAAACGCATGTCGATCACTTTCCGCAATGCCTCGCGTCGCTGCCGGTGCTGCTGCCGACGGGGCACTCGTCGCTGCGTTCGCGCCTCGACCGCTGGTTCGAAGCGGAAGGCATCAGGCCACGCGTCGCGGGCGAGTTCGAGGACAGCGCGTTGATGGCGCTGTTCGCGTCGCGCGGCATGGGCGTGTTTCCGCTCGCGGCGTTCGGCGCCGAGCGCAACGATCCCATGCATCGCGGCTTGCGCTGGCTCGGCCGCTCGCCGGAAGTGAAGGAGGAAATACACGCGATCGTGTCGCGGCGCGGGCGGCATCATCCTTTGACGCAAAAGGTGTTGAGTGCGGCGCATGCGTGAGCGCGTTCGTGATCACGAAAAAGAAGGTTCGGTTTTTCCGAAGCTGCATTTCCGTTATTTCTGCTTTTTCCTCGACGCCTCCTCCCCGTACTCTTGAGCCGTACCCACGAAGGAGGTGTCTCATGCAAGTCCTGTTCAAGTCCCGCGACCGTGAAGCCGTCCGTCTGCGCAGCTTCGCGCGCCAACGCATCCGGTTCGTGTTTCGCCGCATGGACTGGCTGATTTCGAAGGCAACCGTCAGCATGTCAGACATCAACGGCCCGCGCGGTGGACTCGACAAACGCTGCCAGGTGCAGGTGCAGACGCCCGATGCGACGCCTGTCGTCGTGACGTCGATCGCCAGAGACTGGCGCGGCGCACTCGATCTCGCGCTGGCCCGCGCGGCGCGTTCGATCGTCCGCAGGCAGCAGGCGCGCATTGCGACTCGGGGTCCCCGTGATTTTGATGCCGTTTACGGGCGATGAACAAGGTACGCGCGAATTCCTATGAAGCCAGATAGCAAACGTCTTGTGCTGAAATAGCAACATTACATAAACCTTTCGGTTATCCGGTGTCAAAGGAGAGTTGAGGGTTCTATGTCACCGCAGTCATTCAGCCAGTTTCCACAGGAGACTTGTGAATGAAAAGAATTTTGCTGTTCCTCGCCACCAACCTCGCGGTGGTGTTGGTGCTTTCGATAGTAATGAATGTGTTGGGCGTCGGCCGCTTCTTGACCGGGAGCGGGCTCGACTTCAATGCGCTGTTCGTGTTCTCGCTGGTGATCGGCTTCGCCGGTTCCATCATTTCGCTGCTTATCTCCAAACCGATGGCGAAATGGGCAACCGGGGCGCGTGTCATCGATTCGCCGCGCGGTTCGACTGAGCAATGGCTGATCGACACTGTACGGGAGCTCGCGCAGCGTGCTCGCATTCGTATGCCGGAAGTCGCAATTTTTGAAGGCGCGCCGAACGCGTTCGCCACAGGGGCTTTCAAGAATTCAGCCCTGGTGGCTGTCTCCACCGGATTGCTGCAATCGATGAACACGGAGGAAGTGGAGGCTGTCCTTGCCCATGAGATTTCGCACGTGAGCAACGGCGACATGGTCACCTTGACGCTCATTCAGGGCGTGGTGAATACCTTCGTGATTTTCTTGGCCCGTGTGGTCGGGTACTTCGTGGACAAGACCTTGTTTCGTACCGAACGCGGTGTCGGTCCCGGGTTCTACATTACCGTTATTGTTTGCGAGATTATTTTCGGCATTCTCGCTTCGGCGATCGTCGCGTACTTCTCGCGCCGGCGCGAGTTCCGCGCTGATGCGGGCTCTGCGCAACTGCTGGCTTCTCCGCGACCGATGATCAATGCGCTGGCCCGCCTGGGTGGACTTGCACCCGGCGAACTTCCGCAATCCTTCAAGGCATCCGGCATCACCGACAAGCCGGGGTGGCTCGGGCTCTTCTCCACGCACCCACCGATCGACAGGCGTATTGCTGTGCTGCAAAGCAGGGCTGCGCGCGGAAGCACCGGCGCGCCCGCAAATTCTCAGCGTATCTAAAGGGAAGGCTTTCATGGACGAGAGCTATCAGATGTCCCTGGTCAAGCGCATCATCCTTGCATTTCTTCTTGGCGGGCTCGTAGTGCTGAGCTACGTAGTGCTGCACCTGTTCCTGGTGCCAGTGGCCTGGGCCACCATCTTTGCCTACGTGACCTGGCCCGCTTATCGCCGCTTGCGCTCGCTTATGCGCGGGAACGCCACCGGCAGCGCGATGCTGATGACGATCATTCTCTCGGTGGCGTTCATTCTGCCGTCAATCTGGCTGATCGTGCTGCTGCGTGACGAACTGACCGCGGCCTACCAGACCGTCGCCAGCTACCTCGCCAATGGGCCGCACAAACTGCCGGAATTGATTGCGCGCGTCCCGTGGCTCGGGCTGTGGCTGCAGGATCTACTGAATCAAGTATCGGCCGATCCGATGGTTTTGCGCGCGCAAATCGCTGAGTGGGGCCGGCAGTGGACCGGGGAGGTCGGCCAGTTAGTCGGCGGCGTGGGTCGCAATGCGACGAAATTGGGCTTTGCCTTGCTGACGCTGTTTTTTATGTACCGGGACGGCGAAAGCGCGTTGGATCAAGTGCGCCACATACTACGGCGTTTTCTGGGCGATCGCCTGGACGCCTATCTCGCTTCTATCGGCGGAACGACCAAGGCGGTCGTCTACGGGCTCGTGCTGACGGCACTGGCGCAGGGCGCGCTTGCCGGCTTGGGTTACTGGGTTGCCGGGATGCAGGCGCCGGTGTTGCTGGCTGCGTTTACGGTGCTGATCGCGTTGATACCCTTTGGCACGCCGTTCGTATGGGGATCGATCGGTGTATGGCTCCTCGTCACAGGAAAAACGATAGCCGGGGTCGGTCTTTTACTCTGGGGCGCACTGGTCGTTAGCTGGGTGGACAACCTGATTCGTCCGCTCGTGATCAGCAGCGCTACCCGGATACCGTTTCTTCTGGTCGTGTTCGGTGTGCTGGGCGGGCTTGCGGCCTTCGGCCTGGTAGGACTGTTTGTAGGTCCCGTCATCCTGGCGGTCCTGATGGCAGTGTGGCGTGGGTGGCTGGAGGAACAGGCAACCGTGGGCACTGGAACACAAGGCTAGCCCAACGCACTGCTGAAGTGATCAACTGCTTGCTGCAATCACTCACGGCGTGGGCAACGCGGCTAAAGCGAGATTTAGTCACGCTTATGTTCGCCAGTCGCGATCCGGCCACGCCGTTGCTTGCGAAATTTCTCGCATTGGCAACGGTGGCATATGCGTTCAGCCCTGTCGACCTTATTCCCGACTTCATACCCGTCCTCGGCATCTGACAGATCTGGTCGTCGTGCCGCTTGGAGTCTGGCTTTGCTTGCGTCTCATCCCGAAGGCTGTCTATCCAACACAATCGCGGAAAGGCCGAAGGCTGGCTAACTGACAACCCGGTAAAGCCAAGAAGCATAGTCGGTCTCGCGACAATTTTGGCTATTTGGGCACTCGGCGCCTGGTTACTGTGGCGTTGGCTTGCTCGCTGAACTGGTCGCACGCCTCGCACGTTGTGCGACAGCTGACGTAGCAATCGGTTGAATGTCCGGTCAAGCCAGTGCAACGGCCGGTCGAATGTCGCCACCACAAGTCAAACGAGTGTCCCTTGATGGCCGGAAAGAGCCCGCACGCGGTGATGGGTCAATATCGGCTGGCAGGGCCCCGGATATGGCAGCCAGGGGACTTGCAACGGTGATGGTCCTGCTATCACTATTGCGTGTACTGGGCTACAGATGCTTTTTGAGCTTCGGATAAGGACGGACGCCGTGAGTATTCTCTGCCGAGTCCAGATTGCCGTAACGATTTCCGGGGTTGTCACCGGATGCGTGTCGCAGCCAATTGGGCCGGCGGTAGCTGTGAAGCCGGGGCGCGACAAGCCATTCACCGTCTTTCTGCGGGACGATGCGCAGTGCAAACAGTATGCGAGAGAGCAGCTGGCGCGCGGCGTGGACACCCGCGCTCAGAGCGATGCCAACGTGTCACGGGCACAACTGAATGTGCAGCAAAGATACTATCTCGCGTACCTGGAATGCATGCGCGCGAAGGGAAATGAGGTGTCGGACGGTGCAGCGCCAACTACGCAGTCTGAATAGGCGATCTTCAATGTGTTGTACTTTCCCAGGTGCATCGGTTACGAGCCCATGCAATTTTCTGGGAAGACTTCCTTCAGCTTTTTGACAAGCGGCCTCGTTGCAAGGGAATTTCTTGACAAATCAGTGCATTGCGACATATTTCAAGCCGCGCGATGCGAAGTGACACCTTTAATTCGGACTGAGGCGAATTGACGTTTTTATTTCGTTCGGACTGGAAATAAAATCCTCAACTCGCGCTGTCAGATCCATTGCAGCGGCTTGATTTGCATAAGGCGACTTGGCGGCCGAAATACAGCCATTGAGAGAAGAAGAGAATCTTTCTAGCCATGTCCCTGCGACCGTGTAACCTGGACCCAGTCAGGCCGGGCTGTCGAACGGACGATGCCGGCGACGGCGACCGGCTCAAGTCGACCCACTGCTGCCGGTGACGCGGTCGCGCATCCACGGGCAGCTAACAGAGTGGTCCGGTCGTCTACGTCGGAGTTCCGAGGACACCAGTTCGCCCGTTGCCGACATTAGGGCGAGCCGGGTTCTGCGTCAGCAATCTGGAAAAGCTAACGGTTGTGACATCCAGCTGGACGCGCTTCCTGCATCAGCAAACTCACACTCTCACAGACGGCTCTGCCGTCTTACCCGGCGTTTCAAGGGGCGCGCGTTGCCTGTGACCGTATTGCGATTTACGGCAGCCGGTATTGGGGCGCGGCAAGAAAGGGACTTTAGGTGCGTTAAGACCGCGCCTAGAGCGGATCGAGCAGCGACTCGGTTCGTAGCATCCGATTCGTGGCCCGAAAGCGATGGTCAACATCACGTTTGTCCTGTCAAATCGCCCGCGAATGCGCCGTCTGTCATGATAGTGGAGCGATCGACCACGCTATAGCGCTGCTGTTTACGTGCGCGGCGAATGCCTCGAAGTTATACCGACAAGATCGGCACGGTCTGCAGGCCGTGCTTGCCGATTTGTCTTTGCATCTCAATGCCGCACGACGATGACGCCAACGAACCTTGCAAAATGCTAACAGGTACGCTCTAATAGGGAGGCCTGCCGCATTCTTGATTACCCCCTGGTCACTGACTCGAGGTCATAGTCATGCTTTTCATCCCGAGTTCTCGCCTCGCCTTTTTCGGCATTCCTGCATTAGCTGGGGCGCGTACGGGCGGGCATCGAAAATCCGAGGCCTTGAAGCCCACACGGAACCGCGCTAGCCGCGCGGATAAGTCAGCACTTCCTTCTGCCCGGCTCTCCGCATAAACCAAAAGTCAGTAAAGCGAGAGCCGGGCTCACCATCTTTCTGTTGACCACCGACGGTACTCCATCACGACTTGCGTGATGGGCGTCCGCCCGCGTGCCGAACAAACTCGAGATCCGTTGCGCTGCCTGTTCGCAGGTCTTTAGCCGCGCGACCGAACAGCGGCGGAATCGGATCGTCTTCGAAGGATCGAGAAGCCATGAGAACGCAAACAAAACGTCTGAATAAGACGCCGACGGTCAGGCAGGAACGCTCCGTCACAATCAGTGGCCAGGATTTGGCCTCGCAGTGGAACGTTTCGCAAAGCAGGCGCATCGGCTCTGTGAGCTATCAGACTGAACATCAGGGCTACCGTTTGACGGCCCGAGCAGAACCCGTGGAGAGTGCGTTGCACGCGGCCCATCTTGTGATCGAAGGGCCGGGCTGCCCGACACAGCGCTGCTTCCACGCGCTGGATTATTTCTACGACCCAGCGCAGGCCTTGCAGTACGCGATCCGATGGGGACGGATATGGGTCGACCACCGGCTTACGAAAGTCGCCCCACAGCGCGTCGTATCGGCAAGCCCGGCAAGCAGCGCCGAACTGCTTTTGAAAGAGGAGCGTACTAACCGGGCAGGTGATCATGAATGAATCGTCAGGCGAAAAAACACTCCGTTTTATTGCTCGGAAGGCAGGAAGTCCAACAGCGGCGCTTGTCTACTGGCTTGACGTGACGGAACCGTCTAGTGAGGCGAGCTTCACCGAGATAACCCGGCGCTTCGCTCCCCTGATGCAGGTCGTCTTTCCTGACGATCGACCCGGTGCGTTCGTCAACCGGAGCGCGTTGCTCGATATACAACATTTGGGAACCATCGATCGGCTCATTTTCCTGGACGGTTCGTGGCTCGACGTATGGAATGACCGCGATTGCGCGGATATCTGTAACCTGTATTCCAGCCGGAGGCACACATGTTGTCTGCCAAAAACATTTCGATCACGGCCATAACCGGCCGCATGGAAGGCCAGCCGGTCGTGTCCGAATCCGACATGGAACGACTCCGGGAATGTGCGCACCTGCCGACGGTGTCACCGACGCAGCGCGCCCTCCTGGACGCCATGGAAGCGACAGCCTTGTTTGTCGATTCCGCCGAGATACCACCGGACGTCGTCACGATGAATACAACGGTCGAATGTACGACCACCGACGGCACTGATACGCATGAATGGACGCTGGTTTACCCGCGCGAGGCCGACTATCAGCGTGGGCGACTGTCCGTTCTCTCGCCGACGGGCATCGCACTGTTGGGTGCGCGTTGCGGACAAGTCATCATGTGCCTTCCGCCGAGCGGCGTGCCGGTTCATTACGTCATCAGGAAGATCCTCCTGCAACCGGAGAGTCGTCGCTTATCAGGCTGATGATATCGGGAGGAGGCAACGAAGAAACTGCATAGCGTCGCTAGCGAGCGCCCCTCAGTTGGCCCCGTGTCGCCCGTTCACTTCCGTTTGATTCGGTTGGTCAAGGGTCAAGGGGGCGCTAGCATGACTGTCCTCAAGCTGCTGTCATTTTTCTCGCTGACGTTAGCGGTGATGTGGATGCTGGGTGGTGGCATCACCGTCTTTACGGCGGTCAATCACAAGATTGTCTACTCAAAACGCCGAGATGCACCGAAGAATGAGTGTCCGGCATCACTCCTGTTGCCATCACGGCCCTGTGGCCGAAAGGATTCACTTATCCGCAGTTCCGCGTCGCTTTCATACGCCAAGGCGAACCGCCGCAGGAGGCCACGGGGAAGGCCGAGATGCTCGCGTTGAGCATCGGGCGGGTTTCGGAGCGGACCAGCCGTTCGAGTGTGCGCTATATGGCTCGGGCGAGCGGCAGAAGCTGGCCGAACTCTGCCCGACGAAAGACGGTCACAAAAAAGCCCTCCAACGGAGGGCTTACATATCACCTACAGTTTCCAAAGTCTATTGCGCGGCACCTTGCCCGTTTTCCAAACTTTGTTGCCGTTTTCCAAACTTTATTGTCACGGAACAGGCAATCTCAAGCGAAGTTTTTCGCTGCGAAGTCCCAGTTGACGATGTTCCAGTACGCCTCGACGAACTTCGGACGCGCATTGCGATAGTCGATGTAGTAAGCGTGCTCCCACACGTCGATCGTCAGCAGAGCCTTCGCGTCGGTGGTGAGCGGCGTGGCGGCGTTGCTCGTCGACACGAGGTCGAGCGAACCATCAGCCTTCTTCACGAGCCATGCCCAGCCCGAGCCGAACGTGCCGACCGCGGTCTTCGCAAACTCTTCCTTGAACTTGTCGAACGAACCCCACTTCGCGTTGATGGCGTCAGCCAGCGCGCCGGTCGGTGCGCCGCCACCTTGCGGCGACAGGCTGTTCCAGAAGAACGTGTGATTCCACACCTGAGCCGAATTGTTGAAGATACCGCCCGACGACTTCTTGACGATCTCTTCCAGCGACAGGTTCTCGAACTCGGTGCCCTTGATCAGATTGTTCAGGTTGGTCACATAGGTCTGGTGATGCTTGCCATAGTGAAACTCGAGCGTCTCTTCCGACATGTGCGGAGCGAGCGCGTTTTTCGCAAATGGCAGCGGCGGGAGCGTATGTTCCATGGTGCTTTCCTTCTCTGTATCTGTTGTGGGGAGTCTGCGGATGACGCTATCGAGCACTCGATTGTAGGCGAGTTGGAATAACCCCGCAAACCAACGGCCTTTATGTCCGGCATGTCGAACACGCCGTGCGCAAGGCCCTTGAGAAGGGCGTGCATGGCGCGTGCCCGGCTCGTCGGAAGACAGTAAGCGGGCGTCACGCGCTCACCGGCGAAACGTCAGAAACCGTCGGTCAGACGCGCCTGCACGTCGGCGAGCGCGACATCGGCCGAGCCTTCGGCGAGATGCATCGTCAGACGACGTCCAGGTTTCAGCGACGACGGCGTGCGAATCGCCCGACCGCTTTGCGCATCGAGCACGGCCGCATAACCGCGCTCGAGCGTGCGCTGTGGACTCAGCACTTCGAGTCGCGCGCTGAGCATGTCGATGCGCGCGACCTGTCGTTCATGCCGGCGCGATAGCGCCGCATTCAGACGCTGCGCCAACACGTTGACGCGCGTGCGCTCGGCCGCGAGATCCGGACGCCAGCGTTGCCAGCGCATCTGCAGCAGCGAAAATCGCGCACGAGCGTCGCGCACCGGCCGGGCGCCCGCCGACGCGAGCCGAACGCGCAACTGCTGCAGATGCGTGCGCTGCCGAGCGAGCCGCTCGGCGGGCGACACGAGCCGGCGCGCCAGCCAGTCGAGCTGCTGCGCGCGCCGCTCCATCATGCGGCCGAACGCGCGCGCGAGCGTCGCGTGCCGATGATCGAGTTCGCGCAGCAGCATGACGCGCTGTGGACTGACGAGTTCGGCGGCACCGGTCGGCGTCGGTGCGCGTACGTCGGCGGCGAAATCGGCAATCGTGAAATCGGTCTCGTGACCGACGCCGCTCACCACGGGTATGACGCTTTCCGCAATCGCGCGCGCGAGCACTTCTTCGTTGAACGCCCACAGATCTTCGATCGAGCCGCCGCCGCGACACACGATCAGCACGTCGACCTCGCGGCGCGCGCCAGCCGCCTCGACCATCGCCGCGAGCTTCGCGCTGACGCCCGCGCCCTGCACCGGCGCCGGATAAACGATCACCGGAATATGCGGCGCGCGACGCGACAGCGTCGTCAGCACATCGCGCAATGCGGCCGCCTGCAACGACGTGACGATACCGATCGCGCGCGGATGCGTCGGCAGCGCGCGCTTGCGCTCGGCGGCGAACAGCCCCTCGGCCTCGAGTTGCGCCTTCAACCGCAGAAACGCTTCGTACAGACGCCCCTGGCCGGTGCGGCGCACCGCTTCGACATTTAGCTGCAGTTCGCCGCGCGGCTCGTACATCGTGACGAGCGCGCGCACTTCGATGCGATCGCCTTCGCGCGGCATGAATTCGGCGTACTGAGCTCGACCGCGGAACATCACGCAGCGCATCTGCGCCTGTGCGTCCTTGATCGAGAAGTACCAATGGCCGCTCGCGGCGCGCGTGAAGTTCGACACTTCACCCGCGACCCAAACGAGTGGAAACGAGCGTTCAAGCATCGTGCCGATCGCGCGATTGAGCGCGGAGACGGGAACGACGACCTCACCGCCAGGTGTGGCCGTAGAAGCAAAAGGATTTTCGGGGTTCATGCAAGGAATAAATAGCGCTGGCCGGACAGACGATAGACCGAGCGAAGAGCGGCGTCCAGCCGGAATCGCAGGATTGTTAAAAGTGTCCACATGGCGGGAACCGCCTGACGAATTCCGCCAGAACGCCCGCCAACGTCAATAAATTCCTGGCAGAGCCTTGATTTATATGGCGTTTGCATCTCGATAGCGAGCGAGTACTACGATCCAAAGCGCACGGAATGGCCCTTCGGGACGATCGGACAGCAGGTTCTCCACAAAGTTATCCACAGACTGTGAGCAACCGCACATAGCGTGGAGCGGCGTGCGTTGGACCTTACGCGACTTGCCGGGCGGGACGCCCGCGCGCTACAGTGCCGGGTTCGACGGTATGTCGATCGCGCAGCGCGGCGGAGAGCTTGCCGGCCCGAGGCCACTGGGCGCGGGCCCTTTCGGCGCGCCGCTCGCACCTCATTTTTCGACCCGTATTCGCATTCGATTGCCCGGAGAACCGCGTTGATGTTGACCCCGCGTAGTGCGCACGGCGCGCAGTCCGTGCTCGCAACCCGCCCATGAGCGAACTCAGCGACCGTTTCGGAGCGCGCCTCGCGCGCGAATGGCAGCAACGTGGACCGCTCGCCTGGGCACTGACGCCGCTCGCCTGCGTGTTCGGCGCAGTCGCGGCCGCGCGCCGCGCCGCGTTTTCGCTTAGCTGGCTCAAATCGGTGCGCGTCGGCGTGCCGGTGGTGGTGGTCGGCAACGTGACGGTCGGGGGCACCGGCAAGACGCCGACCGTCATCGCGCTCGTCGAAGCGTTGCGCGCCGCGGGCTTAACGCCCGGCATCGTGTCGCGCGGCTACGGCGCGCGCGTGAGCGCCCCGACCCAGGTCACGCCCGGTTCCTCGGCACGGGTCGGCGGAGATGAGCCGTTGCTGATCGCGCGCCGCACCGGCGCACCCGTGTGGGTCTGTCCGGACCGCGTCGCCGCCGCGCAGGCGCTGTGCGCCGCGCATCGCGACGTCGACGTGATCGTCAGCGACGACGGCTTGCAGCATTATCGCCTCGCGCGCGATGTCGAACTCGTCGTGTTCGATCACCGGCTCGGCGGCAACGGTTTCCTGCTACCGGCCGGGCCGCTGCGCGAGCCGCTGTCGCGCCGCCGCGACGCGACGCTGATCAACGATCCGTATGCGCGCACGCTGCCCGCGTGGCCGAACACGTTCGCACTGCAGCTCGCCCCTGCCGACGCGTGGCATCTCGACAATCCCGCACTGCGCCGCCCGCTTGCGCAATTCGCCGGTCAACGCGTGCTGGCCGCGGCCGGCATCGGCGCGCCGGAACGCTTTTTCGCGACAGTGCGCGCGGCCGGCCTCGCGCCCACGACGCGCGCGCTGCCCGACCACTACGCGTTCGAGCGCAATCCGTTCACCGACGTCGACGCCGACGCGATCCTGATTACGGAAAAGGATGCGGTAAAATTGGGGGCCTGGCACGACGCGCGCATCTGGGTAGTCCCGGTCGAAGCCGCGCTTGATCACCGCCTCACTGCATTAGTTGTGGAGAAAGTCCGTGGACGCTCGCCTGCTTGAAATCCTCGTCTGCCCGATCTGCAAGGGCCCGCTCAGCTACGACCGCGCCGCGCAGGAACTGATCTGCAACGCGGACAAGCTCGCCTATCCGATCCGCGACGGCATTCCCGTGATGCTCGTCGACGAAGCGAGGCAGACCGTCGAAGGCACGCCGGTCGATCTGAATCCAGGCTCGGTCGCCTGACCCGCCGCGTCGCGGCACCGAGGCGCCGCGACGTCTCGCTCGCGCGCGGGTCAAGGCAGGCTTCATCGATGCCACCGCCCCCTCCCCGCATGCGCTCCAATATCGATCCGCAGCCGTTTTCTCCGCTCCGGCTCATGTCCGACCCTGCGTGAGCGTCGCGCGCGCAGCCTCTTCCTCCGGCCTGATCGCCGCCCGTTCCTGATCCGATGATCCACACCACCCCTCATCCGTTTATCGCCGTCGTGCCGGCCCGCCTCGCGTCGACGCGTCTGCCCAACAAGCCGCTCGCGGACATCGGCGGCAAACCAATGGTCGTGCGCGTCGCGGAGCGCGCGCGCGAATCGGGCGCGCAACAGGTGCTGGTCGCGTCGGACGCGCAGGAAGTGCTCGACGCGGCGCGAGACCACGGCTTCGACGCGGTACTCACGCGCGCCGACCATCCGTCGGGCACCGACCGTCTCGCGGAAGTGGCGACGCGTTTCGGCTGGAGCGACGACACGATCGTCGTCAACGTGCAGGGCGACGAGCCGCTGATCGACCCGGCGCTCGTGCGCGGCGTCGCCGCGCATCTGGCAACGACGAGCGACTGCGCGATCGCGACGGCCGCGCATCCGATCACCGATCCCGCCGAAATTTTCAATCCGAATGTCGTCAAGGTCGTGCCCGATGCGCGCGGCGTCGCGCTGTATTTCTCGCGCGCGCCGATCCCGTGGGCGCGCGACGCATGGCAACCGCACTGGCCCAACGTCGCGTCGATGCCGACGCCGGCCGCGCCCGCCGTCGTATACCGGCACATCGGCCTGTACGCGTATCGCGCGAAATTTCTGCGCACGTACCCGAGCCTCGCGATCTCGCCGATCGAGCAGGTCGAAGCGCTCGAACAACTGCGCGCGATGTGGCATGGCGAGCGCATCGCGGTCCTCGTCACGCAAGACGTACCGTTGCCGGGGGTCGATACCCCCGCCGATCTCGCGCGCGTACGGGCCTTATTCGGGTCTTGAGCGCGGGAAGCCGTGGCATAATCGAACGGTTATGCGCGCCTCCCAGCGCAGGCGACACTCGGGTTATCCCGGCCGCGCCGTGCGGATCTTGCAGCGCCGTCGTATTCGACGTGCAGCGCGAGGTAGCCAACGGTAGCCGATGCGGAACTTGCGAGAATCGCCGGGAAGCATGCCGCGTCAACAAAGAATTCACATAGATCTGGAGATATCCATGCGTTTGATCCTGTTGGGTGCACCGGGTGCCGGCAAAGGCACTCAGGCCAACTTCATCAAGGAAAAGTTCGGCATCCCGCAAATTTCGACCGGCGACATGCTGCGCGCGGCCGTCAAGGCCGGCACGCCGCTCGGCCTCGAAGCAAAGCGCTTCATGGACGCCGGCGAGCTCGTCACGGATGAGCTGATCATCAACCTCGTGAAGGAACGTCTGCAGCAGCCGGACTGCGCGAACGGCTATCTGTTCGACGGCTTCCCGCGCACGATTCCGCAAGCCGAAGCAATGAAGCAGGCCGGTGTCGCGATCGACTACGTGCTCGAAATCGACGTGCCGTTCGACGAGATCATCGTGCGCATGAGCGGCCGTCGCTCGCACCCCGCGTCGGGCCGCACCTATCACGTGACGTTCAATCCGCCGAAGGTCGAGGGCATCGACGACGTGACCGGCGAGCCGCTGATCCAGCGCGACGACGACAAGGAAGAAACGGTCAAGAAGCGTCTGGAAGTGTACGAATCGCAAACCAAGCCGCTGATCGAGTACTACAACGGCTGGGCGAAGAACGGCGATACGTCGAGCTCGGTGAAGGCGCCCCAATATCGCCGCATTTCGGGCCTCGGCAGCGTCGATGAAATTCGCGCCCGCGCGTTCGACGCGCTGAAGTAAGCCGGCTTGGTCCAACCATTACCGCTGTTTTCGTTTGACCAAAACCCGCCCACGTTGGGCGGGTTTTTTTATCTGGCTCGGTGCGCAAACCAAAAGTGGCAAGAGGTGGGGAACGCCCAGCGGAACCAGTTAGGTTTCCATAGCGCTTGCATGCCGCCGCCCGCTTCGCTTTCCGCAGCGCAGCACAGCCGCTACAATCGATCGTCGTCGAAAAATGCTTCGCTCGTTACCGCACTGAACAACCGTAGCAAAGGAGAAGACATGGAAATTCGTGACAACGTGTTCCTGATCACCGGCGGCGCATCAGGGCTCGGCGCTGCCACCGCGCGCCTGCTCGTCGAGAACGGCGGCAAAGTCGTCCTCGCCGACCTGAATCTGGACGCGGGCGAGGCGCTCGCAAAGCAACTCGGCGGCGCTTTCGTCAAATGCGACGTGAGCCGGGAAGAGGACGCGCAACAGGCCGTCGAAGCCGCGACGAAGCTCGGTACGCTGCGCGGTCTCGTCAACTGCGCGGGCGTCGCGCCGGCCGCGAAGACCGTCGGCAAGGATGGCCCCCATTCGCTCGATCTGTTCACGCGCACGATCTCGATCAATCTGATCGGCACGTTCAACATGATCCGGCTCGCCGCGGTGCAAATGTCGAAGAACGAGCCGAACGCCAACGGCGAGCGCGGCGTGATCATCAACACCGCATCGGTCGCCGCGTTCGACGGCCAGATCGGCCAGGCGGCCTACTCCGCGTCGAAGGCTGGCGTGGTCGGTATGACGCTGCCGATCGCGCGAGACCTGTCGCGCAACGCGATCCGCGTGATGACGATCGCCCCCGGCCTCTTCGAAACGCCGATGCTGCTCGGCATGCCGCAGGAAGTGCAGGACGCGCTCGGTGCGATGGTGCCGTTCCCGCCGCGCCTCGGCAAACCGGCCGAATACGCGATGCTCGCCAAGCAGATCTTCGACAATCCGATGCTGAACGGCGAGGTGATCCGGCTGGACGGCGCGATCCGCATGCAGCCGAAGTGAGGATCGCTTAGCGATCGATCTGGTCGCCGATGCTAGGCCAAGGCCTGCATACGGCGATAAAAAAACGCCTGTGCATGTGCGACATGTGCAGGCGTTTGTGTTTTATGCAGCGTGAAAACGCGCGTCGCTATTCGCCGCCATCATGCCGCGTGCGCTGCCGCAATTCATGCAACTGCGACTCGACCACGGTGGCATCTTCCGCATCGGGGCGATCGCCGAGATAGCTTTCGAGGTCCTCGAGCGCGGGCCGTAGATAATCGAGCCGCGCATACGCGAAACCGCGATCCCGCACTTCCTCGATATTGTCCGGCAGCAGAATGACGAGCCGTTGCTGCACCGCGAGCAGACGTTGCCAACGCTCGGTCTGCAGATAGATCGCCTTCAGGTTGCGCAACATCCGCGCGACGATCTCGCGATGCGTGGCCGGTTGCAGCAGCATGCGTAGCGCGCGCCCGACCGAATCGCCAGCCGACGCGACGTACGGCTCGAGCATCTCGACCATCTGCGCTTCGGACAGCGAATGACCGGTGGTCGGATCGAGCATCACGTCGCCGTCGGGCATCGTCACGCGCAGCAGAAAGTGGCCTGGAAACGACACCCCACGCACCGGAACACCGAATTGCTCGGCCATCTCCAGATAGAGCACCGCAAGCGAAATCGGAATGCCGCGGCGACGTTTGAGTACGACGTTCAGATGGCTGTTGTCGGGGTCGTAGTAATCGTTCAGGTTGCTCGCGAAACCGAGTTCGCGGAAAAAGAAACGGCTGAGGATGCCAACCTTCTGACGGATGTCGGCATCGTCGGGCATGCGGCGCCGCAGCCGCAGCACCAGCTCGTCGATCTCGGCGAGCACCGACTGCAGATCGAGGTCGGGATAGGCATCCTGCGCGATCGAGAGCGCCGTCTCGGTCAGCGGCAGGCTCTCGTCTTCGGCGACGAGCGTACTGAAATAATCGAGAACCCGCGACATGGTGATCACTTCACTCGCCTTCTGAAATACGCGTACTTGAAGCCCATCAGCCAAAGCATACCGAAATACAGCGCGGCGAACAGCACGAGACACGCACCGAGCAACACCATGCGGCTGACCGGCTGGGTATGCATGCCGATCCAGTCGAAGCTGATCGCGAGCCAGCGCATCACGCCGGCGAGCACGAGGCACGCCCCGAGCAACTGCACGAAAAACTTGAGCCAGCCGCTCGACGGCATATAAATGCCACGTTTGCGCAGACCAATAAATAGCAGCAACGCATTGACGCAAGCGCCGAGCCCGACGCTCAGCGTGAGACCCGCATGCGCGAACACCGGCACGAACACGTAGTTGCTCAACTGCGTGACGACCAGCACGCCGATGCCGATCTTCACTGGCGTCTTGATGTCCTGCTTCGCGTAAAAGCCCGGCGCGAGGATCTTGATCAGGATCAGGCCGATCAGGCCGACTCCGTAGGCGGCGAGCGCGCGGCTCACCATCACGACCGCATTGCCGTCGAACTTGCCGTAGTTGAACAGCACCGCTGTCAGCGGCTGGGCGAAAAAGAACAGCGCGATCGCGCTCGGCGCGGCGAGCAGGAACGTGACGCGCAGTCCCCAGTCGAGAAGCGACGAATACTCATGCGAGTCGGCATCGACGTGCGCCTTCGACAGGCTCGGCAGCAGGATCGTGCCCAGCGCGACGCCGAGCAGCGCGGTCGGAAACTCCATCAGCCGGTCGGCGTAGTTGATCCATGACACCGCGCCGGGGCCGATGTGCGACGCGATGTTGGTGTTGATGATCAGGCTGATCTGCGCGACCGACACCGCGAACATCGCCGGCACCATCTTCGCGAGCACCCGCTTTACGCCGCGATGCGCGAGCGCGCGCAGCGGGTTCAGGCCGATGAGCGGCACCATGTCGATCTTCTTGAGGCCCGGCAGCTGCACGACGAATTGCAGCACGCCGCCGACGATCACTGCCCAGGCGAGCGCATAGACCGGCGTTTGCAGGCGCGGCGCGAGGAATACGGCGGAGACGATGAACGCGACGTTCAACAGCACGGGCGCGAACGCGGGCAACGAAAAGTTCTTGTACGTATTCAGCACGCTCGACGCCAGCGACGTCAGCGAGATGAAAATGATGTATGGGAACATGATGCGCGTCATCGCGACCGCAAGCTGGTACGCGTGGCCCTCGTGCGCGAGGCCCGACGCGACGACGAACACGACGCCCGACGCGCCGACCACGCCGATCACTGACAGCACGGCGAGCGCCCACGCGAGCACGGTCGAGGTCGCGTCGACGAGCGCCTTGGTGGCGTCGTGGCCTTGCTGGTTCTTGAACTCCGCGAGGATCGGCACGAAGGCCTGCGAGAACGCGCCTTCGGCGGAAATGCGACGCAGCAGGTTCGGAATGCGAAAGGCGACGTAGAAGGCGTCGGTGTATTGACTGGCGCCGAACGCACGGGCGATCAACGTTTCACGGGCCAGTCCGGTCACGCGCGACAGCAGCGTGAAGCCGCTGACCGTCAGCAGGGCTCGTAATAGATTCATGGGGCGCTTATTATACGGGTCCCGCCAATGCGGGCGACGAGCCAGAACGCGATTCGGACCGATTTGCCACGCGGACGTTCGCCGCGATCGGCTGGAAAGCGCGATTTTTTTGTGTTTTCTGCGGTCTTCCCGGCAGCGCCCCCGCCTTCCATCGGCGCCCTCGCAGGAGGGCCAGCACCTACGCGCCGACATGACGCCGCTCCGGTCATTGTGGCGCCGGCGCGTGTTTTCCGTTGTCACGTGCCTGATTTTGTTGCTATAATCGTCGGTTTCGAAGCTTGCTCAGTTTTCGAATGGTCTTCGGACGCGGTTCTCAGGTTGGCGCAGCGCCGTCTGTCAATACATCCGGATGCCTTGAAACACGGGCCCGCCTTCGCGTAGTTCGATCGATTTTTTCGACACTTTTGCGCCCTTGGGCAATCGCTTCCAAGGGTTCGGATCGAGAAGCAGCACCTCGCCTCATCATTGAAGGCCGGGTACTGGAAACAGGAACAGGATAAGGAACCGTCATGGCTAACTCCGCACAAGCACGCAAGCGCGCCCGCCAGGCCGCGAAGGCAAACTCGCACAACTCGGCACTGCGCTCGAAGTTCCGCACGGCTATCAAGGCTGTCCGCAAGGCAATCGACGCAGGCGATCACGCTAAGGCCGCCGAAATCTTCAAGGCATCGTCGAAGACCCTCGACATCATCGCCGACAAGAACATCGTTCACAAGAACAAGGCAGCTCGCAACAAGAGCCGCCTCGCTGCAGCCGTCAAGGGTCTGCAAGCGCCCGCAGCGCAGTAATTCCGGTCGGCCCGCTTCGGCGGGCTACCTCCTGTTTCCGCTGCACAAGAAGCCCGCTTTGGCGGGCTTTTTTGTTTTGGTTGAATTGCCAGCCACAAAAAAACCCGCTGCTTGCGGGTTTTTGTTTTTTTGCTTTTGCCGATCCGGTCGACTTACATCAGATGACGTGCCGTTTGGCTTGCGGCGCAGGCGCATGCTCGAGTTCCAGTTCACACGCCTCGGTGACCAGCAGGTCGTTGTCTTTCGCGAAGTTCATAACGAAATCGAAGGCCATTGGTTCGATGTCGCGCAGCCGCGAATCGAGAATCACGCATTTGAGGTCGCCGATCATGGTCGGCCGCACGTACAGCGAGTACTGCATATAGGCGTTCGGCCCCTTCCTCACGCCGGGCCCGAACGACGACATGACGCCCGCGAGCCGCTCCGACCAGTCGCTCGGCCGAAATTTTTTTCCGGTCGACGTAATGCCCTGAATGAAATATTCGATTGGAGCTGCTTCGGCCATGTAGAAATACCTGTGTGACTGCCCAGCGGAATGACGACCAACCGGCGACGCCAGTTATACGCTCGAACTCACCGCAAGCGGCATGTACGGCAAGCGCTTGCAGCCACCTGCGACGTGCGTGGGATCTGGCGCTAACGCAACAATGACGAACCGCACCACGAGAACCGCTGCGGCGAACCGGCTGAACCGCTCTGGCGTCTGTCATGACGGCCACGCCTTGACAGGCTTTCCGCGCCGCGCGAGCCGCGTTTCTTCATGCGAAACGCCGGCCTGCTGGGCTTTGGGATAACCCGCAGATTATAGCGCAGCGGGCCCTTTTCCGCAGCGCACACAAGCGCCTTCCGATGACCCCGCGAAGCCCGATACGACGCTTTCGAATCGCTTGCGGCGCCCTCCCGCCGACTCGTCAAACGAGGCGAAATCCTTTATGCTGCATGGGGTTACCACCAAACCGACGGCGGCACAGTCCGGCAACCCTGCCGGGTGAGACCGCCGTATTTGTTTCATGACCGCCAAGAAAATTCGCCACTACCTGCAGTTCAAGGACTTCTCGCTGGAAGACTACGAGTACGTGCTGGAGCGCGCGCGCATCCTGAAACGCAAATTCAAGAACTACGAGACCTATCACCCGCTGCATGACCGCACGCTGGCGATGATCTTCGAAAAGAATTCGACACGCACGCGCCTGTCGTTCGAAGCCGGCATCTTCCAGCTGGGCGGCCACGCCGTGTTCATGAGCACGCGCGACACGCAGCTCGGCCGCGGCGAGCCGATCGAAGACGCCGCGCAGGTCATCTCGCGCATGGTCGACATCATCATGATCCGCACGTTCGGCCAGGACATCATCCAGCGCTTCGCCGAGAATTCGCGCGTGCCGGTGATCAACGGGCTCACGAACGAATACCACCCGTGTCAGGTGCTCGCAGACATCTTCACGTACTTCGAGCATCGCGGTCCAATTCGCGACAAGACGGTCGCGTGGGTCGGCGACGCGAATAACATGCTGTACACGTGGATCGAAGCCGCGCAGATTCTCGGCTTCAGGCTGCGCCTGTCCACGCCGCCCGGCTACAAGCTCGACCGCGCGCTCGTCGCGGCGGAAAGCGCGTCGTTCTACGAGGAATTCGACGACCCGAACGAAGCCTGCACGGGCGCCGATCTCGTCACCACCGACGTGTGGACCAGCATGGGCTTCGAGGCCGAGAACGAAGCGCGCAAGAAGGCCTTCGCAGACTGGTGCGTCGACGCCGACATGATGGCGCGCGCGAATCCCGACGCGCTCTTCATGCACTGCCTGCCCGCGCATCGCGGCGAAGAAGTCAGCGCGGAAGTGATCGACGGACCGCAGAGCGTCGTGTGGGATGAGGCGGAAAACCGTCTGCACGTGCAGAAGGCGTTGATGGAATACCTGCTGCTCGGCAAGCTCAATCACTGAGCGAGCCGCTGGTCCATACACGCGCCGGAACCGCGGGCACAAAAAAGGCGCCGGGAGGAAACTCCCGGCGCCTTTTGCATTCGTCGGCGGCGACGCTCCGCGGGGCAACTCAGCGCGAAAAGAGAGAACTGCCGCTCACAGGCAAACTGGCTCCGCCTCCAGTTCCACGCCAAATCGCTCGAACACGTCGTGCTGGATCGCCCGTGCCAGCGCCAACACTTCCGTGCCGCTCGCGCCACCGCGATTCACCAGCACCAGCGCCTGTCGCTCATGCACGGCCGCCGCGCCCATCGCGCGGCCCTTCCAGCCGCATCGGTCGATCAGCCAGCCGGCCGCCAGCTTCACCCGCCCATCCGCTTGCACATACGACACGACTTCCGGCTCGCGACGCTTCAGCGCCTCGAACTGGGCGGCATCGATCACCGGATTCTTGAAGAAGCTCCCCGCGTTGCCCAGTTCGAGCGGATCGGGCAGCTTCGCACGCCGCACGGCGACGACCGCATCGAAAATGGCTTGCGCGGTCGGCTGCGCGGCCGCACCCTCGGCTTGGTCAGCGCTCGCCGCATGACCGCGCGCCGCCAGCTCGCGCGCGAGATCCGCATAGCCCGCGCGCGGCTGCCACGCCTTCGGCAAACGGAACGTCACCGACGCGATCACGAAGCGCTCGCGCCCTTCCCGCTTGAAAAGGCTGTCGCGATAGCCGAACCGGCACGCATCGCCGTCGAGTTCGACGGCCTCGCCGGTCACGAGCTCGATCGCCCGCAGCGACGCGAAGCGTTCGCACATTTCGAGCCCGTACGCGCCGATGTTCTGGATTGGCGCCGCGCCGACCGTGCCAGGTATCAGCGCGAGATTCTCGAGGCCGGGCATGCCCTGCGCCAACGTCCACGCGACGAACTCGTGCCACGGCTCGCCGCCAGCCGCCTCGACATACCACGCATCCTGATCCTCGCGCACCACGCGGCGCCCGCGAAGCGCCACCAGCAGCACGAGCCCGGCGAAGTCGCCGGTCAGCATGACGTTGCTGCCACCGCCCAGCACGAGGCGCGGCAGGCCCTCGACGCGCGGATCGCGCACCGCGGCGAGCAACTGTTCCTCACGCTCGATCAGGCACGCGAACTGCGCGCGCACGTCGAAGCCGAACGTGTTGTGGACCTTCAGCGGATAGCCGGCCATGAGGGACGCGACGGCGGGAGCGGCAAGAGCGGATTGGGACATCGGAATGGCAACAGGGCAACGACGGGAAGCAACAGGAATCGACGAAAAACAACCAACGACGCGCCTGACGACACGAGCGGCGCCGCCCGACGCGGGATCGCCCGCCGTCGCGACGCCGCGCGGCGGCCTTGGGCAAAAGAGAGCGGCGTCGGTAAAATGACGTCCGGTCCGTGATTATAGCGAGTGCCTCGCGCTCAGCCGACCGGCTGTGTCGCGCACTGCCGCACTATTGGGAGAAAGCAATGCCATCGTTTGACGTCGTCTGCGAAGCGAACATGATCGAAGTCAAGAACGCGATCGAGCAGTCCAACAAGGAAATTTCGACGCGTTTCGACTTCAAGGGGTCCGACGCGCGCGTCGAACACAAGGAAAACGAAATCACCGCGTACGCCGACGACGACTTCAAGCTCGGCCAGGTGAAGGACGTGCTGCTGTCGAAAATGGCCAAGCGCAACGTCGACGTACGCTTCCTCGACTACGGCAAGATCGAGAAGATCGGCGGCGACAAGGTCAAGCAGGTCATCAAGATCAAGAAGGGCGTCTCGGGCGATCTGTCGAAGAAAATCGTGCGTCTGGTGAAGGACAGCAAGATCAAGGTGCAGGCGAGCATTCAGGGCGATGCGGTGCGCATCACCGGTGCGAAGCGCGATGATCTGCAAAGCGTGATCGCGATGCTGCGCAAGGACGTGACCGACACGCCGCTCGACTTCAACAACTTCCGCGACTAAGCGGCACGACGCGCCTGGCTTGCAACGAGCCTCCCGCGGACCCGGAAGCGCTTCGCATCGGGCCATCGGGCCGGGCGAAGCGCTCAGCCCACTTCAAAGATCGTTGCCCGCCGCCGGACCGGCTGCCTTCTTTTTGTCGCCGATACGGCTCTCCTGCCCCCGCATCAGCTTCGCAATATTGCCGCGATGCCGCCACACGAGCAGCAGGCTCATCACCAGAACCGCGAGCGCGACGATGCGCGGCCCGAACAGAAACACGTAGAACAGCGGCGCGAACAGCGCCGAGCACAGCGCCGCGAGCGACGAGTAGCGGGTAAAGAACGCGACGATCAGCCACGTTAGCAAGGTCGCGACGCCGAGCGTCGGGTTGATCGCGAGCAGCACGCCCGCGGCGGTCGCGACGCCTTTGCCGCCCTTGAAGCGGAAGAAAATCGGATACAGGTGACCGAGAAACACCGCAAGCGACGCAATCGCGATCGCGCGCTCGTCGAGCCCGTAACGCGCGCCGAAATGCACGACCAGCCATACGGGCAGCCAGCCCTTGAAGGCGTCGCCGATCAGCGTCAGAATCGCGGCCTTCTTGCTGCCGCTGCGCAGCACGTTGGTGGCGCCCGGGTTGCCCGAGCCGTACGAGCGCGGGTCGTCGAGACCCATCGCGGCGCTCACGATCACGGCAAACGACAACGAACCGATCAGATAGGCAACGACAGCGACGATCAGGTTTTGCATCTGGGACTCTTATAAGGATCGCGGTCTGACATTCGATACCCCAACCGCAACAGGGCATGCCCGTCGAATCAGGGCGGCGCACATTTTACCGAACGCGTCCGCGCGAAAAACATTCAGGCAAACGTCAACCCGCTCATCGGCGTCAGTCCACGCTCGCGCATTGCACCGGCTTTGCCGCGAGCAGATCGGTGAGCACCTTCGGCTCGATGCTGACGAGAAAGCCGCGCCGCCCGCCGTTCAACCAGATTTTGTCCATCTCGAGAATGGTCGACTCGACATACACCGGCATCTGCTTGCGCGTGCCGAACGGCGACGTGCCGCCGATCAGATAACCCGAATGCCGGTTCGCGACCTCGGGCTTGCACGGCTCGACGCGCTTCGCGCCGATCTGCCGCGCGAGGTTCTTGGTGCTGACGGTGCGATCGCCATGCATCAGCACGATCAACGGCTTCGCGTGCTCGTCTTCCATCACCAGCGTCTTCACGACGTGATGCTCGTCGACGCCGAGCTGGCACGACGATTCCGCGGTGCCGCCATGCTCGACGTAGTCGTAAGGATGCTCGCCGAACGTGACGCCGTGACGGCGCAGCAGCTGCGTGGCGGGTGTTTCCGACACATGTCTGGATTTGCTCATCGGCGCATTGTAATGGCGAGTTTGCACAACGGCTATTTGCCGGATGGCCAATTGTGCGGGTTCGACACTTGTGGCACGATCGTTCGAAAATATGCCGGCATGGTGCGAGATACTGCGCGCAGGGCTACGAATTGGTAAAGAGGAGACAGTGTTGAAGCAGGCTTCATCCATTCGTTCCACGATCGATATCCCCGCGCTGCTCGCCGCCCTGCCCGCGCGCATCGGCGACATTCCGGCGCTCGCCGCCGCACGCGATCCGCGGCATGTCGCGCTGATCGAAGATGCGCGCCGCCTGACCAACGCGCAACTGCGCGAGGCCGTCGATGCGGCCGCCACGCTGCTGCGCGACTGGGGCGTGCGCGGCGGCGATCGCGTGATGATCGTCGCGGAGAACAGCATCGCGCAAATCGTGCTGCTGTTCGCGACCGCGAAGCTCGATGCGTGGGCGCTCGTGTCGAACGCCCGACTGTCGGCCGCCGAACTCGATTCGATCCGCGCGCATGCGCAACCGCGCGTCGTCGCGTATGCGCGCGAAAGCTCGCCCGACGCACGCCAGCATGCTGAGCGGCATCGAGCGACGCACGCACCCACGCTGTCGCCGGACATCGGCGCATGGTCGTATGCGGTGGACAGCAGCGTGCAAGCCGAAGCCGTCGAAGCCGCCAGCGACCGCCAATGCGCGGCGCTGATCTACACGACCGGCACCACCGGCACGCCGAAAGGCGTGATGCTGTCGCATCGCAATCTGCTGTACATCGCGGCCGTGTCGAGCCGGCTGCGCCAGGTCGGGCCCGACGACGTCGTCTATGCGGTGCTGCCGATCTCGCATGTGTACGGCTTCGCGTCGGTGTGCCTCGGCAGCCTGCATGCGGGCGCGACGTTGCGGCTCGCGCCGCGCTTCGTGCCGGAAGCGGTGCGCCTCGCCCTCGCCACCGAGCACGTCTCGATCTTCCAGGGCGTGCCGGCGATGCACGCGAAGCTGCTCGAACATCTGCACACGCACGGCCACGCATGGTCCGCGCCGCGACTGCGCTTCGCTTACTCGGGCGGCTCGCCGCTCGACGCCGCGCTGAAGGCGCAGGTCGAAGCCGTGTACGGTCTGCCGCTGCACAACGGCTACGGCATGACCGAAAGCAGCCCGACCGTGTCGCAGACGATGGTCGACGCACCGCGCGCCGATTGCTCGGTCGGCGAAGTCATTCCGGGCGTCGAAGTGAAGTTCGTCGGGCTCGACGGCGCCGAAGCCGCGCCGGGCGAGATCGGCGAGCTATGGGTGCGCGGGCCGAACGTGATGCTCGGCTATTACCGCAACCCCGAGCAGACCCGCGCGACCGTCACCGAGGATGGCTGGCTGAAGACCGGCGACCTCGCGCGGCAGGCCGCGGACGGCGCGTTGCATATCGTCGGGCGCAGCAAGGAGCTGATCATCCGCTCGGGCTTCAACGTGTATCCGGCCGAGGTCGAGCACGTGCTGAACGCGCATCCGCAGGTCGTGCAGTCGGCGGTGATCGGACGCGCGGTCGAGGGCAACGAGGAGGTGATCGCGTTCGTCGAACTGGTTTCCGGCGCGACGGTCACGCCCGCGGAGTTGATCGCGTGGTGCGGTGAGCGGCTCGCGCCGTATAAGCGGCCAGCCGAGCTGAAGGTGCTCGCGGCGCTGCCGGCCGCATCGACCGGCAAGATTCTCAAGCACCGGTTACGCGAGTTCGTGTGAAGCGCGCGGGCACCCGCGCGCTTCGCGTCGTGCTCACCCGCGCGGATGATGCTGCGCATGCAGCGATTTCAGCCGCTCTCGCGCGACGTGCGTGTAGATCTGCGTCGTCGAAATATCGGTGTGACCGAGCAGCAATTGCACGACGCGCAGATCCGCGCCGTGATTGAGCAGATGAGTCGCGAACGCGTGCCGCAGCGTGTGGGGCGACAACGGCGCATGGACGCCCGCAGCCTGCGCGTGTCGCTTGATGATGTTCCAGAACTGCTGGCGCGTCATGCCTTCCGCGCGTGTCGTCACGAATAGCGCATCGGCCGCGCGCGGGCCGAGGAGCGCCGGGCGCGCCTCGCGCAGATAGCGCTCGATCCACGCGTGCGCCTCTTCGCCGAACGGAACCAGCCGCTCCTTCGAGCCCTTGCCAGTGACGCGCACGACGCCTTCGTTGAGTCCCACCTCGACGGTTTTCAGTGTGACCAGTTCGGTCACGCGCAAGCCGCTCGCGTACATCAACTCGAGCATCGTGCGATCGCGCAAGCCGAGCGGCGTGTCGATGTCGGGTGCGCCGAGCAACGCTTCGACCTGGACCTCGCTCAACGTCGACGGAAATCGCGGCGGCTGCTTCGCCGAGCGGATGCGCAAGGTCGGATCGGCGGCCGCGCGATGCTCGCGCACCGCCCACGCGTAATAGCGGCGAAACACCGACAGCCGACGGTTCGCCGAGGTCGCCTTGTCCTTTTGCCGCGCCGCGCTGTAGGCGCTCAGGTCGGCTTCGCTCGCGGTGTCGAGCGAAGCATTGCGCGTGTGCGCGAGCCATTCGCAGAAGAGCCGCAAGTCGCGGCGATACGCGTCGAGCGTGTTGCGCGACAGGCCATGCTCGAGCCACAGCGCGTCGCAGAAGGCGTCGATCGATGCGGAGCTGGTCAGCAGCAGCGGTGATGCGGCGGCTGTGTCTTCGACGTGTACAGCGGTATTGGTGGTGGTGCTCGTGCTCATACGTACGGCACACCTTCATGCGCGAGCAACCAGCGCTTCACGTTGCGGAAGAAGCCGTCGCCGCCATCGTGCGCGAAGCCGCCGATGCCGCTCGAACTCACCACGCGGTGACACGGAATCACGATCGGAAAGAAATTGGCGCCGCACGCCTGGCCGACCGCGCGCGGCACGCTGCCGAGCTGCTTCGCGAGTTGTCCGTAAGTCAGCACGACGCCGGGTGGGATGTCGCTGATCGCCTGCCACACGCGCCGCTGGAACGCGGTGCCGCACTCGGCGAGCGGCAGCTCGAATTTCGCTGACGCGTGCTCGAGATAACGCTCGATCTGTTCGGCCACCTCGCGTGCGAGCGGCGTGTCGGGCGCGACGTTGGGCGTCGAGTCGGGCAGATAGACGATCTCGCGCACGGCTTCGCCTTCTAGCCGGACGCCGATCTTGCCGAACGGCGCATCGATCACTGCGTTGAACATGATTGCCTGCTCCTCTAGCGTGCCAGATTGCCGGCACCGAATTGCCACGACTTTACGCCGCTTCGAGCGCCCACTCCACATGCTCGCGCACGACCGCCGACGGATCGTCGGCTCGCTGCCTCAAAGCCAGCACGATCGCGCCACGGGCATCGAGGTCGAGACTTCCTGGCGCGGCGCGCAACGCGTTCCCCATGCCGACCGCGAGATTGCGCAGCCAGCTCTCGTAGCCGATGCGGCGAATCGCGCTGCCCTGCATGCGCGTATCGAACTCCTCGGCGCTCCACGCGAACAGTTCGACCAGCGACGCGCGATCGAGCCCGTGCCGCACGTCGAAATCGGCGACCGGTGCGGCCTGCGCGAACTTGTTCCAGGGACACACGAGCTGGCAATCGTCACAGCCGTACACCCGATTGCCGATCAGCGGCCGCAGCTCGAGCGGAATACTGCCCTTCAGCTCGATCGTCAGATACGAGATGCAACGCCGCGCGTCGACCTTGTACGGCGCGACGATCGCGCCTGTCGGACAGGCGCCGATGCAGCGCGCGCAGCTGCCGCAATGCGAGCCCGGCGTTTCGGGCGCGGCCTCGGGTGAGGTTTCGGCGTCGGTCGGCAGCGGGACGTCGACATAGATCTCGCCGAGGAAAAACAGCGAGCCGGCGTCGCGCTGCAGCAGCAATGTGTGCTTGCCGCGCCAGCCGATGCCGGCCTTCTGCGCGAGCTCGACTTCGAGCACCGGCGCCGAATCGGTGAACACGCGATAGCCGAACGGCCCGATCGCCGCTTCGATCCGGTCGGCCAGTTGTTGCAGGCGCTGACGCATCACCTTGTGATAGTCGCGGCCGCGCGCATAGATCGACACGACCGCCGTCGACGGGTCCGCGAGCCGCGCGTGCTCGGCCGCGCGCCAGTCGCGCGCGCGGGGTGTGGCGCGTGAGGCGGGTTGCGTTACGTCTTGCCGCATGCTTTCAGCCGCGCTTTCATGTCCCCCTTCATGCGCCCCTTCAGCCGCCTCTGCTTCCAGCGTCTGCGCAGGCAAATAGGCGATGCGCGCGGTGATCACGCGTCGCGTGCCGGCCACAAGCTCGGCCGGCCGCGCGCGTTTCATGCCGTGTTTGGCCATATAATCCATCTCGCCGTGGCAACCCGCTTCGAGCCACGCTGCAAGCGGCGCTTCGGCGGCCGACAGATCGGTATCGCTAATGCCGATCGCCCCGAAACCGAGTTCACGGCCCCACGTCTTGATGTCGAGCGCGAGCGCACGAAGCGCCGCCTCGTCGAAACGGGACGTTGCGCCAGAAGCTCGCATGGCATCATCGGCCGATGCGGGCGTGCAGGAAACAGGGGACTTCGGACTTCGGTTCATCACGCCATTTTACGAGAATGCCTGTCAATCCCGATCACGCGCCCCTACCGTCCGCTCCCGTGCTGCTCGAACGCTCTTTCGCGCTCGCGGAAGAAGCCGCCACGCAGGCGTTCGGCGCGCGCTTCGCACAGGCAATCGAAAGCGTGCGCGCGGCCTCGCATCAGGCACAGCCAGCCCAGCCTGGCGCTGTAAGCAGCCTCGCGTTCCACGGCCTGCAAGTCCAACTGGTCGGCGACCTCGGCGCCGGCAAAACCACGCTCGTGCGCGCGACCTTGCGCGGCCTCGGCCACACCGGCCGCGTGCGCAGTCCGACCTACACGCTCGTCGAACCGTATGTGCTCGAGCGGCCCGCCGGGGAACTCGCGCTCTATCACTTCGATCTGTACAGATTCACCGATCCGGCCGAATGGGCCGACGCGGGCTTTCGCGAATATTTCGACAGCGGCGCGGTCTGCCTCGTCGAATGGCCGCAACGCGCGGGACCGCTGCTCGGCGTGCCGGATCTCGTCTTCTCGCTCGGGCTCGTCGGCAACACAGACGCAAACGCGGACGCACGCGTACTCGTCGCACGCGCTTATAGCGAATCAGGAAAGGCATGTCTCGAAAGATGTTAATCAAACCATTCCATTCGATCGAATCGGCGGCGGGCGCAACGCATAACTGGCGGCGCCGGCAGATCCTGCGCGCGGGTGCGTCGACGCTGGTGCTCGGCCTCGTCGCTCCGCGTCTCGCGTTTGCGAGCTCGGTGCTCGGCGTGCGCGTGTGGCCCGCGCGCGACTACACGCGCGTGACGATCGAATCCGATCAGCCGCTGCAGAACACGCAGCAACTGCTGCAGGGACCGGACCGGCTCGTCGTCGATCTGAACGGCCTCGACCTCGATCAGGCGCTGAAGGAGCTGGTCTCGAAGATCACGCCAAACGATCCGCAGATTTCGTCGGTGCGGGTCGGGCAGTATCAGCCGCACGTGGTGCGTATGGTGTTCGACCTGAAAGGCTCGGTGAAGCCGCAGGTGTTCGCGCTGCCGCCGGTCGGCGCGTACAAGTACCGGCTCGTGTTCGACCTGTATCCGGCTGTCGCGCCCGATCCGTTGATGGACCTGCTCGCGCAGACCGAGCGCAAGCAGCAGGCGCTCAACGAAGAAAACAGCGCGCCGCCCGCGACGCTTGCCGGCCCCGGCACGGCGCCGCCGGTCGACAACAGCGAAGCGTTCTTCGAGCACTACGCGCAGAACGGTGGCGCCGGCAATGGCGCCGCGGGCGTACCGCATCCGCCCACGCATGGCACGACGGCGCCGTCCGCGCCCTCCGCGCCGCCTGCCGCACTGGCGCGCAACAAGGGTGGCAACGCCAACAGCAACAGCACCGCACGCGGTCTCGACAGCAACAACGACAACCTCGGCGACAGCGGCGACACCTACGCATTCACCACACCGAAGTCGAGCCGCAGCAACACCGTGCGACTGCTCACCGTCGCAATCGATCCGGGTCATGGCGGCGAGGACCCGGGCGCGATCGGCGGCGCAGGCACCTACGAGAAGCACGTCGCGCTCGACATCGCGAAGAAGCTGCGCGCGAAGATCGACGCGCAGCCGAACATGCGCGCGATGATGACGCGCGACGCCGACTTCTTCGTGCCGCTGAACGTGCGCGTGCAGAAAGCGCGCCGCGTCGGCGCGGACCTGTTCGTGTCGATCCACGCGGACGCGTTCACGACGCCCGAGGCGAAGGGCTCCTCGGTGTTCGCGCTGTCGGAGCACGGCGCGTCGAGCGCGGCCGCGCGCTGGATGGCGAACAAGGAGAACTCGTCGGATCTGATCGGCGGCATCAACATCAAGTCCGACGACGCCACCGTCAACCGCGCACTGTTCGACATGTCGACCACCGCGCAGATTCGCGACTCGATGCGCTACGGCAACTTCGTGCTCAAAGAGATCGGCGACATCAACAAGCTGCACAAGGGCTCGGTCGAGCAGGCCGGCTTCGCGGTGCTGAAGGCGCCGGACATTCCGTCGATCCTCGTCGAGACCGCGTTCATCAGCAATCCGGACGAAGAGCGCCGCCTGAACGACGACGCGTATCGCGACAAGATGGCGAGCGCGATCCTGACCGGCATCAAGCGCTATTTCGCGGCGAATCCGCCGCTCGCGAAGAGCCGCATGACGTGATGTCGGCACACGCGAGCCAATAACAAAAACAAAACGGCCCTCCGGCCGTTTTGTTATTCACGCTCGCAACCCGTGGCGCAACGGTTGCTCAGCGTGCCGGTATCAAGCGCTGCACGACCCAGCCGCCGAACACGTTGACCGCGAGCCCCGCCATCACGAGCAACGCGCCCGCCACCTGCATCGCAGACAGTTGCTCGCCGAGCAGCAGCGACGCCGACGCGAGCCCGACGATTGGCACCAGCAGCGAGAACGGCGCGACCTGGCTCGCCGGATAGCGCGACAGCAGACGGCTCCACAAGCCATAGCCGAGCAGCGTCGCGATAAACGCCAGATAGACGATCGCGAAGATCGACAGCGCGCTGATACCGGTCAGCGCGGCGGCGATCTCGCGCGGCCCTTCGAACACGAACGACGCCGCGAAAAACGGCAGCGGCGGAATCAGGCTCCCCCACACGACGAGTCCGACCAGATCGACCTTGCCGACCTTCTTCGTAACGATGTTGCCGAGTGCCCACATGCACGCGGCGCACAGCGTCAGCAGGAAACCAGCGACGGACATCGTGTGGCCGCCTTGCAGGCCGATCACCGCGAGCCCCGCCGCGGCGATCAGCAGACCCGCGACGTTCGGCAAACGGAAGCGCTCGTGCAGAAACAGCGCCGCGAAGATCAGCGTGAAAAACGCCTGCGCCTGAAGCACCAGCGATGCAAGCCCCGCCGGCATGCCGACGTACATCGCCGAGAACAGGAACGCGAATTGCCCGAACGAGATCGTCGCGCCGTAGGCGAACAGCCACCGCCACGGCATCTGCGGCCGCTTGACGAAAAACACCGCCGGCACCGCAGCGAGCGTAAAGCGCAGCGCGCCGAGCAGCATCGGCGGCACGCCATGCAGGCCGACCTTGATCACGACGAAATTGACGCCCCACGCGAGCACGACGATCAGCGCGAGCAGCAAGTCCCTGGGCGACATCCGGGTCTCCAAAGAAATGGTTCAATCTGGCAGTGTAACGGAGGCCGCAAATTCGCTTCGTTGCGCCTGCTCATGGCGAGCGTGCGCCGTTGCCATCGGCAGCGCGCGACGCGCAGTAGAATCGACCATTCGAGCCTTCTCCTTCACTTTCCCGTCGAGCCTGCCCATGACTTCCTCGATCAAAGCCGTCCTCAAACCGCACTTACGCGACATCGGCAATCTGACCGTGCGGCGCGTGCTGCCCGCGATGGCGGCGCGCCTCGTCGGCCCGTTCATTTTCTTCGACCACATGGGCCCCGCGACCCTCGAACCCGGCAGCGGCCTCGACGTGCGCCCGCATCCGCATATCGGCCTCGCGACCGTCACCTATCTGTTCGACGGCGCGATCATGCATCGCGACAGCCTCGGCTCCGAGCAGAAGATCGTCCCCGGCGACGTCAACTGGATGACGGCCGGGCGCGGCATCGTCCATTCGGAGCGAACGCCGCCGGAAGACCGCGCGCGCGGCCAGACGATTCACGGCATCCAGACCTGGGTCGCGCTGCCGCTCGCCGATGAAGACGCCGAGCCGTCGTTCGCGCATCACGCGGCGGCGAGCTTGCCGGTCGTCGAGCGCAACGGCGTGACGCTGCGCGTGATCGCGGGCACCGCGTTCGGCGCGGTGTCGCCGGTCGCGACGTTTTCGGGCACGCTGTACGTCGCCGCCGACTTCACGCCGGGCAGCGCGTTCGCGCTCGAACCGGAGCACGAGGAGCGCGGTGTATATCTGGTGGAAGGCGATCTGGAGATCGACGGCACGCCGCTCGAAGCGGGCCAGATGGCCGTGCTCGCGCTCGACGAAACCGTCACGCTCGCGAGCACGCACGGCGCGCGCGCGATGCTGCTCGGCGGCGAGAAGCTCGACGGCGAGCGCTTCATCGAATGGAATTTCGTCGCGAGCTCGCGCGAGAAGATCGAAGCCGCGAAGCTCGCGTGGACCAATCAGGAAATGGGCCACGTGCCCGGCGAAACCGAATGGATTCCGCTGCCGCAGCGCAAGTGACGGCGCCGGGCCGCGCGCGAATCACCGCATTGAATTCGCGCGATTCGGCCCCACCTAGCGCCTGTTCACAAACCGTTTCTATCGACGAGGACGCAATGGACACCACTCTGGCCACTTTCGAACAGGACGTCATCAAGGCGTCGATGCTGGCCCCCGTGCTGGTCGATTTCTGGGCGCCGTGGTGCGGCCCCTGCAAGAGTCTCGGCCCGATGCTCGAAAAGCTCGAAGCCGAAGCCGCCGGCAAATGGAAGCTCGTGAAGGTCAACGTGGACGAGAACCACGAGCTGGCCGCGCACTTCCAGGTGCGCAGCATTCCGCACGTGATCGCGTTCGCCGACGGCCAGGCCGTCGATCAGTTCGTCGGCGTGCTGACGGAAGGACAGCTGCGCGAGTTCCTCGACCGGCTCGTGCCGCAAGGGGCGCCGGCCGCGCGCATCGAAGCGCAGACCGCGCTCGCCGAAGGCCGCCGCGACGACGCCTACGACCTGCTGCAAGCGGCGCTCGCTTACGACCCGGGCTTCGACGACGCGCGCATGGACCGCATCGAGTTACTGCTCGAAGACAACCGCATCGATGAGGCCCGCAACGAAGTCGATCTGCTGTCGCCGAAAACCACGCAAGGCATCGACGCGCGTTTCAACGCGATCAAGACGCGGCTCGACGCAGTGGACGCCGCCGCGGACCTGCCGCCCACCGATGCGCTCGAAGCGCGTGTCGCCGGCCACCCCGACGATCTCGAAGCACGCTTCGATCTTGCGAATGCGTTTATCGCGCGACGCAAATACGCGCAGGCGCTCGAACATCTGCTCGCGATCGTGCAACGCGACCGCGCGTTCCGCGACGATATCGGCCGCAAGACGATGTTGTCGGTGTTCGATCTGGCCGCGCATCAGCCGGAGCTGGTGTCGCAGTGGCGGCGCAGGCTGAGCGCGTCGTTGTATTGATCGATTGTGATGTTTTGCCCGATGGCAGCCTGGGTCAGCGCGGTTGAAACCGCCGCCCGGGCTGCTACCTAAACCGTCGCCTTCTTCGCCAGCTCCCGCAACACGTACGCCGCGGCCGCAAAACCAAAGCTCGCGGTCACGCACACGCTGGAGCCAAACCCCGCGCAGTTCAAGCCGACCGGCCCCGTATGCCCCGGCGACGTGCTCACGTGCTCGGCTTCTTCATCGATATCGCAGACGGCCGCTTCCGGATAGATCAACGGCTCGTCGGAATACACGGCGTTCACCTTGAACTTCGCCTTCGGCCCGCGCGGAAAGCCATGCTGCTTGCGCAACTGCCCGCGCACCTTCGACAGCAGCGGGTCCTGGATCGTCAGCGCGAGATCGTCGATGCGGATCCGCGTCGGGTCGAGCTGACCGCCCGCGCCGCCGACCGTGATCAGCGGCTGCTTGCGCTCGACGCACCATGCGATCAGCGCGGTCTTCGTGCGCACGCTGTCGATCGCGTCGATCACGTAGTCGAAGCCGCCGCCGAGCGTGGCCGCGAAATTGTCCGGCTCGACGAAGTCCTCGATCAGCCGCACGTCGCAATACGGATTGATTGCCGCAATGCGTTCGGCCATCGCTTCGACCTTCGGTTTTCCGTAGTTGCCGTCGAGCGCGTGAATCTGCCGGTTCGTGTTGCTTTCCGCGACGTTGTCGAGATCGATCAGCGTCAGCGTGCCGAGCGCGCTGCGCGCAAGCGCCTCCGCGACCCACGACCCCACCCCGCCGATGCCGATCACCGCGACGTGCGCACCCTCGAATCCGGCGAGCGCGGGCGCGCCATACAGACGGGCGATGCCGCCGAAACGGCGCGCGCGGTCGGCGGTTTCGTTCGCGTCGAGGCTGGTAGTAAGATCGGATTGCGCGGTGGTGCTGGACATGATGGCAGGGCTCGAAAACACAGGTGGAACAAAGCAAGCGGCAGCGCTTTGGCAAATGGCCTTGGCAAATTGCTTTGGCAAATGGGGCGCGCAGCCCGTATTTTGCCTGAACACGTGAAAACAGCCGCGCAGGACCACGAGCAGCGACAACGTTGCAGGCTTGCGCTGGCGCAACATGCGCCGCGCCATACGTTGCTCCGCTCGTGCGCAAAAACCTGACGCCTTAGCTATACTTGGCCCACACTGTAGCGTTCGCATAAGAACATGATCTCACTCGCCGAGCTTCGAAAAAACTACTCGCTGGGCTCACTGGACGTTGCCGACGTCAACCACGATCCGTTCCGTCAATTCGACACGTGGTTCCAGCAGGCCATCGACGCCAAGCTGCCCGAGCCGAATGCAATGACGCTGGCCACGGTCGACGCGCGCGGCCGGCCTTCGGCACGCATCGTGCTCATCAAGGGCGTCGACGAGCGCGGTTTCGTATTCTTCACCAACTATGAAAGCCGCAAGGGCCGCGAACTGAACGTGAACCCCTACGCGAGCCTGCTGTTTCACTGGATCGAACTCGAACGCCAGGTGCGCGTCGAGGGCCGCGTCGTCAAAACGAGCGAGGCAGACAGTGACGCGTATTTCGCGTCTCGTCCGCTCGGCTCGCGGATCGGCGCATGGGCATCGAATCAGAGTCAGGTGATTGAAAGCCGTTCGCAGCTCGAAGTACGCGAACGCGAAATCAGCCTGCAATACGGCGAAAATCCTCCGCGTCCGCCGCACTGGGGTGGCTACCGTCTGGTACCCGACGCGATCGAATTCTGGCAGGGGCGGCCGTCTCGGCTGCACGATCGTCTGCTTTACACGCGCGCGGAAGAAAGCGCCAACTGGCTGATCGCACGCCTGTCGCCCTGACCGGTCGATGACCGGACGAATGAGGCCGGCGGCGGCGCCAACGTAGCGGCGCGCGTCGGCGGGATTGCGTTGCGCTGCCCGCGGAAGGCGCCGCGCCATTCGCGATCCACATAGCTTTGCTTTAAATCAACGAACACGGAGAGATCACATGTTCTGGGAGAAAAAGCTGGCGCAGTGGGTTGAAGATGTCAAAACCACAGCTAACCTGCCCGCACGCCTCGTGCTGTGGGACGGTCAGCAACACGACTTCGGGCAGTTCGCCGCGCCCCGGGTCACGCTACACGTGAAGAGCGCAACCGCGCTGCCCTATCTGCTCGAACCGAGCCTCGACAATCTTGGGCGAAGCCTATGTCAAAGGCAAGATCGACATCGAGGGCAAGCTGACGGACATCATCAATATCAGCTATCAGCTCGCGCGCAGCACCGTGACGAGCGCCGGCAAGCTCGCGCGCGTGCGGCGCTACTTCAATCACTCGAAGACGTCGGATAAGAAAGCGATCCAGTATCACTACGACGTCTCGAACGAGTTCTACAAGTTGTGGCTCGACGAGAACATGGTCTACTCGTGCGCCTACTTCGAGACCGGCACCGAAGACCTCGCGACCGCGCAGCTGAAGAAAATCGATCACATTCTGACCAAAATCCAACTGCAGCCCGGGCAGCGTCTGCTCGACATCGGCTGCGGCTGGGGCGCGCTCGTGCTGCGCGCCGCGCAGAAGTTCGGCGCGAAGTGCGTCGGCGTCACGCTGTCGCAGAACCAGTTCGATCTCGCCACCGCGCGCGTGAAAGCGGCTGGCCTCGAAAACCAGATCGAAATCCGCCTGCAGGACTATCGCGACATCAAGGGGCAGTTCGACCGCATCACGAGCGTCGGCATGTTCGAGCACGTCGGCCGCAAGAACCTGCCCGGCTATTTCCAGAAGATGCACGATCTGCTCGCCGACGACGGCATCGCGATGAACCACGGCATCACGTCGAGCGACGCCGATAGCGGCGAAACCGCGCTCGGCGGCGGTGAGTTCATCGACCGCTTCGTGTTCCCGGACGGCGAGCTGCCGCACATCAGCCTCGCGCTCGAAGCGATGCAGCGCGGCGGGCTCGAACCGGTTGACGTCGAAAGCCTGCGCCGTCACTATGCGCACACGCTCGACATCTGGGCGGAAAATTTCGAGGCCCACGCAGACCAGGCGCGCAAGCTCGTCGACGACGAAAAATTCCGCATCTGGCGCGTGTATCTGGCCGGCTGCGCGTATGCGTTCGAAAACGACGACGTGTCGATTTTCCAGGTGGTGTGCCGCAAAGCCGGCCGCAGCGCGAAAACCCTGCCGTGGTCGCGCCGCTACATGTACGAAAAACCGCTGTGACCCGGCTGTGACCCGGCTGTGACCCGGTTTGTGACCGGTCGCGCCGCGGCGGCGTGCATGAAGCGCGCGCCGCGGCGCAATTCTGATGAACAGCAGGCCGGACATTGATGGACCAGAGCAGGACGAGTGACGTTGAAGAGCCGTTGAACGGCAAGGACGGCAGCGCGGACGATGCGGCGCATCAGGCCACGCAGCAGTTCGATCTGTTCGGGATGCCGGTGGAGGCCGCGGCAGAAGCGCCGGCCATGTCCGCACGTGAAGCCGATTCGGCCGCAAGCGCTGCCGCGCAGCCAGAGCACAAGCGCACGCCGAAGACCGCAATATCCAACGCCCCCGCGTCGCTGTTCGAAGCCGACACCCCGCCCGACAGCCCCGCTCCTGAACCAGACTCCGCCCCGGCCTCCGCCGACGCCCCGAAAAAGCGCCGCAGCCGCGCCGTGCTCGCTGCACCGCCGTCGCCGGAGCTGCTCGCGCTCGCGGCGCAATTGCCGCCGCAGATCCACCTCGGCACGTCGACATGGTCGTTCCCGGGTTGGACAGGCATCGTCTACGGCGATGACTACAGCAACAGCAAACTGTCGCGCGAGGGCTTGAGTGCGTACGGCGCACATCCGCTGCTGAAGACGGTCAGCATCGACCGCTCGTTCTACCAGGCGTTGACGGTCACCGAATACCTGCGCTACGCGCAGCAGGTGCCCGAGCACCTCCGCTTCATCGTCAAGGCGCCGATGACGATCACCGACGCCACCGTGCGCGCCGAGCGCGGCGAGCCGGTGTCGCTGAACCCGTGCTTCCTGAACGCGCGGATGGCGCTCGACGATTTCGTCACGCCCTGCCTCGAAGGCCTCGGCGCAAAGGCCGGCGCGCTGGTGTTCCAGTTCTCGCCGCTGCCGGATCAGATGCTCGCGCAGCCGGCGGTATTCATCGAACGACTGGGAGAGTTTTTCGACGCGCTGCCCGGGCTGCCAGACGGCAGTTGCTACGCGGTCGAGATTCGCGACGCGAGCCTGCTCACGCCGCGCTTCATCCGCATGCTGAAGACGGCTGGCGTGCGCTACTGCGTCGGAATTCATGCGCGGATGCCCGATCCGCTGCGCCAGGCCGCGGCGCTCGCGTTGCTCGATGGCGAGCCGGCCGGTCCGCTGATCGTGCGCTGGAGCCTGCACGGCGGCTTCAAGTACGAACAGGCGAAGGCGAAGTACGAGCCGTTCAACCGGCTCGTCGACGAAGATCCGGCGACGCGCGCGTCGCTCGCCGAACTGGCCGCGCGTTACGCGCTCGCTGGTCAGCCGGTCGTGATCGCGGTCAACAACAAGGCGGAGGGATCGGCGCCGCTCAGCTGCGTGAAACTGGCCGAAGAAATCGTCGAAGCCTGCGTGCGTGTCACGCAGGGGCGCGGCGATAACGGCGACGAGGTGCCATCGCGAGCACAGGAACCGCAGTGACGAACAGCAGCGGGCGGTCTCACGCATCCGCCCGTTGCCGACTCCAATCCTCGCGCTGCGCCGTTAACCCGCCTTGATCCGATGCGCGAACTTCTGGCGGAATTTCGCGACTTTCGGCGCTACCACGAACGAGCAGTAGCCCTGATTCGGATGCTGCGCGAAATAGTTCTGGTGATAAGCCTCGGCGGGCCAGTAGTTGTCGCCGAGCGGCAGCACCTCGGTCACGAGTCTGCCGTCGTAGATGCGCTGTTCGCCGATCTCGCGAATCGCCTGCAGCGCGGTTTCGCGCTGCGCGTCGGAATGCGTGAAGATCACCGAGCGGTATTGCGTGCCGACGTCGTTGCCCTGCCGGTTCAGTTGGGTCGGATCGTGGATCGCGAAAAAGATGTCGAGAATCTCGCGATAGCTGATCTTGGCCGGATCGAAGTCGACCTTGACCACTTCCGCGTGACCGGTGTCGCCGTCGCAGACCTGCTCGTAGCTCGGATGGCGCGTGTGACCGCCCGCATAACCCGACTCCACCGCATTGACGCCCTCGACGCCCAGATACACCGCTTCGAGGCACCAGAAACATCCACCGCCGAGCGTTGCTGTCTCGTTCATAAGCTTCACCCCAGGATCAGATTCACACAATGATCGGCAGCCGGCCTGCGTAGCGCCGCCGTATCTGCCACCGCATCCGAATATATGGCCGAAAACGCGTTCCGAAAGGCGCAGTCAGGCACGAGTCAGGCACCCGTCGCGCAATGACCGCAAATCCGGCCGTGCAGATATCGAGTATAGAAACGCCGGCACGCGACGGGTGAATAACCGTGCCTCACGCACGCAAGCGCCGCGCCCGCGCCTCGATCCAGCTCGATCGGCAAATTTTCGGGTGCAGCCTTTCGAGGAGATCGCCGATGCAGCCGCCCGGCTGCCACGCACCGCACGCATCGTGGTGCGGCGCGCGCGGCGATTGCAGTTAAAATTGGCGGAAATCAACGATTTTCACCATGACTTTCGAAACATCCGCTTCCCGCCGCGCGGGTATACGCTTCAATTCGCGCCTTGATTCGCGCTGCAGTCGGTCTTTCACACGGCGCGCGACGGGGGCCTCGCCCCGATGAAGCGCGCGAGCCCACCCAACTTCGACCCGTCCGCGTTCAAACAGGCGCTCAGCCAGTTCGCGACCGGCGTCACCGTGATTACGACGCGCGCCGCGTCCGGCCAACTGATCGGCATCACGGCCAGTTCGTTCAACTCGGTGTCGCTTTCTCCGCCGCTCGTGCTGTGGAGTCTCGCGACGCGCTCCGCGTCGATGCCGGTGTTCCGCGCCAACAGTCACTACGTGATCAATGTGTTGGCCTCGACGCAGCTCGATCTGTGCAAGCGCTTCGCGACCGTGAAGGGCGACCGCTTCGAGGGCGTGTCGCACGCGGCGGGCGACAGCGGCATGCCGGTGCTCGACGGCGCACTCGCGTGGTTCGAATGCCATAACCGCAGCCGCTACGAGGAAGGCGACCACGTGATTTTCGTCGGCGAAGTGGAGCGCTGCGGTGTGCATGAAAATGCCGCGGACATGCTGCCGCTCGTGTTCCAGAGCGCGCAGTTCCACGGCCTGAAGCCGCTTTGAGCGGCGCGGCGCTTCCCTGGCGTCTGTCGCGCCTGTCGGTCGGACGCGTCGAAAACGGCGCGCCCCGCCCTCATCATCCTCAACGGTCGCTATGCGTGGCTCCGTGCCCGCTGTTCTTCTTCACGAGCGACACCGGCACGCCCGAATCTTCCTTCAGCGTTTCGAGCACGATGTTCGAGCGGATGTCCATCACCCCCGGCGCCTTGTACAGGCGATTGAGCACGAAGTCCGAATAGTGTTTGAGGTTGTGCGCGAGCACGCGCAGCAGATAGTGGGTTTCGCCGGTCACGACGAAAGCGCCGACCACTTCTGGCCAGTCGCGCAGCGCTTCGGCAAAGCGCTCGTGCCAGTTCTGCTGGTCGTTGCGCATCGATACCTGCACGAACGCTTCCAGCTCGAACCCCAAAACTTCGCGGTTCAGGCACGCTCGGTAGTGTTCGATGACGCCCTGCTCTTCCAGCAGACGCAGGCGTCGCAGACAGGCCGATGGCGAGAGCGAGATGCGCTCCGCCAGGTCGAGATTGCTGATCCGTCCTTCCTGCTGAAGCACCGTCAAGATACGGCAATCGGTGGCGTCGAGCGAGATCGCGTTCATATTCGGTCTCCCTTTCCCGTTTGACTCAAATTATGTTCCAAGACACGGCTGCTAAGGAGATTTTTTCGCAATCACATTTCACAGCTTGACCTCTATCATTTAGAGATAGTCACCAACCGTCGACACCGTCATGCGAGCACTCTGGGACATCACCCCCGCCGTCGATACCGCCACGCCCGTCTGGCCGGGCGACACGCCGGTCGGCATCGAGCGCGTATGGCGCATGGAGGCTGGCTCGCCGGTCAATGTCGCGCGTCTGACGATCTCGCCGCACACCGGCGCGCATACCGATGCGCCGCTGCACTACGACGCCGACGGCGCCGCGATCGGCAACGTGCCGCTCGACGCATATCTCGGTTTATGCAGAGTGATTGACTGTATCGGCGCGTCGCCTGTTGTGACGCCACAACACCTGGCCGGCTCGCTCGACGATTTGCCGCCACGAGTCTTACTGCGCACTTACAGAAAAGCGCCGACGCGCGAGTGGGATAGTGCGTTCTGCGCGGTCGCGCCCGAGACCGTCGACCTGCTCGCCGCGCGCGGCGTGACGCTGCTCGGCATCGATACGCCGTCGCTCGATCCGCAGGAATCGAAGACGATGGATGCGCATCACCGCATTCGCGCGCACCGGATGGCGATTCTCGAGGGCATCGTGCTCGACGCGGTCGAACCCGGCGACTACGAACTGATCGCGCTGCCGCTGAAGCTGACCACGCTCGACGCGAGCCCGGTGCGCGCGGTGCTGCGTGCGCTGCCCGGCTCGCGCTCAGCCACGCTCCCCGGCGAGCGATCAACCCGACAACCCAACCCATCGAACCACCATGAACCATCGTGATGAAGCCGTGGCGCTCGACTGCGCCGAACCGCTCGCAGCGCTGCGTGACCAGTTCGCGCTGTCGCCGACGACCATCTATCTCGACGGCAACTCGCTCGGCGTGCCGCCGGCCGCCGCCGCGCAGCGCGCGCAGACCGTGATCGCCGCCGAATGGGGCGAAGGACTGATCCGCAGCTGGAACAATGCCGGCTGGTTCGCGCTGCCGCGCCGACTCGGCAACAAGCTCGCGCCGCTGATCGGCGCGGCCGAAGACGAAGTCGTGATTACCGACACGATCTCGATCAACCTGTTCAAGCTGCTGTCGGCCGCCGTGCGGCTCGCCAATGCGCGCGATCCGAAGCGTCGCGTGATCGTGTCCGAGCGCTCGAACTTCCCGAGCGATCTGTATATCGCGCAGGGCCTGATCGAGCAGCTCGATCGCGGCTACGAGCTGCGCCTCGTCGACGATCCGTCCGAACTGCCCGACGCGATCGGCGAGGACACCGCGATCGCGATGATCACGCACGTGAACTACCGCACCGGCTACATGCACGACCTGGCCGCGCTGACGAAGCTGATTCACGACAGGGGCGCGCTCGCGCTGTGGGATCTCGCGCATTCGGCGGGCGCGGTGCCGGTCGATCTGAACGGCGTCGGTGCCGACTACGCGGTCGGCTGCACGTACAAGTATCTGAACGGCGGTCCCGGTTCGCCCGCGTTCGTGTGGGTGCCCAGACGTCACCAGAACGAGTTTGCGCAGCCGCTGTCGGGCTGGTGGGGGCATCGCGCGCCGTTCGAGATGAACCCGACGTATCAGCCCGACAACGGCGTGGGCCGCTACCTGTGCGGCACGCAGCCGATGGTGTCGATGGCGCTCGTCGAATGCGGGCTCGACGTGTTCCTGCAAACGACCATGGAGGCGGTCCGGGAGAAGTCGCTCGCGCTGACCGATCTGTTCATCGAACTCGTCGAGACACGTTGCGGCGAATTTCCACTGAAGCTCGTGACGCCGCGTGAGCATGCGCAGCGCGGCTCGCACGCGAGCTTCGAACATCCGCACGGCTACGAGGTGATGCAGGCGCTGATCTCGCACGGCGTGATCGGCGACTATCGCGAGCCGCACGTGCTGCGCTTCGGCTTCACGCCGCTGTACACGCGCTTCGTTGACGTATGGGACGCCGTCGAAATCTTGCGCGACGTGCTCACCCGCGAGGCCTGGCGGGCCCCTGAATTCGCCCAGCGCGGCGCCGTTACCTGAGGACGACAGAATGACCGATCACATGCACACGCCGGGCTTGCCAGAAGAACCGGCGGCACAAGGCTGCCCGTTCGGGCACGGACGGACGGCGTCGGCGCCGTCCGCGAGCGCGGCCGACAGCGGCTGGCACGACGCGCAGCTCGACTTCTCGGAGTCGATGAGCTACGGCGATTATCTGTCGCTCGGCACGGTGCTGGACGCGCAGCATCCGTTGTCGCCGGATCACAACGAGATGCTGTTCATCATCCAGCATCAGACGAGCGAGCTATGGATGAAGCTCGCGCTGTACGAACTGCGCGCGGCGCTCGCGGCCGTGCATCGCGACGACCTGCCGCCCGCGTTCAAGATGCTTGCGCGCGTGTCGCGAATCATGGAGCAGCTGGTGCAGGCGTGGAGCGTGCTCGCGACGATGACGCCGTCCGAATACACGGCGATGCGGCCGTACCTCGGCAGTTCGTCGGGCTTTCAGTCGTATCAGTACCGGCAGATCGAATTCCTGCTCGGCAACAAGAACGAGCAGATGCTGAAGCCGCACGAGCATCGCGCCGACGTGTACGCGCAAGTGAAGGCATCACTCGAAGCGCCGTCGTTCTACGACGAAGTGGTGAGGCTGCTCGCGCGCCGCGGCTTCAGGATTTCGCCCGCGCGGCTCGAACGCGACTGGACGAAGCCGACCGAACATGACGCATCGGTCGAAGCGGCGTGGCTCGAGGTGTATCGCAATCCGTCCGAGCATTGGGATCTGTACGAGATGGCCGAGGAACTCGTCGATCTGGAGGATGCGTTTCGCCAGTGGCGCTTCCGCCACGTGACGACGGTCGAGCGCATCATCGGCTTCAAGCAGGGCACCGGCGGCACGAGCGGCGCGCAGTATCTGCGCAAGATGCTCGACGTGGTGCTGTTTCCCGAGCTGTGGCACGTGCGGACGATGCTGTAGCGGTTAGCGCGCGTAAGGCACTTCCCGGGCAAACCTGGCATCCTGGCGGGGAACAAAGAGCAAGCCAACACTACTTGCAGTGATGCAGAACAGGCCTCGTGCATCGGGCTACGGAAAATTCGGAGTCGTCCGAATCTTGAGAGACCGTCCGCACGGCAGCATCGGAACCCCATAAAAACATCAGAGGGTTCGATATGCCCGGTGCCGATAACGCCGAAGGAGTGAAGGTTGTACTAAGTGCTCCGCAACTCGCGGCAGTGCTATCCCGCCAGTCGATCAGCCAGACGGAGACGCTTTCCAACCGGCTTTGGGGCGGGTTACAGGTCATCGGCGGCGTGCTGGAAATGGTTGGTGCGGGTGCGCTGTGCGTTTTGCCGGAACCGACGATGGCGAGCAAAGCCGGCTGTGTCGTGTTCGGAGTACATGGCTCCGACTCGGCGGCGGCTGGCTTGCGGCAGGTCTGGACTGGTCAGGACACGGCCACGCTGAGCCAGCAGGGCACGACGAAACTCGCTGAAGCGATGAAGGCGAGCCCTGACATGGCGAACAATATCGGCCTGTCGCTCGATATCGCCGTGCCATTCGGCTTCGCTGGCTCGATCAGGGCCGCACGCGCAGCGCGTGTCACGATGGGCCGGATTAACCTGCAAATGCACGAGGCAAAAGCGGGCAGCCGGATCGGCGGACATACGCTTTTGAAACATGTCGGAAGGACTGAAGCGCAGTTGCGGGAGAGGCTCAGGCTGGAGCCGGGAAAGAAAGTAGTTTCGTCTTTCGTAAATCTTGAGGAGGCGGAGTGGGCTATATCGGAAACAATGCGCGCAAATGCCTTGCAGATTCACGCATGGACAAAAGCAGCACCAAACCGGGTTTTGACGCTGAGAAAGGACGTTGGAAGAAAAGTAGGATACGCATTGGTCAGGAAGACCGACAGGTTGGTAGATAGCAGTAAAGTGGAGGTTGTCTTGAAGTACGGGGCGTATAACGGGATGCCGTACTACATCCTCACTGCTATGCTCGATAAGTGATTGGTGGGTATTGATGCATGAAATATTACGATCTGGGGCAATTGATCCTTGGCTACTTCAATGAAGATTTCGACTACTGGGGAAACACAATTGAAGAGTTGGTCCGGGCTTGTGCAAGCGGATGCACGCCAGACATGATCACCGCGACGGTGGCCGACATAGACCGGTTCAAGAGCGATCATGCTGGAAATCTTGACGCGGCCTTCGAGGAGGAATTTGGCTACCAGTGCGATCCGACGGCGTGGGAGCAGACCACTGAGGCTTTTCTCGACAAGCTTAAGCGTCTTCTTCTGAGTGAGTAGCCCGCACTTCCTCCCACCGGACGGCCCCACACCGTCTGGTAGGCTTGCGTGTACTTCCATTTCACCCGGCAACCGGCAGTGCCTGACACCCGCTAGCGCGCCGTGTAACCACCATCGATCGGCAAACACACGCCGCTAATCATCGACGCCGCGTCGCTCAACAGAAACAGAATCGGCGCGGCGACTTCCGCCGATTCGGCAAAGCGCCTGAGCGGAATCGCCTGCAAAGCGGGATCGCGTTTGACAGGATCGCTCCACGCCAGCACCGCCATCGGCGTCAGCGTGACCGTCGGGTTCACGCTGTTCACGCGAATTCCGTGCGGCCCCAGCTCGATGCACAACGCGCGCGTGACCGCATCGAGCGCGGCCTTCGACGCCGAATAGCTCAGATGATCGTCGAGGGCGACGAGCGCGGCCTGGCTCGACACGTTGACGATGCTGCCCGCGCGCCCCGCGTCGAGCATGCCACGCGCGACGTGCTTCGCGACCAGCACCGCCCCGCGCGCATTCACCGCCATCACGCGATCGAAGCTTGCGGCCGTCGTTTCCACCGCGCGTTCGAGCAACGCGATGCCCGCGCAATTCACCAGACCGTCGAACGGTTCGAGCGAGGCCATTGCTTCGTCGATCACGGCTTCGTCGCTGATGTCGAGCCTCAACGGCTCGCAGCCGGTTTCCTCGGCGAGCCGCGCGAGCTCGTTCACGTTGCGCGCGGCCGCGACGACCGACGCGCCGCTCGCGCACAGCGCCTCGACCGTCGCGCGGCCGATGCCGCTGGAGGCGCCCGTCACCAGAATCGAGCGGCCGGAAAAATCGAAAGTAGCGTTCATGATGATTGCAAGCGATGCATGACCGGCTTCAACGCCGGATAGAGGTCCGTGTACACGCCGAAGCGCTCTTTGTATAGCGCCATGCGCCGTGCGTCGGGCTGCGCGCGCTCGATCAGCGTGACCCAGCCGCCTTGCGCCGCTTCGCGCGACACGAGGCCGACGCCGAGCGCGGCGAGCAGCGCGGCGCCCATCGCGGCTTCGACGTCCTGCTCGATCGTGTTGACCGGATAGCCAGTGACGTCGGCGATGATCTGCATCCACAGGTCCGAATGCGCGGCGCCGCCGACCACGATCAGCTTGTCGTCGAGCGATTGCGCGCCTTTGCGCCCCGCCTCGATGTTGTGCTTCAGCGCGAACGACACGCCTTCGAGCACGGCGCGATACAGATGCGCGCGCGTATGAAACAGCGACAGCCCGACGAACGCGCCGCTCGCTTTCGCATCCCACACCGGGCTGCGCTCGCCCATCAGATACGGCAGGAACAGCACGCCGTCGGCGCCGGCCGGCACTTGCGCGGCGCTCTCTTCGAGTAGCCGATGCGGATCGCCATGCGGTGTCGCGCGCGCGGCCTCGATCTCCGCGTGACAGAACTGCTCGCGATACCAGGTGACCGACGCGCCCGCGGTAATCGCACCGCCGAATACGTAGATGTCGTGCTGCCCGTTGAAAACGTGCGGCATGCTGATCAAACCGTGCCGTGCGTCGACACGCTGATTGAGGTAACCCCAGCACATGCTGGTGCCGATCATCGCGACGTGCTGCCCCGCGCGCGTGACGCCGGCCGCGAACGTCGCCATCGCCGCATCGACGCCACCCGCGACGATCGCGGTGCCCGCGTCGAGCCCGAGCTGCGCGGTCCATTGCGACAACAGCCCGCCCACCACCTCCGACGATTCGACCAGCCGCTCCGGCATCATCGTCGCGGGAATGCCGAGCATGTCGAGCGCTTCGTCCGACCAGTCGCGCCGCGCGATATCGTAGACGCCGCCGATATTGCCGGCCGAGCTGTGATCGACGGCGACCTCGCCGGTCAGCATGTAGATCACGTATGCGTTCGGCGGCAAAAAATAGCGCGTATGCGCCCACACGTCCGGCTCGTTCTCGCGCAGCCACAGCATCTTCGTGTAACCGTAGTAGCTATCGACGCCGTTGCCGGTGATCGTATAGAGCCGTTCGAGATCGACGTTCTCGCGCACCCAGTCGACCTGCGCGGTCGCGCGCCGGTCCATCCAGATCAGGCACGGCGCGAGCGGCCGCATGTCGTTGTCGACCGCAATGCCCGAGCCGCCGTACAGGCTACTCACGCACAGCGCCTTGATCGCGCCCGGCGCGATGCCGGCCGCCTTCGCCTCGCCGACGCACGCGGCCACGCATTCGACCACGGCCTTCAGCCACACCGCGGGCCACTGCTCGGCCCACAATGGCTTCGGCGTATCGGGCTGATAGCTCGACGCATGCTGCGCCACGATCGCGCCCCGCTCGTCGACCAGCAGCGCCTTCGTGCTCTGCGTGCCGATATCGACGCCGATGACGTAGTTCATAGAGTCTCCGTTGAAACGCCGCGCCCCAGATTCACGCGCGCGGCTTCATCAGCACTTTGATCGAATCGAGCGAGTTCGCGATCCTGATCGCTTCGTCCCATTCTTCCAACGAAAAGCCGTGCGTGACGATGCCCTTCGACGTAACGAGTCCGCGCGCGAGCAGATCGATTGCGATCGGATAGCAATAGGGCCCAAGATGCGCGCCGCGCACGTCGAGTTCCTTGCGATCGCCGATCACCGACCAGTCGAGCGTCGTATCCGCGCCGAACACCGAGAATTCGACGAAGCGCCCGAGCTTGCGGATCAGATCCATCCCCTGATTCACCCCAATCGGCGCACCCGTCGTTTCGATATAGACGTCGCAGCCGTAGCCGTCCGTCAGTGAATGGATGATCGCGAGCGCGTCGTCCTTCCGAGGATTGATCGTCACGTCCGCGCCATATTCGCGCGCGAGTGCGAGCCGTTCTTCGACCAGATCGATCACGACGAGCCGCTTCGGCGTCTTCAGATGCGCGACCTGCGTCATCATCAGACCGAGCGGCCCCGCACCCGCGATCACGACCACGTCGTCGAGTTGCAGATCGCCGCGATTGACCGTGTGAATCGCACACGCGAGCGGCTCGATGATCGCGGCGTCTTCGAGCGAGATGCCGTCGGGAATCTTGTGGACGATCGCGGTCGGCGGAATGCGCATGTACTCGGCCATGCCGCCGTCCGCCACCTCGCGCTGAAAGCCGAAGATGTTGTGCACTTCGCACATCCAGTACTGGCCGGACTTGCAGTAGCGGCACTTGCCGCACGGCACGATCTGCTCGGCGATCACGCGCTCGCCCTTCTGCACGCCGAAATGCTCGGCCGCGCCTTCGCCCAGTTCCTCGACATAGCCGAAGAACTCGTGGCCCGGAATCACCGGCGCCTTGACCCACGGGCTCGGGCCGCCCCAGAACATCTTCGCGCCCGAATGGCATTTGCAGTCGCTCGCGCAGATGCCGCACGCGGCGATGCGGATCACGAGTTCGTGCGCGTGCGCGCGTGGTTTCTGAACCTGCTCGACGCGATAGTCTTTCGGTGCATGACAGACGATGGCGGTCATGTTCTGCTGGTCGGATTGAGTCGTCATTGCATGGTCCTGCGAAAAGAGGGATGTGGGGAAGACAGCGTTACTTTCTGCGCTCGCGGCTGATATAGATCGCGAGCAGAATGATTCCGCCCTTGATCACGTTCTGCACGTATGGATTCACGTCGACCATGTTCAGGCCGTTATTCAGGACGCCGAGTAACAGCGCGCCGATCAGCGTGCCGATGATCGAGCCGCGTCCACCGGAGATCGACGTGCCGCCCATCACGACGGCGGCGATCGCGTCGAGTTCGAAACCGACGCCCGCGTTCGGCTGGCCGCTCATCAGGCGCGCGGTCAGCACGATCGCGGCGAACGCGGACGTCAAACCCGCGATCGTGTAGACGATCAGCTTCACGCGCGCCACACGCACGCCGGACAATCGCGTCGCCTGCTCGTTACCGCCGATCGCATACACATAGCGGCCAAACGGCATCCGTTCGAGCAGCACCCACGCGATCAGATAGATCACCGCCATGATCACGACCGGTGCCTGGACGCCGAGAATCTTGCCGCTGCCGAAGAAGCTGACCCAGTCGGGCAGACCGTCGATCGGGTAGCCGCCCGTGTAGATCAGTGCGAGGCCGCGCGCGATACCCATCGTTGCGAGTGTGACGATGATCGGCGGCATGCCGGCGAACGCGACGAAAAAGCCGTTGGCCGCGCCGAAGCCGAGACCGACCGCGAGGCCGACCGCAAGCGCGGCCATCCCATTCATGCCGGCGACCATCAGCCCGGCCGACAGCGTGCCCGAAAGCGCCATCACCGAGCCGACCGACAGATCGATGCCGCCCGTCAGGATCACGCAGGTCATGCCGACCGCGATGATCGCGTTGATCGACACCTGGCGCAGCACGTTCTCGATGTTCGCGGCCGACAGAAAGCTGTCGCTCGCGAACACCATCACGATGCAGACGACCAGCAGGCCAATGAACGGATAGAACAGTGTCGAGCGTTTCAGCGCGGCCCACGTGAAGCGCACCGGCGCGCCCGGCGTGTCGCTGTTGACACTCGATGTTTTCGGCGAAGAGAAAGGATTAGGCATGTTCATGAGAGGCTCCGAGCGAACCGGCGGTCGCATAGGTCATCACGGCGTTCGATTCGATCGCGTCACCTTCGAGCAGCGCTTCGATGCGGCCCTGCCGGAATACGGCGACGCGGTCGCACATGCCGACGATCTCCGGCAACTCGGACGAGATCATGATGATCGAGTAGCCGCGCGCGGTCAGTTCGCGCATCAGCAGATAGATTTCGGCCTTCGCGCCGACGTCGATGCCGCGTGTCGGTTCGTCGAAGATCAGGATGTTGGTGTGGTGATTGAGCCAGCGCGCGATCACGACCTTCTGCTGATTGCCGCCCGACAGCGTCGCGACTTCGGTGTGCATCGTTGGGGCCTTCACGCCGACGCGCTTCATGATGTCGGCGGTCGCGCGCGCTTCGCTACGTTGGTCGATGAAGAAACGTAGCGACCGGTACTTGCCGAGGTTGTTGATCGAGATGTTCTGCTTGATCGAGAACTCGGTAATGAGCCCTTCGGTCTTGCGGCTCTCGGGCAGAATGCCGACGCCCGCGCGCAGCGCATCGGCCGGATCGGCGAGCTTCGCGGCCGCGCCGTTGACGCGAATTTCCTTCGCGTACGCACGGTCCGCGCCGATCACCGCGAGCGCGGTCTCGGTGCGCCCCGAACCGACGAGTCCCGCGAAGCCGAGAATCTCGCCCTCGCGCAGCGTGAAGCTCAGCTCGGGGCTGTCTTTGAACAGCTGCAAGCGCACGACGTCGAGCACGACCTTCGCGTCGGCGCGCGGCGGCGGCTTCGGCGGAAAACTGCTTTCGATGCGGCGTCCCACCATCATCTGCACGAGCCGGCTCACGTCGGATTGCGCGACCTCGGTCATGCCGACGCACTGGCCGTCGCGCAGCACCGTGATGCGGTCGCACACCTCGAAAATCTCTTCGAGGTGGTGCGAGATGAAGATCATCGCGACGCCCTGCTGCTTCAGCTCGCGCATGATCGTGAACAGATGCGCGGCCTCGGCGGGCGTCAGCGTCGCGGTCGGTTCGTCGAGAATCAGCACGCGCGCATCGAGCGACAACGCCTTGCCGATTTCGACGAACTGCTGCTGCGCTACCGACAGTTCCCGGATCGGCACCGACAGATCGATCGCTACGCCAAGCCGCTCAAAAATCCGCGCCGCCGCGCGCCGCATGCTGCCGCGTTCGAGCAGACCGAAGCGATTGCGCAATTCACGGCCGAGAAACATGTTCTCCACCGCGTTCAGATACGGAATCAGGCTGAACTCCTGAAACACGATACCGACGCCCGCGGCCACCGCGTCGTGATAGTTCGCGAAGTGGCGTTGCCCGCCGTCGAGCGTGATCGTGCCTTCGTCCGGCTGGTAGATACCGCACAGAATCTTCATCAGCGTCGACTTGCCCGCGCCGTTCTCGCCGAGCAGCGCGTGAATCTCGCCGCGCGCGATCTCGAGGTGAATGCCTTGCAGCGCCTTCACGCCGGGAAAGCTCTTGCTGATGTTGTCGAGCTTCAGAATCGTGTCCATCGCATGTTCCTGTGCCGCGCGCCGCCGCGCATGATCCGCACGCGCGGCAGCCTGCGCTTGCGTTACCAGCTGAAGCCCTTGGCGTTGCTCTTGTCGATCATCTTCACGTCGACCGGAATCGCTTTCGGCACATTGGCGCCCCACTTCTTCGCGAGCGCGATGCCGAGCGCGATGCGCACCTGGTCGGCCGGGAATTGCGCGGACGTCTCGACGAATTTCGAATTCGGCTTCTGGATCGCGGCGATCGCTTCCGGTGCGCCGTCGACGCTCGTCAGCTTGATGTCCTTGCCCGACGATTCGATCGCCGACAGCGCGCCCATCGAGCCGCCGTCGTTCACGCTGAACACGCCCTTCAGGTTCGGATGCGCCTGGATCATGTTCTCGGTGACGGACAACGCGGTCGCGCGTTCCTGCTTGCCGTTCTGCGTATCGACGAGCTTCACGCCCGGCGATTTCGCGAGCGCCGCCTTGCAGCCGCGCACGCGTTCGAGAATCGGCACGACCGGAATGCCGTCGAGAATCGCCACTTCGCCGCTGCCGCCGATCGACTTCGCGAGGTAGTCGCACGCCATCACGCCCGCGTCGTAGTTCTTCGAGCCGACGAACGAATCGATCGGACCGTTCGCGTTCGCATCGACCGCGACCACGACGACGCCCGCCTTCTTCGCCGACGTGACCGCCGACTGGATGCCGGTCGAGTCGGTCGGATTGACGAGCAGGATGTCGATCTTCTTTTGCAGCATGTCTTCGACGTCGCTGACCTGCTTGCTGACGTCGTGATGCGCATCGGTGACGACGACCGTCGCGCCAGTCGACGCGGCCGCGTCGTTCAGCGCTTTCTGCATCGTCACGAAGTACGGGTTGTTCAGTTCCTGGAACGTCATGCCGATTTTCAGCGGCGCGGCCTGCGCGGTCTGCGCGGCCGACACAGCGACTAGCGACAAACCGAACGCGAGCGCGGCGACGCGGCGCGCGAACATCATCGAAGGGTTGAGCGAAAGAGTAGACGGCTTCATGGTTGTCTCCATTTTTTGAAGTGAGCACGCCCCCTCGCGCTGTGGGCGCACAGCGCGATCGATGCGTGTTGAAACGCGAGTGGAATAAAGCTGTGAACTACTGGGCGGGCACTATGTGACCGGGTACGCGACGCCGCTACGCGGCAAGCCCGGCGCGAGCACGATCGCCGGCGCGTTGTCGATGCCCCTGCCATGCGCGGCCGCTTGCTCGGAAGCATCGCGGCTCGCATCGTTCAGTTGCTGATAACGGCGAAACGTCGACGGCGCCATGCCCTTCATCGCAAGAAACTGCCGGTTGAAATTCGACAGGTTGTTGAAGCCCGCCTTGAAGCAGATGTCGGTCACGCTCAGTTCGTCATCGGTCAGCAACTGGCACGCGAGATTGATGCGCATGCGGTTCACGTACTGCACGAACGGCAGCCCGGTATGGCGGCGGAAATATCGCGAAAACGCGCTGACGCTCTGGCCGGCGAGTTGCGCAAGCTCCGACTCGCGCAACTCGTTCGCGAGGTTCTTGCCGATATACGCGAGCACGTGATTGATGCGGGTCGCCGCGAAGCTGGTCGGATCGGCCTGATAAGCGGGACTTGCGAGGGTGTCGCGATCCGGCGCGTTGATCAGGATCTCGAGCATCGACATGAACAGCACGAGCCGGCGCAGCCCGCGCGCCGCGAGCAGTTCGAGAAAGAGCGGCTTGATCTGCGCGGATGTCTCCAGACCGAACGACAGGCCGCGACGCGCATCGGCGAGCAGCGCCTCGACCTGACGCCACTCCGGAAAACTCTCGAGACAGTTCGCTACGAACTCCTGGCCGAATTGCACGACCAGATTGCGCTGCGCGACGCTCTCGCCTTCGGGCACGTCGCTGACCCAGTTGTGCGGCAGGTTCGGCCCCATCAGCACGAGGTTGCCGGGCGCGAAGCTGCCGATGTGATCGCCGACGAACATCTTGCCGGTCGTCGCGACGATCAGATGGATTTCGTACTCGGGATGAAAGTGCCAGCGCACCGTGCGATACGGATAGCCATGCGACCACACTTTGAACGATTCGTCGTGGCGTACGGCCACGATTTCGAGATCAGGTTGCACTGTCTGCCTCCATGAAGCGGCGCGCGGGAGGCGCCGCCGATCTTGATCTTGTAAAGCGAAAAGTAACCGCCAAACGCGTTGGCAACCACTTTAAAAGAAACCGCGGACCGATACTTTTTTGTATTCGGGTTAGCCCCGACGCGAGCACGGTCAAATTTGATGCAATGCAATATGAGTGGCGCGACTCGTTTTCTCGCCTCGGACGCTCGTCGCTGCCGCCGGAGCCTCGCCCATGCCGCGCTGCGCCATCAAAAGCCCGCCTCCTTGCCTTGACTTTCGTTTCTCCGGGTACGATCATTCGCTCACATACAGAGCAAATGCTCTGCACGCACAGAGCGCGCGCCGCGAGCGCCGCGCACAAGTTTTTGGAGACACAACATGAACAGCGGGCAAGGCAGCGGCGCGGCCGCACACGTGATCCTGCACATCGGCGCGGGATCGTTTCATCGCGCGCATCAGGCGTGGTATCTGCACCGGCTGAACGAAGCAAGCACGGCCGGCGAGCCGCGCTGGTCGCTGAGCGTGGGCAATATCCGCGGCGACATGAACCCGGTGCTCGAAGCGCTCGCCGCGCAGAACGGCGTCTACACGCTCGAAACCGTCACGCCGCAAGGCGAGCGCGCCTACGAGACGATCCGCTCGATCGAGCGCGTGCTGCCGTGGAGCGAAAGCCTCGACGGGCTGATCGAAGCGGGCGCCGATCCGGCTTGCAAGATCATCGCGTTCACCGTGACCGAAGGCGGCTATTACCTCGACGAACACGACCGGCTCGACACCGCGAATGCCGATCTCACCGCCGACCTCGCCGGCGGCCACACGACGATCTACGGCGCGCTCGCGGCGATTCTCGACGCGCGCGTGAAGCGCGGCGCGGGACCCGTCACGCTGCAGACCTGCGACAATCTGCGCAGCAACGGCGAGCGCTTTCATGCGGGCATGAGCGAGTTTCTCGAACGACGCGGCGCGAACGAACTCGCGCAATGGTTCGACGACAACACGTCATGCCCGTGTTCGATGGTCGATCGCATCACGCCGCGTCCGACGCCCGACGTGCGCGAGCGCGTGAAGGCCGCGACCGGCGTCGACGACGCGAGTCCGGTGATGGGCGAAGCGTTCATCCAGTGGGTGATCGAAGACCGCTTCATCGCGGGACGGCCGGCCTGGGAGAAGGTCGGCGCGGAACTCGTCGATTCGGTGCTGCCGTACGAGGAAGCGAAGATCCGCATTCTCAACGCGACGCATAGCTGCATCGCGTGGGCGGGCACGCTGGTCGGCCTGAACTACATCCACGAAGGCACGCTCGATGCCGACATCCGCCAGTTCGCGTATGACTACGTGACCGAGGACGTGATCCCGTGTCTGACACCGAGTCCGCTCGATCTCGAACGCTATCGCGACGTCGTGCTCGAGCGCTTCAGCAACCCGCATATCCTCGACACGAACCAGCGCGTCGCCGCCGATGGCTTCTCGAAGTTGCCCGGCTTCATCGCGCCGACACTCGCCGAATGCTTCGAGCGCGGCGTCACGCCGGCGGCGACCGCGATGCTGCCCGCGTTGTTCTTCCGCTTTCTGGAACGCTGGCACACGGGCAAGCTGCCCTACGCGTATCAGGACGGCGTGATGGAAGAGCGCGTCGCGCACGCCTTTTTCACGGCGCCCGATCCGCTGCGCGCGTTCGCGGCCGACCGGCTGCTGTGGGGCGCCATGGCGCAGACGCCCGAGCTCGAAGCGGCGCTCGCGGGCGCGCTCGCGCGGGTCGACGCATGGCTCGCCAAACGCGGCGCGACTAGCCAGGCTTAATGCGCATGACAGCGCGCGCGATGAACCGCTAAAGTAGCGCATCCCCAACGACGAAGGTTTCGCTCCCATGTACCTAGGCATCGACCTCGGCACGTCCGAAGTGAAAGTTCTGCTGCTCGCCTCCGACGGCCGCGTGATCGGCACCGCAGGCTCGCCGTTCACCGTTTCGCGTCCGCACCAGCGCTGGGCCGAGCAGAATCCCGAAGACTGGTGGGCCGGCACGCGCACGGCGCTCGCCGCGTTGCGCGCGCGTCATCCCGACGAATTCGCGCGGATTCGCGGCATCGGCCTGTCGGGGCAGATGCACGGCGCGGTGCTGCTCGACGCGGAAAACCGCGTGCTGCGGCCCGCGATCCTGTGGAACGACATGCGCAGTGACAAGGAGTGCGCGGAGCTGACCGAGCGCGCGCCGGATCTGCACAGCGTCGCCGGCAATCTGGCGATGCCCGGTTTCACGGCGCCAAAGCTGCTGTGGGTCGCGCGTCACGAGCCGGAGATTTTCGCGAGGACTGCCTGCGTGCTGCTGCCGAAAGACTATCTGCGCCTGCAACTGACGGGCGGCAAGGTGTCCGATCCATCGGACGCGGCCGGCACATTGTGGCTCGACGTCGCGAAACGCGATTGGTCCGATTCGCTGCTCGCTGCCTGCAACATGACGCGCGCGCAGATGCCGGCGCTGCGCGAAGGCAGCGCGCCGGCCGGCACGCTGCTGCCGGAACTCGCGCGCGAATTCGGCCTGCGCGACGACGTGATCGTCGCGGCCGGCGGCGGCGACAACGCGACCAGCGCGATCGGCATCGGCGCGACGCAACCGGGCGACGGCTTCGTGTCGTTGGGCACCTCGGGCGTGCTGTGCGTGGTCGGCGACAGCTTCCGCCCGAACCCGGCCTCCGCCGTGCACGCGTTCTGTCATGCGATCCCGGACCGCTGGCATCAGATGAGCGTGGTGCTGTCGGCGGCGAGCTGTTTGCGCTGGGTCTGCAAGCTGACGTCGACCGACGAGCCGACGCTGCTCGCCGAAATCGAGGCGCTGCCCGCCGAGGCCTTGACCACCGCGCCGCTCTTTTTGCCGTATCTGTCGGGCGAGCGCACGCCGCACAACGACCCCTATGCCCAAGGCGTATTCTTCGGCATGACTCACGCAACCGACCGCGCGCTGCTCGGCTACGCGGTGCTCGAAGGGGTGACGCTCGCGCTGACCGACGGCCTCGACGCGCTGCGCGCGGCCGGCACCGAGGCGAAGGTGTTGTCGCTGCTCGGCGGCGGCGCCCGCAGCGACTACTGGGCCCAGTTGCTCGCCGATGCGCTCGACACTGTCACCGTCAAGCACGGCGGCGGCGAAACCGGCGCGGCGCTCGGCGCGGCGCGTCTCGGCTGGCTCGCCGCCGGTGGCGAGCCGGCCACCGTGCTGACCAAGCCGCCTGTCGAAAAGGAGTTCACGCCGAGTCCGCGCCGCCACGCGCAATTGCGCACGCGGCTCGAAGCGTATCGCGCGCTGTATCGCCACGTACGGCCGCTGTTCGATCCCGCGCGCGCACCGCTCGCCTGAGCGTCAACCGCGGCCGGCCCGCGCGACAGACGCGCCGCCGGCCGCTATCATCGGCGCACTTCAACCGAAACCTCATCGTGCCCAGGTCCACAGAAAAACTCGATCTCGCCACACGCGCCGCGTGGCTTTATTACGTCGCGGGCAATACCCAGAACGAAATCGCCGAGAAGCTGCAGGTATCGCGGCCGGTCGCGCAGCGGCTCGTCGCGTTCGCGGTCGAAAAGAACCTGATCCGCGTGCGGGTCGATCACAAGCTCGCTGATTGCCTGTCGCTCGCCGATCAGCTGTCGAAGCGCTATGGCCTCAGCATGTGCGAGATCGTGCCGATCGACGGCGATACCTCCGAGGAAGTCGACCGTAAGCTCGCGGTGGCCGGCGCGCAGGTGATGGAGCGCTATCTGAGCGAGGAAAAGCCGATGGTCGTCGCGGTCAGCAGCGGCCGCACGCTGAAGGCCGCGGTCGATCAGATCGCGCAGCTAGACCGTCCGCAGCATCGGCTGGTATCGATGGTCGGCGCGATCGCGCAGGACGGCTCCTCGAACCGCTACGACGTCGCGCTGCACATTTCCGAAAAGACCGGGGGCAAGTATTTTCTGCTGCCCGCGCCGCTGCTCGCCGACAGCGAGGCCGAGCGCGCGCAGTGGTGCAATCACCGTCTGTACCGGATCGTCGAATCGCTGTCGGCGCAAGCCGATGTCGCGTTCGTCGGCATCGGCAACATTGGGATGACCTGTCCGTTGCACGAGGACGGCTTCATCACGGAAGGCGAGGTGAACGAGTTGATGCACAACGGCGCGGTCGCCGAAATGCTCGGCCTGCCGATCGATGCGGCCGGCGCGCACGTCGAATCGCCGACCGGCCGACGCGTGACGAGCATCGCGCTCGACACGCCGCCACGCCGGCCGACCATCGGCTTCGCGGGCGGGCTGCGTAAGCGCGAGGCGCTGATCGCGGTGCTCAAGGGGGGGTGGTTGTCGGGGCTCGTTACCGATGAGTTGTGTGCGCGGGCGGCGTTGGAGGCGTGAGTTTCGAATGCGTGCCGGTCGCGCTCTATCGCGTCAACGCCCGCAAGCACCGCTCACGCTTGACGATCTGCAGTGCGTGCCTTTGACACGCATGATTCTTTCAACGCAAGGCATAAAAAAGCGCCCGCAGAAGAAGCGTGCCTTCTGTTTAATCTATCCAGAGCGATTGTCTACTCGCTTGCCAAATCAATCTTCATCTTCAAGCCCGATACAGAAATATTGACCATCTCCACTACTTATCACAATACCCGAATCAAATGTCGATTCCCTGCCTGTAGCTCCGTTATGACGAAACAGTCACGGCGAGCATCATGCTGCGGCTATTCCTGCTTGATGCAGAACGGGTCTCGTGCATCGGGCTACGGAAAATTCGGAGTCGTCCGAATCTTGAGAGACGGTCCGCACGGCAGCATCGGAACCCCATAAAAACATCAGAGGGGTTCGATATGCCCGGTGCAGATAATGCCGACGGAGTGAAGGTTGTACTGAGCGCTCCGCAACTCGCGGCCGTGTTATCCCGCCAGTCGATCAGCCAGACCGAGATGCTTTCCAACCGGCTTTGGGGCGGGTTACAGGTCGTCGGCGGCGTGCTGGAAATGGTCGGTGCGGGTGCGCTGTGCGTTTTGCCGGAGCCGACGATGGCGAGCAAAGCCGGGTGTGTCGTTTTCGGGGTACATGGCTCGGACTCGGCAGCGGCGGGCCTGCGGCAGATCTGGACTGGTCAGGACACGGCCACGCTGATCCAGCGGGGCACGACGAAACTCGCTGAAGCGATGAAGGCGAGCCCTGACATGGCGAACAATATCGGCCTGTCCCTCGATATCGCCGTGCCATTCGGCTTCGCTGGCTCGATCAGGGCGGCACGCGCTGCACGCGTCGCATTGGGCCGGATCACTGGACATGCATGAGGCGAAGGCGGGCAGCTCGATTGGCGGACATACGCTCTTGAAACATGTCGGACGGACCGAAGCGCAGTTGCGGGAAAGATTGGTAAATGAGCCGAAGCGGAAAATCGTGTCGTCGTTCACAAGCCGCGGGACTGCGGAATGGGCTATATCGGAAGTTATGTCTTCACACATAGTTAGAATCCGCACGTGGGCGCAAAATCCGACGCGAGATATTACTCTCACACTGATTAAGCACGTCGCGGGTGACGTTGGATATGGGATATCGAGGGCAACAGGAAAGCTAACGAAGATGAACAGGGTAACAGTCTTTCTAAAGTACGAACCCTATAATGGCATGTCATATTACGTGCTTACCGCTTACATTGACTGAAGGGAAACGATGTCGCCCGAACGCTACCCGGCGATGCGCCGCATATTTCACGTGTATTTTGGTCAGGATTTTGACCTGTTTGGCGAAACCATTGCCGAAATCTTGGCTTGTTACAAGAAGGACAGTCCCCACACATATTCGGATTTGATTCGTGAAATCAATTCGTTCATGGATGAGCACTCGACCGATCTGGATTCTGCTTTTGAAACAAGCTATGGAGCGGGTTTTGATCCAACACTGTGGGGACACACCACCGAGTCTTTTCTTAATGAACTTAAGCGTCTCATGAGCGAGTAACCTCGTTTTCCCCGAACCGGACGACTCCCCGCCGTCCGGTAGGTTTTTCGTGCGTTCGTTTCACCTTGGCAAGCGAACGCGCCTAACTCCTTCCACGGACAGCGCCTTGCGTGCGCCGCCTGCTCCTGCAATGCGTCATCGCGCGATCAAGCCGCCAGCACCTCGACGATCTTGCGCTGGAACGCCTTACCTTCGCTGTCGAACAGATGGCAATGCTCGGGCGTCGCGCCCAGCTTCTGCGTATTGCCCTTCGCATGCCGTTCGAGCGGAGGAATCCGCGCGATCAAACCATCGGGCGCGACGCTCGACTCCGCGTACAGATACGCGGCATCGCCGAGCGATTCGACCGTCATCGTGCGTGCCTCGATACCATCCTCGGTCGTGCTGACGTGCAGATGCTCGGGGCGGATGCCGACCGTCACCTTGTCGCCCTGCTTGGCCGCGCCCGGCTCGACCAACACGCGCTGCGTCTCGCCGGTCTCGTAACGCACCGAGACGCCGTCGTGCGACACCGACTGCACGACGCCTTCCATGAAGTTCATCTTCGGCGAGCCGATGAAGCCGGCGACGAAGCGGTTCGCCGGCGCGTGATACAGCATCGTCGGACTGCCGACCTGCTCCAGATTGCCCGCCGACAACACGACGATCTTGTCGGCCAAAGTCATCGCCTCGACCTGGTCGTGCGTCACGTAGATCATCGTCGTCTTCAGCTCGTCGTGCAGGCGTGCGAACTCGAGGCGCATCTTCACGCGCAGCGCGGCGTCGAGATTCGACAGCGGCTCGTCGAACAGGAACACCTTCGGCTTGCGCGTGATCGCGCGGCCGATCGCGACGCGCTGACGCTGCCCGCCCGACAGCTGCTTCGGCTTGCGATCGAGCAGATGGTCGATGTGCAGGATCTTCGCCGCGTTGCGCACGGCTGAGTCGATCTCCGGTTTCTTCGCGCCGGCGAGCTTCAGGCCGAACGCCATGTTGTCGTACAGCGTCATGTGCGGATACAGCGCGTACGACTGGAACACCATCGCGATGCCGCGCTTGGCCGGCGGCACGTCGTTCATGCGCACGGCGTCGATGTTCAGATCGCCGCCCGTGATGTCCTCGAGGCCCGCGATCATCCGCATCAGGGTCGATTTGCCGCAACCGCTCGGCCCGACGAACACGACGAACTCGCCATCGGCGATGTCGAGATTGATGTCGCGCATCACTTCGTTGTCGTCGTAGGCCTTTCTGATGTTGCGCAAGGTTACGCTTGCCATGATGTGTCTCCGTGTAATGCCGTTCGATGCTGCTCGTTACTTCATGCTGCTACCTGATGCCGTGTCACGTCGCGTGCATTCGTGCGCTCATGGCGCCGCGACCGTCGCGGAGAGCGTCCATTGCGCGACGAGGTCGGGCAACTGCCGCATGTCCTCGAACACATGACGCGCGCCCGCCGCGTGCAATCGATCGATCTGCGCATCGCTCGCGTGACCGCCGCCGATAAACCCCAGCACCGCCATGCCCGCCGTGGCCGCCGCCGTGACGCCGGTCACGCTGTCCTCGACGACGAGGCACGCACCCGGCGCGAGCCCGAAGCCTTGCGCCGCCGCCAGATACACGTCCGGCGCGGGCTTCGGATTCGGCACCGCGTCGGCGCAGAACAGCCGCTCGCCGAAGAAACGCTTCAGGCCCGTGCGCGCCAGCACCGTCTCGACGTAGGGCCGGAAGCTATTGCTCGCGCAGCCTTTGACGAGCGGCACCTGGGTCAGCGCCATCTCGATGCCGTCGACGGCGGGCGCCTCGATCGCCGCCGCTTCGACCGCGCGGCGGATCGCATCGATATCGTCGGCGCCGAGCTGTTTGCCGAGCTGAGTCGCGGTGTCCTGCAACACGCGCTCGATGCGCAGCCCGAGCAGCGGCAGCACGACCGGCGCGACGTCGATGCCGGGCCAGCGCGCCTCGAGTTCGCGCACCAGCATGCGCGCGGCCACCGCTTCGCTGTCGATCAGCACGCCGTCGCAATCGCAGATCAACGCATAGCGCACGATGCCCGGGCCAGCCGTCATTTGACGGCCCCGAACGTGAGCCCGCGCACCAACTGCTTCTGCGAGAGCCAGCCGACGATCAGGATCGGCGCGACCGCCAGCAACGAAGCGGCCGACAACTTGGCCCAGAACAAACCTTCAGGACTCGAATACGACGCGATGAACACGGTCAGCGGCGCCGCGTTCGAACTCGACAGGTTGATGCTCCAGAACGCCTCGTTCCACGACAGGATCACGAGCAGCAGCGCGGTCGACGCGAGCCCGGGCAGCGCCATCGGCATCAGCAGATAGACGATCTCCTGCCACGTCGCCGCGCCGTCGATGCGCCCGGCTTCGAGAATGTCGCGCGGAATCTCGGCGAAGTACGTGAACGCCATCCAGACCGCGATCGGCAGATTGATCAGCGTGTAGACGATGATCAAACCCGACACGGTATCCAGAAGGCCGCTGTTTTTCCACAGCAGATAGATCGGCACCAGCACGCCGACCGACGGCATCATCTTCGTCGACAGCATCCACAGCAGCACTTTCTGCGTGCGGCGCGTCGGGAAAAACGCCATCGCGTACGCGCACGGCACCGCGAGGATCAGGCACAGCAGTGTGACGCCGACCGAGATCAGTATCGAGTTCCACGCGAACGCGAAGTAGTTGCTACGCGCGAACACCTCGCGGAAGCTGTCGAGCGTCGGCACGAAAAACAGCGACGACGCATAGGCCTGCTGCTCGGTCTTGAACGCGGTGATCGTCATCCAGAAGATCGGGAAGAACAGCAGCAGCGCGACGAGCCACGCGATCACGCCGGGAATGCCGCGACGAATCGTGTCGAACGGCGATTTGGTCGGCACCGCGACCGGCTGCGTCGTCGATGCCGTAGTGGAGGCAACGTGGCTCATTTTTCGTACTCCCCTTTCAGGTTCTTCGCGAGCATCCGCACGAGGAAGATCGACACGATGTTGGCCAGCACGACCGCGAGAATACCGCCCGCCGAGGCGAGACCGACGTCGAACTGTTGCAGGCCCAGCGCGAAGATCAGGTACGACAGGGTGGTGGTCGCGTTGCCCGGACCGCCGCCCGTGGTCGTATAGATCTCGGCGAAGATCGACAGCAGGAAAATCGTCTCCATCATCACGACGACCGCGATCGCACGTCGCAGGTGCGGCAGCGTAATGTAGAAGAACATCGAGAACGGACCGGCGCCGTCGATCTTCGCGGCTTCCTTCTGCTCCTGGTCGAGCGACTGGATCGACGTGAACAGGATCAGGAACGCGAACGGCAGCCACTGCCACGCGACGATCATGATCACCGCGGTGAGCGGATAGTCGGCGAACCAGTCGATCGGCTGCATGCCGAGCGCGCGCATGCCCTGCGCGACGAGGCCGTACACCGGGTGCAGGATCATGTTCTTCCAGATCAGCGCGCTGACCGTCGGCATCACGAAGAACGGGCCGATCGCGAGCAGGCGTGCCACGCCCTGCCCGTAGAACTTGCGGTCGAACAGGATCGCCATCAGCACGCCGCCGCCCACGGTGATCACGAGCACCCATACGATCAGCTCGATCGTATGCGCGATCGACGGACCGAACGACGGATCGGTCGCGAGATAGCGGTAGTTGTCGAGACCTGCGAAGCCGCGCAGATCGGGATTGAGCAGGTTGTAGTGCGAGAACGAGAACCAGATCGTCATCGCGAGCGGAATGACCATCCACAGCACGAGCACGCCGACCGACGGCGCCACGAGCCAGCGGGCCGAATTGGCCTTACGCTCCTCGCGTTCTTTTTCTGTCTGGGGATGGGTTTGCATCAGAGGTAGGCGCAAAGGACGCATGATGGACCACCTGTTCGGTAATGCGCGGAGCGTTCGCCGGAGCCGCGTATGTGCGACGCGGCGTGCCGTGCCTGAATGGCGCACGACACGCGCCGCATCGCATCGGGCGCAGACGAACGGCCGCCCTGCTGCATGAGCCGCATCGGTCGATGCGGCGGCCCTGCCGGGTTACTTCTGATAACCCGCCTGCTTGACCGCGCGATTCGCGGCCGCGTTGCCGGCCGCGAGTGCCTGGTCGACCGTCATCTGACCGGCGATCGCGCCGGAGATGCTCTGCCCGACCACCGTGCCGAACGACTGGAATTCGGGAATTCCGACGAACTGCACACCCGTGTACGGGACCGGCTTCAAGGTCGGATGATCCGGGTCGGCGGTCTGGATCGCCTTTAGCACGAAGTCGCCGAACGGCGCGGCCTGCTTGTACTCGGGGCGCGCGTAGGTGGACTCGCGCGTGCCCGGCGGCACCGAGGCCCAGCCCTCATCCTTCGCGACCATTTCAATGTACTCCTTCGAGGTCGCCCACTCGATGAACTTCTTCGCCGCATCTTGCTGCTTCGACGACTTCGGAATCGCGAGCGCCCACGCCCACAGCCAGTGCGAGCCCTTCGGCGTGACCTCGATCGGCGCGGCCGCGAAGCCGACCTTGTCGGCGATCTGCGACTGCTGCTTGTTGTAGAGCATGCCGGCCGCGACCGTCGCGTCGATCCACATCGCGCACTTGCCCGACGACATCAGCGTCAGGTTTTCGTTGAAGCCGTTCGAGCTCGCTCCCGGAGGACCGTCCTTCCTCAGCAGATCGACGTAGAACGTTATCGCCTTCTTCCATTCCGGCGACGTCAGCTGCGCGTTCCACTTCTCGTCGAACCAGCGGCCGCCGAAGGTGTTCACGACCGTCGTGGCGTACGCCATGTTCTCGCCCCAGCCCGCCTTGCCGCGCAGGCAGATGCCGTATTGCTCCTTGGACTTGTCGGTGAGCTTGTCGGCGAATTGGCCGATCTGGTCGTAGGTCGGCTGGTCCGGCATCTTCAGGCCGGCCTTGTCGAACAGATCCTTGCGGTAATAGGTCATCGAGCTTTCGACGTAGAACGGCAGCGCGTACAGCTGGCCGTTCGCGGACAGGCCGTCGCGGGCCGTCTTCACGACGTCGTTGAGGTCATAGCTCGCCGGCAGGTTGGTGATCGGCGCGAGCCAGCCGCGCTTGCCCCATTGCGGGGTTTCATACGCGCCGATCGTCATTACGTCGAACTGGCCGCTGCCGGTCGTGATGTCGGTCGTCGCGCGCTGACGCAGCACGTTTTCCTCGAGGATCACCCAGTTCAGCTTGATGTCCGGATTCGCTTTTTCGAACGCGGGCGACAGCTTCTTCAACTCGATCATGTCCGGATTGTTCAGCGTCGCGATCGTCACCGTCGCCGCCGATGCGCTCAGCGCGAAGCAGGTGGCCGCGCCGGCACCGGCCGCCTTCAGCGCGAATTCGAAAGCTGGTTTCATCGTTGTCTCCTTTCTCGTACGTTATGTGATGCTGCGTTCGTTTGACGGAATGACGCGCCGCTCAGAGCAGTCAACGTGCCCGCTCCCTGCTCTTTATTCAGCTCATCCAGTTGCCGCCGTCGACGTTCAGCGTCTGCGCGGTGATGTAGTCGGCATCGGCCGACGCGAGGAACAGCGCGGCGCCGGTCAGGTCGTCGGGCACGCCCATGCGGCCGAGCGGCACGGCCTCGCCGACGAGGCGCTTCTTCTCGCCGAGCGGCCGGTTCTCGTAGCGCGCGAACAGCGCGTCGACCTCGTTCCACATCGGCGTGTCGACGACGCCCGGCGCGATGCCGTTCACATTGATCTTATGCGGCGCGAGCGCGAGCGCCGCGGACTGCGTATAGCTCAACACCGCCGCCTTGGTCGCGCAGTAGTGCGACACGAGCGCCTCGCCGCGCCGCCCGGCCTGCGACGACATATTGATGATCTTGCCGCCGCGGCCCTGCTCGACCATCTGCCGCGCGACCGCCTGCATCAGGAAGAACATGCCCTTCACGTTGACCGCGAACAGGCGGTCGAACACGTCCCAGGATTCGTCGAGGAGCGGGCGCATGTCGAACAGCGCCGCATTATTGAACAGGATGTCGATCTGGCCGAAGCAGCCGAGCGTGCTCGTGACGATGCGCTCGATGTCCTCGCGGCGCCGGACGTCGGCGCTGACGCTCAACACGCGCTCGCCGTAGATGCCGCGCAGCGCGCCGCCGAGGCTGTCGGTCGGCTTCACGTCGACCAGCACGCAGCGCGCGCCCTCGTCGAGATAGCGCAGGGCTACCGCTTCACCGATACCGCTGGCCGCGCCCGTCAGAATGGCGACTTTGTCCTGCAATCGTGCCACTGCCTGTCTCCGCTTCGTTTTTACATTTTGGCGCGCGGTGAGCGAACGCTCATCACGCGAACAATTGCTCGGCTAGTGATCGAATGATCGGATACGGACCCGATCATGTCAAGGCACGCGGACGAATTTCGATGGTGCAGCGCGGCAGGAGCGAGCCCATTGCGCCACGGGTCGCCACGACGCGTTCGCTGCGTGCCGCCGTGTAAAGATTCGCACCGCTGACAAAAAATCGCGCTACGTTATATCATTTCGACCTTGCAGCCCGCTCGGGGGCCACCATGTCAGGAGATTCACGCCGATGACTACCTCACTCGCCGAACAGCACGCCATGCGGCTCGCGCATGCGGACGCGCACGCTGCGGCGCAGGGCCTCGCGCTGACGCCGCTGCGCCGCCAGGTGTACGCGGCGATCGTCGCGAGCGAGCGGCCGGTCGGCGCGTACGAGTTGCTCGACGCGCTCGCCCCCCAGCGCGGTCGCATGCCGCCGACCACCGTCTATCGCGCGCTCGACTTCCTCGTCGCGCACGGCTTCGTGCACCGGATCGAATCGAAGAACGCGTTCGTCGCCTGCTGCGAAATCGGCGTGCCGCATCGCAGCCAGTTCCTGATGTGCGACGGTTGCGGCGCGACTGTCGAGATTCCCGGCGACGAGCTCGCCGACCGCCTGTCGCACAGCGCACCCGCGCATGGCTTCGAGGTGCATCGTCAGGTGATCGAGCTAAGTGGACTGTGCGGGCCATGTGCGCGAGCGGCGAAGCCTGGCGGCGCCGGCGGCGCAGCAGGCACTTCGTCGTGATCAGATGCGCGGCGCCGCGCTAAGCGCCACCCCGTATTTGGCCTTGCCACCGCGAGTGGCTGATTCAACTCTCACCCAGCAGGAAACAACGATGAAAACAATCGGCTTGATGTTGTCCAGAGCGCACCGGGCGCTGAAGCGTTCGACGTCTGTGCGCACCCATCTGTGCACCTGCCTGCTCGCGATCGCGGCGCTCGGCTTCGGCCACAACGCGTTCGCCGCCGACGCGAAAATTCCGGTCGTCGCCGCGGAGAACTTTTATGGCGACGTGGTCCGGCAACTCGGCGGCGATCGCGTCGACGTGACCAGCATCCTCAGCAACCCGGACCAGGATCCGCATCTGTTCGAAGCGAGCCCGGCCACCGCGCGCGCGTTGCAGCACGCGAGCCTCGTCGTCTACAACGGCGCCGACTACGATCCGTGGATGGCGAAGCTGCTGGCCGCGTCGAAAGGCGCGCATCGCACGGTGATCGTCGCGGCCGACCTCGTCGGCAAAAAAGGCGGCGACAATCCGCACCTGTGGTACGACCCGGCGACGATGCCGAAAGTCGCGCGCGCGGTCTGCGACGCACTCAGCGCTGCTGACCCGGCGCACAAGCCGGCGTACGATGCGAACCTCGCGAAGTTTCTCGATTCGCTGAAGCCGATCGACGCGAAGGTCGCCGAGCTGCACGGCCGCTATGCGGGCTTGCCGGTCACGGCGACCGAGCCGGTGTTCGGCTATATGTCTGACGCGATTGGCCTCGCCATGCGCAACCAGCGCTTCCAGCTCGCCACGATGAACGACACCGAAGCGAGCGCGGCCGATATCGCCGCGTTCGAACGCGATCTGCGCGAGCGGCGCGTGCGCGTGCTGATCTATAACAGCCAGGCCACCGAGGCGCTGACCCAACGCATGCTGAAGCTCGCGCAACAATCGAAGGTACCGACGATGAGCGTCACCGAAACCCTGCCGCCCGGCAAGACCTATCAGACGTGGATGCTGACGCAGCTCGATGCGTTGCAGAAAGCGCTCGCGGCGGGTGACACGAACGGCACGATTGGCGCGACCAGCGCGAACGCGCAAGGAAAGGCTCCATGATTCCGACTGGCCATCAAACGCCAGCAGGTGCGCAATCAGGCGCACCCACCGCGCGCGGCGACCGGCCCGTGCTCGAACTCGACAACGCGACGCTCGATCTGGGCGGCCGCACGATCCTGCGCGATACCAGCTTCGTCGTGAACCAGGGCGAGTTCATCGGCGTGCTCGGGCCCAACGGCGCCGGCAAGACGACGCTGATGCGCGCGGTGCTCGGCCTCGTGCCGGCCGTGGGCGGCGCGATCCGCGTGCTCGGGCAGACGGTCGAGCGCGGCAACGCGTCGATCGGCTATATGCCGCAGACGCGCAGCGCGCTCGCCGGCCGTCGCGTGCGCGGCCGCGATCTGGTCGCGATGGCAGCCGATGGTCATCGCTGGGGCTTGCCGCATGCGGATGCAAAAACGCGCGCGGACGTCGATCGGGTGCTCGAGCTCGTCGGCGGGACGAATCTGTCGAAGCGGCCACTGTCGGAGTTGTCGGGCGGCGAACGGCAGCGGCTCCTGCTGGCGCAATGCCTGCTCGGCAATCCGAAACTGCTGCTGCTCGATGAACCGTTGATCAGTCTCGATCCGCATCACCAGAAGAGCGTCGTCGAACTGGTGCGGCGCGTGCAGCAGGAGCTCGGCATCGCGGTGCTGTTCTCCGCGCACGAACTCAATCCGCTGCTGAACTCGATCGATCGCGTGCTGTATCTCGGCAGCGGCGTCGCGGCGCTCGGCACCGTCGACGAAGTGATCACGCGGCCGGTGCTGTCGCGTCTTTACGGCTCGCCGATCGACGTGATGCGCGTGAACGGCCGCATCTTCGTGATGTCGGGCGGCGTCGAAGTCGAGAAGCACGATCACGAGCACGAACACGACGAGGACGGCGGACATACGCATTCGCACGGCCACTCACACAGTCGCCCAAACCCGCACGACTTACGCGACGGACACACGCACGATGTTTGAATACGATTTCATGGTGAACGCATTCGCGGCCTCGGGAATCGTCGCGGTGCTGGCGGGCGTGGTCGGCTATTTTCTGGTGATGCGCGGACAGACGTTCGCGGGCCACGCGCTGTCGCACGTCGGCTTCACCGGCGCGACCGGCGCGGTGCTGATCGGCATCTCGCCTATCTGGGGGATGATCGGCTTCACGCTCGCGGCCGGTGTGGGCATGGGCGCGCTCGGCGAACGGCTCGCCGGCCGCGACGTCGCGATCGGCGTAATCCTTTCCTTGTCGCTCGGCTTTGGGCTGCTGTTTCTGCATTTCTTCACCGCCTACGCGACGCAGGTGACGGCGCTGCTGTTCGGCAACGTGCTCGGCGTCAATGCAGCGACGCTCGGTGTGCTCGCGGCGTTGGGCGTCGTCAGTCTGGCCGCGCTCGCGGCCATCATGCGGCCGCTGCTGTTCGCGTCGCTGCAGCCGGAGCTGGCCGAAGCGAAGGGCGTGTCGCTGCGTCGCGTGTCGGTGCTGTTTCTCGCGATCGCCGCGCTGGCCGTCGCCGCTTGCACGCAGATCGTCGGCGTGCTGCTCGTGTTCACGCTGATGGTGGGGCCGGCCGCCGCCGCGCAGAACCTGAGCACGCGGCTGTCGACGGGTCTCGTGCTCGCGGCCGTGTTCGCGCTCGCGCAGGCGTGGCTCGGGCTGACGCTCGCGTTCTATACCGATTGCCCGACGAGCTTCTGGATCACCGCGCTGTCGGCGGTGGTGTATGGCGGGAGTCTGTTGAAGCGGCATTGAGCGGCGCTTACGCCGATCAAATGAAAAAACGGCGGCACATGAAGTGCCGCCGTTTTTTTTGCCCCGCGTTTTACGACGTTGTTCAGCCGAGCAACACCTTCGCGTGATGCGCGAGATGATCCTCGACGAACGTCGAGATGAAGTAGTAGCCATGGTCGTAACCCGCATGCCGGCGCAACGTCAGTGGCTGACCCGCGGCCTTGCACGCCGCTTCGAACACGTCGGGATTGAGCTGCGTGGGCAGGAACTGATCCGCGAGCCCCTGATCGACGAGAATCCCTTCCGCGAACTTGCGCGTCGCGTGCGAAACCAGCTCGCTCGCGTCGTACTGCTTCCACGCTTCACGGTTCTCGCCGAGATAACCGCTAAACGCCTTCTCGCCCCACGGACAACGCATCGGCGCCGCGATCGGCGCGAACGCCGACACCGACCGATAAATGTCCGGATTGCGCAGCGCGAGCATCAGCGCGCCGTGGCCGCCCATCGAATGACCGAAGATGCCGAGACGCGCGCCATCGATCGGCAGGTTCGCAAGCGCCGTTTCGCGCAGCTCGTCGCGCACGTACGAGTACATGCGGTAGTTTCGCGCCCACGGCTGCTCGGTCGCGTCGACATAAAAGCCCGCGCCGACGCCGAAGTCCCACGCATCGCTCTCGCCTGGCACGCCCGCGCCGCGAGGGCTCGTATCCGGCGCGATCAGCGCGAGGCCGTGCCGGGCCGCGAAGCGCTGCGCGCCGGCCTTGATCGCGAACGTCTCTTCGGTGCAGGTCAGCCCCGCGAGGTAGAACAGCGCGGGCACCTTCGCATTGCCCCGCAACGCCTGCGGCGGCAGATAGACCGAGAAGCGCATCGGCAGACCGATGGTGCGCGACTCGTGCCGGTAAAAGCGCTGCTCGCCGCCGTGGCAGGCGTGCGACGATAGTAGTTCGAGCATCGCGACGCTCCTCGCTTAGTAGAGCACGACCGAGCGGATCGACTCGCCCTTCTTCATCAGCTCGAAGCCCTCGTTGATGCGCTCGAGCGGCAGACGGTGCGTAATCAGATCGTCGATATTGATCTTGCCTTCCATGTACCAGTCGACGATCTTCGGCACGTCGGTGCGGCCGCGCGCGCCGCCGAATGCCGAGCCCTTCCACTCGCGGCCCGTCACCAGCTGGAACGGCCGCGTGCTGATCTCCTCGCCCGCCGCCGCGACGCCGATGATGAACGACTGCCCCCAACCCTTGTGCGTGCATTCGAGCGCCTGGCGCATCACCTTCACGTTGCCGATGCATTCGAACGAGTAGTCGGCGCCGCCGTCGGTCAGCTGCACGATGTGATCGACGACGTTCTCGACTTCGTTCGGGTTGATGAAGTGCGTCATGCCGAACTTCTTCGCGAGTTCGACGCGGCCCGGGTTGAGATCGACACCGATGATCTTGTCCGCGCCGACCATTTTCGCGCCTTGAATCACGTTCAGCCCGATACCGCCGAGGCCGAACACCACCACGTTCGCGCCCGCCTCGACCTTCGCCGAATACACGACCGCGCCGACGCCGGTCGTCACGCCACAGCCGATGTAGCAGATCTTGTCGAACGGCGCGTCTTCACGCACCTTCGCGACCGCGATCTCCGGCACGACGATGTAGTTCGAGAACGTCGACGTCCCCATGTAGTGAAACAGCGGCTTGCCTTCGAGCGAGAAGCGCGAGGTCGCGTCGGGCATCAGGCCTTTGCCCTGCGTCGCGCGGATCGCCTGGCAGAGATTCGTTTTGCGCGACAGGCAGAACTTGCACTGACGGCATTCGGGCGTGTAGAGCGGAATCACGTGATCGCCCTTCTTCAGCGTGCCGACGCCCGGCCCGACATCGACGATCACGCCCGCGCCTTCGTGGCCGAGAATCGCCGGGAAGATGCCTTCGGGATCGGCGCCCGACAGCGTGTAGTAGTCGGTGTGGCAGATGCCCGTCGCCTTCACTTCGATCAGGACTTCACCGGCGCGCGGACCTTCGAGATCGACTTCCCCGATCGTCAACGGGGCGCCGGCTTTCCATGCGATTGCTGCTTTGGTCTTCATCGTCAATGCTCCTGTGAGTCCGTGAGTCCGTGAGTGCGTGAATGCGAAATGGCATCGCGTGCCGGCGACTACGTGGCGCGCGAAAAGCGTCATGGTATTGCATAGTGCGTGAAGGCTGCCTCGCCGATGGCTGCGCTCGGCACCGTGTTCAACGCCCTCGCTGTCACTGCGCTTCGCACGGCGCACTACCACCGAACCACGGCTCGACCCGGACATACAGATCGACGAAGCGCGCATAGCGTTCAGCAAGCGCCGCATCGCCTCGTGGACCCGCGACGCGCGTCGCGCCCGGCGCGAGCGCGGCGAGATCGCGCGTCTGCCAGTGGCCGCACGCGAGACCGCCGAGGATCGCCGCGCCGCGCGGCGCCGCGTTCGGGCAATCGACCGCATGCAGGTCGACGTCGAGCGCATCGGCGAGCAGTTGTCGCCAGCGCGCGTCGACGGAGCCGCCGCCCGCGAGCTTGAGCGCCGTCACCGGCGCGCCGCTCGCGCGAATCGCGTCGAGCCCCGCGCGCAATGAGAACGCGACGCCCTCGAACGCGGCACGCATCATCGCGCCGCGCGTATGCTCGAGCGACAAACCGAGCCAGCCGCCGCGCGCCTGCGGGTTCAGCCACGGCGTGCGCTCGCCGGTCAGGTACGGCAGGAAGCTCAGCGTCGACGCCACTTCAGCGGCGGCATGAGCGCTTGCATCAGCCGCATCGTCAAATGCCTCTCGGTAAGCCTCCGCCCACCCAAACGACAGCCACCCGCGCACCCGCTCCAGCGCGATGCCGACGTTCTGCATCGCCGCCATCCGATACCAGTGATCGCTCGCCGCGCGATAGCGATGCAAGCCCTTCAGCGGCGCAGGCTCGTCGTTCGCGAGCACGACGATCTGTCCGCCGGTGCCGGTCGTCAGCAGCGCGTCGCCGTCACGCACGAGTCCGCTGCCGAGCGCCGCGCACGGCGTATCCGCGGCGCCGGTGGCGAGCACGATACCGGCCCGTAAGCCAAGTGCCTGCGCGGCCTGCGGCGACAGCGCGCCCGCCGCCGCATACGACGGCGCCACAGGCGCGAACCACTCGGGCGGAATCTCGAGGCGTTGCAGAAGCGCCGTGTCCCACGCGCCGGCGGGATCGGCGAGCGCGGTCGCGCACGCGTCGGACGCATCGGTCACGCACGCGCCGCCGAGCGCGACGCGCAGCCAGTCCTTCGGCTGCAGCGCCCAGCGCGTGCGGCGCGCAGCTTCCGGCTCTTGCAGCACGAGCCAGCGCAGCAGCGGTCCGGCCATGCCGGGCGCGACCGGATTCGGTTGCGGCTCGGGCCACGCGTCGAGCATGGCGAGCGCGCGCGAGTCCGGCCACAGCATGGCGCGCCGCACCGCTGCGCCGTTTGCATCGAGCAGCACGACGCCGTGCATCTGGCCAGAGAAGCCAATCGCGCGCACGCCGTCACGCAGCTCGCGCGGCAGGCCCGCCATCGCATGGACGAGCGCGTTCCACCAGGTCTCGACGTCGATTTCGGCCCAACCCGCGTGCGGCGTAACGAGCGCATAAGCGACGCTCGATACCGCCTGCTCGCGTCCATGTTCGTCGACGATTGCCGCTTTGAGGGATCCGGTGCCGAGGTCGATGCCGAGAAAACTCATGAGCGCAGGGACGTTGAAACGAGGTGAAGAAAGAGCCAGCGAGACTGGCGACGAAGTGGGAAAGCGAAGCTCAAAGGCGAAGCTGCACAGACGCCGCGAACGTTGAACAAACAGCTCGGAAAACACGCGAAAAAAAACCATTCGCGGGTTAACCCCGCCGTGCTGCGAGCGTCATCAAAACAGGACTATGCGTGAAGCGTGATACACGTCATTGATTCTCACACATATCCCCTCGCGCGACGAACCCGCGCCGCGCACGCCATGTACCGCCTGCGGCCCCCACTGCATAGGGTTCTCTGGCGTCCGACGGCCGATCCGTCCCACGCGTGGCTTTAATTTGCCTTTCAAAACAGGTCTCTGCATATCGTCGCCGGGAATGCCGGAATAGCCACGTATGGTCTTGTTGCGACTTTTCGTCCCCGATACCTTGGAGTCATCCCAAAACGAGATGGTGGAGACAGACGATATGCAAGCGAACACGGTTCACCCGTGCGACGAGCGCCTACCGGCGGGCCAGTTGCTCACTCTCGGCATCCAGCACGTGCTGGTCATGTACGCTGGCGCGGTCGCGGTGCCGCTGATCATCGGCGCGGCGCTGAAGCTGCCGAAAGACCAGGTCGCCTTCCTGATCAGCGCCGATCTGTTTTCCTGCGGCATCGCCACCCTGATCCAGACGCTCGGACTGTGGATCTTCGGCATCCGCCTGCCCGTCATCATGGGCTGCACGTTCGCGGCCGTCGGCCCGATGGTCGCGATCGGCACCAATCCTTCGCTCGGCATCCTCGACATCTTCGGCTCGACGATCGCGGCCGGCGTGATCGGCATTCTGCTCGCGCCCGCGGTCGGCAAGCTGTTGCGCTTCTTCCCGCCGGTCGTGATCGGCGTCGTGATATCGGTGATCGGCCTGTCGCTGATGGAGGTCGGTATCAACTGGGCGGCCGGCGGTGTCGGCAATCCCGACTACGGCAATCCGGTATATCTCGGCCTGGCGCTGCTCGTGCTGACGCTGATCCTGCTGATCAACAGGTTTGCCAGGGGGTTCGTCGCCAATATCTCGGTGCTGCTCGGCATCGTCGCGGGCTTCGCGATCGCGCTGATGCTCGGCCGCGTCAACCTGGACGGCGTCATGCACGCGCCGTGGGTCGGCTTCGTGATGCCGTTCCACTTCGGTCTGCCGCACTTCGATCCGCTGTCGATCGCGACGATGGTCACCGTGATGTTCGTCACGTTCATCGAATCGACCGGCATGTTTCTCGCGGTCGGCGACATGGTCGATCGTCCGGTCGATCAGAAAACGCTGGTGCGTGGCTTGCGCGTCGACGGTCTCGGCACGCTGATCGGCGGCATCTTCAACTCGTTCCCGCATACGTCGTTCTCGCAGAACGTCGGGTTGATCGGCGTGACCGGCGTGAAGAGCCGCTTCGTGTGCGCGATGGGCGGCGTGATCCTCGTGCTGCTCGGCCTCTTCCCGAAGATGGCGCAGGTGGTCGCGTCGGTGCCGGCGTTCGTGCTCGGCGGCGCGGGCATCGTGATGTTCGGCATGGTCGCGGCGAACGGCATCAAGGTGCTGTCGCGCGTCGACTTCGTGAGGAATCAGCACAACCTCTTCATCGTCGCGGTCAGCATCGGGCTCGGCCTCGTGCCGGTCGTCTCGCCGCACTTCTTCTCGCAACTGCCGCCGGCGTTGTCGCCGCTGCTACACAGCGGGATTCTGCTCGCGTCGGTGTCGGCGGTCGCGCTGAACCTGATCTTCAACGGCGTGAAGGGCGAGAAGATGGCGAAGAGCGAGCTTCGCCGCGCCGGGCACGATCTCGACGCCAGCGCGGGCGGCGCACCGCAGAGCAACGAGATGCTGCGGGCGGCGGATCTGCATTGAGCTTTTGATGCAGCGATGATGCGGCGAGCGGCACCGAACGCCGCGAAGCAACAAAAACGCCACGGCATGCCGTGGCGTTTTTGCTTTACTTCAGCGGTTCATCGAGCCGAAGCGCTTACCCTGCCGTCGCCGCCGAAGCCGCGACCGGTGCGCTCGCCGCACCGTAGTCGACCGGCGCGTCGGCCGGACGCGGCTGGTCGCCGTTGTGCTCGATCCAGCCGCCGCCGAGCGCCTGGTACAGCGTGACCAGGTTCTGCAGACGTTCCATGCGCGCGGTGACCAGCGCCTGCTGAGCCTCGTACAACGAGGTCTGCGCGGTCAGCACCGAAAGATAGCTGTCGACACCGCTCGTATAACGGAGGGTCGACAGATCCAGCCGGCGCTGCTCGGCCGCGACATCCCGCTCGAGCGCCGCGATCTGCTCGTCGTACGTGCCGCGCGCGGCCAGTCCATCCGCCACTTCGCGGAAGGCCGTCTGGATCGCTTTTTCATACGTGGCGATCTGCACGTTCTTCTCGATGTTGGCGAGGTCGAGGTTGGCCATGTTCTGACCGCCCTCGAAGATCGGCAGCGTGATCGACGGCGCGAAGCTCCACGCCGCCGAACCCGGCTTGAACAGCCCGCCGAGCGTCGGGCTCAGCGTGCCGGCGCTGCCGGTCAGCGTGACCTTCGGGAAGAACGCGGCGCGCGCCGCGCCGATGTTCGCGTTGGCCGCGAGCAGATTTTCCTCGGCCTCCATGATGTCGGGACGGCGCGTCAGCAGATCGGACGGCAGGCCCGCCGGAATATCCGTGAGCAGGCTCTGGTCGCTCAGCGGCAGGCCTGGCGCAAGATCAGCCGGCAACGGCTCGCCGATCAGCAGCACCAGCGCGTTGTCAGCCTGAGCCCGCAAACGCATCTGCGCCTGCAGGTCCGCGCTCGCGGTTTCGACAACCGTTTGCGACTGGCGCAGATCGAGTTCCGAACCGGTGCCGTTGTCGAACTGCAGCTTGGTGATCCGAAACGACTCCTGCGCCGTCTTCAGCGTGTTCTGCGTGACCGTCAGCAGATCGTCCAGTTCGAGCACCGTCATGTACTGGTTCGCCACCTGCGACACCAGCGCGATTTCCGCGGACTTGCGCGCCTGCGCGGTGCCGAGGTACGTGGCCAACGCCTGATCCTTCAGACTCTGCACGCGCCCGAAGAAGTCGATTTCCCACGACGCGTTCAAGCCCACCGAATACGTGTTGGTAATCGTCGGGCCGTTGGGCGACGCCAGCAGATCGCGCGGCGTGCGCTGCCGGCTTTGCGAAGCCGCGGCGTCGAGCGTCGGGAACAGGCCCGCGCGCACGATACGGTACTGCGCCGCCGACGCCTGCATGTTCAGCACCGACACACGCAGATCACGGTTGTTCTTCAGCGCGATTTCGATCAGCTGCTGCAGACGCGGATCGACGAAGAAGTCGCGCCAGCCGATGTCGGCGGCAGCCAGGCCGTTCGCGCCGCGCGCGCCCTGCGCGCCCGGCTGCTGGTCGTACACGCCGCCCGTCGGGAAAGTCGCCGTCACGGGCGCGGCGGGCCGCTGGTAGTGCGGCGCCAGCGTGCAACCCGTGGCGAGCAGCGCGACCGCCACTGCAATCAAAGAGTGTTTTTGCATCTCAATGCCCATCCTTGCCCGAGCCATTGCCATCCGACCCGTCGGTCGTGCCACCCGCCGCGCCGCCTTGCGGATCGTGCGGATGGTGCTGTTCATAGTGGCGCAGCGCCTCATCCGGGTCTTCCTTCTCACCGCCGAACTTCGCGCGAATCACGACGAAGAACATCGGGATCATGAAGATCGCGAGGAAGGTCGCCGTCAACATGCCGCCGATCACACCGGTACCGATCGCGTGCTGGCTGGCCGACCCCGCGCCGTTACTGATCGCGAGCGGCAGCACGCCGAGAATGAACGCGAGCGAGGTCATCAGGATTGGACGCAACCGCAGACGCGCCGCTTCGAGCGCGGCTTCGATCGGTCCCATGCCTCCACTCTGCTGCAGTTCTCGCGCGAATTCCACGATCAGAATCGCGTTCTTCGCCGACAGACCCACGGTGGTCAGCAGACCCACCTGGAAGAACACGTCGTTCTCGAGCCCGCGCAGCGTCGCGGCCAGCAGTGCGCCGATCACACCGAGCGGCACCACCATGATCACCGAGAACGGGATCGACCAGCTTTCATACAGCGCCGCGAGACACAGGAACACGACGAGAATCGAGATGCCGTACAGGATTGGCGCCTGCGAACCCGACTGACGCTCTTGCAGCGACAGACCCGTCCACTCGTAGCCGACTCCCGCCGGCAGCTTGGTGACGATCCGTTCCATCGCCGCCATCGCCTGACCGGTCGACTTGCCCGGCCCGGCCGCACCCTGGATTTCCACCGACGAAATACCGTTGTAGCGCTCGAGCTTCGGCGAACCGAAGGTCCACTCGGTACTCGCGAAGGCCGAGAACGGCACCATCGCGCCCGCGCCGTTGCGCACGAACCAGGCATTCACGTCTTCCGGTTTCATCCGGAACGGCGCGTCGCCCTGCAGGTAGACCTTCTTGATCCGGCCGTCGGTGTCGAGGAAGTTGTTCACATACGCCGAGGCCCACGCGATCGAGAACGTCTGGTCGATCGAGGCGAGCGAAACACCCTGCGCCGAAGCCTTCTCGTGGTCGATGCTCACCTTGAACTGCGGGGTATCGTTCAGGCCGTTCGGACGCACCTGCGCGAGCGTCGGATCTTTCGCCGCCAGACCGAGCAGCATGTTGCGCGCTTCCATCAGCTTCGCGTGACCGATACCCGCGCGGTCCTGCAACTGGAAGTCGAAGCCCGCCGCGGTGCCGAGTTCAGGAATCGACGGCGGATTGACCGGGAACACCGTCGCGTTCTTGTAGGTGCTGAAGTGCATGTAGAGACGGCCCACCAGCGCTTGCACCTTCTGGTCCGCGTGCTGGCGCTGCGCGTAGTCCTTCATCCGCACGAACACGAGACCCGCGTTCTGGCCACGACCCGCGAAGCTGAAGCCGTTCACCGTGAAGGTCGATTCGACGATCGCCTTTTCTTCGTTCAGCAGGTAGTCCGACACGTCCTTCAGCGCGTGCGCGGTGGTTTCCTGCGTGGAACCCGACGGCGTTTGCACCAGCACGAACATCGTGCCCTGGTCTTCGTCAGGCAGGAACGACTTCGGCAGACGCACGAACAGCAGCCCCACCGCGAAGATCACCACCATGTAGATGATGAGCCAGCGGCCCGAGCGCTTGATCACGTGGTGCACGCCGGAGTGGTACTTGTCGCGGCTCGTGTTGAAGGTACGGTTGAACCAGCCGAAGAAGCCGGTGGCTTTTTCGTGATGACCCTTCGGAATCGGCTTCAGGATCGTCGCGCACAGCGCCGGCGTCAGAATCAACGCGACGAGCACGGACAGCACCATCGCCGCGACGATCGTCAGCGAGAACTGCCGGTAGATCGCGCCGACCGAGCCGCCCGAGAACGCCACCGGCACGAACACCGCCGACAGCACGAGCGCCACGCCGACGAGCGCGCCGGTGATCTGGTCCATCGCCTTGCGGGTTGCCTCGCGAGGCGATAAGCCCTCCTCCTGCATCACCCGCTCGACGTTTTCCACCACCACGATCGCGTCGTCCACCAGCAGGCCGATTGCGAGCACGAGACCGAACATCGACAGCACGTTGATCGAGAAACCGACCACGCTCATGATCGCGAACGTACCGAGCAGCACCACCGGCACCGCGATCGTCGGGATCAGCGTGGCGCGCAGGTTCTGCAGGAACAGGTACATGACGAGGAACACCAGCACGATACCTTCGAGCAGCGTCTTGACCACTTCCTCGATCGACAGGCGCACGAACGGCGTCGTGTCGTACGGGTACTGCACCACTAGGCCGTGCGGGAAGTACTTCGACAGTTCGGCGATCTTCGTGCGCACCGCCTTCGCGGTGGCGAGCGCGTTCGCGCCCGTGGCGAGCTGGATGCCGAAGCCTGCCGTCGGCTGACCGTTGTACTTGGTGTCGAAGTTATAGTTTTCGCCGCCGAGCTCGACGCGCGACACGTCGCGCAGACGCACCTGCGAGCCGTCCTGGTTCACCTTCAGCAGGATGTTGCCGAACTGCTCGGGCGTATTGAGCAGCGTGGCCTGCGTGATCGTGGCCTGCAGCACCTGGCCCGGCACCGACGGCGTGCCGCCGAGCGAGCCGCCCGCGACCTGCACGTTCTGCGCCTGCAGCGCGGTTTCGACATCGAGCGGCGTCAGACTGAAGTTATTCAGCTTGTTCGCGTCGAGCCAGATGCGCATCGCGTACTGCGTGCCGAACAGCGTCACCGTGCCCACGCCGTCGATACGGCTGATCGGATCCTGAATGTTCGACGCGACGTAGTTCGCGAGGTCATACTTGTTCATGCTGCCGTCGGTCGACACGAACGCCATCACCAGCAGGAAGCTGCTGCTCGACTTCGTGACCTTGGTGCCGAGCTGCTGCACCGCTTGCGGCAGCAGCGGCGTGGCGAGTTGCAGCTTGTTTTGCACCTGCACCTGCGCGATGTCAGGGTTGGTGCCGGCCGCGAACGTCAGCGTGATGGTGGCCGTGCCCGTGTCGTCCGAGGTCGACGCGAGGTACAGCAGGTGGTCCAGACCACTCATCTGCTGCTCGATCACCTGCGTAACGGTGTTTTCCACCGTCTTCGCCGAAGCACCCGGATAGGTTGCGCTGATCTGGATGGACGGCGGCGCGATGGTCGGGTATTGCGCGATCGGCAGCGTGAACACCGACGCGAGACCCGCGAGCATCAGGATGATGGCGATCACCCATGCAAAAATCGGGCGATCAATAAAGAACTTTGCCATGAGGCGGGCTCCCTGTTATTACGCGCCCGAAGCGGCGGAGGCAGGCTGAGCCGCGGGTTGACCTGTCTGGGCGCCGTTTGCGGCGGCGTCGGAAGCCGGGTTGCCGGGCAGCTGCGCCGGCACGGGCTTGACCTGCTGGCCGGGACGCGCCTTGTCGGTGCCCTGGACGATCACGCGGTCACCCGCCTTCAGGCCGTCCGAGACCACCCAGTACGAGCCGAAGGTGCCCGAGGTGACGAGCTGACGCAGCTCGACCTTGTTGTCGTTGCCGACGACGAGCGCGGTGGGCTGACCCTTCTGGTCGTGCGTGACGCCGACTTGCGGCACGATCAGCGCGTTCTGGTTGACGCCCTCGTCGATCTTCGCGCGCACGAACATGCCCGGCAGCAGCACGTGGTTCGGGTTCTTGAAGATCGCGCGCACCGTGACCGAGCCGGTGCCCTGGTCGACGGTCACGTCGGTGAACTGCAGCTTGCCCTTCTCGGAGTAGACGCGGCCGTCTTCCAGCACCAGCGTGACCTGCGCGGCGCCCGGACCGGTCGTCTTGAGACGCCCTTCCTGGACCTCGCGGCGCAGCTTCAGACCCTCGAGGCTCGATTGCGTGAGGTCGGCGTAGACCGGATCGAGTTGCTGGACCGTGGCCATCAGCGTGGCCGCGCTCTGCTGCACGAAGGCGCCCGGCGTGACCTGCGACACGCCGATCCGGCCGGTCACGGGCGAGGTCACGTCGGTATAGCCGAGGTTGATCTGCGCGGTATCGACCGCGGCCTTGCCCGCGGCGACGTCGGCGGCGGCCTGGCCTTCGGCGGCGACCGCGTTGTCGTAGTCCTGCTTGCTGACCGCGTTCGCCGCGACCAGCACCTTGTAGCGATTGGCCTGCGCGGTGGTCGTCACCAGGTTCGCCTGCGCCTTCGCGAGCGATGCCTTCGCGTTGTTCAACGACGCGATGTACGGAGCCGGATCGATCTTGTACAGACGCTGGCCGGCCTTGACCTCACTACCCTCGGTGAACTCACGGCGCAGCACGATGCCGTCGACCCGCGCGCGCACCTGCGCGACGAGGAAGGCACTGGTACGGCCGGGAAGTTCAGTGACGACGGGCACGGTCGTCGGCTGGAGGGTGACGACGCCGACTTCGGGCGTCTGTGGCGGCGGGGCAGATTGTTTTGGTCCGCACGCCGCCAGCAAGATGGCAGCCGTCGCGGCACTGATTAAGCGGAATGGAACCCGTTCGACGCGCATGGAGCGACCTCTGTCAAAGACTGAGTAATGAAAAAGTGCGCGCCTCCCTACCCCGGGGACGACAGCGCACACAAGCGTCTCGCGACGCTCGACCGGAAGCCCGTGGATGCAAACCTGCTCCTGCAGGGCACCCTGCTACGAATGCGCCATACCGGGGAATGCCGCGCGGCGCCGCCGTTTGGCGGCCGCGAAAGCGCTTTCGAAAGGCAACAGTGACGGATATTAACCGCTCGTCACGGCTTGGGCTATCCGATCGTGGGGTGCTATTATATATACATTCACGAATGCATGTAAAAGTGCATTCATATCTTCCGAGGCTGGGGTACCGCAGATTCGCGTCGCAATTCGCTTCGGAAGCAGTCAAAGTGTCACCAGACCGACTTAAAACTGTCCGCATAAACCCCAGGATCAGCGCAGGCTACACCAATATGGTCAGAAGAACCAAAGAAGAGGCGCTGGAGACGCGCAACCGGATTCTCGACGCGGCCGAACAGGTCTTCTTCGAGAAGGGTGTATCGCGCACGTCGCTGGCCGATATCGCGCAGGCCGCGGGCGTCACGCGCGGCGCCATTTATTGGCATTTCGCGCATAAGAGCGAGCTGTTCACCGAAATGTTCGACCGCGTGCTGCTGCCGCTCGACGAACTGAAGGCGGCGTCGCTCGATCCCAACGAAGCTGATCCGCTCGGGCGCCTGATTGAAGTCTGCGTGGTCTGCCTGCGCGACACTGCCAACGATCCGCGCCGCCGCCGCGTGTTCGACATTCTGTTTCTGAAGTGCGAGCTGGTCGAAGATATGGGGCCGGTGATGGAACGGTATCAGACCAATATGCGCGAGGGGCTCGCGAAGATCGAGGGCGGTCTGCGCAATGCGATCTCCAAAGGCCAGATGCCCGCCGACCTCGACACGAAGCTTGCCGCGGCGATGGTCCACGCGTTCGTCGGCGGTTCTTTGCGCGACATGCTGTTTTTGCCCGACGCGACCGACTTCGGCGCGCAAGCGCAGCAGATGGTGGAAGCGATGTTCGACGCCTTGCGCCTGAGTCCGGCGTTGCGCAGGAAGGCGGCGTAGAAGGCGCGCCAGGGTGACGGATTGGAACAGCGGGCGGTTCGGTGAACCGCCCGTTTCTGTTTTTGGACCGGACCGCCGCCCCTGCGCCCGGTTCAGGCAACCGCCCGGCGCGCTCGCGCCGCCTGATTCGACGCATAGATGTTGCCGCGCTCGAGCGGCGCGCCGCTCTTTAGCGCCGCGATCCATTGATCGGTGCTCGCGACCGCCGCGAAGCGCGACTGCAGCACCACGCTGAACACGCGATGAATCTCCTCCGCGCTCGCGAAGCCCGCGCTGTTTTCATACGGCACCGAGCCGGTTGCGTCGTGCAGGAACTCGACGGCGAGGCCAGCATGCACCGCGTGGTTGATCGTCGAGGCATCGCAATTGTGGGTCATGTAGCCGGTGACGCTCAGCGTATCGATCTGCCGGGCGGCGAGCCAGTCGGCCAGATCGGTCCCGGCGAATGCGCTCGGCAGCGACTTCTCGACGAAATGATCATGAGCGCGCGAGCTCACGACCGTGTGCAGTTCCGCGCCCGCGCTGCCGCGCGCGAACAGCGGCGAGGTGGCGGGCGCGAGGTTCTGCACGACCACGACCGGCACGCTGGCGGCGCGCGCTGCATCGATCGCGCGACCGATGTTGGCGAGCGACGTGCGCACGTCCGGAAATTCGATCGGCAGGTCGCCGCTCACGTATTCGTTCTGCACGTCGATGACGATCAGCGCACGGCGCGGCGCGGGTGTGCTCATGGCAAGGCTCCTTGTCAGAAAAAGCGGTCGATGGCGCGCGCCCAGCGCGGTGGCCGCGGCGCAACGGCAATGACGGCATTGTTGCTCCGCTGCCCGCCCGTCGACAGCGGCCCGAATGACAACCTTCGCTAGAATCGGGCCATATATACACACACTTATGGCTTTCATGAGGCGCCCGGCATGGCCACCTTCGCATCTTCCGACGACGTCTCCGATCAGGCGCCGCGCCACGTCGTCGCCGTCGTCGCGTTCGACCGCATCAGCCCGTTCCATCTGTCGGTGCCGTGCGTCGTGTTCGGCGAGGACCGTCGCGCCGGCGGTTTTCCCGACTTCGACTTCCGCGTCTGCGCCGCGGAGACAGGCGCGCTGGCGACGACCGCGGGCTTTTCGATCGCGGTCACGCACGGACTCGAAGCGCTTGCCGACGCGCAGACGATCATCGTGCCGAGCTGGCGCGATCCCGCCGAAACCCCGCCCGCCGCGCTGCTCGACGCGCTGAGGGCCGCGCATGCGCGCGGCGCGCTGCTCGTCGGCCTGTGCCTCGGCGCTTTCGTGCTGGCCGCCGCGGGCATCCTCGATGCACGGCCCGCTTCGACGCACTGGGCCTGGGCCGACGACTTCGCGCGCCGCTACCCGCGCGTGCGGCTCGACGCCGACGTGCTGTACGTCGACGACGGCAACGTTCTGACCTCGGCCGGCACCGCCGCCGGCCTCGACTGCTGCCTGCATGTGCTGCGCAAGATCTGCGGCGCGCGGGTGGCGAACCACCTCGCGCGCCGGCTGGTCGTGTCGCCGCATCGCCAGGGCGGCCAGGCGCAATACGTGCAGCAGCCGATGCCGCCGAAGCCGCGCGGCGATCGCCTGTCCGGCCTGCTCGACTGGGTGAGCGGCAACCTGGCCACGCCGCATACGCTCGACACGCTCGCCGCGCGCGCGTTGATGAGCCGCCGCACCTTCACGCGGCGCTTCCGGCTCGCGACCGGCACCACCGTCGGCGCGTGGCTGCTCGCGCAGCGGCTCGCGCGTGCGCAACAGCTGCTGGAAAGCACCGACGAGTCGGTCGAAACGATCGCGGCGAGCGCCGGATTCGGCTCGGCCGCATCGCTGCGGCAGCATTTCGCGGACGCGTTTCGCACGTCGCCGAGCGCGTGGCGGCGGGAGTTTCGCGGGGATTAGATGAAGGCGACGGGAGCACCGCTATTTCGTAGTGGGTCACCGGGATTTCGTAGTCGCGCGGGGATGTTTGTCGCGCGTTCCATCAGGGGCTGCGCGCGGCTCGCGGCCTCAATGCTCGCTGAACCAGCGCGCGACATACAACAATAGTGCGACCAGAAAGATCATCCCGGCCCACGCCCAGTACGGCACGACATGCTGACCGGGCTCGTGATGCGACCAGCTATGCGACGCGCTCGCCGCGCGCCCCGACAGCGCATGGCTGTGCTCGTTGCGCGCTCGCCGCGCGATGCCGCCGAGCGTGATCGGCCGCAAAAACACGTGCTGGCGACGCGGCGCCGTGCCACGCGCGCGGTTCGGCCCTTTGCCGTGCTTGGCGCGCACGACGGCGTCGAACTCGGCGAAAAAATCGTCGGCGATCTGACGCAAGGCGTTCTCGAGCTGGCGCGTCGGCAGTTCGGCGAGCGGTCCCGACGACGTCGCCCACAGTGTGTAGTCGATGCGCGTGCCGCGCTCCCGCCCCTCGTCCGCGCGCAAACGCACTTCGATCTGACCGCGCAACGCGCCGATGCCCTCGGCCAGGGCCTTGAAGTTGATGGTGCGGCGCTGCGCGTCCGCCGGGCCGGAATCCTGGCCGGCGACGTGCGCGCGCGCCTGATAATGCGCGCGCAACGGGCCGAGCGGCACGGTCATCGTCAGCGCGTATTCGCCGTGGGCGAGACGCACGAACGACTCGCAGTTGTCGAGGCTGGCACGCAACAGCGCGAGGTCCTGCAACGCGTCCCAGACCTCGGACGGCGCCAGCGGAATCCGTAACGCGTCGTTCAGTTCCATGACAACCTCCCCGATGAACGCGCCGACTGCGGAATCAGGACGTCTGATCGATGCGGTCGACGCGCGATGCGTAAAAAGCGAGATAGCCCTTGATGCGACTGACCTGCTCGAACGGCGCCTCGTAGCACCACACCGCGTTCTCGATCACGCCATCTTCGGTGCGCAGATGGAAGTACGACGCGTCGCCCTTGAACGGACAATGCGACGTGTGCGTCGAGCGTTCGAGCCGGGCCATGTTCACGTGCTCGCGCGGGAAATAGAACACGTCGGCGAGGCCGGTCTCCGATAGCGTCAGCGCGGCCTGGGTGTCGGCCATCGTCACGCCGCCGTGAATCACGCGCACGCGGTGACCGTTGTCGCGGATCACGATGGTATGGCCGTCCAGCCGTCCCGCAGATGTCGACGCATCGCTCATGTCCAGGCTCCGTGATGGGGTGGGTGCTGCACTACCGGCTGTTGCCGCCGGAACGGCAAAGCCACGGGAGCTGCCCGTGGCTTCATTATCGGCCAAACTTCGGCCGATTGCGCAAGCTTGCTGCGCGGCGGCGGACCGATCGACCCGTTACTTCGCGTTCCAGATGAACGCGGATTTGACGTTGCCGTGCGCCGGCACGCTAACCGAGCGGGTTTGCTCGCTGTCGTTGTATTTCGCGTGCACCGTATAGCGGCCGGGGCTCAAGCGCACCAGCATGAACGGTCCGCGCGACGTCGTGTTCAGCACTTCGCCGTTATGGGCATCGACGATACGCACGTGCACATCCGCGAGAAACTCGGCGTTGGGTCCGGTGAAGCGCAGCGTCAGTGGCCACTGGCTTTGCGCTTGTCGCAACGCCCGCGATTCGTCGAGGCCGACGCCGCCCGACACGTACGACACGTCGCCCTGCTGCTGGACTTGCGGCAAGCCGCCGCCGTTGGTGTTGCCCGCGCTGGTGTTGTCGGTCGTCGAGCCACCGGTCACGCCCGCCTGCTGCGCGTACGCACCGCCCGCCAGTCCGAGCGCGAGCGCCGCGCACAGCGCGACGGCTACGATTCTTTGCTGATTGCGTTGGGTTTTCATCGGTTCGCTCTCCTTGTTGCAGTCCCTGCCCAGTCCCCGAACAGGCCGAAATCAAGGTCGAAGCAACCTACGTGCCAACCATCCGGTTGCGTCGACTGGACATGCGCGACCGTGACAACAAGCCGCGTGGCGCGTTTCGCCCTGCCCGCGCTGCTCGCCGTAGCACGGTGCGGACAGGCGAAAAAAAACCGGTCCTTGCAGTAAATGCAAAGGACCGGCAATCGCTACTACAGCTCAAACCGGGGTGGGCGATCCGTTCGAACCGCCCGGATACTGGATCAGCCGAGATCCACGGGCACGAAAATCTGCGCGTTATCCCGCTGGATCAGCAGCGCAATGCTGTTGCCTGCGCCCGAAATCATCTGCTTCAGCTGATCGATGTTCGTGACCGGACGGCCATTGACCGCGAGAATCACGTCGCCCGCCTGGATGCCGGCGCTCGCCGCCGCGCCGCCTGCCTGCTGTACGAGCAGACCGTGCGACACCGACGCGCTGCTCTTCTCTTCCGGCGTCAGCGGCCGCACCGCGACGCCGAGACGGCCTTGCAACTGGGCCTGCTGATCGGTCTTGTTCGCCGACGCAACCTTTGCGTCCGAGAACGAGCCGATCGTCACCTTCACGTCCTTGCTGGCCTTATCGCGCCACACTTTCAGCGTCGCCGAGCTGCCCGGCGCGAGACCTGCGATCTTCGCCGGCAGATCCGTCGAATCGCTCACTTCGTCGCCATTCACCGACAGGATCACGTCGCCCGGCTGCAAGCCAGCCTTGGCCGCCGGCCCGTTGGCGTCGACCGAGCTGACCAGCGCGCCTTGCGGCTTCTGCATGCCGAACGACTCGGCGAGCGTCTGGTTCAAGCCCTGTACTGCGACGCCGAGGCGGCCGCGGCTCACGTGACCGGTCTTGACGAGATCGTCTTTGACCTTGATCGCCTCGTTGATCGGGATCGCGAACGACAGGCCCTGGAAGCCGCCCGTCTGCGAGTAGATCATCGAGTTGATGCCGATCACTTCGCCTTGCAGATTAAAGAGTGGACCGCCCGAGTTGCCAGGGTTCACCGGCACATCGGTCTGGATGAACGGCGTGTAGTTCTCATTGGGCAGCGAACGCGACTTCGCGCTGATGATGCCCGAGGTCACGGTGTTGTCGAAGCCGTACGGTGAGCCGATCGCGACGACCCACTGACCAACCTTGCTTTGGCGCGGATCGCCAATCTTCACCGTCGGCAGATCGCTCGCGTTGATCTTCAGCACGGCGACGTCGGACTGCTTGTCGGCGCCGACCACCTTCGCCTTGAACTCGCGCTTGTCGGTGAGCTTCACGGTGACGACGTTCGCGCCATCGACCACGTGCGCGTTCGTCAGAATGTAGCCGTCATTGCTGATGATGAAGCCCGAGCCGAGGCTCGTGCTCGGCTGGTCGGGCGCGTCTCCGCCATCGCCGCCCTGCATGCCGGGCACGCCGCCGAAGAACCGCTTGTAGAACTGATAGAACGGATCGTTCGGATCGATCGGCAGCTGGTTGCCGTTGAGGTTGCCGCCATTACCACGCATCGCGGTTTGCTTGACCACGTGCTTCGCGCTGATGTTGACGACGGCCGGACCGTAGGTTTCGACGAGACCGGAGAAATCGGGGATACCGGTTTTGGCGGCTGCTTCGGCTGGCATCATCGCGGCGGCTTGCGCCGGCGAGATGATCTGCGGTGCTGGCACGTCGCGATGGCCCGCCACATAGCCGGCTGAAAGCGCAGCGGCCACAGCTACCGCAACGGCGCCGCGGGACAAGGTTTTCGCGTTCATCATGAGCTCCTGACTGGACAAAGTGACTTTGGATGTCGAGGAGCGTAAGGGGCATCACTTAAAAGAGTCTTAAGCAGCGCCAGATCATGGGAACCTTATCGGACCGGCCGCTACGGACCGCCGCGCCAGCATGAACGCCGGCGTTGGCCGAACTGTAAATCACCATGATCAGAAGCGTACGATGACCTGCAAACCACCGGCCGGCGAGTCATCGAGCGACACTTGCGCATGATGTTGGGTGGCAATCCGACGCACGATCGCAAGACCGAGGCCGCTGCCCGCCACGTCGGTGCGCGCGCGATTCGCGCCCGCTCCCGCGCGATAGAACCGGTCGAACACGCGCTCGCGATCGGCGGGATCGATACCGGGGCCGCTATCGGCGATCCGCACGACCGGATGGCCGTCCTCGACACGCAGGCTGACGTCGACGCGGCCGCCACGCGGCGTGTACTTGGTCGCGTTGTCGACGAGGTTGTTGAACATCACGCGCAGCGCTTCGGCGTCGCCGGTCACGCTGGCGGCCTCGCTCGCCTCGATGCCGAGGTCGACGCCGCGATTCATCGCGAGCGGCGCGTAGGTCGCGACGCACTCCTGCAGCAGCTCGCGCAGATCGAGCATCACTGCGCCGGCGGCGCCGTCCGGCTCGGCGCGCGCGAGCGCGAGCAGTTGCTCGGCGAGGCGCGTCGCGCGCGTGACACCCGCCTGCAGATCGACGAGCGCCTCGCTGCGGGCTGTGTCGTCCTTCGCGCGCGCGACCAGTTGCGCCTGAATCTGTACCGCGGCAAGCGGCGTGCGCAATTCGTGCGCGGCATCGGCGACGAACGCCTTCTGGATATCGAGCGCGGTCGCGAGCCGCTGCAGCAGCCCGTTCAGCGCACGCACGAGCGGCCGCACTTCGAGCGGCAGGCGCTGATCAGGCAATGGATCCAGCGCTTCGGGATGACGGGTGTCGAGCGCGCTCGTCACGCGCCGCAGCGGCCGCAGCCCGCGACCGACGATCACCCATACCGCGAGTCCGAGCAGCGGCAGCAGCACGATCAGCGGCCACAGCGTGCGCAGCGCGACATCGGCGGCGAGCCGGTTGCGCACCGACAGCGGCTGCGCGAGCTGCACGACGTTGTCGCCGACGATCGCGCCATATACGCGCCATTCGCCGCGGTCGGTGCGCTCGGTCGAAAAACCGAGTTCGGCGCGCGGCGCGAGCGGCGCACGCGGCCGCGAGTAATACATCAGCATGCCGTTGCGGTTCCAGATCTGCAGCACGATGCCCTCGTCGCCGGTATCGCGGCCGAGCACCTGCGAGAACGGTTCCGCCGGCAGCGCCGCGGCGATCTGCTCGAGCTGGTAGTCGAACAGCTCGTTCGCTTCGGCGAGTGCCTGCCGGTAGATCAGCCAGCCCGCGATGCCGACGCCGAGCAGCACGAGCGCGAGCAGCCAGAACAACAGTTGTCGGCGAATCGAGCGCATCGGCTCAGGCGTCCTTCGCGATCATGTAGCCAAGCCCGCGGACGTTGCGGATCAGATCGGCGCCGAGCTTCTTGCGCAGCGCGTGGATATAGACCTCGACGGTATTGCTGCCGATCTCCTCGCCCCAGCCATACATCTTTTCCTCTAGCTGGCTCTTGGACAGCACCGCGCCGGGTCGCGCGAGCAGCGCCTCGAGCAGCGCGAATTCGCGCGCGGATAGCGCGACCAGGGCGCCATCGAGCGTCACCTGGTGCGACGCGGGATCGAGGGTCAAATTGCCGTGGCGAATCGTCGAATCGCTGCGGCCGGACTGGCGCCGGATCAGCGCGCGCATCCGCGCACCGAGTTCGTCGAGATCGAAAGGTTTGACAAGGTAATCGTCAGCGCCGGCGTCGAGGCCCTTGACACGATCGGCGACCGCGTCGCGCGCGGTGACGATCAGCACCGGCAGCGCATGGCCGCGCGCACGCAGTGCGCGCAGCACCTCGAGACCGTCGCGCTTGGGCAGACCGAGGTCGAGCAACGCGAGGTCGTAAGGCTGGGACGCCGCCGCGCGCAGCGCCGCTTCGCCGTCCTCGACCCAATCGACGGCGAAGCCTTCGCCGCGCAGCGCCTTGCGCACGCCTTCGGCGATCATCCGGTCATCTTCGACTAGCAGGATGCGCATGGTTGTCCGTTCCAAAACATTCGATGATGCCGCATTCTAGCGCCCGCTTCCGACCCGTGCGGCGTGTGGCGCTTTTTTCACCGCAGCCTCGCGGGATGTCACTACAATGGGCGCTTTGCGTCGCGCGACGGCCGGTAGACCGCGGCGCGCTACCGCGCCGTCAAGGCGCCCAGCTTGCCGTTCCATCGTCCCTCGCACGCCGACCTTGAAATCCTGCTCGTCCGTTTGCCCGTTCACCCGTTCATGACGCACGCTTTTCTGTCTTCCGTCGCACGCCGTATGGCGCTGCACTCGCGCCGTATGTTCGATCGCGCAGCCTTCATGCCTAACCGCGTCGTGCCGCGCGCAGCCGTCTGGCTCTGCGCCGCCGCGCTCGGCGCAGGCACGCTGCTGCCGCTGACCGCGGAGGCACGCGTCAAGGCCACGCATCCGAGCGTCAACGTCACGACGGTACTGCCGCAGCCGGTGATGGTCGGTCTGCAGCGCGCGCACGTGCCGTTGTCGTCGATCAGCGTGGTCGTCGAAAAGGTCGGCGATCGCACGCCGATCCTCGCGCTGAACGCCGGCAAGCCGATGATGCCCGCCTCGACCATGAAGCTCGTCACCACCTACTCAGGCCTGTCGATCCTCGGTCCCGGTTACCGCTGGCGCACCAGCGCGTACGCGGACGGCCCGCTCGACGCGAGCGGCGTGCTGCACGGCAATCTGTACATCCAGGGGACCGGCGACCCGAAGCTCGTGCCCGAAGAACTGATCGACCTCGTGCAGAAGATTCACAAGGCGGGCATCAACGGTATCGACGGCGCGCTGGTGCTCGACAAGCGCTACTTCGATCCGTCGACTCGCGACCTGCCCGCGTTCGACGACGACGTGAACGCGCCGTACAACGTCGGCCCCGATCCGCTGCTGTACGCGTTCAAATCGCTGTCGTTCACGCTGACGCCATCGCCCGACGGCACGGTGGCGATCGACGTGCTGCCCGCGCTCGCGCAACTGCGCATCGACAACCAGCTGCGTGCGACGAGCGGCCCATGCCGGGGCGAGTTGCCGACGCCGACCGTCACGCCGGAGCCTGACGGCACTCTCGTCGCGTCGTTCATCGGCGACTTTCCGGTGCGCTGCGACGCGCGCACGGTCAACGTCGCCGTGCTCGATCACTCGACGTTCTTCGCGCGCGGCTTCCTCGCGCTGTGGCAGCAAACCGGCGGCACATTCACGGGCGCGACCCGCGAAGGCGCGGTGCCCCCCGGCGCGAAGCTCGTCGCCAGGCACGAGGGGCCGATGCTGTCGGACATCGTTCGCGACATCAACAAGTTCAGCAACAACACGATGGCGCGCAACCTGTTCCTGACAATCGGCGCCGCCGAGGAAAGGCCGCCCGCCACGCCCGCGAAAGCCGCGCACGCGGTCGAAGCTTTCCTGACGCGCGACAGCCTGAACACCGAATACCTGTCGCTCGATAACGGCTCGGGCCTGTCGCGCGACGAACACATCACCGCGCTCGCGCTCGCCGATGTCCTGCAACGCGCGAACGCGAGCCCAGTCGCGCAGGTGTTCGTCGACTCGCTGCCGATCGCCGGTGTCGACGGCACGATGCGCAATCGCCTGACTAGCCAGGGCGCGGGCGGCAACGCACACATCAAGACCGGCACGCTGCGCGACGTGCGCGCGATCGCCGGCTACGTCGCGTCGGCCGACGGCAACAGCTATGTCGTCGTCAGCCTGATCAACGATCCGCATTCGGAAGCGGCGCGCGCCGCGCACGACGCGCTGCTCGAATGGGTGTACGAAGGCCCGTCGCAGGGCTTTACGAAGGTTTCCGCGCCCATCGAGGAAGCGCGCGAGAAGCCCAGGAAAAACCCGCGCAAGCGCGGCAGCCACTGAGTATTCCTTCTAGCGATGCCGCGCGCGGCAAGCTCCTAACCGTGTACGCTGTCGGGCAGCATGCGGCGCGCGACATTACGGGCTTGCCGCGCAGGGCGCCGGGCGTGCAGACCACGCGACCTCACGAACGATAACGACACCACCCGCCGCGTACCGCGCGGCGGTCAGGGACCAGGAAGGGAGACAAGATGCAATTCGATGCCGAATTGCTGCTGCTCGCCATGGCGCCCGTCTTTCTTGCCTGCATCGGCTGGGAGGCGTGGCACGTGAGCCGCACGCGCCCGGCCAAGCGGCTCTACAGCTGGCGCGACACGCTGTGCAACGCCGCGCTCGCGCTGCTGCAGCAGGCCGCCGACAAGCTCGCGTGGCTCGCGATTATCCCTGTCTACGCGCTTTTCTACGAGCATTACCGCATTCATACATGGCCGGCGACATGGCTGTCGTTCGTCGTGCTGTTCGTTGCGCAGGACCTGCTCTATTACGTCTTTCATCGCTGCAGTCATCGCGTGCGCTGGCTGTGGGCCGCCCACGTCGTGCATCACTCGTCGGAGCGGATGAATTTTTCGACCGCGTTCCGCCAGAGCCTGATGTACCCGATCGCCGGCATGTGGGTGTTCTGGATTCCGCTCGCCATTCCTGGCTTTGCTCCGAAGCAGATCGTCGCGATCGTGCTGATCAATCTCGGCTTCCAGTTCTTCGTGCACACGCAGGCGATCGGCAAGCTCGGCTGGCTCGAATACGTGTTCAATACGCCGTCGATCCATCGCGTGCATCATGCGCGCAACGATCGCTACATCGATCGCAATTACGCAGGTGTACTGGTGATCTGGGATCGCCTGCCCGGCAGCTACGTCGAAGAAGATCCGCACGAGGCGCCGCGGTACGGCATCGTCGAGCACTGCACACGTACAACCCGCTCAAGGCGACGTTTCACGAATGGGCATCGATGGCCGCAGACTTCGCGAGCGTGCGCGGCTGGCGCAACAAATGGCGTGCGCTGTTCGCGCCGCCCGCCTGGGCCGCCGCTTATCATGCGCAGCACGCGAAGGGAGCCGGCTTGAACTCAAACCATACGGTCGCGCTTCGGACATCGCGCCGGCCGTAGAAGATTCTGTAAGCTGTCGTCACGCCGCCAACGCGGTGGACGCCGCCTGCAACACATGGCATCAAGGGCCACACATACGAGGAGATGCAGTCAACATGAATCAAACCGCTTCGAAGAAACAGCAATGGTTGCGCGTCACGCAGATCGCAGTGGCGAGCGCAGCGTTCGCCGCGCTCGCGGCATGCGGCGGTGGCAGCGACAACAATAGTTCGAGCAGCAGCAACACGCCGCCGGGGGGCGTCACGCTGCAGGTCGTGTCATTCGGCGACAGCCTGTCGGATGTCGGCACATACATGCCGACGGTCCAGGCGAACGTCGGCACGGGCGGCGGCCGCTTCACGACGAATCCGGGTGAGGTCTGGACGCAGAAGGTTGCCGAGTACTACGGCGGCACGCTCACCGCCGCGTACGTCGGCGGCTTCGGCATGCCGCTCACCGCGACGGGCGGCCTCGGTTACGCGCAGGGCGGCTCGCGTGTCGATCTGCAGCCGGGTGAAGGCTACGCGCCGAACAACATGGCTGCGACGACGGTGCCGGTCACGACGCAGGTCGCCGAGTATCTGGCCGGGCACAATAACAGCTTCAATTCGAACCAGCTCGTGCTGATGAACGGCGGCGCGAACGACATCTTCGTCGCGGTGCAAGCGGTCTCGGCTGCCGGTACGGCAGCGGCGACGCAGGCGCTCCTGAACGGCGGTACCCCGGCCGACGCGCAGACGGCGGCAGCCGCCGCGTCGCAGACGGCCACGCTGGCCGCGCTGCAGGACATCACCACCGCGGCGACCACGTTCGTCGGCACGGTGCAGAAGGTCGTCGCGTCGGGCGCGACGCACGTGGTGGTGTCGGACGTGCCGGACATCGCGCAGACGCCGCAAGGTCTCGCCGCGGGCGCGCAAGGCCAGGCGCTCATCAACGCGCTCGTCAAGACCTACAACGGCGTGCTGCAGCAAGGCCTCGCGTCGACCAAGCAGGTCATCTACGTGAGCGCATTCGCGTGGATCGACCAGACGTTGCAGAACTATCAGTCGCTCGGTTTCACCGTGTCGAATGCGGGCACCGCGTGTAACCTGGCGTCGATGGCCCAAAGCGCGACCACGTACGCGACGAACAATCCGAGCGTGCTCGCCTCCGGCCAGACGGCGGCGGACTTCGGCAGCGCGCTTGCGTCGTCGCTGTTCTGCTCGCCGCAAACCTACACGGTGGCCGGCGCGGACCAGACCTACATGTTCGCCGACCTCGTGCATCCGACCACGCATCTGCAGGCGCTGTTCGCACAGCAGGTCGAGACGCAGATCGCTGCTAGCGGGCTTGGCAAGTAACGCGGCGGTGGCCGTGGGGTGAGCGGTATTGACATGACAGCTAACCGGCGTCGCTAAGGCTGGCTAGATGGCAAAAGGCCCGGCTCGTTGAACGAGCCGGGCCTTTGCCTTTTCCGGTGGACACGCCATGCAGCGCAGCGATCCGATTGCGTCAGTGCTGCGCTTCGAATGCCGCCGCCGCGCGCCCGAGCCGATCGTTGACCGCAATCCATTCGATCGTATCGGGCAGCTTCTCGATCAGAATCCGCGTGACGTTCGCGCGATCGAGCGCGCGCAGCAAGCCGTAGAGTTCGCGTGCATAGACGTGCGGATCTTCCGGCGCGGCGACGAAATGCACGCCGTCGACATCGGCCCACTGTCCCGCACGCGACGCGCGCGCGACCAGCGCGACGCGCTCGCCCGGCTCGCGCACCGCGAGAAGCGGCTCGAGCTCGCCGAATGGCAGCAGCACGAGCGGCGTGCGCGGCGCGTAATGCGCTTTCAACGTGCCCGACGCGCGCGGCGCGGTCGCGTCCGACCCGTCGGGCAGACGCGGCGCCTCGCCGAGCACGTCGGCGATATCCTGCGGCGTCACGCGACCGGGCCTCAGCAGCGCCGGAAAGCCGCGCGACAGATCGAGAATCGTCGACTCGATACCGACATCCGACGCGCCGCCATCGAGCACATGAATCGCGCTGCCGAACTCGTCGCGCACATGCTGCGCCGTGGTCGGGCTCACATGCCCGAAGCGGTTCGCCGACGGCGCGGCGACGCCGCCATGCCCGCCGCGCAACGCGCTGAATGCATCGAGCAACGCCTGCGCAACCGGATGCGACGGGCAGCGCAGTCCCACCGAGTCCTGCCCACCGCTGACCGCCGCCGGAATGCGCGCAGCGCGCTTGAGGATCAGCGTGAGCGGTCCCGGCCAGAACGCGTCGATCAGGCGCTGCGCATCCGCCGGCAAATGCTCGACCCAGTAGTTCGGATCGCCATGCGGCGCGAGATGCACGATCACCGGATGATTGGCCGGCCGCCCCTTCGCCGCGTAAATGCGCGCGACCGCGTCCGGGTTCTCGGCATCGCCGCCGAGGCCGTACACGGTTTCCGTCGGAAACGCGACCAGCCCCCCCGCGTCGAGCAAGTCCGCCGCGTGCTCGATCTGCGCGGCGCTGACCGGCGACGCGTTGGTAGCGTCCTTGGCGGGTTTCTGTTGATCCGGCATGGCGCGCGCGTCAGCTGGTAGCGATGTGCAGCAGCCGCGCGCAATCGCGCGCCGCGGTGCGGGCTTCTTCGAGGGTCGGCGCAGTGAAGTTCACGTGGCCCATCTTGCGGCCGCAACGCGCCTCTTCCTTGCCGTACAGATGCAGGCGCGCTGACGGCATCGCGGCGACTTCCTGCCACGGCGGCGTGACCGCCGCGCGCTTCGGACCGTCCGGAAACCACACGTCGCCGAGGATGTTCAGCATCACCGCCGGCGAATGCTGGCGCGTGTCGCCGAGCGGCATGCTGGTCATGGCGCGCACCTGCTGCTCGAACTGGCTCGTCGCGCACGCGTCGACCGTGTAGTGGCCGGAGTTATGCGGGCGCGGCGCCATTTCGTTGGCGACCAGCGAGCCGTCTTCGAGAATGAAGAATTCGACGCACAGCACGCCGATGTAGCCGAGCTTTTCGGCGATCTGCAGCGCGGCCTGTTGAGCCTGCTGCACGAGCGCCGGCGACGCGTCCGGCGCGGGAACGATGGTGTGCGACAGCACGCCGTCGCGATGGGTGTTCTGCGCGAGCGGATAGACCACCGACGCCCCGCTCGCCGCGCGCGCGATCAGCGCCGACACCTCGAACTTCAGCGGCAGGCGCTTCTCGAGCACACACGGCACGCCGCCGAGCGACGCATGCGCCTCGCGCACTTCCTCGGCGTTGCGCACGCGAATCTGGCCTTTGCCGTCGTAACCCATGCGCGCCGTTTTCAGGATGCCGGGCAGCACCGCTTCGAGCTCGCCATCGCCCAGCGCCGCAAGCGCATCCGACGACTCGATCACGACGTGCGGCGCAACCGTCACACCCGACCACGCGATAAAGCGCTTCTCGGCGATCCGGTCCTGCGCGACGGCGACGCAACGCCCCGCCGGGCTCACGAAGGTGGTCTTGCCGAGAAAGTCGAGGCTCGCGGACGGCACGTTCTCGAATTCGGTCGACACCGCCGCGCACAACCGCGCGAGTTCGGTCAGCGCCGCTTCGTCGCCGTAGGCCGCGCGCAGGTGGCGGTCGGCGACCGCGCCGGCCGGGCTGGTTTCGTCCGGGTCGAGCACGGCGACGCGATAGCCCATCGCCTGGGCGGCAAAACAGAACATGCGGCCGAGCTGGCCGCCACCGACCATGCCAAGCCATGCGCCGGGCAGAATCGGTGAAACCGGTGTGTTGTCAGGGTTCATCTTGGTGGTCGGTCGCGGCCGGATACGCGTCGCGCTCGCACAGCGAGCGGCGGGCATCCGGCCGGGGGTCGGACAGGGGACGTCTTATAAAACAACCAGCGCGCTTACAGCGCCGGCAATACCATCGCGTGAGCCGCTTCGTTCTGGCGCACACGGAATGCAGCGAGCTTGTCCGCGTATTCGGCGCTGGTGCCGGAGAGCAGCGACACCGCAAACAGCGCCGCGTTCGCGGCACCCGCCTCGCCGATCGCAAACGTCGCGACCGGCACACCCTTGGGCATCTGCACGATCGAATGCAGCGAATCGACGCCCTTCAGATACTTGCTCGCGACCGGCACGCCGAGCACCGGCACCGTGGTCTTCGCGGCCAGCATGCCCGGCAGATGCGCGGCGCCGCCCGCACCCGCGATGATCGCGCGAATGCCGCGCTCGCGCGCGCTTTCAGCATAGGCGAACATTTCGTCGGGCATGCGGTGCGCGGACACGACCTTCGCTTCGTACGGCACGCCGAATTCCTGCAGAATCGCGACGGCGTTTTTCATCACTTCCCAGTCGGAACTGGAGCCCATCAATACGCCGACGACCGGCGCATCATGCGTATGGGCGGTTTGTGCTTCACTCATCTTGCGGCTTCCTTGTTTCCCGGCGATGCGCGCCTGACACGGCGCGCGCGATCAGATCAGTCGAGCTTGTGGCCGGTCAGGCGCTCGAGCGCTTCCTGGTACTTCTCGCCCGTTTTCGCGACCACGTCGTCCGGCAGCTTCGGCGCCGGCGGCTCTTTCTTCCACGGCTGGGTTTCGAGCCAGTCGCGCACGAACTGCTTGTCGAACGACGGCGGGTTCGTGCCGACCTGGTACTGGTCCGCCGGCCAGAAGCGCGACGAATCGGCGGTCAGCGCCTCGTCCATCAGGTACAGCTTGCCGTGGTTGTCCAGACCGAATTCGAACTTCGTGTCCGCAATGATGATGCCGCGCGTGGCCGCGTAATCAGCGGCTTCCTGATACAGACGGATCGAAATGTCGCGGATCGTGGCCGACAGTTCGGTGCCGATGCGGCGCTCCATCTCGTCGTAGGTGATGTTTTCGTCGTGGTGGCCCATCTCGGCCTTGGCGGCCGGCGTGAAGATCGGCTCGGGCAGCTTCTGCGCGTTCTGCAGACCCGGCGGCAGTTGCACGCCGCAGACCGAACCGGTGGCCTGGTAATCTTTCCAGCCACTGCCGGCCAGATAGCCGCGCACCACCGCTTCGACGAGGATCGGCTCGAGACGCTTGACGACCACCGCGCGCCCCTTGACCTGCTCGACTTCGTCCGGCGCGACCACCGACTCCGGCGCGACGCCCGTCAGGTGGTTCGGCACAACGTGCTTCAGTTTCTCGAACCAGAAGTTCGCCATCGCGTTGAGCACGCGACCCTTGTTCGGAATCGGCTCGCCCATGATTACGTCGAACGCCGACAGACGGTCGGTCGTGACGATCAGCAACTGGTCGTTGCCCACCGCATAGTTGTCGCGGACTTTGCCGCGGCCGAGCAGCGGCAGCGAGCGGAGCGTGGATTCGTAGAGGGTAGACATCGTCGTGGTTCGCTAAAAGTGGTGCAAAAAATGTGACCGGAACAAAAGGGAAACGCCGTTCCCCCGATGATGCGGGAACGGCGATCGGACGACAACCTGGCCAAACGGCCAGGCGCGGAGCCAAAACTACAGCTTAACGGACGACTTGCGCGAGCTCGCCCGACTTGTACTTCTGCGCAATTTTATCAAGCGAAACCGGCTTGATCTTGCCAGCCTGGCCTTCGCAGCCGAATTGCATGTAACGGTCGATACAGATCTTCATCGCCGCTTCGCGCGCCGGCTTCAGGTAATCGCGCGGATCGAACTTGCCCGGGTTGGTCGCCATGTAGCGACGGATCGCGCCCGTGATCGCCAGACGCAGGTCGGTATCGATGTTGACCTTGCGCACGCCGTGACGGATGCCTTCCTGGATTTCTTCGACCGGCACGCCGTAGGTTTCCTTCATGTCGCCGCCGAATTCGCGGATTTCCGCGAGCAGCTCCTGCGGCACCGACGACGAGCCGTGCATCACGAGGTGCGTGTTCGGAATGCGCTGATGGATTTCCTTGATGCGCTGGATCGAGAGAATATCTCCCGTCGGCTTCTTGCTGAACTTGTAGGCGCCGTGCGAGGTGCCGATCGCGATGGCCAGCGCGTCGCACTGGGTCAGCTTGACGAAGTCGGCGGCCTGCTCCGGATCGGTCAGCAGTTGTTCACGCGTCATCGTGCCTTCGGCGCCGTGGCCGTCTTCCTTGTCGCCCTTCATCGTTTCGAGCGAACCGAGCACGCCCAGCTCCCCTTCCACGGTGACGCCGATCGAGTGCGCCGCCTCGACGACCTTGCGCGACACTTCGACGTTGTACTCGTACGATGCGACCGTCTTGCCGTCGGCTTCGAGCGAACCGTCCATCATCACGCTGGTGAAGCCGCTGCGAATCGCCGCCATGCACACCGCCGGCGACTGACCGTGGTCCTGGTGCATCACGACCGGAATGTGCGGATACGACTCGACCGCCGCTTCGATCAGATGACGCAGGAACGGCTCGCCCGCGTACTTACGCGCACCGGCCGACGCCTGCATGATGACTGGGGCGTTGACCTTGTCGGCCGCGGCCATGATCGCCTGCACCTGCTCCAGATTGTTCACGTTGAATGCCGGAAGGCCATAGCCGTTTTCCGCAGCATGGTCCAGCAGTTGACGCATTGATACGAGAGGCATGCTGAAACTCCTTAGATTGAAACGAATTCTTTTGCCGTCGGCATCTTTTGCGGCGATTTTATCGCGAAGCAGGGGGCGTTCCCGCGATGACACCGGCACTTTGGTGCGCCGTCGCACATGGACCGTGCGGGTTTCGCCGCCCTGCTTCGCTCAATCGAGCCTGTGCCGATCGGGCAGTCCTGCCTGATCAGTACGGTTCACCGACCCGCACGATCTTCAACGTGTTGGTGCCGCCCGCCTGACCCATCGGCTCGCCGACCGTCAGCACGACCATGTCGCCGTGCGACGCGTAGCCCTTGCCGACCACCGTTTCGAGCGCCTGCTGCAGCGCCGTGTCGCGGTCGGTGTTGGTGTCCAGATGCAGCGACGTCACGTTGCGGTACAGCGCCATCGCCCGTTCGCTGCCGACGCGCGGCGTCAGCGCGAAGATCGGCACGTGGGTCCAGTGACGCGACATCCACAGCGCGGTCGAGCCCGATTCGGTCAGCGCGACGATGGCCTTGGCGCCCAGGTGATAGGCGGTGAACAGCGCGCCCATCGCGATCGACTGGTCGATCCGCGTGAACGTGCGATCGAGGAAGTCCTTGTCGAGCTCCGACTGCTCGGACTTTTCCGCTTCGACGCAAATCGCGGCCATCGTCTCGATGGTCTGCACCGGGTACTTGCCCGCCGCCGATTCCGCCGACAGCATCACCGCGTCCGTGCCGTCGAGCACCGCGTTGGCGACGTCCGACACTTCCGCGCGGGTCGGCACCGGCGCGTGGATCATCGACTCCATCATCTGCGTCGCGGTGATCACGAACTTGTTCGATTCGCGCGCCATCCGGATCATGCGCTTTTGCAGCGCCGGCACCGCGGCATTGCCCACTTCCACGGCCAGATCGCCACGCGCGACCATGATGCCGTCCGACGCGTCGAGGATGCCTTGCAGCGCCGGAATCGCTTCCGCGCGCTCGATCTTCGCGATCATCTTCGGCTTGATGCCGAACGGCGCGCCGGCGATGTTCGCGAGCTGGCGGGCCATTTCCATGTCGGTCGCGTTTTTCGGGAACGACACCGCGACGAAATCGACGCCGAGCGACATCGCCGTGCGGATGTCCTCCATGTCTTTGGCGGTCAGCGCGGGCGCCGACAGACCGCCGCCCTGGCGGTTGATGCCCTTGTTGTTCGACAGCTCGCCGCCGATCTTCACGACCGTGTGGATCTCGTTGCCGATCAGGCGCTGCACGTTCAGCACGATCAGGCCGTCGTTGAGCAGCAGTACGTCGCCCGGCTTCAGGTCGCGCGGCAGATCCTTGTAGTCGAGGCCGACGCGCTCGTCGTTGCCGAGCTCACAGTCGGCATCGAGGACGAACGGATTGCCGGTGACGAGCGTCGTGCGGCCGTTCTCGAATTTGCCGACGCGGATCTTCGGGCCTTGCAGGTCAGCCATGATGGCGACTTCGCGGCCGGCCTGACGGGCCGCCTCGCGCACGAATTCGGCGCGCTGGCGATGGTCGTCCGCCGTGCCGTGTGAGAAATTGAGCCGCACCACGTCCAATCCCGCCTGAATCATTTGCAGCAGGATTTCCGGCGTGCTGGAAGCCGGACCGATAGTAGCGACAATCTTGGTGGCGCGATGCATGAGTCTCCTCGTCTGGATAGGATCGCTGGTAAGAGCGCTGCGGGGCTGCTGCGGAGTTCGCGCATCGAAAGATGCTGCCTGGGGTCGCGCGCCGGTTGTGGCCGGTGTCGCTTTGTGGAGTGATGCGGGTGATGCGGTATTCGAGAGCGGCGCCTCGCGCGCCGGAGATTTGCTGCCCTGCTTGCCGGAAGGCTGTTCCGGCCGGGCCGAATCGTGTTGAGCAGCTTCGACCTGTGCCGTTGGGGGCTGCTCCGCGTCGCCGGTCGGAGCATGCGCTGCAACCGGTCCCGCGGGCGCTATCGGCGCTTCGGCAGCCTCGTCCTGTCCGGCCGCTGCCGACGCAGCGGCCGCGCGTGTCGCGCGCTCCCCTGCCGGCGTTGCCGCGTTACCGCGCGGCGCTTTCACGCCACGCGCCTTGGTCGACTTCGCCGCTGGGGAGCGCGTCGCCACGTTAAGCCCGCGATTCCAGAACTTCTACCGCCGGCAGCTTCTTGCCCTCGAGGAACTCGAGGAATGCGCCGCCACCCGTCGAAATGTAGCTCACCTGGTCGTGGATGCCGTACTTGGCGATTGCCGCGAGCGTATCGCCGCCGCCTGCGATCGAGAACGCCGCCGAGCGCGCGATCGCGTCCGCGAGCGTCTTCGTGCCGTTGCCGAACTGGTCGAACTCGAACACGCCGACCGGGCCGTTCCACACGATCGTGCCGGCCTTCTCGAGTTGCGCGGCGAGCACCTTGGCCGTTTCCGGGCCGATGTCGAGGATCATGTCGTCGTCCTGCACATCGGCGACGGCCTTTACTTCTGCCTTCGCGGTCGGCGAGAACTCCTTGGCCGTGACGACGTCGGTCGGGATCGGCACCGAGGCGCCGCGGGCCTTGGCCGCGTCGATGATCGCCTTCGCTTCGTCGACCAGATCGGCTTCGGCGAGCGACTTGCCGATCTTCAGGCCGGCCGCGAGCATGAACGTATTGGCGATGCCGCCGCCGACGATCAGCTGGTCGACCTTCTCCGCGAGCGACTTCAGGATGGTCAGCTTGGTCGACACCTTGGAGCCCGCGACGATCGCCACGAGCGGACGCTTCGGTGCGCCGAGCGCCTTGCCGAGCGCTTCGAGCTCAGCGGCGAGCAGCGGACCCGCGCAGGCAACCGGCGCGTACTTCGCGATGCCGTGCGTAGTCGCTTCGGCGCGGTGGGCGGTGCCGAACGCGTCGTTCACGTAGATATCGCAGAGCTTGGCCATTTTCTGCGCGAGCTCGTCGGAATCTTTCTTTTCGCCCTTGTTGACGCGGCAGTTTTCGAGCAGCACGACCGAGCCCGGCGCGACGTTCACGCCCTTTTCGACCCAATTCGCGACGAGCGGCACGTCGCGGCCGAGCAGCTCCGCGAGACGCTTCGCCACTGGCGCGAGCGAATCTTCCGGCTTGAAGTCGCCTTCGGTCGGACGGCCAAGGTGCGAGGTGACCATCACCGCGGCGCCGGCGTCGAGCGCGGCCTTGATGGCCGGCACGGAAGCGCGGATGCGGGTGTCTTCGGTGATGTTGCCTTGATCGTCCTGCGGCACGTTCAGATCGGCGCGGATGAACACGCGTTTGCCGGACAGCTTGCCTTCGGCGATCAGGTCGGAGAGACGCAATACCTTGTTCATGGGCTTGAGTATGCGAGTTGATGAGAAGGCGGTGACGGACAGCGCGCGGGGCCGAAGCGCAGCGAACTCCAGCGCTTCGGCCCAACGGCTCCGCGGGATCGGGCGCCGGCGGCCGGCCGCGGCACCAGGCGCCTTGCCGCGGCGCGCTCAACCCGGAAAAGGCATTTTAACTGATCCCAACGGCCTTCTGATCCGCGACACGGCGAATGTCGCGCATTTGATCGCAAGGCCGCAGATGCCGCAGCGTAGCATTCATCGCCGCACCCCGGGCGCGGCCCTCACAGGAAGACGCGCATCAGCGTGAATACGACCATTCCGGTCACGATCGTGCCGAGCATGGTGCGCCGCCACAAAAACCAGCCGAGGCCGGCGAGCGTAGCGTAAAGCTCATGGTTGGAAGGCGCGAACGACAGCCCGTCGGGCGTCGTCAGCACGTCGGGCACCACCACCGCGGCGAGCGCGGCGGCCGGCGCGTAGCGCAGCATCTTCTGCACGCGCGCCGGCAGTACCGTGCGCTCGCCGCCGATCAGGAACATCGCGCGCGTGAGCGCGGTGACGAAGGTCATGCCGAAAATGGCGAGCCAGATTTGCGTGGAGGTCATCGGGAGTCTCCGGCGCGATCGTTCACGCCACGAATGCGGCGCAGGTCGGCGCGCTCGATCATCAGGTCGGCCGCACTGCCGGCCGCGATCGCCGCGATCACCGCGAGCGGCAACGCCAGCCGGTACGGCAGATCGAGCGCGAGCAGCGACACGATGCCGGCCACGCTGACCGCGACCAGCGTCGAGCGGGTGGCGATCGCCGACACCATCACCGGCAGCAGCGCGAGCGTGCCGGCCAGCGCGAGCCCCCAATTGTCCGGAATCAGGCTCGCGAGCAGGATGCCGATGATCGACGACACCTGCCACGACAGCCAGCTCGATACCGCCATGCCCCAGAAGTACGCCTCCTTGCCCGGCACGTAGCCGGTCGGAAAGCTCTTCTTGACGAATAGCAGATAGATCACGTCGCCGTTGAAATAGCCCAGCACGATGCGCCGCCACATCGACAGATACGGGAAGTGCGGCGCGAGGCCGGCGCTGAAGATCACGAAGCGGGTGTTGACCATCGCCGCGGTCAGCAGCACCGTCCACACCGGCAGCTTCGCCGCGAGGAGCGGCAACACCGCCAGCTGCGACGATCCGGCGTAGCACAGCAGCGACATCGTGAGAGCCTGGGGCAGCGTCAGCACGGACTTGCTCATCGCGATGCCGGTCACGAGGCCCCAGGAAAAAATCGCCATCAGCGTGGGGGCGTAGGCGCGCGCGCCTTCACGAAAAGCGCGGCGATCGGTGTCGGACAGTCGAGCGAGCATCGGGCGAAGGGTGCGGGCGCAGGAAACGCCGTCAAGAAGGCCAGGTCGGCGCCAGCTTGCGAGACCACCCGCTGGCGCATCCGGATTTGATTTATGCGTGCGCTGGATTATAGCGTCCGGGGTGCGCCCAAATGCCCGTGGTGTGTGCAAATGACGCTAAAATAGCGCTCCCGGCCATGTCCTGCGCTCATGGCCGCACCTCATAACGCACCTGCTGGAGAACCGTATGTCAATGGCCGACCGCGACGGCAAGATCTGGATGGATGGCAAGCTCATCGAGTGGCGTGATGCCAAAATCCACGTGCTCACCCACACGCTGCACTACGGCATGGGCGTGTTCGAGGGCGTGCGCGCTTACAAGACGGCCGACGGCGCCACCGCGATTTTCCGCCTGCAGGAGCACACCAAGCGCCTTCTGAACTCGGCGAAGATCTTCCAGATGAACGTGCCGTTCGACCATGAAACGCTCGCCGCCGCGCAGCGCGAAGTGGTCCGCGAGAACAAGCTCGATTCGTGCTATCTGCGCCCGATCATCTGGGTCGGCTCGGAAAAGCTCGGCGTGTCGGCCAAGGGCAACACGATTCACGTCGCGATCGCCGCGTGGCCGTGGGGCGCATACCTTGGCGAAGACGGCATCACCAGGGGCATCCGCGTAAAGACGTCGTCGTTCACGCGCCATCACGTGAACGTGTCGATGGTGCGCGCGAAGGCGTCGGGCTGGTACGTGAACTCGATCCTCGCGAACCAGGAAGCGATCGCCGACGGCTACGACGAAGCGCTGTTGCTCGACGTCGACGGCTACGTGTCGGAAGGCTCGGGCGAGAACTTCTTCCTCGTCAACAACGGCAAGCTGTACACGCCTGATCTGTCGTCGTGCCTCGACGGCATCACGCGCGACACCGTCATCACGCTCGCGCGCGACATGGACCTGCAGGTGATCGAAAAGCGCATCACGCGCGACGAAGTCTATACCTGCGATGAAGCGTTCTTCACCGGCACGGCGGCCGAAGTCACGCCGATCCGCGAGCTCGACAACCGCACGATCGGCGCTGGCGCGCGCGGCCCGATCACCGAAAAGCTGCAGTCGGCTTTCTTCGACGTCGTGAACGGCAGGAGCGCGAAATACGCGCACTGGCTCACGAAGATCTGAGCGACGTTTCGAGATGCCCCGCGCAGCCCAACGGCGGCGCACTGCAAGCACCCCGCATACAACGAGAAAGTCTCATGAGCGAAATCAAGGAAATGCCGCTGGTCGAACTGTCGGCAAAAGATCTGCCGGCGTATTGTCCGAACCCGGCCATGCCGCGCTGGAGCGCGCATCCGCGCGTCTTCATCGACGTGTCGCACGGCGAAGCGCGTTGCCCGTATTGCAGTACGCGTTACAAGCTGCGCGACGGCGAAGTGATCAAGGGCCATTGATCCAACGCATCGAGCGGTTCTGAGCCAGCTTGCACGGCACGAGGCGCGCGTTTTGAATCACGCGCTCGCCGCGCCGCAGGCTCGACCGCACGACCCGTGCGGCCGCACCGCCGCCGCGCCGCCATCGCGGCGCGTGTGGCCGAACGGCATCGCGCCGTGCGGCTTTCCGCTTTCCCCATTTACCTATCCGAGTGCCGCGCGCATCGCGCGCGCGGCGCTTGTTATCGACACCGGACACTCACTCTGATGCGTCGCGCGTTGGTTATCGCACCGAACTGGATCGGTGACGCATTGATGGCGCAGCCGCTGTTTGCGCGCCTCGTGAAATTGCATCCGCGCATCGTCATCGACGCGGTCGCGCCCAGCTGGGTCGCACCCGTGCTCGAACGCATGCCGGAAATCCGCGACGTGTACGCGACCGATCTCGCCCACGGCAAGCTGCAGATGCTGCGCCGCTGGCAGCTGTCGAGCGATCTGCGCGACGTCGGCTACGACGCGGCCTACGTGCTGCCGAATTCGTTCAAGTCGGCGCTGATTCCGTGGCTGGCGGGCATTCCGCTGCGCATCGGCTACACCGGCGAGAGTCGCTACGGCGTGCTGAACGTGCGTCACGCGAATCCGCGCAAGGACGCCCGCCCGCCGATGGTCGGCCACTACGCCGCCCTCGCCTATGCGCCAGGCGCCAAGGTCCCCGAAGATCTGCCGATGCCGCGCCTCGACACGGACCTGAACGAGGCCTCGCGCGTGTCGGCGCGCTTCAATCTCGATACGCGCGTGCCGCTGCTGGTGTTCTGCCCCGGCGCCGAATACGGTCCCGCGAAGCGCTGGCCGCCCGAGCACTTCGCGTCGCTCGCGCAGATGGTCGGCCAGTCGTTCCCGTACACGCAAATCGTCGCGCTCGGCTCGCCGAAAGACGCGCCGCTCGCGCAGGCGATCGCCGAGAAAGCGCCGAACGTGCGCAACCTGTGCGGCCAGACCGCACTCGGCGAGGCTTGCGCGCTGATCTCGCGGGCCAACGCAGTCGTCACCAACGACTCCGGACTGATGCACGTCGCCGCCGCGCTGCGCCGCCCGCTCGTGGCCGTCTACGGTTCGACCGATCCGCGCCACACCCCGCCCTTGTCCGAGCTCGCGAAGGTACAATGGCTTCATCTCGAATGCAGCCCCTGTTTTGAGCGCGAGTGCCCGCTCGGTCATCTGAACTGTCTGAAGCAGCTGAGCGCCGAGCAGGTTTTCGGCGATTTGCGCGGCATGCTGCTCGCGCAGCGCTGAGCTGACTGGTACTTGCACGCAACACCGCACGCCCCGAGCGCGTCGCGTCATGTTCGCGCCTTGCGGCACGGGCAAGCTGACGCCGGGGGCGATGGTCCGGCGCTCTGGACCGTCCCGCTACCGCTGACCCGCAACCGCGCGCCGCGCACAAGAGACTGACGAGCCATGCCACGTTTTGCCCATATCTTCGAAGCCGCCGCCGATACCCTGAACGCCTACTATCAGGCCGTCGCCGAGGTCAATATCGACAGCTTGATGGGCTTGTGGATCGACGAGGAGTTCGTCAGCTGCATCTGCGCGGACGGCTCGCATCTGCACGGCCTCGAGAGCATTCGCAATGGCTTGCAGGTCCAGCTCGAAGCGCTGCCGGTGTCGATCGAGCCGCTCGACATCCGCGTCTACGACAGCCTCGGCACCGTCGTCTATGCGATTGCCGAAGCACATCGTCCGGCCGACCCGACCGCCACGCCCGCGATGGTCTTCACCACCTACGTGCTGGTCCATGAACGCGGCGAATGGCGCATTGCGCATATTCACGCAAGCCCGATGCCGAACGAGACCGCCAGCCAGTTCGCGACGAAGATGCGGCATGGCCAGGGTCCGCTGCACTGACGCGCGGCACCACGACAGATTCAGAATCACGTTTTCTCGCTTTTCCGCCGGTATGAGTTCGACGCCACATAAACCCGCTTCCTCCGGTACGGCCCCCGTCAAGGTGGCGGCCGCCGTCGAGGCGACCGTCGAGCTGCTGTACCGCGCGCCGCTGTGGCTGCCGAACCGGCATGTGCAGACGATCGTCCCGTCGCTGTTCGCGCGCCGCCCCGCGGTATCGTTTCGCCGTGAGCGCTGGGACACCCCGGACGGCGATTTCATCGATCTCGACTGGGTCGCGCACGATACTCCGCCCACCGACACCGCGCCGCTCTTCGTGCTGTTTCACGGCCTGGAAGGCAGTTCGTCGTCGCACTACGCGGTCGCGCTGATGGCCGCCGCGCGCGAATACGGCTGGCACGGCGTGGTGCCGCACTTTCGCAGTTGCAGCGGCCCGCTGAACCGGCTGCCGCGCTTCTACCATCTCGCCGACAGCAACGAGGTCGACTGGATCCTGCGCCGCCTGCGCGCCGCGCATCGCGGGTCGGTGGTCGCGGCGGGCGTGTCGCTCGGCGGCAACGTGCTGCTGCGCTGGCTCGGTGAGCGGCAGGCCGATGCGGCGCGGGTGGTAGCCGCCGCTGCCGCGATTTCGACACCGATCGACGTCCATGCGGGCGGCCGTGCGCTGTCGGAGGGCTTCGGCCTCGTCTACACGCGCAGCTTCCTGAAGACGCTGAAGCACAAGGCCAACCAGAAGCTCGAGCAGTTCCCGGGCCTGTTCGATCGCGACGCGATGCTCGCGAGCCGCACGATGTACGAGTTCGACAACGTCGTGACCGCGCCGCTGCACGGCTTTCGCGATACCGACGACTACTGGAGCACCGCAACCACCCGCCCGCTGCTGCCGCACATTCAGGTGCCGACGCTCGTGCTCAACGCGCGCAACGACCCGTTCCTGCCGGCCGAAGCGCTGCCGTCGCGGCACGAGGTGTCGGCGGCGGTCGAGCTTTATCAGCCTGAGCACGGCGGCCACGCGGGCTTCATGACCGGGCCGTTCCCGGGCCGCATCGACTGGCTGTCGCGGCGCGTGTTCGGCTATCTGGAGCGACACGTCGATCATGGATGACATCGTCAAACAGGCGCTCGCCAAATGGCCGAACGTGCCGAGTTGCACCGGCTGGCTGATGCTCGACCGGCGCGGCAACTGGCGCATGCGCGACGAAGCGGCCCAGGCGAGCGGCGCGCCCGGCGTGCCGATCCGGCATGAGGCGCTGCTTGGCTTCATCAACCGGAACTACGAGGCCGATGAGCGCGGACAGTGGTTTTTTCAGAACGGACCACAGCGCGTGTATGTCGAGCTGGCTTATACGCCGTGGGTGGTCAGATTGTCCGCGCACGCGGATGGAACGCTCGCGCTGCACGACCAGGGCGGCGGCGCGTTCGAGCCGGCGGCGGTGTTCGCAGATGAAGACGGCTGCATTCTGTTTGCCGATCGCTCGCAGCCAGCACGTATCGCGGTGCTGCACGATCACGACCTCGAGATCTTCTCCGATCACGCGACGCTCGCCGACGATGGCTCATTGAGCGGTGCGTTCCACTGGAGTGTTCAGCGCACCTTGCCGCTGCAAAGCGTGCGACGCGATCAGGTGGCCGCGCGCTTTGGCTTCGTTGCGAGCCCGGCGGCGCAGGTCTGACGCGCGCAGCGGCGCGCGTTCACGTCCCACCCTACCCTTTCTCGTCGAGCCGCTCCTCCTTGTAGCGGCTCTCCATCTCGTGCAGGCGCGCGTCGACGGTCGCGAGGTCGTAATAGCCGATCGTCTTCAGGTCGCGCGCGTCCTTCAGCTGCCGGATCGCCGATGGCCACGCGCCCTCCAGCGCGAACTTCTCCGCCATCGCGCGATGCTGCGTCAATGCATCGCCACTGCCCGCGCTCGCCTGCGCGAGATAGAGCCACCACGCGGGTTGATCGGGATGCGCCCGGGTCTCCTGCTTCGCGAGCGCCTGCGCGTCGGTGAAGCGATGCAGCGTGAACAGCGTGCGGATATGCATGTCGATCGCCGCGTTCGATTGCGGCCAGCGCTTCTGCGCGAGCTCGGCGAGACGCGCGGCTTCGTCGGCGTGACCGGCACTCCGTGCGATGTCGGTCGCGAGCGCGACGGATAGCAACGCAGCGAGGAATCGTTTTGAATGCATCGCGAAGCCGGCCTGACGAAGTCGAAAAACGCCGCGCGTGGCCCGGACTAAGATAATGGGCAAGGGCGTCGCAGGACGCGTACGAGGCAAAACTCAGAGCACGACACAGCGCAAATGTAATCAGTCGCCGCGACGATTCGAGGCCGCGCCGCACTGCTATGATAGGCGCCCTCTGGAGGAGTCAACCATGCCTGAACTCACTCATTTCGATGCGGCCGGTGACGCGCATATGGTGGACGTCGGCGGCAAGCAGGAGACCAGGCGCATCGCGATCGCGCGTGGCTCGATCCGCATGCTGCCCGACACGTTCGCGCTGATCCGCGACGGCAACGCCAAAAAGGGCGACGTGATCGGCATCGCGCGGATCGCGGCGATCCAGGCCTCGAAGCGCACCGCCGATCTGATTCCGCTCTGTCATCCGCTCGCGCTGACACGCGTGAAGGCCGATTTCGAACTCGACGAGCAGATGCCCGGCGTGCATTGCACGGTCCAGGTCGAGACGTTTGGACGGACGGGCGTCGAAATGGAGGCGCTTACCGCCGTGCAGATCGGGCTGCTGACCGTGTACGACATGTGCAAGGCAGTGGATCGCGGCATGACCATCACCGATGTGAAGGTGATGGAAAAGCATGGCGGGAAATCGGGGGATTGGGTGGCGCAAGCTTGACGTGCGGTTCGACAACTATCCGGATAGCAACATGACCATCGACGAACTGCTCGAGCAGCTACTGGCGTTTCGCGACGCGCGCGACTGGCGGCAGTTTCACACGCTGCGCAACCTGATCGTCTCCACCGGCATCGAAGCCGGTGAGCTGTTGGAGACGATTCAGTGGAAGACCGATGCGCAGATCGACGCGCTGCTCGGCGATCCCGCGCAATCGACGAACCTCAGGCACGAGTGCGCCGACGTGTTCATGTACCTGCTGCTGGTCGCCCATACCGCCGGCTTCGATCTCGTCGACGCGGCAGCGGAAAAACTGAAGCTGAACGAAGCGCGCTACCCCATCGACAAGGCGAAAGGCACGGCCGCGAAGTATTCCGAGCTTTGAACTTTGAAGGGAGGAAGCCGCGGCGCCAGCACGCCTGAGCTTCCGCGGTCCGATCAATCTTCGTCGCTGTCGTCATCCGGCGTCGCATCGGCCGCCGGTGTGCCGTAGCGCTTCACCAACTGCTGCTTGAAGCCCGCGAGCGACTTCTGCTCGTCGACGAGCTGGTAGAGATAGCCGAGCTGCGCCGGCCAGTCTTTCAATTCCTCGGCGAAGATCCGCAAGCGTTCGACCGTATCGAGCGCCGCCGCGGTATCGCCGGTCAGCGCCTGCAGCACCGCGTAGCGACGCAGCACCGTCTCGCCGGGCAACAGGGCGATCGCCTGCTTGTGCATCGCGAGCTTGCGCTGCAGGTTCAGCGGATTCATCGGCTGCAGCGTCGCGAGACCGTATTCGCCCCACGCGCCGAACATAAACGACGGATCGGCGCCGTACTGCTCGGCCGGACGCGCGCCGTAGTAGAGCACCTCGGCACGCGCATAGTCGCGATACACCGGATACAGCGCGGCGAGTCCGCCGAACACCACCACCGCGAACGCGCCGAGCGACAGATTCGCCGGCACCGCGCGCAACGGCCGCGTTTCGAGCAGGCCGAACACGAACATCGCGGGCAACAGGAAGAACATGTACTGCTGCGGATACTCGACGAGCGCATGCATCGTCAGCACGCCGATCAGCGCGATGCCGAACACGCGCGCGGCGCTTTGCGGCGCACGCACGACGCGCACGAGCCACGCGACGAGACCCACGAGCACGATCGCAAGACCGATCAGACCGGTTTTCGCGAGCAGGTCGACGAAAATGTCGTGCGAGTTGTTGGCGATTTCGACGCCGCCCAGCTGCTTGACGAGCTCGAACTGATGGCTCGGAAATTCGCCCCAGCCGACGCCGAGCAGCGGATGCTGCTTGAACATCGTCCAGCCGTATTTCCACAGCGCGAGGCGCGGCGCGATCTGGCCGGCATCCTGGAAGCGCTCGGCCGCCGACTGCGCGAGTTCGAGGTGAAAGCGCACGTTGGCCCAGCGGATCAGCGCATTGACCACGAAAAACAGCACTGCGAGCGCGATCGGCACCAGCCATTCACGGTTGCTACGGCGCAATTGCGGTTCGTTGCGAGTCTGCGCGAAGGCCATCCAGAAGCCGGCGACGACGATCACGCCCATCTGCAGCCATGGACCCCGCGACACGGTCAGCGCGAGGCCGACCGAGAAAATCGTCGAGACGAGCAGCCAGATGGGCATCGCGATGCGGCGCGTCTGCACGAGGTACAGCGCGCCCGCCATCGCGAACGCGATATACGTCGCGAGGTGGTTCGCCTGCGCCATGTTGCCGAACGGCCGGCGCTCGACGGTTATGTTGTACGCGACGACGAGCGGAGCCACGCGCGCCTCGAGGTGAAACAGCTGGATCACCTGACTGAACACCGCGAACAGACCGCCGACGATCAACGCCCCCGCCGCCCAGCGCAACGCGGTCTCGTCGAGCTTCACGCGCGTGAAGCCGTAGCCCACATGCACGGCCATCCACGCAGCGAGCAGGAAGCCCGCGCCGAGCCAGTTCATCGATGGCTCCGCGACCGGCAGCACCAGCGTCTGCACGACCAGCACGAGGCCGAACAGCAGGGGTACGAGCGCGACCGTGGGCGACGCGAAGCCCACGCGCGGCCGGGTGGTCGCGACCAGCAGCACAACGGCCGCCCCGGTCAGCAGAAACAGCGCGAGCGTGGTGAATTCGGCGTAGAAGGTTGGGATCGGATACGTATGGTTGGCAACCGCGTAGGGCAGGATCAACGCAAGAGCCAGCAGTACGAGAGACAGGTAGCGCGCGAAAGGGGTGGGCATCGAATCAACGGTGGGCGTCAGCAACCGGCGCACTATACAAAAATTTCGTTGCACTGTGCGCCGGTCCGGCCGAAATAGGCTGAAAATCAGCCTTTTACGTTGTGGCTTCGACTCATCCAGTCAGCGCTCGGCTGCTGTGTCGTTCACTCACTCATTTGCCCCTTATGAACGGCATTCGGGCGGCGCCAGATTCGCGGCGAGCGTCGGCGCCTCGCTTGGCATCGGCCCCGAACCCGGCGCCGGCAACGACGACGCGCTCTTGCCGCTCGCAAAGCATTCCCACGTCAGCGCGCCGGTCTGCACCGCGTCCTTGCTCAACGCGACTCGCGCGCTCGGGGCATCGACGTTGTCCGGGACGGACGGCACCAGCGTCATGGTGTTTGCGCCGGCCTGCGCGACACGCGTCGAGTACGTGATCGTGATCTGACCAGTGTCGTCGTCGATCTGGATGGACTCGACGTTGCGCGTGGCGGGCGGCGACGCATAACCGCCGCTGAACGCGTTGCCGCTCGCGGCATTTTCGGCCACCGCGAGCCGCGCCGACGCCGCGAGCGACAAGCCCTCGCCGACCCGGCTGCGCGCCAGATAGTCCTGATACGCGGGAATCGCGTAGGCCGCGATCACGCCGACGATCGCGAGCACGATCATCAACTCGATCAGCGTGAAGCCGACGCCGCAGCGGCGGCAGATGCGCGCGAACCAGCTCGCGCGCCAGCGTGCGCGGCGCGACATACGCGAGGATTGCGTCGATTGAGAGTATGGGGAATATGGCAGGGTAACGATCATCGGCAGACTCCTGATACGAGAAACGCCTGGCCCGTGGATCGGGAGCAGGCGTTTCAATCGTAGCGAGCGAAGCTCGCGCGTCACAGTCAGCCGGATGGCCAGGCTTGCATTCGGACGGCATCACGAATCAGGCAGCGATGCACCGTCAGCGCCATGCTCACACCGCCGCGCGTTTCGCGTTACGGCGCTTCAACAGATAACCGACGATCACGACGAACAGCGCGCCCGCGATGCTCATCCCGTATTCGGCGACTGGCGTGTCGAGGATCGGCCAGCGGTCGCCGGCCGGGTCGTTGACCATCAGACCACCCGCGATCCAGCCGAGCAGGCCCGCGCCGAACAGTACGATGCCCGGAAAGCGATCGAGCAGCTTCAGAATCAGCTGGCTGCCCCACACGATCAGCGGAATGCTCACGACGAGGCCAAAGATCACCAATGCCAACTGGTGCTCGTGCTCCGCGGCTTCGGCCGCGCCCGCGATCGCGATCACGTTGTCGACGCTCATCACCGCATCCGCGATGATGATCGTCTTCACCGCCGAGATCAGCTTGTCGGCCGGCTTCACGTTGTCGTGAGCGTCGTGCGCCGGCGCGAGCAGGCGCACGCCGATCCACAGCAGCAGCAAGCCGCCCGCGAACTTCAGGAACGGCACGTCGAGCAGCACGACCGCGAACGCGATCAGCACGACGCGCAGCGCGATCGCGCCGGCGGTCCCCCACACGATCCCACGCATGCGCTGCGACTGCGGCAGGTTGCGGCAGGCGAGCGCGATCACGACCGCGTTGTCGCCGCCGAGCAGAAGGTCGATGACGATGATCTGAAAGACCGAGCCCCAATGGAGGGTCGTGAAGAATTCGAGCATGGAAAAAAGCATAAGAAAAAATCGACCGCGCGGACAGAACCGCGGCGCAAGCGCGGACGAAAAAAAAAGCGGGGGAGTCTGCACTCCCCCGCTTTTCGGGACCGCCCGCTTACGAAAGGAGTTCGTAAGCGTATCAAAATCGCGCGCCAACGGCACGCGAATTCGATTTACAGCATCGCCTTCAGAAGACGCGCCATTTCCGACGGGTTCTTCGTGACCTTGATACCGCACGCGTCCATGATTTCCAGCTTCGCTTCGGCGGTGTCCGCACCGCCCGAGATCAGCGCGCCGGCGTGGCCCATGCGCTTGCCCGGAGGCGCCGTGACGCCAGCGATGAAGCCAACCACCGGCTTCTTCATGTTGTCCTTGATCCACTCAGCAGCGTTCGCTTCGTCCGGACCGCCGATTTCGCCGATCATGATGACGGCGTCCGTATCCGGATCGTCGTTGAACATCTTCATCACGTCGATGTGCTTCAGACCGTTGATCGGGTCGCCGCCGATACCGACTGCCGACGACTGGCCGAGGCCGATCGCGGTCAGCTGGCCGACTGCTTCATACGTCAGCGTGCCCGAACGCGACACGACGCCGATGCGGCCCTTGCGATGGATGTGACCCGGCATGATGCCGATCTTCAGTTCGTCCGGCGTGATCGTGCCCGGGCAGTTCGGTCCGAGCAGCAGCGTCTTGCGGTTTTCGCGACGCATACGGTCCTTGATCTCGATCATGTCGCGGACGGGAATGCCTTCCGTGATACAGATTGCGAGATCCAGGTCGGCTTCGACTGCTTCCCAGATTGCGGCGGCAGCGCCTGCCGGCGGAACGTAAATCACCGACACGGTCGCGCCCGTTTCAGCCTTGGCTTCAGCGACGCTCGCGTAGATGGGGATGCCTTCGAAATCTTCGCCGGCGCGCTTCGGGTTCACGCCCGCAACGTACGCTTCGCGGCCGTTTGCGTATTCACGGCAAGCACGCGTGTGGAACTGACCGGTCTTGCCGGTGATGCCCTGCGTGATGACCTTGGTGTCTTTGTTGATCAGAATCGACATGTATTGACCTCTGTTCGTTTGGCGTCGCGCGGTAGCGCCACTCGGCGCGATGCTTCACGCCTGTGTCGCTTGCGCGCCGCCACTCGTAAACCTGGCAAATGAGCTGGTAAATGCGCCGTGGACAGCTGGCTTACGCCTTGCCCGAAGCAGCCGCGACGACCTTCTGAGCCGCCTCTTCCATGCTGTCCGCCGAGATGATCGGCAGGCCGGATTCGGCGAGCATCTTCTTGCCCAGGTCTTCGTTCGTGCCCTTCATGCGGACCACGAGCGGCACCTTCAGCGACACGGCCTTCGACGCCGCGATCACGCCTTCCGCGATCACGTCGCAGCGCATGATGCCACCGAAGATGTTGACCAGAATCGCGGTCAGGTTCGGGTTCTTCAGCATGATCTTGAACGCTTCGGTGACCTTCTCGGTCGTCGCGCCACCGCCGACGTCGAGGAAGTTCGCCGGTTCGCCGCCGAACAGCTTGATGGTGTCCATCGTTGCCATTGCGAGGCCGGCGCCGTTCACCAGACAGCCGATGTTGCCGTCGAGCGAGATGTACGCGAGGTCGAACTTCGACGCTTCGATTTCAGCCGGATCTTCTTCGTCAAGATCGCGGTACGCGACGATTTCCGGGTGACGGAACAGCGCGTTCGAGTCGAAGTTGAACTTCGCGTCGAGTGCGATGACCTTGCCGTCGCCGGTCAGGATCAGCGGGTTGATTTCGGCGAGCGATGCGTCGGTTTCCCAGAATGCCTTGTACAGGCCTTGCAGGATCGCGCGAGCTTGCGGGATCGAAGCGTCGGGCACGCCGATCTTCTTCGCGAGGTCGTCTGCTTCCGAGTCCTTCAGGCCGGTCGACGGATCGACGGCAACCTTGTGGATCAGCTCAGGCGTCTTTTCCGCGACTTCTTCGACGTCCATGCCGCCTTCGCTCGACGCCATCACGACGATCTTCTGCGAAACGCGATCGATCACGAGACCGACATACAGTTCCTTCTTGATGTCGGCGCCTTCTTCGATCAGCAGGCGGTTCACCTTCTGGCCTTCCGGACCGGTCTGGTGCGTGACGAGCTGCATGCCGAGGATCTGGTTCGAGTACTCGCGAACCTGTTCCAGCGACTTGGCGACCTTGACGCCGCCGCCCTTGCCACGGCCACCCGCGTGGATCTGAGCCTTCACGACCCACACCGGGCCGCCCAGCTCTTCCGCGGCCTTAACCGCATCATCCACCGAGAAGACCGGCTTGCCGCGCGGTACCGCGACGCCGAATTTCCGCAGGATTTCCTTACCCTGGTACTCGTGAATCTTCATGCGTGATTCCCTTCAGTCTGAGAGTTGGATAGAACTTCGATTCCGTTGCCGCCGTTCAGGCCGACGCGTCGCCGCTTCGTTCGCGGGCCGCCGCGCCGTCCGACGAGGCCGCGCGTTCCGCCGGACGCGGTGCATGACCATACCAGCGCGGATAAAACTGTTTCACCGCCTCGCCGTCGAAACGCAGCGCGTGGCAGCGTCCCAGCTGGAATGGCGGTTTGTCGTTGGAATGCTCGCCTGTGCCGTTAGACGATTCGTCTCCCGAACCCGCGTTCGCACCCGGCGTGCCGTCATCGGTGTTCCATACGTCGCCGGCGAACGCCTGGATCGCGGCGGTCGGCAGGATCGCGCACAGCTCGGTGAGATGCGTGCAACCGGCCGTGCCGGCCAGCAAACGGGCAGCATCGCGACGGAAGTTGTGGAACAGATTGAGCCCGATGAGGGCACGGTAGGCGGGATTGCTAGCCTGGCACAACCCTGGATAGGGCACCCAGTCGGACGACGCCTCGGCGTTGACGACATTGAGCTTGCGATCGATGGTGATGCGAAGCCAGAGTTCATGGATCGGCTGACCATTGGGCCGGACACCCGACGCAAGCGCCACATCGCGTGGCTTTTCGTCGGTCAGGCACGCTTCCACATCCCACAGGCCATCGGCTCGCTCGTAAGCTTCCGCTCTGATTGCGCGACGATGGCGCAACTGACGGGACACTGGCGGGGAGAGCGACATGCGGGAAGGAAAGGCCGGATTGGAAAACTTCTCGAGTTTAGCATAACGGGTATTTGGGACAGCCCCGATTGCGCACGGCCTGGCGCCAGGTTACGGCGCGGTATTTGCCCTACCCGTCGAGACTGGCGTGTTAGTCGCCGTCCCCGATGGCGTCGATACCCTTCAGGATCTTGCCGATCGTCGCGCCGGAGAAGCCGCGCGACGCGAGGAAGCGCGCCTGCTTCGCGCGCTCGGCCGGCGTTTGCGGCAACTGGCCGAACTTCTTGCGCCAGACCGCCTGGGCGCGCGCGAGTTCGGTTTCGCGCAATTGCGCGCTCGCCTCTTCGACGAGCGCCGGGTTGAGCGCGTGTTGCTTCAGTTCGCCGAGAATGCGGCTCGTGCCGAGCCGCGATGCGCGCCGATGGATCAGGCTTTCCGCGAAGCGCGAGTCGGATAGCCAGTTTTCGGCCTGCAGCGCGTCGAGCACCGGGTCGAGCGAATCGGTTTCCTCGACGTAAGGCTTCAGCTTGCGGGCGAGGTCGGCGCGGCTATATTCGCGGCGCGACAGATAGCCGAGCGCGCGCGCTTTCAGCGAACGGGCGGGGCGTTGGGATTTTCTGCTGTCGTCTTTGTCGGACTGGCCCGGCTTCTCTTCGCCGGGTTGGCGACGCGAGCGGGTGTAGGTGACCTCGGAGGGGATTGGGGAATCGAGTCCGGAGGAATCCCGGCTGGACGACGCTGCAGCGGGCGCAGACCGCGTACGCTGCGGGCCGCGGCCCGCGGCGCGGTCATGTGCGTCGAACGGTTCGAACGGTTCGAACGGTTCGAACGGATCGCCGGACTCAGGCGATCCGTCCGCCGCGTCGCGCGGGCCGTCCGGATAGCGTCCGGAGTCGAAACCGGACAGCGGCCGGCCTTTGCGTATCACTTGATGCTTACTCTTCTTCGCCCGCGACTTCAGCGTCCGCGCCGGTCACGGCGTTCGCCATCGCGGTAACGCCCAGCGATTCGCGGATACGGTTCTCGATTTCGCGAGCGATATCCGGATTTTCGCGCAGGAATTCACGCGCATTGTCCTTGCCCTGACCAATCCGCTCGCCGCTATAGCTGTACCATGCGCCGGCCTTGTCGACGATCTTCGCCTGCACGCCGAGGTCGATGATTTCGCCCTGACGCGAGATGCCCTCGCCGTACAGGATGTCGAAAATCGCTTCACGGAACGGCGGCGCCACCTTGTTCTTGACGACCTTCACGCGGGTTTCGTTGCCGATCACTTCGTCGTTCTTCTTGATCGAGCCGATGCGGCGAATGTCGAGACGCACCGACGCGTAGAACTTCAGCGCATTACCGCCCGTGGTGGTTTCCGGGTTGCCGAACATCACGCCGATCTTCATGCGGATCTGGTTGATGAAGATCACGAGGCAGTTCGTGCGCTTGATCGTGCCGGTCAGCTTGCGCAGCGCCTGCGACATCAGACGCGCCTGCAGACCCGGCAGCGAGTCGCCCATTTCGCCTTCGATTTCCGCCTTCGGCACCAGCGCCGCGACCGAGTCGATCACGATCATGTCGATCGAGCCCGAGCGCACCAGCGCGTCGGCGATTTCGAGCGCCTGTTCGCCGGTGTCCGGCTGCGAGACCAGCAGGTCGGCGACGTTCACGCCGAGCTTGCCCGCGTATTGAATGTCCAGCGCGTGTTCCGCGTCGATGAACGCCGCGGTGCCGCCGAGCTTCTGCATTTCGGCGACGACCTGCAGCGTCAGCGTGGTTTTACCGGACGATTCCGGACCGTAGATTTCGACCACGCGGCCGCGCGGCAAACCGCCGACGCCCAGTGCGATGTCGAGGCCGAGCGATCCGGTGGAGACCACCTGGATGTCTTCGACTGCCTCACCTGCACCGAGCCGCATGACCGACCCTTTGCCGAACTGCTTTTCGATCTGCGCGAGCGCGGCGGCGAGAGCCTTGCTCTTTTCAGCAGTCAGTCCAGCCGAGCCTTTCTTGCTTTCTTCCATGAATCGTCCTTTGCTATGATGAACGGCGTCTGAGGCAGATGTGCACCCGTGGTTCCACTCGAATTGAGCGGAGTCTCCAGGACATCACACGAAACGCAGACACTGTATAAAAAAACAGTAGTTTTGGCAAGTGCGATTGTGATGCGAACGCGCATCTTTTACTGTCGCATCGCCCCAACTACCCACAATAATGTTCGGAGACCGCTGCGCGCCGGGGCAACCCCACGGTGCCGGCAAAGCCAGGCTGGCGCATCATGCGAATTCTGATTGCCGAAGACGACAGCATACTCGCGGATGGTCTGGTTCGATCACTCCGCCAATCGGCCTATGCGGTCGATCACGTGAAAAGCGGCGTGGAAGCCGATACCGCGTTGTCAATGCAGACGTTCGACCTATTGATCCTCGATCTGGGCCTGCCGCGCATGTCCGGGCTCGAGGTGCTGCGCCGCCTGCGCGCGCGCAATTCGAACCTGCCCGTGCTGATCCTGACCGCCGCCGATAGCGTCGACGAACGCGTCAAAGGCCTCGACCTCGGCGCCGACGATTACATGGCCAAGCCCTTCGCGCTGAACGAACTCGAAGCGCGCGTGCGCGCGCTGACACGGCGCGGCGCGGGCGGCGGCCCGACCGTCGTGCGGCATGGCTCGCTGTCGTTCGATCAGGTGGGCCGCATCGCCTACGTCAACGACCAGGCGATCGATCTGTCGGCGCGCGAGCTCGGTCTGCTCGAAGTGCTGCTGCAACGGATCGGCCGGCTGGTCTCGAAAGAGCAGCTCGTCGACCATCTGTGCGAATGGGGCGAGGAAGTCAGCAACAACGCGATCGAAGTCTACGTGCACCGGCTGCGCAAGAAGATCGAACCGAGCGGCGTGCGCATCATCACCGTGCGCGGGCTCGGCTACTGTCTCGAAAAAGCGGCGTCGCCGGCGAATGCGAGCGCGCCCGCCACCCCGGCCGGCTCCGAGCCGCAGAAGGCACAAGCGGCACAATCGTCCACCGCGCCGTCGTCCACCGCGATGCCGGCGAGCCACCACTACAAATAGAGGCCAGCGATGTCCGCACGCGCTGATCGCGCCACGGCGCACGCGGCGGACCTCGACGAGGCGCGCGACGCGCGCTACGCCAATCCGTTCGCCGCGCCCGACGAAACCGAAGCCGCCGCCGAAGCGCGTCCGCGCTCGCTGTTCGGCGAAATTCTCGACTGGATGCTCGCGCCGCTGCTGCTGCTGTGGCCGATGAGCCTCGCGGTCACCTATCTGGTCGCGAAGTCGATCGCGAACGGGCCGTTCGACCGCGCGCTCGAAACCGACGCCTACGTGCTCGCGCGCCAGATCCATCCGGTCAATGGCGTCGCGGAGCTGTCGCTGCCCGAGTCGACGCGCGATTTCCTGCGCGCCGACAACGTCGACAGCGTGTTCTTTCAGGTGCTCGGCACGCGCGGCGAGCTCGTGGCCGGCGAGCGTGACATGCCACTGCCGCACGAGGAGGACCGCCCGCCACCGGGTCTCGTCGAATTCCGCGACGACGTGCTGCGCGGCAACGACATCCGCGTCGCCTACACGACCGTCGAGTTTCCGCAGACGCCGGGCGCGCAGGCCGTGCTCGTGCAGGTCGCCGAAACGCTCGACAAGCGCAGCCAGCTCGCCAACGACATCATCAAGGGCGTGATCCTGCCGCAGTTCGTGATCCTGCCGCTCGCGATCCTGCTCGTGTGGTTCGGGCTGTCGCGCGGGCTCGAGCCGCTGCATGCGCTGCAGGCGCATATCCGCGCGCGCCGGCCGGACGATCTGTCGCCGCTCGAAGCGCGCCGCGCGCCGCCGGAAATCGAGCCGCTCGTCACGTCGTTCAACGATCTGCTCACGCGCCTCGAACAGAACATGGAGCTGCAGAAGCGCTTCATCGCCGACGCCGCGCATCAGATGAAAACGCCGCTGGCCGGCCTGCGCACCCAGGCCGAGCTCGCGCTGCGCCAGAACGCGTCGGCCGAGGTTCGTCGCTCGCTCGAACAGATCGCGACGAGCTCCGAGCAGGCCGCGCGGCTCGTCACGCAATTGCTCGCGCTGGCGCGCGCGGAAAACCGTCGGTCGGGACAGATCTTCACGCCGCTCGAACTGGGCGAACTCGCGCGCAGCGCGGTGCGCGAATGGGTGCAGGCCGCGCTCGCGAAGCAGATGGACATCGGCTACGAAGCGCCCGACGAGCCCGTCGAAGTCGCCGGCAATCCGGTGATGCTGCGTGAAATGCTGTCGAACCTGATCGACAACGCGATCCGCTATACGCCGGCGGGCGGCCGCATCACCGTGCGCGTGCGGCACGACGCCCCCACGCGGCTCGTGCACCTGGAAGTCGAGGACACCGGGCTCGGCATTCCGGCCAGCGAGCGCTCGCGTGTGGTCGAGCGCTTTTACCGGATTCTGGGCCGCGAGGGCGACGGCAGCGGCCTCGGCCTCGCGATCGTGCGCGAGATTGCGGCAATGCATGGCGGCGAGCTCGCCATCGACGACAACGTCTACCAAGAGTCACCGCGGCTCGCCGGCACACTGGTGCGCGTCAGCTTGCACGTGCTCGAACGGGACTTACCCTAACGCGCCTCTATCGTCAGCTTGACGGTCAGCGTTTTTTGAGATATTTCAGCGTGGGTTGCGGGAACATACCAGCACATTAGCGGAAATTGAACGCCTTTCGTCCACTTACCGGACTACCCCAGGTTCAGGCGCCGAGTCAGAACGCCGTAAGTTTCCACTCCAATAATCGGTTGCACGGGAACGGCTGTGCCGGCGATCCGTGGATATATCAATATTGGAGACGACAATATGGCTACCGTTGGCGGGCAAATCTCGCGCGTGCCGATGACGCGCGATGAGAAGCGGGTGATCTTCGCATCGTCGCTGGGTACGGTTTTCGAGTGGTACGACTTTTATCTGGCCGGCTCGCTTGCGGCCTTCATCAGCAAGAGCTTCTTCTCCGGCGTCAATCCGACCGCGGCGTTCATCTTCACGCTGCTCAGCTTCGCGGCGGGCTTCGCGGTGCGGCCGTTCGGCGCGATCGTATTCGGGCGGCTCGGCGACATGGTCGGGCGCAAGTACACGTTCCTGATCACGATCGTCATCATGGGCCTGTCGACGTTCCTCGTCGGCTTCCTGCCGGGCTACGCGGCGATCGGCATCGCTTCGCCGGTGCTCTTCATCGCGATGCGCCTGCTGCAGGGTCTCGCGCTCGGCGGCGAGTACGGCGGCGCCGCGACCTATGTGGCCGAACACGCGCCGGCGAACCGCCGCGGCTTCTACACCGCATGGATCCAGACCACCGCCACGCTCGGTCTGTTTCTGTCGCTGCTCGTGATTCTCGGCGTTCGCACGCTCATGGGCGAAGACGCGTTCGGCGCCTGGGGCTGGCGGATTCCGTTCCTCGTGTCGATCCTGCTGCTCGCTGTGTCGGTGTGGATTCGCCTGCAATTGCATGAGTCGCCGGTGTTCGCGCGCATCAAGGCCGAGGGCAAGACCTCGAAGGCGCCGCTTTCCGAAGCGTTCGGCCAATGGAAGAACCTGAAGGTCGTGATTATCGCGCTGCTCGGCCTGACGGCCGGCCAGGCTGTCGTCTGGTACACGGGCCAGTTCTACACGCTGTTCTTCCTCACGCAGACGCTGAGGGTCGACGGTTCGAGCGCCAACATCATGATCGCGCTCGCGCTGCTGATCGGCACGCCGTTCTTCCTGTTCTTCGGCTCGCTGTCGGATCGCATCGGCCGCAAGCCGATCATCATGGCCGGCCTGCTGATCGCCGCACTCACCTACTTCCCGCTGTTCAAGGCGCTCACGCACTACACGAACCCGGCGCTCGAAGCGGCAACCGCGAAGTCGCCGATCGTCGTGATCGCCGATCCGGCCGAGTGCTCGTTCCAGTTCAACCCGGTGGGCACGGCGAAGTTCACGAGCTCATGCGACATCGCGAAGGGCGCGCTGTCGCGAGCCGGCCTGAACTACGACAACGTCGCGGCGCCTGCCGGCACGATCGCGCAGATCCGAGTGGGCGATACGGTCGTCAACACGTTCGACGGCCGCGCCGGCGACGCGAAGGAGCAAGCCAAGACGTTCGAGAAGACGCTCGCCGCGACGCTGAAGGCCGCCGGCTACCCGCCGAAGGCTGATCCGGCTCAGATCAACTGGCCGATGAGCATCGTGATCCTGACGATCCTCGTGATCTACGTGACGATGGTCTACGGGCCGATCGCGGCGATGCTGGTCGAGATGTTCCCGACGCGCATCCGTTATACGTCGATGTCGCTGCCGTATCACGTCGGCAATGGCTGGTTCGGCGGCTTCCTGCCGGCCACCGCGTTCGCGATCGTCGCGGCGAAGGGCAACATCTACTCGGGGCTCTGGTATCCAATCATCATCGCGGTGGTCACCTTCGTGATCGGCATGCTGTTCGTGCGCGAAACCAAGGACTCGGATATCTACGCGAAGGATTGAGTGGACCGACAGCCGGAGCTATCTGAAAAAGTTGTGAGCCGGGGGTTGACAGCCCCCGGTGGCCCCAGCATAATCTCGCTTCTTTCGGCGAATTAGCTCAGTCGGTTAGAGCGACGGAATCATAATCCGCAGGTCCGGGGTTCGAGTCCCTGATTCGCCACCAGCTTCAAGAAAAAGCCGCTGTCCCACAAGGACAGCGGCTTTTTTGTTTTGAAACGCTGCCACGAAGCCTGACGACCGATGGGCATCCGAGTTCAGGCAGACGCAGCGACACACCACTCGACGTTGGGGAAATAGCGGCAACAATGCGCGCATTTTCCAGACGGATACCCCGGCTATGCCACGTTAGCTCAGGTCGTGAAGAGATTGAGTCGGTGTCGGGTGAAAGAGCAGCAGCACCACGGTCATCACACCGAAGGCTGCGCCCGCATAAAAGGTCGCGGCTGCGCCCAGACGTTCCCACAACTGGCCTGCGATAACGCTCGAAACCAGCGTCACGATGCCGCTCAGCAGATTGAAGAAACCGAACGCAGTCCCGCGCAGATGCGCAGGTGCCGTGTGCGCGACCATCGTAGCGAGCAGACCTTGCGTCATCCCCATGTGCAGCCCCCACAGCGCTACGCCTACGACGACTATGCTCCAGTGGGTGCCGTGTGCAAGCACGAGGTCGGCGCCAATCAACACGATCAGACCACTTATCAGCAGCCGCGTATGCCGCATCGTGTCCGCGAGCTTCCCGAACGGATAAGCGGACAGCGCGTAGACGATATTCATTGCCACCATGACGAGCGGAACGAGCGCAATCGGTACGCCGCTGCCCATCGCACGAAGCACCAGAAAAGCCTCGCTGAATCGCGCCAACGCAAAAACGGCGCCTATCCCTACGACCCACCAGTAGTCCAAACCAAGCTCCCTGAGACTCTGCCACCGCACAGGATTGCTTCTTTTGGCGCGAGGCTCGTGCTCAGGCTCCGTGATACCAAACGTCAACAGCGCAACCGCGAGCACACCGGGAATGACGGCAAGCCAGAAGGCAAGCCGAAAATTATCTGCCCATATCAGCATGATGAGAACGGCCAGCAGCGGTCCGAGGAACGCACCGACCGTATCGAGCGACTGGCGCAGGCCGAAGGCCGCGCCACGCAGGTGCTGCGGCGTGACATCCGCGATGAGTGCATCGCGAGGCGCACCGCGAACGCCCTTGCCGACACGGTCAATGACGCGCGCCGTCACCACGACTCCAACCGACGACGCAATGGCAAAAAGCGGCTTGCTCATTGCGCCGAGCGAATACCCTGCTACGGCGAGCCACTTTCGGTTGCCGAGGTAGTCACTCAGCGTTCCCGAAAACACCTTGACCATCTGGGCCGTGGCCTCCGCGATGCCCTCGATGAGCCCGATCGTGCCGGCGCCGGCGCCAAGGCTTGCCAGCAGAAACATCGGCAGCAGGCTGTGGATGATTTCGGATGAGATGTCCATGAAAAGACTCACACATCCTAGAACCCACACGCTGCGTGGAATCTGCCGGACGACATTGACTTGCGGTTCGTTTCGCATTCGATAGGGATGGCATCAAATAACAGGTTCGAACGGCGCAGACGCATGCGAGCAGCAAGGCAGCCCGCTACGACCGTTGCATCTTGTCTGGCATCGCTGAGTCGGATACCCGTCCTCTCACGCCCGAATCGAGTGCGCTCCCTGACACACATCAGTGCACACCTTCCCCGCCCCAGGGCAAAAACTTGCCCTTCGCCGCACAAAGCTAACGACCAACCCTCGGTATGGCCCCTGGCACACTTCCCGCTTTAAAGACCGCGCAAGGAGCCGGCGCAACCTCCGGTTCGACAAACAATCTGGAAATGGACGGCTAGGGTTCCGGCCTGCTTCACGCAGGTGCTGGTCCGAGAGCTGTCGACCTCAGGCGAGGTTACACGGCGGGACAAAAGCCCGGGAGAGAACGCGATGTTTGCGCTGCTCCCTGCCGTCGCTAACCGTCCCCTCCGAGGTCAACCCATGTTCAAGCTCGTTCGCTGTCTTGGCATTGCCGCCGTCTCCCTCGCCACCTTCGCCTCGAGCCCCACGTTCGCCGCGGGCCGCAACGACTTCAAGGTCTGCTGGACCATCTACGCCGGCTGGATGCCGTGGGGTGAGGCGAAAACCCAGGGCATCGTGTCCAAATGGGCCAGGAAATACGGCATCAATGTCGACGTCGTGCAGCTGAACGACTACGTCGAGTCCATCAATCAGTACACGGCCGGCAAGTTCGACGGCTGCGCGATGACCAACATGGACGCGCTCACGATTCCCGCCTCCGGCGGCGTGGATTCGACGGCCCTGATCGTCAGCGACTATTCGAACGGCAACGACGGCGTGCTGATGAAGGGCAAGGGCAAGCAGATCGCCGACCTGAAGGGGCAGCAGGTCAACCTCGTGCAGTTTTCCGTCTCCCACTACCTGCTCGCACGCGCGCTCGAAAGCGCTCACATGAGCGAGCGCGACCTCAAGGTCGTGAACACCTCGGATGCCGACATCTCGGGCGCATTCGCGACCCCCACGGTTCACAACGCGGTCACCTGGAATCCGATGCTCGCCGATCTGAAGTCGCAGCCGAACGTCAGCGAAGTCTTCGACTCCAGCAAGATCCCCGGCGAAATCATGGACATGATGGTCGTCAACACGAAGACGTTGCAGCAGAACCCCGCCCTCGGCAAAGCGCTGACCGGTGCATGGTTCGAAATGGTCGCGCTGATGCACACCGACTCCGCGGCCAGCACGTCCGCGCTGACCGCGATGGCGAAGGCCTCGGGCACCGATCTCGCCAACTTCAAGGGCCAACTGGCCACGACCGCCCTCTTCTATTCGCCGCAAGCCGCGCTCGACTTCGTCACCAGCGCCGACATGCCGAAGATCATGACGCGCGTCGCGAAGTTCTCTTTCGATCACGGCCTGCTCGGACAGGACGCGAAGAGCGCGGACGCGGTCGGCATGGCGTTCGACAAGGGCGTCGTCGTCGGCAACAAGAACAACGTCAAGCTGCGTTTCGATCCGACCTACGTCGCGATGGCGGCCGCGGGCAAGCTCTGACACGGACCGTCCAGGCACTCGCCGGGGGCTCGCTATCGCGGGCTCGCACCCCAGCTTTCCAACCAGGCGCTCACCATGCGACTCATCAATCGACATCCGAGCCGGATCGGCGGCTTGATGCTGCTTCTGCTGCCGTTCGTCGTGCTGTTCGCGGTCTACTTCGCCGGGTCCTCGATGCGACTCTCGCTCAATCCCGATGACAAGCTGCTGCCGAGCGCGGCGCAAATGAGCGACGCGGTGAAGTCGGCCGCCTTCACCGAGGACAAGCGCACCGGCGAGTATCTGTTGTGGACCGACACGCTGTCGAGCTTGCGGCGGCTCGGCATCGGCCTTGTCGTCAGTGCCGTGATCGCACTGGTGGCCGCGATCGCGACCGGTTCGTTTCCGCTCGTCAGCGCGACGCTGTCGCCATTCATCACCGTGATCTCAATGGTGCCGCCGCTGGCGGTGCTGCCGGTCCTGTTCATCGTGTTCGGGCTCGACGAGTTGTCGAAGGTCGTGCTGATCGTCGTCGGCATCACGCCGGTGATCATTCGCGATCTGCATGCTCGCGCCCGCGAGATTCCGGTCGAGCTGTGGGTCAAGGCGCAGACGCTCGGCGCCACCAGCTGGACGCTGATTCTGCGTCTGGTGCTGCCGCAACTGCTGCCGCGTCTGCTGGCGGCGACGCGTCTTTCTCTCGGCGCGGCGTGGCTCTTTCTGATCGCCGCCGAAGCGATCGCGTCGACCGATGGCCTCGGCTACCGCATCTTTCTCGTGCGCCGCTATCTGTCGATGGATCTGATCCTGCCGTACGTCGCGTGGATCACGCTGCTGGCATGGCTCACCGATGAGCTGCTGCGCCGGATCACGCAATGGTGCTTCCCGTGGTACGGAGGCGCGCGATGATCGAAGTCCGCAACGTCTGGAAAGAATACGGCGACCAGGTCGTGCTCGAGCGTTTGAATCTGACCGTCAAGGAAGGCGAGTTCTGTTCGATGGTCGGCGCGTCCGGCTGCGGCAAGTCGACGTTTCTGCGCCTGCTGCTGGGTCAGGAGCGCGCGACGCGCGGCGAGATCCTGCTGGACGGCAAGCCGCTGCCCGGCGAATCGGACAGGCATCGCGGCGTCGTGTTTCAACGCTACTCGGTGTTCGACCATCTGAGCGTGTTGCGCAACGTGATGCTGGGGCTGGAGCTTCCACAGGCGAAGTTCACCGGCCGGCTATTCGGTGCCCGTCGGCGCGTGGCGCAAGACGAGGCAGCGGCCATGCTCGAGCGCGTCGGTCTGGGCGCTGCGTTGAACAAGTTTCCGCAGCAGCTGTCGGGCGGCATGCAGCAACGCCTCGCGATCGCGCAGGCGCTGATGATGAAGCCTCGCGTGCTGCTGCTCGACGAACCGTTCGGCGCGCTCGACCCCGGCATCCGCAAGGACATGCATGAGCTGCTCTCCGGCCTGTGGCGCGAAGCGAAGCTCACGATCTTCATGGTCACGCATGACCTGAAAGAAGGCTTCACGTTGGGAAGCCGCGTGCTGGTTTTCGACAAGGTGCGCGTCGACCCGCAGGCGCCGGGCGCCTATGGCGCGCGCATCACCTACAACATTGCCCTCGACCGTAGCCGCGATTCCATGTCCGCCGTGCATATCGCCGAGGCTGCCGTGCGAGGCGCATCGCATATCGAACTGGTCTCCGACTGAAGGGAACTCAGGTATGAACTCAGATACGACCTTATTGCTTGAAGAAACCGTCCCAGGCGGCGGCCATACGTCGCTGATCGTCAAGCGTGGTCGATCGCTGCGCATTACCGACCTGCGCGGCGGTGCGAACGTCAGCGTGATGATGGTCAACGCGACGGAAAAGAGCGAACGGCTCAATCTGCCGGATTCGTTGAAGTGCCAGCACACGGCCAGGCTCACGGTCGGGCACTGCCTGTACTCCGACATGGGCCGCGTGCTTGCCGCGATCGTCGCGGATACCTGTGGCTGGCACGACAGCATCGGCGGAGCTTCGAACGCCGACGAGGTCCGCGAACGATACGGCGCGGGCCGCTACCAGGAGCTGCGCAACGCGTTCTATCGCAACGGCACGGACAACCTGCTCGTCGAAATGGGCAAGTGGGGGCTCGGCATCACTGACCTGCTGATGACGCTCAATCTGTTCAGCCGTGTCGATGTCAGCGACGACGGCGTTCTCAGTTTCGTGCCAGGAAACTCAAAAGCCGGCAACTACGTCGAGCTCTACGCACCGATGAACACGCTCGTCGTGCTCACCGCGATCCAGCACCCGCTCGACCCGAACCCCGAGTACGCGCCGAGGCCCGTCAAGCTCGAGTTGAGCGACGCGCGGCCCGAGGTCGCCGAAGTTTGCCGCACCGCATGCGAAGAGAACGCACGCGGTTTCATCAACACAGAACGCTTCTTTCTTTGAGCGAAGGCCACGCTTATGACCAGCACGCTTATCGTCAGCGACAAACGTCCGGAAACCGCGGTCTATCGCGAGACACTCGCCGCCGGCGAGCCGTGGCTTCACGAGGTGAAGGCCGGGCAAACGCTGCGCATCGTCGATCTCGAAGGCAACCAGGCGGTCGACACGCTGTTCTACAGCCTCGCCGATCCGCGCGAGCGCTTCGACCCGCAACGCACGTTGCGCCGGCAAAAAAGCCTCTACCTGACGACGGGCTCGGTGCTGTACTCGAACCTCGGCAATCCGATGCTGACGATCGTCGCCGACACGTGCGGCCGCCACGATACGCTCGGCGGCGCCTGCGCGCAGGAAAGCAACACGGTGCGCTACGCACTGGAGAAGCGCTACATGCACAGCTGCCGCGACAACTTCCTGCGTGCCTGCGCACATGACGGCCGCCTGTCGAAGCAGGACATCGGCGCGAACGTCAACTTCTTCATGAACGTGCCGGTCACGGCCACGGGCGGGCTCAGCTTCGAAGACGGCATTTCCGCGCCGGGCAAATACGTCGAATTGCGCGCGGAGATGGACGTGATCGTACTGATCTCCAACTGCCCGCAGCTGAACAATCCATGCAACGCCTACAACCCGACGCCCGCGGAGCTGCTGATATGGAATTGAAGCGCATCCGCCACTGGCTTTTTCTCCTCATGCTGGTTCGCTCGGGCCGGTACTTCAGCCGTACGCGCGAAGAACTGACCCAGACGCATCGCTGACGCGATTTCGGCCGTGGACGACCACGGCCGGCCATTCCCACGGCGGGACGGCCCGCCTTCGAATCAACACACCTTCCATGTTCGAGAAGATTCTGATCGCCAATCGCGGCGCTATCGCGTGCCGCATTCTCAGGACGTTGCGCGAACTCGACGTCACCGGCGTCGCCATCTATGCGGAGGCCGACCGTGCGAGCCGCCACGTCAGCGAAGCGCCTGTCGCGCATGCGCTCGGCGAGGGTCCGGCCGCGCTGACTTATCTCGACGTGGCCAAGATCCTCGCGATTGCGCGTCGCGAAGGCGTGCAGGCGATCCATCCCGGCTACGGCTTCTTATCGGAGAACGCGGCGTTCGGCGAAGCCTGCGAAGCGGCCGGCATCGCGTTCATCGGACCGACACCCGCGCAGCTTCGCGCGTTCGGCCTCAAGCACACGGCCCGCGAAATCGCGGCCAACGAAGGGGTGCCGATGCTCGAAGGCACCGGGCTGCTCGCGGACTTGCCGGCGGCGCTCGCGGCGGCACAGGCCATCGGCTATCCGGTGATGCTGAAGAGCACCGCGGGCGGCGGCGGCATCGGCATGCGGGTGTGCTGGAACGCCGACGAACTCGGCGCCCATTTCGATGCCGTGAAGCGCCTCGGCGAAAACAATTTCAGCGATGCCGGCGTGTTTCTGGAGAAGTACATCGAACGGGCGCGGCATCTGGAAGTGCAGGTATTCGGCGATGGCAAAGGCGACGCGCTCGCGCTTGGCGTGCGTGACTGCTCGGTGCAGCGGCGCAATCAGAAGGTGCTCGAGGAAACGCCCGCCCCCTGCCTGCCGGACGGCATTCAGGCCGCGCTCTGCGAGGCAGCGGTCAAGCTCGCGAAAGCCGTCGACTATCGCTCCGCCGGCACCGTCGAATTCGTGTACGACAGCGCCGCCGAACAGTTCTACTTCCTCGAAGTCAATACGCGTCTGCAGGTCGAGCACGGCGTCACCGAACAGGTGTGGGGCGTCGACCTCGTGCGTTGGATGATCGAACTGGCGGCCGGCACGCTCGCGCCGCTGAAGCACCTGGCGGCGAGTCTAACGCCGCGAGGGCACGCGATCCAGGCGCGACTCTACGCGGAAGATCCGGGGCGTGATTTCAAACCGAGTCCGGGCCTCTTGACCGATGTCGCGTTCCCGAATGCCGACGGGCGCGCATTGCGCATCGATACATGGATCGAGGCCGGTTGCGAAGTGCCGCCTTACTTCGACCCGATGCTCGCGAAAGTGATCGCGTGGTCGCCGACTCGCGATGAAGCGCGCGATGCGCTCGACGATGCGCTGCGCAACACCCGACTCTACGGCGTCGAGACCAATCGCGACTATCTGCGCCAGATTCTGCGCGACCGGCCGTTTGCGTCGGGCGAACCGTGGACTCGATGTCTCGAAGGGCTCAGGTATCGGGCCAGCACGGTCGAAGTCGTCAGCGGCGGCACGCAGACAACGGTGCAGGACTATCCCGGCCGCCTGGGCTACTGGGCAGTCGGCATCCCGCCGTCGGGGCCGATGGATGACCGGGCGATGCGGCTCGGCAATCGCCTGCTCGGCAATGCGGCCGACGCCGCCGCTCTCGAAGTCACGATGAGCGGGCCGACGCTGCGCTTCAACACGGATGCCGTGGTCGCCATCACCGGCGCGCAGATTCCGGTGCTGCTCGACGATGTCGCTCAGCCGCTGAACACGAGCCTCCATGTGCGGGCGGGTTCGACGCTCGCGCTCGGCACGATACGCGGCGCGGGCGCGCGCGCTTATCTGTGCGTGCGCGGCGGCTTCGACGTCGCACTGTATCTCGGCAGCCGCAGCACCTTTACGCTCGGCCAGTTCGGCGGACATGGCGGCCGCGCGATCCGCGCGGGCGACGTGCTGCATCTTTATCCGCTCGACGATGCGCAAGCCGGCGCGGCGCTCGTCGACGCGCCGACGCTCGACGGCGTGCGCACCGTTCGCGTGATCTATGGCCCGCACGGCGCCCCCGAATACTTCAGCGCCCGCTATATCGCGCAGCTGCTCGACACCGAGTGGGAGGTTCACTTCAACTCCAGCCGTACCGGCGTGCGCCTGATCGGACCGAAACCCGAGTGGGCGCGCGAGGACGGCGGCGAGGCTGGACTGCATCCGTCGAACATTCACGACAACCCGTACGCGGTCGGCGCCGTCGACTTTACCGGCGACATGCCCGTGATTCTCGGACCCGACGGCCCGAGTCTCGGCGGCTTCGTCTGTCCGGTGACGATCATCGAGGCGGACCTCTGGCAGATCGGCCAGTTGAAAGCAGGCGACAGGATCCGCTTCGCGCCCGTCGAAGTCGAAGAAGCGCGTGAGGCTGCGCGTGAGCGTCGTCGGGAACTGGAGAGCCTCGAGATTGCACCGAGTGCGCCGAGCGAAAGAAGAGCATCGCTGACGTCGCCGATCGTGCTCGATACCGGCGCGGACCGCGACAGACTCGTCGCACGTGTATCCGGCGACACACATCTGCTGCTCGAAATCGGTCCAGCGGAGCTCGACCTCGTGGCACGGTTTCGCGGACATGCGCTGATGCAGTCCCTCGAAGCGCAGCATCTGACTGGCGTCATCGATCTCACGCCGGGCATCCGTTCGCTGCAGATCCACTACCGGCCCGAGGATCTGCCGCTCGCCAGGTTGCTCGACATCGTCGCGCGGGCGTGGGACGAGGTCTTGTTGCAGAAGGATCTGCGCGTGCCGTCGCGGGTCGTTCATCTGCCGCTGTCATGGGACGACCCCGCGTGCCAGCTCGCGATCGAAAAATATATGACCACCGTGCGCAAGAACGCGCCGTGGTGCCCGAGCAACCTCGAATTCATTCGCCGCATCAACGACCTCGACTCCATCGACGCGGTCAGGCAAATCGTCTTCGATGCGAGCTATCTGGTGATGGGCCTCGGCGACGTGTACCTCGGCGCACCCGTCGCGACACCGCTCGACCCTCGTCACCGGCTGGTCACGACGAAATACAACCCGGCCCGTACGTGGACCGCAGAGAACTCGGTCGGCATCGGCGGCGCGTATCTGTGCGTGTATGGCATGGAAGGGCCTGGCGGCTATCAATTCGTCGGCCGCACGTTGCAGATGTGGAATCGCTACCGCGAAGTCGCGGATTTCGCCGGACAGCACTATTTGCTGCGCTTCTTCGACCAGATTCGTTTCTACGAAGTATCGGCCGACGAACTGTTGCGCATCCGCGCGGACTTTCCGCTTGGGCGTTTTCCGTTGCGGATTGAAGAGTCCGAGCTTTCGTTGCCGGACTATCAGGCGTTTCTCGCTAGCGAATCAGCCAGCATCGAGCAGTTCCGTTCAAGGCAGCAGGCGGCCTTCCAGGCCGAGCGCGAGCGGTGGCGTGAAGCGGGCACCTCGGAAGTCACGTTCGAGACGCCGGTCACCGAAAACACTCAGTTAGCTCCGCTTCACGACGGCGAAGTCGCCGTGGACAGCGAGATCGCCGGCAGCCTCTGGCAAGTCAAGGTGAAAACCGGCGACGCGGTCGACGCGGGCGACGTGCTGCTCATCATCGAGTCGATGAAGATGGAAATCGCGGTGTGTGCGCCGTGCGCCGGAACGGTCGGCGAGATCTACGTGGCGCCGGGTTCGCCCGTGCGCGCGGGGCAACGCGTCGCCGTCGTCGAACGTCACTAATTATCTGGACGCAAACCATGTCTTCATTCTCGTCATTCGATCTTCGCCTCCCGACACTTCGCTCCGCATACCGTGATGGAACGCTCACACCGCGCAGGCTCGTCGCTGAACTGCTCGAAAAAGCTGCGGCGCTCAATCCATCGTTCAATCTGTTCATCCATCTTCTGACCGAAGATGAAGTCGCGCCCTACCTCGACTGGCTCGACACGCAGGACGTCGAAAGCCTGCCGCTCTATGGCGTTCCGTTCGTGATCAAGGACAACATCGATCTCGCCGGCATTCAGACAACCGCCGCGTGCCCCGCGTTCGCGTACACGCCGTCGCGATCGGCGAGCGTCGTTGCGCAATTGATCGCGCTCGGCGCGGTGCCGCTCGGCAAAGCCAATCTCGACCAGTTTGCGACCGGTCTGAACGGCACCCGGTCGCCGTATGGCAAGTGTCGCAATAGCGTGCATCCCGACTATCCGTCGGGCGGCTCGAGCGCGGGGTCGTCACTCGCCGTCGCGCTCGGCGTCGCCAGTTTCGCGCTCGGGACCGACACGGCCGGTTCCGGTCGCGTGCCTGCCGCGCTGAACAATCTCGTCGGTCTCAAGCCGACTAAAGGCCTGCTGTCCACCGCGGGTGTGGTGCCCGCGTGCCGCACGCTCGATTGCGTGACGTTCTTCACGGCGACGGCGAAAGAAGCGAGCGCGTTGCTTGCGTTGAGCGCGCACCCCGATCCTCGCGATGCATACAGCCGCGCAAATCCGCAATGGAATACGGCACGCGCGTTTGGCGAGCCCACGGCGTTCAAGTTCGGCGTGCCGGCGCAACTGGAATTCGCCGGCTGTTCCGAGAGCCCCGGGCTGTTCGCGAAGGTGCGCGCGTTGCTCGAAGAAGCAGGTGGTGAAGCTGTCGAAATCGACTTCACGCCGTTTGTCGAAACCGCCAATCTGCTCTATCAGGGGCCGTGGGTGGCCGAGCGTTACAGCGTGGCGGGCGAGTTGATGACGGAGAAACCCGCTGCGGTTTTGCCCGTCATTCGCGATGTGTTGGCGAAGGCACCCGGCGCGAGCGCGGTCGAACTGTTTCGCGCGCAGTACCGCTTGCAGGAATTGAAGGCCCTCTGCGATGCGTCGATCGATTCACTCGATTTCGTTCTGACGCCGACGTATCCGCGTGCCGTGACGCTCGACGAGTTGGAGCGCGACCCCATTGGTCCGAACTCCCTGCTCGGCTATTACACCAACTTCATGAATCTGCTGGACTATGCCGCCGTCGCTACGCCGACCGGTTTCATGAAGAATGGTCTGCCCTGGGGCGTGACCGTCTTTGGCCGCGCGTTCACCGACCAGTATCTGTTGGGTGTGGCCGACCTGCTGCAACGAAAGAGCGGCGTGCACTGCGTGGGAGGTCTAACCGTCGAGCCGGAGCCGCGCGGCGAACGATGCGCGGCGAGCCACGATCGCATGCGGATCGCGGTCTGCGGCGCACACATGCAAGGTTTGCCCCTCAACCGCGATCTGCTTGCCCGACGCGCGCGGCTCTTGCAGGCCACTCAGACTGCCGCGCAATACCGGTTGTCGGCGCTGCCTGCGTCGGCGGACGGCACGAAACGTCCAGGCCTGTGGCGCGTCACCGATGGCGGCGCAAAAATTGCGGTCGAAGTGTGGGAAATGCCCAGCGCGGAGTTCGGCTCGTTTATTTCGACCGTTCCGTCTCCGCTGGTTCTGGGGAAGGTCGAACTCGTCGACGGTTCGTGGGTTGCCGGTTTCCTCTGCGAGCCGTATGGCGTGCAGTCGGGAACCGATATCTCGGAGTTTGGCGGATGGCGAGCATGGCTTGCCAGCGAGCATTGCGCGAGTTTCTGATGGAACGAACGATGAGCAGCGGCGTCGCAGGGTATGGGCAGTGAAGCGCCGCGGGTTTGGTTGGCACCTCCGGCTTCCTTCCGCAATTCCGTCGCAACTTCGAGAGGTTCCTTAATGACGCTCCGCACCGTCGCGCTCGCCGCAACCACCGCCGCGCTCACGCTCGCCGGCACGACCGCCGCCCTCATCGCACAAGCTCAAACGCCGAGCACCGCCGACAGTCAATGGCGCGCCAGTTCCACCATGCTCGCGACGCTGCTGCAGGACGGCTACAAGATCGTGGCCGTGGTCAACAACGGTCCCGCCGACACGATCTTCGTGCAGCGCGATCAGAGCGCGTTCAAATGCATCGATCCGCAGCAACCGGATGCAAAAGCAAAAACGTCGGTGGCGCCGGGCTGTTACGAACTGGTCCCGCCGAGCGGCGCCACGCCGGCGTCGGAATCCAGATAACGTGATTTGAAGCGCGAGCTCAACGTAACCCCGGACCGCGCGAAAGACTTCGGCGTCGCGCCAACACCGCGACGCTTCAGCGATCCACGAGCCGGCTCAGATTGCCGCGCACCCGCTGCAGCAGCGCGATCAACCGCGCCGCTTCTTCATCGCTGAAACCATTGAGCGCTTCGAGCGCGACCTCGTCGCCGACCTTGCGCGCCTTGCCGAGCGTGCGCTCGGCCTTCGGCGTCATGCGCACCTGGCGCTCGCGGCGATCCTGCGGATTCGCGGTCCGCTCGATCCAGCCGCCCTCCTCCATCCGGTCGAGCAGCCGGCCCGCCGAGATCGGCGCGACCTCGAGCAGATCCGCCAGCCGGGCCTGATTGATGTCGCCGTAGTGGCCGAGATAGGCCAGCACGCGACACTGCGCGCGCGTCAGATCGACCGACGACCTCGCGAGATCGTCGAACCGCTTGCCCGCCAGCCGGCCGACGTCGTAGATCAGAAAGCCGAAGCGCTCTTCGAATTGGGTTTTCATGCGCGGATTATACGGAAGCACTTCGGCGTACAGCGCGACTGCGTGTGCGTTCTATCCTCAGCATAACTCCCGATAGCGCCAACCCCTATCGACGATATACTAAGCATGCTTACTATATCGACCCTCCCCACCGTCCATGTCTTCCGCCTCCACGTCGGCGAGCGCCACTGAGCTGCTCAACCGGCCGATGATCACGATCTCGATCATGCTTGCGACGCTGATCCAGACGCTCGACAGCACGATCGCCAACGTGGCGCTGCCGCATATGCAAGGCACGCTGTCCGCGTCGCAGGACGAGATCACGTGGGTGCTGACCTCCTATATCGTCGCCGCCGCGATCGCCACGCCGCTCACCGGCTGGCTGGCGGATCGCCTCAGCGTGAAGCGGCTGCTGCTGATCGCGATCGGCGGCTTCACGGTGTCGTCCGCGCTATGCGGGCTCTCGGAGACGCTGCCGCAGATCGTCGTGTCGCGTCTGTTGCAAGGGATCTTCGGCGCGTCGCTGGTGCCGCTGTCGCAATCGATCCTGCTCGACATCAACCCGCGTGAAAAGCAGGGCCAGGCGATGGCCGTGTGGGGCATGGGCGTGATGGTCGGGCCGATCCTCGGTCCGACGCTCGGCGGCTGGCTCACCGATAGCTACAACTGGCGCTGGGTGTTCTTCATCAACGTGCCGATCGGCGCGATCGCGCTGTTCGGCGTCGCGAGCTTCCTGCCGACGCGCGAGCCGAAACACGACGTGAAGTTCGACGCGTTCGGCTTCATCACGCTCGGCCTCGCGATCGGCGCGTTGCAGGCGATGCTCGATCGCGGCGAGCAGCTCGACTGGTTTTCGTCGACCGAGATCGTGATCGAGGCGCTCGTCGCGGCGATCAGCTTCGCGTTCTTTCTCGTGCACACGGCCACGATCGGCGAGCGCTCGTTTTTCAAGTACAAGTTGCTGAAAGACCCGAACTTCGCGACCGGCACGTTGTTCATTTTCGTGATCGGCGCGGTGATGTACGCGACCCGTGCGCTGCTGCCGCCGATGCTGCAAAACCTGATGGGCTATCCGGTCGCGACCACGGGCCTCGTCACCGCACCGAGCGGCGCCGGCACGATGGTCGCGATGCTGATCGCCGGCCGGCTGCTCAAGCGCGTCGACGCGCGGCTGTTGCTGCTCTGCGGTTTCCTGATATCGGCGTTCGCGCTGTGGCAGATGATGCAGTACACGATCGTGCTATCGGCATCGGACATCGTGTGGCCCGGCGTGATCCAGGGCTTCGGACTCGGCCTCGTGTTCGTGCCGCTGTCCACGCTGACGTTCTCGACGCTGTCGCCGGAGCTGCGCGCGGACGGCACCGCGACTTATAGCCTGATGCGCAACATCGGCAGCAGCATCGGCATTTCGATCGTGCAGACGCTGATGACGCGCAACACGCAGATCTCGCACGCGGACCTCGCTGCGAACGTCACCGCGTTCAATCCGGCGCTCCAGTCGATGCTCAACAGCGGCTCGAACTATGACATCGCGGCGCTGAACGCGTCGATCACGCAGCAGGCGGCGATGGTCGCGTATCTGAACGACTTCAAGCTGATGTTCGTGGCGACGCTGCTGGTCATCCCGCTGTTGCTGCTGATCCGGCCGTCGCACAAGGCACCAGATGCGTCGGCCGCACATGCGGCGATGGATTGAGACCGAATGCGCCGACGTCCGCCTCAGCCTTCGATTCGCCCGCGCGTCACGCCGAGCAATGACGCCATCGCCGCGTACGCCGCGGCGGCATCGCGCGCGCGGATCGCGTCGAACACCGCCGTGTGCTCGGCGAGCGACGCGTTGAACACATCGGCGCGTTTCGCATTGAGCCGCAATTGTGCCTCGAGCGTGCGCTCGATCAGCGCGCCAAGCGGGATCAGCAGCTCGTTGCTGCACGCGGTGAGCACGCACAGGTGGAACTGCAGATCCGCGCGCACCCATTCGTCGACGTTGCGCGCCGCCACCATCGCGGTATGCGCGGCCGCAAGCGCACCCAACGTGTCGTCGGTGTGCGCGGCGGCCGCGAGGCCGGCGGCGTAAGGCTCGATCATCTCGCGCATTTCCTGCAGCTTGAGCGCGAACGCCATCGGCTCGGCGACGCGCGAATACCAGTCGAGCAGATCGGCATCGAGCAGATTCCACGCGGACTTGACCCGCACGCGCGTACCCACGCGCGGCCGCGATTCGATCAGCCCTTTCGACGTCAACGTGCGCAGCGCCTCGCGCAGCACCGTGCGGCTCACGCCGAACATCTCCATTAACTCGGCTTCACGAGGCAGGATCGACTCCGGCGCATAGTCGCCGCGCAGAATCCCGGTCGCCAGCAGTTGGGCGACTCGCCCGTGCAGATCGTGCGTAATGGTTTTCTCCTCGCGGTTGATGATCCCGTCGCGCAACGCGCGCGGTAAGTCGGCCAGATCTCACCACTATGTGGCAAATAATACTATTAATAGTATTTAAGTGCAGTTTTGTTGTAGCATGGAATTCCCCGAAATTTTGCATGCCCGCAGACCATGCTTTGCATGGGTTCGGAGTAAGCGCCAAAGCGCCAACTCCGATCGACACCGGAGACACACACCATGAAAATCACCAAGCTCGAAACTTTCATCGTCCCGCCGCGCTGGTGCTTCCTCAAGATCGAGACCGACGAGGGCATCGTCGGTTGGGGCGAGCCGGTGGTGGAAGGCCGCGCGCATACGGTCGCCGCGGCCGTCGAGGAACTGTCCGATTATCTGATCGGCAAGGACCCGCTGTTGATCGAGGATCACTGGCAGGTGATGTACCGCGCGGGCTTCTATCGCGGCGGCCCGATCACGATGAGCGCGATCGCCGGCGTCGATCAGGCGCTGTGGGACATCAAGGGCAAGCATCACGGCGTACCGGTGCATGCGCTGCTCGGCGGCCAGGTGCGCGACAAAATCAAGGTGTACTCGTGGATCGGCGGCGACCGTCCGAGCGATGTCGCGAACAACGCACGCGCGGTGGTCGAGCGCGGCTTCAAGGCCGTCAAGATGAACGGCTCGGAAGAGCTGCAGATCATCGACACCTTCGACAAGGTGCAAGGCGTGATCAACAACGTCGCGGCGGTGCGCGAGGCGCTCGGGCCGAACATCGGAATCGGCGTGGACTTCCACGGCCGCGTGCATAAGCCGATGGCGAAGGTGCTCGCCAAGGAACTCGACCCGTACAAGCTGCTGTTCATCGAAGAGCCGGTGCTGTCGGAAAACGCCGAGGCGCTGCGCGACATCGTCAATCAGACCAACACGCCGATCGCGCTCGGCGAGCGTCTCTATTCGCGCTGGGACTTCAAGCACATCCTGTCGGGCGGCTACGTCGACATCATCCAGCCGGACGCGTCGCACGCGGGCGGCATCACCGAGTGCCGCAAGATCGCCGCGATGGCGGAAGCCTACGACGTCGCGCTCGCGCTGCATTGCCCGCTCGGCCCGATCGCGCTCGCAACCTGTCTGCAGATCGACGCGGTCAGCTACAACGCGTTCATCCAGGAACAGAGCCTCGGCATCCACTACAACCAGGGCAATGACCTGCTCGATTACATCAAGAATCCGCAAGTCTTCAAGTACGAAGACGGCTTCGTGTCGATTCCGCAGGGCCCCGGACTCGGCATCGAGGTCAACGAAGAGAAGGTGCGCGAGATGGCGAAGATCGGTCACCGCTGGCGCAATCCGGTGTGGCGTCACGCGGACGGCAGCGTCGCCGAATGGTGATCTGAACACCTGAGCGAAGCAGGCGGAACGCCGCCGGCGGGCCACATGACACGCGGGCCGTCGCAGTAACGTAACATCCCGGACCAGCCGGCTCGAACCGGCGTTCGAGCGCTGCCGCCCCGACCTGCATCACTCCCCGCCGAGCCTTATCCCGCCTGGCTTTCGCGACGTTTGTTCGGTATCGGACATACGTATGGCCTGCTCCTTGCTGAAATGCATGCCAACAACGCATGCAGCGAGGAGCACCATGGGCGAATTCCTTCCTGACTATCTGATCCGCGAACAGGCGGCGGTCGGCGCGCTGGTTGCGTTCGGCGTGCTGCGCATCATCGGCGCGATGCTCGCGTACGAGCGCGGATGGAACATCTCGGTAGTCGGGAAATGCTTTATCGCCGCGGCGGTGCTGTACTGCCTGCCGCAGGTCTTCGATCTGCTCACGCAGATGGTCGGCTCGCACGCGGCCGGCGCCGAACTCGAAGGCAAGGCCGCGGGCTGCGCGATCGCGTTGTTCTGCGCGCCGATTCTCGGTCATCGCCTCGGCTTCGAGTAAGCGGGCTTCGCAGTGCGGCGCTTTTTACGCGGCGCGCATCCGCGGGTGCTGTCGTAGAACTGACGCACGATGGACGCGCGTGGCCGTCGCGCATCCATTGCCGATTGGTCAATCGCCTATGCCGCGCCGCGCGTTCAACCGAGCGCAGCGAACGCCGGCACGGTGTGTGACAACGCGGCCGCGACGACGAACACGCCGATCATCAGGAGCGCTTCCAGATACATCATGTTGACGAAGGTGTGCGCATCCATCGTCGATGCGGTGCGACGCAGGCGTGGCAGCGCCGATGTGCGGTTCAGCGCGCCGAGCACCAGCGCGAGCGCGACCAGCACGAGCTTCAACGTCAGCACATGACCCCACGTGCTCGCCTGAATCGCTTCGAACGAACTACCCGAGTCGCGCACCGCATTGAAGACGCCCGACAGCAACACCAACGCGACCGCAACGATCGACACGTTCGACACCTGGGTCGCCGTGCGGATCAGCATGCCCCGCGCGGTGGATGCCCCGAGCGCCGGCAGCACCGCCAGGCCGGAGGCCATCGCGAGTCCGCCCCATACGCTCGTTGCGAGCACGTGCAGCGTCTGCATGCCGATCGCGGCCGACACCACGCCGGCATCGGCCGCATGACCGAGCGACGCCTTACCCGCCGCGATCGCGAGCACCGCGAGCCACAGCAGCGTACTGCGCAGCATGCCCGTGCCATGGCTCAGCGCGGTGCCGAGCAGCACCAGCGCGCCGCCGAACGCGACGCTCCAGCCATAGCCGACATGCGTTTGCGTCAGCACCGTCGGCACCACGCCGAACGCCGCGGACAACGCGACACCGCTCATCGACGCCGCCTGATACAGGAGCCAGCCGAGATCCGCGAGCACCAGCACGATGGTGGCCGCGAGCATCGAGCGTTGCGCGCGCATCCAGCCGGGACGCGCCGGTGAAGTGCCCTGGAGCCCGTCCCTCGCGAGCCATGCGCCGAGTAGCGCCGAGCCGACGGCGAAGCCGAACGAGACGTTCATGAGCGCGGCCATTGCGACCTGCCCGATCCACAGTCCGTCGAAGTTCATTTGACGTTGAACGCGAAATCGCCATGGGTACGATGGCCGTCGGTGGCCACCGCGATCCAGTGCACCGCATAGCGGCCGCTCGTCAACTGAGGCAGCGCGAGGTGCATCGCGCGGGCGTCCGCGCTATCGACCGTCGACGCGCCCGGCGTCGCGGGCTTGCCGTTTGCATCGGCGAGTGTGATCTTGCTGAATGCGGGCTCGAGCGGCTCGGTGAAATGGATCGTCAGGTCGGTAGGCGCGACGGCGTCGGCGTTCGCGGCCGGCACGCTCGAGATCAGATGCGCATGCGCGAACGCGGTGGACGACATGGCCAGCACCACCGCGCCGGACATCAACGCTCGCAGCGTCGACGAGGAGAAATCGAATAGCTTCATGTAAGGCCGATAGCGGATGAGAACGAACGGAACATAGGCGGGCCGGCGAGGCGCATCGTCTGCACGACGGCCGGCGAGCCCGGAAGTGTACGCTTCGATGGTGCGCGCGGGGATCGGTTCAACCCGGCTTGATCGAATGCGTCACGCGGCATCACGCTTGCGGCGGCGACGCCGTGATTATTTTTGAGGCAAAGACGTCGACCACGATCCGTGACGCAACCAAAGTCCGAAACCGGCATAACGCGACACACTGTCGCATGGCGGTCACACCTGGAACCGTCTCTAATGCGGCAAATAGTCACCATTACCCTTCGATGATAGAATGCTGCGTCGCCGCAGCGACGGCTGTCCTTCACACCGAGCCGCCCGAAGTTCGGTCAGGTCCCCGATTCTGATGGAGTTACGCGTGTCTTCAAGACGCCTCTTCCGCCCGTTGCTTGCCCTTCTGTTGATCGGCACCGCGGGTGTCTATAGCGCAGCGAAAGCGCAGACTCAACCGAAGGCCCCCGACACGATGGAAGCGCGCGTGCAAGGCTGCACGGCCTGCCACGGCTCGCATGGGCAAGGCACCGACAACGACTACTTCCCGCGCCTCGCCGGCAAGCCGGCGGAATATCTGTTCAATCAGTTGCAGAACTTCCGTGAAGGGCGCCGCAGGTACCCGCCGATGAACTACCTCGTCACGTATCTCTCCGACGACTACCTGCATCAGATCGCCACCTTCTTCTCGCAGCAGCGCCCGCCGTATCCGACGCCGGCCAAGCCGACGGTCTCGGCCGCCACGCTCGCGCGCGGTGAGCAGATCGTGCTGCACGGTGATGCATCGAAGCAGGTGCCCGCTTGCGCGGCCTGCCACGGCAAGGCACTGACCGGTATGGAACCGGCGATTCCGGGTCTCGTCGGTCTGCACGCCGACTACATCAGCGCGCAGCTCGGTTCATGGCGCTCGGGCACGCGTCACGCGATCGCGCCGGACTGCATGCACACCATCGCCACGCGCCTCAGCGACGAAGACGTGAACGCCGTCGCGGCCTGGCTTTCCACTCAGCAGGCTCCGCCAAACCCCGTGCCGGCTCCGGCCCGCTCCTTGAAGACTCCGCTTGCCTGCGGCAGCGAACCGCAATAAGGCGCCGGGAGAGACATTCAAATGAAACACAAGTCTTTGTTCGCCCTCTCGGCAGTCGTCGTGGTCGCGGCCGCCGCACTCGTTCCCGTCCTCTGGTCGGGCGGCGACAATCTGCATAGCAGCGGCGCAGCCGTGGCGGCAACGCCCGCGGACCAGGCCGACCTGATCAAGAAGGGCGAGTACCTCGCCCGCGCCGGCGACTGTATCGCCTGCCACACGGTGCGCGGCGGCAAGCAGTTCGCCGGCGGCCTGCCGATGGCCACGCCGTTCGGCACGATGTTCACGCCGAACATCACGCCGGACGACCAGTACGGTATCGGCAAGTGGACCCAGGACGACTTCTATCGCGCGATGCACACCGGCCGCTCGAAAGATGGCAGCCTGCTCTATCCGGGCTTCCCGTTCACGAGCTACACGAAGGTCACGCGCGCCGACTCCGACGCGATCTACGCATATCTGCGCTCGGTCGCGCCGGTCAACGTGCCGAGCCGTCCGCACGAACTGAAATTCCCGTTCAACCAGCGCAACATGCTGATCGGCTGGCGCACGCTGTTCTTCCGTGAAGGCGAGTTCAAGCCGGATCCGACCAAGTCGGTCGAATGGAACCGCGGTGCGTATCTGGTCGAAGGCCTTGGTCACTGCGGCATGTGCCACACGTCGATCAATGCGATGGGCGCCCCGGTCAACTCGGCCGCGTTCGCGGGCGGCCTGATTCCGCTGCAGAACTGGTATGCGCCGTCGCTGACGTCGAACCGCGAAGCCGGCCTCGGCGACTGGGACCTCAAGGACATCGCCGACCTGCTCAAGACCGGCGTGTCGAGCCGCGGCGCGGTGTTCGGTCCGATGGCCGAAGTGGTTCACAACAGCCTGCAGTATCTGTCGACCGAAGACATCAACGCGATGGCGACGTACCTGAAGACGATTCCGCAGAAGAGCGAAGCACCGGAACCGCTGCAGCTCGAAACCTCGGAAAAATTCGGCGGCGAACTGCTGAAGCAAGGTCAGAAGATCTACGCTGACAACTGCGCGAAGTGCCACGAGGATAACGGTCTCGGCCGGCCGCCGGCATTCCCGCCGCTCGCGAACAACCAGTCGATCCAGATGCCGTCCGCGGTCAACCCGATCCGCATGGTGCTGAACGGTGGTTATCCGCCGAGCACGGAAGGGAACCCGCATCCGTATGGCATGCCGCCGTTCGCGCAGGCTCTGTCGAATCAGGAAGTCGCAGCGGTCGTGACGTACATCCGTATGTCCTGGGGCAACCACGGCACGGCCGTGTCGCCGCAGCAGGTGGCCGATCTGCGTTCGGCGCCGCTCGACTAAGCAGCGTTCGACGCACCCCGGGCGCGGCCTGCGGAATTCGCGGCCGCGCCCTTCGTTTTTTCAGGACCGGTATCATGTAGGGCTATTTGTGTTGGAGGTTGCCCTCGTGGGACCGTGCAGGAGGAAAGAGTTGTGCCCTTCGGTGAGCGTTTGAACAGCATCACCCATCTCGTCGGCGCCGTGCTGTCGGTGGTGGGGCTGGCGGCGCTCGTCACGATGGGCGCGCTCGCCGGCGACGCGTACAAGGTCGTCAGCTTCGCCGTATATGGTGCGATGCTGTTCGTGCTGTATGCGATCTCGACGCTGTATCACAGCGTCAGCCATCCGCGTCTGAAGGCGGTTCTGCAGAAATGCGATCATTCGGCGATCTACCTGCTGATCGCCGGCAGCTACACGCCGTTCACGCTCGTCACGTTGCGTGGACCGTGGGGCTGGTCGTTATTCGGCGTGAGCTGGGGGCTCGCTGCCCTCGGCATCGTGCAGGAACTCACGCTCGGGCGACGCACCCGCAGCGTGTCGATGGTGCTGTATGTGTTGATGGGATGGCTCGCGCTCGTAGCCGTCCACCCGCTGGTGCAGGCGTTGCCGGCCGCGGGGACCGCGTGGCTCGTGGCCGGCGGCGTCATCTATAGCGTCGGCATCTATTTCTTCATCAACGACGAGCGCATCCGCCACGGACATGGTATCTGGCACCTGTTCGTACTGGCGGGCAGTCTGTGTCAATTCGTCAGTGTCGCGCGCTATGTCGCGTGACATTCCACGGCGACGAATTGCAACTTAAGGCCAGTCGACGTGTCTGCATAGCGCGTTGAAACATTCGGCACATCTGTGAGCGTGCCGCCGATTTCTCCGTGAACGGAACCGGGCCTCGGCCTCGAACACCCATGCGGGCGTGTCGATGCCGCGCTGGTTTTTCCGCGTTGGGGTCCTTTGGGCCCAGCGGGGCCGTTCGCGACACTGCATTGCAAAGAGCTTTTATGTCTTTTGATTCCCTCGGCTTGTCCGAACCGCTGGTCCGCGCTGTCAATGAACTCGGCTACACCAGCCCGACTCCGATCCAGACTCAGGCGATCCCGGCCGTGCTCAACGGCGGCGATCTGCTCGCCGGCGCGCAAACCGGCACCGGCAAGACCGCCGGCTTCACGCTGCCGATCCTGCAGCGCCTGAATTCGATGCCCCCGGCCGCCGGCGGCAAGCGCGTGGTGCGCGCGCTGATCCTCACGCCGACGCGCGAACTTGCCGCGCAGGTCGAAGAAAGTGTGCGCGCCTACGGCAAGTACCTGAAGCTGAAGTCGACCGTGATGTTCGGCGGCGTCGGCATCAATCCGCAGATCGATGCGCTCAGGCGCGGCATCGATATCGTCGTCGCGACGCCGGGCCGTCTGCTCGATCACATGCAGCAGAAGACCATCGACCTGTCGCATCTCGAGATCCTCGTGCTCGACGAAGCCGACCGCATGCTCGACATGGGCTTCATCCACGACATCAAGCGCGTGCTCGCGAAGCTGCCGCCGAAGCGCCAGAACCTGCTGTTCTCGGCGACCTTCTCCGACGAGATCAAGACGCTCGCCGATGGCCTGCTCGACTCGCCAGCGCTGATCGAAGTCGCGCGCCGCAACACGACGGCCGAAACGATCGCGCAGAAGATTCACCCGGTCGATCGCGACCGCAAGCGCGAGTTGCTCACGCATCTGATCCGTCAGCACAGCTGGTTCCAGGTGCTCGTGTTCACGCGCACCAAGCACGGCGCGAATCGCCTCGCCGAGCAGTTGGCGAAGGACGGCATCAGCGCGCTCGCGATTCACGGCAACAAGAGCCAGTCTGCACGCACGCGCGCGCTCGCCGAGTTCAAGGACGGTACGCTGCAGGTGCTGGTGGCGACCGACATCGCCGCACGCGGCATCGATATCGATCAGTTGCCGCACGTGGTCAACTTCGATCTGCCGAACGTGCCGGAAGACTACGTGCATCGCATCGGCCGCACGGGTCGCGCGGGTGCGACCGGCGAGGCGGTGTCGCTCGTGTGCGTCGATGAACTGCAGTTGCTGAAGGACATCGAGAAGCTGATCAAGCGTCCGGTCCCGCAGGAAGTGATCGCCGGTTTCGAGCCGGACCCGACCGCGAAGCCGGAGCCGATCCTGCGACGCGGGCAAGGCGGCGGCGGGCGCTCGCCGCGCCAGGGACAAGGTGCGGTGCGTCGTGACGGCGGTGCTGGTGGTGGCGCACCGGCCAAGCCGGCTCAAGGCTCCGGTCAGCGTTCGGGACAAGGCACGGGTCAGCGTTCGGGCCAGCGTGCGTCGAACGCTCAGCCCACGCCGCGGCCACAAGGTGCGAAGCCGGCCGGCAATGGCAGTCAGCCGCGTCGCGATACGCAGCGTAACGACGATCGGCCGCGTCCCGCCGCGCATGATGGCGCTCCCGCGCATCATGCGCCGCGCAAGCCGCAGGGCAATCGTTCGCACAACGGCAATCCGGGCGCGTTGCTTGGCGGCGGCGCGAAGCGCAACGATTCGCCGCGTGCTGCGCAACCGTCGCGCAACGGCGACCGTGGCCGTTAAGCGTCGCGCGGCCTAAAGGCTGCCCGCGCATCAGCCGTTAGCGCTTCCCTGCTCGAAGACTAACGGCGGCTCGCGGCGGCAGCCTGCTTCAAATGCTCGACCTGCCGTTCCCATCGCTCGAGCACTACACTCCCCTCTCCTTGCAATTCGAACGTGATGCCGCCCGTGAGGCGCGCATAACGGACGCTTTGCGCTTCCGCTGTGTCGATCGAGCCGAGCAGATAGACGAGGCCGCTGTCGTCGCCAGCAACACCGGGCAGCGGCGCGACACGCAACTGCACCTGATAGAACGCCGCATCGCAGACGAAGCTCAGCGCCGCGCGCCCGCTTTGCGCGATCGCGCGCGTCGCGCGCGCCTGCGGCCATAGCGCGATGCACAGCGTGCGCGAGTCGGGCGCATAGAGTTCGCCGACGCTCAGCAGAGATGTGCGCACGTGGCCGTTCGCATCGACGGTCAGTAGCGACGCGGTGAAGCCCAGCTTGTCCGCAAGCGACGAACCGTCGAACAACGCGCGCACGTTGGCCGGCCATTCGTCGAACACGATCTGTTCGAGCGGACGCGCGGACGTAGATGCGGAGGAGGAAGCGCTCATGCCATCGATCCAGTCGAAGTAGTCGGTAAAGCTCCATCATGCCTCGAAAAAACCAGAGCCCGCATGAGCGGGCTCTGGTTCGTTTCGTCAGGTCGTTGCAGCTGCATTCAGCCGATGCCTCGCGCAACGTTCGATAGCTCAGCGAAAGAATACGTGCTGCGTGATCTTCGCGAGCGGATAATGCACACCCGGCTGAATGCGCGCCGGCAGATCGAGCGGCTTGAGCAGCATCTTCACGCACATGTCGGCGGACAGATTGCGGCGCACCAGCTTGTTGATGCGCGCCGCGCGCTCGCGGTTATACGCGGAGTCGTGCACGCGCTCCGGATAGCGAATCGCGAACACGTGCCGCAACGCGATCTCCGAATCTTCGTTCTTGATTTCCATCACGCGACGCATCAACGCGCCCAGCACCGCGAGCCGACCGTTGCCCTCGATCCGGTTGTACTTCTTGAAGTACCTGAAAAAGTGCTTGTAGTGACGGACCTCGTCGGTGCGGATGTTGTCGGTGATCTGCTTGAGGACCGCTTCGTCCGAGCACTCGTTGATCGCGCGGTACAGCGTCGCGGTACCCGTTTCGACTACGCAACGCGCGACCATCTCCAGCGCGCGGGTCTTTTCGAAATCCTCGACCGAGCACGTGAGCGAATACTCGCCCATGAAATTGCGGAACGCGGTGTCCCAGTCGAACTCGGGCCATACATACGCGATATAGGTCTTCAGCGCCCGGCCGTGCTGCATTTCCTCGGGCTCCCACTCGTGGTTGAGCCAGGCCGAGACCTCGGGATCGTCGTTGAAAAACGTACTCAGATTGCTGGTGTAGAGATCGGTGCCGCTTTCGATGAACGAAGCCGCGCACAACAACAGCAGCAGGTCCTCGTTGGCCGCGGCCTTCTGACGGTCAATGCGCGTCAGATCGATGTCTTCGATCCGCCAGGGCATGACATGGTTCAGCTCTGTGTGCATCGTGTCTTGCTCCCATGCTGTACCGACCCGTGGAGTTCTTCGCAACTGCCACCGCGCTCGCCGTGATGTTTCTGCGTGTCGGATACAACGCCGTGAATTAGAGTTGGGCCCTTGTACTCTGCATCTTAGCCGGAGATATCCGACCATGCAGATCACACAGCACTGACCATGCCGCATCGACGCAGTTCCGATTTCAAGATAGTCGAAATCTTCCAACGTGTTAAAACGATGTGCGCAAGGCAAAAAAAAGCCAGCCCAAAAGGCTGGCTTTTCGGACAGACATCAGACCCGGCGGGGTTGGGGACACGGGCGGGCGCCCTAGGCGGGCTCCCCTAGGCGGGCCCCCTCTTCCTCAGGCAGGTTGCACGTCGCCCGGGATGGGACGCACGCGACGCATGCGTAGCGCGACGATGATCAGCGATACGCCCGAAAGTACCGCCGCAAGCAGGACGTAATAACTTGGCGCGAGTTTGTCGCCGGTCAAATGAATGAAGGTTTCGACGATGGTCGGCGCGAAGCCGCCGAAGATCGTCACACCGATGCTGTAACCGATTGAAAGGCCAGTCGAGCGCACGTGGGTCGGGAAGATCTCCGACATCAGCGCGGGCATCGGCCCCGAGTACGAGGCCTTGAAAATACCGGCGACGCCTTGCAGCACGAGCAGCCAGCCAATCGTCGGATGTGTCTGCAGCCATGCGAACATCGGATAGATCAGCAGGCCCATCAGGATCGACGTGCTCAGCATGATGCGAATTCGGCCGATGCGATCGGACAGCGCGCCCATGATCGGCGAGAAGATGAACTGCATGCCGCCGTTCAGCACGACCACGCCGAACGACGCGGCCGCCGCCATATGCAGCTGCTTGACCGCGTAAAGCGGCATGTAAAGCTGCAGCACGTACACGCCGACCGTCGACTGCGCAACCATGCCGATCGCGAGCAGCAGGTTGACCCACTGATTCGAGAACGACGCGTCCTTCGTTCCGCTGACGACCTTGTGCTCGCCAGCCGCCTCGCGAGCCGCGCGTTCTTCCCGCAATGCGAGGAATTCGGGCGTCTCGTCGAGATGCGAGCGGATGTAGTAGCCGACCGGCCCGACCAGCAGACCGAACACGAACGGCACACGCCAGCCCCAGCTGTTCAGATGCTCGGCCGGCAGCCACGCGGTCAGCAGCGAACCGAAGGCCGCCGCGGTGATCGCCGCGAGACCCTGGCTCGCGAACTGCCAGCTCGCGTAGTAGCCGCGCCGAGTCGCGCTGTGCTCGACCATGAACGCGGTCGCGCTGCCGAACTCGCCGCCGACCGCGAAGCCCTGCACGAGCCGCGCCAGCAGCACCAGCAGCGGCGCCGCGAGACCGATCGTCGAAAACGGCGGCATCACGGCCATCGTGAAAGTACCGACCATCATCAGCGCGATCGCGAGCGTGAGCGCCTCCTTGCGGCCCTTGCGGTCGCCGTACACGCCGAGCACGATCGCGCCGAGCGGGCGCATCAGGAACGAGAGGCCGAAAGTGGCGATCGCGAGCAGCGTCGACAGCCACTCGTCCTGCATCGGGAAGAACTGTTTCGCGATGATCGTCGCGAAGTAGCCGTAGACCAGGAAGTCGAACCACTCGAGCGCGTTACCGATCGACGACGAGAAAACGATCCGCCGCACCATCGCTTTCGAAAGCGGCGCGGCGTGGGGGGAAGCGGTCGTCGAGTGCGACGCGGGGGTGTTCATGATGGTCTCCTGCCTGTCTGCTGCGTGATAGCCGTGGTAGGTGCGGCACCGCCTGGGTCAGCGAGGCGGCTGGCGGGCGCGCAATAGCGCGGCATACGGCATGCCGCGCGTTCGTTACGTGTTACCGGGTGTCGGACCTGAGTCCCGGTGCGGACCTCGGCCCCGGGCGTTGCCTCGTTGTGGCCTAGAAGCCGGCGGCGAGACCGTCGCGGCGGCTGTCGCTGGCCGCCACGTAGCCGCGCTCCGGCTCGTTGCGATCGAGTTGCCAGATGAACTGGCCGGAGCCGAAGTCCATGTACGGATCGTCGACCGACTTGATCGTGTGGCCGAGCTTCTGCAGGCCCTCGGTGGTCTTCGGATCGAGCGTCGACTCGATATCGACCGTGAAGTCGCGGTTGACCTTCCAGCGCGGCGCGTCGCACGCGGCCTGCGGCTGCTGAGCGTAATCGAGCATGCGCACCACCGTTTGCAGATGGCCTTGCGGCTGCATGTCGCCGCCCATCACGCCGAAGCTCATCACCGCTTCCTGCTGACCGTTCACCTGCTGCGTGAGGAACGCCGGGATGATCGTGTGGAACGGCCGCTTGCCGCCCTCCACGACGTTCGGCGACTTCGGATCCATCGAGAAGCCGCAGCCGCGGTTCTGCAGCGCGATGCCGCTGTCCGGCACCACCACACCCGAGCCGAAGCCCATGTAGTTCGACTGGATGAAGCTGACCATCATGCCGCTCTCGTCCGCGGCCGACATGTAGATGGTGCCGCCCGCCTTCGGCATACCGAAGTCGAAGTGCGTCGCCCGCTTCGGATCGATCAGCTTCGCGCGCGAGCTCAGGTACGCGTCGTCGAGCATCTGCTCGGGCGTGACTTCCATCGACCGCGGATCGGCCACATAGCGATACAGGTCGGCAAACGCGAGCTTCATCGCTTCGATCTGCAGATGCTGCGACTCGACGCTGTCGACCTTCAGCGACTTCACGTCGAACTTCTCGAGGATGCCGAGCGCAACCAGCGCCGCGATGCCCTGGCCGTTCGGCGGAATCTCATGCACGGTGTAGCCGCGATAGTCCTTGCCGATCGGCTCGACCCAGTCCGCGCGGTAGTTGCGGAGATCGTCGGCGCTCAGCGCGGCGCCGCCTTCGCGTGCGAACGCGGCGATCCGCTCGGCGATCTCGCCTTCGTAGTACGCGCGCGGGCCCTGCTCGGCGATCAGGCGCAGCGTCTTCGCGTGACCGGGCAAGCGCACCAGCTCGCTGACCTCAGGCGCGCGGCCGCGCGGCATGAAGGTCTGCGCGAAGCCCGGCTGATCCTTCAGTTCCGGCACCGCGGCCGCCCATTTGTACGCGACGATGCTCGCCACCGCGTGACCGCGCTCGGCGATCTCGATGGCCGGCTCCATCAGGTCGGCGAACGGCAGCTTGCCGAACTTCTGGTGCAGCGCTTCCCAACCGGCGATCACGCCCGGCACCGTGACGGCGTCCCAGCCACGCTTCGGCTGTTTCGCGAAGCCGTTTTCCTCGCCGTATTTGCGCTTGAAGTAATCGACGTTCCACGCAGCCGGCGACACGCCCGACGCGTTCAGACCATGCAGCTTCTTGCCGTCCCACACGAGCGCGAACGCGTCGCCGCCCAGGCCGCACGACACCGGCTCGACCACTGTGATCGCTGCGGCGGCCGCGATGGCCGCGTCGACGGCATTGCCGCCCTTCCACAACATGCGCAGCCCGGCCTGCGCCGCGAGCGGATGCGAGGTCGAAACGATATTGCGTGCGAATACGGGCAGACGTTGCGTCGGATAAGGGTTTTGCCAGTTGCTGAAGCCAGTCATGTCGAACACTCTCGAAAGCGCGGGCCGGCACGAAAAAGTCGCCGGACATCATGGGAAAGGTTGTAAGGCAGGTAAATCGCGGAACGCAGGATTGCATCGCGAAGCGCACCAAAAAACAAATTCATTTATCAAATGAATAAATGCGTATTGCACCTGAATGAAGGTTCGAGCAGGTTCGGAGCGTTCGCGGCGAGTTGGCGGACAAGGGGCGCGATGGTTTTACAATAGCCGCAATCGCGTTCGTCGACGGCGGGCTTTCTGCCAGCCGCTCGATGATCGCGACGGACCACGCCGACACGACAGCCACCACCCGAGACACATGACACGAGACCCCCGCCTGACTCTCAACGCCCGGCAACAGGAATTGCTGGAATGGGTACAACGCGACGGCTTCGTGACCGTGGACGACCTCGCGAGCCACTTCGACGTCACCCCGCAGACGATCCGCCGCGACGTCAACTGGCTCGCCGATATGAATCTGCTGCGCCGCTATCACGGCGGCGCCAGTCTGCCGACCAGTTCCGAGAACGTCTCCTACACCGCGCGCCAGCGCATGTTTCATGAAGAGAAAAGACGCATCGCGGCGCTAGTCGCCACTCACATTCCCGATCAGGCATCGCTGTTCATCAACCTCGGCACGACCACCGAGGAAGTGGCACGCGCGCTGAACCGCCACCGTGGACTGCGCGTGATCACGAACAATCTGAACGTCGCGAGCATGATGAGCGGCTACCCGGATTGCGAAGTGCTGGTGACGGGGGGCATCGTGCGGCCGTGGGATAAGGGCATCGTCGGTGAACTGGCGATCGACTTCATCCGGCAGTTCAAAGTCGATTTCGCGATCATCGGCACGTCGAGCATCGAAACGGACGGTACGCTGCGCGATTTCGACACGCGCGAAGTGCGTGTCGCCGAGGCGATCATCGAGCACGCACGCACCGTGTTCCTCGCCGCGGATCACTCCAAGTTTGGCCGCCCGGCGCTAGTTCGCCAGGGACATCTGGAGCAGATCGACGCATTGTTCACCGACGCCGCGCCGGCCGCCGACATGGCCGAAGCGCTGAACGCCGCGAATTGTCAAATCTATATTGCCGGATAATTCCAGGCGATCTCCGCCATGCTGCGGTGCACGCAAAACCTCGCGTGAAATCAAGAATCTGGCTGCGGGGCCGGACCGCCTATCGCGCGACCAATTGTCAAATGGAAAATTTACGGGGACCAGGTTGGCGTTTCATCGGTGCTCGCCTACACTCCAGTTCCCCAACGTGCGTTGCGAGTTTCGCACGGCGTCGGTTTGTGAATCTGTCGTGTAAGCCGTACCTCCCGCCCTGATCCTTAGCGGACCCCGCCCCGGCCTGCCGGTCGACTGCAAGGCTGTCCGCAATTTGCTGACATGGAGAGAACGATGCTGAGTCCGCATGAATTCGCCACGTTGTTACTCGTCAAGGACGCCCCCAACCAGGTCGAAATGGACCGAGAAGAACTCGATGCGTTGCTCGAACGCCAACTGGTGCAACTCGAACGCCTCGCATCGGGCAACGAAGAATGGCGCGTGACCGAAACCGGCGACACCGCATTGCGGGCCATCAAACGTTTTTCCTGAGATTCCCTGTCGTTCGATCCGAGAGCCGTTGGCGGCGTATCCGCGCCGCCCTGGCGGATGCGCCGCGCGCTTCGCTCGCGACTGCGGGGCTCGTATCGTTCAATTCCCTGACAGCGGGCCGCCTTCGCGGCCCTTTGTTGTGCGCATCTCATTTACACAGTAAATTCACGCGACGGACTTCCCCGCCCTCGCGCATGCCCAAGACGCTCTCCGCCGACGACATCCAGCAGTTTCGCGAAGCCATGCGACGCGTCGCCGAAAACGCATTTGCGACCCGCGGCGCGCAAGGCGTGACGATGCGCGAGCTGGCGAAGGAGCTCGGCTGCAGCGCGATGACACCGTATCGCTATTTCCGCGACAAGGAAGAAATTCTGGCGATGGTCCGCGCCGCCGCGTTCAACCGCTTCGCCGCGCGCCTCGAAGCGGCCGCGCGCGGCATCCCCGCGAACGCCCCCGCCATCGATCACAGCGCCGTCGGCCGGGCCTACGTCGACTTCGCGCTCGATGAACCGCACGCCTACCGCTTGATGTTCGATCAGACGCCGCAACAGCAAGGCGCTTACCCTGAACTGGCCGCGGCGTCGCAGCGCGCGTGGCGTCTGCTGGAAGCGCACTTCGAGCGGCTCGTCGAGGCGGGTATTCTCGAAGGCGATCCGCGCCTGATCGGCTATGCGTACTGGACGAGCCTGCACGGCTTCACGATGCTTGCGCTCGCGAACCAGCTACCGCCGTCGGCGGCGCAACAGGCCGATTCCGCCGGCGACGGAGCGCCGCAGCCATCACGTGAAGCCGTGTTCGCGCAGCTTTTGCGCATGCTGTGGCGCGGAGCGTCGGCGCCGCACAAGTGAACCGGCTCGCCGGTCAACCCGCTGCTGCTTACCCGTTACGCAAGGTCGGATCGGCACTCGCACGCCAGCTGATCGCCCTTGCGCGCTGCTCGTTGAAGAACTCGACCCACTGGTTGCGCACCTTCGGATCGCTGCTCGTCGCCTCGCTCGCATGGCGCTGCGCGATCGATGCCTGGAACGCGCAGAAGTCGTCGTTCGACAGCCGGCCGCGCCGGTTCGCCACATAGGCATCGAAGAACGTCTCATAGACGTTCTGCGCGTCGCTGCCGTAGTCGACGGTTTGCGGCGAGCACATCTTCTGTAACGCCTCGAACGACGTTGCGCCCCTCGTCCCTTCCAGACTCGGCGTACTCACGCATCCCGCCAGCAGCGCCGCCGCGCCGATCATCAAAAGTCCACGCATACATCACCTCGAAATAGCTGCTACCGGGAGTATCGTCCGCGGTCGCGCGTTGTGCCACTCCCGTGCCATTCGACCCAGGCTCGCTCGGGTCGAAGCGAACTTTACTTTTTCGAATATGTTCATTAAAGTTCGAAAACGAACATGATTGGTTCAATTAGCTTTCCAACTTACTCCCAGATTCGATGCAGAGGCTCACCAGGTGACGCAAGGCACGAAATACGATTTGCTCGTCGTCGGTGGCGGGATCAACGGCGCCGGCATCGCCCGCGACGCGGCCGGCCGCGGCCTGGCGGTGCTGCTGTGCGAGCAGGACGATCTGGCCGCGCACACCTCGTCGGCGAGTACCAAGCTGATCCACGGCGGCCTGCGCTACCTCGAGTACCGCGAGTTCGGGCTCGTGCGCAAGGCGCTGCAGGAGCGCGAGACGCTGCTGCGCGCGGCGCCGCACATCATCTGGCCGCTGCGCTTCGTGATGCCGCATATGCCGGATCTGCGCCCCGCCTGGCTGATCCGCGCGGGTCTGTTCCTGTACGACCATCTGGCCAAACGTGAGCTGCTGCCGGGCTCGCGCGGCATCGTGATGAGCCGGCATCCGGCCGGCGCGCCGCTCGTCGAAACGATCAAGCGCGGCTTCGTTTATTCGGACGGCTGGGTCAACGACGCGCGCCTCGTCGTCCTGAACGCGCTCGACGCGCACGAGCGCGGCGCGACGATCCTCACGCGCACGAAGCTGGTCAACGCAGAGCGCGCCGGCGGCGAGTGGCGCGCGCAACTGCAACGCGCGGACGGCACGACGCTCGACGTGCGCGCCGCCGCGATCGCGAACGCGGCGGGCCCGTGGGTCGGCGAGCTGCTGAAGGGCGCGCTCGGCCGGCCATCGGCGCATAGCGTGCGGCTCGTCAAGGGCAGCCACATCGTCACGCGGCGCCTGTTCGAGCACGACCACGCGTACATCTTCCAGAACGCCGATAAGCGGATCATCTTCGCGATTCCCTACGAGCACGACTACACGCTGATCGGCACCACCGACCTCGAATATCGCGGCGACCCGTCGCAAGTCGCGATCGACGCCAACGAAACGCAGTATCTGTGCGATTCGATCAACCGCTACTTCAGGCAGAAGATCTCGCCGGCCGACGTGCGCTGGAGCTATTCGGGCGTACGCCCGCTGCTGGAGGACGAGAACGCGGACAATCCGTCGGCGGTCACGCGCGACTACTCGCTCGAACTCGACGCGCCCGCGGAACAGGCGCCGCTGCTGTCGGTGTTCGGCGGCAAGATCACGACGTTTCGCAAGCTCGCCGAGCAGGCCGTCGATACGCTCACCGACGCGCTGCGCCACGGCGGGTCCGCGTGGACCGTCGACGCGCCGCTGCCGGGCGGCGACATCGCACAGGCGAACTTCAATCGCTTCCTCGGAGAATTCTCGCGCGAGCATGCGTGGCTGCCGGCGTCGCTCGCGCATCGGCTCGCGCGCGCGTATGGCACGCGCGCGAATCGCGTGATCGGCCTCGCGCGCTCGCGCGCCGAGCTCGGTCGCGAGTTCGCGCCGGGACTGCACGAAGCCGAGCTGGTTTATCTGCGCGATACCGAATGGGCGCGCACCGCGCAGGACGTGCTGTGGCGGCGCTCGAAGCTCGGCCTGCACGTCGAGCCGGGCACGCTCGATGAGGTTACGCGCGATATCGACGCGTGGTTCGCGCGCGAACCGGCCCGGCAGAACGCGTAGGCGGCCCGGCCGGGCAAACTGGCATGCCCCGACAAAAGCGGCTGCAAACACAACGCGGCGCCAATGCCGGGTGAAGCAAACGGCGCGAGCCCGTATAAACGGCGCACACCATCCGCGCGTCCCGGGCCGGCCCCACCGCAGCTTCGGCTGGACGACACCGGCACGCGCCCTCACACTATGGCGGCCCGCTCACGACAACACGCCGCTCGCATCGCCGGCCAGCAATCCGGCGATCCGTAACATGCATGGAGAAGAGACAATGCTGGATCAGTACGTTCTCGCGCTTGACCAAGGCACCACCAGCTCGCGCGCGATGCTGTTCGACCGGCGCGGCAACGTCGTGTCGACCGCACAAAAGGAATTCCAGCAGATCTACCCGCACCCGGGCTGGGTCGAGCACGATCCGCAGGAAATCTGGTCGACGCAGGCCGGCGTCGCCGCCGAGGCGGTCACGCGAGCCGGCATGAACGGCACGTCGATCGCCGCGATCGGCATCACGAACCAGCGCGAAACCACGATCGTGTGGGATCGCGAAACCGGCCACCCGATCTACAACGCGATTGTCTGGCAGGACCGCCGCACCGCCGACTTCTGCGACGACCTGAAAGCGCAGGGTCTCGAAGCGAGCGTGCGCGCGAAGACCGGCTTGCCGATCGACTCGTATTTCTCGGCGACCAAAATCCGCTGGATTCTCGACAACGTCGAAGGCGCGCGCGAAAAAGCGCGTCAGGGCCGGCTCGCGTTCGGCACCGTCGACAGCTGGCTGATGTGGAATTTCACGAAGGGCGCGCTGCACGTCACCGACGTGACCAACGCGTCGCGCACGATGCTGTTCAACATCCACACCCTGAAGTGGGACGACGAACTGCTCGCCGCGCTCGACATTCCGCGCAGCATGCTGCCGGAAGTACGGCCGTCGTCGGAGGTGTACGGGCCGACGGTGACCACCGTGTTCGCGTCGAAGATTCCACTCGCGGGCATCGCCGGCGATCAGCACGCCGCGCTGTTCGGCCAGATGTGCACCGAGTCCGGCATGGTCAAGAACACCTACGGCACCGGCTGCTTCCTCGTGATGAACACGGGCGCCAAACCGATCGAATCGAACAACAATCTCGTCACGACGATCGCCTGGCAGATCGGCGAGCGTATCGACTACGCGCTCGAAGGCAGCATCTTCATCGGCGGCGCCGTGGTGCAGTGGCTGCGCGACGGCCTCGGCATCATCAGGAACGCGGCGGAAATCGAAACGCTCGCACGCGGCGTGCCGCATTGCGACGGCGTGTATCTCGTGCCCGCGTTCGCCGGCCTCGGCGCGCCGCACTGGAACGCGCATGCGCGCGGCACGCTGTTCGGCGTCACGCGCGGCACGACCTCCGCGCATATCGCGCGCGCGGCGCTCGATTCGATCGCCTATCAATCGCTCGACGTGCTGAAGGCGATGGAAGCCGACTCGGGCATTCGCATCGGCGAGTTGCGCGTGGATGGCGGCGCCTGCGCGAACAATCTGCTGATGCAGTTCCAGGCCGACATCCTCGGCGTCGACACGGTGCGCCCCCAGGTGTCCGAGACCACCGCACTCGGCGCCGCCTATCTGGCCGGTCTTGCGGTGGGCTACTGGAAGGACATCGACGAGTTGAAAAGCCAGTGGAAGCTCGAGCACCGCTTCACGCCGGCGCTACCGCATGCGGAGGTCAGGACCTGCCTCGATGGCTGGCAGCGCGCGATCCGCGCGGCGAAGGCCTGGGCCGATACGCCGTAAGGTCGCGGGCGCGCAGAACGCCAAAAGGACGCGGTCCGAAAGTACGTATGATGACGCTTTTCATCCCGGCGCGCGGGCCCGCAACCCGCCGCCCGCGCGCTTTGCGCTTACCGTTTTTCAGGCATGATCGACCACCTCATCTGTGACTGCGACGGCGTGCTCGTCGACAGTGAAGTCATCGCCGATCGCGTGATGTTCGACACGCTGACGGCCACCTTCCCCGGCATCGATTTCGCCCCCGTCGTCAAAACCGCGTTCGGCCAGCAAACCTCGCGCTTTCTCGCCGGCCTCGAAACGCAGTTCGACATCACGCTGCCTGTGAACTTCCTCGACACGATCGAGCACCATGTCGAGCTCGCGCTCGCCGCGTCGCTCGGTCCGATCCACGGCGTGCGCGACGCGCTGCAACGCGTGACGCTGCCGGCTGCGGTCGTGTCGAACAGCCGTATGTCGCGCGTCGCCGCATCGGTACGGCGCGCGGGTCTGCAGCAGATTTTCGGCGAGCGCGTGTTCAGCGCCGAGCAGGTCGCGCGGCCGAAGCCGTATCCGGACGTCTATCTGTTCGCGGCCACGACGCTTGGCGTCGTGCCGGCGCGTTGCCTCGTCGTCGAGGACAGCGTCGCGGGTTTGAACGCGGCGCGTGCGGCAGGCATGAAGACGATCGCGTTCGTCGGCGCGAGCCATATTCCGGACGGCTACGCGGATGCGCTGCGCGCGATGGGTATCACGCGAATCATCAAGCATATGGATGAACTGCCGGCGCTCATCGAGGCGGGCGTGCGCGGCGAATTCGGCGACGTGCAGTCGTAGCGGTTTTGCGCAACGCCGATAAAAAAGCCGGTTCTTCGGAAGAAGAACCGGCTTTTTTGCGTCATGGCGTCGCGTGCCGCTCGATGGATGGCCCGTCAAGCCTCGGCCATCGCGCCCTCGCGCACCTGCGCGAGCGACTCGCGAAACTCGACCAGCTCGGCGATCGTCAGCATCGGCAGATCATGTTGCGCGGCGAAGCGCTCGACGTCCGCGCCGCGCGTCATCGTGCCGTCGGCGTTCATCAGTTCGCACAGCACGCCGGCCGGCTTCAGGCCCGCGAGAATCGTCAGATCGACGGTGCCTTCGGTGTGGCCGCGCCGCGCCAGCACGCCGCCCGGCATCGCGCGCAGCGGGAACACGTGGCCGGGGCGCACGATGTCGGCGGGTTTGGCCGTATCGGCGATCGCGGCGCGGATCGTGGTCACGCGATCCTGCGCGGACACGCCGGTGCTGACGCCTTCGCGCGCTTCGATCGACACCGTGAACGCGGTGCCGTGACGGCTTTCGTTGTTGACGGCCATCGGCGGCAGTTCGAGCGCGCGGATCTTGTCGTCGGGCAGGCACAGGCAGACGATGCCGCTGCATTCCCGGATCACCAGCGCCATCGTTTCGACCGACAGGCGCTCGGCCGCGACGATCAGATCGGCTTCGTTCTCGCGGTCGTGGTCGTCCTGCAGCACCACGGCGCGGCCCTCGCGCAGCGCCTGCAAGGCGGCGGCGATACGCGGCGGAACGGCTTCGGTGGCAAGCAGCGGGAGATCGGCGAAGGCATCGTCTGCAATCGTCGACGGAGCAGGAAAAGTAGCAAAGGACATGGTTGAAACGCTCATCGCAAAAGTTGGGCGAGAAACGTTTCAGGGCATTGCAAACAGACTGGCACGCGCCGCCCAGGCGCCGCGCGGAAGCGGACGCTGATACGCCACCCGGCTACAGGCGGCGTCGCGGAACGCACATGACTATCTGCACATCTTCTTCCATCCGGACTATGACCGTCGGCTCTGGCTTCTGACCAGATCTGCTGACCCCGCTCCTGTCCCCGCTATGCCGAAGGCTAAGCGATGCGGGCGCTCGCGGGCTTGCCGGCTCGCGCTGTCGCGCTGCCGGCCCACCGCCGGTGGGGAATTTCACCCCGCCCTGAAGACGCACTGATTGCCGGTTCGACCGGCGGGCGAAGCATACAACAGTCGCGCGAGCGCTGCAGCGCGACGAACAAAGACCCTACTCACTGCATTTGACCTGCATCGACGCCCTGACCCGCGCTTGAACCTCGGACGCCGTCGATTCTCAACCCGGCACACCTTCGCGTGCGGCTTCGTCGCGTGCGGCGCCCGCGGCCGGCACTTCCCAGCGCGGCGGCGTCTCAGCCCGCAGCGTCACGCGAAACGCGCGCGCCTCGGTGTCGCCGGGATTGCGCAGGCTGTGCGGCTGGTCGGCGTCGAACACGAGCGCGTCGCCGGTCGCGAGCAGTTGACGCTGGTCGTGCACGCTGACTTCGAGCGTACCGTCGCTGACCACCAGATTCACCGTCGTGCCAGGCGCGCGGCGCACGCCCGCTTCGGTATGCAGCGGGGCGATCCGCAGTTCGTGAAACTCGGCGGCGATCGACTCGTCGTCGGGATAGAGCGGGCGCACCGAGTAGCGACCGTTCGCGCTGACCACGCGGGCCGAGCGCTCGGCCGGCAGATGCTCGAAGCCGTTGGTCGCGTGACGCCGCAGGAACGCCGCCACCGACACCTTCAGCGCCGCCGCCACCTTGCACAGCACCTTGATCGACGGCACGCTGCGCGCCGATTCGATCTGCGCGAGCATGGCGCGCGACACGCCTGACGCGCGCGCCAGCGCATCGAGCGAAAGCTGCCGTTCGGCGCGCAGCCGCGCCAGATTCACGCCGACCAGCTGTTCGAGCGCATCGAAGGGTTCGGCGGAGCGCGGCGCCGCGTCGGTGTCGGCATCGGCAGAGGGATCGCGGACCAGCGCGAGCGGCGAATGCATATTGGCCTCCAGAGCGCCGCCAGGCGGCGCAAGAGCAGTAAGTGGAAGCAAGATAGCATCGGCTTTGGCCGCGCCCAACGAAGTTATCTTCACACTGTTATCAGCATTGCGGAGGCAAGCAACTGACGACTCACGCGCTTTGCGCGAGCGCGCGCGCCGGCGCATCCATGCGCGCCGCGAACCACGTCAGCAGCAGCGCGGCGACGCTGACCGCGGCCGCGACCCACGGCAAGGTATCGAGCGCGTGACCGTGATTGATCACGAGACCGCCGAGCCACGCACCCGCCGCATTGCCGACGTTGAACGCGCCGATGTTCAGCGTCGATGCGAGATTCGGCGCGGCGGCCGCCTTCTCGACCACGCGCATCTGCAACGGGGGCACCGTCGCGAACGCCGCGATGCCCCACACGAACACCGTGATCGCGGCAGCCGCTTGCGAATGGCTGGTGCGCGCGAAGATCGCCATCACGACCGCGAGCGCGGCGAGAATGCCCATCAGCGACGGCATCAGCGCGCGGTCCGCAAGCTTGCCGCCGACCATGTTGCCGACCGTCAGGCCCACGCCGAACAGCACGAGGATCAGCGTCACGCCGCGCGGCGAAAAGCCGCTCACCTGCTCGAGGATCGGCGCGATATAGGTGAACACGACGAACACGCCCCCGAAGCCGAGCACCGTCATCGCGAGGGCGCTCCACACTTGCGGGTCTTGCAGCACGCGCACTTCGTGGGCAAGGCCGGCGGGGCCGGTGTCGTGGCGGTTCGGCACCAGCGCGCTGATGCCCGCGAGCGACAGCACGCCGAAGCCGCTGACGATCCAGAACGCCGCGCGCCAGCCGAACTGCTGGCCGATGAAGGTGCCGAACGGCACACCGAGCACGTTCGCGAGCGTTAGGCCCGTGAACATCAGCGCGATCGCGCTCGCGCGCTTTTCGGCCGGCACGAGCGAGGCCGCGACCACCGCGCCGATGCCGAAGAACGAGCCGTGCGCGAACGAGGTCACGACGCGCGCGATCATCAGCACCGAATAGCCCGGCGCCACCGCGCACAACACATTGCCGACGATGAACACGCCCATCAGCAGCTGCAGCGCGAACTTGCGCGACATCCTGCTCGTGATTACCGCGAGCAGTGGCGCGCCGACCGCGACGCCGAGCGCATAGCCGCTGACGAGCAGGCCCGCGGACGGGATCGACACGGCCAGATCGCGCGCCACTTCGGGCAACAGGCCCATGATGACGAATTCGGTGGTACCGATGGCGAATGCGCTAATCGCGAGCGCGATTAATGGAATGGGCATTTTTCCGCTCCGGGAATGAGGTGGGATCAGGGTTTGGGTTGAAGGGCCTGGCGCGCCGCCGTCACGAATTCGATGACGACGCCCGGCGCGAGCGCGACGAACAGCTGCCGCTGCTCCGGTTGCACGGCGCTCGCCGGCACCTGGCGGTCTGATAGCCGATGTCGTGCGCGTCTAGCCGCTCGAGCAACGCTTGCCGTTCGCCGGCGCTATCGAGCCGAAAGGCGATGTGATCGATGCGCGGCATGACGCGGCACGCCGCGCCGGAAGCCGGCGCGGCGATCAGATGCACTACCGGGCGGCCGCTTGCGTACAGCCAGTAGTCGTCGACGGAAAACGGCAGGCGCGCGCCTTCGGTGAACCCGGCGATGTCGACGAAGAAACGCCGGGCGGAATCGAGGTCGGCGGTGACGATGGTCGCGTGATCGAGTTGCATGACGAAGGACAGCAGCGGAGGTTTCGACGGCTGCATTGTCGCGGCGTGACGCCAATTTGATAATTGGCGTAGCATTTGAAGCATTTTCAAATTCTGCTTGAAAGCCAGCGATGGATAACCTCGGCGACATCCGCCTCTTCGTCGAAGCGGCGCAGCAAGGCAGCCTGTCGGCGGCGGGCCGCAAGATGGGCCTGACACCCGCCGCGGCGAGCGCGCGGCTCGCGAAACTGGAAGCGAGGCTCAAAGCGCGCCTGTTCGAGCGCACCACGCGGCAGCTACGGCTCACCGACGAAGGCCGCCTCTACCTGAACTGCTGCCGCCAGGCGCTGCAATCGCTGGACGACGCCGAAGCCGCGCTGCAAGCGGGCCAAGGCGTCGTGCGCGGCAAGGTGCGGGTGTCGGCGACCTCGGACTTCGGCCGCAACCTGCTGATGCACTGGCTCGACGAATTCAACGCGCTGTACCCGGACGTGACGTTCGCGTTGACGCTGTCGGATGCGCTGGCCAATCTCGTGCAGGAGGACATCGATCTGGCGATCCGCTTCGGCGTGCCGCAGGACAGCTCGCTGGTCGCGCGCCGGCTCGCGCCGAACCGGCGGGTGCTGTGCGCATCACCCGAATACGTCGGGCGTCGCGGCGAGCCGAAGGACCCGCTCGACCTCGCCAATTTCGACTGCATCGTGCTCGGCACCGCATCGGGGCCGGCCAGCGAATGGCGCTTCACGCGCGGTGACGAGGTGCAGCACTACAGCGTGCCGTTCGAAGCGGCGCGCGAGACCAACGACGGCGCGGTCGCGCGCGAATGGGCGCTGCGCGGCTACGGCATCGCGATCAAATCGATGTGGGACGTGGAAGCGGACCTGCGCGCCGGCCGCCTGAAGATCCTGCTGCCGGAATGGCGCTACCCCGATGCCCCGCTGCACGCGCTGTATCACCGCAATCGCTTCATGGCGCCGCGCGTGCGCGTGCTGCTCGATTTCCTCGCCGAGCGCTTCGCGCAGGTGTCGGATGAACTGGAAAGCCTGCTGGGACTGACGCCGGACCGGCCAATGAGCGCCGAAACCCCCGTTGCGTGAAGGGCTATAATATGCAGTTACGCTGCAAAGACACGCGCAAGCCGGCCATCACGCTCCGCGCTGCCCCGCGCCGCGGCCTCCTTCACCTTTTTACGACGCCCCCAGGTTAACCACTGCGACCGGCGGAATTCGATGACCAAGAAAGTTTATGTAAAGACCTTTGGCTGCCAGATGAACGAGTACGACTCCGACAAGATGGTCGACGTGCTCGGTGCCGCTGAAGGACTCGTCAAGACCGACACGCCGGAAGACGCCGACGTGATCCTGTTCAATACCTGCTCGGTGCGCGAAAAAGCGCAGGAAAAAGTCTTCTCCGACCTCGGCCGCGTACGCGAACTGAAGGACGCGAATCCGAATCTGATCATTGGCGTGGGTGGCTGCGTCGCGAGTCAGGAAGGCGCATCGATCGTCGCGCGCGCGCCGTACGTCGATATCGTGTTCGGTCCGCAAACGCTGCACCGCCTGCCGCAGATGATCGACGAGCGCCGCGCGAGCGGCCGCGCGCAGGTCGATATTTCGTTTCCCGAAATCGAGAAGTTCGATCACCTGCCGCCGGCGCGCGTCGAAGGTCCGAGCGCGTTCGTGTCGATCATGGAAGGCTGCAGCAAGTACTGCAGCTACTGCGTCGTGCCGTACACGCGCGGCGAGGAAGTGTCGCGTCCGCTCGACGACGTGCTGACCGAAATCGCCGGCCTCGCCGACCAGGGCGTGCGCGAAGTCACGCTGCTCGGCCAGAACGTGAACGCTTATCGTGGAAAATTCGGCGGCGCGCTGACCGTGGGTTCGACCGAGATCGCCGACTTCGCGACGCTGATCGAATACGTCGCGGACATCCCCGGCATCGAACGGATCCGCTACACGACGTCACATCCGAAGGAATTCACGCAGCGCCTGATCGACACCTACGCGAAGGTGCCGAAGCTCGTCAGCCACCTGCATCTGCCGGTGCAGCACGGCTCCGACCGCATCCTGATGGCGATGAAGCGCGGCTACACCGTGCTCGAGTACAAGTCGGTGATCCGCAAGCTGCGCGCGATTCGCCCGGACCTGTCGCTGTCGACGGACATGATCGTCGGCTTCCCCGGCGAGACCGAGGAAGACTTCGCGAAGATGATGGCGCTCGTCGAAGAGATGAAGTACGACACGAGCTTCTCGTTCATCTACAGCCCGCGTCCCGGTACGCCGGCCGCGAACCTGCACGACGACACGCCGCGCGAGGTGAAGCTCAAGCGCCTGCAACATCTGCAGGCCACGATCGAAGAGAACGTGCAGCGCATCAGCGACGCGATGGTCGGCAAGGTCGAACGCATTCTGGTCGAGCGCCCGGCGCGCAAGGACCCGAACGAGCTCGCGGGCCGCACCGGGAACAACCGCGTCGTCAATTTCCCGGCGCCGGTCGCGTCGCATGCACGGCTGATCGGTCAGATGGTCGACGTGAAGATCGTGCACGCGTATCCACACTCGCTGCGTGGTGAACTCGTGATGGTGCACGACGACAGCGCCGCGACGACGCATTGAACGACATTCCGAGTACCGCAACCGACAGGATCGACTCACCGCCTTGAAGACCACTCAGCAGCCTCTGGAATTCACCGCACCGCGCGAAGATAATGCGCGGCTCGCCAACCTCTGCGGACCGCTCGACGAAAATCTGCGGCAGATCGAGCAGGCGCTCGACGTGACCCTGCAGCGCCGCGGCCACCGCATCGCGATCCGCGGGCGCGGCGCGAAGCTCGCGCTCACCGCGCTCGAAAACTTCTACAACAACGCGCGCGAGCCTTTGTCGGTCGACGACATCCAGCTCGCGCTCGTCGAAGTGCGTCATCCGGTGCGTCATCGTTCGAATGGCAACGGCAATGGCAATGGCAACCCCGTCGACGCGCACTTCGCCGGCAATCCCGATCACCCGTTCGACCAGCCCGCCGACGCCACTGCGAGCGAGGACGACTTCGAGGAATACGGCCCGAAGCTGTACACGCGACGCGCGGATCTGCGCGGCCGCACGCCGGCGCAGCGCGAGTACCTGAAGCAGATCGTGTCGCACGACGTCACGTTCGGCGTCGGCCCCGCCGGCACCGGCAAGACTTATCTCGCGGTGGCCTGCGCGGTCGACGCGCTCGAGCGCGACCAGGTCAAACGCATCGTGCTGACGCGCCCGGCCGTCGAGGCGGGCGAGCGGCTCGGCTTTTTGCCGGGCGATCTCGCGCAGAAAGTCGATCCGTATCTGCGCCCGCTCTACGACGCGCTGTACGACCTGCTCGGCTTCGACAAAACCGCGAAGATGTTCGAGCGGCAGATGATCGAAATCGCGCCGCTCGCATACATGCGCGGCCGCACGCTGAATCACGCGTTCATCATCCTCGACGAGGCGCAGAACACCACACCCGAGCAGATGAAGATGTTCCTCACGCGAATCGGCTTCGGCTCGAAGGCGGTCGTCACCGGCGACACGACCCAGGTCGATCTGCCGCGCGGCCAGAAGAGCGGGCTGATCGAAGCGCAACAGGTGCTCGCGAACGTGCGCGGCATCGCGCTCACGCGTTTCACGAGCGCGGACGTGGTGCGGCATCCGCTAGTCGCGCGAATTGTGGAGGCGTACGATGCGCATGCGCAGAAGTCGCAGGCCGCGGTCGATCCGCGCTAAAGCGATGCGCTTCGCAGCGCGAGGCCCGCGTCGCCTCGCCGCAAAAAAAAAAGACTGAGCCAGGAATGCCACGCATAGAAACCGCATGAGCCGCACCCCGAAACTGACGTTGAGCCTGCAATTCCCCGCCGCCAAAGCCTGGCCGGAACACAAGGTGCTGCTGCCGCGCGCGACGGTGGCCGGCTGGATCAAGGCGGCGCTGTTCGCGGACGGCGAATTGACGGTTCGGTTCGTCGACGCCGAAGAAGGCCGCACGCTGAATCGCACCTATCGCGGCAAGGATTACGCGACCAACGTGCTGACCTTCGCCTATGCCGAATCGGAAGATGATCCGGTCACGGGCGATCTGATTCTGTGCTGCCCGGTGGTCGAGAAGGAAGCCGCCGAGCAGGGCAAGCCGCTCGCCGCGCATTACGCGCACCTGCTCGTGCACGGCACGCTGCATGCACAGGGCTACGACCACGAGGTCGAAGAAGAAGCCGAGGAAATGGAAGCTATCGAAACCGAAATCCTCGGCAAGCTCGGCTTTCCGGACCCTTACCAATAGGCGTTCCGCCCCTCCTCGACGCCAGCCCGCCCGAACCCACCGTGAGCACTCCGTCCCCCGAAGCCGATATCCCCGTGCGCTGTCCGGACTACCCGCCGGTGCTCGGCGACTCGCGGCTCCTGACGGACGACGAACTGCGCGCGTCGCTCGAATCCACGTTGCGCGGCTGGGACCACCAAAGCGATCTGTGGCTGTTCGGCTATGGCTCGCTGATCTGGAACCCGGGCCTGCCGACCGCCGAGGCGATGCGCTCGAAGGTGCACGGCTATCACCGCGGCCTCTATCTGTGGTCGCGAGTCAATCGCGGCACGCCAGAGCAGCCCGGCCTCGTGCTCGCGCTCGATCGCGGCGGCTCGTGCACCGGCATGGCCTTCCGGCTCGCGGCCGATGGCTCGAGGCCGCATCTCGAAGCACTGTGGCGCCGCGAAATGCCGATGGGCTCGTACCGTCCCGCGTGGCTGCCGTGCGTGCTCGCGGACGGCCGGCGCGTCGACGCGCTCGCATTCGTGATGCGCCGCGACGTGCCGAGCTACACCGGCAAGTTGCGCGACGACATCATCCAGACCGTGCTGGGCTGTGCGAGCGGCCGCTACGGCACGACCTTCGATTACGTGAGCCGCACCGTGCACGCGCTGCGCGAAAGCGGCATGCCGGACCGCGCGCTCGAAGCGCTGCTCGCGCGTTGCAAGCCGGCCGTGTGAGCGCGGCATCTCGGCAAAACCCCACCCGCGACTTTTTTGCCGGCGAGCGCTTTTGCCCGCGTAATCGGTTAGGATGATTCCACGCTCCGCCGTCGCGGCGGGGCCGTTTCACCTTGGCTTCGCTCATCGCCGGGCCCGGCGGGACACGGTTCCGCCATGCGCCTGGTGTATCCTTAACGCTCTGCAACAGCGCGCCCAGTCTCGCCGGGCGCACTACCATGAACGACACGTATCCCAGTCGACGCCATACCGGACGTCAACTCGACAAACCGCAGGAAAAGCGCTCGCTGCTCGAGCGCCTGACCGACTTCATCTCGCCCGAGCCCGACTCGCGCGCCGAACTTCTGGAAATTCTGCAGGACGCGCACGAACGCAACCTGATCGACGCCGACTCGCTGTCGATGATCGAAGGCGTGTTCCAGGTGTCGGAACTGAGCGCACGCGACATCATGGTGCCGCGCGCGCAAATGGACGCGATCAACATCGCGGACAATCCCGCTGAATTCATCCCCTACGTGCTGGACAAGGCGCATTCGCGCTATCCGGTCTACGAGGGCAATCGCGACAACATCATCGGCGTGCTGCTCGCGAAAGATCTGCTGCGCTACTACGCCGAAGAAGAGTTCGACGTGCGCGGCATGCTGCGCCCTGCCGTGTTCATCCCCGAGTCGAAGCGGCTGAACGTGCTGCTGCACGACTTCCGCGTGAACCGCAACCACCTCGCGGTGGTCGTCGACGAGTATGGCGGCGTCGCGGGCCTGATCACGATCGAAGACGTACTGGAGCAGATCGTCGGCGACATCGAGGACGAATACGATTTCGACGAGGAGAGCGGCAACATCATCGCTTCGCCGGACGGACGCTTCCGCGTGCGCGCGCTGACCGAGATCGAGCAGTTCAACGACACCTTCGGCACAGATTATTCGGACGACGAGGTCGACACGATCGGCGGGCTGGTCACGCATCACTTCGGCCGGGTGCCGCATCGGGGCGAGAAAGTCCGCCTCGACGACCTGATCTTCGAGATCCTGCGCGGCGACGCCCGCCAGATCCACATGCTGCTGGTGCGCCGCGACCCGCTCGCGGGCGAGCGCGAGCGCGAGTCACAGCACGCGCAGACCTGAGCCGGCGGCTCGGGCCGATGCACGGCCTGAGCGCCCGCGCGCTTTCATTGCCGGCGCATTTGCCAACTCCATTTGCCAACTCGTTTGCCTACTGAGTTGCCCTTTCAACTACCGACGCCGACCGCGCGACAATGGCCGACCCGATCACTTCCCGTTCGCACCGCGGCGTGAGCGCCCCCGCTCCCGCTTCCACCGAAGACGGCACGCGCAGCCGCGCGCTGCCGCGCTGGCACTACCTCGTCGCACTGGCCGCGGGCGCGGCCAATACGCTGTCGTTCGCGCCGACGCCGCATGGCGGCTGGCTGCAACTCGCGATCTTCGTGTTCTTCTTCGCGTGGCTCACGCGCAGCACCGGCTGGAAAAGCGCCGCGCTGACGGGCGGCGCGTTCGGCTTCGGCAACTTCGTGAGCGGGGTCTGGTGGCTGTACGTGAGCATGCACTACTACGGTGGCATGCCGGCACCGCTCGCCGGCACGGCGCTCGTGCTGTTCTCCCTGTATCTCGCGGTCTATCCGGCGCTCGCCGCGGGGGTGTGGTCGTTCTGCGCGGGCCATGCGCGCAACGGCGCGGCCGACGAGCGCGCGCCATTCTCGCCGACCTGGCACGGCGCGCTCGCCTTTGCAAGCGCGTGGGCGATCGGCGAATGGCTGCGCGGCACGGTGTTCACCGGCTTTCCGTGGCTCGCCACCGGTTATGCGCAGGTCGACGGCCCGTTGGCGGGGTTTGCGCCGGTGGTCGGCGTATATGGCGTCGGTTGGATGGTTGCGCTGACGGCCGCGTTGATCGTGCAGGCGTTGCTGGCGCTGCTGCCGTCGTGGCGCTCCGGGCGGGCGAATGAATCGCTCGAGCCGAACGCCAGCGCCGCTGATGACGCCGGCGGTCGCGCCGCGCGGGGCCGCGGCACGCACGTCGCCCCCATCGTCGTGCCTGCTGGCGTCGCGCTCGCGCTGCTCGTGATCGGCCTGCTGCTGCCGCTCGTGCAGTGGACCACGCCCGCCAACGCGCCGCTGTCGGTGCGGCTGTTGCAAGGCAACGTGAAGCAGGAGATGAAGTTCGAGGAAGCCGGCTTGCGCGCGGCGGTCGACGAGTATCAGCAGATGATCACGTCGAAGCCGGCCGATCTGATCGTCACGCCGGAAACCGCGATCCCCGTGCTCGCGCAGCAGCTTCCGCCGAACTTCGCGGCCGCGATCCGCCAGTTCACGGATTCGACCGGCAGCGCGCTGCTGTTCGGCGCGATCGGCGGCACGATCACGCCGGACGGCCGGGTGGTCGACTACACCAACAGCCTGTTCGGCGTCACGCCCGGCTCGCACGAGATTTATCGCTACGACAAGCACCATCTGGTACCGTTCGGCGAATTCGTGCCGTGGGGCTTCCGCTGGTTCGTGAACCTGATGAACATTCCGCTCGGCGATTTCTTCCCCGGCCCGCCGGTACAAAAGCCGTTCATGGTGCATAACCAGCCGGTCGCGGTGAACATCTGCTACGAGGACATCTTCGGCGAGGAGATCGCGCGCACGCTGCGCGAGAATGCGACGCCCGCCGGCGTGCTGATCAACTCGACCAATCTCGCGTGGTTCGGCGACACGATCGCGCTCGACCAGCATCTGCAGATCGCGCGCATGCGCTCGCTCGAAACCGGCCGGCCGATGCTGCGCGCAACCAACACCGGCATGACCGCCGCGATCGACGCGAACGGCCGCGTGATCGGGCGCCTGACGCCCTACACGGTCGGTTCGCTCGACGTGCGCGTGCAAGGCACCTCAGGCAACACGCCTTACGTGACGAGCGGCAACAACACGGTGCTCGCGGTGTCGGCGCTGCTGCTCGCGTTCGGTTTCGCGTTCGGACCGGGGCTCGCGCGGCGACGCAACGGCAAGCGGTAACGCCGACGTCAAAGGCACGACACCCGCAAAAAAAATGCGCCTGACATGCAGGCGCATTTTTTTCATGCTCGTTCGAGCTTCATCAATCCTTCGGCACCGTATCGATGAACGACTGCCGCAGCGACAGCTTCTGGAAGTGCTTGTCCAGGTTCGGATGCGATTCGCGCCAGTTCAGTTCCGGCATACGGAAGTCCAGATAGCCGAGCGCGCAGCCCACCGCGATGTCGGCCAGCGTGTAGTGATTGCTCGCGCACCACGGCTTGCTGCCGAGCCCTTGCGACATCGCGATCAGCGCTTCGTCGATCTTGCGCTGCTGCCGCGCGAGCCACGCGTCCACGCGCTGCTCGGGCGCGCGCTGCGTGCCTTCGAGACGGATCAGCACGGCCGCGTCGAGCAGGCCGTCGGCGAGCGCTTCCCAGCAGCGCACTGCGACGCGCTCGCGCCCCGACGGCGGAATCAGCTTGCCGACCGGCGACAGCGTATCGACGTACTCGCAGATCACGCGTGAATCGAACACGGCCTCGCCGTCTTCCATCACGAGGCACGGCACCTTGCCGAGCGGATTGAAGGTGTGAATCCGGGTATCCGGCGCCCAGACGTTCTCGGGCACCAGTTCGTAGTCGATCTTCTTATCGGCGAGCACGATGCGTGCTTTGCGCACGAACGGGCTGCCGAACGAACCGATGAGTTTCATCATGACCTTCTGCCTTTTTCTGAATCCGGCGAAAGTATAAGTGGTCTATGGCTTCCGCGAGCGTGCTGGCGGCATCTTCGCGAACCGCCCGCCGAGCCGCTGTGGACGGATTGCAACATGACGGCGGCCGCCGCGCCGTCCGGAGCCGCACAAAGCGAGTCAATGTCGTGCGCCGAGAATGGGGCCAGGAGAATCGCGGCGCTACAATCGCAGGATGAACCAGCCGACCGAACCCACCATCGCCATCGACGTCTACCGCACGCGCCGCGAGCGCGTTCTCGCCGCGCTGCGCGCCGCGGGCGGCGGCGTCGCCATCGTCCCGACCGCGCCGGAAGCGCTGCGCAACCGCGACACCGACTACCCGTACCGCCACGACAGCTACTTCTATTATCTGACCGGCTTCACCGAGCCCGAAGCGCTGCTGGTGCTCGATGCCAGCGCCGCGCCCGGCGCGCCCGCGTCGATGCTGTTCTGCCGCGAGAAAAGCGTCGAGCGCGAGACATGGGAAGGCTTCCGCTTCGGCCCCGACGGCGCGCGCGAAGCATTCGGGCTCGACGCCGCGTTCCCGATCGGCGAACTCGACACGCAGCTGCCGCGCATCATCGCCGACAAGCCGGCGCTGCACTACGCGTTCGGCACCTCGGCGCATTTCGACGAGCAGGTGCGCGGCTGGCTCGACGCGGTGCGCGCGCAAAGCCGCGGCGGCACCGTTGCGCCCACGGCCGCGCGCGACCTGCTGCCGTTGCTAGACGAGATGCGGCTCGTCAAGGACGACCACGAACTCGCGGTCATGCGCCGCGCCGGACAGATTTCGGCGGCCGCGCATCGTCGCGCGATGGCGCTGTGCCGGCCCGGTATCCGCGAGTACGAACTCGAGGCCGAACTGCTCTACACGTTCCGCAAGTTTGGCGCGCAGGCGCCGGCCTATACGTCGATCGTCGCGGCTGGCGCGAACGCGTGCGTGCTGCACTACCCGGCCGGCAACGCGATCGCGCGCGACGGCGACCTGATCCTGATCGACGCGGCCTGCGAACTCGACGGCTACGCGTCCGACATCACGCGCACGTTTCCGGCGAGCGGGCGTTTCACGCCGGCGCAGCGCGAACTGTACGACATCGTGCTGGCAGCGCAGCAGGCCGCCGTCGACGCGACGCACGCCGGTGCGAGCTTCGACGATCCGCATCAGGCCGCGCTGCGCGTGCTGTCGCAGGGGCTGCTCGACACCGGCATCGTGCCGCGCGCGAAGTTCGCCTCGATCGACGACGTAATCGCCGAGCGCGCCTACGTGCCGTTCTACATGCACCGCACCGGCCACTGGCTCGGCATGGACGTGCACGACTGCGGCGACTACCGCGAGCGCAGCGCGCCGCGCGACGAAGCGGGCGTGCTGCCGTGGCGCACGCTGCGCGCGTCGATGACGCTGACGATCGAGCCGGGCTTGTACGTCCGCCCGGCCGAGGGTGTGCCCGAACGCTACTGGAACATCGGCATCCGCATCGAGGACGACGCGATCGTGACGCCGACCGGCTGTGAGCTGATCACGCGCGACGTGCCGGTCGCCGCCGACGAGATCGAGGCGCTGATGCAGGAAGCACGAGCCCTCCATCAAGCGTCGCATCAACAGAGGACCTGATCCGCGATGAACGAAGCATCTCCCTCGGCGGTGATCCTGAGGCCCGCCTCCCACCAGCAGGGGTTCGATTTCGACGTGACGATCGTCGGCGCCGGGCCGGTCGGCCTCGCGCTCGCCGGCTGGCTCGCGCGCCGCAGCGTGACGCGCGAGCTGAAGATCGCGCTCGTCGACGCGCGTGAGCCGGAAGACTCGATCGCCGATCCGCGCGCGATCGCGGTCTCGCACGGCAGCCGGATGATCCTCGAGCCGCTGCGCTGGCCCGCCGACGCCACCGCGATCGAGCGCATCCACGTGTCGCAACGCGGTCATTTCGGCCGCACGCTGATCGATCATCGCGAGCACGGCCTGCCCGCGCTCGGCTACGTGCTGCGCTATGGCTCGATCGTGCATGGCCTCGCCGACGCCGTGCATGCGACGCCGGTCCACTGGTTCCGCTCGACCTCGGCCGGCGCGCCGGTTCAGGAGCTCGACGGCGTCACGCTGCCGATCGAAACCGCGGGCGTCGCGCGCCAGTTGCGCACGCGAATTCTGGTCAACGCCGAGGGCGGCCTGTTCGGCGACCAGAAGCACGCGATAAATCCGAGCCGCGCAACCGACGAATACGCCGGCGCACGCAACATCGGTAAAAACAACCCCGGCTCGCGCGACTACGGCCAGACCGCGCTGGTCGGCACGGTCACCGTGTCCGCGCCGCAGCCGCACGTCGCATGGGAGCGCTTCACCTCGCAAGGTCCGATCGCGCTACTGCCGATGGGTGGCGTGCGTGGCGCCGACTACGCGCTCGTCTGGTGCTGCGCGCCCGACGAAGCCGCGCGCCGCGCGCAGCTTTCCGACGAAGCGTTCCTGCGCGAGCTCGACGCCGCGTTCGGCAACCGCATGGGCCGCTTTACACACATCAAGGGTCGCGCGTCTTTCCCGCTCGGTCTCAACACGGTCGACACGCTCGTGAACGGCCACATCGTCGCGATCGGCAATGCGGCGCAGACGTTGCATCCAGTGGCGGGCCAGGGCCTCAATCTGGGCTTGCGCGATGCGCATGCGCTCGTCGACGCGCTATCGGCCGAAGGCCCGACCCCGCTCGCGCTTGCCACCTTCGCGCAACGCCGCGCGCTCGACCGGCGCCTGACGATCGGCTCGACCGACACGCTCGCGCGCCTCTTTACCGTCGACTTCGCGCCGCTCGCGGTATTGCGCGGCCTCGCCCTGACCGCACTCGAATTCGTGCCGCCGGTCAAAACCGCGCTCGCCCGGCAGATGATGTTCGGCCAGCGCCGTTAAGCGCGAGAAATCGCTGCGCGGTTCTATGAGCCGGGCGACTTTCATAGAAGATTTAACGGGTTACGAGACTCGGTTCGCGAGTCCCGGCAACCCGTTAACGCTAAAATAGCCGTTTTCCCTCGCATTTCGCGCTGCGCCGGCTGTCACGATTGTCAAATCCTGGCCCGTCGTCGGCGCGCACTCACGCCATGCCCCCTCTCGGCCCCCACAATCTGCGTAACAACCTGTTCGTCGCCCCGATGGCCGGCGTGACCGACCGACCGTTCCGCCAGCTGTGCAAACGGCTCGGCGCGGGCTATGCGGTGTCGGAAATGGTCGCGTCGAACGCGCAGCTGTGGAAGAGCGAAAAGACCATGCGCCGCGCGAACCACGAAGGCGAGGTCGAGCCGATCGCGGTGCAGATCGCCGGCGCGGACCCGGAGATGATGGCCGAAGCGGCCCGCTACAACGTCGCGAACGGCGCGCAGATCATCGACATCAACATGGGCTGCCCCGCCAAGAAGGTCTGCAACGTCGCGGCCGGCTCGGCGCTGCTGCAAAACGAACCGCTCGTGCAGCGCATCGTCGAGGCCGTCGTGAACGCGGTCGGCGTCGGGCCCGACGCGGTGCCCGTCACGCTGAAAATCCGCACCGGCTGGAATCGCGAGAACAAAAACGCGCTGAACGTCGCGCGTCTCGCGCAAGCAGCGGGCATCTCGATGCTGACCGTGCACGGCCGCACGCGCGCGGACCTGTACCACGGCGACGCCGAGTACGAAACCATCGCCGCGGTAAAGGCGGCGGTGCGCATTCCGGTCGTCGCGAACGGCGACATCACGTCGCCGCAAAAGGCGCGCGAGGTGCTCGCCGCGACCGGCGCGGACGCGATCATGATCGGGCGCGCCGCGCAGGGGCGTCCGTGGCTCTTTCGCGAAATCGAGCATTTCCTGCAAACGGGCGAGCTGCTGCCGCCGCCGCGAATCGACGAAATCCAGCAGGTGATGAACGAACATCTCGAAGATCACTACGCTTTTTACGGGGAATTTACCGGTGTCCGCACTGCGCGCAAGCACATCGGCTGGTACACTCGCGGCCTTTCCGGCGCCAACCTGTTCCGGCATCGCATGAATACGCTGGACACCACGCGCGAACAACTCCTCGCCGTCAACGAGTTCTTTGACGCGCAAAAGGCGATCTCAGACCGCCTCGTCTACGTCGACGAAGCGCCCGGCAACCCCGGGCTCGACAGCGAGAGCGAGGACAACTCCGACCGACTAGCAGCATGAGCAAGAACAACATCGAACAATCTGTCCGCGACAGCCTGGACGTGTATTTCCAGGATCTCGACGGCTCCAATCCGCACGACGTCTACGACATGGTCATTTCATGCGTGGAAAAACCCTTGCTCGAAGTGGTGCTCGAGCAGGCCGGCGGCAACCAGTCGCTGGCCGCCGAGTATCTCGGCATCAACCGCAATACGCTGCGCAAGAAGCTGCAACAACACGGTTTGCTGTAGCGCGTCGTAGTTTCTCGCGCCCTGCCACGTTTCCCTTCGGCTTTTCGTCTTCATCATGATCAAGCAAGCGCTCATCTCCGTTTCCGACAAGTCCGGCATCGTCGACTTCGCCAAATCGCTGTCGGACCTCGGCATCAAGATCCTGTCGACCGGCGGCACGGCGAAACTGCTCGCGGACGCGGGCCTGTCCGTCACCGAAGTCGCCGACTACACGGGTTTCCCGGAAATGCTCGACGGGCGCGTGAAAACGCTGCATCCGAAGGTGCACGGCGGCATCCTCGCGCGCCGCGACCTGCCCGAGCACATGGCCGCGCTCGAGAAGCACGACATTCCGACCATCGACCTGCTGGTCGTGAACCTGTACCCGTTCGTGCAGACCGTGTCGAAGGAAGAATGCTCGCTCGAGGACGCGATCGAGAACATCGACATCGGCGGCCCGACGATGCTGCGCTCGGCCGCGAAGAATCACCGCGACGTGACGGTGGTGGTCGATCCGGCCGACTACGCGGTCGTGCTCGACGAAATGCGCTCGAACGGCAACACGGTGTCGTACAAGACGAACTTCCGCCTCGCGACCAAGGTGTACGCGCACACCGCGCAATACGACGGCGCGATCACGAACTACCTGACGAGCCTGACCGACGAGTTGCAGCATTCGTCGCGCAACGAGTACCCGGCCACCTTCAACATGGCGTTCGACAAGGTGCAGGACCTGCGCTACGGCGAAAACCCGCATCAGAGCGCGGCGTTCTACCGCGACCTGGCGGTGCCGGCCGGCGCGCTCGCGAATTACAACCAGTTGCAGGGCAAGGAACTGTCGTACAACAACATCGCCGACTCCGACGCGGCGTGGGAATGCGTGAAGACCTTCGATGTGCCGGCCTGCGTGATCGTCAAACACGCGAATCCGTGCGGCGTCGCGCTCGGCGCGGACGCTCACGAAGCGTATTCGAAGGCATTCCAGACCGATCCGACCTCGGCGTTCGGCGGCATCATCGCGTTCAACCGTGAAGTCGACGAAGCGACCGCGCAAGCGGTGGCGAAGCAGTTCGTCGAAGTGCTGATCGCGCCGTCGTTCAGCGCCGAAGCGCGTCAGGTGTTCGCGGCGAAGCAGAACGTGCGTCTGCTCGAAATCACGCTGGGCGAAGGCCATAACACGTTCGATCTGAAGCGCGTCGGCGGCGGCCTGCTCGTGCAGTCGCTCGACTCGAAGAACGTGCAGCCGCGCGAACTGCGCGTCGTCACGAAGCGTCATCCGACGCCGAAGGAAATGGACGACCTGCTGTTCGCATGGCGAGTCGCGAAGTACGTGAAGTCGAACGCGATCGTGTTCTGCGCGAACGGTATGACGCTCGGCGTCGGCGCGGGCCAGATGAGCCGCGTGGATTCGGCGCGCATCGCGAGCATCAAGGCGCAGAACGCCGGTCTGACGTTGGCCGGTTCGGCGGTCGCATCGGACGCGTTCTTCCCGTTCCGCGACGGTCTCGATGTGGTCGTCGCGGCAGGCGCGACCTGCGTGATCCAGCCGGGCGGCTCGGTGCGCGACGACGAAGTGGTCAGCGCCGCCGACGAGCACAATATCGCGATGGTGCTGACTGGCGTGCGTCACTTCCGTCATTGATCGGCTGAAGTTCGGTAGCCGCAAGACAGGCCCGGCGGGTTGTCCCGCCGGGCCTTTTGTTTCGCGGCGACGCGTTCAATCGTCCGGCTCTTTGCGCGCGTAACCGTCCCGCACCTGCGCATGCTGGCTGATGTACGTGCCCAAACCCCGGCCCCGCCGCGCGAGACGCTTCAGCACCGCGACATGTTCAGCGCCGACACTCGCCTCTGTGTACCAATACACGACGCCCGGCCGAAAGCGCACCTTGATGAAATCGTCGCCGATTTCGTAAGCGTCGACACCCGAGTCGCCGCTGAGATTGCGGTAGCGCTCCATTCTCGATCGCCCTCCCTGCGCAAAGCCTTTAGCAGCTTTTATTCCGCTAAGCATGCTGCCAGCGGACCGCCGCGCGCCGCGTTCGTTGTAGTATCGCAGGCACCTGGTTTTTAAGGTTTGTGCGGCACCTCATGAGAATTCTCGGCATCGACCCCGGCCTGCGCGTGACCGGCTTCGGCGTGATCGAACAACACGGCCACACACTGAGCTACGTCGCGAGCGGCGTGATCCGCACCGCCGACGCCGATCTGCCGTCGCGGCTCGGCACCATCTTCGCGGGCATCTCGACGCTGATCCGCGAGCACGCGCCGGATCAGGCGGCCATCGAAAAAGTCTTCGTCAACGTCAATCCGCAGTCGACGCTGCTGCTCGGCCAGGCGCGCGGCGCCGCGATCTGCGGGCTCGTCGCGGGCGGCGTGCCGGTCGCCGAATACACCGCGCTGCAGCTGAAGCAGTCGGTGGTCGGCTATGGCCGCGCGACCAAGGAGCAAATGCAGCAGATGGTCGTGCGGCTGCTGAGCCTGTCGGGCGTGCCCGGCACGGACGCCGCCGACGCGCTCGGCATGGCCATCTGCCACGCGCACGGCGGCTCGACACTGAGCACGCTCGGCGGCATCGCACCGGCGCTCGCGAAGAAGGGGTTGCGAGTGCGGCGCGGCCGTCTGGTCGGCTAGCGCAACTATGCCCCGCGCCGCCGATCCGCTGCGCTACACTCGCGCTTTCCCATCCGACTCTGAAAACTAATCCGCCATGATCGGTCGCATCGCCGGCGTTCTGCTGGAAAAAAATCCGCCGCATCTGCTCGTCGACTGCAACGGCATCGGCTATGAAGTGGACGTGCCGATGAGCACGTTCTACAACCTGCCGTCGACCGGCGAGCGCATCGTGCTGCTCACGCAGATGATCGTGCGCGAGGACGCGCATCTGCTGTACGGCTTCGGCACCGCGCAGGAACGCTCGACGTTCCGCGAGCTGCTGAAGATTTCCGGCATCGGCGCGCGCATGGCGCTCGCGGTGCTGTCGGGCATGAGCGTCGCGGAGCTCGCGCAGACCGTCACGATGCAGGACGCCGCGCGCCTCACGCGTGTACCGGGCATCGGCAAGAAGACCGCCGAGCGGCTGCTGCTCGAACTGAAGGGCAAGCTCGGCGCCGACCTCGGCGCGATGGCGGGCGCCGCGTCGCCATCCGACCACGCGTCCGACATCCTCAATGCGCTGCTCGCGCTCGGCTACTCGGAAAAAGAAGCGCTCGCGGCGATCAAGAACGTGCCGGCCGGTACGGGCGTGTCCGAGGGCATCAAGCTCGCGCTGAAGGCGCTGTCGAAGGGCTAAGCGCCAAGCCGCGCGCGGTACAATGACCGCATGATCGAAACCGACAAACTCGCCGCCGAGCGCATCATCGCGGCCACGCCCGTGTCGCCGAACGAAGAAGCGTTCGAGCGCGCGCTGCGCCCGCGTCAGCTCGACGAATATGTCGGGCAGGAGAAAGTGCGCGGCCAGCTCGAAATCTTCATCGAGGCCGCGAAGCGCCGTTCCGAATCGCTGGACCACGTGCTGCTGTTCGGGCCGCCGGGCCTCGGCAAGACCACGCTCGCGCACATCATCGCGCGCGAGATGGGCGTCAATCTGCGGCAAACGTCGGGGCCGGTGCTCGAACGCGCCGGCGACCTCGCCGCGCTGCTGACCAATCTCGAAGCCAACGACGTTCTTTTCATCGACGAAATCCACCGGCTCTCGCCGGTCGTCGAGGAAATCCTGTATCCAGCGCTCGAGGATTATCAGATCGACATCATGATCGGCGAAGGGCCGGCCGCGCGCAGCGTGAAGCTCGATCTGCAGCCGTTCACGCTGGTCGGCGCGACCACGCGCGCGGGTATGCTGACCAATCCGCTGCGCGACCGCTTCGGCATCGTCGCGCGACTCGAGTTCTATAACGCCGAGGAGCTCACGCGCATCGTCACGCGTTCGGCCGCGCTGCTCGGCGCGCAGATCCATCCGGACGGCGCGTTCGAAATCGCCCGTCGCGCGCGCGGCACGCCGCGTATCGCGAACCGCTTGCTGCGGCGCGTGCGCGACTTCGCCGAAGTGAAGGCCGACGGCAACATCACCGCGCAGGTGGCCGACGCCGCGCTCAGCATGCTCGACGTCGACGCGGTCGGCTTCGACCTGATGGACCGCAAGCTGCTCGAAGCGATCCTGTACAAGTTCGACGGCGGCCCGGTTGGTGTCGACAATCTCGCGGCGGCAATCGGCGAGGAGCGCGACACGATCGAAGACGTGCTCGAGCCGTATCTGATCCAGCAGGGCTTCCTGCAGCGCACGCCGCGCGGCCGCATCGCCACGCTGCTCACGTACCGGCATTTCGGACTGGCCGCGCCGGATTCGGCGAGCGCGCGGCCGGCTCTGTGGGATTCCACGAACTGAGTCACGCGACGAGGCCGACCAGGATGTCAGACCAGACCCAGCAACCCGGCCCTTCCAACCGTTCACCTGTCAATCCCGCCGGCGACACGTCTGGCAATTTCACGCAGCGCCTCACCCACCGCCTGCGCTCGAAGCTCGCCGCCGGCGTCACGCATCTGACGACCGGCAGCGGACCGGTGCTCGACTACTCGTCGCCGCCGGGCGACCCCGGTCTGTTCGGGCCGGACTCCGTCTGCTGGAAGGTCCACGCCGACTTCACGTCGATGATGACGGGCGGCATCAGCGCGCTGCTGCTTCAGGCGCTGCATCCGCTCGCGCTCGCGGGCGTCTGGGATCACTCGAGCTTTCGCACCGACATCCTGGGCCGGCTGCGTCGCACTGCGACGTTCATCGCCGGCACAACGTACGGCAGCAAGAACGATGCGCTCGCGCTGATCGAGCGCGTGAAGCGCATTCATCTCGACGTGACCGGCGTCGCACCGGACGGCCAGTCGTATCGCGCGAGCGAGCCCGCGCTGCTGACGTGGGTGCACGTCGCGGAAGTGTCGAGCTTCATGACCGCGCATCTGCGCTATGTGAATCCGGTGCTGTCCGTCGCGGCGCAGGATCAATACTTCGTGGAAACCGCGCGCATCGCGGAAATGCTCGGCGCCGTCGATATTCCGCGCTCGCGCGCCGAGATCGAGGCGTACCTGCTCGCGATGCGGCCCGCGCTCGTCGCGAGCGAGCGCACGCGCGAAGTCGTGAGGATTCTGATGAACGCGCCGGCACCGAGCTTCGCGATGCGACCCGCCGGCACGCTGATGCTCAACGCGGGGGTCGATCTGTTGCCCGACTGGGCGCAGACGATGCTCGGCTTGAATCGCCACGCGGCGCTGCGTCGAACCTTCGCGCGGCCTGCCGTGCGGGTCGTCGCGCCGGTGATCCGCTGGGCGCTGGTCAATGGAGTATCGAAGCGGGCTCGGCGGCGCGCGGCGGCGGCGGTGCGGGAGCGGGATTGATTGCGCCACGCGTCTCGGGCCATTGCCCGCCCGCCTTTGCTTACCGCCCCGGTCCCTTCCTGAAACCATCATCGTCGGCGCTGCCCCCGTCGAGATGCGTTACGTCCGCCCACGACACGATCGTCGCGCGACCGTCCCCGTAATCCACGACGTTCAGGCTGGTGTTCAGCAGCGGGTAGTCGCGCGGTGCGTCGAGCCGCATGCCGGTTGCAAAGCGGCGCACGCAGTCGAGCACGCCGCCATGCGTGACACAGGCGATGCGCCCGCCCGGATGCGCGGCGACGAGCGGCTCGATCGCATGCACGATGCGGTGGTAGAACACGCGGTGCGACTCGCCCTCGGGCGGCGCAAAGCCGGGATCGCGGGTTTGCCACTGCGCGTATTCGTCGGGGAAACGCAGCGCGATCTCGTCGCTGTCATGGCCCTGGAACGCGCCGTACGAGCGCTCGCGCAAGTTCTCGCGCGACTGCAGCGGCAGGCCAAGCGCCTCGCCGATCGGCTGCGCGGTCTGCTGCGCGCGCTGCAAGTCGCTCGAATAGATCGCGTCGAGCCGCGCGCCCTGCTTCGCCTCGTCGGCGAGGCGCTGTGCGAGACGTCGCGCCTGCGCGACGCCGGTCGTCGCAAGCGGAATGTCGATGTGGCCTTGAATGCGCTTGATGCGGTTCCAGTCGGTCTCGCCGTGCCGGATAAACAGAATCTGCGTCGTCATGAGAGAGAGGTGCCGTTCGCGGTTGTGTCGAGCGACTATTGTGGCAAAAAGCAGCGGCTCGGCACGGCTCGCCTGCGGCGACGGCATGCTCGAACGTTTGCGTTCTTTTACGCGTTGGTCTGCAACCAGAACGTGACCGGCCCGTCGTTGACGAGCGACACCTGCATATCCGCGCCGAACTCGCCAGTCTCGACGATCGGATGCTTCGCGCGCGCGGCCGCGACGAAGTAGTCGAACAGGCGCTTGCCCTCGTCGGGCGGCGCGGCCGGCGTGAAGCTCGGGCGCAGGCCGCTGTTGGTATCGGCCGCGAGCGTGAACTGCGACACGAGCAGCAGCCCGCCCGCGCGTCCGGCGCCGTCGAGATTCTGCACCGACAGGTTCATCTTGCCGGCCGCGTCGCTGAACACGCGGTAACCGAGCACCTTGACGAGCAGCTTGTCGGCCGTGGCCTCGGTGTCGCCGCGCTCCGCGCAGACGAGCGCGAGCAGGCCCGCGTCGATCGCGCCTGTCACGCGATCGGCGACGCGCACTTCGGCGCGCCGCACGCGTTGGATCAGCGCGATCACGCCGTCAGCGTCACGCGCGCGAAACGGCGCTTGCCGACCTGCACGACGTACTCGCCCGCTTCGACCTTCAGGCCCTTGTCGGACACCGCGGTGCCGTCGATCTTCACGCCGCCTTGCTCGATGTTGCGCAGCGCCTCGCTCGTCGACGGTACGAGGTTCGCCTGCTTCAGCAACTGGCCGATCGCGAGCGGTGCGCCCGCGAGCTTCACGGCCGGGATATCGTCGGGCACGCCGCCCTTCGCGCGATGGTTGAAGTCCTCGAGCGCGCGTTCGGCGTCCGCCTGCGAGTGGAAACGCGCGACGATTTCCTGGCCGAGCATCACCTTGAAATCGCGCGGATTACGGCCCGCGTCGACCTCGCGCCTGAAGCCGGCGATTTCGTCCATCGGACGGAACGACAGCAGTTCGAAGTACCGCCACATCAGCGTGTCGGAGATGCTCATCAGCTTGCCGAACATGTCGGTCGGCTTTTCGCTGATGCCGATGTAGTTGTTCTTCGACTTCGACATCTTCTCGACGCCGTCGAGCCCTTCGAGCAGCGGCATCGTCAGGATGCACTGCTGCTCCTGGCCGTACTGCTTCTGCAACTCGCGACCAACCAGCAGGTTGAACTTCTGATCCGTGCCGCCGAGCTCCAGGTCCGCGTTCAGCGCGACCGAGTCGTAGCCCTGCATCAGCGGGTACAGGAATTCGTGGATCGAGATCGGCACGCCACCCTGGAAGCGCTTCGTGAAGTCCTCGCGCTCGAGAATGCGAGCGACCGTGTAGCGCGACGCAAGCTTGATCATGCCGTCGGCGCCTAGCGGCATCGACCATTCGCTGTTGTAGCGAATCTCGGTCTTGTCGCGATCGAGCACGAGCGCGGCTTGCTCGAAATAGGTCTTCGCGTTCGATTCGATCTGCTCGCGCGTGAGCGGCGGGCGGGTCGCGTTGCGCCCGGACGGGTCGCCGATCAGCGACGTGAAGTCGCCGATCAGGAAAATCACCGTGTGGCCGAGGTCCTGCAACTGGCGCATCTTGTTCAGCACGACCGTGTGGCCGATGTGGATGTCGGGTGCAGTCGGATCGAGCCCGAGCTTGATGCGCAGCGGCTTGGCCGTCGCCGCGCTGCGCGCGAGCTTTTGCGCGAATTCGTCTTCGATCAGCAGTTCGTCGACGCCGCGCCTGGTCACGGCGAGCGCGTGACGGACTTCGTCGGTGATCGGGAAGGCGGAAGCGGGATTGGGCTGGGTGGACTCGGTGCTCATGCTGGAAACGTGAAGTCGCGAAAAAACAGGATTGTCCCATAGATGCGCGCCGCCGCGCCCACTCACGCGCCCCGCACGGCCCCGCGACGGGCCAATTCGTTGCGGCTCGCGTCACCTTCGCCGTTTGCGCCGATAATCTGCTACAACGAATCGGAATGAACATCGACAGGAGCAGCGACGTGGCGCAAGATCCCGCAGACGGCATCTATTTCGGACTGATGTCGGGAACCAGCATGGACGGTGTGGACGGCGTGGCCGTCCGGTTTGCCAAAGGGAAGCCGCCCGAGGTGCTGGCCGAGGCGTTCGTCGGCTTTTCGGCCGGCATCCGCGAAGCGCTGTTCGCGCTGCAACAGCCGGGGGACAACGAGATCGAGCGCGAGGCGCTCGCCGCCAACGCGCTCGCGACGCGCTACACGGTGTGCTGCCACGATCTGCTGCGCGACAGCCGCGTATCGGCCGATGACGTCCGTGCGATCGGCGTGCATGGGCAGACCGTGCGGCATCGGCCGGAAAAGGGGTATACGCGACAGATCAACAACCCGGCGCTGCTCGCGGAAATGCTGCATATCGACGTGGTCGCCGATTTCCGCAGCCGCGACGTCGCGGCAGGCGGCCAGGGTGCGCCGCTCGTGCCCGCTTTTCACGCGACGATCTTCGGTGCGAAGGACGAAACGCGCGTCATCTGCAATCTTGGCGGAATCAGCAACATCACGATCCTGAACGCGACCGGCGGCGTGCGCGGCTTCGACTGCGGGCCGGCGAACGCGCTGCTCGACGCGTGGGCCGAGCGCCAGCTCGGGAAGCCATTCGACGAAAACGGTCATTTCGCGGCGGGTGGCCAGGTCGATCGCAAGCTGCTGAACGCGTTGCTCGACGAACCATTCTTCGCAGAGCAGCCGCCCAAGAGCACCGGCCGCGATCTGTTCAACACCGCATGGCTCGATGCGAAGCTCGAGCCGTTCTCCGCGCTCGCACCAGCCGACGTACAGGCGACGCTCGTCGCGCTGACCGCGGTGACGGTCGCGCGCGAGATTGAGCGGCATGCATCCGATGCGCGGGCCGTGTACGTGTGCGGCGGCGGCGCGCGCAATCCGGAGATCATGAAGGCGTTGCAGCAGGCGCTCGAAGACAGCGGCGTAAGCGGCGTGCCCGTGATGACTACCGACGCGCTCGGCGTGCCGCCGAGCCAGGTCGAGCCGCTCGCGTTCGCGTGGCTCGCGATGCGCTGCATCGCGCGTCTGCCGGGCAGTCTGCCAAGCGTGACGGGGGCATCCGCGGAGCGGGTGTTGGGGGCTATTTACCCGCGCTGAGAAAAGGCAGATGCGAACAAACCCACGCCTCTTGATGTCGCGGGTTGCCTCTGCGGCGCGAAAACAATAAAAAAACGGCGCCGAGGCACCGTTTTCACTGTGGCACGAAGAGCCTGTCCGCTCAGACCGAGAACGACGAACCGCAACCGCAGGTCGTGCTCGCGTTCGGGTTTTTGATGACGAACTGCGCGCCGTTGATGTCGTCCTTGTAGTCGATCTCTGCGCCGACCAGGTACTGGTAGCTCATCGAGTCGATCAGCAGCTGGACGCCGCTCTTGTTCATCACGGTGTCGTCTTCGTTGATCGCTTCATCAAACGTGAAGCCGTACTGGAAGCCCGAGCAGCCGCCGCCCTGCACGAACACGCGCAGCTTGAGCTCCGGGTTGCCTTCCTCATCGATCAGTTGCTTGACCTTGTCAGCCGCTGCGTCGGTGAAGACGAAGGGGGCCGGCATCTCGGTCACGGGGGTGTCGGTGACTGCGTTCATTCGAACTCTCCAAATAGCTTTAGCCGATATTGTAGGGCTGTTCCGGATATCGTGCTGAAGCCCACAAAATCAATGGGTTCTTGCTGCAAGGTCGATGCAAGGCGAGCCGATGCCGCCTGGGCGAACGAAACCGGCCCGCGAACCCCGGCGAACCATAAAAAAAGCCGCCTTCGCGCGTGGCGTTGGCGGCTTTTGCTGCAAACCGGCGTGAAGGCCGGTTCGCGCCCGAAACGATTAACGCTTCGAGAATTGCTTGCGGCGACGCGCCTTGTGGAAGCCGACCTTCTTACGTTCGACTTCACGAGCGTCACGCGTAACGAAGCCAGCGTTCGACAGTTGCGGCTTCAGCGTTGCGTCGTAGTCCATCAGCGCGCGGGTGATGCCGTGGCGAACCGCACCTGCTTGACCCGTTTCACCGCCGCCGGTCACGTTGACCTTGATGTCGAACGTGACACCGTGGTTCGTGAGCTCCAGCGGTTGACGCACGATCATCAGCGACGTTTCGCGCGAGAAGTAGTCGGCGATGGGCTTGCCGTTCACAACGATGTCGCCCTTGCCTGCCTTGATGAACACGCGAGCGACGGCGCTCTTGCGGCGGCCCGTGCCGTAATTCCAGTTACCGATCATGTGGGCTCCCCTTAGATCTCGAGCGCCTTCGGCTGTTGTGCCGAATGCGGATGCGTTGCGTCAGCGTAGACCTTCAGCTTCTTGATCATCGCGTAGCCGAGCGGACCCTTCGGCAGCATGCCCTTGACCGCTTTCTCGAGCGCGCGGCCCGGAAAGCGTTCCTGCATCTTGCCGAATGTCGTTTCATAGATACCGCCCGGGTAGCCCGAGTGACGGTAGTACTTCTTGTCGGTAACCTTGTTGCCCGTGACCTTCAGCTTGCCGGCGTTGATGACGATGATGAAATCACCGGTGTCGACGTGGGGAGTGAATTCAGGCTTGTGCTTGCCGCGAAGACGGTGTGCCACTTCGCTGGCGACACGCCCGAGAACCTTATCCGTCGCGTCAATCACGTACCATTCGCGCGTCACCTCATGGGCTTTTGCGGAAAACGTCTTCATGATCGATCCAAAAAAATTGCTGCGCCCAATGTGTTCTTTCCTGCTTGTAGTGTGCGCATCGAGGCGCGTGCAGGCTCTCCCTGGTTCTTCTTCCGCGGGCGCGGATGCGGAAAAGCCCTGAATTATAAAGGAATTTGTGCTGGCAAGTCAAAACGTGCGATGCGCTCGCCGCGAGCGGCCAGGAAACGGGGCGAAACGCCTGACAAACGGGGGCGAAAAAAAACCCGAACGAGCGGCTCGGGGTTTAATCCACCAAAGGAGGAGGTGGAGGAGACAGCGGAGGTTGCAGAACTGCTGCAACGATGGAGTAAATTATAAGAGTCACCCTTGTGCAACGCAAGAAGATTTGCATTGTGAAATTAGTTTTCATAATGTGACAGATTCGATGCAGGGAGGACATTTGACGAAACTCCTTTTGGATCAAGCACTAGAGGCCAAAGAATTCGAATCGCATCAGACATGCCCTAGAGTAAGGACCCTAAACTGCCCGAGGAATTCTGGAACCGCCCGCCCATTCCGCACCGCAACAAGAAAGCAATCGCCGTGCATGGACGCGGGATGCGCTCAGCGTGCGCCAATCGTCAGACACCGGGCTACAATGCCGTCTCGACAAAGCGATGCGCGGTGGGAGTGACAGCATGGAATGCAAAGTAAGCTGGATGGGACAAGACGGGATGGCGTTCGCGGCCGAGACGGGCAGCGGTCATCTGGTCGCGATGGACGGCGCACCCGAGGGTGGCGGACGCAACCTCGCGCCGCGCCCGATGGAAATGGTGCTGCTCGGCACCGGCGGCTGCACCGCCTACGACGTCGTGATGATCCTGAAGAAGAGCCGCCAGGAGATCGCCGGCTGCTCGGTGACGCTGAAGGCCGAGCGCGCGAGCGAAGATCCGAAGGTGTTCACGAAGATCCACTTCCACTTCACGGTGACGGGCAAGAATCTGAACCCGGCGACCGTCGAGCGCGCGATCAACCTCTCGCACGACAAATACTGCTCGGCGTCGATCATGATCGCGAAGACCGCCGAGCTCACGCATTCGTTCGACATCGTCGCGCTCTGAGCGCGAAAGCGATGGCGGCCACGGCCGCCACCCCGCCCCAAATGAAAAAGCCGGCGTCCCAACGGACGCCGGCTTTCCTTATTCAGCGGCAAAGCAGGCCGATAAGCCGGATTCTGTGCACGCGCCGCGCCCGAAGACTCGACCCGCGTGGCAGCCATTCCTCTAGGCGCGCCATTACTGACGCGCTCAAGCTTCCTACCCGCAGACGAGACGGGGGCCCCGTCCTGCATCGCGAAGATGCGCGCCTGCCTACTTGGAATTGCTCCGGGTGGAGGTTACCGTGCCGGTCTGCCTTGCGACAGCCGCGGTGCGCTCTTACCGCACCGTTTCACCCTTACCTGATCCCGACTTGCGCCGGGCCATCGGCGGTTTGCTTTCTGTTGCCCTGTTCCGCGTGTCGCCACGGATGGCCGTTAGCCATCACCCTGCCCTGTGGAGTCCGGACTTTCCTCGCCCTCGTTGGCCGAAGCCGTCGAGGCCGCGACTGCCTGGCCTGCTTTGCTGACGCGAATTTTAACACCGAACGCGGAAACGCCTAGCGCTTGCGCCTCCCCGTGCGGAACACGGACGTGTCGTCGTAGAACGCCGGCGATTCGTTCTCGGACCACCAGCCCGGAATGCCGAGCACCGGCAGCGGCGCGAACATGCGGCTCGTCAAAGCGTCGGGGCCGAGCAGCGCCGCGCTGACGGCTTCATCGAGCCATGCGTCGCGCGTCGGGGTGTCCCATTCGAAATACTCTGCCGGAACGTCGACGATCCATGCATGGCCGGTGCAGCCCTTGAACGGCGCGATCAGCTTTTCGAGCAGCGCATGGCCGAAGCACCGCACTTCGCAGCTCCGCCCCCACGCATCGCGCCACGCGACACACAGCGTCTGCCACTCGAAGCCGCGTAGCGCGGCGCTCAGCGAAGAATCGGCGCAAGCGAACAGCAGCGCGTTTTCGTCGAAGAGGGTCAGCATGTCGCGCACACCGCCACGCGTCGGGCCCACGCCGAGCACGTCGAGCTCCGCCGACTGGCGCGCGTTCAGCGCCGCCTTGATGCGCGGAAACGCGAACCACATCGAACCGTTGAAGAAGTCGTGCAGATTGTGGCGCGTCGGCACGCAACCGGTCGACGCTATATGCCCCTCGTACGCGGCACCCGGTGGCAGGTCGTCCTGCGCGATGAACGCAAGAGGCTGGCCGCGGCCGGTGGTCTGTTGCATCTGGGCGGCGTCGGCGTTCATCGCGGCGAGAAGGTCCGCGTAGCCGGTCAGCGCGGCTTGCTGCCATCGCTGACCGCGTGTGGCGAATTGCGCGAACCACGGCTTCGACCAGTCGATTGCGGCGAAGCACGGTGGCTGAGGCTCGGGTGCCATGCCGCGCGCAGCTTTGGCCGCCGCGGCTTCATGGTCTACCGCGGAGCCCGCTTTCGCCGCCTTATCAATATTGGCAGCGCGCTGCCCCGCCTCACGCTCCCGCATCTACCGCAGCCTCAAACGAGACGCCAGCCAATCGACTCCCCGCCTCGCAGCGGCACGACCGGCGTATCGCCGGCCGGCAGCTCGGCCGGCAGCGTCCATTGCTCGCGACGCAGCGTGACCTTCTCCGTATTGCGCGGCAGACGGTAGAAGTCCGGACCATGGAAGCTCGCGAAGCCTTCGAGCTTGTCGAGCGCGCCGGCCTTCTCGAATGCTTCGGTATAGAGCTCGAGCGCGTGGAGCGCGGTGTAGCAGCCCGCGCAACCGCACGCGTGTTCCTTCAGCCCTTTCGGATGCGGCGCGCTGTCGGTGCCGAGGAAGAAGCGCGGATCGCCCGAGGTCGCCGCCTCGACCAGCGCGACGCGATGCGTCTCGCGTTTGAGCACCGGCAGGCAGTAGTAATGCGGACGGATGCCGCCCTGGAAAATCGCGTTGCGGTTGTACAGCAGATGGTGCGCGGTGATCGTAGCGCCAAGCAGTTCCGGCGCGACGCCCGCTTCGCGGACGTAGTCGGCCGCGTCCTTCGTCGTGATGTGCTCGAACACGACCTTCAGCGCCGGAAATGCGCGGCGCAGCGGCATCATCACGCGATCGATGAAGACCTTTTCGCGATCGAACAGATCGATGTCCGAATCGGTCACCTCGCCATGCACGAGCAGCGGCATGCCGACTTCCTGCATCACTTCCAGCGTCTTCGCGCACTTCATCAGATCGGTGACGCCCGCGTCGGAGTTCGTCGTCGCGCCCGCCGGGTACAGCTTCACGCCGTGCACGAAGCCGCTCTCGCGCGCGCGGCGGATCTCGTCGGGCAGCGTGTTGTCGGTCAGGTACAGCGTCATCAGCGGCTCGAATCTCGCGCCCTCGGGAATCGCGGCGATGATGCGCTCGCGATATGCCTTCGCCATCGCGGTCGTCGCGACCGGCGGCTTCAGGTTCGGCATGATGATCGCGCGACCGAACTGGCGCGCGGTGTCAGGCAGCACGGCCGCGAGCATCGCGCCGTCGCGCACGTGCAGATGCCAGTCGTCCGGGCGGACCAGTGTGACGGAATCGGGGGAAACGTTGGAAGCAGTCATGGCAGGAATACGAGACTTCGCGCGCCTCGCTGATCGACCGGTCAAACCGCGTTGTAGCGGCCCAAACACATGTCAATTTCGCTATTTGGCGGGTTCGGCTCGGTGATATGCTTGAAAGATCATCATTGTAACGGCTCACTCCGTTCACAGGCTCACCTGCAACATGTGCCAACTTCTCGGAATGAATTGCGCCGCGCCGACGGACGTCACGTTTTCCTTTACCGGCTTTGCGGCGCGTGGCGGCGTCACCGATCACCACGCCGACGGCTGGGGCATCGCTTTCTTTGAAGACAAGGCGTGCCGCTTGTTCATCGATCATCAATCGTCGGCCACGTCGCCGATCGCCGAGATGGTCAAGCGCTATCCGATCAAATCGAAAAACACGATCGCGCACATCCGCAAGGCGACGCAAGGGCACATCCTGCTCGAAAACTGCCACCCGTTCATGCGCGAACTGTGGGGGCGTCACTGGATCTTCGCGCATAACGGCGACCTGCAGGCTTACGCGCCGGAACTGAACGGCGTGTATCAGCCGGTCGGCACGACCGACAGCGAACTCTCGTTCTGCGCGCTGCTGGAAGGTTTGCGTAAGGCTTTTCCGGGCGCGCAGCAGCCGCCGCTTCACGAGCTGTTCGCCGCGCTCGAGACGCTCACGCGTGAAATCACGCAGTACGGCGTGTTCAATTTCCTGATGTCTAACGGCCAGGCCCTGTTCGCGCATTGCTCGACGCATCTGCATTACCTCGTGCGTCGCTGGCCGTTTTCGACCGCGCATCTGGTCGACGCGGACGTGTCGATCGATTTCGCCAAATACACGACGCCCGAAGACCGCGTCGCAGTCATCGCGACCAAGCCGCTGACCGACAACGAAGTGTGGACCGCGTTCAAGCCCGGCGATCTGCTGATGTTCCAGCATGGCGACGTGATCGGCCACGCCAATATCCCGGTGCCGCAGTCGGTGCTCGAAAAGTTGCGCAATCCGGCACTCGACGCATCGGCATCGGCCACGACGATCGCGGCGTCGAACGGCGCGCACGCGGTGGGCACGAGCGCAACCACGATTTCACCCGACAGCGAAACCGATCTCGAAGCCGCCGATGACACGGCAGCGTTCGAGTCGTAAGCCGCCGCGTCACCCTACGCCTGCGAAACAAAAAGCCGCTCCACGGAGCGGCTTTTTTTCGTCCCGCGCGAGCCCCGAAACGAGGCCTGCGCGCCAACCCTCAGTCTCAGTGCAGAATCTTCGCGAGAAAATCCTTCGCGCGATCCGACTTCGGATTCGCGAAGAAGTCTTCCTTGCGGTCGTCTTCGACGATCAAACCCTTGTCCATGAAAATCACGCGATGCGCGACCTTCTTCGCGAAGCCCATTTCGTGCGTCACGCACATCATCGTCATGCCTTCCTGCGCGAGTTCGACCATCACGTCGAGCACTTCGTTGATCATCTCCGGATCGAGCGCCGAGGTCGGCTCGTCGAACAGCATCGCGATCGGGTCCATGGAGAGCGCACGCGCAATCGCCACGCGCTGCTGCTGACCACCGGACAGCTGCCCCGGATACTTGTCCGCATGTGCGCGCAGACCGACGCGATCGAGCAGCTTCAGGGCCTTCGCGGTCGCCTCGTCGTTCGAGCGGCCGAGCACCTTGACCTGCGCGAGCGTCAGGTTCTGCACGATCGACAGATGCGGAAACAGTTCGAAGTGCTGGAACACCATGCCGACCTTCGAGCGCAGCTTCGAGAGATTGGTTTTCTTGTCGGTCAGTGACTGGCCGTTGATGACGATCTCGCCCTTCTGGAACGGCTCGAGTCCGTTGACGGTCTTGATCAGCGTGGACTTGCCCGAACCGGACGGCCCGCACACCACGACCACTTCGCCCTTTTTGACTTCCGTCGTGCAGTCGGTCAGCACCTGGAAATGGCCGTACCACTTCGAAACATTCTTGATAGAGATCATCTTGCGACCTTTTTCTGAAGACCTTTGACGAGGCTCGACGCGATCACGCAGATCACGAAATAACACGCGCCCGCGAACAGTACCATCTCGACGTTCGTGCCGTCACGATCGCCAATATTCGTAGCCGTGCGGAAGAAGTCGGCGAGGCTGATCACGTAGACGAGCGACGTGTCCTGAAACAGCACGATACCCTGCGTGAGCAGCAGCGGCACCATCGCGCGGAACGCCTGCGGCAGCACGATCAGGCGCATCGCCTGCCCATAGGTCATGCCGAGCGCGAACGACGCGTTGACCTGACCACGCGGCACCGCCTGAATGCCGGCGCGGATGATCTCCGAATAATACGCGGCCTCGAACAGCGAGAACGCGACCATCGCCGAGGCGAGCCGGATGTCGATGTCGGCCGACAGACCGAGCACGCTTTGCAGCACCTGCGGCACGATCAGGAAGAACCACAGCAGCACCATCACGAGCGGGATCGAACGGAAGAGCGTCACGTAACCCTGCGCGAACCATCCGAGCGGCTTGATCGGCGACAGTCGAAACATCGCGAGAATGGTGCCCCAGATGATGCCGAATACGATCGCGATCAGCGTGATCTTGAACGTGATGATCGCGCCGGTCCATAGCGTAGGCAGCGCGCCCGGAATACCGCTCCAGTCGAAATGATGCATCACTTTCCTCCGATATAGCCGGGCAGCCGGGCCTTCACTTCGACCCAGCGCATCAGTTGCATCACGATCAGATTGATCAGCATGTATGCGACCGTGACTGCGATGAACGACTCGTAAGTTTGCGACGTGTAGTCGACGAGCTGGCGCGCCTGCGCGGACAGATCGAGCAGACCGATCGTCGAGGCAACCGCGGAGTTCTTGAAGATGTTCAGAAACTCGGAGGTGAGCGGCGGCACGATGATGCGGTAGGCGACCGGCAGCAGCACGTAGCGATACGTCTGCCACTGCGTGAAGCCCACCGCCAGACCGGCCGCGCGCTGGCCGCGCGGCAACGCGTTGATGCCCGAGCGCACCTGCTCGCACACGCGCGCGGCGGTGAAGAGGCCCAGACACACGATCGACGATGAGAAGAACTGCGCGCCCGGCGGCAATTGCTTGAACCAGTTGCCGATCGACACAGGCAGCAGCTCCGGTATCACCAGATACCAGATGAAGAACTGCACGATCAGCGGAATGTTACGGAAAATCGCGACGTAGACGGTGCCGACGCCCGACGCCCATTTGTTGGGCACCGTGCGCAGCACACCGAAGAGCGAGCCGACGATCAGCGCGATCACCCATGCCGACAGCGACACGGTGACCGTCACCCGCAGCCCCGAGAACAGCCAGCCCAGATAGGTGGTGGGCTCGCCCGTGGAGACGGGACTCAGCAGAATGCCCCAGTTCCAGTGATATGACATGACCAAGACTCCGGCAAAAAGAAACGGAAGAAGCGCGTGGCCCCTTCCGTTCCGTTCAGCGTTTCGAAAGTGTCGAAAAAGCAGCTAGGGTTTAGTCGATTGCCTTGTCGTTCGGGTTCTTGAACAGCGCACGCATATCGTCGCTCATCGGGAAGTTCAGGTTCAGGCCCTTCGGCGGGATCGGCGATTCGAACCAGCGCTTGTAGATCTGTTCGCCTTCGCCCGACGTTTGCACCTTCGCGATGGCGTCATCGGCGACCTTCTTGAAGTCGGGGTCGTTCTTGCGCAGCATGCAGCCGTACGCCTCCCGCGATTGCGGCGTGCCGACGATCACGAAATCGCCCGGGTTGCTCGACTTCGCGCGCTCGCCGGCGAGCAGCGCGTCGTCCATCATGAACGCGGCGGCACGGCCCGTCGACAGCGTCAGGAACGATTCGCCGTGATCCTTCGCGCTGATGATGTTCATGCCCATGTTCTTGTCCTGGTTCATCTTGCGAAGCAGGCGCTCGGACGTGGTGCCGGCGGTCGTGACGACCGTCTTGCCCTTCAGGTCCGGGAAGTCCTTGATGCCGGAATCTTTCTTGGTCATCAGGCGCGTGCCGATCACGAAGATCGTGTTCGTGAAGGCAGCCTGCTGCTGACGCTCGAGGTTATTCGTGGTTGAGCCGCACTCGATGTCGACCGTGCCGTTCTGCACGAGCGGAATGCGGTTCTGCGACGTGACCGGCACGAGCTTCACCTTCAGGTTCGGCATGTTCAGCTTTTGCTTGACGCCCTCGACGATCTTCATCGCGTAATCCTGCGAGTAGCCGATCACGTTCTGCTTTTCGTCGTAATAGGAGAATGGGATCGACGATTCGCGATGGCCCAGCGAAATGACGCCCGTATCCTTGATCTTTTTCAGCGTGCCCGAGTCTTGCGCATGCGCGCCAACCGTAAACAGTCCGAGAGTCGCGAGCAGCAGCGCAGCTTTTTTAATCTTCATCTTGATCTCCTTGGCAAGAACCGGCGCCAGTGTAACAAAGTAATTTTTCTGAAAGTATCGCTATTAACCATTCTGTTGCGCGCACGCCGCGATGGGCCCGCGGCGCCGTGGCACGGCCGTTTCGCGCATATGAGAAGGCGGGCGGCATCGATAGGATGCCGCCCGCCGGTCAAACACGCCGTCTTGTGGACCGCGTTGATGCACGAAATTTCGACGGTATGCGCCTCCCGCCCCGGATACCGGGCCGCGTCACCGCCGTTTCAAACAAGATAGGACACGGCCCATCAGGGATACAAGCCGCGCATCTCGCGCGCCTGCAAAATCCGCTTACACGCGACGATGAACGCAGCCGTGCGCACCGACACGTTCTGCTCGCTCGACACCTGCCACACCGCCGCGAACGCTTCGCGCATCACGCGCTCGAGGCGCTCGTTGATCTCGTCTTCGGTCCAGAAGAAGCTCGAGAAGTCCTGGACCCATTCGAAATATGACACTGTCACACCGCCGGCATTTGCGACCACGTCCGGAATCACGAGGATGCCGCGATCGTGCAGGATGTCGTCCGCCGCCGTAGTGGTCGGGCCGTTCGCGCCCTCGACGATGATCCTGGTCTTGATCTTGCCGGCGTTTTTTTCGGTGATCTGATTTTCCAGCGCCGCCGGAATCAGGATGTCCGACTCGACGGTCCAGAACTCATCACCGGTGATCGCGTCCGCTTCGGGGAAACCGCCGACGCCGCCCGTCTTCGCGACGTAGTCGAGCAGCGCGACCGCGTCGATGCCGGTGGACTTGTACACCGAGCCGGTGTGGTCCTGCACCGCGACGACCTTCGCGCCCGCCTCCTGGAACAGACGCGCGGCGATGCCGCCGACGTTGCCGAAGCCCTGCACCGCGATACGTGCGCCTTCGATGTCGAAGCCGATGCGGCGAGCCGCTTCGCAGCCCACCACGAATACGCCGCGGCCGGTCGCCTCGCGACGGCCGAGCGAGCCGCCGAGCGTGATCGGCTTGCCCGTCACGACGCCGGTGGCCGTCTGGCCCTGATTCATCGAGTACGTGTCCATCATCCACGCCATGATCTGCTCGTTCGTGTTCACGTCCGGCGCGGGGATGTCGGTATTCGGTCCGATGATGATGCCGATCTCGCTCGTGTAGCGGCGCGTCACGCGCTCGAGCTCGCCACGCGACAGCGTGCGCGGATCGACGCGGATGCCGCCCTTCGCGCCGCCGTACGGCACGTTCACCGCCGCATTCTTCACCGACATCCACGCGGACAGCGCCATCACTTCGGATAGCGTAACGTCCTGGTGATAACGCACGCCGCCCTTGCCCGGACCGCGCGACACGTTGTGTTGCACGCGATAACCCTCGAAGTGCGCGACCGTGCCGTTGTCGAGTTCGATGGGCACGTCCACGACGAGAATGCGCTTCGGGCGTTTCAGGGTTTCGAGCCAGCGGGACAGCGAACCGAGATACGGCGCGACGCGGTCGACCTGGCGCAGATAGTTGCCCCAAGGGCCGAGGTCTTCCTTATTGAGGTAGGAGGGAACGGCTTGCAACGTTGAGGCGGCTTGTACCGATTCTGCGGCTTGTTGCTGGGCTGACATGAACGCTCCGGCGTTTGATCGAGTACGGGCATTGTCGAAAAACGCCGTATCGAAATCCAATGCCGTTTCCTTATCCCGTTATGTTTTTCTTGCATAACGTTCGCAAAGCCGCAAATTCGCGTCGTCGCGACGCAGGTTCGAGTTTGAGTTTTATGCCGCGGCTCAGGCGGCGCTCTGCCGGAGTTCCTCCGACACCACGTCCCACAACTGGCGCACGAGAATCTGGCGCGCGTCGTCGCTTTTCGCGGCGAGCTTGTCGCGATACAGGCGAATCTCCATGCTGAGCGTCAGTTGCCCTTCCGGCGTGCCGCGCGTCGCGCGATCGAGGCGGATCAGCCGGCCTTCGGCCACCGCATCTTCGACCGCGCTATGCGGCAGAAACGCGATGCCGTGACCAGCGAGCGCCATCGCCTTGAGCCCCTCGGCCATGTCGGTTTCGTAGAGCCGGTCGAGGTACAGGCGCTCCGGCGCGTTCGCGAGAATCACCTCGGTCATGCGCCCGAGGTACGCGTTCGGCGTGTACGACAGATACGGCGCGGGCGCATCGGCCGAGCCTGGCAGCGTGTGACGCGGCCGCCCCGCGCGGGCCGGTGCCGAGAACGGGCTGATCGACTCGTGGCCGAGCGTCAGCATGTCGTAGCGCGCCGGATCGAGCGCGACCGGATGGCTCGGATGGTGGTAGCCCATCATCAGATCGCAGCCGCCTTCCACCAGCGAGAGCGCCGCGTCGTGCACGTTCAGCGCGCGCAGCCGCGTGTGGATCGGGCCCATCTGCGTCTCGATGCGCTGCAGCCAGCGCGGGAAGTAAGTGAGAGACAGCGTGTGGGGGACCGCGAATTCGATCGTCGCCTGCGGCGTCGCCGTGTGGCCGCGCAGCAGCGCGCGCGCCTCGTGGAATTGCGACAGCATCGCGAGCGCCTGCTCGTTGAACACCTGGCCGGCCGCCGTGAGCCGCGTCGGATAAACAGAACGGTCGATCAGTTCCGTGCCGAGCCACGCCTCGAGCGCCTGGATGCGGCGCGAGAAAGCCGGCTGCGTGATGTGGCGCAACTCGGCCGAGCGGCTGAAGCTACGCGTTTCCGCGAGCGAAATGAAGTCTTCGAGCCATTTCAGTTCCATGCGCTTGCGCTTGCCGTCGAGAGGGAAGAAGCCTGCATTCTAGCGGCGCGGATTGCGACCGACGCATCCGGGCGGGCCGATCGCGTCACAGTGGTAAAATCCACGGTTCCCTCCGTTCCCGACCCGCTCGCTGAGCGCTCAACCGCTTCAATCCGGTCCTCATCATGTCCGACACCCGCCCCGACACCCTGTTCGCGCTGAACGCGCTTTCCCCGCTCGACGGCCGCTACGCCGCCAAAACCGAAGCCCTGCGCGACTGGCTCTCGGAAGCCGCCTTCATGCGCAATCGCGTGACGGTCGAAATCCACTGGCTGATCGCGCTGTCGCGCGCCGGCTTCGCCGAAGTGCCGCGCTTCTCCGAGGCGTCCGAGCAATTCCTGCTGCAACTGGCCGAGCGCTTCACCGCGCACGACGCCGCGCGCATCAAGGAAATCGAGCGCGTGACGAACCACGACGTGAAGGCCGTCGAATACTGGTTGAAGGAATCGGTGAAGGGCCATGAAGAACTGGAGCGCGCGAGCGAGTTCATCCACTTCGCGTGCACGTCGGAAGACATCAACAACACGTCGCACGGCCTGATGCTCGCCGGCGCGCGCGAACACGTGATCCTGCCGGCGCTGCGCTCGGTGCATCAACGCCTCGTTGCGCTCGCGCACGCGCAAGCCGCCCAGCCGATGCTGTCGCGCACGCACGGCCAGCCGGCCAGCCCGACCACGCTCGGCAAGGAAATCGCCAACGTCGCCGCGCGGCTCGCGCGTGCGATCGAGCGGATCGCGAAGGTCGAACTGCTCGGCAAGATGAACGGCGCGGTCGGCAACTTCAACGCGCACCTGTCCGCGTATCCGGAGTTCGACTGGGAAGCATTCTCGAAGGACGTCGTCGAGAACCGTCTGAAGCTCGCGTTCAATCCGTACACGATCCAGATCGAGCCGCACGACTACATGGCCGAGCTGTTCGACGCGCTCTCGCGCGCGAACACGATCCTGCTGGATCTGGACCGCGACGTGTGGGGCTACATCTCGCTCGGCTACTTCAAGCAGCGCACGAAGGCCGGCGAAATCGGTTCGTCGACGATGCCGCACAAGGTCAACCCGATCGACTTCGAAAACTCGGAAGGCAACCTCGGCCTCGCGAACGCCACGTTGCGCCACCTCGCCGACAAGCTGCCGGTGTCGCGCTGGCAGCGCGACCTGACCGACTCGACGGTGCTGCGCAACATCGGCGTCGCGTTCGGCTACTCGCTGCTCGCGTACGACTCGCTGATCCGCGGCCTCGACAAGCTCGAAGTGAATGCGCAGCGTCTGAACGAAGACCTCGACAACTGCTGGGAAGTGCTGGCCGAGCCGGTGCAGACCGTGATGCGCCGTTACGGCATCGAGAATCCGTACGAGCAGCTGAAGGAGCTCACGCGCGGCAAGGGCATCACGCGCGAGGCGCTGCAGAGCTTCATTGGCGGCCTGGCGATTCCGCAGGACGCGAAGGACCGCCTGCTCGCCATGACGCCCGGCTCGTACATCGGCCGGGCCGTCGAACTGGCGAAGCGGATCGGCTGATCTGCTGGCCCAGCTTCTTCAATGCATAAAAAAGCCGCTCCGAGGAGCGGCTTTTTTTCGTCCCGCGTTCAAAGCTGGAACGCGAAGCAATCAACGACTCAGCGCGCTTCGACCTGCCTGAGCACCTCGTCGACGATCTGTTCCGGCGTCAGATCGATGCTGACCGTGATCGCTTCGTCGTCACCGGGCTCCTCGAGCGTATCGAGTTGGCTTTGCAGCAGCGACGGATCGAAGAAATGCCCGGTGCGATCCCCGAGACGCTCCGCGAGCACCTCGCGCGAACCCTTCAGGTAGACGAAGCACACGTCCTTGTCGCCGGCACGCAGAATGTCGCGATATGAGCGCTTCAGCGACGAACACGTGAACACCGCCGTCTCGCCCGCTTTCTGCTTTTCCTCGATCGCCGCGCGGATCGTCTTCAGCCACGGCCAGCGGTCTTCGTCGGTGAGCGGAATGCCGTGGTGCATCTTCTCCTTGTTCGCCGCGCTATGGAACGCGTCGCCGTCGGTGAACGCACAATGCAGGCGCTCGGCCAGCATTTCGCCAATCCTCGTCTTGCCGGCGCCCGACACGCCCATTGCGATCAGAATCATTTGAAACTCCTTACAGGACCGCCGCGAGCGCGAAGGTCAGGCCCAGCCCCATCACCGAAATGATGGTTTCGAGGAGCGACCACGTCTTGAAGGTCTGCACCACCGTCATGCCGAAATATTCCTTGATCAGCCAGAAGCCGCCGTCGTTCACGTGCGAGAAGATCAGCGAGCCCGAGCCGGTCGCGAGCACCATCAGTTCCGGCTTCACCTGCACCGCGCCCGCCGCCGCGATCGGCGCGACGATGCCGCAGGCGGTCGTCATCGCGACGGTGGCCGAACCGGTCGCGAGACGCATCATCGCCGCGACGAGCCAGCCGAACAGCAGCGGCGACAGATGCACCGCGGTCGCCACGTTGGTGATTTCCTTCGAAATGCCGCTATCCATCAGTACGCGGCCAAAACCGCCGCCCGCACCGACGATCAGTGTAATACCCGCTATCGGCGCGAGACACTCGCCGCAGAACTTCTGGATCTGCTCGCGGTTGAAGCCGCGGCTCGCGCCGAAGGTCCAGAAGCTGACCAGCACGGCCGTCAGCAGCGCGACGTCGGTGTTGCCGAAAAAGCGCAGCAGATCGTTCGGCAGCGTCTTCGGCTCGAAGACCAGGTCGGCCCAGCTGCCGACCAGCATCAGGACCACCGGCAACAGGATCGTGACCAGCGTGATGCCGAAGCTCGGCAGTTCGCGCTTCGGTGCAGCGGCCTTCGCGGCGTTACCACTTTGCACGCCGTTGGCGTCCTTCACGTCGCTGCCCAGAAATTGCGCGGCAAGCGGATTTTCCTTCGGCAACTGGATATGACGGCTCACCAGCAACGCGAACAGCGGACCCGCGACGATTGCGCACGGCACGCCGACGATCAGACCGTAGGCGATCGTCTTGCCGATGTCCGCGTGAAACGCCTGCACGGCGAGCAGCGCGGCCGGGTGCGGCGGAATCAGCCCGTGCACGACGGACAGACCCGCGACCATCGGCAGGCCGACCAGCAGCAGCGATTTGTTGGTGCGCTTGGCGACGTTGAACGCGATCGGAATCAGCAGCACGAAACCGACTTCGAAGAACACCGGCAAGCCGACGATGATCGCGACCACCATCATCGCCCAGTGAATGTGTTTCTCACCGAACCAGTTGATCAGCGTGGTCGCGACGCGCTCGGCGCCGCCCGATTCGGCCATCATCTTGCCGAGCATCGTACCGAGACCGACGACGATGGCAATGTGCCCGAGCGTGTTGCCGTTCCCCGTTTCGAACGATTTGACGATGGTCTGCATCGGCATGCCGGCCACGAGGCCCAGCAGCAACGACACGATGATCAGAACGAGAAACGGATAGACCTTGAAGCGCGTGATCATCAAGATCAGCAGCGCGATCGCGATCAATGCGTAGACCAGCAGCAAGCTGCCGTGGGCAGATTCCATGAAGCCCCTCCTTTGGTTTATTGATTTCAGAGTGCGGATGCGGCCGGCACTTCGTCTCACGGCAACCTGCGCGATGCCTGAAAACCCGGCTAGCCGCGCGGACGCTGAATTTTACTGTTTGTTTCCAGAAAGCGCGCGCAAATCCAGCACGCATATCAAGTAAAAAAAGAGTCTCGGCGCGACAGCCTGATGCGGCTGTATCGACGAGACTCCTGGGCCCGGTTCAGTTGACCGATGCGTTATTGGGTTGTGGGGCTTAGTGCGCGGGTGCCGCCAGCTGGCTCGCGGCGCGCGCGAGGCGCGTGAGCTCGTCCCAGTTCTGCGCGGCGAGCGCGGCCTTCGGCGTGAGCCACGAACCGCCGACACAGACCACGTTCGGCAGCGACAGGAAGTGCGGCGCGCTTTCCGGCGTGATGCCGCCGGTCGGGCAGAACTTCAGCGCCGGGAACGGGCCGTGGAACGCCTGCAGCATCGGCACGCCGCCCGCCTGCTGTGCGGGGAAGAACTTGACGATCTCGTAGCCGAGCTCGAGCGCGAGAATGATGTCCGACGGCGTCATCACGCCGGGCAACAGCGGCAGACCCACATCCTGCGCGGCCTTGTGCATGTCCTTGGTCAAACCCGGCGACACGCCGAACTGCGCGCCCGCCTTCTTCGCCTGGGCGCAATGCTCAGGCTTCGTGATCGTGCCGACACCGACCACGATGTCGTCCGCGAGTTCGCACGCACGCTCGATCGCGCCGATGCCCGCCGGCGTGCGCAGCGTGATTTCGAGCACCTTCACGCCGCCCGCGTGCAACGCACGCGACACGTGTTCGCCCTGTTCGACCGTGTCGAACGCGAGCACCGGAATCACCGGGCCGAGGCGCACGATATCGCTTACTGTTTTCGACGTCATAGTCAGACTCCTTGTTTCTGCGGCGCCGCGCCGGCTTGCGCGGTGCTCGTGTGATGGTCGCTGGGTTGATGGCCGTGCAGATGGTCACCGTCGTGGCCGTGCTTGTGATGGCTGCCGTGGCCGTGCTGGCCGTCGACCGTGCCGCCCTCGCCGACCAGCTTGCCGAACACCGACGCGCCCTGCTCCGCCGGCGCCGCCGCCGCACGGAACACGCCGAACAGCTCGCGGCCGAAGCCGACTTCGTTGTCCGCCTGATGCAGCGGCTCGGCGTTCGGACGGGCGGCCCACTCGGCTGCGTCGATCTCGATGTCGAGCACGCCCGCTTCGGCGTCGATCACCAGCATGTCGCCCGTGCGCACTTTGCCGATCGGGCCTTGCAGCAATGCTTCCGGCGACAGATGAATGACCGCCGGCACCTTGCCCGACGCGCCCGACATACGGCCATCGGTCACCAGCGCGACATGGAAACCCTGATCCTGCAGCACACCGAGCAGCGGCGTCAAACGATGCAACTCGGGCATGCCGTTTGCGCGTGCGCCCTGGAAGCGCACCACCGCGATGAAGTCGCGCTTGAGCTCGCCCTTGTCGAACGCTTCCTGCACTGCTTCCTGCGAATCGAACACGATTGCCTGCGCCTTTACCTTGCGGTGCTGAGCCGCGACCGCCGAAATCTTGATTACGCCGCGGCCGAGCTTGCCCTGCATCAGACGCAGGCCGCCGTCCGGCTGGAACGGCTCCTTGATGCCGCGCAGCACCGCTGTGTCCGCGCTCGCCTCGACACCTGCCACCCATTGCAGCTTGCCGTCGAGCAGCTTCGGCTCCTCGGTGTAGCGCTTCAGGCCCTTGCCCGCGACCGTGTTCACGTCTTCATGCAGCAGACCGCCTTCGAGCAGATTGCGCACGAGGAACGCGACGCCGCCCGCCGCGTGGAAGTGGTTCACGTCGGCCTTGCCGTTCGGATAGATCTTCGCAAGCAGCGGTACCGCCTGCGACAGCGTGTCGAAGTCGTCCCAGTCGATCACGATGCCGGCCGCGCGCGCGATTGCGACGAGGTGCAGCGTGTGATTGGTCGAGCCGCCGGTCGCCAGCAGCGCGACGATGCCGTTGACGATCGCCTTCTCGTCGACCACATGGCCGATCGGCATGTAGTGGCCGCGCTCGACCGTCAGATCGAGCACGCGGCGCGCGGCCTGCGCGGTCAGCGCGTCGCGCAGCGGCGTGTGCGGATGCACGAAGGCCGAGCCCGGCAGATGCAGGCCCATCACTTCCATCAGCATCTGATTACTGTTCGCGGTGCCGTAGAACGTGCAGGTGCCGTGGCTGTGATAGGCGGCCGCTTCCGCTTCGAGCAGCGCGTCGCGGCCGCACTGGCCGGTCGCGAACTGCTGACGCGTCCTGGCTTTGTCGTCGTTCGACAGGCCGCTTGCCATCGGGCCGGCCGGCACGAAGATGGTCGGCAAATGGCCGAACTGCAGCGCGCCGATCAGCAGGCCCGGCACGATCTTGTCGCAGATGCCGAGGCACAGCGCCGCGTCGAACATGTTGTGGGTAAGCGCGACGGCCGTGCTCATCGCGATCACTTCGCGCGAGAACAGCGACAGCTCCATGCCCGCGTTGCCCTGCGTGACGCCGTCGCACATCGCCGGCACGCCACCCGCGAATTGCGCGACGCCGCCGTTTTCGCGCGCGGCCTGCTTGATGATGTCCGGGTAGTTTTTGTACGGCGCGTGCGCCGACAGCATCTCGTTGTACGACGAGACGATGCCGATATTCGGCTCGCGAATCTGCTTGATCACGAGCTTGTCGTTGCCCTCGAGGCCGGCGAAACCGTGAGCGAGGTTCGCGCACGACAACGCGCCGCGCGCCGGAAAGCGCCCCTGCGCATGCTCGATGCGGGCCAGATACGCTTCGCGCGTGGGCTTGCTGCGCTCGATCACGCGTTGCGTGACCTTCAACAATTGCGAATGCGGGGAAACCATCGGAGCTCCTTCGTCGCTGGCGGCAGGCGCACGCATGACACCTGGCGGTATCGCGGGGTTGTGATATCGAACGACGTCATCTTAGTAGAAAAACTACACGATCGCAATGACGAACTCTGTTGCGGCGCCGCATGGCGCGGATCGCCAGGTCGCCCTACTGGCGGCGCCTCAGCGCTTTACAGCAGAAACCCAGGGAATACACTTACTCGCCGATATGTAGTTTTTGTACCTAGCTTTTGTGCGCCAACGACCAATCGGATATAGTCCACACGTTCTTCAGCATAGTGCGAGTTTTCCGATGATGCTGTCCCAGGTGGAAGAGATGCGCGACCAGCTGCGCCCGTCCGAGCGCAAGCTGGCCGATTACGTGATCGAGGCGCCGCGCGAGGTGCTCGATCTGTCGATGACCGAGGTCGCCGCGCGCGCGGGCGTGAGTCAGCCGACGATCGCGCGCTTCTGTCACGCGCTCGGTTTCTCCGGCTTTCGCGAATTCAAGATCCGTCTCGCGCAGGGCATCGCCAGCGAAGTACCCGCCGTCTATCGCGACGTGCGGCCCGACGAGCCGACGCCGGGCGTCGCCGCGAAGGTGCTCGACCGGACGATCGGCGCGCTGATTCAGGTGCGCAACAATCTGTCGTCGGATAGCGTCGCCGCGGCGATCGACATGCTCGCGCAAGCGAAGCGCATCGAGTTCTACGGAGCGGGCGGCTCAGGCATCGCCGCGCTCGACGTGCAGCACAAGTTCTTTCGGCTCGGCATGCCGAGCGTCGCGTATTCGGACCCGCATACGTTTCTGATGTCGGCCGCGCTGCTCGGACCTGGGGACGTGGTCGTCGCGATTTCCAATACGGGCCGCACGCGCGACATCATCGATGCCGCGAAGGCCGCGCTGAACGCGGGCGCGAAGGTGATCGCGATCACGCACGGCAATTCGCCGCTCGCGCGGCTCGCAACCGTGGGCCTCTTTGCGAACGTCGACGAAGACACCGACATCTTCTCCCCGATGACCTCGCGCGTGTCACATCTGGCGATCGGCGACATTCTGGCGGTCGGCGTCGCGCTGACCCGCGGGCCCGAACTGCTGGAGAAGCTCGCACAAACGAAGGAAGTGATCCACCGGCGGCGGGTGGATTCGCAGGGGTGAACCGCTGCGATGGAATGCGGAACGACGGGATAACGCAAAAGGGCGGTGTGCCATTCAACCGGCATACCCGCCCTTTGGTCTTTTCCAGCGCCCTGCTTAACGCCGTCAGCCGCTCAGAACGGCTTGATCACCACCAGCGCGACCGCGGCGAGCATACCGAGCACCGGCAGCTCGTTGAACATCCGATACCACTTGTCCGAGCGGCGATTCTCGCCGCGCTCGAACTTGCGCAACAGCACGCCGCAATACGCGTGATAGATGATCAGCAGCACGACGACGCCGACCTTCGCGTGAATCCAGGCCTGCCCGCTGCCGATGCCGATCACGAGCCACAACCACAGGCCGCACGCGATCGCGGGCACGGCGATGAAGCTCATGAAGCGGAACAGCTTGCGCGCCATCAGCAGAAGACGCGCCGTCGCGGCGGGTTCCGTTTCCATCGCCAGATTGACGAAGATGCGCGGCAGATAGAACAGGCCGGCAAACCAGGAGGCAATCAATACGATGTGAAACGTCTTTACCCAAAGCATCGGCGGGGGTCCTTGTGGTCCTTGTTGTTGTGGCGCCGGTGGTTGTGGCGCTTCGATTCGTGCTTTATTGACGGCCTTCGCCATGACCCAGCACGACGTATTTCAGCGACGTCAGCCCTTCGAGGCCGACCGGGCCGCGCGCGTGCAGCTTGTCGTTCGAAATGCCGATCTCGGCGCCGAGGCCGAACTCGAAGCCGTCCGCGAAACGCGTCGACGCGTTGACCATCACGCTCGCCGAATCGACTTCGCGCAGGAAGCGCATCGCGCGGTCGTGGTCTTCGGTGACGATCGCGTCGGTGTGCTGCGAGCTATACGTGTTGATGTGCTCGATCGCCGCGTCGATGCCGTCGACCACCTTGATCGCGAGCACCGGCGCGAGATATTCGGTGCGCCAGTCTTCCTCGCTCGCATCGACGAGCGGACCCACGCCCGCATCGGCCAGCACCGCGCGCGCCGCCGCATCGACGCGCAGCTCGACGTCCTTGCCGCGATACAGCTTGCCCAGCGGCGGTAGCACCTCAGCGGCGATGCCGCGCGCGACCAGGAGCGTCTCCATCGTGTTGCAGGTGCCGTAGCGGTGCGTCTTCGCGTTGTCGCAGACGTTCAGCGCCTTCGGCAGGTCCGCGCGATCGTCGACATAAACGTGGCAGATGCCGTCGAGGTGCTTGATCATCGGCACGCGCGCTTCGTTCATCAAACGCTCGATCAGGCTCTTGCCGCCGCGCGGCACGATCACATCGACGTACTCGGTCATCGTGATGAGCTTACCGACCGCCGCGCGGTCCGACGTCGCGACCACCTGCACCGCGTCCTGCGGCAGACCGGCCGCTTCGAGGCCCTCGCCGATCAGCTTCGCGAGCGCGGTATTGCATTCGAGCGCTTCCGAGCCGCCGCGCAAAATGGTCGCGTTGCCGGACTTCAGGCACAGCGCCGCCGCGTCGATCGTCACGTTCGGGCGCGATTCGTAGATGATGCCGATCACGCCGAGCGGCACACGCATCTGGCCGACCTGGATACCGCTCGGCCGGTACTTCAGATTGCTGATCTCGCCGATCGGGTCGGCCAGCGCCGCGACCTGGCGCAGGCCTTCGACCATCGTTTTCAGCGCCTTGTCGGACAGCGTCAACCGGTCGATGAACGCGGCATCGTGGCCCTTGCCGCGGGCGCGTTCGAGGTCGCGCGCGTTGGCGGCCTTCAGCAGATCGGCATCGCGCTCGATCGCCTCGGCAACGGCCGCAAGCGCCGCATTCTTCGCGGCGGTCGACGCCCGCGCCATCGCGCGCGAAGCCTGACGGGCGCGTTGGCCGAGGTCGGTCATGTACTGGTCGATATCCATGGTCATTCTCGTGATGCCCCGCACGTTGGCATGCGGTGGTCGGGCAAGATTAGCGAAAGATCAAACGATTGTAAGTCGGGTACCGGGGCTTTGCTCGCACGCGGGCGGCGGGTGCACTGTGCTGTCGCAGGTTCGCCGATGCGTTTCGTTCGGCGCGTGGCACGCGAAACACGCTGGTCTGTATGTGTGGAACGACTGGCAGTTGGTACACGATTGCTCGCGTCAGCCACTGCTTCGACGCTCGCGCGAATCAGCTGTGTCGCTTCAGACTGGCCGCCGCGCTGGCGCCGCCGTTGGCACCCGAGGTCGCGGCGGCGGCACTGGCGAAGCTGCCGACGGTTTTGGCGCCGCCACCGTCATTGCGAGTTCGAACAGGCCGTCCCACGGATCGGGCGGCGGATCGTTGCGATGATTACCCGGCGTGCCGCCCGACAGCCCCTTCACCTGCCGGTCGAGCCGCGCCGCCAGCGCGAGTGCCGTCTCGAGCGCCGCTTCGCTGACGCGCGACAGCGCAGGTCCGATCAGCCGTTCGCGCGGACCCCATACGCGGTTCTCGCGCGTGAGCATCGCGAGCGGCTTGCCAGCCGCGACGCCGCGCTTGATCCGCAGCAGCGTGCGCACTTCTTCGACGACCGCCCACAGCACGAGCACCGCGGCCTCGCCTTCACCGCGCAGCCCGTCGAGCATGCGCGCGAGACGGCCGACGTCGCCCGCGAGCATCGCCTCGTTGAGCTTGAACACGTCGTAGCGCGCGACGTTGAGCACCGCGTCCTGAACCTGATCGAAGCTCAGCGAGCCGTTCGGATACAGCAGCCCGAGCTTCTGGATTTCCTGATGCGCGGCGAGCAGATTGCCCTCGACGCGCTCGGCGATGAACGCGAGCGCACGCCGCCCCTCCTCGCCGGCTGCGACGCGCTGACCCTGGGCCGCGAGCCGCTGCCCGACCCAGTTCGGCAGCTGCGCGCGCTCGACCGGATCGATCTTCAGCGCGACGCCGGCGTCGGCGAGCGCGGCGAACCATGCCGACTTTTGCGTGGCCGCATCGAGGCGCGGCAGCGTAATCATCGTCAGCACGTCGTCGTTGACGGTGGATGCGAGCGCCTTCAGCGCATCGGCGCCTTCCTTACCGGGTTTGCCCGACGGAATGCGCAACTCGACCAGCTGACGGTCGCCGAACAGCGACATCGACTGGCTCGCGCCGAGCAGCGAGCTCCAGTCGAAACCGCGCTCGACCGTGAACACCGAGCGGTCGGTGAAGCCGGCCGCGCGCGCCGCCGCGCGGATGCGATCGCACGCTTCCTGCGCGAGCAGATGCTCGTCGCCGTATACGACGTACAGTCCGGCGAGGCCGCGGGCGAGATGCGCTTCGAGCGCGTCAGGTCGCAGTTGCATGGCTGGCGGTTGACGGGATGAATGAGATTCGACGAATCACGAACGGTGCGATGCTCACAGCGGCGGCGGCGGCAGCGGTGCGCGCGGCACGATGGCCGGCACGGCCTCGGCCGGCGTCGGATGCAGCGAGCGCACCACGCCGAGACGGCGGACCAACTGATCGACCGCGTCGTTTTCCATGTCGGCGAACAGGATGTCGGACTCGGCGGCCTTCGCCTGCGAGAACTGGTCGCTATAGGTCATCGCGCGGTTCAGCGCGATCACGCTGCCCGGAATCAACACGGTGCCGTCCTTGCCGGTCAGCGTGTAGGTCATCTGCAGATTCAGCTGATACTCGGCGACGACGCCCAGCGAATTCAGCGTCAGCGTGCTGACGTTGCGGTTCTGCGTGATCTGCAGCAGCGCATCGGCATTGGCGGGCGAGCTGACCACCACGGTGTCGCTGCCGCCCTGCACCATGCGCGTGAAGCGCGCCATGGCCGCGGGCGAGCCGCCCGCCACATAGAGGCGCTTGAACGCGAAGTCCTGCTGGCCGCGCAACTGGAAGCCGCAGGCCGACAACATCATTACGCTGCAAGCGAGCGTCAAAAACGATCTGCGAGTCACATTCGCTCCCGGTTCGCAGTGGATTCGCGGTGCCGAGGAACGCCGCCGGGCGGGCGGCGCTCCGTCTGCCGGATGAGGACCTGGAACGTCAAACGACCACGTTCACGAGGCGGCCCGGCACCACGATGATCTTCTTAGGCGCCTTGCCTTCGCTGAATTTCGCGACCATTTCGTGCGCGGCCGCTTGTTGCTCGATCGCTTCGCGAGACGCGTCCTTCGCGACCGTGATCGCGCCGCGCACCTTACCGTTCACCTGCAGCACGAGTTCGATCTCGGCCTGTTCGAGCGCCTTCTCGTCGACCTTCGGCCACGGCGCGTCGAGCAGTGGGCCGAATTCGTCGGCATAGCCGAGCTCCTGCCACAGCTGGAACGTCAGGTGCGGCACGACCGGGTACAGCACGCGCAGCATCACACCGTAGGTTTCACGCAGCACGGCGGTCTGCGCGCCCTTCGCGCCGTCGAGCGCGTTGAGCATCTTCATCGCGGCCGATACCACCGTGTTGTACTGAAGACGCTGATAGTCGAAATCGGCCTGCTTCAGCACGCTATAGATCTCACGACGCAGCGCCTTGTCGGTGTCGTTGAATCGTGCGGCGTCCAACTGGCCGCCCGCGCGCAGCGCGGCTTCGTTCGAATAGCCGAAGTTCCACACGCGACGCAGGAAGCGGCTCGCGCCTTCGACGCCCGAACCCGACCACTCGAGCTGCTGCTCGGGCGGCGCCGCGAACATCACGAACAGACGCGCGGTGTCCGCGCCGTGCTGATCGATCAGCATCTGCGGGTCGACGCCGTTGTTCTTCGACTTCGACATCTTCTCGACGCCGCCGAGCACGACCGGCTGGCCGTCAGCGTTGAGCACCGCGCCGACCGGGCGGCCCTTGTCGTCGAACGACACGGTCACTTCCGCCGGGTTGTACCAGGTCTTCTTGCCCGCTTCGTTTTCGCGGTAATAGGTTTCGTTGAGCACCATGCCCTGCGTGAGCAGGTTCTTCGCCGGTTCGCCGAACTTCACGAGACCGAGGTCGCGCATCACCTTCGCCCAGAAACGCGAGTACAGCAGGTGCAGGATCGCGTGTTCGATACCGCCGATGTATTGATCCATCGGCGCCCAGTAGTCAGTGCGCTCGTCGACCATCGTCTTCGCATCTGGCGACGCGTAGCGGTAGAAGTACCACGACGAATCGACGAAGGTGTCCATCGTGTCGGTTTCGCGCTTTGCCGCGCCGCCGCAGCTCGGGCACGTGCAGTTCAGGAACGCTTCGGACTTCGCGAGCGGATTGCCCGTGCCGTCCGGCACCAGGTCTTCCGGCAGCACGACCGGCAGGTCTTTTTCCGGCACCGGCACGTCGCCGCACTTCGGGCAGTGGATGATCGGGATCGGCGTGCCCCAGTAACGCTGGCGCGAGACGCCCCAGTCACGCAGACGCCACGTGATCTGCTTGTCGCCGAGGCCCAGTTCCTTGAGATCGGCGGCGATGCGGTCTACGGCTTCGTCGTAGGCGAGGCCGTCGTACTTGCCGCTGTTCACCAGCGTGCCGGTCTTCTCGCCGTACCACTCCGCCCACGCTTCTGTCGAGAATTCCTTGCCCTCGACCGCGACGACCTGCCTGACCGGCAGACCGTACTTCTTCACGAACGCGAAGTCGCGCTCGTCGTGCGCCGGCACGCCCATCACCGCGCCTTCGCCGTAAGTCATCAGCACGTAGTTGCCGATCCACACCTCGACCTTCGCCTGCGTCAGCGGATGCGTGACGTAGAAGCCGGTGGCCATGCCTTTCTTTTCCATCGTCGCGACGTCGGCTTCGGCGACGCCGCCGCGCTTGCATTCGTCGATGAACGGCTGCAGTTCCGGCTTGTCTTGCGCGAGACGCGTGGCGAGCGGATGCTCGGCGGCGATCGCGCAGAACGTGACGCCCATGATCGTGTCGGCGCGCGTCGTGAACACGCGCAGCAGCTTCTGTTCGCCGTCGATTTCATACGGGAAGCCGAAGTTCACGCCGAAGCTCTTGCCGATCCAGTTCTGCTGCATGATCTTCACGCGCTCGGGCCAGCCGAGGCCTTCGAGATCGTTCAGCAGTTCATCCGCGTACTGCGTGATGCGCATGTAGTACATCGGGATTTCGCGCTTTTCGACGAGCGCGCCCGAGCGCCAGCCGCGCCCGTCGATCACCTGCTCGTTCGCGAGCACGGTCTGGTCGACCGGGTCCCAGTTCACGGTGCCGGTTTTCTTGTACGCGATGCCCTTTTCGAGCATCTTCAGGAACAGCCACTGGTTCCACTTGTAGTAGTCAGGGCTGCAGGTCGCGACTTCGCGCGACCAGTCGATCGCGAGGCCCATCGACTGCATCTGCTTCTTCATGTAAGCGATGTTGTCGTAGGTCCACTGCGCGGGCGGCACGTTGTTGGCCATCGCGGCGTTCTCCGCCGGCATGCCGAAGGCGTCCCAACCCATCGGCATCAGCACGTTGTAGCCGTTCATCCGCAGATAGCGGTACATCACGTCGTTGATCGTGTAGTTGCGCACGTGCCCCATGTGCAGCTTGCCCGACGGATACGGCAGCATCGAGACGCAGTAGAACTTGGGCTTGTCGGTGGTTTCCGTCGTCTTGTAGGCGTCGATGGCGCGCCATTGCCCTTGCGCGGCGGCTTCGACGTCGGAGGGAACATATTTTTCGTGCATGGTGTGATGGGATCGCCAGGTTCGGTGCTTTCGCACCGGCCCGGTGCTCTGCAGAATGTCGTTGCGTCGTGTCCCCTTCGGCGGGGAAAGGGCTGATTATACCGTTCGCGGACGGGTGCGCCGCGCGGCGTGGTGCGGGACTGGGTATGCCGGATTGGTGAACGCGGTGCGCACCCGGTGGCGCTCAGTGCTGCGCGGCGGGCGGCGGCGGGTCCGTCACGAAGCCGATCCGCTCGAGCCCCGCCTGCTGCGCGGCGCCCATCACCTGCGCAATCACTTCGTAGCGCGTCGAGCGCTCCGCGCGCAACTGGATGTCCGGCTGGTCCGCCCGCTTGCCGGCCTCGGCGAACTGCACGCGCATCTGCGCGAGCGTGATCGGCTTGCCGTTCCAGTAGAGCTTGCCGGCGCCGTCGATCGAAAGGGAGATGGTTTGCGGGGTCTGACGCGCGGGCGCCGCCGCGACCTTCGGCAGATCGAGCCGGATCGCGTGCGAGAACAGCGGCGCGGTGATGATGAAAATCACCAGCAGCACCAGCATCACGTCGATCAGCGGCGTCATGTTGATCTCGGCCATCGGCGCGGCCGTCTGCTTCTTCTCGAGTCCGCCGAATGCCATGTCGCCTCCTTGCGTCTGAGCTTGCCCGTGCGATGGGCGGTGTGTCGTGCGAGGAAGGTCGCGATGTGCCGAGCCCGCCGCGCGTGACAAGTCAGCGGTGCGCCTCGCGCGCCGCCTGCTGCGCGCGCGGAGGCGTCGGCGCGTGCTCGGTTGGGGAGCACACGTACGCATGCAGATCGTGCGCGAAGCCGTCCAACTCCTCGGACAATTGCCGCACGAGGCGGCCCAGCACGTTGTACGCGAGCACCGCCGGAATCGCCACCACCAGACCGAACGCGGTCATGATCAGCGCCTCGCCCACCGGTCCCGCGACGTTCTCGATCTGCGCCTGCCCGCTCGCCGCGATGCTGCCGAGCGCGTGATAGATACCCCATACGGTGCCGAGCAGACCGACGAACGGCGCGGTGCTGCCAACCGACGCAAGCAGCACCTGACCGAACTCGAGCCGCCGCTGCGACGCATTGAGCGCCTGGCGCAGCGCGCGCAGCACCCGTTCGCTGCGCTCGACGCGCGCGAGCAGCGCGCCCGGAATGTCGACCTCGGCCGCATTGAGCGCCGCTTCGGCGAGCGGCGCGAACACGCGCTCACGATCAGTGCGGCGCAGGATGGCGACGCCTTCGGCGAGCGTCGGCGCCTGCCAGAAGCGCGCGATCGCCCGGTTGGCCTGGCGTTTCGCGCGCGTCAGAATCCAGCTCTTGACGATCAGAAAACACCAGCTCGCAATCGACATGGCCAGCAGCACATAGGCGACGCCATGCGTGATTGCGTCGCTCGTTTGCAGGTAATGGATGATGCCGCTGCTGCCTGCCATCTGACCTCGCCTTGGGAAAGTGACTTCGGGAGGGCGCGCTCGGGATGCGCTACTCCGACTATGCGCAACGGGCTTCGCTCAACGCAGGCCGAGCACGTCCTGCATGTCGAAGAAGCCGTTGTCGTGGCCTTCGAGGAAGCGTACAGCACGAAGCGCGCCTTGTGCATATGACAGGCGGCTTGCCGATTTGTGCGTGATCTCGATGCGCTCGCCGATGCCCGCGAACAGCACCGTATGATCGCCCACGATATCGCCGCCGCGAATCGCCGAGAAGCCGATCGTCGACGGATCGCGCTCGCCGGTCACGCCTTCGCGACCGTAGATCGCGCAGTCGTCGAGGTTGCGGCCGAGCGCGTTGGCGATCACTTCGCCCATCGTCAGCGCGGTGCCGGACGGCGCGTCGACCTTGTGACGATGATGTGCCTCGATGATCTCGATGTCGTAGCCGGTCGAGAAGTGCCGCGCCGCGTATTCGAGCAGCTTCAGCGTGACGTTCACGCCGACGCTCATGTTCGACGCGAACACGACGCCGATCTTCCGCGCCGCCGCTCGCAGCTGCGCTTTTTGCGCGTTGTCGAAGCCGGTCGTGCCGATCACCATTTTCACGTCGTGGCGCTGCGCGGCTTCGAGATGCGCGAGCGTCGCGTCGGGACGCGTGAAGTCGATCAGGTAGTCGGATTCGGCGAACACACGCTCGATGTCGTCGGACATCAGCACGCCGGTCTCTTTGCCGAGGAACGCGCCGGCGTCCTGGCCAAGCTGCGCAGCGCCCGTGCGGCAGAGCGCGCCGGACAGCGTCGCGTCGGCGTCGTTGAGGACGGTTTCGATGAGCATGCGGCCCATTCGGCCCGATGCGCCCGCAATGGCAATTTTCATGACGATGAGGATTCGAAAAGAGTCAACCGGTATGGAGCCCGGCAAACGCGGCCCGGCGAATGCCCGGACCAGTGTGCCGGGGAATGCGCCCGGTCGATATAGGGACATGCGGCGGCAGGGAGCGAAATCGCCCGGCTCGCTGCTGGAGCCAATGGGGGCGGCCGATCGGGACGGCTCGCTCAGGTGACTGACCGATACGGCCCGCTGCGGCGACCCACTGCCGCGGCAACACATTCATGCGGCCCAAGCGGCGCATTTCCGACCTCGCCTGGTGACGGACAAACACACATCTGGCGGGCGCCGCACATGTGGCGCGCAGCCCGCCTCACAACACCGACGAGCAAATCAGTTGCTCGTTCCCGGCGTCGCCGGCGAAGTGTTCAACGTCGGGCTGCCGCTGCTTTGCGAGCCCGTCGGGCCGACCGGGTTGCTCTCGTTCTCCTGAGCGGGCGGCGGCGGACGCTTGAACTGGAACTGCGGCTGACCGCCGGACGTCGGGCCTTGCGTCGGGATCCCGCCAGCGCCCGCCCTCGGCACGGCCGACCGCACGGACGGCGCGCGGCTCGGCGTCGGCACCGCGCTCGTTGCGCGATTGGCCGCCTGGGCGGCTTCCGCGTTGGCGTCCATGGACGGCGTGGCGGCCTGCTGGGCGCCTTCGACCGACGGCGAGCGCGTCGTATCCACGGTAGCCGGTGCCGCGGCGGCGGCCGCACTGGCGGCGGCTGCGTCGCTGGCGGCCACGGCGTTGGCGGCCTCGGCCGCGCTCGTCGCGCGCGGCGGCGTCGCGTTCGGGCGGCGGCCACGGCGATCACCGTCGATTTCGGCCAGCAATTCGAGATTGGTCGGCAGATCCTCGCCGCCCGTCCAGTGGGTCACGAGGTCACCCGAGAAGAACACGACGAAGTCGCGCTGCTGAACGATCGAGGTGTTGCCGCGCTTGAAATAGAACACGTAATCCCAGCGATTCGCGTGGAACATGTCGGTCAGCAGCGGCGTGCCGAGCACCTGACGCACTTGCGCGCGCGTCATGCCGACCTTCATCTGATCGGCCATTTCCTGTGACACGAAGTTACCTTGCACGACCGTAATCCGATACGGCGTAATGCGTTGGGCAACGCGCTGGGTCAGGCTGTCGTACGTGGAACATCCGGCAAGAACCGCGACAGTCGCAACAGCGATCAAGGTACCCCGCATGCGGCTCCCCCGGTAGATCAATTGAGATTTAGAAATCATTTCACTCACCGTGCGGGCCCGCTTGCGGGCCGCGCTCATTCCATCGAAAATGACCAGAACGCCAAAACACATTACTATGAGAGCCCAGCATTGTACTCTAGGGATCCCTTGTCATGACCAATCCAACCGATCTCAAGAATATCGGGCTCAAGGCGACCCTTCCGCGCCTCAAAATCCTTGAGATTTTCCAGCATAGCCCGGTGCGTCACCTGACCGCCGAAGACGTGTACCGCAACCTCCTGCACGAGGAGCTCGATATCGGTCTCGCCACCGTGTATCGTGTGCTGACGCAATTCGAGCAGGCCGGCCTGCTCTCGCGCAGCAATTTCGAATCGGGCAAGGCGGTGTTCGAACTGAACGAGGGGTCGCACCACGACCACCTCGTGTGCCTCGATTGCGGGCTGGTCGAGGAATTTTTCGACCCCGAAATCGAAAGCCGTCAGCAGTCCATCGCCAAGGCGCGCGGCTTCAAGCTGCAGGAACACGCGCTGGCGCTGTATGGGGCGTGCACGAAGGAAAATTGTCCGCATCGTAAGCACTGATGCGTCGCGGGTCGCCTGCCAACGCGACCTGGCAAGTCAGAAAAAAGACCCGGCCGATGGGCATCGGCCGGGTCTTTTCTATTCAGGCGGCGGCAATCGCCGCTATCCGACCAACTCCATACTCGGCTCGAAGGCGAGGCGCCACGGCTCGGCCAATTGCAATTCGTCGCAATTCGGCGCATCGCCGCCGCGATCGACGACGATGAAGTCGCTGACCTGATCCAGCGCGAGCAGCGGATGGTGCCAGACCCCTTTCGCGTAATTGACGCCCTGCCACGCATCGGTCCAGAACGCGCGCATGCGCGCGGCGTCGAACTCGCCGGCCGGCGCGACCACCATCAGATATCGGCCCGCGCGTAAGGGAATGAAAGCCTGGCTGCCGAGCGGATGCCGCTCCATCATCGTGATCTCGACGGGCAGCGCGCGCGGCTGCGCGCGAAACAGACTGACGAGCGGTCGGCCGCCCTGCTCCACCACGTCGACGCGCGCGAGGTCGTGATAGCGCTCGGTGGTACCGCCGTTGATCGGAAAACGACGCGCGCCGTCGAGTTCGATCACGTCGCCGAACGGCGCGAAGGCCGCGCGCGTCAGGCGTTCCATCTGCAGGATCTTCATGCGTGCCGCTCCATGACGTTGCTTGCGTTAAGCGATCTCGCCCCACAGACGCAGGCGCGACACGCCGCCGTCCGGGAAGATGTTGAAGCGCACGTGCGTGACCGGCCCGAGCGCGGCGAGGTCGTCCGCGAACGCGTGCACGTGATCCATCTGCAGTTTCTGTTCGCCGAGCAGCACCGGCCAGAACATCGCCTGCGTGACGAGAGAATCGTCGGTGCCGCCGGTCACCGATGCCGCCTGCAGCGAGCAGCGATCCGGGAAGTTGCCCTTGAAGTGCGCGGTGTCCACTTCGATCTTGCGGATCACGCCGGGCCGCGCGAGCGCGACGATCGCCCAGTCGTTGCCCGGCTCGCGACGCCGCCGCGTTTCCCAGCCATCGCCCATGTTCACGCCACGGCCCGGCATCAGCATCTGCGAGGCCGGCCCGAAATGCTGGTTGTTCGCGGCGACGAGGTACGCGCCGTTTTCGATCGCGGCGAGATCGAGCAGCGTGCCGCGCTCGACGCGGCTCCAGTCGCGCTGCGGCTGGCCGTACACGCGCAGTCGCGCGAGCCCGCCGTCCGGATACAGATTCACGCGCAGATGGGTGACCGGGCGCGCGTCTTTCACCTCGACGTAGTGATGCTGGTTGCCCTGTAGCGTTGTCGCCGGCACGAGCGGCTGCCAGTCGGCGTGCTCGGGCGGCACGTCAGCGTCGCTATGACAGGCATCGATCGACGCCGCCGGCGGGAAATTGCCGGTGAAGTGGCTCGTATCGAGATCGACCCCATGCACGACGCCCGGCCGCGCGAGCCGGATCACGCAATGGTCATGGCCGGTCGTGCGCTTGCGACGCGTCTCCCAGCCGTCCATCCACTTGCCGTGGTCGTCGTATTTGCCGGGGATGAACACCGCCGGCTGCGGGTCGAGCATGCGCTCTTTCGGCGCGAAGAATTCGTCGCTGGCGAACAGCGCCTTCGCGCCGAGGCGCGGATCGGCGAGGTTCATGTAGCGGCGTGTGAAGGCGGCAGCGTTCGGGTCGAGGATCGGGTTGGCCATGATGTCGGTCGGTGTCGAAGAGGTCGGAAACAGCCGGCGGCGCCACGGCAACTGCCGGCTTTGCGAAAAAAGGTCGAGGAGCTATCTAGGAAGCGAATGCCGGTTCGTCTGGTCAGACCAGATCCCCGCGCAGCCGTCAGACCGCCGGTGCGGGTTCGGCCGCACCGGGTTCGACGAGCGTGTCGTCGACGACGGGCACGTAGCGCAGCGCCGCGTCGCGATTCAGCACGCGATGCGCGCGCGCCTTGTCGATATCGTTTTCCCACACGGCGACCACCACCGTCGCGACGCAGTTGCCGATCAGGTTGGTGAGCGCCCGGGCGATGCCGACGAACCAGTCGACCGGCAGAATCAGCACGAGACCGAGCACAGGAATCGCGGGAATCGCGGAGAGCGTCGCCGCCAGAATCACGATCGCAGAGCCCGGAATGCCGTGCGCGCCCTTCGACGTCACCAGCGACACCAGCACGACGACGATCAGGTCATGAATAGACAGCGGCGTGTTGGTCGCCTGCGCGATGAACAGCACGGCGAGCGTCAGATAGATCGAGAAGCCGTCGAGGTTGAACGAGTAGCCGGTCGGAATCACGAGACCGACCGTCGAATCCTTGACGCCCATCCATTCGAGCTTGCGCATGATCTGCGGCAGCACGGCGTCGGACGACGCGGTGCCGAGCACGATCGACAGTTCTTCGCGCAGATAGCGGATCAGCTTGAAGATGCTGAAGCCGGCGAGCCGCATCACCGCGCCGAGCACGAGCACGACGAACACCGCGCAGCTCGCATAGAACACCAGCACGAGCATGCCGAGCTGCTTCAGCGACTCGACGCCGTAGGTGCCGGTCGTGAACGCGATCGCGCCGAGCACGCCGAGCGGCGCGAGCTTGATGATGAAGCCCATCACGCGGAAGAACACCTGCGACAGCTCATCGATCAACCCGCTCACGCGTTGCGCGCGCTTGCCGAGCAGCGACAGCGCCGAGCCGAACAGCACCGAGAACACGAGGATCTGCAGAATGTCGCCGGTCGCGAACGCGTTGATCGCCGTGTCGGGGATGATCTTCAGCAGGAAGCCCGCTGTGTCCTTCAGGCTCTTCGCGTGCTCGGTATAGGTCGCGAGCGACGCCGCATCGAGCGAGTTCAGGTTCACGTTCATACCTGCACCAGGACGCGTCGCGTAAGCGAGCACCGCGCCGATCACGAGCGCGATCGTCGTCATCGCCTCGAAGTAGATCACCGACTTCAAGCCGACGCGGCCGACCTTGCGCAGATCGCCTGCGTGCGCCATGCCGCTCACCACCACGCAGAACACGATCGGCCCGATCACCATCTTGATCAGCTTCAGAAAGCCGTCGCCAAGCGGCCGCAAGGACTGCGCGAAATGCGGAAACACGGCACCGAGCACGATGCCGACCACGAGCGCTATCACGACCCGGCCAAATAGCGAATTGAAGAATTTCAACACGGCTTCCTCCTGCGGATGGTTGTTTCGGTCACTTCTGTTCAGACTGGTCCGACCAGTGCTGTTATGGCGAATAGTAGGAAGCCGATATACCCGCGTCAAGGACTCATCGAGCAGTGTTTACCCGTTGTTTTTTCGGCGATTTCGGGTCGGATTCGGGATTTCAGACTGCGCGCGGCGCGCCTTCTCGCGCGCAAGTATTAGAATTGCGGTCAGACCACGCTACCGAGCGATCCCTCATGAAAAACGTCCCGCACACCGTCACCGACGCGGCCATCGCAACCATCCGCGAGCGTATCGAGGGGGGCGTCTATCCGGTGGGCAGTCTGCTGCCGGCGCAGCGCCAGCTATCCGATGAACTGTCGATCAGCCGCGCGTCACTGCGCGAAGCGCTTTCCACGCTGGAAGCGCTTGGTCTGCTGGTGATCCGCCCCGGCAAGGGCGTCTACGTGGAAAGCGCGCAGGCGAAAAACGCGCAGGCGTGGCGCTTCGCCGAGCAGTCGTCGCTGCCCGACACGTATCAGATGCGCTACGCGCTCGAAGGCTTCGTCGCGCGCATGGCGGTGCTCGCGGTCACCAACGACGACCTCACGTGGCTCGAGGAAAACATCACCGCGATGCAAAGCGCGCTCGCCTGCGAGGAACTCGACGAAGCAGCTCGGCTCGACTACGCGTTCCATATGCGCATCGTCAGCATCGCGGGCAATGCGGCGATCGAGTCGATCCTGCGCAGCAGCGCCGAGATCATGCAGGAAAGCCAGCGCATGCCGTTCTACCGGCGCGAGCGGGTGCTGTCCACGTACACCGAACATCGCGCGATTCTCGACGCGTTGAAGGCCCGCGATTCGCTCGCCGCGGGCAAGGCGATCGAGACGCACATCGCGAACGCCGCGCAGCGCGCCGGCGTCTATTTCCCCACCCCGTAGACGGCAAAAATCGCAGACGAAAAAAACCGCTCCGAAGAGCGGCTTTTTCATGCAGCGTGAAACCCGAAACTTACTTCGCGTTCGCGAGCGCCACAGCCGTGTCCAGCATGCGGTTCGAGAAGCCCCACTCGTTGTCGTACCAGCTCGACACCTTCACGAGACGGCCCGACACCTTGGTCAGCGTCGAGTCGAACGTCGACGAAGCCGGATTGTGGTTGTAGTCGATCGACACGAGCGGTGCGTCGTTGTAACCGAGGACGCCCTTCAGCGCGCCTCCTTCCGATGCTTCCTTCATGATCGCGTTGACTTCCTCGACCGTCGTGTCGCGCGCGGCGATGAACGACAGGTCGACGACCGACACGTTGATCGTCGGGACGCGGATTGCGTAGCCGTCGAGCTTGCCGTTCAGTTCCGGCAGCACGAGGCCGACCGCCGATGCCGCGCCGGTCTTGGTCGGGATCTGGCTATGCGTGGCCGAACGCGCGCGGCGCAGGTCTTCGTGGTACACGTCGGTCAGAACCTGGTCGTTCGTGTACGCGTGGATCGTCGTCATCAGGCCGTTCACGAGGCCGATCTTGTCGTTCAGCGGCTTGACCAGCGGCGCGAGGCAGTTGGTCGTGCACGATGCGTTCGAGATGACCGTGTCCGATGCCTTCAGCACGTTGTGGTTCACGCCGTAGACGACGGTCGCGTCGACGTCCTTACCGCCCGGCGCCGAGATGATGACCTTCTTCGCGCCGCCCTTGATGTGCGCGCTCGCCTTTTCCTTGGTCGTGAAAAAGCCCGTGCACTCCATCACGACGTCGACGCCCAGTTCGCCCCACGGCAGTTCGGCCGGGTTGCGGTTCGCCAGCACGCGGATCTTGTCGCCGTTCACGACGAGGTAGTCGCCGTCCACCGACACGTCGCCCGGGAACTTGCCGTGCGCGGTGTCGTACTGCGTCAGGTGGGCGTTGGTCTTCGCATCGCCCAGATCGTTGATGGCAACGATTTCGATATCGTGCTTCTTGCCGTTTTCATAGAAGGCGCGCAGGGTATTGCGGCCGATCCGGCCGTAGCCGTTGATTGCGACGCGAATCGTCATGATTTATCTCCTGATGGCTAAAAAATCCGTGTATGTTCGCCTGGTCGGACATCCGGTTCGGTGCGTTGCCGCGCGCAGCCACGAGGGGCGCGACGGCAACGCGACGCAACCATCAGCCGAGCGCGGCCTTGACCGTCGCCACCACGTGCTCGACGGTGAAACCGAAATGCTTGAACAGCACGCCTGCCGGGGCCGATTCGCCGAACGTGTCGATGCCGACCACGCCGCCTTCCAGACCCACGTACTTGCGCCAGAAATCCGACACGCCCGCTTCGATCGCGACGCGACGCACGCCATGCGGCAGCAGGCGTTCGCGGTACTCGGCGTCCTGCCTGTCGAACACGGTCGTCGACGGAATCGACACGACGCGGGCGGCGATGCCTTCGCGCGCGAGGGGCTCGACGGCTTTCATCGCGAGTTCGACTTCCGAGCCCGTCGCGATCAGGATGATCTTACGCGCGACGATCTCTTCATCCCAGTCGCGCAGCACGTAGCCGCCCTTCTCGATGTTGGCGATCTGCGCGTCGGTGCGCTCGTTGAACTGCAGGTTCTGGCGACTGAAGATCAGGCACGACGGTCCTTCATGCTCGATCGCATGGGTCCAGGCCACCGCGGTTTCGACCGTGTCGGCTGGGCGCCACGTTTGCAGATTCGGGATCAGGCGCAGGCTCGCGACGTGTTCGATCGACTGGTGGGTCGGGCCGTCTTCGCCGAGACCGATCGAGTCGTGCGTGAACACGAAGATCGATGGCGACTTCATCAGCGCGGCGACGCGCAGCGCGTTGCGGCTGTAGTCGGAGAACGTCAGGAACGTGCCGCCGAACGCCTTGTAGCCGCCATGCAGCGCGACGCCGTTGATCGCCGCGCTCATGCCGAATTCGCGCACGCCGTAGTTCACGTAGTTGCCGGCGGCACGGCCTTCGGCATTCACGCGCACCGGCTTGGCGGCCTTCCAGTTGGTCAGGTTCGAGCCGGTCAGGTCGGCGGAACCGCCGAGCAGTTCGGGCAACACGGCCGACAGACCTTCGATGGCCTGCTGCGATGCCTTACGCGTCGCCACGGTCTCAGCGCGCTCGTTCGCGCCGGCGATGATCGCTTTCGCCTTATCTTTCCAGTCGGCCGGCAGTTGCTTCGCGCTGCGGCGCTTGAATTCGGCCGCTTCCTGCGGGTACTTCGCCGCGTAGGCAGCGAACGCCTCGTCCCATTCCGCTTCGAAGCGCGCGCCCGCTTCCTTCGCGTCCCATGCCGTGTAGACTTCCTGCGGAATCACGAACGGCTCCCACTTCCAGCCGATCGCTTCGCGCGTCGCCGCGATTTCCTTGTCGCCGAGCGGCGCGCCGTGCGAATCGTGCGAGCCCGCCTTGGTCGGCGCGCCTTCACCGATCACGGTCTTGCAGCAGATCAGCGTCGGCTTGTCCGACAGCTTCGCCTGCCTGATCGCCGCGTCGACCGCGTCGACGTCATGGCCGACCACGTTCGGGATCACGTTCCAGCCGTATGCTTCGAAGCGCTTCGGCGTGTCGTCGTGGAACCAGTGCACCACTTCGCCGTCGATCGAAATGCCGTTGTCGTCGTAGAACGCGATCAGCTTGTTCAGCTTCAGCACGCCCGCGAGCGAGCAGGCTTCGTGCGAGATGCCTTCCATCAGGCAGCCGTCGCCGACGAACACGTACGTGTGGTGATCGACGATCCTGGCGTCGGGCTTGTTGAATTCGGTGGCGAGCAGCGATTCGGCGAGCGCCATGCCGACCGCGTTCGCGAGACCCTGGCCGAGCGGGCCGGTGGTCGTCTCGACGCCCGGCGTGATGCCGTATTCCGGGTGACCCGGCGTCTTCGAATGGAGCTGGCGGAAGTTCTTCAGCTCGTCCATCGGCAGGTCGTAGCCGGTCAGATGCAGCAGCGAGTACAGCAGCATCGAGCCGTGACCGTTCGACAGCACGAAGCGGTCGCGATCGGCCCATTGCGGGTTCTTCGGGTTATGGCGCAGATGACGCGACCACAGGGCGACGCCGATTTCGGCCATGCCCATCGGCATGCCGGGGTGACCGGAGTTCGCCTTTTGAACGGCGTCCATGGCCAACGCGCGGATCGCGTTGGCCATCAGGGAGGTGGGTGCGGGAGACGGGGTCGTCATGTCGAGTCCGGAGACAGAGTCAGAAAGCGGGGGCGCGCTTGAGGCCCGGAAGCTCGGCGGTCACTTCGCTACGGCGCACGATGCGGCGCCAGGAGACGCGAAACGGGCAGAGCAAGCGGACAAGGCTGAAAGCGTTACATTCTAGCAGAAGGTTAACCCCTATCCGGCCGGAAAGCCGCCTGGCCGCGTGGTTCAACGCGCACCGCCAGGCGGCGGCATTTACAATTCGAGCAGCTGTGTGCCCGCACTACCGATCGAGCCCGTCCGCCGTGAACGCCCCGCTATTGTTCCAGCCTTGTCCCGACGCCGTCTACGGCTTTCCTCACGCGCGCCTCGTCGAGCGTGTCGAATCCCGTTATCAGACGATCGAGATCTGGGACACGCCGCAGCTCGGCGCCCTGTTCACGCTCGACGGCCGTCCGATGACGTCCGCAGGCGACGAATTCATCTACCACGAATGCATGGTGCATCCGGCCGCGCTCGCGCATCCGGCGCCGCGCGCGGCGCTGGTGCTCGGCGGCGGCGATGGCGGGGCCGCGAGGCAATTGCTCAGGCATCCGGGCATCGAGCGGATCGTCGTCGCGGAGCTCGATGCCGAGGTCGTGCGGCTCACGCGCGGACATTTGCCGCAGGTGCATGGCGGTGCGTTCGACGATCCGCGCGTCGAGCTGGTGATCGGCGATGCGGCGGACTACGTCGCGGCGGCGGCCCGCGCGACGCAGGGTGCCACGAACGTCGCGGCCGCGCAGTTCGACCTCGTCGTATTCGACCTGACGCCACCCGATTCGCCCGCGGCCGGCCTGTACACGCCGACCTTCTACGCGCAGTTGAAGCGCGTGCTACGTGCTGATGGGTTTCTGTCGCTCCATCTCGGCTCGCCGTACCACCACGCGCCGCGCATCGCCGCGCTGCTCGGCGATCTGCACGCCGCGTTCGCACAGGTGCGCACGCTGGGCACCTTCGTGCCGCTCTACGGCTCGCTATGGCTGATGGCGATCGCCAGCGACACGCTCGACCCCGCCGCGCTCACCGCCGACACGCTCACCGAGCGTCTCGCCGCGCGCGGCATCGATTCGCTGCGTCATTACGAACCAGCCCTGCACGCGGGGCTATTCTCGGCGGCGCGATCGGCGCGCGATAAACTGAGTCCGTTGACGAAGTCGTCCTTTTGAAGCGCGGACACCTTGCGCGAATCGGTTCGTGTGATGCCGGCGTGCCGCGCCCGACCGAAACCCGCAACCGTGGCCTCGCCGCCTCACGAGATCCGGAGAACTCCATGACCGCCCCCCACCCCGCCGGTGTGCCCTGGCTCACCCCCTATCTGACGGTGCGCGACGCGCGCGCGTCGACGGCATTCTTCTCGGCGGCGTTCGGTTTCGACGTGCGCGACAGCGTGCAGGACGACGGCGTCGTCATGCACGTCGAGATGACCTATCAAGGCCAGCTGATCGTGATGTTCGCGCCTGAAGGCGCGTTCGGCTCGACCGCGAAGACGCCGAAAAGCGCGGGCACGATCGCGCCGCAATCGTTCTATGTCTATGTCGAGGACGTCGACGCCGTGTATGCTCGCGCGCTCGCGGCCGGCGCGAAGTCGCTGAGCGAGCCACAGGACCAGTTCTGGGGCGACCGCTTCGCGCAGGTCGAGGATATCGACGGCTATCGCTGGGCGCTCGCCCGCCACCTGTCCTGAATTCAAGAGTCTCCCGTCGATGCCCCGTTTTTTTGTTGATATCCCGCTTTACGCCGACGACGTGATTGCACTGCCCGACGACGTCGTGCGCCACGTGGCCGTGCTGCGTCTGCAGCCAGGCGATTCCCTGGCGTTGTTCAACGGCCAGGGCGGCGAATACGGCGCCGAACTCGTCGAGGTCGAGCGTCGTGCGGCTCGCGTGAAAATCGGCGAATTTCGCGCGATCGAGGTCGAGCCGCCGTATCGGCTGACGCTCGCCCAAGGCATCGCTGGCGGCGACAAGATGGACTGGCTGATCGAGAAGGCGGTCGAACTCGGCGCCTCGGGCTTCGTGCCGCTCGCGACCGCGCGCAGCGTCGTGCGGCTTACCGGCGAGCGCGCGCAGCGGCGGCAGCAGCACTGGCAGGGTGTGGTGCGGGCGTCGTGCGAACAGTGCGGACGTAATCGGCTTCCGGACGTGATGCCGGTGTGCGAGATTGGCGCGTGGCTCGATACGCTGTCGCGCGAGCCGGCGCCTGACGAGCTGCGCCTGCTGTTATCGCCGCGCGCGAGCATCGGCTTTGCGGCGCTGCCTGACGCGCCGCCGCCTGGTGGCGTGACGCTGCTGATCGGCCCCGAAGGCGGCCTTTGCGCCGACGAGGAAGCCGCCGCCGGCGAACAGGGCTTTACCGCGATTGGCTTGGGACCGCGTGTGCTGCGCACAGAGACCGTCGGAATCGCAGTGTTGGCGGGGCTCGCGGCGCGCTGGGGCGGCTGGTGAGCGGGTGCTTGCCCAAGCAGCGCGACAAAAGCAAAGGCCCGCCAATTAGCGGGCCTTTGCCGTTTATACCGCGACGTTCACTGTCAGACTCAAGCAGCTACGCCTGAACAGGCGAAAATCCGGCGAACTTCAAGCGAACGAGTAGAACACTCGGAACGCGACCTTGCGCTCGGCCCAGAATTCGGCCGCTTCACGGAACACGTCGAGCAGCGTCTCGCGCCCTTCCTTGTCGAATTTCTGCGCGATCGGCAGGTGTTCGAGCACGATCACGAAGCCTGGCTGCGCGCCGGCCTTGTGCACGAGGTCGGTCAGGCAGTCATAGAGCGCGTCGTAGTTCTTGCCGAAATGCCTGGGAAACAGGAACGACGTCGCGATCGTCTCGAGCACTTCCTGCTTCGAGGCGGCGTTCGCGCAGTACGCATACAGAAAGTGCTGGCCGAGCAGGTTGGCCTCGTCGGCGAGATCCTGCACGCGGAACGCGCGGATCGACTGCACGATGTTCGGCCGCACCGTCCTGAAAAGGCTCATGGGCTCCTCGTTCGATGAAACCACCGTGGCAGCCTCGCTTTGATTGTCGCGACCCTGCTCGTCGGCGCGCATCTTCATGACGCGTTGGAACAAATTGCCGTCGCCGGCCGCGAAAAGATCCGTCGCGACTCCGGAATCGTGCGCGTAGATGTTGTCGCTCATGCCGTTCATCCCAATGTCATTCAACAATATGGTTAAAACTGGTGTAATGGTCGTCCGAGTAATAACAATTGTCGGTCCGCTGTAGCGGACCTCCGCAGACGATGCGGCGCGCCCCGCGATTACGCGCGTGAGGCGTGGGGACGGTGTATTCGTGGTAATAGCCGCGCCGGTGGGCGGGCAGCACCCGTTCGTAGTTGCCGAATACGATGCCGTCCTTCTGATACGGGTAAGGCCCGCCGGCGGCAATGAGGTTCAACGTATCGACCGCCTCGCGCGGCAATTGCGCCAGAGCGATGGTGCCCACCTGCGCTTCCACCCCAGTTGGCGCCGAGTAATCTCGCGCCAGCGCTTCGGGCGCGGAACTGGACAACACGCAGAGTGCGGCGGCACCGATCAGCACGCCTTTCATGCGCAACCAGTTGCGTGCCATGTATCAGGTTTCCCCGCTGTCAGATCACGAGTTTGACGACCATGAAAGTCGTAAGGGTATCGCTAATAGCCTTTGGAATCAACGTTCGACGGCCGATGGCACCCCACCTCACCCCGCGGAAAAGCCGGTGGCGCGGACTTTGACGACTTTTGACAGAATGTTTAGCTCGATCGGGCTAAACTGAGCTCAACCGTGATCGAATGCAGTGCGGGCGGTGCAAGCGGCCGCTGGCCGAGGCGCTCGATTGCGGTTGTTGGAGCCTGAAACCACTAAGCCGAAAGGCCGTGTCATTGCCATTTTTCGGGGTGGCGATCCCCAGCTTGCCCTGAGGGCGTGCCCATTGCGGGCACGCCTTTTTTTTCAGGTACGCCGGTTGGAAAGCCGGCGCCGGGCCCGTCGCGGCCCGATCACGATGCGCAGTTAGCGGGTTGCGCTGACGTCCGCGACCAGCAGCGCCGTCATGTTGACGATCCGGCGCACCGTCGCCGACGGCGTCAGCACGTGCACCGGCTTGGCCGCGCCAAGCAGAATTGGGCCAATCGCAATGTTGTTGCCGGCCGCCGTCTTCAGCAGGTTGTACGAGATATTGGCCGCGTCGATGTTCGGCAGCACCAGCAGGTTCGCGTCGCCTTCGAGCGTCGAATCGGGCAATACCTCACGGCGCAGGTTGGCGTCGAGCGCGACGTCGCCGTGCATTTCGCCGTCAACTTGCAGCCCCGGCGCGCGTTCGCGCAGGATCTCGAGCGTATCGCGCATCTTCTGCGCCGTCGGCGCGTTGCTCGAACCGAAGTTCGAGTGCGACACGAGTGCAACCTTCGGCTCGATGCCGAAACGGCGCACTTCCTCGGCTGCCATGATCGTGATCTCAGCCAGCTCGGCCGGTGTCGGATCGACGTTCACGTGCGTATCGACGAGGAAAATCTGCCGATTCGGCAGCACCAGCGCGTTCATCGCCGCATAGACTTTCGCGCCGGGCTTCTTGCCGATCACCTGATCGATGAAGTGCAGGTGGCGGTGTGTGGTGCTGACCGTACCGCAGATCATGCCGTCCGCCTCGCCCTTGTTGACCATCATCGAGCCAATCAGCGTGGTGCGGCGGCGCATCTCGAGCTTGGCCATCTGCGTGGTGATGCCCTTGCGCGACATCATCTTCGCGTATTCCTGCCAGAACTCGCGGTAACGTTCGTCATGATCGGTATTGACAACCGTGTAGTCCTGCCCCGCGACGAGCCGCAGGCCATAACGCGCGATCCGCTGCTCGATCACGGCCGGCCGGCCGATCAGGATCGGCTTTGCGAGCTTTTCGTCGACGATGATCTGCATCGCGCGCAGCACACGCTCTTCTTCGCCTTCCGCGAACACGATGCGCTTCTTCTCCGGCTCGACGCTGCGCGCGAGCTGGAAGATCGGCTTCATCGTCGTGCCGCTGTGATAAACGAACTGCTGCAGATGCTGCGCGTACGCGTCCATGTCCTCGATTGGACGCTCGGCGACGCCGCATTCCATCGCGGCCTTCGCCACCGCAGGCGCGACCTTCACGATCAGACGCGGATCGAAGGGTTTCGGAATCAGGTATTCCGGCCCGAACGATAGATCCTGGATGCCGTACGCGGTCGCGACGATGTCGCTCTGCTCCTGGCGCGCCAGCTCGGCGATCGCGTTGACGGCGGCGATTTCCATTTCGCGCGTGACCGTCGTCGCGCCGGCGTCGAGCGCGCCGCGGAACAGAAACGGGAACACGAGCACGTTGTTGACCTGGTTCGGGTAGTCGGTGCGGCCCGTGCACAGCACCGCGTCCGGACGCACTTCGAGTGCGAGTTCCGGCAGGATTTCCGGCGTCGGGTTCGCAAGCGCGAGGATCAGCGGCCTGGCGGCCATCTGCTTGACCATGTCCTGCTTGAGCACGCCGCCGGCCGACAACCCGAGGAACACGTCCGCGCCTTCGATCACCTCGGCAAGCGAGCGCGCGTCGGTTTCACGCGCGAAACGCTCCTTGTCCGGGTCCATCAGTTCGGTGCGGCCCTTGTACACGACGCCCGCGAGGTCGGTCACGGTGATGTTTTCGAGCGGCAGGCCGATGTCGACCAGCAGGTCCAGACACGCGAGCGCCGCCGCGCCCGCGCCCGACGCGACCAGCTTGACTTCCTTGATGTCCTTGCCGACGACCTTCAGGCCGTTGGTGACCGCCGCCGCGACGACGATCGCGGTGCCGTGCTGGTCGTCGTGGAAGACCGGAATCTTCATGCGCTTGCGGCATTCGCGCTCGACGATGAAGCAGTCCGGCGCCTTGATGTCTTCGAGGTTGATGCCGCCGAAGGTCGGTTCGAGCGCGGCGATCACCTCGACCAGCTTGTGCGGATCGCTCTCGTTGATCTCGATATCGAACACGTCGATGCCGGCGAACTTCTTGAACAGGACGGCCTTGCCTTCCATGACCGGCTTCGACGCGAGCGGCCCGATGTTGCCGAGGCCCAGCACCGCGGTCCCGTTCGTGACGACGCCAACGAGGTTGCTGCGCGCGGTGAAGCGCGCGGCGTTCAGCGGGCTCTCGACGATTTCCTCGCACGCGAACGCGACGCCAGGCGAATACGCCAGCGCGAGGTCGCGCTGGTTGATCATCTGCTTGGTCGGGGCGATCGCGATTTTGCCGGGAGTCGGGAACTCGTGGTAATCGAGAGCTGCTTCGCGGAGTTTGGTATTGACGGGATTCGACATAAGGCAGGCTTCGGAGGGCAGATTAGAATAGACGTTCGACGGCATTGTAGCCCCAATTGCCTACGCAATTCCTTCAATACGGGTACAACAGCCGCGACTGAAACAGCGTGAAAGCACGCGTTGCCCGTTGTCCGGATGGTCCGGCGCTTGCGACGGGGCATCACGCTCAATCACCCTGATCCGCGCTATTTCTCCAATCGTTCTCCGCTCACCGTCCGCCATCATGCTTTCCGAGTTTTCGCTGATCGATCGTTTCTTTGCCCGCCGCGCCGCCGCCGTGCGGCCCGCCAATGCCGAAGGCGGCACGCTCGGCATCGGCGACGATTGCGCGTTGCTGGCGCCGCCTGCCGGCGAAATGCTGGCGATATCGACGGACATGCTGGTCGAAGGCCGTCATTTCTTCGCCGATATCGATCCCGAAGCGCTCGGTCACAAGGCGCTTGCCGTCAATCTGTCTGACCTCGCCGCAATGGGCGCGCAGCCGCGGGCGTTCACGCTGGCCTTCTCGCTGCCGAAAGCCGACGAAGCCTGGCTTTCCGGTTTCAGCGAAGGCCTGTTCGCGCTCGCCGAGCGCTACGGTTGCGAGCTGATCGGCGGCGATACGACAGGCGGGCCGCTCAATCTGTGCATTACGGTATTCGGCAGCGTGCCGCCACGAACAGCCTTGCGCCGCGATGCCGCGCAACCCGGCGACGACATCTGGATCTCCGGCACTCTCGGCGACGCGCGCGCCGGCCTCGGCGCGCAGCGCGGCGAATGGTCCGCCACCCCGAATGACGCCGCGACGTTCCGCCGGGCGCTCGAACGCCCCGAGCCGCGCATCGCGCTCGGCCTCGCGCTGCGCGGCATCGCACACGCGGCGCTCGACCTGTCGGACGGACTCGCCGGCGATCTGCGGCACATCCTCGAACGCTCGTCGGTGGGCGCGAGCGTCGACGTCGATGCGGTGCCGCGCTCGGCCGCGCTACGCCGCCTGCCGCCCGACGTCCAGCAGCGCTGCACGCTCGCCGGCGGCGACGACTACGAGCTGTGTTTCACCGCGCCCGCCGCCGCGCGCGCCGCGGTCGAGGCCGCCGCGCAGAAGGCCGCCGTGCCGGTCACCCGCATCGGTACAATAAGCGCACTGGAGGCGGCCACCGACCGCCCGGCCATCGCGTGGCGCAACGCCAGCGGCGCGCCGCTCACTCTGACCTTGCAAGGTTTCGATCACTTTCATGCAGAATGACCCCCCGCTCGGCCCCGCCGACGACTTCCTCGGCGGCGAGCCGCCCCAGGCGCCTGGACCGCGCGCGCCGAAGCCTGCTCAGCCGCGCCGCGCGACCGCGCGCTTCATGCTGTCGCATCCAGTCCACCTTCTGTCGCTCGGCTTCGGCAGCGGGCTGTCGCCCGTCGCACCGGGCACGATCGGCACGCTGCTCGGGTGGGCCTCGTTCGCGGTGCTGAGTCGTTATCTGACAGTTATTGAATGGGGCGTGCTGATCGGCGTCGGCTTTCTCGGCGGCATCGCGTTGTGCGGCTTTACCGCGAAGCGGCTCGGCGTCGAGGATCCGTCGGCGGTCGTGTGGGACGAAATCGTCGCGTTCTGGCTCGTGCTGCTGATGGTCACGCCGGCCACGCTCGCCGGCCAGGTGGGGGCGTTCCTGATCTTCCGCTTCTTCGACATGGTGAAGCCGCCGCCGATCGGCTACTTCGACCGCCGGCTGAAAGGTGGCTTTGGCATCATGTTCGATGACCTGATCGCCGCATTTTTTACGTTGCTGGTGATTGCGCTGTGGCGGATGTCGGTTTGAGCGCTGCCTGTTCACCGTTCGAGTACCGTTCGACTCTTTTGGTCGCCGCCCAGCCCCTGCCGTTCGCCGCGCCGCCCGGCCGGCTTCGTTTTCCGGATTGACTGACGCCATGCCTACCGATTCCGTCGTTCACCAGCTTGCGATCCGCGTGAGCAACCGTCTGCGCGACGAGCGCCTGATGCTCGTGACCGCCGAGTCCTGCACGGGCGGCATGGTCGCGACCGCGATCACCGACATCTCCGGCAGCAGCGGCTGGTTCGAACGCGGCTTCGTCACGTATTCGAACCAGGCGAAAAGCGAAATGATCGGTGTGCCGGCCGACCTGATCGAAAAGCACGGCGCGGTCAGCGAGCCGGTCGCACGAGCGATGGCCGAAGGCGCGCTGCGCAACAGCCGAGCGCAGGTGTCGCTGTCGATCACCGGCGTCGCCGGCCCCGGCGGCGGCACGGAAACCAAGCCGGTCGGCATGGTGTCGTTCAGTTGGAGCAACCGGCTGCACACGTCGGTGGAAACGAAGATTTTCAAGGGCGACCGCGACCAGATCCGCGTGCAGGCCGCGGCGCACGCGCTGCGCGGCCTGCTGGCGCTACTCGACGAACGCGAGCATTGAGCGGCGGCTAACTATCACTGAGGAGGCGGACAATGCTGGATTCGCGCGCGATCGCAGACGAACTGATCCGCCGCTTCGATCTGAAGCCCCATCCTGAAGGCGGCTTTTTTGCGGAGACCTACCGCTCGACCGCGCGTGTGCTGCGCGTCGGCGAGCCGAGCGAGGTTGGGAACGCCCGTGCGGCGTCGACTACGATCCATTACTTGCTGTGCGACGGCGCGCATTCGGCGTGGCATCGGATCCGTTCCGATGAAGTCTGGCATTTCTATGCCGGCGAGCCGCTGCTGGTCCACGTGCTCGATGAAAGCGATGCCGGCGGTGTGCTCGTCACGCACCGGCTCGGCAATCCGCTCACGCATCCCGATACGGTCTGTCAGGCCGTCGTGCCGGCCGGCTTGTGGTTCGCGGCCGAGTGTGCCGATCCGGCATCGTTCTCGCTGGTCGGCTGCACGGTCGCGCCGGGTTTCGAATTCAGCGAGTTCGAACTCGCGGAGGTGGACGCGCTGAAGGCGCGGCATCCGCGGCATGCGGGGTTGATCGGGCGGCTCGCACCGGCGCGCTGACGCGCCGCGCCGGCCGTCGCGGGATCGCCCACCGCGGGATCGCCCGCCGCGGGATCGCCCGCCGCGGGATCGCCCGCCGCGGGATCGCCCGCCGGTTCAACGAAATGCGTTGATCCGGTCGCGGGTGTCCTTCGCGGCCTGCGCGGCCGCTTGCACGAAATCGTCGCCCCTGCCCGCGTAGATGATCGCGCGCGAAGAGTTGATCAGCATGCCGGTGCCGTTCGCGGTGCGTCCGGCGCTCACGGTGGCCTGCACGTCGCCGCCTTGCGCGCCGATGCCCGGAATCAGCAGCGGCATGTCGCCGACGATCCCCCGCACCACTTCGATTTCCTTCGGAAACGTCGCGCCGACCACGAGCCCAAGCTGGCCGCTCGCATTCCACTTCTGCGCGGCCAGTTGCGCGACGACCTGATACAACGGCCGACCGCTTGTCTCGAGAAACTGCAGATCCGAGCCACCCGCGTTCGACGTGCGACACAGCACGATCACGCCCTTGCCTGCGTGCTCGAGATACGGCTCGATCGAATCGAAACCCATGTACGGATTGACCGTCACCGCGTCGGCCTGGTAGCGCTCGAAGGCCTCGCGTGCGTATTGCCCGGCCGTGCTGCCGATATCGCCGCGCTTGGCGTCGAGAATCACCGGCAGGCCCGGATGGTTCGCGTGAATGTGGGCGATCAGCTGCTCGAGCTGCTCTTCTGCGCGATGCGCGGCGAAGTAGGCGATCTGCGGCTTGAACGACGACGCGTACGGCGCGGTTGCATCGACGATCGTGCGGCAGAACTCGAAGATCGCGTCGGCGCGGCCCGCGAGCGCACCCGGGAATTTGCCGGGCTCGGGATCGAGGCCAACGCACAGCAGCGAGTTCGTGCGCTGCCAGGCGTCGTTGAGTGTCTGGATGAAATTGGACATGATGAGTCTCGCGGCGAGCCGGTAATCGGAGGAGGCGCGTATTTTACCTGTCCCACGAAAGCCGTCCATCGATGGCGGTCACCGCGCGGCCTGCGCCTCATAGGCGATAGCAGCGCCAGGCCGCCCGTTCGGACGTTCGTCCGGCCGGCGGCCCGGCGGCTACGACTGCGGCTACTGCCTGCGCCGCGCGCCGCGCCCGCCCGGCATCGAGCGCAGTCCAGTCCGCTCGACCGTGAAGCGGAACGTGCGCGTCAACCGCTCGCCGCGCTTGAGCAGCGTCATGCCGTTTTCGCTCGCGCCGCCCGCCAGGTTCATCGCATTGATCGGATGATCGACCGGTTCGAAGCAGAAGAAGTCTTCGCCGGGCGGCGTGTACAGCACGTAATAGTCGGTGTCGGCGGCGATGTTCAGCGACAGACGGCGCTTCGGCCATACCACTGCCGCCTGGCCGCTCCAGCCGGTGAACGCGTGATTGACGATCGTCTCCGGCAGCGGATACGCGACGCCGAACTGCCACGCCGGGGGCGCCGGCACGTGGCGCACCGGCAGCCAGTCGTCGCCCGAGAGCCACAGGCCGCCGGCCGCCGCCGACAGCTCGGTGTCCGCGTCGCGCACGAAGAACGGATGCACGCCGAGCCCGAACGGCAGCGTCTCGCGGCCAGCGTTTTCGATGTCGAGCGAGACGACCAGCGTTGGGCCGTCCAGCGTGTAGGTTTGTGTCGCGCGGAACGCGTACGGCTTGCCGTCGCTGCGGTCGAGCGCGAGACGCACGTGCTCGCGGCCCGCGTCGAGCACCTGCCATTGCGCGAGCCAGCCGTCACCGTGAATCGGCAGCGGCTCGTCGGCGCGGTTGCGCGGCACCTCGACGCGCCGCCCGGCCACGCTGAAATGGCCGCCGCCGATGCGGTTCGAGTACGGCAAGAGCGGATAGCAGGCCAGCTGGTTCGGTTGCGTATCGACACCGACGTGACTGCAGCGCCGGAAGATCGGCGTCAGCGCGCCGTCGTCGCGCCAGTCGAAGCGGGTCACGCCGCCGCCGAGCGTCGGCGCGACATCGAGACGCAATTGCGAGTTGGCGAGCGTGATGCACGCGACATCGCCGGCGCTGCCTTCGCCGAGGGCCACCGCCGACGTGCTCGGGCCCGCCAGCACGGGATTGGCGGCCGCGGCGAGTCGCGAGCGTCGCGTTTGAGAGGTTGGGGATGAGGCTGAAACGAGATTCGCAACAGTCATATCTGGCTCCATCGAGAGGCGTGGGACGTTGCCGTCAGGGTTGACGGGAGTGGCGGGCGACTTTTTGTGACCAATTCGCCTCGAGTCCGAACTGCATGCTGCCGATTCGTTGCCGGCCGGTCGCGGGCGTATTGCTCGCGGACCGAAACTGCCACATCGACTTCTGCTTCACCTTCAGGATCGCGGCCCCGGCGTGCGGCCGGGGCTGCGTCATTCTGCGCTAGATAGGCGCGCCCTGGAACAGCGGCTCCGCAACACCGCGCCGCGCGAGCGTCGCGACGAACAGGTCGCCCGCGAGCGTATCGGCCGCGCGCGCCGTCGCATCGAGCTCGGCGTAGGCGCTCGTGATGTACAGCGTGTCGAGCGCCGTCTCGCCCTGGGCGCTGCCCGTGGCCTGGCCGAGCGCGGCACCGCCGATCGCGACGCAGCTCGGCTGCGTGGTCGGCACGTCGATGCGCTCGGTTTCCACGCCATCGGGACCGTAACGCACCACGCGCGCGCCGCCCCATTGCGCGTTCCACAGGCCGCCGTCGCTGTCGACGGTCGAGCCGTCGGGGATGCCGTTCGCATCGGCCAGGCGAGTGAACAGGCGATCGTTCGCGATGCCGCCGTCCGCGCGATAGTCGCACGCGCGGATTTCACGCGTCGGCGAATCGCAGTAGTACATCGTCGCGCCGTCGGGACTGAATGCGATGCTGTTCGAAATCGCCGGCGCTGGCAACGGTAAACGTTCGAGCGACAGATCGTGATTCAACCGATAAAAGCCGGCGACCGTCTGCCGTTGCCCGCTTTCGTCCTTGGTGCCGAACACGAAACGCCCTTGCCGATCGCAGCGGCCGTCGTTGACGCGCGTGTTGAGACCGGGCTCGACGTCGACGATGCGCTGCGTGCCGCCCTTCTCCAGATCGAAAAACGCGAGGTGCGATGCGAGCCCGAGCAGCACGTAGCGCGGGTTTTCGCACAGTGCGAAGGTGGCGAGCCGCTCGGGCATGTCGAACGAATCGCTGCGGCCGTCGGCCGGATCGTAGCGCCACAGCCGCGCGCCTTCGATGTCGGTCCAGTAGAAGCGGCCGCTCCTCGCGCACCAGGTCGCGCCTTCGCCGAGCTCGCATTGCGCGTCGAGCAGCAGCGTGGCCCGCTGCACGCGCGGGCTGGCGCTCACGCCCAGCCTCCGTCGACGACGATGTCCTGCGCGGTGATCATGCGGCTGTCGTCGGCGGCGAGGAACAGCGCCATGCGCGCGAGGTCGGCCGGCATCAGCTCGGCGTCGATGCACTGGCCTTCCTTGATCTGGCGGCGGCCGTTGTCGTCGAGCCACAGGCGCAGCTGCTTGTCAGTCATCACCCAGCCCGGCACCAGTGTGTTGACGCGGATATTGAAGTGGCCGAGGTCGCGCGCGAGCCCGCGCGTCAACCCCTGCACCGCCGACTTCGACATCACGTACACCGGATAGCCGCCGTTCTTCAGCATCCAGCTGATCGAGCCGAGGTTGATGATCGAGCCGCTACGCGCGGCCTTCATGTCCTCCATCACGGCCTGCGCCGCGAAGAACTGATGGCGGATGTTCACGGCGATGCCCGCGTCGAACGACTCGCGCGTCACGTCGCCGATCTGATGGCGCTTGTCGTTCGCAGCGTTGTTGATGAGCACCTGGATCGGACCCAGCGCGGCCTTCACGTCGGCGATCGCTTTTTGCAGAGCGTCGACGTCGGTCAGATCGCAGGCCAGAAACAGCGGCTTGTGCTTCGAATCGCCGAGCTGATCGGCGAGCGCTTCGCCCGCGCTCGCGTCGATATCGAAGAACGCGACGCGCGCGCCCTGCGCCGCGAAGTGCTCGACGAACGATGCGCCGATGCCGGTCGCGCCGCCCGTGATCAGCACCGTACGGTCGACGAGGCTCGGATAGCGCGCGTACGCGGTGTCAGCGAGGCTGGCGTTTGCATTGGCCGGAGACGACATCGTTCGATTCCTTTATGAGCTTGGATGTGCTTGGGATGGGGTGAAAGCGACTCAATCGCGCGAGCCGCGGTTCTTCAACTGGTCGAGCAACACGGCCGCGAGCAGGATCGCGCCGCGCACCAGGTACTGATAGAACGCGTCGATGTTCAGCAGGTTCATCACGTTCTCGACCGTACCCATGATCAGCACGCCGATCACGACGCCGGAGATCGTCGCGCGGCCGCCCAACAGCGACACGCCGCCGAGCACGCACGCGGAGATCACGTTCAGCTCGAAGCCTTCGGCGGCGTTCGGCTGACCCGACGTGATACGCGACGCGAGAATCACGCCGGCAAGCGCGGTGACGGCACCCTGGATCAGAAAGATGTAGACGCGCGTGCGCTCCACGTTGATACCGGCGAGCCGCGACGCTTCCGGATTACCGCCGATCGCCAGCGTATTGCGGCCGTACACGGTCTGGTTAAGCATCACGCCGAACACGATGAAGCAGATCAGCGTGACCCAGATCGGCAGCGACACGCCGAAGAACGTCAGGCCGCCGAGCGCGATGAACGTATCCGACGACACACCGACCGCCTGCCCATGCGACACGATGAAGCCGAGCCCACGGACGATTTCCATCGTCGCGAGCGTCGTGATCAGCGCGTTGATGCGCAGATAAGCGATCACCGCGCCGTTGACGAAGCCGATCACCGCGCCCGCCGCGACCGCCGCGATGATCGCGATGACCGTGCTGTTGGTCGCGTTGAGCACCATCGCGCACAGCACGCCGGCGAACGCGACGGTCGAGCCGACCGACAGGTCGAAGTCGCGCGACGCGAGGCAGAACATCATCGTGCACGCGACCATGCCGATCTGCGAGATCGACAGCGCGAGGCCGAGCATGTTCTCGATCGAGAAGAAATGATCGACGGTCAGCGACATCGTGACGAACATCAGGATGAAGATCACGATCAGGCTGTATTCGGTGATCTGCTGCCACCATTTGGCCTTGTCGCCGGTCTGCGGAATCAGCGCGTCGGCCGCGCTCTTGGCGGTCTGCTGCGCGAGGTTTTCTCTGGCTTGCATGTTCAATACTCCTCCCCGTTCCCCACGGGTTGCGGACTCGCGTCCGGATAAGGTTCAGGCCGCGCGCGACGCGCTCTGGTTGGCGGCGCTGGCGTTCGCGTTTTCAGGCAGCGCGGTCGAGCTTTGCGGCAGCGCGAGGCTCAGCACCGACTGCTCGGTCGCGTCCTTGCGCGCGAGCTCGCCGGAAATGCGGCCCTGGCGCATCACGACGATCCGGTCGGACACGCCGAGCACTTCCGGCAATTCCGACGAAATCATCACGATCGCGCAGCCGCGCTCCGCGAGCTGATAGATCACGTTATAGATCTCGTGTTTCGCGCCGACGTCGATGCCGCGTGTCGGTTCGTCGAGAATCACGACTTTCAGATCGGGCTCGGCGAGCCAGCGCGACAGAATCGCCTTCTGCTGGTTGCCGCCCGACAGGAAGCGGATCTTCTGCCGCCGATGCGGCGTCTTGATCTTCAGCAGCTTGATGAAACGATCCGCCGTCTGCGCCTCCTTCTTGCGATCGAGAAACACGCCCGCGCGCAGATAGTGACGGCGGCAGCTGATGTTGATGTTCTCCGCGACGCTCGCCATCGCGACGATGCCCTCTTCCTTGCGATCCTCGGGGCACAGCACGATGCCGTGCTTAATGGCCTCGCCCGCGCTGCGCACCTTGATCGGCTTGCCGTCGAGTATGAGTTCGCCGCCCTTGCGGTGCTCGGCGCCGTACACCAGATGCATCAGTTCGCTGCGGCCCGCGCCAACGAGTCCGAAGAAGCCGACGATCTCGCCGCGCCGCACCTCGAAGCTCGCCGGCTGCGCGAGCGGATGACCTTCGATCGCCTTCGCCGCGAAGCGCACTTCACCGAGCGGCCGCGCCGAATAGCTATAGATGTCCGAAATTTCGCGCCCGACCATCTCGCTGACGATCGTGTCGCGCGACACGCCTTCTAGCGTGGCATGCGACGCGACCTTGCGGCCGTCGCGGAAGATCGTGCACGCGTCGCACAGCTCGTAGATCTCGTCCATCCGATGCGAGATGTAGATCATCGCGCGGTTGTCGGCGCGCAGATCGCGCACCAGCTTGAACAGCACCTCGGTCTCGCGGTGCGACAGCGAGCTGGTCGGCTCGTCGAGCGCGATCACGCGCGCGTTGCGCATCAGCGCCTTGCAGATTTCGACCATCTGCCGCTGCGCGATCGACAGCTTGCGCAGCTTCGCGTTCGGATCGAGCGCGACGCCCATCGCTTCGAGCCGCTCGCGCACGAAGCGCTTCGCCTCGCGCTTGTTGACCCAGCCGAGCGCATTGGGCAGCTGGCCGAGCAGCAGATTCTCCGCGACCGTGAGGTCGGGCACGTACTGCAGTTCCTGGTGAATCACCGCGATGCCGGCACCGATCGACGCGGCCGCGCTCGGAAAGCGCACCTCGTTGCCGTCGATCAGCATGCGGCCCGAATCGGGCTGATACTCGCCGCCGAGAATTTTCAGCAGCGTCGATTTCCCGGCGCCGTTTTCGCCCATCAGGCCGTGCACCTGGCCGACGTTGACGTCGAAGGACACGCCGTCGAGCGCACGCACGCCTGGAAAAACCTTGCCGATATTGTCAAAACGTAGCGTCGCTGACACTTCGCCTCCTTGTCGACCGGAGTTAGCGCTTTAGCGCTTACTCCGGTCCCATGCAGTTTCATCGCGGTCGACCGGAGTTAGCGCTTTAGCGCTTACTCCGGTCCCATGCAGTTTCATCGCGGTCGACCGGAGTTAGCGCTTTAGCGCTTACTCCGGTCCCATGCAAGATATTGCTGCTTCATGTTGACCGTACGCGTATCGCGCGCGATCCGTCTGTCTCCCGCAGATCGTCTCTCGCCGCCGGCGCGCCGTCCCCTGCGCCAGGCAGGGAAAGCGACGCGCCGGCGGTGTACTTCATACCACCGCAAGTCTTGCGATTACTTCGACGCGAGGCCCATCTTCTCGCGCACTTCGCCGACGTTGTCGCGCGTCGCCAGCATGCCGGTCGTCAGCGTCAGCAGCGGCGGTTCCTTGCCCTGCGTGATCCACGCGTACATCAGTTCCGAGGTTTCCTCGCCGTGGCGCTTCGGGCTGATGATCACGGTGCCGTAGAAGCCCGTCGGCTGCGGCTTCTTGAACTCGTTCATCGCGGACTCCGAACCACCGATGCCGATGCCGATCATGTTGTCGGCCTTGAAGCCACGGCCTTCAGCCGCACGCACCGCGCCGAGCACGCCTTCGTCGTTCAGCGCGTAAGCGACCCAGTGCTTGAACTGCGGGTTCTTCGTCAGCGCGATGTTGGCGGCGTTGAACGCGTTTTCCGTGTCGGTCTTCGCCTGCGGCGCGGTGACGATGTTCGCTTTCGGGAAGCCCGCGGCGACCAGCGCGTCGGTTGCGCCGGTGGTGCGGTCATGCGCGGTCGGCAACTGCTCGTAGGTCACGTCGATCGCGCCGACGTCCTTCATGTCCCAGCCGCGCTTCTTGATTTCAGCCGCGATGCCGTCGCCGACCTGCTTGCCGATGTTATACGCCGAGATGCCCATGTGCGGCACCGCTTCGATCGGCTTGCCCGCGCCGTCGACGAGGCGGTCGTCGACCGTCATCATCTTCAGGCCGTCCGCCTTCGCCTTCGCGACGATGCCCGGCCCGAGCTTGACGTCGGGTGTGCAGATCACGAAGCCCTGTGCCTTCTGCGCGGCGAGGTTATCGATCGCGCTCATCACCTTCTCGCCCGACGGCGCGCCGATCTTCACGAGCGTGAAGCCCTTCTGCTTGGCGGCCATCTCGGCGAACTTCCATTCGTCCTGGAACCACGGTTCTTCCGGCTGCTTCACGAGGAAGCCGATCTTGACTGAATCGGCGGCCTGTACGACCGGTGCGTTGAAGAGCACACCCGCCGCCGCCGCTGCCAGCGTGAGGAAAATTCTGCGTTTCATAATGCGTGTCTCCTGACTAATTGATAACGAGAAGGTAATCGGCCGCGTCTTCTTGTACCGGTCTGACACACGCGGCCAGCGCGTCGTCCGGTGTTCTGTGCGTCTTTTGGCGACGCAAATTCAGTCGTGGTAAAGCACCGAGCGCCCGCCATCGACGGTGATGCAGCTCGCATTGATGAACGGCGCTTCGTCCGACGCGAGGAACACCGCGGTCATCGCCACCTCCTCCGGACGGCCGATGCGCTTCATCGGCTGCAGATCGAGTGTCGCCTGCTTCGCGGCGGCCGGATCGGACTGCTCGTTCCACCAGTCGTGCGTCAGCTGCGTCTCGATGTAGCCCGGCGCGATCGCGTTCACGCGCACGTTGCGCGGCGCGTACTCGATGCCGAGCGCGCGCGTGAGGCCAATCACGCCGTGCTTCGCGACCGGGTACGGAAAGCAGCCCGGAATGATCTTGAACGCGTGCGTCGACGCGATGTTCACGATGCTGCCCGCGCCACGCTCGACCATGCCCGGCAGCACCGCGCGACAGCCGTTCCACACGCCGTCGAGATCGACCGCGAAGCAGCGCCGCCAGTCGGCGTCGGTCATCGTCAGCGGATCGCAGAACACGTTGATGCCCGCGTTGTTGACGAGGATGTCGAGCACGCCGAACGCGCGTTCGCCCTCGCTGACCGCGTGCCGCACCGACGCCGGTTGCGTCACGTCGGTCTGCACCGCGAGCACGCGCGCGCCGGCGCCGGTGCCAACTTCCGCCTCGATCTGCGCGGCCGTGCGCTGCGCCGTGTCGAAGTCGAGTTCCGCCAGCACGACCGCCGCGCCTTCGCGCGCGAACGCCAGCGCGATCGCCGCGCCTATGCCACGTCCAGCGCCCGTCACGAGAGCGGCTTTGCCGGCGAGCCGGTTCATTTCTTCACGCCCGCGCGGGCGATCCGCAGACCGTTGATGAACGCCTTCGCATGCGACGCGGTCACCGCCGCGCTCTGGCCCGGCTTGTACAACGCCGAGCCGAGGCCGAAACCGTTCGCGCCGGCGCTCAGGAACGGCCCCATGTTGTCCGGCGTGACGCCGCCGACCGGCACGAGCGGCACCTGCGCGGCGATCACCGCGCGCCATGCCTTGACGACCTGGCAGCCGAGCTGCTCGGCGGGGAACATCTTCAGCACGTCCGCGCCGTTCTTCAGCGCGATGAACGCCTCGGTCGGCGTCGCGACGCCGGGCGCGCAGGCGAGGCCCCGCGCCTTCGCGGCGATCACGACTTCCGGATCGCTGTGCGGCATCACGATGAGTTCGCCGCCCGCGGCCTTCACGTCGTCCACCAACAGCGGATGCAGCACCGTGCCCGCGCCGACGATCGCGTCGGCCGGCAGCACCTTGCGGATCGCCGAGATGCTGTCGAACGGCTGCGGCGAATTGAGCGGTACTTCGACGATGCGAAAACCGGCTTCGTACAGGGCCTGACCGTGATCGGCCGCGTCGGCGGGCGTGACGCCGCGCAGGATCGCGATCAGCGGACAGGCTTCGAACGCGGCGATCAGACCCGCGTGCGGCATGTACGGTGCGGGCAGATTGATGTGTGGTTGCATGTCGGTTCCTTGTTTCGTGAGCGTCGTAAAGGGCTCTGCCGCCGGTCAGCCTGCGCGCGCCGCCTGGGCGGACGGCCGGACGAGCCCCGCTTCGACGGCGACGCGCCACAGGCCGCGTTCGGTTGCATGCCTGACCGGCTCCGCGCGCAGACAGCCGAATTGCGCGAGTGCGAGGCGGTAGCGCTCGCACAGCGCGTCGTTGCCGATCAGCCGCAGACTCTGCTGCGCGAGCGAGCTGCCTTGCTGCGCGAGTACCGCTTCGAGGCCGGCGAGTTCGTGCCCGATCAGCAGGCCCGACAGATAGTCCGGCTGTGCCTCGCTCGGCAGCGCGCCGGTCAAGCCGAGCGTGCGCGTGCTGAACACGGTCGCGAGCACGCCTGCCTGGCCCTTCTCGCGCGCGATGTTCACGCCGCGCAGAAATGCTTCGGTATCCGGGCGATCGGGCGTGATCATCGTGCGGCCGAGAATCGTGTGCTCGCGCAGCGCGGCGAACACCTCGCCGGTCATGAACGTATGAAAACGCTCGATGCGCTCCGCCTGCACGACCGCCCATTTCGCGTGCGTGCCGGGCAGGCCAATCAGCGAGCGGGCGTTGCTGTCGACCGAGTTCGCGTCGTGCGCGCCGTCCGCGTCCGCGCTGAGCGCGCCGAAAATTTGCGTCTCCTCGCCGCGCATCACGTTCGGCAATTCACCGCGTTGCAGCACGCCCGGCACGATATGCAGTGTCGCGCCGCGCGCGGTCTGCACGCGGACGATACCGGCCACCAACGCATTGGCGTTCGCGGGTGTCTCGACATACGGCGCTTCGAGCCAGCCCTGCGCGCTGCCGACCATCCCCGCCGCGATCACCGGCACGCCGCGCGCATGGTCGAGCCATGCGCCGCAGGCGTCGTCGAACGCGGCGTCGAAGCCGCCCTCGGCCGCGCCACGCGGCAGATTCATGATGCCGGCCGTCGATGCGCGCGTCGCCAGCACGCGACCGTGCGCGTCGAACAGATAGGCGCGCAGCGACGTCGTGCCCCAGTCGAGCGCGATCAGCGCGGCGTGCGTGAAATCGACGGCGGCGGTATCGGCGGCGGCGGTCGCGTCCGGCTTCACGCCCGAGGTGGGCGCGGCGGGCGCCCGGTGGTTCGCCAGCGTGGCGGTGCCCGCTTGTTTCATCGCTTGATCCTGCGCGTGGCCGGTCGCGGTGCGCGCCAACCGAGTTCTTCCGAAATCGCGCGCGCCTCGCGCTGCACGACCGGAATCAGTTCGTCCATCCGTTCGAGCGGCATATAGGGAATCGTGCTGGCCACCGACAACGCCGCGACGATCGCGCCCGACGCATCGCGCACCGGCGCCGCGACGCAACGGATCGCCGCTTCGTTCTCTTCGAGATCGAACGTGTAGCCGCCGGCCGCGTAGTTCGTCATGCGCTGCAGGAAGGTCGGCGCATCGGGGCGGTTGTCCGGCTTGAAGCTGACGCCCGCGAGCGCGCGGCGCGACGCGTCGAACAGCGACTGCCATGCGTCCGGCGCGAGGTCGAGCATCATCGCCTTGCCGATGCCGGTCGACGCGAGCGGCATCCGATGGCCGACGCGCGAGCGCATTTCGAGGCCGCGCGTGCCGGGGATCTTGTCGATGTACAGCACGTCGTCGCCGTCGCGCACGCCGAGGTGGATCGTGTCGAGCGTCTGCTCGGCCAGCGACTCGAGGTGCGGACGCGCGACGGCCGTCAGCGGCATCTGTTCGAGCGCGATCGTGCCGAGCTCGATCAGCTTCGGCCCGAGCAGATAGCCGCCCTGCACCTGCCGCAGATAGCGCGCCTGCACGAGGCTGCTGACGAGCCGGTGCGTGGTGCTGCGGGTCGTGCCGAGCGCGGCGCCGAAGCTGCGCAGATCGCGCACACCGGCCGCGGCCGCCTCGAGAATCGCAAGGCCGCGCAACAGTGTCTGCGTGCCGGCCTGCTGCGGTGTGATTTCCAGCAGCGTGACCGGCAGTCCGAGACCGTCGACGGTCGCCGCGCGCGCCACCGGGCGCGACGCCCTCGCGGTAGCGGACGCACTGGCGGCGACATTGGCGGTGACGGCTGAAGCCTCGCGCGGCGCGGAATTCAGCGCCGGATTCGCGGCGCTGTTCGGCCCGCCGTTCGAGCCCTGCGCGGCCTCGGTCGCGCTGGCGGCGGGAGTGGGCATCGCTTTGTTCATGGCGATTCGCCTTCGGATGGTTTCTGCGCTTAGCGCGCGGGGCCGGAGAACAGGGCGGAAACGGGTGCGGCGCCGCGCTCGCGCGGCTGCTGTGGTTGGCTGCCAGACATGGTCGGTCTCGTCTCCGGTTTTTTTCTGTCGCTGTTCGCTGTTTCGGCGCGCTGGGGCGCCGACTCGCGATGCATGTTGGCTTGGATTGTAGGGCGACTTTTGAGAATCACCAATATGTGAATGTTGAGTCCATATAGTGAGATTTTAGTGGGCGATCGAGTGTTTAGCGAACTGTCGCGATCGCGGTCTGCTGACGCAAAAAAGCCCGCGCGAGGCGGGCATCGAAGCAGGACAACGGGATCGAGGGCTCTTTCAATCCGGCAATTCAGCCGCGCCCATCCGCCGCGCAATCACGCGCGCGCGTTGTGTGAGATACGCCGAATTCCTGTGTTCATCGAAATACCTGGGGCGTGGCAGCATCACCGCGAGCCGCGCCGACTGCGCGGCCGTGAGCTTGCTCGCCGAGGTCTTGAAGTAGTACTGCGCGGCCGCCTCGGCGCCGTACACGCCGCTGCCCCATTCGACCGAGTTCAGATAGATCTCGAAGATGCGCTGCTTGTCCATCAGCGTTTCGAGCATCCACGTGATGATCAGCTCCTGGCCCTTGCGGATATAGCTTTTCTCGCGCGACAGAAACAGGTTGCGCGCAAGCTGCTGCGAGATCGTCGAGCCGCCGCGCACGATCCGGCCTTGCGCCTTGTTGCGCTCCCACGCCTGCAGGATCGCGTCGGTTTCGTAGCCTTTGTTGTTGACGAAGTTCGCGTCCTCGGACGCGATGATCGCGCGCTTCAGGTTGCGGGAAATCTGATCGTACGGCACCCACGTTCGCTGCACCGACAGATCCGGCCGGTCCTGCGACAGACGCCATGCGTCCGAGCGCATGAACGCGGTCGAGCGCGGATTGACGACGTTCCAGATTGCGATCTGCGCGAAGTAGTACGCCTGCGTCGCGAGCCAGGCGATGGCCACGACCGCGGTCAACCAGGCGAGCCAGCGCAGCGGGCCGGACTGGCCGCGCGAACCGCTGGCGCGCCGCGTCGCTGTCATGGTGCGTGCTATCCGCGCGCCGACGTTACGCGGGCGACGGCGCCGTCAGCAGCGCGCGCAATTCGGCGAGCACCGGCGCACTGTCCGGACGCACGCCGCGCCACACATGGAACGATTCGGCGGCCTGCTCGACCAGCATGCCGAGTCCGTCGGCGCCGCGCGCGCCGAGTTTCGCCGCGTGCTGCATGAAGATGGTCGGATGCGCGCCGTACATCATGTCGTAGGCGAGCGTGCCGTTGCCGAACGCGCGATCGTCGCACTCGGGCAGCGACGCATCGAGGCTGCCCGCGGTCGCGTTGACGATCACGTCGTACTGGCCCGCTTCGATCGCGCGGGCGCTGCCGCCGGTCAGACGGCAGTGCGCGCCGCTGGCAGCCTGCGCGAACTGGTCGACCAGCGCTTCGGCCTTCTGCGCCGTGCGATTGACGATCGTCAGCGTATGCGGTGCGCGCTCGAGCATCGGCAGCACGACACCGCGCGCGGCCCCGCCCGCGCCGAGCAGCAGGATGCGCGCGCTTTTCAGCGACACGCCGAGATTCACCTCGATGTCGCGCACGAGGCCGAAGCCATCAGTGTTGTCGCCGTAGATGCCGTCGGCGTCGACCCGCAGCGTGTTCACCGCGCCGGCCGCCGCCGCGCGCGGCGACAGCGTGTTCGCGAATGCATGCGCGTCGAGCTTGAACGGCACCGTCACGTTCAGGCCGCGTCCGCCCGCTTCGATGAACGCGCGCACGTGCGGCACGAACGCGTCGAGCGGCGCGAGCAGATGACCGTACTCGACCGGCTCGCCGGTTTGCGCGGCGAAGCGGCCGTGGATGAACGGCGACTTGCTATGCCCGACGGGGTTGCCGATGACCGCGTAGCGCTCGCGCGTTGGGTTGCCGCTCATCGTCCCGGCTCCGTGATGTGTTGGTCGCGGTCGGCGTTGTTCGCGGCGTTGTTCGCGGCGTTGTTCGCGGCGTCGTTGCCGTCGCCGGTCGCCGCGGATTCGTCTGCGCTGGGGTTGTCGTTGGGATTGCCGCCGTCGGCTTCGGCTTCAGCTTCGGCTTCGCTTTCGGCGCTGTCATCGGATGCGTCGAGCAACTCTTCCTCGCTCTCGTCCTCGCCTTCTTCGGCTTCGCCGCCGCTCGTCACGGTCGGTGCATCGAGCACGTGCAACAGACGCACCGACGCTTCGATCGTCAGTTCATCGATCGACATGACTTCCATCTGCAAACGCGTGCCGCGCGCATGCACGCCGAGGCCCGGCACGTGCAGCAGCAGCGGAATTTCCTCGAGACGCACGAGATCGCCCTTCACGACCGACGCGACCACCTGCTTGCGATTTTCCTGCGTGAGCCAGCGCAGACACCAGAAGTACTCCATGCGACGCTGATAGTCGGCGTACGCGGTGTAGGTGTCGTCGAAGCCTTGCACGACCGCGAACAGATCGGCGTCCTTCGGCTTGAACGGCGCGGCGAGCTTGGCGGTCACGCCATGCTGCACGCACGCGATCAGCTGCCACTGATTCACGAGGTCGACGTAGCGGCGCAGCGGCGACGTGCTCCACGCGTACTGCGTGACGCCGAGCCCTTCGTGCGGCGCGGCGTTGGTCTGCATGCGTGTGCGCTTCGGGCCGCTCGGCACGCCGAACGCGCGCTGCGTGCGATAGATGCCCGGCACGCCGTGATCGTGCAGGAACCCGCCCCACGACGAGTTCGCGAGAATCGCCAGCTCGGCGACGATCGTGTCGAGCGGCGAGCCGCGCCGGCGCGGCGTAATCGTGACATGCTCGCCGTCGACGTAGAAATTGAAGTCGGTATTGCGCTGCACTTCGCGGCGCAGGCCGTAGCCGGCGCGCGCGGTCTGGCGCTTTTCGAACAGCGCTTGCGCGAACGGCCACAGCACGGCGATATCGTCCTTGTGCGGATACTCGCCGGTGCCCTCGGCGAGCGCCTTCTCGGTGACGATTTCGTCGAGCGTGTTGTGGCGCAGATTGTTCTTCACGAACACGCGCTCGGCGCGCGTTTCGCTCGCGACGATCTCCTGCGTCTCGCGATTGACGATCACGTACAGCGACAGCGCCGGCCGATACCCACCCTCGGCAAGCGTGAAGGTGTCGACGACGCTGTCGGGCAGCATCGTGATCTTGTCGCCGGGCATGTAGACCGTCGACAGACGCGCGCGCGCAATCGCATCGACTTCGTCGCCACGCTGGATGCCGAGCGCCGGCGCGGCGATGTGCACGCCGATGCGCACACGGCCGTCGGCCAGATGCTCGACCGAGAACGCGTCGTCGATTTCGGTCGTGGTGATGTCGTCGATCGAGAACGCCTCGACGTCCGCCTGCGGCAGATCGTCGGGCACGTTCGCGGCCGCGACGGACGGGAAGCCGGTGCCGTGCGGGAAGAACTCGGACAGGAATTTCGCTTCGTGCAGCGCGCGCGGCGACGCGATCGCGCCGCATTCGAGCATCAGCCGCGCCTGCGAGATGCCGCGCGCGGCCGCGGCGCCCTCGAGCGCCTTGTACTCGATCGTGTTCTTGTCGGGCTTCGTCAAGAGCGCGAGCCCCTTGCCGCCCGCGAACGCTTCAGGCAGACGGCCTGCCTTCAGCTCTTCCTCGTACTGCGCCTGCACGAGAGCCTGCTGACGCTTGCGCTCGAGGCCCGCGAGCGCCATCTTCAGCTGCTCCTGCGGCGCGCGCTGGTACATGCCGCGGCCCTTGCGGCGGAAGTACACCGGCGAGCCCTGCATGCGCAGCACCAGCGCCGCGCGCTCGATCGCGCCGAAGCTCGCGCCGAAGTACTCGGCGCCCAGCGTCGCGAACGGGAATTCATCGTCCGGCGCGCATTCCCACAGGAAGTCCAGATCGATCTCTTGCGCCAACGCGTCGGCCTGCTGCATCAGTTCGGCCGCGGTGGGCTTCTCGAACTCGATCAGCACATCCTTCGCGCGCACCTTCGCGCGCCGCCCGCCCGGCAACTCGACCTGAAACGCGTCGCCCTGGCGCGACAGCACGCTGCCGGCCTTGAAACTGCCCGATTCCTCGAAGAAAACGTTCACTCAATACTCTCGTTCTGACTTGCGTCTGCCGTCGCGCCCGACGCCCTGTGGCGATCGATCACTGCATGCGCGGCACGGCAACCTGTTCGTGATAGTGAATCCGCGGCGCGCACTGCGCGTGCCAGCGGGTTGAATCTTGCGACCAGCGATGGCGGTCGGTGTGTCTTTCCGACTGACGTCCTGGCAGGGTTCGATGCCGCCGCTCTTGCGTGCCGTCAGGCCGCCGCGCGCGGCGCCGGCGGCTCGACGTGTTCGGCGTCGCAAAAGGCCAGCACGTCGTCGAGATACTGCGCGAACTCGCTGATCGCGTGGTCGCTGCCCTCGATCAGCGTGGTGCGCGCGCCCAAATAGTGCGCGAGCATTTCGCGGTAGTCGAGGACTTCGTCGCCGGTGGCTGCCATCAAATAATAGCGTTTGGGCTGCGTGATCGACGCGACGCCGAGCGCGCGCAATTCATCCAGATGATGCAGCTCGACGACGATGCTTCCGCCACCGTGCCACAACGGCTGCTCGCCGAGATACGCGCTCAGGTCGCGCTGCGGCGCGACCGCCGGGTTCAACAACACGGCCGGCCAGCCGTGTTTCTCGGCCAGATGGGTGGCGAAGTAGCCGCCGAGCGAACTGCCGATCACGGTCACCTGCCGCGCATCGCCCTTCGCGCGTGCGTCGGCGACCAGCGATTCGGCGAGCGCCACGGTTTCGAACGGCGACACCGGCAGCATCGGGCAGCACCACTCGTCGGCGCGACCCAGCTCGGCGAGACGCGCCGCGAGCAGGCGCGCCTTGAACGAATTCGGCGACGAACGGAAACCGTGCAGATACAGAATCACGACGCGCCTCGCGTCGAAAGACCGTCGAGCAGTTTCTGATGCACGCCGCCGAAGCCGCCGTTGCTCATCACCAGAATCTGGTCGCCGGGGCGCGCCGCGTGGACCACCGCCTTCACGAGCGCGTCGAGGTTGTCGAACGCCTGCGCCTTGCCGTCGAGCGGCGCGAGCGCTTCGCCGAGGTTCCAGCCGAGCGCGTCGCGGCCGCTCGGCGCGCCGTAGCCGAACACGAGATCGGCGTCGGCGAGGCTCGCCGGCAGTTGCGCTTTCATCACGCCGAGCTTCATCGTGTTCGAGCGTGGTTCCAGCACCGCAAGGATTCGCGTGTTGTCGCGGCCGACCCGCGCGCGCAGGCCGGCCACCGTCGTCTCGATCGCGGTGGGGTGATGCGCGAAGTCGTCGTACACGGTCACACCCTCGACGCTGCCACGCACTTCCATGCGGCGCTTCACGTTGCGAAAGCCGGACAGCGACTTCGCGGCCTGCGCGGGCGGCACGCCGACATGGCGCGCGGCGGCGATCGCGGCGAGCGCGTTCAGGCGGTTATGCTCGCCCTGCACCTGCCAGTCGACCACGCCGACGCGCTCGCCGTTGTGATAGACGGCGAAGCGTTCGTCGACGGGCACGCCCTGCTCCGCCGCCTGGATCTCCCAGCCGCCCTGGACGCCGAAGCGCTCGACCTCGCTCCAGCAGCCGCGCGTCAGTACGCGCTCGAGCGCGTCCTCGCGGCCGTTCGTGACGACGCGGCCGAGGCGTGGCACCGTGCGGATCAGATGATGGAACTGCGTTTCGATCGCGGCGAGATCAGAAAAGATGTCGGCGTGATCGAATTCGAGATTGTTCAGCACCGCCGTTTTCGGGCGGTAATGGACGAACTTCGAGCGTTTATCGAAGAACGCGGTGTCGTATTCGTCGGCTTCGATCACGAAGAAGCTCGAATCGGTGAGCCGCGCCGACACGCCGAAATTCAGCGGCACACCGCCGATCAGGAAGCCCGGGTTCAGGCCCGCATCTTCGAGCAGCCAGGTCAGCATCGAGCTCGTGGTGGTCTTGCCGTGCGTGCCGGCCACGGCCAGCACCCATTTGCCGTTCAGCACGTGCTCGCCGAGCCACTGCGGACCGGACACGTACGGCAGGCCGCGGTCCAGAATCGCTTCCATCAGCGGGTTGCCGCGCGTGACCACGTTGCCGATCACGAATAGATCCGCGTTCAGGCCGTTCAGTTGGTCCGCGTCATAACCCTCGATCAGACCGATGCCTTGCGCCTCGAGCTGCGTGCTCATCGGCGGATAGACGCCGGCGTCGCAGCCGGTCACCGTGTGGCCCGCATTGCGCGCGAGCACCGCGAGACCGCCCATGAAGGTGCCGCAGATGCCGAGGATGTGGATATGCATAAGCCTGTCGTGCCGCGGGGGCGTTTCTTGCGAGGGATGAGAGAGCCACAGGACGGTCGGAACGACCGTCTGCAAAGGACGCCTATTGTAACCGACGCGACGCGCGCTGCCCCCTGCCGGCCACGCCCGGCGCCGCCCCGTGCGGGCCGCCGAACCGCGTCGCAGGCTCGATCGAGTATCATGCAAGGATGGTCCGCAAATCACATTTCGACCCGCAGCGCCTGCGCGAGGAAATCGCAATCGCGGCGGCACGCCTGATTGCCGAAGACGGCCTGGATTACGCCAGCGCGAAGCGCAAGGCGGCCCGGCAGGTCGTCGGCGAGACTCGTGTTGCCGGCGAATGGCTGCCGGACAACGATCAGATCGAAGAAGAAATCCGCGAATATCAGGCGCTGTTCCAGAGCGACAGCCAGCCGGCGCTGCTGCGGCGCCTGCGCATGATCGCGGTCGACTGGATGGAGCGGCTCGCGCCGTTCAATCCGTATCTGACGGGCGCGGTGCTCGGCGGTACGGCCGGCGAGCATTCGGATGTGCATCTGCAGGTGTTTTGCGACAACCCGAAGGAAGTCGCGATCTACATGCTCAATGCAAACATCCAGTACGACGTGTCGGAAACGCGCCACTTCGCGGGCCGCGGCTACGTGGAGACGCTGAGCTTTCTGTGGCGCCCCGCGGGCGAGCGCAACGCCGAGCCGGTCGGCATCCACGTCGCGCTGTACGAAACCGACGACCTGCGTGGCGCGGTACGCGCCGACGCGCGCGGCCGCACGGCGCGGGCCAATTTGCCGGCGGTGCAGGCGCTGCTCGACGGCGACGAAGTGCCGTCCTTCACCAATTGATCAGACAGAACGGAGCACGATGAACACGAGACGTATGCTGGCGGGCGCGGTCGTCGCGCTGATTGCCGCGGGCGGCGGCGTACTGGCCAATCACTGGCTCAATCGCGGTTCCGACGTCGCGTACGCGGCGCAGGCCGGAGCGCAGCCTGCCACCTCTGCGAGTCCCGTGCAGCAACTGTGGACCGCGCCGGTCACGAACGTCGACGGCAAACCGCAGTCGCTGAGCCTGCTCAAGGGCCACCCGATCGTCGTCAACTTCTGGGCGTCGTGGTGCGCTCCGTGCGTCGAGGAAATGCCGGCGCTGTCGCAGATCCAGCGCGAGTATGCGAAGAAAGGCATCCAGTTCGTCGGCCTCGGCGTCGACTCGGAAAAGAACATCCAGACCTTCCTGCAGAAGGTCAAGGTCGCGTACCCCGTCTACGTGACCGGCTTCGGGGGCGCCGACCTCGCGCGCGCGTTCGGCAACAATGCGGGCGGTTTGCCGTTTACCGTCGTGATCGACGCAAAAGGCAACATCCGCTCGACAAAATTGGGCCAGATCGACCCGACGGCGCTGCGTCAGACGCTCGACGCGCTGTAAATTTCCCGATTTCCCACGCTGCGCTTTTTGGCATGCGATTCCGTGCAGAACGAGCAAAAATACACGGATAATTCCCGAATTTGAGTGAAGTTGGACCCAAGGCTGCGCCGCGGCCCGCGCCGGCCGTCGCCGCGTACGCGCGCGAAACTAGACAAGTTTCTCTAATCAGCGCTAAAGTGCGCGCAATTCCACGGAAAAAGAAGCGACCATGACGCGACTGCTGGTACTGCACGGACCCAACCTCAATCTTCTCGGCAGCCGGGAACCCGAGGTCTACGGTCGCGTGACCCTGCCGCAGATCGATCAGGCGCTGGCGGACCGCGCAGCCGACGCAGGCGTCGAACTCGCGTCGTTTCAGAGCAATCACGAAGGCGCACTGGTCGACCGTATTCAGGCGGCCCGCACCGAGCAAACCGATTTCATCCTGATCAATCCCGCCGCGTACACACACACGAGCGTGGCCATTCGCGACGCACTGGCGGGAGTCGGCATCCCGTTCGTCGAGATTCATCTGTCGAACGTGCATCGCCGCGAACCGTTCCGGCATCACTCGTATTTCTCCGACCAGGCTGAGGGCGTCATTTGCGGCCTCGGCTGGAAGGGGTATCTGTACGCGCTCGAATTCGCGCTCGACCGGCTCGCGGCCGGGTCGTCGCGCGGCTGAATCCAAACACGTCCAATTTGAGCCGGCTACTGCGACTTGCACACGCCGGCACACTACGCATTGAAAAGGGGCACCCTGATGGATCTACGTAAACTCAAAACTCTGATCGACCTCGTTTCGGAGTCCGGTATTTCCGAACTCGAAGTGACCGAGGGCGAAGGCAAGGTCCGCATCGTCAAGAATGCGCCGCCGGTTTACGTCCAACCGTCCGCCTCATACGCCGTACCGCAATTCGCACAACCGGCACCGTTCGGCGCTGTCGAAGCACCGGCAGCCCCCGCGGGCGCTCCGGCCACGCCGGCCGCCGCCGCACCGCAGGGTCACGTCGTCACCTCGCCGATGGTCGGCACGTTCTACCGCGCGCCGTCGCCGGGCGCCGATCCGTTCGTGCAGGTCGGTGACACGGTCAAGGAAGGCCAGACCATCTGCATCATCGAAGCGATGAAGCTGCTCAACGAGATCGAGTCGGACAAGTCCGGCGTGGTCAAGGAAATCCTCGTCGAAAATGGCCAGGCGGTCGAATACGGCCAACCGCTGTTCGTGGTCGGCTAACGCGGCACGCACTATTTGCCGCCCGCGCGCCGCTCGTCCCGAGGCGCGCGACCGATCCTCTGCGGCAGCCGGCGTCGTGACCGACCCGGCGCCTATTGATGAGTCGAAAACCCGCTATGTTTGAAAAAATCCTCATTGCCAATCGTGGCGAGATCGCGCTTCGTATCCAGCGCGCCTGCCGCGAGCTCGGCGTCAAGACGGTCGTCGTCTATTCGGAAGCCGACAAGGAAGCCAAGTACGTGAAGCTCGCCGACGAGGCGGTCTGCATCGGCCCGGCACCGTCGAATCTGAGCTATCTGAACATGCCCGCGCTGATCAGCGCGGCCGAAGTCACCGACGCCGAAGCGATCCACCCCGGCTACGGCTTCCTGTCGGAGAACGCCGACTTCGCCGAGCGCGTCGAGCAGTCCGGCTTTACCTTCATCGGCCCGCGTCCGGAAACGATCCGCATGATGGGCGACAAGGTCACGGCCAAGCAGACCATGATCAAGACCGGCGTGCCTTGCGTGCCGGGTTCGGAAGGCGCGCTGCCGGACGATCCGAAGGAGATCGTGAAGATCGCCCGCCAGATCGGCTATCCGGTCATCATCAAGGCGGCTGGCGGCGGCGGCGGCCGCGGCATGCGCGTGGTCCACACGGAAGCGGCGCTCGTCAACGCGGTCATCATGACCCGCGAGGAAGCCGGCCGCGCGTTCGGCAACCCGCAGGTCTACATGGAGAAATTCCTCGAGAACCCGCGGCACATCGAAATCCAGGTGCTGGCCGACTCGTTCAAGAACGCCGTGTGGCTCGGCGAGCGCGACTGCTCGATGCAACGCCGTCACCAGAAGGTGATCGAGGAAGCGCCGGCGCCGGGCATCGCGCGTCGCCTGATCGACCGTATCGGCGATCGTTGCGCGGACGCGTGCAAGAAGATGGGCTATCTCGGCGCGGGCACCTTCGAGTTCCTGTATGAAAACGGCGAGTTCTACTTCATCGAGATGAACACGCGCGTACAGGTCGAGCATCCGGTGACCGAACTGATCACCGGTGTCGACATCGTGCAGGAACAGATCCGCATCGCGGCCGGCGAGAAGCTCACGTTCCGTCAGCGCGACATCCAGTTCCGCGGCCATGCAATCGAATGCCGGATCAACGCCGAAGATCCGTTCAAGTTCACGCCGTCACCGGGACGCCTGACCTCGTGGCATATGCCGGGCGGTCCCGGCATCCGCGTCGATTCGCACGCCTACAATGGTTATTTCGTGCCGCCGAACTACGATTCGATGATCGGCAAGCTGATCGCTTACGGCGCCACGCGCGAACAGGCGATCATGCGGATGCGCATCGCGCTGTCGGAAATGGTGGTCGAAGGTATTCAGACCAACATCCCGCTGCACCGTGAACTGATGCTCGACGCGAAGTTCGTCGAAGGCGGCACCAGCATCCACTACCTCGAAAACCGGCTGGCCGCGCGTCAGCAGGTCGCGGAAGAAGCGTAAGTCATGAGCTATCGGGAACTGGTTGCCGAACTGGCGCGCGAGCACGCGGAGGAATTGTCCGACGCGCTGCTCGAGCTGGGCGCGTTGTCGGTGTCGGTCGAAGACGCCGACGCCGACACGCCCGACGAGCAGCCGCTGTTCGGCGAGCCCGGCCTCACGCCGGATCGCACGGCATGGCAGCATTCGCGTGTGATCGCGCTGCTCGCGCCGGAACACGATCCGGCTGTGCTGCTGACCGCCGCGGCCAACGAGATCGGACTCGATGCCGCGCCGGCATATACCGTGCGCGAGGTCGAGGAGCAGGACTGGGTGCGGCTCACGCAGTCGCAGTTCGATCCGATCCAGATCGGCGAGCGCATCTGGGTCGTGCCGTCGTGGCACGATGCGCCGGACCCCGACGCGCTCGTGCTCGAACTCGATCCGGGTCTCGCGTTCGGCACCGGCAGCCACCCCACCACGCGTCTGTGCATGGAGTGGATCGAGCAGTCGATCAAGCCCGGCCAGTCCGTGCTCGACTACGGCTGCGGCTCGGGCATCCTCGCGATTCTCGCGAAGAAGTGCGGCGCCGATCCGGTGATCGGCATCGATATCGATCCGCAGGCGGTCGAATCGGCGCGTCACAATAGCGAACGCAATCACGCCGAAGTCACCTATGGCCTGCCCGACGCCTGTCCCGCCGGCGAATTCGACGTCGTGGTCGCGAACATTCTCTCCAATCCGCTCAAGCTGATGGCGTCGATGCTGTCGTCGAAGGTGAAGCCGGGCGGCCACATCGCGCTGTCGGGCATTCTCGCCCGCCAGGCCGAGGAGGTCGCGCAGGTCTACGCGCGCTGGATCGATATCAGCGTGTGGCGCGAACATGAAGGTTGGGTGTGCCTCGCCGGAACGCGCCGCGAAAGCAATTAGAATAAGGCGTATTGTCAACCTAACGGCCTCAGGCTCAACGGCTCGATATGCACCTGGCAACGCGTTGCCCCTTCTGCGAAACTGTCTTCCTTCTGCAACCGGCGCAGCTTGCGCAGCGCCGCGGCCTCGTGCGGTGCGGGCATTGCCAGGAAGTCTTCGACGCGTCGAGCAGTCTGTTCGACGTCTCCGAAGGCGGCGATTTTTCCACGGCCAAACCGGTTGCCGCCGCGGCGGCAATCGAAGCGCTGTCGGGTGTGCGGCAACCCAACCCGGACTTCAGCGGCGACGCGTGGGACCCGTGGGCGCCGGCTTCGGAACAAGACTCCACCAGCATTTCCCGCAGCACGCTCGATGCCCGTTTGCGCGACCACGCGAGCAGCGTGCCGCTCGCGCCGCTGCCGCTTGGCGGCAACGAGCACGCACCCGTCACATCGGGCACTCGTCGCCAGGCGACCGAACCGGAATTGCGCGCCGGCGCTTTCACGGCACCGCTACCCGCGGACGATGAGCCGACGCTGGCCGACGCGCCGCTCGAACCCTTCGCCTATCCCGCCGACAACGCGGTCGATGAACCGCCTGTCGTCCCGCCCACCGCGCCTGCTCCCCCACCGCGAGTCGAAGGCGAAGCGCCGCGCGTCTGGCACAAGATCGAACGCCCGGAGCCGTCCACGCTCGATGAACCGGCGCTGCGCGAACCAGCAAGTCTGCATGGCATGCCCGACAACGAGCCGCACTTCGGCCCGGTCGGTGGGGGCGTGGGCGGCTTCGGCGCCGCCGCAGGCATGGGTGCCGCAGGTGCTTCGGGCGCCGGCGGTCCCGGCGGCCCGCGCCCGCCGGGCGGTCCGTCGCTCGCCCCATCGAGCGGCGAGCCATTCTCGGTCAATCCGCCCGTCAGCGATGGCGACGATCCGTTCCCGGTCGTGCGCGAAACCCGCCCGGTGGACGCCGGACGCGTCGGCTGGATCGTCGCCGGCGTGGTGCTCGCCGCGCTGCTCTTCATTGCGCTGCTCGCGCAACTCGCGTGGTGGCAACGCGAGACCGTGATGGTCAACCTGCCGCGCTCGCAGATCCTGTACGCGCAGGCCTGCGCGCATCTCGGCTGTCAGCTGACGCCGCCGCACGACATCGAAGGCCTGCTGGTCGAGCCCTCCGATCTGCGGCAGATCGACGGCCCGCACAAGCTCGAGTTGAAGATGCCGCTGCACAACCGCCTGAACATCGCGCTCGCCTACCCCGCGATCGAACTCACGCTGCTCGACGATCAGAACAACGTCGCCGTGCGGCGGGTGCTGTGGCCGCAGGATTACGTGCCGCCCGGCACCGTGATCGCGTCCGGCCTGCCCGCGCACGCGACGCAGACGATGATCGTGCACCTCGACACCGGCAGCGCGATTGCCTCCAATTTTCGCGTACAGATTTTTTATCCGTAACGCACCCTCGCGCGCCCGCTCCCGAGCGGGCGCATCATTGTCATCACTGACGCCCTTTTCGGAGCACAACACATGAGTCAAGTCACGCTGGGTGGCAACCCGATCGAAGTAAGCGGCACGTTCCCGTCGGTCGGCCAGCAGGCCGCCGCATTCTCGCTGATCGGCCGAGACCTGAAGCCGCTGACGCTCGCCGACTTCGCCGGCAAGCGCAAGGTGCTCAACATCGTCCCGAGTCTCGACACGCCGACCTGCGCGACGTCGACGCGCAAGTTCAACGAAGCCGCCGCGAAGCTCAGCAACACGGCCGTGATCGTCGTGTCGGGCGACCTGCCGTTCGCGGCGTCGCGCTTCTGCACGACCGAGGGCATCGAGAACGTGGTGACCGCGTCGACGTTCCGCGGCCATGAGTTCGCGCAAGCGTACGGCGTCGACGTGACGAGCGGTCCGCTGACCGGCCTGACCGCGCGCGCGGTCGTCGTGCTCGACGAAAACGACAAGGTCGTGCACGCCGAGCTGGTCGGCGAGATCAAGAACGAGCCGAACTACGACGCAGCGCTCGCCGCGCTGAAGTAAGCCCTCTCGCGCGCGAACCACGGCGCCGCGCCTCGCGCGCGGCGCCGTCGGCGCGGCGCGTCTCTTCCCACCGCTTTCATACAGGAACGCTCGCCTTGGCTACGCTCATCTGCGGCTCGCTCGCGTACGACAACATCATGACCTTCGAAGGCCGCTTTCGGGAGCACATCCTGCCGGAGCAGGTCCACATCCTGAACGTAAGCTTTCTCGTGCCGACCATGCGTCGCGAGTTCGGCGGCTGCGCGGGCAACATCGCCTATGCGCTGAATCTGCTCGGCGGCGACGCACGCATCATGGGCGCGATCGGCGCCGTCGACGCACAGCTCTATCTGGACCGGCTCGCGCAGCTCGGCCTGTCGACGGAAAACGTGCTCGTCGTGCCCGACACCTACTCGGCGCAGGCGATGATCACGACCGACCTCGAGAACAACCAGATCACCGCTTTCCATCCGGGCGCGATGATGCAGTCGCATCAGAACCGCGCCGACGAAGTGGCGGGCCTGACGCTCGGCATCGTCGCGCCGGACGGCTATGACGGCATGGTCCAGCACTCCGAACAGCTTGCCGCCGCAGGCGTGCCGTTCATCTTCGATCCGGGCCAGGGCTTGCCGCTGTTCGACGGCGAGACGCTGCGGCGCATCATTGAACTTGCTACTTATGTAGCGGTCAACGATTACGAAGCCGCGCTGGTGAGCAACAAGACCGGCTGGTCGATCGAACAGATCGCCGGCAAGGTCGACGCGCTGATCATCACGCTCGGCGAGAAGGGTGCGCAGATCCATCACGGCGGCGGTATCGAAGAGATTCCGGCGGTAACGGCCAGGCAGGTGCTCGATCCCACCGGCTGCGGCGACGCGTTTCGCGGTGGCTTGCTCTACGGTATCGAGAAGGGTCTCGGGTGGGCCACGACCGGCCGTCTCGCCAGCCTGATGGGCGCACTGAAGATCGAGCATCAAGGCCCGCAAAACTACGCGCCCAGTCGGGCGGAAATCAACGAGCGGTTCAAGCAGGCCTTCGGATACGACCTGCACTGATATCGCGTGCTATGGGAGTTTGGGAATGAGAACATCGAGTCGCCTGATCGTCGTCACCTTGATCGCCGGTTCGCTGGCCATGTCGGGGTGTGCGGTCAACAGCAGCTCTCCCGACGTTTTCACCGCCTCGCAGGCGCAGCGTGAACAGACGGTTCGCATGGCCACGGTGGAGAGCGTGCGCGCGGTGCGGATCAGCACGAACGACGGTCAGCCGATCGGCATCGGCGCACTCGGTGGCGCGGCGCTCGGCGCGCTCGCCGGCAGCACGATCGGCGGCGGACGTGGCTCGGTCGCGACGGGTATCGTCGGCGGCATCGGCGGTGCGGTCGCCGGCAATGCAATCGAAAACCGCGTCGCCATGCGCGACGGTATCGAAATCACCGTGCGCCTCGACAACGGCGACATGCGCGCCGTCACCCAAACTGCTACCGGCGAAATCTTCCGCGCCGGCGATCGCGTGAGGCTGCTGTCGAGCGGCGGCGTCACGCGCATCACACACTAAGCGCACCTCCCGCGCGGCGGCGCGTAGTTCAGCGCCGCGACGACGACTTCACACGCATGGGTCCTCACGGGTCCATGCGTTTTTTTCTTTTCGGGACGACGGGCAAAAAAAACCCGCCACCAGCACACCGGTAACGGGTCATTGACCGGGTGGCGCCCGCAAGAAATCGAGCACGACCCGGTCATCCGACACATCGTACGATGTGTCGACTTACTGCTACTACTTACGGACGGCTGCCCGTCGGGAACGGCCATGCCGCTGCCGGGTTCAGCGCGGTCTTCACCGTCGCCGCCGGTGCGCTCGAGACAGCAGGCGCAGCGGGAGCAGGCGCGGCCTTCTTGGCGACAGCCTTCTTCGCAGGGGCAGCCTTCTTCGCAGGCGCAGCGGCCTTCTTCGCGGCAGCCTTCTTGGCAGGTGCAGCTTTCTTGGCTGCAGCCTTTTTGGCAGGCGCCGCCTTCTTGGCAGCGGCCTTCTTCGCCGCGACCTTCTTCGCCGGTGCTGCCTTCTTCGCTGCGGCCTTCTTCGCCGGTGCTGCCTTCTTCGCTGCGACCTTCTTCGCTGCGACCTTCTTCACCGCGGCTTTCTTCGCCGGTGCTGCCTTCTTCGCCGCGACCTTCTTGGCTGCAACCTTCTTCGCCGCGACCTTCTTCACTGCGGCTTTCTTCGCCGGTGCTGCCTTCTTCGCCGCGACCTTCTTCGCTGCAACCTTCTTCGCGGCGACCTTCTTCACTGCGACCTTCTTCACTGCGACCTTCTTCGCGGCGACCTTCTTGGCCGGAGCAGCCTTCTTAGCCGGAGCAGCCTTCTTTGCTGCGGTCTTCTTTGCTGCGGGCTTCTTGGCCGCGGCCTTCTTTGCAGTTGCCATCATTTTCTCCTTCAGGTTTTCAGATGAGGTCAGTTCAAACTACACCCTTCGTCAAAACCCGCTTCCCGCGGACGCTTCTCAGGGCGCGCGCTACGAAGCGGGCTATTCATCGGCGTACGCAGGTGCGGCGCGCTTACGCTAATGAATGCGGTAAGGCGCGCCGTGCCCGAAGGCACCGCGCGCCAAATCTGGTCGGCGTCGCAAGGCGACGCCGGCAATTGCTTGATCGGGCCGCCGGCAACGACGCCAGCGGCTTTTTCCGGGGGAAGTTTGCCCATCCCACTGAAGGGTCCGCAAAGTGCCTGTCATGTTTGTGGGCCGTCAAGGCACCGGGCACGCTTTGCATCAGGCCGTTCTGCTCCTAACCCGGGGCGCCGCGGCCACATGCGGCGGCATCCCCATCAATGAATACATCCGCGATACGAATCCCGGCTTACTCCCAGGAAAGCGCACCGCCAGTCTGATATTCGATCACTCGCGTCTCGAAGAAATTGCGTTCCTTCTTCAGATCGATCATCTCGCTCATCCACGGGAACGGGTTTTCCTCGTTCGGGTACAGCGGATCGAGACCGATCTGCTGGCAACGGCGGTTGCAGATGAAGCGCAGATAGCTCTTGAACATCGACGCGTTGAGGCCGAGCACGCCGCGCGGCATCGTATCTTCGGCGTAGCGGTATTCGAGCTCGACCGCCTGCTGGAAGATCGCGCGAATTTCGGCGCGGAATCCGGCCGTCCACAGGTGCGGGTTTTCGAGTTTGATCTGGTTGATCAGGTCGATGCCGAAGTTGCAGTGCATCGACTCGTCACGCAGGATGTACTGGTACTGCTCCGCCGCGCCGGTCATCTTGTTCTGGCGGCCGAGCGCCAGGATTTGCGTAAAGCCGACGTAGAAGAACAGGCCTTCCATCACACAGGCGAACACGATCAGCGAGCGCAGCAGCGTCTGGTCTGCTTCGAGCGTACCGGTCTTGAAGGCCGGGTCGGTCAGCACGTGGATGTACGGAATCAGGAATTCGTCTTTCGCGCGGATCGACGGGACCTCGTGATACGCGTTGAAGATTTCGCCCTCGTCCAGACCGAGCGACTCGACGATGTACTGGTAAGCGTGCGTGTGGATCGCCTCTTCGAACGCCTGGCGCAGCAGGAACTGGCGGCATTCGGGCGCCGTGATGTGGCGGTAGGTGCCCAGCACGATGTTGTTGGCGGCGAGGGAATCTGCCGTCACGAAGAAACCCAGGTTGCGCTTGACGACGCGGCGCTCGTCTTCGGTCAGCCCGTTCGGGTCTTTCCACAGGGCGATGTCGCGCGACATGTTCACTTCCTGCGGCATCCAGTGGTTGGCGCAACCCGCCAGATACTTTTCCCAAGCCCACTTGTACTTGAACGGCACCAACTGATTGACGTCAGTCTGGCCGTTGATGATGCGCTTGTCGGCGACATTGACGCGCGCTTCGGAAGCGGCCGCCGCGTTGGCAACCGCGTTGCCAATATGAGCGACGGGAGCGACAGCGACGTCGTTCGCGAAGACTTCTTGAGCGGAGGGAGCATGCGGCGCGGAACGCGTTCCGATTTGCGAATCCACAGCCGACCCCGCAGCGTTGCGCAACACGTTCGGTTGCGTCGCGCTCGAGGGAGTTACGGCAGTGATCTCGTCATCCCAGTTGAGCATAAATGTCACCATCAATTTAGAACGGTTTGTACCATCTTTTCACGAGCGATAAAAGAGTTCACTCGCGAAAATTCCTGTTTTCGATTCGCGTTGCTACGTTCATACAACACTTTGTTCGACATGCCGCGTGTGACCCATGCAGTGACGCATCGAGTGACGCGTGATGAACGCGAGTTCAACATGTGTTGCCGAGGTCCTTCGCGAACTCGAAGAGCAACGTTTCGACACGACGTTTCGTTGCTCTATCTATATGTATTGCGCAGTGCGTTCACGGCATCCGCCGACTGATCGATGGACTGATCGACTGATCGATGCCGAACGAGCCGCGCATCGCGAGAGTCGGCGGTGAGCCGTGTCGAGCGTGATGCGTCAGCGTTGGCGGTCGAGGTGCGATGCCATGTCGTGCGATCGTCTGGTGTTGCCAACGGCTGGGTTGCTTCATTGCATCGACGAGCGGTGAGACTTCGATACTGCTCACCGCTCGTCGACCTGCTTTCTACTTCATCGACGGGGCGCGTCGCTCACCGCCTGCGGATCACCACCTACGACCCTCGCGTGCAGTTAGCAAGCATCGCTCCCGCTGCTTGCCAATCTTTACTGGCAAGCCTCGCACTCGTCGAAGCCAGGATCGCCCGGACGCATCATGCAGACCGGACCATCCGCTTCGGGTGCCGCGTCGACCGCGACCGCGGCAGTCGCTGCGACCGCTGCAGCAGCCTGCAAGCCGCCGCCCACACCACCCGCCGCGCCACCGCCCACGCCGAAGCCGCCTGCCGCGCCGCCTGCGCCACCCGAGCCGTCATGACCCGAGCTCACCGCGTTCAGCGCGCCGTGCGCGACCGTCGACTTCTCGACGTGCGTCGCCGCCATCGTGCGCAGGTAGTAGGTGGTCTTCAGTCCGCGCAGCCATGCGAGCTTGTAGATCTCGTCGAGCTTCTTGCCCGATGCGCCCGCCATGTAGATGTTCAGCGACTGCGCCTGGTCGATCCACTTCTGACGACGCGAAGCCGACTCGACGAGCCACACCGGATCGACTTCGAACGCGGTCGCGTAGATCGCGCGCAGGTCGGCCGGGATGCGGTCGATGCGCGACAGCGTGCCGTCGAAGTACTTCAGGTCGGCGACCATCACTTCGTCCCACAGGCCGCGCGCCTTCAGGTCGCGCACCAGGTAGTCGTTGACCACCGTGAACTCGCCCGACAGGTTCGACTTCACGTACAGGTTCTGATAGGTCGGCTCGATGCACGCCGACACGCCGATGATGTTCGAGATCGTCGCGGTCGGCGCGATCGCGACGCAGTTCGAGTTGCGCATGCCGTAGGTCGAGATACGCGAGCGCAGCGCGGGCCAGTCCATCGACTCGCTCGAATCGACCTCGACATAACCGCCGCGCGCCTCGGCGAGCAGCGCCACCGAATCCTGCGGGAGGATGCCGCGATCCCACAGCGAACCGCGGTAGCTCGAGTAGCGGCCGCGCTCTTCGGCAAGCTCGGTCGACGCGTAATACGCGTAGTAGCAAACCGCTTCCATCGAGCGATCGGCGAACTCGACCGCTTCCTGCGACGCGTACGGCGTGCGCAGCACGTGCAGGCAGTCCTGGAAGCCCATGATGCCGAGGCCGACCGGACGGTGCTTCAGGTTCGAGTTACGCGCCTTGGCGACCGCGTAGTAGTTGATGTCGATCACGTTGTCGAGCATGCGCATCGCGACGCTGACCGTGCGCTTCAGCTTGTCGTGGTCGAGCGCGAGCGTGCCGTCGGCCTGCTCCTTCAGGTGCGCGACGAGGTTCACCGAGCCGAGATTGCAGACGGCGATTTCGGCGTCGCTCGTGTTCAGCGTGATTTCCGTGCACAGGTTCGACGAGTGGACGACGCCGACGTGCTGCTGCGGCGAGCGCACGTTGCACGGATCCTTGAACGTGATCCACGGATGGCCGGTTTCGAACAGCATGCCCAGCATCTTGCGCCACAGTTGCGCCGCCGGGATCTTCTTGAACAGCTTGATCTCGCCGCGCGCGACCTTGTCTTCGTAAGCCGTGTAAGCCGTTTCGAACTCGGCGCCGAACTTGTCGTGCAGGTCCGGGCAGGTGGACGGCGAGAACAGCGTCCAGTCGCCGCCTTCCATCACGCGCTTCATGAACAGATCGGGAATCCAGTTCGCGGTGTTCATGTCGTGCGTGCGACGACGGTCGTCGCCGGTGTTCTTGCGCAGCTCGAGGAATTCCTCGATGTCGAGGTGCCACGATTCGAGGTACGCGCACACCGCGCCCTTGCGCTTGCCGCCCTGGTTCACGGCGACCGCCGTGTCGTTGACGACCTTCAGGAACGGCACCACGCCCTGCGACTTGCCGTTGGTGCCCTTGATGTGCGAGCCGAGCGCGCGCACACGCGTCCAGTCGTTGCCGAGGCCGCCGGCGAACTTCGACAGCAGCGCGTTTTCCTTCAGCGCTTCGTAGATGCCGTCGAGGTCGTCGTCGACCGTGGTCAGGTAGCAAGACGACAGCTGCGAGCGGCGCGTGCCGGAGTTGAACAGCGTCGGCGTCGAACTCATGAAGTCGAAGCTCGACAGCACGTTGTAGAACTCGATCGCGCGCGCTTCGCGGTCGATCTCGTTCAGCGACAGACCCATCGCGACACGCATAAAGAATGCCTGGGGCATTTCGATACGCACGTTGTCGTGATGCAGGAAGTAGCGGTCGTACAGCGTCTGCAGACCGAGGTAGCCGAACTGCAGGTCGCGGTTCGCGTCGAGCGCGGCCCCGAGGCGCTTCAGGTCGAACTGCAGCAGCTTGTCGTCGAGCAGCTCGGCTTGCACGCCGCGCTTGATGAACTGCGGGAAGTACTCGGCGTAGCGCTCGCCCATCTCGGCTTGCGTGACTTCCTCTTCGAGAATCTCGCGGCGGATCGTATGCAGCAGGATGCGCGCGGTGACCTGGCTGTAGGCCGGGTCCTTTTCGATCATCGTACGGGCAGCGAGGATCGCCGAGTCGTACACCTGGCTCATCGGCACGCCGTCGTACAGGTTCTTCACCGTTTCCGCGACGATCGGCTCGGCGCTTACGGCGTCGCCGAGGTTCGCGCACGCGGACTCGATGATGCCGCGCAGCGCAGCCATGTCCAGCGGACGCGTGATGCCGTTGTCGGTCACGTTCAGGCCCGGGGTGCTGGCGCTTTCCGCTGTCTGACCTTCATGAGCGTCATGCGCGCGCACCTGGTTGCGCTTCTCGCGATACAGCACGTAAGCACGCGCGACGTTGTGTTCGCCGCCGCGCATCAGCGCGAGTTCGACCTGATCCTGAATGTCTTCGATATGGAACGTGCCGCCATTCGGACGGCTGCGCACCAGCGCGCGCACCACGTTCAGCGTGAGTTGTTCGACCAGTTCGCGCACCCGTGCCGACGCCGCGCCCTGACCACCGTTGACGGCGAGGAACGCCTTCGTCACGGCGATCGCGATTTTCGACGGCTCGAACGACACCACGCTGCCGTTGCGGCGGATCACCTTGTAGTCGGCGTAATTCGCTTGCGGCGCGAGCGCCTGCGCGCCTTGGGTCTGGCCGAAGGTCTGGCCAGTCGGTGAGCCCTCGTAACGGGTCGTCACGTTGTCGGTGGTTTGCATGTGCAAAGCTCCTGGTCTTGGAAATATTGCGGCGAGTGCCGCGGATTAAATCGAACGCCGCGCCGCCGCGTGCGCGTGCGATGAGGTGCAGGAAGGCCGGCGACGCCGGTTGGTGGGATGCATCTGCGAGGAAGCCTGGTTCGATTTGATGACGGTCTTCATCGGGTCGGTCGCGATCACTGGCTGGTCCTTTCCTGAATGCTTCTGGATGCGGCCGGAGATCCCCTACCGGCTGCGCCCCAGGAATTTTTTTCGCTGTCTGGAATGCTTGCGCTGCCATGCTCGGGGAGCGGGACGCCGCAGACTTATCCACTCTTATTCACTCGGTTATGCACATGGTTATTCACAGCACAACACAAGATATAGTGCGAAACTCAGTTGTCGGCACCAAGTATAGTGGAGTTTCGAGACAGGTCAAAAGGTTTTATTTGCGCTCGCAGTCTTGACTTTTGCTTCACGCGGCGCGCAGAAGCTCCCCGGAGAAGCAGGCTGCGCCTCGTTCTCCGGGGATCACGCAAGATCGTGCGAAGGGGTTACCGCGTTTCGGGAAACTTGAGATAGGGGAAATACCGACCGTCGAGCAACGTGTCGCGCTGCAGTCGCGGCCACTCGAAATACGGACCGGGATCGGTCTTGCGACCGGGTGCGATGTCGGAGTGGCCGGCAAGCGCGTCGATCGGATAGCGTGCCGTCAGTGCTCTGACGAGCGCGGCGAGCGTGCGGTATTGCGCCGCTTCGAAGGCGGTGGTGTCGCTGCCTTCGAGCTCGATGCCGATCGAGAAATCATTGCAGCGCTCGCGGCCGAAAAAATTCGACGGCCCCGCGTGCCACGCGCGCTCGTTGCACGACACGAACTGCTCGAGTGCGCCATCGCGATGAATCACGAAATGCGCGGACACGCGCACGCCGCGCAGATGCGTGTCGTAGTACGGGTGAGTGTTGCAGTCGAGCGCGTTCTGGAACAGCTCGGCAATCGCGGTGCCGCCGAACTGGTTCGGCGGCAGGCTGATGTTGTGAACGACGATCAGCGTCGGCAGCGCGCCTTGCGGCCGCGCTTCGAAGTTTGGCGAGGCAAGCTTGCGTGCGGCAGGAACCCAACCGTCGGCATCGACGGTGTACGCGCCGCTCATCGGGCGTCGCGGCCGCTCGGACGCGCGCCGTGGCGCTGCGCGTGCGCGGCGCAGCAGAACGCCTGCCCCGCGACGCTGACCGAGTCGCTCTTCGGTGCGTGCACGCCGCACTCGACGCAGCGGATCATCGGCTCGGCAAGCTGCGGCTGTTGCCCATTCGAAGAACGCGCGCCGCCATTCGCGGTGCCGGCAGCGTTGGCGCCGCCGGCACCGGTGCGTTGCGCGGATTGCGCGTCGTGGCGGCGCAGCGCCTTCACGAGCCATTGACCGACGATGAACAGCAGAATCAGCAAAAAGATTTGTCGCATGGGGACACTCACACCACGGGCCGGTGCAACAGCACCTCGAAAACAAAACGGCTGCCGACGTACGCGAGCAACAGCGCGACGAACGAGGCCAGCACCCAGCGCAATGCCGCACGGCCGCGCCAGCCGGACACCTTGCGCGCGGTCAGCAGCGCGCCGAACATCACCCACGAAAGAATCGCGAACACGGTCTTGTGATCGAGCCGCAATGCGCGGTCGATCAACTGCTCGCTGAACAGGATGCCCGACAGCAGCGTCAGCGTGAGCAGCACGAAGCCGGCGCCGATCAGACGGAACAGCAGCTTCTCGAGCGTGAGCAGCGGCGGCAGCGCGTCGAGCCAACTCGACCACCAGCCATTGTCCGCCGCCGCGTGCCTTTGCGCGAGACCACCGCGCATCGAATGCAGACGCCGCTCGACCGCCAGCATCAGCACCGCGTGCAGCGCCGCGATCGCGAATAGACCGTACGCGATATTCGCAATCAGGAAGTGCAGCTTGAACATCGGCGCGGCCGCATACGGCAGCACGCGCACGCCGCCGAACGCGAGCGGCAGCAGCGACGCGACGCACGCGAGTGGCAACACCAGCAGGCGCAGTCCGTCGAGCGGGAAAAAGAAACTCTCGATCCAGTAGATGCCGGCGCCGAGCCAGAACATCGCCGACAGCGCGAACGCGAAGCCGAACACCATCGCGTTCTGCGGGAAGATCGTGGTATGGAGCAGCACGCCGTGAGCGAGCAGCGCGACGAACAGCAGCGCGCGCCCGGGCGCGCTCATGCCCGAGGCCACCAGAGCGCCCGCGTTGGCGGCATGTCCGGGCAGCGGCGGCACGCTCTCGAGCAGCGGCCGCACGGCCGCGTGCCGGTGCGAGCGCCAGCCGGCCACGGCAAGACCGCCATAGAGAAGCGCGGTGAGGGCATACAGTACAATATCCATATTCGAAGTTTACACTAGGGCCCTACTCCGCGACGTCTTGCGCTTCGCGCGCTGCGCGGGCCCCACCGTTCATCGCTCCCCATGCTCGACAATCTGACTCAACGGATGGCGCGCGTCGTCAAGACGCTGCGCGGCGAAGCCCGGCTCACCGAGGCGAACACCCAGGAAATGCTGCGCGAGGTGCGTCTCGCACTGCTCGAGGCCGACGTGGCGCTGCCCGTCGTGCGCGAGTTCATCGCGAAGGTCAAGGAGAAGGCGCTCGGCGAGGAAGTGATCTCCAGCCTGTCGCCGGGTCAGGCGCTCGTCGGCGTCGTGCAGCGCGAACTGACCGCGGTGATCGGCGGCGATTACGAAGGCAAGGCCTCCGAGCTCAATCTCGCCGTCGCGCCGCCCGCGATCATCCTGATGGCGGGTCTGCAGGGCGCCGGCAAAACGACCACGGTCGGCAAGCTCGCCAAGCTGCTGCGCGAGAAGCACAAGAAGAAGGTGCTGACCGTTTCGTGCGACGTCTATCGTCCCGCCGCCATCGCGCAGCTGAAAACGGTGACCGAGCAGGTCGGCGCGGACTTCTTCCCGTCGGAGCTGAACCAGAAGCCGGTCGACATTGCCCGCGCCGCGCTCGACTGGGCCAAGCGCCACTATCACGACGTGCTGCTCGTCGACACGGCCGGCCGTCTCGGTATCGACGAGGTGATGATGAACGAAATCACCGCGCTGCACGCCGAGCTGAAGCCGGCGGAAACGCTGTTCGTCGTCGACGCGATGCTCGGCCAGGACGCGGTCAACACCGCGAAGGCGTTCAGCGACGCGCTGCCGCTCACCGGCGTCGTGCTCACCAAGCTCGACGGTGATTCGCGCGGTGGCGCGGCGCTCTCGGTGCGTCACGTGACTGGCAAGCCGGTCAAGTTCGTGGGTGTCGCCGAAAAACTCGACGGCCTCGAAGTGTTCCACCCGGACCGCATGGCGAGCCGGATTCTCGGCATGGGCGACATTCTCGCGCTGGTGGAGGAAGCGCAGCGCGGCGTCGACGTGCAGGCCGCGCAGAAGCTCGCCGACAAGGTCAAGAAAGGCGGCGACTTCGACCTCAACGATTTCCGCGCCCAGCTCACGCAAATGAAGGGCATGGGCGGCCTGTCGTCGCTGATGGACAAGCTGCCCGCGCAGTTCCAGCAAGCCGCGGCCGGCGCCGACATGAGTCAGGCCGAGAAGCAGATGCGCCGCATGGAAGGCATCATCAACTCGATGACGCCGGCCGAGCGCGCCAAGCCCGAACTGATCAAGGCGACCCGCAAGCGCCGCATCGCCGCGGGTGCGGGCGTGCAGGTGCAGGAAGTCAACCGCATGCTGAACCAGTACGAACAGATGCGCACGATGATGAAGAAGCTCAAGGGCGGCAACCTGCAGAAGATGATGCGCGGCATGAAGGGCATGATGCCTGGCATGCGCTAAGCTTGATGGGACCGGCGCGCGCTCGCGCCGAGTGCGGCGCGGCTGACTTCGGCATCGTGCGGGTTTATTCTGTAGCGCATTGCGCCGTCCCTCGCGGGAACGTCCCTCGGGACGTTGCCACTCACACTATGTATACAGTTACCGTCCGTCAGACGTCATGAACCGCGAAGAAGCCCTCCATATTTTTCAACACTCCGAAGAGATAGTTTCGGCCTCGGACGTCACTGCGTCGATCGCCCGCATGGCGGCTGCCATCCGCGACGAGATGAGCGAGGACTTCCCGCTCGTGCTGTCGGTGATGGGCGGCGCCGCGGTATTCACCGGCATGCTGCTGCCGCACCTCGATTTCCCGCTCGAGTTCGACTACATCCACCTGACGCGCTACCGCAATACGACGAAGGGCAGCAACGAGATGCAATGGCGCGTCGCGCCGGCCGAGTCGGTCAAGGATCGCGTGGTGCTCGTGCTCGACGACATCCTCGACGAAGGCGAGACGATGGCCGCAATCCGCGACCGCATCCTCGCGATGGGCGCGAAGCGCTTCCTGTCCGCGGTGCTGTGCGAGAAGATCATTCCGAAGGCGAAACCGCTGCGCCCCGATTACTGCGGCTTCGAAGTGCCGGACCGGTACGTGTTCGGCTGCGGGATGGATGCGAAGGGCTACTGGCGCAACCTGCCGACCATTCGGGCGTTGACCGAGGGAGCGTGAGCGGGGCATCCGCCCGCGCCCCTACCGGCGAAAAAAAAGCAGCCTGCCTGGCTGCTTTTTTATGGCTGCGACGGTGGCAATGCGCGCACCGGCTCGCGTTTCACAGCTTGTGCACGAAAGAGCGGATTCCACCGAGCATCATCTCGACTGAAATCGCGACGAGCACGAGCCCCATCAGCCGCTCGAACGCCGCCATCACACGTTCACCGAGCGACGCCTGAATGCGCTCGGCGAGCATCAGCACGATCGCACAGATGATCATCGTGACGGTCAGCGCGCCGACCCACTCGAACGTCTTGCCCGGCGCCTGCGAGGTCAGCAGCATGACCGTCGCCAACGCCGACGGACCCGCTAGCGCAGGAATCGCGAGCGGCACGATCAGCGGCTCGCCGCCGCGCGCGTCGCCGCCGAACGGACCGTCCGGATGCGGAAACACCATGCGCAGCGCAATCAGAAACAGCACGATGCCGCCGCCGATCCGCAACGACTGGTCGCTGAGGCTCATCATGCGCAGAAAGCTCTGCCCGAGCACCATGAACACCAGCAGGATCGCAAACGCGATCGCGACCTCGCGCAGGATCACGACCGTGCGACGCTCCGGCGACACATCGCGCAGACAGCTGACGAAGATCGGGATGTTGCCGAGCGGATCGGTGATCAGGATCAGCAGCACCGTCGCGGACAGGAAGGTGTACTCCACCGCCCGCTCCGCTTAGTTCGCCAGCGCCGCGCGCACTTTGCCGATCACGGTGTGCGCGGCATCCGCGACCGGCAGCAGCGTCGCTTCGGCCTCGCGACGGCCCTGATACTCGATCTTGCCGTCCTTCAGACCACGGTCGCCGATCACCAGTCGATGCGGCACGCCGATCAGTTCCCAGTCGGCGAACATCACGCCCGGCCGCTCGCCGCGATCGTCGAGGATCACGTCGATACCGGCCGCGACGAGTTCCGCGTACAGCTTGTCGGCCTGCTCGCGCACCGCGTCGCTGCGGTCATAGCCCATCGGGCACAGCACGACTTCGAACGGCGCAATCGACTCCGGCCAGATGATGCCCTTGTCGTCGAAATTCTGTTCGATCGCGGCGCCGAGAATCCGCGTGACGCCGATGCCGTAGCAGCCCATTTCCATCGGCCGAGGCTTTCCGGTTTCGTCGAGACAGGCCGCGTTCATCGCTTCGGAATACTTGGTGCCGAGCTGGAACACGTGGCCCACTTCGATGCCGCGGCAGATGTCGAGCACGCCCCTGCCGTCCGGCGACGGATCGCCCTTCTTCACATTGCGGATGTCGGCGACGACCGGCTCCGGCAGGTCGCGGCCCCAGTTCACGCCGGTGGTGTGATAGTCGACGTCGTTCGAGCCGACCACGAAGTCGCTCATGTTCGCGACCGTGCGGTCCGCAATCACCTTGACCGGCTTCTTCGTGTTGATCGGACCGAGATAGCCCGGCGGTGTGCCGAACGTCTCGACGATCTCGGCTTCGGTCGCCATGCGGAAATTACCGAGGCCCGGGAGCTTGGCCGCCTTGATCTCGTTCAGATCATGATCGCCACGCAGCATCAGCAGCCAGATCGTCGGCTCGGCGCCTTCGTTCTCGGTGGCGAGCACCACCGACTTGATCGTGCGTTCGAGCGGAATGTTCAGCAGTTCGGCAACCGCCTCGCACTTCGTCTTGCCGGGCGTCGCGGTCTTCTTCATCTCTTCTGCCGGCGCCGCGCGCTCTGCGATCAGCGGTAGCGCTTCGGCCGCCTCGACGTTCGCGGCGAAATCGGAGGTCGGGCAATACGCGATGTCGTCTTCGCCGGTGTCGGCGATCACATGGAACTCATGCGAGCCGCTGCCGCCGATCGAGCCGTTGTCGGCCGCCACCGCGCGGAAGTCCAGACCGAGGCGCGTGAAGATGCGCACGTACGCGTCGTACATCTTGCGATACGACTCGCGCAGACCCTCCGCGTCCTTGTCGAACGAGTACGCGTCTTTCATGATGAACTCGCGGCCACGCATCACGCCGAAACGCGGACGGATCTCGTCGCGGAACTTCGTCTGGATCTGATAGAAGTTGACCGGCAGTTGGCGATAGCTCTTGATCTGGTTGCGCGCGATGTCGGTGACCACTTCCTCGTGCGTCGGGCCCATCACGAAATCGGCCTGCTTGCGGTCCTTGAAGCGCAGCAACTCGGGACCGTACTTCTCCCAGCGCCCCGATTCCTGCCACAGTTCGGCCGGCTGCACGGCCGGCATCAACAGCTCGATGGCGCCCGCCCGGTTCATTTCCTCACGCACGATCGCTTCCACCTTGCGGATCGAACGCAGGCCGACCGGCAGGTAGTTATAGATACCGCCCGCGACGCGACGGATCATGCCCGCGCGCACCATGAGCTTGTGGCTGATGATTTCGGCGTCGGCGGGCGCTTCTTTGAGAGTGCCGATAAAGAAACGGGAAGCTTTCATTCAAGGTGTCCAAAAGCGGCGGCTTCCGGTAGGACCGCCAGAAAAGGGGAAAATGAGGGAAATCGACACAGATCCGCGGCGAAGCCGGCAGGGTTCGCCCGACTGGCGGCGCCCTGCCCCCGTGCGGCGCCGAAACCGCCGCGCAAAGCCTCTCTCACAAGGGATAGGCACGGAAAACCGACAGGCTACCGCAAACCCGGGCCTGTTGCGGCGAATCGCTCCATTCTGACGCGATTCGGTGCGTAGGGTCCGTTATCTGTTTATAATCAAAGCAATTTTAAAGGATTCGAAGGTGGTTGTATGCTGGATCGTGAAGGCTTTCGCCCGAACGTCGGCATCATCCTCTTGAACGCGCACAACGAGGTGTTTTGGGGCAAACGACTCCGTGAACATTCCTGGCAGTTTCCGCAAGGGGGCATCAAATATGGTGAGACCCCCGTGCAAGCGATGTATCGGGAGTTACACGAAGAGACCGGGCTGCTTCCTGAGCACGTCAAGGTGATCGGTCGCACGCGCGACTGGTTGCGTTATGAGGTGCCTGACAAGTTCATCAAGCGCGAAGTACGCGGTCATTACCGCGGCCAGAAACAAATCTGGTTTTTGCTCCGGATGGTAGGACGCGACTGCGACATCTGTTTGCGCGCCACCGACCACCCTGAGTTCGACGCGTGGCGTTGGAACGAGTATTGGGTGCCGCTCGACTGTGTGATCGAGTTCAAGCGGGATGTGTATCAGTTGGCGCTAACGGAGCTGTCCCGTTTCATGCGCCGGCCTGCGCCGCGTGCGGAAAAACCTGGCGGGCATCATGGGTCGCGTTATCCCCGGATAGCGTCGTCGATGCAAAGCCCGCCGGATTCCACGGTAAGCACGGTGGTCACCACCGTCACGACCGTAACTTCGGTCAGCGTCGAAACTTCGACGCACGTGCTGGTCGCGCCGGATTGCGGTCCCGGCTCACCGGATGCCAACATGAGATCGGAGGATGAGCGCGAAACGGCCGAAGCCGACGAGGCCGTCGCCCCGTTAGTCCGACGAGGCGTGCGCGATTAACCATTCCAGGCGGCGGCTCGCGCCGCCTCTCTCTGGCGCGGCTTTCGAGCCGCGTCCGTCTCTCGAGGGAATCAGATTGAAAGCACTTGCATTCGCCGTGGCGTGCGTCGCCACCGGCGCCCTGCTGGCAGGCTGTTCGAGCGCCGGCAAACCGACCAACAAAGACGACAGCGAGTTCACCTATCTGCTGGATCGCAAGAGCAACTGGGTTGAAAACAAGGTCGACACGTTGCCGCCGCTGCCCTCCGACGCGAACCTGCTGCCGTTCGAAGTCTCCGGCAATACGCCGCTGCAATTTGCGATCGACCCGAAGTCCGTCAGCGTTGGCGACGACGGCGTGGTGCGTTACACGGTGGTCGTCACGAGCCCGGGCGGTGCGCGCAACGTCAATTACGAGGGCATCCGCTGCGACACGTATGAATGGCGTCAGTATGCGGGCCTGAACGCCGATCACGACGGCTGGGACACGACGGTCGCAACCCCGTTTTCGAGGATAGAAAACGGCGCGCTGAATGCGTACCAGGCCGCGTTGTATCAGGACTATATGTGCGCAAACAAGATTCCGACCGGCAGCGCGCAGCACATCGTCGAGAACATTCGTTACAAGCGCACGCAGACGTCGCAGATTCATTGAGGCCGGTTGCGCGGCGCGCGCCCGACTCAGGCGCCGTTGCTTATCCGTGACGATTAAAAAGCCGTTCCAGCCTGCGCTGGAACGGCTTAATTGTTGGCTCTTCATACGCGCGATATGCGCGCCGCCGCGCAGATCAAAGCACCACGAGATTGTCGCGATGAATCAGTTCGGGCTCGAGCATATAGCCGAGCACTGACTCAATTTCGCCGCTCGGACGCCGCTGGATCAGTTTGGTTTCCGCGCTGCTGTAGTTCGTCAAACCACGTGCGACCTCGCGGCCTGTCGCGCTCAGACACGCGATCACCTCGCCGCGCGCGAATGCACCCTGCACACCGACGATGCCGATCGGCAGCAAGCTCTTGCCGCCGGCGGTCAGTTTTTCGACCGCGCCGTCATCGATCACAACGTGGCCGCGCACCTGCAGGTGATCGGCCATCCATTGCTTGCGCGCCGCCATGCGCGCGGTGCGCGCGATCAGTTGGGTGCCGATCGCCTCGCCGGCCGCCAGTCTCACCAGCACGTCCGACTCGCGCCCACTCGCGATCACCGTATTGGCGCCGCTATGGGCCGCACGCTTCGCAGCGAGAATCTTGGTCAGCATGCCGCCGCGGCCGAGGCTCGAGCCCGCGCCGCCCGCCATCGCCTCGAGCTCGGGCGCGCCGGCGTCGGCTTGCTGGACGAGTGTCGCGGTCGGGTCCTTGCGCGGATCTGCGGTGAAGAGGCCTTGCTGGTCCGTCAGAATGATCAGCGCGTCGCCCTCGATCAGATTGGCAACCAGCGCGCCGAGCGTGTCGTTGTCGCCGAACTTGATTTCGTCGGTGACGACCGTGTCGTTCTCGTTGATGATCGGTACAACTCCGAGCCCCAGCAGCGTGAGCAGCGTGGAGCGAGCGTTCAGATAGCGCTCGCGGTCAGCAAGGTCAGCGTGAGTAAGCAGGATCTGCGCAGTCTGGATGGAATGTTCGGCGAAGCGGCTTTCGTACACTTGCGCGAGACCCATCTGACCGACCGCCGCGGCCGCCTGCAGCTCATCGATTTCACGCGGCCGCTTCGTCCAGCCGAGCCGCTGCATGCCCTCGGCGATCGCACCCGAGCTGACCAGCACGACTTCCTTGCCTTGCGCGCGCAGTGCGGCAATTTGCGCGGCCCAGCGGCCGATCGCCGCATGATCGAGGCCGCGCCCGTCGTTCGTGACGAGACTCGAACCGACTTTGACGACCAATCGCCGTGAATCTGCGATGACGGAACGCATTGTGCGCTGTCTCCCAAGATGACGCGTGATGCATACCGGCACCCGCCGCTGGCGCCGGCGCTCGAGTTGTTATTCCTGCGGATCGGTGCCGGCTTCGCGGGTCGCGGCCGGTACTTGCGTCCCGTCGCGGAAACGCACGTCGGAGGCCAGGTCTTCGGCTTCGGCCGCGCGTTGCGCGTCGGAGTGCTCGGCGAGGTAGTCGAACACGGCGTAGCAAAGATTTTCACAGCCCTGGCCAGTCAGCGCCGAGATCTCGAACACCGGACCGTCCCAGCCGAAGCCTTCGAGGAACGCCGCCACGCGCGCTTCGCGATCGTCCTCAGGCACCATGTCCAGCTTGTTCAGCACAAGCCAGCGCGGCTTCTGATAAAGCTCTTCGTCGTACTTGCGCAGTTCGTTGACGATCGCCTTCGCTTCCGCGACCGGATCGATCGATTCATCGAACGGTGCGATGTCGACGATGTGCAGCAGCAGCCCGGTGCGCTGCAGGTGACGCAGGAATTGATGGCCTAGGCCGGCGCCTTCCGCCGCGCCTTCGATCAGCCCCGGAATGTCGGCAATCACGAAGCTGCGGCTCGGCCCGACGCGCACGACGCCGAGGTTCGGCGCGAGCGTGGTGAACGGGTAATCGGCGATTTTCGGCTTCGCGTTCGACACCGACGAGATAAACGTCGACTTGCCCGCATTCGGCATGCCGAGCAGACCGACGTCGGCCAGCACTTTCAGTTCGAGGCGGACCATGCGGCGCTCGCCCGGCTTGCCGTCGGTCTTCTGACGCGGCGCGCGGTTCGTGCTGGACTTGAAATGGAGGTTGCCGAGGCCGCCGGCTCCCCCTTGCGCGATTTGCACGCTCTGGTTGTGCTCGGTCAGATCGGCGATCAACTCGCCGGTTTCCATGTCCGTGATGGTGGTGCCGACCGGCATGCGCAGCGTGATGTCATCACCGCCCTTGCCGTAGCAATCCGAGCCGCGGCCGTTTTCACCGTTGCGCGCCAGATGTTTTTTCGCGTAGCGGTAATCGATCAGCGTGTTGATGTTGCGGTCAGCCACCGCGATCACGCTGCCGCCCCGGCCGCCGTCACCGCCATCGGGGCCGCCGAACGGGACGAACTTCTCGCGGCGCATCGACGCGCTGCCATCCCCTCCGTCGCCGGCGATGACTTCAATCCTCGCTTCGTCAATGAACTTCATGTGTTACTCCGTCCCGTGGTGTACTGCCCGATTCGATGCAGGGGTTGATACTGATTGGATGCTGCTATTTTGCCGCGCGCGCCGCGCGTTGATCAATCGACCGAACGGCATAGTCCGCCGATGAGGAGCGGTCGGCTGCGCGGCTTCGGCGCCAAGCTAAAGAGACGCCGCAATAAAAAAAGCCCCGCGAACTTCGCGGGGCCTTTTTCCGGTCCTGAAGCCCGTGCCTGATTAAACTCAGGCTGCCGGGACGACGGAAACGGTGTGCTTCTTCGCCGCGCCCTTCGTCGAGAACTGGACGTGGCCGTCCTTCAGCGCGAACAGGGTGTGATCCTTGCCCATGCCGACGTTCTCGCCAGCGTGCATGCGCGTACCGCGCTGACGCACGATGATGCCACCAGCGTTGATAGCCTGGCCGCCGTAAACCTTAACGCCGAGGCGCTTCGATTCGGAGTCGCGGCCGTTCCGGGACGATCCGCCTGCCTTTTTGTGTGCCATTTGATTTGCTCCTTAACCGGTGCGCTTACGCGTTGATCGCGTCGATGCGCAGTTCGGTATAGTTCTGGCGGTGGCCGCCATGCTTCTGGTAGTGCTTCCGGCGACGCATCTTGAAGATCGTCACTTTGGCGTGACGACCTTGCGACACGACGGTAGCCTTGACGGAAGCCCCACTGACCAGCGGCGTACCGAACTTAATCGATTCGCCTTCGCCCACTGCGAGAACCTGGTCGAGCGTGATTTCAGCGTCAATGTCTGCCGGTATCTGTTCTACTTTAAGTTTTTCGCCGACGGCAACCTTGTACTGCTTGCCACCGGTTTTTATGACCGCGTACATTGAGAACCTCACTCTGTATTCATTTTTCCCACGCACCGCGCGCGGAAACTCTCAATTATACATAGAGTTAGCTGCTCGGTCAAAACCTGCTTACCAACCCGTCTACCGTCCGGCTTCGGCCCTCCCTCGCAGGCGCTCGCAGATGGCAAACCTGTAACGCGCGGCGCCCCGCAGACGGCCTTGGCAGGCGCCCCGCGCGCCATGCGGACCGCATCCACGCCGCAGCCGACGACCCGGAAGCGCCCCGATCGCCTTATAATTCGCGGCACTACCCAATTCAGCCATCATGTCGTCGACTGCCACCACCTCCCCCAACGTCGCCAGCCTGCTTGCTCCGATCGCCGAAGACATGCAGCAGGTCAATCGCGTCATCCGGCAACGTCTTGCGTCGGACGTGATGCTGATCAATCAGATTTCCGAGTACATCATCAGCGCCGGCGGCAAGCGGCTGCGGCCCGCGCTGCTGTTGCTGGTGGCGGGCGCGCTGGGCGATACGACGGGGCACCGGCACGAGCTGGCAGCGGTCGTCGAATTCATCCACACGGCCACGCTGCTGCATGACGACGTGGTCGACGAGTCCGACCTGAGGCGCGGCCGCCAGACCGCCAATGCGCTGTTCGGCAACGCGGCGAGCGTGCTGGTCGGTGACTTTCTTTACTCACGGTCGTTCCAGATGATGGTCGGCGTGGGCAAGATGCGCGTGATGGAAATTCTGTCGGAGGCGACCAACATCATCTCTGAAGGCGAAGTGCTGCAGCTGTTGAACATGCACGATGCCGACGTCGACGAAGCCCGTTACATGCAGGTGATCCGCTACAAGACCGCAAAGTTGTTCGAGGCGGCCGCCCAGCTCGGCGCGGTGCTGGCCGGCGCGGACGCGAAAACCGAAGCCGCCGCCGCCGAGTACGGTCGTCGCATCGGCACCGCGTTCCAGATCATGGACGACTGGCTCGACTACACGGGGACGGCCGAGTCGATGGGCAAGAACGCCGGCGACGATCTGCGCGAAGGCAAACCGACGCTTCCGCTCATCTATCTGATCGAACGCGGCACGCCCGAGCAGTCGGCGCTCGCGCGCGAAGCCATCGAGCAAGGTGGCACCGACCGTTTCGATACCATTTTCGATGCGATCACGCGCTCGGGCGCGCTGGATCACACGCTCGAGTGCGCGAAACAGGAGGCGCAGGCAGCCGCGGCAGCAATTTCGTCATTTCCCCATTCCATTTTCAAGGAGAGCCTGCTAGAATTATGCTCTTACTCGACGGCAAGACAGTCTTGAACGAGACTGAGACACCGAATTAGTCTGAATCGAGTCAGCAGTACCCAATCGGGGTGTAGCTTAGCCTGGTAGAGCGCTACGTTCGGGACGTAGAGGCCGGAGGTTCGAATCCTCTCACCCCGACCAGATTCTCCTTGTTAGCTCAAGGTTCAAAACCGCCGCAGCGTTGCTGGGCGGTTTTTTGTTTTGCGCGGCGCTTTTTTCGTTGCTCTCGTGCTGCCCTTCGCCGCTTTCTTTCCTCCGGCTCGTCAGGCACAGCGCGTACGTTGCCACGTTGTCGTCCTAGCGGCGTCAGCCGTCGTCCACACCGGAGCGCGCGGCCCCCTCTGCTATATTCTCTCCATCCTTTCCCTTATTTTTCACGACGCGTGGAACAACTTCCCTTATGGGCGCAGATCGGCGCCGTCCTTCTGCTGCTTGTCTGCTCCGCCTTCTTTTCCATTTCCGAGACAGCGATGATGGCGCTCAATCGTCATCGCCTCAAACATCTCGCCAGCAAGAACACGCTCGGCGCAAAGACGACTCAGGGCCTGCTCGCAAAAACCGATCAGCTGCTCAGCGTGATCCTCATCGGCAACAACCTGTTCAACACGATCATTCCGGTACTGACGACATCGCTCGCGCTGCATACGTTCGGCCGCAATAGCCTCGTGCTGTCGATCGCGACCGGTATCGTCGCGTTCCTCATTATCGTGTTCGCGGAGATCACACCGAAGATCGTCGGCGCGACGTTTCCCGAGAAAATCGCGCTGCCCGCGAGCCTGCTGATCGCGCCGTTGATGCGCGTCGCGAGGCCACTGATCTGGTTTGTCAACCTGTTCGCGACCGGCATCCTGCGCGTGCTGCACATCAACACGAAGGGCGCGCGCGACCAGCGGCTGTCCACCGAAGAACTGCGCACCATCGTGCTCGAGTCGGGAAGCTTCATGCCCACCAAGCACCGCAGCATCCTGCTGAACCTGTTCGACCTCGAAAACATCTCCGTCGATGACGTGATGATCCCGCGTCGCCGTATCGAGGCCCTCGACTTCGATGCCCCGTTCGAACAGATCCTGCATCAACTGGAGACCTGCTATCACAACAAGCTGATCGTCTACCAGGGCGACATCGACCGCGTGCTCGGTGTGCTGCACGTGCGCAAGACGCTCTCAGCGCTGCACAACCAGGAGCTCGAGCGCGATACCTTGCGCGAGCTGCTCGCCGAGCCGTACTTCGTGCCAAGCGGCACGCCGGTGTTCCAGCAGCTGCAATACTTTCAGGAGAGCCGGCAACGCATCGCGCTCGTCGTCAACGAATACGGCGAACTGCAAGGCCTCGTCACACCGGAAGACATCATCGAGGAACTGATCGGCGAATTCACCACGTCGATTCCGCGTAGCGCCAGCTCGCGCGGTGGCTGGAACGAGGCGGGCGAATGCATCGTCGCGGGAAGCATGCCGTTGCGCGAGCTGAACCGCTGGCTGCAACTCGGGCTACCCACCGATGGCCCCAAAACGCTGAACGGCCTGATTCTCGAAATCCTCGAAGACATCCCCGACGGCGACGTCTGCGTGCGCATCGGAGACACCAAGCTCGAAGTGATGCGCAGCGACGATCAGGCGATCCGCACCGTCAAGCTTTTCAAACCGCCGTCGCGCACGAAGGCCGGTAAAGCAAGGTCAGGCTGAACTTCGCGCCGCCGCACGCTGATTTACGGTCAGCATCGCACAGGCTCGCGAAACGCGCCATTAGCCGAATGGCCGAATGGCATTCGGACGCCCGCAACCGGAAGATGAAGCCGTCATGTTCTAAAGGCGGTTCATCACCGGTCTCTCATGCAAACACCCTTTGCCACCGCCGCGGCATTGCCGCGCCCACTCGCTATCGACGGCGAATCCAGCACAACGAGTCTGAACGATCCCGACAACGCCCCAGCCGTGCGTCTGTTGACCGACACGTTGCACGAAGCGACGCGGCGCAATGCGTCGGATATCCACATCGAGCCGGCCGAGCATGGCTGGCGTGTGCGCCTGCGTATCGACGGCGTGCTGCATGAAATCCCGCGGCCGCCCGCCCATCTGCGCGACGCGTTCGTCACGCGTGTGAAAGTGCTCGCGCGCATGGACATCGCCGAGCGACGCGTGCCGCAGGACGGCCGGCTACGCCTAGCGACGTCGCCAGGGCGGCTCGAGGATTACCGCGTCAATTCGCTGCCGACACTGTTCGGCGAAAAGCTCGTGCTACGACGGCTCGACGCGCTGCCCGCCGATCTTTCGCTCGATTCGCTCGGCCTCGATCCGCGGCAGCGCGAAGCCGTCGACGCCGCGATCCGCGCGCCGCACGGTCTGATGCTCGTCACCGGACCGACGGGCAGCGGCAAGACACTATCGCTGTACTGCTTCCTGAACCTGCTGAACGGCGAGGCACGCAACCTCTGCTCGGTAGAAGACCCAGCCGAGATCCAGCTGGCCGGCATCAACCAGGTCAGCGTGCGCGAAAAAGCCGGACTGACTTTCGCGGTCGCGCTGCGGGCTTTTCTGCGTCAGGACCCGGACGTGATCATGGTTGGCGAAATCCGCGACAACGAAACCGCCGACGTTGCCGTGAAGGCCGCCCAAACCGGTCACCTCGTGCTGTCCACGCTGCATACGAACGACGCGCCCGCGGCCATCGCGCGGCTCATCGACATCGGTGTCGAGCCGTACAACCTTGCCGCCGCGCTGCGCATGGTGACCGCGCAGCGGCTGGTGCGGCGACTGTGCGTCGCATGCCGCGCGCCCGCGCCGCATTCGCCGGCGGCACTCCACGCCGCGGGCTTTGGCGAACATGAGCTCGACGGCTGGCAACCGTATGCGGCGACCGGCTGCGCGGTTTGTCATGGCATCGGCTATCGGGGGCGCGTCGGCATTCATCAGGTGATGCCCGTCTCCGACGCGATGCGTGAGCAGATCGTCGCAAGCGCGGGCGCGCACGAGCTGGCCCGCCTCGCGCAGATGGAACGGGTCGCGACGTTACGCGACGCGGCGCTTGCGCGCGTGCGCGACGGCACCACGAGTCTCGCCGAAGCGCTCGCCGCCACGGAGGTCGCATGAGTACCGCCGCGCTGTCACCAACCCGGTCCGTCTCAGCCGACCTACGCTTCAGATGGCGCGGCGTCGACGCGGACGGCACGCGCCAAAGCGGCACGCTGATCGCGCCCGACGCGAGCGCCGCACGCACGATGCTCAAACGCGACAACCTCTTTATCGTCGAACTCGCAACGCAAGGACCGGCGCCACGCCCGAAGACGAGCGCGGCCGCTGTCACGCTGTTCACGCGACAACTGTCCAGTCTGCTGCGTGCCGGTTTGGCGCTCGCGCCCGCGCTCGAACTACTCGCGCAGGCGTCGACGTCGGGTCAGCGGCAAGGCATGCCGCGCATCGTCGGCACTATCGCGCGCGACATCACCGCCGGCCTGCGGTTTTCGGCGGCCTTGCAGCGGCACCCGGCGCAGTTCAATGCGCTGTATTGCCAGCTCGTCGAGGTGGGCGAAGCGGCGGGCGCGCTCGTCACCGTGCTCGCCCGCCTCGCCGACGATCGCGAACGCGCCGCTGCGCAGCGCGCCAAGGTGCGCGCGGCTCTCACCTATCCAGCCGCGATCCTGCTGCTCGCGCTCGCGATAACTGCCGCATTGCTGGTGTGGGTCGTGCCGACGTTCAAGCAGATCTTCGATGGCTTCGGCGCGAAGCTGCCCGCGCCGACGCAGTTCGTGCTGGCGCTCTCGGCGGCCGCCGCGCGCTGGAGTGTGCCGTTGTTCATACTGATGCTCGCAATGAGCTCGGCCATCACGCTCGTGCTGCGTCGTTCGGTAAGCGCGCGCATCCGCTTCGCGCGCCTGTCGCTCGACCTGCCGGTGGCCGGCCCGCTGCTGCGCACGCTGTGCGCGGCGCGCTGGAGTCGCGCGCTTGGCACCTTGCTGTCCGCCGGCACGCCGCTCGCCGACGCATTCGATTCGCTCACTCAGGCGACCGGCAATGCCTTCTTCGATCGCGCGACGGCAAGCATCGCCATCAGATTGCGGCGCGGCGAACGGCTCGCCGCGGCTATGCTCGCGGCCCGCTGCTTTCCTCCCGAAGTCGTGCAGCCCGTTGCGGTCGCGGAGGAATCCGGCGCGCTCGACAGCATGCTCCTCGATGTCGCGTCGCTTGCGGATCGCCAGGTCGACGACAGGATCGGCACGCTATCGAGCCTGTGTGAACCGCTCGTGATCGTCGTGCTCGGCACACTGGTCGGCGGCCTCGTCATCGCGATGTATCTTCCCATTATTCAACTCGGCAACGTGGTGTAGCATCGCAGCCGAATCCACTTCGTCACCATGCAGGCTCCTCTTCCGCTCGTGTCACAAACTTCCTCCAGCCTGCTCGCGGGCTTACTGCCGGGCCGCTTTGCCAGCGATATCGGCCTCGCGCTCGCGAGCCTGCCCGCTGGCGTGCAGATCGCATTCGCGATCGTGCTTGGCCTCGTGATTGGCAGCTTCCTGAACGTGGTCGTGCATCGATTGCCGATCATGCTCGAGCGTGCATGGCGCGCCGAAATCAGCGAGACCACCGACGTGCCGCCGCCCGACCACGGACTGCCCGCGCGCTACAACCTGTGGATGCCGCGCAGCGCGTGCCCGCATTGCGGCCATGTGCTGAGCGCGTGGGAAAACTTGCCGGTGCTGAGCTACCTGCTGTTACGCGGCCGTTGTTCCGCGTGCGGCACGCATATCAGCGCACGCTATCCTCTGCTCGAAATCGCGAGCGCCGCTTTCGCGGCAGGCGCACTGATAGCGTTCGGCCCGACGCTGATGGCACTCGCCGCGTTCGGCCTGTGCGCGACGTTGCTCGCGATGAGCGCGATCGACGTCGACACGCATTTGCTGCCCGACTCCTTGACGCTGCCGCTGTTGTGGGCCGGCCTGATCGTCAATTTCAACGGCATGTTCACGAATCTGCATGATGCGGTGCTCGGCGCTATCTTCGGATATCTGGCGTTGTGGGCCGTGCATTGGGTGTTCAAGCTCGTGCGTGGTATCGAAGGCATGGGCTATGGCGACTTCAAGCTGCTCGCCGCGCTCGGCGCGTGGCTCGGCTGGCCCGCGCTGCCGCAGATCGTGCTGGTCGCCGCGGTGGCCGGTGCCGTGATCGGCCTCGCGGCGACGTGGCGCGGCCGAATGCGCTTCGAGGAGCCGCTCCCGTTCGGGCCGTTTCTCGCGGCGGGCGGTGTGTTGACGCTGTTTGCCGGCACGCCGCTTTATCTGGCTCTGGGGGGCTGAACCATGTTCGTTGTGGGACTCACTGGCGGTATCGGCAGCGGCAAATCGACGGTGGCCGATCTGTTTGCCGCGCGCGGCGTGCCGCTCGTCGACACGGACGTGATCGCGCATCGCATCACCGCGCCGCATGGCCTCGCAATGCCGCACATCGCCGCCGAATTCGGCGCGCAATCCGTCGCCGCCGACGGCTCCCTCGATCGCGCGCGCATGCGCACGCTCGTGTTCAGCGACGAGACCGCGCGCAAACGTCTCGAAGGCATCACGCATCCGTTGATTCGCGCGGAAACCGAGCGCGAAGAGCGCGAAGCGAAAGGACCGTATGTGATCGTCGTGGTGCCGTTGCTGGTCGAGTCCGGGACCTGGAAGAACCGCGTGAATCGCGTGCTCACCGTCGATTGCAGCGTCGACACGCAGATCGCGCGTGTGGTGAGCCGCAACGGCTTCAGCCGTGAGCAGGTGCTCGCAATCATTGCGCGCCAGGCCACGCGCGAAGCGCGGCTCGCCGCCGCCGACGACGTGATCGTCAATGACAATGCGCCGCTCGAAGAACTCGAGGCGCAGGTGGACGCTCACCATCAAGCCTATCTGTCGCTGGCGAAGGGCGATGCCGAGTTGTAGCGCGCGCAGACGCGTCGTCACCGGCACATTGAACTTTGCGCGCACGCGGCAGCCGAAGCGCTCATAACACCGGGAACTCACAAAAAAGTTGCGAAAGCGCGCAGAAAAAGTGCGTGATTGCCTGGGTAGTCCCACGGCATTAGAATGTTTTGCATTCCTGTCACCGACCACGCCCGAGGCGAGCCCGCTTGATCCTTTACGAGTACCCCTTCAATGAGCGAATCCGGACGCTGTTGCGGCTCGAAGATCTGTTCGAGCGCTTCACGTTCTTTCTGACTCAGGAAGACGCGCGGGAACATCACGTCGCACTGACAACGCTGTTCGAAATCTCCGAAGTGGCGGGCCGCGCGGATCTGAAATCGGATCTGATGAAAGAGCTCGAGCGGCAGCGGCAAACGCTCGCGCCATTTCGCGGCAATCCGGGCATCGAGCAGAACGCGCTCGAAGCGGTGCTCGGCGAAATCGAGCAGACGCTTGCGGGGCTCACGCAGATGCAAGGCAAGACCGGCCAGCATCTTGCAGACAACGAGTGGCTCGCGAGCATTCGCAGCCGCGCAATCATCCCCGGTGGTACCTGCAAATTCGACCTGCCCTCGTATTACGCGTGGCAACAGTTGCATCCCGATCAGCGTCGCCAGGACATCGCCAAGTGGGTGACACCGCTTTTGCCGCTGCGCGACGCGGCCACCATCGTGCTGCGGCTCGCGCGTGAGTCGGGCCAGGCGTCGAAGGTGATGGCGATGCAAGGCAGCTATCAGCAAATGCTGTCGGGCCGCTCGTATCAATTGATGCAGGTTCGCGTCGCTCCCGAATTGCGCGTGATTCCCGAAGCGAGCGCCAACAAGTACATGCTGTGGGTGCGCTTTACGGTGCAGGACGGCGATCTGCGGCCGCGCGCGGTCGACGTCGACGTGCCGTTCCAACTCACGCTCTGCAGCCTGTAGTCGCCTGTCAATCACCGCCGCATTGAGCAGCGCACACCGGATTTGACCGAACGCGCCTTTGAACCGGCGCGAAATAGCCCTATATTCGTTACTTGTTCCGTTTGCGATTGACCGTCCGACCGTATGCCTACCGTCGTCAAATGTCCTACCTGCGGTAAAGATGTCCGCTGGACCTCCGAGAGCCGCTTCCGTCCGTTCTGCTCCGAGCGCTGCAAACAGATCGATCTGGGCGCATGGGCCGCCGAAAAATACAGGATTGGCGGCAACGAACAGGAAGGATCTTCGTCCGAAGAGGAAACGCCGCGCGGCGACTACAACCCGCACTGAGCGAGTCAGTAAAAAAGCCACGCGAACCGGCGCTACCGATACAGCGCCCGCTACCGCGTGGCTTTTTCAATCACGGCCTGCAATCAATCACTTCTTCTCAGCCGCGAGCCACTCCAGCACCGGGATCGTGGCCGGCAGCAACGGCGAGACATCCGCAGGCAAGCTCTGCCAGACGAAGGCCTGACCTTCACGCCCCTGCGGCTCGCCCGACCATTGCGTCACCTTGCAGAAGAAGAGGCGCACATAGGCGTGCGGATAATCGTGTTCGAGCGTATGCCACAGATGGCTCGCCTCGACCTCGATTCCCAGTTCCTCGTGCAGCTCGCGCGCGAGCGCGGCCTCGACCGATTCGCCCGCTTCGAGCTTGCCGCCCGGAAACTCCCAGTAGCCCTCGTACGGCTTGCCCGTCGGACGCTGCGCGAGCAGATAGCGCCCATCCGGCTGCACCAGCACGCCGACAGCGACTTCGGTGACCGGACGGCCAGCGCCGTTGGCGCCGACGCTATTGCCGGCGCTTATGTTAGCGTCGCTCATGCCGGCGTCTTACGGCCGGACCAGTCGCGCGCGAACTGCCATGCGACCCGTCCCGAGCGCGAGCCACGTTCGAGCGCCCACACGAGCGCATCGCCGCGCGCCGATTCGATCTCGGCGTCGTCGCAACCGAAATGGCGCAGCCAGTGCGCGATGATCCTCAGGTAGTCGTCCTGCTTGAACGGATAGAAGCTGACCCACAGCCCGAAACGCTCGGACAGCGAAATCTTCTCTTCGACCAGTTCACCCGGATGAATCTCGCCGTCCGAAGTGTGCTTGTACGTCTCGTTGTCGCTCATGTACTCGGGCAGCAGATGGCGGCGGTTCGACGTCGCATAGATCAGTACGTTGTCGGACTGCGCGGCCACCGAGCCGTCGAGCGCAACCTTCAGCGCCTTGTAGCCCGACTCGCCTTCTTCGAACGACAGGTCGTCGCAGAACACGACGAAGCGCTCCGGCCGCTTCGCGATCAGATCGACGATGTCGCCTAGGTCGTGCAGATCGTCCTTGTCCACTTCGATCAGGCGCAGGCCGTCTTTCGCATACGCGTTCAGGCACGCCTTGATCAGCGACGACTTGCCGGTACCGCGCGCGCCCGTCAGCAGCACGTTGTTGGCCGGCTGACCGCGCACGAACTGGCGCGTGTTCTGTTCGATCAACCCCTTCTGGCGATCGATGTTCTGCAGGTCGTCGAGCGTGATCGGCGAAATGGCATGCACCGGCTGCAAGTAGCCGCGACCCTGGCGCTTGCGCCAGCGGAAAGCGACCGCGGCCGACCAGTCGATGTCCGGCGCGGCGGGCGGAAGCATCGCTTCCAGGCGGCCGAGCACGGCTTCGGCCCGGTTCAGAAACAGTTCGAGTTTGTCCATGGTGAGTAGGCGGCCCGTGGCCGCGCTTTGAAGCTGATTACGAGCGGTAGTCGGCGTTGATGCTCACGTAGTCGTGCGACAGATCGCAGGTCCAGATCGTGGCTTGCGCATTACCGCGGCCGAGCACGACGCGAATGCCGATCTCGCTTTTTTTCATCACGCGCTGGCCGTCTTCTTCGCGGTAGGCCGGGTTGCGTCCGCCGGCAGTCGCGACCAGCACGTCGTCCAGATACAGATCGATCTTGCCGACGTCGAGATCGTCAACGCCGGCATAGCCGATGGCCGCGAGAATACGGCCGAGGTTCGGGTCCGATGCATAGAAGGCCGTCTTGACGAGCGGCGAGTGGCCGATCGCGTAGGCGATCTGGCGGCATTCGCCGACGCTCGAGCCGCCTTCGACATGCACGGTCATGAATTTGGTCGCGCCCTCGCCGTCGCGCACGATCAGTTGCGCGAGGTTCTGCGCGACCTCGGTCACCGCGTCGCGCAGCGCTGCATAAGCGGGCGAATCGGTGGACGTGATCGCGGGCAGGCTCGATTTGCCCGACGCGATCAGGATGAACGAATCGTTGGTCGACGTATCGCCATCGATCGTGATGCAGTTGAACGAGCGATCCGCGACGTGCTTCACGAGCTCGTCGAGGACCGGCTGCGCGACGGCTGCGTCGAACGCGAGGAAGCCGAGCATGGTCGCCATGTTCGGCTTGATCATGCCGGCGCCCTTGCTGATGCCGGTCAGCGTGACGGTATGACCGCCGATCGTGACCTGGCGCGAGCTCGCCTTCGGCAGCGTGTCGGTCGTCATGATCGACTGCGCCGCGTCGTACCAGTTCGCTTCCTTGCGGTTCGCGAGCGCGGCCGGCAAGCCCGCCTTCAGACGATCGACCGGCAGCGGTTCGAGAATCACACCCGTCGAGAACGGCAGCACCTGCTCGGGCGCGATGTCGGCAAGACGCGCGAGTTCCGCGCAGGTTTCGCGCGTCGCCGCGAGGCCCGGCTCACCGGTGCCCGCGTTCGCGTTGCCGGTGTTGATCACCAGCGCGCGAATCGGCTTGCCGCCCGCGCGCACGCGCTGCAGGTTCTCGCGGCAGACCGTGACGGGCGCCGCGCAGAAGCGGTTCTGCGTGAACACGCCGCCTACCGTCGCGCCTTCGTCGACGGAAATGACGAGCACGTCCTTGCGGTTCGGTTTGCGGATATTCGCTTCCGCCCAACCTAGCGTGACGCCGGCGACGGGGTGGAGTTGAGCGGGATCGATCGAGGGAAAGTTGACAGCCATGGTCGCGACCTGTCGAAGAAAATGCCGGCGGACGCCGGCATCGGGGAAACGGAACTGATGACCCGGGTGTGTTGCCGGGTCACCCGCGAAATCAAAACGGCCAACGGCGCTTAAAAACGACACGGCGCGCCCGGAAGCGCGCCGCATCGCCATCAGGCGATCTTGCCGTGGCACTGCTTGTACTTCTTGCCGCTGCCGCACGGGCACGGGTCGTTGCGGCCGACCTTCGGCACGTTGTCGGCATTCATGTGCACGGCCGCCTGCGGCGCTGCGCCGTGGCCGTGGCTCATCGCGTCGCCGATCATCGCGGCGGTGGCCGCTTCGGCCGCGACCGGCGCGGCGGCGCCGGCTTCCGCGAACTCGGCATGACGGAACTCGACGTTCTCCAGATGACCGCCCTGCTCTTCCATCTGCTCCGCGGCCGCTTCGAGCTGCTCCGGCGACTGGATCTGCACGTTCATCACGATGCGCGTGACTTCGAGCTTCACGGCGTCGAGCATCGCGGCGAACAGTTCGAACGCCTCGCGCTTGTATTCCTGCTTCGGGTTCTTCTGCGCATAGCCGCGCAGATGGATGCCCTGACGCAGATGATCGAGCGCGGCCAGATGCTCGCGCCACGCGCGGTCGAGCGTCTGCAGCATGATCGAGCGCTCGAACGCGCTGAACGATTCGCGGCCGACCAGCTGGACCTTCGCCTCGTACCCTTCGTCCGCGGCGGCCTCGACCGCTTCGAGAATCTCTTCCGCGCTGATCGAGTTCGACTCGTTGATCATTTCCTGAATCGCGAGGTCGAGCTGCCATTCGTTGCGCAGTACTTCCTCGAGCTCGGGCACGTCCCACTGCTCTTCGATGCTGCCCACCGGCACGAACTGATGCACGATGTCGCCGACCACGCCGTGACGCATCGCGCTGATGGTCTCGGTGATGTCGTTCGCTTCGAGCAGTTCGTTGCGCTGCTGGTAGATCACCTTGCGCTGGTCGTTCGATACGTCGTCGTATTCGAGCAATTGCTTACGAATATCGAAGTTGCGCGCCTCGACCTTGCGTTGCGCCGATTCAATCGAGCGCGACACGATGCCCGCTTCGATCGCCTCGCCTTCCGGCATCTTCAGGCGGTCCATGATCGCGCGCACGCGGTCGCCCGCGAAAATGCGCAGCAGCGGATCTTCCAGCGACAGATAGAAGCGCGACGAACCCGGGTCGCCCTGACGGCCCGCACGGCCGCGCAGCTGGTTGTCGATCCGGCGAGACTCGTGACGTTCGGTGCCGATGATGTGCAGACCACCCGCGGCTTTCACCTGATCGTGCAGCGTCTGCCATTCATCGTGCAGCTTCTGGATGCGGCGCTGCTTTTCGTCGGCGGCGAGCGTTTCGTCCTGCTCGATGAACGACGCCTGCTTCTCCGCGTTGCCGCCGAGCACGATGTCCGTACCACGGCCGGCCATGTTGGTCGCGATCGTGATGCGCTGCGGACGGCCCGCTTCGGCGACGATCTCCGCTTCGCGCGCGTGCTGCTTCGCGTTCAGCACTTCGTGCGGCAAGCTGACCTGCTTCAGCAGATGCGACAGCAGCTCCGAGTTCTCGATCGACGTCGTGCCAACCAGCACCGGCTGACCTCGTTCGAAGCACTCGCGAATGTCGCGGATCACCGCGTCGTAGCGTTCCTTCGCGGTCTTGTAGATCTGATCCTGCTTGTCGATCCGCTTCGGCGGACGGTTGGTCGGGATCACGACCGTTTCGAGACCGTAGATCTCGTTGAATTCGTACGCTTCGGTGTCGGCCGTGCCGGTCATGCCGGCCAGCTTCGCGTACATGCGGAAGTAGTTCTGGAACGTGATCGATGCGAGCGTCTGGTTCTCGCTCTGGATCTTCACGTGTTCCTTCGCCTCGACCGCCTGGTGCAGACCGTCAGACCAACGGCGGCCGGCCATCAGACGGCCGGTAAATTCGTCGACGATGATCACTTCGCCGTTCTGCACGACGTAGTGCTGATCCTTGAAGAACAGCGTGTGCGCGCGCAACGCCGCGTACACGTGGTGCATCAGCGTGATGTTCTGCGGCGCGTACAGGCTTTCGCCGTCGCCGATCAGGCCCCACTCGGAGAGCAGGCGCTCGGCCTTTTCGTGGCCCGACTCGGTCAGGAAGACCTGACGGCCTTTTTCGTCCAGCGTGTAGTCGCCCGGCTTCTCGACGCCGGTGCCGTCCGCCTTCTCTTCGCCGATCTGGCGCTCGAGCAGCGGCGGCAGCGCGTTCATGCGCACGTAGAGTTCGGTGTGATCTTCGGCCTGGCCGGAGATGATCAGCGGCGTACGCGCTTCGTCGATCAGGATCGAGTCCACCTCGTCGACGACCGCGAAGTTCAGGCTACGCTGCACGCGCGCGTCGGTCTCGTAGACCATGTTGTCGCGCAGGTAGTCGAAGCCGAATTCGTTGTTGGTGCCGTAGGTGATGTCGGCGGCGTAGGCTTGCTGCTTCGCCGTGTGCTCCATTTGCGACAGGTTGATACCGACCGACAGACCGAGGAAGTTGTAGAGACGCGCCATCCATTCGGCGTCGCGCTGCGCGAGGTAGTCGTTGACCGTGACCACGTGGACGCCGCGGCCCGACAGCGCGTTCAGGTAGACCGGCAGCGTCGCGACGAGCGTCTTGCCCTCGCCGGTGCGCATTTCGCTGATCTTGCCGTAGTGCAGCGCCATACCGCCGATCAGCTGCACGTCGAAGTGGCGCATCTTCAGCACCCGCTTGCTGGCCTCGCGGCAGACCGCGAACGCTTCCGGCAGGATCTTGTCGAGCGATTCGCCGCTCGCAACGCGCTGGCGGAATTCACCCGTTTTGGCGCGCAGTTGGTCATCCGTCAATTGCTCGATCTGCGGCTCGAGCGCATTGATCGCCGCGACGGTCTTTTGATATTGCTTGACTAGCCGCTGATTACGGCTGCCAAAAATCTTCTGTAGAAAACCGGTGGTCATCGGATCGGTGTCTGCGTCGCGGCTTCGGCTGGCTCGCGGTATGCGCTACGCGCATACCGCGCCTGGGTCGGAAAGTCCTCGGCGGCTTAGTCCAAGAGTGAATTCGAATCGGGCATTTTAGCACGCGCCTCCGGCCGCGCTCGTGTCGCAGGCGTGACGGCGCCGGCCTCCGCCAGCCCCGCCCGGCAACCTTCGGCGCGGCGCGGACCGACTTCGCAAGCTGCCCGCGCGGTACAATCGCGGCGTGAGCGCGCATGGGGCGAGCTCACGTCGTCAATCCCAAACATGAGCCGTTTTTCGTCCTTTTCAAGGCCGCCGAAGCAGTTCGATCGGCGCCGTCCGCAACCGCTTGCCGAGGTACTCGGCCGCACGGACGCGTTCGCTGCGCTGCGCGCAGGCGTCGAGCAGATCGCCGCGCTCGAGAAGGATCTGCGCGAGCTGCTGCCCGATTATCTGGCGACGAGCGTCGAGCCTGGCTTCATCAAGGAGGGCGTGCTGGCCCTGTTCGCCGCACACAACGCGCTCGCGGCGCGTCTGCGGCATCTGGAGCCGCGGCTGCTGGCGGATTTGCAGCAGCGCGGCTGGCCCGTGCAGGCGCTGAAGATTCGGGTGCGGCCGCAGCCGCTGAAAGAACCGCCGCCCGTAAAACAGGCGCGCATGACGCCGGCGGGCGCCGCCGCGCTGCAGGCGTTGAGCGAATCGCTCGAGCCTTCGCCGTTGCAGGAGGCGCTGGCGCGCATGGCCGCGCGGCATCGGCGCAATCGCTGAACGCTCGACGAAAAAAACGGCCCCGAGGGGCCGTTTTTCATTTGCTTGCCTGTTACGCTGGCTTTATGCGAACGCAGTCTGCGTCTCGTACGCGAAGCCGCGCGGGGCCTTCTGCGTGTCGTCGAAAGTGACGATTTCGTACGAGTCTTCGTGCGCGAGCAGCTCACGCAGCAACGCGTTGTTCAGACCGTGGCCCGACTTGTACGCGGTGTACGACGCGAGCAGCGGGTGGCCGACCACGTATAGGTCGCCGATGGCGTCGAGCATTTTGTGCTTGACGAACTCGTCGTCGTAACGCAAGCCGTCGTTGTTCAGGATGCGGTACTCGTCGAGCACGATCGCGTTGTCCATGCTGCCGCCGCGCGCGAGGCCGAGCTCACGCATCATTTCCACTTCATGCGCGAAGCCGAACGTGCGGGCACGCGCGATTTCGCGCACGTACGACGTGTTGGCGAAATCCACTTCCAACGCCTGACCGGTTTTGTCCACGGCCGGGTGACGGAAGTCGATCGTGAATTTGAGCTTGAAACCGAAGTACGGATCGAGGCGCGCGAACTTGTCGCCGTCACGGATTTCGACCGGCTTCGTGACCTTGATGAATTTCTTCGGCGCGTTCTGCTCTTCGATACCCGCCGACTGGATCAGGAACACGAACGAACCCGCGCTGCCGTCCATGATCGGGATTTCCTCGGCGGTGACGTCGACGTAAAGATTGTCGATGCCAAGACCGGCGCAGGCGGACATCAGATGCTCGATGGTCGACACGCGCGCGCCGTCTTTCTGCAACACGGAAGCCAGACGCGTATCGCCAATCGCCAGCGCGGACGCAGGAATGTCCACCGGCGTGGGCAAATCCACGCGCGAAAACACGATGCCAGTGCCCGGCGCCGCCGGGCGGAGCGTCAGATTGACTTTACGGCCGGAGTGCAGCCCGATGCCGACAGTCTTGACGATCGATTTAATTGTGCGCTGCTTCAACATGGTGGCATTCTGTTCGATTGAAAATCCTAATCAGGATTTTTTATTCCATAGCGCGAATTATACTCCAATCCCCAGACCAGCGTCTTTGCGGGGAACGTGACAATCTGTTTCGCTGCATTACCCACTGGGCTCCGACGGAAAGCGTGACGGGCCGATGCCCCGGAACGGAGGCGTTTCCGGTCAATCGGCCCGCGTAACGGCCTGTCACAAAAGCGTCGTAATCACCGTTGCCGTAACGCCACGCGGCATAAGCGCAGGGTCGCGACGAAGGTGCGACGTCAGCAACTAGCTCAACGTGGCGAGAATACTCGCTGCATCGCTGACTTCGAATTTGCCGGAAGCCTCGACGTTCAGCGTCTTGACCACGCCGTCGTCGATCACCATCGCGTAGCGCAGGGAACGGATCCCCATGCCGCGCGCCGACAGATCCTGCTCCAGACCAAGCGCCCGTGTGAAAGCCGCACTACCGTCCGCCATCATGCGCACCTTGCCCGAGGTGTGCTGATCGCGTCCCCACGCGCCCATGACGAACGCGTCGTTGACGGACACGCACCAGATTTCGTCGATGCCGGCAGCGCGCAACTGCTCGGCATGCTCGACATAGCCCGGTACATGTTTGGCCGAACAGGTCGGCGTGAACGCGCCGGGCAATCCGAAGATCACCACGCGCTTGCCCGCCGTCTGCTCGTGCACGTCGAATCTGTTCGGTCCGATCGTGCAGCCCGCCCGGTCGTCTTCGACGTACTCGAAGAGCGTCGCGTCGGGCAGCTTTTCACCTTCCTTGATCATGCTCAGTCCTTTGCATCGATGCGAAGCACGCTCGCACGTCCTCGTGTCGCAGTGAATTTCGGTTCGGCCCATTCAGCTATAAGCCAACGCCGTTCGGCGGCAGCCACTTCGTCCGCTTCGCGAATCCGCAGAGGGCAGTTGCCCCTGCCGCGAATCAGACGATAAGCGACCTGCTTGCCGTTCACCCGCCACGCTCGTGCATTCGTCCGCCAGCGCTGCATCTGCGACCTTACTCGCAACGCGGCAACGAAGCCTGCCCGTGCGCTCAGTCCGCCTGCTTGCGCAGGAATGCCGGAATGTCGTACGTATCGACGCCCTTTTCCTGCAGCGCCTGCACGTGCGAGGCCGCCGTGTCGCGCGACGTGCGCCAGACTGCCGGCGTATCGAGCGCGCCGTAGTCGGCCGTGCTGGAGTGGCCTGCCGCCGGTGCGTACGCCGCATGCGCCATCGCGCCGATCGGCTGGTTGTCGGTGCCGGTGCGCAGCAGCGTCATCGGTGCAGATTGCTGCTTCTTCGCCGCGCGGCCGAGGCCCGTCGCAACGACCGTCACGCGCAGCGCGTCGCCCATCGCGTCGTCGTACACGGCGCCGAAGATCACCGTGGCATCTTCCGCGGCATAGCTCTTGATCGTGTTCATCACTTCGCGCGTTTCCGACAGACGCAGCGAGCGGCTCGACGTGATGTTGACCAGCACGCCACGCGCGCCCGACAGATCGACGCCTTCCAGCAGCGGGCTCGCGACGGCCTGTTCGGCCGCAAGACGCGCGCGATCGACGCCGGCAACCGTCGCCGTGCCCATCATCGCCTTGCCCTGCTCGCCCATCACGGTCTTCACGTCTTCGAAGTCGACGTTGACGAGACCGTCGACGTTGATGATTTCCGCAATGCCCGCGACCGCGTTGTTCAGAACGTCGTCAGCGCACTGGAAGCACTTGTCCATCTCGGCGTCGTCGCCCATCACCTCGAACAGCTTGTCGTTCAGCACGACGATCAGCGAGTCGACGTGATCCTCCAGTTGCTGCGAACCGGCTTCCGCCACGCGCATACGCTTGCCGCCTTCGAATTCGAACGGCTTGCTGACGACGCCAACGGTCAAAATACCCATTTCCTTCGCGATCTGCGCGACGACCGGTGCCGCGCCCGTGCCGGTACCGCCACCCATGCCGGCGGTGATGAACACCATGTGCGCGCCGCGCAGTGCGTCGGCGATACGCTCGCGTGCTTCTTCAGCAGCGGCGCGGCCCATTTCCGGCTTGGCGCCCGCGCCCAGACCCGTGTTGCCGAGCTGGATCACCGCGGTGGCACGCGAACGCGACAGCGCCTGCGCGTCCGTGTTCATCACGATGAAGTCGACGCCTTGCACGCCTTTGTTGATCATGTGCTGAACGGCATTGCCGCCAGCGCCACCGACTCCGACGACCTTGATGATCGTGCCGCTCGTTTCGGTTTCCAGCATCTGGAATTCCATGTTGCCTCCGTCAAGATAAAAAGTTACCGCCACTCGGCGTTATCCGGCAGGAGATCGGGCAACCCCCTGTCGCGCGCCGGCCGCCGGCACCAGCGCGAATTTCTCGAAACCCGTAGTCAGAAGTTGCCGAGGAACCAGTCCTTCATGCGCGAGAACACCTGTCCCATCGACCCCGACTGCACCGCAACCTTGCGCCCGCGCATACGCTGCGAGCGTCCTTCGACGAGCAGACCCATCGCCGTCGAATAGCGCGGATTGCGCACGACGTCGGCGAGACCGCCCGCATACTCCGGCACGCCGATGCGCACCGGTTTCAGGAAAATGTCCTCACCGAGCTCGACCATGCCGATCATCATCGACGCGCCGCCCGTCAGCACGACGCCCGAGCTCAGCAGTTCCTCATAACCCGACTCGCGCACCACCTGCTGCACGAGCGAAAACAGTTCTTCGACGCGCGGCTCGATCACGGCCGCCAATGCCTGGCGCGACAGCGTGCGCGGCCCGCGCTCGCCGAGACCCGGCACTTCGATCATCTCGTCCGGATCGGCGAGCGCCTGCTTGGCGATGCCGTAGTCGACCTTGATGTCCTCGGCATCCGGCGTCGGCGTTCGCAGCGCCATCGCGATGTCGCTCGTGATCTGGTCGCCGGCGATCGGAATCACGGCCGTGTGGCGAATCGCGCCTTCGCTGAAGATCGCGATGTCCGTCGTGCCGCCGCCGATGTCGACCAGCACCACGCCCAGTTCCTTTTCGTCTTCCGTCAGCACCGCGAGCGACGACGCGAGCGGCTGCAGAATCAGGTCGTTCACTTCGAGGCCGCAGCGACGCACGCACTTGACGATGTTCTGCGCCGCGCTCACGGCACCGGTCACGATATGCACCTTCACTTCGAGGCGGATGCCGCTCATGCCGATCGGCTCGCGCACGTCTTCCTGACCGTCGATGATGAATTCCTGCGTGAGGATATGCAGCACCTGCTGGTCGGTCGGAATGTTGATCGCCTTGGCGGTTTCGATCACGCGCGCGACGTCGGCCTGCGTGACTTCCTTCTCCTTGATCGCGACCATGCCGCTCGAATTGAAGCTGCGGATATGGCTGCCGGCGATCCCGGTGAACACGTTCGTGATCTTGCAGTCGGCCATCAGCTCGGCTTCCTCGAGCGCGCGCTGAATCGACTGCACGGTGGCTTCGATATTCACCACCACGCCCTTCTTGAGCCCCTTCGATTCGCTCTGGCCGAGACCGATCACCTCGTAGTGACCCTCGCCCTTCAACTCGGCGACGATGGCCACTACCTTCGACGTTCCGATGTCGAGGGCGACCAGCAGATCTTTATAGTCTTTACTCATAGCGTGCTCAGTGCGTGTGATGTCCGTTTACTTCTTGCCCTTGTCGGGTTCGCTGATGAAGCGCATGCCAGTGGCACGAATCGCGAAACCGTTCGGATAGCGCAAGTCCGCATTCTCGATATCCTTTCCCCAACGTTGCGTCACCGCGCTCCATGCCGCGGTCAGGCGCTTGCTGCGATCGGCCAGCGTGTCCTGATTGCGTTCGCGGCCCAACTCCACCTGCGTGCCGTTCGACAGCTTCACCGTCCACGCGTAGCGCGGCGACAGCGTCACTTCCTCGGGCGTCTCGTGGATCGCCGCGAACCACTTCTGGAAGTCGTGATAACGCGCGACGACTTCCTTCGCCGTACCGTCCGGGCCGTCGAACGCCGGCAGGTCTCCGTCGAGCTCGCCCTGGTTCGCGGTGAACAGCTCGCCGTCGACGCTCACCAGCTGATCGCTGCCCCACGTCCCAAGCGGCTTGTACTCCTCGAGCGTGACAGCCAGTGCATTCGGCCATACGCGCCGTACGCTCGCGTGACGCACCCACGGCATCTGCTCGAACGCCTGCCGTGCGGCGTCGAGATCGACCGTGAAGTAGTTGCCCTTCAGTCGCCCCACCACGCCGGCGCGTACCGTCGGCGAATTGATGTGCTCGGTATCGCCGTCGATCTGGATCTCGCGCAGCGCGAAATTCGGGCGCTGGATCAGCCAGTAACCGCCCGCCGCCAGCAGCACGAGCACCAGCAACGCGTGCAACGCGTTGGTGGCGAGATTGAGCTGGCGAACGTTGTTCCACATGGTGTCGCTTGCGGTTGCCTTGGTTAATCCTGCAGCGTCAGCGCCAACACGCCGACCACCAGTTCCTGATAGCTGATGCCGACCGCGCGCGCCGCTTTCGGCGGCAGCGAGTGATCGGTCATACCGGGCGCCGTGTTCACTTCGAGGAAGTACGGCTTGCCTTCGCCGTCCAGCATGAAGTCCGCGCGGCCCCAGTCGGTGCAGCCGAGCACATCGAACGCGCGGCGCGCGAGCACCTTCAGGCGCGCTTCCTCTTCGGCGCCGAGACCGCACGGAATCAGATACTGCGTGTCGTTGGCGACGTACTTCGCGTGGTAGTCGTAGAACTCGCCGGCCGGCACGATGCGGATCACCGGCAGGTCCAGATTGCCGGCGATGCACGCGGTGTACTCGCCGCCGCCTTCGATGCTCTTCTCGACCACGACGATACGGTCGTGCTTCACGGCTTCGATCAACGCGGCCGGCAGCGCGTCCGCGCTCTTCACCTTGATCACGGCGACACTCGAACCTTCGCTCGCCGGCTTCACGAACAGCGGCAGACCGAGCTTCGCGACGATCTCCTTGGCGCGCGCTTCGTAGTCGTCACCGCGCAGCACCGCTTCGAACGGCGGAGTCGGAATGCCGAGCTGCTGCCACACGAGCTTGGTGCGGAACTTGTCGAGACCGAGCGCCGAGCCGAGCACGCCGCTACCGGTGTAACGGATGCCATAGAAATCCAGCGCGCCCTGGATCTGGCCGTTCTCGCCGTAGCCGCCATGCAGCGCGTTGAACGCGCGCACGAAGCCTTCATCCTTCAACGCGGACAGCGGACGCTCGGCCGGATCGAACGGATGCGCGTCGACGCCCGCGTCACGCAGGCCTTGCAACACCAGGCGCCCGGAATTGAGCGACACCTCGCGCTCGGCGGAATTACCGCCGAGCAGCACTGCCACCTTGCCGAATTGTTTAGGGTCGATACTGCTCATCTCACACCTTCTGTTCCTGAGCGAGTCGAACCGGCACACCGCCGATCGAACCCGCGCCCATCGTAATCACCACGTCGCCGTCGCGCACCACCGTGGACAGCGCGTCCGGCACTTCATCCACCGTATCGACAAACACCGGCTCGACCTTGCCCGCGACGCGCAGCGCGCGCGCCAATGCGCGGCCGTCGGCGGCGACGATCGGCGCTTCGCCGGCCGCATAGACTTCGGTCAGCACGAGCGCGTCGACGGTCGACAGCACTTTCACGAAATCCTCGAAGCAATCACGCGTGCGCGTGAAGCGGTGCGGCTGGAACGCCAGCACCAGACGCCGGCCCGGAAATGCGCCGCGCGCCGCCGCCAACGTGGCGGCCATTTCGACCGGGTGGTGACCGTAGTCGTCCACCAGCGTGTAGGAGCCCGCGGCCTGGCCGTCGCTGAGAACCGGCACTTCGCCATAGCGTTGGAAGCGTCGGCCGACGCCGTTGAAATCCGCGAGCGCTCGCTGGATATCGGCATCTTTCACTTCAAGTTCAGTCGCAATTGCAATTGCGGCCAACGCGTTCTGCACGTTGTGCTCGCCCGGCAGGTTCAACGTGACGTCGAGCGGCGCCGCGTCTTCGCGCATCACGGTGAAATGCATGCGGCCTTCGCGAGCTTCGACGTTGACCGCGCGCACCTGCGCATCGGCCGCGAAACCGTAGCGGATGATCGGCTTCGACACGAACGGCAGGATCTCCTTCACGTTCGGATCGTCGACGCACAGCACCGCGATGCCGTAGAACGGCAAACGGTGCGTGAATTCGATGAAGGCCTGCTTCAGACGCGCGAAGTCGTGACCATAGGTGTCCATATGATCGGCGTCGATGTTCGTGATGACCTCGATCACCGGGAACAGGTTCAGGAACGACGCGTCCGATTCGTCCGCCTCGGCGACGATGAAGTCGCCGGTGCCGAGGCGCGCATTCGCGCCCGCGCTGATCAGCCGGCCGCCGATCACGAAGGTCGGATCGAGCCCGCCCGCGGCGAGCACGCTCGCGACCAGCGACGTGGTCGTGGTCTTGCCGTGCGTGCCGGCAATCGCGATGCCCTGCTTCAGACGCATCAACTCCGCGAGCATCACCGCGCGCGGCACGATCGGAATGCGGCGATGACGCGCGGCCAGCACTTCCGGGTTGTCGCTGCGCACCGCGGTCGACACCACCACCGCGTTCGCGCCTTCGATGTTCTCCGCCGCGTGCCCGATCGAAATGCGCGCGCCGAGCCCGGCGAGGCGCTCCGTGACCGCGTTGCCCGACAGGTCCGAGCCGCTCACCTGATAGCCGAGATTGACGAGCACTTCGGCGATGCCGCTCATGCCAACGCCGCCGATGCCGACGAAATGAATGTGTTTGACGATGTGTTTCATTGCTTTCCTTCTGGGCTCACGCCCGCCATCGAACCCGCAGCCGCCACCGTCGCGCAGATCTGCGCGACCTGTTCGGTGGCATCCGGTTTCGCGAGCGAGCGCGAACGCTCCGCCATTTCCGCGAGACTTTCCCGCGTCTGGCTGCGCAACCAGTCGGCGAGCTTTTCCGCCGACAGATCGCGTTGTTGCACGACCAGCGCCGCGCCGTTGTCGGCGAGGAACGCTGCATTAGTGGTCTGGTGATCGTCGACCGCGTACGGGAACGGCACGAACAGCGCCGCGACGCCGACCGCCGAGATCTCCGACACGGTCATCGCGCCCGAGCGGCAGATCACCAGATCGGCTGCTTCGTAAGCGCTCGTCATGTCGTCGATGAACGGCACGAGCGAGACATCCGCACCAGCCTGCAAACCAGCCGCCGCGTAGTTCTCGCGCAGAGCGTCGATATGCTTCGCGCCCGCCTGATGCACGATGCGCGGTCTCTCGTTGGAGCCAAGCAGCGCGAGCGCGCGCGGCACGACTTCGTTCAACGCCGCGGCGCCGAGACTGCCGCCCACGACGAGCATGTTCAGCGGACCATTACGCTGCGCGTAGCGTGCTTTGGGTGGATTCGCCCGCGCAAGTTCCTCGCGAATCGGATTACCGGTCCATTCGCTGTGCGGCAGCGCATTCGGAAATGCGACCAGCACGCGCTTCGCGAGCTTCGCGAGCACCTTGTTCGCGAGACCCGCGATCGAATTCTGTTCGTGCAGCACGAGCGGCCGGCCGCTCAGCGCGGTCATCAGACCGGCCGGGAACGTGATGTAGCCGCCCATGCCGAGCACGACGTCGGGCTTCACGCGACGCAGCACGCTCAAACTCTGCGTGCACGCGCGCAGCAGATTCACCGGCAGCATCAGCTTGGTCTTCAGGCCCTTGCCGCGCACGCCGCCGAAGCGCAGGTACTCCATTGGAATGCCGTGCTTCGGTACCAGCGTCGCTTCCATGCCCGCGGGGTTGCCGAGCCACACGACTTTCCAGCCCCACGCCTGCATCAGATGGGCGACCGCGAGCCCCGGGAACACATGTCCCCCCGTGCCGCCGGCCATCACCATCAGCGTGCGTTGTGGCAGAGCCGTCATACCTTGCCCCCGCGCATCAACACCCGGTTCTCATAGTCGACCCGCATCAGCACCGCGATCGCCACGCAGTTCAACAAAATGCCCGAGCCGCCGTAACTGACGAGCGGCAACGTCAGGCCCTTGGTCGGCAGTAGGCCGAGGTTCACGCCCATGTTGATGAAGGTCTGCGCGCCGAACCATATGCCGACGCCCTTCGCGACCAGACCCGCGAACGTGCGATCGAGCGCGAGCGCCTGGCGGCCGATCTCGAACGAGCGGCGCACGATCCAGTAGAACATCAGGATCACGACGAGCACGCCGACGAAACCCAGCTCCTCGCCGATCACCGCGAGAATGAAGTCGGTATGCGCTTCCGGCAGATAGTTGAGCTTCTCGACGCTGCCGCCGAGACCGACGCCGAACCACTCGCCGCGCCCGAACGCGATCAGCGAGTGCGTCAGCTGATACGCCTTGCCCTGCGCGTAGCGATCGTCCCACGGATCGAGGTAGGCGAAGATCCGCTCACGACGCCACGGCGACGCCCACACCAGCAATGTGAACGTGCCCACCGCGGTTGCGACGAGGCCGCCAAACAGCTTGCCGTTCACACCGCCGAGGAACAGCACGCCCATCGCGATCGCCGCGATCACCATGAACGCGCCCATGTCCGGCTCGAGCAGCAGCAGCATGCCGACGAGACCGACCGCGACGGCCATCGGCAGAAAGCCCTTGGCGAAGCTGTGCATGTATTCCTGCTTGCGCACCGTGTAGTTCGCCGCGTAGATCGTCACCGCGAGCTTCATGATTTCCGACGGCTGCATGTTCGTGATGCCGAGCGGAATCCAGCGGCGCGCGCCGTTCACGCCCTTGCCGACGTGCGGGATCAGCACGATCACGAGCGCGACGAGCGAGATCAGGAAGAGCTTCGGTGCGTACTTGTCCCACGTCGAAATCGGAATGCGGAACGACGCGACGCCGACCGCCGCGCCCATCAGCACGAAGATGATCTGGCGCACGAGGAACGCCCAATCGCGATACGACGCGTACTTCGGCGAATCGGGCATCGCGATCGACGCCGAGTACACCATCACGACGCCGAGCCCGAGCAGCGCGACGACGACCCACAGCAGCGAGTGGTCGTAGTCGAGCATGCGCGAGCGCAGCGGCCGCACGCCGTTGACCGCGCTCGCGAGACCGCTGCCGCCCGTGCGGGTGGACGTGCGCGCCGCGGCGCCGTTGCCGCCGGAGGGTTCGCGCGAGCCGAAACGTTCCGACCAGCTCATATCATCGTCCCCCGTTCGGCCGCGATATCTTCGACCGTGCTGCGGAATACCGCCGCGCGGTGTGCGTAACCCTTGAACATGTCGAAGCTCGCGCACGCGGGCGACAGCAGCACCGCGTCGCCGGGCTGCGCGAGCGCGGTGGCCGCGCGCGTCGCGTCTTCGAGCGTCGCGTGATCGGTCATCGCGACGCCGCAATGTTCGAGCGCCGCACGAATCTGCGGCGCGTCGCGGCCGATCAGCATCACCGCGCGGCACCAACGCATCACCGGTGCGGCGAGCGGCTCGAACTCCTGTCCCTTGCCGTCGCCGCCGGCGATCAGCACGACGCGCTGCGCGAGACCGTCGAGCGCGGCGACCGTCGCGCCGACGTTGGTGCCCTTGCTGTCGTCCACATAGTCGATGCCGTCGATCGACGCGATCAGTTCCACGCGATGCGGCTCGCCGCGATATTCGCGCAGGCCGTGCAAAAGCGGCGCGCCGGGCAGGCCGATCGCGCGTGCGAGCGCGTACGCGGCCAACGCGTTGGCGGCGTTGTGCAGGCCACGGATGCGCAGTGCGTCGGCGGGCATCAGACGCTTCAACGCGATGTCGGGCGTTGCGGCTGCTTCGTTCTTGCGACGGCGCTTCGGCGTCGGCGCCCCGAAGGAAGTCCCCTTGGGGGACTCGTCGCTCGCGTCGCGATCTTGCGCTTCGACGAGCCACACCATGTCGTTGTCGCGCAGGAGGCCAAAGTCACCGTCGTTCTTCGGCTCGGTCACGCCGAACGTGACGACCTCCGCGTCGCCGCTGGCAGGCGCGAGCGCGATTACGCGTGCGTCGTCGCGGTTCAGCACTCGCACCGTCCGTGTACCGAAGATGCGGCCCTTCGCGGCTGCGTACGCATCGAGTCCGCCGTGCCAGTCCAGATGATCCTGCGTGATGTTGAGCACGGCGGCCGCGTCCGGCGTAAACGTATGCGAGGTCTCCAGCTGGAAGCTCGACAGTTCGAGCACCCACACGTCGGGCAGCGCGGTCTGGTCGATCGCTTCGGAGAGCTTGTCGAGCAGCGACGGGCTGATGTTGCCCGCCACCGCGACCTTCTTGCCCGCGCGTTCGCACAGCAGGCCGGCGAGACTCGTCGTCGTGGTCTTGCCGTTCGTGCCGGTGATCGCGATCACCTTCGGCGCGTAGCCGGACTCGCCGAGCGTGCGCAGCGCCTGCGAGAACAGTTCGAGTTCGCCCCACACCGGGATGCCCTGCTCGCGCGCCGCCGTGATCAGCGGCAGCAGATCGGCGGCCAGCGGCGACAGTCCCGGGCTGATCGCGACCAGCTCGACGCCTTCGAGCAGCACCGGCGAAAACGGACCGCCGACGAAATCGGCATCGACGCCATGCGCTTCGAGCGCGGACAGATTCGGCGGCACTTCGCGCGTATCGGCCACGCGCAGCCGACAGCCGTGCCTGGCGCACCAGCGCGCCATCGCGAGACCGGATTCACCCAGTCCCAGCACGAGCACCATCGGCTTTTGCCGATCCCGAAACTTCTCGCCGAACATCGCCTGCTTCCTTAAATACTGCTGCTTAACGCAATTTGAGCGTGGACAAACCGAACAGGCACAACATCAACGTGATGATCCAGAAACGCACGACCACCTGCGTTTCCTTCCAGCCCGACAATTCGAAATGGTGATGCAGCGGTGCCATCTTGAAGAACCGCCGCCCTTCGCCGTAACGGCGCTTCGTGTATTTGAACCACGTGACCTGCAGCATCACCGACAGCGTTTCCGCGACGAAAATGCCGCCCATGATGAACAGCACGATTTCCTGACGCACGATCACCGCGACCGTGCCGAGCGCACCGCCGAGCGCGAGCGCGCCGACGTCGCCCATGAACATCTGCGCCGGGTGCGTGTTGAACCACAAAAACGCAAGACCCGCGCCGCCCATCGCCGAACAGAAGATCAGCAATTCGCCCGCGCCGGGGATGTGCGGGAACAGCAGGTATTTCGAGTAGACCGAGCTGCCCATCACGTACGCGAACACACCGAGCGACGCGCCGACCAGCACGACCGGCATGATCACGAGGCCGTCGAGGCCGTCGGTCAGATTCACCGCGTTGCTCGCGCCGACGATCACCAGATACGTGAGCACGATGAAGCCCCACACGCCGAGCGGATAGGTCATCGACTTGAAGAACGGCAGCAGCAGGTCGGCGCGCGCGGGCAAGCCCATCGACAGGCCGCTGCGCACCCACGCCATGAACAGGTCGAACACGCGCACGTTGCTCGCCTCGGACACGCTGAACGCGAGATAAACCGCCGCGAACAGGCCGATCACCGATTGCCAGAAATACTTCTCGCGCGACGACATGCCGCGCGGGTCCTTGTAGACGACCTTGCGGTAATCGTCGACCCAGCCGATCACGCCGAAGCCGAACGTGACGAGCATCACGATCCAGATGAAGCGGTTGGTCAGATCGGCCCACAGCAGCGTGGCCACGGCGATGCCGAGCAGGATCAGCACGCCGCCCATCGTCGGCGTGCCCGATTTGACGAGGTGAGTTTGGGGGCCGTCCTTGCGAACGGCCTGGCCGACCTTCATCGCGGTCAGCTTGCGAATGACCGCCGGGCCGCAGACGAGCCCGATCAACAACGCGGTGATGGTCGCCATCACCGCGCGAAACGTCAGATAACTGAACACGCGCAAGAAGCTTGCGTCATTCTGCAGCCATTGCGCCAGCGCCAGTAGCATGCCTGGATCCTTCTATTTCAATGTGCAGCGGGCGTCGTGCCCGCGGCGTTGGGTTGTGGACTCGTAACGGCGTCCACCACGCGCTCCATCTGCATGAAGCGCGAGCCTTTCACGAGAAGCGTTGCGGCAGCGCCGAAGCCGGCCTGCTGCAGTTGCGCGACCAGTGCGCCGACATCGGCGACGTGGTGCGCACCCGCGCCGTATGCGGTGCAGGCGTCGCGCGAGGCGTCGCCCATCGCATACAGCGCGTCGATACCGCGCTCTTTCGCATACGCGCCGATTTCGCGGTGAAACGCCGGGCCGTTGTCGCCGACTTCGCCCATGTCGCCCATCACGAGCACACGCGGCGATTCACGTGACGCGAGCACGTCGATCGCGGCGCGCATCGAATCGGGATTCGCGTTGTAGGTGTCGTCGATCACGGTTGCGCCCGCGAGCGTGCCGAGCACGGCCTGCTTGACCTGCAGACGGCCCTTCACCGCGCCGAACGATTCGAGGCCGCGCTGGATCGCGTCGAGCGACACGCCCGCTGCCAACGCCGCCGAGGTCGCCGCGAGCGCGTTGTGTGCGTTGTGATTGCCGAGCACCTGCAGCGTGACGTCGAGATGGCCTTGCGGCGTGTCGATAGACAGACGCTTGCCGTCGAACCTGCCCTTCACCGCGGCTTCGGTCGTGCGCTCCGCGCTGTTCAACGCGAAATCGATGATGCGACTGCCGGTCGCGGCGACGCGCCAGATGCTCGCGTATGCGTCGTCGGCGGGGAATACCGCCGTGCCTTCCGGCGACAGCGCGTGAATCACGCTCGCGTGTTCGAGCGCGACCGCCTCGACGCTCGCCATGAATTCCTGGTGCTCGCGCTGCGCGTTGTTGACGACGGCAACCGTCGGCTCGGCAAGCTTCGCGAGCTGTTCAGTTTCGCCCGGATGGTTCATGCCGAGCTCGACCACCGCGAGCCGATGCGCGGCATGCAGACGGAAAAGCGTGAGCGGCAGGCCGATGTCGTTGTTGAAATTGCCCGCGGTCGCGAGACGCGCATCCGCGCCGACCGCGGCCGCGAAGATCGAGGCGATCATTTCCTTGACCGTGGTCTTGCCGTTGCTGCCCGTGACCGCGACGAGCGGCAGGTCGAACTGACGACGCCAGCCGCGCGCGAGCGCGCCGAGCGCTTCGCGCGTATCGGCGACGCGGATCGCGGGCACGCTCCAGCTATCCGGCGTGCGCGCGACGAGCACCGCCGCGACGTTGCGCTCGGCCACTTGCGGCAGGAAGTCGTGCGCGTCGAAACGGTCGCCCTTGATCGCGATGAACAGATCGCCGGGGCCAGCGCTGCGGCTGTCGGTCGACACGCGCTCGAAGCGCACGCTGTCGTCGCCGGTGACGCTCGCGCCGGGGATCTGCGCAGCGGCTGCACGTAGTGAGAACATGTTCATTCGCCACCTCCGCGTGTTTGTGTGGCGCGCGCGGCGAGCGCGAGGCGGGCGTGGTCCTGATCGGAGAAAGCGCGTTTCTTGCCCATGATTTCCTGTGTGGCTTCGTGCCCCTTGCCGGCCAGCACGATCACGTCTTCGCGCGCGGCGCCGCGGATCGCCTGCAGGATCGCGCTCGCGCGGTCCTCGATGCGGCGCGCCTTCGACGCTTCCTGCATGCCCGCGGCAATTTGCTCGATGATCGCGAGCGGATCTTCGCTGCGCGGGTTGTCGCTCGTCACGACGACGTTGTCCGCCAGCCGCTCGGCGATCGCGCCCATCAGCGGACGCTTGGTCGCATCGCGGTCGCCGCCGCAGCCGAACATGCAGACGAGTTCGCCGCCGCGCGCGGTCGCGATCGGCCGCAGTGCTTCGAGCGTCTTTTCGAGCGCATCGGGTGTGTGCGCGTAGTCGATCACGACGAGCGGCTCGTCGTTCTGCAGACGGCCGCCCAGACGCTGCATGCGGCCGTTCACCGGTTCGAGCTTCGCGAGTTCGGCGAGCGCCGCGTCGAACGGCACGTCGGCGGCGAGCAGCACGCCGAGCACCGCGAGCACATTGCTGACGTTGAAGAGGCCGAGCGTTTGCACTTCGACTTCGGCATTGCCCCAGTCCGACGTATTCAGATGGAACTCAGTGCCGGTCGCGGTGGCGCGCACGTTCGATGCGACGAGCCACGCGTCGGCTTGCGTTGTGTCTTTGGCGTGAGCGTTCCCTTGCGCGGCATCGATGCCATAGGCGATTGTGCGCGCGTGACTACGCGTGCTCGCGAGCAAACGCCGGCCGGCGGCATCGTCGCGATTGATCACGGCCGCGCGCAGCTCGGGCCATGCGAACAGGCGCGCTTTGGCGGCTTCGTAGGCCTCGAACGTGCCGTGATAGTCGAGATGGTCCTGTGTCAGGTTCGTGAACACCGCGATGTCGAACGCGGTGCCGTTCACACGCCCCTGATGCAGCGCATGCGACGACACTTCCATCGCCACCGCCTGCGCGCCCGCGTCGCGCAATTGCGCGAGGCTGCGTTGCAATTGCGGCGCGTCGGGCGTCGTGAAGCCGGTTTGCACGAGCTGGCCGACCAGCCCGGTGCCAAGCGTGCCGACGATCGCGCAGCGCGTGCCGAGCGCGGACAGCGCCGCGGCGACCCACTGGCTGCACGAGGTCTTGCCGTTCGTGCCGGTGATGCCGACCGCGAGCATCGCGTCGCTCGGATCGCGATACCACGCGCTCGCGATCGTGCCGGCGAGTTCGTTCAACGCCGGCACCGCATGTGCGGCGGCCGCGTCGAGCGTGCCGCTGAAACCTTCGGATTGCACGAGCACGGCGGCCGCACCGCGCTTGATGGCCGCGTCGATGAATGCGCGGTTGTCCGCGCCATCGACCGCGTACGCGAAGAACGCGTCGCCGGCCGCGAGCGAGCGCGTGTCGGCGTGCAGATGCGCGCCTGGCTGCACGTGCGCGTGCAGCCAGGCGAGGGCGTCGGCGATCTGCCGGTGCGCTGGATGTTGCTCGCGCAGCGCGCTCATCGCTCGACTCCCGGATGATTTTTCGGGGTGGCGGAAATGGTCATCTTCTTCACGCCGGGGCTCGTCGACAGCTTCTTCACCACGGGCGGCGTGGCCGGCGCGCCGGGCGCGGGCGGCGCCGAATCGTCGGACACGACCATCTGCTTGACGGGCATGTCGGGCGGCACGTTCAGCGCGCGCAGCGTATCCCCGGCGATGCCCGAAAACACCGGGCCCGACACCTGGCCGCCGAAGTGGCTACCGGCCGTCGGCTCGTCGACCGACACCGCAACGACGATGCGCGGATTCGGCATCGGCGCCATGCCGACGAACGAGGCGCGATATTTGGAGTGGTCGTAGCCGTGCGGACCGTGCTTGTACGCGGTACCGCTCTTGCCGCCGACGCGATAGCCGGGCACCGCCGCATCCGGCGATGTGCCTTGCGGCGACACCACGGTTTCGAGCATCGCGCGCACTTCACGCGCGGTGGTCGGCGAGAAGATCTGCGGACCGGTGGCCGGCGGGTCGCCCGGCGTGTGGAAAATCGTCACCGGCATGATTTCGCCGTCGTGCGCGATCGCGGTGTACGCGCGGCCGAGCTGGAACAGCGACACCGACAGGCCATAGCCGTACGACATCGTCGCCTGCTCGATACGGCGCCAGCTCTTCCACGGACGCAGACGGCCCGCCGCCGCGCCCGGAAAGCCGACCTTCGGTGCCTGGCCGAGACCGATGCTGGTGTACATGTTCCACATCTCTTCGGGCCGCAACTGCATCGCGATTTTGGTCGCGCCGATGTTGCTCGACTTCTGGATCACGCCGCCGACCGTCAGTACGCCGAAGCCGCTGTCGTCGGTAATCGGCGCGCCGTCGAGTACGAAGTGGCCGTTGCCCGTATCTACCAGTGTAGTCGGCGTCACCCGGTGCAGATCGAGCGCGAGCGACACCGTGAACGGCTTCATGATCGAACCCGGCTCGAACGTGTCGGTCAGGATGCGGTTGCGCAGCTGGTCGCCGGTCAGGTGCGAGCGGTCGTTCGGGTTGTAGGTCGGGTAATTGACGAGCGCGAGCACTTCGCCGGTGCGCACGTCGATCACCATCGCCGCGCCGGCCTTCGCCTTGAATTTCTCGACGGCCGCTTTCAGGTTCGTATAGGCGATGTACTGGATCTTGCTGTCGATCGACAGATCGACGTCCTTGCCGTTGTGCGGCACGACCTGTTCGTCGACGTCCTCGATGATGTGGCCCATCCGGTCCTTGATCACGCGACGGCTGCCCGACATGCCCGCGAGGAGCTTCTGGTCGCCGAGCTCGACGCCTTCCTGGCCCTCGTCCTCGACGTTCGTGAAGCCGATCAGGTGAGCGGTGATCTCGCCTTCCGGATAGAAGCGCTTGTACTCGTCGCGCGAGTAAATGCCGGGGATGTCGAGCGACGCGACTTTTTCTGCGACGTCGACCGGCACCTGGCGCTTCACGTAGACGAAGGTCTTGTCTTCCGACAGCTTCGAGCGCAATTCCTTAGTGGTCATGCCGAGCAGTTTGCCGAGCGCGTCGAGCTTGTCGGCGCCGAGGTCGTCGGGCACCGATTCGGGAATCGCCCAGATTGCACGCACCGGCAGACTCGTGGCGAGCACGAGGCCGTTGCGGTCGAGAATCTTGCCGCGCGTGGCCGGCATGTCGATGCGGCGCTGATAGCGGATCTCGCCCTGCTTCAGATAGAACGCGTTGCCCGGGCCCTGAATCCAGAATGCGCGCGCGGCGAGCGCGACGAACGCCATGAACAGCAGGAACACGACGAGCTTCGAGCGCCACATCGGCAGGCGCACCGACAGAATCGGATTGGCCGAAAACGCAACGCTCTTGTGGGCCGACGATTTTTTCATCGCGTGGCTCCGCGACGGGTCGCGACCGGCGCCGAGGCCGGCGCGGAAGTCGGAATGGGTGCGTCGATCGCCGTGGCGGCACCCGGGGCGAGCGTCAGGTACTGGGTGCGGCCCGTGCTGACCGATTGCATCTTCAGCGAGGCGGTGGCGAGCTGCTCGATGCGCGACGTTTTGGACAGCGCGCTCTGCTGATATTGAAGCTGCGAATAGTCCTGCTGCAGCTGACGCTCCTGCGACTGCGCGCGCTGCAGCTGGATAAAGATCTGACGCTGCTGATTGGTCGCGTTGACGACCGACAAGGCACAGCCCATCACGATGATCAGCAGGAAAATATTGAGGCGGTTCATGGCGCGATCCGCTCCGCCACGCGCATCACGGCAGAACGGGCGCGCGGGTTGTCGGCGACTTCAGCGTCGCTCGCGAATACGCGGCCGATGATCTTGAGCGGAGGGCTCGGCAGGTCGACCGCGCGGATCGGCAGACGGCGGTCCACCGCCGGCGCGCTCGCGTGCGCCTGCATGAATCGCTTGACGATCCGGTCCTCGAGCGAATGAAAGCTGATGACCACCAGCCGCCCCCCTTGCTCCAACAACGACAACGCTGCTTCTAGAACGACTTGCAGCTCCGCAAGCTCTTGATTGACGTGAATCCGTATAGCCTGAAAGGTGCGGGTTGCCGGATCCTTGCCCTTCTCACGGGTTTTGACGACGTTAGCCACGATTTTGGCAAGCTCGCCCGTGCTGACGAGAGGCCCAAGACGGTCGGACTCTGCCCGGCGAGCAACAAGCGCCTTTGCAATCTGAAAAGCAAACCGTTCTTCCCCATAATCTCGTATCACCTCCGTCAATTCCTGCACCGTGGCCCGCGCGAGCCAGTCAGCCGCGGACTCGCCGCGCGTCGGGTCCATCCGCATGTCGAGCGGGCCGTCGGCGCGGAAGCTGAAGCCCCGCTCCGGATCGTCGACTTGCGGCGACGACACGCCCAGATCCAGCAACACCCCCGACACACGCCCTACCCCGCGCTCCGCCATCGCGGCGCGCAGTGAAGCAAAACTCTCGTGGACGATGGCAAAGCGCGGATCGGCGATCTTCTGCGCCGTCGCGATCGCGAGCGGATCTTTATCGAACGCGATCAGCCGCCCTGCTTCACCGAGCCGTTCCAGCACGAGGCGGCTATGGCCGCCACGGCCGAACGTGCCGTCCACATACGTGCCGTCGGCGCGCGTGACCAGCGCATCGACCGCTTCGTTCAGCAGCACCGTGCGATGCTGCAATTCGTTTCCCATCGCAGGTGCCATATAAATAAGCCGCGATCAGAACGTGAAATCTTTCAACGCGTCGGGCATGCCCTCGGCGATCGCCGCCTGTTCCTTCGCGGCGTAGATCTGTGCATCCCACAGCTCGAAATGGCGGCCCATGCCGAGCAAGGTCACTTCTTTCTCCAGCGAGCCAGCCGCTCGCAACTCCGGCGACACGAGCACACGGCCTGCGCCGTCCATATCCACATCCATTGCATTGCCGAGAAAAATGCGTTTCCACCAGGCGGCGTTCATGGGCAGCTTGTCGACCTTGTCACGGAAGATTTCCCATTCGGGGCGTGGAAAGAGCAACAGGCAGCCGTCCGGGTGCTTGGTGATCGTCACCCGGCCCTCTGCCTGTGTTTGCAGCGCATCCCGATAACGAGAGGGAATCGACATCCGCCCTTTCGCATCGAGCGTCAGCGCCGACGCCCCTTGGAACACTTCGCTCTCCCCTATTACGGCGCTGTTTGCGCCGCCCGCCCGGTCCGTGAAAATCTACCCGAAAGTGATGTCGGGAACACACAAAAATACACTTTCTCACACTGTCTCCCACTTTAGAGGAACGCTAAACACGGGTCAAGGGAGCGGCGCGCTTTTCGAGCGGATTTTGTTTGCTAGAACAAGGACTTAGCGCGACTCCTTCACGTCCAGCATAAAACGGAAAACCGTTATAAATGAAAGGGCTAGTGCAACTTGTGAAGGTGATACGTGAAAAGTGCGAGGAAACGGCGCGAATTGAAAGAGATCGTCAAGGGATTCTGAAAGGGAAGAGGCGGCGTCGCCCGGACCGACGACGAACGGGGCGCGCGGCGCCGTCTCGCTTGCGGAAATGCGTTCAGCGATGGCTGAGGCGATACGTGCGGTGCTCCGGTTAGCGAAGCGAAGCGGGTGAAACGCTCATATGTAATAGGCGGTGCGCGTCATCACCTTCGACATCGCACGCATCAACGCGCGTGCAGGAAACGGCAACTCGATGCCGCCCGCGTCCATCGCGGCCTTGCCGTGCTGCGCTTCATCGACGCGCATCTGCTCGACGATCGCGCGCGATTCATGGTCCGCGGCGGGGAGCTGATCGAGATGACTGTCGAGATGCTGCTCGACCTGGCGCTCCGTTTCGGCCATGAAGCCAAGACTCACGCGATCGCCGAGACGCCCCGCGGCGAGACCGATCGCGAGCGCGCCGGTGTACCACAGCGGATTGAGCAGACTCGGACGCGAGTCGAGCGCCTGGAGGCGTTTGGCGGTCCACGCCAGATGATCCTCTTCTTCCGACGCGGCGTGATCGAACATGGCGCGCAATGAAGGTGAGTCGGTGGCGAGTTTCTGCGCCTGGTAAAGCGCCTGCGCGCACACTTCGCCGACGTGGTTCACACGCATCAAACCCGCCGCATGCGCGCGCTCCGCGGGCGAGAGTTCGGGAGCTTCGGCCGTCGCCGCGGAAGCCTGCGGAAGCGGCAGCGGACGGCTCATCCGCGAGACCCCCGTCAGTGAGCGTAAACCCCGATCAAACTCGCCAATCAACTCGTCCAGCAACATAAAGCGCTCCCTGATTCGATAACCGCCGCATCGTTCCGGAAGGTCCGTGCGACAAGGCTTCGCGACGCGAAACCCGTGGCCCGACAGCCACCAATCCGCATGAAATGGGCGGTTAATTTGCGATTCTAGACCATGTTGCGTAAACGAAACAGCAGCCTTCCGGAGCGACTCCTTTTTCTTTGTTCCATGTATGCCTTTTGTTACATTACGTGGCAACTTCTCGCGAAGTTAGACAGCAAGGCCCTCTGCACTAACTAAATATTTCGCCTTGTACAAAAGATTCGTATTCCTTGGAGATCATTCGATGAAAAAGTCGCTTCTCGCTCTTGCAGCACTGGGCGCATTCGCAGGCGTCGCTCATGCGCAGAGCAGCGTGACCCTGTACGGCATCGTTGACGTTGGTATCAACATGAACACCAACTCGGGCGGTAAGCATCTGTACAACATGTCCAGCGGCGTCCTGCAAGGCTCGCGTTTCGGCCTGCGTGGCACTGAAGATCTGGGCGGCGGTCTGAAGGCCCTGTTCGTGTTGGAAAACGGCTTTGACGTGACCAACGGCAAGCTCGGTCAAGGCGGCCTGATGTTCGGTCGTCAGGCATATGTCGGTCTGTCGAGCCAGTTCGGCACGGTCACGCTGGGTCGTCAGTACGACTCCGTCGTCGACTACGTGGGTCCGTTCGAATCGGGTGATCAGTGGGGCGGCTACATCGCCGCTCACCCGGGCGATATCGACAACTTCAACAACGCGTATCGCACCAACAACACGGTCAAGTACACGAGCACCAACTACAACGGCCTGACGTTTGGCGGCACGTATAGCTTCGGCGGCCAGGCAGGTAACTTCACCGGCAACCAGATCTGGTCGTTGGGTGCTGGCTATAACAATGGTCCGCTGCAATTGGGCGTTGGTTACCTGAACGCGCGTACGCCGTCGGCGACGGGCGGTCTGTTCAACAACGGCGGCACGACGACGGCTGCCGGCGCAGCTGTGACGACCCCGATCTACGCTGGCTTCGCATCGGCTAACACGTACCAGGTCATCGGCGCAGGCGGTGCGTACACGTTCGGCGCGGCAACCATCGGCCTGACGTATTCGAACATCCAGTTCGCTAACCTCGGCAAGACGTTCGCGTCGCCGTTCACTGGCCAGAAGGCAACGTTCAACAACGGCGAAATCAACTTCAAGTATCAGTTGACCCCGGCACTGCTGGTCGGCGCAGCGTATGACTACACGCGCGGCCAGCAGATCGAAGGCAACTCGCGTGCTCAGTACCATCAGGGCGCGCTGGGCGTGGACTACTTCCTGTCCAAGCGTACCGACGTGTACCTGGTCGGCGTGTACCAGCACGCTTTGGGCGACACGGTCAACGCAACGGGTCAGGTGGTCGCAGCAACGGCAGGCATCAACGGCCTGACCGGTTCGTCGAGCAGCAACCAGTTCACGGCTCGTATCGGTATCCGTCACAAGTTCTAATAAGTCGTAAAAAAACGCAGTTTGTCTCAAAGGCGCCTTCGGGCGCCTTTTTTTATGCGCGGATTTTGTACGGGCAACAAAAAGCCCGGGCACTTTCGTGCGCCGGGCTTTTGTTCTTCGCTCGCTTAAGCCCTGCCGTCGCGCAACTCGCGGCGCAGGATCTTGCCGACATTGCTCTTCGGCAACTCGGTGCGGAATTCGACGACCTTCGGCCGCTTGTAGCCGGTCAGTTGCGTTTTGCAGTATGCGAAGATCTGTTCGTCGGTCAGCGACGGATCCTTTTTCACGACGAACAGCTTCACTGCCTCGCCGGAATGCTGATCCGGTACACCCACCGCCGCGACTTCGAACACACCCGGCAGCTTTGCGACGACGTCCTCGACTTCATTCGGATACACGTTGAAGCCGGACACCAGAATCATGTCCTTCTTGCGATCGACGATCTTCACAAAGCCGTCCGCGCCCATGATGCCGACGTCGCCTGATTTAAAGAAGCCGTCCGCCGTCATCACCTTGGCGGTTTCGTCGGGCCTGTTCCAGTAGCCCGCCATCACCTGCGGGCCGCGGATGCAGATCTCGCCGGACTGGCCGGGCGGCACTTCGTTGCCTTCGTCGTCGCGGATGGAGACTTCGGTCGACGGCAGTGGCAGACCGATCGTGCCGTTGTATCCGGTGGCGGTGACGGGATTGCAGGTCACGCACGGCGACGTTTCCGACAGCCCGTAGCCCTCGACGATCGGCGTGCGCGTCAGCTCGAACCAGCGCTTCGCGACCGCCTCCTGCACCGCCATGCCGCCGCCGTTCGCGGTCAGCAGCTTCGAGAAGTCGAGCTTGTGGAAGTCGGGGCTGTTCAACATCGCGTTGTAGAGCGTGTTGACCGCGGGAATCGTCGTGATCGCATACCCCTCAAGCGACTTGATCATGCCGGGGATATCGCGCGGATTCGGAATCAGCACGCCGAGACCGCCGGTGCGGATCGTCAGCAGCCCGCACACGGTCAGCGCGAACACGTGATACAGCGGCAACGCGACGACCGTAATGAACTGATCGATATCCGTGCGGTTCGCGCGCACCGGATTGAGCCAGACCTCCGACTGCAGCACGTTCGCGATCAGGTTCCGATGCAGCAGCGTCGCGCCCTTGGCCACGCCGGTGGTGCCGCCCGTGTATTGCAGGAACGCGATATCGTCGGGCCCCTGCTGGACCGGCTTGAACGTCAGACGTGCGCCCTCCGAGACCGTGTCGTTGAACTTGACGTGCCCAGCCAGGCTCCACGCCGGCACCATCTTCTTGACCTTGCGCACGACGAAGTTCACGAGCGGGCCTTTGATGCCCATCAGGTCGCCCATCGCCGCGACGACCACATGCTTGACCGGCGTATTGCGCACGATTGCCTGCAAGGTCCCCGCGAAATTCTCGAGCAGAATGATCGCCTCAGTGCCGCTGTCCTTCAGTTGGTGCTCGAGTTCGCGCGGCGTGTACAGCGGATTCACATTCACGACCACATAGCCCGCGCGCAGAATCGCGGCGAGCGCGACTGGATACTGCAGCACGTTCGGCATCATGATCGCGACACGCGAGCCGCGCGTGAGCCCTTTCGACTGCAGCCACGCTGCAAGATTGCGCGAAAGCTCGTCGAGTTCACCGTAGTTGATCTGCTTGCCCATGCACACGAACGCCGGCTTTGCGCGGTGTTCGCGAAAGGCTTCCTCGAGCAACTCGGCCACCGACGAATAGCGTGTCGGGTCGATCTCTGCTGGAACGCCGGGCGGATAAGATTTCAGCCAGATTTTCTCCATGCAGCGTCTCCTGAATTATTTTCGAATGGTCGTGCTAAAAACGCATCGTAGCATGGGCATATTGCGGCCAATGGGCAAAGCGATGAGGTTAGACGGCAGCCTCGAACTTGCGAGGCTGGGCGCCAGCTTCAATGTGCGGCGCGGCTTTCAGGCCCGCTCGACTTCGACGAGACAGTCGTAAAACGTCGCCGAACCGCCGAGATCGGTGAGTGCCTGGCTCGTCAACTGATTCGCGTTGCGGCCGTCCGGCGCGAGCTTCTTCCACCAGATCGACAACCCGACGACCAGGCCTTCGCGCGCCCGGTCGGTCACGCGGGCACGCGCTTGCATCGAGCCGCGGTCGTTGAAGATGCGCACCTGATCGCCGTCGCCGATGCCGCGCGCGTGCGCGTCGGCAGGGTGGATGTCCAGATGCGGCTCGCCTTCCGTCGCGCGCAGACTCTCGATGTTCACGAAGGTGCTGTTCAGGAAGTTGCGCGCGGGCGGTGAAATCATCGCGAGCGGATAGCGGGCCGCCAGCTCGGGCGCGCCGTCGGCCGATTCGTAGGGGGGCAGGTAGTCCGGCAGCGGGTCGAGGCCCTGTTGCGCAAGGCGCTCGCTGTAGAACTCGCACTTGCCGGATGGCGTGCGAAAACCACCGTCGGCAAATGGCGCGTCAGGTAGATTGAGACGGGCCCAGCCGGCTTGCTTCAGCATCGGCCAGTCGACACCGTCCAGCGTCTTGTCGTCCCAGCAAAATGCGGCTTGCGCGACGGCTTCGTCGCTGTCGAAGAGCGCCGGTTCCGTCATGCCCATGCGGCGCGCGAGGCTGCGGAAGATCTCGGTATTCGGCCGTGCGTCGCCGAACGGCGCGATGGCGGGCAGGTTGACCATCACGTGCGTGTGACCGTACGACTTGTGCACGTCGAGATGCTCGAGCTGCGTCGTGGCAGGCAACAGCAGGTCGGCGTAATCCGCGGTGTCGGTCTGGAAATGCTCGAGCACGATCGTGAACAGATCCTCGCGCGCAAAACCCGCCGCGACGCGTTCGGAGTCCGGTGCGACCGCGACCGGATTCGAGTTGTAGACCACGATCGCCTCGACCTTGGGGCCGAACGTCGCGTCGCCCGGATGCAGCAACGCGTCGCCGATCGCATTCATATTGATCACGCGGCTCGGCTTCGACGGCCAACCCGGCATCAGGTCGGGACGCTGCAACGCGTGCGAGTCGACCGGTGCCCAACCGCTCGACGACAGCAGCGCCCCGCCCGCGCGCTCACGCCATGCGCCGGTCAGCGACGGTAGACACGCGATTGCGCGCACCGCATTGCCGCCGCCACGCACCCGCTGCAGACCGTAGTTCAAGCGGATCGCGGCTTTCCGCGTGCTGGCGTAAAGTCGCGCAAGATCGGCGATTTCCTCTTCCTCGACGCCACAGATTTCGCTAACCCGAGACAGTGGATAGCTGAGCGCACGCACCTTCAAGTCGGCGAAGCCCAGCGTGTGCGCCGCGATGTACTCGTAGTCGAGCAGATTCTCGGTAATCAGGACGTTCATGATGCCGAGCGCGAGAGCGCCGTCTGTGCCCGGCTTCAGCGCGATGTGTTGATGGCATTTCTCCGCGGTCAGCGAGCGATACGGATCGATTGCGATCAGCCGGGCGCCGCGACGTTTGGCTTCCTGCGCGCGCGTCCAGAAATGCAGATTCGATGCGATCGGATTCGCTCCCCAGATCAGGATCACCTCGCTCTCGGCGAAAAACTCGATGTGCATACCGATGCCGGCGCCGTACGTGTATTTGAGGCCGGCAGCGCCGGCCGCCGCGCAAATCGCGCGATCCAGCTGCGATGCGCCGAGCTTGTGGAAAAAGCGTTGCGCGATGCTATCGCCCTGCACCAAGCCCATCGTGCCCGCGTAGCTGTAAGGCAGAATCGCTTCCGGCGCGCGACGGACAATCTCGCCGAGGCGGCTTGCGGCAAGGTCGAACGCTTCGTCCCAGTTGATTGGCTCGAAACGGCCCTCGCCCTTACGGCCGACACGCTTCATGGGCGTCGTCAATCGGTTCGGATGGTATACACGCTCCGCGTAACGACTGACCTTTGTGCACAGCACGCCCTGAGTCGGCGGATGGTCGGGATCGCCGGCGACCTTGATCGCCCGTCCATTGTCGATGGTCACGCGCATCGCGCAGGTGTCGGGGCAATCGTGCGGGCACACGGCGCGCGCGAATTCGATCGGGGCGTTCATCGGCAATGTGTCCTGGCGAGCAGTAAGCGGTCGCGCAAAGTGGAATTTTATTACGTCTATAGGCCGCCGACCTCGGTGGCGCCACCAAAAATGCCTTCGGCGTAGAATGAATAATCCGCAGTGCCCGGGCCGACGTGGTCCGCGGCGATCTCATGCTCGTCAAGCACAAACGCATAATCACTCCATCATGAAACTCATCCCCGAAATTCAGGCCGCTCGCGGCGAAATCCAGACCCTTCGACGAACCATCCATGCCCACCCGGAGCTGCGCTACGAAGAGACGGCGACTGCTGATCTCGTCGCGCGTTCGCTCGAGTCCTGGGGCATCGAGACCCACCGTGGTTTCGGCAGGACGGGCGTGGTCGGCGTATTGAAGCGAGGTAACGGCTCGCGCGCGATTGGCCTGCGAGCCGACATGGACGCGCTGCCGATCCAGGAGCTCAACAGCTTCGATCATCGGTCGACGAACGACGGCAAGATGCATGCGTGCGGGCACGACGGACATACGGCGATGCTGCTCGGTGCCGCGCACTACCTGGCCAAACATGGTGCTTTCGACGGCACGATCGTGTTCATTTTCCAGCCGGCTGAAGAAGGCGGCGCCGGCGCGAAGGCTATGATGGACGACGGCTTGTTCAACAAATTCCCCGTGGACGCCGTGTTTGGCATTCACAACTGGCCGGGCATGCCGGCGGGCCACTTCGGCGTGACCGAAGGCCCGATCATGGCGTCGAGCAATGAATTTCGCATCGAAATCAAGGGCGTCGGCTCGCATGCAGCGCTACCGCACAATGGCCGTGATCCGGTCTTTGCGGCGGTGCAAATTGCCAACGGGCTGCAAAGCATCATCACGCGAAACAAAAAGCCGCTGGATACTGCGGTATTGTCGATAACGCAGATACATGCGGGCGATGCGGTCAATGTAGTACCGGACGACGCATGGATCGCGGGGACCGTTCGGACCTTCACTACAGAAACGCTCGACCTGATCGAGTCACGCATGCGCAAGATCGCGCACAGTACAGCCGAAGCATACGATTGCTCCGTTCAGATCCAATTCCACCGGAACTATCCCCCGACGATCAACAGCAGCGAGGAAGCGCGTTTTGCGGCGTCGGTCATGAAAGAGATCGTTGGCGCGGAAAATGTCGATGACGCGGTTGAACCGACCATGGGTGCCGAAGATTTTTCGTTCATGCTGCTGGCGAAACCGGGTTGCTATGCGTTTTTGGGCAACGGCGATGGCGGCCACCGCGAGGCGGGCCACGGCGCGGGCCCTTGTATGCTGCACAACGCGAGTTATGACTTTAACGACGAGTTGTTGCCGGTGGGATCGACGTATTGGGTCCGACTGGCGCAGAAGTTTCTGGCGCAAGGGAAGTAGAGAGTTGATGGAGCGGCCCCCTGAATCGCCGGACACAGTTTCCCACTTAAAATAGCGGGTAGGCATACAACTGTGTTTTTGACTAACAACAAACAAGAAGTGATGGAAGTGTTGATGGGACCGGAACGCCGGCGGCGGTGGTGAGAGAGAGTTTCGAGCCGGGCAAGTCGGTCTCGATGGTTGCACGCCAGCACGGCGTGAATCCGAACCAGCCGTTTCACTGGCGCGAGCTGTATCAGGATGGCAGCCTGTCGGCTGTCAGTGCCGGCGAGGAAGTCGTACCAGCGTCGGAGCTGAGCGATGCGCTGAAGCAAATCAGGGAACTCCAGCGACTGCTCGGCAAACTCCAGCGACTGCTCGGCAAAAAGACAATGGAGAACGAGATTCTCCGTGAGGCGGTGGAGGTGGCGAAGTCGCGAAAATGGATTGCGCGCTCACCCTCATTGCCGGGGGACGAGCAGTGAAGCAGGTCTGCGACGTTCTCGGCGTAGCGCGCTCAAACGTGGCGGCAAGGCTTGCACGTACAGCCGACTGGCAGGATGGACGCAGCGCCAGGAAGACGGACGATGCCGGGCTGGTCGAAGAAATACGGCTGAGCGTCACTGACCTGCCGAGCTATGGTTATCGCCGGGTCTGGGGTATATTGCGTCGGCAGCGGGAGAACGAGTTGAAAGGCGTTGAGGCGGGCGGAGGTGTCGCTTGCTTCAATGCTGTTTGTTAATTTTGGCCGCGAAAACGCAAAAACCCCACCGCGGCGGGTGGGGTTTCTGACTGGGGAGGAGCCTGACGATTACCTACTTTCACACGGGCAATCCGCACTATCATCGGCGTGGAGTCGTTTCACGGTCCTGTTCGGGATGGGAAGGGGTGGGACCGACTCGCTATGGTCATCAGGCATGACGGGTTGCTGCGTCGCAGGGTTGGAGTCAACCGCTTGCGCCACAGCCAATCGGGAAGAAGCGTAAAGGATTCGAGTGTGGGGGGTTGTGTTGTTTCTGGCACAACGCTGAATCCCAACCGTGCGTTTCTGTTAGCTCCCGCGGGAGTTCACACCAATCCCCTTCGGGGATCGGACCGGCGTCAGTGCTCAAGCACTAACGCGGGTCGAGACACACCTGTTATAGGATCAAGCCTTACGGGCAATTAGTATCAGTTAGCTCAGTACATTACTGTACGTGCACACCTGACCTATCAACGTCCTGGTCTTGAACGACCCTTCAAGGGGCTCGAAGCCCCGGGGATATCTCATCTTAAGGCGAGTTTCCCGCTTAGATGCTTTCAGCGGTTATCTCTTCCGAACATAGCTACCCGGCGATGCCACTGGCGTGACAACCGGTACACCAGAGGTTCGTCCACTCCGGTCCTCTCGTACTAGGAGCAGCCCCCTTCAAATATCCAGCGCCCACGGCAGATAGGGACCAAACTGTCTCACGACGTTTTAAACCCAGCTCACGTACCTCTTTAAATGGCGAACAGCCATACCCTTGGGACCGGCTACAGCCCCAGGATGAGATGAGCCGACATCGAGGTGCCAAACACCGCCGTCGATATGAACTCTTGGGCGGTATCAGCCTGTTATCCCCAGAGTACCTTTTATCCGTTGAGCGATGGCCCTTCCATACAGAACCACCGGATCACTATGACCTGCTTTCGCACCTGTTCGACTTGTCAGTCTCACAGTCAAGCACGCTTATGCCATTGCACTATCAGCACGATTTCCGACCGTACCTAGCGTACCTTCGTACTCCTCCGTTACACTTTGGGAGGAGACCGCCCCAGTCAAACTGCCTACCATGCACTGTCCCCGACCCGGATCACGGGCCAAGGTTAGAACCTCAAACAGATCAGGGTGGTATTTCAAGGACGGCTCCATTGAGACTGGCGTCCCAACTTCATAGCCTCCCACCTATCCTACACAGACCGGTTCAAAGTCCAATGCAAAGCTACAGTAAAGGTTCATGGGGTCTTTCCGTCTAGCCGCGGGGAGATTGCATCATCACAAACACTTCAACTTCGCTGAGTCTCGGGAGGAGACAGTGTGGCCATCGTTACGCCATTCGTGCAGGTCGGAACTTACCCGACAAGGAATTTCGCTACCTTAGGACCGTTATAGTTACGGCCGCCGTTTACCGGGACTTCAATCAGGAGCTTGCACCCCATCATTTAATCTTCCGGCACCGGGCAGGCGTCACACCCTATACGTCCACTTTCGTGTTTGCAGAGTGCTGTGTTTTTATTAAACAGTCGCAGCCACCAGTTTATTGCAACCCTTTCACCCTTCTGGCGCAGGCCAGTCAGGCTATGAGGGCGTACCTTATCCCGAAGTTACGGTACCAATTTGCCGAGTTCCTTCTCCCGAGTTCTCTCAAGCGCCTTAGAATACTCATCTCGCCCACCTGTGTCGGTTTGCGGTACGGTCACTGTGAAACTGAAGCTTAGAGGCTTTTCCTGGAACCCCTTCCAGTTGCTTCGTCGCCTAGGCGACTCGCCTCGCACCCTTGAATTGCGCGCCCGGATTTGCCAAAGCGCCTTCTCCAATGCAAGGACCGGGACTTCCAACACCCGGACAACCTTCCGCGATCCGTCCCCCCATCGCATTTCACAATGGTGCAGAAATATTAATCTGCTTCCCATCAGCTACGCATTTCTGCCTCGCCTTAGGGGCCGACTCACCCTACGCCGATGAACGTTGCGTAGGAAACCTTGGGCTTACGGCGAGGGGGCCTTTCACCCCCTTTATCGCTACTCATGTCAGCATTCGCACTTCCGATACCTCCAGCACACTTTCCAGTGCACCTTCGCAGGCTTACGGAACGCTCTCCTACCATGCACATTACTGTGCATCCGCAGCTTCGGTATATGGCTTAGCCCCGTTACATCTTCCGCGCAGGACGACTCGATCAGTGAGCTATTACGCTTTCTTTAAAGGGTGGCTGCTTCTAAGCCAACCTCCTGACTGTTTTAGCCTTCCCACTTCGTTTCCCACTTAGCCATATTTGGGGACCTTAGCTGGCGGTCTGGGTTGTTTCCCTCTTGACACCGGACGTTAGCACCCGATGTCTGTCTCCCGTGATTGCACTCTTCGGTATTCGGAGTTTGCTATGGCGTAGTAATCCGCAATGGACCCCACAACCATGACAGTGCTCTACCCCCGAAGGTGACACACGAGGCACTACCTAAATAGTTTTCGGAGAGAACCAGCTATTTCCAGGTTTGTTTAGCCTTTCACCCCTATCCACAGCTCATCCCCTAACTTTTCAACGTTAGTGGGTTCGGTCCTCCAGCACGTGTTACCGTGCCTTCAACCTGGCCATGGATAGATCACCTGGTTTCGGGTCTACACCCAGCGACTGGACGCCCTGTTCGGACTCGCTTTCGCTACGCCTGCCCTAATCGGTTAAGCTCGCCACTGAATGTAAGTCGCTGACCCATTATACAAAAGGTACGCCGTCACCCCGCTTTAAGCGCTCTCGCGCTTAAATCCACTTCAAGCGCGCAGTGGTCATGTTTCAGACTTGATGTCTTTTGACGCATTCATTTCATGAATGCGCCGAAAGCGCTTAAAGCGGGGCTCCGACTGTTTGTATGCATGCGGTTTCAGGATCTGTTTCACTCCCCTCCCGGGGTTCTTTTCGCCTTTCCCTCACGGTACTGGTTCACTATCGGTCGATCACGAGTATTTAGCCTTGGAGGATGGTCCCCCCATCTTCAGACAGGATTTCACGTGTCCCGCCCTACTTCTCGTACACCCAGTTCTTCCATGCTGTTTTCGTCTACAGGGCTATCACCTGCTATGGCCGCACTTTCCAGAGCGTTCGACTAACAATACGGATAACGTGTACCGGCTGATCCCATTTCGCTCGCCACTACTCTGGGAATCTCGGTTGATTTCTTTTCCTGCGGTTACTTAGATGTTTCAGTTCACCGCGTTCGCTTCACGTAGCCTATGGATTCAGCTACGGATACTCCATTAGGAGTGGGTTTCCCCATTCGGACATCTCCGGATCAATGCTCGTTTGCCAGCTCCCCGGAGCTTTTCGCAGGCTACCGCGTCCTTCATCGCCTGTGATCGCCAAGGCATCCACCACATGCACTTGTTCGCTTGACCCTATAACGGGTGTGTCTCTGTGTCGACCCACGTTAGCGCTTTAGCGCTTACGTGGGTCCCATCCCCGGAGGGGATAGACGCACTCGCTACAGGTTGAGTATTCGTGTTGCGCCGTATTCCAAAGCAATCTTTCGATCACCTTTAAAATACATCGATACAATCACAACCCTGATTCACCTACTCGGCACCCATCTCCAGGCGCCTTTCGTGAATCTCTTTACTACTTCTTCCTGATTGTTAAAGAACGGCAGCCGGTATGAAGCCTGTGCCTCATACCGCTCTGACTGGCTCAATCGCCAATGCGCAACGCTCTGCCTTCATGCAGAACCCTGCGCATTGAGGATTGGTGGAGGATGACGGGATCGAACCGACGACCCCCTGCTTGCAAAGCAGGTGCTCTCCCAGCTGAGCTAATCCCCCAGTCCCACAGATATTCCAGCGGCCCCAGCCCTTCAGCTCACCAGACAAGACCGTGGTGGGTCTGG